>NZ_JAUFQN010000026.1:2500-20000 GCF_030409795.1 Flavobacterium paronense | reverse complement strand
TTTTTTTTTTTTTTTTTTTTTTTTTTTTGTTTTTTTTTTTTTTTTTTTTTTTTTTTTTTTTTTTTTTTTTTTTTTTTTTTTTTTTTTTTTTTTTTTTTTTTTTTTTTTTTTTTTTTTTTTTTTTTTTTTTTTTTTTTTTTTTTTTTTTTTTTTTTTTTTTGTTTTTTTTTTTTTTTTTTTTTTTTTTTTTTTTTTTTTTTTTTTTTTTTTTTTTTTTTTTTTTTTTTTTTTTTTTTGTTTTTTTTTTTTTTTTTTTTTTTTTTTTTTTTTTTTTTTTTTTTTTTTTTTTTTTTTTTTTTCTTTTTTTTTTTTTTTTTTTTTTTTTTTTTTTTTTTTTTTTTTTTTTTTTTTTTTTTTTTTTTTTTTTTTTTTTTTTTTTTTGTTTTTTTTTTTTTTTTTTTTTTTTTTTTTTTTTTTTTTTTTTTTTTTTTTTTTTTTTTTTTTTTTTTTTTTTTTTTTTTTTTTTTTTTTTTTTTTTTTTTTTTTTTTTTTTTTTTTTTTTTTTTTTTTTTTTTTTTTTTTTTTTTTTTTTTTTTTTTTTTTTTTTTTTTTTTTTTTTTTTTTTTTTTTTTTTTTTGTTTTTTTTTTTTTTTTTTTTTTTTTTTTTTTTTTTTTTTTTTTTTTTTTTTTTTTTTTTTTTTTTTTTTTTTTTTTTTTTTTTTTTTTTTTTTTTTTTTTTTTTTTTTTTTTTGTTTTTTTTTTTTTTTTTTTTTTTTTTTTTTTTTTTTTTTTTTTTTTTTTTTTTTTTTTTTTTTTTTTTTTTTTTTTTTTTTTTTTTTTTTTTTTTTTTTTTTTTTTTTTTTTTTTTTTTTTTTTTTTTTTGTTTTTTTTTTTTTTTTTTTTTTTTTTTTTTTTTTTTTTTTTTTTTTTTTTTTTTTTTTTTTTTTTTTTTTTTTTCTTTTTTTTTTTTTTTTTTTTTTTTTTTTTTTTTTTTTTTTTTTTTTTTTTTTTTTTTTTTTTTTTTTTTTTTTTTTTTTTTTTTTTTTTTTTTTTTTTTTTTTTTGTTTTTTTTTTTTTTTTTTTTTTTTTTTTTTTTTTTTTTTTTTTTTTTTTTTTTTTTTTTTTTTTTTTTTTTTTTTTTTTTTTTTTTTTTTTTTTTTTTTGTTTTTTTTTTTTTTTTTTTTTTTTTTTTTTTTTTTTTTTTTTTTTTTTTTTTTTTTTTTTTTTTTTTTTTTTTTTTTTTTTTTTTTTTTTTTTTTTTTTTTTTTTTTTTTTTTTTTTTTTTTTTTTTTTTTTTTTTTTTTTTTTTTTTTTTTTTTTTTTTTTTTTTTTTTTTTTTTTTTTTTTTGTTTTTTTTTTTTTTTTTTTTTTTTTTTTTTTTTTTTTTTTTTTCTTTTTTTTTTTTTTTTTTTTTTTTTTTTTTTTTTTTTTTTTTTTTTTTTTTTTTTTTTTTTTTTTTTTTTTTTTTTTTTTTTTTTTTTTTTTTTTTTTTTTTTTTTTTTTTTTTTTTTTTTTTTTTTTTTTTTTTTTTTTTTTTTTTTTTTTTTTTTTTTTTTTTTTTTTTTTTTTTTTTTTTTTTTTTTTTTTGTTTTTTTTTTTTTTTTTTTTTTTTTTTTTTTTTTTTTTTTTTTTTTTTTTTTTTTTTTTTTTTTTTTTTTTTTTTTTTTTTTTTTTTTTTTTTTTTTTTTTTTTTTTTTTTTTTTTTTTTTTTTTTTTTTTTTTTTTTTTTTTTTTTTTTTTTTTTTTTTTTTTTTTTTTTTTTTTTTTTTTTTTTTTTTTTTTTTTTTTTTTTTTTTTTTTTTTTTTTTTTTTTTTTTTTTTTTTTTTTTTTTTTTTTTTTTTTTTTTTTTTTTTTTTGTTTTTTTTTTTTTTTTTTTTTTTTTTTTTTTTTTTTTTTTTTTTTTTTTTTTTTTTTTTTTTTTTTTTTTTTTTTTTTTTTTTTTTTTTTTTTTTTTTTTTTTTTTTTTTTTTTTTTTTTTTTTTTTTTTTTTTTTTTTTTTTTTTTTTTTTTTTTTTTTTTTTTTTTTTTTTTTTTTTTTTTTTTTTTTTTTTTTTTTTTTTTTTTTTTTTTTTTTTTTTTTTTTTTTTTTTTTTTTTTTTTGTTTTTTTTTTTTTTTTTTTTTTTTTTTTTTTTTTTTTTTTTTTTTTTTTTTTTTTTTTTTTTTTTTTTTTTTTTTTTTTTTTTTTTTTTTTTTTTTTTTTTTTTTTTTTTTTTTTTTTTTTTTTTTTTTTTTTTTTTTTTTTTTTTTTTTTTTTTTTTTTTTTTTTTTTTTTTTTTTTTTTTTTTTTGTTTTTTTTTTTTTTTTTTTTTTTTTTTTTTTTTTTTTTTTTTTTCTTTTTTTTTTTTTTTTTTTTTTTTTTTTTTTTTTTTTTTTTTTTTTTTTTTTTTTTTTTTTTTTTTTTTTTTTTTTTTTTTTTTTTTTTTTTTTTTTTTTTTTTTTTTTTTTTTTTTTTTTTTTTTTTTTTTTTTTTTTTTTTTTTTTTTTTTTTTTTTTTTTTTTTTTTTTTTTTTTTTTTTTTTTTTTTTTTTTTTTTTTTTTTTTTTTTTTTTTTTTTTTTTTTTTTTTTTTTTTTTTTTTTTTTTTTTTTTTTTTTTTTTTTTTTTTTTTTTTTTTTTTTTTTTTTTTTTTTTTTTTTTTTTTTTTTTTTTTTTTTTTTTTTCTTTTTTTTTTTTTTTTTTTTTTTTTTTTTTTTTTTTTTTTTTTTTTTTTTTTTTTTTTTTTTTTTTTTTTTTTTTTTTTGTTTTTTTTTTTTTTTTTTTTTTTTTTTTTTTTTTTTTTTTTTTTTTTTTTTTTTTTTTTTTTTTTTTTTTTTTTTTTTTTTTTTTTTTTTTTTTTTTTTTTTTTTTTTTTTTTTTTTTTTTTTTTTTTTTTTTTTTTTTTTTTTTTTTTTTTTTTTTTTTTTTTTTTTTTTTTTTTTTTTTTTTTTTTTTTTTTTTTTTTTTTTTTTTTTTTTTTTTTTTTTTTTTTTTTTTTTTTTTTTTTTTTTTTTTTTTTTTTTTTTTTTTTTTTTTTTTTTTTTTTTTTTTTTTTTTTTTTTTTTTTTTTTTTTTTTTTTTTTTTTTTTTTTTTTTTTTTTTTTTTTTTTTTTTTTTTTTTTTTTTTTTTTTTTTTTTTTTTTTTTTTTTTTTTTTTTGTTTTTTTTTTTTTTTTTTTTTTTTTTTTTTTTTTTTTTTTTTTTTTTTTTTTTTTTTTTTTTTTTTTTTTTTTTTTTTTTTTTTTTTTTTTTTTTTTTTTTTTTTTTTTTTTTTTTTTTTTTTTTTTTTTTTTTTTTTTTTTTTTTTTTTTTTTTTTTTTTTTTTTTTTTTTTTTTTTTTTTTTTTTTTTTTTTTTTTTTTTTTTTTTTTTTTTTGTTTTTTTTTTTTTTTTTTTTTTTTTTTTTTTTTTTTTTTTTTTTTTTTTTTTTTTTTTTTTTTTTTTTTTTTTTTTTTTTTTTTTTTTTTTTTTTTTTTTTTTTTTTTTTTTTTTTTTTTTTTTTTTTTTTTTTTTTTTTTTTTTTTTTTTTTTTTTTTTTTTTTTTTTTTTTTTTTTTTTTTTTTTTTTTTTTTTTTTTTTTTTTTTTTTTTTTTTTTTTTTTTTTTTTTTTTTTTTTTTTTTTTTTTTTTTTTTTTTTTTTTTTTTTTTTTTTTTTTTTTTTTTTTTTTTTTTTTTTTTTTTTTTTTTTTTTTTTTTTTTTTTTTTTTTTTTTTTTTTTTTTTTTTTTTTTTTTTTTTTTTTTTTTTTTTTTTTTTTTTTTTTTTTTTTTTTTTTTTTTTTTTTTTTTTTTTTTTTTTTTTTTTTTTTTTTTTTTTTTTTTTTTTGTGTTTTTTTTTTTTTTTTGTTTTTTTTTTTTTTTTTTTTTTTTTTTTTTTTTTTTTTTTTTTTTTTTTTTTTTTTTTTTGTTTTTTTTTTTTTTTTTTTTTTTTTTTTTTTTTTTTTTTTTTTTTTTTTTTTTTTTTTTTTTTTTTTTTTTTTTTTTTTTTTTTTTTTTTTTTTTTTTTTTTTTTTTTTTTTTTTTTTTTTTTTTTTTTTTTTTTTTTTTTTTTTTTTTTTTTTTTTTTTTTTTTTTTTTTTTTTTTTTTTTTTTTTTTTTTTTTTTTTTTTTTTTTTTTTTTTTTTTTTTTTTTTTTTTTTTTTTTTTTTTTTTTTTTTTTTTTTTTTTTTTTTTTTTTTTTTTTTTTTTTTTTTTTTTTTTTTTTTTTTTTTTTTTTTTTTTTTTTTTTTTTTTTTTTTTTTTTTTTTTTTTTTTTTTTTTTTTTTTTTTTTTTTTTTTTTTTTTTTTTTTTTTTTTTTTTTTTTTTTTTTTTTTTTTTTTTTTTTTTTTTTTTTTTTTTTTTTTTTTTTTTTTTTTTTTTTTTTTTTTTTTTTTTTTTTTTTTTTTTTTTTTTTTTTTTTTTTTTTTTTTTTTTTTTTTTTTTTTTTTTTTTTTTTTTTTTTTTTTTTTTTTTTTTTTTTTTTTTTTTTTTTTTTTTTTTTTTTTTTTTTTTTTTTTTTTTTTTTTTTTTTTTTTTTTTTTTTTTTTTTTTTTTTTTTTTTTTTTTTGTTTTTTTTTTTTTTTTTTTTTTTTTTTTTTTTTTTTTTTTTTTTTTTTTTTTTTTTTTTTTTTTTTTTTTTTTTTTTTTTTTTTTTTTTTTTTTTTTTTTTTTTTTTTTTTTTTTTTTTTTTTTTTTTTTTTTTTTTTTTTTTTTTTTTTTTTTTTTTTTTTTTTTTTTTTTTTTTTTTTTTTTTTTTTTTTTTTTTTTTTTTTTTTTTTTTGTTTTTTTTTTTTTTTTTTTTTTTTTTTTTTTTTTTTTTTTTTTTTTTTTTTTTTTTTTTTTTTTTTTTTTTTTTTTTTTTTTTTTTTTTTTTTTTTTTTTTTTTTTTTTTTTTTTTTTTTTTTTTTTTTTTTTTTTTTTTTTTTTTTTTTTTTTGTTTTTTTTTTTTTTTTTTTTTTTTTTTTTTTTTTTTTTTTTTTTTTTTTTTTTTTTTTTTTTTTTTTTTTTTTTTTTTTTTTTTTTTTTTTTTTTTTTTTTTTTTTTTTTTTTTTTTTTTTTTTTTTTTTTTTTTTTTTTTTTTTTTTTTTTTTTTTTTTTTTTTTTTTTTTTTTTTTTTTTTTTTTTTTTTTTTTTTTTTTTTTTTTTTTTTTTTTTTTTTTTTTTTTTTTTTTTTTTTTTTTTTTTTTTTTTTTTTTTTTTTTTTTTTTTTTTTTTTTTTTTTTTTTTTTTTTTTTTTTTTTTTTTTTTTTTTTTTTTTTTTTTTTTTTTTTTTTTTTTTTTTTTTTTTTTTTTTTTTTTTTTTTTTTTTTTTTTTTTTTTTTTTTTTTTTTTTTTTTTTTTTTTTTTTTTTTTTTTTTTTTTTTTTTTTTTTTTTTTTTTTTTTTTTTTTTTTTTTTTTTTTTTTTTTTTTTTTTTTTTTTTTTTTTTTTTTTTTTTTTTTTTTTTTTTTTTTTTTTTTTTTTTTTTTTTTTTTTTTTTTTTTTTTTTTTTTTTTTTTTTTTTTTTTTTTTTTTTTTTTTTTTTTTTTTTTTTTTTTTTTTTTTTTTTTTTTTTTTTTTTTTTTTTTTTTTTTTTTTTTTTTTTTTTTTTTTTTTTTTTTTTTTTTTTTTTTTTTTTTTTTTTTTTTTTTTTTTTTTTTTTTTTTTTTTTTTTTTTTTTTTTTTTTTTTTTTTTTTTTTTTTTTTTTTTTTTTTTTTTTTTTTTTTTTTTTTTTTTTTTTTTTTTTTTTTTTTTTTTTTTTTTTTTTTTTTTTTTTTTTTTTTTTTTTTTTTTTTTTTTTTTTTTTTTTTTTTTTTTTTTTTTTTTTTTTTTTTTTTTTTTTTTTTTTTTTTTTTTTTTTTTTTTTTTTTTTTTTTTTTTTTTTTTTTTTTTTTTTTTTTTTTTTTTTTTTTTTTTTTTTTTTTTTTTTTTTTTTTTTTTTTTTTTTTTTTTTTTTTTTTTTTTTTTTTTTTTTTTTTTTTTTTTTTTTTTTTTTTTTTTTTTTTTTTTTTTTTTTTTTTTTTTTTTTTTTTTTTTTTTTTTTTTTTTTTTTTTTTTTTTTTTTTTTTTTTTTTTTTTTTTTTTTTTTTTTTTTTTTTTTTTTTTTTTTTTTTTTTTTTTTTTTTTTTTTTTTTTTTTTTTTTTTTTTTTTTTTTTTTTTTTTTTTTTTTTTTTTTTTTTTTTTTTTTTTTTTTTTTTTTTTTTTTTTTTTTTTTTTTTTTTTTTTTTTTTTTTTTTTTTTTTTTTTTTTTTTTTTTTTTTTTTTTTTTTTTTTTTTTTTTTTTTTTTTTTTTTTTTTTTTTTTTTTTTTTTTTTTTTTTTTTTTTTTTTTTTTTTTTTTTTTTTTTTTTTTTTTTTTTTTTTTTTTTTTTTTTTTTTTTTTTTTTTTTTTTTTTTTTTTTTTTTTTTTTTTTTTTTTTTTTTTTTTTTTTTTTTTTTTTTTTTTTTTTTTTTTTTTTTTTTTTTTTTTTTTTTTTTTTTTTTTTTTTTTTTTTTTTTTTTTTTTTTTTTTTTTTTTTTTTTTTTTTTTTTTTTTTTTTTTTTTTTTTTTTTTTTTTTTTTTTTTTTTTTTTTTTTTTTTTTTTTTTTTTTTTTTTTTTTTTTTTTTTTTTTTTTTTTTTTTTTTTTTTTTTGTTTTTTTTTTTTTTTTTTTTTTTTTTTTTTTTTTTTTTTTTTTTTTTTTTTTTTTTTTTTTTTTTTTTTTTTTTTTTTTTTTTTTTTTTTTTTTTTTTTTTTTTTTTTTTTTTTTTTTTTTTTTTTTTTTTTTTTTTTTTTTTTTTTTTTTTTTTTTTTTTTTTTTTTTTTTTTTTTTTTTTTTTTTTTTTTTTTTTTTTTTTTTTTTTTTTTTTTTTTTTTTTTTTTTTTTTTTTTTTTTTTTTTTTTTTTTTTTTTTTTTTTTTTTTTTTTTTTTTTTTTTTTTTTTTTTTTTTTTTTTTTTTTTTTTTTTTTTTTTTTTTTTTTTTTTTTTTTTTTTTTTTTTTTTTTTTTTTTTTTTTTTTTTTTTTTTTTTTTTTTTTTTTTTTTTTTTTTTTTTTTTTTTTTTTTTTTTTTTTTTTTTTTTTTTTTTTTTTTTTTTTTTTTTTTTTTTTTTTTTTTTTTTTTTTTTTTTTTTTTTTTTTTTTTTTTTTTTTTTTTTTTTTTTTTTTTTTTTTTTTTTTTTTTTTTTTTTTTTTTTTTTTTATTTTTTTTTTTTTTTTTTTTTTTTTTTTTTTTTTTTTTTTTTTTTTTTTTTTTTTTTTTTTTTTTTTTTTTTTTTTTTTTTTTTTTTTTTTTTTTTTTTTTTTTTTTTTTTTTTTTTTTTTTTTTTTTTTTTTTTTTTTTTTTTTTTTTTTTTTTTTTTTTTTTTTTTTTTTTTTTTTTTTTTTTTTTTTTTTTTTTTTTTTTTTTTTTTTTTTTTTTTTTTTTTTTTTTTTTTTTTTTTTTTTTTTTTTTTTTTTTTTTTTTTTTTTTTTTTTTTTTTTTTTTTTTTTTTTTTTTTTTTTTTTTTTTTTTTTTTTTTTTTTGTTTTTTTTTTTTTTTTTTTTTTTTTTTTTTTTTTTTTTTTTTTTTTTTTTTTTTTTTTTTTTTTTTTTTTTTTTTTTTTTTTTTTTTTTTTTTTTTTTTTTTTTTTTTTTTTTTTTTTTTTTTTTTTTTTTTTTTTTTTTTTTTTTTTTTTTTTTTTGTTTTTTTTTTTTTTTTTTTTTTTTTTTTTTTTTTTTTTTTTTTTTTTTTTTTTTTTTTTTTTTTTTTTTTTTTTTTTTTTTTTTTTTTTTTTTTTTTTTTTTTTTTTTTTTTTTTTTTTTTTTTTTTTTTTTTTTTTTTTTTTTTTTTTTTTTTTTTTTTTTTTTTTTTTTTTTTTTTTTTTTTTTTTTTTTTTTTTTTTTTTTTTTTTTTTTTTTTTTTTTTTTTTTTTTTTTTTTTTTTTTTTTTTTTTTTTTTTTTTTTTTTTTTTTTTTTTTTTTTTTTTTTTTTTTTTTTTTTTTTTTTTTTTTTTTTTTTTTTTTTTTTTTTTTTTTTTTTTTTTTTTTTTTTTTTTTTTTTTTTTTTTTTTTTTTTTTTTTTTTTTTTTTTTTTTTTTTTTTTTTTTTTTTTTTTTTTTTTTTTTTTTTTTTTTTTTTTTTTTTTTTTTTTTTTTTTTTTTTTTTTTTTTTTTTTTTTTTTTTTTTTTTTTTTTTTTTTTTTTTTTTTTTTTTTTTTTTTTTTTTTTTTTTTTTTTTTTTTTTTTTTTTTTTTTTTTTTTTTTTTTTTTTTTTTTTTTTTTTTTTTTTTTTTTTTTTTTTTTTTTTTTTTTTTTTTTTTTTTTTTTTTTTTTTTTTTTTTTTTTTTTTTTTTTTTTTTTTTTTTTTTTTTTTTTTTTTTTTTTTTTTTTTTTTTTTTTTTTTTTTTTTTTTTTTTTTTTTTTTTTTTTTTTTTTTTTTTTTTTTTTTTTTTTTTTTTTTTTTTTTTTTTTTTTTTTTTTTTTTTTTTTTTTTTTTTTTTTTTTTTTTTTTTTTTTTTTTTTTTTTTTTTTTTTTTTTTTTTTTTTTTTTTTTTTTTTTTTTTTTTTTTTTTTTTTTTTTTTTTTTTTTTTTTTTTTTTTTTTTTTTTTTTTTTTTTTTTTTTTTTTTTTTTTTTTTTTTTTTTTTTTTTTTTTTTTTTTTTTTTTTTTTTTTTTTTTTTTTTTTTTTTTTTTTTTTTTTTTTTTTTTTTTTTTTTTTTTTTTTTTTTTTTTTTTTTTTTTTTTTTTTTTTTTTTTTTTTTTTTTTTTTTTTTTTTTTTTTTTTTTTTTTTTTTTTTTTTTTTTTTTTTTTTTTTTTTTTTTTTTTTTTTTTTTTTTTTTTTTTTTTTTTTTTTTTTTTTTTTTTTTTTTTTTTTTTTTTTTTTTTTTTTTTTTTTTTTTTTTTTTTTTTTTTTTTTTTTTTTTTTTTTTTTTTTTTTTTTTTTTTTTTTTTTTTTTTTTTTTTTTTTTTTTTTTTTTTTTTTTTTTTTTTTTTTTTTTTTTTTTTTTTTTTTTTTTTTTTTTTTTTTTTTTTTTTTTTTTTTTTTTTTTTTTTTTTTTTTTTTTTTTTTTTTTTTTTTTTTTTTTTTTTTTTTTTTTTTTTTTTTTTTTTTTTTTTTTTTTTTTTTTTTTTTTTTTTTTTTTTTTTTTTTTTTTTTTTTTTTTTTTTTTTTTTTTTTTTTTTTTTTTTTTTTTTTTTTTTTTTTTTTTTTTTTTTTTTTTTTTTTTTTTTTTTTTTTTTTTTTTTTTTTTTTTTTTTTTTTTTTTTTTTTTTTTTTTTTTTTTTTTTTTTTTTTTTTTTTTTTTTTTTTTTTTTTTTTTTTTTTTTTTTTTTTTTTTTTTTTTTTTTTTTTTTTTTTTTTTTTTTTTTTTTTTTTTTTTTTTTTTTTTTTTTTTTTTTTTTTTTTTTTTTTTTTTTTTTTTTTTTTTTTTTTTTTTTTTTTTTTTTTTTTTTTTTTTTTTTTTTTTTTTTTTTTTTTTTTTTTTTTTTTTTTTTTTTTTTTTTTTTTTTTTTTTTTTTTTTTTTTTTTTTTTTTTTTTTTTTTTTTTTTTTTTTTTTTTTTTTTTTTTTTTTTTTTTTTTTTTTTTTTTTTTTTTTTTTTTTTTTTTTTTTTTTTTTTTTTTTTTTTTTTTTTTTTTTTTTTTTTTTTTTTTTTTTTTTTTTTTTTTTTTTTTTTTTTTTTTTTTTTTTTTTTTTTTTTTTTTTTTTTTTTTTTTTTTTTTTTTTTTTTTTTTTTTTTTTTTTTTTTTTTTTTTGTTTTTTTTTTTTTTTTTTTTTTTTTTTTTTTTTTTTTTTTTTTTTTTTTTTTTTTTTTTTTTTTTTTTTTTTTTTTTTTTTTTTTTTTTTTTTTTTTTTTTTTTTTTTTTTTTTTTTTTTTTTTTTTTTTTTTTTTTTTTTTTTTTTTTTTTTTTTTTTTTTTTTTTTTTTTTTTTTTTTTTTTTTTTTTTTTTTTTTTTTTTTTTTTTTTTTTTTTTTTTTTTTTTTTTTTTTTTTTTTTTTTTTTTTTTTTTTTTTTTTTTTTTTTTTTTTTTTTTTTTTTTTTTTTTTTTTTTTTTTTTTTTTTTTTTTTTTTTTTTTTTTTTTTTTTTTTTTTTTTTTTTTTTTTTTTTTTTTTTTTTTTTTTTTTTTTTTTTTTTTTTTTTTTTTTTTTTTTTTTTTTTTTTTTTTTTTTTTTTTTTTTTTTTTTTTTTTTTTTTTTTTTTTTTTTTTTTTTTTTTTTTTTTTTTTTTTTTTTTTTTTTTTTTTTTTTTTTTTTTTTTTTTTTTTTTTTTTTTTTTTTTTTTTTTTTTTTTTTTTTTTTTTTTTTTTTTTTTTTTTTTTTTTTTTTTTTTTTTTTTTTTTTTTTTTTTTTTTTTTTTTTTTTTTTTTTTTTTTTTTTTTTTTTTTTTTTTTTTTTTTTTTTTTTTTTTTTTTTTTTTTTTTTTTTTTTTTTTTTTTTTGTTTTTTTTTTTTTTTTTTTTTTTTTTTTTTTTTTTTTTTTTTTTTTTTTTTTTTTTTTTTTTTTTTTTTTTTTTTTTTTTTTTTTTTTTTTTTTTTTTTTTTTTTTTTTTTTTTTTTTTTTTTTTTTTTTTTTTTTTTTTTTTTTTTTTTTTTTTTTTTTTTTTTTTTTTTTTTTTTTTTTTTTTTTTTTTTTTTTTTTTTTTTTTTTTTTTTTTTTTTTTTTTTTTTTTTTTTTTTTTTTTTTTTTTTTTTTTTTTTTTTTTTTTTTTTTTTTTTTTTTTTTTTTTTTTTTTTTTTTTTTTTTTTTTTTTTTTTTTTTTTTTTTTTTTTTTTTTTTTTTTTTTTTTTTTTTTTTTTTTTTTTTTTTTTTTTTTTTTTTTTTTTTTTTTTTTTTTTTTTTTTTTTTTTTTTTTTTTTTTTTTTTTTTTTTTTTTTTTTTTTTTTTTTTTTTTTTTTTTTTTTTTTTTTTTTTTTTTTTTTTTTTTTTTTTTTTTTTTTTTTTTTTTTTTTTTTTTTTTTTTTTTTTTTTTTTTTTTTTTTTTTTTTTTTTTTTTTTTTTTTTTTTTTTTTTTTTTTTTTTTTTTTTTTTTTTTTTTTTTTTTTTTTTTTTTTTTTTTTTTTTTTTTTTTTTTTTTTTTTTTTTTTTTTTTTTTTTTTTTTTTTTTTTTTTTTTTTTTTTTTTTTTTTTTTTTTTTTTTTTTTTTTTTTTTTTTTTTTTTTTTTTTTTTTTTTTTTTTTTTTTTTTTTTTTTTTTTTTTTTTTTTTTTTTTTTTTTTTTTTTTTTTTTTTTTTTTTTTTTTTTTTTTTTTTTTTTTTTTTTTTTTTTTTTTTTTTTTTTTTTTTTTTTTTTTTTTTTTTTTTTTTTTTTTTTTTTTTTTTTTTTTTTTTTTTTTTTTTTTTTTTTTTTTTTTTTTTTTTTTTTTTTTTTTTTTTTTTTTTTTTTTTTTTTTTTTTTTTTTTTTTTTTTTTTTTTTTTTTTTTTTTTTTTTTTTTTTTTTTTTTTTTTTTTTTTTTTTTTTTTTTTTTTTTTTTTTTTTTTTTTTTTTTTTTTTTTTTTTTTTTTTTTTTTTGTTTTTTTTTTTTTTTTTTTTTTTTTTTTTTTTTTTTTTTTTTTTTTTTTTTTTTTTTTTTTTTTTTTTTTTTTTTTTTTTTTTTTTTTTTTTTTTTTTTTTTTTTTTTTTTTTTTTTTTTTTTTTTTTTTTTTTTTTTTTTTTTTTTTTTTTTTTTTTTTTTTTTTTTTTTTTTTTTTTTTTTTTTTTTTTTTTTTTTTTTTTTTTTTTTTTTTTTTTTTTTTTTTTTTTTTTTTTTTTTTTTTTTTTTTTTTTTTTTTTTTTTTTTTTTTTTTTTTTTTTTTTTTTTTTTTTTTTTTTTTTTTTTTTTTTTTTTTTTTTTTTTTTTTTTTTTTTTTTTTTTTTTTTTTTTTTTTTTTTTTTTTTTTTTTTTTTTTTTTTTTTTTTTTTTTTTTTTTTTTTTTTTTTTTTTTTTTTTTTTTTTTTTTTTTTTTTTTTTTTTTTTTTTTTTTTTTTTTTTTTTTTTTTTTTTTTTTTTTTTTTTTTTTTTTTTTTTTTTTTTTTTTTTTTTTTTTTTTTTTTTTTTTTTTTTTTTTTTTTTTTTTTTTTTTTTTTTTTTTTTTTTTTTTTTTTTTTTTTTTTTTTTTTTTTTTTTTTTTTTTTTTTTTTTTTTTTTTTTTTTTTTTTTTTTTTTTTTTTTTTTTTTTTTTTTTTTTTTTTTTTTTTTTTTTTTTTTTTTTTTTTTTTTTTTTTTTTTTTTTTTTTTTTTTTTTTTTTTTTTTTTTTTTTTTTTTTTTTTTTTTTTTTTTTTTTTTTTTTTTTTTTTTTTTTTTTTTTTTTTTTTTTTTTTTTTTTTTTTTTTTTTTTTTTTTTTTTTTTTTTTTTTTTTTTTTTTTTTTTTTTTTTTTTTTTTTTTTTTTTTTTTTTTTTTTTTTTTTTTTTTTTTTTTTTTTTTTTTTTTTTTTTTTTTTTTTTTTTTTTTTTTTTTTTTTTTTTTTTTTTTTTTTTTTTTTTTTTTTTTTTTTTTTTTTTTTTTTTTTTTTTTTTTTTTTTTTTTTTTTTTTTTTTTTTTTTTTTTTTTTTTTTTTTTTTTTTTTTTTTTTTTTTTTTTTTTTTTTTTTTTTTTTTTTTTTTTTTTTTTTTTTTTTTTTTTTTTTTTTTTTTTTTTTTTTTTTTTTTTTTTTTTTTTTTTTTTTTTTTTTTTTTTTTTTTTTTTTTTTTTTTTTTTTTTTTTTTTTTTTTTTTTTTTTTTTTTTTTTTTTTTTTTTTTTTTTTTTTTTTTTTTTTTTTTTTTTTTTTTTTTTTTTTTTTTTTTTTTTTTTTTTTTTTTTTTTTTTTTTTTTTTTTTTTTTTTTTTTTTTTTTTTTTTTTTTTTTTTTTTTTTTTTTTTTTTTTTTTTTTTTTTTTTTTTTTTTTTTTTTTTTTTTTTTTTTTTTTTTTTTTTTTTTTTTTTTTTTTTTTTTTTTTTTTTTTTTTTTTTTTTTTTTTTTTTTTTTTTTTTTTTTTTTTTTTTTTTTTTTTTTTTTTTTTTTTTTTTTTTTTTTTTTTTTTTTTTTTTTTTTTTTTTTTTTTTTTTTTTTTTTTTTTTTTTTTTTTTTTTTTTTTTTTTTTTTTTTTTTTTTTTTTTTTTTTTTTTTTTTTTTTTTTTTTTTTTTTTTTTTTTTTTTTTTTTTTTTTTTTTTTTTTTTTTTTTTTTTTTTTTTTTTTTTTTTTTTTTTTTTTTTTTTTTTTTTTTTTTTTTTTTTTTTTTTTTTTTTTTTTTTTTTTTTTTTTTTTTTTTTTTTTTTTTTTTTTTTTTTTTTTTTTTTTTTTTTTTTTTTTTTTTTTTTTTTTTTTTTTTTTTTTTTTTTTTTTTTTTTTTTTTTTTTTTTTTTTTTTTTTTTTTTTTTTTTTTTTTTTTTTTTTTTTTTTTTTTTTTTTTTTTTTTTTTTTTTTTTTTTTTTTTTTTTTTTTTTTTTTTTTTTTTTTTTTTTTTTTTTTTTTTTTTTTTTTTTTTTTTTTTTTTTTTTTTTTTTTTTTTTTTTTTTTTTTTTTTTTTTTTTTTTTTTTTTTTTTTTTTTTTTTTTTTTTTTTTTTTTTTTTTTTTTTTTTTTTTTTTTTTTTTTTTTTTTTTTTTTTTTTTTTTTTTTTTTTTTTTTTTTTTTTTTTTTTTTTTTTTTTTTTTTTTTTTTTTTTTTTTTTTTTTTTTTTTTTTTTTTTTTTTTTTTTTTTTTTTTTTTTTTTTTTTTTTTTTTTTTTTTTTTTTTTTTTTTTTTTTTTTTTTTTTTTTTTTTTTTTTTTTTTTTTTTTTTTTTTTTTTTTTTTTTTTTTTTTTTTTTTTTTTTTTTTTTTTTTTTTTTTTTTTTTTTTTTTTTTTTTTTTTTTTTTTTTTTTTTTTTTTTTTTTTTTTTTTTTTTTTTTTTTTTTTTTTTTTTTTTTTTTTTTTTTTTTTTTTTTTTTTTTTTTTTTTTTTTTTTTTTTTTTTTTTTTTTTTTTTTTTTTTTTTTTTTTTTTTTTTTTTTTTTTTTTTTTTTTTTTTTTTTTTTTTTTTTTTTTTTTTTTTTTTTTTTTTTTTTTTTTTTTTTTTTTTTTTTTTTTTTTTTTTTTTTTTTTTTTTTTTTTTTTTTTTTTTTTTTTTTTTTTTTTTTTTTTTTTTTTTTTTTTTTTTTTTTTTTTTTTTTTTTTTTTTTTTTTTTTTTTTTTTTTTTTTTTTTTTTTTTTTTTTTTTTTTTTTTTTTTTTTTTTTTTTTTTTTTTTTTTTTTTTTTTTTTTTTTTTTTTTTTTTTTTTTTTTTTTTTTTTTTTTTTTTTTTTTTTTTTTTTTTTTTTTTTTTTTTTTTTTTTTTTTTTTTTTTTTTTTTTTTTTTTTTTTTTTTTTTTTTTTTTTTTTTTTTTTTTTTTTTTTTTTTTTTTTTTTTTTTTTTTTTTTTTTTTTTTTTTTTTTTTTTTTTTTTTTTTTTTTTTTTTTTTTTTTTTTTTTTTTTTTTTTTTTTTTTTTTTTTTTTTTTTTTTTTTTTTTTTTTTTTTTTTTTTTTTTTTTTTTTTTTTTTTTTTTTTTTTTTTTTTTTTTTTTTTTTTTTTTTTTTTTTTTTTTTTTTTTTTTTTTTTTTTTTTTTTTTTTTTTTTTTTTTTTTTTTTTTTTTTTTTTTTTTTTTTTTTTTTTTTTTTTTTTTTTTTTTTTTTTTTTTTTTTTTTTTTTTTTTTTTTTTTTTTTTTTTTTTTTTTTTTTTTTTTTTTTTTTTTTTTTTTTTTTTTTTTTTTTTTTTTTTTTTTTTTTTTTTTTTTTTTTTTTTTTTTTTTTTTTTTTTTTTTTTTTTTTTTTTTTTTTTTTTTTTTTTTTTTTTTTTTTTTTTTTTTTTTTTTTTTTTTTTTTTTTTTTTTTTTTTTTTTTTTTTTTTTTTTTTTTTTTTTTTTTTTTTTTTTTTTTTTTTTTTTTTTTTTTTTTTTTTTTTTTTTTTTTTTTTTTTTTTTTTTTTTTTTTTTTTTTTTTTTTTTTTTTTTTTTTTTTTTTTTTTTTTTTTTTTTTTTTTTTTTTTTTTTTTTTTTTTTTTTTTTTTTTTTTTTTTTTTTTTTTTTTTTTTTTTTTTTTTTTTTTTTTTTTTTTTTTTTTTTTTTTTTTTTTTTTTTTTTTTTTTTTTTTTTTTTTTTTTTTTTTTTTTTTTTTTTTTTTTTTTTTTTTTTTTTTTTTTTTTTTTTTTTTTTTTTTTTTTTTTTTTTTTTTTTTTTTTTTTTTTTTTTTTTTTTTTTTTTTTTTTTTTTTTTTTTTTTTTTTTTTTTTTTTTTTTTTTTTTTTTTTTTTTTTTTTTTTTTTTTTTTTTTTTTTTTTTTTTTTTTTTTTTTTTTTTTTTTTTTTTTTTTTTTTTTTTTTTTTTTTTTTTTTTTTTTTTTTTTTTTTTTTTTTTTTTTTTTTTTTTTTTTTTTTTTTTTTTTTTTTTTTTTTTTTTTTTTTTTTTTTTTTTTTTTTTTTTTTTTTTTTTTTTTTTTTTTTTTTTTTTTTTTTTTTTTTTTTTTTTTTTTTTTTTTTTTTTTTTTTTTTTTTTTTTTTTTTTTTTTTTTTTTTTTTTTTTTTTTTTTTTTTTTTTTTTTTTTTTTTTTTTTTTTTTTTTTTTTTTTTTTTTTTTTTTTTTTTTTTTTTTTTTTTTTTTTTTTTTTTTTTTTTTTTTTTTTTTTTTTTTTTTTTTTTTTTTTTTTTTTTTTTTTTTTTTTTTTTTTTTTTTTTTTTTTTTTTTTTTTTTGTTTTTTTTTTTTTTTTTTTTTTTTTTTTTTTTTTTTTTTTTTTTTTTTTTTTTTTTTTTTTTTTTTTTTTTTTTTTTTTTTTTTTTTTTTTTTTTTTTTTTTTTTTTTTTTTTTTTTTTTTTTTTTTTTTTTTTTTTTTTTTTTTTTTTTTTTTTTTTTTTTTTTTTTTTTTTTTTTTTTTTTTTTTTTTTTTTTTTTTTTTTTTTTTTTTTTTTTTTTTTTTTTTTTTTTTTTTTTTTTTTTTTTTTTTTTTTTTTTTTTTTTTTTTTTTTTTTTTTTTTTTTTTTTTTTTTTTTTTTTTTTTTTTTTTTTTTTTTTTTTTTTTTTTTTTTTTTTTTTTTTTTTTTTTTTTTTTTTTTTTTTTTTTTTTTTTTTTTTTTTTTTTTTTTTTTTTTTTTTTTTTTTTTTTTTTTTTTTTTTTTTTTTTTTTTTTTTTTTTTTTTTTTTTTTTTTTTTTTTTTTTTTTTTTTTTTTTTTTTTTTTTTTTTTTTTTTTTTTTTTTTTTTTTTTTTTTTTTTTTTTTTTTTTTTTTTTTTTTTTTTTTTTTTTTTTTTTTTTTTTTTTTTTTTTTTTTTTTTTTTTTTTTTTTTTTTTTTTTTTTTTTTTTTTTTTTTTTTTTTTTTTTTTTTTTTTTTTTTTTTTTTTTTTTTTTTTTTTTTTTTTTTTTTTTTTTTTTTTTTTTTTTTTTTTTTTTTTTTTTTTTTTTTTTTTTTTTTTTTTTTTTTTTTTTTTTTTTTTTTTTTTTTTTTTTTTTTTTTTTTTTTTTTTTTTTTTTTTTTTTTTTTTTTTTTTTTTTTTTTTTTTTTTTTTTTTTTTTTTTTTTTTTTTTTTTTTTTTTTTTTTTTTTTTTTTTTTTTTTTTTTTTTTTTTTTTTTTTTTTTTTTTTTTTTTTTTTTTTTTTTTTTTTTTTTTTTTTTTTTTTTTTTTTTTTTTTTTTTTTTTTTTTTTTTTTTTTTTTTTTTTTTTTTTTTTTTTTTTTTTTTTTTTTTTTTTTTTTTTTTTTTTTTTTTTTTTTTTTTTTTTTTTTTTTTTTTTTTTTTTTTTTTTTTTTTTTTTTTTTTTTTTTTTTTTTTTTTTTTTTTTTTTTTTTTTTTTTTTTTTTTTTTTTTTTTTTTTTTTTTTTTTTTTTTTTTTTTTTTTTTTTTTTTTTTTTTTTTTTTTTTTTTTTTTTTTTTTTTTTTTTTTTTTTTTTTTTTTTTTTTTTTTTTTTTTTTTTTTTTTTTTTTTTTTTTTTTTTTTTTTTTTTTTTTTTTTTTTTTTTTTTTTTTTTTTTTTTTTTTTTTTTTTTTTTTTTTTTTTTTTTTTTTTTTTTTTTTTTTTTTTTTTTTTTTTTTTTTTTTTTTTTTTTTTTTTTTTTTTTTTTTTTTTTTTTTTTTTTTTTTTTTTTTTTTTTTTTTTTTTTTTTTTTTTTTTTTTTTTTTTTTTTTTTTTTTTTTTTTTTTTTTTTTTTTTTTTTTTTTTTTTTTTTTTTTTTTTTTTTTTTTTTTTTTTTTTTTTTTTTTTTTTTTTTTTTTTTTTTTTTTTTTTTTTTTTTTTTTTTTTTTTTTTTTTTTTTTTTTTTTTTTTTTTTTTTTTTTTTTTTTTTTTTTTTTTTTTTTTTTTTTTTTTTTTTTTTTTTTTTTTTTTTTTTTTTTTTTTTTTTTTTTTTTTTTTTTTTTTTTTTTTTTTTTTTTTTTTTTTTTTTTTTTTTTTTTTTTTTTTTTTTTTTTTTTTTTTTTTTTTTTTTTTTTTTTTTTTTTTTTTTTTTTTTTTTTTTTTTTTTTTTTTTTTTTTTTTTTTTTTTTTTTTTTTTTTTTTTTTTTTTTTTTTTTTTTTTTGTTTTTTTTTTTTTTTTTTTTTTTTTTTTTTTTTTTTTTTTTTTTTTTTTTTTTTTTTTTTTTTTTTTTTTTTTTTTTTTTTTTTTTTTTTTTTTTTTTTTTTTTTTTTTTTTTTTTTTTTTTTTTTTTTTTTTTTTTTTTTTTTTTTTTTTTTTTTTTTTTTTTTTTTTTTTTTTTTTTTTTTTTTTTT
>NZ_JAUFQN010000025.1:12500-15000 GCF_030409795.1 Flavobacterium paronense | reverse complement strand
TTTTTTTTTTTTTTTTTTTTTTTTTTTTTTTTTTTTTTTTTTTTTTTTTTTTTTTGTTTTTTTTTTTTTTTTTTTTTTTTTTTTTTTTCTTTTTTTTTTTTTTTTTTTTTTTATTTTTTTTTTTTTTTTTTTTTTTTTTTTTTTTTTTTTTTTTTTTTTTTTTTTTTTTTTTTTTTTTTTTTTTTTTTTTTTTTTTTTTTTTTTTTTTTTTTTTTTTTTTTTTTTTTTTTCTTTTTTTTTTTTTTTTTTTTTTTTTTTTTTTTTTTTTTTTTTTTTTTTTATTTCTTTTTTTTTTTTTTTTTTTTTTTTTTTTTTTTTTCTTTTTTTTTTTTTTTTTCTTTTTTTTTTTTTTTTTTTTTTTTTTTTTTTTTTTTTTTTTTTTTTTTTTTTTTTTTTTTTTTTTTTTTTTTTTTTTTTTTTTTTTTTTTTTTTTTTTTTTTTGTTTTTTTTTTTTTTTTTTGTTTTTTTTTTTTTTTTTTTTTTTTTTTTTTTTTTTTTTTTTTTTTTTTTTTTTTTTTTTTTTTTTTTTTTTTTTTTTTTTTTTTTTTTTTTTTTTTTTTTTTTTTTTTTTTTTTTTTTTTTTTTTTTTTTTTTTTTTTTTTTTTTTTTTTTTTTTTTTTTTTTTTTTTTTTTTTTTTTTTTTTTTTTTTTTTTTTTTTTTTTTTTTTTTTTTTTTTTTTTTTTTTTTTTTTTTTTTTTTTTTTTTTTTTTTTTTTTTTTTTTTTTTTTTTTTTTTTTTTTTTTTTTTTTCTTTTTTTTTTTTTTTTTTTTTTTTTTTTTTTTTTTTTTTTTTTTTTTTTTTTTTTTTTTTTTTTTTTTTTTTTTTTTTTTTTTTTTTTTTTTTTTTTTTTTTTTTTTTTTTTTTTTTTTTTTTTTTTTTTTTTTTTTTTTTTTTTTTTTTTTTTTTTTTTTTTTTTTTTTTTTTTTTTTTTTTTTTTTTTTTTTTTTTTTTTTTTTTTTTTTTTTTTTTTTTTTTTTTTTTTTTTTTTTTTTTTTTTTTTTTTTTTTTTTTTTTTTTTTTTTTTTTTTTTTTTTTTTTTTTTTTTTTTTTTTTTTTTTTTTTTTTTTTTTTTTTTTTTTTTTTTTTTTTTTTTTTTTTTTTTTTTTTTTTTTTTTTTTTTTTTTTTTTTTTTTTTTTTTTTTTTTTTTTTTTTTTTTTTTTTTTTTTTTTTTTTTTTTTTTTTTTTTTTTTTTTTTTTTTTTTTTTTTTTTTTTTTTTTTTTTTTTTTTTTTTTTTTTTTTTTTTTTTTTTTTTTTTTTTTTTTTTTTTTTTTTTATTTTTTTTTTTTTTTTTTTTTTTTTTTTTTTTTTTTTTTTTTTTTTTTTTTTTTTTTTTTTTTTTTTTTTTTTTTTTTTTTTCTTTTTTTTTTTTTTTTTTTTTTTTTTTTTTTTTTTTTTTTTTTTTTTTTTTTTTTTTTTTTTTTTTTTTTTTTTTTTTTTTTTTTTTTTTTTTTTTTTTTTTTTTTTTTTTTTTTTTTTTTTTTTTTTTTTTTTTTTTTTTTTTTTTTTCTTTTTTTTTTTTTTTTTTTTTTTTTTTTTTTTTTTTTTTTTTTTTTTTTTTTTTTTTTTTTTTTTTTTTTTTTTTTTTTTTTTTTTTTTTTTTTTTTTTTTTTTTTTTTTTTTTTTTTTTTTTTTTTTTTTTTTTTTTTTTTTTTTTTTTTTTTTTTTTTTTTTTTTTTTTTTTTTTTTTTTTTTTTTTTTTTTTTTTTTTTTTTTTTTTTTTTTTTTTTTTTTTTTTTTTTTTTTTTTTTTTTTTTTTTTTTTTTTTTTTTTTTTTTTTTTTTTTTTTTTTTTTTTTTTTTTTTTTTTTTTTTTTTTTTTTTTTTTTTTTTTTTTTTTTTTTTTTTTTTTTTTTTTTTTTTTTTTTTTTTTTTTTTTTTTTTTTTTTTTTTTTTTTTTTTTTTTTTTTTTTTTTTTTTTTTTTTTTTTTTTTTTTTTTTTTTTTTTTTTTTTTTTTTTTTTTTTTTTTTTTTTTTTTTTTTTTTTTTTTTTTTTTTTTTTTTTTTTTTTTTTTTTTTTTTTTTTTTTTTTTTTTTTTTTTTTTTTTTTTTTTTTTTTTTTTTTTTTTTTTTTTTTTTTTTTTTTTTTTTTTTTTTTTTTTTTTTTTTTTTTTTTTTTTTTTTTTTTTTTTTTTTTTTTTTTTTTTTTTTTTTTTTTTTTTTTTTTTTTTTTTTTTTTTTTTTTTTTTTTTTTTTTTTTTTTTTTTTTTTTTTTTTTTTTTTTTTTTTTTTTTTTTTTTTTTTTTTTTTTTTTTTTTTTTTTTTTTTTTTTTTTTTTTTTTTTTTTTTTTTTTTTTTTTTTTTTTTTTTTTTTTTTTTTTTTTTTTTTTTTTTTTTTTTTTTTTTTTTTTTTTTTTTTTTTTTTTTTTTTTTTTTTTTTTTTTTTTTTTTTTTTTTTTTTTTTTTCTTTTTTTTTTTTTTTTTTTTTTTTTTTTTTTTTTTTTTTTTTTTTTTTTTTTTTTTTTTTTTTTTTTTTTTTTTTTTTTTTTTTTTTTTTTTTT
>NZ_JAUFQN010000024.1 GCF_030409795.1 Flavobacterium paronense | reverse complement strand
TAGTAGTTTTCTCATCTATTAAAAAGATAAAATCCCAAACTGTTGTGGTTTGGGATTTTTAGTATTTATTATTTAAGCTTCACTTTCTTTATCCAAATATTCTTGAACAATTTCAATAGCATTGGTCACAACATCACTTAATGCTGTAATGAAACTTCCTTCTTCGGCATTATCGATAGCATGTTTAATAGCTTCAACTTCTTTTTTGATTATCTCTGTAGTAACTGTTTTACCTGATTCGGCAATACCTTCCATAATGAGTCCGATGATTTCTTCTTCCGTTCTACCGCGCAAATGTTTTTCTTGTCGAATGATAATATGATCAAACATACGAGCCGCAATATTGGCACATTCCTTAATGTCTTCGTCACGACGGTCACCAACACCAGCAATAATTCCAATTTTTTTGGTGGCTTCAACACTTTGTAAAAAGTCTTCAATACCTTTATACCCAGCAGGATTGTGAGCAAATCAATTAATACTTTGAATTTTTTAAACTCAAAAATATTCATTCTTCCAGGTGTTTGTGCAGCACTTGGAATAAATGTTTGTAATGATAAACTAATGTCATCCGTTTTAAATCCTTGTAAATAACTTGCTAAAGTGGCAGCTAGAACATTGGCAATCATGAATTTGGCTTTTCCACCATAGTTACGGAACGTGAGTAGCTCTTTCGACTCTCATTTTCCATTCTCCTTTTTTGATGGTAATAAATCCATTTCATAAACAGCTACAATCTTTCCTTCTTTAGAAAACTGTTTTACAATTGGATTATTTTCATCCATACTAAAATAGGCAACATTGCAACTTAATTCGTTTGCGATTTTTAAACATTGCTCATCTTCAGCATTCAAAATGGCCCAACCATCTTTCTTAACACTTTTGACAACCGTACTTTTTACTCGAGCCAAATCATCTAAAGTGTGAATATCGCTCAAGCCCAAATGGTCTTCCTGAATATTAGTAATAATAGCAATATCGCATCGGCTAAAGCCAAGTCCGGAACGAAGAATTCCGCCGCGAGCGGTTTCCAAAACAGCAAATTCGACCGTTGGATCTTTCAAAATATATTCAGCAGAAACGGGTCCGGTAGTATCTCCTTTTTCCATCATATGGTTTTGAACATAAATTCCATCCGATGTGGTGAAACCAACTTTATAACCATTATTTTTTACAATATGTGCTAAAAGTCTTGTCGTAGTAGTCTTTCCATTGGTTCCAGTAACTGCAATTATTGGAATTCGACTCGGTTTCCCAGGAGGATAAGCATGTCAATAACTGGTGCAGCAACGTTTCTTGGCAGTCCTTCTGATGGTGCTAAGTGCATTCGGAATCCTGGTGCAGCATTAACTTCAAGAATACAACCTCCATTTTCTTTCAAAGGTTGGGTTAGGTTTTCAGCCATGATATCCACACCACAAATATCTAAACCAATGACACGCGAAATTCTTTCGCAAAGGAAGATGTTTTCAGGGTGCATCATATCGGTAACATCTATAGAAGTTCCGCCAGTACTCAAGTTTGCAGTTGATTTTAGGTATACAGTTTCATCTTTTTTAGGACGGTTTCTAAAGTGTAATTTAATTTTTCTAATAAATCGGTGGTATCTCTATCAACGTCAATTTGGGTTAACACATTTTCATGTCCGTAACCACGACGTGGATCTTTATTGGTTTCGTCAATTAATTGTTGGATGGTATTTTTTCCGTCACCTTTGACATGTGCTGGTTCTCTTTTGGCAGCAGCTACTAATTTATTATCAATAACTAAAACCCTGAAATCATAGCCCGTAATAAATTTTTCAACGATAACGCGATGGCTATATTTTTTGGCATAAGCTAAACCTTCTACTGCATCTTCTCTATTTTTTACGTTGATAGAAGCTCCTTTTCCGTGATTTCCATCTAAAGTTTTAAAACAATTGGGTAGCCAATTTTTCTGATAACTTCATCTAAATCTTCTTCGTCAACACAAATTCCTCCATTGGCAACCGGAATTGAAGCGGCATCGAGCATTTTTTTAGTTTGTTCTTTATTACAAGCAATATCCACTATGCTATGCTACTTGTTTTGCAGGTAATTGTAGCTTGAAAACGCATTTGATTGATACCATAACCTAATTGTACTAATGAATTTGTTCCTAATCGTATCCAAGGAATATCTCTTGCAACAGCTTCTTCAACAATACTTCCTGTAGAAGGTCCAAGACGAACACGCTCTCTAATTTCACGCATTTTTTGAATATCAGCTTCAAGATCATAATCAGTTCCGGCAATTAAAGCTTCTGCAATAGCAACGGCACTTTCGGCTGCAAACATTCCTACATTTTCTTCAGTGTAACTAAAAACAACGTTGTATATTCCTGGAGTTTTGGTTTCGCGAGTTCTTCCAAACCAGTTTCCCTTCCGGCCAAGGTTTGAATTTCTAAAGCAATATGTTCAATTACATGACCCATCCATGTGCCTCGCTCAATACGGGAAAGAAACCGCCGCGTGTACCTTCGGAGCAACGATGTTCAATCATAGTTGGAAACATAGCTTCTATTCTTTCACGAAAACCTTCAATTTTATTGGTTGGAAATTGTTCCATTTCTTCCAAATCAAGGCGCATTTGGATTAATTTTTTACGTTGAACACTCCAAATATTTGGACCACGAAGTGCTTGTATTTTATCTATTTTCATGATTAAGAATAATTAGTAAAAGTATTTAGTAATGATTTTGTTAAAAATAGGAAATTTTTATTGTTGGGATGTATTTTTTTTGAAGAAATGGCAAAAAAATAAAAGGGTATTATATTTTTTAAAGTTTCAGAATCTCAAAATGTTATGTTTTAGATAAAAAAATGTTTTGTGAAGTTGAATTAAGATAAAGTAACTGAAAAGATTCTTATATTGCACTACAATCTTTTGATGTTTAACTTATTGATTCTTTAAGCTTTGAAAAAAAATCTACTTTATCTATTTATAATTATTGTATCAACTTCTTTTGCTCAGCAACGAAAAGGGCAACTTTATTTGACCTCAGATTCTAAGCACGATTTGTTTGTTTCTTTTGGTTTAAACGTTCCACTTTATTCAACGTCTTTTTTTCAAGAACTTAAAGAAAGTAATCCTGATTTTAAAGTACTTGTTGAAGAGTATGGGATTGAGTTTCAAAAAGGCATTACGATTTCGGAGAACACATTAAATACTATGGAAGAAAATGCCAAGCAGCTCCATGGAAATTATGACGCCGTTAGAAAGCTTCGGAATATATTTAAAATCAAAATTGAAAATCCTACTAACTCACGTCTTTTGGAAGTTGGTATGGCTCTTGAAAAATTGGATGTTGTTGAATACTGTTGTTTGACTTCTCTTCAACCCATAAAACCACCCGTTGATATTGCGCCGACTACAGCAAATTATGAAGCTAATCAAGGTTATATTCAATCAAATCCTGGAGTAAATATGCAATATGCGTGGAATTTAGGTTTGAATGGACAAAATATAAAATTGAGAGATGTTGAATATGGTTTTAATAAAAACCATGAGGAATTAGCTGATGCTAATGCCAGTTTAGCTAGTGGAATGACCATTTCTACAAGCGCTACTGAAGCCTATACGGAGCATGGAACAGGCGTTTTTGGAATTTTGTATGCTGATAAAGGAAGTTATGGTATTTCAGGTTTAGCTTATGGTGCTCAAGAATTAATCTTATTTCCCGAATGGCAGCAATCCGGCTATGATAGAATTAATGCGGTTTCTCAATGTATTAATAATTCTACTAGTGGTAATGTTATTGTTTATGAAATGCAAACCACCGCATTTACTTCTACTGATTATGTAATGGCAGAATACAATCAAGTTATTTGGGATTTAACCAAAGCAGCAACTGATTCTGGTATTACTATAGTTGCAGCTGCAGGCAATGGTTCGGTTAATTTAGATTCATCAACCTTTGCAAGTTATATGGCAAGAGGTGATAGCGGTGCCATAATTGTTGGTGCTGGTACTTCAACAGTAAATCATGATAAACTTTCTTTTAGTACTTATGGTTCAAGAGTTGATTTACAAGCTTGGGGAGAAAATGTACAAACAATAGGTAAATTAGGAAATTTTTACACCTTGATAGGGAATGATTTTAATCAAAGTTATGTAACATTTAACGGAACAAGTTCAGCTACACCAATTGTAGCCTCATGTGCAGCAATATTACAATCCTATTATTTTAGTTTAAGAAATGCCTATTTGAGTCCTCAGCAATTAAAAAATATAATGCAAGAAACTGGAATTGCTCAAGGAACAGGTGTGTCTGGAAATATAGGACCTATTCCTAATATGCAAGCAGCCATTCAAAGAGTTTTCAATGAATCTTTGGGCGTTAAGGGAGAAGAAAAATTTCAATTTCATATTTATCCAAATCCAATAGCGAATCAGTTTACTATAATGTCAAGTGATTTGATTTCTACTGATGCTGTTATTGAAATTTATACAAGTTTAGGACAATTGGTTTATACTTCTAATTTACCAATTGATAAGATTATTGATGCATCTCAATTATCAAGTGGATTGTACTTTGTTAAAGTTTCTGAAATGGGGAAAAGTTTTATTCAAAAAATTATTAAAAACTAATTCTAGTTTTGGGTAATAAAATCAACTATTTTAAGGTATAATTCTCCGTCATGCATGCTGTGTCCTAATCCAGTTGTTTCTATATAGATGGTGTTTTCCCAAGTGCTGGCATATTTCCGACCTTCATCTATTAGTACTACTTTATCCTCTTTATCATGTGCGATAAAAGCTTTTTGGGTAAAGTTTTTGGCAAATTTGTGACCCGAAAAATCATCGATATGAATGTTGAATTTTTCGTGGTAATAATTCTCTAATTGCATTTTAATTCTGTTGTTTAAACTCAGAAGTTTAATGAAGTTGTCACTCAAAATTTTAAAATCGGAAGGCGCTCCAAGTAGAACTATTTTTTCAATTTCTGTATTTTGATATTTGTTCAGATAATAAGCAATAGCAGCGCCACCAATAGAATGACCAATGATAATTTTAGGTTGGTATTTTTGGATTAAAACATGAAGGTATTCTGCGTATTTTGGTGCGTTGAATTCTTTACCATCACTTAATCCATGAGCTGGTGCGTCAATAGCAATAATGGTTTTACCTAAAGGTTTTAAATAAAGTAATAATTTTTTCCAACGAGAAGCATTGCTTTCCCATCCATGAACCAATAGTATTATTTCGTCGTTGCCATGCCAAATGTAGGTTTGAAACTTTTCATTTTGGCATTCAAAGGTTTCATAAGTTACGTTCTGTAATGTTTTTGGCATTTTCTCTTTTTTGATTCTGCCTTTTCTGGGTTGACTAAAAAGTTCGTATGCTTTGTTTTTAGCTACTTCCAAATTGACATAGCTCAATACGTTGAGATATATCCCAACTGATTTAGTGATAATAAAGAATTGAATTTTCTTCATAAAAAAATCCCGAATAAATCGGGATTAGTATATTATAGGTGAGCAAATAATTTTTGCATTTTTTCTCTTTCTTCTTCTGCTAAAGAAGCATCTACTAAGATTCTTCCTGAATGTTCATCGGTGATGATTTTCTTTCTAGCAGCAATTTCTACTTGTGTTTGTGGTGGAATCGTAAAGAATGAACCAGCCGAAGCACCACGTTCAATGGATACAACTGCTAAACCATTACGAACACTTGAACGAATTCTTTTGTAAGCTGCTAATAATCTTTCTTCGATTAGCGCTTCATATTCAGCTGATTTCTCGGTTAAGAAGGCTTCCTCTTTTTGAGTTTCTGCCATGATATCACTCAATTCAGCTTTCTTATGTTTTAAGTGAGTTGATTTTTGATCTAATTTTTCTTTAGAATTTGAAATCACTTCCTTTTTATGATCTATAGAAGCTTTTAATTCTTTAATTTGTTTTTCAGCTAATTGAATTTCTAATTCTTGAAATTCTACTTCTTTTGTCAAAGAATTGAATTCTCTATTGTTACGAACTTCTTTTTGTTGAGCCGTATATTTTTTTATGGCTGCCTGATGATCGTCAATATTGTTTTTCTTAGTTTTGATTTGCTCTTCTATAGTAACCAAATCACTTTTTAATTTATCTAAACGAGTGCTTAAACCAGTAACTTCATCCTCTAAATCTTCCACTTCCAAAGGCAATTCGCCTCGTACATTTCTGATTTCATCAATTCTTGTATCTATGATTTGAAGGTCATAAATAGCTCTTAATTTGTCTTCAACATTTAGTTCTTTTGTAGTCGCCATATTTTATAAGTACTTAACTGGATTTGTATTTTCTTCCGAAAAAATGATTGCAAAATTAGGGATTTTTTTCTTAAAAATCAACAATATAATTTTTTGTAAATCTTTCACTTTCAAAGTGCCCAATATCGGCCAAAACCAATTGATTTTCAGCTTCATAAAAGTTGTGATACTTCAAATCAGAAGTCAGGAAAACATCAGCATTTGCCTGAATTGCAATCTTAATAGCAAAACTTCCTGAACCGCCAAGCACAGCAACTTTTTGAATTGGTTTTCCTCGCAATATACTGTGCCGAATTCCGCCACATTGCATTTTGTCTTTTACAAACGCAAAAAAATGGTCTTCGTTCATTGGTTTTTCTAGTTCGCCAATCATTCCCAAACCAATGTTTTGGTGTGTATTTTGCAAATCATAAATCTCATACGCCACTTCTTCGTATACATGATTTTTAAAAAGTGCTTTTAGTATATTGGATTGTAATTGTTTTTCAAAAGTGACTTCGATTTTAATTTCAGGTGTTTCAACAAATTCGAATCGTTCTCCAAGTTGAGGATTGCTGTCTTCGTTTCCCATATAAGTCCCAATACCTTTTGAATTAAAACTACAATCTTCATAATTGCCAATCTTTCCGGCACCGGCATCAAATAAGGCATTGCGCAATTCTTCTACGTTTTCGGGATGGTATAGGTAATTAGTTTTTGAATAAAGTTCTGTTTGGGAATTAAAATCTTTGTGTTAATCAAACCCAACGCATCTGAAAAAATCTTATTAACACCGTTTTTATGATTGTCTAAAGCTGTATGAACTGCATAAATGGCAATATCATTTTTGATGGCTTTAAGAACTGAACGCTCTACATAATTTTTACCCGTAATTTTTTTTATACCTGAGAAAATGATTGGATGAAAGCAAACAACCAAATTACATTTTTTGGTAATGGCTTCCTCTATAACAGTTTCCAAAGCATCGTGACAAACCAGAATTCCTGTAGCATCGTTTTCCTGATTTCCAACAAGCAAACCAACGTTATCAAAATCTTCGGCATAAGCCAAAGGCGCCATTTCTTCTAAATTGATAGTATTTCTTTTATTTTCATGTTGCCCATTGATTTAAATAGTCTTTAATTACCCAAATACCGTTTACTTTTTCAAGTAGCAAAAAACTACCGCTGTTGTGCTCAATGTTTCTGTAAAAAGCAATTTTAACTAAAGCAAAATTATTGTTATCAAAATATATTGGTTTGTTTATAATCAGTAAACGTTGGTTGTTTAGACCTTCTCGATCAGAAACAGTTTTAAATTCTTCAAAAGATAAACACGCATTAACTTTGCTTTTCAAATATTGATTTTGATTGTCAAATAACAGGTTGTAAGCTACAGACCAATCTTCATCAATGCCAACAATAATTTCTTTTTTGATTTCGGCAGCGTTTTTTTTTGAGTAAATCACTTTGGGATATTACTTCCAAAACTTCTTCGTTATTTGGTGCTTTTTTGCAATAAAAATTAAGCAATTGTAATCTTCCTTTGGCAATAACTTTTTCGGTTTTATAATATTTGGTAAAAATTATTTTTAGAATAGCAGCATTGTCATTTTCCTGAGAAAATGCTGCTGATGAAATAAGAAAAAAAATCAAAAATTTTTTAGACACTGTTTTTTCATTGCGTATTGTAATCAGAATAATTTTTATTCAAAGATAAAAAATCGTTACTTTCGTAGTATGAATTTGTTGCGAAAATTACTCTTTCCTTTTGCCATATTGTATGGTTTTATAACTTTTTTAAGAAATTATCTTTATGATAAAGGTATACTAAAATCGTATTCAGTTGATATTCCTGTTATTGCTGTTGGGAATTTAAATTTTGGTGGTACTGGAAAAACACCTCAAATTGAGTATTTAATTCGGCTACTTTCGCCTAATTATAAAGTGGCAACCTTAAGTCGTGGTTAAAAGAAAGTCAGAAGGATTTATTTTGGCTGATGCCAATGCTAATGCGGAAACTCTGGGTGATGAACCTTTTCAGTATTTTAAAAAATTTCCAACTATTCAGGTTGCTGTTGATGCTGACAGACGCAACGGAATCGAACAATTGTTAAAACAAAACAAAGCCAGAAATCATTTTGTTAGATGATGCATTTCAACATCGCAAAGTAAAAGCAGGTTTTTATATACTCTTGACGGCTTATGACGATTTGTTTTGCGATGATTATATATTGCCAACAGGCAATCTTCGCGAAAGCAGAAACGGAGCTAAAAGAGCGAATTTAATCATTGTAACTAAATGCCCGGCAAACAGTACAGAACTTCAACAAGAAAACATCAAAAAGAAATTAGGAATTGATTTACCAATTTTTTTTAGCTGTGTTTCTTATGACGATAAAGTCTATAATGAAGAAACAACTTTAGCAGTTAGTGAAGTTAAATTAATATACAAAAATTTTACTTGCCGGAATTGCAAAACCAAGACCTTTTTTCGAATTTTTACAAGCTGATACTGATGAAATTATGACATTTTCTGACCATCATCATTTTAGTGAGAGCGAAATTTTATCCATTAAAAGTAGAGCCATTGATAAAATCATCGTTACAACTGAAAAAGATTTTGTACGTTTGGATGCTAAAATTTTAAGAAAGCAATTATTTTATTTACCAATAAAAAGTCAATTTTTGAGTAATCAAGAGACTTTTGATCAAACTATTTTAAACTATGTGGGAACTTGTACAAGAAACCGTTAATTATATTAAAAATAAAACCAATTTCACGCCTGAATATGGTGTTATTTTAGGATCTGGATTAGGAAGTTTTACTGACGATATCACTATTGAATTTACATTACCATACAACGAAATTCCAAATTTTCCTGTGTCAACTGTTCAAGGACATAAAGGAGCTTTGTTTTTGGAACTATTGGCGATAAAAAAGTGATGGCAATGCAAGGGCGCTTTCATTTTATGAAGGTTACGACATGAAGCAAGTAACTTTTCCGGTTCGTGTGATGAAATATCTTGGAGTTACTAAATTAGTTGTTTCCAATGCTTCTGGTGGGGTAAATTCTGATTATGAAGTAGGTTCAGTTGTGATTATTAAAGATCATATTAATTTTTTCCCAGAGCATCCGTTACGAGGGAAAAATGACGAGCGTTTTGGCCCTAGATTTTTGAATATGAATGAAGCTTATAATAAAGCTATGATTCAAAAAGCCAAAGTAATAGCAGTTGAAAATAATATTACAGTTCATGATGGTGTTTACCTTGGTTTGCAAGGTCCAACGTTTGAAACTTTTGCTGAATACAAATGGTAAAAATTCTTGGTGCTGATTGTGTTGGAATGTCTACAGTTCCTGAAGTAATTGTAGCTCGACACATGGGAATCGAATGTTTTGGATTGTCTGTAGTTACAGATATGGGAGATGTTGAAGCAAGTATGGAAGAAGTGAGCCACGATGAAGTTCTAAAAGCAGCAGCAAAAGCGGAACCTCAAGTTAGAAAGTTAATCAAAGAATTAATTCTACAGTTCTAACTCAAATTCAAGGCAATAATTCTGTAGAAATTTTCGGGTTCAAAAGGTTTGGTGATGACATCGGTCATGCCAAAAGATAATATTTCTCTTCTCTATTTTCATTTAGAGAAATAGCCGTTAACGCAATGATTGGCTTTTTTATATCAAACTCTCTTATTTTTTTGTGTTGCAATAGTGCCATTTATGCCTGGTAAATGAACATCCATTAATACTAAATCGAAATTATTTTCTTTGCTCAATAATTCAACAGCATCTTCACCATTGTCAATAATTTGACATATAACCTCCTTTTTCTCCAGCATCTTTTTAGTTACCATTTGGTTGATTTTATTATCTTCTACAACAAAATATTTTTACCTATTAATATATCATCCGAGTACATTTTTGGTTTTTCAGTGATAACTTCTTTGGTTCCTTTAAATAGATTTAATTCGAAATCAAATGTTGTCCCAACACCAACTTGGCTTTCTAAATTGATTTCTCTCCAAGTAAATCTACTATTTTTTTAACAATGGTTAAACCTAAACCTGTTCCGCCATATTTTCTGTTTATTTCAATTGAACCTTGCGAAAAACTCTCAAAAATAGTTTCCTGTTTATCTTCGGGTATCCCAATTCCAGTATCACTTACTGCAAAATTTATTCTTGAAAAATCATCCCCTGTTTCGATTAATTTAGCCATCACTTTAACTTCCCCATTTTTAGTAAATTTGAGTGCGTTATTAATCAAATTGATAAATTTTGAGAGAGTTTGGTTGGGTCGCCAAGAACTATTTCGGGGATATTTTCATCAATTTCTAAAGTGAATTTATTGTTGTTATTTGAAGCAATTTCAGTCATTGAATTTTGAATATCCAGCAGCAATTGTTTGATGTTAAAATTGATATATTCAATTTCAATGTTGCTTGATTCAATTCGGTTAATTTCTAAGATTTCATTAATAAACGTCAATAAGTAATTGCCTGAAAATTTTAACGAATTTAAATAATGCAATTGATTTGGTTTTGGGTGGTCTTCAAGCAACAAATGTGTAATTCCATTGATTGCATTTAATGGAGTTCTTAATTCATGACTTACAGTTGAAAGGAATTCTGCTCTAGCTTTAGATGCTTTTTCAGCATTATCTTTTGCTATTTGTAATTCAAAATTTTCTCTTTTAAGATATTGTTTGATTGGCTTCTGATAATATTATTTTTATATAATGACAAACTCAAAAGCGACAAAATGGTAATCAGAGCAATAGCTAAAATACTAATAAGCTTAGCAAATTTATTAGTCTTTTGTTGAGCTTCATATTCTTTTGTCATTTGCTCAATGGCCTTCATTCGTTCACTTTCTTTGAAACTTACATAATCATTAACATTTAATTTTTTATTGTACAGATGGGAAAGACTGTCTTTTAATTCTATGTGTGCTTTAAGATAGATGTACGATTTTTTTAAGTCAAGAAGTTTCTCGTAAGACATACTTAAATCTAATAATATCTTAGCTTTTTGATCTAAATTTTTATCTTTTGTACTTAAGGTTAACGCTCTATTAAGATAGTTAACGCTTAAATTGTAATGGTTTAATTTTTCTTCAATCGTTCCTAATTGGTATAAAGCTTCGGCTTTGGTTTTAAATAAATCTTTACTATCGTCTTTTGAAATGATTTCATTAAATAACTTGGAAGCCATTCTGTCTTTCCGTTATTTTTATATAAAATACCTTTTTGTAATTCATAAAGGGAGAAGCATCGATTTTCAAAACTTTATAAACGGATTCTGCTTTATATCAAACTATCTTCAGCTTTGTCAAATTCTTCCAAACTCATATAACAAAGGCCCATATTGTAGTAACACAAGGCATAATCGGTTGATGGCAAAGTTGATTGTATAATTCGGCACTATTGGTGAAAGACTCCAGAGCATCATTCATTTTTTTTAACTCAAAATACGTTAAGCCAAGCGAAATAAGGCATCTGCCTTTCCTTTAATTTTATTATTAAGTTTGGGCGTAATTAAAAGCTTTCTGAGAAAAAGCTAATGAAGATTTATAGTTGTTTGTCTTTTTATTGAAGTTGGCCAGTTGTATGTAATAAGCAGTACTATCAATTTTTTTTATTGACATTCTTTGCCCAAAAAGACAATAGGAAATAACAGGAAAATCAAAATCCATTTCATTTAGCTTGGCCAATAAAAATTAGGGAGGCTAAATGTAGGAAATTATTTTCCTGTTATTTCCTATTGTCTTTTTTGGGCAAAGAATGTCAATAAAAAAAATTGATAGTACTGCTTATTACATACAACTGGCCAACTTCAATAAAAAGACAAACAACTATAAATCTTCATTAGCTTTTTCTCAGAAAGCTTTTAATTACGCCAAACTTAATAATAAAATTAAAGGAAAGGCAGATGCCTTATTTTCGCTTGGCTTAACGTATTTTGAGTTAAAAAAATGAATGATGCTCTGGAGTCTTTCACCAATAGTGCCGAATTATACAATCAACTTTTGCCATCAACCGATTATGCCTTGTGTTACTACAATATGGGCCTTTGTTATATGAGTTTGGAAGAATTTGACAAAGCTGAAGATAGTTTTGATAAAGCAGAATCCGTTTATAAAGTTTTGAAAATCGATGCTTCTCCCTTTATGAATTTACAAAAAGGTATTTTATATAAAAATAACGGAAAGACAGAATTGGCTTCCAAGTTATTTAATGAAATCATTTCAAAAGACGATAGTAAAGATTTATTTAAAACCAAAGCCGAAGCTTTTACCAATTAGGAACGATTGAAGAAAAATTAAACCATTACAATTTAAGCGTTAACTATCTTAATAGAGCGTTAACCTTAAGTACAAAAGATAAAAATTTAGATCAAAAAGCTAAGATATTATTAGATTTAAGTATGTCTTACGAGAAACTTCTTGACTTAAAAAATCGTACATCTATCTTAAAGCACACATAGAATTAAAAGACAGTCTTTCCCATCTGTACAATAAAAAATTAAATGTTAATGATTATGTAAGTTTCAAAGAAAGTGAACGAATGAAGGCCATTGAGCAAATGACAAAAGAATATGAAGCTCAACAAAAGACTAATAAATTTGCTAAGCTTATTAGTATTTTAGCTATTGCTCTGATTACCATTTTGTCGCTTTTGAGTTTGTCATTATATAAAAATAATATTATCAGAAGCCATCAAACAATATCTTAAAAGAGAAAAATTTTGAATTACAAATAGCAAAAGATAATGCTGAAAAAGCATCTAAAGCTAGAGCAGAATTCCTTTCAACTGTAAGTCATGAATTAAGAACTCCATTAAATGCAATCAATGGAATTACACATTTGTTGCTTGAAGACAACCCAAAACCAAATCAATTGCATTATTTAAATTCGTTAAAATTTTCAGGCAATTACTTATTGACGTTTATTAATGAAATCTTAGAAATTAACCGAATTGAATCAAGCAACATTGAAATTGAATATATCAATTTTAACATCAAACAATTGCTGCTGGATATTCAAAATTCAATGACTGAAATTGCTTCAAATAACAACAATAAATTCACTTTAGAAATTGATGAAAATATCCCCGAAATAGTTCTTGGCGACCCAACCAAACTCTCTCAAATATTTATCAATTTGATTAATAACGCACTCAAATTTACTAAAAATGGGGAAGTTAAAGTGATGGCTAAATTAATCGAAACAGGGGATGATTTTTCAAGAATAAATTTTGCAGTAAGTGATACTGGAATTGGGATACCCGAAGATAAACAGGAAACTATTTTGAGAGTTTTTCGCAAGGTTCAATTGAAATAAACAGAAAATATGGCGGAACAGGTTTAGGTTAACCATTGTTAAAAAAAATAGTAGATTTACTTGGAGGAGAAATCAATTTAGAAAGCCAAGTTGGTGTTGGGACAACATTTGATTTCGAATTAAATCTATTTAAAGGAACCAAAGAAGTTATCACTGAAAAACCAAAAATGTACTCGGATGATATATTAATAGGTAAAAATATTTTGGTTGTAGAAGATAATAAAATCAACCAAATGGTAACTAAAAAGATGCTGGAGAAAAAGGAGGTTATATGTCAAATTATTGACAATGGTGAAGATGCTGTTGAATTATTGAGCAAAGAAAATAATTTCGATTTAGTATTAATGGATGTTCATTTACCAGGCATAAATGGCACTATTGCAACACAAAAAATAAGAGAGTTTGATATAAAAAAGCCAATCATTGCGTTAACGGCTATTTCTCTAAATGAAAATAGAGAAATGCTATTATCTTTTGGCATGACCGATGTCATCACCAAACCTTTTGAACCCGAAAATTTCTACAGAATTATTGCCTTGAATTTGAGTTAGAACTGTAGAATTAATTCTTTGATTAACTTTCTAACTTGAGGTTCCGCTTTTGCTGCTGCTTTTAGAACTTCATCGTGGCTCACTTCTTCCATACTTGCTTCAACATCTCCCATATCTGTAACTACAGACAATCCAAAACATTCGATTCCCATGTGTCGAGCTACAATTACTTCAGGAACTGTAGACATTCCAACACAATCAGCACCAAGAATTTTTACCATTTTGTATTCAGCAAAAGTTTCAAACGTTGGACCTTGCAAACCAAGGTAAACACCATCATGAACTGTAATATTATTTTCAACTGCTATTACTTTGGCTTTTTGAATCATAGCTTTATTATAAGCTTCATTCATATTCAAAAATCTAGGGCCAAAACGCTCGTCATTTTTCCCTCGTAACGGATGCTCTGGGAAAAAATTAATATGATCTTTAATAATCACAACTGAACCTACTTCATAATCAGAATTTACCCCACCAGAAGCATTGGAAACAACTAATTTAGTAACTCCAAGATATTTCATCACACGAACCGGAAAAGTTACTTGCTTCATGTCGTAACCTTCATAAAAATGAAAGCGCCCTTGCATTGCCATCACTTTTTTATCGCCAATAGTTCCAAAAACCAAAGCTCCTTTATGTCCTTGAACAGTTGACACAGGAAAATTTGGAATTTCGTTGTATGGTAATGTAAATTCAATAGTGATATCGTCAGTAAAACTTCCTAATCCAGATCCTAAAATAACACCATATTCAGGCGTGAAATTGGTTTTATTTTTATATATTAACGGTTTCTTGTACAAGTTCCCACATAGTTTAAAATAGTTTGATCAAAAGTCTCTTGATTACTCAAAAATTGACTTTTTATTGGTAAATAAAATAATTGCTTTCTTAAAATTTTAGCATCCAAACGTACAAAATCTTTTTCAGTTGTAACGATGATTTTATCAATGGCTCTACTTTTAATGGATAAAATTTCGCTCTCACTAAAATGATGATGGTCAGAAAATGTCATAATTTCATCAGTATCAGCTTGTAAAAATTCGAAAAAAGGTCTTGGTTTTGCAATTCCGGCAAGTAAAATTTTTGTATTAATTTAACTTCACTAACTGCTAAAGTTGTTTCTTCATTATAGACTTTATCGTCATAAGAAACACAGCTAAAAAAAATTGGTAAATCAATTCCTAATTTCTTTTTGATGTTTTCTTGTTGAAGTTCTGTACTGTTTGCCGGGCATTTAGTTACAATGATTAAATTCGCTCTTTTAGCTCCGTTTCTGCTTTCGCGAAGATTGCCTGTTGGCAATATATAATCATCGCAAAACAAATCGTCATAAGCCGTCAAGAGTATATAAAACCTGCTTTTACTTTGCGATGTTGAAATGCATCATCTAACAAAATGATTTCTGGCTTTGTTTTTTGTTTTAACAATTGTTCGATTCCGTTGCGTCTGTCAGCATCAACAGCAACCTGAATAGTTGGAAATTTTTTAAAATACTGAAAAGGTTCATCACCCAGAGTTTCCGCATTAGCATTGGCATCAGCCAAAATAAATCCTTCTGACTTTCTTTTATAACCACGACTTAAGGTTGCCACTTTATAATTAGGCGAAAGTAGCCGAATTAAATACTCAATTTGAGGTGTTTTTCCAGTACCACCAAAATTTAAATTCCCAACAGCAATAACAGGAATATCAACTGAATACGATTTTAGTATACCTTTATCATAAAGATAATTTCTAAAAAAGTTATAAAACCATACAATATGGCAAAAGGAAAGAGTAATTTTCGCAACAAATTCATACTACGAAAGTAACGATTTTTTATCTTTGAATAAAAATTATTCTGATTACAATACGCAATGAAAAAACAGTGTCTAAAAATATTTTTGATTTTTTTTCTTATTTTCATCAGCAGCATTTTCTCAGGAAAATGACAATGCTGCTATTCTAAAAATAATTTTTACCAAATATTATAAAACCGAAAAAGTTATTGCCAAAGGAAGATTACAATTGCTTAATTTTTATTGCAAAAAAGCACCAAATAACGAAGAAGTTTTGGAAGTAATATCCCAAAGTGATTTACTCAAAAAAAACGCTGCCGAAATCAAAAAGAAATTATTGTTGGCATTGATGAAGATTGGTCTGTAGCTTACAACCTGTTATTTGACAATCAAAATCAATATTTGAAAAGCAAAGTTAATGCGTGTTTATCTTTTGAAGAATTTAAAACTGTTTCTGATCGAGAAGGTCTAAACAACCAACGTTTACTGATTATAAACAAACCAATATATTTTGATAACAATAATTTTGCTTTAGTTAAAATTGCTTTTTACAGAAACATTGAGCACAACAGCGGTAGTTTTTTGCTACTTGAAAAAGTAAACGGTATTTGGGTAATTAGACTATTTAAATCAATGGGCAACATGAAAATAAAAGAAATACTATCAATTTTAGAAGAAATGGCGCCTTTGGCTTATGCCGAAGATTTTGATAACGTTGGTTTGCTTGTTGGAAATCAGGAAAACGATGCTACAGGAATTCTGGTTTGTCACGATGCTTTGGAAACTGTTATAGAGGAAGCCATTACCAAAAATGTAATTTGGTTGTTTGCTTTCATCCAATCATTTTCTCAGGTATAAAAAAAATTACGGGTAAAAATTATGTAGAGCGTTCAGTTCTTAAAGCCATCAAAATGATATTGCCATTTATGCAGTTCATACAGCTTTAGACAATCATAAAAACGGTGTTAATAAGATTTTTTCAGATGCGTTGGGTTTGATTAACACAAAGATTTTAATTCCCAAACAGAACTTTATTCAAAAACTAATTACCTATACCATTCCCGAAAACGTAGAAGAATTGCGCAATGCCTTATTTGATGCCGGTGCCGGAAAGATTGGCAATTATGAAGATTGTAGTTTTAATTCAAAAGGTATTGGGACTTATATGGGAAACGAAGACAGCAATCCTCAACTTGGAGAACGATTCGAATTTGTTGAAACACCTGAAATTAAAATCGAAGTCACTTTTGAAAAACAATTACAATCCAATATACTAAAAGCACTTTTTAAAAATCATGTATACGAAGAAGTGGCGTATGAGATTTATGATTTGCAAAATACACACCAAAACATTGGTTTGGGAATGATTGGCGAACTAGAAAAACCAATGAACGAAGACCATTTTTTTGCGTTTGTAAAAGACAAAATGCAATGTGGCGGAATTCGGCACAGTATATTGCGAGGAAAACCAATTCAAAAAGTTGCTGTGCTTGGCGGTTCAGGAAGTTTTGCTATTAAGATTGCAATTCAGGCAAATGCTGATGTTTTCCTGACTTCTGATTTGAAGTATCACAACTTTTATGAAGCTGAAAATCAATTGGTTTTGGCCGATATTGGGCACTTTGAAAGTGAAAGATTTACAAAAAATTATATTGTTGATTTTCTTAAGAAAAAATCCCTAATTTTGCAATCATTTTTTCGGAAGAAAATACAAATCCAGTTAAGTACTTATAAAATATGGCGACTACAAAAGAACTAAATGTTGAAGACAAATTAAGAGCTATTTATGACCTTCAAATCATAGATACAAGAATTGATGAAATCAGAAATGTACGAGGCGAATTGCCTTTGGAAGTGGAAGATTTAGAGGATGAAGTTACTGGTTTAAGCACTCGTTTAGATAAATTAAAAAGTGATTTGGTTACTATAGAAGAGCAAATCAAAACTAAGAAAAACAATATTGACGATCATCAGGCAGCCATAAAAAAATATACGGCTCACAAAAAGAAGTTCGTAACAATAGAGAATTCAATTCTTTGACAAAAGAAGTAGAATTTCAAGAATTAGAAATTCATTAGCTGAAAAACAAATTAAAGAATTAAAAGCTTCTATAGATCATAAAAAGAGTGATTTCAAGATTAGATCAAATCAAATGAAATTACAAACACTGATAAAAAAACAGTTAAAACATAAGAAGCTGAATTGAGTGATATCATGGCAGAAACTCAAAAGAGGAAGCCTTCTTAACCGAGAAATCAGCTGAATATGAAGCGCTAATCGAAGAAAGATTATTAGCAGCTTACAAAAGAATTCGTTCAAGTGTTCGTAATGGTTTAGCAGTTGTATCCATTGAACGTGGTGCTTCGGCTGGTTCATTCTTTACGATTCCACCACAAACACAAGTAGAAATTGCTGCTAGAAAGAAAATCATCACCGATGAACATTCAGGAAGAATCTTAGTAGATGCTTCTTTAGCAGAAGAAGAAAGAGAAAAAATGCAAAAATTATTTGCTCACCTATAATATACTAATCCCGATTTATTCGGGATTTTTTTATGAAGAAAATTCAATTCTTTATTATCACTAAATCAGTTGGGATATATCTCAACGTATTGAGCTATGTCAATTTGGAAGTAGCTAAAAACAAAGCATACGAACTTTTTAGTCAACCCAGAAAAGGCAGAATCAAAAAAGAGAAATGCCAAAAACATTACAGAACGTAACTTATGAAACCTTTGAATGCCAAAATGAAAAGTTTCAAACCTACATTTGGCATGGCAACGACGAAATAATACTATTGGTTCATGGATGGGAAAGCAATGCTTCTCGTTGGAAAAAATTATTACTTTATTTAAAACCTTTAGGTAAAACCATTATTGCTATTGACGCACCAGCTCATGGATTAAGTGATGGTAAAGAATTCAACGCACCAAAATACGCAGAATACCTTCATGTTTTAATCCAAAAATACCAACCTAAAATTATCATTGGTCATTCTATTGGTGGCGCTGCTATTGCTTATTATCTGAACAAATATCAAAATACAGAAATTGAAAAAATAGTTCTACTTGGAGCGCCTTCCGATTTTAAAATTTTGAGTGACAACTTCATTAAACTTCTGAGTTTAAACAACAGAATTAAAATGCAATTAGAGAATTATTACCACGAAAAATTCAACATTCATATCGATGATTTTTCGGGTCACAAATTTGCCAAAAACTTTACCCAAAAAGCTTTTATCGCACATGATAAAGAGGATAAAGTAGTACTAATAGATGAAGGTCGGAAATATGCCAGCACTTGGGAAACACCATCTATATAGAAACAACTGGATTAGGACACAGCATGCATGACGGAGAATTATACCTTAAAATAGTTGATTTTATTACCCAAAACTAGAATTAGTTTTTAATAATTTTTTGAATAAAACTTTTCCCCATTTCAGAAACTTTAACAAAGTACAATCCACTTGATAATTGAGATGCATCAATAATCTTATCAATTGGTAAATTAGAAGTATAAACCAATTGTCCTAAACTTGTATAAATTTCAATAACAGCATCAGTAGAAATCAAATCACTTGACATTATAGTAAACTGATTCGCTATTGGATTTGGATAAATATGAAATTGAAATTTTTCTTCTCCCTTAACGCCCAAAGATTCATTGAAAACTCTTTGAATGGCTGCTTGCATATTAGGAATAGGTCCTATATTTCCAGACACACCTGTTCCTTGAGCAATTCCAGTTTCTTGCATTATATTTTTTAATTGCTGAGGAATACTCTATCTAATAGGATTTCTAAATAATGGATTGTAATATTGCTGCACATGAGGCTACAATTGGTGTAGCTGAACTTGTTCCGTTAAATGTTACATAACTTTGATTAAAATCATTCCCTATCAAGGTGTAAAAATTTCCTAATTTACCTATTGTTTGTACATTTTCTCCCCAAGCTTGTAAATCAACTCTTGAACCATAAGTACTAAAAGAAAGTTTATCATGATTTACTGTTGAAGTACCAGCACCAACAATTATGGCACCGCTATCACCTCTTGCCATATAACTTGCAAAGGTTGATGAATCTAAATTAACCGAACCATTGCCTGCAGCTGCAACTATAGTAATACCAGAATCAGTTGCTGCTTTGGTTAAATCCCAATAACTTGATTGTATTCTGCCATTACATAATCAGTAGAAGTAAATGCGGTGGTTTGCATTTCATAAACAATAACATTACCACTAGTAGAATTATTAATACATTGAGAAACCGCATTAATTCTATCATAGCCGGATTGCTGCCATTCGGGAAATAAGATTAATTCTTGAGCACCATAAGCTAAACCTGAAATACCATAACTTCCTTTATCAGCATACAAAATTCCAAAAACGCCTGTTCCATGCTCCGTATAGGCTTCAGTAGCGCTTGTAGAAATGGTCATTCCACTAGCTAAACTGGCATTAGCATCAGCTAATTCCTCATGGTTTTTATTAAAACCATATTCAACATCTCTCAATTTTATATTTTGTCCATTCAAACCTAAATTCCACGCATATTGCATATTTACTCCAGGATTTGATTGAATATAACCTTGATTAGCTTCATAATTTGCTGTAGTCGGCGCAATATCAACGGGTGGTTTTATGGGTTGAAGAGAAGTCAAACAACAGTATTCAACAACATCCAATTTTTCAAGAGCCATACCAACTTCCAAAAGACGTGAGTTAGTAGGATTTTCAATTTTGATTTTAAATATATTCCGAAGCTTTCTAACGGCGTCATAATTTCCATGGAGCTGCTTGGCATTTTCTTCCATAGTATTTAATGTGTTCTCCGAAATCGTAATGCCTTTTTGAAACTCAATCCCATACTCTTCAACAAGTACTTTAAAATCAGGATTACTTTCTTTAAGTTCTTGAAAAAAAGACGTTGAATAAAGTGGAACGTTTAAACCAAAAGAAACAAACAAATCGTGCTTAGAATCTGAGGTCAAATAAAGTTGCCCTTTTCGTTGCTGAGCAAAAGAAGTTGATACAATAATTATAAATAGATAAAGTAGATTTTTTTTCAAAGCTTAAAGAATCAATAAGTTAAACATCAAAAGATTGTAGTGCAATATAAGAATCTTTTCAGTTACTTTATCTTAATTCAACTTCACAAAACATTTTTTTATCTAAAACATAACATTTTGAGATTCTGAAACTTTAAAAAATTATAATACCCTTTTTATTTTTTGCCATTTCTTCAAAAAAATACATCCCAACAATAAAAATTTCCTATTTTTAACAAAATCATTACTAAATACTTTTACTAATTATTCTTAATCATGAAAATAGATAAAATACAAGCACTTCGTGGTCCAAATATTTGGAGTGTTCAACGTAAAAAATTAATCCAAATGCGCCTTGATTTGGAAGAAATGGAACAATTTCCAACCAATAAAATTGAAGGTTTTCGTGAAAGAATAGAAGCTATGTTTCCAACTATGATTGAACATCGTTGCTCCGAAGGTACACGCGGCGGTTTCTTTTCCCGTATTGAGCGAGGCACATGGATGGGTCATGTAATTGAACATATTGCTTTAGAAATTCAAACCTTGGCCGGAATGGAAACTGGTTTTGGAAGAACTCGCGAAACCAAAACTCCAGGAATATACAACGTTGTTTTTAGTTACACTGAAGAAAATGTAGGAATGTTTGCAGCCGAAAGTGCCGTTGCTATTGCAGAAGCTTTAATTGCCGGAACTGATTATGATCTTGAAGCTGATATTCAAAAAATGCGTGAAATTAGAGAGCGTGTTCGTCTTGGACCTTCTACAGGAAGTATTGTTGAAGAAGCTGTTGCAAGAGATATTCCTTGGATACGATTAGGAACAAATTCATTAGTACAATTAGGTTATGGTATCAATCAAATGCGTTTTCAAGCTACAATTACCTGCAAAACAAGTAGCATAGCTGTGGATATTGCTTGTAATAAAGAACAAACTAAAAAAATGCTCGATGCCGCTTCAATTCCGGTTGCCAATGGAGGAATTTGTGTTGACGAAGAAGATTTAGATGAAGTTATCAGAAAAATTGGCTACCCAATTGTTTTAAAACCTTTAGATGGAAATCACGGAAAAGGAGCTTCTATCAACGTAAAAAATAGAGAAGATGCAGTAGAAGGTTTAGCTTATGCCAAAAAATATAGCCATCGCGTTATCGTTGAAAAATTTATTACGGGCTATGATTTCAGGGTTTTAGTTATTGATAATAAATTAGTAGCTGCTGCCAAAAGAGAACCAGCACATGTCAAAGGTGACGGAAAAATACCATCCAACAATTAATTGACGAAACCAATAAAGATCCACGTCGTGGTTACGGACATGAAAATGTGTTAACCCAAATTGACGTTGATAGAGATACCACCGATTTATTAGAAAAATTAAATTACACTTTAGAAACCGTTCCTAAAAAAGATGAAACTGTATACCTAAAATCAACTGCAAACTTGAGTACTGGCGGAACTTCTATAGATGTTACCGATATGATGCACCCTGAAAACATCTTCCTTTGCGAAAGAATTTCGCGTGTCATTGGTTTAGATATTTGTGGTGTGGATATCATGGCTGAAACCTAACCCAACCTTTGAAAGAAAATGGAGGTTGTATTCTTGAAGTTAATGCTGCACCAGGATTCCGAATGCACTTAGCACCATCAGAGGACTGCCAAGAAACGTTGCTGCACCAGTTATTGACATGCTTTATCCTCCTGGGAAACCGAGTCGAATTCCAATAATTGCAGTTACTGGAACCAATGGAAAGACTACTACGACAAGACTTTTAGCACATATTGTAAAAAATAATGGTTATAAAGTTGGTTTCACCACATCGGATGGAATTTATGTTCAAAACCATATGATGGAAAAAGGAGATACTACCGGACCCGTTTCTGCTGAATATATTTTGAAAGATCCAACGGTCGAATTTGCTGTTTTGGAAACCGCTCGCGGCGGAATTCTTCGTTCCGGACTTGGCTTTAGCCGATGCGATATTGCTATTATTACTAATATTCAGGAAGACCATTTGGGCTTGAGCGATATTCACACTTTAGATGATTTGGCTCGAGTAAAAAGTACGGTTGTCAAAAGTGTTAAGAAAGATGGTTGGGCCATTTTGAATGCTGAAGATGAGCAATGTTTAAAAATCGCAAACGAATTAAGTTGCAATGTTGCCTATTTTAGTATGGATGAAAATAATCCAATTGTAAAACAGTTTTCTAAAGAAGGAAAGATTGTAGCTGTTTATGAAAATGGATTTATTACCATCAAAAAAGGAGAATGGAAAATGAGAGTCGAAAGAGCTACTCACGTTCCGTTAACTATGGGTGGAAAAGCCAAATTCATGATTGCCAATGTTCTAGCTGCCACTTTAGCAAGTTATTTACAAGGATTTAAAACGGATGACATTAGTTTATCATTACAAACATTTATTCCAAGTGCTGCACAAACACCTGGAAGAATGAATATTTTTGAGTTTAAAAAATTCAAAGTATTAATTGATTTTGCTCACAATCCTGCTGGGTATAAAGGTATTGAAGACTTTTACAAAGTGTTGAAGCCACCAAAAAAATTGGAATTATTGCTGGTGTTGGTGACCGTCGTGACGAAGACATTAAGGAATGTGCCAATATTGCGGCTCGTATGTTTGATCATATTATCATTCGACAAGAAAAACATTTGCGCGGTAGAACGGAAGAAGAAATCATCGGACTCATTATGGAAGGTATTGCCGAATCAGGTAAAACAGTTACTACAGAGATAATCAAAAAAGAAGTTGAAGCTATTAAACATGCTATCGATAATGCCGAAGAAGGAAGTTTCATTACAGCATTAAGTGATGTTGTGACCAATGCTATTGAAATTGTTCAAGAATATTTGGATAAGAAAGTGAAGCTTAAATAATAAATACTAAAATCCCAACCACAACAGTTTGGGATTTTT
>NZ_JAUFQN010000023.1 GCF_030409795.1 Flavobacterium paronense | reverse complement strand
TTTCAATAGCATTGGTCACAACATCACTTAATGCTGTAATGAAACTTCCTTCTTCGGCATTATCGATAGCATGTTTAATAGCTTCAATTTTTTGATTATCTCTGTAGTAACTGTTTTACTGATCGGCAATACCTTCCATAATGAGTCCGATGATTTCTTCTTCCGTTCTACGCGCAAATGTTTTTCTTGTCGAATGATAATATGATCAAACATACGAGCCGCAATATTGGCACATTCCTAATGTCTTCGTCACGACGGTCACCAACACCAGCAATAATTCCAATTTTTTTGGTGGCTTCAACACTTTGTAAAAAGTCTTCAATACCTTTATACCCAGCAGGATTGTGAGCAAAATCAATTAATACTTTGAATTTTTTAAACTCAAAAATATTCATCTTCCAGGTGTTTGTGCAGCACTTGGAATAAATGTTTGTAATGATAAACTAATGTCATCCGTTTTAAATCCTTGTAAATAACTTGCTAAAGTGGCAGCTAGAACATTGGCAATCATGAATTTGGCTTTTCCACCCATAGTTAACGGAACGTGAGTAGCTCTTTCGACTCTCATTTTCCATTCTCCTTTTTTGATGGTAATAAATCCATTTTCATAAACAGCTACAATCTTTCCTTCTTTAGAAAACTGTTTTACAATTGGATTATTTTCATCCATACTAAAATAGGCAACATTGCAACTTAATTCGTTTGCGATTTTTAAACATTGCTCATCTTCAGCATTCAAAATGGCCCAACCATCTTTCTTAACACTTTTGACAACCGTACTTTTTACTCGAGCCAAATCATCTAAAGTGTGAATATCGCTCAAGCCCAAATGGTCTTCCTGAATATTAGTAATAATAGCAATATCGCATCGGCTAAAGCCAAGTCCGGAACGAAGAATTCCGCCGCGAGCGGTTTCCAAAACAGCAAATTCGACCGTTGGATCTTTCAAAATATATTCAGCAGAAACGGGTCCGGTAGTATCTCCTTTTTCCATCATATGGTTTTGAACATAAATTCCATCCGATGTGGTGAAACCAACTTTATAACCATTATTTTTACAATATGTGCTAAAAGTCTTGTCGTAGTAGTCTTTCCATTGGTTCCAGTAACTGCAATTATTGGAATTCGACTCGGTTTCCCAGGAGGATAAAGCATGTCAATAACTGGTGCAGCAACGTTTCTTGGCAGTCCTTCTGATGGTGCTAAGTGCATTCGGAATCCTGGTGCAGCATTAACTTCAAGAATACAACCTCCATTTTCTTTCAAAGGTTGGGTTAGGTTTTCAGCCATGATATCCACACCACAAATATCTAAACCAATGACACGCGAAATTCTTTCGCAAAGGAAGATGTTTTCAGGGTGCATCATATCGGTAACATCTATAGAAGTTCCGCCAGTACTCAAGTTTGCAGTTGATTTTAGGTATACAGTTTCATCTTTTTTAGGAACGGTTTCTAAAGTGTAATTTAATTTTTCTAATAAATCGGTGGTATCTCTATCAACGTCAATTTGGGTTAACACATTTTCATGTCCGTAACCACGACGTGGATCTTTATTGGTTTCGTCAATTAATTGTTGGATGGTATTTTTTCCGTCACCTTTGACATGTGCTGGTTCTCTTTTGGCAGCAGCTACTAATTTATTATCAATAACTAAAACCCTGAAATCATAGCCCGTAATAAATTTTTCAACGATAACGCGATGGCTATATTTTTTGGCATAAGCTAAACCTTCTACTGCATCTTCTCTATTTTTTACGTTGATAGAAGCTCCTTTTCCGTGATTTCCATCTAAAGTTTTTAAAACAATTGGGTAGCCAATTTTTCTGATAACTTCATCTAAATCTTCTTCGTCAACACAAATTCCTCCATTGGCAACCGGAATTGAAGCGGCATCGAGCATTTTTTTAGTTTGTTCTTTATTACAAGCAATATCCACAGCTATGCTACTTGTTTTGCAGGTAATTGTAGCTTGAAAACGCATTTGATTGATACCATAACCTAATTGTACTAATGAATTTGTTCCTAATCGTATCCAAGGAATATCTCTTGCAACAGCTTCTTCAACAATACTTCCTGTAGAAGGTCCAAGACGAACACGCTCTCTAATTTCACGCATTTTTTGAATATCAGCTTCAAGATCATAATCAGTTCCGGCAATTAAAGCTTCTGCAATAGCAACGGCACTTTCGGCTGCAAACATTCCTACATTTTCTTCAGTGTAACTAAAAACAACGTTGTATATTCCTGGAGTTTTGGTTTCGCGAGTTCTTCCAAAACCAGTTTCCATTCCGGCCAAGGTTTGAATTTCTAAAGCAATATGTTCAATTACATGACCCATCCATGTGCCTCGCTCAATACGGGAAAGAAACCGCCGCGTGTACCTTCGGAGCAACGATGTTCAATCATAGTTGGAAACATAGCTTCTATTCTTTCACGAAAACCTTCAATTTTATTGGTTGGAAATTGTTCCATTTCTTCCAAATCAAGGCGCATTTGGATTAATTTTTTACGTTGAACACTCCAAATATTTGGACCACGAAGTGCTTGTATTTTATCTATTTTCATGATTAAGAATAATTAGTAAAAGTATTTAGTAATGATTTTGTTAAAAATAGGAAATTTTTATTGTTGGGATGTATTTTTTTGAAGAAATGGCAAAAAAAATAAAAGGGTATTATAATTTTTTAAAGTTTCAGAATCTCAAAATGTTATGTTTTAGATAAAAAAATGTTTTGTGAAGTTGAATTAAGATAAAGTAACTGAAAAGATTCTTATATTGCACTACAATCTTTTGATGTTTAACTTATTGATTCTTTAAGCTTTGAAAAAAAATCTACTTTATCTATTTATAATTATTGTATCAACTTCTTTTGCTCAGCAACGAAAAGGGCAACTTTATTTGACCTCAGATTCTAAGCACGATTTGTTTGTTTCTTTTGGTTTAAACGTTCCACTTTATTCAACGTCTTTTTTTCAAGAACTTAAAGAAAGTAATCCTGATTTTAAAGTACTTGTTGAAGAGTATGGGATTGAGTTTCAAAAAGGCATTACGATTTCGGAGAACACATTAAATACTATGGAAGAAAATGCCAAGCAGCTCCATGGAAATTATGACGCCGTTAGAAAGCTTCGGAATATATTTAAAATCAAAATTGAAAATCCTACTAACTCACGTCTTTTGGAAGTTGGTATGGCTCTTGAAAAATGGATGTTGTTGAATACTGTTGTTTGACTTCTCTTCAACCCATAAAACCACCCGTTGATATTGCGCCGACTACAGCAAATTATGAAGCTAATCAAGGTTATATTCAATCAAATCCTGGAGTAAATATGCAATATGCGTGGAATTTAGGTTTGAATGGACAAAATATAAAATTGAGAGATGTTGAATATGGTTTTAATAAAAACCATGAGGAATTAGCTGATGCTAATGCCAGTTTAGCTAGTGGAATGACCATTTCTACAAGCGCTACTGAAGCCTATACGGAGCATGGAACAGGCGTTTTTGGAATTTTGTATGCTGATAAAGGAAGTTATGGTATTTCAGGTTTAGCTTATGGTGCTCAAGAATTAATCTTATTTCCCGAATGGCAGCAATCCGGCTATGATAGAATTAATGCGGTTTCTCAATGTATTAATAATTCTACTAGTGGTAATGTTATTGTTTATGAAATGCAAACCACCGCATTTACTTCTACTGATTATGTAATGGCAGAATACAATCAAGTTATTTGGATTTAACCAAAGCAGCAACTGATTCTGGTATTACTATAGTTGCAGCTGCAGGCAATGGTTCGGTTAATTTAGATTCATCAACCTTTGCAAGTTATATGGCAAGAGGTGATAGCGGTGCCATAATTGTTGGTGCTGGTACTTCAACAGTAAATCATGATAAACTTTCTTTTAGTACTTATGGTTCAAGAGTTGATTTACAAGCTTGGGGAGAAAATGTACAAACAATAGGTAAATTAGGAAATTTTTACACCTTGATAGGGAATGATTTTAATCAAAGTTATGTAACATTTAACGGAACAAGTTCAGCTACACCAATTGTAGCCTCATGTGCAGCAATATTACAATCCTATTATTTTAGTTTAAGAAATGCCTATTTGAGTCCTCAGCAATTAAAAAATATAATGCAAGAAACTGGAATTGCTCAAGGAACAGGTGTGTCTGGAAATATAGGACCTATTCCTAATATGCAAGCAGCCATTCAAAGAGTTTTCAATGAATCTTTGGGCGTTAAGGGAGAAGAAAAATTTCAATTTCATATTTATCCAAATCCAATAGCGAATCAGTTTACTATAATGTCAAGTGATTTGATTTCTACTGATGCTGTTATTGAAATTTATACAAGTTTAGGACAATTGGTTTATACTTCTAATTTACCAATTGATAAGATTATTGATGCATCTCAATTATCAAGTGGATTGTACTTTGTTAAAGTTTCTGAAATGGGGAAAAGTTTTATTCAAAAAATTATTAAAAACTAATTCTAGTTTTGGGTAATAAAATCAACTATTTTAAGGTATAATTCTCCGTCATGCATGCTGTGTCCTAATCCAGTTGTTTCTATATAGATGGTGTTTTCCCAAGTGCTGGCATATTTCCGACCTTCATCTATTAGTACTACTTTATCCTCTTTATCATGTGCGATAAAAGCTTTTTGGGTAAAGTTTTTGGCAAATTTGTGACCCGAAAAATCATCGATATGAATGTTGAATTTTTCGTGGTAATAATTCTCTAATTGCATTTTAATTCTGTTGTTTAAACTCAGAAGTTTAATGAAGTTGTCACTCAAAATTTTAAAATCGGAAGGCGCTCCAAGTAGAACTATTTTTCAATTTCTGTATTTTGATATTTGTTCAGATAATAAGCAATAGCAGCGCCACCAATAGAATGACCAATGATAATTTTAGGTTGGTATTTTTGGATTAAAACATGAAGGTATTCTGCGTATTTTGGTGCGTTGAATTCTTTACCATCACTTAATCCATGAGCTGGTGCGTCAATAGCAATAATGGTTTTACCTAAAGGTTTTAAATAAAGTAATAATTTTTCCAACGAGAAGCATTGCTTTCCCATCCATGAACCAATAGTATTATTTCGTCGTTGCCATGCCAAATGTAGGTTTGAAACTTTTCATTTTGGCATTCAAAGGTTTCATAAGTTACGTTCTGTAATGTTTTTGGCATTTTCTCTTTTTTGATTCTGCCTTTTCTGGGTTGACTAAAAAGTTCGTATGCTTTGTTTTTAGCTACTTCCAAATTGACATAGCTCAATACGTTGAGATATATCCCAACTGATTTAGTGATAATAAAGAATTGAATTTTCTTCATAAAAAAATCCCGAATAAATCGGGATTAGTATATTATAGGTGAGCAAATAATTTTTGCATTTTTTCTCTTTCTTCTTCTGCTAAAGAAGCATCTACTAAGATTCTTCCTGAATGTTCATCGGTGATGATTTTCTTTCTAGCAGCAATTTCTACTTGTGTTTGTGGTGGAATCGTAAAGAATGAACCAGCCGAAGCACCACGTTCAATGGATACAACTGCTAAACCATTACGAACACTTGAACGAATTCTTTTGTAAGCTGCTAATAATCTTTCTTCGATTAGCGCTTCATATTCAGCTGATTTCTCGGTTAAGAAGGCTTCCTCTTTTTGAGTTTCTGCCATGATATCACTCAATTCAGCTTTCTTATGTTTTAAGTGAGTTGATTTTTGATCTAATTTTTCTTTAGAATTTGAAATCACTTCTTTTTATGATCTATAGAAGCTTTTAATTCTTTAATTTGTTTTTCAGCTAATTGAATTTCTAATTCTTGAAATTCTACTTCTTTTGTCAAAGAATTGAATTCTCTATTGTTACGAACTTCTTTTTGTTGAGCCGTATATTTTTTATGGCTGCCTGATGATCGTCAATATTGTTTTTCTTAGTTTTGATTTGCTCTTCTATAGTAACCAAATCACTTTTTAATTTATCTAAACGAGTGCTTAAACCAGTAACTTCATCCTCTAAATCTTCCACTTCCAAAGGCAATTCGCCTCGTACATTTCTGATTTCATCAATTCTTGTATCTATGATTTGAAGGTCATAAATAGCTCTTAATTTGTCTTCAACATTTAGTTCTTTTGTAGTCGCCATATTTTATAAGTACTTAACTGGATTTGTATTTTCTTCCGAAAAAATGATTGCAAAATTAGGGATTTTTTTCTTAAGAAAATCAACAATATAATTTTTTGTAAATCTTTCACTTTCAAAGTGCCCAATATCGGCCAAAACCAATTGATTTTCAGCTTCATAAAAGTTGTGATACTTCAAATCAGAAGTCAGGAAAACATCAGCATTTGCCTGAATTGCAATCTTAATAGCAAAACTTCCTGAACCGCCAAGCACAGCAACTTTTTGAATTGGTTTTCCTCGCAATATACTGTGCCGAATTCCGCCACATTGCATTTTGTCTTTTACAAACGCAAAAAAATGGTCTTCGTTCATTGGTTTTTCTAGTTCGCCAATCATTCCCAAACCAATGTTTTGGTGTGTATTTTGCAAATCATAAATCTCATACGCCACTTCTTCGTATACATGATTTTTAAAAAGTGCTTTTAGTATATTGGATTGTAATTGTTTTTCAAAAGTGACTTCGATTTTAATTTCAGGTGTTTCAACAAATTCGAATCGTTCTCCAAGTTGAGGATTGCTGTCTTCGTTTCCCATATAAGTCCCAATACCTTTTGAATTAAAACTACAATCTTCATAATTGCCAATCTTCCGGCACCGGCATCAAATAAGGCATTGCGCAATTCTTCTACGTTTCGGGAATGGTATAGGTAATTAGTTTTTGAATAAAGTTCTGTTGGGAATTAAAATCTTTGTGTAATCAAACCCAACGCATCTGAAAAAATCTTATTAACACCGTTTTTATGATTGTCTAAAGCTGTATGAACTGCATAAATGGCAATATCATTTTTGATGGCTTTAAGAACTGAACGCTCTACATAATTTTTACCCGTAATTTTTTTTATACCTGAGAAAATGATTGGATGAAAGCAAACAACCAAATTACATTTTTTGGTAATGGCTTCCTCTATAACAGTTTCCAAAGCATCGTGACAAACCAGAATTCCTGTAGCATCGTTTCCTGATTTCCAACAAGCAAACCAACGTTATCAAAATCTTCGGCATAAGCCAAAGGCGCCATTTCTTCTAAAATTGATAGTATTTCTTTTATTTTCATGTTGCCCATTGATTTAAATAGTCTTTAATTACCCAAATACCGTTTACTTTTTCAAGTAGCAAAAAACTACCGCTGTTGTGCTCAATGTTTCTGTAAAAAGCAATTTTAACTAAAGCAAAATTATTGTTATCAAAATATATTGGTTTGTTTATAATCAGTAAACGTTGGTTGTTTAGACCTTCTCGATCAGAAACAGTTTTAAATTCTTCAAAAGATAAACACGCATTAACTTTGCTTTTCAAATATTGATTTTGATTGTCAAATAACAGGTTGTAAGCTACAGACCAATCTTCATCAATGCCAACAATAATTTCTTTTTTGATTTCGGCAGCGTTTTTTTTGAGTAAATCACTTTGGGATATTACTTCCAAAACTTCTTCGTTATTTGGTGCTTTTTGCAATAAAAATTAAGCAATTGTAATCTTCCTTTGGCAATAACTTTTTCGGTTTTATAATATTTGGTAAAAATTATTTTTAGAATAGCAGCATTGTCATTTTCCTGAGAAAATGCTGCTGATGAAATAAGAAAAAAAATCAAAAATATTTTTAGACACTGTTTTTTCATTGCGTATTGTAATCAGAATAATTTTTATTCAAAGATAAAAAATCGTTACTTTCGTAGTATGAATTTGTTGCGAAAATTACTCTTTCCTTTTGCCATATTGTATGGTTTATAACTTTTTAAGAAATTATCTTTATGATAAAGGTATACTAAAATCGTATTCAGTTGATATTCCTGTTATTGCTGTTGGGAATTTAAATTTTGGTGGTACTGGAAAAACACCTCAAATTGAGTATTTAATTCGGCTACTTTCGCCTAATTATAAAGTGGCAACCTTAAGTCGTGGTTATAAAAGAAAGTCAGAAGGATTTATTTTGGCTGATGCCAATGCTAATGCGGAAACTCTGGGTGATGAACCTTTTCAGTATTTTAAAAAATTTCCAACTATTCAGGTTGCTGTTGATGCTGACAGACGCAACGGAATCGAACAATTGTTAAAACAAAAAACAAAGCCAGAAATCATTTTGTTAGATGATGCATTTCAACATCGCAAAGTAAAAGCAGGTTTTTATATACTCTTGACGGCTTATGACGATTTGTTTTGCGATGATTATATATTGCCAACAGGCAATCTTCGCGAAAGCAGAAACGGAGCTAAAAGAGCGAATTTAATCATTGTAACTAAATGCCCGGCAAACAGTACAGAACTTCAACAAGAAAACATCAAAAAGAAATTAGGAATTGATTTACCAATTTTTTTTAGCTGTGTTTCTTATGACGATAAAGTCTATAATGAAGAAACAACTTTAGCAGTTAGTGAAGTTAAATTAATACAAAAAATTTTACTTGCCGGAATTGCAAAACCAAGACCTTTTTTCGAATTTTTACAAGCTGATACTGATGAAATTATGACATTTTCTGACCATCATCATTTTAGTGAGAGCGAAATTTTATCCATTAAAAGTAGAGCCATTGATAAAATCATCGTTACAACTGAAAAAGATTTGTACGTTTGGATGCTAAAATTTTAAGAAAGCAATTATTTTATTTACCAATAAAAAGTCAATTTTTGAGTAATCAAGAGACTTTTGATCAAACTATTTTAAACTATGTGGGAACTTGTACAAGAAACCGTTAATTATATTAAAAATAAAAACCAATTTCACGCCTGAATATGGTGTTATTTTAGGATCTGGATTAGGAAGTTTTACTGACGATATCACTATTGAATTTACATTACCATACAACGAAATTCCAAATTTTCCTGTGTCAACTGTTCAAGGACATAAAGGAGCTTTGGTTTTTGGAACTATTGGCGATAAAAAAGTGATGGCAATGCAAGGGCGCTTTCATTTTTATGAAGGTTACGACATGAAGCAAGTAACTTTCCGGTTCGTGTGATGAAATATCTTGGAGTTACTAAATTAGTTGTTTCCAATGCTTCTGGTGGGGTAAATTCTGATTATGAAGTAGGTTCAGTTGTGATTATTAAAGATCATATTAATTTTTTCCCAGAGCATCCGTTACGAGGGAAAAATGACGAGCGTTTTGGCCCTAGATTTTTGAATATGAATGAAGCTTATAATAAAGCTATGATTCAAAAAGCCAAAGTAATAGCAGTTGAAAATAATATTACAGTTCATGATGGTGTTTACCTTGGTTTGCAAGGTCCAACGTTTGAAACTTTTGCTGAATACAAAATGGTAAAAATTCTTGGTGCTGATTGTGTTGGAATGTCTACAGTTCCTGAAGTAATTGTAGCTCGACACATGGGAATCGAATGTTTTGGATTGTCTGTAGTTACAGATATGGGAGATGTTGAAGCAAGTATGGAAGAAGTGAGCCACGATGAAGTTCTAAAAGCAGCAGCAAAAGCGGAACCTCAAGTTAGAAAGTTAATCAAAGAATTAATTCTACAGTTCTAACTCAAATTCAAGGCAATAATTCTGTAGAAATTTTCGGGTTCAAAAGGTTTGGTGATGACATCGGTCATGCCAAAAGATAATAGCATTTCTCTATTTTCATTTAGAGAAATAGCCGTTAACGCAATGATTGGCTTTTTTATATCAAACTCTCTTATTTTTGTGTTGCAATAGTGCCATTTATGCCTGGTAAATGAACATCCATTAATACTAAATCGAAATTATTTTCTTTGCTCAATAATTCAACAGCATCTTCACCATTGTCAATAATTTGACATATAACCTCCTTTTTCTCCAGCATCTTTTTAGTTACCATTTGGTTGATTTTATTATCTTCTACAACCAAAATATTTTTACCTATTAATATATCATCCGAGTACATTTTTGGTTTTCAGTGATAACTTCTTTGGTTCCTTTAAATAGATTTAATTCGAAATCAAATGTTGTCCCAACACCAACTTGGCTTTCTAAATTGATTTCTCCTCCAAGTAAATCTACTATTTTTTAACAATGGTTAAACCTAAACCTGTTCCGCCATATTTTCTGTTTATTTCAATTGAACCTTGCGAAAAACTCTCAAAAATAGTTTCCTGTTTATCTTCGGGTATCCCAATTCCAGTATCACTTACTGCAAAATTTATTCTTGAAAAATCATCCCCTGTTTCGATTAATTTAGCCATCACTTTAACTTCCCCATTTTTAGTAAATTTGAGTGCGTTATTAATCAAATTGATAAATATTTGAGAGAGTTTGGTTGGGTCGCCAAGAACTATTTCGGGGATATTTTCATCAATTTCTAAAGTGAATTTATTGTTGTTATTTGAAGCAATTTCAGTCATTGAATTTTGAATATCCAGCAGCAATTGTTTGATGTTAAAATTGATATATTCAATTTCAATGTTGCTTGATTCAATTCGGTTAATTTCTAAGATTTCATTAATAAACGTCAATAAGTAATTGCCTGAAAATTTTAACGAATTTAAATAATGCAATTGATTTGGTTTTGGTTGTCTTCAAGCAACAAATGTGTAATTCCATTGATTGCATTTAATGGAGTTCTTAATTCATGACTTACAGTTGAAAGGAATTCTGCTCTAGCTTTAGATGCTTTTTCAGCATTATCTTTTGCTATTTGTAATTCAAAATTTTTCTCTTTTAAGATATTGTTTGATTGGCTTCTGATAATATATTTTTATATAATGACAAACTCAAAAGCGACAAAATGGTAATCAGAGCAATAGCTAAAATACTAATAAGCTTAGCAAATTTATTAGTCTTTTGTTGAGCTTCATATTCTTTTGTCATTTGCTCAATGGCCTTCATTCGTTCACTTTCTTTGAAACTTACATAATCATTAACATTTAATTTTTATTGTACAGATGGGAAAGACTGTCTTTTAATTCTATGTGTGCTTTAAGATAGATGTACGATTTTTTTAAGTCAAGAAGTTTCTCGTAAGACATACTTAAATCTAATAATATCTTAGCTTTTTGATCTAAATTTTTATCTTTTGTACTTAAGGTTAACGCTCTATTAAGATAGTTAACGCTTAAATTGTAATGGTTTAATTTTTCTTCAATCGTTCCTAATTGGTATAAAGCTTCGGCTTTGGTTTTAAATAAATCTTTACTATCGTCTTTTGAAATGATTTCATTAAATAACTTGGAAGCCAATTCTGTCTTTCCGTTATTTTATATAAAATACCTTTTTGTAAATTCATAAAGGGAGAAGCATCGATTTTCAAAACTTTATAAACGGATTCTGCTTTATCAAAACTATCTTCAGCTTTGTCAAATTCTTCCAAACTCATATAACAAAGGCCCATATTGTAGTAACACAAGGCATAATCGGTTGATGGCAAAAGTTGATTGTATAATTCGGCACTATTGGTGAAAGACTCCAGAGCATCATTCATTTTTTTTAACTCAAAATACGTTAAGCCAAGCGAAAATAAGGCATCTGCCTTTCTTTAATTTTATTATTAAGTTTGGCGTAATTAAAAGTTCTGAGAAAAAGCTAATGAAGATTTATAGTTGTTGTCTTTTTATTGAAGTTGGCCAGTTGTATGTAATAAGCAGTACTATCAATTTTTTTATTGACATTCTTTGCCCAAAAAAGACAATAGGAAATAACAGGAAAATAATTTCCCTACATTTAGCCTCCCTAATTTTTATTGGCCAAGCTAAATGAAATGGATTTTGATTTTCCTGTTATTTCCTATTGTCTTTTTGGGCAAAGAATGTCAATAAAAAAAATTGATAGTACTGCTTATTACATACAAACTGGCCAACTTCAATAAAAAGACAAACAACTATAAATCTTCATTAGCTTTTTCTCAGAAAGCTTTTAATTACGCCAAACTTAATAATAAAATTAAAGGAAAGGCAGATGCCTTATTTCGCTTGGCTTAACGTATTTTGAGTTAAAAAAAATGAATGATGCTCTGGAGTCTTTCACCAATAGTGCCGAATTATACAATCAACTTTGCCATCAACCGATTATGCCTTGTGTTACTACAATATGGGCCTTTGTTATATGAGTTTGGAAGAATTTGACAAAGCTGAAGATAGTTTGATAAAGCAGAATCCGTTTATAAAGTTTTGAAAATCGATGCTTCTCCCTTTATGAATTTACAAAAAGGTATTTTATATAAAAATAACGGAAAGACAGAATGTGGCTTCCAAGTTATTTAATGAAATCATTTCAAAGACGATAGTAAAGATTTATTTAAAACCAAAGCCGAAGCTTTATACCAATTAGGAACGATTGAAGAAAAATTAAACCATTACAATTTAAGCGTTAACTATCTTAATAGAGCGTTAACCTTAAGTACAAAAGATAAAAATTTAGATCAAAAAGCTAAGATATTATTAGATTTAAGTATGTCTTACGAGAAACTTCTTGACTTAAAAAAATCGTACATATCTATCTTAAAGCACACATAGAATTAAAAGACAGTCTTTCCCATCTGTACAATAAAAAATTAAATGTTAATGATTATGTAAGTTTCAAAGAAAGTGAACGAATGAAGGCCATTGAGCAAATGACAAAAGAATATGAAGCTCAACAAAAGACTAATAAATTTGCTAAGCTTATTAGTATTTTAGCTATTGCTCTGATTACCATTTTGTCGCTTTTGAGTTTGTCATTATATAAAAATAATATTATCAGAAGCCAATCAAACAATATCTTAAAAGAGAAAAATTTTGAATTACAAATAGCAAAAGATAATGCTGAAAAAGCATCTAAAGCTAGAGCAGAATTCCTTTCAACTGTAAGTCATGAATTAAGAACTCCATTAAATGCAATCAATGGAATTACACATTTGTTGCTTGAAGACAACCCAAAACCAAATCAATTGCATTATTTAAATTCGTTAAAATTTTCAGGCAATTACTTATTGACGTTTATTAATGAAATCTTAGAAATTAACCGAATTGAATCAAGCAACATTGAAATTGAATATATCAATTTTAACATCAAACAATTGCTGCTGGATATTCAAAATTCAATGACTGAAATTGCTTCAAATAACAACAATAAATTCACTTTAGAAATTGATGAAAATATCCCCGAAATAGTTCTTGGCGACCCAACCAAACTCTCTCTCAAATATTATCAATTTGATTAATAACGCACTCAAATTTACTAAAAATGGGGAAGTTAAAGTGATGGCTAAATTAATCGAAACAGGGGATGATTTTTCAAGAATAAATTTTGCAGTAAGTGATACTGGAATTGGGATACCCGAAGATAAACAGGAAACTATTTTTGAGAGTTTTTCGCAAGGTTCAATTGAAATAAACAGAAAATATGGCGGAACAGGTTTAGGTTTAACCATTGTTAAAAAATAGTAGATTTACTTGGAGGAGAAATCAATTTAGAAAGCCAAGTTGGTGTTGGGACAACATTTGATTTCGAATTAAATCTATTTAAAGGAACCAAAGAAGTTATCACTGAAAAACCAAAAATGTACTCGGATGATATATTAATAGGTAAAAATATTTGGTTGTAGAAGATAATAAAATCAACCAAATGGTAACTAAAAAGATGCTGGAGAAAAAGGAGGTTATATGTCAAATTATTGACAATGGTGAAGATGCTGTTGAATTATTGAGCAAAGAAAATAATTTCGATTTAGTATTAATGGATGTTCATTTACCAGGCATAAATGGCACTATTGCAACACAAAAAATAAGAGAGTTTGATATAAAAAAGCCAATCATTGCGTTAACGGCTATTTCTCTAAATGAAAATAGAGAAATGCTATTATCTTTTGGCATGACCGATGTCATCACCAAAACTTTTGAACCCGAAAATTTCTACAGAATTATTGCCTTGAATTTGAGTTAGAACTGTAGAATTAATTCTTTGATTAACTTTCTAACTTGAGGTTCCGCTTTTGCTGCTGCTTTTAGAACTTCATCGTGGCTCACTTCTTCCATACTTGCTTCAACATCTCCCATATCTGTAACTACAGACAATCCAAAACATTCGATTCCCATGTGTCGAGCTACAATTACTTCAGGAACTGTAGACATTCCAACACAATCAGCACCAAGAATTTTTACCATTTTGTATTCAGCAAAAGTTTCAAACGTTGGACCTTGCAAACCAAGGTAAACACCATCATGAACTGTAATATTATTTTCAACTGCTATTACTTTGGCTTTTTGAATCATAGCTTTATTATAAGCTTCATTCATATTCAAAAATCTAGGGCCAAAACGCTCGTCATTTTTCCCTCGTAACGGATGCTCTGGGAAAAAATTAATATGATCTTTAATAATCACAACTGAACCTACTTCATAATCAGAATTTACCCCACCAGAAGCATTGGAAACAACTAATTTAGTAACTCCAAGATATTTCATCACACGAACCGGAAAAGTTACTTGCTTCATGTCGTAACCTTCATAAAAATGAAAGCGCCCTTGCATTGCCATCACTTTTTTATCGCCAATAGTTCAAAAAACCAAAGCTCCTTTATGTCCTTGAACAGTTGACACAGGAAAATTTGAATTTCGTTGTATGGTAATGTAAATTCAATAGTGATATCGTCAGTAAAACTTCCTAATCCAGATCCTAAAATAACACCATATTCAGGCGTGAAATTGGTTTTATTTTTAATATAATTAACGGTTTCTTGTACAAGTTCCCACATAGTTTAAAATAGTTTGATCAAAAGTCTCTTGATTACTCAAAAATTGACTTTTTATTGGTAAATAAAAAATTGCTTTCTTAAAATTTTAGCATCCAAACGTACAAAATCTTTTTCAGTTGTAACGATGATTTTATCAATGGCTCTACTTTTAATGGATAAAATTTCGCTCTCACTAAAATGATGATGGTCAGAAAATGTCATAATTTCATCAGTATCAGCTTGTAAAAATTCGAAAAAAGGTCTTGGTTTTGCAATTCCGGCAAGTAAAATTTTTTGTATTAATTTAACTTCACTAACTGCTAAAGTTGTTTCTTCATTATAGACTTTATCGTCATAAGAAACACAGCTAAAAAAAATTGGTAAATCAATTCCTAATTTCTTTTTGATGTTTTCTTGTTGAAGTTCTGTACTGTTTGCCGGGCATTTAGTTACAATGATTAAATTCGCTCTTTTAGCTCCGTTTCTGCTTTCGCGAAGATTGCCTGTTGGCAATATATAATCATCGCAAAACAAATCGTCATAAGCCGTCAAGAGTATATAAAAACCTGCTTTTACTTTGCGATGTTGAAATGCATCATCTAACAAAATGATTTCTGGCTTTGTTTTTTGTTTTAACAATTGTTCGATTCCGTTGCGTCTGTCAGCATCAACAGCAACCTGAATAGTTGGAAATTTTTTAAAATACTGAAAAGGTTCATCACCCAGAGTTTCCGCATTAGCATTGGCATCAGCCAAAATAAATCCTTCTGACTTTCTTTTATAACCACGACTTAAGGTTGCCACTTTATAATTAGGCGAAAGTAGCCGAATTAAATACTCAATTTGAGGTGTTTTTCCAGTACCACCAAAATTTAAATTCCCAACAGCAATAACAGGAATATCAACTGAATACGATTTTAGTATACCTTTATCATAAAGATAATTTCTTAAAAAAGTTATAAAACCATACAATATGGCAAAAGGAAAGAGTAATTTTCGCAACAAATTCATACTACGAAAGTAACGATTTTTTATCTTTGAATAAAAATTATTCTGATTACAATACGCAATGAAAAAAACAGTGTCTAAAAATATTTTGATTTTTTTTCTTATTTCATCAGCAGCATTTTCTCAGGAAAATGACAATGCTGCTATTCTAAAAATAATTTTTACCAAATATTATAAAACCGAAAAAGTTATTGCCAAAGGAAGATTACAATTGCTTAATTTTTATTGCAAAAAAGCACCAAATAACGAAGAAGTTTTGGAAGTAATATCCCAAAGTGATTTACTCAAAAAAAACGCTGCCGAAATCAAAAAAGAAATTATTGTTGGCATTGATGAAGATTGGTCTGTAGCTTACAACCTGTTATTTGACAATCAAAATCAATATTTGAAAAGCAAAGTTAATGCGTGTTTATCTTTTGAAGAATTTAAAACTGTTTCTGATCGAGAAGGTCTAAACAACCAACGTTTACTGATTATAAACAAACCAATATATTTTGATAACAATAATTTTGCTTAGTTAAAATTGCTTTTTACAGAAACATTGAGCACAACAGCGGTAGTTTTTTGCTACTTGAAAAAGTAAACGGTATTTGGGTAATTAAAGACTATTTAAATCAATGGGCAACATGAAAATAAAAGAAATACTATCAATTTTAGAAGAAATGGCGCCTTTGGCTTATGCCGAAGATTTTGATAACGTTGGTTTGCTTGTTGGAAATCAGGAAAACGATGCTACAGGAATTCTGGTTTGTCACGATGCTTTGGAAACTGTTATAGAGGAAGCCATTACCAAAAAATGTAATTTGGTTGTTTGCTTTCATCCAATCATTTTCTCAGGTATAAAAAAATTACGGGTAAAAATTATGTAGAGCGTTCAGTTCTTAAAGCCATCAAAAATGATATTGCCATTTATGCAGTTCATACAGCTTTAGACAATCATAAAAACGGTGTTAATAAGATTTTTTCAGATGCGTTGGGTTTGATTAACACAAAGATTTTAATTCCCAAACAGAACTTTATTCAAAAACTAATTACCTATACCATTCCCGAAAACGTAGAAGAATTGCGCAATGCCTTATTTGATGCCGGTGCCGGAAAGATTGGCAATTATGAAGATTGTAGTTTTAATTCAAAAGGTATTGGGACTTATATGGGAAACGAAGACAGCAATCCTCAACTTGGAGAACGATTCGAATTTGTTGAAACACCTGAAATTAAAATCGAAGTCACTTTTGAAAAACAATTACAATCCAATATACTAAAAGCACTTTTAAAAATCATGTATACGAAGAAGTGGCGTATGAGATTTATGATTTGCAAAATACACACCAAAACATTGGTTTGGGAATGATTGGCGAACTAGAAAAACCAATGAACGAAGACCATTTTTTTGCGTTTGTAAAAGACAAAATGCAATGTGGCGGAATTCGGCACAGTATATTGCGAGGAAAACCAATTCAAAAAGTTGCTGTGCTTGGCGGTTCAGGAAGTTTTGCTATTAAGATTGCAATTCAGGCAAATGCTGATGTTTTCCTGACTTCTGATTTGAAGTATCACAACTTTTATGAAGCTGAAAATCAATTGGTTTTGGCCGATATTGGGCACTTTGAAAGTGAAAGATTTACAAAAAATTATATTGTTGATTTTCTTAAGAAAAAAATCCCTAATTTTGCAATCATTTTTTCGGAAGAAAATACAAATCCAGTTAAGTACTTATAAAATATGGCGACTACAAAAGAACTAAATGTTGAAGACAAATTAAGAGCTATTTATGACCTTCAAATCATAGATACAAGAATTGATGAAATCAGAAATGTACGAGGCGAATTGCCTTTGGAAGTGGAAGATTTAGAGGATGAAGTTACTGGTTTAAGCACTCGTTTAGATAAATTAAAAAGTGATTTGGTTACTATAGAAGAGCAAATCAAAACTAAGAAAAACAATATTGACGATCATCAGGCAGCCATAAAAAAATATACGGCTCAACAAAAAGAAGTTCGTAACAATAGAGAATTCAATTCTTTGACAAAAGAAGTAGAATTTCAAGAATTAGAAATTCAATTAGCTGAAAAACAAATTAAAGAATTAAAAGCTTCTATAGATCATAAAAGGAAGTGATTTCAAATTCTAAAGAAAAATTAGATCAAAAATCAACTCACTTAAAACATAAGAAAGCTGAATTGAGTGATATCATGGCAGAAACTCAAAAAGAGGAAGCCTTCTTAACCGAGAAATCAGCTGAATATGAAGCGCTAATCGAAGAAAGATTATTAGCAGCTTACAAAAGAATTCGTTCAAGTGTTCGTAATGGTTTAGCAGTTGTATCCATTGAACGTGGTGCTTCGGCTGGTTCATTCTTTACGATTCCACCACAAACACAAGTAGAAATTGCTGCTAGAAAGAAAATCATCACCGATGAACATTCAGGAAGAATCTTAGTAGATGCTTCTTTAGCAGAAGAAGAAAGAGAAAAAATGCAAAAATTATTTGCTCACCTATAATATACTAATCCCGATTTATTCGGGATTTTTTTATGAAGAAAATTCAATTCTTTATTATCACTAAATCAGTTGGGATATATCTCAACGTATTGAGCTATGTCAATTTGGAAGTAGCTAAAAACAAAGCATACGAACTTTTTAGTCAACCCAGAAAAGGCAGAATCAAAAAAGAGAAAATGCCAAAAACATTACAGAACGTAACTTATGAAACCTTTGAATGCCAAAATGAAAAGTTTCAAACCTACATTTGGCATGGCAACGACGAAATAATACTATTGGTTCATGGATGGGAAAGCAATGCTTCTCGTTGGAAAAAATTATTACTTTATTTAAAACCTTTAGGTAAAACCATTATTGCTATTGACGCACCAGCTCATGGATTAAGTGATGGTAAAGAATTCAACGCACCAAAATACGCAGAATACCTTCATGTTTTAATCCAAAAATACCAACCTAAAATTATCATTGGTCATTCTATTGGTGGCGCTGCTATTGCTTATTATCTGAACAAATATCAAAATACAGAAATTGAAAAAATAGTTCTACTTGGAGCGCCTTCCGATTTTAAAATTTTGAGTGACAACTTCATTAAACTTCTGAGTTTAAACAACAGAATTAAAATGCAATTAGAGAATTATTACCACGAAAAATTCAACATTCATATCGATGATTTTTCGGGTCACAAATTTGCCAAAAACTTTACCCAAAAAGCTTTTATCGCACATGATAAAGAGGATAAAGTAGTACTAATAGATGAAGGTCGGAAATATGCCAGCACTTGGGAAAACACCATCTATATAGAAACAACTGGATTAGGACACAGCATGCATGACGGAGAATTATACCTTAAAATAGTTGATTTTATTACCCAAAACTAGAATTAGTTTTTAATAATTTTTTGAATAAAACTTTTCCCCATTTCAGAAACTTTAACAAAGTACAATCCACTTGATAATTGAGATGCATCAATAATCTTATCAATTGGTAAATTAGAAGTATAAACCAATTGTCCTAAACTTGTATAAATTTCAATAACAGCATCAGTAGAAATCAAATCACTTGACATTATAGTAAACTGATTCGCTATTGGATTTGGATAAATATGAAATTGAAATTTTTCTTCTCCCTTAACGCCCAAAGATTCATTGAAAACTCTTTGAATGGCTGCTTGCATATTAGGAATAGGTCCTATATTTCCAGACACACCTGTTCCTTGAGCAATTCCAGTTTCTTGCATTATATTTTTTATTGCTGAGGACTCAAATAGGCATTTCTTAAACTAAAATAATAGGATTGTAATATTGCTGCACATGAGGCTACAATTGGTGTAGCTGAACTTGTTCCGTTAAATGTTACATAACTTTGATTAAAATCATTCCCTATCAAGGTGTAAAAATTTCCTAATTTACCTATTGTTTGTACATTTTCTCCCCAAGCTTGTAAATCAACTCTTGAACCATAAGTACTAAAAGAAAGTTTATCATGATTTACTGTTGAAGTACCAGCACCAACAATTATGGCACCGCTATCACCTCTTGCCATATAACTTGCAAAGGTTGATGAATCTAAATTAACCGAACCATTGCCTGCAGCTGCAACTATAGTAATACCAGAATCAGTTGCTGCTTTGGTTAAATCCCAAATAACTTGATTGTATTCTGCCATTACATAATCAGTAGAAGTAAATGCGGTGGTTTGCATTTCATAAACAATAACATTACCACTAGTAGAATTATTAATACATTGAGAAACCGCATTAATTCTATCATAGCCGGATTGCTGCCATTCGGGAAATAAGATTAATTCTTGAGCACCATAAGCTAAACCTGAAATACCATAACTTCCTTTATCAGCATACAAAATTCCAAAAACGCCTGTTCCATGCTCCGTATAGGCTTCAGTAGCGCTTGTAGAAATGGTCATTCCACTAGCTAAACTGGCATTAGCATCAGCTAATTCCTCATGGTTTTTATTAAAACCATATTCAACATCTCTCAATTTTATATTTTGTCCATTCAAACCTAAATTCCACGCATATTGCATATTTACTCCAGGATTTGATTGAATATAACCTTGATTAGCTTCATAATTTGCTGTAGTCGGCGCAATATCAACGGGTGGTTTTATGGGTTGAAGAGAAGTCAAACAACAGTATTCAACAACATCCAATTTTTCAAGAGCCATACCAACTTCCAAAAGACGTGAGTTAGTAGGATTTTCAATTTTGATTTTAAATATATTCCGAAGCTTTCTAACGGCGTCATAATTTCCATGGAGCTGCTTGGCATTTTCTTCCATAGTATTTAATGTGTTCTCCGAAATCGTAATGCCTTTTTGAAACTCAATCCCATACTCTTCAACAAGTACTTTAAAATCAGGATTACTTTCTTTAAGTTCTTGAAAAAAAGACGTTGAATAAAGTGGAACGTTTAAACCAAAAGAAACAAACAAATCGTGCTTAGAATCTGAGGTCAAATAAAGTTGCCCTTTTCGTTGCTGAGCAAAAGAAGTTGATACAATAATTATAAATAGATAAAGTAGATTTTTTTTCAAAGCTTAAAGAATCAATAAGTTAAACATCAAAAGATTGTAGTGCAATATAAGAATCTTTTCAGTTACTTTATCTTAATTCAACTTCACAAAACATTTTTTTATCTAAAACATAACATTTTGAGATTCTGAAACTTTAAAAAATTATAATACCCTTTTTATTTTTTTGCCATTTCTTCAAAAAAAATACATCCCAACAATAAAAATTTCCTATTTTTAACAAAATCATTACTAAATACTTTTACTAATTATTCTTAATCATGAAAATAGATAAAATACAAGCACTTCGTGGTCCAAATATTTGGAGTGTTCAACGTAAAAAATTAATCCAAATGCGCCTTGATTTGGAAGAAATGGAACAATTTCCAACCAATAAAATTGAAGGTTTTCGTGAAAGAATAGAAGCTATGTTTCCAACTATGATTGAACATCGTTGCTCCGAAGGTACACGCGGCGGTTTCTTTTCCCGTATTGAGCGAGGCACATGGATGGGTCATGTAATTTGAACATATTGCTTTAGAAATTCAAACCTTGGCCGGAATGGAAACTGGTTTTGGAAGAACTCGCGAAACCAAAACTCCAGGAATATACAACGTTGTTTTTAGTTACACTGAAGAAAATGTAGGAATGTTTGCAGCCGAAAGTGCCGTTGCTATTGCAGAAGCTTTAATTGCCGGAACTGATTATGATCTTGAAGCTGATATTCAAAAAATGCGTGAAATTAGAGAGCGTGTTCGTCTTGGACCTTCTACAGGAAGTATTGTTGAAGAAGCTGTTGCAAGAGATATTCCTTGGATACGATTAGGAACAAATTCATTAGTACAATTAGGTTATGGTATCAATCAAATGCGTTTTCAAGCTACAATTACCTGCAAAACAAGTAGCATAGCTGTGGATATTGCTTGTAATAAAGAACAAACTAAAAAAATGCTCGATGCCGCTTCAATTCCGGTTGCCAATGGAGGAATTTGTGTTGACGAAGAGATTTAGATGAAGTTATCAGAAAAATTGGCTACCCAATTGTTTTAAAACCTTTAGATGGAAATCACGGAAAAGGAGCTTCTATCAACGTAAAAAATAGAGAAGATGCAGTAGAAGGTTTAGCTTATGCCAAAAAATATAGCCATCGCGTTATCGTTGAAAAATTTATTACGGGCTATGATTTCAGGGTTTTAGTTATTGATAATAAATTAGTAGCTGCTGCCAAAAGAGAACCAGCACATGTCAAAGGTGACGGAAAAAATACCATCCAACAATTAATTGACGAAACCAATAAAGATCCACGTCGTGGTTACGGACATGAAAATGTGTTAACCCAAATTGACGTTGATAGAGATACCACCGATTTATTAGAAAAATTAAATTACACTTTAGAAACCGTCCTAAAAAAGATGAAACTGTATACCTAAAATCAACTGCAAACTTGAGTACTGGCGGAACTTCTATAGATGTTACCGATATGATGCACCCTGAAAACATCTTCCTTTGCGAAAGAATTTCGCGTGTCATTGGTTTAGATATTTGTGGTGTGGATATCATGGCTGAAAACCTAACCCAACCTTTGAAAGAAAATGGAGGTTGTATTCTTGAAGTTAATGCTGCACCAGGATTCCGAATGCACTTAGCACCATCAGAAGGACTGCCAAGAAACGTTGCTGCACCAGTTATTGACATGCTTTATCCTCCTGGGAAACCGAGTCGAATTCCAATAATTGCAGTTACTGGAACCAATGGAAAGACTACTACGACAAGACTTTTAGCACATATTGTAAAAAATAATGGTTATAAAGTTGGTTTCACCACATCGGATGGAATTTATGTTCAAAACCATATGATGGAAAAAGGAGATACTACCGGACCCGTTTCTGCTGAATATATTTTGAAAGATCCAACGGTCGAATTTGCTGTTTTGGAAACCGCTCGCGGCGGAATTCTTCGTTCCGGACTTGGCTTTAGCCGATGCGATATTGCTATTATTACTAATATTCAGGAAGACCATTTGGGCTTGAGCGATATTCACACTTTAGATGATTTGGCTCGAGTAAAAAGTACGGTTGTCAAAAGTGTTAAGAAAGATGGTTGGCCCATTTGAATGCTGAAGATGAGCAATGTTTAAAAATCGCAAACGAATTAAGTTGCAATGTTGCCTATTTTAGTATGGATGAGAAAATATCCAATTGTAAAACAGTTTTCTAAAGAAGGAAAGATTGTAGCTGTTTATGAAAATGGATTTATTACCATCAAAAAAGGAGAATGGAAAATGAGAGTCGAAAGAGCTACTCACGTTCCGTTAACTATGGGTGGAAAAGCCAAATTCATGATTGCCAATGTTCTAGCTGCCACTTTAGCAAGTTATTTACAAGGATTTAAAACGGATGACATTAGTTTATCATTACAAACATTTATTCCAAGTGCTGCACAAACACCTGGAAGAATGAATATTTTTGAGTTTAAAAAATTCAAAGTATTAATTGATTTGCTCACAATCCTGCTGGGTATAAAGGTATTGAAGACTTTTTACAAAGTGTTGAAGCCACCAAAAAAATTGGAATTATTGCTGGTGTTGGTGACCGTCGTGACGAAGACATTAAGGAATGTGCCAATATTGCGGCTCGTATGTTTGATCATATTATCATTCGACAAGAAAAAACATTGCGCGGTAGAACGGAAGAAGAAATCATCGGACTCATTATGGAAGGTATTGCCGAATCAGGTAAAACAGTTACTACAGAGATAATCAAAAAAGAAGTTGAAGCTATTAAACATGCTATCGATAATGCCGAAGAAGGAAGTTTCATTACAGCATTAAGTGATGTTGTGACCAATGCTATTGAAATTGTCAAGAATATTTGGATAAAGAAAGTGAAGCTTAAATAATAAATACTAAAAATCCCAAACCACAACAGTTTGGGATTTTATCTTTTTAATAGATGAGAAAACTACTTTA
>NZ_JAUFQN010000022.1 GCF_030409795.1 Flavobacterium paronense | reverse complement strand
TAGATAAAACACTAAAAAAGCCCAAATACAATTAAGATTTTGGCTTTTAATTTATAATATCATCGTCAACTGAATTCGTTTACGCTCTTCGTCAACCTCAACTACTTTTACTTGCACATGTTGGTGTAATTTCACCACTTCATTCACATCGGAAACAAAACCAGCTTTGAGTTGCGAGATGTGAACCAGACCGCTTTCCTTAATTCCGATATCTACAAAGCAACCAAAAGCGGTAATATTATTGACAATTCCGGGTAAAATCATTCCGGAACGAACGTTTTTTATAGTGGTAACTGTTGGATCAAACTCAAAAACTTTGGCTGCTTTTCTTGGATCGAGTCCTGGTTTTTCTAATTCTTTCACAATATCTTTTAATCCTAGAATTCCTATTTCCGGTGTGATATAATTTTCTAATTTTATTTGGGATATCTTTCTTTGTTGGCAATCAAATCATTGGTTTTTAAACCTAAATCTTTAGCCATTTTTTCTACAATCGGATATGCTTCAGGATGCACTGCTGAATTGTCCAACGGATTTTTACCGTTATGAATTCGAATAAAAGCTGCAGCTTGTTGGTATGCTTTGTCGCCTAAACGCGGCACTTTTTTAAGTTGTTTTCTGTCTTCAAACGGACCATTTTCGGAACGAAAGGCAACTATATTTTCGGCCATTTTTTCACCAATTCCGGAAACATAACCTAACAGCGATTTGCTAGCCGTATTAATATTTATTCCAACTGAATTCACGCAACGAACCACAACGGTATCCAATTCTTCTTTGAGTTTAATTTGATCAACGTCATGTTGGTATTGTCCAACGCCAATAGATTTTGGGTCGATTTTTACTAATTCAGCCAACGGATCAGCCAATCTTCTTCCAATAGAAACCGAGCCTCGAACCGTTACATCATATTTTGAAAATTCCTCGCGGGCAATTTTGGATGCTGAATAAACCGAAGCACCAGCTTCAGAAACTATAAAAACCTGAACGGGTTTATCAAAAGCGATTTCTTGATGAAGAATTCGGTTTCGCGACTTGCCGTTCCGTTTCCGATAGAAATTGCCTCAATATTGTAAGCATTCACCATCGAGCGAATTTTTTTCATCGCCATCGCGCTTTCATTTTGTGGCTGATGCGGATATATAGTTTCGTTGTATAATAAATCACCTTTTTCATCTAAACAAACGATTTTGCAGCCGCTTCTAAATCCCGGGTCAATCGCTAAAATTCTTTTTTCACCTAATGGCGGTGCTAACAAAAGCTGACTCAAATTCCCAGCAAAAACATCAATCGCTTTGCTGTCGGCTTTAGCTTTGGCATCTTGTAATGTTTCGTTTGATATGGCTGGTTCCAGCAATCGTTTATAACTGTCATTAATTGCTAATCTTATATGTTCGGTCGTATCATTTTTGGCCTTTATAATTTCGTTTTCGATAAAATCAATAGCTTCCTCTTTTTCGATATCAACATTTAGTTTTACGAAACCTTCCGCCTCGGCGCGTAACATTGCCAACAATCTATGAGATGGTATTTTTGAAATCGGTTCGGCCCAATCGAAATATTGCTTGAATTTCTGTGCATCTTCTTCGTTTTCTTTTTTCTTTACAACTTTAGTTTCTACAATCGCTTTTCGTTGAAATAATCGGCGGAGATTTTTTCGTATGTAACTATTTTCGTTAATCCATTCGGCAATAATATCTCTTGCGCCTTGCAACGCTTCGTCTTCATTTTTGACTTTGTCGTTGAGATATTGAGTGGAAATAAAATCGACATCTTCATTTCTTTGACTGAAAATAATTTTGGCTAAAGGTTCCAAACCATTTTCTCGAGCGATATCGGCACGGGTTTTTTTCTTCTTTTTATAAGGTAAATACAAATCTTCTATTTCCTGTAAGTCAAAACTTTCCTTTATTTTTTTGGCCAATTCAGGAGAAAGTTGCCCTTGTTCTTCAATGGTTTTTAGAATCGATTCTTTTCTTTTTACAATTTCATCGTATTGTTTGGAAAGTTTGGCAATTTGTTCAATTACGACTTCGTCTAAATTTCCGGTTTGGTCTTTTCGGTAACGCGAAATAAATGGAATGGTGCAATCTTCGGAAAGTAATTTTAAAGTGGCCTCAATGCTTTTTGGCGCAGCCGTAACTTGGCTTTGAATATATTGTATGCTGGTCATGAATTTAATTTTGAATTTTTTTAAACGCTCGTCCAAGATTATCTATTACATCAGTGATTAACATGCTTTCCGGACTTTGTGTTTCTAAAGTAATATCGGCTGCTAGGCCATGAATATAAACGCCAAGTAAAGCGGCATTCAATGGTTCGTAACCTTGTGCTAAAAAAGCTGTTATTATTCCTGTCAAAGCATCGCCCGAACCGCCTTTGGCCAAGCCTGAATTTCCGGTAGTGTTTTCGAAACTTTTTTCTCCATCAGTAATAAAAGATTTATGTCCTTTCAGGATAATAATCAAGTGCAATTCTTTGGCTTTTGTAGAAGCTGTTATTCTTCTTTCTGACTCAGAATCATGCTTCCCAAAAAGTCTGTCAAACTCTTTAACGTGTGGTGTAAGAATGGATTTTTGAGGCAGGTTTAAAAGTTCATGCTGGTTTTTGGCCAAAATATTTAAAGCATCAGCATCAAAAACGGTTGGGATTTTCACATTTGTTATCAATAATCTCAGGAGATTTGTTGCTGATTTATTAGTTCCTATGCCTGGTCCAATGGCAAATGAATTAAAAGAAGTCCAATTCTTTTTCTCTCCCCTAAATTCAGTCATTGCTTCCGGAACAGAGGAGAATAGGGCTATTCTTTCTTTTTTTGGAATATTTAATGTAACCAGACCTGCGCCTGATCTTAAACAAGCTTTAGCACAAATAATAGCGGCTCCGATTTTAGATTTACTTCCGGCAATAATCAATGCATGTCCGTGATTTCCTTTATGAGAATTAGGTGCTCTTTTTTGAAATATTTTTTGGATGCTATTGATGTCAAGTTTTGTCATAGTATTAGTCCTGAACAATAAAATCTTTTGGATCTTCTTTTTTAAATTCGGGTTGAATATTGATGTGATTTATGTGGAATTTTTCAAATAAAAGTATTTCCACATTATGTAATAAAACGTTGAATTCGCTCAATTTTATATCATCGGAACAATCAAGATGTGCTTCGAGGTGTAATTCTTCGTCATTCAAATGCCACACATGGATATGGTGTAATTTATTAACTCCTTTGATTTTATGAACTTCACGAACAATTTCTTTAATGTCAATGTAATCAGGTGTAAAAAGCATTAGCATTTTGGTAGCAGATTTTATCAAATCATAACTAACGTAGATTAAATAAAAGGCAATTAACAATGTCATCAAACTATCCACCCAAAACCAACCATAAAATTTCATCAACAAACCACCGACTAAAACCGCAACCGAAGCCATCATGTCGGTCAATAAATGGAGGTAAGCTGATTTCATATTAAGATTGTGTTCTGAATCTTTTTTAAGCAACAAGACCGAACCCCCGTTTACAATAATTCCTAAAATTGCGAGCCAAATAACCAAACCTGACTTAATTGGTTCCGGATGGAATAATCTTGCGGAAGCTTCATAAATTAAAAATAAAGCGACAACAATTAGTGTTATAGCATTTATAAAAGCGGCTATTAGTTCGGCTCGTTTATATCCAAACGTATTGTTTATCGAAGCTTTTCTTCTGGATAATTTTGTGCTACTAAACTAAAAACCAATGAAAGTACATCAGAAAAATTGTGAAGTGCATCCGAAATTAAAGCCAAACTTCCTGAAATAATTCCGCCAACAACTGCGCAATCGTAATCAGTAAATTTAGCAGAATGGAAAAGATTAGATTTTTTCCTCTTACTTCATGTTTGTGAATATGAACGTGGTTGTGGTTATCTCCCATTTTATTGACAAGCTATTTTATTCACTCGGTTAGCGTGTCTTCCGCCTTCGAAATTGGTGTTTAAAAAAGTGTCAACCATTTCTACCGCTTGTTGTATAGAAGTAAATCGAGCCGGAATACTGATAATATTAGCGTCGTTATGTTGACGTGCCAAAGCTGCAATTTCTTTAGTCCAACACAATGCGGAACGAATGCCTTGGTGTTTATTCACAGTCATATTGATTCCGTTTCCGGAACCACAAATTACGATACCAAAATCGGCATTTCCTGTTTCAACATCAAGTGCAACAGGATGACCAAAATCCGGATAATCCACACTGTCAAAAGTATCGGTTCCATGATTGATTATTACGTGTCCCTTTTGTTTTAAAAAGGCAACAATAGCATTCTTGTAATCCGGACCAGCGTGATCGTTTCCAATAGATATTTTCATAGTGTTGCGAGTATAATTAGTATCGCAAATTTACGGAAAGTATTGATTGCAATTTTAGTTTATTGTAAGTCTTTGATTTTTAATTGACAAGGATTTTACTGTTTTAATAAATTTTCACAACTAATTAGAAATAAATACATTAAGCGTAATTTAAATGTTAAAATTGTGGATTGTTAATAGCATTTCTCAATTCGTTGATAATCAGTTAACCTTAAATTAACATAGATTGTTAACAACTTTGGATAGAATTTTAGAAGTTTTTTTAGGTTGTATGATTTAAAATTGTAATCAAAAAGTAGGTTGAAAAAAACAAATTTAGTTTGAATAATTTTTAGAAAAGTTATCAATATAAAAACATTCTTTTTCAACTAAAATTAAACTATAAGTTATCTACAAAAAAATACTTATTGGAGTTGTGAACAACTGTTAATTAAATCTAAAAAATACTTAAAAATGAACGTTTTAAATTCTAAAAACTATGTTGATAAATTGATATAAAAAAATATAACTACAAAAATCTAATTTTAAAAAGTAAAGTTATTGTACAAATGAACACGCTATAATAACCATCATAAATTTAAATTTTTAAATCTTTTCTTTTTATTGTTTTTAATAGCTGTTGATAACATTTCTTTTTTTAGGTTTTAAATTAATTTGAAAAATAGGTAATGTTAGATTTATATTAAAACTGACAACTTATAACTCATAACTTATAACTATTTGTAATTTTCAACATTAATTAGAAATTGAAAAATGAGTAAGAAACCAAAAAAGTTCGGAAAAAATGAAAAAACTTTCTCCGAAAAGATATTTAAGATATTATCAAAAAACGCGAACAAACCTTTTAATTACAAACAAATTGCTGCTATTTTAGAATTAGATGATACTAAAAGTAGAAACGAAATTATAAAAGATTTAAAAAATCCTGGCAGCACAAAAATTAATCATTGAATCCGAACCCGGAAAGTATTTAGTTAAAGCTTCCAGTCAACAATATTACGAAGGCGTTGTTGATATGACGTCCAGAAAAACAGGATATTTTGTTTGTGACGAATTAGAAAATGATGTCTTTATTCCGTTTATAAATCTGAATCACGCTTTAGATGGCGATAAAGTCAAAGCTTATGTGTATGACCGAAGAAGCTCCAGAAAACCAGAAGCTGAAGTAATCGAAATTATTGAAAGACACAAAACAGAATTCGTTGGAGTTGTTGATATTCAAAAGAATTTCGGATTTGTAACTACGGCTAATGCCAAAATGTACACCGATATTTTTATCCCAAAAAATAAATTAGCCGAAGCCGAACATGGAGATGTGGTTTTAGTAAAATTGGAAGATTGGCCTGCAAAAGCAGATTCACCTTTTGGTTCTGTACTTAAAGTTCTTGGAAAACCAGGTGAACATAACACAGAAATTCATGCCATTTTAGCTGAATATGGTTTGCCGTATGATTTTCCAATTGAAGTTGAAGCTTATGCAAATAAATTAGATACTTCTATAACTCAAAATGAAATTGATAAACGTCGCGATATGCGAAAAGTATTGACGTTTACTATTGATCCAAAAGATGCAAAGGATTTTGATGATGCCTTATCCTTCCAAGTTTTAGATAATGAAATTATGAAATTGGTGTTCACATTGCCGATGTTTCGCATTATTTACAAGAAGGAACTATTTTAGATGATGAAGCATACAGAAGAGCCACTTCGGTTTATTTAGTAGACAGAGTTGTACCTATGTTGCCTGAAGTGCTTTCAAATTATGCTTGTTCTCTTCGTCCACACGAAGAAAAATATACGTTCTCAGCAATTTTTCAGTTGAATGCGAAAGCAGAAGTTTTAGATTCTTGGTTTGGAAGAACCATTATTTATTCTGACCAACGTTTTTCTTATGAAGAAGCTCAAAGTATAATTGAAACCAAATCAGATATAATTCCGGCTGAGATTTCGTTAACTGGAAAAGAATATAAAGTTCCGGCCGCAATTGTAGCTGCAACATTAAAACAAGACGAATTGGCTAAAATTTTACGTCGAAAAAGAATGGCTGATGGAGCGATATCCTTTGATAAAGTAGAAGTAAAATTCAATTTAGATGAAAATGCAGAACCGGTTGGCGTCTTCTTTAAAATATCAAAAGATGCTAATCATTTGATAGAAGAATTTATGTTGTTAGCCAACAGAAAAGTAGCCGAATTTATAGGAAAACAAAAGAAAACTTTTATTTACCGAATTCACGATGAACCGAATGAAGACAAATTAATCAATCTTCAAACAGTGATTTCTAAGTTTGGTTATGCGATAAACATGAAATCCAAACAAGATATTTCTAAATCATTGAATAAATTACTGAACGATGTAAACGGTAAAAAAGAGCAAAATTTAGTAGATACTTTGACGATTAGAAGTATGAGCAAAGCCAAATATTCGACCGAAAATATTGGTCATTATGGTTTAGCTTTTGATTTTTATAGTCATTTTACTTCGCCAATTCGACGTTATCCTGATGTGATGGCACACCGATTATTGCAATTTTATTTAGATGGAGGAAAATCAGTTGATGCAGATACTTATGAAGAAAAGTGCGCCCATTCCAGCGATATGGAAGGTTTTGCAGCACAAGCCGAAAGAGATTCTGTGAAATACATGCAGGTAAAATACATGCAGGATCACAAAGACCAAGAGTTTCTTGGTGTTATATCTGGTGTTACCGAATGGGGAATTTATGTAGAAATCATCGAAAACAAATGCGAAGGAATGGTTCGTATTCGAGAAATCAAAGAAGATTATTATACGTTTGACGACAAGCAATATGCTTTGGTAGGTCAAGCTACACAAAGTATTTTGCAACTTGGTGATGAAGTTTTTGTAAAAGTAAAAAATGCTGATTTAGTCAAGAAACAATTAGATTTTAATTTTATCAGAAGAAATGATAGTTAGTGTTCATTAAATAGTATTTAATATGAAAAAATTAGTTTTTAGTTTATTAGTATTCAGTTCAATTGTTTTTGCTCAAGAAACCAAAAATGTGGGCGACTTTACTAAAGTAACTTCCTTTGTTTCCATTTTTTGTTTTGATTTTTTTTCAAAGGAAGTTACTTTAGTAAAGTCGCCCACATTTTTGGTTTCTTGAGCAAAAACAATTGAACTGAATACTAATAAAAAACTAAAAATAATTTTTTCATATTAAATACTATTAATGAACACTAACTATCATTTCTTCTGATAAAATTAAAATCTAATTGTTTCTTGACTAAATCAGCATTTTTTACTTTTACAAAAACTTCATCACCAAGTTGCAAAATACTTTGTGTAGCTTGACCTACCAAAGCATATTGCTTGTCGTCAAACGTATAATAATCTTCTTTGATTTCTCGAATACGAACCATTCCTTCGCATTTGTTTTCGATGATTTCTACATAAATTCCCCATTCGGTAACACCAGATATAACACCAAGAAACTCTTGGTCTTTGTGATCCTGCATGTATTTTACCTGCATGTATTTCACAGAATCTCTTTCGGCTTGTGCTGCAAAACCTTCCATATCGCTGGAATGGGCGCACTTTTCTTCATAAGTATCTGCATCAACTGATTTTCCTCCATCTAAATAAAATTGCAATAATCGGTGTGCCATCACATCAGGATAACGTCGAATTGGCGAAGTAAAATGACTATAAAAATCAAAAGCTAAACCATAATGACCAATATTTTCGGTCGAATATTTGGCTTTGCTCATACTTCTAATCGTCAAAGTATCTACTAAATTTTGCTCTTTTTTACCGTTTACATCGTTCAGTAATTTATTCAATGATTTAGAAATATCTTGTTTGGATTTCATGTTTATCGCATAACCAAACTTAGAAATCACTGTTTGAAGATTGATTAATTTGTCTTCATTCGGTTCATCGTGAATTCGGTAAATAAAAGTTTTCTTTTGTTTTCCTATAAATTCGGCTACTTTTCTGTTGGCTAACAACATAAATTCTTCTATCAAATGATTAGCATCTTTTGATATTTAAAGAAGACGCCAACCGGTTCTGCATTTTCATCTAAATTGAATTTTACTTCTACTTTATCAAAGGATATCGCTCCATCAGCCATTCTTTTTCGACGTAAAATTTTAGCCAATTCGTCTTGTTTTAATGTTGCAGCTACAATTGCGGCCGGAACTTTATATTCTTTTCCAGTTAACGAAATCTCAGCCGGAATTATATCTGATTTGGTTTCAATTATACTTTGAGCTTCTTCATAAGAAAAACGTTGGTCAGAATAAATAATGGTTCTTCCAAACCAAGAATCTAAAACTTCTGCTTTCGCATTCAACTGAAAAATTGCTGAGAACGTATATTTTTCTTCGTGTGGACGAAGAGAACAAGCATAATTTGAAAGCACTTCAGGCAACATAGGTACAACTCTGTCTACTAAATAAACCGAAGTGGCTCTTCTGTATGCTTCATCATCTAAAATAGTTCCTTCTTGTAAATAATGCGAAACATCGGCAATGTGAACACCAATTTCATAATTTCCATTATCTAAAACTTGGAAGGATAAGGCATCATCAAAATCCTTTGCATCTTTTGGATCAATAGTAAACGTCAATACTTTTCGCATATCGCGACGTTTATCAATTTCATTTTGAGTTATAGAAGTATCTAATTTATTTGCATAAGCTTCAACTTCAATTGGAAAATCATACGGCAAACCATATTCAGCTAAAATGGCATGAATTTCTGTGTTATGTTCACCTGGTTTTCCAAGAACTTTAAGTACAGAACCAAAAGGTGAATCTGCTTTTGCAGGCCAATCTTCCAATTTTACTAAAACCACATCTCCATGTTCGGCTTCGGCTAATTTATTTTTTGGGATAAAAAATATCGGTGTACATTTTGGCATTAGCCGTAGTTACAAATCCGAAATTCTTTTGAATATCAACAACTCCAACGAATTCTGTTTTGTGTCTTTCAATAATTTCGATTACTTCAGCTTCTGGTTTTCTGGAGCTTCTTCGGTCATACACATAAGCTTTGACTTTATCGCCATCTAAAGCGTGATTCAGATTTATAAACGGAATAAAGACATCATTTTCTAATTCGTCACAAACAAAATATCCTGTTTTTCTGGACGTCATATCAACAACGCCTTCGTAATATTGTTGACTGGAAGCTTTAACTAAATACTTTCCGGGTTCGGATTCAATGATTAATTTTGTGCTGCCAGGATTTTTAAATCTTTTATAATTTCGTTTCTACTTTTAGTATCATCTAATTCTAAAATAGCAGCAATTTGTTTGTAATTAAAAGGTTTGTTCGCGTTTTTTGATAATATCTTAAATATCTTTTCGGAGAAAGTTTTTTCATTTTTTCCGAACTTTTTTGGTTTCTTACTCATTTTTCAATTTCTAATTAATGTTGAAAATTACAAAATAGTTATAAGTTATGAGTTATAAGTTGTCAGTTTTAATATAAATCTAACATTACCTATTTTTCAAATTAATTTAAAACCTAAAAAAAGAAATGTTATCAACAGCTATTAAAAACAATAAAAAGAAAAGATTTAAAAATTTAAATTTATGATGGTTATTATAGCGTGTTCATTTGTACAATAACTTTACTTTTTAAAATTAGATTTGTAGTTATATTTTTTATATCAATTTATCAACATAGTTTTTAGAATTAAAAACGTTCATTTTTAAGTATTTTTTAGATTTAATTAACAGTTGTTCACAACTCCAATAAGTATTTTTTTGTAGATAACTTATAGTTTAATTTTAGTTGAAAAAGAATGTTTTTATATTGATAACTTTTCTAAAAATTATTCAAACTAAATTTGTTTTTTTCAACCTACTTTTTGATTACAATTTTAAATCATACAACCTAAAAAAACTTCTAAAATTCTATCCAAAGTTGTTAACAATCTATGTTAATTTAAGGTTAACTGATTATCAACGAATTGAGAAATGCTATTAACAATCCACAATTTTAACATTTAAATTACGCTTAATGTATTTATTTCTAATTAGTTGTGAAAATTATTAAAACAGTAAAATCCTTGTCAATTAAAAATCAAAGACTTACAATAAACTAAAATTGCAATCAATACTTTCCGTAAATTTGCGATACTAATTATACTCGCAACACTATGAAAATATCTATTGGAAACGATCACGCTGGTCCGGATTACAAGAATGCTATTGTTGCCTTTTAAAACAAAAGGGACACGTAATAATCAATCATGGAACCGATACTTTTGACAGTGTGGATTATCCGGATTTTGGTCATCCTGTTGCACTTGATGTTGAAACAGGAAATGCCGATTTTGGTATCGTAATTTGTGGTTCCGGAAACGGAATCAATATGACTGTGAATAAACACCAAGGCATTCGTTCCGCATTGTGTTGGACTAAAGAAATTGCAGCTTTGGCACGTCAACATAACGACGCTAATATTATCAGTATTCCGGCTCGATTTACTTCTATACAACAAGCGGTAGAAATGGTTGACACTTTTTTAAACACCAATTTCGAAGGCGGAAGACACGCTAACCGAGTGAATAAAATAGCTTGTCAATAAAATGGGAGATAACCACAACCACGTTCATATTCACAAACATGAAGTAAGAGGAAAAAATCTAATCTTTTCCATTCTGCTAAATTTACTGATTACGATTGCGCAAGTTGTTGGCGGAATTATTTCAGGAAGTTTGGCTTTAATTTCGGATGCACTTCACAATTTTTCTGATGTACTTTCATTGGTTTTTAGTTTAGTAGCACACAAATTATCCAGAAGAAAAGCTTCGATAAACAATACGTTTGGATATAAACGAGCCGAACTAATAGCCGCTTTTATAAATGCTATAACACTAATTGTTGTCGCTTTATTTTTAATTTATGAAGCTTCCGCAAGATTATTCCATCCGGAACCAATTAAGTCAGGTTTGGTTATTTGGCTCGCAATTTAGGAATTATTGTAAACGGGGGTTCGGTCTTGTTGCTTAAAAAAGATTCAGAACACAATCTTAATATGAAATCAGCTTACCTCCATTTATTGACCGACATGATGGCTTCGGTTGCGGTTTTAGTCGGTGGTTTGTTGATGAAATTTTATGGTTGGTTTTGGGTGGATAGTTTGATGACATTGTTAATTGCCTTTTATTTAATCTACGTTAGTTATGATTTGATAAAATCTGCTACCAAAATGCTAATGCTTTTTACACCTGATTACATTGACATTAAAGAAATTGTTCGTGAAGTTCATAAAATCAAAGGAGTTAATAAATTACACCATATCCATGTGTGGCATTTGAATGACGAAGAATTACACCTCGAAGCACATCTTGATTGTTCCGATGATATAAAATTGAGCGAATTCAACGTTTTATTACATAATGTGGAAATACTTTTATTTGAAAAATTCCACATAAATCACATCAATATTCAACCCGAATTTAAAAAAGAAGATCCAAAAGATTTTATTGTTCAGGACTAATACTATGACAAAACTTGACATCAATAGCATCCAAAAAATATTTCAAAAAAGAGCACCTAATTCTCATAAAGGAAATCACGGACATGCATTGATTATTGCCGGAAGTAAATCTAAAATCGGAGCCGCTATTATTTGTGCTAAAGCTTGTTTAAGATCAGGCGCAGGTCTGGTTACATTAAATATTCCAAAAAAGAAAGAATAGCCCTATTCTCCTCTGTTCCGGAAGCAATGACTGAATTTAGGGGAGAGAAAAAGAATTGGACTTCTTTTAATTCATTTGCCATTGGACCAGGCATAGGAACTAATAAATCAGCAACAAATCTCCTGAGATTATTGATAACAAATGTGAAAATCCCAACCGTTTTTGATGCTGATGCTTTAAATATTTTGGCCAAAAACCAGCATGAACTTTTAAACCTGCCTCAAAAATCCATTCTTACACCACACGTTAAAGAGTTTGACAGACTTTTTGGGAAGCATGATTCTGAGTCAGAAAGAAGAATAACAGCTTCTACAAAAGCCAAAGAATTGCACTTGATTATTATCCTGAAAGGACATAAATCTTTTATTACTGATGGAGAAAAAAGTTTCGAAAACACTACCGGAAATTCAGGCTTGGCCAAAGGCGGTTCGGGCGATGCTTTGACAGGAATAATAACAGCTTTTTTAGCACAAGGTTACGAACCATTGAATGCCGCTTTACTTGGCGTTTATATTCATGGCCTAGCAGCCGATATTACTTTAGAAACACAAAGTCCGGAAAGCATGTTAATCACTGATGTAATAGATAATCTTGGACGAGCGTTTAAAAAAATTCAAAATTAAATTCATGACCAGCATACAATATATTCAAAGCCAAGTTACGGCTGCGCCAAAAAGCATTGAGGCCACTTTAAAATTACTTTCCGAAGATTGCACCATTCCATTTATTTCGCGTTACCGAAAAGACCAAACCGGAAATTTAGACGAAGTCGTAATTGAACAAATTGCCAAACTTCCAAACAATACGATGAAATTGTAAAAAGAAAAGAATCGATTCTAAAAACCATTGAAGAACAAGGGCAACTTTCTCCTGAATTGGCCAAAAAAATAAAGGAAAGTTTTGACTTACAGGAAATAGAAGATTTGTATTTACCTTATAAAAAGAAGAAAAAACCCGTGCCGATATCGCTCGAGAAAATGGTTTGGAACTTTAGCCAAAATTATTTTCAGTCAAAGAAATGAAGATGTCGATTTTATTTCCACTCAATATCTCAACGACAAAGTCAAAAATGAAGACGAAGCGTTGCAAGGCGCAAGAGATATTATTGCCGAATGGATTAACGAAAATAGTTACATACGAAAAAATCTCCGCCGATTATTTCAACGAAAAGCGATTGTAGAAACTAAAGTTGTAAAGAAAAAAGAAAACGAAGAAGATGCACAGAAATTCAAGCAATATTTCGATTGGGCCGAACCGATTTCAAAAATACCATCTCATAGATTGTTGGCAATGTACGCGCCGAGGCGGAAGGTTTCGTAAAACTAAATGTTGATATCGAAAAAGAGGAAGCTATTGATTTTATCGAAAACGAAATTATAAAGGCCAAAAATGATACGACCGAACATATAAGATTAGCAATTAATGACAGTTATAAACGATTGCTGGAACCAGCCATATCAAACGAAACATTACAAGATGCCAAAGCTAAAGCCGACAGCAAAGCGATTGATGTTTTTGCTGGGAATTTGAGTCAGCTTTTGTTAGCACCGCCATTAGGTGAAAAAAGAATTTTAGCGATTGACCCGGGATTTAGAAGCGGCTGCAAAATCGTTTGTTTAGATGAAAAAGGTGATTTATTATACAACGAAACTATATATCCGCATCAGCCACAAAATGAAAGCGCGATGGCGATGAAAAAAATTCGCTCGATGGTGAATGCTTACAATATTGAGGCAATTTCTATCGGAAACGGAACGGCAAGTCGCGAAACCGAATTCTTCATCAAGAAAATCGCTTTTGATAAACCCGTTCAGGTTTTTATAGTTTCTGAAGCTGGTGCTTCGGTTTATTCAGCATCCAAAATTGCCCGCGAGGAATTTTCAAAATATGATGTAACGGTTCGAGGCTCGGTTTCTATTGGAAGAAGATTGGCTGATCCGTTGGCTGAATTAGTAAAAATCGACCCAAAAATCTATTGGCGTTGGACAATACCAACATGACGTTGATCAAATTAAACTCAAAGAAGAATTGGATACCGTTGTGGTTCGTTGCGTGAATTCAGTTGGAATAAATATTAATACGGCTAGCAAATCGCTGTTAGGTTATGTTTCCGGAATTGGTGAAAAAATGGCCGAAAATATAGTTGCTTGTCTTTCGTTCCGAAAATGGTCCGTTTGAAGACAGAAAACAACTTAAAAAAGTGCCCGCGTTTAGGCGACAAAGCATACCAACAAGCTGCAGCTTTTATTCGAATTCATAACGGTAAAAATCCGTTGGACAATTCAGCAGTGCATCCTGAAGCATATCCGATTGTAGAAAAAATGGCTAAAGATTTAGGTTTAAAAACCAATGATTTGATTGCCAACAAAGAAAAGATATCCCAAATAAAATTAGAAAATTATATCACACCGGAAATAGGAATTCTAGGATTAAAAGATATTGTGAAAGAATTAGAAAAACCAGGACTCGATCCAAGAAAAGCAGCCAAAGTTTTTGAGTTTGATCCAACAGTTACCACTATAAAAAACGTTCGTTCCGGAATGATTTTACCCGGAATTGTCAATAATATTACCGCTTTTGGTTGCTTTGTAGATATCGGAATTAAGGAAAGCGGTCTGGTTCACATCTCGCAACTCAAAGCTGGTTTTGTTTCCGATGTGAATGAAGTGGTGAAATTACACCAACATGTGCAAGTAAAAGTAGTTGAGGTTGACGAAGAGCGTAAACGAATTCAGTTGACGATGATATTATAAATTAAAAGCCAAAAATCTTAATTGTATTTGGGCTTTTTTAGTGTTTTATCTATTCAAAATCCAAGAACTCATTTTGTCTAAAACCTGTGGAGCAATGGTTTGTTCAAGCTGACCATATTCTTCAATGGTTCCTGTTTTTGCCTCTTGAAAAAGATGATTTAGATTGAGGAAATTCTACTATTTCAAATTTTTTT
>NZ_JAUFQN010000021.1 GCF_030409795.1 Flavobacterium paronense | reverse complement strand
TTCACAGAATCTCTTTCGGCTTGTGCTGCAAAACCTTCCATATCGCTGGAATGGGCGCACTTTTCTTCATAAGTATCTGCATCAACTGATTTTCCTCCATCTAAATAAAATTGCAATAATCGGTGTGCCATCACATCAGGATAACGTCGAATTGGGAAGTAAAATGACTATAAAAATCAAAAGCTAAACCATAATGACCAATATTTTCGGTCGAATATTGGCTTTGCTCATACTTCTAATCGTCAAAGTATCTACTAAATTTTGCTCTTTTTTACCGTTTACATCGTTCAGTAATTTATTCAATGATTTAGAAATATCTTGTTTGGATTTCATGTTTATCGCATAACCAAACTTAGAAATCACTGTTTGAAGATTGATTAATTTGTCTTCATTCGGTTCATCGTGAATTCGGTAAATAAAAGTTTTCTTTTGTTTTCCTATAAATTCGGCTACTTTTCTGTTGGCTAACAACATAAATTCTTCTATCAAATGATTAGCATCTTTTGATATTTAAAGAAGACGCCAACCGGTTCTGCATTTTCATCTAAATTGAATTTTACTTCTACTTTATCAAAGGATATCGCTCCATCAGCCATTCTTTTTCGACGTAAAATTTTAGCCAATTCGTCTTGTTTTAATGTTGCAGCTACAATTGCGGCCGGAACTTTATATTCTTTTCCAGTTAACGAAATCTCAGCCGGAATTATATCTGATTTGGTTTCAATTATACTTTGAGCTTCTTCATAAGAAAAACGTTGGTCAGAATAAATAATGGTTCTTCCAAACCAAGAATCTAAAACTTCTGCTTTCGCATTCAACTGAAAAATTGCTGAGAACGTATATTTTTCTTCGTGTGGACGAAGAGAACAAGCATAATTTGAAAGCACTTCAGGCAACATAGGTACAACTCTGTCTACTAAATAAACCGAAGTGGCTCTTCTGTATGCTTCATCATCTAAAATAGTTCCTTCTTGTAAATAATGCGAAACATCGGCAATGTGAACACCAATTTCATAATTTCCATTATCTAAAACTTGGAAGGATAAGGCATCATCAAAATCCTTTGCATCTTTTGGATCAATAGTAAACGTCAATACTTTTCGCATATCGCGACGTTTATCAATTTCATTTTGAGTTATAGAAGTATCTAATTTATTTGCATAAGCTTCAACTTCAATTGGAAAATCATACGGCAAACCATATTCAGCTAAAATGGCATGAATTTCTGTGTTATGTTCACCTGGTTTTCCAAGAACTTTAAGTACAGAACCAAAAGGTGAATCTGCTTTTGCAGGCCAATCTTCCAATTTTACTAAAACCACATCTCCATGTTCGGCTTCGGCTAATTTATTTTTTGGGATAAAAATATCGGTGTACATTTTGGCATTAGCCGTAGTTACAAATCCGAAATTCTTTTGAATATCAACAACTCCAACGAATTCTGTTTTGTGTCTTTCAATAATTTCGATTACTTCAGCTTCTGGTTTTCTGGAGCTTCTTCGGTCATACACATAAGCTTTGACTTTATCGCCATCTAAAGCGTGATTCAGATTTATAAACGGAATAAAGACATCATTTTCTAATTCGTCACAAACAAAATATCCTGTTTTTCTGGACGTCATATCAACAACGCCTTCGTAATATTGTTGACTGGAAGCTTTAACTAAATACTTTCCGGGTTCGGATTCAATGATTAATTTTTGTGCTGCCAGGATTTTTAAATCTTTTATAATTTCGTTTCTACTTTTAGTATCATCTAATTCTAAAATAGCAGCAATTTGTTTGTAATTAAAAGGTTTGTTCGCGTTTTTTGATAATATCTTAAATATCTTTTCGGAGAAAGTTTTTTCATTTTTTCCGAACTTTTTTGGTTTCTTACTCATTTTTCAATTTCTAATTAATGTTGAAAATTACAAAATAGTTATAAGTTATGAGTTATAAGTTGTCAGTTTTAATATAAATCTAACATTACCTATTTTTCAAATTAATTTAAAACCTAAAAAAAGAAATGTTATCAACAGCTATTAAAAACAATAAAAAGAAAAGATTTAAAAATTTAAATTTATGATGGTTATTATAGCGTGTTCATTTGTACAATAACTTTACTTTTTAAAATTAGATTTTGTAGTTATATTTTTTTATATCAATTTATCAACATAGTTTTTAGAATTTAAAACGTTCATTTTTAAGTATTTTTTAGATTTAATTAACAGTTGTTCACAACTCCAATAAGTATTTTTTTGTAGATAACTTATAGTTTAATTTTAGTTGAAAAAGAATGTTTTTATATTGATAACTTTTCTAAAAATTATTCAAACTAAATTTGTTTTTTTCAACCTACTTTTTGATTACAATTTTAAATCATACAACCTAAAAAAACTTCTAAAATTCTATCCAAAGTTGTTAACAATCTATGTTAATTTAAGGTTAACTGATTATCAACGAATTGAGAAATGCTATTAACAATCCACAATTTTAACATTTAAATTACGCTTAATGTATTTATTTCTAATTAGTTGTGAAAATTTATTAAAACAGTAAAATCCTTGTCAATTAAAAATCAAAGACTTACAATAAACTAAAATTGCAATCAATACTTTCCGTAAATTTGCGATACTAATTATACTCGCAACACTATGAAAATATCTATTGGAAACGATCACGCTGGTCCGGATTACAAGAATGCTATTGTTGCCTTTTTAAAACAAAAGGGACACGTAATAATCAATCATGGAACCGATACTTTTGACAGTGTGGATTATCCGGATTTTGGTCATCCTGTTGCACTTGATGTTGAAACAGGAAATGCCGATTTTGGTATCGTAATTTGTGGTTCCGGAAACGGAATCAATATGACTGTGAATAAACACCAAGGCATTCGTTCCGCATTGTGTTGGACTAAAGAAATTGCAGCTTTGGCACGTCAACATAACGACGCTAATATTATCAGTATTCCGGCTCGATTTACTTCTATACAACAAGCGGTAGAAATGGTTGACACTTTTTTAAACACCAATTTCGAAGGCGGAAGACACGCTAACCGAGTGAATAAAATAGCTTGTCAATAAAATGGGAGATAACCACAACCACGTTCATATTCACAAACATGAAGTAAGAGGAAAAAATCTAATCTTTTCCATTCTGCTAAATTTACTGATTACGATTGCGCAAGTTGTTGGCGGAATTATTTCAGGAAGTTTGGCTTTAATTTCGGATGCACTTCACAATTTTTCTGATGTACTTTCATTGGTTTTTAGTTTAGTAGCACACAAATTATCCAGAAGAAAAGCTTCGATAAACAATACGTTTGGATATAAACGAGCCGAACTAATAGCCGCTTTTATAAATGCTATAACACTAATTGTTGTCGCTTTATTTTTAATTTATGAAGCTTCCGCAAGATTATTCCATCCGGAACCAATTAAGTCAGGTTTGGTTATTTGGCTCGCAATTTTAGGAATTATTGTAAACGGGGGTTCGGTCTTGTTGCTTAAAAAAGATTCAGAACACAATCTTAATATGAAATCAGCTTACCTCCATTTATTGACCGACATGATGGCTTCGGTTGCGGTTTTAGTCGGTGGTTTGTTGATGAAATTTTATGGTTGGTTTTGGGTGGATAGTTTGATGACATTGTTAATTGCCTTTTATTTAATCTACGTTAGTTATGATTTGATAAAATCTGCTACCAAAATGCTAATGCTTTTTACACCTGATTACATTGACATTAAAGAAATTGTTCGTGAAGTTCATAAAATCAAAGGAGTTAATAAATTACACCATATCCATGTGTGGCATTTGAATGACGAAGAATTACACCTCGAAGCACATCTTGATTGTTCCGATGATATAAAATTGAGCGAATTCAACGTTTTATTACATAATGTGGAAATACTTTTATTTGAAAAATTCCACATAAATCACATCAATATTCAACCCGAATTTAAAAAAGAAGATCCAAAAGATTTTATTGTTCAGGACTAATACTATGACAAAACTTGACATCAATAGCATCCAAAAAATATTTCAAAAAAGAGCACCTAATTCTCATAAAGGAAATCACGGACATGCATTGATTATTGCCGGAAGTAAATCTAAAATCGGAGCCGCTATTATTTGTGCTAAAGCTTGTTTAAGATCAGGCGCAGGTCTGGTTACATTAAATATTCCAAAAAAAGAAAGAATAGCCCTATTCTCCTCTGTTCCGGAAGCAATGACTGAATTTAGGGGAGAGAAAAAGAATTGGACTTCTTTTAATTCATTTGCCATTGGACCAGGCATAGGAACTAATAAATCAGCAACAAATCTCCTGAGATTATTGATAACAAATGTGAAAATCCCAACCGTTTTTGATGCTGATGCTTTAAATATTTTGGCCAAAAACCAGCATGAACTTTTAAACCTGCCTCAAAAATCCATTCTTACACCACACGTTAAAGAGTTTGACAGACTTTTTGGGAAGCATGATTCTGAGTCAGAAAGAAGAATAACAGCTTCTACAAAAGCCAAAGAATTGCACTTGATTATTATCCTGAAAGGACATAAATCTTTTATTACTGATGGAGAAAAAAGTTTCGAAAACACTACCGGAAATTCAGGCTTGGCCAAAGGCGGTTCGGGCGATGCTTTGACAGGAATAATAACAGCTTTTTTAGCACAAGGTTACGAACCATTGAATGCCGCTTTACTTGGCGTTTATATTCATGGCCTAGCAGCCGATATTACTTTAGAAACACAAAGTCCGGAAAGCATGTTAATCACTGATGTAATAGATAATCTTGGACGAGCGTTTAAAAAAATTCAAAATTAAATTCATGACCAGCATACAATATATTCAAAGCCAAGTTACGGCTGCGCCAAAAAGCATTGAGGCCACTTTAAAATTACTTTCCGAAGATTGCACCATTCCATTTATTTCGCGTTACCGAAAAGACCAAACCGGAAATTTAGACGAAGTCGTAATTGAACAAATTGCCAAACTTTCCAAACAATACGATGAAATTGTAAAAAGAAAAGAATCGATTCTAAAAACCATTGAAGAACAAGGGCAACTTTCTCCTGAATTGGCCAAAAAAATAAAGGAAAGTTTTGACTTACAGGAAATAGAAGATTTGTATTTACCTTATAAAAAGAAGAAAAAAACCCGTGCCGATATCGCTCGAGAAAATGGTTTGGAACCTTTAGCCAAAATTATTTTCAGTCAAAGAAATGAAGATGTCGATTTTATTTCCACTCAATATCTCAACGACAAAGTCAAAAATGAAGACGAAGCGTTGCAAGGCGCAAGAGATATTATTGCCGAATGGATTAACGAAAATAGTTACATACGAAAAAATCTCCGCCGATTATTTCAACGAAAAGCGATTGTAGAAACTAAAGTTGTAAAGAAAAAAGAAAACGAAGAAGATGCACAGAAATTCAAGCAATATTTCGATTGGGCCGAACCGATTTCAAAAATACCATCTCATAGATTGTTGGCAATGTTACGCGCCGAGGCGGAAGGTTTCGTAAAACTAAATGTTGATATCGAAAAAGAGGAAGCTATTGATTTTATCGAAAACGAAATTATAAAGGCCAAAAATGATACGACCGAACATATAAGATTAGCAATTAATGACAGTTATAAACGATTGCTGGAACCAGCCATATCAAACGAAACATTACAAGATGCCAAAGCTAAAGCCGACAGCAAAGCGATTGATGTTTTTGCTGGGAATTTGAGTCAGCTTTTGTTAGCACCGCCATTAGGTGAAAAAAGAATTTTAGCGATTGACCCGGGATTTAGAAGCGGCTGCAAAATCGTTTGTTTAGATGAAAAAGGTGATTTATTATACAACGAAACTATATATCCGCATCAGCCACAAAATGAAAGCGCGATGGCGATGAAAAAAATTCGCTCGATGGTGAATGCTTACAATATTGAGGCAATTTCTATCGGAAACGGAACGGCAAGTCGCGAAACCGAATTCTTCATCAAGAAAATCGCTTTTGATAAACCCGTTCAGGTTTTTATAGTTTCTGAAGCTGGTGCTTCGGTTTATTCAGCATCCAAAATTGCCCGCGAGGAATTTTCAAAATATGATGTAACGGTTCGAGGCTCGGTTTCTATTGGAAGAAGATTGGCTGATCCGTTGGCTGAATTAGTAAAAATCGACCCAAAATCTATTGGCGTTGGACAATACCAACATGACGTTGATCAAATTAAACTCAAAGAAGAATTGGATACCGTTGTGGTTCGTTGCGTGAATTCAGTTGGAATAAATATTAATACGGCTAGCAAATCGCTGTTAGGTTATGTTTCCGGAATTGGTGAAAAAATGGCCGAAAATATAGTTGCCTTTCGTTCCGAAAATGGTCCGTTTGAAGACAGAAAACAACTTAAAAAAGTGCCGCGTTTAGGCGACAAAGCATACCAACAAGCTGCAGCTTTTATTCGAATTCATAACGGTAAAAATCCGTTGGACAATTCAGCAGTGCATCCTGAAGCATATCCGATTGTAGAAAAAATGGCTAAAGATTTAGGTTTAAAAACCAATGATTTGATTGCCAACAAAGAAAAGATATCCCAAATAAAATTAGAAAATTATATCACACCGGAAATAGGAATTCTAGGATTAAAAGATATTGTGAAAGAATTAGAAAAACCAGGACTCGATCCAAGAAAAGCAGCCAAAGTTTTTGAGTTTGATCCAACAGTTACCACTATAAAAAACGTTCGTTCCGGAATGATTTTACCCGGAATTGTCAATAATATTACCGCTTTTGGTTGCTTTGTAGATATCGGAATTAAGGAAAGCGGTCTGGTTCACATCTCGCAACTCAAAGCTGGTTTTGTTTCCGATGTGAATGAAGTGGTGAAATTACACCAACATGTGCAAGTAAAAGTAGTTGAGGTTGACGAAGAGCGTAAACGAATTCAGTTGACGATGATATTATAAATTAAAAGCCCAAAATCTTAATTGTATTTGGGCTTTTTTAGTGTTTTATCTATTCAAAATCCAAGAACTCATTTTGTCTAAAACCTGTGGAGCAATGGTTTGTTCAAGCTGACCATATTCTTCAATGGTTCCTGTTTTTGCCTCTTGAAAAAGATGATTTAGATTTGGAAATTCTACTATTTCAAATTTTTTGTTTTTCGCTTTTTCCAATGAAGCCTTAATACCGGCAAGGTTCTCTTTAGAAATTACCTGCAAATCTTTGGTGCCATTAATTGCCAACACGGGAATTTTTAGTTTACTCCAATAAGCATCCGGATTGATTTTTATAAAATAAACAAACCAAGGAATAACCGCTTGTGTACTTTCCTTTTCAGCTGTTTGCTCTATTGCTGCAGCATCCGGTAGTTGTCCTTTCGACAATTGTTGCATACTTTCAACAATCATTTTTTTTGACTTCCTCTTTTAAATTTGTTCTACTATAATTTTTAACTAAAGCATATAGTTTTCGATTGGTTTCGGCATCTGATTTTAATTCTTCTTCTGATGCACCTGAAGCCTTTCCAATGGCATTTGTTTGTAATAATAGCAATTCATCTGTTGGAACTCCTGGACCAGCCATAGCAATAATAAATTTTACTTTTGGATTTTGAGAAGCCACCATTGGCGCTATAATTCCACCTTCGCTATGTCCAATCAACCCAATATTGGTGAATCCTTTTTGTGCTAAAAACTCGACTGCAGCATTAGTATCTCCTGCAAAATTTTGAGTAGTCACATCTCTGCTTATCCCATTAGATCCTCCAGTTCCTCGATCATCAACACGCAAAACACCAATCCCTTTTTTGGCAAAATCATCAGCAATTACCCAAAATGATTTATGTCCAAAAATTTCGGAATCCCTGTTTTGTTGCCCAGAACCTGAAATTAAAACCACGATAGGAAAAGTTTTTTTGTCAGCGGGTGTCGTTAAAGTTCCGGCTAGTGTGTTTTTATCAATCGGATTTGTAAACGTTACTTCCTCAATTTTATAGTTGAATGGAGGCTGAGGAGTTTGCGGTCTTTTTAAAGCTGATTCTCCTTCTTTTTTTCGAGAGAGAATTAGTGGCATTGACGCGCCGCCTTGAGAAAATGTTCCGTTTATTGTTTCGTTTTCAAATTTTCCTTTATAACTGATTCCAAATTTTTTCGCATCAATACTCAGTTTGTTGTCTACAAATGAAGTGTTGTCTGTTGGTAAATCCTTTGCGCCCTGCATCGGGCTGTCCATAGTAGTTATCAATTCAACACCATTTTGTTTGATGTTAAAGACCAAAGGAAGCTTCGTTCCTGAAACTGACAATTCACCTGCCCAGGAACCAATAATTTCTTGGCTAAATAAGTTTGAAAAACAGAAAAAAAAGGCAATGGTAAGGAAAGTTCTTTTCATGATATTTAAAGTAATATAAAAGAGTTTGTATAAAAAAACCCAAACGCCATAACTGGGATTTGGGTTTTGTATTTTAGTAAAGAAAATTATTTTTTCTCTTCTTCTTCCTTTTTAGATGCAGGATTTGCATCGTCTTCTCCTTTTGATGCTTTTTTGAATTCATTTATTCCTGAGCCTAATCCTTTCATTAATTCCGGAATTTTTTTACCTCCAAAAAATAATAAAATAACAACAATAATTAGAATCCATTCTGTTGGTCCCATTCTTCCCATGATATATAATTTTTTGCTTTCGCAGATTTTATTATTAAAAACTTTGTCAAAGGTAAAAAGAAAATAACATTCTTTTGAATTTCACCATAATAAATATACGTTAAACATCGTTTACAGTAAAAAGACAAAGCCAACTAATTTTCTATATTTGTAAATCATTAAAACAATCATGTCCGAAAAACGGCTCAAACGAAAAATAATCAAGAAAAAACTATTCACAAAAAACCGCTTGGTTATTTTGAACGAAGACACTTTTGAAGAAATTTTTTCCCTTCGATTGACTTTGATGAATGTATTTGTGGTAGCCACAGTTGGTGCGTTGTTAATCATTTTTGTCACTACTTATATCATTGCTTTTACACCACTACGCGAATATATTCCGGGCTATGCCTCTACACAACTAAAGAAAGACGCTACCGAGTTGGCGCTGAAATCAGATTCATTAACTAATGCTTTGAAAAAAAATGAAGCTTACATCGAATCAATTAAAAAAGTTTTGACAGGTGATTTAGAATACGCAAAATTCAATAAAGACTCCATTTTAGCTTCTGTTTCTGAGCCTGTTTCTGAAGAAGATTTGAAACCAACAAAATCCGATTTAAAGTTTAGGGAAGAAGTTGACAGAGAAGATAAATACAATCTCTTCGAAAAGGCAAAACCAAAAGTTAGCACCGTTTTGTTTCCGCCGGTGAAAGGAATGATAACCGAAAAATTCAATCCTAAAGAAAAACATTATGCGGTTGATGTCGCTTTAGCTAAAAACACTCCAATAAAATCAATTTTAAGCGGAAGAGTAATTTTTGCAGATTGGACCCCAAATACTGGAAATGTTGTAATCATAAGACACAACAACGGATTTATTTCGGTATATAAACACGCTTCTTCAGTAACAGTTTCGCAAGGCGATGTGGTCAGAACAGGTGAAATTATAGCTTTAGCCGGTTCAACCGGACAAGAATCTACCGGCGTGCATTTGCATTTTGAATTGTGGAAAGATGGTTATCCAATCGATCCAAGTATTTTTATTGAATTCGAATAAGTATGTCTGTAAAATCATTCGCCGCCAAAATATTTGCTAAAGTCATCCATAATAAAACTCAAAAATGGGTTCAAAATCCTATTGAAACACAGCAAAACGTTTTTCAAAATCTTATCGCTTCCGCAGATGTTACTCAGTTTGGAAAAGACCATCATTTTTCTAAAATCAAATCTTTGAAGATTTCGCCAAGCAAGTTCCCATCAGAGATTACGAAGAGTTACGACCTTATGTTGATAGAGTTGTAAAAGGCGAAGAAGACATACTGTGGAAAGGAAAACCGATTTATTTTGCTAAAACTTCAGGAACGACTTCGGGCGCAAAATACATTCCCTTGACTAAGGAATCAATGCCGTTCCATATTGAAGCTGCACGAAATGCTATTCTCGGATATATTCACGAAACGGGAAAAACAGCTTTTGTTAATGGTAAAATGATTTTCCTTCAGGGAAGTCCAATTCTGGAAGAAAAAAAACGGAATTAAACTAGGAAGACTTTCAGGAATTGTAGCACATTTTGTTCCGAAATATTTACAGAAAAACCGAATGCCAAGCTGGGAAACCAATTGCATTGAAGATTGGGAAACCAAAGTGGATGCTATTGTTGAAGAAAAACGTTTAACGAAAACATGACCGTGATTTCCGGAATTCCATCTTGGGTGCAAATGTATTGAGAAGTTGGACATTTGGAATAAGATGGAATTCCGGAAATCACGGTCATGTTTTCGTTAAACGTTTCTTCAACATAGCATCCACCTTTGGTTTCCCATCTTCAATGCAATTGTTTTCCCAGCTTGGCATTCGGTTTTTCTGTAAATATTTCGGAACAAAAATGTGCTACAATTCCTGAAAGTCTTCCTAGTTTAATTCCGTTTTTTTCTTCCAGAATTGGACTTCCCTGAAGGAAAATCATTTTACCATTAACAAAAGCTGTTTTTCCCGTTTCGTGAATATATCCGAGAATAGCATTTCGTGCAGCTTCAATATGGAACGGCATTGATTCCTTAGTCAAGGGAATGTATTTTGCGCCCGAAGTCGTTCCTGAAGTTTTAGCAAAATAAATCGGTTTTCCTTTCCACAGTATGTCTTCTTCGCCTTTTACAACTCTATCAACATAAGGTCGTAACTCTTCGTAATCTCTGATGGGAACTTGCTTGGCGAAATCTTCAAAAGATTTGATTTTAGAAAAATGATGGTCTTTTCCAAACTGAGTAACATCTGCGGAAGCGATAAGATTTTGAAAAACGTTTTGCTGTGTTTCAATAGGATTTTGAACCCATTTTTGAGTTTTATTATGGATGACTTTAGCAAATATTTTTGGCGGCGAATGATTTTACAGACATACTTATTCGAATTCAATAAAAAATACTTGGATCGATTGGATAACCATCTTTCCACAATTCAAAATGCAAATGCACGCCGGTAGATTCTTGTCCGGTTGAACCGGCTAAAGCTATAATTTCACCTGTTCTGACCACATCGCCTTGCGAAACTGTTACTGAAGAAGCGTGTTTATATACCGAAATAAATCCGTTGTTGTGTCTTATGATTACAACATTTCCAGTATTTGGGGTCCAATCTGCAAAAATTACTCTTCCGCTTAAAATTGATTTTATTGGAGTGTTTTTAGCTAAAGCGACATCAACCGCATAATGTTTTTCTTTAGGATTGAATTTTTCGGTTATCATTCCTTTCACCGGCGGAAACAAAACGGTGCTAACTTTTGGTTTTGCCTTTTCGAAGAGATTGTATTTATCTTCTCTGTCAACTTCTTCCCTAAACTTTAAATCGGATTTTGTTGGTTTCAAATCTTCTTCAGAAACAGGCTCAGAAACAGAAGCTAAAATGGAGTCTTTATTGAATTTTGCGTATTCTAAATCACCTGTCAAAACTTTTTTAATTGATTCGATGTAAGCTTCATTTTTTTTCAAAGCATTAGTTAATGAATCTGATTTCAGCGCCAACTCGGTAGCGTCTTTCTTTAGTTGTGTAGAGGCATAGCCCGGAATATATTCGCGTAGTGGTGTAAAAGCAATGATATAAGTAGTGACAAAAATGATTAACAACGCACCAACTGTGGCTACCACAAATACATTCATCAAAGTCAATCGAAGGGAAAAAATTTCTTCAAAAGTGTCTTCGTTCAAAATAACCAAGCGGTTTTTTGTGAATAGTTTTTTCTTGATTATTTTTCGTTTGAGCCGTTTTTCGGACATGATTGTTTTAATGATTTACAAATATAGAAAATTAGTTGGCTTTGTCTTTTTACTGTAAACGATGTTTAACGTATATTTATTATGGTGAAATTCAAAAGAATGTTATTTTCTTTTTACCTTTGACAAAGTTTTTAATAATAAAATCTGCGAAAGCAAAAAATTATATATCATGGGAAGAATGGGACCAACAGAATGGATTCTAATTATTGTTGTTATTTTATTATTTTTTGGAGGTAAAAAAATTCCGGAATTAATGAAAGGATTAGGCTCAGGAATAAATGAATTCAAAAAAGCATCAAAAGGAGAAGACGATGCAAATCCTGCATCTAAAAAGGAAGAAGAAGAGAAAAAATAATTTTCTTTACTAAAATACAAAACCCAAATCCCAGTTATGGCGTTTGGGTTTTTTTATACAAACTCTTTTATATTACTTTAAATATCATGAAAAGAACTTTCCTTACCATTGCCTTTTTTTTCTGTTTTTCAAACTTATTTAGCCAAGAAATTATTGGTTCCTGGGCAGGTGAATTGTCAGTTTCAGGAACGAAGCTTCCTTTGGTCTTTAACATCAAACAAAATGGTGTTGAATTGATAACTACTATGGACAGCCCGATGCAGGGCGCAAAGGATTTACCAACAGACAACACTTCATTTGTAGACAACAAACTGAGTATTGATGCGAAAAAATTTGGAATCAGTTATAAAGGAAAATTTGAAAACGAAACAATAAACGGAACATTTTCTCAAGGCGGCGCGTCAATGCCACTAATTCTCTCTCGAAAAAAAGAAGGAGAATCAGCTTTAAAAGACCGCAAACTCCTCAGCCTCCATTCAACTATAAATTGAGGAAGTAACGTTTACAAATCCGATTGATAAAAACACACTAGCCGGAACTTTAACGACACCCGCTGACAAAAAAACTTTTCCTATCGTGGTTTTAATTTCAGGTTCTGGGCAACAAAACAGGGATTCCGAAATTTTTGGACATAAATCATTTGGGTAATTGCTGATGATTTTGCCAAAAAAGGGATTGGTGTTTTGCGTGTTGATGATCGAGGAACTGGAGGATCTAATGGGATAAGCAGAGATGTGACTACTCAAAATTTTGCAGGAGATACTAATGCTGCAGTCGAGTTTTTAGCACAAAAAGGATTCACCAATATTGGGTTGATTGGACATAGCGAAGGTGGAATTATAGCGCCAATGGTGGCTTCTCAAAATCCAAAAGTAAAATTTATTATTGCTATGGCTGGTCCAGGAGTTCCAACAGATGAATTGCTATTATTACAAACAAATGCCATTGGAAAGGCTTCAGGTGCATCAGAAGAAGAATTAAAATCAGATGCCGAAACCAATCGAAAACTATATGCTTTAGTTAAAAATTATAGTAGAACAAATTTAAAAGAGGAAGTCAAAAAAATGATTGTTGAAAGTATGCAACAATTGTCGAAAGGACAACTACCGGATGCTGCAGCAATAGAGCAAACAGCTGAAAAGGAAAGTACACAAGCGGTTATTCCTTGGTTTGTTTATTTTATAAAAATCAATCCGGATGCTTATTGGAGTAAACTAAAAATTCCCGTGTTGGCAATTAATGGCACCAAAGATTTGCAGGTAATTTCTAAAGAGAACCTTGCCGGTATTAAGGCTTCATTGGAAAAAGCGAAAAACAAAAAATTTGAAATAGTAGAATTTCCAAATCTAAATCATCTTTTTCAAGAGGCAAAAACAGGAACCATTGAAGAATATGGTCAGCTTGAACAAACCATTGCTCCACAGGTTTTAGACAAAATGAGTTCTTGGATTTTGAATAGATAAAACACTAAAAAAGCCCAAATACAATTAAGATTTTGGGCTTTTAATTTATAATATCATCGTCAACTGAATTCGTTTACGCTCTTCGTCAACCTCAACTACTTTTACTTGCACATGTTGGTGTAATTTCACCACTTCATTCACATCGGAAACAAAACCAGCTTTGAGTTGCGAGATGTGAACCAGACCGCTTTCCTTAATTCCGATATCTACAAAGCAACCAAAAGCGGTAATATTATTGACAATTCCGGGTAAAATCATTCCGGAACGAACGTTTTTTATAGTGGTAACTGTTGGATCAAACTCAAAAACTTTGGCTGCTTTTCTTGGATCGAGTCCTGGTTTTTCTAATTCTTTCACAATATCTTTTAATCCTAGAATTCCTATTTCCGGTGTGATATAATTTTCTAATTTTATTTGGGATATCTTTTCTTTGTTGGCAATCAAATCATTGGTTTTTAAACCTAAATCTTTAGCCATTTTTTCTACAATCGGATATGCTTCAGGATGCACTGCTGAATTGTCCAACGGATTTTTACCGTTATGAATTCGAATAAAAGCTGCAGCTTGTTGGTATGCTTTGTCGCCTAAACGCGGCACTTTTTTAAGTTGTTTTCTGTCTTCAAACGGACCATTTTCGGAACGAAAGGCAACTATATTTTCGGCCATTTTTTCACCAATTCCGGAAACATAACCTAACAGCGATTTGCTAGCCGTATTAATATTTATTCCAACTGAATTCACGCAACGAACCACAACGGTATCCAATTCTTCTTTGAGTTTAATTTGATCAACGTCATGTTGGTATTGTCCAACGCCAATAGATTTTGGGTCGATTTTTACTAATTCAGCCAACGGATCAGCCAATCTTCTTCCAATAGAAACCGAGCCTCGAACCGTTACATCATATTTTGAAAATTCCTCGCGGGCAATTTTGGATGCTGAATAAACCGAAGCACCAGCTTCAGAAACTATAAAAACCTGAACGGGTTTATCAAAAGCGATTTTCTTGATGAAGAATTCGGTTTCGCGACTTGCCGTTCCGTTTCCGATAGAAATTGCCTCAATATTGTAAGCATTCACCATCGAGCGAATTTTTTTCATCGCCATCGCGCTTTCATTTTGTGGCTGATGCGGATATATAGTTTCGTTGTATAATAAATCACCTTTTTCATCTAAACAAACGATTTTGCAGCCGCTTCTAAATCCCGGGTCAATCGCTAAAATTCTTTTTTCACCTAATGGCGGTGCTAACAAAAGCTGACTCAAATTCCCAGCAAAAACATCAATCGCTTTGCTGTCGGCTTTAGCTTTGGCATCTTGTAATGTTTCGTTTGATATGGCTGGTTCCAGCAATCGTTTATAACTGTCATTAATTGCTAATCTTATATGTTCGGTCGTATCATTTTTGGCCTTTATAATTTCGTTTTCGATAAAATCAATAGCTTCCTCTTTTTCGATATCAACATTTAGTTTTACGAAACCTTCCGCCTCGGCGCGTAACATTGCCAACAATCTATGAGATGGTATTTTTGAAATCGGTTCGGCCCAATCGAAATATTGCTTGAATTTCTGTGCATCTTCTTCGTTTTCTTTTTTCTTTACAACTTTAGTTTCTACAATCGCTTTTCGTTGAAATAATCGGCGGAGATTTTTTCGTATGTAACTATTTTCGTTAATCCATTCGGCAATAATATCTCTTGCGCCTTGCAACGCTTCGTCTTCATTTTTGACTTTGTCGTTGAGATATTGAGTGGAAATAAAATCGACATCTTCATTTCTTTGACTGAAAATAATTTTGGCTAAAGGTTCCAAACCATTTTCTCGAGCGATATCGGCACGGGTTTTTTTCTTCTTTTTATAAGGTAAATACAAATCTTCTATTTCCTGTAAGTCAAAACTTTCCTTTATTTTTTTGGCCAATTCAGGAGAAAGTTGCCCTTGTTCTTCAATGGTTTTTAGAATCGATTCTTTTCTTTTTACAATTTCATCGTATTGTTTGGAAAGTTTGGCAATTTGTTCAATTACGACTTCGTCTAAATTTCCGGTTTGGTCTTTTCGGTAACGCGAAATAAATGGAATGGTGCAATCTTCGGAAAGTAATTTTAAAGTGGCCTCAATGCTTTTTGGCGCAGCCGTAACTTGGCTTTGAATATATTGTATGCTGGTCATGAATTTAATTTTGAATTTTTTTAAACGCTCGTCCAAGATTATCTATTACATCAGTGATTAACATGCTTTCCGGACTTTGTGTTTCTAAAGTAATATCGGCTGCTAGGCCATGAATATAAACGCCAAGTAAAGCGGCATTCAATGGTTCGTAACCTTGTGCTAAAAAAGCTGTTATTATTCCTGTCAAAGCATCGCCCGAACCGCCTTTGGCCAAGCCTGAATTTCCGGTAGTGTTTTCGAAACTTTTTTCTCCATCAGTAATAAAAGATTTATGTCCTTTCAGGATAATAATCAAGTGCAATTCTTTGGCTTTTGTAGAAGCTGTTATTCTTCTTTCTGACTCAGAATCATGCTTCCCAAAAAGTCTGTCAAACTCTTTAACGTGTGGTGTAAGAATGGATTTTTGAGGCAGGTTTAAAAGTTCATGCTGGTTTTTGGCCAAAATATTTAAAGCATCAGCATCAAAAACGGTTGGGATTTTCACATTTGTTATCAATAATCTCAGGAGATTTGTTGCTGATTTATTAGTTCCTATGCCTGGTCCAATGGCAAATGAATTAAAAGAAGTCCAATTCTTTTTCTCTCCCCTAAATTCAGTCATTGCTTCCGGAACAGAGGAGAATAGGGCTATTCTTTCTTTTTTTGGAATATTTAATGTAACCAGACCTGCGCCTGATCTTAAACAAGCTTTAGCACAAATAATAGCGGCTCCGATTTTAGATTTACTTCCGGCAATAATCAATGCATGTCCGTGATTTCCTTTATGAGAATTAGGTGCTCTTTTTTGAAATATTTTTTGGATGCTATTGATGTCAAGTTTTGTCATAGTATTAGTCCTGAACAATAAAATCTTTTGGATCTTCTTTTTTAAATTCGGGTTGAATATTGATGTGATTTATGTGGAATTTTTCAAATAAAAGTATTTCCACATTATGTAATAAAACGTTGAATTCGCTCAATTTTATATCATCGGAACAATCAAGATGTGCTTCGAGGTGTAATTCTTCGTCATTCAAATGCCACACATGGATATGGTGTAATTTATTAACTCCTTTGATTTTATGAACTTCACGAACAATTTCTTTAATGTCAATGTAATCAGGTGTAAAAAGCATTAGCATTTTGGTAGCAGATTTTATCAAATCATAACTAACGTAGATTAAATAAAAGGCAATTAACAATGTCATCAAACTATCCACCCAAAACCAACCATAAAATTTCATCAACAAACCACCGACTAAAACCGCAACCGAAGCCATCATGTCGGTCAATAAATGGAGGTAAGCTGATTTCATATTAAGATTGTGTTCTGAATCTTTTTTAAGCAACAAGACCGAACCCCCGTTTACAATAATTCCTAAAATTGCGAGCCAAATAACCAAACCTGACTTAATTGGTTCCGGATGGAATAATCTTGCGGAAGCTTCATAAATTAAAAATAAAGCGACAACAATTAGTGTTATAGCATTTATAAAAGCGGCTATTAGTTCGGCTCGTTTATATCCAAACGTATTGTTTATCGAAGCTTTTCTTCTGGATAATTTGTGTGCTACTAAACTAAAAACCAATGAAAGTACATCAGAAAAAATTGTGAAGTGCATCCGAAATTAAAGCCAAACTTCCTGAAATAATTCCGCCAACAACTTGCGCAATCGTAATCAGTAAATTTAGCAGAATGGAAAAGATTAGATTTTTTCCTCTTACTTCATGTTTGTGAATATGAACGTGGTTGTGGTTATCTCCCATTTTATTGACAAGCTATTTTATTCACTCGGTTAGCGTGTCTTCCGCCTTCGAAATTGGTGTTTAAAAAAGTGTCAACCATTTCTACCGCTTGTTGTATAGAAGTAAATCGAGCCGGAATACTGATAATATTAGCGTCGTTATGTTGACGTGCCAAAGCTGCAATTTCTTTAGTCCAACACAATGCGGAACGAATGCCTTGGTGTTTATTCACAGTCATATTGATTCCGTTTCCGGAACCACAAATTACGATACCAAAATCGGCATTTCCTGTTTCAACATCAAGTGCAACAGGATGACCAAAATCCGGATAATCCACACTGTCAAAAGTATCGGTTCCATGATTGATTATTACGTGTCCCTTTTGTTTTAAAAAGGCAACAATAGCATTCTTGTAATCCGGACCAGCGTGATCGTTTCCAATAGATATTTTCATAGTGTTGCGAGTATAATTAGTATCGCAAATTTACGGAAAGTATTGATTGCAATTTTAGTTTATTGTAAGTCTTTGATTTTTAATTGACAAGGATTTTACTGTTTTAATAAATTTTCACAACTAATTAGAAATAAATACATTAAGCGTAATTTAAATGTTAAAATTGTGGATTGTTAATAGCATTTCTCAATTCGTTGATAATCAGTTAACCTTAAATTAACATAGATTGTTAACAACTTTGGATAGAATTTTAGAAGTTTTTTTAGGTTGTATGATTTAAAATTGTAATCAAAAAGTAGGTTGAAAAAAACAAATTTAGTTTGAATAATTTTTAGAAAAGTTATCAATATAAAAACATTCTTTTTCAACTAAAATTAAACTATAAGTTATCTACAAAAAAATACTTATTGGAGTTGTGAACAACTGTTAATTAAATCTAAAAAATACTTAAAAATGAACGTTTTAAATTCTAAAAACTATGTTGATAAATTGATATAAAAAAATATAACTACAAAATCTAATTTTAAAAAGTAAAGTTATTGTACAAATGAACACGCTATAATAACCATCATAAATTTAAATTTTTAAATCTTTTCTTTTTATTGTTTTTAATAGCTGTTGATAACATTTCTTTTTTTAGGTTTTAAATTAATTTGAAAAATAGGTAATGTTAGATTTATATTAAAACTGACAACTTATAACTCATAACTTATAACTATTTTGTAATTTTCAACATTAATTAGAAATTGAAAAATGAGTAAGAAACCAAAAAAGTTCGGAAAAAATGAAAAAACTTTCTCCGAAAAGATATTTAAGATATTATCAAAAAACGCGAACAAACCTTTTAATTACAAACAAATTGCTGCTATTTTAGAATTAGATGATACTAAAAGTAGAAACGAAATTATAAAAGATTTAAAAATCCTGGCAGCACAAAAATTAATCATTGAATCCGAACCCGGAAAGTATTTAGTTAAAGCTTCCAGTCAACAATATTACGAAGGCGTTGTTGATATGACGTCCAGAAAAACAGGATATTTTGTTTGTGACGAATTAGAAAATGATGTCTTTATTCCGTTTATAAATCTGAATCACGCTTTAGATGGCGATAAAGTCAAAGCTTATGTGTATGACCGAAGAAGCTCCAGAAAACCAGAAGCTGAAGTAATCGAAATTATTGAAAGACACAAAACAGAATTCGTTGGAGTTGTTGATATTCAAAAGAATTCGGATTTGTAACTACGGCTAATGCCAAAATGTACACCGATATTTTTATCCCAAAAAATAAATTAGCCGAAGCCGAACATGGAGATGTGGTTTAGTAAAATTGGAAGATTGGCCTGCAAAAGCAGATTCACCTTTGGTTCTGTACTTAAAGTTCTTGGAAACCAGGTGAACATAACACAGAAATTCATGCCATTTTAGCTGAATATGGTTTGCCGTATGATTTTCCAATTGAAGTTGAAGCTTATGCAAATAAATTAGATACTTATAAACTCAAAATGAAATTGAAAACGTCGCGATATGCGAAAAGTATTGACGTTTACTATTGATCACAAAAGATGCAAAGGATTTTGATGA
>NZ_JAUFQN010000020.1 GCF_030409795.1 Flavobacterium paronense | reverse complement strand
AACAAAAAATTTGAAATAGTAGAATTTCCAAAATCTAAATCATCTTTTTCAAGAGGCAAAAACAGGAACCATTGAAGAATATGGTCAGCTTGAACAAACCATTGCTCCACAGGTTTTAGACAAATGAGTTCTTGGATTTTGAATAGATAAAACACTAAAAAAGCCCAAATACAATTAAGATTTTGGGCTTTTAATTTATAATATCATCGTCAACTGAATTCGTTTACGCTCTTCGTCAACCTCAACTACTTTTACTTGCACATGTTGGTGTAATTTCACCACTTCATTCACATCGGAAACAAAACCAGCTTTGAGTTGCGAGATGTGAACCAGACCGCTTTCCTTAATTCCGATATCTACAAAGCAACCAAAAGCGGTAATATTATTGACAATTCCGGGTAAAATCATTCCGGAACGAACGTTTTTTATAGTGGTAACTGTTGGATCAAACTCAAAAACTTTGGCTGCTTTTCTTGGATCGAGTCCTGGTTTTTCTAATTCTTTCACAATATCTTTTAATCCTAGAATTCCTATTTCCGGTGTGATATAATTTTCTAATTTTATTTGGGATATCTTTCTTTGTTGGCAATCAAATCATTGTTTTTAAACCTAAATCTTTAGCCATTTTTTCTACAATCGGATATGCTTCAGGATGCACTGCTGAATTGTCCAACGGATTTTTACCGTTATGAATTCGAATAAAAGCTGCAGCTTGTTGGTATGCTTTGTCGCCTAAACGCGGCACTTTTTTAAGTTGTTTTCTGTCTTCAAACGGACCATTTTCGGAACGAAAGGCAACTATATTTTCGGCCATTTTTTCACCAATTCCGGAAACATAACCTAACAGCGATTTGCTAGCCGTATTAATATTTATTCCAACTGAATTCACGCAACGAACCACAACGGTATCCAATTCTTCTTTGAGTTTAATTTGATCAACGTCATGTTGGTATTGTCCAACGCCAATAGATTTTGGGTCGATTTTTACTAATTCAGCCAACGGATCAGCCAATCTTCTTCCATAGAAACCGAGCCTCGAACCGTTACATCATATTTTGAAAATTCCTCGCGGGCAATTTTGGATGCTGAATAAACCGAAGCACCAGCTTCAGAAACTATAAAAACCTGAACGGGTTTATCAAAAGCGATTTTCTTGATGAAGAATTCGGTTTCGCGACTTGCCGTTCCGTTTCCGATAGAAATTGCCTCAATATTGTAAGCATTCACCATCGAGCGAATTTTTTTCATCGCCATCGCGCTTTCATTTTGTGGCTGATGCGGATATATAGTTTCGTTGTATAATAAATCACCTTTTTCATCTAAACAAACGATTTTGCAGCCGCTTCTAAATCCCGGGTCAATCGCTAAAATTCTTTTTTCACCTAATGGCGGTGCTAACAAAAGCTGACTCAAATTCCCAGCAAAAACATCAATCGCTTTGCTGTCGGCTTTAGCTTTGGCATCTTGTAATGTTTCGTTTGATATGGCTGGTTCCAGCAATCGTTTATAACTGTCATTAATTGCTAATCTTATATGTTCGGTCGTATCATTTTTGGCCTTTATAATTTCGTTTTCGATAAAATCAATAGCTTCCTCTTTTTCGATATCAACATTTAGTTTTACGAAACCTTCCGCCTCGGCGCGTAACATTGCCAACAATCTATGAGATGGTATTTTTGAAATCGGTTCGGCCCAATCGAAATATTGCTTGAATTTCTGTGCATCTTCTTCGTTTTCTTTTTTCTTTACAACTTTAGTTTCTACAATCGCTTTTCGTTGAAATAATCGGCGGAGATTTTTTCGTATGTAACTATTTTCGTTAATCCATTCGGCAATAATATCTCTTGCGCCTTGCAACGCTTCGTCTTCATTTTTGACTTTGTCGTTGAGATATTGAGTGGAAATAAAATCGACATCTTCATTTCTTTGACTGAAAATAATTTTGGCTAAAGGTTCCAAACCATTTTCTCGAGCGATATCGGCACGGGTTTTTTTCTTCTTTTTATAAGGTAAATACAAATCTTCTATTTCCTGTAAGTCAAAACTTTCCTTTATTTTTTTGGCCAATTCAGGAGAAAGTTGCCCTTGTTCTTCAATGGTTTTTAGAATCGATTCTTTTCTTTTTACAATTTCATCGTATTGTTTGGAAAGTTTGGCAATTTGTTCAATTACGACTTCGTCTAAATTTCCGGTTTGGTCTTTTCGGTAACGCGAAATAAATGGAATGGTGCAATCTTCGGAAAGTAATTTTAAAGTGGCCTCAATGCTTTTTGGCGCAGCCGTAACTTGGCTTTGAATATATTGTATGCTGGTCATGAATTTAATTTTGAATTTTTTTAAACGCTCGTCCAAGATTATCTATTACATCAGTGATTAACATGCTTTCCGGACTTTGTGTTTCTAAAGTAATATCGGCTGCTAGGCCATGAATATAAACGCCAAGTAAAGCGGCATTCAATGGTTCGTAACCTTGTGCTAAAAAAGCTGTTATTATTCCTGTCAAAGCATCGCCCGAACCGCCTTTGGCCAAGCCTGAATTTCCGGTAGTGTTTTCGAAACTTTTTTCTCCATCAGTAATAAAAGATTTATGTCCTTTCAGGATAATAATCAAGTGCAATTCTTTGGCTTTTGTAGAAGCTGTTATTCTTCTTTCTGACTCAGAATCATGCTTCCCAAAAAGTCTGTCAAACTCTTTAACGTGTGGTGTAAGAATGGATTTTTGAGGCAGGTTTAAAAGTTCATGCTGGTTTTTGGCCAAAATATTTAAAGCATCAGCATCAAAAACGGTTGGGATTTTCACATTTGTTATCAATAATCTCAGGAGATTTGTTTGATTTATTAGTTCCTATGCCTGGTCCAATGGCAAATGAATTAAAAGAAGTCCAATTCTTTTTCTCTCCCCTAAATTCAGTCATTGCTTCCGGAACAGAGGAGAATAGGGCTATTCTTTCTTTTTTTGGAATATTTAATGTAACCAGACCTGCGCCTGATCTTAAACAAGCTTTAGCACAAATAATAGCGGCTCCGATTTTAGATTTACTTCCGGCAATAATCAATGCATGTCCGTGATTTCCTTTATGAGAATTAGGTGCTCTTTTTTGAAATATTTTTTGGATGCTATTGATGTCAAGTTTTGTCATAGTATTAGTCCTGAACAATAAAATCTTTTGGATCTTCTTTTTTAAATTCGGGTTGAATATTGATGTGATTTATGTGGAATTTTTCAAATAAAAGTATTTCCACATTATGTAATAAAACGTTGAATTCGCTCAATTTTATATCATCGGAACAATCAAGATGTGCTTCGAGGTGTAATTCTTCGTCATTCAAATGCCACACATGGATATGGTGTAATTTATTAACTCCTTTGATTTTATGAACTTCACGAACAATTTCTTTAATGTCAATGTAATCAGGTGTAAAAAGCATTAGCATTTTGGTAGCAGATTTTATCAAATCATAACTAACGTAGATTAAATAAAAGGCAATTAACAATGTCATCAAACTATCCACCCAAAACCAACCATAAAATTTCATCAACAAACCACCGACTAAAACCGCAACCGAAGCCATCATGTCGGTCAATAAATGGAGGTAAGCTGATTTCATATTAAGATTGTGTTCTGAATCTTTTTTAAGCAACAAGACCGAACCCCCGTTTACAATAATTCCTAAAATTGCGAGCCAAATAACCAAACCTGACTTAATTGGTTCCGGATGGAATAATCTTGCGGAAGCTTCATAAATTAAAAATAAAGCGACAACAATTAGTGTTATAGCATTTATAAAAGCGGCTATTAGTTCGGCTCGTTTATATCCAAACGTATTGTTTATCGAAGCTTTTCTTCTGGATAATTTGTGTGCTACTAAACTAAAAACCAATGAAAGTACATCAGAAAAATTGTGAAGTGCATCCGAAATTAAAGCCAAACTTCCTGAAATAATTCCGCCAACAACTTGCGCAATCGTAATCAGTAAATTTAGCAGAATGGAAAAGATTAGATTTTTTCCTCTTACTTCATGTTTGTGAATATGAACGTGGTTGTGGTTATCTCCCATTTTATTGACAAGCTATTTTATTCACTCGGTTAGCGTGTCTTCCGCCTTCGAAATTGGTGTTTAAAAAAGTGTCAACCATTTCTACCGCTTGTTGTATAGAAGTAAATCGAGCCGGAATACTGATAATATTAGCGTCGTTATGTTGACGTGCCAAAGCTGCAATTTCTTTAGTCCAACACAATGCGGAACGAATGCCTTGGTGTTTATTCACAGTCATATTGATTCCGTTTCCGGAACCACAAATTACGATACCAAAATCGGCATTTCCTGTTTCAACATCAAGTGCAACAGGATGACCAAAATCCGGATAATCCACACTGTCAAAAGTATCGGTTCCATGATTGATTATTACGTGTCCCTTTTGTTTTAAAAAGGCAACAATAGCATTCTTGTAATCCGGACCAGCGTGATCGTTTCCAATAGATATTTTCATAGTGTTGCGAGTATAATTAGTATCGCAAATTTACGGAAAGTATTGATTGCAATTTTAGTTTATTGTAAGTCTTTGATTTTTAATTGACAAGGATTTTACTGTTTTAATAAATTTTCACAACTAATTAGAAATAAATACATTAAGCGTAATTTAAATGTTAAAATTGTGGATTGTTAATAGCATTTCTCAATTCGTTGATAATCAGTTAACCTTAAATTAACATAGATTGTTAACAACTTTGGATAGAATTTTAGAAGTTTTTTTAGGTTGTATGATTTAAAATTGTAATCAAAAAGTAGGTTGAAAAAAACAAATTTAGTTTGAATAATTTTTAGAAAAGTTATCAATATAAAAACATTCTTTTTCAACTAAAATTAAACTATAAGTTATCTACAAAAAAATACTTATTGGAGTTGTGAACAACTGTTAATTAAATCTAAAAAATACTTAAAAATGAACGTTTTAAATTCTAAAAACTATGTTGATAAATTGATATAAAAAAATATAACTACAAAATCTAATTTTAAAAAGTAAAGTTATTGTACAAATGAACACGCTATAATAACCATCATAAATTTAAATTTTTAAATCTTTTCTTTTTATTGTTTTTAATAGCTGTTGATAACATTTCTTTTTTTAGGTTTTAAATTAATTTGAAAAATAGGTAATGTTAGATTTATATTAAAACTGACAACTTATAACTCATAACTTATAACTATTTTGTAATTTTCAACATTAATTAGAAATTGAAAAATGAGTAAGAAACCAAAAAAGTTCGGAAAAAATGAAAAAACTTTCTCCGAAAAGATATTTAAGATATTATCAAAAAACGCGAACAAACCTTTTAATTACAAACAAATTGCTGCTATTTTAGAATTAGATGATACTAAAAGTAGAAACGAAATTATAAAAGATTTAAAAATCCTGGCAGCACAAAAATTAATCATTGAATCCGAACCCGGAAAGTATTTAGTTAAAGCTTCCAGTCAACAATATTACGAAGGCGTTGTTGATATGACGTCCAGAAAAACAGGATATTTTGTTTGTGACGAATTAGAAAATGATGTCTTTATTCCGTTTATAAATCTGAATCACGCTTTAGATGGCGATAAAGTCAAAGCTTATGTGTATGACCGAAGAAGCTCCAGAAAACCAGAAGCTGAAGTAATCGAAATTATTGAAAGACACAAAACAGAATTCGTTGGAGTTGTTGATATTCAAAAGAATTTCGGATTTGTAACTACGGCTAATGCCAAAATGTACACCGATATTTTTATCCCAAAAAATAAATTAGCCGAAGCCGAACATGGAGATGTGGTTTTAGTAAAATTGGAAGATTGGCCTGCAAAAGCAGATTCACCTTTTGGTTCTGTACTTAAAGTTCTTGGAAAACCAGGTGAACATAACACAGAAATTCATGCCATTTTAGCTGAATATGGTTTGCCGTATGATTTTCCAATTGAAGTTGAAGCTTATGCAAATAAATTAGATACTTCTATAACTCAAAATGAAATTGATAAACGTCGCGATATGCGAAAAGTATTGACGTTTACTATTGATCCAAAAGATGCAAAGGATTTTGATGATGCCTTATCCTTCCAAGTTTTAGATAATGGAAATTATGAAATTGGTGTTCACATTGCCGATGTTTCGCATTATTTACAAGAAGGAACTATTTTAGATGATGAAGCATACAGAAGAGCCACTTCGGTTTATTTAGTAGACAGAGTTGTACCTATGTTGCCTGAAGTGCTTTCAAATTATGCTTGTTCTCTTCGTCCACACGAAGAAAAATATACGTTCTCAGCAATTTTTCAGTTGAATGCGAAAGCAGAAGTTTTAGATTCTTGGTTTGGAAGAACCATTATTTATTCTGACCAACGTTTTTCTTATGAAGAAGCTCAAAGTATAATTGAAACCAAATCAGATATAATTCCGGCTGAGATTTCGTTAACTGGAAAAGAATATAAAGTTCCGGCCGCAATTGTAGCTGCAACATTAAAACAAGACGAATTGGCTAAAATTTTACGTCGAAAAAGAATGGCTGATGGAGCGATATCCTTTGATAAAGTAGAAGTAAAATTCAATTTAGATGAAAATGCAGAACCGGTTGGCGTCTTCTTTAAAATATCAAAAGATGCTAATCATTTGATAGAAGAATTTATGTTGTTAGCCAACAGAAAAGTAGCCGAATTTATAGGAAAACAAAAGAAAACTTTTATTTACCGAATTCACGATGAACCGAATGAAGACAAATTAATCAATCTTCAAACAGTGATTTCTAAGTTTGGTTATGCGATAAACATGAAATCCAAACAAGATATTTCTAAATCATTGAATAAATTACTGAACGATGTAAACGGTAAAAAAGAGCAAAATTTAGTAGATACTTTGACGATTAGAAGTATGAGCAAAGCCAAATATTCGACCGAAAATATTGGTCATTATGGTTTAGCTTTTGATTTTTATAGTCATTTTACTTCGCCAATTCGACGTTATCCTGATGTGATGGCACACCGATTATTGCAATTTTATTTAGATGGAGGAAAATCAGTTGATGCAGATACTTATGAAGAAAAGTGCGCCCATTCCAGCGATATGGAAGGTTTTGCAGCACAAGCCGAAAGAGATTCTGTGAAATACATGCAGGTAAAATACATGCAGGATCACAAAGACCAAGAGTTTCTTGGTGTTATATCTGGTGTTACGAATGGGGAATTTATGTAGAAATCATCGAAAACAAATGCGAAGGAATGGTTCGTATTCGAGAAATCAAAGAAGATTATTATACGTTTGACGACAAGCAATATGCTTTGGTAGGTCAAGCTACACAAAGTATTTTGCAACTTGGTGATGAAGTTTTTGTAAAAGTAAAAAATGCTGATTTAGTCAAGAAACAATTAGATTTTAATTTTATCAGAAGAAATGATAGTTAGTGTTCATTAAATAGTATTTAATATGAAAAAATTAGTTTTTAGTTTATTAGTATTCAGTTCAATTGTTTTTGCTCAAGAAACCAAAAATGTGGGCGACTTTACTAAAGTAACTTCCTTTTTTTTTTTTTTTTTTTCAAAGGAAGTTACTTTAGTAAAGTCGCCCACATTTTTGGTTCTTGAGCAAAAACAATTGAACTGAATACTAATAAACTAAAAAATAATTTTTCATATTAAATACTATTTAATGAACACTAACTATCATTTCTTCTGATAAAATTAAAATCTAATGTTTCTTGACTAAATCAGCATTTTTTACTTTTACAAAAACTTCATCACCAAGTTGCAAAATACTTTGTGTAGCTTGACCTACCAAAGCATATTGCTTGTCGTCAAACGTATAATAATCTTCTTTGATTTCTCGAATACGAACCATTCCTTCGCATTTGTTTTCGATGATTTCTACATAAATTCCCCATTCGGTAACACCAGATATAACACCAAGAAACTCTTGGTCTTTGTGATCCTGCATGTATTTTACCTGCATGTATTTCACAGAATCTCTTTCGGCTTGTGCTGCAAAACCTTCCATATCGCTGGAATGGGCGCACTTTTCTTCATAAGTATCTGCATCAACTGATTTTCCTCCATCTAAATAAAATTGCAATAATCGGTGTGCCATCACATCAGGATAACGTCGAATTGGCGAAGTAAAATGACTATAAAAATCAAAAGCTAAACCATAATGACCAATATTTTCGGTCGAAATTTGGCTTTGCTCATACTCTAATCGTCAAAGTATCTACTAAATTTTGCTCTTTTTTACCGTTTACATCGTTCAGTAATTTATTCAATGATTTAGAAATATCTTGTTTGGATTTCATGTTTATCGCATAACCAAACTTAGAAATCACTGTTTGAAGATTGATTAATTTGTCTTCATTCGGTTCATCGTGAATTCGGTAAATAAAGTTTTCTTTTGTTTCCTATAAATTCGGCTACTTTTCTGTTGGCTAACAACATAAATTCTTCTATCAAATGATTAGCATCTTTGATATTTTAAGAAGACGCCAACCGGTTCTGCATTTTCATCTAAATTGAATTTTACTTCTACTTTATCAAAGGATATCGCTCCATCAGCCATTCTTTTTCGACGTAAAATTTTAGCCAATTCGTCTTGTTTTAATGTTGCAGCTACAATTGCGGCCGGAACTTTATATTCTTTTCCAGTTAACGAAATCTCAGCCGGAATTATATCTGATTTGGTTTCAATTATACTTTGAGCTTCTTCATAAGAAAAACGTTGGTCAGAATAAATAATGGTTCTTCCAAACCAAGAATCTAAAACTTCTGCTTTCGCATTCAACTGAAAAATTGCTGAGAACGTATATTTTTCTTCGTGTGGACGAAGAGAACAAGCATAATTGAAAGCACTTCAGGCAACATAGGTACAACTCTGTCTACTAAATAAACCGAAGTGGCTCTTCTGTATGCTTCATCATCTAAAATAGTTCCTTCTTGTAAATAATGCGAAACATCGGCAATGTGAACACCAATTTCATAATTTCCATTATCTAAAACTTGGAAGGATAAGGCATCATCAAAATCCTTTGCATCTTTTGGATCAATAGTAAACGTCAATACTTTTCGCATATCGCGACGTTTATCAATTTCATTTTGAGTTATAGAAGTATCTAATTTATTTGCATAAGCTTCAACTTCAATTGGAAAATCATACGGCAAACCATATTCAGCTAAAATGGCATGAATTTCTGTGTTATGTTCACCTGGTTTTCCAAGAACTTTAAGTACAGAACCAAAAGGTGAATCTGCTTTTGCAGGCCAATCTTCCAATTTTACTAAAACCACATCTCCATGTTCGGCTTCGGCTAATTTATTTTTGGGATAAAAATATCGGTGTACATTTTGGCATTAGCCGTAGTTACAAATCCGAAATTCTTTTGAATATCAACAACTCCAACGAATTCTGTTTTGTGTCTTTCAATAATTTCGATTACTTCAGCTTCTGGTTTTCTGGAGCTTCTTCGGTCATACACATAAGCTTTGACTTTATCGCCATCTAAAGCGTGATTCAGATTTATAAACGGAATAAAGACATCATTTTCTAATTCGTCACAAACAAAATATCCTGTTTTTCTGGACGTCATATCAACAACGCCTTCGTAATATTGTTGACTGGAAGCTTTAACTAAATACTTTCCGGGTTCGGATTCAATGATTAATTTTTGTGCTGCCAGGATTTTTAAATTCTTTATAATTTCGTTTCTACTTTTAGTATCATCTAATTCTAAAATAGCAGCAATTTGTTTGTAATTAAAAGGTTTGTTCGCGTTTTTTGATAATATCTTAAATATCTTTTCGGAGAAAGTTTTTTCATTTTTTCCGAACTTTTTTGGTTTCTTACTCATTTTTCAATTTCTAATTAATGTTGAAAATTACAAAATAGTTATAAGTTATGAGTTATAAGTTGTCAGTTTTAATATAAATCTAACATTACCTATTTTTCAAATTAATTTAAAACCTAAAAAAAGAAATGTTATCAACAGCTATTAAAAAACAATAAAAAGAAAAGATTTAAAAATTTAAATTTATGATGGTTATTATAGCGTGTTCATTTGTACAATAACTTTACTTTTTAAAATTAGATTTTGTAGTTATATTTTTTTATATCAATTTATCAACATAGTTTTAGAATTTAAAAACGTTCATTTTTAAGTATTTTTTAGATTTAATTAACAGTTGTTCACAACTCCAATAAGTATTTTTTTGTAGATAACTTATAGTTTAATTTTAGTTGAAAAAGAATGTTTTTATATTGATAACTTTTCTAAAAATTATTCAAACTAAATTTGTTTTTTTCAACCTACTTTTTGATTACAATTTTAAATCATACAACCTAAAAAAACTTCTAAAATTCTATCCAAAGTTGTTAACAATCTATGTTAATTTAAGGTTAAACTGATTATCAACGAATTGAGAAATGCTATTAACAATCCACAATTTTAACATTTAAATTACGCTTAATGTATTTATTTCTAATTAGTTGTGAAAATTATTTTAAAACAGTAAAATCCTTGTCAATTAAAAATCAAAGACTTACAATAAACTAAAATTGCAATCAATACTTTCCGTAAATTTGCGATACTAATTATACTCGCAACACTATGAAAATATCTATTGGAAACGATCACGCTGGTCCGGATTACAAGAATGCTATTGTTGCCTTTTTAAAACAAAAGGGACACGTAATAATCAATCATGGAACCGATACTTTTGACAGTGTGGATTATCCGGATTTTGGTCATCCTGTTGCACTGATGTTGAAACAGGAAATGCCGATTTTGGTATCGTAATTTGTGGTTCCGGAAACGGAATCAATATGACTGTGAATAAACACCAAGGCATTCGTTCCGCATTGTGTTGGACTAAAGAAATTGCAGCTTTGGCACGTCAACATAACGACGCTAATATTATCAGTATTCCGGCTCGATTTACTTCTATACAACAAGCGGTGGTAGAAATGGTTGACACTTTTTTAAACACCAATTTCGAAGGCGGAAGACACGCTAACCGAGTGAATAAAATAGCTTGTCAATAAAATGGGAGATAACCACAACCACGTTCATATTCACAAACATGAAGTAAGAGGAAAAAATCTAATCTTTTCCATTCTGCTAAATTTACTGATTACGATTGCGCAAGTTGTTGGCGGAATTATTCAGGAAGTTTGGCTTTAATTTCGGATGCACTTCACAATTTTTCTGATGTACTTTCATTGGTTTTTAGTTAGTAGCACACAAATTATCCAGAAGAAAAGCTTCGATAAACAATACGTTTGGATATAAACGAGCCGAACTAATAGCCGCTTTTATAAATGCTATAACACTAATTGTTGTCGCTTTATTTTTAATTTATGAAGCTTCCGCAAGATTATTCCATCCGGAACCAATTAAGTCAGGTTTGGTTATTTGGCTCGCAATTTAGGAATTATTGTAAACGGGGGTTCGGTCTTGTTGCTTAAAAAAGATTCAGAACACAATCTTAATATGAAATCAGCTTACCTCCATTTATTGACCGACATGATGGCTTCGGTTGCGGTTTTAGTCGGTGGTTTGTTGATGAAATTTTATGGTTGGTTTTGGGTGGATAGTTTGATGACATTGTTAATTGCCTTTTATTTAATCTACGTTAGTTATGATTTGATAAAATCTGCTACCAAAATGCTAATGCTTTTTACACCTGATTACATTGACATTAAAGAAATTGTTCGTGAAGTTCATAAAATCAAAGGAGTTAATAAATTACACCATATCCATGTGTGGCATTTGAATGACGAAGAATTACACCTCGAAGCACATCTTGATTGTTCCGATGATATAAATTGAGCGAATTCAACGTTTTATTACATAATGTGGAAATACTTTTATTTGAAAAATTCCACATAAATCACATCAATATTCAACCCGAATTTAAAAAAGAAGATCCAAAAGATTTTATTGTTCAGGACTAATACTATGACAAAACTTGACATCAATAGCATCCAAAAAATATTTCAAAAAAGAGCACCTAATTCTCATAAAGGAAATCACGGACATGCATTGATTATTGCCGGAAGTAAATCTAAAATCGGAGCCGCTATTATTTGTGCTAAAGCTTGTTTAAGATCAGGCGCAGGTCTGGTTACATTAAATATTCCAAAAAAAGAAAGAATAGCCCTATTCTCCTCTGTTCCGGAAGCAATGACTGAATTTAGGGAGAGAGAAAAAGAATTGACTTCTTTTAATTCATTTGCCATTGGACCAGGCATAGGAACTAATAAATCAGCAACAAATCTCCTGAGATTATTGATAACAAATGTGAAAATCCCAACCGTTTTTGATGCTGATGCTTTAAATATTTTGGCCAAAAACCAGCATGAACTTTTAAACCTGCCTCAAAAATCCATTCTTACACCACACGTTAAAGAGGTTGACAGACTTTTTGGGAAGCATGATTCTGAGTCAGAAAGAAGAATAACAGCTTCTACAAAAGCCAAAGAATTGCACTTGATTATTATCCTGAAAGGACATAAATCTTTTATTACTGATGGAGAAAAAAGTTTCGAAAACACTACGGAAATTCAGGCTTGGCCAAAGGCGGTTCGGGCGATGCTTTGACAGGAATAATAACAGCTTTTTTAGCACAGGTTACGAACCATTGAATGCCGCTTTACTTGGCGTTTATATTCATGGCCTAGCAGCCGATATTACTTTAGAAACACAAAGTCCGGAAAGCATGTTAATCACTGATGTAATAGATAATCTTGGACGAGCGTTTAAAAAAATTCAAAATTAAATTCATGACCAGCATACAATATATTCAAAGCCAAGTTACGGCTGCGCCAAAAAGCATTGAGGCCACTTTAAAATTACTTTCCGAAGATTGCACCATTCCATTATTTCGCGTTACCGAAAAGACCAAACCGGAAATTTAGACGAAGTCGTAATTGAACAAATTGCCAAACTTTCCAAACAATACGATGAAATTGTAAAAAGAAAAGAATCGATTCTAAAAACCATTGAAGAACAAGGGGCAACTTTCTCCTGAATTGGCCAAAAAAATAAAGGAAAGTTTTGACTTACAGGAAATAGAAGATTTGTATTTACCTTATAAAAAGAAGAAAAAAACCCGTGCCGATATCGCTCGAGAAAATGGTTTGGAACCTTAGCCAAAATTATTTTCAGTCAAAGAAATGAAGATGTCGATTTTATTTCCACTCAATATCTCAACGACAAAGTCAAAAATGAAGACGAAGCGTTGCAAGGCGCAAGAGATATTATTGCCGAATGGATTAACGAAAATAGTTACATACGAAAAAATCTCCGCCGATTATTTCAACGAAAAGCGATTGTAGAAACTAAAGTTGTAAAGAAAAAAGAAAACGAAGAAGATGCACAGAAATTCAAGCAATATTTCGATTGGGCCGAACCGATTTCAAAAATACCATCTCATAGATTGTTGGCAATGTACGCGCCGAGGCGGAAGGTTTCGTAAAACTAAATGTTGATATCGAAAAAAGAGGAAGCTATTGATTTTATCGAAAACGAAATTATAAAGGCCAAAAATGATACGACCGAACATATAAGATTAGCAATTAATGACAGTTATAAACGATTGCTGGAACCAGCCATATCAAACGAAACATTACAAGATGCCAAAGCTAAAGCCGACAGCAAAGCGATTGATGTTTTTGCTGGGAATTTGAGTCAGCTTTTGTTAGCACCGCCATTAGGTGAAAAAAGAATTTTAGCGATTGACCGGGATTTAGAAGCGGCTGCAAAATCGTTTGTTTAGATGAAAAAGGTGATTTATTATACAACGAAACTATATATCCGCATCAGCCACAAAATGAAAGCGCGATGGCGATGAAAAAAATTCGCTCGATGGTGAATGCTTACAATATTGAGGCAATTTCTATCGGAAACGGAACGGCAAGTCGCGAAACCGAATTCTTCATCAAGAAAATCGCTTTGATAAACCCGTTCAGGTTTTTATAGTTTCTGAAGCTGGTGCTTCGGTTTATTCAGCATCCAAAATTGCCCGCGAGGAATTTTCAAATATGATGATGTAACGGTTCGAGGCTCGGTTTCTATTGGAAGAAGATTGGCTGATCCGTTGGCTGAATTAGTAAAAATCGACCCAAAAATCTATTGGCGTTGGACAATACCAACATGACGTTGATCAAATTAAACTCAAAGAAGAATTGGATACCGTTGTGGTTCGTTGCGTGAATTCAGTTGGAATAAATATTAATACGGCTAGCAAATCGCTGTTAGGTTATGTTTCCGGAATTGGTGAAAAAATGGCCGAAAATATAGTTGCCTTTCGTTCGAAAATGGTCCGTTTGAAGACAGAAAACAACTTAAAAAAGTGCCGCGTTTAGGCGACAAAGCATACCAACAAGCTGCAGCTTTTATTCGAATTCATAACGGTAAAAATCCGTTGGACAATTCAGCAGTGCATCCTGAAGCATATCCGATTGTAGAAAAAATGGCTAAAGATTTAGGTTTAAAAACCAATGATTTGATTGCCAACAAAGAAAAGATATCCCAAATAAAATTAGAAAATTATATCACACCGGAAATAGGAATTCTAGGATTAAAAGATATTGTGAAAGAATTAGAAAAACCAGGACTCGATCCAAGAAAAGCAGCCAAGTTTTTGAGTTTGATCCAACAGTTACCACTAAAAAAACGTTCGTTCCGGAATGATTTTACCCGGAATTGTCAATAATATTACCGCTTTTGGTTGCTTTGTAGATATCGGAATTAAGGAAAGCGGTCTGGTTCACATCTCGCAACTCAAAGCTGGTTTTGTTTCCGATGTGAATGAAGTGGTGAAATTACACCAACATGTGCAAGTAAAAGTAGTTGAGGTTGACGAAGAGCGTAAACGAATTCAGTTGACGATGATATTATAAATTAAAAGCCAAAATCTTAATTGTATTTGGGCTTTTTTAGTGTTTTATCTATTCAAAATCCAAGAACTCATTTTGTCTAAAACCTGTGGAGCAATGGTTTGTTCAAGCTGACCATATTCTTCAATGGTTCCTGTTTTTGCCTCTTGAAAAAGATGATTTAGATTTGGAAATTCTACTATTTCAAATTTTTTGTTTT
>NZ_JAUFQN010000019.1 GCF_030409795.1 Flavobacterium paronense | reverse complement strand
AATTTTATTGCTAAATGTTGGTGTGAAAGTTTTGTGAACAATAGTTTTCGGAATTGTATAATTGAATTTCCTGAATTGGATTATCTACAAAACTTTGATTTTGAATTAAGTCCAAAACAGCGATGTCACTTTCTGCCATTTCCGTTTCAAGTACTGGAAACTCATACAGATTGTGCCAAATGCCTTTTTGGGTTCTTTGTTGATAATAGTTTTGTCATTCTCATCCGAAAAAACCAAATAATTAAAAAAACGATTCGTCACTTTTATCTTTTTAGATTTCACCGGAAGCTGTGCCACTTTCTTTTGCTGCAACCCCAAACAACTGTCATTAAAAACGCAAATGCCGCAATCTGGATTTTTGGGCACACATTGCAAAGCACCGAATTCCATTATGGCCTGGTTGAATAAATTAGCTTGTCCTTTTGGCAATACTTCGGCTGCTAATTGGGTGAATTCTTTTTTGGCTCCGGTCGAAGCTATATCGGTTTCCACATCAAAATACCGAGAGAGCACTCTAAAAACATTCCCATCAACAACAGGAACACTTTCATTATAAGCAAAAGAGGCGATTGCGGCCGCAGTGTATTCGCCAATTCCTTTTAGTTTTAATAATTCGCCATACGACTTTGGGAATTCCCCATTAAACTCAAAAGCAATTTGCTTGGCTGTTTTATGCAAATTTCGGGCTCTGGAATAATAGCCCAAACCCTGCCACAATTTTAACACTTCTTCCTCATCGGCTTTTGCCAAATCAAAAAACGTAGGAAAGGCGGCCGTAAAACGTAAAAAATAAGGTAATCCTTGTGCCACACGTGTTTGTTGCAGCATGATTTCCGAAAGCCAAATGGTGTATGGATTTGTGTCATTTCGCCAAGGCAAATCACGTTTGTTTTGTAAATACCATTGGATAAGTGCTTTAGAGAATTTCATAGTTAAATTATGGTTAGCAAAAATAAATCTTTATGTTATTAAATTTTAATAGATTATGCTTGAAATATTGTTTTTATTATTCATATATTTGCAACCTCAAAAAAATCACATAATTAATATTAAATACGAAAGAAAATGACGAAAGCAGATATCGTAGCAAAGATTTCAGAAAGAAAAGGACTTGAAAAAGGAGATGTTCAAGCAGTAGTTGAAGCGTTTATGGAAGAAGTAAAAACTTCTTTAGAAACTGGAGACAATGTTTATTTAAGAGGTTTTGGTAGTTTTATTATCAAAACTAGAGCTGAAAAAACTGGTAGAAACATTTCTAAAAATACAACCATTAAAATACCTGCTCACAATATACCTGCATTCAAACCTGCAAAAGTATTTGTAGAAGCAATAAAAACTAATACTGAAGTAGCAGTATAAATTTATTTATTAATCACCAAAAATCTTCACTATGCCAAGTGGTAAAAAAAGAAAGAGACATAAGGTAGCAACGCACAAACGTAAAAAACGTGCGAGAGCTAACCGACACAAAAAGAAAAAGTAGTTTTAAACTACTTTTCTTTTTTAGAAAACGTTCATTGAAATGGAAGATTAGACCTTTTAGACGACTTAGACGACTTAGAAAATTAGAGCTTTTATCTAATAATCTAAGAATCTAATACTCTAACAATCTAACTTCACCGGGTAAACAATACCTGTTTAAAATGTTTAATCCATCCTTACAATTCAGTTATGAGTTATGAGTTATGAGTTATGAGTTGAAAAACTGTAAACTGTAAACCGTAAACTGCAAACTAATAGTTTGGATAAAAATTTACAAAGTGAATAAAGAACTAATCATTAGATCTAGTGCTGACGCTGTAGATTTTGCCTTATTAAAAGATGGAAAACTAATTGAATTACACAAAGAAGAGGAAACAAGCAACTTCCAGGTTGGCGATATTTTTATTGCCAAAATAAGGAAACCCGTTGCCGGATTGAACGCTGCTTTTGTAAATGTAGGCTACGAAAAAGATGCCTTTTTACATTATCACGATTTGGGTCCAAGTTTCGCTTCTTATCTGAAATTCATAAAACTTGTAAGCGCAGGTAAACTAAAAGATTTCTCCCTAAAAAACTTCCAGTTTGAGAAAGAAATTGACAAAGATGGTGCAGTTGCAGACATACTGAACGCCAATCAGTCAATATTAGTACAAGTAGTAAAAGAACCTATTTCTACAAAAGGTCCGAGAATAAGCTGTGAGCTTTCCTTCGCCGGACGCTTTTTAGTTTTAGTGCCTTTTTCGGATCGCGTTTCTGTTTCACAAAAAATAGAATCGAAAGAAGAAAAAGACCGTCTTAAAAAACTTGTACAATCTATCAAACAAAGGGGTTTTGGCGTTATTGTGCGAACAGTAGCCGAAGGCAAAAACATAGCCGAGTTAGAAAAAGATTTGCAGAACTTAATGAATAGATGGACTGCAATGAGTAAAAAATTACCAACTGCACATCATCCATCCAAAGTGTTGGGAGAGCTAAATAAAGCTTCTTCGATACTTAGAGATGTATTCAACGATACTTTTACCAGTATTCAAATTGATGATGAAGAGTTGTACCAAGAAACAAAGGACTATTTAGCCGAAATAGCTCCGGACAAACAAAAAATTGTTAAGTTTTATCAATCGAAAGACACGCCATTGTTTGAAAAATATCATATTGAGCGACAAATAAAGACTTCTTTTGGCCGAACTGTTTCTATGAGCAAAGGTGCCTATTTAATTATAGAACACACCGAAGCCCTACACGTTATTGACGTGAATAGCGGAAACCGTTCTAACAAAGCCAACAACCAAGAAGATACTGCTTTGGAAGTAAATATGATCGCAGCAGCAGAAATCGCAAGACAATTACGATTGCGAGATATGGGCGGAATCATCGTAGTCGATTTTATCGATATGAAAGATCCAGACAATCGCCAAGTGTTGTTCAACTTCCTTAGAGAAGAAATGAGCGATGATAAAGCCAAACACAAAATCTTACCGCCAAGTAAATTTGGATTAGTTCAAATTACACGACAACGGGTAAGACCAGAAGTAAATATTGAAACAAGGGAAGAAAATCCAAATAATTTGACAAGCGACATCGATGCGCCAATCCAGATTATTGACAAGATTGCTTTTTCTCTTGAAAAAATAATTAAAGACCATAAAAAAGTGACACTTAATGTGCATCCTTTTGTGGCAGCATACCTTACCAAAGGTTTTCCATCATTACGTTCAAAATGGTTTTTTGAACATAAAAAGTGGGTGAAAATCATACCTCGTGACGCTTACACGTATTTTGAGTACCAATTCTTCGATGGTGAAGGAAAGGAAATCAAACAATAAATAAAAACCGCCTTTCGTGAGATTGGCGGTTTTTTTGTGTTTTTTTGAAGCTATTCCGGCTTTCCACTGCAATCTTTTTAAGGATTGTATTTCCCTTGCGCTGTTCTTCAGGGCAATCCTTAAAAAGGATTTACGTTGCAATCCGGGCTAGGGCTAATCCTTTATAATCTCAATCTTCCTCCTAATATCATTCCCATATTCATCTTCCACGGTAATGTAATGAATTCCCGTTTCGGCTTCAATTTGCATTTCGTGAAAGGTTTGAGTGGTGCCTTTGTAGACATTATCAACATACCAATACAACTTCGCTTCTTTGTTGGAGTGCGCCACTTTTAAAATCACCGGCTGAATCTTGCTGTTAAAATCCTTAACTAGATAAATTTTACTGTTCGTTTTCGGATAAATAAAATCCATGGATGCCTGTTGGTTTTGCTGGCAATCGTCTCTAAAAGGAGGTAAAGGTTTGTAATCTATATGCAGACTTTTATAATACCATTCCATAACCGGCGGCAAGACAAACCACTTTTTGGAAACGATATTGTCTACACTTTCACAGCTGCTGTTTACGCGATATTGCTCTGTCTTATCTAAATGCACCAACTTATGATAAGCGCAAACCGAAGTTTTCATTCCTTTTCTGGGAACTAATTGTCTGATTTTCGTACAATCATCCTGTGCCAAATGACCACTCAACGCACAAACATCAGCATATTGCAAATCGTTTAACGGCGTTTGGAACCATTTTTTTCGCGGAAGCAAATTGAAAACATCAAACAAAATTGGAGCTGCACTTCCTACTCCGGTCAACTCGGGCCTTCCTTCTCCGTTGGCATTTCCAACCCAAACGCCAACTACATAACGGGAATTGGTACCGATTGCCCAGGCATCGCGATTCCCAAAACTTGTTCCGGTTTTCCAGGCTAGTTCTAATGAAGAGTCGTAAAACTTCCAAGCTTCATCGCCTTCTGGACGATTCACTTCTTTCATGGCATTATAGGTCAGGAAAATTGAACCTGCACCCAAGATTGTTTTCTGATAACTTTCTTCGCCATAATCCTGCTCAAATCCGCTGACATAATTGAGTTCGGTAAACTCTTTGGTTCTGTATTTTCCATCGGAAGCATTGAAGTAATTTATGGTTGACGACAAATTTGCATAGGTTCGGCACAAATCCCAAAGATTGCTTTCGGCTCCACCCAAAATCAGCGACAAACCATAATGATCAGGATGCTTATTTATATTTTTGAGTTTGAATTTTTGCAACAATTCATAAAAATTATTAACGCCATGTTCCTGCAACATCAACACCGCCGGAATATTTAACGAACGCGATAAAGCTCTTTGAGCCGGAACTGCTCCGTCAAAAGAATGGTTAAAATTCTCAGGTGTATAGCCTGAAATCTGTGTTGGAATATCTGCAACCAACGTATTGGGTAAAATCTCGCCTTCATCGAGCATCGAAGCAAACAAAAGCGGCTTTAAAATACTACCTGTACTTCTTGGCGCACCAATAACATCAACATCTTTGTCGTGATCTTTATCCGTTGGCGAATTCCCAACATAGCTGATGATATTTCGGTTTTGAATATCGATAACAATCACAGCGAGATTATGCACTTCGTTTTGTTTGTACTGATTATAATATTGAGTGGCAATTTGGTTCACGCGATTTTGTAATGAAACATCAATCGTAGTTTTGATGCGTTTGCCTTCATCGGTTTTGGCTACGCGCTGCAATAAATGAGGCGCGATCTGCGGAACTAAATAGGGTTTTTGCGGCAAAGGTTCCGTAATCGACAATTGATACGTAAGCTTATCAATGATTTTTTCATTGTATAATTTCAACAGCAATCCATTGCGTTTTCTGAGCAATTTGATTTGATTCTTTCCCGGATAAATCAAGCTCGGTGCATTGGGCAACACTGCCAAAGTCGCACTTTCTGCCCACGACAATTGATGCGATTGCACTCCGAAATAACGCCAAGAAGCCATCTCTAACCCAACCACATTTCCACCAAAAGGGGCATGCGCTGCATATAATTCGAGGATTTTTTCTTTGGAATAACGCAATTCCAATCGGGTTGCCAAAATCATTTCAATTCCTTTTTCAAAGTAAGTTCGCTTTTTATTCTTGCGCGATAACCGAATGACCTGTTGTGTTAAGGTACTTCCGCCACGAACTACTTTTCCGGCGCTTCTGTTTTGCTGAAATGCTTTGAACATCGCCACAGGATTAAAGCCGGGATGATAGTAAAAATGTTCGTCTTCAAAATAAACAATACATTTTTTGAACTTATCGGGAACGCTGTCTTTTGCAGGAAAACGCCATTGCCCATCGCGGGCTATTTTGGCAGCTAACAACTCGCCATCGCTGCTTTCGATAACGGTGGAATAGGGTTCTTCGAAAAGGGTGCGCGGTAACGAAAAGTAATATACTATCAGCAAAATGGCTACGATAGCAGACTTCTTTGGGTTGCGCTTGATATAATTGAAGAAGCGTTGGAAAAACGCTTTAAGTTTTGTTTTCACGTTTATGGAATTAAACACCTGACAGGTTTTAAAAACCTGTCAGGTGTAAATTTATTTTACCACTTCCACCCATTGCCCTTTAGTTCTTGCCAAGAAATCATTATCATACATCGCCTCACATTGTAATCCAGGTAAATAATATTTACCCAAATAAGAAGCATTCAGCAAGATTTTGAATTTTCGAGTTTCGTTGGCTTTCAAACCGAAATAATAATTGGCTCTGTCATCACGAATATCGATGTAATCAGCAATATTGCTAGTTGCATCACCAAAATCAGTATAACGTGTGTTTACAATTTCAAATCCGGAAGGCAGAATTTGTGACAAGGCAACATTTTCAACCCATTCATTTTTGCGGTTAGTCAATGTAACTTCGGCATAGAATTCAGTTCCCTGAGCGATTTTTGTAACCGAAATAGCTTTCCCTTTTCGGTCTTTGAAAACCACGCTGGCAGACAAATTATTGGATATCACTTTTTCGCTTCCAACTGGTAAGATTCCGCTGTTCAAGACACGAACAAAAAGTGTGTTATTTTTGTTGTTCTTAATTGTAATCGCATTTCCGCCATTTTTCACCACCAAATTTCTTTGGGCAACCGTTTTGTTTGTATTGATAATTACTGGTTTTCCTCCATTAGTATATTGAACCGAAACGCCTTTGCTGCCATTGGATTTAGCAAATTTTGACATCGCATACAAACCATAAGCCGTAGTTTGTGTGCTCATCCATTTGTCGCTTGACATGTTCTTGGCTAATTTAGTTGCCATGGCAAATGCTTGCTGTTTTTGTCCCAATAAAATCAAAGTTTCTAATGCCATGGCTCTATTTCTATCGGCTGAACCATAGTAATAGTAGTAATAATCATCGTTGAAATTTTGCTCATCGATAAAGGATTTACTCAACAATGCCATTCCGGCCGCATTTTGCTTTATCAATGCATAAGTCGCTGCTAATCGCAGTTTACTTTCATTAGAAATTCCAACCGTTTCTCGCAATCTGTTCATTGAAGCTAAATCAGGGAAACCTGCTAATGCTAGTGTATACAATCGGTAAGCCTGTGCCATATCGTTGTAATATTGTTTTTCGAAACGCCATTGTTTTGCCATTTTGCCTTGGTAAGAAATCCATTTAGATTTGAAACTTATAGGCAATACGTACCCTTTTTTCTCAGCTTCAATCAGGAAATGTCCAGCATAAGAACTTCCCCAATCATCGGCTTCAGTCATTCCCTGCCAATAAGAGAAACCACCATTTGGCAATTGGAAATTCCCTAATTTTTGGATGCCAATAGTAACATTTTGCTGAATATTTTGTTTGCGAACGGCATCTAAATCCATTATATCGGTAAGATACAATTGAGGGAAAACAGCCGAAGTAGTTTGCTCCACACAACCATGCGGATACTGAATTAAATAATTCAATCGTCGCCCGAAATCTACTGTTGGCACCGATGATACTTCTATGCCAGCTTTATTGCTTCCTGTTACGCCAAAGGTTTTCCATGTAATTGTTTTGGAACTGTTTGGTTCAATCACAATATCGGAATACGCATTGGTCACCGGATTCGGATTGGTCACATCAATTTCTACCGAATAGGTTGATTTTTCTTTTCCGGAAGTCGCAATAATATCTATTTTACCAATTCCTGTAATACTTCCCACTTCTAAATTGAAGTAAGCCATTTTCTCGTCAGGCTCAGTGAAAGTTACTTTTTGAGTACTACTTCCAACCACTTTAACGGCGCTATTTGATTTGATTTGAAGTGTTACATTTTTGATGTTTTTCTCTGTTGCAAACAAGGTAACCGGAATAGTCACTTTTTCGGAAGGAGAAATTTTTCTTGGTAATGAAGCCAAAACCATTAACGGACTTCTAACCTGCGTGGCTTTTTCTGCCATTCCGTAGGCACTGGTTTCTGCATCAGCAGCAACAACCATAGTTCGGACTGAGCCAATGTATTTTGGTAAGGTTATTTTAGTGATTTTGCTTTCGCCTTTATCCAATTCAAACGGACCATAATAGAGTACAACTGGTTTGAAACGATTCGCTTTTTTAGCTTTTCCGCCACCAGCTTCTGCATCACCACCAATACTGAAAACCTGATTTACTTTTCCGCCATAAGCGCCAATCACCTCATCATAAATATCCCAGGTTCGAACACCCAAAGCCTCACGGGTGTAGAAACTATCCCAGGCATTTGGGGTTTTGAAACGTGTTAAATCTAACAATCCTTCATCGACAACTGCTATAGTATAAGTCATTTTCTTGCCGTGTTTTTCGGAAACTTTTACATTCACTGTTTGCTCCGGACGAAGCACATCAGGCATCGTAAGTTGTGGTTCAAGCACTGTGTTTTTATCTACCACTTCAATCGGAACAATGCCGTACATTCTGATTGGCGAATCGTTTTTGGTTGAAGCATGTGGTTGCAATAATGAAATATTGATATAGACATTCGGAGCCATTTCACCTGTAATTGGCAGCTCAACTGTGGTTTCTCCTTTTTTGGTTTTAGCCCAAAGCGTTTTCACTACTTTAGTTCCGTTTTCGATAGAAATCAAGGCTCTGCCGCCTTCGCTTGACGGGAAGAATATTTTAGCTTTATCTCCAACGGCATAGTTAGTTTTATCGGTAGAAAACCGTAGCATTGTGGCCGATTCGCCTGTGCCGGTTCTGGCCTCTGCTGACCAATAAGGTTCGTCTATATATACTTTTGTTCCTGTAGCATGACCATCGATTGGGTCGGAAACCCGAATTAAATAATTCCCCCATTCTTCATTTCTTACCGAGAAAGAGATGTTGGTTTTTCCTGAAAAATCAGTACTGACAACGAAATTTTTATAAGCAATCGTCGAGTTTGACGTGTTATAATTCGATAAATCATCATTGGAAGCATCCCACCACCAACGCGATTGTAATTTATAAACACGGACTTCTAAATTTTTAACCGATTTTGGTTTTCCGTTTTCTCCGACAGTTACAATATCAAAACGGTTGTTCTTCCCAGTTTCGATCATGCCGTATTTGTTTGGTTCGGGCGATTTTACTCCAACATAACTTTTGTATGGAGAATAGGTAGTTGAAGCCACATCTGTGCTCACATCACCACCGCTTTCATAAACTTTTGTGATGAATGCCGCTCGCAACATTCCGGGAGCTTGGCCTTGAATATTCGGTTTTATCGGAATGGAAGCACGACCGTTTCCATCCACTTTTCCGGAGAAAATATTGACTTCTTCAGTAGAAAAACTTCTGGTCGGATCATCAAAAGTATATTTATCATAGCCTTTAAAAGTAGTTGACTGCTGGAAGAATTTAGCCTGAACTTCGGTTTTTAAATCTTTGCCGACGGCGCCATGTAGCCATAAAACCTGAATATTATTCACATTGTTTTTGCTTGCCGAAAGAATAGGTTCGTTGAAACTGTTTTTAATTTTTAAACGATTTGGTTTAATCGTTTCAATCTTGATGCTTTTATAAAAACGCGCACCACCAATACTTACAACCGCTTCCCAATTTCCTGTTGGTGCGCTATCCTGAGTTGGCACTACAAATTTGTAATGATTAAGTTCATTCAGTTTTTGAACCGATTGATACACTGTTTTCCCATGTGGGTCATTCAGTTTTAATTTTACGGGATGCGATGCTGGCAATTTATTAGCATTGTCATTCAGAATAAAAGACAAATACATCGTATCCCCCGGACGCCAAACGCCGCGTTCGCCATACAAATAGCCTTTTAATCCTTTTTGTAACGTTTCACCCGAAACATCAAAATTACTAACCGACAATGAAAGTTCGTCATCTAATTTCACATAAGTGCTTTGGTCACCTTTGGTCACAATGGCGAAATAAGCTAGTTTTTCTAATTGGAAGGAAGCCATTCCATCACCATCAGTAGAAGAAGTGGCGATTTTTTGTTGTTGGAAATTGTATAAATCAACACAAGCGCCGGAAATCGCATCTGTGGAAACGATATTGCTAACTGCAATGACAACTGATTTATCTGTTCCTCTTTTTGCAATTACTCCTAAATCTGTAGCAAGAACATTGGTTCCGATTTTGGTGTTGTAGTAATAATAATCGGTGCATGGATCTTCACTTTCTCTCCAATCATAATCTCTTTCATAATAATAGTCATCATAGTCGTTGCCGCTATAATTAACATCATCTTCGTTTTCTTCTTCGGCATCTTCGCTCTCGCTGTTATCTTCCGAAGTTGCTGTTGATGTCTCGCATTTATACAAAGAATATTTCTTTTTATAAGAGAACTCGACACGATAAATGGCTCCTGGTTCTGGTTTTATGATTTTTGAAATATCCAAAGAATAGGTATTCCATTTAGTATAATCCAGTAAATTATTCTGCTTTAGTTCGATAGTCGATTTGGCGACAGCCTGACTTACTTGTCTTAAATTTCGTGTGCCGTTAATTTCATTATCCTGCAAAAACTGCATGATATTATTTTTGTAAATCTTGTAGATTTTTACATCAACTGCATTTAGATTAGCCGCTTCAAAATTGATTTTTAAATTATTGGAACTTGGCAATATCGTCCCACTTTTTAATAATTTCACACCTGGTTTTATTTGGTCAAACATCAATTTTTCAGAATAGTTGTTTTTCATTTTATAACCATCGATGCTTTCAATTCCCTGAAAAACCTCAACCAATTTACTTCCCGTAAATGATTGTTCAATTGCAGCTGCTACTTGAGTAATTTCGGGTTCATCTGTAACTGTTGCTGTGGTGTCAACAGTAACAGCTGTAGTATCAACAACTGCCTCAACAGCTACCGATTGATTGGAAGCACCATTATCCACTTTTGACTTAACGGGATCTTTGTCGTAAAACACTTTTAAAACATTTCCCATAGTGGAAAACTTCAGATTACTTGTGTTTTCAATAGACACTAATCCTTTAAAATCCTGGTCTTTTTTTAATGGATCAGAAAAGTTAATCAACACCGATTGGTTGTTGGTATCGCCAACCTGAATAGTTAGTACCTTAAATTGGTTTTTACCGGGAATTAAAACTTCAGCTTTGCCTTTTTGGTCGATATCCACATCGTCACCATCCCATGCAATTTTTATTTTGCTATCGGTTTCAAAACGCTGAATACTGTCAATCATGAATTTAAATTCAGTATTGGTGCTGGTCGCTTTGTCAAATTTTATCTTTAAATCTTTATCGTTTTGTGTTGCCTCAATAATTTTTTGGGCTTCTTCAAAACTAAGATTATCAGCTGTTTTTAGAGTTCCATTTAAGTAATACCAATCCTTGCTGTAAGATTGCAAATCCTGTGTATTCACAATAAAATCTTGCTTGATTGTTTTTACTGAAAATTTGAAATCCTTTAATTCTTTCGGAACTTTATTGGTGATATCAGAAAGATGCAAGGTGATTTGGTACAACGTATTTTGATCCAATTTTTCTTTTGGAATAAACGCAATGGTATTACTGGAAAGCGCTACTACTTTTCCGCTTACGCTTGGCGAAATATCAAATAAATCCTCGTCTAATTCCTGATTAGGTTTCCAATCGCTTTTGTTGAAGGCCAACTGCACCCTGAAATCGGAATTGACCGAGATGAACCCTGATGAAAATCCTGTAATGTAGTCTTTGTAAAGAGCGTAATCTGAATCAAAATCGGAAGCCGATTTTTTAGTACAGGATTGCAATAAAAAAATTGCAACGAACAAGCCGAAAATCTTGTTGGTTTTCATGGTTGTAAAAGAATTATTTGTTAGAACTTATCCTTGAGTGATTTTCCTCAATTAGCTATATAACGCTAAAAGTATCAAAATATTATTCAATACAAAAAATATTATTTGGGAATATTTTTCCTGTAAAATTATTTTCTTTTGGAAGCAAAAAAGCGAAGCATTAAATCCGAGCATTCGTTGGCTAAAACACCTTTAATTACTTGAGTTTTTGGGTGAATTGAAGTCCCTAAATTTTGGTAACCTCTTTGCTCATCCGAAGCACCAAAAACGATTTTTGAAATCTGGCTCCAATACAAAGCTCCGGCACACATCTGACATGGTTCTAAAGTTACATAAAGTGTGCATCCTTTTAAGTATTTCCCGCCTATGAAATTTGCAGCTGAAGTAATAGCCTGCATTTCGGCATGAGCCGTAACATCATTCAGCATTTCGGTAAGATTGTGGGTTCTGGCAATGATTTTATTGTCGATTACAATTACGGCGCCGACTGGAATTTCCCCTTTTTCAAAAGCGAGTTCAGCTTCCTGCAAAGCTTTCTTCATAAAATAGTCATCGGTGAAAGGATTTTCCATAAAACAAAAATACTATTTTAGTACTATTATCGTTATCTGTGTAAACACAAACTTTATTCTTTATGGAAACTAACTATAAAATAACTGTTCCAAAACCGTGTCACGAAGATTGGGATAAAATGACGCCCGACCAAACAGGTAGGTTTTGCAATAGTTGTGTAAAAAGTGTTGTTGATTTCTCCGATATGAAAGCTACCGAGATTCAAGAGTATTTTATACGGAATCAGGGTCAAAAAATTTGTGGCCGATTTAAAACGGAGCAATTAGATTCGGTTATTATCCAGATTCCACGAGACGTTTTATTTTCTCAGGTTCAGTTTCATAAAATATTCATGCTGGCATTGTTAGTCAGCATGGGGACGACCTTGTTTAGTTGCCAGAACTCCAATGGGGATAAACAAAAAATTGATGGAGTTGAAGTGACCGACTCTACCTACACTACTACTGGTGTTATTCTTCCAAAAAAAGATACTATTAATGAAGAACATGTGACATTAGGTAAAATTGATATGAAAAGGTATGATTCCTTAGTTAAGGCTGGTGTAAAAATGCCGCCTCTTCCTCCACCACCGCCTGTTAAGCAGGTCAAATTTATTAAACCATCAAAAGAAAAAGTAGTTATTCAGCATTTAACTGGAGATGTCAAAGTAGTCCCTGAAACTAAAAAAAATGAAATGACATCTGGAATGGTTAGTCAGGTAAAGTTTTTAGACTCTACAAAAACAGAAAAGAAATAATTTCAGATTAATACCGTAAATTTGCTTTTTAAGACCATGAAAAGCACACTTCTTTCCCATATAGACAGCCCAACTGATTTACGAAAATTAGATCTTTCGCAATTGCCTCAACTGGCAAAAGAATTGCGTGAGTTTATTATCGATATCGTTTCGGTAAAAGAAGGTCATCTTGGTGCCTCCCTTGGTGTGGTTGAGTTAACGATTGCCTTGCATTATGTTTTTGATACGCCAAATGATTTGTTGGTTTGGGATGTTGGTCATCAGGCATACGGACATAAAATCTTAACCGAACGAAGAAAAAAGTTTAATACTAATCGACAGTTAGGCGGAATTTCAGGTTTTCCAAGACGTAGTGAAAGTGTTTACGATACTTTTGGTGTTGGACATTCTTCTACTTCAATTTCAGCTGCTTTGGGAATGGCGATTGCTTCACAGCTTAAAGGCGAAAACAAACATCATATTGCGGTGATTGGCGATGCTTCGATTGTAAGCGGAATGGCGTTTGAAGGTTTAAATCATGCTGGAGTTACGGATGCCAATTTGTTGATTATTCTAAATGACAACGCTATCGGAATTGACCCAAGTGTTGGCGCGTTGAAAAACTATTTAACCGCCGTTAAAGAAGGCAAAAATCCGAAGCAGAACAATATAATTAAATCGTTGAACATTGATTATTCCGGGCCAATTGACGGTCATGATATTGATGGTTTAATCAAGGAATTAGAGCGTTTGAAAAAAGTTAAAGGTCCAAAGTTTTTGCACATCGTAACAACGAAAGGCAAAGGCTTACAACAAGCCGAAGACGATCAGGTAAAATACCATGCGCCAGGAAAATTTGATGCGGCGACTGGTGAAATTCATAAAAAATCAGAGGAAAATTTGCCTCCGAAATTTCAGGATGTTTTTGGTTTGACTTTAGTTGAATTAGCTAAAGACAATCCGAAGATTATCGGAATTACACCAGCTATGCCAAGCGGAAGTTCGATGAAATTTATGATGGAAGCTTTCCCAAAAAGAGCCATTGATGTTGGCATTGCCGAACAACACGCTGTGACACTTTCTGCCGGAATGGCAACGCAAGGCATGGTGGTTTTCTGCAATATTTATTCGACGTTTTTACAACGTGCTTACGACCAAGTGATTCACGATGTAGCACTGCAAAACTTACCAGTGATTTTCTGTTTAGACCGCGCCGGATTGGTTGGCGAAGATGGCGCAACACATCACGGTGTTTTTGATTTGGCCTATTTACGCTGCATCCCGAATATGCTTATTTATGCACCAAAAGACGAAGCCGAATTGCAAAATATTCTATACACCGCTTCGTTAGGTTTAAAAAATCCGATAGCGATTCGGTATCCGCGTGGAAGAGGGAAAAATGTTGATTGGAAATTCCCAGCTGATTTTCAAAAGATAGAAATCGGAAAATCTAAAAAACTTAAAAAAGGTAAAAATGTTGCCATTCTATCAACCGGAACTATTGCCGATAATGTAACTCAGGCGTTAAACGGCATAGAAGACGAAGGCCATTTTGCGCATTATCATTTTGGTTTTGTAAAACCATTAGACGAAAAGAAACTGCACAAAATATGTGATAAATTCTCAACCATTATTACGGTTGAAGATGGCGTTACAACTGGTGGTTTTGGAAGTGCTGTTTTAGAATTTGCAGCAAAAAATGATTACGTTAACGAAATCTTCCTTTGCGGTGTTCCTGACTATTTTATAGAACACGGAACCGTTGACGAACTGCAGCAATTTTGCAACATCGATGTTGATGGTTTACGCTCACTTTTCTCAGGACTGCTTGAGGAAGAAGAGCAAGATGAAGATTAAGCCGTCACAATTTTGTTATACAATACCGCTTTCCCATCGGTCAGCATAGAGATGAAATGGCAAATATGAAGTAATCTTTCGTATAAAGTTTCCTTTTCCAGATGATGTTTTTCAGGCAGGATTTTCAATAATAACTTATCGTAATTTGTGGTTTTCCCTTCGTGATTATTATTGTACGCTGTGATGAATTTGTCTAATAAATTATTGATGATTTGGTAACCCGAAAGTTCTTTTTCAATGACTTCGCGGCTTTGATAAATGTTCTTTACGCTCAACTTGATGATGTCGTCCATTTGTGCTTTGTACTTGCTTTTATCGGTTAAGGCAAAATGGAATTTTCCTTGCAAAATGGCTTCTTCGTTTTCGATAAAAACTCTTACTGCGTCGTTTATTAAATTTCCTATCGCCAAAGCGCGCAAATAACTAATTCGGTCTTCCTTTGTTGTTAAGGTTTGATATTTTGCTGTATCAATTGTGTCTTTTACCAATTTGATTAAATATTCCAACGCAAAATCTTCGGAAACCAAACCGAGATTTATTCCGTCTTCAAAGTCGATAATCGTGTAGCAAATATCATCGGCAGCTTCGACTAAAAAAGCCAAAGGATGACGCTCGAAACCAATATCATTTCCGGTTTTGTTGGAAATCATTCCTAATTCTTCTGCCACTTCATTGAAGAAATCCTTATCAGATTGAAAGAAACCGTATTTTTTATCCGAGATGTTTTTGGTTGGTTTTTTGGGTAGACTTTCCTTTGGATATTTCATAAACGCACCCAAAACCGCATAGGTCAAACGCAGACTTCCTTCTATACCGGGGCGAGAACTGGAAAGCACTGAAAAACCATTGGCGTTCCCTTCAAAATCGATTAAATCCTGCCATTGCTTATCGGTTAATTGGTCTTTGTATTGCTGCCCTTTTCCGATGGAGAAATATTCGCCAATCGCTTTTTCCCCTGAATGCCCGAATGGCGGATTTCCGATATCGTGCGCTAAAGATGCTGCCGCTACTATCGCTCCAAAATCATTCATATGATAACCATGGACTTCTTTTAAATGCGGATATTTTTCAAGTATTTTTTTTCCAACTAATCTTCCTATAGAACGACCAACTACCGAAACTTCGAGACTGTGTGTCAAACGTGTATGCACAAAATCAGTTTTTGATAAAGGAATTACCTGTGTTTTATCCTGTAAACTTCGGAATGCAGACGAAAAGATGATTCGGTCATAATCAACTTCAAAGCCGAGACGTGTGTCGTCTTGCTCGATGCGTAACCGTTTGCTAGTGTCGCCTTGGCGTTTTAGTGATAAAAGTTGTTCCCAGGTCATATTGATTAAGGATTTAGGAATTTGAGAGTTAGGAATTACACTCAAATATACATTTTAAATTATTTTTTTATACAAATACTGACAACAGTTTTTTAGTCTGTTTGTCTCTTTTTAGTAAGTTGCCCTATCGCAATTACAATTATAAATACAACAACTAAAACCAAACTTGCTTTTATGTTTCCTAGATTCATTCCTTCCGGTTTTGTCAAATAATCTCCCATTGTTGCTCCAATTGGATGTGTCAAGATAATTGCAGTCCAATATAGAAATTCTCTAGATATTTTTGTCAAATACACTAACCCAACTACTAATGCAAGTAGAGCGGATAACAATAATGTTCCTCCTGAAAAACCTAATGGTGTGTCGTGTGCTAGTAAATCTCCGAACGCTGTTCCTAAAGTACTTGAAGTTAAAATAGCTATCCAATACAAAAACTCGGTTATTTTGTTTAAACCGCTTTCAACTGTGTTGGATTTGGAGTATGTTTTCCAAATAATAAACGTTAAACCTAAAGCGAAAATCAGCAAAATTGTCCCAAATAAATAACCTTGCTGCTCTGTATACCCAAAGTTATCTCTAAATAATGTCCTTGTAAAATAGTCGGAAATTGTGGTTCCGGCTGTACTTGCAAGCGTTATTACGGTCCAATATAAAAGTGATTTTTGATTTTCCGAATAAATAGAAATCAGCAAGGCAACCAGAAAAAGTACAATCAAAGCAAGGGTTCCGCCACCATAGCCTAGACTAAACGTTTGTGAGATTAAATCCCCCGCAGTTTCTCCTAAAGTATTAGCACTTATAATTAGTGCCCAATAAAAAAGATTGATTTTAGGTAAATGCTTCAATAGTTTGTTTTGTTACTTTTCATTTTATTTTTTTCTGCATACAAACACTATTTTCCACCCCTTTGTATTGCCCGAAGTTTTCAATCACTTTATATCCTAATTTTTGATACAAGCCAATAGCGTCAACCTGCATAAATCCCGTTTCAAGTATTGCTGTTGTATACTTTTCTTCTTTTGCCCAGGCTTCTAATTCGTTAAGAGTAGTTTTGGCTATTCCTTTTCCGCGATATTCAGGTAAAGTATACATGCGTTTGATTTCGGCTACTTTGGGTTCGAATTCCTTATAGGCCCCAATGCCAACTGCTTTATCATTTTCATAACAAATGACAGCATTTTTAAGCAAACTAGATTTATTGAACTGTGCATAAAAAGCATGATCTTCACCATCAAGAACTCTTAGATAGGCATCGAGTTGTATCACAAGATTGCCAAAATCTGCATTATCAGAAGTGGTTCTTTGAATTGTAATCATGGCTTATGAATTTTGCAAAGCATAAAATTGTTTCTTTTTTTCGTCTAACAAATGCTTATTGACCACATACGTTTTTGAAATACTATCGTGCCAACCTCGCGCCGGTATTGTTAAAAAAGAAAGTGATTCAAATGGTATTAAACGACAAATTGTACGCATCAAAATTCGTTCGTAATTTGGTTTTTCTCCGTTTTCGTCTACGACTATGGTTTGCGTTATAAATTTTCCAACTGTTCGCGCAAAAAAAATTTCAAAAAGATTGTAATAAACCAAAGCGATACAAGTTACAAAAGTGTATTGTGCAATATCGTTTTTTACAAAATTAGTCATGAAGTTTTTGTTGCCATTTGACTCGGCTATTGCAACCGCTATAGTAAATGCAATTATAAACAGGAACAATTGTGCAATATAATCCATCAATAAATTTAAAAATCGTTGGCTATGTGAAGCTAAAATTTCTTCCGTAACCGTGAATTGCCTTTTGTTGTTTTCTTCCATAATTATTATTCCTTTTGGTTGGCCAAAAAGAAATTTCTTGATTTTTTTGGGTATTGGTTAAAGCTTTTATCACTCGGATTGGCAATTACCGTTTTGATATTGATTTCGTCTCCGAGTTTGAAACTGGCTTCGGTATATTTATAATCCAAAAGGTATTCACCGCAAAAATAATTGCCGTCTTTGTCCTTTTCGATGATTCCTGTGTACACTCCTTTTTTTTCTTTTGACATAATGTTTATATGTTGATTTGGTTATTCGTTGATTTGATTAACCGAAATAGTTTTGGTTAATTTTATTTTCTAGCCCCGATAGTAGTGGAAATCCTTTTTGCTTTAACAAAAGCACTTCGACTGCGCTCAGGGTGACAAAGCAAAAAGATTGCAACGGATAGCGGTAAATAGCTCCTAAAAATACTAAAAAACAGCCATCAATCGATAGCTGTTTCTCTATATTCTATTTTCCTTATTCTATTCTCTTTTTACGACCCACACATTTCGCAATCATCCGGTCCAGCGTTTCTTGCTTGATCTACCATTGCTTTGAAATCTTCGGCAGTCATTTCCCCTGTTTCATTTGGCGCAACAACCTCAACAGCTACTGGTTCCGGAACTTGTGCTGTTGGTTCTGCTTTTTTATCGTTGTTTAATGTAAACTTGATAGCGTCAACTGCTGCTTTGGTTCTCAAATAGTACATTCCGGTTTTCAAGCCACTTTGCCAAGCGTAGAAATGCATTGATGTTAGTTTGGCATAATTTGCATCCTGCATAAACAAGTTCAACGATTGCGATTGGTCAATGAAGTACCCTCTGTGGCGCGACATATCAATGATGTCTTTCATTGACATTTCCCAAACGGTTTTGTACAATTCTTTTAAGTCTTGTGGAATATCCAAATCCTGAACAGAACCGTTATTGCGCATCAGTTGTTGTTTCAAATCTTCGGTCCAAAGTCCTCGTTTTACTAGGTCTTCCAATAAATGTTTGTTTACCACGATGAATTCTCCAGACAATACACGACGTGTGTAAATGTTAGAAGTGTACGGTTCGAATGCTTCGTTGTTTCCTAAAATTTGTGAAGTAGAAGCTGTTGGCATTGGTGCTACTAACAAGGAGTTTCTCACACCGTGTTTCATCACTTCTTTTCTTAACGCTGCCCAATCCCATCTTCCAGATAATTCCTCGTCTTTGATGTTCCAAAGGTTGTGTTGGAATTCTCCTTCTGAAATTGGCGAACCTTTGAAAGTAGAATAAGGTCCTTCTGTTTTGGCTTCTTCCATAGATGCCGTAACTGCAGCAAAATATAGGGTTTCGAAAATTTCCTGATTTAATTTTTTAGCTTCATCACTGGTGAAAGGCATTCTCAACAAAATGAAAGCATCGGCCAAACCTTGTACGCCAAGACCAACCGGACGGTGACGCATATTAGAGTTTTCAGCTTCTTTTACAGGATAGTAATTTCTATCGATTACTTTGTTTAAGTTTCTGGTTACACGTTTTGTTACGTTATATAGCAATTGGTGATTGAATTCGCCGTTTTCTACAAACATTGGCAACGAAATCGAGGCCAAATTACACACTGCAATTTCGTCTGCAGAAGTGTATTCCATGATTTCGGTACAAAGGTTTGACGAACGAATAACGCCCAAATTCTTTTGATTCGATTTACGGTTTGCTGCATCTTTGTACAACATATATGGTGTTCCGGTTTCGATTTGTGATTCGAGGATTTTCTCCCAAAGTTCACGAGCTTTAACCGTTTTTCTTCCTTTGTTTTGGGCTTCGTACGAAGTATATAATGCTTCGAATTCATCTCCGTAAACATCACATAATCCCGGACATTCGTTTGGACACATTAATGTCCAAGTCGTATCTTCCTGCACGCGTTTCATGAATAAATCGGATGTCCACATGGCGAAGAATAAATCTCTTGCACGCATTTCTTCTTTTCCTGTATTCTTTTTCAAATCCAAAAATTCGAAAATATCAGCATGCCAAGTTTCTAAATAAATAGCGAAACTTCCTTTACGTTTTCCGCCGCCTTGATCTACATAACGTGCCGTGTCATTGAACACTCTCAACATCGGAACAATTCCGTTTGAAGTTCCGTTAGTACCACGAATATAAGAACCTGTCGCACGAACGTTGTGGATTGATAATCCAATTCCACCTGCTGATTGCGAGATTTTAGCTGTTTGTTTTAGTGTATCGTAAATTCCATCGATGCTGTCGTCTTTCATTGTTAAAAGAAAACAAGAAGACATTTGAGGTTTTGGTGTTCCTGCGTTGAACAAGGTTGGCGTTGCATGCGTAAAGAATTTTTTTGACATCAAATCGTAGGTTTCAATTACGGATTCTAAGTCGTTTAAGTGAATTCCAACCGCTACACGCATCAACATATGCTGTGGACGCTCTACAATTTTTCCATTGATTTTAAGCAAATACGAACGCTCTAAGGTTTTGAAACCAAAGTAATCGTAGTTGAAATCACGGTTGTAGATGATATGAGAATTTAAAAATTCGGCGTTTGCCTGAATCGCTTCGTGCACTTCATCAGAAAGTAATGGTGCTTTTTGGTTCGTTCTTGGATTTACATAAAAGTACATTTCTTTCATGGTTTCCGAGAAGGATTTATTGGTGTTTTTATGCAAGTTAGATATCGCGATACGCGCTGCTAATTGTGCATAATCCGGATGTGCAATAGTCATGGAAGCGGCAGTTTCTGCTGCTAAGTTGTCAAGTTCTGAAGTAGTTACACCGTCATATAATCCTTCGATTACACGCATGGTTACTTTTACAGCGTCGACCAAATCGTTTAATCCGTAACATAATTTTTTAATTCTGTCCGTGATTTTGTCGAACATTACCGGCTCTTTGTGGCCGTCTCTTTTTACTACATACATAAGCTTGTCAGTTTTTAAAAACAGAAAATCCCTTCGCTGCTTTTGGTTATTTGTTAAGGTTTTGCTTTGTACTGATTTATTAAAAAGTTCAGTTTCTTTTTAAGGAGCTGTTTCCAGCTTTCCGTTTTATCTTTTTGAAACCATTAAGAAATTAAGTTTCATTAAGGCTTAATTTTCTTAATCTCTTAATGGTTCAAATTTTGAATGATTCAGAAACAAAGTAAGATTAAAAATCAGCGTCGAAACTAATCTTTCCTGATTCTGAATCGGTATTCATTACACCTGCTTTTTGGTATTCGGCAACTCGTTTTTCAAAGAAATTGGTTTTTCCTTGTAATGAAATCATGTCCATAAAATCAAACGGATTGGTTGAGTTATACACTCTTTTACATCCTAATTCTACTAACAATCTATCGGCAACAAATTCTAAGTATTGGGTCATCAACGTTGCGTTCATTCCAATCAAACTTACAGGAAGTGACTCGGTAATAAACTCACGTTCAATATCTAAAGCATCGGTAATGATTTCTGTAATTCTGGATTTTGATACTTTGTTTACCAAATGGTGGTTGTGCAAATGCACCGCAAAATCGCAGTGAACGCCTTCATCGCGGGAAATTAATTCGTTTGAGAAGGTCAAGCCCGGCATTAATCCGCGTTTTTTCAACCAGTAAATTGAGCAAAATGCGCCTGAGAAAAAGATGCCTTCAACGGCTGCAAAAGCGATTAATCTTTCGGCAAACGAATCAGAACCAATCCATTTTAAAGCCCAGTCTGCTTTCTTTCTAATTGCCGGAAAAACTTCTAAAGCATTGAAAAGCTGTGCTTTTTCGGCTTCGTCTTTTACGTAAGTATCAATCAAAAGCGAGTAAGTTTCGCTGTGAATGTTTTCCATCATGATTTGGAAACCGTAGAAAAACTTAGCTTCCGGATATTGCACTTCATTCACAAAATTCTCGGCCAAGTTCTCATTTACAATTCCGTCAGAAGCAGCGAAGAAAGCCAAAATGTGTTTGACGAAATACTTTTCATCGCTGTTTAACTTATTATTCCAATCGGACAAATCTTGGTGCAAATCAATTTCTTCAGCAGTCCAAAAACTAGCTTCCATTTTTTTATACCAATCCCAAATATCATGATGTTTAATTGGGAAAATCACAAAACGATTTTTATTTTCTTGTAAAATTGGTTCGATGTTAGCCATTTTGAATTTGTCTTTTTATTTTTTTGGTGATTTTTTATTACAATCTGTATGTTACAAAGATTGTCAAATGAATCGTAAAAAGAAAGCCAAACTTATTCACAATACGCTCTAGTTTTTAACATTTACAGTGTTTTTATGTTCGTATTGTTGTTTTTGTATTTTACTGATTTTCAGTAGTTTAAAAAATTCAAATCTTTGAAAAACCCCTAAAACAAAGGTAGTTAAGAATTTTCTTTCGCTAAAATTTTAACATTTTTGAACATTCTGAAAAGTGATATTTTTCGAATAAAAAAAACGCATTTTTCTATGATTGAAAAATGCGTTTGGCTTTTTAAAGAAACTTAAAGGGTTTATTCTTCTCCGTCTCTATCAATATAGGTTTTATTGCCGTTTTTATTGATGTAATATTTACCGCCTCTTGGACCTGTAAACACTTTTTTACCTTTATACGTTCCGGTTACTTTATCCTTAACTTTCTTTTCGGCTGCTTTTGACGTAGCCGTTTCTTTCATATCTTCTTTTTCTTCAGCTGCTGTTTTTTTAACTTTTGCTGCTGTTTTGTTTGTTGTTGCTTTAGTTTTTCCTTCTACAGATTTAGCTTTGCCTGTTGCTGACGCACTAGTTGTTTTGACTTCTTTTGTTGCGTCTTTATAGCGTTTGTCTACTGTCCCGTCTTTTTTAAGTTTAGGTGCGTCTTTTGCTGCTTCTTTAAAACGCTTATCTGGTGTTCCGTCTTTTTTTGTTTTGGATGCCGTTTTTTCTGGAGCATCTTTGGCTTTCTTTTCTGTTTTAACTGCTTTGCCTTTTACTTCCTTTTTTGCTGCTGTCGCATCTTTTTTGGCTTCTTTTTTAGCCTTCTCAGCTTCTTTTTTAGCTTTTGCTTCGGCTGCTTTTTCTTTTTTGGCTGCAGCCTTTTCGGTTTTAGCTTTAGCTGCTTTTTCTTTTGCAGTTTGGGCATAGAATGTATTTGAGAAAACAAATACTAGGCATAATAAAATAAGTTTCTTCATGACTTTAAAATTTTTGTTTGTTGAAATTAAAATTAATACTTTTTTTAACACAAAAAAATGATATGCTTAAAAATATGCTCTCAATTGTACATTTCCTGTATGTATTGTTTGGCTTGTTTCGGTTTTTCTGCCTTGGTAGTTAATGTTGATGTCTAAAAACTGTGTTAGATTTTTTTGCAACAACAATCGCCAGGTCATATTTTTTCCGGGTTGTAATCCTTCCAACATCTGAAATGCCACAGCTGATTGTGCATCGCCATCGAATTTATTTTGATACAAAGAAAATTCTCCGTTCATCGTGACTTTCTTTTCACTAGCATATGAAAACGAAGTTCCGAAACGGTTTTGTACTAATTTTTCGGAATTGCCTATCTGATTTTTCTTATTTTGATATTCATAAAAAATATCCCAACTCGCATTTTTATTAAAGAGATAAGAAATCTTCGGGCCGATTTGATAGCCATTTACCTTATAATTTTTGCTGCTGTAATTCTCAGAAGTCAAAGCCGATTCTGAAGTTTCAGTGCCCAAAGTAAACAACCACGTTTTTTCAACCAAATGTGCATATTGCAATTGGTGCGTGCTGTTTATATTTTCCTGTGAACCTACAGAAAGTAGATTTTTTATTCGGTTATTGATGAATGTATAGGTTACAGAATGCTTCTGTTTGCCTCGATTGTAAAACAAACTATTTCTGAAGCTGGTGTTCAATCCCAATAAATTATCGTTGGAAGTTGAAAACGGATTTAAATCGAAATTGTCTCCGTTCCGTTCTATTTTTCGCTCGATTAAAAAAGAAGTTTGGTTATAAAAATGGGACAAAACTTTTTTGAAACCAATTGAATTCTGCCATTGACTCATATTTAAAGTCAAGGCTTGAGAGAATTTATTTTGATGTGTTTTAACAAAAATCTGATTCGGTAAAAACACGCGAACGTATTTCGCCTGATCGGGAAAAGCAGCAACTTCAAATTCTTCCAATTCTTGTATTCCGTTGCCGTTGTAGTCAATCCAGGTATAAACACCTTGCCCTGGTTCGACTTCTAAATAAGTAAATTCCTGTTGGGCAATCGTTCCCGAAGTAGTTTCATAAGCCGTGGTTACAAGCATTAATTGGTTAAAATATTTGTCGTTATATAACAATCTGGAATTCAGAGAAGGTTCATTTTTTCGAGCAGTATCAACATATTTTAGGTTTCTATAATTCACAAACAAAGACAAATCGCTTTTCTTAGTCTGCATTAATTTCGATTTCAAATAATACGATTGAGAGGTGTTGACTTTTTGCAAAAAGCTGTTTTGCAAACTGTCATTTAAACGTTGCAGATAACCCAATTCTACAAAGACTTTAGTGCTGTCGCCTCGTCCAACAAAAGCGCCATATTCTGTAAATCGTTGGCTTAAAGATGATAATTGCTGTGTTGCAACTATTTTTTCTTTGTTGTTTTCCAATCGCAGACTGCTGCCAATCCAATTCTTTTTGAAGTTATAACGGACTTGTGAATTGTTTCTGATGAAGGTTGAATTAGAATAAGTTCCGTCACTTTTTAGATAACTGCTGTTTTGAAGAATATTCCAGTTGTTAAGTTTGAACAATCCATTGAGAATATGACGGTTTCCCGAGAAACTTTTGGAGAAATCCAACTTTTCAAACTGATACGTTAGCTTTCCTTTTTCGGGCAAAATGAAATCCAAACCATTAATCAATAAACTCTGATTGCCTTCCAAAGTGGTCAAATTCCAATCGCGGTTAAATTCAATGTTGAACAAACGTTCGATAGTTTTGAAATTTTCCTGCACATATTGATAATTTCCAAAAGCATCAATCTGCCATTTTTTAGAAAACAAACGTTGCTTGAAATTCAGTTTTCCGGCAAGACCTTTATTATTGTTATCATCATTCGCCGAAAATAGATTCAAATCATTATTACTCACACCAACTTCAAAATCAATCGAAGTTTTTTCACTAGGATTGTATTTGCCTAAAACGGTCGCAATCTGAATTTTTGTTGGTGCCACCAATCGCGTTATTGGTTCATAATTTCCTTGCGGAATGCCTGCAATAGGTTCAATGTATTGGTAAATTTTGCCAATTGCTGATGAATTTGTCAATATATAATTCCCGAGATTATTGCCAACCAACGTGAACTTTACATTATATAATTCATCTGTAGCATCATTCGAATATTCGAAAGCTTCACCGCCTGTAACAGTGATTTTTTTATATAAAATTTTATTCTCTGAATACGAATCCAAATAAGCTGATGGCGCATTCATTAAATTGATATTATCTCCAGCGTTACTCAAAATCGCTACTTGTTCAGCAGTTAAGTTTTGCTGTAATGGTTGATTTTTCACATCGCTTTCTGAATACAAATAACCACCTAAGCTCCAATTTTTTGCATCGTGATTAACGCCACCATACGTCACAAAACGAGTATAATTTCTATCTGAATATTGGTATTCAATAACGATTCGCATTTCGGAAGTTATTGGAAATAGCGAGGTAAACGTGATTTCTCCCGCATTATAATCGATAATATAATCGTTGCTTTCACCACGTTTTTTTAAAATCCCGTTGACATAAACACGTTCTGAACCTGAAATTACTAAGACATACAATTCACCATTATTCCCCCGTAACTTATAGGGCCCTTGATTTCCTTCTTGACCAGTGAATGCGCTTTTGGCATATTGTCCTCGAACCAAAGCTGCTGAAGCAAAAACATCAGTCTTATTTTCTTCGCCTCCAAAAGTGAAATGAGTTGAAAGTCCTTGTACCTTTTTGTTGAAATTTAGGAATCGTGATTGGCGGTTTTCGAGAAATAAATCGCCGGCGCGGATGTTCCACTTATCGGTAAATAATTCGATGAAAATCTGATCAAATTCATCTAGCTTTTGCGAATAACCATTGTCTTGTAGCGGAATATTGGAATCTTGAATCGAAGCACGAAGTGAGACTTTATCAGAAATTTTTCCAGTGATTTGTAAATCGAGATTAGAACTTACAGAAGCATTTTGATTGTTGCCAATTGTAACGCCACGTGTGATGCTTCCTGACGTATTCAAACCATCAAACGGCACAAACTTTTTAATGGAGCGATTAACCTTGTACAAACCTCCGTCATTAGCAACTACTCTGTCTTGGTCATAAATGCTGTAGGTTTTAGTTAACTGCTCAGGATATTTGAAGTAACGAACCGTTATGCTATCTTGTGAAGTAAAGTTATTTTTAAAAACTAATTTTCCTTTTTTGAAATCAATTTTGTAAAAACTGCTGTCAATTTCTTTTCCTTCTGAAGTTTGAAGTTTAAAGAAACTTGGACTAATACTTACTTTTTCAATTTCGATAGTATCGTTTGAAACGGCAACTTTTTTACTGCTGTATAAAGTCTTGATTTCCTGAGCAGAAAGCTTAGAAAAACCAACAAGTACAACTAATAAAAAAAGTTTTTTCAGCATACATATAATAACGTAAAAAAGCTGTTTTGAGTATAAAAAACTACTCTTTAGTCACAATCTGCATTGTTTCTCTTGAGATTTGTTTCAGCAAAACTGTTTTGCCTTTTTCAACCATTTCAGCTGCTTCTTTATTGAAATGTCTGATAGTAAATAACGAGACATTTTCGTTATAAGAAATCTTGAACTTTTTAGAAAGAATATTTTTCAGCTCGTTGAAATTCCCAAATTTATCTTCAAGGCAAACCGAAAAACTGATAGCCGAATTTTGAATTAAGCTTGTTTTAATTTTATATTGGTGCAACAAAGCAAAGATTTCACTTATGTTTTCTTCCATAATGAAAGAGAAATCTATTGACGAAAGTGACAGTAGCAATTGGTCTTTTTTAACAATAAAACATGGTGTTTTTGGTTCCAAATCTTGCCCTTTAGAAACGCTAGTTCCAGGCAATAATGGGTTTAAAAATGACTTTACAAATAACGGAATTTCCTTTTTCTGTAATGGTTGTAATGTTTTTGGGTGAATAACAGAAGCGCCGTAAAATGCCAACTCAATGGCTTCGCGATACGAAATTTGGTTTAACAAAATTGCATTTTCAAAATATCGCGGATCTGCATTCAAAACTCCGGGAACGTCTTTCCAAATGGTTACACTTTCGGCATTTAAGCAATATGCAAAAATAGCTGCTGTATAATCAGACCCTTCCCGTCCTAAAGTTGTAGTGAAATTATTTTCATCCGAACCTAAAAATCCTTGTGTAATATTGAGTGCTTTCTTCTTTACGCCTTTTGAAATGAGCTGCTGTGTCTTTTCCCAATCTAAATCAGCATCACGATAATTGTTATTGGTTTTAATGAAATTACGAACATCTATCCAGTTGTTTTTTAATCCGGCATGATTGAAATAATGGCTTACAATAGTTGTAGAAACTATTTCTCCGTAGCTTACAATTTGATCATACACAAAGTTATAATTCGGAGATTTGTTACTGCGTAAAAAGTATTCCAAATCAGCGAAATGACTGTTTACGGCGTAAAAAACATCATGCGATTCGTCATCAAATAAATCTAATAAAATTTGGTTGTGGTATTTCCGAACATCCTGCAATGAGGAATGCAATTCATTTGATTTTTCGAAATAATTTTTGATTACCAATTCTAATGCATTCGTAGTTTTTCCCATAGCAGAAATTACCAAAAGCGTGTCTTCGTGACCTACTTTTTCTAATACACTGAATACATTTTTAATTCCATCGGCGTCTTTTACGGATGCGCCACCAAATTTGAATATTCTCATTTTACTACTTTTAGAAGAAAGAAGAAAGAGCCAAGAAGAAAGACTTTTGTAAATTCAACGAAGAGGTCTTGCTTCTTGCTTCTTGTTTCTATTTTTTACTTAAAAATTCATTTATTCCGTTTTCGTCCATTTGCGCCACACGCCAATCTTCTAATACTTTTGCTCCTGATTTCTGATAGAATTCTATTGCTGGTATATTCCAATCCAAAACTGCCCATTCAATCCGACGCACTTTGTCAATTTTCCCTTGCTCGATAATTTTGGTATACAATTCAAAACCAACACCACTTCCACGCATGTCTTCTTTCACAATCAAGTCTTCTAAATGTATTGTTTTTCCTTTCCATGTTGAATAGCGGTAATAGTAAAGTGCAATTCCAACTATGTTGCTATTTATCTCAGCAACGAAAGTATAAAATAAAGGGTCTTTACCAAAACCGTCATTCTCCAAATCTGCAACAGTCACCTCTACAGCATGTGGTTCTTTTTCAAAAATAGCTAATTCCTGAATGAGTTCAAGAACCGCTTTCATGTCTTTTTTTTCCCCTTTTCGGATGTTCATTTGAGCTAATTTTTCAACAAAAATACAATTATTAAATTCTTAGCGAAATAGATTTTTTCTTTCCCAAATTTATCGATATTTGCACGAACAACTACAACGATTTCGTAATGGAAGAACGCAACAAAACATTAGGTGAATTTATCATCGAAAAACAAGAAGAATTTCAATATTCTTCCGGAGAATTATCAAGAATTATCAATTCAATTAGGCTTGCGGCCAAAGTTGTAAACTACAAAGTAAATAAAGCCGGTTTAGTTGATATTGTTGGGGCTGCAGGTGAACAAAACATTCAAGGAGAAGATCAGCAAAAACTAGATGTGTATGCCAATGAAATTTTTATTCAAACGCTAATCAATCGTGAAATTGTTTGCGGAATTGCCTCAGAAGAAAGCGACGATTTTATAACAGTTGCAGGCTCTGATAAAAGTCACAATAACAAATACGTTGTATTGATGGATCCATTGGATGGTTCTTCTAATATTGATGTGAATGTTTCGGTTGGAACTATTTTTTCGGTTTACAGACGAGTAACTCCGGTTGGAAGTCCGGTAACTTTAGAAGATTTTTTGCAGCCTGGTACTAATCAAGTAGCTGCAGGTTATGTAATTTATGGCACTTCGACGATGTTGGTTTATACAACAGGTCATGGTGTAAATGGCTTTACTTTGAATCCCGCCATTGGAACATTTTATTTATCACATCCAAACATGCAATTCTCAAAAGACGGCATCATTTATTCTATCAATGAAGGAAACTATGTGCATTTCCCGCAAGGCGTAAAAGATTATTTAAAATATTGTCAGCTCGAAGAAGGCGACAGACCTTATACATCGCGCTATATTGGGAGTTTGGTTTCCGATATTCACCGAAATATGATAAAAGGTGGAATTTATATTTATCCGACAAGTTCAAAATCGCCGAAAGGAAAATTGCGTTTACTATACGAATGCAACCCAATGGCTTTTATAGCCGAACAAGCTGGTGGAAAAGCTTCAGACGGTTTCGGAAGAATTATGGAAATCCAACCAACAGAATTACATCAACGTGTACCATTCTTTTGCGGGAGTTACAATATGGTGGAAAAAGCTGAGACTTTTATGGCAAAATATTGTTAATTAAAAGAAGAAAGAGACAAGAAGAAAGAGACAAGAAGAAAGAAAAAAGGCAGAAAATTAAAAACTTTCTGCCTTTTCTATTATAAAATCTTGCAGCGCAGCGATCTTGTTTCTTGCAGCGCAGTGGTCTTTTTCTATTTATTCATATGTGCCATTTCGTAAACAAACGTATCTAAATCAACACCCAAAATCAATAATGACATTGCTTTATCAACAATAAAAGATACGTTTCCTGGTGTAAATCCGAGTGCCAAAGCAAACTTGGTTAAAACTTGTTTTTGTTTTGGTCCCAAAACGTGATCTACATAAACCATTCTTGACAAATCATACAAACGTTCTAACCGTTGCGAATGCAAGTATGGCGGATTAATTGGATATTTTAAAGGATTTTCTAAAATCTCTACATATTCTGAAGCAGAAATTTCTAACCGAACCGCAAGTTTATCTAAGAATTCTTTTTCTTCTTTGCTTAATGCACCATCTGAGAGAGCAACTCTGACAATGGCCGAAAAGTGCGCTTTATTTCTACTTTTAAATTCGCTATCAAATAGATCTGAAAATGACATGTTGTTTTGTTTATGTAATGCAAATATAATTCAAATTACTCTTTTCCGGAAACGGAAATCAAAATGTTTTTAATCGATTTTAGTGGTAATTTTTTATGGCAAAACAAAATAAATTGTAAGTTTACGATACCAAACAACCTAATGCTATGTCAGATTTCTGGATTTACTTCTCTTCAGGATTACAACATCTGTGCAATATAAATGCTTATACTGATGTTTTATTCCTCCTCGCTCTCACAGTTCCATACGAGTTCAAAGCATGGAAAAGAATTCTGATTCTAATCTCCTTGTTTACTGCAGCACACACATTAGCAGTACTGCTTTCTGTTTTCAATATCGTTACAATTAAAGCGAGTATTATTGCTTTTATAATTCCGATTCTAATTCTAATAACAGCTCTTTACAATATTATTTCCGTAGGAAAATCGGGTAAAAAAGACAGCCTTATTTTTATTGCAATTGTAGCATCTTTATTCGGACTTTTTCACGGTTTGGGCTTTTCTAATTATTTCAATACTATTGTTCCAAATAAACCAACAGACAAATTATTACCGCTTTTTGAATCAGCTCTTGGTTTTGGAGTGTCACTACTTATTGTTGTTCTCTTAGCCTTGTTACTGGCTTATGTTGTTCAAACCTTGCTCAAATTTACTAAACGCGATTGGCTTTTAATCATTTCTGCATTTGTCGTTGGCATAGTAATTCCGATGATTATCAGAAGTGAAATTTGGGTTAAATAATTGTTCAGAAGCGAAAGGTTTGGGTATATTTGCTATCTATTTTCCTGCTGTTCGTCACGCATGGCGTTTCCTTCCATCAGGGCTAAATGAAAAACTTTTTGATTTTACAGAATCTTGCAAAAAATTCTGAAACTTGTAAAGATTGTAATGAAAGAACAAAAACAACTCAAATACGATATTGCTTACCTAAGAATTGCGGCCGAATGGAGCAAACTTTCCTATTGCAAGCGCAAACAGGTGGGTGCAATAATTGTTCGAGATAGAATGATTATTTCCGATGGCTATAACGGAACTCCAACAGGTTTTGAAAACTGTTGTGAAGACGAAGAAGGATTAACACAATGGTTTGTTCTTCATGCCGAAGCAAATGCCATTTCAAAAGTAGCGCGTTCAACACAAACTTGCGAAAATGCAACCTTATACATTACCCTTTCACCCTGCAAAGAATGCAGCAAACTCATCCATCAATCGGGAATAAAACGCGTAGTGTTTCAGCATGGTTATCGCGACACAACAGGTTTGGAGTTTTTAGAAAAAGCCGGAATTGTTGTCAATCAAATTGAAGATTTAGACTAAATGAAAGCAAAGGAAAACTATTTACCACTATTGTTATTTTCATGCGTTGCTTTGGGCATTGTCATTGGTGGTATGCTTAATTTTCCGCAACGAACTATTTCAAAACAAAATGCCCGAAAAGTAAAAATTGAACGATTGATTGATTTTATCAATGACGAATATGTTGACGATGTTAATTCCGATTCTATTGTAGATTTAACTATGAATAACATTTTGTCAAATCTTGATCCACATTCGGTTTATCTTCCGCCAAGCGAACAATCGTCTGAAGCCGAAATAATGAAAGGTGATTTTGTTGGTATTGGCGTTAATTTTTATATGTATAATGATACTGTTACCGTTGTTAAACCATTGGAAAATGGTCCGGCTGCAAAAGCTGGAATTCTCTCAGGTGACCGAATTTTATATGCTGATAAAACCAAACTATTTGGACGAAAATTACCAACAGATAGTTTATACAACAAGCTAAAAGGCGAAGAAGGTTCAAAAGTTTTACTTACAATTTTCAGAAAAAGCACCAATAAAAAACTGAAACTTACTGTAGAGCGCGAAGTAGTTCCGATAAAAAGTGTCGATACTTATCTGATGCTTAATAAAACTTCGGGTTACATTAAAATCAATCGTTTTGCTGAAAATACTTATGACGAATTTCGAGTAGGATTAGCGCAATTGAAAAAACAAGGAATGACCACTTTAGTCATTGACTTACGTGATAATGGTGGCGGTTATTTAGAAAAAGCGGTAGAAATTATTGATGAACTTTTGAAAGATAAAGAGCTAATCGTTTTTACCAAAAACAGAAAAGGAATAATCGACAAGACTTTTGCAACCACCGGTGGGATTTTTGAAAACGGAAAAGTATTTGTTTTAATTGATGAAAACTCAGCTTCTGCGAGTGAAATTTTGGCTGGTGCTATACAGGATAATGATAGAGGAACCATAGTAGGTCGCCGTTCTTTTGGAAAAGGATTGGTACAACGTGAAATGGGTTTTGATGATGGCTCTGCTGTTCGTTTGACAACTTCAAGATATTACACTCCAAGCGGACGTTCTATTCAAAAACCTTATACAAAAGGTGAAGGCGAAAAATACAGTAAAGATGCTGAAACTCGTTTTGCAAGCGGTGAACTTTATGAAAAAGACAAAATGAAAATTGCTGATTCTTTAAAATTTAAAACCAAAAAAGGGCGAACGGTTTATGGCGGTGGCGGAATTGTTCCGGATATATTTGTGCCTTTGGAAGTAAAAAAAGGAGAAGAAAATTTGGCTTATATTTTAAATTCCGGAGTTGTGGGTCATTTTGTTTTTGAGCAATTAGACAAAAACAGAAACACATACAAAGGATTGAAATTTGAGCAATTTTTAACCAAAATGCAAAATGATGATAGCTATGTTCCAAAATTAGAAAGTTATCTAAAAGATGCTGGATTGGAAATGAAATTGGACAGTAATAAAACTTTAGTCAAAAAATATATAAGCGCTGAATTTGCCCGACAGTTATTTGGCGAAAGCCAGTACTACAATATCATTCTCAAAGATGATACAATGCTCAATGCCGTTTTAAAATAGACTACTTTTTTATCGAATCGTGGCTTTGAGAAGAAATCCCATTATTCCACAAAGTCAAAATATCGGTTGCAACTGCTGCGCCACTTCCTGCGGCAATAGCTAACTGACTGCGCCATCCCGCTAGCGTTCCAACTACATAAATACCTTCAGCAACCTTATGGTCTTCATTTTTAAGTTGGACACGTTGTTTTTCGGCTAGAGCTTTTTTGTGTGGTTCTACAAAGCTCATCAAACCTTCAATATAAAAAGTATTAGAGTAACCTATAGCAACTACTATACTTTTAGTTTGATAGGAATTCTTATTGGTAATAACCGTGAAATTTGGAAAATCACCTACAACTTTAATTACTTTTTCACCTTCTATTTGAGTTACATGAGGATATAATTGTTGTAGCTGTTCGATACTTTCAGTCAATATTTCTGAACCCAATTTTCCGGAAGGAACGCCATAAGCATTATAAAATATAGCTTCTTGTAGTGATGATGTTTTTTGGTGAGCAACAATTCCGATTTTTTTATCCTGAACAAATGATTTTTTATGAGCAGAACCCAACACTAAAGCACATGACATTCCGGAAACGCCACCACCAATTATTAGAACATCAAACATGAGTTTAGTGTTTAAGTTTTTCTTCTATTTTTTTTGACATTTTAAAAATCAGAAGAATAAAAACTGCACAAAAAGAAGCTACAATACCTATTAAAGCAATCATGCTGTTACCTTCCATTGGTTTTTTGAAATCGAGTAGAAAAACATTTACTATTATCAAAGCAATAGCAATAAAGAGAAGAATGTTGGTGAAAATTTTCATGATTAACATTTAGAGGACAAAAATACTAAAAATTGACATTACGCAAATAATCCTTTAACATTAGCAGCAAATAATTTAACAGCTATAGCTAAAAGTACAATTCCAAATACTTTTCTGATAATATTCAAACCATTCTCACCAAGCGCTTTTTCGATTTTGGCTGAAGATTTCAATACCAAATAAACCAAAATAATATTCAGAAGTATTGCAATAATAATGTTTATAGAATAAAACTCTGCTCGAAGCGAAAGTAAGGTTGTCATGGTTCCAGCACCAGCTACCAATGGAAACGCAATAGGGACTATAGATGCTGATGTCGCTTTATCCTCTTTATACAATCTGATGCCGAGTATCATTTCTAGCGCTAAAAAGAACAGGACAAAAGAACCTGCAACGGCAAATGAATTGGCATCTATACCAACTAATTTCAAAATTTCTTCACCAACAAAAAGAAAGGCAATCATTATTGCAGCTGATACTAACGATGCTTTTTCCGATTGAATATGCCCAAATTTTGCTCGCAAACTAATAATCACAGGAATGCTTCCTACAATATCAATCACTGCAAAAAGGACCATGGTGGCTGTGGCTATTTCTCTAAAATCAATATTCATCCTTTTATTTTTTTACAAAATTAGGTTTTTAATCGTTTATAATAACTTTAGATTTTACCTTTGCGGCTGCAAATAATAAATATACCATGTTTCAATTAGGCAAAACCATAGTTTCTGAAGATATACTCGAAAAAGATTTTGTTTGTAATCTTTCTGCTTGCCATGGTGCTTGCTGTGTAGATGGTGATGCCGGAGCACCTTTAACTAAAGATGAAACCAAAATTTTGGAAGAAATTTATCCGAAAGTAAAACCGTTTTTGCGCAAAGAAGGCATCGCAGCTATCGAAAGATTGGGCACTTGGGTAGTAGGAACCGACCAAGATTTGGAAACACCATTAATTGATAATAAAGATTGTGCCTATGTTATTTTTGATGGAAAAACAGCACTTTGTGGCATTGAACAAGCCTATAATCAAGGAATAATCGATTGGAAAAAACCGGTTTCTTGCCATTTATATCCTATTCGTGTAAAAGATTTTACCGAATTTTCGGCTGTCAATTATGACCGTTGGGACATTTGTAATCCGGCTTGTTCCTTAGGAAAAGAACTTGAAGTTCCTGTCTATAAATTTGTAAAAGAAGCTTTGATTCGAAAATTTGGTGAAGATTGGTATGCTGAATTGGAAAAAGTTGCTGAAGATTTGAAAAAAGAGAAATAAAAAAAGCCGAAGTTTAATTACTTCGGCTTTTTTGTGGAGAATATCGGATTAACTACGTTTTTCCTCAAAGCTACGCTTTGAAAATAGAAATCCAACTAAAATAAAAAAGCAAGCTATTTTATTTTAGCCTGCTTTCTATTTATTCGTGGAGAATATCGGATTCGAACCGACCACCTCTTGCCTGCCAGGCAAGCGCTCTAGCCAAATGAGCTAATCCCCCAAACTCTCGACAAATATATATTTTATAGAAACAAATAGCAATTCAAAACCCATCTTTTTCAGATTTGTTATAAATTTACATTAAATATTAAAATTTATGTCTGCTGAAAATTCAAACGGATTTATAGAAATCCAAATCGAAGATACTATTGCGACAATTACCTTTAGTCATCCCGCAAGCAACTCGTTTCCTAGTAACTTATTGCAAAAACTTACTCATCAGTTAAATCAAATTTCTGTCAATTCCGAAGTGAATGTAGTTATTTTGCAAAGCGAAGGCACTTCTTTTTGTGCTGGCGCTTCTTTTGACGAACTACTTGCTATAACCGATATTGAAACTGGAGTAAAATTCTTTTCAGGTTTTGCTAATGTAATTAATGCGATGCGAAAATGTTCTAAAATCATTATTGGGAAAGTTCAGGGAAAAGCTGTTGGTGGGGGTGTTGGCTTGATTTCGGCTTGTGATTTTGTTTTTGCGTATCAGGATGCGGCCATTAAATTATCTGAAATAGCAATCGGAATTGGACCGTTTGTTATTGAACCTGCAGTTTCTCGAAAAATTGGCAAAATTGCTATGACCGAAATGACATTACAACCCAACACATGGCAATCTGCCGATTGGGCAAAGGAAAAAGGATTGTATGCAGACATTTTTGACAGCCAAGATGAAGTAACTGAAGCCTCAATGAAACTTGCCAAAAAATTAGCGTCTTATAATCCCGAAGCATTAACCGAAATGAAAAAAGTATTTTGGCAAGGCTCAGAAAATTGGGACGAACTTTTATACGAAAGAGCTGCAATTTCTGGGAAATTAGTACTTTCTGATTTTACCAAAAATGCTTTAAGCGAATTTAAAAAGTAAAAAAACATGAAATTTATTTTTCTCATTCAGCAAATAGATGTTAACGAAAAGATTAAAAATGCTCCAGATAGTGGTTATTTAATTGGCGTATGGATTGGTAATATTTTGCCATTTGCTATTATTGTTGGAGCTGCCTATTGGATGTATTATCGCGCTAAAAAAAGACAAAACGAATAGTAGATTTATTTACTAAATTTGCAGCATAAAATTTACTAAATGAGTAACATCAGAATTACCAAACAATTTTCTTTCGAAACCGGACATGCTCTTTATGGTTATGATGGCAAATGCAAAAATGTTCACGGGCACAGTTACAAACTCTCGGTGACAGTTATAGGCAAACCTATTTCAGACAACTCCAATGTGAAATTTGGAATGGTGATTGACTTTTCTGATTTGAAAAAAATTGTAAAAGAAGAAATCGTTGATGCTTTTGATCATGCTACAGTTTTTAATAAAAATACGCCACACGTTGAATTAGCAGCCGAATTAAAAAATCGCGGACATCATGTTATTTTGGTAGATTACCAACCAACCAGTGAAAATATGGTAACTGATTTTGCCCAAAAAATTATAAATCGTTTGCCAGATGACATCAAATTACATTCGTTAAAATTGCAGGAAACGGAAACGTCTTTTGCCGAATGGTATGCCTCAGATAATGAATAACCACAAACATTGATGACTATTTCTCCCAACAAAAAAATATATTTTGCTTCCGACCAACACTTTGGTGCGCCAACACCCGAAGCTAGTTTCCCTCGTGAACAAAAGTTTGTTGCTTGGCTTGACGAAGTAAAAAAAGATGCCGAATGTATTTTCCTTTTGGGTGATTTGTTTGATTTTTGGTTTGAATATAAAACTGTTGTTCCTAAAGGTTTCGTTAGAGTTCTAGGCAAATTGGCGGAAATACGCGACAGTGGAATTCCAATCTATTTCTTTGTTGGTAACCACGATTTATGGATGAACGATTACTTTCAAAAAGAATTGAACATTCCGGTTTATCGAGATAATCAGGAATATGAATTTAATGGTAAGACCTTCTTAATTGGTCACGGCGATGGTAAAGGTCCTGGAGACAAAGGATACAAACGGATGAAGAAAGTGTTTACGAGTCCGTTTTCTAAATGGTTATATCGTTGGCTTCACCCTGATTTGGGGGTAAAATTAGCTCAATATCTTTCAGTAAAAAACAAATTAATTTCGGGTGATGCTGATGTGAAATTTCTTGGTGAAGAAAACGAATGGTTGGTTTTATATGCCAAACGCAAACTTGAAACCAAACATTACAATTATCTTATTTTTGGTCATCGTCATTTACCGATGGTTTTGAAGGTTGGCGAAAACTCCGAGTACGTTAATCTGGGTGATTGGATTGGCTATTTTACTTATGGTGTTTTTGATGGTGAAAAATTTGAACTGAAAGAATTTAAATAAATTCAATAAATTTCCCAGATTTAAAAAAAATCTAAGCTGTGAAATCTTTGTTTTGAAAATCACCTCAAATCCTTCAACCGCAATTGCACCGTTACATTTCCGTTAAATTCATTTTCATCAATACAATAAACTGCATCAAAAGGGTTTTGATTTTTAACCAATTCTAATTTGTTCCCTAATCCGAAACCAATTACACTAAAGCCTTCTGAGTTAGGTTGTTTTACGAACAATTTCAGATGTTCTTCGTCTTTACCTAATTGCTTGGCATAACCTGTATCTTTAAGTTTTTTGGTCATAAAAGAAGGTGTCATATTTTGAGGTCCAAAAGGTTCAAACTGATTTAGCAGTCTTACCAATCTTTCATTGATATCGATTAGATTTATTTCTGCATCAATTGAAATTTCAGGAATTAGCAAATCAGGATGAATGGTCTCCGAAACTACTTTTTCAAAGGCATCTTTAAAATTCTGATAATTTTCTTCTTTCAAAGTCATTCCGGCAGCGTACATGTGTCCGCCAAATTGCTCAAGATGTTCAGCACTCGCTTCCAAGGCATTGTAGATATCAAAATCCTTAACAGAACGTGCAGAAGCTGCTAATTTATCTCCGCTTTTGGTAAAGACAATTGTCGGGCGATAATAGGTTTCCGTCAGTCGTGAGGCTACAATACCGATTACGCCTTTGTGCCAGTTTGGGTTATAAACTACAGTTGTAAATTTATCCGTTTCCTCATTTATTTCTATCTGATCTAAGGCTTCAATCGTGATTTGCTTGTCTAAATCTTTTCGGTCGGAGTTGTATTGTTCAATTTCAGAAGCAAATTTTTCAGCTTGGTCTAAGTCGTATTCTGTTAATAATGCTACTGCTTCGTTGCCGTGTTTTATTCTTCCGGCAGCATTGATTCGTGGTGCAATAATGAAAACAACATCAGTAATCGTAAGTACTTTTTTCTTTACGTTTTGAATTAAAGCTTTGATTCCGGGACGTGGATTTGTATTAATTACTTCCAATCCAAACTTAGCCAAGATTCTGTTTTCTCCCGTCATCGGAACAATATCGGCCGCTATTGCTGTGGCTACCAAATCGAGATAAATCCGTAAATCATCTATACTTTGATTTCTGTTTTCTCCCAAAGCTTGTATCAATTTGAAACCAATGCCGCATCCACATAACTCATCATAAGGATACGGACAATCTTGTCGTTTTGGGTCTAGAACGGCGACAGCATCTGGCAAAATATCACCCGGACGATGGTGGTCACAAATAATAAAATCGATGTTTTTCTCATTCGCGTAAGCAATATGATCAATAGATTTTATACCACAATCCAGAGCAATAATTAGTGAAAAACCATTGTCATCGGCAAAATCAATTCCTTTATAAGAAATGCCGTAACCTTCGTCATAACGGTCCGGAATGTATGTGGCGACATTTGGATAATAACTTTTGAGATAAGACGAAACCAATGAAACTGCGGTTGTTCCGTCCACATCATAATCGCCAAAAACCAGAATGTTTTCTTCGTTGGCGATGGCTGTTTCAATTCGAGAAACCGCTTTATCCATGTCTTTCATCAGATACGGATTGTGCAAATCAGCTAAACTTGGGCGGAAAAACTGGCGCGCCTGGTCAAACGTTTCGATACCACGTTGCACCAAAAGTGTTGCGATTAGCTCATCTACTTTTAATTGAGTTGCTAAAGCTGCTACTTTTTCGGAATTTGGTTTTGGTTTGAGTGTCCAGCGCATAATTACGAGGTTATATTACAATCACACAAATATATAAAAAATACTACAAAATGATTAGTATCTTAAGGGCAAAATTTATAAACAAATCTCAAAATAATATTTGTTACTTTTGAACTATTAAAGAAATTCAAAATGCAAATTCAAGGTCAGATTGTCGATATCGAAAACAAACGAATTTATTCAGGTGAAATTACTGTTGAAAACGGCAAAATCAAATCAATAACAGAAAAAGAACACAACGTTAAAACCTATATCCTTCCTGGTTTTATAGATGCACACATTCATATTGAAAGTTCGATGTTGGTTCCTTCTGAATTTGCGAAGATTGCAGTTTTACACGGAACCGTCGGAACGATTTCTGATCCGCATGAAATTGCTAATGTGTTGGGAAAAGACGGCGTACATTATATGATTGAAAACGGCAAAAAAGTGCCGTTGAAATTTCATTTTGGCGCGCCTTCCTGTGTTCCGGCAACTTTTTTTGAAACGGCTGGTGCTGTAATTGATTCAGAACAAATAAAAGAATTAATGGCCTCTCCTGATATTTATTATTTATCGGAAATGATGAATTATCCCGGCGTTTTGTTTGATGATGAAGAAGTTTTAAAAAAGATTGCTTGGGCAAAACATTTCAATAAACCTGTTGACGGTCATGCGCCAGGATTACGAGGAGCGCCAATCGAAAAATATATTGCTGCCGGAATTTCTACCGACCATGAATGTTTTACTTATGATGAAGCTGCTGAAAAATTATCATTGGGTATGAAAGTGCTTATCCGAGAAGGAAGTGCCGCGAAGAACTTTGAGGCTTTAATCGATTTGCTTCCACAGAATTATGCAAACATGATGTTCTGTTCCGATGATAAACATCCTGATGATTTGATTGTGGGTCACATTAATTTGCTTTGTGCTCGTGCCGTTGCTAAAGGTTTTGATGTTTTTAAAATATTACAAATGGCTTGCGTCAATCCGGTAAAACACTATAAAATGGATGTTGGTTTATTGCAAAAAAATGATGATGCCGATTTTATTATGGTGGAAGATTTAATCGATTTCAAAGTATTACAAACCTACATCAATGGCGAATTGGTTGCCAAAAACGGGCAATCATTTGTGAAACATATTGACTTTAAAAAACCAAATAATTTCAATACTTCCAAAAAAGAAGTTGCCGATTTCGAAATCAACAGTTCCGCTTCAAAAATTAGAGTTATCGAAGCTTTGGAAGGACAGTTAATTACCAATGAAATTCACCATAAGACTTTATTGGCTAACGGCAAATTAGTTTCAGATGTTGAAAACGATATATTGAAAATGGCGGTTGTCAATCGCTATGAAAATGCTATTCCAGCTGTTGCTTTTATCAAAAACTTTGGCTTGAAAAGTGGTGCGATTGCAAGTTCTGTAGCACACGATTGTCATAATATTGTTGTTGTCGGAACTTCAGATGAAGAAATTTGCAAAGCAGTAAATATCTTAATTGAAAATAAAGGTGGAATTTGCGCCGTGAATGGTGCCGAAACCAAATCATTAGCACTTCCGGTCGCCGGAATCATGAGTGACAAAGATGGTTGGGAAACCGGAAAATTATATCAGGAAATTGATGCTATGTCTAAACAATTGGGAAGCAATCTGAAAGCTCCGTTTATGACGCTTTCGTTTATGGCGTTATTGGTAATTCCGGATTTGAAATTATCTGACAAAGGCTTATTTAGTGGGAATTCGTTCTCGTTTGTGGATTTGAAAATGGAGTAGAAAATATAAGATAGAGCAAAGAAAAAAGATGTTTTGTTATACTTCTCTTGCTTCTTGCCTCTTGCTTTTTGTTTCTGCTAACATTCCCCCAACCACAGCTACAATTTCACCTTTTGGCGGTTTGGCTTCGAAATGTTTTAGTACTTCTTCCGCTGTTCCGCGTATGGTTTCTTCGTGTAGTTTTGATAATTCTCTTGAAACAGAAACGGCTCTGTCTGCTCCAAAATACTGTACAAATTCCGCTAAGGTTTTTACTAATTTATGTGGCGAAACGTAAAAAATCATCGTTCTGGTTTCTTCGGCCAAAGCCAAATATCTGGTCTGTCTTCCTTTCTTTTCGGGCAAAAATCCTTCGAAGACAAATTTATCATTGGGCAAACCGCTGTTCACTAAAGCTGGAACAAATGCAGTAGCACCGGGTAAACAATCGACTTCAATATTATTTTCTACACAAGTACGTGTTAGCAAAAATCCAGGATCAGAAATCGCCGGAGTTCCCGCATCAGAAATCAACGCAATAGTTTCGCCTGACTGCAAACGGGTAATCAGATTGGCAATGGTTTTGTGCTCGTTGTGCATGTGATGACTGTGCATGTGTGTCGAAATTTCGAAATGCTTTAGGAGTTTACCGCTAGTTCGTGTGTCTTCTGCCAAAATCAAATCGACTTCTTTCAAAACTCTAATCGCTCTGAAAGTCATGTCCTCAAGATTGCCAATTGGTGTTGGAACTATGAACAGTTTGCCCATTTACTGGAATTTTTTCTCAACAATTGCCATAAAACGTTCGATATAATCTTCTTCTCCAACCCAATAATCATAGTCAGGAATCACCATTTCGTTAATGAAATTTTTGGCTTCTTCAAACGTGTCAAACGTGTTCAATTGCGAAATCACACGATTAAAATCTTCATTACTGTCGTTAAAAAGATGTTGCACAAAACCAATTCGGTCGTTCAATCCAATCGCGATTGATTTTGATTGAGATTCATTTATAGAGGTTGTTTTTGGCGCTTCTTCTTCCCTTTGCTTCTCCAGTTCGCTGTTACTCGAGTCTGATTCAAATAAGGAAACTTCATTTGGTTTTACAAAAACCGGATCTGAATACTTTCCTATATGATCTTCCAGTTTTTCTTCAGGCTTTACTTCAGAAGCCGTTTCTGCAGGTTCAATTTGCTCCGCCAGTTCACTATCGCTCGAGTCTTCTTCCTCTTCTGCTTCTAATTCAAAAATAGGTTGAAAAGATAATGCTTCTTCAATAACGGGTGCTTCTTCTATTGATTCCTCTTCTTCTAAAACTTCTTCCGGTTCTTCTGAAACAATAATTTCTTCTTCTGGTTCAGATATTACTTCTGTTTCGGTTACAATTTCAGCAATTGGTTCGACGATTTGCTTGGCCTGTTCGCTATCGCTGGAGTCCTCTTTAACTTCTACTACTGGTTCAGATATTGTTTCAACTTCAAGAGATTGCTCCAATTTTTCTTCCAAAACAGCTGGCGTTACATCTGATTTTACCGATTCAAAATTGTCCTGATAAAACTTTAATACAGCTAACGTTTCGTATAATTTTTGCGTTTCTTTATACAACTGGTCGACTTCCGACTTGTTTTTTAGCTTTAAAATTCGGTGCGCAATGCTGATTAATTCGGATTCTAATCTTTTTTTCATTTTGTTTTGAAATTGCTGGTGCTTTAGTTAATTTTCTTCTTATCCATTTATTTAGTGTTGGGAAGAAGTTACCTTAATTAAAATTTTTCTACATTTGAATCGACGTAAAAATAAGAAAATTTTAAGTCGATTTGTTTCCGTGACAAAGTAATAAAAACTATTCATTTTTAGCGCAAGAAAAATACAAAATGTTTCTCGAAAATACAGTAAATCATAAAGAACAATTTGGTTGGATTGAAGTCGTCTGCGGTTCGATGTTTTCGGGTAAAACTGAAGAACTCATCCGAAGATTAAAAAGAGCGCAATTTGCCAAACAAAAGGTAGAAATTTTTAAACCTTCTATCGACACGCGTTATGATGAAGAAATGGTAGTTTCTCACAACAAAAACGAAATTCGTTCAACGCCTGTTCCTGCTGCCGCTAATATCAGAATTTTGGCTCAAGGCTGTGATGTTGTTGGTATTGATGAAGCACAATTTTTTGATGATGAAATTGTGGCTGTTTGTAACGACCTAGCAAACTCAGGAATTCGGGTTATTGTAGCCGGATTAGACATGGATTTTAAAGGAAATCCTTTTGGTCCAATGCCAGCTTTAATGGCAACCGCCGAATATGTAACCAAAGTGCATGCGGTTTGTACACGAACAGGAAATTTAGCGCATTACAGTTTTAGAAAAAATGACAATGACAAATTGGTTATGCTTGGCGAAACTGAAGAATATGAACCGTTGAGTCGTGCTGCTTATTTCAACGCAATGCGCCAAAACATAGAAGTTAAAGACGCCCAACATCTGTCGAAAGACGGGAAATAAACCCAAATCGTGACTCTAACCATCCGAAATATTATTCCCATCATCAAAGCCAATTGGGTTGGGCAAAATGAAACGGCAGTAATCGATTATATTTCTATTGATAGTCGTTCGTTACAAAACGATCAAAACACTTTATTTTTTGCGATTACAGGACCAAATCATGATGGTCATATATATATTGAAGAACTTATTCTGAAAGGCGTTCGACATTTTGTTGTTTCAAAAATCCCAGAAAATGTTGCCGGAAAAGCTAACTTTTTAGTCGTTGAAGATACTTTAGACGCTTTACAAAAATTTGCCGCTTTTTATAGAAGTCAATTTGAATTTCCCGTTATCGGAATCACTGGAAGTAATGGAAAAACCATCATCAAAGAATGGTTAAATTTTCTTTTAAGTCCAGATTATAACATTATTCGGAGTCCAAAAAGTTATAATTCACAAGTTGGTGTGCCACTTTCTGTTTTGGGCATCAATGAAAAACACAATCTTGGCATTTTTGAAGCTGGTATTTCCACAATAAACGAAATGGAAAAACTGCAGAAAATCATTCGACCAACAATCGGAATTTTATCTAATATTGGTTCGGCTCATGATGAAGGATTTCCAAGTGTTGCCGAAAAAATTAAAGAAAAATTAAAGCTTTTTATATCGGTTAACGTGTTGATTTTGAATAAAAATAAAACTATTTGTGCTTTTGTTAATCCAAAAATAAAACTCTTTAGTTGGTGTTCGGATGATAAAAGCGCTGATGTTTTTATCACTAAAAAAAACATAGGAGAATTAACCGAATTGCAAGTAACTTATAGAGAAGATACTTTTCCAATTACTATTCCGTTTCAAGACCAAGCATCGGTTGAAAATGCGATTCATTGTATGATGGTGATGCTCTATTTTGGATACAACCATAAAGTGATTCAAACCCGAATGGCGCAATTGTATCCTGTAGAAATGCGTTTGAAAGTGAAAAACGGAATTTACAACTGTACGGTAATCGATGACAGTTATAGTTCTGATTTTCAATCACTAAAAATTGCTTTAGACTTTTTAGAAAATCAAAAGCAACACAAAAAGAAAACACTAATTCTTTCCGATATTTTTCAAAGCGGTTTGAGTAATGACGAGTTGTATTCTCAGGTTTCTCAACTGATAATTTCTAATAAAATATCGCGTGTCATTGGCATTGGTGAAACCATATCACAATTCAAAAATAAGTTTATCAACTGTGTCACGTTTAAAGATGTGACTGAATTTATTAATGCTTTTGACAATTTGAATTTTGAAAACGAAACTATCTTAATCAAAGGCGCACGCGATTTTCATTTTGAGGAAATCGTATCAATGCTTGAGGAAAAAACGCATGAAACTGTTTTAGAAATCAACCTCAATGCCATAACTCACAACCTTAATTTTTTCAAATCGAAGTTGGCCCCAAAAACCAAAATGATGGTAATGGTAAAAGCTTTTGGCTATGGAAATGGTGGCTTTGAAATTGCCAGATTATTGGAACATCACAAAGTGGATTACCTTGGTGTAGCTTTCGCCGATGAAGGAATTGCATTGAAAAATGCCGGAATTACGGTACCAATTATGGTCTTAAATCCTGAATCTACTAGTTTTACAGCCATAATTCAGCATCATTTAGAACCCGAAATCTATTCTATAAAAGGATTAAAAGCATTTTTAAAAATTGCCGAACAAAAAAAATTAAAGCATTTCCCAATACATATCAAAATTGATACAGGAATGCACCGCCTAGGTTTTCAAGAAGAAAATTTAGAAGATTTAATCCAAATTTTAAAAGGAAACGAATCGGTCCAAATCAAAAGCATTTTGTCGCACATGGCAACCAGTGATGATTTAAATCACGATGCGTTTTCAAAATCACAAATTGCCTTGTTTGAAAAATTGTCTTCAAGATTGATTTCCGAACTCAATATAAAACCAATCCGCCATATTTTAAACACTTCCGGAATTACAAATTACCCCGAGGCACAATTCGACATGGTTCGCTTAGGCATTGGTTTGTATGGCATTTCGAATGATTCGGAAGAGCAAAAAGAACTTGAAATAGTTGGCACATTAAAATCGGTCATTTCTCAAATCAGAACAATCGAGGCTGATGAAAGTGTAGGTTATGGCAGAAGATTTATCGCCACAGAAACCACAAAAATTGCTACAATTCCAATAGGTTACGCTGATGGTATTAGCAGAAGTTGGGGACACGGTGTTGGTTACGTTTTAATTAATAACAAACCAGCCAAAATAGTTGGCAGCATTTGTATGGACATGCTTATGGTAAATGTCACCGGTATTGATTGTAAGGAAGGAAATACCGTTATCATTTTTGGCGAAAATCCAACGGTGAACTTTATGGCAAAACAATTGAATACGATTCCCTATGAAATTCTTACCAGCATTTCGCAACGCGTTAAACGGGTATTTTTCAGAGAATAATTAAAAAATTATTTAAAACTGTTAAAATTTTATTTAATTTAGTTTTCAATTAACCAATAAAACAAAAATAATTATGGGATTTTTTAGCGATTTCAAAGCGTCTTTAATGAAAGGCGATGTATTAAGTTTAGCAACCGCGGTAGTAATCGGTGGTGCTTTCGGAAAAATTGTAGGTTCTGCTGTTGATGATCTTATTATGCCTCTAGTTGGTTTAATTACTGGCGGAATTGATTTTACAACAAAATTTATTGCATTAAACGGTCAAAGTTACGAAAACTTAGAAGCTGCCAAAAAAGCAGGTGCTTCGGTAATGACGTACGGAAATTTTGTTCAGGCTGTGATTAATTTCATCATTATTGCTTTCTTCATTTTTGTGGTTTTAAGAGCGGCTGAAAAAGCTAAAAAGAAAGAGGAAGCTGCACCTGCTGCTCCAGCCGGACCAACTCAAGAAGAATTGCTAACACAAATTAGAGATTTGTTGAAAAAATAATACCGCTACATTATATATTCTAACTAAACCGCTTCTTAATTGAGGCGGTTTTTCTGTTTTAGGAGCACACCATTTGTCGTATTCAGGACATTCACACCCGCTTTCCGCACTACGCGGTAGTTGCTGCAATCGGGGCTAGAATTCACGTTTCCTAGTTTTCAGGATATTACTTTCTGCTTTCTCTCATCTTTTTTCTTTCTTCTTTCATCTTTTTTCTATTTTCTACATACTTTTGTACTTCAAAATTTATAAATCGATAAAAATAAAAATATGAAAGTTGCTGTTGTTGGCGCAACCGGAATGGTTGGTGAAGTAATGCTTAAAGTTTTAGCCGAAAGGAATTTTCCGGTAACCGAATTGATTCCTGTTGCTTCTGAAAAATCTGTTGGAAAAGAAATTGAATTCAAAGGGAAAAAATACAAAGTAGTTGGTTTACAAAGTGCCGTTGATATGAAAGCGGATATTGCTTTGTTTTCTGCTGGCGGAGAAACTTCTTTAGCTTGGGCACCAAAATTTGCTGCAGCCGGAACAACCGTAATAGATAATTCGTCAGCATGGAGAATGGATCCAACAAAAAAACTAGTGGTTCCAGAAATCAACGCTTCTGAATTAACTAAAGATGATAAAATCATTGCTAACCCAAACTGTTCAACTATTCAAATGGTTATGGTTTTAGCACCATTGCATAAAAAATATAATATCAAACGTGTTGTAGTTTCTACTTACCAATCTATCACCGGCACTGGTGTAAAAGCTGTAAGACAATTAGAAAATGAATACGCAGGGATACAAGGTGAAATGGCGTACAAATACCAAATTCACCGAAATGCTATTCCACAATGCGACAGTTTTGAGGATAACGGATACACCAAAGAAGAAATGAAATTGGTGCGCGAAACCCAAAAAATAATCGGAGATAAATCAATTGCAGTTACAGCAACAGCTATCAGAATTCCTGTAGTAGGTGGTCATAGTGAAGCTGTGAATGTAGAATTTTCGAATGATTTTGATGTGAATGAAGTACGCAACATTTTGCATCATACTGATGGTGTTACCGTTCAAGACAATAATGATACTTACACCTATCCAATGCCATTGTATGCACAAGGAAAAGATGATGTTTTTGTGGGTAGAATACGTCGTGATGAAAGCCAGGCAAACTCATTAAACATGTGGATTGTGTCTGACAATTTGAGAAAAGGTGCTGCTACCAATACGATACAAATTGCTGAATATTTAGTGGCGCATAAATTAGTGTAGTTCCCAATTTCGTGGAAATGACAGATATAGGTAACCGTTTGATTTTGCAAATCATAAAATTTGTTAAAATCAAACGGTTTTTCTTTGGTGATAACTTACATTTGTAGCCGATGAAAAACAAAATTTCCATACTAAGCCTATCTTTTACTTTCATGGTAATGGGAGCCATTTTGTTGCAATCCTTGCATTCATTTCATCACTTAGAAAAATTTATTGCTGAAAAACATTGCCATCACAAATACGCTATTAACAAAACTGAAATCAATCATCAACATCACGAATTTGACCATTGTTTTGTTTGCGAATTTGCATTAAGTAATTATACTCCAACGCATTTTTACTCTTTTGATTTCAAAAAAACAGAAGTTCTTTCTTCCTATACTTTTTGTTATTCCAAAGAAATCACTCAATTTTTTAGAGGAGCGTTATTTGGACTTCGGGCTCCGCCGACTGTTATTGTTTAATCGGTTTAGCCAAAATTATTTGGCACAAAAATCATTTACAATAATTAAAAATCTAAAACATGAAACTATTTTATGTAACCTTATTATTAGGGTTCTCTTTAGTTGGCTCAGCACAAAACAAAATTTCAGGAATTACTTCCGATAAAGAAAATAAACCGTTGTCCAACGTCATTGTTTCCTTGCCTGAAATTCATAAAGAAACTATTTCTGATACTGATGGGAAGTACACTTTAGTCAATTTGCCAAACGGCACTTTTAAAATTTTATTTTCGGCTGTTGGTTATAGTACACAAACACTTTCTATTTCTTTTTTAGGAAAAGAAATCACTCAAAATATAGCTTTGGAAGACAATATAATCCACATGGATGAAGTCATTGTTTCAACAGCATTCAACAAATTACAATCGCAAAACGTGATGAAAGTGGAACACGAAAGCGTAAAATCATTACAACAAAAAGGAGCCACAACACTCATTGAAGGTTTGGCAAAAATCCCAGGAGTTTCTCAAGTTTCTACTGGAACTTCGATTGGAAAGCCGGTAATTCGGGGATTAAGTGGTAATCGGGTTTTGGTATATTCACAAGGCGTTAGATTGGAAAATCAACAATTTGGCGAAGAACACGGTTTGGGTTTGAATGATGCCGGAGTTGAAAGTATGGAAGTCATCAAAGGTCCAGCTTCATTACTTTATGGTTCTGACGCATTGGGTGGCGTTTTGTATTTTAATCCTGAAAAATTTGCTAATTCAAAAGAATTTAAAGCAGATTTTAGTCAACGTGTGTTTTCAAATACTTTGGGAAGCAATACTTCTTTAGGCATAAAAACATCCACCGAAAACTGGAAATTTTTAGCACGAGGAAGTTTCAATACGCATGCCGATTATCAAATTCCCGATGGTAACAGAATAACAAATACGCGTTATAACGAAAGTGATTTGAAAGCTGGAATTGGTTACAGCAATTCGAAGTTTTCAAGTGTGCTTAGATATAATTTCAATAAGCTGGATTTGGGAATCCCAGAAGAAGGAATAGGTGAACAATCAACTAGTCATTCTACTATTTATCCTAAACAAGCGGTTGACAATCATATTTTGAGTTTGCACAATAATTTCTATTTCAAGAACTCAAAACTTGATGCCGATTTGGGTTATATTTTTAATGATCGAAGCGAGTTTACAGATAGCAATGTGGCTTCTTTGCACATGAAACTGCGAACGCTGAATTATGATTTGAAATATTATTTACCAAAATTGGGAAAAGTAGAAACCATTGTTGGACTTCAGGGAATGCATCAAACCAATAAAAATTCGGGAGAAGAATTATTGATTCCGGATGCGGCGACGAATGATTTTGGCGTTTTTGGTACGGCGAACTACGAATTTGGAAAGAATGTTTTACAAGCCGGACTTCGTTTTGACAATAGACAAGTAAGCAGCGAAACCCACGGAATCATAGGAAATGAAGGTTACTTTGAAGCGATTGATAAAAGTTTTGACAGCTTCAATGCGTCACTAGGTTTCAAAACCAATTTGGCTGATGATTTTACCCTTCGGCTAAACATTGCTTCTGGTTTTCGTGCTCCGAATTTAGCCGAATTAACTTCGAATGGAGTTCATGAAGGCAGCAATCGTTATGAAATTGGTAACGCTAATTTATTAAACGAACAAAATTTACAAACCGATTTAAATCTGGAATATAAAAGTTCTCATTTTGAAATCTTTGCCAACGGATTTTACAATCACATCAATAATTACATATTTATTTCTCCAAATGGAAATGTAATTGCTGGAAACAATGTTTACGATTATGTGCAGGCAAATGCCAAATTATATGGTGGTGAAGCCGGAATTCATTTTCATCCGCATCCTCTAGATTGGTTGCACTTCACCAGTAGTTTTGAAACTGTAATCGGAAAAAAAGATGAGGGAAGCAATTTGCCTTTAATTCCCGCCAACAAATGGAACAATACTTTTAAAGGAGAATTTGAATTGAAAAATTGGTTTAAAGAAGGTTTTGCTACTTTAAATATTGAAAGCACTTTTGCGCAAAATAACAACAATGAATTTGAAACCAGAACTAATGATTATACCTTACTAAATTTAGGTTTAGGAGGAAAGATTATTATTAGTAAAGCTATTTTTAACTTCAATTTAAATGCAAACAATGTATTTGACAAGACTTACATTTCGCATTTGTCCCGATTAAAAACGGATGGAATTCCGAATATTGGAAGGAATATTATTTTAGGTGTCAATTTTATTATTTAGGTAAATTAAAAAACGTCCCATTAACTTGGGACGTTTTTTAATACTCAATTTTTCCAATATGTCGCATCACTCTCATGATTTTATCCTTTCTCTTTTCAATATAAGAAGAAGAATTTGATGCTTTGTACTTTCTGGGGTTAGGTAAAATTGCTGCAATTCCGGCTGATTCTCTTGGATTCAAATTTATTGCTTCTTTTCTGTACCAAATCCTTGCTGCTTCTTGAGCGCCATAAACCCCATTGCCCATTTCTATGCTATTTAGGTAAACTTCCATAATACGTTCTTTGCCCCAAATCAGTTCAATTAGAACCGTAAAATAAGCTTCGAGTCCTTTGCGGATATAACTTCTGCCTTGCCAAAGGAAAACATTTTTGGCTGTTTGCTGTGAAATCGTGCTTCCTCCTTTTAACCTTCTTCCTTTGTTATTGTTTTTAAAGGCTTTCTGCATCGCTTTAAAATCAAAACCGCTATGCTTTAAAAAATTCCCATCTTCGCTAGCGATAACTGCTTTGGGAAGATTTGGAGAAATGGCTTCTAACGGAACCCATTTATGGCTGTAAATCGCATCATTCCCATCTAATTTAAATTCAATTATTCTTGTAATCATCAAAGGTGTAAACGGAATTGGAACCCATTTAAATATAATTACAGATAAAATGGAAAGTCCAAAAAACCAAAGCATAGCTTTCCATATCCAACGTGAAATTTTTCTTATCATATTTTATATTACTAAATCTGCTAATTCTTGTCCTATCAAACTTCCAATTGCAACTCCCATTCCGCCTAATCTTACACCACAATAAACATGTTCAGACAATTGCTCAACGATTGGGTTTTTTGTCGCCCCTAATCCCATAATACCACTCCAACGATGTTCAATCTTATAATCAGTGTTTGGTAAAATTACTTCTTTTAATAATCTCTCCAAGCGATTTTGAATTAATTCTGTTTGGCCAAGTTCGGTTGTGGTTTCTTCTTCAAAAGCTAAATTTCTTCCTCCACCAAGTAAAATTCTGTTGTCAATATTTCTAAAATAATAATAGCCTTTATCTAAGTGAAACGTTCCTTTAATATCCAAATTTGGAATCGGCTCTGTTATTAAAACCTGAGCTCTTGCTGGTTTTACTTTATTGTTTGTCAGTTCCGATGCAAAACCATTCGTTGCAAATAGTAACTTTTTGGTAGGGAAACTAAATTCGTCTAAAGTAACTTCAACACTATTCGTTTTTTCTTGAAAAGACTTGACTTCAACTTGATTTAAAATTAAAATATTGTTTGCAATTGCTTTTTTCAATAAGGCATTCATCATTTTCCCTGTATCAATTTGTGCTTCAAACGGATTAAAAATAACATGTTCTTGTATGCCTTGAAAAGCAAAACGGTCAACTTCTTTAGCAAAAACATCATTCCTAAGAAGTGGTTTTAATAAGTCATTGATAAAAGAGAGTTTTTGCAAACATTCTGTGTATGTACTTTCTTCATCTTTGAGAAACAATTCATATCCTCCGTAAGGTTTAAAATCTATTGTTTCATCGCCTAGGTTTTTACGCAACAATTGCAACCCTTTCCACCGTTTTTGAATCAATTGAAAAACTGCTTCTTCACTATGCGATTTTAAATCATCTATGATTTCTGAAAGACTTCCAAAGCATGCAAAACCGGCATTTTTTGTACTGGCTCCTTGAGGTAAAATCCCCTTTTCTAAAATCAGTATTTTACTTTCTGGGAATTTTTCACGCAAAGCTAAAGCACAATGTAGACCGACAATCCCACTACCAACAATTGTAAAATCAATAGCTGTAAACCAATTTTTGAGTTCCCAATAGCTAAAATTCATTTGTTATTTTTCTTTAAAAATACTTTTTTCAGATAAAACTTAAAGTAAAATTTTAAAAATTTATTTTTTTATACGAATTGTATTTAGTTTTTAATAATATTTCAACAGAAAACAGTGATGTTTATCAATTTGATACTGATTTTAGTAAATAAGTAAGTAATATGATAAAAATAATTTTATTTTTGGTGCACTATTTTAACCAAACTATTAAATTATGAAATGTAAACTACTTATTGTTGCCTTAGTGGTAGCTTCGAGTGTGTCTTTTGCTCAAAACAAAAGTTCAATGTGGAGTGCCACCACAAAAAAAAGCAACATGGTTCCTTTGGAAGCCAGAATGCAACTTCCGGAAAGAAACCTTTTTAACTTAAATCTTTTAAGTTTAAAATCAAGTTTAAGTAATGTGCCTGAAAGAATGGCAACCTCAAAATCTAATGCCATACTGTCTATTCCAAATGCAGAAGGCGTTTTAGAAAAATATAGTGTTTACGAAAATTCAACAATGGATCCTGCTTTAGCAGCAAAATATCCAGAAATTAAATCATACATCGGAATTGGAATTGATAATCCTACAGCAACAGCTTATTTCAGCGTATCCCCTTTAGGTTTTAAATCTATGGTGCTTGCTGCTGATAAATCTGCCGTTTTTATCGAACCTATTTCTGCTGATTTAGAAACTTACACTGTTTACAGAAAATCAGACAAGGCGCAATCGCTTACTCGTTTTGAATGTAGTGTTATTGATGCTGCCGCTGCGCAAACTGCCGGAAGCACTTTAAGACCAAATGCTGACGACGCCGTTTTGAGAACTTTCCGTTTGGCTATGTCATGTACGGGAGAATATACTGCTTATTTTGGTGGTACAAAAGCGTTGGCTTTGGCTGCTATCAATAACTCGATTACCAGATGTAATGGTGTTTTCGAAAAAGATTTTGGTGCCCGTTTTATTATTATTGCAAATACAGACTTAGTAATTTACACTAGTGCATCAACTGACCCTTATTCAGCTGCTGCAAGTATGTCACAATGGAATGCACAACTACAATCAACATTAACATCTGTAATTGGAGAAGCTAATTATGATTTAGGTCATTTATTTGGCGCCACTGGTGGTGGTGGAAACGCAGGTTGTATTGGATGTATATGCACAAACGGTTCTAAAGGAAGTGGTATCACTTCTCCGGCTGACGGAATTCCGTCTGGAGATAATTTTGATATTGATTATGTTGCTCATGAAATTGGACACCAAATGGGTGCAAACCATACTTTTACACATAGTAATGAAGGATCAGGCGTTCAAATGGAGCCAGGTTCAGGTTCAACTATCATGGGTTATGCTGGAATTACAGCACTTGATGTTCAACCCCATTCTGATGCCTTTTTCCATGCTGTAAGTATCCAACAAGTAACCAATAATATCAAGGCTAAAACTTGCTCTGTAAATATTGCAACAGGAAATGCTATTCCAACGGCTAGTGCTGGATTGGATTATACGATTCCGAAAAGTACTCCTTTTATGTTAACAGGTGCAGGTACAGACGCCAATGGTGATGCGCTTACCTATAACTGGGAAGAAATGGATAATCAAACTACATCAGCAGCGCCAAGTGCTACTAAAACTACTGGAGTAAATTTCAGATCTTATAATTCAACTGCTTCTCCAACAAGATATTTCCCAAGAATGGCTTCTGTTTTAACTGGTGCAACTACAACTGCTGGAACAGAACTTACTGTTGAAGCTTTATCATCTGTAGCCAGAACAATGAATTTTAGAGTAACTGTTCGTGACAATAGAGCTGGCGGACCAGCAAATAATAGTGACGATATGATTGTTACTGTAAATGCAACTGCCGGACCATTTACTGTAAGTTCTCCAAATACTGCTGTGTCTTATGTAGGCGGAAGTTCTCAAACGGTAACTTGGGCTGTAGCGGGTACAACTGCAAACGGAGTAAACTGTGCTAATGTGGATGTCCTTTTGTCTACTGATGCTGGCGCAACTTGGTCTACTTTATTATCAGCTACGCCAAATGACGGAACAGAAGCTGTTACTATTCCAAATACTCCTGGAACAACCAATAGAATTATGGTAAAAGGGACAAATCATATTTTCTTTGATGTTTCTAATACTAACTTTACTATTACTGCAGGTTCAACGGATACTGTTGCGCCAACTGCACCAACTTTATCGGCTTCTGGAACTACTCAAACCACAACAAATTTATCTTGGTCTGGTGCTACTGATAACGTAGCAGTTACTAGTTATGATATTTATAAAGATGGGGTTTTATTAGGCTCAACTGCTTCAACAACTTATACTGTTTCTGGTTTAGTAAATACAACTACTTATGTTTTCACTGTTAAAGCTAAAGATGCCGCTGGAAACGCTTCTATTACTAGTAATGCAGTTAGTGTAACAACATTATCTCCTGCTCCTGATACAACTGCACCAACTGCGCCAACGTTATCAGCTTCAGGAACTACATTAACATCTACCGTATTATCTTGGGTTGGTTCTACTGATAACGTAGCTGTAACTGGATATGATGTATACCAAGATGGAGTTTTAAAAACTTCTACTTCATCAACTACACTAACGGTTACAGGTTTATCATCTTCTACAGCTTATGCATTTTATGTTCAAGCTAAAGATGCCGCTAATAATATTTCTTTAGCAAGTAATACTGTTACAGTAACAACTCTAACTCCTGATACAACAGCACCAACCGCTCCAACATTATCAGCTTCTGGAACTACTGCAACGACTACTAATTTATCTTGGACAGGTGCTACAGATAACGTGGCAGTAACAGGATATGATGTTTATAAAGGTGGGGTTTTCTTAGCTTCAACTACAGCAACTACATATGCCGTAACTGGTTTAACTGCTTCTACTGCATATACTTTCACAGTTAAAGCTAAAGATGCTGCTGGAAATGCTTCTTTAGATAGTAATACAGTAAGTGTTACAACATTAGTTAACACAGTAACATATTGTGCCTCTACATCAAGTATTACTACTGATGAGAGAATTGGAAAAGTAGTTTTCGGAACCATTAGCAACACTTCAACAGGAACTGCTGGATATGAAAATTTTACAGCACTTTCAACAAATGCTGTTAGAGGAACTGCATACACTATTACAATTACACCAGCTTGGACAAGTACTGTTTACAAAGAAGGTTATGCTGTTTGGATTGATTACAACGGAAATGGTGTTTTCACAGATGCAGGAGAAAAAGTATGGACAAAAGCAGCTTCAACAACGACACCAGTAACTGGTACGTTTACAATTCCAGCTACTGCTACTTTAGGAGCAACAAGAATGAGAGTGCAAATGAATTACAATGCTACTCCAACTTCTTCTTGTCAGTCATTTACTTATGGTCAAGTAGAAGATTATACTGTTAATATTACTGCTACAGCAAGAATTAACGATGCTAATACAAGAGTTTCTTTCAACTTGTATCCAAATCCTGTAAAAGGTGATATTCTAAACATTTCAAATCTTGAATCTACATCGACTTATAGAATCTATAACATGATGGGACAAGAATTAGGAAATGGTAAAATTGAAAACGAAAGTATCTATGTTGGTTCTTTAAAAGCAGGAACATTCTTAATTGAAGTTTCAAACGGAACTTCAACTTCAACAAAACGTTTTATCAAAGAATAATTTTTTATAAAAAAGACAAAGCCATACTGAAAAGTGTGGCTTTTTTTTTGAATTAATTTTGCTACTTTTAGCCTTTCAAAAAATTAGCTATAAAATGAACAGAATCCTTTTTTTAATCGTTAGCATTATGAGCCTTTCCGCATCAGCGCAACAACTTCTATCTCCCGAAACTTTATGGAAATTAGGCCGAGTTTCAGCCCTTGGAATTTCTAAAGACAAAAAGTCAATTGTCTATAAAGTATCTACACCAGTAGTAGCGGAAAACAAATCCAATTCTAAATTTTATACTATCCCAGTTACTGGTGGTAATTCTGTGGAAGTTCAAGAAGAGCAAACAAAAGAGTTACTAACAGACAAAAATGTTTCTCCAGATGGAAAATATATTTTATCAACACAAGAAGTTAAAACTGAAAATGTTTTAGGGAAAGATTTTTATCCAGAATTAGACAAATCAGAAGCACAAATTTATGACGGATTGGATTATCGTCATTGGGATACTTGGAATAACGGAACCCACAATCATGTGTTTTTTGCTCTAAATAAAGGAAGCAAAGTAACTCCGTTTGACATCATGAAAGGGGAACCCTATGATTCGCCGCAAAAACCTTTTGGTGGAGACGAAGATTATATTTGGACACCAGATAGTAAGAGCATTATCTATGTTTCCAAAAAGAAATTCGGAACCGAGTATGCAATGTCTACCAATACGGATTTGTATGAATTCAATATTGAAACAAAAACCACCAAAAATTTAACTGAAAACAATCTTGGTTATGATACTAATCCGGCCTTTTCTCCAAATGGGGATTTGACTTGGTTGCAAATGAAGCGCGATGGTTACGAAGCAGATAAAAACGACATTATTGTTAGTTTCAAAGGCATGAGCATGAATTTGACTGCCAATTGGGATGGTTCTGTTGAGAGTTTTAAATGGAATGTTGATGGTAAAAAAATCTATTTTACAGCAGCAGTTGATGGAACTTTACAATTATTTGAAGTAAATTTCCCTGGTTTGACCAAAATTGCTGTGACAGTAAAACAAGTTACTACCGGAGATTTTGATATACATGGCATTGTAGATTTATACGGTGATAGCATCATCGTTTCAAGAGAAGACATGAACCATGCGGCCGAAATTTATTCTTATAACCTTAAGAAAAAAACGTTTACACAATTGACCAAAATCAATGACGAAACCTATTCAAAATTGGCTTTACCAAAATATGAAAGAAGATATGTAACAACAACTGATGGCAAAAAAATGTTGGTATGGGTAATTCTTCCTCCAAATTTTGATAAGACTAAAAAATATCCAACGTTACTTTATTGTCAAGGCGGACCACAATCTCCATTAACACAGTTTTATTCTTTCCGTTGGAATTTTTCATTAATGGCATCGCAAGGATATGTTGTCGTAGCACCAAACAGAAGAGGTATGTATGGTCACGGCCAAGCATGGAACGAACAAATCTCTAAAGATTGGGGCGGACAAGTAATGGATGATTATCTATCAGCTATTGATGATGTGTCGAAAGAAAGTTATGTAGACAAAGCGCGTTTAGGCTGTGTTGGGGCTAGTTATGGTGGTTATTCCGTTTTTTACTTGGCTGGAATTCACAACAACCGTTTCAAGACATTTATAGCTCATGATGGCGTTTTCAATACACAAAGTATGTTCGGAACAACAGAAGAAGTATTCTTCAACAACTGGGATTTTGGTGGGCCTTATTGGGATAAAAGTAATGCGGTTGCTCAGAAAGCGTACAACCAATTCAACCCTATAAACTACGTTGACAAATGGAATACCCCTATTCTGATCGTTCAAGGAGGAAAAGATTACCGTGTGCCCATTGGTCAAGGACAAGAAGCATTTCAGGCGGCACAACTTCGTGGAATAAAAAGTCGTTTCCTTTATTTACCAGAAGAAAACCACTGGGTTTTAAAACCTCAAAATGGAATCGTTTGGCAACGCGAATTTTACAAATGGTTGAAAGAAACGTTGTAAAACTTATTGACATAAAAAACAAAAACCCAACTTTTTCAAGTTGGGTTTTTTATTTATTCCGGATCGTTCATTTTAAAAGTATCCATAAATGCTGTAGTATAATTTCCTGCTACATAATCTGGTTCTTCCATTAGTTGTCTGTGAAATGGAATAGTTGTTTTTATTCCTTCGATAACAAATTCATCTAAAGCTCGTTTCATCTTATTGATAGCTTCTTCTCTGGTTTGCGCTGTTGTAATCAACTTAGCAATCATCGAATCATAGTTTGGCGGAATGGTATAACCTGCATAAACATGCGTATCAAGACGAACTCCATGTCCACCCGGAGCATGTAAAACCGTGATTTTTCCTGGTGAAGGTCTAAAATCATTATACGGATCTTCAGCATTAATTCGGCATTCAATAGCATGCAATTGTGGTAAATAATTTTTACCAGAAATTGGCACACCTGCAGCGACTAATATCTGTTCCCGAATCAAATCATAATCGATAACCTGTTCTGTAATTGGATGCTCTACTTGTATACGCGTATTCATTTCCATAAAATAGAAATTTCTATGCTTGTCTACCAAGAACTCTACAGTACCGGCTCCTTCGTATTTTATAAACTCGGCCGCTTTTACAGCCGCTTCGCCCATTTTATGACGTAATTCGTCAGTCATAAATGGCGAAGGTGTTTCTTCTGTTAATTTTTGGTGACGACGTTGAACAGAGCAATCTCTTTCGGATAAATGACATGCTTTTCCGTAGGAATCACCAACCACTTGTATTTCGATATGTCTTGGTTCTTCGATCAATTTCTCTAGATACATTCCGTCATTTCCAAATGCTGCTGCTGATTCCTGACGGGCACTTTCCCATGCTTTTAGCAAATCTTCTTCTTTCCAAACGGCGCGCATTCCTTTTCCACCACCACCGGCAGTTGCTTTTAGCATAACTGGGAATCCCATTCCTTTAGACAATTCTAAAGCTTGTTCATAAGACTCTAGTAATCCTTCAGAACCAGGAACACATGGAACTCCAGCCGCTTTCATAGTCGCTTTTGCCGAAGCTTTATCTCCCATTCTATCAATCATTTCAGGCGAAGCACCAATAAATTTGATCCCATGTTCTTGACAAATTTTAGAAAATTTAGCGTTTTCAGAAAGAAAACCATATCCTGGGTGAATTGCATCAGCATTAGTAATTTCTGCAGCTGCAATAATATTGGACATTTTTAGATAAGATAAATTACTTGGCGGAGGACCAATACAAACGGCTTCATCTGCAAATTTTACGTGTAAACTTTCGGCGTCAGCAGTTGAATAAACCGCTACCGTCTTGATGCCCATTTCACGACAGGTTCTGATTACACGAAGTGCAATTTCTCCTCTATTGGCAATTAGTATTTTTTTAAACATCTTTTTAGATTAGATTGTTGGACAATTGGATTGTTGGATTGTTAGATTGCTTCGCCAGTTCGTCGACGCTCTTGTATTGTATTATTAGTAGTTTTAAAAAGCCTAATAATCAGTAATCTAATAATCTAATAATCTAAATTATGATGGGTCAACTAAAAATAATGGTTGATCGAATTCCACTGGTGACATATCGTCAACTAAAATTTTAACAATTTTTCCGGAAATTTCGGCTTCGATTTCGTTGAATAGCTTCATAGCTTCCACTACACAAAGAACATCACCTTTATTAATTGAGCTTCCTACTTCTACAAACATTGGTTTGTCTGGAGATGGTTTGCGGTAGAATGTTCCAATCATTGGAGATTTTATAGTAATATATTTTGAATTTTCATCTGTAGCTGCGGCAACAGGTGCAGCAGTTGAAACCGCTAATGGAACTTGAGGAGCAACTGCAGCCATTGGTTGTTGCATTGGTGCTTGTTGTACATAAGTAATATCAGGTGAATTTCCTTCTAATGTAGTCCTAATAGTAATTTTTATATCACCAGTTTCTAACTTTACTTCTGCAACTCCAGAATTGGATACAAATTTGATTAGGTTTTGAATTTCTTTTAAATCCATGATTAGTTGTTTTTAGAATTAGTTTAGTTTATTGTTTGTTGTATGCCCATTTTAAATAAATAGAACCCCAAGTGAATCCGCCACCAAATGCAGCAAAAATTAAATTATCTCCCTTTTTAAATTTGTCTTCAAAATCACTTAAAAGCAAGGGTAATGTTGCTGAAGTTGTATTTCCGTATCGGTGTATATTTATTAGTACTTTGTCTTCATCAAGTCCCATTCTACTTGATGTAGCATCAATAATTCTTTTATTAGCCTGATGCGCAATTAACCAATTCACATCATCTTTAGTTAAATTATTACGCTCCATAATCTTTTCGCTCACGTCGGCCATTCCTGAGACAGCATATTTGAAAACAGTTTTCCCATCCTGAAAAACAAAATGTTGTCCATTCTCAACTGTTTCTTTAGATGGGGGAAGGATTGAACCACCAGCATCAATTTTTAGATATTCTCTACCGATGCCATCACTTTTTAGGATTTCGTCTTGCAAACCTAGGCCTTCAAAATTAGGTTCAAATAAGACTGCACCAGCACCATCTCCAAAGATTATGCAGGTTGCTCTATCAGTATAGTCAATAATAGAAGACATTTTATCTGCTCCTATTAAGAGTACTTTTTTATATCTGCCCGATTCAATATAAGCTGCCGCATTTGACATTCCGTACAAAAAGCTTGAACAGGCTGCTTGCAAATCGTAAGCAAAAGCATTAACGGCACCTATTTGTGTTGCAACATAGACTCCGGTTGCTGCCACAGGCATGTCAGGGGTAGCTGTTGCCATAATGACCAAATCTATTTCTTCGGGGTTAATTTTGGATTTTGAAATTAAATCTTGCGCAGCTTTAATTGCCATGAAAGAAGTTCCTTTTCCTTTTTCTTTTAAAAGTCTTCTTTCTTTGATTCCTGTTCGGGAAGTAATCCATTCATCATTGGTTTCAACCATTGATTCCAGCACTTGATTAGAGAGTACAAATTCTGGGACATAAGCTCCAACTGCTGTTATTGCGGCTGTAATTTTATTCATAAATTGGATGTTTTTCTTTTCATTTTTTAAATTTGAAAAGTTGTTGAAATTACAAAAAATAATTATACCTAAGATATTTGGGATGGTATATTTGTAAAATTTCTTAAAAACAAAAAACTCCCACAAAGTGAGAGTTAGTCTTGTAAAAAACTTTACTTAAGCAACAGCTACTGATTTATCAATAACTACTTGTCCTCTGTAATACATTTTCCCTTCATGCCAGTAAGCTCTGTGGTATAAATGCGCTTCTCCAGTTATTGGACAAGTTGCAATTTGAGCAACAGTTGCTTTATAATGAGTTCTTCTTTTGTCTCTTCTTGTTTTCGAGATTTTTCTCTTAGGATGTGCCATTTTACTATATTATTTATCCGTTAATAGTTGTTTTAATTTGTCCCAACGAGGGTCAATTTCTTCTTCTTTTTTTATTACTTCTTCGTCTTTAACTTGTAATTCATTTAATTTTTTCAATGCTTCTGTCTGCAAAGTACCATCTTTAACTCCTGGATGGACTCTTTTTTGAGGAATAGAAAGTACAATCATTTCATAAATATATTGTGCCAAATCTATTTGATGTTCACCGTGAGGCAAAATTAGCAATTCATCATTATCATTGTTGAATTCGTCACCAAACTGAACTACTAATTTAATTTTTCCTTTAATAGGCAAATCAAATTGTTCTCCTGTTAAATCACAAGGAACGTTAACGGTTCCTTTGTGTATAAAACTGACTTCCAGCATTGTTGCTTTTTTTTCTAAAACAACTTTTACCTTTACAGCACAGTTTTCAAATTCATCAAAACTAAATTCGTCAAAGAACTTTTTTTCAATATTATATTCAAACTGATGCTTTCCTATTTTTAATCCTATAAAAGGAATTAAATATTCATTCGTACTTTTCATCTAAACAACAATTTGAACCCCAAATCGGGAGTGCAAAGATATAAAATTATTGCAATTTCAAAAGCGTTATAAACATTTTTTTGTTTATAACTGTTTTTCTTTTGTTTTCATTGGATTTTTGCTGATTTCCAGGTATTGATTTCTCGAATTGTAAATATCAATAGCCGTATAAACAGCTTCTTTAAACGAATTATAATCAGCAATTCCTTTTCCGGCTATTTCATAAGCTGTTCCGTGATCAGGAGAAGTTCTGATTTTATTTAAACCAGCAGTATAATTTACACCTCCTCCAAAAGACAAAGTCTTAAACGGAATTAATCCTTGGTCGTGATAAGTTGCGATAACAGCATCATATTTTTCATATTGGCTGCTACCAAAAAAACCATCCGCGGCAAAAGGCCCAAAAACAAGTGTTCCTTTTTCAAAAAGTTTTTTTATTGCAGGTTTAACTATCTCATCGTCTTCTTTACCAATTACACCATTGTCTCCGGCGTGAGGATTTAATGCCAGAATGGCAATTTTTGGTTTATTGATTCCGAAATCTTGAATCAATGCCTTTTTTACAGTTTCAATTTTTTGAACTATCAATTTTTCGGTTAAATGTTTTGCTACGTCATTTACAGGAATATGATCGGTTAGTAAACCAACCCTTAAATTATCCTGAACCATCAGCATTAAGGCATTTCCTTCTAACTCTTTGTCTAAATAATCGGTATGTCCCGGAAACTTAAATTCTTCTGATTGGATGTTGTATTTGTTAATTGGAGCTGTAACTAGAACATCTATTTGATTTTCTTTCAAAGCTTTTGTAGCTGCAACTAATGATTTGATAGCATATTTTCCGATAGCTGGGTCGTTTGTTCCAAAATTTAAATCAACACCTTCACGCCATATATTGAGAACATTTACTTTTCCTAGAACTATTTGATCTATTTGGTCAATTCCGTGAAGTGGGGTTTCTAATTCTAGTACTTTTTTAATAAAAGACATAACTTTAACGTTTGCAAAAATTACTGGCGTGCAAAGTTCTAACATTCTTGAGTCATCAAAAGTTTTAAGAACTACTTCGCTTCCAATACCGTTTAAATCTCCAATTGAAATTCCGACGATTATATTTTCTGCTTTTTTCATAAGAAGTACTAGTTATTTATTGCTAATTTTGAAGTGCAAATTTAGTAAAATAAAACCATAATGTTTACAGGAATAATTGAAACCCTTGGAATAATAAAAGATTTAAAAAAAGACAACGACAATCTAGATATTACAGTTTCTTCTGTTATCACTCATGAATTAAAAGTTGATCAAAGTGTTGCTCATAATGGCGTTTGTCTTACCGTAGTAGCAATCAACAATGATGAGTATACGGTAACCGCGATAAGAGAAACCATTGAAAAGACAAATTTAGCCGATTGGAAAGTTGGCGATTTAATCAATTTAGAACGCGGCATGAAATTAGGTGATCGATTAGATGGTCACATTGTTCAGGGACATGTTGACCAAACTGGCATTTGCAAATCAATTGAAGAAGCTAATGGTAGTTGGTATTTTACCTTTGAATACAATCGTGATTTAAATAACATTACTATTGAAAAAGGTTCTATTACCGTTAATGGTGTGAGTTTGACAGTTGTAAACTCTAAAATAAACGAATTTAGTGTAGCGATTATACCTTATACTTTTGAGCACACCAACTTTAATACATTTAAAATAGGGACTAAAGTAAATCTGGAATTTGATGTTGTGGGAAAATACGTTGCCCGTTTACATTCTTTAAAGCAATAAAAACTGAGAAACCCTATAAATCAAAAAGCTTCAAACTAGTTTGAAGCTTTTTTTAATTTATTCAATTTGTATATTCCGTATGTGATTGAAAGTAGTATTAATAATAATATACCTCCGTCCAATGGCAGCCCTGGCGGCGGCGGCGGCAATGTTGTCGGTGGTGGTGGTGCCGGATCTGCAAAAACAGCTGTTCCTTGCAACAAAAACACAACCAAAATAATAATAAGTCTATTCGGGACAATTTTCATAGTGCGTAAAAGTATAAAAAAAATCTATTTACCAAAATAAATTAAATGTTTAATCGACAAAGTTAATCAAAATTTAAACTTTGTAAGCATAGAACGGTTATAGAATACAAATCTTATGCTCTAAAAAACAAAAGCCTCTACAGTTCTGTAAAGGCTTGATTTAATGTGGTCCCACTTGGGCTCGAACCAAGGACCACCTGATTATGAGTCAGGTGCTCTAACCAACTGAGCTATAGGACCCGCTTAAAGCGGTTGCAATATTACTACTATTTTTTTTTCGTTGCAACTATTTCTATCGGATTTCTTGACAAAGTTCAATCAGAACGCCATTTGTTCCTTTTGGATGTAAAAAAGCAACTAGTTTATTATCGGCTCCTTTTTTAGGTATCTCATTCAAAACAATAAAGCCTTCTTTTTTTAAACGTTCGATTTCTTCTATTATATTTTCTACATCAAAGGCGATGTGATGAATGCCTTCGCCTTTCTTTTCCAGAAATTTAGCAATCGGACTTTCCGGATTTGTAGCTTCCAATAGCTCTATTTTATTTGGCCCGTTTAAGAAAAAGGATGTTTTTACGCCTTGGCTTACAACTTCTTCCTGTTTATAGGGTGGATTGCCAAATAGTTTTTCGAAAAGTAAATTTGAGGTTTGCAGATTGTTGACTGCAATTCCGATGTGTTCAATTTTACGCATGATTTGTTGTTTAACTACAAAGTTCGGAAAGTTTTCTGAAAGTTGGCAAAGTAGCTATAGTTTTTCTTTTAGCCCCGATTGTAGTGAAAATCATCTTTGTCAAAGTTTTGGACTTTGACAAAGATATTGTAACGGAAAGCGGGAAAATGGAGAACTGATAATGCCAAAACTTTCGCTTCTCCCTTCGACTGCGCTCAGGATGACAAATTTTGTGTATTTTTGCGCCATGGAAACGAATAGACAAAAGAAAATTGGCAGTGTATTGCAAAAGGATTTAGTAGATATTTTACAAGGTGAGATACGTAAAAATGGAATTTCGAACTTAGTGATTTCGGTTTCTAAAGTAATCGTAACTACTGATTTATCTATTGCCAAAGTATACTTGAGCGTTTTCCCACAAGATAAAGCAAAGGATTTACTTGAAGCTATAAAAACCAATGCTCCTTTGATTAAGCATGATTTATCGCAACGTGTAAAATTGCAATTGCGAAAAGTGCCTAATCTTTCTTTTTATATTGACGACTCGTTGGATTATATCGAAAAGATTGACAATGCATTGTCTGGAAAAGAAAATCCTATTGAAAACCGTGACCTTTTAGAAAAACGCAAGAAATTTTAAATTGAAATTCTCGCTATACATAGCCAAACGATATCTTTTTAGCAAAAGTAAAAACAATGCTATCAATATTATTACCGGCATTGCATCGATGGGAATTATTGTTGGAACGCTCGCTTTGTTTGTTGTCCTTTCTGTTTTTAGTGGCTTGCGTGATTTCAGTTTATCTTTTTCCAATACTATTGATCCCGATTTAAAAGTTAATCCAATTCAAGGGAAAACATTCTTTATTTCTCCAAAACAAGAAAAAGAAATTGCTGCTATTGAAGGTGTTGCTTCCTTCAGTAAAATAGTGGAAGACCGCGTGCTATTCTTTTTTGACGGAAAAGAACAAGTGACTTATTTAAAAGGTGTTGACGTCAATTACACTAAAATCAATACTGTTTCCAAAAATCTTTTTAACGGAAAATGGCTTCGATATAAAACCGCCGAAGTGGTTGTAGGTTATGGAATCACACAAAAATTATCACTTGGGCTTTTTGATTTTAACAATGCTTTTGAAGTTTATGTGCCTCGAAAAGGCAAAGCGGTAATTGAAAGTGAAGCTGAAGCATTTAACAAATCTGTTCTGATTCCGGTTGGGATTTATGCCATAAGTGAAGATTTAGATTCTAAATATGTGTTTGCAGATTTGACACTAGCGCAGGAATTATTAGAATATAAACCGAACGAAATTTCGGGTGTTGAAATTAAAATGATGCCAAATGCTAACGAAGCTGAAATAACAGAAAAAATCAATGCTGTTTTCCAAAATAAAGTAGCCGTAAAAAACAGAGCGCAACTAAATGCAACATTATACAAGATGTTGAATACGGAGAATATTGCGGTTTATCTTATCTTCACACTTGTAATTATTATTGCATTATTCAATTTAATTGGCGCTTTAATCATGATGATTTTGGATAAGAAAAACAACCTGAAAACGCTTTTCAATCTGGGTTCTGAAATCAAAGATTTAAAGAAAATATTCCTGCTTCAAGGTAGTTTGCTTACAATTATTGGCGGAATTGTTGGATTGGTTTTGGGGATAATTATAGTACTGATTCAACAACATTTCAAATTAGTCATGATTACCGAAACCTTGGCTTATCCTGTGGTCTTCACGATTCAGAATGTGTTGATTGTTTTCGGAACTATTGTCGCGCTTGGTTTTATTTCAAGTTGGATTGCGAGCAGTCGAGTGACAAAAAAACTATTGGATTAAACAAACTGATAATTAGCAAACACTTCTTCTATTTCATCCAAAGCTTTGAACAAACTTTCAGCTGATTCAAGAGTAACTAATTTTAATCGGTGTTCTTTGAAGTTGGAAACCCCTTTAAAGTAATTGGTGTAATGACGACGCATTTCTACAATTCCGATGCGTTCCCCTTTCCAATCCATTGACCAGGTTAAGTGATTTCGGGCAGCTTCGATTCGGTCAGCCATTGTAGGTTGCGCCAAATGTTCTCCGGTTTTGAAGTAATGTTTGATTTCGTTAAATATCCACGGATAACCAATCGCAGCGCGACCAATCATCATTCCATCTAAGCCGTATTTATTTTTGTATTCCAATGCTTTTTCGGGAGAATCTATATCGCCATTTCCGAAAATTGGCATTGTAATTCGAGGATTGCTTTTCACTCGGGCAATATGCGACCAATCAGCACTTCCTTTATACATTTGCGCACGTGTTCTGGCATGAACTGTTAAAGCTTGCACACCAATATCCTGCAATCTTTCAGCAACTTCATCAATATTGATAGAACTTTCATCCCAACCTAATCTCGTTTTTACTGTTACTGGAAGATTGGTTCCTTTAATCACAGCTTTTGTCAAACGTACCATCAAATCGACATCTTTTAAAACTCCGGCTCCAGCACCTTTGCAGACTACTTTTTTTACAGGACATCCAAAATTAATATCTACCAAATCAGGACGAACAGCATCTACAATCCTGGATGACATTTCCATGGCTTCTTCGTCACCACCAAAAATTTGAATTCCAACTGGTCTCTCGTAATCAAAGATATCCAACTTCATGCGGCTTTTTATCGCATCGCGAATTAAGCCTTCGGAAGAGATAAATTCCGAGTACATCAAATCAGCACCATGCAATTTGCACAATCTACGAAATGGCGGATCACTCACGTCTTCCATAGGCGCAAGTAATAGTGGAAAATCAGGTAATTCTATGTTGCCTATTTTTGGCATGATTGGATATTTTTCTGCAAAAATACTGTTTTTTTTAAACCTGACAGGTTTTGAAAACCTGTCAGGTTTAAAAATCCAAAACTTTGAGCTATATTTGCCGATTAAGTGCGGTAGCATTTTACCCAAAACTGACCCATTTACTAAGATGAAGCATATTAGAAATTTTTGCATAATTGCACACATTGATCACGGAAAGAGCACACTTGCCGATAGACTTCTTGGTGCCACACAAACCGTTACCGCTCGTGAAGAAAAAGCACAACTGCTAGACAATATGGATTTGGAACGTGAGCGTGGAATTACCATAAAAAGTCACGCCATCCAAATGGAATATAAATACAAAGGCGAAGATTATATTCTGAATCTTATCGATACTCCGGGACACGTTGATTTTTCTTATGAAGTTTCGCGTTCGATTGCTGCTTGTGAAGGTGCTTTATTGATTGTTGATGCCGCTCAGAGTATCCAAGCTCAGACGATTTCTAATTTATATTTGGCTTTAGAAAACGACTTGGAAATTATTCCGGTGTTGAATAAAGTAGATTTACCAAGTGCTAATCCGGAAGAAGTTAGCGACGATATTATTGATTTATTAGGCTGCAAACTAGAAGATATCATTCATGCTTCGGGTAAAACCGGTTTTGGTGTGGAGAATATTCTGGCTGCTATAATTGAAAAAATTCCGCCACCAAAAGGTATAAAAGACGAACCATTACAGGCACTGATTTTCGATTCACATTACAATCCGTTTCGTGGCATTGAAGTTATTTTCCGTGTAAAAAATGGAGAAATCAGAAAAGGGCAAAAAATCAAATTTATGGCGACTGGCAATGAATATTTTGCCGATGAAGTAGGAACTTTAAAGTTAAATCAAGTCCCTAAAGACGTAATTTCTACTGGCGATGTTGGGTATTTGATTTCCGGAATTAAAGAAGCGAAAGAAGTAAAAGTTGGTGATACCTTAACGGATGCCAAAACGCCAACAACCAATATGATTACGGGTTTTGAAGATGTAAAACCAATGGTTTTCGCCGGAATTTATCCTGTTGACACAGAAGATTACGAAGATTTGCGTGCTTCGATGGAAAAATTGCAACTGAACGATGCTTCTTTGGTATTTGCTCCAGAAAGCTCTGCCGCTTTAGGCTTTGGTTTTCGTTGCGGGTTTTTAGGGATGCTGCATTTAGAAATCATACAAGAGCGTTTGGAGCGAGAATATGATATGACGGTAATTACAACTGTTCCCAACGTTTCGTATTTGGCTTACACTAAAAAGGATCCTGAAACTCCGTTTGTAGTTAACAATCCATCTGATTTGCCAGAACCATCACGTTTGGATCGTGTAGAAGAACCATTTATTAAAGCTACAATAATTACTAAGTCTGATTTTGTTGGAAATGTAATGAGTTTGTGTATCGAAAAACGCGGGGTTATAACCCATCAAACGTATTTGACCACAGAACGTGTAGAATTGAGTTTTGACATGCCTTTAGCAGAGATTGTATTTGATTTTTATGATAGATTAAAGACCGTTTCTAAAGGATATGCATCATTTGATTATTCTCCAATAGGAATGCGAACTTCTAAATTGGTGAAGCTTGATGTTTTACTAAATTCTCAACCTGTGGATGCGCTTTCAGCATTGATTCATGAGAGTAACGCCTATCATATTGGAAAGAAAATGACCGAAAAATTACGTGAATTAATTCCAAGACAACAGTTTGATATTCCGATTCAGGCTGCTATTGGTGCTAAAATCATTGCACGTGAAACGATAAAAGCCTTGAGAAAAGACGTTACCGCCAAATGTTATGGTGGCGATATTTCACGTAAGCGTAAATTGCTGGAAAAACAGAAAAAAGGAAAGAAAAGAATGCGTTTGGTAGGAAATGTTGAAATTCCGCAGGAAGCTTTTATGGCTGTTTTGAAATTGAATGATTAAGATTAGACGAAAAGATAAGAGACTAATAGATGATAGACATACCCAATATCGAAAGTTATTGGGTTTTTTGTTTAGTATTAAAGCAGTAACTTTACAGTCTTAATTTTAAAAAAATGCTTGAAGATAAATCTCCGCAACGAACATCGCTTTCACAATTGGGTGAATTTGGACTGATTGACCATTTGACGAAAAACTTTGATGTAAAACAACCATCAACTATAAAAAGTATTGGCGATGATGCTGCTGTTTTGGATTTTAAGGACAAGAAAGTTATTGTTTCTACCGATTTATTAATTGAAGGTGTGCATTTTGATTTGTCCTATATGCCGTTGCGTCATTTAGGTTACAAAGCTGTTGTTGTAAATGTGTCTGATATTTGTGCGATGAATGCGAAGCCAACTCAGATAACTGTTTCAGTTGCAGTTTCAAATCGTTTTCCGCTGGAAGCTTTAGAGGAGTTGTTTGACGGAATTGCCCATGCAGCTAAATTTTATAATGTTGACGTTATTGGTGGCGATACAACATCATCACAAAAAGGTTTGATTATTTCTATAACTGCTATTGGAGAAGCAAACGAGGAAGATATTATTTATAGAAATGGAGCAAATAATGGTGATTTATTGGTTGTTACTGGCGATTTAGGTTCGGCCTACATGGGATTACAAGTTTTGGAACGTGAAAAACAAGTGTTTCAGGTAAACCCAAATAACCAGCCCGATTTGGATGCTTATACTTATTTAATCGAGCGTCAATTAAGACCAGAAGCGCGTCATGATATTAGAGATTTATTGTCAAAATTAGAAGTAAAACCAACATCTATGATTGATATTTCGGATGGATTGTCTTCGGAAATTATTCATATTTGCAAGCAATCAAAAGTAGGTTGTAATTTATATGAGGAAAAAATTCCGGTAGATCCACAGTTTATAAATGTTTGCGAAGAATTTAATATAGATTCGACAACTGTTGCCATTAATGGTGGCGAAGATTACGAATTGTTGTTTACTATTGCTTTAGAAGATTTCGATAAAATAAAAGCCAATCCAAATTTTACTGTAATCGGCCATTTAACTCAAGAAAGTGAGGGCATTCATTTAATTACGAGAGCCAATACCAAAATCCCTTTAAAAGCTCGTGGTTGGGATGCCATAAGAGAAGAATAATTTCTTAAAAAAAGCGATACCTTACAGTATCGCTTTCCCCCTAAATTGTAAATTAAGTAGTTTTTTGAGTTTTACTACTCTAGTCTACAGGTAACCCTAAAATCATTGCTAAGTTACACTAAGTAAACAAAAACCTTGTTACGGTTTCCCGCATAATCGTTAAATGACACCTTTTGTCTTCGCTTCATTAATTAAATCGATGTCACTTCCGCCTTTTACTTCTAATATTTCTCTGATATTAAGTTTACGTTTCTCAATGGCACTAAGAGAAAGCGGAATATATTGTGGTAAATCTTTAGTTTTTACTCCTTTTGATAAGTGAAACAAAATTTGCTTATCAAAAGCGTCTAATTCTATATTATTGTATTGGGCTTGACCCACTAATTTGATAACCGTTTGGCTATAGTAACTTTCATTGTTAATGATTTTATCAAAAGCAAAAATCAATTCGTCAAATGTTAGGTCATTTTTAATAATCAATCCGTTTGGATTAATATTTTTAATGATGTTATTGATTTTAAGTAATTCTGTATGCATTGTTAAAAGTATGACTTTACAGCCAGGCATTTCAGTTTTCATTAAAGAGGCTAAATCTTCGCCTGAGTAAATCCCTTTTTCGGCATATTCGGGCATACTGATGTCGAAAAAAGCTACATCAAAAGGTTTTTTTGACTCAACAATATTTTCATATCCCGATTTACAATTGTTTGCCTGAGTAACTTCAAACTCATATCCTTGTTGGCTATACTTTTCTAATGCATTTTTATACGCCTGAATTATAAAAGGATGATCGTCTACAATTAATATGTTCATTGATTTTGTCATGCTTGTTCTTCTATTAGTTGTTTGGTTTCTATTGGTATGGTAATTACAATGCTGGTTCCGTTATCTTTTTTTGAGGTAATATCAATAATTCCCTGACAATCGTTTGTTCTTGAAATCATATTTTGCATTCCGATTCCTTTACTTTTTTTGTTTACATCAAAACCAATTCCGTCGTCTTGTATTTTTAGAAAAACATTTTCTGAATTTCCACTGATTTCTACCGAAATATTTTTGGCATTGGCATATTTATTAATGTTTTGCAATCCCTCCTGTAAAATACGGTACATGTTGATTTTTATAGCATTACCTATTTTATCCCAGTTGATTGATGTATCAATATTATAGGTAACCTCAGCTTGGTGTAAAGATTTTTGTTCTTCTAATAAATTATGAACGATTGACACAAAGTTATTAATTAAAACCAATTTCTCTCTATTCAAGTCGTGTGAAATTTCACGAATATCTTGTTCAATCGTTTTTAATTCGTTTAATAATTCATTCCTTTTTTGAGGTGCGTCGGGATCCGTACTCGAATTCAAACTATCAAGGTTTAAACGCAGACCAAACATTCTTCCCAAAACCCCATCGTGAAGATCCTGTGCCAAACGCTTCTTTTCCTTGTTTCGACTTTCATCAATGATAGATTGTTGCGACATCATGAGGTTAAAAATCTCCTCGTTTGCTTTTTGTTGGGCTTGTTTAAATAATAACTCACGAGTTCTGGCACGTTGCGCTCTCACTACAAATAACAATCCAACTAAAATAAAGGTGATTGTGAATCCTAAGAGTAGTTTTCTGTTTCTGTCTTCGAGGATATCATTTTCTTGTATGATTTCATCTGTTTCTAGGGTAATGCGATTAAATCTGTCTTTAGACTGTCTTTCTACAATTTGCAAACTGTCGCTGATTCTAACATAATCTCTTGAATATAAAGAAGCATTTTTAGTGTCTACAACTTGAGCCTGTCTTAATGCTAGAACTACGTTTCCTGGAATCTTAGACTTCTTAGCTACCTTTATAGCATCTTGGGAATATTTTATTGACAACAAATTATTCCCAATTTTTTGATAATATTCTGAGATATGAATACTACTTCCTACTATTACCGTTGGATCATTAAATTTTTGTCTAATCGCTAGTGCGTCAAAAAACAATTTAGGGAGGTCTTTGTAATTTGAAGATTGTAACCTTGAGTATGCTAGATTGTCAATTAAAAGTGAATACAAGTCTGGATCGTCTTTTAGAATTTGTTTGTCCTTTAATGCTTCTTCGAAATTTGTTATTGCTTCCTTATATTTTTTTTGCTTAATATAAAGATATCCTAAATTATTATAGCAAACTGCTTCTTGATGTTGTTCATTTTGTAAATTATATTTCCTAACTGTTTCAAGTGCTTTTTCATGATAAAAGACAGCTTTTTCATACTCCTTTAGTTCGTTATAAACCAATCCTAACTGATTTAAAGTGCCGTAAAGTTTATTTTTATTATCTGAATCCTTATAAATTGAATATGCTCTCGTAAGTGACAACTCAGCACCCAAAAAATCACTGGCCATACATTGTACTACACCTTTATTTAAATAAACATTAGCTAAGATTTCTTTTTGTTTATCTAATTTAAAATATAACTTTTCGGCTTTTGAAAAGTAAATGAAAGAACTGTCAAGGTTATTAGTGTTTTTATAATAAGTTGCTCTACTTCTATATGCCTTCCCTAGATTTGTACTATCCAAAACAGCAAGTGAATTCTTGAGTAATACTTTTGATGAACTGTTAAATCCATCGCTAAGTTCAAAATCATAATACTGAAAAACTATATCGGAAAGTAAATTTCTGCTTTCTTTACTATTTTGGAGTTTAGAAGTTAAACTGAAGGCTCTATTAAGAAAATTTATTCTTTGCTGGTCAGAATACTTTTCTTGTTTTGACAAATTAAAATAATAGAGCCCACTTTCTGAAATAGATTTTTCAGAACCTACTTCCGTTTTCTTTTTTGTACAACCAAAAAATAAAATTAATATTATAAAGTACTTTACTTTCAATATGAAATGGTATTATTTCAACAAAAGTAATAAACTAACCTAATAAAAAAACCACTAATAAAAATTAGTGGCTTTTATATTGTCAAAAGATATTATTTACTTAAATAAATATCTTTTATTTTAAATTTATTTGTTTTTTACTTCTTTATTATAAACTCCCTCCTGTATTTTTACCTCCAATATTAAAACCTCCAGTTCCTGTTCCTAAATCGCCAGGTGTGTTTTTACCTCCAATGTTAAAACCTCCAGTTCCTGTTCCTAAATCGCCAGGTGTGTTTTTACCTCCAATGTTAAAACCTCCAGTTCCTGTTCCTAAATCACCCGGTGTGTTTTTACCACCAATTTCAGAAGGAGTTGTAAATGACGTGACAATAAGCATTAGAGCTAATAATCCGAATGTTGTTGCTAATTTTTTCATAATTTGAGACTTTTATGTGTTATTTATTTAACTCGTTTTAATGTGTGTGCCTTTTAATTGATTTGAGGCAATGGGACACTTTCACGATGTAAAACTAAAAAGGATGTCTTTGTTAATGCCTATGAATAGTGGCCTTTATGGTAGAATGGTGCCGTTTGATAGTGAATGATAGCCAAATCGTGGTGGATGGTTTGTGTGAAATTTGTGATTTTGACCAAAAAGCTTGTCTTTATTGACTTTGCTGCAAAGTGATTTTATCAGGTAGAAGTAAAATCCGGGTAAATGATAACTTTATCATTAACTTTTATATTGTGTAATTATTGTAAATAAAAAACTCTTTCTAACGATGAGTTGTTAGAAAGAGTTTAAGTCTCCTGGTAAAATTTATATTATAATTCTGGAGTTGCTGGTGGCGGAGGTGTTTCATCTTCGCCGCTAATTGTATTATATAATACATAGTCATTAAACTTAGCCAAGTCAGTTGTCTCCCATATGGTCTGCCCCGTGTTGGTGTATTTTACCAAGGTAGTGTAGATGGCATTCCCTGCTTCTACTCGGTCCTCTTGTTCAATGTCACGTCTACCGATTTCCATTTTCATATCGACAATCAAGGTGGTAAATTCCTCTGTTAACGCAGTAAGTGAATCGAGTATGGCAGGTGTTAAACCATTTGCTGTTAGTTCTCCCATAAATTCATTTCCAACGCGTACCACTCTTTTAGCTGTGATTAACAAATCCGCATCGGTTTGACGTGCCAATTCCTCTGTTCCAAACTTTTTATACTTTGGAGAACCGAAAGGATATACCAAAACTACTCTACCCATAATACCTCTAATTACAGTACGAATTTCTTCTGCTTTGGCATCTTTGTTTTCTGTAACTCCGGTTTGATCACCCAGCGCTTCCACATCGGTAAGTCGCTCTGAAAATTCAGTAATAAGTGTTTTCAAATCGTTTACCAAATTCGAGGTTATCCCATACTCCCCGAACTCGGTTTTGTCTCTTTGCATGTAAGCCACTTTTTCTAACCCTTTCGTTACTAGGGTTCCATCAGAATGTTTGTAAATTCTAATTACGTCTTGTTTTCTCATGATTTATTTTTTTAAATGATTAATAATGCACGAGAAAACCAAGTTTTGTGCCAATAAAACTTACAAATTCTTAAGATTGTATTAAGATTTACAATATTAGTTGCCGGAAGCCAGTTTAAGGGTAATGGAAGCATCCCTGAAACCTGCGGAAGCAAAGAATTGGGAGACAGAAGATAATTTGAGTAATACAGAAAACCTTTCGAGACCTACGGAGGATAATTTTTGGGATGCGGAAGCACGTTTGAGGGACACGGAAGCTCGTTTGAGGGCTGGGAGAGCTTGTAAATGCTGAAAAGTTGGTTTTATTTTATTGGAATTGCAATATTTATAGAAGTATTGGTTAGCTTTTTTGAACTAATACTAAATTTCCCATTTAGTGATTTAACCCTAGCTTGCATATTTTGTATACCAATACCTTTTGAAATAATTGTCGTGTCAAAACCAATTCCATTATCCGTAATTGCCATACAAATATTTGGAGCATCAAGGACAAGACTGATTGTTGCTTTTTTTGCTTGAGCATATTTATAAATATTATAGCTAGCTTCCTGTATTATTCGGTATAAATGCATTTTTATTTCACTAGAAACCGAATTCCAATCAATATGATTGTCTATTTCTAATTCATAATGTGTCTTACTTGTTTTATTTTGTTCGCTTACAAAATCTTTTACCATTTTTATGTAACTATCTTCTTTTTGAAATACATCTTGGTTTAAATCATGCGATATGGTTCGGATTTCGGTTTCAATTTGGTTGATCTCATTTATATAGGTTAAACATTTTTGGATAGTCTCTTTATCTGTTTTATTTGATAATATGGATAGATTAAGTCGTGTACTAGATAATCTATTCATAATACCGTCATGAAGTTCTCTTGCAATACGTTTCTTTTCGGTTTGTTTGGCTTTATCTTCTTTTGATTTTTGGGTTAACATTAAATGATAGATTTCTTCATTGGCTTTTTGCTGCGATTGTTGGAATTGCAACTCTTTTTGTTTAGCACGTTGTTTGTTAATTATCAGTAGTAATGCGATGATGATTACAAGTACACCCGCTATAGTTCCGATAATCCATTTTTGTTTAATTGCTGTTTCTTTCTCTTGGGAGATTTCGTCGGTTTCAAGTTGTATTTTATAATACTGATTTCTGGCATTACGCTCAATAAATAGTAAGCTATCATTTTTTTCGTGATATTCTTTAATATACTGTGGTGCTTTTTTAACATTAACACTCCCAGCATTGCTCAAAGCAGTTAGATAGTAATAGGGAGATTTAAACTTTTTGGCAATTTTTAATGCTTTTTCTGCATATAATTGTGCTTTCAAAGTGTTATTAATTGCATAATAATAATTAGATAGATAAACATAGCTTACCGTGGATTCTCTAATTCCTTCATCTCTACTATTAAGTAATTCAATAGATTTAAACAACAAATCAGGAAATCCAGAATAATCTTTTAACTGCAATTTACAATAAGATAGATTATTTAGTAAAAAACCATATATAACCGGATCCTTTTTTATTAATTTCTTTTCTTTAAGTGCTAAATTAAAATATTGCATTGCCTTACTATATTTTTTTTGCTCCCTGTAAACATTCCCTATGTTATTTAGACAAGTTGCTATTCGATCAATTCCACTTTTTTTTAGTTTATACTTTTTTGCTATTAATATTGCTAAATTAAAGGTTTTGATTGCCTTTTTGTAATTTTTTAGATTGTGTGCTGAATTACCGATGCATATTAAAAGTTGGAATTGATCTTCTATAGAATTTGTTCTTTTAAAATAATCATAAGCTTTTTCTGCAGATAAATCAGCTCCCAAATAATCATCTTTATTGAACTGGACAATGCTTTTGTATTGATAAACCTTTGCTAAACCATATTTATCACTTGTTTTTTTATAAAATTTTTCAGATTTAATGTAATAATAATATGCACTATCATAGATTGTGTTTTTCCTAAAATAGCCACCTTTATACCTGTAATATCTTGCTAAATTGAGAGTGTCTTTTACTGCTATGCTTTTTTCAAAATGAATTTTTTCTGTTTTTTTAAAATCAACCCAATCATTTGTGTCTAAATAATTGTAAGAAACACTGTTTATATAAAACCTAGTTAACGTATCATTCTTATTTAAATTTACTAGTGAAAACGCTTTGCTATTATACTTATTCCTAAGTTTTAAATCTAAAGTGTCATTCCCCGCCAAATCCAAATACATCTTTATAGAATCATTCTTCGCTTGAACTTCTTTATCAACAGTTTTAGGGGTACAACTGTATAAAGACACCAGCAAAACTATTATCCAATAAATGAGTCTTTTATTCATAAAGCCAATATACTAAAAACGAATTGAGTCCCGATTTAAAAAACCGGAACCCAATTCTACCACAATTTAATTTATCTTCATCAAACTTGTATTGTTAGTTATTGCAAATTTCTTTCAATAAGAAAAATACGTTCTTGATTTTGACATTGTAAAAATAAATTGTTGTTTTTACATTTTGGTACACTAAAAGTGTACATTTTTAGAAAGTTTTAAAATACTACTAAAAATTAGTCCTCTTTGACAGTTATTACTACATCATCTTCAAATTTGTATTCCCCCTTTTTATAAATTTCTTTATTTGACAATACAATTTCATAAGTATAAATACCTTTTGGTAAAACAAATAGACATTCCTTACCTTCTTTAGGGATGACGAGTTCTTTTTTAACATCATCGCCTTCCTCGGTTTTACCTAAAAGCCTAAAAGTAATTCTATCATTGAGTTTGTTTTTTACGCATACGCTTTCGATTGATTTACTGTCTTTTTTTACTTCGGATTTGCTAGTTTTAAATACCGAAAGGCCACTCAGGAGCAGTTCTCCTCCCTTAATAACGGTGTTAAGATCGGCTTGTGAAAATAAAAATTGACATGTAAACAGTAACGAAAATAAAATTTTATGTTTCATGATTTCTCTTTTTTTAACCCATTGCTGCCATAAGCAACATTGCTTTTAGCCTTTTTGCAGAGGATGCAGCGTCGTTACAACAGCTTGTTATTAATCCTGACACGAATGCTTTTGAAATTCCAATAGTTACTTCAACTTTGATTTCAATTGTTATTTCACAGGTGTTTTGCTTGGTGTTTTGAGAGTTGTCAAAATCAAATTCTTGAATGATTTGATCCGCTTCTTCATTGAGTTCGGCTAGAGACAGAAACTTATATTCTGTAACCTCTTTTTCATATGTAGTTATTAATGAAGCACTTCTGAATTCCGCTTTTTGATTTAAATCGCTTTTTTCTTGTGCAATTCCATTAAATACAAAGAAGACAATGGCGATTAAGCCAAATACTAGATTTTTCATGTTGTATATAATTTTAATTATTGCAATCCAACTTTGTGTCGTCAAAACATTATAAAGGTTGGGATGCTTTTTTAAAGAGTGAGTTTTCTTTTGATTAATGGCTAATCAAATAGTGATTTATTTAAATCCTTGTTTTAACAATTCTTCGCGGATTCCTATCAAGTGATCAGCACCATAAATGAAAGCTATCTTTTTATGACTATCATTAAAAAAGGTTTTTAAAATGTTTTTATTTCTAAAACCTATATATAAATCTTCTCTAACTTTTTTTTCCATTGGTTTATATTTACAGTTTGTTTTTTCGTATAAACTTTTTTCAAAATCACAAGGTTCTAATTTTATTTCACCATACTTACTTTCATAATAATCAATCATTTCTTTTAAAGTAACATCAACAGTTTTAGTGTTTGATCCATCTAACGCTAATTTACCTGGAGAAGGCTGGTCAAAAATTTCCTTTTTAAACTTCACTTTCCCCTTATAAATCGAGTCAAAGTAATGCCTGTAACCAGCATTATTTCTGCTAAATGGTATTCCAGTAAGTTTAATTGATTTCCTTAAAGTTGTAGAATCATTTTTAATTCCTTTAACTTCTTCAGTATAAAAAAAATAACCAATCTTTTTAAGAGAATCTATTTTAGTTTTAACATCATCATAAAAAAGTTTCGTTCCTAAATGATGCATTGGAAAAAAAACAACCTCTTTTTCTCCATTAGTAAATTTAGATAGTTCTACATTATCATCATATAATCCCAACATTTTAAATGCTAAATTAACTTTAAAACTAGTGCAACTTAATAAACTAAATAAGGTTAAATAAATTAAAATTTTGATTCTCTTCATAACTGTTTCGAATTAAATCAATGGTGCATATTTTAATACACACCATTGATACCATATTATTAAAATTTGATAATTAAAGAGTTGCTATTACTAAAAGAATGGCTTTTATAATGGCACCTAAAATTAGTTCTCCACCGACATCTCCAAAAATATCCTTAAGAATGCAACTCAACTGATACCATCTACATTTAGCAGTAACTGTATTCGCATAAGAATTTACATCTCCGGTTGTTCCTCCAAATAATTCGCTGCCATCCGTTTTTACTCCTTTATTCGAAAGATTGTCTATGTATAGTGCCGCTGCGGCCATTTCTTTTCCATTGTAACTCTTTAATATTTCTGCTTGTGTAGCTTTAGTAGCTAGTAATTTGTATGACTTGTTTAATAAATCATTACCTTCCTTTGTTATTTTTGTATACCAACTTCCGGTAATTATTTTCTTAAAATCTTCAACATTAGTTGTTTTCTCAAATGCTGGTTTTAATGAACTTGAGAAATCATACATTCCTTGTGCCAATTGTAACCTTACACTTTCTTGAGTTATTTTTTGTGCATTTCCATTGAATGCAAATAAAACGGTGGCGATTAAGCCAAATAATAAATTTTTCATAAATTTGTATATAATTTTAATTATTGCAGTCCAGCTTTGTGTCGTCAAAACATTATAAAGGTTGGGCTGCTTTTTTTGGTTGGTTTAGTCATTCTGCTGTTTAATAACAAACCTCTAAAATAAACAGTGTTTTTTCTATGTTTATTTTCTCTACAAAAAACTAGAAAAGCATTCTTTGTATTGTGTCACAATCATGGTGGTAAGCCACTTTTAACTACCTAATAATCAAGTTAAATTAGTATTGTTTGATTTTGATATCGTAAAAGTAAACTGTTATTCTTACATTTTGGTACACTAAAAGTGTACATTTTAAAAAATTTAAAAATAAATCCGTGCTTCTTGAAGTTTGCACACTGCATACTAAATCAATCCTTGTTTTCTTGCTTCTTTTAGTATGTCTTCATCATTTCCTTTGTCTATTCCTAAAAGTTGTTTTATAAGAGATTTTCGCTTGTCAATAGCACTTTTCGAAAGATGAAGTAAATTGGGAATGCTCTTGGTTTTTACGCCTTGTGATAGTAAAGAAAGGATTTGTCGGTTATAACTGTCCATAACTTTATTCTTTTCTCCCCATGATTTTTGGTGATTCATAACCGTTTCACTAAAATAGGTTCCTCCTTTTATAACAGTATCAAATGCATCGATTAATTGTTGCGCCTGAAAATCACTTTTTACTAAAACTCCTTCAAGTTTATACTCATTTATAATTTTAAAAAGAACTATAGACTCACTGTGAGATGTCAGAATGATAATTTTAGCATTGGGATGCTGCTTTCTCACAACCGGAATTAAATCATCTCCTGTGTTTATATTTTTTTCAAAATAAGGAGGCAAAGTCAAATCTAAAAAAACAATATCAAAAGGATGATTTGCCTGAAAAATTTCGTTATAAGCCGCTTCACATGAATGAGCAGCCGTTGTGTTTAATATATAACCGAAGGAATTATAAGCCAGAATAGATCTATATCCTTCAATAATTGGAGGATGATCATCAACCATTAAAACCTGAATTTCCATATGAATTTTTCGTAAACCTATGAATTTTCTTCTAAATCTCCAAATAATTTCCTCCAGCTATTCTGCTGATAATCAAATCAACATTCTCTTTATAGGATTTTGAGAAAGGAAGTTTGGTCGTCGAATTCTTGATGTAACAAACGGTATTTCCGGTATGAATTCTAGATACTTGGTTTACATTTATAATGTAACTGTTATGAATGCGCAGGAATTGTGTTGGCGGCAAAACGGTTTCAAAATGCTTTAAAGTTTTAAAGGCTGTAATCATTTCGCCGTTGTTTAAATGAATGTCGGTTGAGTTGTTATCGGCTTCAAAATAAAGCACATCATTTGAATCAATATAACGATAATCGCCATACGATTTTACACAAATTACCAATGACTGGTCTGGTTGTTGAACCACCGTTGGTTTTTCAATAGTAACCGGAGTTGCCTTAACTTCAATATCGTTTACATTTTCATCTACCTTATCTTCTTTAAGCGTTTCCACTTCGGCTTCATCTAAAACTTCATAGGTTGCCACCGGATTTTTGACTTCCATATGCGGCAAATCCGATTTTATGGCACGATCAAATTTTAAAATTGCCTTTCTGAAATCGTTAATATTCAATGGTTTTAATAAATAGTCAATCACTTCATATTGCAAGGCATCATAAGCCAGGTCTTTTTTACTTGTGGTGACAATAATTTTGGGAACAACCGTTAAATAGCGATACAACTCATTGATTAAACTTAGCGAAAGGTTACTTTTTTTATCAGATGGGTCTATTTCTAAAAAAACAAGGTGGGGTTGGTGCTCTAAAATTAAATTTACACCATCATCATAGGTATTAGCAGAGGCCAGAAAAGACAAATTGCGAAAACGCTCAGCAATGGCCTGAGTTTTCGTGACATCGTCTTGAGTGTCATCAATAATGATAAATGTGTGACTCATCTATGCTTTTCCGTTATTTGGATTTAGGGAAAGCATTAGATTCGGTAAAATAACAGGTAGTTTTGGGGAAACTATTTGCTAATGAATACTATTTAACAACAAAATAAATTATGCTAAATGTATGTGTTTTTCGTTATAACGAAAATAAGATTTCAGGTTTCGAGTAGTGTAAAATGTTGACAGAAACGCTAAAACTGTTAATATGTGAGTTTTTAACAAGATAAAAACTTACAAAAATAAAAATCCCAAACACTTTTGAGCATTTGGGATTTTAATTTTATTTGGACTCCAGCCTGCGCGGGAATGACACGTTTGTTGCTACATTTTCATAAGCCAATTTCTAACCGAAACTTCTTCATTAATTATTCCGCGTAATTCAGAAATTTTAACCCTGTCTTGTTTCATTGAATCTCTGTGACGAATGGTTACCGTTTGGTCTTCTAGCGTTTGGTGGTCAACCGTAATACAAAAAGGCGTTCCTAATGCATCTTGTCTTCGGTAACGTCTTCCAACGGCATCTTTTTCGTCATAGGCCACATTGAAATCCCATTTCAAATCTTCGATGATTTTTTGGGCAACTTCTGGTAAACCATCTTTTTTTACTAATGGTAAAACGGCTGCTTTTGTTGGTGCTAACACAGAAGGTAAACGTAAAACTGTACGTGTTGAACCATCTTCTAATGTTTCTTCTTGTAATGATGTCGCAAAAACTGACAAGAACATTCTATCCAAACCAACAGAAGTTTCTACGACATAAGGAACGTAACTCGAATTAGTTTCAGTATCAAAATATTGCAATTTTTTACCTGAATATTGTTCATGTGCTTTTAAATCGAAGTCGGTTCTTGAGTGAATTCCTTCTAGTTCTTTGAACCCAAAAGGGAAATTAAACTCGATATCAGCCGCTGCATTAGCATAATGTGCTAATTTTTCGTGGTCGTGGAAACGGTAATTTTCTTTTCCTAAACCGAGTGATAAATGCCAGTTTAAACGAGTTGTTTTCCAGTATTCGTACCATTTCATTTCTTCACCTGGTTTTACAAAAAACTGCATTTCCATTTGTTCAAATTCTCGCATACGGAAAATAAATTGTCTGGCAACAATCTCATTTCTAAACGCTTTTCCGGTTTGTGCAATTCCAAACGGAATCTTCATTCTTCCGGTTTTTTGTACATTCAAGAAGTTCACGAAAATTCCTTGTGCCGTTTCCGGACGCAAGTATAAATCCATCGCATTTTCGGCGGAAGCTCCTAATTTTGTTCCGAACATTAAGTTAAATTGACGCACTTCTGTCCAGTTTCTTGAACCGGTTTCTGGGTCGGCTATTTCCAATTCTTCGATTAAGGCTTTTACATCTTCTAAATCACCAGCGCCAAGCGAACGTCCCATTCTTTCTAGGATTTCTCTTTCTTTCGAAAGGTACTCCATCACTCTTGGATTGGTAGTTTTGTATTGTTCTTCATCAAAAGAATCCCCAAAACGCTCGCGTGCTTTTTCGATTTCTTTTTTGGCTTTCAGGTTTAATTTTTCGGCATAATCCTCAATTAAAACATCGGCACGGTATCTTTTTTTTGAGTCTTTGTTGTCAATCAATGGGTCGTTAAACGCATCAACGTGGCCGGAAGCTTTCCATGTGGTTGGATGCATCAAAATTGCGGCATCTAAACCAACAATATTATCATGCATTTGCACCATGGCTTTCCACCAATATTCTCTAATATTCTTTTTTAACTCAACTCCGTTTTGAGCATAATCATAGACCGCACTCAAACCATCGTAAATTTCGCTTGACGGAAAAATAAATCCGTACTCTTTTGCATGCGAAACTACGTTCTTAAATAAATCTTCTTGTTTTGCCATAATGCTGCAAAAATATAAAAAGCGATTATAAAAAAAGACTTAAAAATCAATTAGAATACAAATTTTTTATACTTTTATGTAAGAAAATTATCTTTTTATGTGGAAACATCTTGTAAATCTATTTTTTCCAAAGTCTTGCGCTGGTTGTCATTCGTTTTTATTGAGTGACGAAAAAGTGATCTGTACGCAATGCCGACATGAGATTCCGTTGACAAATCATCATAAAATTCAGGAAAACGAAGTGATTCAAAAGTTTTATGGAAGAATTCCGTTAGAATATGGCTCGGCTTTATTTTATTTCCATAAAAAAGGAATTGTTCAGGAAATGATTCATAAATTAAAATATAAAGGGCACGAAGAAATCAGCCAGACCATTGGTGATTGGTATGTTGAAGAATTAAAAGAGTTGCATCAAATGGCGGCAATCGATTTTATAATTCCGGTTCCGTTGCATAAAAAACGATTACGCGAACGCGGTTATAATCAGGTGGAAGGTTTTGGAAAAGCACTAGCTGAAAATTTAAAAATACGATACGAACCGGATGTTTTACAACGAAAATTATACACCAAAACGCAAACCAAAAAGAATCTTTTAGGCAGAATTGATGTAATTGATAATGTATTTGAAGTTTCCTATTCTGAAAATCATATCGATAAACATTTTTTGTTAATTGACGATGTGATTACAACGGGTTCTACACTCGAATCTTGTAGTCGAGCTTTGTTAAAAATTCCGAACGCAAAAATTAGTATTGTTTGTATGGCAATGTCACACAGTTAAATGTTAAGTTTCCTCAAAAACATTTCTTTCACACTAAATATAATTGTTATTTTGTGCTTTGAAAAAACAGTGGTATGCCAAAATCTATTCTGAAGTTAATTTGTTTGCTTTTTATCATCGTGATGGCAAGTTGTGCGAAGCGTGGTAATATAACCGGAGGAACTAAAGACACTATTGCACCTGTTTTAAAAGCAAGTTTCCCAAAAAATTTCTCAACTAATTTTAATGGCAAGGAAATCAAATTGGTTTTTGATGAATATGTCAAGCTGAAAAACATAAACAAGCAGTTGATCATTTCTCCGCCTTTGAAAAACCAGCCCGATATCTTACCTCAGCTAGCGAGTAAAATATTGACTATTAAAATAAAAGACACGCTGCAACCCAACACAACCTATAGTCTTAATTTTGGGCAGAGTATTGAAGACAATAACGAAGGAAATCCGTATTCACAATTCAAATATGTTTTCTCGACCGGAGCTTACATTGATTCGTTGAAAATAAATGTCAAAGTAAAAGATGCTTTGGAGAACAAAGTGGATAATTTCGTTTCGGTTATGCTTTATGAAATCAATGAAAAATTCAATGATTCGACCATTTATAAAGAATCGCCGACATACATCACGAACACTTTAGACAGTTTGAAAATAGTTTCAATTGAAAACATTAAAGCCGGAAAATACCTTTTGGTTGCGTTGAAAGACAATGGAAATAATAAATTCAATCCTAAATTGGATAAAATTGGTTTTCAAAAACAATACATTACTATCCCTAATGACACCATTTTTGAACTTAAATTATTCAAAGAAAAACTTCCTTTTAAAGCCTTAAAGCCTACTCAAGTATCTGCAAAAAGATTGCTAATGGGATATGAAGGCAATCCTAAAAATATAAGAGTAACTCTAAAAAAGGGTTCTGAAATTATACCAAATCTAGTAACAAAATTTCAGAAGAAGGATTCGGTACAAGTATGGTTTAAGCCCTTAAAAACTGATTCTTTACAAGTTTTAGTTGAAAAAGACAACTTAAAAAAAGACTTTATGATAAAGTTAAAAAAACAAAAAACAGATACGCTGAATATAAGTTCTGATTTCAACAGCACACTTCCTTTACGTGAGCGTTTTGCTTTAAATAGCAACATTCCATTGGTGAAGTTTGACAAATCAAAAATTTCAGTTTTTAATAAAGATTCCGTTGCAGTAGATTTCACTACAGATTATGATGAATTTGAGCAAAAGTTCTATTTAAATTTCAAAAAGGAAGAACTAGAAAAATATAAAATCCAACTATTGCCCGGCGCTTTAACCGATTATTATGAAAAGCAGAATGACACATTAAAGTATTCGGTAGCAACTAAAAACAGTTCCGAATATGGAAATTTAAAAATCACTTTACAAAATGCAAAATCATTTCCTGTTATTTTAGAATTAACCGATAAAGATGGTAAAATATTGGCAACTGCTTATACAGAAAACAATCCTGTTGTTGAGTTTTTAGCTTTAGAGCCAAATAAATATACCCTTCGTATTATTTATGATGAAAATAAAAATGGCGTTTGGGATTCCGGAAATTTTACAGAAAAACGACAATCCGAAGAAGTAATTTATTATCCAGAAATACTTAATGTGAACGCCAATTGGGATGTTATTGAGACGTTTATTTTAAAATAGTATTCAAATTAAAGTAATTCAAAATTATCTTTATCATCCAGAAAAGCCAATTTGTTTCGTGCTTCCAACAGATTTGCTTTATTCAATTCGACAATAAAAATAGCATCTGCTTCTTGTGGTTCCAATAAATAGTTCCCCAAATAATCAACTACTTGCGAATGTCCAACATACTCGTGATGGTTATTGTCAGTTCCTATTCTATTTACTCCAATAGAGTAGCACATATTTTCTACAGCACGAGCTTTTAGTAAAATATCCCATGCATTTATCCGAGGTTTGGGCCAATTGGCAACATAAATAAGAACATCGTAATTTTCAGTGTTTCTGGAAAAAACAGGGAACCGTAAGTCGTAGCAAACCAACGGGCAAAATTTATAACCTTTATATTCTATAATTAACTTCTTTTTTCCGGCTGTATACCATTTATCTTCTCCAGCTAAAGAAAACAAATGTTTTTTATCATAGGTTTGAACGGCTCCAGTTGGTAAAACAAACACCAAACGATTGTAATAATTTCCATTTTCTTCAATAACTAAACTTCCGGTTATTGCGCAGTTTTTAGCTTTCGCCAGATGTTGCAGCCAAGAAACCGTTTCACTTTGCATAGTTTCAGCAACCGCTTTTGGATTCATTGTAAATCCGGAAGAAAACATTTCAGGTAGCACAATCAAATCAACTTCTTCCATAAAGCCAGTGATTTTTTGGGCCAAATGACTTCTGTTTTCCATTGGATTCTCCCAAGAAAGTGCTGTTTGTATAAGTGCTATTTTCATTTTTAAAGGGATTAGAGATAAGAGATATGGGATAAGTTATTTAATCGTTATTTCATCTATGAATATAAAAGCATCGCCACCAAATCCTTGATGCCATTCGGGTAATTTTCCAAAGTTATATGCTTTTACTTTTATATATTTTGCTTTTAATTCTGTTTTAGATGAATAAGTAAAATCTTTTATGTTGTTTACTTCATATTTCGGACTTATGTAATGTCCCTGACTTTCTACCAGAGTGAAATTTACATTGTCATTCGAAGCATAATATTCGACTTTGATTGGCAGTAAAATCCATGAGCGTGAATCTTGTAAAAATCTTGCTCCAATTGAATGAATTGCAGTTTCTGTCTGTAAATCTATTACTGCTTCAAAATCTTGTTCCTGATAACCTTGCCAATCACCTTTTCGCCAGTTTTCTGTTCCAAAAATTCCGTCTATCAATCCTTCCGGTCCACCAGCATGATATTGCGGATTATATTTTGATTTAATGTTAATGGTGTAGTCGTTAGGTTTCTTGAAGAAAGTTGCTGAAACAGTATTGCTTTGACTGTCGTTGTTTTTTATATAAGTCGATATGGTTGAAGTTTCTTGAATTTCAAATGGTTTTGAATATGGAACGAATACTTTTTTTGCAAGATAATCGTCCTTATCACTGATTATAAAATAGATTGTGTCTTTGGGATTTTGTGACACGATTTCAACAGTCATTTTATCCTTAAACGATTTACTTTCTTCCTGAATTATCGGAACTGGTACAATAGGAATAAATTTTGTATTTCTTTTTAATATATCTAATGCTTTCTCTTCTGGTGTTATATAATTTCTTCCATTAAAACTTCTGATAGGAATAAATTTATCAAAAACATTTAATAATGGATTTAGAAAAAGGGTGCTTGATGTTGAAACATCTATTTGATTATTAATATTCACTTTTTCAAAATATGGCTTAACAATATTCCAATAATCTCCGGCTGGAGTTACTTGATACAATCCTATCGAACTCAAGACATACCATGCGCTCATTTGCCCGCAGTCTTCGTTTCCAATCAAACCATCGGGCGCATTTCTGTAAAAATTATCTAAAATGAAATGTACTTTGGCTGCTGTTTTTTCGGGTTTACCAACATAATTGTACAAATACGCCATGTGATGACTTGGCTCATTGCCATGAGCATATTGTCCGATTAATCCAGTAACATCTACCTGTTCTCGTCCAGTAGTTTTGCTTTCGCTGTTGAACATTTCGTCGAGTTTGGATTCGAACTTTGCCTTTCCGCCATAAGCTTCAATCATTCCCGGAATGTCTTGAGGCACAAAAAACGAGTACTGCCAACTGTTGCCTTCGGTAAAATTATTATTAATTTCCTTTGGGTCAAAAGGGTTGTCCCAACCGCCATTCTTTTTAGGTCGCATAAAACCTGTTTTCCAATCGAAGACATTTTTCCAGCTTTGAGAACGCTTCATAAAATACTCGTAATCTTCTTGTTTGCTTAGAATCAAAGCCATTTGCGCAATACACCAATCATCATAAGCATATTCTAACGTTTTGGAAACGCTTTCGTGTTCGTCATCCATTGAAATAAAACCTTGTTTTTTATAAGCCTCCAAACCTAAATGATTCAGCATAGCCGAATGTTTTGCTGCTTCAAAGGCTTTTTTATAATCAAATCCCGTAATTCCTTTTACCATCGCATCAGCTATGACTGAAACCGAATGATAGCCAATCATACAATCAGTTTCATTGGAAGCCAATTCCCAAACGGGTAATCTTCCTCCTTGCTCGTATTGTTTTAGGAATGTATTTATAAAATCTGCTGTGCGTTTTTTTTCAATTAACGTATATAAAGGATGCGCAGCTCTGAAAGTGTCCCAAAGGGAGAAAACCGAATAGTAATCAAATCCTACCGCTTGATGAATTTGGTTGTCTCTGCCGCGGTATTTCCCATCGATATCCTGAGCAATATTTGGTTGTACCATTGTGTGGTATAAAGCGGTGTAGAAAATGGTTTGTTTATTTTTATCACTTTCTGTAATTTCAATTTTAGAGAGTTGTTTATCCCAAAGCTGTTCGGCTTCATATTTGACTTTTTCAAAATTCCAATCTTTAATTTCAGACCTATTTAATTTGGCGCCTTCATAACTTGTTGGAGACAAAGAAACTTTCACAAAAATTTTTTCTCCTTTTTTGACTTGTTTTGAAAGACACACAGCTGATTCTGTACCGCCTGAATATTCATCAGATAGCGAATGCATATAATCGCCATTACTCCTAATCTTGGTAAGTTTTAGAGGAACACTGAACTCAATACGAGCATAGACATACTGATTTTTTGCCCAACTTTCGCTTATTCGTTTTACCTCTATCGTTTTACTATTGATGATATGAATTTCGCCTTCAATTAATTTATCTCTGTGGTTTAAATCCAAAATAATATTAGCTTGACCGCTATTGTTGAAGGTATATTCGTGAAATCCAACTCGGGTTGAAGCGGTCAGTTTTACATCTATATTATACTTATCTAGTTTTACAGCATAAAATCCGGCTGTTGCTTTTTCTGTTGAATGGAAAAATTTAGAACTATATTCCATTGCTTCCAATGTTGGTTTTCCCATCGTCGGCATTAACATAATGTCACCATAATCGGAAACTCCAGTTCCGTTTAAATGCGTGTGTGAAAAACCATAAATAACAGTATCTGAATAATGATAGCCAGAACATCCATCCCAACTTCCATCAATTCTGGTATCTGGCGATAGCTGAACCATTCCAAACGGAACTGTTGCTCCTGGATACGTATGTCCGTGTCCACCTGTCCCAATCATCGGATTAACATATTGATGGTAGTTTTGTCCAAAGAAAGAAAGCGTGGAGAGTAAAAGTAAGCTTGAAAGTTTTAGTTTCATTTTGTCAAATAAAAAAGCCTAATTATATTTTAATTCAACATAAACTGGTAAATGATCTGATGGATATTTTAAATCTTTAGCATCACTCAGCACGGCATATTTTATAACTTTAAACGGATTGCCTTTTGATAAAAAGATATAATCTATAAGAGCAGTAACCGCTTCATTGTGCTTAAACCCGTTAAATGTTCCCGTTGGTCCAAAAGGTCTTTCTTCTGAAATCTCACGGCTATCGTTCATTTCTTTTTTTAGATTGATAATTCGTTCTTCTTTGGGTTCCGAATTAAAATCACCCATAAAAAAAACCGGATAGTTTTTAGTGTTAAGTTCCTTTATTTTGGATAGAATTAAAAGAATTGAATTAGTTCGAGCCGATTCTCCTTTATGGTCTAAATGCGTATTGAAAACCCAGAATGTTTGCTTTGATTTTTCGTCTTTTAATAAAGCATAAGTACAAACTCTGTTAAGCATGGCGTCCCAACCTTTTGAAATCTTATCTGGCGTTTCCGAAAGCCAAAATGTGTTTTCCTGTTCAACTTTGAATCTATCTTTTTTAAAAAAAATGTTTGATGATTCTCCTTTTCCAATGCCATCTCGAGCAATTCCAACGTAATTATACTTTGGTAATAAAGTGGCAATATCAAGAACTTGATTGGGTAACGCTTCTTGAATACCAAAAATATCGGGTTCATAAAAAGTCAATTGTGAAGCCCAAAATTCTTTTCGGTTAGTCCAAGCGTTTTCACCATCAGAAGCTAAATCTAAACGGATATTGTAAGTCATTAGCCTTAATTTTTGTGCAGAAATGCTGGCCTCAAAAATTAAAAGTACCATCAATGAAAAGAAGATTTTTTTCATGCGAATTGAAATCTATATTTTGTAATTGTAAATATACTTCATTTGAATTTACACCATAAAAAAACGCATCCAAATAATGAATGCGTTTTTTACGTTTATAAGCTAAAGTCTATTTCAAACTTGCTGACAAATATTCTCTGTTCATTCGAGCAATGTTTTCTAAGGAAATACCTTTTGGACATTCTACTTCACAAGCGCCGGTGTTGGTACAGTTTCCAAATCCTTCTTCATCCATTTGACGAACCATGTTTAACACACGTGCTGTTGCTTCAACTTTTCCTTGTGGTAATAAAGCATATTGAGATACTTTAGCTCCAACGAACAACATTGCTGAACCGTTTTTACATGTTGCAACACAAGCACCGCAACCGATGCAAGCTGCTGCTTCAAAAGCTTTATCTGCATCGTGTTTTGGAATTGGAGTAGCATTAGCATCAATGGTTCTTCCTGAAGTATTTACTGAAACGAAACCTCCAGCTTGTTGAATTCTGTCGAAAGCACTGCGATCAACTACTAAATCTTTTACTACCGGGAATGCTTTGCTTCTCCATGGCTCTATAAAAATAGTATCTCCGTCTTTAAATTTACGCATGTGCAATTGACATGTTGTGGTTCCGGTTTCTGGTCCGTGTGCTCTTCCGTTGATGTATAACGAACACATTCCACAGATTCCCTCACGACAATCATGATCGAAAGCAACAGGTGCTTTTTTATCGTTGATTAATTGCTCGTTCAATTGGTCTAACATTTCCAAAAATGAACTTGCAGTCGAAACATTATCTAATTTATAAGTTTCCATGCTACCTTTGGATTTAGCATCTTTTTGACGCCAAATTTTAAGGTTTATATTGATATTTTTTGCTGAAGACATAATGTATATTATTTGTAATTTCTAGCTGCAATTTTAATAAACTCGTATTTCAATTCTTCTTTGTTTAGGATTTCTTTGCTAATATCGTAGCCCATGTATTCCCATGCTCCAACGAATGAGAAGTTTTCATCATCACGAAGTGTTTCCCCTTCTGAATCCTGATACTCTTCACGGAAGTGACCACCACAAGATTCTTTACGTTGTAAAGCATCCATGGCCATTAACTGGCCTAAATCGATAAAGTCAGCTACACGAAGTGCTTTTTCCAACTCTTGATTTAATTCGTCTGCACTTCCCGGTACGTATACATCTTTATAAAATTCTTCTTTTAAAGCTGCGATTTCAGCAATAGCTTCTGTTAAGCCTTTTTCGTTTCTTCCCATTCCAACTTTGTTCCACATAATCAATCCCAATCTTTTATGAAAATGGTCAACCGATTTAGAACCGTTGTTGTTTAGGAATTTATTTATGGTCTCTTTCACACTATTTTCTGCTTCAGCAAATTCCGGTAAATCCGTAGAGATTTTTCCGGTTCTGATTTCATCTGCTAAATAATTTGAAACGGTATAAGGTAGTACGAAATAACCATCTGCCAAACCTTGCATTAATGCAGATGCTCCTAATCTGTTTGCTCCGTGGTCTGAGAAATTGGCTTCTCCTGCTACAAAACAACCTGGTATTGTTGATTGCAAATTATAATCAACCCAAACACCACCCATAGTATAATGAACAGCTGGATAAATCTTCATCGGAGTTTCGTATGGATTTTCATCAGTTATTTTTTCATACATAGCGAAAAGGTTACCATACTTTTCTTCTAACCATTGTTTTCCTAACTTAGTAGCTTCTTCAACTGTTGGATTGTGATTTCCTTGAGCATAAGCCGTTTGTCTTCCTTTACTCTGAATTTCAGTAGAGAAATCTAAATAAACGCCCTCATTCGTGTCATTTGCTTCAATTCCAAAACCTTGATCACATAATTCTTTTGCTGCTCTTGAAGCCACATCGCGAGGAACAAGATTTCCAAAAGCAGGATATTTTCTTTCTAAAAAATAATCTCTATCTTCTTCACTTAATTGTGTAGGTTTTAATTTCCCTGCACGAATTGCTGCTGCATCTTCTTTTTTCTTTGGCACCCAAATTCTTCCTGAGTTACGCAAAGATTCAGACATTAAGGTCAATTTTGCCTGATTGGTTCCATGAACCGGAATACATGTTGGGTGAATCTGAACAAAACAAGGATTAGCAAATAATGCGCCTCTTTTGTGAACCTTCCAACCTGCTGTAACATTACTTCCCATAGCATTTGTAGAAAGAAAATAAACATTTCCGTATCCGCCGGAAGCTATAACAACGGCGTGTGCCGAATGTCTTTCTAATTCACCAGTAACTAAATTACGAGCTATAATTCCACGTGCTTTTCCGTCTACTTTCACTAAATCCAACATTTCGTGACGGTTAAACATTTTTACACGACCTAAACCAATTTGTCTTGATAAAGCCGAATAAGCTCCGAGTAATAATTGCTGTCCTGTTTGTCCTGCAGCATAAAAAGTACGCTGTAATTGGGTTCCGCCAAACGAACGGTTGTCTAACATACCACCATAATCACGAGCAAAAGGAACACCTTGCGCTACACATTGGTCAATAATATTAGATGACACTTCAGCCAAACGATGAACGTTAGCCTCACGCGCTCTGTAATCGCCACCTTTTATTGTATCGTAAAATAATCTGTAAGTACTGTCACCGTCATTTTGGTAGTTTTTTGCTGCGTTGATTCCGCCTTGAGCCGCGATTGAGTGAGCTCTTCTTGGTGAATCCTGAAAACAAAAGGCTTTCACATTATAACCCATTTCTCCTAAGGATGCTGCAGCAGATGCTCCAGCCAAACCTGTCCCAACAACGATAATGTCAATTTTTGGTCGATTATTAGGTGCAACTAATTTTAAATGATCTTTATAATCAGTCCATTTGTCCGAAATTGGACCTTCAGGTATTTTTGAATCTAGTTTCATTTACTTGAAATTATTGATTAAAATGATGAAACAATGCAATAAAAATGAATCCGAATGGGACTATTATTGCAAATGCATATCCTAATTTATGAAGTGCTCTCGAGAATTTGTTGTTAAATCCAACCGATTGCATTGAAGAATTGAAACCGTGCCATAAGTGTAAAAACAAAAGCACAAAAGCCAAACAGTACAATCCTGTACGAACCGGACTTTCGAATTTGTGAACCAATTCTGTATAATATCTTGTGGAATCCTGCGGGAGCGCCTGGATGTATTTATAATCCATTTCCGGAAACCAGAAATCATAAAAATGCAATCCAAGGAAAGCTAAAACCAAAGAACCTGAAATAATCATGTTTCGTGATGCCCATGAAGAATTTGCTGATCCATTATTTTTAGCATAACTGATTGGTCTTGCAGCATTATTTTTAATCTCCAGAACAAATCCCATCACAAAGTGAAATACAACACCAAAAGCTAAAATAGGTTGCATTGCATATTGTATTAAAGGATTGTATCCCATGAAATCAGAACAGGCATTAAACACCTTTTCGCTAAATACCGATGTTAAATTGATAGAAAAGTGTAGCGCTAAAAATGAAATTAAGAAAAGTCCGGAAAGTGCCATAGCGACTTTTTTAGCAATGGACGACCCCAAAACGGAAGAATTTGCCATAATTGTGTAGAATTTTTTAAAAAACTACACAAAAATACAGCTATTTGCCAATAACTACAACCTTTTCGCTGTAATTTATAATCAATTTAAAGTGAGTTTAACAGTTGTTCATTTACAACGGTTTAGGTAATGGTTTTGGGCTAAAAAAGTTAAACAAAACTACTTAACATAAGTCGGAATCAATCCACGCAATCCCATGTCAACAACATTCTCGCCAGCAGTAGGCTCATATTTCCCATCGGCATTTACTTCATGCCATTCAAAACTTTTGTTGATTGACAAAGACAGCGTTATGATCACATCACTTGTTTCGGCGCCATCAATAACTAAATTACTTGCAAATTTTCCTGTAACAACACAGGAACCTGCGGGAATAGGAGATGTTGCAGCAATAGGATTTGGAACTGTTGTTGCATTAGCTGATGCTTGTCCCGAAGTTGAATAGGGATAATCATTCAGCGCAAATGCCCAATAACCTTGGGCTCTGTTTCCGTTCACTGGAAAAATAGTGTTGTCTACATCAAAAGAAGTTATGTAGGTATTGAACCCAACAAAACTCGCTAAAGTTCCTTCATAATCATTCCCGTTGGCTGCGTGAACATTGATTTGATAATTTTGATACGACAATGAAACACGCATCCATTCATAACTGCCTGCAGCAACTTGGCTTAAAGGAATTTTTAGAAATGTTTCCCCTTGAGAAACAATCTTTGATTTACTAAAATCTATTGCATTGCTTCCGCCAAGTGTCGTTTCAGGTGCATGATATAAGATAGTTCCGTTTCCTAGTTGGGTATTTGCATTTGGTGCCATTTCTACATAATGTGAAGAAATCAAATTAAAAACAGGTGATTGTGCCGCATTATCCGCAGCAACGGTTGACGGCTGTCCTAAATTATTTAGTCTTACTTGATTAGGGTCAAATTGGAATTTGATGATCAACATCGGTTCGCTGTTTGATTCGCTGCTACAAGAATACAATGTGGCCATCGTAATTATTAGCAATAACACTATGTGTGATTTTTTCATTTTATTCAATTTGGTTGATTTTCTTATGTCATGAATTTAATCGATTTCTATTTTAATTAACGGAAAAAATATCTTTTTATTGCATCGAAAATAAAATAACGCTATTTGGCGACTCATTGCTTTCATACTTTGTTTAATTTTGATAAACTTTATTTATTTAAAAAACTATCTATCTAAGAAGTCTAATAATCTAACTATGAAATACCATCAAATAGACCGAAACTTATTTATTAAAAACAGAGCAAAATTCACAGCACAAATGAAACCTAACAGTGTTGCTATTTTTAATTCCAATGATAATTACCCTGTAAGTGCTGATACAACTTTACCGTTTGCACAACATCGCGATATATTTTATTTATCTGGTGCTGACCAAGAAGAAAGCATTTTGTTATTGTTTCCGGATGCGCCTTATGAGCATTTAAAAGAGATTTTATTTCTAAAAGAAACCAACGAACATATTGCAATTTGGGAAGGTGAAAAACTAACTAAAGATCGGGCTTTTGAAGTTTCCGGAATCAAGTCAGTGATTTGGTTACAGGATTTTCACAAAACGTTAAAAGAGGTTATGGCTTACGCCGAAACGATGTATATCAACACCAACGAGCATTACCGCGCCTCGATTGAAACCGAAACACGTGAAGCACGTTTTGTAAAATGGTGGAAAGAAAACTATCCGGCACACAAAGTAGAAAAATCGAATCCTATTTTGCAACGCATACGCTCTATCAAAGAAAGCGAAGAAATTGACTTGATTCAAACAGCCTGTGACATTACCGAAAAAGGCTATCGCAGAGTATTACAATTTGTAAAACCAAACGTAACCGAATATGAAATCGAAGCCGAGTTTGCTCACGAGTTCCTAAGAAATCGTTCTAAAGGTTTTGCCTATACACCAATCATTGCTTCGGGAAACAATGCTAACGTGTTACATTATATTGAAAACAACCAGCAATGTAAAGCCGGTGATTTGGTCTTGCTTGATGTTGGTGCCGAATATGCTAATTACTCAAGTGATATGACGAGAATGGTTCCTGTTTCTGGAAGATTTACCGGCAGACAAAAAGAAGTTTACAATGCGGTTTTACGTGTAAAAAATGAAGCAACTAAAATGCTGACTGTTGGGAATATGTGGAAGCAATATCATCTAGAAGTTGGTAAAGTAATGACTTTTGAGCTTCTTGGTTTGGGATTAATTGACAAAGCTGATGTGCAAAATGAAAACCCGGATTGGCCAGCATATAAAAAATATTTCATGCACGGCACATCACATCACATGGGCTTAGACACTCACGATTATGGCTTGTTGCACGAACCTATGAAAGCGAATATGGTGTTCACCGTTGAACCAGGAATCTATATTCCGGCAGAAGGTTTTGGAATCCGAATTGAAGATGATGTTGTGATTCAGGAAAAAGGAGAACCGTTCAACTTAATGAGAAACATTCCGATTGAGGTTGATGAAATTGAATCAATAATGAATTCTTAGTTAGAAGAAAGAGAAAAGAATATAGATGATAAATAATAGACGGCTCACGGAAGTGGGTCGTTTTGTTTTAACATTAAGAAGTTAAAGAAGATTAAGAATTTCATTAATCTTACTATTTCTTAATGAAAAACCTTAACTTCTTAATGTTAAAATCTATTTTTGCATCTATGAAAGCCATCATCTACAAAAACACCAAAATCTCTTTTACCGACGAAGGCAAAGGAACCGCAGTTGTTTTTTTGCATGGTTTTCTCGAGAATAAAACCATGTGGAATGCCTTTATTCCTGAATTGAGTCAGAAATTCAGAATTATCACCATCGATTTATTAGGTCACGGCGAAACCGAATGCTTGGGTTATATGCATTCTATGGAAGATCAAGCTGATATGATTCATGCCGTTTTGCACGAATTGAAAATCAGAAAAGCAGCGCTCATTGGTCATTCAATGGGAGGTTATGTTGCCTTGGCTTTCGCCGAATTATATCCGGATAACGTTAAAGGAATTTTCCTTTTGAATTCAACTTCGAGAGCAGATAGCGATGAACGAAAAATTAATCGAAGTCGAGCCATTAAAGCAGTGAAACAAAACTACACCAACTTTGTGCGCCTTTCTATTGCCAATTTGTTTAGTGAAGACAATCGTGAGAAACTCGAAAATGAAATAGAAAACGTAAAACTCGAAGCTTTAAAAACGCCTTTACAAGGAATCGTTGCAGCACTCGAAGGCATGAAGATTCGCAAGGACAGAGAAGTCCTTTTACATTTTGCACCTTATCCAATCCAATTGGTTTTAGGTAAAAAAGATAGCGTTTTGAATTACGACGATACTATTAATCAGATTGAAGACACTAAAGTAGAATTGACCACTTTCCCCGACGGACATATGTCGCATATAGAAAACGAAACGGAATTAAAAAAAGTATTGGCTGATTTTTTGAAGAAGATTAAATAATTTTCTCCTCAAAAGGAATTTCCATATTCAAAATTTCCTGTAGTAAAACCACAATTTGTTCGAGATAGTTTTTCATTATTTCTTCAGAGATTATTGTAACAGCTTCTTTTTCAGGTTTAAACTGAAATGGTAAAAATCCTGATTTTAAGTTTTTAAAAGATAGTATTCCGGCTTCCATTTCTAGCCCTTTAGTCAGTTCTTCATACATAAAAGCATAAGCCAACACCTGAATAATTTTGTCGTTTTTGATGTCTTCGGTTAAACCATTCCAGTCTTTTAAAATAACATTGTTTTTGTCGACCTTCCCTGTTTTATAATCAACAATTCTAACCTTTCCGTTGCGCAATTCAATTCGGTCTACATTTCCTTTTATCAGCACCGAAAAAGGTAAACGCGTATCGATTAATTCTCTTTCATATGAAGTTTCTAAAGAGATGATTTGAATTTCATCACCATTTTCTATTGCTTCCAGTTCTGTTTTTAAAAAGTTTAGCACATTACGTTTGGCTACTTCAAATGCCAGCAAGTTTCTCCCTTTTTTGATTTCGCCTTCTTTATATACTTTTTTAAATTGATTTAAAACTTCATTGTCAATTTTAGAAATACAAATTTTGATGTCATCATTAGTTAAAAGTCGTCCGATGGTTGGTTTATACAATTCTTCTAAAGTGCCGTGAATAATGGTTCCTAAAGTATTAACCGCAATGTTTTCTTCGACCTCATCGGTTTCAGAAATTCGTAAAACCCGTTGAAAGTAAAACTGAATCGGATTGCGGATATATGTAGTTAAAGACGAAGGCGAAAACCCATTTGTGGCAATTTCGCGTAAGCGTGACATCACACTTTCTGTTTTTGGAACAACAATCGGTTGATGCGCAATAGTAGGTACATCCGGATTGTAATATTGAAATGTCAGGTTGTGATTAGGTTGCTTTTCTATTTCTAATTGTGTTATGAATCGACTTTTTTCTCCAGCATCAAAACCTTGACTGTCAGAATTATAAATCAAATATATGTTTTTGGCCCTTTGCAATAAATGATAAAAATGATAAGTATAAATAGCGTCTTTTTCTTTGAAAGTTGGGAGTCCATATTGCAGTTTCACATCATAAGGAATGAAAGAATTGCTGGTTTTTCCTGCCGGAAATTTACCTTCGTTTACCGAGGTAATAATTACGGTTTCAAAATCTAACACACGACTTTCTAAAACACCCATAACCTGCAAACCACTCAAAGGTTCACCTTCAAAAGAAACTTCAGCCACATCAATAACTTGCTTGTAAATGGCTTGTAACGTCCTAATGTCGTTTATGGATTGATGCTCCAAAAAATACGAAATCATCTTGTTGATGACTTTAAAAATCGAATACACAAAAGCATTTGTTATCTTTTCTTCTTCGTTTTCATGATTCAGATTGTTTTTGATTTTAAGCAAAATTTGAGCAATGTTTTCTAAAACGGGAATTGAACCAATATCCCATTTTTGGAACAATAACGAAAACAAGGTATTGTCTTTGGCATAAAGCTCTTCGAGTTTTTTATGGGTAATAAACGAATAGTTGTTTTTATTAATTATCGAAACCAATTCGTTAGCATTTACATAAGGTTCGACAAGCGGATGGGTTAAAATATCGAGAACATCTTTGTAATACATCACATAACTTGATGGATTTCTGGTCAAGGCATTGGTGTGCAGTTTGAATAATTTGGCAATCAATATTTGTGCAGGATTATTTTTGCTTGAAAACCCCATAGTAATATTCAAAGCATCAACATTTGACGGCAATGAATACAACATTGGCAATAGCAAACTTTCTTCTCCGAGCACTAATGCAACTTGCTGAAGACTTCCTATATCAGCTTGCTTTTCTATAATACTTCCTGCTATTTTAGCTTGTCCAATAGATTTTGAAGTTGCTATGACATGAATGTTCTTTTCGGTTTTAAAATCATTTGAAATCCATTCATATGGGTGTGTTTTATAATAAATCCATTCCGACTTAAACTTTCGTTGAAAATGTCCGGCATCGTGAAACGAATCGTGAAGTAAGGTTTCGTCAATATCCCAATAGATTTTGGCCACATCAAGTGCTAAAAGGTGCTGAATAATCTTTTCTTCAGCTTGATTGAGTGCATTAAAACCTGCAAAAACAAATTGCTTATCGTTATTGTTTTCAGAGAAATGATTTAGATTTTCTACTGCTTCCCGATAAATTAAACCTTGATATCCAATGCCTTTATTTAATAACTGTTGATATAATGAATGATAATATTCTGGGAGTTTTTTCCAAAAAAGCAAATGCTTTTCAATCAAATCTGTTCTTTTATCAACATCAACTGACCAATGCTCTATCTCTTTTATGTCTTCAAGATATTTTAAAATCTTATTTGGATCTAAAAGATATCTGTCAATTTCATTAAAATCCTGAAGTAACGTTTTTGCCCAATTAGCAAAGTTTTCAAAAGAATCTTGTTTGTCTTTATCTGTAAGAGAAAGGTAAACTTCAAAAAACGTAAACAACAATTCAACGCTGTCAACAGAACGAATTCCGGCAATATCTTGAATGAAATCTTCAATACTAATTATCTCGGGCGCAAAAACTGTATTAGAGACTAATTTTTTTAATTCATCTAGCAAAAAGACTTTAGCTCTTTTATTTGGCAAAACAATGGTCAACTCTGATAAGTTATCAGAATAGATTTTTAAAATTTCTTGAGAAAGTTGGTGAAGAAAAGTTGGTTTTGACATTTTATAAAAATAAAAAAACGCCCCGATATTCGGGGCGTTTTCTTGAAAATATTTTTGAAGAAATTATTTTACTAATTTCACTTCAACTCTTCTGTTGTTAGCTTTACCAGCTTTAGTTTTATTAGAATCAATTGGTTTAGACTCACCAAAACCAGCTGAAACTAATCTTGAACTTGCAATACCGTTTTCAACTATGTAGTTTTTAACAGCCGCTGCTCTATCTTCTGAAAGTTTTTGATTAGAAGCATCAGTACCATCGCTATCTGTGTGACCTTCAATTGAGAAGTTTGAGTTTGGATACTCTTTCAAGATAGCAGTAATAGCTTGTAAAACTGGGTAAGTTTGTTGTTTAAATGATGCTTTACCTGTATCAAATAAGATGGTTTTAGCATAGTCATTTAATCTTTTGATAGCTTCTTCAGTAACTTCTGGACATCCGTTGTTAGCAACAGTACCAGCTACATCTGGACATTTATCATCTTTGTCTAAAACTTTATCTCCATCTTTATCTGGCCAAGGACAACCACCGTTTTCTTTTGGACCTTTAACATCTGGACATTTGTCTGATTTGTCAGTAATACCATCACCGTCAGCATCTGGACAACCACCCAAAGATTTTAAACCAGCCACTTCTGGACAAGCATCATCTTTGTCAGCAATTCCGTCTCCGTCAGTATCAGGACAACCGTTGAATTCAGCAGGACCAGCAACATCTGGACAAGCATCGCTTGCATCAGTAATTCCATCAGCATCAGTATCAGGACATCCGTTGAATTGTTTTAAACCAGCAACTTCTGGACAAGCATCGTCTTTGTCATAGATTCCATCACCATCTGTATCTTTTCCTCCAAATTTGAAAGTAAGACCTGCAAAATGTTGCATGTGAGATGGCATGTCTTCACGAATATCTTCGAAAGATTGTTTGTAAGTTGCACGATAAGATAAACCTACCATTTCTGTGAACCAATACGTTAATCCTAAACCTCCGTTTAAAGTACCTGCGTGTAATTCATCACCAATCCAAGTATAACCTCCACCAATATGGATAGAAGGATCAATAGTTTTAGATTTAATTAAACTCATTAAGCTGTAGTTAATTACTGCATCTGCTGCATAGTAATTTTTATCTCCTGGATTAACTACTGTATATGGTCCTTCACCAACTCTTGGTAATACATACTTAGTTAATCTGTTAACAGATCCTGTAACTCCAAAAGAGAAGTTACTCCCTACGTATTTAGATACGTTTACATAAGATACTGAAGGAAGAATATTCCAATTATCTTTAGCATTAAAGAACTGAGAAAATTGGTCTTCCAATTTAGAAGCAGCACTTACTCTAGTATCTACTGCATTAGCCCCAAACGAAATCGCCCAAGGGTTGTTGCTGTCTTGAGCTTGTGAGCTGAATCCAGCTAACATTACCAAAGCAACGAATAATTTGTTAAGATGTTTCATACTTAGTTTGATTAGATTATAATAATTATAATGAGGCAAAAGTAATACGTAATATTCTAATATCAAAATCAAAATGTTAAAATATGTGAATTATGTAAAGAATCAGCACTAATTATGCAACTAAAACGTTTTCTATTGAATATTTAGCAGTTTTTTTACCTCATCAAATGCTTGAATTGCCTTATCCAAATGTTCTTTTGTATGAGCCGCCGAAAGTTGCACTCTTATTCTGGCTTTGTCCTTTGGAACAACAGGATAAAAGAAACCAATTACATAAATTCCTTTTTTTAGTAATTCATCTGCCATTATTTGTGACATCTTCGCATCGTATAACATTACCGGAACTATTGCCGAATCGCCATCAATGAAATCAATACCTGCTTTGCGCAAACCTTCTTTAAAGTAATTGGTATTCCATTCCAATTTATCTCGAAGTGTGGTATCTCTCTCTAATATTTCAAAGACTTTAATAGATGCGCCAACTATAGCTGGCGCCAATGAATTTGAAAACAAATAAGGACGCGAACGTTGACGCAGAATTTCAATCACTTCTTTTTTGGCTGTAGTATAACCGCCCATCGCGCCACCCAATGCTTTTCCTAAAGTTCCTGTGATGATATCTACTCTTCCCATAACTCCTTTGGCTTCTAGCGTTCCTTTACCGGTGGCACCAATAAAACCAGCCGCATGGCATTCGTCAACCATAACAAGAGCATCATATTTATCCGCTAAGTCGCAAATTTTATCTAATGGCGCTACCAGTCCATCCATAGAGAAAACACCATCCGTCACGATAAGTTTAAAACGATGTGCGGCTTCAACCGCTTTCTTTAATTGGTTTTCCAAATCTTCCATATTGGAATTTTCATAACGATAACGCGCCGCTTTGCACAAACGAACGCCATCAATAATAGAAGCGTGGTTCAAACTATCTGAAATAATACAATCTTCTTCACCTAGCAAAGGTTCGAAAACGCCGCCATTGGCATCAAAAGCTGCAGCGTATAATATAGTATCTTCTGTGCCGTAAAAATCGGCTATCTTTTTTTCTAAGGTTTTGTGGATATCCTGTGTTCCGCAAATGAATCGCACTGATGACATTCCGAAACCATGCGAATCCAGGGTGTCTTTGGCCGCTTGAATTACTTCAGGATGCGAAGACAATCCCAAATAATTATTGGCACAAAAGTTTAAAACGGTTTCGCCATTCACTGTAATTTCTGCTCCTTGAGGCGAGGTGATGATGCGCTCTTTTTTAAAAATCCCATTCTGTTCAATGGTATTGAGTTCGTTTTGTAGGTGTTGTTGAAGTTTTCCGTACATGATTGTTATTGTAGTTTAGTTTTGTTGTTACAAATTTACCACTTCCAAAGTCTCACCAATATAAACCAGTGCTTTTTTAGTGACTTTAAAACCCATTTTCTCAATGGCGTTTTGATAGTTTTCCAGTTGTAATTGATATTTGGTTTGATGTGAACCTGTTTTGTAATCTAATAAGTAAATTTCGTTTTGTTTAACAAAAACCATTCTGTCCGGTTTAACAATGTTTCCTTCTTTCTGAATAATGGTTTTCTCATTAAGAATTTTATACTCGTTCGAAAAAAACAATTGCAAATCCCGATGGTTTACAATTTCAGAAATGGTTCGCTCAACGACCTCTTTTTGAGAAGATACAATCAATCCGTTTTCGATGGCTTTGGTCAATGCCAAATCTATATCGTCTTTTGTTTTGATGAATGAGAGAATTTCGTGTAGTATATTGCCGTATTCAATCGCTTTTTGCTGTTTTGTATTCCACATTAAACTTTCACGTTGTGCAATTTTGATGTTTTTTGGATTCAAGGTTGCCGAAAGTTGTGGAATCGTTTCCGTTTCGTCTTTAGTTGCTATGGTTGTTGATAATTTTTCGGCTTTGCCAAATTCGTACTCTAATTTACTTTCGTTAAACTGGTTTCTTTCGTCCAAAAATTTGATAAAAAAAGTCGCCATATTATTCGGATAACTGCCTTCTTTATTTTTAGATTGCATCCCTGAAATAACATGTAATTGTTCTTCAGCACGTGTCATTGCTACATACAAGACATTAATGTCATCCAGCAATTCTTCTTGTTTTTTCTGATTATAAATGAGTGCCGATTCTTCACCGTAACTGGAAACATTATTGTTTTTATCAACCAAAACTTTGGGTAATCCAACTTGTTCCTCATCGGCGTTAAGCCAAATTTTCTCCCTTGGCCCTTTGCTGTAATCTTCTTCCGCAAACGGAAAAATAACCACCGGAAATTCTAACCCTTTAGAAGTATGAATGGTCATGATACGCACCGCCTCTTTTCCTTCGGGCGATGGAATACTCAACTTTCCTGAATTAGCATCCCAATACAATAGAAAATCTGAAATTCCGGCTTGCTTTTTTAAATCTTGTTCAAGTATAATATCCAAAAAATATTGAACGTAAGCATTTCGTTTTTCAATTGGGATGATTTTAGAAATAATACTTTCTACTGCTTCGTATAATGATTTTTTTCTGGTGTTTTTAAACGAAAAATGTATATCAAAACTAGTTAACCATTGTTCGAAATCGACTTCCAAATTTTGTTCCATTCCAAGCGCAATAAAATCATGAACAGGCATTTTTTGTTGACCATTGGATGCAATGTAATACAGGAAATTAGCTTTAGATTCGCGGTCACTATTGTTTTTCAAATAATATAAAACCGCAACAATACATTGCACCTCCGAAGAAGAACCAATCAACAAACTCTCAGAGGATAAAATCGGAATACCTTGTTGGGTTAAATAATTGGCAATAGCAATTCCGTTATCTTTTTTTCGAGTTACTACAGCAATGTCTTTATAGCTAAATCCGTTTGCTTTTACTTTTTGGATTGTGTTTAATGTTGCTAATAAATACAATGCCTCTTTAGCAGGATTTTCTTCTTCTCCAAATTCTGCTTTCTCTGATTTGGGGACAAACAAAATATTCACATAGCCGCCATTTTTAGCATTTAATAGTTGATGGCTATGATTTTTATATAAATCTTTATAATCTTCATGCGTAAATTCATTGGCTATAAAACCAAAGAAATTATTGTTAAAATCAATAACTTCGGAATAACTTCTATAATTAGTTGCTAACGATTTTACTTCTTTCGTATGATGCAAAAAAGCATTTTCTTCTTTACTCAATTCAATAAACTGCTCCGCTTTTCCACCACGCCATCGGTAAATGGATTGTTTTGGATCACCAACAATTAACAAACTGCCTCTTTCCCCTAATAAATCTTCACTCGAAAGTGAATTGTCAATCAGTGGAATTAAGTTTTGCCATTGCATTTCTGAAGTATCCTGAAATTCATCAATAAAAAAATGTTTGTATTTTTCTCCTAAACGCTCATAAATAAATGGCGCTGGCTGATTCTGAATTTGGTCATGAATTAGTTTGTTGAATTCTGTTATGGATAAAATTCCCTGTTCTTTTTGGATGTCGGTTAGTTTATTACTCAAAGTATTTAATAAGGAAAGCGGTGTGATGTTTTTTAGAAATGCCTGATAAAACAGTTGCTTTTCGGTTTTGATATAAATAGAATCTAAAATTTCTAACAGTTTTGGAATTATGCTTTCGATGATGGTTTTATCCTTAGCATCCTTTTTTATTTTAATATCATCAAATTCTTTAAATCGGTGGTTGTTTGCTCTGGCATCTTTTTCTTTGAAGAAATTCAAATGCTTCGGGAAAGTGCCATAAGGGAAAGAATTAGTGTCAATTCCGTTATTTTCAATTAGCAATAAAGCTTCGTTTGCCAAATCAGAACAATCGGTTTCCAATTCTTTAGTGAGTTCTGTCAGCTTATTTTTGATAACAACAAAATCTTCAATTTTCTTTTTATCAAAATGCGTGATTTCCTCTCGGTTATTTTCGTTTAAAATCAACCTGCCCGTTTCCAAAATTTCCCGTGAAATATCCCAGGATTTGTCATCATCAGTCTTTTCCATAGTGAAATCGACTAATAATTTTGTCAATTCGGCATCATTCCCAGCTTCGGCAATGATAGCATCAACAGCTTCGGTCAATAAAGCTTCGGTGTCTAATGAAACTTCAAAAGTGATTGGCAAACCTAAATCATGCGCAAAGGCACGTATAACTTTATGGGTGAATTTATCAATCGTTGAAATGTCAAAAGCGGCGTAATTATGAATCAGATTTTTGATAATGCTTTTGGCTTTTTCAGTAATGGTTGCCACAGACAATCCGGTTTCTACTTGAATATCCTGAATTAATCCTACTGCTTTTTCGGAAGGATTTTCATTGCTGAATTGAGAAAGACTTTCCAAGACACGGCTTTTCATTTCGTGCACCGCTTTATTGGTAAACGTTATGGCTAGAATATTTCGATAAGCATCCGGTTTTTTGGATAGCAGAATGATTTTCAGATATTCCTTTACCAGAGTATAGGTTTTACCTGAACCCGCAGATGCATCGTATATGGAGAAAGCTGGTTTTTGCATTAGTTATTAGTAATTAGATAAACAAAATTTAACTTGCTTACTTCTCCATAATATTCGACTTCATATTCGTCTACTTTAACAGCGCCAATTTTATCGATGGCTTTTTGCGAACGATAATTAAATGCTCCAATATGAAAATAGACTTTATCTACAAACTGAAAAGCATAATCAAGCATTAGCTTTTTTAAAGCCTTGTTATAACCATTGCCCCAAAATTTTCTTCCTATAAAAGTGTAGCCAATCAAAACAGAATTATCAGCTTCATTATAATCATAATACCGACTACAGCCTACTGTTTCATTTGTAACTACATCCAAAATTAAAAAAGCACCTTTTGATTCTATTGCGCCTTTAAAATAATTGGTGAAATCTTCCAATTTATATCGGTTCGGGTTTGGATGTTGCTCCCAAACTAAAGGATCCGAAGCTACGCCATACAATTCCTCAAAATCAATTCCTTGTAAAGGGATTAAACGAATCCTTTCGTTTTGCAGCCGTGTTGGTTGAAGGTCAAATTTCATTTTAGCTCTGCTATAATTTTAAATTATAATTATATAAAAAAATGTGTTTCATTTTGTAAAGTTAAATGTATAATTTTGGAATACATTTATAAAAATAACTTAAATAAAAATATCATGGCTTTTGAATTACCACAATTACCTTATGCATACGATGCATTAGAACCACATATTGATGCAAGAACTATGGAAATTCACCATACAAAACATCATAATGCCTACACTACTAATCTAAATGCTGCTGTTACAGGTACCGATTTAGAAGGAAAAACAATAGAAAATATTTTGATTAATCTTGATATGAAAAATGCAGCCGTTAGAAATAATGGTGGCGGATTTTATAATCACAATTTATTTTGGAGAGTAATGTCGCCAACTGGTGGTGGAAAACCTTCAGGAGAATTAGCAGATGCTATTGATGCTGCCTTTGGTTCGTTTGACGAATTTAAAGCACAGTTTTCTAAAGCAGGCGCTACTCGTTTTGGATCAGGTTGGGCATGGCTTTGTGTTCACAAAGGTGGAAAAGTTGACGTTTGCTCAACACCTAATCAAGATAATCCTTTAATGCCGGAAGTTGGTTGTTCTGGTTTTCCTATTCTTGGTATGGATGTTTGGGAACATGCTTATTATTTGAATTATCAAAATCGCCGTCCCGATTATATTGAAGCATTCTTTAATGTTATCAATTGGACAGAAGTAGCAAGATTATATGCTATAGAAAAATAATAAAATTCTTTTATGGGAATACTAAACCGATTGTGAAAGCAGTCGGTTTTTTTATTTTGGGATAAGCCTAAAAAATAAACAGGCGGAATCTCTTCCACCTGTTTGCCCCAAATCTACCATAACTTACTTAACCTACTAAATACTATGGTAAGACAAATCTAATAACTACTAGTTAAAAAATGCACTTTTTATCGAAATATATTGGAATGATAGGCAAATGAGAGGTTAAATGCACTTTTTTTAATGATTTTCAGACAATTATAAAATAAAAAAGGTGAAAATTTCTTTTCACCCTTTTTGCCCCAAATCTACCATAAACTTAACCTACTAATGCTATGGTTCTCCAAATATAAAGTGAATGTAATTCTTAAAACAAATAATTTAGATGAACTACATCAAAAGTCGTTAAAAGACAAAAAATGTTAAATTTTTAATAAGCACGAGCATTTTTTCCCTCATAAAAATTCATAAATGCTTTATTAGCAACTCGGTTGCCTCCCGGAGTTGGATAGTCTCCGGTAAAGTACCAATCTCCTAAATTTTTTGGGCAAGCTATGTGCAAGTTATCCACGGTTTGAAAAATAATTTTTACTTCTGCATTAATAACTTCGGAAGTTAATAACTCAGCTATTTTATCTGATATTTCTTGGTCTGTGAAAGGTTTATATATTTCGGTTACAAAATTTATGACATCGTTGTCTTTATAAAGGGCTTGTTCTATGCATTTAGCATAAACTTCATCTACTATGTGGTATAAATTGCGTTCTTTCAACAAAACTAAAGTGGCTTGAAAAGCTACTAAGCCTTCTAATTTTGCCATATCAATTCCATAACAATCCGGAAACCTTATTTGTGGTGCAGAGGAAACAACCACAATACGTTTTGGATGCAATCTGTCCATCATTTTGATAATTGACATCTTTAAGGTTGTTCCCCGAACGATACTGTCATCTATAATAACCAAATTGTCTGTTGGTTTTATTACTCCGTAAGTAACATCATATACGTGTGCAACCAAATCATCACGACTACTGTCCTCTGTTATGAATGTTCTGAGTTTGGCGTCTTTTATGGCAATTTTCTCCGTTCTGATTTTTACAGAAAGGATTTCTTCCAGCTTTTCTTTTGTTAATGTCTTTCTGTTATCAAGAATAAATTGATTTTTTCTTTGATTCAGAAAATCATTCGCGGCTTCCACCATTCCATAGAAAGAAGTTTCAGCTGTATTTGGTATATAGGAGAAAACAGAATTGTCTGTGTCGTTATCAATCGCTTCCAAAACTGCCGGAAGAATTAATTTTCCTAATTCTTTTCGTTCCTGATAAATTTCGGCATCGCTTCCGCGGGAAAAATAAATGCGCTCAAAAGAACACGCTTTCTTTATGGTTGGTGTTATTATTTCTTCTTCGGTAATACGTCCGTTTTTCTTAATAATTAAAGCATGACCAGGTTGCAATTCTTGTACTTTTTCAAAAGGGACATTGAAAACCGTTTGAATTACAGGCCTTTCAGAAGCAACAACTGCAATTTCATCATCCTGGTAAAAATAAGCCGGACGAATTCCGGCAGGATCTCGAAAAACAAATGCGTCTCCATGACCTAAAAGCCCTGCCATCGCATAACCGCCATCCCAACCTTTAGAGGCTCGTTTTAAAATAGTAGTAATGTCTAATTTCTCAGCAATAACAGGTGAAGCTTCTCTTTTTGACAAACCGTTATTTTTGCATTCCAAATACAAATCGGTCACTGCATCATCAAGAAAATGACCTATTTTTTCCATAACCGTAACGGTGTCTGTCATTTCTTTGGGATGTTGACCTAATTCTACCAAGCTATTAAAAAGTTCGGTAACATTGGTCATGTTAAAGTTTCCGGCCAGAATCAAATTACGGTGCATCCAATTATTTTGACGCAAAAACGGATGAACGCTTTCAATACTATTTTTACCAAAAGTTCCGTAACGAACATGTCCCAAAAATAATTCTCCGATATAGGGTATGTTTTCTTTCTGCAACGCAACATTATCTTGATATTCCGGATGCGAAATCAATTCTTCACTAATACGCTCGTTGATTTGAGCAAAAACATCTTGAATTGCTTGTGCTTTATTAGAACGAACTCTACTTATGTATCTTTCGCCAGGTTCAACATCTAATTTAATTGAGGCAAATCCGGCACCGTCTTGTCCACGGTTGTGTTGCTTTTCCATCAGCAAATACATTTTTTGAATGCCATAGAAAGCCGATCCGTATTTTTCTTTATAAAATTCCAGTGGCTTTTTTAATCGTAAAAGTGCAATTCCACATTCGTGTTTTATGGCGTCACTCATCGTTGTATTTATTTAGTTGTGTTGCTTTTTTATTGCCACTGATTCACTGATTTTAATAAATTTTATTTGCAATCTGTGAATTAGTGGCTACTTTTCTTTTAAACAAAAATGCCCCGAAAATTCGAGGCATAAATTTATGATAATTCTATTTCAAATTGTGTTAACGCTTTGAATTGTTTTAGTCGCTGGTTAACTTCTTGTTTTGTCAAAGTCAACATTCTTTCGGTTCCAAATTTTTCAACGCAAAACGAAGCTAAGTTGGAACCTTGTATAATAGCGGTTTTCATCGTTTCAAATGAAATATCACCTTGTTGTGCAATGAATCCGGCAAATCCACCGGCGAAAGTATCTCCGGCACCAGTTGGATCAAACACATCTGCTAAAGGCAATGCAGGTGCAAAGAAAATTTCGTGGTCATGGAAAATCAACGCGCCATGTTCTCCTTTTTTAATAACCACATATTTTGGTCCCATAGTGTGGATTTTTTTAGCGGCTTTTACCAAAGAATATTCTCCAGACAATTGACGTGCTTCTTCATCATTAATAGTTATTACGTCGACACGTTTGATTACGTCTAATAATTCAGGTAAAGCACAATCCATCCAAAAATTCATTGTATCTAATACTACTAGTTTTGGTTTTTGAGTTAATTGATTCAAAACACCCGTTTGTACAATTGGATGTAAGTTTCCTAACATCACAACATCGGCATCTTTAAAATTTTCAGGAACAATTGGGTTGAAATCAGCCAACACATTTAATTCGGTAGCCAAGGTATCTCTTGAGTTCATATCGTTGTGATAACGGCCGCTCCAAAAAAACGTTTTTCCATCTTTTACCACTTCAAGCCCTGAAATATCAATATTTCTTGACGTTAATAAATCTAAATATTCCTGTGGAAAATCATCGCCAACAACCGAAACAATAGCCGATTGCAAGTTAAAATGCGAAGCCGATAAACCAATAAATGTTCCTGCTCCGCCTAAAATTTTGTCTGTTTTACCAAAAGGTGTTTCGATAGCGTCAAAAGCAACCGTTCCTACTATTAAAAGTTTATTCATTATCTGTGTTTCAAATTAAAGGCGCAAAGATAAACTTTAGTTTAGAAGTTTAAAAGTTTATAGGTTTAAAAGTTTTGGAGATAATTTATTCGTAGTGAATCTATAATGAGTCTATAACGAGTCTATAAAAACTCTATAAAAAATGTTGTTTTTTATAGAATCATTATAAAGGTAGTATAGTGTTTTTATATAGTCAAACCGAAGAAAGGCAAAGCAATTAATAAGAGTATCGGGGAAAGTCTAGGGGTTGTCACAGAAATGGAAGACTGTGATTACAGCAGTTTTTGCTCTTCTTTTTCATAAAAAGCATCCACAGATAGGTTGGGCAAACCCGATGCATAGACGGCTAATTCATCACAGCGTTCGTTTTGTGGATGATTGTTATGGCCTTTAATCCATTTGAAATCTACTTGATGCTGGCGGTAAATTTTCAGAAAGCGCATCCATAAGTCTGGATTCTTTTTGTCTTTGAAACCCTTTTTCTCCCATCCAAAAACCCATTTCTTTTCTACTGCATCTACAACATACTTTGAATCGGAAATAACTAAAACTTTCATATTAGGTTTTGTTATTTTTTCCAAACCAACGATTACCGCCAGCAATTCCATTCGGTTATTGGTTGTGTGTCGAAATCCTTCGTAAAATTCTTTTTTATAAGTTGAACCTACTAATTCCATTACAACTCCATAACCACCGTTTCCGGGATTTCCTTTGGCAGCACCGTCAGTGTAGATGTGAACTTGATGAGACATTTTAGACTGCTTAGATTTTAGATAGTTAGATTTTGTAAAGATAGAAGTTCTTCTAAGAAGTCTAATAATCTAACCTTCTAACAATCTCTCAATTATTTTTGGAAAATGGTTGTGTTCTAATTCGTGGATTTTGAATGCGATTTCATCTGCGGAAGCGCAATTTTCGATGCTTACTTTTTGCTGAAAGATAAATTCGCCTTCATCATAATGTTCGTTGACATAGTGAATGGTAATTCCGGTTTCTTTTTCTTTATTATCCAAAACCGTTTGATGCACTTTCATGCCATACATGCCTTTCCCGCCATATTTTGGTAATAAAGCCGGATGGATATTGATGATTTTATTCGGATAAGCAGTAACAATTTCTTCAGGCATTTTCCATAAAAATCCTGCCAAAACAATCAAATCGGGTTGGAGTTCGTTTATTTTATTCAAAACAAAACCTTCATTAAGTTCTTCTTTGGTAAAGATAAGTGTTGGAACATTATGGGTTTTTGCTTTATCTAAAACTTTGGCATTAGGGTTATTAGTGAAGACGCCGACTACAATAATGTCATGATGATTTTTGAAGTATTGAATTATATTTTCCACATTGGAACCAGTGCCTGAAGCAAAAAGCAAAATCTTTTTCATATGGAAGATAACATTGTTTTTCAAAGGAATATGGAATCGCCGTCATTATAATTGTTTAATTGGCTATGGCGATTTCATTCAAAATAAAATTACAGCACAAAAAAAGCATAAATACTTGAATTAAAACCATGAGTTTACAAGATTCTGAAATAAATTTTTTATTTTCGTGGTCACATTTACTAACAAAAAGGTTGTTTTAAAATAAAGTTTTTTATTTTTGCCAACAAATTTAAATTTAAAATTAGAAATTATGTCAGACATTGCATCAAGAGTTAAAGCGATTATTGTAGACAAATTAGGCGTTGATGAAAACGAAGTTGTAACAGAAGCAAGCTTCACAAATGATTTAGGAGCTGATTCATTAGACACTGTTGAGTTGATTATGGAGTTCGAAAAAGAATTTGACATTCAAATTCCAGACGACCAAGCTGAAAACATTGCTACTGTAGGTCAAGCTATTTCTTACATCGAAGAAGCAAAAAAATAATAATTACTAATCCGTGAGACTATAATTAGTTTCACGGATTTTTATTATTTTTACTAAAAAAGTAAACTGATTGATATTCAATCTCAAAATATTGAAATACCCTTGTCTCTTTAATGATTATATTTGAAGAAAACATGGGTATTATTTGTTTAAATACAATTGTAAAAAATAAATTATGACATTAAAACGAGTTGTAGTAACTGGTTTAGGAGCAATAACCCCAATTGGAAATAACATTTCCGAGTATTGGAACGCTTTAATTAATGGTGTTAGTGGTGCAGCTCCAATTACCTATTACGATACCGAAAAGCATAAGACAAAATTTGCTTGCGAGGTCAAAAACTTCAACATTGAAGAATATATGGATCGCAAAGAGGCAAGAAGAATGGATAAGTTTGCTCAATATGCTGTGGCTGCAAGTCAGGAAGCTATTGCAGATGCCGGAATTACAGATACTAATGTTGACAAACAAAGAGTTGGTGTAATTTGGGGCGCCGGAATTGGCGGATTAGAAACTTTTCAAGACGAAGTAATCAGCTATGCTCAAGGCGATGGAACACCCCGTTTTAATCCTTTCTTTATACCTAAAATGATTGCCGATATTGCCCCTGCACATATTTCAATGAGAAATGGTTTTATGGGTCCAAATTACACAACTGTTTCTGCTTGTGCTTCCTCTGCCAATGCCATGATTGACGCTTTCAATTACATTCGTTTAGGAATGTGTGATGTCATTATTTCCGGTGGTTCAGAAGCGGCAGTTACTATTGCCGGAATGGGTGGATTTAATTCGATGCAAGCCTTGTCTACCAGAAATGATAGTCCTGAAACAGCTTCAAGACCTTTTGATGCTACCCGTGACGGATTTGTTCTTGGTGAAGGTGCTGGAGCATTAGTTTTAGAAGAATACGAACATGCTAAAGCACGTGGTGCTAAAATATATTGTGAAGTTGGCGGTGGCGGAATGTCGTCAGATGCTTATCATTTAACAGCTCCACATCCGGAAGGAATTGGCGTTATTGCGGTTATGAATAATACGCTTCGCGATGCCGGAATGAAACCAGAACAAATTGACCACATTAACACTCACGGAACTTCAACACCACTTGGAGATGTGGCCGAATTAAAGGCGATTAGTGCTGTTTTTGGAGATCACGCTAAAAATATCAATATCAATTCAACCAAATCAATGACTGGCCATTTACTTGGTGCGGCAGGAGCTATTGAAGCTATTGCTTCTATTTTGGCTATGAAATATGGAATTGTTCCTCCGACAATTAACCATACTGTTGTAGATGAAAATATTGACCCAAGTTTAAACTTAACTTTGAATAAAGCTCAGAAAAGAGAAATCAATGTGGCCATGAGTAATACTTTTGGATTTGGAGGTCACAATGCCTGTGTTTTATTCAAAAAATTACAAGACTAATTTTAGATGAAAATTCTAAAAAATATATTTCAAAAATCCCGTTCAACTGAGGACGGGATTTTTTTTAACGAAATTCAAAATGTAATAGGTTTCAAGCCTCAATCTATAATTTACTACCAAAAAGCATTTACTCATCGCTCCACAAATCAAATGGATTTAAAAGGGAATCCGATGAATTATGAGCGTTTAGAATTTTTAGGAGATGCTATGTTAAGTTCAGTAATTGCAGCCTATCTTTATAATGAAGCTCCAGCTGGCGACGAAGGTTATTTAACTAAAATGCGCTCAAAAATTGTGAGTCGAGAACATCTAAACGAGTTAGGAAGAGATTTAGATTTAATCCGATTTGTAGAAAGTAAGGTTCCCACACAACACTTTGGGGAAAACATACATGGTAATATTTTTGAAGCATTAGTTGGCGCCATTTTTCTTGATAAAGGCTATGGTTTTTGTGAAAAGTTTATTCAAAAAAGCGTCATAGTTCCTTATGTTGATATTGCCAAATTAGAAGGAAAGGTTATTAGTTACAAGAGCTTACTTATTGAATGGTGCCAAAAGGAAAAGAAATCATTTTATTTTGATGTTTTTGATGACAACGGCAACGATGGTCAAAAATATTTTGGTGTTAAACTTAGTATCGATGATAAAGTGATAGCTAAAGCTAGAGCGACGTCTAAAAAGAAGGCAGAAGAGAAAGCGGCACAACGCGCATATTTTGTATTTCAAGAAAAAATTAACAAAAAATAATGCAGATTCCTAAAAAACTACAACGTTTTCGTTCATAAAATAACGTTAAGCTAAAACGTTGTTTGCGAAAATCTGTAACAGATAAACTATATTTACAACTTATTTTGCAAATTTATGGCTGTTCACAAATTGCATCTTGAAGAGTTTGACGAAATAGATTATCAATTAATTGCCATTCATACTTCATTAGAAGATTATCGCTTGGCTTATTATATTAATCAAAAATTGCCAATTACTCTTAAAAAAAATAATTGCAATATTCAAATCAGCAACAAAGAAGGTGAAACTCAGTTTACAAGATTTGTTTATGAAGATTCAAAAGATATTGCATGGAATTTAGTTCAAAATCAAAATGATGTCTTTGTTCCATCACAAAATAGCAATCAAGGATTGTTTGCCGAAAGCAACAACAAATTTTCGACAAAAATTTATTTGATTCCCGAGTTTAAAAAAGTAGATTATTTTTTAAAAATCGAAAATGGAGAAGTCAATATTGATGTACTAAAAATTGCAAGTTGTATAAAAAAAATAGACAGAGTAAGCACTGTTTACGCTGTAGAAGTAGAAAAAATAAAGTCAAAAAATAATTTAATTTTTTAAATATAATGCCAACCAGAAAAAAAACCAAAATTGTAGCCACACTTGGCCCGGCATGTAGTTCTAAGGAAGTAATCAAAAAAATGATTGATGCCGGAGTGAATGTTTTTCGTGTTAATTTTTCTCATGCCGATTATGCTGATGTAAAAGAAAGAATCGATATCATAAGAAGTTTGAACGATGAATTTGGTTACACTACCGCAATTTTAGGCGATCTACAAGGTCCTAAACTTCGTGTTGGTGTTATGAAAGAAGACGTTGTTGTAAACCCTGGAGATATTATCACTTTCCAAACTGCCGAAGATATTCCTGGTACAAAAGAACGTGTTTACATGAACTATAAAGAATTTCCAAGAGACGTAAATCCGGGTGAAAAGATTCTGTTAGACGATGGAAAACTAATGTTTGAAGCATTGGAAACTAACGGAACAACGGAAGTAGTTTGTAAAGTAATTCAAGGTGGCCCTTTAAAATCTAAAAAAGGGGTAAACCTTCCGAATACAAAAGTATCTCTTCCGGCTTTGACAAAAAAAGATATCAAAGATGCCATTTTTGCTATCGAACAAAAAGTAGATTGGATTGCCCTTTCGTTTGTTAGAACTCCGGCCGATTTAGAAGAACTGCAAGATTTGATTTCCAAACATTCTGAGTATAAAATTCCAATTATTGCCAAAATCGAAAAGCCAGAAGCGGTAGAAAACATTGATAAAATTGTTGCTTTCTGTGATGGATTAATGGTGGCTCGTGGTGATTTGGGAGTTGAAATTCCGGCGCATGAAGTTCCGTTAATTCAAAAGAAATTAATTCACAGAGCAAAAACAGCTCGTATTCCAGTAATTGTGGCAACACAGATGATGGAAACGATGATAACCAGTTTAACACCAACTCGTGCCGAAGTAAATGACGTAGCCAACTCTGTAATGGATGGTGCTGATGCCGTAATGTTATCTGGAGAAACTTCTGTTGGAAATTATCCTGTAGAAGTAATTGAAAAAATGACACAAATTATTGAAGCTGTTGAAGATTCACCTTTAATACTTGTGCCACAAAATCCGCCTCACGTTAGAACAAAACGTTTTATAACAAAATCGATTTGTTATCACGCTGCGATTATGGCCAATGAGATTAAAGCAAAAGCCATTTCAACACTAACAAATAGTGGATACACTGCCTTTCAAATCTCGGCTTGGCGCCCTTCTGCTCATATTTTAGTCTATACTTCTAACAAAAGAATTTTGACACAATTGAGTCTGCTTTGGGGAGTTAATGCTTTCTTTTATGATAAATTTGTAAGCACTGATGATACCGTTGATGATGTAAATGATATTGCTAAAACCAATGGTTATGTGAAAAAAGGCGATATGCTTATCAATCTTGCAGCGATGCCTGTTGCTGATAAAGGAATGGTAAATACCTTGAGAGTATCTGAAATAGAATAATTAAATTTACTTTTTAACACTACTATTATGAATTCAAACAATCCGTTTTTTAAAACAAAATCGTTTAAAGAAAACAGCGATGTTACGCATGATGCTGTTATTATTGATTACAATCAAACGATGACCGTTTCGGGAACTATTAATAAAAGTTTCCTAATGTTGATTTTATTGATTGCAAGTGCCGCGGTAACTTGGTCAATGACAAATCCAATTGTTTTTGCGATTGGTGGCGCTATTGTGGGATTTGTTTTGGTACTTATTGCAACATTCAGACCGCAATCTTCAGGATATTTAGCTCCTGGTTATGCTATTTTTGAAGGGCTTTTTATTGGTGGAATTTCATCTATTTTTGAGGTGGCTTATCCCGGAATTGTTATTCAGGCTGTTAGTTGTACTTTCGTAACGTTTATGGTTTGTTTCGGATTATATAAATATGAAATTGTAAAAGTTACCGAAAAATTTAGAGCTGTAGTTTTGGCTTCAACACTTGCTATTGCAACCTATTATTTGTTTTCATGGTTATTGTCAATGTTTACAAGTTTTCAACCTGTGCATTACGGAAACTCAATGATTAGCATCGGAATTAGTGCTTTTGTGATTGTTATTGCAGCATTAAATTTATTTCTCGACTTTGACCAAATTGAAAAAGGCGCACAACAAAAAATGCCAAAATATATGGAATGGTACAGCGCTATGGGATTAATGATTACATTGGTTTGGTTGTATATCGAATTCTTGCGATTATTATCAAAGCTTAGTAGAAAATAATCATTCTCAAATAAATATAAACCAGTTTTGTTTTACTACAAGACTGGTTTTTTTTATTCCTAAAACTCAAATCGCAATTGTACTACAACTGTTTTTTTGATTTCTGTATTTAAGTTATTTAAAGAAATTCCAAGTAACCGAACCGACTCTTTCATCCTTTCCTGAAACAGCAGCTCTTTTGCCGTCTCTAGAATCAATCCTTTATCAGAAATAAAGTAAGGCAATGTTTTGCTTCGTGTTTGTGTCGTAAAATCGCTGTATTTAATTTTTAGCGTTACCGTTTTCCCCGATATGTTATATTTCTTTAATCGGTTTTCCAATTCCGAAGCAATGCGCTCTAATCGTTCTATCATAAAGATTTCTGAAGTTAGGTTTTCATTAAATGTATGTTCGGCGGCGACTGATTTTGTAATTCGGTTAGGTTTTACCTGGCTGTTATGAATTCCTCTGACGATATTATAATAATACAAACCACTTTTGTTAAAGTGTTCTTCTAAAAATTCTGCCGATTTTGATTTTAAATCCTTTCCAGTAAAAATGCCTAAATGATACATCCTAACCGCAGTAACCTTACCAACTCCATAGAATTTTTTTATGTCCATGTTTTCCAAAAAGGACTCCACTTCTTCCGGATTTACAGTTTTTTGGCCGTTGGGTTTGTTATAATCACTGGCAACTTTTGCTACAAATTTATTCACTGAAATTCCGGCAGATGCAGTTAATCCTAACTCTTCAAATATTCGCTTTCTGATTTCTTGTGCAATTAGTGAGGCACTTGGATTTCCTTTTTTATTTTGGGTGACGTCAAGATAAGCTTCGTCTAAAGACAGCGGTTCAACCAAATCGGTATAGTCGTGGAAAATAGCTCTAATCTTTTTTGAAATTTCTTTATAACGTTCAAATCGGGGTCTAACAAAAATCAAATCGGGACAATTTCTTTTCGCCTGAACACCGCTCATGGCACTTCTCACTCCAAACTTTCTGGCCTCATAACTTGCCGTTGAAACTACACCTCTTGTTTCGCTTCCGCCAACGGCTAATGGCTTTCCCTTCAACTCGGGATTATCCAATTGCTCTACAGAGGCATAGAACGCATCCATGTCGATATGAATAATTTTTCGCTGTGAAATTGGTTCAGCCATGTCACAAATTTATAATATATTTACCTCACCAAGTGTATATTTGTTATTAGTGTTCGGTGAATGCTTCGCATTTGGGTAATTAGCCCCGATTGAAACGGCATCCTTTTTTGGTTTTTTTAAACCAAAAAAGATAGAGTGGAAAGCGGGAAATAGCTCCTGAAAAATGATAGAAATAGAACGTAAATTTTTAGTGCTTTCGAATGATTTTATAGCTAAAGCTTTCTCCAAAAAAAGGATTGTTCAAGGATATCTAAACTCTAATCCAGAGCGAACAGTTCGCATCAGAATTAAAGAAGACAAAGGATTTTTGACCATAAAAGGAAAAGGAAATGCAACAGGCACAACACGCTTAGAATGGGAAACTGAAATTCCGTTGTCCGATGCTGAAAAATTATTAGCTATTTGTGAAAGCGGAATTATTGAGAAGATTCGCTATGAAGTAAAAGTGGGCAATCACATTTATGAAGTTGATATTTTTGGAGGAGAAAATGAAGGATTACTAATGGCAGAAATTGAGCTTAAAGATGAAAACGAAAGCTTTGAAAAACCAATTTGGATTGGCAAAGAAGTAACTAACGACAGACGTTTTTATAACGCTTATTTGAGTGGTAAACCGTTTAAATCCTGGTGATTATTTTGTCTCGATTATTTCCTCTATCATTACGATTACGACACCTGAATTTTTGTTAGAAGCTATTTCCATAAAGGCTCTTTTACTTAAATCGATTTCACGCACTTTTGAAAATGGTCCACGGTCTGTAACCTCAACGATTACAAATTTTCCATTGGCCTCATTTGTTACTTTAAGTTTGGTTCCAAAAGGCAACTTTTTATGTGCTGCCGTATAGGCAGTATTATCAAATTTTTTCCCGCTGGCAGTTCGTCTTCCGTTGAATTTACTAGCATAATAAGAGGCGTGAGCATTTTTCTTAAGAAACTTTAGCTTCGCATTGGCAAGAAAAATGTCTAAAGAATCAATTTCTAAGACTGTTTTATTTTTAGTGGTGTCAACTTTAACAACAGGAACCACTTTTTCTAACTCTTTATTCTCAACAGTTTTGGCTGTTTTGGGTTTGATTTTAACTTTTTTATGATGCTTATTTTGGGCTGAAATACTTGTAAATAATGAAGTAAGCAGTACACAAAACAGTATAAATATTTTATTATTCATAAATGGTATTTTTATTTTAGGGCTGGATTAACAAAAAGCATACCTTGATAAAAAAAGTCCTATTCAGGACTTTTAGTTTTTACTTTTTAAAACCACAATTTCCATGGAATTCGGCTTAAAATTAGCAACAATCCTAAACCATAGAATATGAAAATACAATTAAATTTTGCTGTGTTAGTGGCTGCTTTTTTATGTTTTGACCAACCAACTGTTATTAAAACAATTGCAATAATATTAGTAAGTGGGTGTTCTAATGAAGTTAATCGCAAATCAGCATCTTTCATTAAACCAAATGCTTTGGAACCAAGCGGAGAAACAAAATATAAAATCAAACCAACAACTAATTGTACGTGCGTAGCAATAAGTCCAAACAGCGCAATTTTTCTGTCTTTAGCAGTAAATTCTTTTTTTGAAGATTTTCCAATAAGTGAATTTACCACTGCAAAAACTAATAATAACAAAGCTAAATAAGCCCAACCTGAATGGAATTTTTGAACAAAAGTGTACATCGTTTTATTTTTTAGAGTAACAAATATAACGAAAAAGGCATAAAAAAACGGTCTCGTTATAAATAACGAGACCGTTTTTGATAATTATTTGTTTTTCAGAAAGTAATTGAGTAAAAACTCGGTTGATGAATCATGTGGTTTCACTTTTGAATCATGAATTTCATCCAAAATAGAACTGGCCAATTGTTTCCCTAATTCAACACCCCATTGGTCGTAACTGAAAATATTCCAGATAATTCCCTGAACAAATATTTTATGTTCATATAACGCGATTAAAGAACCCAAAGTTTTTGGTGTGAGTTTTTCAATTAAAAAAGTATTCGTTGGTTTATTGCCTGTAAAAACCTTGAATGGAATCAGGAATGCTGCTTTTCCTTCGGATATGTTTTGTTTATCGAATTCGGCTTTAACTTGTACTTCGGTTTTACCGTTTAACAAGGCTTCGGTTTGTGCAAAAAAGTTAGACATCAGCTTCTCGTGATGATCTTGGTTTCCGTAAAGTGGTTTTACGAATCCTATAAAATCAGTTGGAATTAATTTTGTTCCTTGGTGTATTAATTGAAAGAACGCATGTTGTGAATTGGTTCCAGGTTCACCCCAAATGATAGTTCCTGTTTGGTAATTTACTGGTTTTCCATCACGCCCGACACTTTTTCCATTGCTTTCCATTATACCTTGTTGCAAATAAGGCGCAAGCTTTTGTAAATATTGTGTATATGGAATTAATGCTTCGCTTTCGGCTCCGAAAAAGTTGTTGTACCAAATGCTTAGTAATGCTAAAACAACTGGAATGTTTTCATCGAAATCAGCCGTTTTGAAATGTTCATCCATTTCATTGGCGCCTTTCAATAAATCATCGAAATTGTCAAAGCCGACAGCCAAACTTATAGATAAGCCCACGGCACTCCAAAGCGAAAATCGTCCGCCAACCCAATCCCACATTGGGAAAATATTATTTGGATTGATACCAAAATCAGTAACTTTTTGAATATTTGTCGAAACAGCGACGAAATGTTTGGCAACATCTTCTTGTTTTGCTGATTTCAAAAACCAGGTTCTGATGGTTTCTGAATTGGTTAACGTTTCTTGCGTAGTGAATGTTTTAGAAACGATTACAAAAAGGGTCGTTTCGGGATTTAACTTTTTAATGATTTCATTTACATGATCTCCATCAACATTGGAAACAAAATGCAGATTCAAATGGTTTTTATAGAATTGCAAAGCTTCCACAACCATAGCCGGACCTAAATCTGAACCTCCAATTCCAATATTAACAATATCGGTGAAAGCTTTTCCTGTAAATCCTTTTTTGGCTCCTGAAATAACTTCGTTACTAAACCCTTTTATTTTATTCTTTACTTCATAAATTTCGGGTAATACGTTATGTCCATCAACTAAAACTGTTGCATTTTGTGGCGCACGTAAAGCGCTATGAAGTACAGCTCTATCTTCAGTTTGATTAATGTTTTCACCCGAAAAATAGCTTTCGATTGCTGATTTTAAGTTTACTTCTTTTACTAAATCTTGGAGTAATGTTAGCGTTTCCTGATTGATAATGTTTTTGGAATAATCCACTAAGAAATCATTCCATTGAATGTGAAATTTGTCTGCTCTTGATTTATCGTTGGCAAACATTTCCTTCATGGAACTGTTTTTTATTTCAGCGTAATGTTGATTGAGTTTTTTCCATGCTTCTGTGCTGGTTGGATTTATATTTGGTAAAGCCATTTTTTAAATTTTGAAAGACAAATTTACAAATATGATTGGTATAAAATTTAGTAATATTTTACTCCAACGTTGTAGTTGAGAAAATTAATTTTTTGAAGCAACAGAAACACTATCTAATTCTCTTTTTAATGGATTCATGTATTGCATGAATTTTTGTCTATATTTTGAATCCATTGGGGTTGAAGTTGGCAATTTTAATTTCAAAGCATCTACTTGCACACCATTTTTCCAAAAACGATAACAAACGTGAGGTCCTGTGGCTAATCCTGTGCTTCCTACTTTACCTATTATTTGTCCTTGTGTTACTCTTTGACCACGACGAACTAATATTTTTGACATGTGTAAGTACTGAGTAGAAAAAGTTTTGTCGTGTTTTACTTTAACGAAATTTCCATTACCTGTTGTAAATCCGGCTTGCTCAACAACACCTGCAGCGGTTGTCATGATTGGTGTTCCTGTTGGTGCGGCATAATCTGTTCCTTTATGCGCTTTCCATATTAATTGAACCGGATGAAATCTGTTTTTAGTAAAATGAGATGTAATATTTACGAATTTTAAGGGTGCTTTTAAGAAAAAGTTTTTCAATGTTTTTCCTTCTTCATCAAAAAATTGTTGTTTACTGGTATTACCATCGGGTGAAAAGGGAAAAGCGTAGACTTTCTTTCCTTTGTATTCAAAAAATGCTGCTTTTAAACTATCAACACCATCGTAAACAGTGTCGTTGATATATCTTTCTGTAAACTTTAAAGCAAACTTATCTCCTTTTTTTAATTTAAAAAAGTCAATCGACCAGGCGTAAATTTTAGCAATTCTTGGTGCTAGTGCAGGGTCAACTTTTAAATTTTGAAGCGTTTCAGAGAGTGAACCATTTAAGGCTCCAGCAATTGTTCGAGATTTAAACGTTAGAGGTCTTGTTTTTTTATGAACTAGTATTGAATCTCTAAAATCAACTATATAAAAATTTAATCTGTCTGGTTGATAAATAAAAAGCTGGATTTTGTTAGTTCGATCTTTGCTTCGAAGGATCGTGTAGGGTTTACCTTTTCGGATACTTCTAACATCAAAAGTGTCTTTTACTTTTGCTACAATATCATAAACTTGTCTTCCGTTAAGGTTTTGTTTTTCTAACAAACTGCCAAAAGTGTCACCTGATTTTATGGTATCATTCTGTACATTAAAATCATGCAAATTAAATCCAAATTCGACCAAATGTGGTTTGGCTTTTGGAATACTAATTTCTTCTTCTTTTGCTTTATTACATGAAATTATGAATGTTGACAGAAGAAAAACTAAGATTAATTTTTGAAAGATTTTTGACATCATGATTACCTATACCCCTTCGCCCCAGTTTTTTAATTCTTCATCGCTCCACAATTCTGGAAAAAATATTCTTCTTTGGTATTTTGGATGCATGTATTTTTTCCAATCGCTTCCTCCTGTGGCTTCTCCGGAACCTTTTCCACTATCAATATATTTTTTAGCGGCATTTAAATGTCCCATTACCCAAGTAATATTTACAGTATGATCGTAGTGACGCATTGCTTTTACAAGTTCACTATTTTTTTTATCAGCTTCCGGCAACTGCTTGAATTTTTGCCAAATATTAATCGTATTGTATTCTTCCATATAACGAAGGAATTCTTCACGATATTTTCTTTCGAATTCTAAAATCAAAAATGATTTTTCTCCGGTATGATAATCTTTACCGGCGGCTTGCCAATACAAATGTTCAAACGCATGAGAATAGGGAGTTTCTCTATCAATGTTGGCTCTAAATCGGTAATCAATTAGGTTAATTAAATCGGTTGATGAGAATTCTATAAATCGGTATTGCGCACTTTGAAATCCACTAGCGGGAGTCAATGTGTTTCTGAATTTCATGTATTGTTCAACTTCCATTCCGTCACCCATAATATCAAATGAAGTGGTAAGCATATCAAAATACCGACTTATTCTTCGCAGTTTTTCAGTGAAAAAAGTGGTTTCAGGTTTTTCGGTATGACACAGTTGATTTATTTCCCAAAGTATCATTTTGAACAACAATTCATTGACTTGGTGGTACATAATAAAAACCATTTCATCAGGAAGAACAGTTCTTTGTATTTGCAAATTCAGTAAAGCATCGGTTTGAATATAATCCCAATAGGTTATTGGTTTTGACCAAAGCAACCCTTCGAGATGGGTCTCTGTTTTTTGGTCTATTGCATCAAATTTTTGTTCTAATGCCTCTAATAGTATTTCTGAATTTGTTTTAGTATTCATTAATTTTCTAATTTAACCATAAATGGATTTTTCAATCCTTTAAAACTCTCTAAATCTGCTTTTATAGAACCTACAGCCAAACTAGCTTTTATTCGTAATGGAATTTTATTTTCATCGTCAGAAATCCAGACGGTTAAACTTTCTTCCTCTTTAAAAACCCTTCCTGATTGAACTATTGGTCTAAAAATCATAGTTGGAGCGGTTCCAAATTTAGTTTTTAATTTTTCCCTTCCTATGAATTTTAACTTAAACTTAAATACCTCATCATCAAAAAACATATCGACTACAATAGATTCTCCTACTTTTAGTTTATCGATATTTGGATGATTTCTCAAAAAATAAAATGTTGAAATAATATCTTGAACATTTTCAGTAACTGAAGTTGATTTCTCGGTTTTGTTTTTATAATCTTTTACCAAAACTTTATTATCGTTTTGATTAAAAAAACCTTCTTGATTCTTGGTATAACCACCTTCGTCTATTTTTCGAACAAATTGGTAAGGTTTGTTTGTGATTTTATCAAAATAACTTTCATAGTTATCATCTACTTTAAAGAAAAAACGTGACATCCCGACAGTATATCCTTTTCCGATGGCATGGTATATTTTTTTATTGTCTTTGACCGCTTCCTTAATTTCGAGCGTAGCATAACCTGCATTGATAAAACCATAATGTATTCTAAACTTGAACCACTCGCCTGAATCATAGGCATCAGGTTTTTGAGAATCGAAACTGACTGTAATAAAAAGCAACAATAGGAATAGGACTTTTTTCATGTTTTAATTTATTTTTAAAACTGCCGTTACAATTTCTGTTCCAAATGTATTAAAACAAAAAAACCCAGTCAAATTAATGACTGAGTTTTTATGCTATTAACCAACCAAAAAACTATAAATTATGAAAATTTATCCAAAAATATAAGGAAACCACTCCTTGTTTTTTTGATGGTGCAAATGTAATTCAAACTGTTGCGTAATTGCAAGTAATTTATTAACTTTAACAATTAATTAATAAAGAATGGCTGTTTTGTTGGTTTTTTTTTAAATTAAATTCAAGGAATTTCGTTTTTTACAAAGTTCCTCGCAACATTTGTTCTCTTTCGATAGATTCAAATAAAGCTTTGAAATTACCTGCACCAAAACCTCTGGCTCCCATTCTTTGAATGATTTCGAAGAACAAGGTTGGTCTGTCTTCGATAGGTTTGGTAAATATTTGAAGCAAATAACCTTCGTCATCAGCGTCAATCATAATGCCTAATTTTTGAAGTTCATTGATGTCTTCTTTGAACTTGTGCATATGGTCTTTCAAGCGTTCTGGAATGGCGTCATAATACGCTTGTGGTGGAGTGCTTAAAAATTCAATGCCTCTTGAGCGCATATCAGCAATTGTTTTGATGATATCATCGGTTGCTACCGCGATGTGTTGAACGCCCGAACCTTCGTAAAAATCTAAATACTCTTCAATTTGGGAGCGTTTTTTCCCTTCGGCTGGTTCGTTTATTGGAAATTTAATTCTTCCGTTACCGTTGCTCATTACTTTACTCATCAATGCAGAATATTCGGTAGTGATTTGCTTATCGTCAAACGAAAGGAAGTTTACAAATCCCATAACATCTTCATACCATTTTACCCAAATGTTCATTTCATTCCACCCTACATTTCCAACCATGTGGTCTACATATTTCAAGCCAACTGGTGCTGGATTATAATCTGATTTCCATTCTTTGTAGCCTGGTAAAAAGGCTCCTTTGTAATTTTTGCGTTCTACAAACATGTGAACGGTTTCTCCGTAAGTGTAAATTCCGGCTCGAACTACTTCACCGTGTTCGTCAGTTTCAACGGTTGGTTCCATGTATACTTTGGCGCCACGTTTTGTAGTTTCTTCAAAAGCCGAACGGGCATCTTCAACCCAAAGTGCTACTACTTTTACTCCGTCTCCGTGCTTTTTAACATGTTCACCTATTGGGGAATTGCTGTTTAAAGCCGTTGTTAAAACCAACCGGATTTTGTCTTGTTTCAAAACATAAGAAGCTCTGTCTTTCATTCCGGTTTCTAATCCGGCATAGGCGTGCGATTGAAATCCGAATGCTGTTTTATAAAAGTGTGCTGCTTGTTTGGCATTTCCGACGTAAAATTCTACGTAATCAGTTCCTAAAAGCGGAAGGAAATCCTGTGCACCTTCGAATATTTTTTCTAGTCCGTATTCAACGGATTTTATTTCTTTACTCATATTGTATTTCTTTACCACGAATGCACGAATAGTTAGCAAGTCGTGAAGTTTATTTTTATTTTTTAGCCCCGATAGCAGTGGAAATCCTTTTTTAAATTGCCACGGGTTTAAACCCGTGGCAATTTAAAAAAGATTGTAACGGATAGCGGGAAACAGCTCCTAATTATTCTACCCAGGATTTATAGTATTGTCCGTCGTCTAATCCCATAGCTTCTTCTGTTACCATTAATGGGCGGAACGTGTCAACCATAACGGCTAATTCTTGTGTTACGGTTTGCCCGATGCTTCTTTCCATAGCGCCAGGTGCTGGTCCGTGTGGAATTCCTTTTGGATGCAACGTAATATGCCCTTGTTCAATATTATTTCTTGACATGAAATCGCCATCAACATAATACAAAACCTCATCGCTATCGATATTACTGTGATTGTACGGTGCCGGAATTGCTTTTGGATGATAGTCATACAACCTAGGAACGAAGGAACAAACTACAAAAGTTGCTGTTTCAAAAGTTTGGTGAACGGGTGGCGGTTGATGAACACGACCTGTTATTGGTTCAAAATTATGAATGCTAAATCCGTATGGAAAATTATAACCGTCCCAACCAATAACGTCAAAAGGATGTGTCGCATAAACAACCTCGTGCATCATCCCTTCTTTTTTGATTTTGATTAAAAAATCTCCTTTTTCATCGTGTGTTTCAAGCTCGGTTGGCAATTTGAAATCGCGTTCGCAAAAAGGCGAGTGCTCTAGGTGTTGACCAGACGCATTTTTATAGCGCTTTGGTGTATAAAACGGCGCGTAAGACTCGACATAAAACAAACGGTTATCGGAACTTTCAAATTCTATTTGGTAAATCATGCCGCGTGGAATAATAAGATAATCTCCATATTCAAATTGGATATTTCCCATCATGGTACGAAGTTTTCCTTTCCCTTTGTGAATGAAAATCATTTCATCGGCATCGGCATTTTTATAGAAATAAGTAGTCAATGATTTTTTTGGTGCTGCCAATCCAATGATACAATCGCGATTGACCAACATGTCTTTTCGACTGTCTAGAAAATCATCTTCGGGTTTTAATTCAAAGCCTTTCAGCAATAATGATTTTATGTTTTTACCGATGGCAATTTTTGGTTCTACTGAATATGATTTAGTAATTTCCTTGACTTGCGTCGGTCTGTGAACATGGTATAAAAGGGAAGCATGTCCGTGAAATCCTTCTGTTCCAAAAAGCTGTTCATAATACAAACCGCCGTTTGGTTTTTCAAACTGTATGTGTCTTTTTTGTGGAAAATCACCAAGTTTATGATATAATGGCATAACTTAAATTTTAGATTTATGATTTTAGATTTACGATTTAATAAACCATATAATCATTCCGGATTCCTTTTAATCAGAAATTTTAAATGTGCTAACAAGTTTTCCCAAGTAGTTTTCATATACACAAATATCGGAAAAATATAACTGCTAAAAATTATAATTATCGATTTTTTATAAAAGAGAAAAGGCATTGAAAAATTGATAATTCAACCTTTCAATGCCTTTTAAGTAATTTGTTCTGATTTATTCTTTATCTTGATTATTAAGGCGGCTGTTTTTCTTACTATAAACAAAATAAATCACCAATCCAATTGCTAACCAAGCAAAAAGTCTTAACCAGTTTGTCCAACCTAATCCGTAAATCATGGCAAGGCAAACAACTATACCTAGAATTGGAACCAAAGGAACAAAAGGTGTTTTGAATTCGCGTTTCATATCTGGCTCTGTTTTTCTTAACACAATTACCGAAATACAAACTAAAATAAAGGCAAACAAGGTTCCGATACTAGTCATGTCTCCAACAATATCTCCAGGGATAAAGGCTGCGAAAAGGCCAACAATAACTAATATTACTAAATTTGCTTTGTATGGTGTTTTGAATTTTGGGTGTACATCGCTAAATGCTCTTGGCAACAAACCATCTTTACCCATTGAGTAAAACACTCTTGATTGACCCAATAACATTACTAATATTACTGAAGAAAAACCTGCCAAGATTGCTACCGTTACAAATTGAGCCAGCCAACCATAACCTGGCATTGCTGATGTAATAGCATTTGCAACTGATGCTTCTTTTCCACCATTTCTAAAAAACTCAACAGATTCAAGACCCGTTAATACATGTGCAAAAAGAATATACAAAACAGTACAAACCGCTAACGAACCTAAAATTCCAATAGGCATATTACGTTTTGGGTTTATCGTTTCCTGTGCGGCCGTACTCACGGCATCAAATCCGATGAAAGCGAAGAAAACTGTTCCGGCGGCACCGAGTATCCCCATAATTCCACCAAAGTTATGACCAACCCCATGTTCATCCTTAAAGATAGAAGCTGCTGGGATATAAGGCGTGTGATTTTCTGGCTTAATAAAATGCCATCCAAAAATTATAATCATTATTACAATAGCTACTTTAGCAACGACTATAATTCCGTTTACAAAAGCAGATTCCTGTGTTCCTTTTATCAATAATAGACTAATTACTGCCACAATAAAAAATGCTGGTATGTTCATTATTCCGCTAACACCATCTGTCGAAGTTTGAAACGGTGAATGGCACCATTCATATGAAATTGGGCTCACATGGAGCACGTTGACCAGAAGATTATTGAGATATTCACTCCAAGCAATTCCTACGGTTGCTGCTCCAACGGCGTATTCTAAAATTAAATCCCAACCAATAATCCATGCCAATAATTCTCCCATAGTGGCATACGTATAAGTATAGGCGCTTCCTGAAATTGGAATAGAGGAAGATAATTCGGCGTAACATAAACCTGCTAAAGCACAACCAACAGCTGCCACTATAAATCCAATTGTAACAGATGGCCCAGCGTTTTGAGCCGCAGCTGTTGCTGTTCTAACAAATAATCCAGCTCCAATAATAGCTCCAATTCCCAAGGCAACAAGTGACCAAGCAGTCAATGTTCTTTTTAATCCTTTTTCAGATTCTGACGCTTCGGCAAGTAACAGCGCCATTGGTTTTCTTTTCCAAATTGACATATTGTATGTTTTTAATTAAATTTTTAATAGTTTCAAATATAGTTTTTTATGTGTAAAATATATAAAAATGTTTCCTGGTTTTTTAAAACCAAAAGCCAACACTAAAATAAGTAAATCCTCTGTGCAGTTCTGGTGACCAAGAATATTTAATTTCTATTGGCCCAACAACCGATTCTAATGCATACCCTATTGCGTATCCTGTGTATTGGGGTTTGGATAACCAATTCCCATTGCTAAATAAATCATCTTCAACATTAGCATAATTTGCAGCAATATTTAAGTGGTTTTTTTTATAAATCTCATAATCCAAGGTAAAGCATGATTTAATGTAACTATCAGCTGAAATGCTCAAAAAATCATACCCATAAAAATGTTTGAAATTATTTATGGTATTAAAACCGTATCCTCCAAGAACAAAATCAAAAAAGTGAACACTCTCTTTACCTATAGAAAATCCAGCATCCGATTGAATTTTAAGTGTCACTTTGTTATAAAATGATTTAACTATTCCTATTTCTCCTTTGGCAATGGAATAGCGATGGAATTCTTTAGTATAATCAGACGAAAACAAATACGATTGAATGTCTCCACAAAACAACCATCCATTTTTTGGAAACAGTTTATTGTCAAAAGAGTCATATTTCATGTAGCCAAAAATACTTGCATAACTACTTTTTTCAAATGTCGGATTGATTTGTCCTAGATTCTCTGATTCAATTTTTAAATATTTGTGTTCTATTCCGGCTCCAATTAAAAATTTTTGGATGAAAACAGTTTGCATATAGGCTTGATTTGTAATATCTGAAAAGTCAATATTTATGCTATTTAAACCTAATTGAGTCAACAATTCTCCATTTTTAAAATCCGTTGTTACATTTTTATTAAAGGTATTATAACGCGATTTAAACCCAAAACTCCAATAAAAACCATTGTCAATATAATAATCAAAATTATATCGAATATTATCTCCAAGTCCAATATCAAGCGACGCTACATCATTTTTAAATAATGATTTTTTCTGAGTTATGTTAGTTAAAATAGCACTTTTATACAAGCCATCATAATGAAGTCCAAACTTCAAAAAAGTTTTTGTCGGATTCTCTGTCAAACTTAATTTTAGGTCATCTTCATTTTGATTTCCTTGAAGTGTATAACTAATTCTGCTAAAATTTTGGGTTGCATTAATGTTGTTGATACCTGTTTTTAAATCTTCATAGGTTATTTTGCTTCCGTTTTTAAAATTCAGTTTTCCTAATACGTAAGCTCTGGTGTAATTATCTAATTTGGTTAAAGAAACATTTCTAATTTGTAAAAAATCCTTTTTGACTTTTACTTCGTTTAGTTTATATATTTTGTCATTATCGGCAAGTTTTTTAAGTTGCTCATAAACTCCATGTGCTGCTTCTTCACCTTTTTTAATGATTTCTTGTCCTTTTTCAAAAGAAATTACGCCATAATTTGAAACGTCTGGTTTGATATAAATATCGGTTAGTTTTATTTTGTCCTTCATCACTTTTATCATGTCGAGATTCGTGATTTGAACCAAAATTCGGGTAGCATCTTTCAAAGAATTTCTGTCTTTTAAATCGTCCTGAACATCAACCCCAATAATAATATCAGCTCCCATTTTCCGAATTTCATCTACCGGATAATTATTAACAACGCCCCCATCAATCAAAAGTTTTCCGTCTATTTCAACAGGCGAAAACAAAGATGGAAAAGCCGAACTGGCCAACATAGCTTGTGCCAAATATCCGTTTCGCAAAATTACTGGTTCGCCTTTTTCTATATCGGTAGCAACACATAAAAACGGAATGGGGAGTTTGCTGAAATCATTGATGTATCTTACTTTATGAGTAAGTTTTGACAACAAATTATAATTATACATTCCTTTTGAAAGCGCTATCGGAATCCCGATTTTAAATTTGTTGAAAGGAAGCGTTATGGCATACATTTCGTCGTTACGCTTTTCATAAAAACTTTTAGATGAACGCGGAATATAATCTTGAAGCAACTGATCAAAATCGGTATTATAAAAAATTGAATCTATTTGAGTAGCATTATAACCCGATGCATACAGCCCGCCAACAACGGCTCCCATACTTGTACCGCCAATAAAATCTATTTTCACACCGGCTTGTTCCAATACTTTGAGCACACCAATATGAGCAAACCCTTTGGCGCCACCACCACTTAATACTAAACCGACTCTTGGTCTTGATTTTTTAATAGTGTCTTGGGCAACAACAGTTTGAAGGAAAAGAATACCGATAAAAACAAGTATCGTTTTTTTCATAAAACGGTTTAGGGATTACTTATGTTGTAAAATTCGGAAATTTTTTTGGCTTTTGATACTCCAACAACATCAGAAATTTCTTTTTCTGTGGCTAATTTCAATCTTTTAACACTTTTAAAATGTTTTAATAGCGTTAGCATGGTCTTTTCGCCAATTCCAGGAATCAGTTCTATAGTCGAATTTAATGCCGATTTACTTCGCTTATCGCGATGATGTGTAATGCCAAAACGGTGTGCTTCGTTGCGCAACTGCTGAATAATTTTCAGTGTTTCCGATTTTTTATCCAAATATAACGGAACCGAATCGCCTGGATAAAACAATTCTTCCAATCGTTTGGCAATTCCGATAATAGCTATTTTTCCACGTAAACCTAAATCATCTATGCTTTTCAATGCGGATGACAATTGCCCCTTTCCGCCATCAATTATAATTAATTGGGGTAATGATTGATTTTCATCCAAAAGCCGTTTATATCTTCTATAAACTACTTCTTCCATCGAGGCAAAATCATTTGGCCCTTCAACGGTTTTGATATTAAAATGGCGATAGTCCTTTTTGCTTGGCTTTCCATCTTTAAAAACCACACAAGCCGAAACAGGATTCGTTCCCTGAATGTTTGAGTTGTCAAAACACTCAATATGTCTTGGTTCTACCGAAAGGCGTAAATCTTTTTGCATTTGCGCCATAATTCTATTGGTGTGGCGTTCTGGGTCAACAATCTGGATTTGTTTCAGTTGTTCTAATCGTTGGTATTTTGCGTTTCTTTCGGAAAGATCTAAAATTTGTTTTTTATCGCCTAATTGCGGTACAGTAACTTTTATTGAAGAACCAAAATCTAAATCAAAAGGCAGAATAATTTCTTTGGATGTCAGATTAAAACGTTCGCGAAGTTCAACAACTGCAAGTTCTAATAATTCTTCATCGGTTTCGTCCAGTTTCTTCTTGAGTTCCAAAGTAAATGATCTGATAATTGCTCCGTGCGCTATCTGCAAAAAGTTGATATACGCCATCGCTTCATCGGAAACAATCGAAAACACATCAATATTCGAAATTTTTGGATTTAAAATTGTGGAACGTGATTGGTAATTTTCCAACACATCTATCTTCTCTTTGATTTTTTGTGCTGCTTCATATTTCATTTCGGAAGCCAAATCCTGCATCATCTTTTTAAAATCGCGCATGCTGTCTTTAAAGTTTCCTTTCAGAATTTGACGAATCGCATCGACTTGTTTTTGATAATTTTCTAACGTTTCAAAACCTTCACACGGCCCTTTACAATTTCCGATATGATATTCCAAGCAGACTTTGTATTTGTGTGATTTGATATTGTTTTCGCTCAAATCATAGTGGCAAGTTCGCAGCGGATACAGTTCTTTAATTAAATCTAAAATAGTATTTACGGTTTTGAAATTGGTGTACGGACCAAAATATTCCGAGCCGTCTTTAATCATTCTTCTCGTTGGAAATATTCGGGAAAAGGGTTCCTTTTTGATGCAAATCCAAGGATAGGTTTTGTCATCACGAAGCAATACATTATAGCGTGGCTGGAGCTTTTTTATCAGATTGTTTTCCAACAAAAGTGCGTCTTGCTCAGATGAAACTACGATGTGTTTAATGGTAACAATCTTCTTGACCAATACATTTGTTTTGGCATTGTCATGGAGTTTGTTGAAATAGGAAGCAACTCTTTTTTTGAGATTTTTAGCTTTGCCAACATACAAAATTTTGCCTTCTTTATCATAATACTGATACACTCCAGGATTGTCTGGCAGCGTTTGTATTTGAAGTTCGATAGAAGGGTTTTCCATAAAAACAAAGTTAATTTAAATCACTACAAATGCAAGCAGGCATTGGACTAACATTTATCATGTTTTTTATTTTGTCAAAGGATTAGTTTTGGTGAAAATTTAGGTATGAAATACTGGGAAAGACTTACTCAAGAAGAACGAAAAAAAAGAATTGAAATTGCTTTACATGAAAATGTGAATTTTTCAAAAGACATTTCATTAGGCTATCCTGCCTCAAAACTTGATAGTAAAGTATTTAGTGAAGATGTACCATTTTTAAAAGATGCGCCTATATTGCAAACCTATGTTGCTAATCCAAACAATATTGGATGTCACACCTATGGCACTTCAGAAAAATCGTTTCGGGGCACACATCAAATTGAACTAGAAGTATTAAACGTTTTAGCAGTTGATGTTTTTAAAGCAGAACCCGATTTGTTTGATGGTTATATTTCGCCTGGCGGAACAGAAGCCAATATTCAGGCTATATGGATGTTTCGAAATTATTTCATTAATAACTTTGATGCATTGTTATGTGAAATCGCCATTTTAGCTTCGGTTGATACTCATTATTCTATTCCAAAGGCAGCAAATTTATTGCAGATTGATTGGCTCAAAGTTCCCGTTGATTTTAATACCCGAACTATAGACAAAATTGCGCTTGATTCAATAGTGGAAACGGCAAAACTATCAGGGAAAAAATACTTCATTGTAATTTCCAATTTAGGCACAACTATGTTTGGTTCCGTTGACAATCCAGAAGATTTTATAAAAGTATTAGAAAAACACCAATTGATTTATAAACTTCATATTGATGGCGCTTATGGTGGATTTGTCTATCCGTTTAATAATGCTGAATCGACTATTAATTTTACTAACCCGAAAATCAGTTCTGTTACTATTGATGCGCACAAAATGTTACAAGCACCTTATGGAACAGGAGTTTTTATTTGCCGAAAAGGATATATTGAAAATGTGTTAACTCCAGAAGCAGCATATGTCGAAGGAATGGATTTAACTTTGTGTGGAAGTAGAAGTGGCACCAATGCGGTTTCGGTTTGGATGATATTGTTTACATATGGCCCAAATGGTTGGTTTGAAAAAGTAAGCATTTTACAAATGAGGACGTCTTTTTTATGCAAGGAATTAGACAAACTTAACATTGAATATTTTAGAGAACCGTTTATGAATATTGTGACCATTAAATCTAGATATGTTCCTGAAGCTTTGGCTGAAAAATATAATTTAGTCCCACAACAACACGATAAAGAAAACCAATGGTATAAAATTGTGTTGATGGATCATGTAGAAGTAGAACATTTAACTACTTTTATAAAGGAATTGAAGAAACAGATTTATGTTTAAAAAAGAATTAAGAAACAAGTATAAAACACTTCGTCAACAATTAACCCAAGAAGAAATTGAAGACAAGAGTTTAGCGATTGCTAATAGAATTTTGCAATTGGATATTTGGGAGAAAACTTATTTTCATTTATTTCTAACTATCGAAGAGTTAAAGGAAGTAGAAACCGAATTCATTCTCCAAATATTAGCAGGAAAAGACAAGGAAATTGTAGTCGCCAAAAGCAATTTTGAAACGCTGGAAATGACCAACTATTTATTGACTGACAATACAAAATTCCAAAAAAACGACTATAATATCTACGAACCGGTTGATGGAATTGAAGTTCCGAACACTAAAATTGATGTGGTTTTTATACCGCTTTTAGCGTATGATAAACTGGGAAATAGAGTAGGATATGGCAAAGGATTTTATGATGCCTTTTTATCAAAATGCCGAGAAGACGTTATCAAAATTGGACTCTCTTTCTTCGAACCTGAAGAGGTTATTGAAGATGTTTCACCAACCGATATTCGGTTAGACTATTGTGTTACACCAACAACTAACTATTCGTTCCTATAGATGTTTTTTTAGCAAATGCTTTTTTGTTAAACACTATCAGAATTCCAACACCTGTTGAAATCGCCATGTCGGCAATGTTAAAAATAGCATTGAAAAATTTAAATGGTTGTCCTCCGTAAACAGGCAACCATTTTGGAAAATTTCCTTCACAGATTGGGAAATATAACATATCAACCACTCTTCCGTGAAACCAAGTCCCATAAGGATTCTTAGAAAATAATGTGGCTACTTGATTATAACTGTGGTCAAAATAAACACCGTAAAAAACCGAGTCGATGATGTTACCAACAGCTCCTGCAAAAATGAGGGCAATTGCCACCATTAAATAATTAGAACTGTGTTTTGTGCTGGCATCATATAACCAATAGCCAATTCCGAATACAGCTAAAATTCTGAAAATAGTTAAAATTAACTTCCCGTAAGCTCCCGGAATTTTTGCTCCCCAAGCCATTCCTTCGTTTTCAATTAACAATATTTTAAACCAACTGGCAACGTCAATCTGGCCTGCTTCGCCATAAACAAAGTTGGTTTTAATATAAATTTTGACAAATTGGTCAACCAATAAAACAATAGCAATAATTAAAATGGAATTTCTTAAAGACATTTTATGGATTTTGATGGCGCAAAAATAGCATTATTTTTCTAAAAAATAACGCCCCGTTTTGGAGCGTTACCTTGGTAATAGTAAAGGTGTTATCGTTGCAAATTTTTTGCTTCAATACTCATCGTTGCATGAGGAACAACGCGTAATCTTTCTTTAGAGATTAGCTTTCCGGTTACTTTACAAACACCATATGTTTTATTTTCTACACGGAAAAGTGCATTTTTTAAATCGCGAAGAAACTTTTCCTGACGAATAGCTAACTGCGAGTTGGCTTCTTTTGACATGGTTTCACTACCTTCTTCAAATGCTTTAAACGTTGGCGATGTATCATCAGTTCCATTGTTTAGGTCATTCATATAGGCGCTCTTTATCAACTCTAAGTCAATTTTTGCCTTCTCCATTTTATTTATTATAATTTCTTTGAACTCTGCTAAATCTGCATCTGAGTATCTCATTTTTTCTTCAGTCATCTTTATTCTATTTTGAGATTAATATTTTTGTTTTTATGTTGTCGAATTCTATTTCAGTTCCTTTTTCTAAATCAGCTACAAAAACTAATTTTTCCGTTAATGTTTCCGATTTGATATAATCTTGATTGGCGTTGACCGCTTTTTCTAGTGCATCATTATCTTGTAATTGAACCTTAATTTTATCCGTTACTTCGAAGCCACTATCTTTTCTAAGGTTTTGAATTCGGTTTACCAATTCTCTTGCTATTCCTTCTTTTACTAATTCTTCAGTTAATGTAATATCTAACGCAACTGTAATTCCGTTTGCATTTGCTACCAGCCAACCCGGAATATCTTGTGATGAAATTTCAACGTCGTTGGATGTTAAAAGTAGCTTATTTCCAGAAATAACAAGCGTTAACTCGCCTTTAGCATCTAATTCATTAATTTGTTCTGCTGTAAAACTTTGTATCTCTTTGGCAATCAATCCCATGTCTTTACCAAAACGGGGTCCAAGTGTCTTGAAATTAGGTTTAATTTGCTTCACTAAAACGCCTGATGCATCGTCTAAAAGTTCGATTTCTTTAACATTAACTTCGGCTTTTATTAGGTCAGAAACTGCCTCAATTTCAGCACGCTGATTCTCGTCAAGTACAGGAATCATAACCTTTTGCAACGGTTGACGCACCTTTATCATTTCCTTTTTTCGAAGGGATAAAACAAGCGACGAAACGGTTTGTGCTTTCATCATTTTGCTTTCAAGCGATTTATCAACAAAGTTTTCAACCGAAACTGGAAATTTCGCCAAATGTACTGACTCAAATTCCTCTGTGTGTGTTGCTTGTGTTAAGTCTCTGTAAAGTTTGTCCATAAAGAACGGAGCGATTGGTGCCGATAGTTTTGCTACCGTTATCAAACAAGTGTATAAGGTTTGGTAAGCCGCAATTTTATCTTTTTCGTATTCGCCTTTCCAGAATCTTCTTCGGCACAAACGAACGTACCAGTTGCTCAAATTCTCCTGAACGAAATCAGAAATGGCACGAGCTGCTTTTGTTGGTTCGTAATCGGCGTAAGCATCATCAACCACTTTTATCAAGGTATGCAATTCAGATAAAATCCAACGGTCAATTTCAGGTCTTTCGTTTAATGGAATTTCTGCTTCATTATATTTAAATCCGTCAATATTCGCATATAAACTAAAGAACGAATACGTATTATATAATGTTCCGAAGAATTTACGACGAACTTCTGCAACACCTTCTATATCAAATTTCAAATTGTCCCACGGATTCGCATTTGAAATCATATACCAACGTGTGGCATCTGGACCGTATTCAGTTAATGTCGTAAATGGATCAACTGCGTTTCCTAAACGTTTGGACATTTTTTGTCCGTTTTTGTCAAGAACTAAACCATTGGAAACTACATTTTTATAGGCAATTTTATCAAAAACCAACGTTCCGATAGCGTGCAAAGTATAGAACCATCCACGAGTTTGGTCAACACCTTCCGCTATGAAATCAGCCGGAAAATCTTTATTCTCGTCAATCTTATCTTTATTTTCAAATGGATAATGCCATTGAGCATAAGGCATTGCACCTGAATCGAACCAAACATCAATCAAATCAGCTTCGCGTTTCATTGGTTTTCCTGATGGTGAAACTAACGTAATAGCGTCAACAACATTTTTATGCAAATCAACTAAGTCATAATTGGCTTCGGTCATATTTCCGATTTCAAAACCTTTGAACGGATTTACGGTTTCTACTCCGGATTGGATTGCTTTTTCGATGGCATTGTATAGTTCTTCTACTGAACCAATCAATACTTCTTCAGTTCCGTCTTCGGTTCTCCAGATTGGCAATGGTATTCCCCAATATCTTGAACGCGATAAATTCCAGTCGTTGGCGTTTTTCAACCAATTTCCGAAACGGCCTTCACCTGTTGCTTTTGGCTTCCAGTTGATGGTTTCGTTTAGGTCGAACATTCGGTCTTTGACATCAGTTACTTTGATAAACCAGGAATCTAACGGATAATATAATAAGGGTTCATCGGTTCTCCAACTATGCGGATAACTGTGAACGTATTTCTCTACTTTGAACGCTTTGTTTTCTTCTTTTAATTGGATAGCGATTTCTACATCGGCTGAACGTTCTGGTGCAGTTCCGGCATCGTAATATTCGTTCTTTACATACTTCCCAGATAAGTCGCCTAAACCTTGAATAAACTTTCCTTGTAAATCTACTAGCGGCTCTGGATTTCCATTAGCATCCAAAACCAACATTGGAGGCACTTCCGGTTTGGCTTCTTTGGCAACTTTAGCATCATCAGCACCAAATGTTGGCGCAGTGTGCACAATTCCAGTTCCATCTTCCGTTGTAACGAAATCACCTGAAATTACTCTAAACGCGTCTTGTGGATTTTGATATGGTAACGTTAACGGCATTAATTGCTCGTAACGAATTCCGACTAAGGCTGCCCCTTTAAATTCAGTTAAAAATTTGAATGGAATATTTTTATCACCAGCCTTGAAATTCTCAAAATCAGATGTTTCTTCACTTGCGAAAAATCCTTTCCCGAATTGTTTTCCAACTAAATTTTTAGCCAAAATAACTTTAACAGGAAGGAAAGTATATTGATTAAAAGTCTCCACCAAAACATAATCGATTTTTGGCCCAACGGTTAACGCTGTATTACTTGGCAACGTCCAAGGCGTGGTCGTCCATGCCAAAATGTGAACTTCACCAAAACCTTGTAAAAAGCTCGGCAACGATTTTGCTAAAGTCTTGAATTGTGCTACAACAGTTGTGTCTGTAACATCTCTGTAACTTCCTGGTTGGTTTACTTCGTGAGAAGATAATCCCGTTCCGGCTTTTGGAGAATAGGGTTGGATTGTATATCCTTTGTATAGTAAATCTTTCTCGTATATCTGTTTCAACAACCACCAAACCGATTCCATGTATTTGGATTTGTAGGTCACATATGGATCTTCCATATCAACCCAATAGCCCATTTTTTCGGTTAGGTCATTCCAAACATCCGTATAACGCATAACTGTTCGTTTACACGCTTCGTTGTATTCTTCTATAGAAATGGTTTTCCCGATATCTTCTTTGGTGATGCCTAATTCTTTTTCGGTACCTAATTCTACAGGCAAACCGTGCGTATCCCAGCCTGCTTTACGCTTTACTTGGAACCCTTTTTGAGTTTTATAACGACAGAAAATATCTTTGATGGCACGCGCCATTACGTGATGAATTCCGGGTAAACCATTGGCTGATGGCGGCCCTTCAAAAAACACATAAGGAGTAGCGCCTTCTCGAGACGTTACGCTTTGTTCAAAGATGTTGTTTTCTTTCCAAAAATTAAGAACCTCTGAAGCCACTTTTGGCAAATCAAGTCCTTTATATTCAGTAAACTTAGTACTCATTTTTGTCGTTTTCTTTAATCAAGTCTGCGAAAGTAATAAATAGTTGTGAGTTATGTGTTATGAGTGATAAGTTTTTGTGTTTGCTCAACCCGTAACTGGTTATCCATAAGTTATATTTATTGATTTTTAGAGGGTCGGTCTATGGTTTCCGGCATAGTATTCCTATGCAAATGCAATGCAAATGAATACCCAATCCATACCAAGTCCATAAAAACATATAAAACTATGGACTAGCTATGGACTAGCTATGGACTCGGTATGGACTAGCCTAAAAGAAAAGTGAAGTTTTATGACTTCTAAATTTAGAGACATGATTATTTTGTTAATCGGGTTGTTTTAAGCAAAAACCTCTTTTAAAACCTCTAGTGATTTTGGTTTTTTGAAGCCATCCAGGTGAATGGTGTAATATTCGAGGAGAATTTTTAACAGAATTTGTCGTTCGATACCTGCAAAGACTTTCTGGTCACTATCAAATTTTAAATCTATTAGTTTTTTGAATAGAAAAGTTTCATGTTCGGATAGACAATTGATTCCCTGAAAATTCGAAAAGTTGCCTTCTTTACAATCGAAAAATTTAAAAACACTTTCGGAAGTATCCGGGTAAAAGCCAAAAAACTTGGACATTTCCAACATCAAAATCAGATGGAAATTCGCCATTTCGTGATGCGCATCGAGCCAAAGCAAGGCCGATTCCAAAAAGTTGAAGAGGTTTTCGTTTTTTTCTTCTTCGTGAATGCTGTGATGAATGATTTCGGAGAGAAAAATCACAATAGTGCTTTTGACAATATCGGTGGATATAGTTTGAAATGCGTGTGCGAGTTTTATTTCTTTGAAATGTTCAAGTGTTCCTTTATTCTTGTGATTGGCTTCTATTTCTAGTATGGAAAGCGGCTGAAAATAGGCAATCTTTTGATTGGATTTTTTAGCTGCAAAAGCATTTGGCACAAAGTAACTTTTTAAACCATCAGATTGCGTAAGGCATTTTACAATCAAGCTTTTTTCCTGATATTTTAGTGTAGAAATGACGATAGCTTTGGTTTTAACTAACATGTGGTTTTAGGTTGTGAGTTGTAAGTTGTAAGTTTAATTCAACATAGAACCTATAACTTTTATCGTATTATCATCACTTTTTTGACAGCAGTTTCGGAAGCATCTTCAGCAGCGATAAAAATCATATACACACCAGATGCTACATTGTATTTCCCAAAAGCTTTGGTATCCCATTCTACCGTTCCGCCTTCGGATTTGGTTTCGTAGACTAAATTGCCTTCGATGTCGGTGATTTTGATATTTGCTTTCGAAATTAATCCGGCGATTTTTACTGTTCCTACAAATTCGGGGCGAACTGGATTTGGATATACATAAACAGCATCTAAATTATCGGCCGGTCTTGTAGAGGTTCCTTGAAATGAAACCATTCCTTTATCAGTTGCAAAGAAGATTTCGCCAGTAACTGAATTGATGTCGATGTCATTTACCACATTACTTGGTAAGGGTGAATTATCTTTTGTGAAATGATAGATCGTTTCCTGTCCGTTATAAGAAAATAGAAAAACACCAGAATCAGCAGTGGAAATCCATTTTTGATTGGAGCCATTCACGGCAATATCGGTTATAAAAGACTCGCCCATCAATTGTGCGCCTACACCATTTTCTGAGATAATAATCGCATTAGCCTTCATTTGTTCGTCACTATTGTAGCTTCCGGTACTTGACAATACGCGCAAACCTCGATTTGTTCCTATCCAAACCTGATTTCGGTTATCAACAGCAATAGCACGGACGTCAATAGAAGGAAGGTTTCCTAAGTCAACTCCTTCTGATATTTTTTTAAAGATATTGGTATTTTCGTTAAAAGCAACAACACCATTTTTATAAGAGGCAATCCATTTTGTACCGCTTTTATCTATAGCTATTTTACAAAAATCATTACTTGCATAATCCGTTAAGATGGATTCCATATTAAATGATTGCCATTCTCCTGTTGCTTTTAGGACTTTCAATCCATTTTTAATTCTACTATTGGTCATCCATAAATTTCCTGATTTATCAAATGCTGTACTGTTTATTCTACAATCACCTGTTGCTCCCTCTAACCCACTATTGCTTTGGTTTAATAAAGTTGTTGGGTTTTCATTTTCTAATTTTAACAAACCACTAAAGTAAGAGGCGATGTAAAGTTGTGTTTCATCATTTGGATTTATGGCTATGCGAACTAAAGCATTTGCATCAAATACAGCTGAATAAGGAATATTTAACCAACCATTAGCTTCATTGTATCTACTTATACCAAATGAGCCTATACCGCTTGGCAAATAAGTATATGGATTGTACGTTATGTCATATCCTCCATATACTGCCCATAAGTTTGAGGATGAACTATTTAACGAAAATATATTATTCCGTATGGGTCCATTCGGCATGATGAATTCGAAATTAGTTGGTGAATTAATCGGTGAGGAAACGATTCCGTTTTCATTTGTTCCAATATAAATCGTTTCATTGGCAACGGTAGCACAAGTAAAAGTTACCGGAATTGAAGTTATTTGTGTGTTTTGAATATGTATTATTTGAGTAAATGATGAGTTATAAATAAAAACATGATTTGAACTAGTTACAACAATATAATTTGAAGTGGCTCGAATATCAAGTCCGGGTTGTCCTATTGTGCCAAATTCTTGAAAATAGATACCATTGTGTTTATAGAGTTTCTGGTTAGTATTCATTCCTATCAGTTGATTATTAAATGTCACTATTCCGTTCCAATAACCGCTATCAAAAACTTGCCATTGTGTATAATCAATTAGATTTGGATTTATTATAGCCGCTTTTCTAATTCCGTAATATTGTGTAACTGCATATATGTCTCCGTTAAAAATAGTGGTTTGATAGACTTTTATTTCTTGTCCGGCCGGACCGATAAAATAAGTATCTCCAAACTCTAAAGTTGCCAATTTGTATTGTACAATTCCAAAATCACAGGATATATATAGGATGCCATCGTATTCCATAAAATGATTTAGTCTTTTAATGTTAGCCGGAATGTTTTTATTAATGATGTCCACAACATTTAACATGCTTCCGTCAGCATCATTAATGACAATCATCAATCCGTCTTCATAACCTACAATTGTTTTGTTGAAAGTGTCGCTATGATAGATAGCCGAAATGGTTTGTCCCGAAAGACCATCAATTGTATTTATGGTATTGACATCGTTGGAAGCTATATTTTTGGTAAACAATGCATTTTCGGCTGCAGCATAAATTTTATTGCTTGATTCCGAAATATCTTTAATTTGATTATAGGAAAAATATCCTTTCCAATTTTGGAATGGTTGAGATAAGCATATTTGAAAAAAAAGAAATAAAACCCCGAAAAAGCACTTTTTCATCTGAAAAGAATTAGCATACAAATATAGTGTAAACGTAAAAATTATCTAATTGTTGTATTTGAATCAAAAAATGCCATCATTTCTGATGGCATTTTTAGGGTTTGTTGGTTGGTTTATTTTAATTATACTATTCCTTGTGCAAGCATGGCATCAGCAACTTTTACGAAACCGGCAATATTTGCTCCTTTAACATAATCTGTATATCCTGTTGAATCAGTACCATATTTTACGCAAGCTTCGTGGATGTTTGCCATGATGTTTTTCAATCGTTGGTCAACTTCTTCAGATGTCCAACTTAAACGTAAAGAGTTTTGAGACATTTCAAGACCTGAAGTGGCAACACCACCAGCATTTGATGCTTTGCCTGGAGCGAAAAGAATTTTTGCTTTCAAGAATTCGGTAACTGCTTCCGGAGTTGAAGGCATGTTGGCACCTTCGGCAACACAGATACATCCGTTTGCAATAAGTGCTTTAGCTTCTTCTCCATTTAGTTCATTTTGTGTAGCACATGGTAACGCAATATCACATTTAACTTCCCATGGACGTTTTCCTGCTACAAATTTTGCAGATGGATATTTAGCCACGTAATCAGAAATTCTTCCATAGTTTACGTTTTTAATTTCCATAATATATCCTAATTTTTCAGGTGTGATTCCATCGGCGTCATATATATATCCTGAAGAATCTGATGCTGTAACTACTTTTCCGCCAAGTTCTGTTGCTTTTTCGATAGCGTATTGTGCTACGTTTCCAGAACCAGAAACAACAACTGTTTTTCCAGAAAAACTTTGTCCTTTAGTAGCTAACATGTTTTGAGCGAAGTAAACATCGCCGTAACCTGTAGCTTCAGGGCGAATTAAAGAACCTCCGAAAGTAATTCCTTTACCAGTTAAAACTCCGGTAAATTCGTTTCTTAATCTTTTATATTGACCAAACATATAGCCAACTTCTCTTCCTCCAACACCAATATCTCCGGCAGGAACGTCAGTATCAGCACCAATATGTTTAGCTAATTCGGTCATGAATGCTTGACAGAATTTCATGATTTCGATATCTGATTTTCCTTTTGGGTCAAAATCAGAACCTCCTTTTCCACCACCCATTGGTAATGTAGTTAAGCTGTTTTTGAACGTTTGTTCGAAAGCTAAGAATTTTAAAATACTAAGGTTTACAGAAGGATGGAAACGAATTCCGCCTTTATAAGGTCCAATAGCAGAATTCATTTGTATTCTGTAACCACGATTTACTTGTGTATTTCCAGCATCATCAATCCAACAAACACGGAACATGATTACGCGTTCAGGTTCTACCATTCTTTCCAAAAGCATTTTGTTTTGGTATTTTTTATTTTGTTCAATAAACGGAATTACTGTTTCAGCAACTTCCATAACTGCTTGCATAAATTCTGGTTCGTGACCATTTCTTTTTGCAACCAATTCCATAAATAAGTTGATACTTTGTGACATAAATTATACTATTAATATTTTTAAGAAATCGATTTCGTAAAATCGGACAAATATACATTTAATTAAAAACGGTGGTCATAATTTTTTCTAAATTCTTAGAATTTTTATGTTTCTTTTAAAAAATTGTTATGAAGAGTACAATAATTCTCGATATTCAAATACTTTCATTAATTTATTCGTATATAAATCAAGTATTTTTTATTTTATTTTATAACTGATTGATGTTTTTATATATTTGTCGAGATTTGAACTAATTAGTATGCAAATGCCCAAAAATTTTATCATAACCTTACTGTTGTTATTTGGCTTGTCAAATAGTATAAATGCACAATTTGGATTTTCTCATGAAATTGGGGCAATCATAGGTCCAGTTGCTTTTCAATCTGATTATGGTGAACGCCATGACTTTTCAACAAATATTGGTAATACTGGTTACGGAATCGGAATTATTCATTATTTGAATTTTTCTTATAGAGCTGAATGTAATTGTTATACACCGGAGACTTATTTTAATGACCACTTCAAATTAAGAAGTGAGTTGTCTTATAATAAAACAGAATTGCAACATTTTGGGAAATGGGTTGATCCAAGCAGAACTAGTTTAGTTGCAAATCAATTAAGAGCAATGAGAGGAAGTACGGCTGTAACCAATGTTGGCATGCAATTAGAATTTTTCCCATTGAGTATTAGAGAGTTTACAGCTACTTTGGGTTCATTCGCTCCGTTTATTAGTTTGGGAGGACAGTTTAGTTTTTATGACCCAAAAGCTTGGTCTCTACTTGGCCCTTTAGACACACCTATTTCAACACCCATAAAATATTACAATGCTACTACAAATCAAGGCGGAACCGTTTGGTCTATCGTTTCGAGTGTTGGTTGTAGATATAAGTTGACCGAATTATCAGATTTGATGGTTGACTTTAGATTACAATATTACTTTTCAAATTGGGTTGATGGTTTGAATCCTGATGAGACTATTTATACTGAGAATAGAGCAAACGATTGGAATGTTTGGTTTAATTTTGGTTACATTTATTATCTACAATAGAAATAAAAACTACTCTTTTTCTACAGCGTCTTTATAGTCCGGATATAAGAATTTGTTATACGGAAATCTTGTAATATGGATTTGTCTAACCGATTCGTATATTTTTTCTCTAAACTCCTCAAAATTTTCTTTGTTTGTTGCCGATATGAATAAGGTGTTTTTTTCTCCAACATTACTCATCCAAGTTGCTTTCCATTCGTCTAGCGTATAATGTTTGGATGTTTTTTCGGTAATTAAATCATCTTCATCGATTACTTCATTTTTATAGGCATCGATTTTATTGAAAACCATAATCGTAGGTTTATCATTGCTCTTTATATCCAACAAGATTTGATTAACAGAAGTTATGTGTTCTTCAAAATCAGGATGTGAAATATCAACAACATGCAATAACAAATCAGCTTCGCGAACTTCATCAAGAGTGCTTTTGAAAGAGTCTACCAATTGAGTTGGTAATTTTCTAATAAACCCAACCGTATCTGAAAGCAAAAAAGGCAGGTTCTTAATAACCACTTTACGAACTGTGGTATCTAATGTTGCAAATAATTTATTTTCAACAAAAACTTCACTTTTGCTAATTACATTCATTAAAGTCGATTTCCCAACATTAGTATATCCAACCAAGGCAACACGGACCATAGCGCCACGGTTTCCTCTTTGAACCGACATTTGCTTATCGATTGTCTTTATCTTTTCTTTCAATAAAGCTATTCTATCCCGAACAATCCTTCTGTCGGTTTCGATTTCTGTTTCACCTGGACCACGCAGACCAATTCCTCCTTTTTGACGCTCTAAATGTGTCCACATTCCAGAAAGTCTAGGTAATAAATACTGACATTGGGCTAATTCAACCTGAGTTCTGGCATAAGAAGTTTCTGCTCTTTGGGCAAAAATATCTAAGATTAAATTGGTTCGGTCCAAAACCTTACAATCCAATATTTTAGAAATGTTTTTTTGTTGAGACGGAGATAATTCATCATCAAATATAACCGTAGAAATGCTCATTTCTTTGATATATAAGCTAATTTCATCCATTTTACCTGTCCCTAAAAATGTTTTAGGATTTGGTCGTTCCAATTTTTGTGAAAATCGTTTAATTACTTCACCTCCAGCAGTAAACGTTAAAAACTCTAATTCGTCTAAATACTCTGTTAATTTTTCTTCGTTTTGATTTTGTGTAATTATTCCAACAATTACTGTTCTTTCAAAATTTATATTTTCTTTTTCTAACATTTGATTTTATTGTGTGGTAAAATTAGTTATTTCAAAATTAAAAAACCACATTAGTTTCGAGGATAATAGATACAAATCTTTATAATATAATATTAAAAAAACACATTTAGTAAACATTTAGTAAACAATTCATAAATTTTACTAAATTTGGACTTCAAAATTTTTTAAAAAAATAACAAACAATTCAAACTTTTCATTTTATGAAAAAATTTACTTTATTACTACTGTTTTTATTCATTTCTATAAGTAGTTATTCCCAGCTATCTCTAGAAGGTTTTGAAAATACAACTGGTCCCGATGCGTCTCCGTCAACTAACTGGACATTAGGAACCGGAAATTGGGCTGTATTTGACAATGCCGTTGGACCAAATGTTCGTTGGGGAATTAATAATACTGTTGCTACACCACCTATTGTTTATCAGGGAACTAATGCTGCTTATGTTAACCGAGGGGAAAATATTGGTCAAGGAAATACATCCGAGGATTATTTAGCAACTCCACTTGTACAAATTCCAGCCAACGGCGTGTTACATTTTTACACAAGAATGTTTACTAGTGGGAATCAAGGAACTATTTATCAAATAAAAGTGGCACCTGCTCTTGCATCACAAACTGATCCATTAGCTTATTCTTTGGCACAACAATGGACAGAGGATGAGTTAATTACACCAACTTCTAATTTTAACATCTATACAGAAAAAACAGTTGATTTAGGCACTTCCTTCGGTGGTCAATTCGTTTATGTTGCTTTTGTAAAAGTATATACACAACCAAGTACAAGTATCGATGGCGACAGATGGTTAATTGATGATGTCAGTATAGACACTCCATGTCTGGTACCAACTGGATTAACTGTTTCTGCAATTACTGCAAACGGAGCAACATTAAACTGGACAAATCCTAATGGAACCGGAGCTGCCTCTTGGGAAATAGAAGTTGTTCTAGCTTCTGGGACACCAACAGGAATTCCAACAAACACAACCACTACTTTTCCTTATGTAGTAACTGGATTACTTCCAAATACTGCTTACAAGTTTTATGTAAGAGCTAGATGTACAACAGGTTTTACGAGTCCTTGGTCTGTAGCTTCGGCCAACTTTACAACACTTGTCGGGCCGCCAGTATGTGGTGGTAATTTTGTTGACTCTGGTGGTATTACTGGGAATTATCCCAATAATGCAAACGTTACAACTACAATTTGCCCAACAAATCCTGGTGATCTTGTTACTGTGACTTTTACATCATTTAATACTGAAAATGGTGTTGACCTTTTAAAAGTATATGATGGGAATAGCGCAGCTGCTCCGTTATTAGCTACTTTATCTGGGACAACTTTACCTCCATCTTTTACAGCTTCTAATGCTTTGGGGTGTTTGACATTTGTGTTTACATCAAATGGCTCAACAAGAGCTGCTGGTTGGGTAAGTAATATAACTTGTAATGCTCCGCCCACCTGTAGAAAGCCAACCGCTTTAGCATCAGGCACAATTACTATAAACTCTGTTATATTAAACTGGTCTCAGCCTCAAAATCCGGATACTAGTGTTGCAACAGCATGGGAAGTTTTAGCTTTACCTTGTGGTTCGCCTGCTCCAACTGCAGTTTCAACAGGTTTTGTTCCTGCAGGTTCAAATCCATTCACACTAACCGGATTAACTTCTGCAACATGTTATGATATATATGTAAGAGCGGTTTGTAGTTTAACTGATAGTAGTGCATGGTCAGTTCCAACAACAATAACTACGCTACTTGCACCGCCTGTTTGTGGTGGTAATTTTGTTGATACTGGCGGATTAGCTGCTAATTATCCTAATAATGCCAACCAAACAACAACTATATGCCCTGTTACTGTAGGAGATGTTGTAACAGTAACATTTACTTCATTTAATACGCAAGCCAATACCGACTTCTTAAAAATTTATGATGGTAATAGTACATCTGGCACTTTATTAGCAAACTTATCAGGTACAACTTTACCTCCATCATTCACAGCATCAAATGCTTTAGGATGTTTGACTTTTGTGTTTACATCAAATGGCACAACAACTGCTGCAGGTTGGACAAGCAACATTACTTGTACGCCAGCACCAGCATGCCCTAAACCAGTTGTTTTAACAACAGCGGGTTTATCACCTACCTCTGTTTCTTTTGGATGGACAGGCACAGGAACTGCTACTTCATGGCAAGTGTTAGCCTTACCATGTACTGATCCTGCTCCAACAAATTCAACAACAGGCTGGACACCAGTTACAACTAATTCATATATATTTACAGGACTTACTACTGGAACTTGTTATAATTTTTATGTTAGATCTGATTGTGGTGGTATTTCTGGATTAAGTGAATGGGCAGGCCCTCAAACATTCACTACAGCAGTACCCGGATTTACATGTGCTGCTCCAATAGTAGTAACTACGCTACCTTACACAACTTCAGATAATACATCCAACTATGCAGATAATGCTCCAATAGAGGGAAGTCCAGGTGCGTCAGGCTGTGGTTCAACCAATAATTATTTGAACGGTAATGATGTTGTGTATTCATTTACTTCAACTTTTACTGGCACTATCAATGTAGCAATGACACCAACAGCTACTTACTCAGGTATTTTTGCATACAGTAGTTGTGCTAATATTGGTGTAAACTGTTTAGCAGGAGTTGCAAACTCTGGCACAGGCATTAGATCATTCGATTTACCTGTCACAGCTGGTTCAACCTATTATTTTGTAATTTCTACATGGGCTGCACCACAAACTACAGCTTATACTTTAGTTATCAACCAAATTAACTGTGGACAACCTACAAATGCAACGGTAGCATCAATTACTAGTGATTCTGCATTAGCATCTTGGGATAACCCCAGTGCATCAACTTCGTGGCAAGTTGCTGTTCAACCAGCTGGCACTGGCGTTCCTTCAGGATCAGGAGTTACATCCACCAGCAATACAAACTTCCCTTTAACCGGTTTGACACCTTTGACATCTTACGAATATTATGTTAGAGCCGATTGCGGTAATGGTACTTTCAGTCTTTGGACTGGACCAGTTCCATTTACAACAGCAGCGCCACCACCTGTTTGTGGTGGTATCTATGTTGACTCTGGAGGTTTAACAGCAGATTATCTTGATGATGAAGATTCAACGGTAACAATTTGCCCTACAATTCCTGGACAATTAGTAACAGTAACTTTCACTTCTTTTGATACAGAAGATTCATTTGACGGTATGTATGTTTTTGATGGAAATTCAATAACTGCTCCTCAAATATCGAGTACAAATGGTACAGGTTTTGGCCCTTTAACAACCCCTGGTGCTTTTTGGGGAACAACAATTCCTGGTCCATTTACTTCTTCAAGTTCTACTGGATGCTTAACTTTTAGATTTAGAAGTGATGGTTCATTTACCGGTTCAGGATGGGTTGCTAATGTCACATGTGCGCCTGCACCAACTTGTTTGAAGCCTATCGATTTAACTGCTACAAACATCACATCAACTTCAGCATTATTAGGCTGGACTGACACTAATACAACACCTGCAACACAATGGGAGGTTTTGTATGTCCCATTTGGATCACCAATTCCTTTACCAACTGCTACGGGTGTTATTGTATCAGCTAATCCAAGTTTAATAACTGGTTTAAACCCGGGGACTCAATATACTTTTTATGTAAGAGCGGTTTGTTCTTCTACAGATTCAAGTGCATGGTCTTCTGGTAAAGATTTTTTAACGTTAATAATTAATGATGATTGTTCAGGTGCAATTTTTGCCCCTGTGAATTCATCAGCGGCTTGTCAACAAATTACACCAGGTACTATAACTGGTGCAACAGCATCAACACCCGGAACAACTGCGCCTTGTATTGGTAATGCAAATGATGATGTTTGGTTTCAGTTTGTAGCAACAAATACTTATTTAAATATTTCATTACAAAATGTTACTGGTTCTACAACCGACTTAAATCACGCCGTTTATACTGGTCAATGTGGAACGTTGACACAGTTATATTGTAGTACTGCAAATAGTCTTTCGAGTGTTGCAAATAACTTAGTTGTTGGTCAAACCTATTTTATTAGAGTTTATTCCAATTCTACCGCCGTTCAAACAGCTACATTTGATCTGTGTATTTCAACACCATCTACTTGCCCAACTGGCTCAACAGTATGTAGCTTAACAAATTATGCTAATACAACAGGCGTGACTAGTTTGGGAACTATAGGTTGTTTATTTACTTCACCAAATCCTGCGTACTTTACGATTCAAGTAGCTACTACGGGACCTATTAATTATTTATTGACACAATCTTCTACAGCTGGTGGCACACCAGATTTAGATGTAGATTATGCTGCATGGGGTCCATTTACAAGTCAAGCTGCTGGTTGTGCCGCTATAAGCGGTGGACAAGCGCCTGGAATTGGCGTTCCGATATCTCTAACTACAGGATGCAGTTACTCAGGAGCAGCAACTGAAAATTTGAATATTGCTAATGCAATTGCGGGACAATTTTATATTGTATTAATTACTAATTTTTCAGATAATCCTGGATTTATCAATTTAACACAAACAAATAGTACGGCTTCTGGACATGGAACAACAAATTGTTGTCCAGATGCTTACTTTAGTTATAGCCCTGCTTCCTATTGTAGAGCAGCGGGTAATCCTAACCCAATACCAACTATAACTTTAGGCTCATTAGCGGGTACTTTTTCATCCACTCCAGGTTTAGTTTTTGTAAATACTGCCACTGGTGAAATAGACCTTCAAGCAAGTACTCCAGGAAACTATGTAGTTACAAATACCGTTGCTGCAACCGCGAGTTGTATTCAATTTGTGAAATCATATACTATAAATATTTCAGAACCTACTACAGCAACAATTAGTTATAATAATCCGTCTTATTGTAAAAGTATTACCAGTCTTCAAACTGTAACTCAAACAGGTACGTCCGGAGGAAGTTATTCTGCTATTCCTAATGTTGGGTTGAGTATTAATCCAACAACAGGTGAAATAAATCCAAGTTTAAGTTCGGCCGGAGTTTATACTGTAGTTTATGGTTTGCCGGGTTCAATATGTACAACTGGAAATCCTTCTACTCAAGTTGAAATAATAGCATTGCCAAATATCGTTCAACCTGCACCAGTTGCGGCATGTTATACTTATACTTTACCAAGTTTGGCTGTCGGTAACTATTTCTCTCAAACTGGAGGAATAGGACCATTAGATATAGCAACTCCTATTACAAACAGTCAAACGATTTATATATATGCAGTTGGGGCTACTGGGTGTATTAATGAAAAATCATTTACTGTAACTATTAATACAGTTCCAACTCCAACGGATATTGCAACCACACCATCTTTGTGTACTCCGTCAACTGGGACAATTAGTTTTACTGCATTAGATGCTAGTGGACCATTACCAGCAGATTTATTTATCTCTGAAGTTACTGATGCAAATGCAGGTTCATTAACCTATGTAGAAATTTACAATGGAACTGGAGCTACTGTAAATTTGAGTAATTATAAGTTAAAAATATACAACAATGGTAATTCAACAACTTCTTGTGATTTAACATTGTCGGGTACTATGCCTAATAATACGGTAAAAATCATTTCTGTAGGAAGTGCAACAAATGCAGGAGGAGTTATTCCTGATTTGGTATTTGCGGGTTGCGGCGGTGTAAATATTGATGACAATATTAGATTAACTAGCGCTGCTGATGTCGTAATAGATTTATGGGGAAGAACAGATGGTGTGGCATTTTCACCATTAAACCAACCAGGTTATACCTACAGACGATTAAATTCTGCAACCTTACCAAGCACAACATGGAATCCTGCTGATTGGACTGCAATTGATCCTGAAGATTATACTAATGTTGGAAGTTATTCTTTAGTTGTTTCCAATTATCAATATAGTGTTGATAGTGGCGCTTTTCAATCGGGTACTACATTCAGTAACCTAGCAGCTGGTGATCATATACTTGTAGTTAAAGATTTAACTACTGGTTGTTTATCAGCACCTATTACCGTGACTATTAATGCTATTAATCCTATTATTGCAGTCACTGGATTTAGTTACACAACTCCTGTTTGTCAAAATGCAACTCCAAACCCTACTCCAATTCCGGCTTCAGGATTTACAACTGGAGGAATTTATTCAGAGGATGTAACTACTACTGGTTTGGTATTTATAAGCACATCTACTGGAGAAATCGATTTAGCGAATTCAACACCAGGAACGCATACTGTTAATTACACTGTAGCAAATCAACCAGCAATATGTCTTGCGGGCGGGCAAAGTTCAGCGCCAATTGAAATTAAACCAACAATAACACCGATTATTGGGTTTAGTTATACAACGCCTATTTGTAAAAATGCACAGGCAACTTTGTCTCCAAGTCTAAGCTCTGGTTTTAGTAGTTTTGCAACATTCTCGGCTACTCCATCAGGTTTAGTTATTAACGCAACCTCTGGTGTAATTGATCTGGCAAATTCAACTCCTGGTGTTTATGATATCGTGGTTACTGTTGCTGCTGATTCAAATACTTGTAGAGTCAGTGCAATAACATCACCTGCATTTTCATTAGAAATAAAACCAGTAATTACTTTGGTAACAGGTTTTAACTATGATGCTCCTTTATGTGCAAATAATGGTTCCGAATTACCTAATCTTAGTGCTGGATTTGCAACTGGCGGAACCTTTAGTTCAACAACTGGTTTGACAATAAATTCAACAACTGGAGCTATTGATTTAACTAGTACACCAGGAACATATACAGTAACTTATACGGCGAATCCTAATGTTAATAATTGTGAAGTTGCAACTCCGGGAACTACTCAAATCACTATAGTTCCTCCGGTAACAATAGAACTTACTGGTGGATGTCAAAGTGTGAATTATATATTAACTGCTACAGCTGTAAACGGTTCATTTAATCCCGAAACCGCTGCTTTTGTTTGGCACAATTCTAACGGTGGTATAGTTGGAAATACCCAAAGTATAACAGTAACAGAAATTGGAACATATACTGTAACCATAACTGTTGATGGCTGTTCAACCGAGTCGCTTCCTTTTAATGTTGAATCCGTTTTCTGTGTTATACAAAAAGGTATTTCTGTCAACAATGATGGTTTAAATGACACTTTTGATTTAACGGGTTATGATGTTAAAAAATTAACTATATTTAACCGACTGGGAATGAAAGTTTATTCGCGTAATAACTATGTTAATGAGTGGGGAGGAAAATCAGATGATGGAGACGAACTTCCAGATGGAACCTATTATTTCATTATTGACCGAAATAATGGTGAAACCAAAACAGGATGGATTTACATCAATAGAGCACAATAACTTACTATATAATTTGCATTCAAAATAAAACAAAACAAAATGAAGAAAGTATATTTCATTGCGATATTGGCTTTAGCGATTAACGAGTTAAGAGCACAGCAAGACCCGCATTACACACAGTATATGTACAACATGAGTGTGATGAATCCAGCTTATGCTGGTTCAAAAGAGAGTTTGTCTGGAGGATTTCTCTACAGAAAACAATGGGTTGAAATTGAAGATGCTCCGACCACTGGTACATTTTTTATCCATAGTCCTGTTGGAAGAAATGTTGGTTTGGGACTTTCTGTAATCTCAGATAAAATTGGGCCAGTTGAGGAGAATAACTTTTACGCCGATTTCTCTTATACACTTAATTTAGGTGGTGAACACAGATTAGCTTTTGGTTTAAAAGCGGGAGCTACCATGCACAAAATTGATTTTAACACTATTTATCCAACATTGCCTGATTTAGGAGATGATGTTTTTGGTTCCGGAAATCCGAATAATACCTTCTTAAATATTGGTTCGGGGGTATTCTATTACACAAATAAATATTATGTTGCCTTTTCGGTACCAAATATGTTAAAATCGAAGTATTTAGATTTCGATGGCAGACAATATGGAACGGATGTAATTCATTATTTCTTAACCGGAGGTTATGTATTTGACATCAACCCTAATTTAAAATTCAAACCATTTGCGATGATTAAATCATCCGTTAATGCGCCAACATCTTTTGATGTCTCAGCTAACTTCATGATGTATGATAAATTAGAATTAGGAGCAACTTATAGATTGGAAGACTCTTTTGGAGCAATGGTAAATTTTGCCATAACCCCAAGCTTAAGAATAGGATATGCGTATGATCACATTATTTCAGATTTAAATGTAGTGACACCTGCTTCACACGAGGTAATGTTGTTATTTGATTTAAACTTCGCGAAAAAAGTATCACAATCGCCTAGATATTTCTAACCTAATAAAGCAATCCTAAAAATGAAAAATCTATATATAACATTAAGTTTTGTAGCCATTAGCTTTACAATCTCGGCGCAAAATAAAAACACCAAAATAGCTGATAAACTTTACGCTCGATATGAGTACATTGACGCAGCAAAAGAATATTTAAAACTTGTTGAAAACGGAAAAGCTGACGGCTATGTAAATAAGCAATTAGCAGATACTTATTACAACATGTTCAATACATCAGAAGCTATTAAATGGTATGCCAAAGCAACCGAGACACAACAAGATGCTGAAACGTATTATCGTTATGCTCAAATGTTGAAAGCGGAAGGAAAATATGAGGATGCTAATAAGCAAATGAAAAAATTTGCTGCAGCTGCTCCAAGTGATTTACGTGCTAAAGCATTTAATGAAAATCCTAATTACATTCCAAGATTATTAGACAAAGCTAAGTTATTTGATGTTAAATCTTCTGACATCAGTAGTGATAAATCTGATTTTGGAGCTGTTCTTTATGACAATACGCTTTACTTTACAAGTGCACGTAATGGTGCGAGAAAAAGTTATGGTTGGACTGATGAACCTTTTTTAGATGTATACAGAGCAGATTACAATACTGATGGCACCGTAACCAATGCAACAACTGTAAGTTCATTAAACTCACAATATCATGATGGACCATTGACAATGAGCGCTGATGGAAACACAGTTTATTTTTCAAGTGATAGTTTCAGAGAAAAGACTTTCGAAAAAGACAAGAAAAACAATCTAAAATTAGGAAGAAACAGTATTTACAAAGCAACTAAAAGTGGTGATTCTTGGGGAAGTATTGAATCGTTGCCTTTTAACAGCAAAGAGTTTTCAACCAGCAACCCAAGTTTGAGCAGAGATGGTAAAACCTTATATTTCTCCTCTAACAGACCCGGAAGTTTGGGTACCGGAACAACTGACATCTGGAAAGTGGCAGTTAATGCAGACGGAACATGTGGTGAGCCACAAAACCTAGGCAATAAAGTTAATACCGAAGGCAATGAAAGTTTTCCTTTTATTGCAGATGACAATAAAACATTGTTTTTTGCTTCAAGCGGAAAACAAGGTTTGGGTGGATTGGATGTTTATCAAATTGACTTAACTACTGGTGAGGCTGTTAATTTAGGTAAACCAGTAAATACTGAAAAAGATGACTTTGCTTTTACCTTTAACGAAAATAAAAAAATCGGTTTCTTATCTAGTAACAGAAACGGAAACGACGATATCTTTATTGTTAATCCAATCTGTGGTGTTGATGCATTAATTGTTGTTACAAACGCTAAAACAGGCGAAATTTTGTCTAATGCAAGCGTTTCTATACTTGATGACAAGAAAAATGTTATCGCCACGGAAATGTCAAATTCAAAAGGTGAAGTAAGCTACAGAGTTGAATGCGACAGAGCATATGTAGTTCAGGCTTCAAAAGATGGTTATGAAGGAAATACTTTTGCTATAACTAAAAGCAAAGGACCAAAAGCAAAAGTGGATGCAGCATTACAACCGATAGATGTTATTGTAACCGAAACAGAAATTATATTAAAACCTATTTACTTTGAATTTGACAAAGCCAATATCACTCAGGAAGGTGCTTTTGAGTTAGACAAATTGATTCAGGTGATGAAAAATAATGACAAAATGGTTATTATGGCAAAATCTCACACTGATAGTAGAGGAAGCGATAACTATAATTTAACGTTATCAGACAGAAGAGCAAAATCAACCGTTCAATACATAATTTCTAAAGGAATTGATGCCAGTAGAATTTCCGGAAAAGGAATGGGAGAATTAGAACCTAAAGAAATTTGTAAACCATGTACAGAAGCTCAATATGCTTTAAACAGACGTTCAGAGTTCTTGATTGTAAAGTAATTTAACAACTTCTTATTGTTGATATAAAAACCGTCTCGTTATGATAACGAGACGGTTTTTGCTTTATAAGTGGTTTTCTTAGCCCAGCTAAAAAAGTCTTTTAAATAGCCTTATATTAGCTTGAGGGAATTTATTTTAAGGCTCTTGTTAGCAAGGAAATAATTATTTTGAATAAAGTGAATATGTATATGGAAAAATTTATCGGTCTAGCATTAATTATAGTGGGTTCATTATATTTCAAAGCCATTACACAAAGAAAGTCAGCTAAATCTTTAGCGGGCACATGGAGCTCAAATCGCGGTTATGTTGCAAGCGTAGCCATAATAGTATTTGGCATTATACTACTGTTTGGGTTGCGTGGAGTATTAAAACATTAATATAATTAAAAGCGATTTAACAACTTATTTTATTCGAAGCTACTTAGAGAGCAAGATTATAGAAGAACGAAGTAAACTGACAAAGTAAATCTACATTATCAAGGATACTATAAAACAAAAAAGCGGCCTGAAAATTCAGGCCGCTTTTTTATAAAAATGTAATTACTAATTAACTACAACATTATCTATTTGCATGGTAGAGGTAAGACCAGTTAAACCGCTTCCAATATATTCGAATACAAAATATCCATTTCCGGTAACTGTTCCTGGGATATTATAGTTTCCACTAGGAGTAAAGTTTGTTGGATAACCTGAACTTGAACCTGGTGAATAGGTGAAACTTGATGTAATATCAACCAATTTAGAATTATTTATTATTCCTCCTGGAGTATAATCTGAGGCTAAAATGTAATACACTTTTAAAACAGTACCATTAGAAAAACCTTCTTTAGTTTGAAACGAGAAAGTATTTGCAGCAGTCAAATCGACAGGTATTAAGAATACTGAACGGTTATTTTCATTAACTAAGGTTGTTGAAGTTGAAGAAGTAAAAGAAGTCATTTGTAAATATCTATTACCTCCAAATAAAGTGGTTTGCCAATATCTTGTTCCCACAACGGCATCATTAATATATTTAGGGAATATTTTATTATTTGGTGATGTTGAGCTATATGATTCAAAATTTTCGGTAAATGAACCCAAATAAGCTAATGCACTTCCAACAATTGGCGGAGAAGTGTCAAAACGATCTAGAGTTAATTTAATGTCACTTTCGTATCTAACTATGAATTGAAAATCGGTATCGTATTTAGTTAAAACACCTCTGATTTTTCCACTTCCTTTTGGTACTTGATTAAAAGTAAAAGGACAAAAACTACTGAAACGAATTATTTTACCAGAAGTACCTGTTGTAGAAACTAAAGTGTGATTTGTAGCACCACCACCTGAATCTACATCATAGTATGTTCTGTTAAGAGAAGTATCAGAAAATTGTACTCCGTCTAATTCAACAAGTGTGTTTTGATTAGCATCTGTATATGCTACTGATAAACTCAAAGTTCTTATCATTTCACTTTCAGGAACAACTGTTGCTGAAGGAAATAAATGATCTTGCCATTCAAACTCTGAAATTCTTCCTATAGTCCCTTGGTATAAAGAACCTATTTGCATTGAACCATAAACAATTGCAGAGTATAATCCATTCAATTTAATGAAAACTTTTCTTCCTGGTATGAATCCTTTGCCATATAATGTTGTAACGTTCAAAGGCACACTAAATCCTATCGGATTTGAACCGTCAGTTGGAATAGTTTGAAATGATATCGATTTGTAAAAAGTTCCCTTTTCATCACTTGATGTTACATACGCTTCGATTATATCGTCTGTAGTAAATTGGACCGGTGTAGCTGTAGCAACAGTGCTAACTGAAGCCACAGTTCTAGTACTTGTCAATTCATAGGTAACCAAAGTATTCTCTGGTGTTGAGTAATGATCATCTGAAGCGCAACTAGATAGAAGCCCGATTGTCAATGATAATAGTAAACCTGATTTTAAAATTATTTTTTTCATATTATTTTATGATTTATTTTTTGTCGAAAATTCTAACGTTATCCAATTCGTATGTTCCATCTAGTGACGTATTTGTTCCCGAACCTTTACATTTGAAAGCTATATATATATTTCCAGTGTAACTAGATAAATCAACTAATCCTGAACTAAAAAAAGTAAAATTAGTATCATAATTTAATGGTGGTGTTTTGAATGATAATGTTTGCCAACTTGCAGTCATTACATTTGTACCATCGTAATCTGTTGAAACCAATAACTCAATTGAGTTTGAAGAAGATGAAACGTAAGCTTGAGCGACATCAAACGCTAATGTTTCATTATTCATAGTGTCCATATTAATTGCCGGAGAAACTAACCAGGCGATGTTAGATGCTTGGCCTGATTGGTAAGAGGTGAATTCTGCATATTTAGTTCCACTATACAACCCTTCATTCCATTTAACGGTTCCTACTTGAGCATAATTTGTCCATCCAGTAATGTTTAGAACAGAACCGTCTGTAGTGTTTCCAAGAAACTCTTCATAAAATGCATACTTTGTAAAATCTGCTATTTTTATATCGTTTTCTGGTGAACATCCTGTAAATGGCAATAAAGCCAAGAATACAAGAACAATTTTTTTATAATTTTTCATAACTATTTAATTAAAAATTAATATATAAATTTAAGAAATAAGTTCTACCATAACCGTAGAAATATTTTGGTCCAAAAGCAGGAGTTCCGCTTGAGACGTCTTGATTAACTTCTCTGTAATTAGCTTTTCTAGACTGTTCGAATCCACCTGTTTTATAGGTCACATCAAAAACGTTATTAATGCTGGCAAAGAAACCAAAAGTTTGTTTTCCAACTTTCCATGATTTACCACCAGTTAAGTTTACTAAATAAAAATCGTCAAATTTTTCTTGTTTCAATAATTCTTTTGCTCTCTCCGGAGTAATTTCAGGAAAAGACAAGCCTTCTAAATCATTTGGATTTCTGAAGAAATTAGCTGTTCTTAACAAAGAGGATACATTTAAATAGTTATCAGCAATATAGTTTGCATTGGCGCCAATCCACCAGAATTTTGGATCTCTATATTCAATTCCAAATGAAGCTGCAGTTTGTGGTCCTCCTCCTAATCTGTAACCTTTTAATTTTGCTTGTCCAAAATCTGCAACTGGATTAGTATTGTCTGGTGTTGCTAAATTATCATTATTCAAAGATACATTTGGATTATTGTTATATGTGTTTTCTCCGTAAGCTCCTGAAAGAGATAATTTAATAGTTGATGTGATTTGATACTCCATTCCTAACTCTAAACCAATATTCTGTTTTTCAACGTTTGAAAGTGTTTCTGCAACAAATGCATCTCCACCATCTCCACCATCATCTAAGAAAACACCTTCTCCATAAAAAAATGAAGTTTCGGTTCCTTTTTTAATATTAGTATAATAAGCTGTTAATCTTGATTTGAATTTAGGTGCCTTTATGATGTAACTCACATCACCGCTTGTAACGTTTTCTGATTGAAGTCCAACAGAAATATTATCATTTATACGTGCATTTGGGAAAACATTTCTTAAAGATGGTGCTTTGGTCATGTAGGCTGCGTTAAAATTAAAGAATTGTCTTCCCGAAATTTTATACGTTAGGCCACCTTTAAAACCAAAATTTTCAAAAAGGTAGGTATTGCTTTTTCCAAATGAATTTGTTGGATAAATACCGTTTTTGTATAATCCTTCTCTTTGATATTGCGTTCTTGTAAACGACTGTGCTAAATAAAAATCAACCTTTTTATAAGTAAACTTAAATTGAGTAAAAGCATCAATAGTGTTAGCTAATAGGTTATAATTGTATGAGAAAGTATCTCCCACTCCGACTGTTCTGTTTGGATTGTTTAAGTCAGACTGTTGTTGATCGGCAGTATTAGTAAAATAATTTTTATCATCAAAATATTGGCCACCTAATAAATCTAATACATTAGCAAAGTTGTGTGATTTTAAATTTCTAAAAGTCACCCCGGCATTCATATTGATATTATCAGCCAATTGTGAATTTATAACTGAATTAGCAGTCCACACTTTATCATCTGTTCTATCTTCATATAAAATGTAAGCACTATGCCCGTCTGATGAACTTAAATTGGTATTATACATATTAGTCCAATCTATTTGTCTGTTTGCTAGAAAACTTGAAGCTGCACTAATACCAGCTGCCACATTTGCAGGATCATCTCCTAGAAAATCGGTATAATCATCTGGGTTATATGCCGAAGTATAATAACTTGGTAAATTTCTGTAATAAGTAGGGTCTGGATTGTTAACACCTTGATATGCTAAACGACTGTTTCCAATTTTTCCAAATTGGTGTGTTACCGATGTAGTTAAATTAGTTTTATCAGTAACTTTCCAATAATGCGTTAACATTAAGATTGGCTCATTAACTTCTTTATCTCTTGAATTTCTTTTTTTACCATCTTGCCATCCCCAATATGAATTGTATTTAACACCGGCTAAGCTTGTAATTTCATCCGTATTTGGTGAACTTTTACCACGGCTGTTCTCAGAGTAAATAGAAGTAAAGTTTAAGGAATGGTGATCATTGAATTTCTTTTCAACGCTAGCAAACAATGCTTTTGCATCATAATCAGTTCCTTCGAAGTAACCTTCCTTTGCCCATCGCCCGGAAGCAGACACTACAAATGCCCAACCTTTTGTACTCATTCCCGAAGCATGAGTTGCCATAGTTCTCCAACTGTAGTTTGTGTTAGTCCCTGAAAATGAAATTCTTGATCCTTTTCTGTATATAGAAGCTCTTGTATTGATTTCTTGTGTGCCAAGAATTCCTCCAAAAGTATAGTCAGAAGGTCCAGAACCCGTTGTAAATTCCTGATTTCTTGTAGCATCATTTAATCCTCCCCAGTTTGACCATTGTGGTCTTCCGTCATAAATTTTATTCATGGTTACTCCATTAATCATGGTAGTACCATATTCATTATCTAAACCTCTAACTCTAAAACGAGCTTGACCCCAGTTAAAAGCAGCTGCTTGTTGAAACGCATCTCTTGATGCTTGTAACAATCCAGCAGTACTTTCTGAACCACTGTTATCATCACCCAAATCATTTTCGGTAATGGTAATTAAACTTAATTGTTGTTCCGATGTGATATCTTCTTCCAAAACCACAACTCCTAAATCTAACACTTTGCCAGATTCTACATCAACTGATAGCAACTGATCTTTAAATCCAGTACTTTTAATTTGAAGCAATTGACTTCCTTTTGGAGCATCTAAAAATGTAAATACACCGTTAGCATCTGTTAATACAGTTAGACTAGTGTTTTGAATAGATGCTACAACATTTTGTAACGGCTTTTGGTTTTTTGAATCTACAACTTTTCCTTTAATTCCGGCTGTTGTCTGTGCGAAGACAAAAACAACCTGTAATAAAAATAAAGCACTAATGACAAGTTTTTTCATAAATAAAATTGGTTTAATTTTTTCTAACATTAAGTCTTAATGAAAACTTAAAGCCGACAAATGTACATCTTTTAATAATATTATCTACTTTTGGCTCGAAGTTTGTAAAAAACTTGACAATTAATTAATATATGTTTTATGAGAATTAAAAAGTTTATAGCTCTTTTCTTTGTTTTATTCGCAATCATTGGAGCAAATGGTCAATCAAAAAAGTATATAGTGCATACCGTTGCCTTCTACAATTTTGAAAATTTGTTCGATACAATTAATGAAGCAAACAATGATGAAGAATGGCTGCCAAACGGAGTTCAAAACTGGACATCTGAAAAATATCACAAAAAATTGCACAACTTAGCTCATGTGCTTTCAGAAATAGGAACAACAGAAAACCCAAATAACTCTCCAACATTCATTGGTGGTGCTGAAATTGAAAACAGAGGCGTTCTAGAAGATTTAATCAAAGAACCGGCACTTATTAATAAAGATTACGGAATTGTTCATTTTGATTCGCCTGATAAAAGAGGAATTGATGTGGCATTGTTGTATCAAAAGAGACATTTTAAACCAACTAGTTATAAAAACATCCCTTTATTGATTTACAAAAACCAATTAAAAGCAAACGTCAAAGAAAAGAATGAAAAAGACGATGCTGCTGATGATAAATCAGAAGTTGATAAGAATTTGGACCGAGTTTTTACTAGAGATATTTTATTAGTAACCGGCTTACTTGATGGTGAAGAAATAAACATAATGGTAAATCACTGGCCATCACGCTCTGGTGGTGAAAAGAAAAGTTCTCCTTTCCGTGAGGCAGCTGGTAGATTAGACCGAAAAATAATGGATTCTATATATAAAATCAACCCAAATGCCAAAATTATAAACATGGGCGATTTAAATGACGGAACTTACAACAAAAGTGTAAAAGAAGGTGTTGGTGCCATGCGCAAAAAAGAAGATGTAAAACAATTTGGCGTGTACAACCCTTTTGAAGAAATGTTCTACAAAGGTAATGCTACACTGTTCTATCGTGATGCCGGAGATATTTTTGACCAAATCATGGTTTCTGAAACCTTAATCCAAAAAGACACTTCTTCTTTCCGTTATTGGAAAGCCGGAATTTACAACAAACCTTTTATGATAACGACCGTCGGTCAGTACAAGGGCTATCCGTTAAGACATGGCTCCTCTGAGGTTGGATATAGCGACCACTTCCCCGCCTACATTTATCTGATTAAAGAAGTGAAATAATATTTTAAAGTCCCGAACGTATCGGGACTTTTTTATTTTATAACTTTACTGAAAATTACTACCATGTCCATACCAAAACCATTCAACCTCAACCAATGGATTGACGAAAACCGTCATTTATTAAAACCCCCAGTTGGCAATAAAAACATTTATGTAGATTCCGAAGACTATATCGTAATGATTGTGGCAGGTCCAAATGCCCGAAAAGATTATCATTACAATGAAACCGAAGAATTATTCTATCAACTCGAAGGCGAAATCACGGTTTATGTTCAGGATAATGGCGAAAAAAAAGCGATGAAACTTTCAGCTGGTGATATGTATTTACATCCAGCAAAAACGCCACATTCTCCCAACAGAAGCGACGGTTCGATTGGTTTGGTAATCGAATTAAAACGAGCCGGTACAAATGCCAAAGATGGACTACTTTGGTTCTGCGATAACTGCAATCACAAACTCTATGAAGTCTATTTCCCATTAACCGATATTGAAAAAGATTTTTTAGGACACTTTGAACATTTCTATAATTCAAAAGAACTTAGGACCTGCGATAAATGCGGAACCGTAATGGAAACTGACTCTCGATTTACAGCAAAATAAGTATTGCTTTTATTATGAATATATTTCAGGAGCTATTTCCAGCTGTCCACTATATCTTTTTATGATTTTTTAAATCATAAAAAGGATGCCGTTCCCATCTGGGCTAAAATTCAAAATAAAGATTTACTTTTGCTTAAATTTTACAAACAATCAAATTTAAAATAATACAATGTCAACAATTGCTCAACAATTCGGCATGACCGAAGCGCTGGAAACTCTTGGAGTAAAAGCTATAAACGAAGGAACTTCAACAGGAAACAACTGGTTTTCTAACGGTGAGGTTTTCGAATCATATTCACCAGTAGACGGACAATTAATCGGAAAAGTAAAAGCATCATCTGCTGCCGATTACGAAAAAGTAATGCAATCCGCAACCGAAGCTTTCAAAACTTTCAAACTAATGCCGGCACCACAACGCGGTGAAATCGTACGCCAATTTGGAGAAAAATTACGTGAAAACAAAGAAGCTTTAGGTAAATTGGTTTCCTATGAAATGGGAAAATCATTGCAGGAAGGTTACGGAGAAGTGCAGGAAATGATTGATATCTGCGATTTTGCTGTTGGTTTGTCACGTCAATTACACGGATTAACAATGCACTCAGAACGTCCGGGACATCGAATGTACGAGCAATATCATCCAATGGGAGTTGTTGGAATCATTTCGGCTTTTAACTTCCCAGTTGCCGTTTGGGCTTGGAACACCGCTTTAGCCTGGATTTGTGGTGATGTTTGCGTTTGGAAACCCTCTGAAAAAACGCCTTTATGTGGAATCGCATGTCAAAATATTATCGCCGAAGTTTTAAAAGAAAACAACCTTCCCGAAGGTATCTCTTGTTTAATAAACGGCGACTATAAAGTGGGTGAATTAATGACTCACGATAAAAGAATTCCACTAGTTTCTGCAACTGGTTCAACAAGAATGGGCAAAATTGTTGCCCAAGCTTGTGCCGCTCGTTTAGGAAAATCTTTATTAGAATTAGGCGGAAACAACGCCATCATCGTAACTCCAGATGCTGACATTAAAATGACAGTAATCGGAGCTGTATTTGGAGCAGTAGGAACAGCCGGTCAACGTTGTACTTCTACGCGTAGATTAATCATTCACGAAAGTATTTATGATAAAGTAAAAGATGCAATCGTTGGCGCATACGGTCAATTGCGAATCGGAAATCCATTAGACCAAAACAATCACGTTGGACCGCTTATCGATACGCACGCTGTTGAAATGTATAACAAAGCATTATCAAAAGTTGTTGAAGAAGGTGGAAAAATCTTAGTTGAAGGCGGCGTTCTTACCGGAACAGGTTACGAAAGCGGATGCTATGTAAAACCAGCAATCGCAGAAGCTAAAAACTCTTTTGAAATTGTGCAGCACGAAACATTTGCTCCGGTTTTATACTTATTAAAATATTCTGGCGATGTTACTAATGCTATCGATGTTCAAAATGGCGTTGCTCAAGGTTTATCATCAGCGATTATGACGAATAATCTTCGTGAAGCGGAAGCCTTTTTATCCGTTGCAGGTTCTGATTGTGGAATTGCCAACGTAAACATCGGAACTTCTGGTGCTGAAATTGGTGGTGCCTTTGGTGGTGAAAAAGAAACTGGTGGAGGGAGAGAATCTGGTTCTGATGCTTGGAAAGTATATATGAGAAGACAAACGAATACAATCAATTATACTACTAGTTTGCCATTGGCACAAGGAATTAAATTTGATCTCTAGAAAAAAGACTCAAGACCGCTTCGCTGCAAGAAAAAAGAATAAAATTCCTGAAACGATAAAATAAAAAAGCGTCCAAATTCAGGACGCTTTTCTTTTCTCTTTCTTCTTGCAGTGCAACGATCTTTTATCTCTATTTTGTTTTCTTTACATACTGCGTTAAAATAACAATATGCTGTCCTTCGACTCTTCCTTCAATTTGATCGGCATTGTCCCAAACCAATTTGATGTTGTGAACAGCAGCGCCTCGTTTTGCGGTAAAGTTAGCTCCTTTCACATCTAAATCTTTAATTAAAACAACAGAATCTCCTTCTTTCAGGATGTTTCCGTTTCCGTCTTTGTGCACAATTTTGCCATCTTCATCTTCTCCTTCTCCAGTAGCACCTGCCCAAACTAATGTTTCTTCATCAAGATACATCATATCCAGCAAATCTTGAGGCCAGCCTTCTGCACGTAATCTGTTTAACATTCGCCATGCAACAACTTGCACAGGCTTGTTCTCATTCCACATACTGTCACTAAGACATCTCCAATGATTTGGATCGGTTGGTGTAGTGTTTTCTATCTGGTTTTTGCAGATTGAGCAAACCAATACCGAATTGTCTAAAGATATGGCTTCTTCTTTGGTTAAATGAATTCTCAAGTCTTCGGTTGAACCACACAATTCACATTTGGAACCGCTTCTTTCGTTTAATTTTTGGTCGATAACACTCATGTTGTTGGTTTTATAAATTAAATGATGCTCCAATTTGAAACACGAATTGATTATTATACTCGTCAAATCCTTGAACATTTGAATCGTATCTTGCTAATGGAACTCCGGCTTCAGTATAAATTCCAAAACCATTTGTAAAGAAATACCTGAAACCTAAATGGGCTCCGAAATTTCTTGTCCCTAAATTTAAACCAGGATAAATATCCATTGCTTTATCCAATTTGAAAACATTTCCCAAGTTAGCATTGAAACGAACTTTTGCATCAGCTCTGTCTCCAAAATCAGGTTTAACACCCGCAACTTCAGTAACCGAAAGCAAATAAGACGCTACAAACCCATAAGACATGTTTTCGCCAATTCCGAAATCTGCCGAAACATTAATTCCTGTTCCGTGATCTTGTACGTTCAATCCCACTTGTGCTTTAATATCTCCTTTTCCTTTATAGGCTTGTGCATTTGCCAAACTTACCATAACGATTGCCGCTACTGTGATTATTTTTTTCATGTGTTTTTAATTTTGCTGCAAATATAGAAATTCCAAAAATCTAATTCCTTCCTTTCTCATTAAAATACAAATCATTTAAAGGTTCGCTTTGCCAAAATTCCTTTGTGTCAATATCCAATAAGGTTAATGGCCCTTTGAAAGCTGCGCCAGTATCAATATTCCACACACAAGCCTTTTGTATTGGAACTGTTTCGTTTATTTTGGTTACCGGTGTGTGACCAATATATATTTCGTCATACAATGTTAATCGTTTCGGATAATGAAGACTATGCTTAGCAATGGATTCATCAAGTGACAAAGCGGTTTCCCAAAGTGTTCTGTCCCAGTAAAACATTTTTGGGAAAAATTCGTAATGAATGCCATTCATATTGGTAAAACCTGCATGAATAAACAATCTGTTTTGTTCGTCTAAATAATAATCTTGTAGCGATTTTAAAAAATCTACATGGATTTGTTTTTTTGCTGCTGAAACAGTAGTATAGGCTAGGACAGTGGCTTCTCCACCATGTTTGTACCATTCAAGATTGTCTTTGCTAACAGAGAGCCATTGCAAAAGCAACTCATCATGATTGCCTCGAATGAAAATGCATTTGTTTTTTTTATTCAATTCTATCAAATAATCTAAAACCTGTGGCGATTCGCTCCAGCCATCAACATAATCTCCAAGAAAAATAAGCATGTCATCTTTAGTGACTTTTGCTCTGTCTAATACTTGATGCAACGCTCTTAAACCTCCATGAATGTCACCAACAACTAATTTTCTACGCATTGTTTTTATCGTATTTCATTTTTCTTAATATTCGTAAGGCTTCTTTAAAACTCAAATAGACCATTGGATTTTTTTGAGCCTTCAAAAAAAGTTTTGCGGCTATCAGTTTTTGTTTTGCCTCATCAAACCCATTGAGATAGCAAATCATTAAAGTAGAAGATATATTTTCCAAATCCTTTTCTTCCCGCTCACTAAGTTGCAATCCTTTTTCTAATTTATTAATCACTGCAATAGTGGCATTGTAAATATGATGCAGCATTTTTTTGTTATAAGCCGGTGGTTCGAAAAGCAATTTGGTTTCCATTTTATAATAGCCATTATCAAAAAAATGGATGGTCAGTTGCTCCAATGGATAATAACTCGTTTTGTCATTCAGCCCAAGTGCTACGTGCTCGATAATAGTAAAACTTTTCTCATCATAACTAATAGAAACAACATCAAGAGCTGAATAAAAAAGTTTTACTTGTTCATTTATCAGTTCAATATCTACACGAGAAAAATAGGTTGTGTCTCTAATTCTTTTAGGAACTCCAGCCCAGCAAATTACAAACAATTCTTTGAAAACATTATACTTTGACGTCATGTCTTTGTGGCGATTATTCATGAAATCAATTACACCGTCCAATGTATATGCAATGCTGTTTCTCGAACTGTTTTCAATACTGATTACTGTTTCAATATTAAGTTTTGAATAAGGGATTTTATTTTCCGTTGGCATCGAATTGCTTCCTACTCGAACAAAAACGGTATTCGCCAAAATAGTATGAATGTTTTTCTTAAAAAAAGAAGTTTTATGTTTGGGTTTAATAGTTACCAATCCAACAACTCTGTCTTTAGGTAAATTAGGAAATGGAACGTTTTCATATTGAATTTTGGGCGGATTTTCAAGATAAGCATTGACCAAATTTTGAATCCTACTGTCATCAAAAAAATCATCGCCCGTAATTTGATTGTCTTGATCTTCAACGCCAACAACAATATAGGAATTATTGGAAGGATTAGAATTTGATAACGCACAAATGTGTTTCAAAAACTTGGCTTTTCCTTCTTTAGTATGCAAATTCAACTGGCGTTTTTTATCATAAAAACTACACTCATCATTGTGAGCTAAAAGATTTTTAATCAAAAGACGCTTGTTAATCATTGGGCTAAATTACAATCTTTTACGGAACCTTATTCCCCATACTTTCCGTCCAAATAGCAAACCAATCCAATTGGGATAAATCCATTTCAACGGCTTTCATCAAGGCCTGAATTCGAGCAATGTTAACTGTTCCGGCAACCGGAATGACATTAGCTGGATGTTTTAAAACCCAAGCTAACAAAATGGTGTCCGAGCCCAAATGATATTTATCAACCAATTGCACCAATAGTTTTTTTAACCTTCTGGTTTGTTCAATATCTTCTCTAAAAACGGTTCCAAGCGGATTCCAAGACATCGGATGAATGTCATGCAATTGCATATAATCTAAACTTCCATCAAGCATCGCTTCATGATGTGTTGCTGAGAATTGAATCTGATTGTAATTGATTTCTGTTTTTTGACGAATCAATTCGGTTTGAGAAGCCGTAAAATTAGAAACACCAAAATCAATAATTTTACCTTCGTTTTTTAATTTTTCAACGGCTTCAGCAATTTCATCAGCAACCATTAACGGACTTGGGCGATGCAATAACAAAACATCCAAATAATCGGTTTGTAGATTTTTTAATGAATTTTCAACCGACCAAATAATATAATCTTTTGAGTAATCGTAATGTTTAATAGCATTATTTCTGCCTCGGTCAAGTTGTATTCCACATTTTGAAATCAATTGAAGTTTATTTCGGTCTATTTTACTTTGGGCAAAAGCCTTTCCAAAATCAGCTTCAGTCGTATAACCTCCATAAATATCGGCATGATCAAAGCTTGTAATTTGATTTTCAATACAAATATGAATTAGATGCTCCATTTCTGAAGTAGCTAATTTTTTGTCCCAAATTCCCCAGTTCATGGTTCCGGCAACGATGGGTGATAATTTTGTTTTCATTTTAATTATTTTAAATGATGAAGATATATGAATTTGTATTTTAGAAATTTAATTATTTTACTACTAAAAATTTCCGAAAACAGATTAGGTCTTAAAATTATAAAAAGAAAATCATAAATCATCCTTAAAATCGGGATGTTTTGTAAAGTTTTAACGCATTGTTAACATCTCGTAAGAGATTAAATTTTCACTTTTGAAATGTTAAAATTATAACCGTCACATATTAGAATAAATAGAGTAACTATGGAAGAAAATGGTACTGCTTTAGATATTAGAGCAATTAATGAAAAAATTGAAAGAGAAAGTGCTTTTATCGACTTACTGACAATGGAAATGAACAAAGTCATCGTGGGTCAGAAACACATGGTAGAACGATTGTTAATTGGACTTTTAGGTCAAGGACATATTCTGTTAGAAGGCGTTCCCGGTCTAGCAAAAACATTAGCCATAAATACATTATCACAAGCCGTTCACGGTAGTTTCAGCCGTATTCAGTTCACACCCGATTTATTGCCTGCTGATGTTGTTGGAACGATGATTTATAACATTAAAGCCAACGAATTCTCTATAAAAAAAGGACCAATTTTCGCCAACTTCGTTCTTGCAGATGAGATTAACCGTGCGCCAGCAAAAGTACAATCGGCTTTGCTTGAAGCGATGCAGGAAAAACAAGTTACAATCGGAGATACAACTTTCAAATTAGACAGACCGTTTTTAGTTTTGGCTACTCAAAATCCAATTGAACAGGAAGGAACTTATCCGTTACCAGAAGCACAAGTCGATCGTTTTATGCTCAAAACCGTTATCGATTATCCAAAAATGGATGAAGAACGAATGGTTATCCGTCAAAATCTAAAAGGTTCTTATGAAAAAGTAAACCCTGTCGTTACAGTTGCCCAAATTCTAAAAGCACAAGAAGCAGTTCGAGAGGTTTATATGGATGAAAAAATAGAAAAATATATTTTAGATATTGTTTTTGCCACTCGTAATCCTGAAAAATACAAACTCGAAAGTTTAAAACCACTTATCGGATTTGGCGCTTCTCCTCGTGGAAGTATCAATTTAGCTGTTGCAGCCAAATGTTATGCCTTTATCAAACGCCGTGGTTACGTAATTCCAGAAGACGTTCGCGCCGTGGTTCACGATGTATTGCGTCACAGAATTGGAGTTACCTACGAAGCGGAAGCCGAAAACATTACTTCTGTTGACATCATCAACAAAATCGTAAACGAAATAGAAGTTCCTTAGTAGAAACTATAAACTGTTTGCGAAATGGAAACTAAAGACTTACTCAAAAAAGTTCGTAAAATCGAAATCAAAACCCGAAGACTGAGTGATCATATCTTCTCGGGTGAATACCACACGTCATTTAAAGGCCGTGGTATGACGTTTTCGGAAGTGCGCCAATACCAGTTTGGTGACGACATTCGTGCCATTGATTGGAACGTAACCGCACGCTACAACGAACCTTACGTAAAAGTTTTTGAAGAAGAACGTGAATTGACGATGATGCTGATGGTAGATATCTCGGGTTCTGAAAGTTTTGGCACCAAAAATCAGCTAAAAAGTGAAATCGTAACCGAAATTGCTGCAACTATGGCATTTTCAGCAACGCAGAATAATGATAAGATTGGCTTGATTTTATTCACTGACCAAATCGAATTATATATTCCGCCGAAAAAAGGAAAGTCACACGTATTGAGAATCATCCGTGAGTTAATTGAATTCCAGCCAAAAAGCAAAAAAACCGATTTATCTCAAGCATTGAAATTTCTTTCATCAACACAAAAAAAGAAAGCGATTGTCTTTGTGATTTCTGATTTTATGGTTGATGATGATTACGAGAAAACCTTGAAAATTGCCGGAAAAAAACATGACATTACCGGTGTTCGTGTGTATGACATCCGCGAGGAAAAAATGCCAAACATCGGAATGGTAGAAATGGAAGATGCCGAAACAGGAGAAATTTTAGTAGTAAATACAGGTTCAAAAAAAGCACGCTTGAGCTATGAAAAACAATATCAGGATAAAGTGAGTTACTTTAAAGATATCTTTTCAAAATGTGGTTCAGGAACTGTGAATACAAGAGTTGACGAAAGTTACGTGACAAAATTATTGGGTTATTTTAAATCCAGATAAAACAATGAAATTCAAATTATATATAGCATTCTTTCTGTTATCGACTTCGCTTTTTGCCCAAAAGGTGACAACTTCTGTGGATGTTACCAAAAACAAAATCGGAGCCGAATTCAAATTGACTTTAAAAACCGATGTTGATACCTTATCCAAAGTAAAATTCCCTGAAGCTAAGAATTTTGGTGCTTTGGAAGTTATTCAATCCTATAAAATTGACACGGTTAAAAACGGTGCTCGATATGAATTAATTAAAAAATATGGCTTAACACAATTCGACAGCGGAAAATATATTATTCCAAGAATTCCTGTTTTAATCAATGGAAAACCTGTTTTTTCAGACAGCATCAAAGTAGAAGTTAATGATGTAAAAGTCGACACATTAAAGCAAAAAATGTTCGATATCAAAGACATCGCGCAAGCTGAAAGTCCGTTAGGAACTTGGTGGATTTACCTTTTGATCTTGTTAGCTATTGGAATTGCTGGCTATTTCATTTATCAATTCATTAAGAAAAGACAAAATCAACCAAAAGCTGAAGTGATTGTTTTCAAATCGCCTATCGAAAAAGCAACGACTCTGTTACAACAATTAGAAACCAAAGAGCTATGGCAAAAAGGTGAAATCAAACATTATTATTCGGAACTGACAGACATTGCGCGTAATTATATCGAAGAAGAAATCAATATTCCAGCGATGGAAAGCACAACTTCGGAACTCATTGAAGGTTTGCGAAAAGCATCCAAACAAAAGAAATTAAAACTCTCAAACGAAACGGTAGAAAATCTGGAAAAAGTTTTAATGCAAGCTGATTTAGTAAAATTTGCCAAGGTAAAACCGCTTGATTTTGAAATTGAGGAAGATAAAAAACGTATTTCAAGCTCTATCGTAATCATTCATAAATCAATTCCGGAAGTTGTAGAAAATGATGATGAACTGGCGTTATGGAACGAACAACAAAAAGAATTGGCGCGTTTGCAAAAATTAAAAAAACAAAAACGCGTTAGAATTATTTCGACCATCGGAATCCTATTGGGAATGCTGCTTCTTTTTGTTTTGGGCCTAATTTATTTCAAAGGATTTGACTATGTAAAAGACAATTTCCTTGGTCATCCAACCAAAGATTTAGTCGAAGGGCAATGGGTTTATAGTGAATACGGAAATCCCGGCGTAAGAGTCGAAACACCAAAAGTGTTAAAGCGAATTGACGCCACAAAAACACTTCCAAAAGATGCTATGGCGTTGATTAAGGAAATGCAGACTTTCGGTTACGGAAGCTTGTTGGAAGATTTCTATATCTCGGTTTCGACAGTAACTTACAAACAAGAAACACAAATAGATTTAGATAAGACAGCCGAAGGGTATCTGAAAGTTATGGAAGCACAAGGTGCGCAAAACATCATCGTGAAGACAGAAGATTTTGATACACAAAAAGGAATTACAGGTAAGAAAGCTTATGGTACAATGACTGTTTTAGATAAAGTAAAAGGCAAGTCAACCAAAATGTATTATGAAGTATTGCTTTTCAGTCAAAACGGCGGACTGCAGACTATTATGGTAATGCATCGTGAAGATGATAAATACGGACAACAAATTGCCGAAAGAATGTTGAACTCGGTCGAATTACAAACAGCACAAGAATGAAAGAGGTAAGCTTTTTAAATCCTGAATTTTTCTGGTTGTTTTTAGTACTTCCGGCAGCTGTTTTGTGGCAAATCTGGAAAAGAAAACAGCAAGGTGCAACTTTGAAAATAAGTTCGGTAAAAGGTTTCAAAGCACAAAAATCGTTGTTAGCCAAACTAAAACCATTCTTATTTGTATTGCGATTATTGGCATTGAGTTCGTTGATTATTGCCATGGCGCGACCAAGAAAAGTAGATATCAGCAGCCAGACAAAATCGACTAAAGGGATTGATATTGTAATGGCAATCGACGTTTCGGGAAGTATGCTGGCCAAAGATTTAAAGCCAAACCGAATGGAAGCTTTGAAAAAAGTAGCCGAAAACTTCGTGGAAGGACGACCAAATGACCGAATCGGAATTGTAGTGTATGCTTCAGAAGCCTATACAAAAACGCCCGTAACGAGCGACAAAGCAATTATTCAGGAAGCCATTCAAAGTATTAAATACGACAATGTTTTGCAGGACGGAACGGGAATCGGAATGGGATTAACTACTGCTGTCAATCGTTTAAAAGACAGTAAAGCCAAAAGCAAAGTGATTATCCTTTTGACTGATGGTGTGAACAACGCTGGTTTTATTGAGCCCGAAACGGCTTCGCAAATTGCAAAAGAATATGGAATCAAAGTTTACACGATTGGAATCGGAACTAATGGAAACGCGATGTTTCCATATGCTTATGCGCCAAATGGTGGCTTTTTATTCCGAATGATGCCTGTTGAAATTGATGTGAATTTATTGCAGACAATCGCTAGAAATACTGGTGGGAAATATTTTAGAGCCAGCAGCAATAGTAAATTGGAATCGATTTATAAAGAAATCAACAAATTGGAAACAACAGAAATTCAAGAGCTGAAATTCTATGATTATGATGAGAAATACAGATTATTTGTTTGGATTGCTGGGATTTTAGTTTTACTAGAATTTGGTTTACGAAATACGATTTATAGAAGTTTTATATAAAGAATTATGTACGAGTTAGAAGAAAAATGGTATTTATATTTCTTGATTGTCATTCCTGTAATGGCATTACTTTTCCTGTACATTCAATTCTGGAAAAGAAAAAAGCAGCGCGAGTTTGGTGATTTGGATTTAATCAAAAAATTAAGCCCCGAAAAATCAGTTTTCAAATCTGCTTTGAAATTAGCTGTAATTCTACTAGCATTAACTTGTTTAATAATCGGATTGGTTAACCCAAAAATCGGAACCAAATTAGAAACCGTAAAACGCGAAGGAATTGATATCATTTTTGCGATTGACGTTTCCAAAAGTATGTTGGCCGAAGACGTAGCGCCTAGTCGTTTGGAAAAAAGCAAGCAATTGGTCTCACAGATTATCAATAATCTAGGCAGCGACCGAATTGGAATTATAGCCTATTCCGGTAGTGCTTTCCCGGTTTTGCCAATTACTTCGGATTATAGCGTTGGGAAAATGTTTTTACAGACGATGAATCCCGGAATGATTTCGGCACAAGGAACATCAATTGATCAGGCAATTAATTTAGCAACAACTTACATCGATAAAAAAGATAAAACCAACAAACTTTTAATCATCATTACCGATGGTGAAGATCATTCCGATGCGGCTGCCGATGCGGCTGAAGAAGCTAAAAAAGTGGGGCTGAAAATAATGACAATCGGTGTTGGAACTGAAAAAGGAGGAACCATTCCGTTGAAAAGAAATGGCGTTGTTGAAAGTTTTCAGCGCGACCAAAATGGCGAAGTGGTAATTACTAAAAGAAACGCTGAAGTATTGAAAGCAATTGCAAAAAGTGCCGGTGGCGGTTATGTTGATGGCAACTCAACTAAAGATGTTTTGGATTATGTAAAAAATGCTTTAGACAATATTCAAAAAACAGAATTTGAAAGCACACAAATGGCCGATTTCAAATCACAGTTTCAATGGTTTTTAGGATTTGGGTTTTTCTTATTGTTTTTGGATGTTTTCCTTTTGGAGAAAAAGACAAAATGGGTGAAAAAGATGAATTTATTTAATGAAAAAGAATAAATGAAAAAGTTACTTTTATATAGTTTAATTCTGATTTCCTTTTTGGCGAAAGCCCAAGAGAAGGAAAAGGATAAAGATTTGCCAAAAGGAAACGATTCTTTTGCCGAAAAAAAATATGATGATGCTGAAGCCGAATACAGGATTTCGGAATCTAAAAACCCGAAAAAATCGATTGCATCCTACAATTTAGGAAACGCGGTTTACAGACAAAATCAATCAAGCGAAGCCAAATATCATTACGCAAAAGCTTTGAAAAACGCTAAAACCAGAGCCGAAAAACATCAGGTGTTTCACAATATCGGTAATACACTGATGAAAGATAAGGATTATGGTGGAGCGGTAGAAGCCTATAAAAATGCGTTACGGAACAATCCGGCAGATGAGGAAACACGTTACAACTATGCTTTGGCTAAAAATATGCTAAAAGATAATCCGCCAAAAAAAGACGATAAAAAGGACAAGGACAAAAAAGACAAGGACAAAAAAGACGATAAAAACAAGGACAAAGACAAAGATAAAAAAGACGACAAGAAAGACGGAAAAGACAAAGACAAAGATAAAAAAGACGGAGATAAAAATAAAGATAACAAAGACAATAAAGATCAAAATCAAGGACAACCAAAACCTCAACCTGGCGGAATTTCGAAACAACGTTTAGAGAATTTATTAGATGCTGTAAACAATGAAGAGAAAAAAATTCAGGATAAAGTAAACAAACAAAAAGTACAGGCCAATCCTAAAAAAGCAGAAAAAGATTGGTAGTTAATTTTAAAATTAGTCAATTTGAAAATGAAAAGGATAATAATTTTAACGGTTTTACTAATAAGTTCATCATTTTTTGCTCAGGTCCAATTTGAAGCAAAAGTGAGCAAGAATTCTTTGGGATTAAACGAACGACTTCGTGTTGATTTTACAATGAATGCTGATGGTGATAATTTTGTACCGCCAAATTTTGAAGCGTGCGGATTTAAAGTCGTTGGCGGACCAAGTCAATCGGTAAGTCAATCCTGGATAAACGGAAAAAGTTCGTTTAATAAATCGTATATCTATATTTTACTGCCTACACAGAAAGGCTCATTAACACTAAGACAAGCATCGGTTGAAATCAATGGTCAGATTTATAAAACATCACCCGTTAAAATCAATGTGACCAATGCGGTTGAAATTCCAAAAGATCCAAATGAAGCTCCAGCCATAAGCGCAGACGATAACTTGTATTTGGTTGCAGATATTTCAAAAACCAATCCATATCTGAACGAACCGATTACCGTGGTTTACAAATTGTATTTCAGTTACAACATCGGAATCACAAATTGGCGCGAATTAAACAAACCAAAATACAATGATTTTTGGAGTCAAAATATCGACATCAAACAATTGGTTGCACAAGACGGAATCTTTAAAGGCGAGCGATATCGTTATGTGATTTTAAGAAAAACCGTTTTATATCCACAAAAATCCGGGAAGCTTGAAATTGAGCCACTTTCTTTAGATATAGATTGTCAGGTGCCGACAAATAAAAGAAATTTTTGGGGGCAAGCCATGATGACCGAAGACAGTAAACGAGTTTCTGCCGGAAGCAAAGTCATCAACGTAAAAGCACTTCCTGAAAAAGGAAAACCTGAAGATTTTTCCGGCGCTGTTGGTCGTATGGATTTTCAAGTAAAACCATCCAAAACCATATTAAAAAACGGAGAATCTTTAGATTTAGATGTAAGTGTTGTCGGAACCGGAAACATGAAATTGTTTACATTGCCAAAACCTGTTTTGCCTGCTGCTTTAGAAATGTATGATCCGGTTCACGACGAAAATGTGTCAACACCTTTAACAGGAATGACTGGAAGAATTTCGGATAAATACACGATAATTCCACAATACAAAGGCAATTACCAAATAAAACCTATGCGTTTCTCCTACTTTGATTTGGGTTCAAATAGCTATAAAACCATTACTTCCCAACCCATAACAATCAATGTTTTGGATGGACCAAGTGTAGCAAGTTCAGAAAAAGCTAATCCGAATGATGTGGCCAAAACCAAATTAGAAGCGGCCAAGTCGTTTGCTTACATCAAACAAAAAACAACTTTACAACCTATGGAAAAGGATGATTTCCTTGGTTCAGGATTGTTTTATTCTTTGGTGTTACTTCCGTTTTTAGCGATTCCGTTTTTAATTATCGGAAGAAGGAAAAAAGAAGAAATGGACAATGATGTTGTGGGTAACAAAATCAAAAAATCGAATGCTTTGGCTAAAAAATATTTGGGTGATGCCAAAAAACATTTGGGCAACAAAGAACCTTTTTACATTGCGCTTGAAAAAGCCATGCACAATTTCCTGAAAGCGAAACTGCACATCGAAACTTCGGAAATGAGCAAAGACAAGATAACAGAACTTTTGCTTTCGCGAAAAGCAAATGCGGAAACGGTTTCAGAGTTTATTCAGTTAACTGAAAACTGTGAATTGGCACGTTATGCTTTTTCTTCTGAATCGGCAATCCAAAATGATTACGACAAAGCGGTGGTGATTATTTCTGAACTTGAAAAGCAATTAAAATAATTGACAATGAATAATTGATAATTGATAATGAAAAATATATTCTACATATTCCTTTTAATTTTTCAGATTTCATTGGCACAAACTGGTTTTGACCAAGGAAACAAATTCTACGAAAAAGAAAATTGGATTGCTGCGATTTCTAGCTATGAAAGCGTTGTAAATTCCGGGAAACAATCGGCGGAATTGTATTTCAATTTAGGGAATTGCTATTACAAATCGCATAAAGTAGCACCGGCGATTTTCAATTTTGAAAAAGCCTTATTGCTTAGCCCGAACGATACTGAGATAAAAACCAACTTAGAATTTGCCCGAAAAATGGCTATTGACGATATCAAAGTTATTCCAAAAGTAGGTTTCAACAAACTGCTGGCTGATTTAACCTCAAAGTATTATTATGACACTTGGGCATGGATTGCAGTGGCTTTTGCCTTCTTATTTTTGCTTTTTTTTGTGGGGTATTACTTTTCGCATTCAACTGTTTTGAAGCGCATTTTCTTTTTTGGAATGTTTCTGTGGCTCATCGGAATTGGCCTAAGTGCTGCATCCGGTTTTTATGAAAAAGGCCGCATGGATAACGAAAGACCGGCTATCGTTTTTGCCGAAACAGCATCCGTAAAAAGCGAACCAAAAAGTGCTGCAACTGATGCTTTTGTGCTACACGAAGGAACCAAAGTTTACATTCTGGAAAGCATCGCCAACTGGAAAAAAGTCGAACTCACCGACGAAACAACAGGCTGGATTGAAGAAAGCACGATTAAGGAAATTAAGAATTAGTGTTCAGTTTTCTCCCGATAGCTATCGGGATTAGTGTTCAGTATGATTATCTTTGCAGACTAATTTTATTTAGGTTTAAATCCTTATTCCTAAATCATAATTCCTAAATCCAAAAATGTCAAGAGACGAACAATTAAAAAACCGCTGGGACAATGTCGTTCAAATCCTTTCCAATCAGTTTGCTGAAGGAGATATTCTGGATTTAGACGCCATCATATACTTAATCGGAGTGCAGGAATTAGGGCAATTCAAGCAGCCTTTCAAAAAAGATGAAAAGGTAAATCTAATGCACATTGCCATCTGCCGTTTGTTAGAACCTTATGGTTTCTACGAATTTGATTTTGTAGATAAAGATGGTTGGCCACATTATAAAATCAAAGAGGAATTGCCATCATTAAAAGCCGGAGAACAATCGGTTTTAATGAAAGAAGCGATTGTGAATTACTTTCTGGAAAAGGAGGTTATTGAGTAATAGTCTATTTATGTAGTAGCACTTTGCGCTCTTTGCTCCTTTGCGAGAAATCCCATAAAAACCTTGCGAACTTTGCGGTTAAAACCTAAATTTGCATCTTTACAAAATGACCGATGATAGACAAGATTAAAGAACATATTGAAGAAGCTAAAGCTTTCAACACCAAAAACAAAGAAGCTTTAGAGCATTTTCGTATCAAATATTTGGGCAGTAAAGGTTTGCTGAAAGAACTTTTTACTGAGTTCAAAAACATTCCAAACGACCAGAAAAAAGACTTCGGGCAAGTTATCAATACATTGAAAACCGTAGCTGAAGAAAAAGTAAAAACCATACAGGAAGAACTGGAAAGCAAAGAAGAAGTAAAAGGTTTCTATGGCGATTTATCTCGTCCTGCTGAACCTATTGTAATTGGTTCCCGTCATCCTATATCCTTAGTAAAAAATCAAATCATTGATATTTTCTCAACTATTGGATTCAATGTTTCTGAAGGTCCGGAAATTGAAGACGACTGGCACAATTTTACGGCGCTGAACTTACCGGAATATCATCCGGCTAGAGATATGCAAGATACTTTTTTCATTCAAACTAATCCGGATGTGTTGCTGAGAACGCATACTTCATCTGTTCAGGTTCGTTATATGGAAAACAACAAACCGCCAATCCGTACTATTTCACCGGGAAGAGTTTTCAGAAATGAAGCAGTTTCTTCGCGTTCCCATTGTATTTTCCATCAGGTGGAAGGTTTGTATATTGACAAAGATGTTTCGTTTGCCGATTTAAAGCAGACGCTTTTATATTTCACTAAAGAAATGTTTGGTAAATCAAAAATCCGTTTGAGACCAAGTTATTTTCCGTTTACTGAGCCAAGTGCTGAGGTTGACATTTATTGGGGTTTAAAAACCGAAACTGATTATCGTATCACCAAAGGAACAGGCTGGTTAGAAATTATGGGTTGCGGAATGGTTGACCCAAATGTTCTGAAAAACTGTGGTATCAATCCGGATGAATACAACGGATTTGCCTTTGGAATGGGAATTGAGCGTATTGCCATGTTGTTATACCAAATTGGCGATATTAGAATGTTCTATGAAAATGATGTACGCTTCCTAGAGCAATTCAAATCGAGTATATAAACAAAAGCCTAGCCCCGATTGCAGTGGAAATCCTTTTGTGGAGTGCAACGGAGCAAAAGATTGCAACGTAAAGCGGGAAATAGCTCCTAAAAATTTTAATCGTTTAAGTTTGAAATCAGACATCAACATCCCAGAAGTAGAAAACGTATTCTTCGCCGCCGTACAGGAATGGAGCGATGACTTTATGGATAAAATTTGGAATGTTTATTTGGTTAACGATTCTGACTTCGATTTAGACAGCGTAATGGTCGTTTCTAAAGCTTTTGGCACTCTTGATGGCGAAATGAAGAAAACGTCGCTCTTACGTCACGCATTCGTTCAAGTTCCTGCTGTATCCGTTGTGAAAATCGAAATGATTGAACAAAGTGTATTGAAACTGAATAACGAGTTTATGGTTACGTATTTTATTGGCAACACACTTTACGATAAAAAATTCACCTTTAGTGCACAGAGTATAACTCCGGATTATGTAGAAGAAGTGCCTATTTTGTTTGTAGATGGAGTAATTGTGAGGTAAGTTAATCCAACTTCTCTGTTAGTTTTTTAAACACGGCTTTCGCTTCTTTTCCTTCATACAAAATCTGATAAACCGCATCAATAATTGGCGTTTGGGCTTTGTATTCCTGATTTAGTTTATAAGCACTTTTAACGGCATAATACCCTTCGGCAACCATTGACATTTCCATCATAGCTGATTTAACAGTGTAGCCTTTTCCAATCATGTTTCCGAACATCCTGTTACGGGAAAAGACTGAATAACCAGTTACCAATAAATCCCCCAAATAAGCAGAATCATTGATATTTCGTTTCATCTTATGCACTTTTTTGATGAATTTTTTCATCTCGCGAATTGAATTACTCATTATCACCGACTGAAAGTTATCACCATAGCCTAATCCATGTGCAATTCCGGCGGCAATAGCATAAATATTTTTCAGCATCGCAGCATATTCTGTTCCGATGATATCGTCTGAAATTTTTGTTTTAATATAATTACTGGAAAGAATATTAGCCACAACTTTAGCTTTATCCGAATCGCCACAAGCAATAGTCAAATAAGAAAGACGTTCCAGCGCCACTTCTTCAGCGTGACACGGGCCGGTAATCACTCCAATATTTTCAAAAGGAATATCATATTTTTTATTGAAATGTTCTCCAACTATCAGGAATGTTTCAGGTACAATTCCTTTGATGGCTGAAAAAATAACTTTGTCCTTCAAACTCACAGTTAACTTTTCCAATTCGGCATTTAAAAACGCTGAAGGAATAGCAAAAATGATATAATCAGCATAAGCCACGGCTTCATTTATATCCGAAGTTAATCTAAGTTTTTTGGTGTCAAATTCAACGGAACTTAAATAATTTGGATTGTGTTTTTGGGTTTTTATATGGTCAATTGCCGATTGATTTCGCATGTACCAGGCAATTTCGTCAAGATTAACACATAACATTTTTGCAATGGCTGTAGCCCAACTTCCGCCACCAATTACTGCAAATTTTGGAGATTTATTCATGAAGATAAACATTTATATCAATCAAAAATACTCATTTTAAAATGATATTTTTAGAAAAAAAACTACTTCTTATAAAATGCACTACTATCAATATACTCCCAAACTTTTTGAGGTAACATAGGCGCAACATTCTTTTTATTTTTGATGCTTTCTCGGATAAAAGTTGATGAAAGCTCAATTACCGGTGCACCAATACGATGAATTTTTGCATGATTTATAAACTGCTCATCAATCTCGCCAGAGTTTAATCTTGGATATACATAAATATGATGATTTTCAAGAATTACCTCGTAGTTTTTCCATTTATGAAGCGAATTCAGATTGTCCTCGCCCATGATTAAGGCAAACCGATGCTTTGGATATTTTTCTTCCAAATGCGCCAGCGTATTTACGGTATAACTAGGCTGTGGTAATTTGAATTCAATATCCGAAGGTTTGATTTTAGTGAAATCCTCTGTCGCCAAAGTCACCATGTGCAAACGCTGGTAATCATCGAGCAAAGTAGTCTTTTGTTTGTGCGGATTGTGTGGCGTAACGACCATCCAAATCTGATCTAAATCGGAATATTCTGCCATGTGATTTGCAATAATCATATGCCCAATGTGGATTGGGTTAAAGGTGCCGAAATAGAGTCCGATTTTCATTATTTTATAAACTCTTTTACCAATTTGTATGCTTCTGCTTTAGCAACATCCAAATCATAATTCTTGATAATCATGTCAAACTGTGGTGCAGTCGCCAGTTCAACATGAGCTTTTGCGATACGCATATTTATTTTGTCTTCGCTTTCTGTGGAACGTTCTTTTAATCGGCGTTTAAGTTCGTCGACACTTGGTGGTTTTACAAAAACAGCTAACGTTTCTTCCGGAAATTTATGCTTGATTCGCAATCCGCCGGAAACATCAATATCAAAAATCACGTTTTTGCCTTTGGCCCAAATACGCTCAACTTCACTTTTCAATGTCCCGTAAAAATTATCGCGATACACTTCTTCCCATTCGATAAAATCATCCGCTTTGATGTGTTTTTTGAAGTCGGCAATCGACATAAAGTAATAATCTTTACCATTCACTTCTTCGCCACGAAGTTCTCGTGTTGCCGCCGAAATAGAGAACTCGAGATTCAGTTCAGGTTGTGCTAATAAATGTCTTACTATAGTTGTTTTCCCTGAACCTGATGGCGCTGAGAACACTAATAATTTTCCTTTGTTCATTTAAGCTGAATTTATTTACTGCGTCAGTCGCTACCCTAGTGTTAGTGTTTTTTTAACTTTTAGCCACAGATTCACGGATTAAAAAACCCTCATAATCTTTGAATCTGTGGCTAAAAATTATAATACGTTTAATACCTGTTCCTTAATTTTCTCCAATTCGTCTTTCATCATAACGACCAGTTTTTGCATTTCGGTATGATTGGATTTGGAGCCCATGGTGTTTATTTCTCTCCCCATTTCCTGTGTGATGAAACCCAATTTTCTTCCGTTGGCTTCTGTTCCTGCAATGGTTTCGATGAAATAGTTTAAGTGGTTTTCCAAACGTACTTTCTCTTCCGTGATGTCGTATTTCTCTAAGTAAAAAATTAGTTCTTGTTCAAAACGATTTTCATCTACGTTTTCCTTTAATTCATCTAAAGCGGTGCGCAATCTGGTTTTTACGGTTTCAACTCTTTCTGCATCATACGCTACAGCATTATTCATTAAGGTCATGATATTGGCAATACGATGCAAAAATTCTTTTTCCAATGAGATGCCTTCATCTTTTCTGAATTGGGCAATATTTTCTATTGCTTCATCAATCACCGTTTGGATTTTCTTCCACTCGGTTTCATCAATTTCATCACGCTCTGTTTTTAGTGCATCGGGCATTCTGACTGCCATTTTCATCAACTCAGTTTCATCCGCATTGGGAATGACTGCTTTCATTTGATTGATGTAACCTATGATAATTGGCACATTAATTTTTGATGAAGTCTCTTCGCCTGTTGCTTCGATGTACAATGAAAAATCTATTTTTCCACGCTCCAATCGCGTCGAAAGCTGATTGCGCAAACCCAATTCCATTTCTCTGAAAACTGATGGCATTCTGGTATTTAAATCTAAACCTTTAGAGTTTAGTGATTTTATTTCGACAGTAATTTTTTTGGTTGGTAATTGCAATGTTGCTTTTCCAAAACCGGTCATTGATTGTATCATTAGTGTATTTTAATAGACTTCAAATATATGAAAAAGTGTTCAGTGTTCAGTGATTAGTATTCCGTTCAAAATCGCTATTCTGCCAACTGATTCCTATTTACTAATTGCTTTTTTTTGAGTTACCAAATAAACTCCAGAAAATATCAAAACAGCCGACACCATTTTAACCAATGTCAGTTCATCTTTTCCTAAGCTGATGGCAAAAACAGTGGCAAAAAGTGGTTGCAAATAAATAAAAACAGCGACCGTTGTTGGCTTTAATTCCCGCATGGAAATTAGATTAAATAAATACGTAAAAAAAGTCGTGAAGAGCACTACAAATCCAATCTCCCATAGAATGTGAGTCGGAATTGTCACCCATGGTATTTCCTGATATTCGTTCCATCCAAAAGGCAAAACCATCAAAAAGCCAATAGTATAAATCCATTTTACAAAAGTAAAGGCGTTGTATTTATCCATTAGTTTTTTAACAACAATCAAATAAAAAGCATAGGAAACTGCGTTGATAAAAACCAAAAAATTCCCCAACGAAGCATTAGTTGCGTTGCCTATAGATTTTCCATATAGAATTAAAAAAACGGTGCCAAGAAGTCCAAGGAAAATTCCAAAAATTTTTCGAATTTTTATTTTTTCATTGATAATAATAGCAGAAAGAATCATCACAATTATTGGAGCTGTAACCATAATCACTGCTGCCGAAATAGGTGTGGTAAAACTTAACCCTTTAAAGAAAGTCAGCATGTTCAAAGCCACGCCAAAAAAAGCAGCGGCAACTATTCGAGGCAAATCCTGAAGTTGAATTTTTTCTTTTGGACCAAAAAAGGAAATGAACCAAAACAAAATAGTTGTGCCAAAAACGCGCAATATAATAAACCCGTATGGTTTGACGTACATTGGCATCACGTCTTTAGCAATAGTAAACGAAACACCATAAATCAGGGACACCATCATTGCGGCAATCAGTGCCCAAGTTCTTTTTGACATTATGATAATGCTTTTATAACTTCAATGATATTTTTCTGCCCGTTACCAATATATATTTTGTCATCGATGATAAAAACAGGGCGACTTAAAAAAGTATAATGTTCTAAAATATACTTTTTGAAATCAGCTTCGGTCAACGCTTTATTTTTCAAATCCATTGCTTTATAAAGCTGTGCTTTTTTGCTAAATAACGCTTCATAGCTTCCGGAAAGTGAATGCATTTCCTCTAGTTCTTTCTCTGTAATTGGGTTTTGTCGAATGTCGTGAAATTCCAATTTATCAGGATTTGGCAATGACTTAATGATTTTTCTGCACGTATCGCAAGAGGCTAAATAGTAAATTTTATTCGTCATGAAATTTCTTTTTACAAAGGAAAATCATTTGAAACTTATAATCTGTATTTTTGATAAAAATTTGAAAATATGGACGCAATATTTAAAATATGGGAAACCAACAGAAGGCTTTATCTTAAACTTATAGATAGCTATTCGTTGGAACAATTGAATAAAATCCCGGAAGGTTTTAGTAATAATTTAGCTTGGAATTTAGGTCATATTATCGTGGCGCAACAAGGTTTGGTTTATCGTCTTTCGGGATTGCCTACTTATGTTTCGGATGAAATGACAAATACCTATAAAAATGGTTCCAAACCAACAGGAACAACAACACAAGCTGAAATTGATGAATTAAAAGAACTTCTTTTTTCACTTATCGAAAAGACAAAAGAAGATTATACCAACGGCAAATTTGTCGCCTATAATGAATATACAACCGGAACCGGATTTCATTTGGCAACGACCATAGAAGCCATGAATTTTAATAATTATCACGAGGCTTTGCACATGGGTTTTATGATGAATATTAGAAAGTTTATATAACGTTAAACTCACTCCAGCATCCAAAAAATTAAAATATCTTTGCCAAAAATTTAGAACAAATATTTACCAAATGAAATTCAATACTAAAGTTATACATGGTGGCCAACATCATGAAAAAGTTACCGGAGCCGTAATGCCGCCCGTATTTCAAACCTCAACATACGCACAGACTTCGCCGGGAAAACCTGTTGGAGATTACGAATATTCAAGAGCTGCAAATCCAACACGTCAGGCTTTGGAAGATGCTTTGGCTTCGATAGAAAATGGCACTCGCGGATTAGCCTTTTCTTCAGGATTAGCGGCAACAGATTGTTTGTTGCGATTGTTCAAAGCTGGTGACGAGATCATTGCAATGGACGATTTATATGGTGGAACTTATAGAATGTTTACTCGTATTTACAAAGACAGCGGTCTTAAATTCCACTTTGTGGATATGAATGATATTGCCAAATTTCATTCGCTAATCAATGAAAACACGAAGTTAGTTTGGGTAGAAACGCCAACCAATCCGTTGATGAAATTAGCCGACATTCAGGAAATTGCTAAAATTACCAAAGAAAAAAATATTCTTTTTGCTGTTGACAATACTTTTGCTACACCTTATTTACAAAAACCTTTGGATTTAGGTGCCGATGTAGTCATGCATTCGGCTACCAAATATCTTGGAGGTCATTCAGATGTTATTGCCGGAGCTTTAATTATAAAAGACAAAGCGTTGGGCGATGAGTTACATTTCAAACAATTCGCAACTGGCGCAACATTAGGACCGATGGATAGCTTCTTAGTTTTACGCGGAATCAAAACATTACATTTACGAGTACAACGTCATTGTGAAAATGGTGAAAAAGTAGCCGCTTTTTTAAGCAACCATCCCGAAGTGGAAACGGTTTATTATCCTGGATTGCCGAGTCATCCTTTTCATAATGTTGCCAAAAAACAAATGAGTGGTTTTGGCGGAATGGTTTCGTTCACCTTTAAATCAGGTAAAAAAGAAGATGCCGTTGCTTTCCTTGAAAAACTGAAAGTCTTCACTTTGGCAGAATCGCTTGGTGGCGTTGAGAGTTTGGCGAATCATCCGGCTTTGATGACACATGCTTCGATTCCGGAAGACAAGCGAAAAGAAGTTGGAATTACTGATGATTTAGTTCGGTTAAGTACTGGTGTTGAAGATATCGACGATTTATTAGCCGATATTGAACAGGCATTTAGGTAGTAAATCAATTTTATAATACAAGCCAGAGTAATTTAGTTTCTCTGGCTTTTTTTGTGAATTTTTCTGAAATACGGTTAAATTATTTTATAAGAAAAATTATATTTATTTTAATTTTTTATGTATTTAGTCGATTATTATAAGTGTTTTGACGGTTTTTTGATTTTATTTAAATACGTTTATCTTGTATAATTAAATATTCTTACCCTATGAAAACAATTACCCCAAAAGATGCTTTCAAACTGTTCTTATTTTTGCTCATATTATTTAGTGCAAAAGCTATTTCTCACCCAAGACTGCCAAACGACAGTGGTGGCCCTGATGAGTGCAGATCAAAAATTGCTTATGCAAAAAAAGAAACAAACACCTCAACCACTTTTAGTGCTTGTTCTAGATCTTCTAAAGAAATTGTTATGAAATCTAAGAACAGTATTCGCTTTAAAAAATAATAATGCTGTTAGAATAAGTCTAAAAGTTAGTATTAGTAAATAAAATAGCCTATTCAAATCAATGAATAGGCTATTTTATTTACTTTATGTTTACTTAGAAACCGTAATTCACTCCAACTCCAATAACTTCTCTTGTTTGGAATCCGGCAAAAGCGTTGTCGTCGTAAATTGTTTGAAAAGAAAAGTTAGTTGACAAATATTTATTGACTTTCATTACAATATTCAACGTATAATCAATGTCTACATTTTGACCATCTTCTAAATAGTTAGTGTATAAATTTAGGATATTCTCCGCAGTTACATTTTCCATCAAATTGAATTTATAATATCCATTAACAGCAGCACCAAATTCATAGCGCGAACTTTCGCCTTGTTTCACTCCAAAAGCTGGTCCAAATTCTGTAAAATGCTTGTGAACTATAATTAATTTTGAAGTTGCCGGAGCCACATTTATCTTCAAATTATCACTTTTTTTCCAAAGCATACCAGGTCCAAATTGGAAGTAAGCAGGCGAAAAGAAATGCGATATTTTAATCGTGTTATCCGCAGGATCGAATCCTGAATCAAATTGGGTTTTAAAGTTAAAAAAAGCAGAATAATACCATTCTCCTGAAGCTTTCTTTCCAAGAAGCGAATTAAATTCTACTCTATCATCCGTTTTTTGAAGCGGCTGTCCTTGAAGTTTAGTTAATCCGTAGTTAGCAAATAGTTTGTTATCCCATGTCCAGGAATTGCTTTTATAATTGAAATCGTATTTCACTCCGGCATTTCCAGAAATACTACTTTGTCCACCAGCTAACCAGTTGTTAAAATTGGCTTGATTAAGTAAGAAAGTAAACATCCCTTTTTTCTCCCAGCCTGCAGGTTTTTCATCCTTTATTTTAGCTATAGCTTCTTCTGTTTTCTTTAATAATTCTTTTTCGCTAACTTGAGAAAAGGCAGTATTCATAAAAAAAATCAATGTACTTCCTAGTAAAATTTTTTTCATTTTTTTAATTTTAAAATTTTAAGGCGCAAAGATACAAATCCATTTGGCTAATCCAAATCTTGTAAAAATCTATACTATTTCCCTTTTTTGAACAACGGAACAGCTGAACAAGCTTCTCCATACATGATGCTCTTGGCGAATGGTTGTAATTTTTGGATTGCCATGATATAAGCACTTTCGGGAACAGGTTTTTTAGAACAACCTTTTAAAATAACTGGCTTATCTTGGTATTTTGAATAATCTAATGTTGGGAGGACTTCCTGGTAAAGTGAAGTTTCTAAATCGGACAAATTGCCCATAACCACTTTTTTGGCAAAAGGAGTAAGATAAACAGTAACTAAAATACTCGCCCAAGCAGGTATAATAGCATTCGTTGAACAATTAATAGCTATATACTGATTTTCATATTGTTTCCAGTCGTGATTTTTTAACGCTTCTCGAAAGTCTTTTTCTTTCAATAAAAAATCTTCAAAAAGCCATTGCGAAATATCAATTTGAGTTCGAATTCCGATTGGATAATAATCTTCCAAATCGAATACTTCAAGTATGGAGTTGGCAACTTTGTTGATGATTTTGTCCATTTTATTAGTGTTCAGTTTTAGTATTCAGTTAAGCTGAAAATCTTCCAATTGAATACTAATATTAAAGCATTCCTAATTCCAATTTAGCTTCTTCGCTCATTAAATCTTTGCTCCAAGGCGGATCAAAAGTGATTTCTACTTCACATGATTTAACAGTCTCTATTTTTTTAATTTTTTCTTCTACTTCAAGAGGTAATGTTTCGGCTACTGGGCAATTTGGGGAAGTCAATGTCATCAGTACTTTTACTTCATTTTCTTCATTAATCATTACATCGTAGATTAATCCTAATTCATAAATATCAACAGGAATTTCTGGGTCGTAAATACCTTTCAGGGTTTTCACCACGTTTTCTCCTAAATTGATATCGTCTTTAAATTCTTCCATATCTTTTAATTTTTTGCATTGAATGCCAATGCATACATTTTTATTTTTTTTATCATCGAAACCAAACCGTTGGCACGCGTTGGCGATAAGTGTTCTTTTAGCCCTATTTCATCAATAAAATCAGTGTTGGCTTCCAAAATATCTGCTGCTTTTTGATTGGAAAAAGCTCGTATTAAAATCGCTATAATTCCTTTAGTCAGAATAGCATCACTATCGGCAGTGAAAACTATTTTGTCTCCATTTTGCTCTCCATGAACCCAAACTTTCGACTGACAGCCTTTGATAATGTTATCTTCGGTCTTGTATTGTTCATCAATCAGAGGAAGTGATTTCCCTAAATCGATGATGTATTCGTAGCGTTGCATCCAATCGTCAAACATTGAAAACTCGTCAACGATTTCCTCTTGTATTTCTTTTATTGTCATTCTTTTGCTTTGCCAAATGAAACTATTTTGTTGACTAATTTTTCAATTTCTGCAGGTGGAAATCCGTGATCAAAATCAGTTGTTTCATAATTTTTATCTTGATAACGTATTTTAAGATTGGCGATTGCGGCACCATCATAAAATCTTTTCTGAGTTGGGTCTTTTAATGTTGGCACTTTTCCCAAATCTATTTTTTCAAAATAACTAATTATTTCTTTCCAATCTTTATCTGAAATGGCTATTTCTTCAGGAAATTTTTCGCTATTTCTATCTCTTGAAATGGTCGCTTTTTGATTAATAACAACAATTTTTTGGAAAAATCCTCGTGTTGTTGCTGTGTATTGTAGTGTTGTATTGGAAATGTCGTTTTGGGCTTCGTTGCTGCAACCTTTAGCAAGGAAGACAGTCAGTAAAATCATGGTAATTGCTTTCATATTTTTATGTTTTTAAGATAACATCATTTGTGCTTTTTTCAATGCATCAATCATCAAATCTATTTCTTCTTTGGTATTATAAAAAGCGAAACTTGCTCTTATTGTTCCCGGAATTTTATAAAAATCCATAATTGGTTGAGCACAATGATGTCCGGTTCGGACTGCGATTCCCAATTTATCTATAATCGTGCCAACATCATAAGGGTGAATTCCTTTGAGGTTAAACGAAATTACAGATGCTTTTTTATTCAAATCTTTTGGACCATAAATCTCAACGCCTTCTATTTCTAATACTCTTTTTGTTCCATATTCCAACAATTCTTTTTCATAAGAAGCAATGTTGTCAAAACCAACTTCATTCATATAATCAATTGCGGTTCCAAAGGCAATTCCACCACAAATATTTGGCGTTCCTGCTTCAAATTTATGAGGCAAATCGGCATAGGTTGTTTTTTCAAAAGTCACAGTGGCAATCATTTCACCTCCGCCTTTGTAAGGTGGCAGTTTTCTGAGCCATTCTTCTTTTCCGTATAACATTCCAACGCCTGTTGGACCACACATTTTGTGAGCTGAAGTTACATAAAAATCTACATTCAATGCTTGTACATCAGGTTTTAAATGCGGACAAGCTTGTGCACCATCAATCAAAACTGCGGCTCCGATTTGGTGCGCTTTTTCTATTATAAACTCAATTGGATTGATAGTTCCCAAACCATTTGAAATATGGTTGCAAACTACTAATTTGGTTTTATCGGAAAGTAATTTTTCGTATTCATCCATCAACAATTCGCCATCATAATTCATCGGAATGACTAATAGCTTTGCGCCAGTATGTTCGCACAACATCTGCCAAGGCACAATATTACTGTGATGTTCTAATGCAGAAACAATAATTTCGTCATCCTTTTTTAACAAGGATGCAAAACCATTGGCAACCAAATTTATACTTTCGGTGGTACCCGAAGTAAAGATGATTTCATAATTGTGTTTGGCATTAAAATGTGTTTGTATTTTATTTCGGGCTTGCTCATAAGCATCTGTTGCTAGTTGGCTAAGCGTATGAACGCCACGGTGAATATTGGCGTTGTAACTCGAATAATAATCAACTATCGCATCAATCACAACTTGTGGTTTTTGAGAAGTCGCACCATTATCAAAATAGACCAGCGGTTTGCCGTTTATTTGTTGAGAAAGTATCGGGAAATCGACTCTGATTTTATTTATATCTAACATTTCTTTATTTAGAAAAATTCTAAATACAAAAGTAGCTAATTAAGCGCTTTTGAACACTATATTTTTTTACTTTTACTTATCTACGTATAATCCAAATTGATGATGAAAAAAACTCTCAAAGTTCTTGCTGTTTTATTGCTAATTGTTCTTGTATATTTACGCATTGCTATTTATCCCCAACTCGATTTAATTTCAGGATTTTCAGCTAAAAGTGTGGCTTCCGGACACTTTATTGATGGGCGAAGTTTGGAAACTATTCAGCAAGGTGATAACGACATTCCGAAAGTAGATTGGGCCACAAATGAAATTAGTGATACCAAGAAATTTGTAACGGCATCGGTTCACGGATTAAAAGAACGCAAAGCGATTTATCGTGAAGGTTTGGGCGCTACTTTAATTGATGATGATTTTGATGTTACAAAGCCATACGAAGTTCCGAAAAGAACCGAATTAAAAAACAATTTGCCTTATCCTTATGGCAACAATAATCCGCAAGATTCTGTTTTTGCCAACATTGATTACTACAAATTACAAAAAGCGGTTGAAGATGCTTTTGACAAAGAAGGCGAAAAAAACAAACGCACGCGCTCTGTAGTTGTGCTTTATAAAGACCATTTAATTGCCGAAAAATATGCGCCTGGCTTTAGAGCAACTTCTAAAATTTTAGGGTGGTCAATGACCAAAAGTTTGACTGCTACTTATTTTGGAATACTGCAAAAACAAGGTAAAATTGACATCATAAAACCAGCTCCGATTAGTGAATGGAAAAATGATGAACGCTCCAAAATCACTATCAATGATTTATTGCATATGAACTCAGGTTTGGAATGGGAAGAAGATTACGGCAAAATTTCGGATGTGACCAGAATGCTCTTTCAAGCTGAAGATATGACTAATTCTCAAATAGAAAAATCGGCTAAATTCAAACCAAATTCGCATTGGAATTACTCATCAGGAACTACAAATTTGTTGTCCGGAATCTTGCGAAAACAATTCAAAACACATCAGGAATATTTAGATTTTTGGTATAGCAGCTTATTAGATAAAATCGGAATGAACTCGGCTTTGGTTGAAACCGATATGGCTGGAAACTTTGTCGGTTCGTCTTATGGTTGGGCAACAACTAGAGATTGGGCAAAATTTGGTTTGCTTTATTTGCATAAAGGAAATTGGAATGGCGAACAGCTATTTGAAGAAAATTGGGCGAAATACGTAGCCACACCAACCAATACTTCAAACGGAAGGTATGGTGCTCAATTTTGGCTTAATGCTGGTGGTTACTTCCCAAATGTTCCTCGTGATATGTTTTATTGTAGTGGCTTCCAAGGGCAAATGGTAGCTATTTTTCCTTCGCTGGATTTAGTAATTGTCCGAATGGGTTTAACTGAAGAACCAGAATTTGATTTTAATAGGTTTTTGAGAGATGTTGTATCGAGTTTGAAGAAATAATTAAAATTTTTCTCCTGCACCACCACCGCTAAATCCACCACCACCAAAAGGCATTTTGCTTTGAGACTCCATTAGTTTTAAATCAACTTGAGTGGCCACAACTATTCCTTCAAGATTTGTCATAAAATCTGTTTTTGTGCCTTTTGCTGGTTTAAAAGTCAATCCTGTTCCTTTATCTTTTAACTTTCTGATTGCAAGATAAGTCGTTACAAAAAGTAAAGTGCCGCCTATTAGAAGCGCCACTTCAATCGGCAAAATTTGATAATAAAAACGAATGGTGTAGACAGAAAAACCAAACGTTAGAAATCCGATAATTAGCATCAATCTGTCTTTTGTATAAAGCGAATAAACAATATAAAAAACGGGCACTAAAAAAGTAAATCCATAAAACAAAAAAGCAAGTGGAATATCTTCACCTTTAGTAATAGTTAATCCTAATAAAGATTCAGATAGCTCACGAACCACTAAATAATTCATCGATAAATATCCCAATAACAAACTAAACCCTTGTAGTAACATAATGGGATTAGTATAATATTTGAACCTAGTCATTTTACTAATCTTAGCATAAATAAAATAAAGGCTTGTCGCCAAAAGTAAAAGAATAAATGGCAAAAACGAAGAGGCTAAGATCTTTAATTCTAAAACAGCATAACAAACTGCGCCTGTTATTCCTATCAAACTTAGTAGAATTGATAAAGTATGTACATAACGAATACAAGCAACTAATCCGATAAAAGCTAAAGCGATAAAAGCGGCTAATGGACTTTCAAAAGCAACACCAAATGTGGCGCAAAAAAACCCTTGGAAACCCAAAATAAAAGCATCATCCAAACCATAACCAAACTGACGTTGTTCTTTTGCTAAAAACTCACTGGCTCCTATTCCTAATAAAGTATAAATAAACAATATGATACCCAAATGAGAAGCTGTCAAACTGATTGTAACTAATGCTATTACAGCTGTTAAGGAAGAAAATAAGAAACTACCTAAAATAAAAAACCCAATCCGAATCAACAAATTTTCATTACTTGTCAAGACTAGTAACTGTTTTTTTATTTCGCTCAATTGTTCTTTCGAAACAAAACCTTGGCTATTTAATTTTTTGGCTTCGGCAAATAAAAAAGTGTTGTCCAGTAATTCTTTATTAAAAACAATCATGATTTCTCATTATTAAAGTGCTTAATCAACCTTATAAAACCGAATATTGATCCTATGAAATAAACTGGCGTTAGAATAGTAAGTAACTGCCAAAAATCTGAAAAATCTATAAAATCTATCAGTTTGAAAAGAATTATATTAAATCCGATATAGCCATATAGTACGGTAAAAACAAACAGAAAAATAGAGCCAATCACATAACTTATTTTATAAAAATAATAAAGTGTTGCAGCAAGTAAGAAGACAAAAATATACCAATACGTTTCGAACAATGCTGCTATTGAGCAAATGCCTATCAAATGCAATGCAAAAGTCAGAAATAGCAAGTGAAAGTGCTTTTTTAAAGAAATTCTCTCTGAATATTCAGCCCAAAGAAGCAAAAAACCACCTAATGCGATGCCATAATATATAAGCGATGGATTGTTGTAAATCTCATTTTCAAGTAACGCTTTGGGCGTGATGCTTATTCCGATAAAAGTGGCCAAACCCGTTATTCCTATTGAAAGTGCACTTTTATTATCGAAATAATAGGCACAGAAGAATCCAACTAAACTGCACACTAAACTAGACAATCCATAGCCAAAAACCTGATATTGATATTGTAAATAGCCAATAAAAACACAGCTCAAAATCGTACACAACAACACTATATAATCATAAACGGGATTATCGAACAAGACCTCATCTTTAGAAAATCCTTTTGCTTTTTTAAAACTAAAATAAAATCCAATGCCAATTAACAACAATAGCAAACACAAAACAGCTACATGGCCTATACTGTCAATGTTCTTATAAACAAGAGTGCCAATTCCCGATGTAAATAATAAAACTCCCAAATAAAGCAAAAAACGAAGCTCATTATGAAGCGAAAAGATACCCAAAGCATCATATTGCTTTATAGATTTCATTTGAGCATCAGTAAGTAATTCCCTGGTCAGTAACGTTTCTGTAAATTCATTAATTTCTTTTCCCATATTGCTATATGATTGTAATCAAATATACTTAAATATTTAACATTGATATAAAGTGAATCCTTACGTTGAGAAGTTTTTATATATTTGGCTACAATTACAAAAAATCTTACTTATGAAAAAGAATACTTTTAAAATCCTAATCTTACTGGTTCTATCTGCATTTTGTTTATCATCCTGTAGCAGTGATGATGCGGCTGAATCAAACGGGACAACAACTGGAGATTACTTTCCGATGGCGGTAAACAACAAGTGGCAGTATACCAATGGCACCGATGCAACCGAAATGAACCTAATAGGAACTACTGCTTTTGGTGGAAATACTTATTATGAATTCACAGATACAAGCAGTGAAACAAACGTTCAAGCCTGGATGAATAAAAGAGGTGCATCTTATTATCAGAAATCGGCACCTTACACAGAAACGCAAGGTTCACTTACAATTACGATTGCTGGATTTGAAATTAAGATATTCCAGGATGATCTTCAGGTTGGTGAAACCTGGACAGGTTCAGCTAAACCAAAAGTAACTTATACAGGCTCTAGTTCAGGAAGTACTTCTGCAAATATTAGTTATGTAGGAAATATTACGGCAAGAGATGTAAGTGTCACATTAGGCGGTATAACGTATAATAATGTTATAAAAATGCAAATGACTCTTACTGAAACTGTAAATTCACAAACTGTAACTATTTCTGGTGAAAATTGGTTTGCAAAAGATATTGGATTAATATATGATAGTACTACAATAAGCACAGATAATATAACCAAAACAAGGTATTTAACAAGCTATACACTTCATTAATATTCAATAAAAAAAGTAAAAAGGCTGTCAATTGACAGCCTTTTTTTATAAATCAAATCCTAAATTCACACCCAATTTTGTAGCTATGATTTTGGTAATTCGCTTTTTGAGTTCCGGTATTTTGATGCTTTCGATGACTTCGTTACTGAACGCATACATCAATAAGGCTTTCGCTTCTTTTTTCGGAATTCCACGTTGCTGCATGTAAAACATTGCGTTTTCGTCTAATTGCCCGATGGTGCATCCGTGGGAACATTTTACGTCATCGGCAAAAATTTCCAACTGTGGTTTGGCGTTAATTGTAGCTTTATCGCCTAATAAAATATTATTGTTTTGCTGAAAAGCATCTGTCTTTTGCGCTTCTTTTTCTACAAAAATCTTTCCGTTGAAAACTCCGGTTGAACTGTCGGCTAAAATCGTTTTGTAGTTCTGGTGACTTTCGCAGTTTGGTGTTGCATGATTTACCAAAGTGTAATGATCAACATGTTGCTTATCGCCAATGATGGTAATTCCTTTTAAAGTCGAATCAATTCTTTCGCCAAAATGGTAAAAATTCAGATTGTTTCTTGTGATGTTTCCACCAAAAGAAAAGGTATGAACTGAAACTCGGCTTTCTTGTTTTTGAGAAATATAAGTGTTGTCTATTAAGCTTGCCGATTGTAAATCGTTTTGAACTTTGTAGTAATCTACAATAGCTCGTTTTTGTGCAAAAATTTCAGTAACCGAATTAGTTAGTACCGGATTTTCATTCAACGATTGATGTCTTTCTATGATTTGAACGTGTGCATTTTCTCCAACAATTACCAGATTTCTTGGCTGAACCATCAAAGCATTTTCAACTCCAGTCGAGAAATAAATAATTTCAATAGGTTTTTCTACAACCTTACTTTTCGGGATGTTAATGTATGCTCCTTCATTTGCGAAAGCTGTATTTAGTGTAGTCAGGCTTTCATCTTTACTGGCAATTTTGTTGAAATATTCATCAATTACCATTTTGTATTTTGGCTTGTTCAATGCCGATGACATCAAGCAAACATCTAAACCATCGTGAGTAGTTGCCGATAAAAAGGAAGAGAATTTACCATCAACAAAAATGACTTTATGAGTGTCTATTTCGTGCAGAAAAAATTTCTTAACCTCTTTAAATTCTATCGCATTTTCATGTTTAGGAAACACAGAATAGTCATTTTTTAGAATAGCGTTCAGCGAAGTGTATTTCCAAGCTTCCTCTTTTTTGGTTGGGAAGCCTTTATTTTCAAAGTTTTTTATAGCCAAAGTCCGAACATCATGCAACGCATTGTTCACATCGATGCTCTCTTCGAACGCCATAAAAGACGAGATTAATTTATCTTTAAATTCCATGTTTTTTGTTGTCGGTTGTCAGTTGTCAGTTGTCGGTTAGTGTTTTTAACAGAGAACTGAAAACAGAAAACTTTTTTAAACTTCTAATTCCGCTTTAATCCAGTCATATCCTTTTTCTTCTAATTCGTAAGCCAGTTCTTTTCCGCCTGATTTTACGATTTTCCCATCCATAAGAACGTGAACGAAATCCGGAACGATATAATCCAACAAACGCTGGTAATGAGTGATTACAACCACAGCATTGTCTTTGCTTTTTAGTTTATTTACTCCGTTGGCAACAATTCTTAAGGCATCAATATCCAAACCAGAATCAGTTTCGTCAAGGATTGCTAGTTTTGGCTCCAGCATTGCCATTTGAAAAATCTCATTACGTTTCTTTTCTCCACCTGAAAAACCTTCGTTTAACGAACGAGACAAAAACTTTCTATCGATTTCTAATAATTCTGATTTCTCACGTATTAATTTCAACATTTCATTCGCCGGCATTTCTTCTTTTCCATTGGCTTTTCGACTTTCGTTGATAGCTGTTTTCATGAAGTTCGTTACCGAAACACCCGGAATTTCAACAGGATATTGGAATGAAAGAAAAACGCCTTTGTGTGCTCTTTCTTCCGGAGCTAGTTCTGAAATATCTTCGCCTTCCAAAAGGATTTCGCCCTCTGAAACCTCATACTTTTCATTTCCGGCAATGATGGAAGCTAATGTGCTTTTTCCGGCACCGTTTGGTCCCATGATTGCGTGAACTTCTCCAGCATTTACCTGAAGATTTATTCCTCTTAATATTTCTTTGTCTTCAACCGAAGCGTGTAAATTTTTTATGCTTAACATTTTTTGAATGTATTTTGTTCTGATTTATGATTATCCTACGGAACCTTCTAGTGAGATTTCGAGTAATTTTTGTGCTTCGACAGCAAATTCCATTGGCAACTTATTCAATACATCTTTGCTGAAACCGTTTACGATTAAGGCAATGGCTTTTTCGGTTGGAATGCCTCGCTGATTACAATAAAAAACCTGGTCTTCACCGATTTTGGATGTTGTTGCTTCATGTTCGATTATAGCAGATGAATTTTTACTTTCGATATACGGAAAAGTATGTGCACCACAATTATTTCCCATCAGCAACGAGTCGCATTGTGAAAAGTTACGGGCATTATCAGCTCTGGCTCCAATTTGAACCAACCCTCGATAACTATTGTTTGATTTTCCTGCTGAAATTCCTTTAGAAATAATAGTGGATTTGGAATTTTTACCCAAATGAATCATCTTCGTTCCTGTATCTGCCTGTTGAAAATTATTGGTAACTGCAATTGAATAAAATTCACCTATTGAATTATCGCCTTTCAAAATAACCGAAGGATATTTCCATGTAATTGCCGAACCGGTCTCTACTTGTGTCCATGAAATTTTTGCGTTTTTCTCACACAAACCTCTTTTGGTTACGAAATTGAAAACGCCGCCTTTGCCTTCTTTGTTTCCGGGATACCAGTTTTGAACGGTAGAATATTTGATTTCGGCACCATCCAAAGCAATTAATTCTACAACCGCAGCGTGCAATTGGTTTTCATCACGGCTTGGCGCTGTACAACCTTCTAGATACGAAACATAACTGCCTTCGTCAGCAATTAAAAGCGTTCTTTCAAATTGTCCCGTTCCTGCCTGATTGATACGGAAATAGGTCGAAAGTTCCATTGGGCAGCGAACACCTTTTGGAATATAACAGAATGAACCGTCTGAAAAAACAGCCGAATTTAAAGCAGCATAAAAATTATCTTTTTGAGGGACAACGGTTCCTAAATGTTTTCTAACTAATTCAGGATATTCTTTAATGGCTTCTGATATCGAACAGAAAATAATTCCCTTTTCGTTGAGTGTTTTTTTGAAAGTCGTAGCCACAGAAACTGAATCAACCACAATATCCATAGCGATATTATTCATCTTTTTCTGTTCGTCTAATGAAATTCCAAGTTTTTTATACATTTCTAAAAGCTCCGGATCAACATCATCTAATGTTTTATTTGGATCAACTTTTTTAGGTGCCGAATAATAAGAAATTGCCTGAAAGTCTGGCTTTTCATAATGAACATTGGCCCAATTTGGCTCAATCATTTCCTGCCAGGCACGGAAAGCTTCGATACGCCAATCGGTCATCCATTGTGGTTCTTCTTTTTTCAAAGAAATAGCACGGACGATGTCTTCGTTTAATCCAATTGGAAACGTTTCCGACTCAATGTCAGTATAAAACCCGTACTCGTATTCTTTACTTTCGAGTTCAACTTTTAGATCGTCTTCGGTATATTTTGCCATTTTGTTTGTTTAGTTTTATAGAGAAAACGATTCTCCGCATCCGCAAGTTCTAGATGCATTCGGATTGTTGAATACAAATCCTTTTCCGTTTAATCCACCTGAGAATTCTAAAATGGTTCCTGCTAAATACAAAAACGATTTTTTCTCTACAGCTATTTTTACATTATTATCTTCAAAAACTTTGTCATTTTCGCCCAGTTCTTTATCGAATTTTAATTCATACGACAAACCTGAGCAGCCACCACTTTTTACGCCTACTCGAACGTAATCTTTGGCAGCATCAAAACCGTCTTCCTGCATCATCGAAACGATTTTTTTACTAGCATCATTAGAAACTTTAATCATAACCTTGTTATTATTTGTTTTTAAGTAGGTGAAATGTAATTCGCATATAAACATTCAATTCAATTGAATATTTACTAATACTCATTTCATGGCTTATTTTAATTTTGTCTAAATAATGCGCAAAGTTACTATAAATATCCTTTTTTTCAAGTAACTGTAACATTTTTATAACGAATGAATGAATAGAGAAAATTGATTTTTAATTCTATAAATTTGTAAAAACATTAAAAAATGAAAATTTATCCAATAGAGGCTGGAAATTTTAAACTCGATGGTGGTGCAATGTTTGGCGTTGTACCCAAGAGCATTTGGAATAAAACCAATCCAGCTGATGAAAATAATCTTATCGATATTGCTGCAAGATGTATGTTAATTGAAGATGGCAACCGATTGATTTTGATTGATACCGGAATGGGAAACAAACAATCGGAAAAATTTTTTGGTTATTATTCGCTTTGGGGAACACATTCTCTTGATGGTTCTTTAGCTAAATATGGTTTCCATCGCGATGATGTGACCGATGTTTTTATGACGCATTTACATTTTGACCATTGTGGCGGAAGTGTGAATTGGAACAAAGACAGAACAGGTTATGAAGTTGCTTTCAAAAATGCTAACTATTGGACTAATGAAGACCATTGGGAATGGGCAACAAAACCAAATGCTCGAGAAAAAGCCTCTTTCCTTTCGGAAAATATTTTGCCGATGCTGGAAAGCGGTCATTTGAATTTTATCAAAAGACCTGAAGGCGATTTTGGTATTTCAACAGCACTGGGTTTTGGCATTTTTTATGTTAACGGCCACACCGAAAAAATGATGTTGCCACACATTCAATACCAAGATAAAACCATCGTTTTTTGTGCTGATTTGATTCCAACTGCCGGACATTTACCTTTACCTTATGTTATGGGTTATGACACACGACCGCTTTTAACAATGCCTGAAAAAGCGAAGTTTTTGCATTCCGCGGTTGAAAATAATTACTACCTATGGCTAGAACATGATGCTCATAACCAAATTATCACTGTTGAAAATACCGAAAAAGGTATTCGCCTAAAAGAAATTTTCCGTTGTGAAGATATCTTAACATAGTGTTAATCATTTCTGATGCTGTAACAAAACATTTTATTTTTACACCAACTCATAAATCTCAAAATAAATAAACTATGAAAGGTTTACAATTATTGCTTATTTCAATGTTTTCATTGACACTATTTGCACAAGAAACTTCCCAACCATTTACTAAAAAATCACCTTTAACAGAGCAACAATTAAAACGTTGGAGTCATCTTGATTTAGAAAAAGATTCTATTCCGGGAATGAGTGTGGATAAAACTTACACAGAATTATTGAAAAACAAAAAAAGTACTAAAGTAATTGTCGCCGTTGTAGATTCTGGGGTTGATATTAATCAGGAAGATTTAAAAGCTGTTATTTGGACCAATAAAAAAGAAATTCCAAATAACAAAAAAGACGACGATAAAAACGGATTCATTGATGATGTTCATGGTTGGAATTTTTTAGGTGATTCAAATAATGAAAACCTTGAAATGACACGTGTTTTGAAAAAAGCAGATGATGGTTCTCAAGTCTATAAAAATGCTTTGGCTGATTATACAGCAAAACTTGCGGATGCGAATGATTTAAAAGAAAATGTTGATGTTTTGCTTAAAGCGGATAAAGCAATTCGCGAAGCTCTAAAAAAAGATAATTACACCGTTTCGGAACTAAAAGATATGCCTTCGGTAAAATTTGAACTTTACGATGCAAAAAGAATCATGCTTTCTTATGCAAATCAAAAAGGCGATTCTTTTCACGATGATTTACAATCTTATAAAGATTATGTGTATGACCAAATAGATTATAATCTTAACAAAGATTTTAACCCAAGAAAATTAGTAGGCGACAATCCTGAAGACATAAACAACAAAAAATATGGCAATAATGTGGTCTATTCTAAAAACCGTAAAGATTCGCTTCACGGAACGCACGTTGCGGGTATAATTGCACAAGGAAGAGATAACGGAATTGGTGGTGATGGCGTTGCAGATAATGTAGAAATCATGCCTGTTCGCGCAGTGCCAAATGGAGATGAATATGACAAAGATATTGCTTTAGCTATTCGTTATGCTGTTGATAATGGTGCCAAAGTAATTAATGGAAGTTTTGGAAAAGACTTTTCGCCACATGCACAATGGGTTTACGATGCGATAAAATATGCAGCAAGCAAAGATGTGCTAATCGTTCATGCAGCAGGAAATGATGCAAAAGATATTGACACTGAACCGAATTTTCCAACAGATGTAGTAAATGGTGCGGAAATTTCAGATAATGTTTTGACTGTTGGCGCTCTGAATTATGAATATGGTGAAAAGGTAATTGCCAAATTCTCAAACTATGGGAAAAGAAATGTTGATGTTTATGCTCCTGGAGTTAAAATCTATGCAACCATACCTGATAATAAATACAAATACTTACAAGGGACATCTATGGCTTCGCCAAATGCTGCTGGAGTTGCCACTTTAATACGTGAGTATTATCCAAATTTGAAAGCTGCTCAGGTAAAACAAATTTTAATGCAATCGGGAACATCTTTGAATCTTGAAGTCTTGGTTGATGAAAAACGAATTAAAATCCCTTTCGCAGATACTTCGGTTTCCGGTAAAATAGTAAATGCTTACAATGCATTAAAAATGGCTGAAGAAATGTCAAACTCTCTGAAGAACTCGCCAAAATTATAACCTAAAAGGAAGCGTAAAACCTTCCTTTTTTTATTTTATTCCAATGAATACTAAACTTTTATTAGGTTTTATTTTACTAAGTTTTACGTCTGTTTTTGCTCAGTCTAAAGGCTATTGGCAACAAAAAGCAGCTTACACTATGGAAGTATCGATGGATGTGAAAACCTATCAATACAAAGGGAAACAAAAACTGGTTTATACCAATAATTCTTCGGACACCTTACGTCGTGTATATTATCATTTGTACAATAACGCGTTTCAACCAGGAAGTGAAATGGACATGCGTGCTCAAACCATTGTCGATCCAGATGCCAGGTTTATGAACAAAATTAAATCGGCTGATGGTAAAGAAATTAAAGAAAGTCGAATTGCTAAACTACAACCAAACGAAATCGGTTATTTAAAAATTTCGAATTTCAAGCAAGATGGTGTTTCTACCATTGCAAAAGAGGTTAGCACTATTCTCGAAGTTACATTAGCGCAACCGCTTCTTCCGGGAAAATCAACAACATTCACTTTAGATTTTGACGGACAAGTTCCAGTTCAGATTCGACGTTCGGGTAGAAACAATTCCGAAGGTGTTGAACTTTCCATGGCACAATGGTATCCAAAGATAGCCGAATTTGATTTTGAAGGTTGGCATGCCGACCCATATATTGCCCGAGAATTTCACGGTGTTTGGGGTGATTTTGATGTAAAAATTACGATCGATAAAAATTATATTCTTGGCGGAACCGGCTATTTGGAAAACAAAAACGAAATTGGTTTTGGCTATGAAGACCAAGGAAAAGTTGTCAAAAAAGATTCAAAATCAAAAACGCTAACTTGGCATTTTATCGCACCTAATTTACATGACTTTACTTGGGCTGCAGACAAAAATTATCTTCATGATGTAGTGAAAGGACCAAACGATGTTGACCTTCATTTTTTATACAAAAACAATCCGAAAATCATTGACAATTGGAAGAAGCTAGAGCCAAGAATGATTAGAGTAATGGATTTTTACAATAAAACCGTTGGTAATTATCCATACAAGCAGTATTCATTTATTCAAGGTGGCGATGGCGGTATGGAATATGCAATGTGTACTTTGATACTTGGAGAAGGCTCGATGGAAGGACTTTTTGGCGTTGCGACTCACGAGTTGGGACATTCTTGGTTTCAGCATGTTTTGGCTTCTAATGAAAGTAAACATTCCTGGATGGATGAAGGATTTACATCCTATATTGAAGATTTGGCACTCAACGAAATGACCGAAAAGAAGAATAAAAACCCTTTTGAAGCTGCTTATAAAGCCTATTGTTTTTTAGTAACTTCTGGAAAAGAGTTGCCCCAGACCACACATGGTGACCGTTATGATGAGAACAGGTCATATAGCATTTCTGCTTACAGCAAAGGGGAAATTTTCTTGACTCAATTAGAATATTTAATTGGAAAAGAAAATTTGATGAAAACTTTAAAAAAATATTTTCAGGATTTCAAGTTCAAACATCCAACACCAAATGATATTAAAAGAACCGCGGAACGTGTTTCGGGTGCAAACCTCGATTGGTATTTAACGGATTGGACACAAACTTTGAACACTATTGATTACGGAATTAAAAATGTAGAAGGCGCCACTGACGGTGTACAAAGAACAGGCGTTTCTTTAGAAAGAATTGGCAGAACGCCAATGCCAATAGATATTATGGTAGAATATACCGACGGTACAAAAGAAAGTTTTTATATTCCGTTGCGAATGATGAGTTTTGAAAAAGAAAACCCAACTCCTGAAGTTAAACGAACCATTCTGTCAGACTGGCCTTGGGCTAACCCAAATTATTTCTTTGAAATTCCAAAAGCAAAAACTTTCATCAAAAAAATAACTATTGACTCAAGTGGTTTAATGGCGGATGTGAAAAGAGAGAATAATTTTTACGAAGTGAAGTAAATTGAAAGCGCCAATAAGGTTGTCTTTTTTTAGAATAGAATTTGTAGATTTACAGCAAATATTTTTCACTATGAAATACCTAAATGTCTTTTTCTTTTTAATTGTTTTAAACTTCGGAACGCAAAAAACTTCTGCACAGCCTATTCGTTTTCAAACTAGTAGCGTGAGTTTTACTGATAAAAAAGATGACGGAAATTGGAACGAATGGTCTGATTTTGTTGATGCTAGAGTTTTGATTACGCTTGATGCTAAGAAAGATTTAATTACAATTAATTCTTCTGAAGTTCAGTCATTCAAAATCAAAGCTTATGGTGAAATTACCGATAATGATGAAGTAAACATTGTTCCGTTTGAATGTGTAGATAATAAATTTTCGAAGTGCAATATTTTAGTCATTACCAAGAAAAAAGAAAATAATAGAGTGCAGTTATACGTTACTTACAACGAAGTGAAATTTGTTTACAATATCTACGCAAAGTAGCAATGGATTTCTCCTATCCAAAAACCGAAAAACTTAAAAGCAAAAAAATTATTGATTTACTATTTTCCAAAGGTAAATCAGTGAGTAAATATCCGTTGCGTTTGGTTTATGTAAAACATGATTTTGAAGAAGATATCCCCATAAAAATGGGCGTTTCGGTATCCAAAAAATATTTTAAAAATGCTGTTGATCGAAATTATTTTAAGCGTGTTTTAAGAGAATCGTATCGGTTGAATAAACAAATTTTGGCGGAAAATGTAGAGGCAAAATATTGCTTTATGTTTTTTTATCAAACCAAAGAAAAATTATCTTATCAGGAAATAAACCAAAAGACAATTCAGCTTTTTGAAAAGTTCATCAAAATCAATCAAGAAGAAAAAAAGGAAAACTAATTCATTTTGAAGTTATTTACTATATTCGTTCACTTGATAAACTAGCTCAAGGATTTCCCAGAGTTAATAATAAAATGATTGCCATAGATTCACAGATTTTCGAAAATCTTTTTTTAATCTGTGAATCTGTGGCAAAAAAAAACAGAAGTACTACTTCAAGGAATTAAACCTAATTAGATTAAAATAGGAAACCATGTTATCGAAAATTAAAAAAAGATATTTTATTCCAGCAATTTTGGGTGTGTTTCTCTTTGTTGGAGTTAGTTTTAAAGACGATTTCTTTGAAATTTCCAAACAGATTGAAATCTTCACCACGCTATACAAAACCGTCAATCAAAACTACGTTGACGAAACCAATCCGGCTGAATTAATGGATAAAGCCATTAAAAGTATGCTGGCTGATTTAGATCCGTATACCAATTTTTTCAACGAACAAGATGTAATCAAATTCAAAATAAACAATACCGGAGAATATACCGGAATTGGCGCTATGATTACCCGTAAAGAAGACAAACTTATCGTTAAAGAACCCTACAAAGGTTTTCCAGCCGACAAAGCCGGATTAAAAGCTGGCGATGAAATTACCCAAATTGGAGATGTTCTTTTAGCCGATTTTAAAGACGATGCTTCTCAATTGGTGAAAGGTGCCAAAGGGACTAAAATTGACATCAAATACTTGCGCCAAGGAAAACCAATGAGCACGCAATTAATTCTGGATGAAGTGGCTGTAAAAGCGGTTCCTTTTTACGGAATGGTTGACGACAAAACCGGTTATATCGTCTTATCACAATTCAATGCCAAAGCTTCATCTGAAACTAAAGAAGCGTTGGAAAAACTGAAAGACGACGGTGCCAAACAAATCATTTTAGATTTACGCGGAAATCCAGGTGGATTGTTGAATGAAGCCGTAAATATCTGTAATCTTTTTGTGCCAAAAGGCGAAACTATAGTAACTACAAAATCTAAAAATTCTAAATACAACAACACAAACAAAACGAATCGCGATCCGGTTGATACCGAAATTCCGTTAGTTGTTATTGTAGACGGAAAAAGTGCTTCGGCCTCTGAAATTGTTTCCGGTGCTTTGCAGGATTTGGACAGAGCTGTTATTGTTGGAAGTAGAAGTTTCGGAAAAGGATTAGTGCAAAGACCTTTTGATATGACTTATGGAACTCAGGTAAAAGTTACCATTTCAAAATATTATACGCCGTCCGGAAGATGTATTCAAGCACTTAATTATGCCCATAAAGATAAAAACGGAAAAGCTATACGAGTTGAAGAGAAAAATTATAACGCTTTCAAAACCAAAAAAGGAAGAACGGTTTATGATGGCGGCGGAATTTTACCCGACGTAGTTTTAGAAAACACAAAAACAAGTGCTATTGCGGAATCATTGCAGAAAAATGATGGAATTTTTAATTATGTTACTAACTACTATTACAAAAATCCAACACTTGGCGATAAAATTCCAACGATTACTGATGCTGATATTGCTGATTTTAAAGCTTTTCTGAAAAGAGAAAAAATAGCTTTTGACACAGAAACTGAAATCGCCTTGAAAAACACTTTAGAAAAAGCCAAGAAAGAAAATGTTGATACAGCTATTGCGTCAGAATACCAACAATTGTTGACTGCATTAGAAAAAAGTGAAGAAACTTTAATTGACAAGAATCAGAAAGAAATTAAGAATTTAATTCTGGATGAAATCATTAAAAGATACCAATACAAAGAAGGATTATATCAATATTATATCAAAAATAATTTTGAGATTAAGAAAAGTGTTGAAGTGTTAAACGACAAGTCACAATATAATTCGATTTTGAAGATTTAATATGAAATTTCTAAAGCTTTTACCGTTTTTGGTTTTTGGTATTCTTCATGCGCAAGAAGAAGTTGTTCATTCTGTTTATTTTGAATTTGATAAATTTACATTGAATGAAAAAGAAGTAAATGAAGCCATTGATTTCATAAAAAAAACAGATTCAACTCGAATTGAAGACATTCAAATTTTTGGTTATACAGACGATGTTGGAAAAGATGCCTATAACTTTAAGCTTTCTACAAAACGGGCGAATGCCATTCAGGACAAATTCATTGAAAACGGAATTAAAAGTAAAATCATTGTAACTATTGAAGGTAAAGGACGAATTTTGATTGAAGATGATATCGTAGAAAACCTTCCTGAAAAACGCTCGAAAAATCGTCGTGTCGATGTTGTGGTTCACTTGAAACCATTACCGAAAATTGAAATTCCCGGTTTTTACAATACGGTTCAAAAACACCACATTATTGGTGATCACATCTATTTGGATAACATTTTATTTGAAAGAGGAAGCAGCAAATTACCTTTTAAATCGAAAACAGAATTGGATAAAATTTCTCGCTTGTTAATTAAATATAAAAACCTTCAATTTGAAATTCAGGGCCATGTTTGCTGCACGCCGCCGTATCAAAAAGAAGCCATTGATTTAGACACGAGAAAACGTCAATTGTCTGTAAATAGGGCCGAATCGGTTTATAAATATTTACTATTTAAAAAAATAGCCAAAGACCGCATGACTTTCAAGGGTTATGGAAATACCGTGCCGCTTGGTAAAGGTGCCGATTATGATAGAAGAGTAGAATTGGTTATCACAAAAACATGATTTTCTATGTCTTCTTAACATTGTAACTTATAATAAAAAGCAGCTTTAGGAAAACCAAAACTGCTTTAACTAATTAATAATCCAAATTTTTATTTAACCACAATTTTTGAAGTGATAAGTTCATCATTAGTTTCTACTTTTAAGATGTATACCCCTTTTTTTATAGTTGATACATCAAAATAATTTGATTTAAATTCTTGAATTTTCAATCCATTTAAATCAAATAATGCCGCTGTTTTTATTTGAATATCGTTGGTGCTGCTTTTGGTTTCTGAATCGGTTACATCATCTAATATATAAATGTTGTATTTAGTTGGTACAATACTCATTTTATGTGTCCCATCCCCAGCAGAGCTATATGTTTTTGAAATGGTTGTAGAACCACAATCGTTTGTTGCTGTGATGTTGGCTGTAACTGTCCATGCAGATGTTGGAGAACCATGAGCTTCACCAGTCAAACCATAACCCGTAATAGTTCCATTTCCTGATGTTTTGACCCATGTAGCTGAAGTTATTCCTTGATTTTCTGTAGACGGAACATTTACAATAGCTAAATCATAACCTCCAGTATTAGCCACTTTGGTAACATTAAAACTTGGACCACTACCAATTCGAATGCTTTTGATTACATCAAGATACTGATTGCAAGCATTTGTTATTCTTGCTATAAGATTAAAAGTACCATTAGTCACTTTGTTTACGGTAATACTTGTTCCGGTTGTTGCACTCACTGTAGCTATGGCCGTATTTGATGATGACCAAGTCACTGTATTGGTACCTTGATTAGAGATACTATAAACCCCAGATGTAGCTGGTGTGCAAATAGAATTTGCTCCCGAAATTATAGCTGCTGTTTGTGTAAAAAGTGATAAACTAACATTACAAGTCTTTGTAGGCTGTGAAATACTATTTAAAACTGGAGTCACGGAAATACTTCCTGGCGGATAAGAAGTTGGTGTGAGTGTTATTGAACTCATACTAGAATTATATGAGCCAGACCAACCACTTCCTACACTCCAATTATAGGTTAGCGTTCCCGGAGAACTGTAAACGTTAGTAACTGAAAAAGTAACAGGAGAAGTAGAACCACAACCTACATTAATTGATGTTGGAGAAAGTGTAAAAGTAGGTGTTGGTGTTTTAATAATGGGATATTCACAAATAGTTTTGTAATTTGATCCTCCACTAGAGAATTCAAGATATATTGAACTACCCGATACTTGAACTTCATTTTCACCTATGTTACAAGGTATCGTTGATTGGTATTGGGTTGGCGACCAAAATGAGCTAGGAATATTCAGTTGTGTTTTTAGGGTTGGATTCGACGAAGAGGAATACTTTAAATATATTGTTATAGTTCCATCACCTATTGCACCACTTTTGGTTAAGGTGTAATAAAAAATAAGGCTGTTGTTTTGAGTAGTTCCAAAATTAATAGTATTACAACTAGTTACTGTCGTTTGATTATTTACAAAAACTTGATCTATTGTTGTTGTTACTTGTGCGTAACTTTTACTCACAAACAATGCAAGTAATATTGTTAATTTTATTATATTTTTCATTTTATTTGTATTTTTAATGGTTATTTTTCTAAATGTATTTGAAAACCAAAACCAATATTTAACGAATTAAAAGTATTTTGACTAAATTGATTTGAACTTTTAGAAACACTATAATCTATAGTTAATTCTAAACCAACACTATTATTAAAATAAATAACTGGTCCAACTTTAAAATTATAGTTGTTATATTTTGAATCATTAGAACTAGTACCATAATAATAACCCACTTGAGATAAAATATTTATAGTTTTCTCTGGTTTTAAAAAATAGTACCTAAAAAAAGGGCCTAGACCATAACTGGTTACATTATTCCCTTGTTCTGGTATTGATAAAACAAAATTTCCAGACAATCCACAAGCAAAATTATTTGCTAGAAAATACCCAATTGTAGGAGAGACGTTTATACCACTAGCTTTGCCTTTATTAGTACTCCCATCAGGGTTTTTAGACTCATAAGAAGTGTTGCTAAAGTTTGCATATCCCCCAACCATCCAATTTCCTTTATTGATTTGAGCGTTTGAAGAAATAGTAAATAAAAAAAGTGCGATACAAATTGATTTTACGGTTTTCATAATGTTTATGCAATTAAATGAGTAATAAAATGTTGTTTTTTCATATTTTTGAAATGTTAAATTAAACTTTTGTGAGAAATTGTTTTTTTGGCTGTGAGAGCTACTACATACCGTAGTGGCTTTCTCTTTTTTTGGTTTGATACTTTAATTCATTATTTTTTTCTTTTTAAAATTAATATACACGCAACCTCACTATGATTTCACAGAGGTTTTATAACTACTAAGCCAATCCTTTTTTTGGTTTATAATCAATTTGCTTTTAAAAAAGCAAACTGAGCGTTCATAAAAAACTATTGTGGTATTTTATTTTATGAACTTATAGAATCTTTATTAATTCAAAAGTAAGAAAATAAATTTACAAAAAAAAAAACTTTTCTTACATTTTTTTTGTTTTTTGGGTTTCCCTAAAAAAGGGATTGTTTACGCTCTTCTCATTTCGATGTGTGGAATATCATCTTCTAAATACATTTCACTAGTCTGAATAAACTCATGACTTTCGTAGAATTTCTTCAAATATAACTGGGCCGAAATCGTAATTTTGGTTTCGCCTAACTGATGCTTCATGAAATAAATCGCTTCTCTCATTAAGATGTGTCCGAGTTTTTTATCTCGATAAGTTGGCTTAACAACAACTCGTCCAATAGAAGCTTCCTCAAAATAATCTTTTGGTTTAAACAATCGGGCATAAGCAACTATTTGTCCATCATCTTCGCCAATTAGGTGTAATGCTTTTTGATCTTTGTAATCAATATCTTGATAGACGCAATTTTGCTCAACTACAAAGACTTCACTTCGCAATTGAAGCAAATTGTATAACTCAACTATAGTTAGCGCCTCAAATCGTCTTATTTTCCATTCTAAGTTCATGCTGCTATTTTTTAATTTGTATCGATTTAATAATGGACTCTAATTCAAACATCAAATCGCGCTTTTCTTTTGATGGCGCATAACAAAATCCTTCTAAAACAAGTATACGCCTGTTGGCTTTATCAAAAATGGTGTAATTAATAAACGGTCCAGACATGAAATCGTTTTTCATTTGCCACGTTCCTTTGGTTTCATAGGCTTTATTTCCTGCTAGTGCTGTTTTTGAAAAATAAGGTGAATAAGCTTCTTCCGTAACCATTTGTGTTTTGTATGCGGAGCCATGAATATAGAGTTTCCCTATAGAATCTCTAACCTGTACAACACCGTTTACAGCATTGTTGGGGTGAATGCTTTTCCACGGAATCTGGTAAATTATTAGACTTTTGTTGCCGCTGACGATTTCACTTTTGAGCCAAATGAAATTTTTCCTTCTCATAACGTATTCGTATTTTGAAGGAATCAATAAATCAATGCTAAATTTTTTTTGAATTTTTTTAGTATCGAGTAAGGAGTCTTTGATGATTTTTTGATTGTGAGTAATTTCGATTTCTCGCATTTTTTTTATAATCTCAGGGACGTTTTTTTCTAAAATTTCTAATATTTCGAAAGATGTTTTTCCTGAAATATGAAAAGCATTTTGTGGTGTGGCAAATTCATTTTTTTTGAATTCATATTTATTTTCATTGTCTTTTTTGATGATAAGAATATTTCGGCTATCGGTTGAAAAACCTTCGAAAAGTTTTACAGGATATTGATTGATTGTGAATAAGGGTTCTTCTTGTGGCAAACCTAATACGGGTGAAGCAAACTTATTCCGGATGCTGTCGCCAACTTCGCCGTTCCAAAGTTGGTCGTCAATAATTACGGCTATCGTATTTATGGCTGCAGCAGAAGATTCGTCTGGCAATCTGTCTTTTTTAAATGAGCAAGAGCTCGCAATACACGACACAAAAAGCCATAAAAAAAGGGTTTTATTCATAACTGAAATAAAACCCAAATTTATAGAAGATTTTCGGATTTAACCGTTAATTTTTAATTTCATACCAGCTTTTAAACTTTCATTTTTAATTCCGTTCCATTTTTTTAAATCGGAAATCGAAACGCCCGGATATTTTTTGGCAATGCTAAATAATGAATCGCCTTTTTTAACATAGTATAATTTTACTTCATCTCTGTCGTTAACCGCTATATTTTCCTTTTTCGATGTTACGTTTTTGTTTTCAGAAGAAACTATATATCTTTTACCAACAATTAATTTTGCGCCAAGTTGAACATTGTTGTCATCCATCTTGTTCCAGTCTTTAATGTCAGCTATTGAAACATCAAATTTTCGTGCAATGCTTCCTAAACTTTCACCTCTGTCAACAATGTGTTCAGTAATTTTAACTTCGGTTTTGTATGCTGTTTCTTTTACTGGTTCTGAATCATTATTAACTAATGCTAATTTTGAACCTTGCTCAACATTTAAGTCGTCTAGATTATTCCATTTTTTTAAATCTTCTAAACTAACATTGAATTTTTTGGCAATACTGAATAAGTTATCGCCTCTTTGAACTTCATAAAAGTCACTTGGTTTATCATTATCGTTTGAAGCAACTGCAGTTTCAATAGTGTTTTTGTCTGCTTTTACTTCTTTTCTAACCGTAGTTACAACTCTTTCGTTTTTGATGATTTTCAAACTTTTACCAGGAACAATATTACTTCCTTTTAAGTGATTCCATTTTTTAACTTCGGCTACAGTAACTCCATATTTATCTGAGATTTCACCAAGATTATCACCTCTTTTTACTTTGTGCATTTTCACTACATCTTTATACGAAACCACTTTTTCTTCTTTAAATATTTTAGCCGTGTTCGATGCTAAAGCTGTAGTTTCTTTTACAGAAATTGTATCTGGTTTGGTGATTTTTTTATCGTGCGAGGCCACTGCTTCTTGGGTATAAATTTTTAATCTTCTTCCCATTGGTGCTTTATTACCTCTCAAATGATTCCACTTTTTAAGTTCTGACATTGTGATTCCGTATCTGTCCGAAATCTCGCTTAAACTATCGCCTCGTCTAACTTTATGAAATTTAACTCTTGAAATTGTTCCGTCATTATCTGAGTCGTTAGAATTTCTAGAAGCAACCATACTTTCATAAGGTCTTTCTCTTTTGTTTGATTCATATTTAACAAAAGCATAAATCTTATCTTCATTGGAAGTAAAAACAGCAACTTTATTAACTGGTAATCTCAAATAATGATTTTCGCCAGTGATATATGGAACTTCTTCTCTTTTGTAGGATGGATTTAAAAACTGTAATTCAGCAACAGGAACATCTAACAAATCTGAAATTTGCTTGAATGTCATTGCGTTTTTAATCATTACAGTATCTGTAGCAAAATGGTTGGCAACCGCTCTGTCTGGCTTTATTCCGTGTTCTTTGTGATATTCGAAAATATACATCGTAGCTAAGAAAGCAGGTAAATATCCTTGCGTTTCTTTTGGCAAATATTTTCGAATGTTCCAATAGTTTTGTTGTCCGCCTGAACGTCTGATTGCTTTTGCAACGTTTCCTGGTCCAGAATTGTATGAGGCAAGAACCAAATCCCAATCACCAAAAATAGCATACATGTTTTTCATGTATTGAGTTGCAGCATTACTAGCTTTTATAGGATCGCTTCTGTCATCAACATAAGAATTGATATTTAAATCATATTGTTTTCCGGTTTGATACATAAACTGCCACAAACCAGTTGCACCAACTCTTGAGACTGCTCTTGGATTTAAAGCTGATTCTACAACCGCTAAATATTTTATTTCTAGAGGAATATTTTGTGCCGATAATGATTCTTCAAACTGTGGGAAGTAAAATTGGGAAAGACCCATTAATCTTTCGAAGGCTCTTTTTCTGTTCTTTAAAAATGATTTGATGACATTTTCTAAACCAACATTGTATTCGATATTGAAAGGAGATTTCTCATCCATTTTCTTCAATCTTTCTTTCAAAAGTTCTGTTGGTAATTCATAATCAACTTTTTCATCAACATTAATGTTTTTGATATCGGTTGTTAAGTCATCGTATAAATCCAGACTTACCATTTCTTTCATCCACAAACTATCGATGCATGATGCAACTTGATCGTGAACAAAAGTAGCTTTGATTGAATCTAAAACTTCTCGCCTAGTTAGAGGTTCTTTTTTTACTGATGTAGCAACGATAGTATCTTGGGCAAAAATTGCTGAAGATGCTATCAATAATGCTAATGAGGTTACTTTTTTTATAGTCATAACTTTATTTTATAAAGTGGTATATTTCAAATCTGTAGGTTATTAATTCTTAATTAATAACGTCTATTATTATTATTTATTGTGCTGTTTTAAAACTTTAACTTAAAATGGCAGCAATTCCCGGTAATACTCTTCCTTCCAGCATTTCTAACATGGCTCCACCGCCTGTTGATACGTAACTCATTTTGTCTTCCAATCCGAATTGTTTTACTGCTGCAACTGAATCTCCGCCGCCTACAAGTGAAAAGGCTCCGTTTGCTGTTGATTCGGCAATATAATTTCCTAGTTCAATTGTTCCGTTGGCAAAATTTTCCATTTCAAAAACACCTAGAGGTCCATTCCAAAGAATTGTTTTTGACTTCATAATTACTTCTCTGAAATTAGCCAATGATTTTGGTCCAGCGTCTAAACCTTGCCATCCATCAGGAATTTCTCGAACATCAACTATTTGTGTGTTGGCATCATTTGAAAATGAATCTGCCGCAACAACATCAACTGGAATGTGTATGTGAACGTTTTTTTGTTTGGCTAAATGTAAAATCTCTAAAGCCAATTCTTGTTTATCATCTTCACAAATAGAATCGCCTATTTTGCCGCCTAAGGCTTTTATAAAAGTGAATGTCATTCCGCCACCAATGATCATATGATCCACTTTATCTAAAATATTTTCGATAACTGTAATTTTTGAAGATACTTTTGAACCTCCAAGAACGGCTGTTACGGGTTTCACCGAATTATTTAAAACACGATTTAAACTTTCTATTTCTTTGGCCAAAAGCAATCCAAAACATTTATGACTTGGAAAAAATTTAGCAATTATTGTTGTCGAAGCGTGTGCTCTGTGTGCTGTTCCGAAAGCATCATTCACATAAATATCACCTAATGAAGCTAATTCCTTTGCGAAATTTTCATCTCCAGCTTCTTCTTCAGCATAAAAACGAAGGTTTTCTAACAATAAAACCTCACCTGGTTTCAAATTTTTAGCGGCATTTGTCGCTATTTCTCCTCTACAATCAGAAGCAAATTGAACATTTAGTCCTAAAACTTCTGAAACTTTTGCTACAATATGTCGTAACGAATAGTTGTCTTCTTTTGCTTTTGGTCTTCCTAAATGTGACATCAATATTACGCTTCCACCATCGGCCAGAATCTTATCTATAGTTGGCTTTGCGGCTTCAATTCGGTTGGCATCAGTAACGTTGAAATTCTCGTCTAGAGGCACGTTGAAATCAACTCTAATTATGGCTTTTTTGGCGTTGAAATTAAAATCTTGAAGCGTTTTCATTTAGTAAATTAATAGGTTAGAATACTTGCAAATATAACAAAATTTAGTTTCACCGATGTTTTTTGTGCTTTTATCGATGTTTTTTAAGGAAATTTTAAGGGATAAAATCTTTGTTTTCAAATAAATAGCAATTTGTTCCCTACTTTTTTATTACTGTATTAGGTTTGAATATCACAGGATGATTTACTAATAGCAAAATATTTCTTCTATATTTGCTTTATGCAGTTTTCAGATATTCTTGGTCAGGATTACATAAAAAATCATCTCGTAAAAAGTGCGCTGTCGGGAAGAATTCCGCACGCTCAGTTGTTTGTTGGCCCAGAAGGTTGTGGTACTTTGGCCATGGCTATTGCTTATGCTCAATTTGTTTTATGCAATAATCAAGGGCGAGAAAATAGCGGTGGAAATGAAAGTTGTAATCTAAAATTTCAATCGTTATCACATCCTGATTTGCATTTTGTCTATCCAAATGTGACTAATGAAGATATAAAAACTAAACCAAAAAGTGCTGACTTTATTTTGGATTGGCGAGAGTTTGTTTCGAAAAATCCTTATGGTAGTTTATTTGATTGGTACAAACATTTAGGTGTTCAGAACAAGCAAGGTGAAATTCGGGTAGAAGATGCCTCGGATATTCTGAAGGCTTTGGCGTTAAAGTCATATGAAGGCGGATATAAAATTATGATTGTTTGGATGGCAGACAAAATGAATATTGCTGCCTCTAATAAATTATTAAAATTGTTGGAAGAACCGCCTGAAAAAACATTGTTTTTGCTGATTTCTGAAAATGAAGAAGATATTATTCAAACGATTAGGTCACGATGTCAAGTGTTACATTTTGGTGCTTTGCCTGAAGCCGAAATTTCAAAAGCATTAAAAGTCAATTATTTTTTAGATGATGCTTCGGCGTCTAAAGTGGCGCATCAGGCACAAGGAAATTATAATAAAGCACTTCATATTGTAAAAAATGATACTGAAGATTTCCCTTTTGAAAAGTGGTTTGTGGCCTGGGTTCGTGCTGCCTTTAGTGCCAAAAAGAATGCTTCAGCTATCCAGGATTTAATTTCATGGAGCGAAGAAATTGCAGGTTTGGGTCGTGAAGGGCAAAAGCAGTTTTTGAATTATTGTATTGTGATGTTCCGTCAGGCTTTGTTGCACAATTATGAAACCAAAAGTTTAGTTTATGTAGAGCCAAAAGTGGAAAACTTTACTATCGAAAAATTTGCTCCATTTGTAAATGGAAATAATATTAATGCCATTTTTAGTGAACTTTCGGATGCGATTTATCATATTGAACGCAACGGAAATGCCAAAATTATATTAACTGATTTGTCTATAAAACTAACTCGATTAATCCATAAAAATTAACCAACATGACTAACACAGCTTCGATACTTGTTTTGCTTTTTCTTGCGGTAACTTTTGTACAATCTGCCTATGATAAAATTTTTGGTTGGCAGGGAAATATTGATTGGCTTAAAGGACATTTTGCCAACACTTCATTACTAAAAAATAATGTTCCACTTGCGTTAGGAGTTATTTTACTTCTTGAACTCATAACTGGTGTCTTAACATTAGTTGGCTGTGTCGAATTATTGATTAATGGCGGAAGAACATTTGGTTTTTATGGCGCTGTTTTTTCATGTATTACTTTGATTTTATTGCTTTTAGGTCAGCGTTTGGCTAAAGATTATGATGGAGCACGAACGATAGCTATTTATTTTGTTCCGGCGGTTTTGGCAGTTTTTTGGTTGAGTTAGTGGTGCCGGTTACTGATATATCATCCCTAGCGGGATTTTGTTGTTGATTTTGAGTTACCGATATGTAATTCCTAGAGGGATTTTATAGGCTTGCTTTGAACATTTTTAATTCATCCCATGTGAATTTATCTCCGTATTGTTCTTTCAAACCGTTTAGCGTTTCTTCTTTATAACCTTTGAAAGCTAAGGCTAATTCCTGAATTTTTTCTTCCGGTAAAACATCTGAAATTGAGATGGTTTCTGTTTCTATTAGTTTGGAAATATGAGTACCTATCGTTTGGGTTGTTAGCTTTCGCATTGCGGCAATTTCCTTGATAGAATTCTTTTCGAGCCACAATTCATAGGTTTCCTGAACTGTTGATTTTTTTTGAACTTTTTCTGTTTTTTTCTTTTTGGTATACCGTTCTAAATCGACTTCATCTTCAATTAGAGTTACGTTTAGATTTTTAAATTCTTCCCGAATAATTTCCAGTTTTCTGATTTTATAAAATTTAATTGCTTCTGAAGATAATTTTTCTTTAGAAATTGTTTCGCCTTTCACAACAGTTTCAATTAATAATTTGGCTTTCATTAATTGCAAAACCGCTTTGACTTGCAGTGTTTCCAAAACCACTAATTCATCATAAAATGCTTTGACTTTTTTAATCCGAATTACTTCTTCTAGTTTCCATAAGATTTCATAAACAAGATTATCCAAAGGTTTAAAAAAGTAAGAATGAGCAGCTTGAATTCTATCGAAAACATAATTAAAATCGACTTCGTCTTCCTTGAAAAGAGTATTCAATTGCGCTATGAATTTTCGGGATGGCTCCAAAAGGTTTTCAATTAATTCTGTTTGTTTTTTTGCCCATAAAGCATGTTTTGATTTAGCTGATAATTCTGAGTTTTCGTTATAACTGAACTGATGATTGCGCCATTCCTGGGCTAAATCTGTCCAATCGAAACTGGATTTCAAATAGTTAAGAATAAAATTTTTGGTTTCTAGCTTCAGTGCATTTTCTAAAAGCGCTTCTGTTGCTTTATTTTCGGCATAATGCATTACATCTTGGTCGCTTGAAATACCATTCATTTGCAACGGAGAAAGCAAAACTAAGCCATTTAAGGAGCGTAATCGGGAAAGAGCTACATAGGCTTGTCCGGGAAGAAAAACTTGCGAAACATCGAGTGCTGCTTTATCAAAAGTTAATCCTTGACTTTTGTGAACTGTAATTGCCCAAGCTAATTTTATTGGGTAATGCGTAAATGTACCAAGAACTTCCTCGGTGATTTCTTTGGTGTTTTCATCTACATAGTAACGGATGTTTTGCCATTCATAACGTTCGACTTCGATGGTTTTATTTTCGTCGGGAAAGTGAACCATAATTTCTTCATCAGATAGCGATTTGATACTTCCCATTTTACCATTGAAATAATTTTTATCAAAAGACAAATCATTTTTAATAAACATCACTTGTGCTCCGACTTTTAGTTCTAATTTTTCTTCTAATGGATATATTTTTTCCGGAAAATCGCCTACAATTAAAGTTTCATAAACTTTCGTTATTCCTTTTAAATCTTTTAATGATTGAGAATTTATAGCATCGGCTTTGACGTTGTGTGTTGTTAAAGTGATATAACCTTTGTTGGCTTTCAAATCAAAATTTGGTTGTACAAATTGATTTAGAATTCCAATATCACTTTGTGTAATCAGATTGTTTCTTAAATTATTCAAAACCGAAATGAACTGCTCATCTGTTTGGCGGAAAATCTTAGACAGCTCAATATACAAAGGTGGATTTTGTTGTATTACATGTGAATGAAAAAAGAATTTTCCTTTGTAATAGGACCTCAATGTCCGCCATTCTTCCTCTCGAATTATAGGTGGCAATTGCAATAAATCGCCAATAAAAAGCACTTGTACGCCACCAAAAGGAAGATTTTTTCTTCGTACAGATTGTAACATAAAGTCGATAGCGTCCATCAAATCGGAGCGTAACATACTGACTTCATCAATAATTAGCAGTTCCATATTTTGAATAACGGTTTTCTTCAATCCGCTCATTTTGAAATGTCTGCGCAATGTTGCTTTAGTTTCAAATTTAGAATTTTCTAAAAATTGAGGTGAAGAATTATCCGGTATAAATCCGCCGAAAGGCAACTGGAACATAGAGTGAATTGTAACACCGCCAGCGTTTAATGCTGCTATTCCGGTTGGAGCCACAACAACACAGTTTTTGTGTGTTGATTTGATGATTTCTTTAAGAAGTGTCGTTTTTCCTGTTCCCGCTTTTCCAGTAAGGAAAATGGACCGATTGGTTTGATTGATGAACTGCAAAACATAGTTTGCTTCGGCTGATAGTGATTCCATGGCGTGTAATTTAGAAAACAAATATAACATATTGTATTTCAACATACAACAAAAAAAAGCCTACAAATTGAGGCTTTTTTATCTTACAAAAATGATTGTGCTATTTTTTTACTTCTTTTGGCGCTTCTTCTTTTTTTCCTGCCGATTTATATTTATCATTAACCATTTTGATTATATCTTTTGTAATATCATAGCTGTCTTTTGCATATAATATTGATGGTGATGCATCTCCTGATCCGTAAATGTAGTCGTATCCTTTTTCTTTACCATATTCTTTAAGCATCTTTCTGTAGTTAACAACCAAAGAATCTATTTCGGCACCGCTCTCTTGTTGCAACTGTTGTAGCATTGCTTGTTGCGCATAGTTTAATTGTTGTTCTCTTTGGGTCAATTCAGCTCCTTTTTGTTGAGCCCAAGCTTGTCCATTTGTTTGCGCATTTTGCTTAAAGCTTGCTGCTTCAGATTTAAATCGAGCCACTTCAGCTTCTAACTGATTGCCCATTACTTTAGATTTATCTTTGTATTTAGCTCCGATATCTTTTGCCTCAGTTGATTCATCCATTAATTTTGAAGTATCAACATAAGCTGTCTTAAATTCTTTAGTTTCTGTTGTTGTTTTATTGCAAGAAATAATAGTCATTGTTAATGCAAAAAAGATAACTGTTTTTTTAATCATGATTTGATAAATTTAATTTCGGTTTCAAAAGTATAAAAATAAAATTCAAATAACTAAAGTTGAATTTCAGTGTTTTTAGAATATAAATTTTTGTTATTGTAAAAACGGTATTAATAATATATGGCTATTGATTTTGGCTTCAAATAAAGCTGTTTAAAAGCATTTCTCTGTTGGAACGGCTTAATTTATAACCTCCCTCTGTTAGTTCCAAACAAAAGCTTTAAAATGATTTTTACTGATTTTTTAACACATAAATATGTGAAGAATACTCTTTTGTTTGTTTGGCATTATGATTTGATTTCAATCCTACGAAAAAAGCTCTAATGAAATTCATTTTTCCAGTTTTATATTTTTCAGATAATAAGCTCACATAAAAACTGTCAAATTTCATTGGAAGAACTTCAATTAATTTCATTCCGTTTTCTGCGAACAATTTATCAATTGCTGTTTTGGAGAAATGCCAAATATGTCTAGGTACATCATAAGCTGCCCAAAATCTACCATAATAATTTGCATCAAATGATTTAAAATTTGGAACCGCTATCAAAATTGTGCCTGTTGGTTTTACTAATCTTTTTAATTCTAAAATATATTCTTCAAGATTTGGAACATGTTCTAAAACGTGCCACATCGTTATTACATCGAAAGAATGATCTTCTAAATCAGAAAGATTAGCTGCAAAATTTACTCCTTTGTTTAAAGCAATTGCTTTTGCTTTTGCGCTTGGTTCGACACCTGTTGTTTGCCAGCCATCTTTTTTTGCTACTACCAAAAAATCTCCAGTTCCTGCTCCAATGTCTAAAAGTTTACCTTTTTCAGATTGCGCATTGATTAATTTTACTTTGTTTTTAAGCGCAATATTTTTAATCAAATGGTACATTCTTTCAAAAAAAGAACGCTTCCCATCTGTATGAGAAATATAATCTTCGCTTTCGTAATAGCTTGGCAATTTCTCCAAAGATGGTTTTGGAAAGGTGATTAACAAATCATACTCTGGATTATGATGCAATTCGAAAATTTCTTTTGAAACGGAATAGTCTCTTACTTTTTGAAAAAAAATATTGTTTTGAAAACTCATAAAAAGGCTGTATTGATAGGGATTGGCAGACTTGGTTTCACGTGGAACGCAAAATTATCGGCCCATGTAAATTAATAAAACTGAAATGTCCGCTGGAGATACCCCGCTTATTCTTGATGCTTGTGAGATAGTTACAGGACGGATTTTGCTTAATTTTTGTTTGGCTTCAATCGACATTGATTTGATTTTGTTATAATCAAAATTTTCTGGAATTTTAATGTCTTCTAATCGGATTAGTTTTTCTGCATTGTTTCTTTCCTTTTCGATATAACCTGAATATTTAACTTGAATTTCTGCCTGTTCAATTATCTCTTTATCCAAATCATTTTCGGTAACATAATTTTTTACTTTATTAAATTTAAGGAAATCATCCAATTCAATTTGTGGCCTTGAAAACACTTTAAACATTTTATCAGACTGAATCATTGCTGAGCTTTCTTTTGCTTCCAATATAGGATTAGCTTCTTCTGGAGTAACACTTGTGTCTTTGAAAAAATTTACCATTTTTTCACTTTCATTAAACTTGTATTCCATTCTACGTAATCTTTTTTCAGACGCTAAACCAATTTCATATGACTTAGGTGTTAATCTAAAATCTGCATTATCCTGACGCAGGAGAGTTCTATATTCAGCACGAGAAGTAAACATTCTGTAAGGCTCCTCAGTTCCTTTAGTAATTAAATCATCAATAAGAACGCCTATATATGCTTCATCACGACGCAAAATCATTGGTTCTTGCTCTTTTACTTTTAAGGCTGCGTTAATTCCTGCCATCATTCCTTGAGATGCGGCTTCTTCGTAACCTGTGGTTCCGTTAATTTGTCCGGCAAAATACAAACCTTCCACTAATTTAGTTTCAAGCGTATGCTTTAACTGCGTTGGTGGGAAATAATCGTATTCTATAGCGTAACCTGGACGGAAAAACTTAACTTTCTCAAATCCTTCAACAGAACGCAACGCTTTAAATTGAATATCTTCTGGTAATGAAGTTGAAAAACCGTTAACGTATACCTCAACTGTGTTCCATCCTTCTGGCTCTACAAATAACTGGTGTCTTTCTTTGTCGGCAAAACGATTGATTTTATCTTCAATAGATGGGCAATATCTTGGACCAATACTTTTTATTCTTCCGTTAAACATTGGGGAGCGATCAAAACCTTCACGTAAAATATTATGTACTTCATTTGAAGTGTAGGTCATATGACATAACAGCTGTTTATCTAATGGTTTTGTTTCATCGGAATAAGAGAATTTATCTGGCACATCATCACCTGGTTCTTCTCTCATTTTTGAATAATCCAAAGAACGGCCATCAACCCTAGGTGGTGTTCCTGTTTTCATTCTTCCTGCTTCGAAACCAACTTTGACTAAGTCATCTGTAATTCCGAAAGCAGCACTTTCACCGGCTCTTCCTCCACCAAATTGTTTGTCTCCAATGTGAATTAAACCGTTGAGGAAAGTCCCATTAGTTAACACAACTGTTTTTGCTTTGATTTCAATTCCAAGGGATGTTACTATTCCCTCTATCTTATTGTTCTTTATTAAAAGTCCTTTGACCATTTCTTGATAGAAATCGACATTTGGAGTTTGTTCTAATCGCAATCGCCACTCTTCAGCAAAACGCATACGGTCTGACTGAACTCTTGGCGACCACATCGCTGGACCCTTTGATTTATTCAGCATCTTGAACTGGACTGCTGTATTATCTGAAATAATTCCGGAATAGCCGCCAAGTGCATCTATTTCTCGGACGATTTGACCTTTAGCAATTCCGCCCATCGCTGGATTACACGACATTTGTGCAATATTTTGTAGGCTCATAGTAACCAGCAACGTACTGCAACCTAAATTGGCTGCTGCTGCTGCTGCTTCACATCCGGCGTGACCGGCACCTACCACTATTACATCGTATTTTTCTAAAAACATTTTAGTTGTGTTTCACGTGGAACATCTTCATTTTTTCCTCTTCCTTTTGACGCATAAGTTTTTCGTCATCTTCACTCTTGTCTTTATATCCACAATAATGTAAAACTCCGTGAATCAAAACTCTTTTCAATTCATCATCAAAATCAACATTGAAATGAACAGCGTTTTCACGTACCCTTTCAATAGAAATGAAGACATCACCGTGTAGTTCATTTCCTATAGAATAATCGAAACTGATAATGTCTGTTAACGTGTCGTGGTCCAAATACTGCTGGTTAATTTCAACTAAATAGTCATCGTCGCAGAAGATATAGTTTATCTCTCCTTCTTTCTTCATTTCAGAGCTAATGACTTTGGAAATCCAGCCAGAATAAAGTTCTTCGTTTTCTAATTTGAAATCTATCTCGTAATTAAAACTAATCATTGGTTTTGAAATATTCTTGAACCTTTTGGTTAAAATTGGAGCGCAAAGGTAAGCTTTGTCTATTTAAAATTTCAATACTATTCAAATATTCTTGTAGACGTGTTGGCAAGGCAGTTGCCTGATTGTTAAATTCTTTCTTATTCGTTTCTGATTGTCGCTTCTTATCTTCACCTTGTTGTTGCACTGCTTTTTCTAATTTCAACAATTCATATTTGACATTTAAAATCTTTTGGAGGGTTTCATTATTAAAACCTTTATTCAATAATTGTTTCTCTATTTGTTTCATTTGATCCAATGCGTTTTGACCATTTCCTCCCACGCCTTGCTTTTTCAATTCTTTTTCCAAAGCTTCGCGTAACTGTTGCTGTTCTTTAAAGATTTCCATTATTTCTTTAGCATCGCCCTCGCCCTCTTGACCTTTTTCACCCCCTTTTTCATTTCCTTTTCCTTGCCCTTGACCATTTTCACCCTTTCCATCACTTCCTTTTCCGCTCCCTCCTTTTCCGCCTTGCTTCCCTTCTCCTGGTTTTTGTCCTTCTTGACCTTGTCCCTCTTTATCACCTTCCTGGCCTTCTCCGGGCTTGTCACCTTTCTTCATTCCTTTTTTCATCTTTTCACCTAAGCCTTCTTGCTTTTTTATAATGTCCGGCAACTGCATTCCCTGACCTTGTCCTTGCCCAGGTTTTGGTTTTCCTTGACCTGCCCCTGACATCTGCATTTGCATACCGTTTAAAATATCACTCAACATATCTGCAAGTTTATTTGAAGATGAAACAGCATATTGTTGGTGCGAATTTCCTTTTGGAACATTAGCTTCGGCTAGGGTTTCTATGGCTTTATCAACGTTGTATTGAACGTTGCCGATTTCTTTAGTAATGTCCTCAGCAATTTTTGGATTTCGCAAAGACATTGCAAACAAACTATCATCTACATGTTTAAATTGCTGCTTTAAATCTTGCTGTATTTTTAAATTTTTATTGAATGATGGTGCTCCTCGTTTTAAATTCTTAAACTGCTTCATCACCTCTTCCTGAGAAAATGAATAAGCCAAAAGATTGTCTAAAATCTGTCGTAACATAGCAACATCTTCCTCCACTTGTTCCATGTCGCCAGAGGCCATTTGTTCGGCCATTTTCTGACTCATTTGCTTCATTTTTTTTGAAGCGCTTTTTTGTTTTGGCTTGGCTTTAGTCTTTTGTTCTTTCTGTAATTGGTCTTTAGCCTCTTTTAAATCTTCGTCGATACTTTTCTCCTTGTCATCTGTTTTGGGAATGTCCATCGGAGCTTTTAACTCCTTGTTATCTTTCTGTAAATCTTTTAATTCTTCTTTGAGCTTGTCAAATTCTTTATTGATTTCATCTTGCTTATCTGCATTATTCTCCTCTGTTTTATCAGCCAACTTATCTTGTTTCTCGGCAAGTTTATCTAACTTTTCTGCAATTTGTTGTGCCTTTTTCTCAACATAATAACGCTTGGTAAGCTCGACTAATTGTTCTAGACTTTTGGTTTGGTTTTTACTTTCTTGTTGAAATTTCTCCATCTTTTCGAACAACTCTTCTTTGCTGATTTTGTCATTCAGTTTTTGAAGTTCGTCTAAAAGTTTTTTATTCTTTTCCAGTTCTTCTTTCGTTTTTTCCAATCTGTCTTCAAGCAACTCTTTCTTTTCATCCTTTTTCTCGGTTTTGAATTTATCCAGATTGTCTTTCATCTTCTCTGAAAACTCTTTCATCATTTCATCCTGTTGCTTTTGTTTTTGGATAAAATCATTTACTTTTTGCTGGTCCTTATATTCTAAATTATCTTTCTCTTTACCCATTTTTTGCAACTTGTCCATTTCAGATAATTGCTTATCCTGAGCTTTTAAGGACTTAGCTAATGAGTTAATATTATCATTTTGCTGTTGCATCATTTCATCCTGCTTTTCAGTTTCGGTTGCAATTCGATTACTAAAAACAGATGATTTTGTGCTTTTGTAATTATGAAAAGCATCGTTATCAAAAATCTCGAAATAGTATTCATACGAAACACCTTCGTCAACTGGAAGATTGCTTGGAAACGAAAACACGAACTGATCGTAAATATCTTTCTTAACAGCGATAGCAGCTTTTTTAGCAATGTTTGGAGTGTCTTTTGGATAATAGACAATTTGAAGCTTAGAAAGCCCGTAATCATCTGAAACCTGACCTAAAACAAAATTTTTATTAACCTTTAAACTGTCAGGAGCATTATTTACAGTGATGGATGGAAACTGATCTTTGATTACTGAAATCTGATAATTCAGTTTTTCGTAGTTCTGAACTTTATTATTGGATGTTAAAATTTGATAATCGACATTTTGAAGAATGTTTTTTGACAAAGAGAATATATTATCTGTCTTAGCAAAAGTATAACGCGCATTGTCGTTAATCCAATCTACTTTTTGTGTAGCTAAAGTATTTATTCTCCAGGTAACTTTCGTGCCTTCGGGAATTATGGCGTTACCAGTCCCTTTAATAACTTCCGATTTTTTATTTAGATAATTAGGGAAATTCAATACCATTTCAAAATTGGCAATTGATGGTACAGTTACCACTTTCAGTTCATAATCATGTGACGAAACATCATTGGCTTCAATGTGAAATTCTATATCTTCGGAAGGTTTTGGAATGACAAACTCAAATTCTCCGGCTTTATTACTTTCCATAAAATAACTCTCATCACCGATAAAAATCATAGCATTTTCGGGAACAACTTTACCAATGGTTTTAACTTTTAATAAGAAGTCCTTGTTCTGTTCGGTTTGCAGATTATTATTCAAAAGCTCAAATTCAAATGGTGCCGGAGGTAAAAACTGTTGCTTAAAATTTACCACACGATTCAAACTTTGAGAAATCAAATTACTGTTTCCAGAAAGATAAAAGAAGGCAAAAAACAATATTGGAATGATCGCCAAAGGCAAATATTTCTTATTATTTCCAAAGTTTATAGCGTTGCCAAAAGGAATGGGTTGTAAAGTATTTGCTTTTTGATCAATCGATGCTGCCAGCAATTCCGATTTGTTACTATCATAAGAAAGCTGTAAAAAGTTAGTCAGCTTATCTTCTATTTCACTAAAATGATTTCCAATAATAATTGAAGCTTCCTCGAAATCTATCCCTTTTTGAAGTTTGGATAATTTGAATAAAGGAAAACAAATAAATCTAAAAAACAGATAAAGCTCTACAAAAACAAAGGTGTAAAACAAGACCGTTCTCGCTGCCGGCTTGAGCCAAAGAAAGTATTCAACGAACAGGGTAAAAATGAAATACAACAAACCAATTCCAATAAAGAAAATAATTCCTTTCAACAATTCATTGGTGTAATACTTAGTAATAAAGCCCTCTAACTTTTTATATATGATCTTTGAATTATCCAATTTTTATAATTTCTTTTTATAACCGATAAATGTACAATTTTTGGCGAATACCCAAGCGTTAAAAAATTGCCAAAGAAAAAAGAATTGAATTCTATAAAATCTTTGCTAATTTTATATCAAAATCTTATTGATTATGAAATATTTATTGGCGTATTGTATTCCGTTAATTGCTTTTTTAGGTGTTTATTTTGGAGGTTTCTGGAGTTATGCCGGAGTAGTTTTTACGTTCGGAATCCTCCCATTATTAGAAATACTACTGCCAAAAAATGAAAAAAATTATACGGATGCTGAAATTGAAAGCAAACTAAAAAATCGCTTTTTTGACATCCTTTTATATCTAAATGTTTTCATTGTTTATGGCTTCTTGTTTTTTGTATTACAAAAAGTTACAACTACAACTTTATCAATTCCTGAAATCATAGGAACCGTTTTAAGCTTAGGCGTCGTTTTGGGTTCAAATGGAATAAATGTTGCGCACGAATTGGGTCATCGTGAAAAAGTAGGAGAACGAATTTTAGGAAAACTACTTTTAATTCCATCTCATTACACTCATTTTTTTATCGAACACAATCACGGACATCATTTACATGTCTCAACACCCGAAGATCCGTCAACGGCAAAATACAATCAGAGTCTTTATGCTTTCTGGATTCAAACTGTTTGCGGAACGTATCGAAAAGCGTGGCAAATTCAAAACAAACTCAATCAAATAGAAAACCGTTCTTTCTTTTCATTGAAGAATGATATGTTTTGGTTTACGATACTTCAACTAAGTTATCTGTTATTTATTTCTTATTTCTATGGAAGTATTGGTTTTGTTGTTGCATTATTAGCTGGTATTGTTGGTTTTCTTTTACTGGAAACTATAAATTATATTGAGCATTACGGTTTAAAAAGAAACCTTTTGCCTTCTGGCAGATACGAACGTGTAAGTGAAAAACATTCCTGGAATTCCAATCATATTTTAGGAAGAATTATGTTGTATGAATTAACCAGACATAGTGATCATCATTATAAATCTCAGAAGAAATATCAAATTTTAGAATATCACGATACTTCACCACAAATGCCTTTTGGCTATCCTACCAGTATGGTTTTATCTTTGGTTCCTCCACTTTGGTTTGCTGTTATGAATAAAAGAATTCCGTTAGAAATGAAATCCTAAAAACTTCTGACTTCTGACTTCTAATTCCGACTTCTGATTATCTTTGTCGAAAATTTACAAGAAATGTCAAAAGCTGTTAGAGTTCGTTTTGCGCCAAGTCCAACCGGACCATTGCATATTGGAGGTGTTAGAACTGCCTTATTTAATTACTTATTTGCCAAAAAACATAACGGTGTTTTCTATTTGAGAATAGAAGATACCGACCAAAATCGATTCGTTCCAGGAGCAGAACAGTATATTTTTGAAGCTTTAGATTGGTTGGGAATTGCACCAAGCGAAACTGTTGGAAAGAACGAAAAATTTGGACCTTACCGCCAATCGGAAAGAAAGGATTTGTACAAACAATACGCTGACCAATTGATAAATTCAGGTTGGGCTTACTATGCTTTTGATACTTCTGAAGCATTAGATTTTCATAGAAAACAACACGAAGAGCAAGGAAAGACATTTATATACAATTGGCATAACCGTGAAAAACTAGATACTTCTTTAGTTATTTCGGCAGCAGAAACTGAAAAAAGAATTGCATCAGGAGAAGCTTATGTGGTTCGTTTTAAAACGCCTGTTGATCAGACTTTGCATCTGCATGATATCATTAGAGGTGATATTAGTTTTGAAACTAATTTGTTAGACGATAAAGTTTTATTTAAATCTGACGGAATGCCAACCTATCATTTAGCGAATATTGTGGATGACCATTTAATGGAAACTTCACATGTAATTCGTGGTGAAGAATGGTTGCCATCGATGCCATTGCATAGTTTATTATACAAAGCCTTTGGTTGGGAAGCGCCCGAATTTGCTCATTTGCCATTGATTTTAAAACCTATCGGAAACGGAAAATTATCTAAGCGTGACGGCGATAAATTAGGGTTTCCTGTTTTCCCTTTAGAATGGAAAAGTGAAGAAGGCGTTTCTTCCGGTTACAGAGAAAACGGCTTTTTCCCAGAAGCAGTGATTAATTTCTTGGCTTTATTAGGATGGAATGACGGTACAGACCAAGAGTTATTCTCATTGGAAGAATTAGTTGAAAAGTTCGATTTAAACCGAGTTCATAAAGCCGGAGCCAAATTTGATCCCGATAAAAACAAATGGTTCAATCATCAGTATTTGCAAAAGCAAAGCGATGAAAGTTTGGCTGAATTATTCAAGAAAGATTTATTAAATAGAAGCACTTCGACTGCGCTCAGTGTGACAGACGTAAAATTAATAAGAATCGTTTCGTTGATTAAAGAACGTGCTAACTTCGTTTCCGAATTTTGGGAATTAAGTAATTTCTTTTTTGAAGCGCCAACGTCTTACGATGAAAAAGCAGCTAAAAACTGGAAAGAAGACACACCAAGAACGATGCAGGAATTAATTTCTGTATTAGAAAATATTTCTGATTTCACTTCAGCCACAATTGAAACAGATGTCAAAGATTGGATGACACAAAACGAAATTGGCATGGGGAAAGTAATGCAACCATTCCGTTTGAGTTTGGTTGGCGCCTTAAAAGGCCCACATCTTTTTGATATTGTTGAGTTGATTGGAAAAGAAGAAACCATTAAGCGATTGCAAACTGCTATCAGTACCTTATAAACCCAAATTCATTTTGTTTACTAGTTATTGAGTAATGCTTACTAGTTAGTTAAGCGAAACCATTCTCGATTTCATAATTCTAAAACCTATTCCAACAAAATCGGGATTAAAATTTCTGTATTTGAGTTTGAGTTGTTTTCAACTTAAACCAAAACCAATCCATTAAGAAAAGAACTTGAAATAGTTTGCGGAAAATGTGTAGCAATAAAATGTGTAGCAAAATAATACTGCTAAAATAAAGTTTGCTACAAAATGTTGACATCGTTTGCGCTAAAAGTGTCACAAAAAAAAGTGTCACAAAAAAAATTGTGACAAGAAAGTTTGTGACAAGAATTTTAAAATAGTTCGTTAATGGGTTACACAAGTATATAGTTGCCAACTTGTTTATAAAAGAAAAGCCCCGATTGATTCGGGGCTTTTTATTTCAAGACTACTGTTGTTTACACCAATAATAGGTTGTTGAACCACCCATTTTTTTATCTGCCACCAAGGTGATTTTAGTGTCGTAAGCAAAGCTTCCTTTTTTGCCTGTTTCACTTGCTATGGTAACTGTGTGTATATTAACATTATCATCACATTTCATAATACCGTCCTGATAGCTTATAATTTTATATTTTGTTTCAACATTTTTGGTAAAGAAAGTAAATGAATTATCCTTAATAGTTATAGTTCCTTTAAAGCTAAAATCTGTCGTTCTGCTTCCGCTACCCATGCCCATCGCTGTTGCTGTAGTACTAATTTTTTCGTAGTAATATTTTTGTTCAGAAATAGCAACTTCACCACTAAGTTGGGCAGAAGGACTCTCTTGTTGAGATGCATCACAATTACTAAATGTAGGTTTTTCAAAAAACGATACTATGCCAGCTTTAGCTGCATCCATCTGATCTAACATTTTCCCCATTAGTTTTGAATACTTTACATTTTCCTGTCTTTTAAAATTATCACCCGCAAGCCTATCCATTACATCTTTACAATCCGAAAAGTGTTTTCTTATTTTATCTTCTGCGTCTTTCCTTGTTTTAACATACTTCTCCTCTGGGTATGGATAGGTCTCAATTTTTTCAATCACCATATTATTAGCATCCAATATATAATAGATGAATTTGGTAATAGCTGTTGTTTTATTGTAACCTACTAACTTTTTGCCTTTTGATTGGGCAAGTGTAAAACAAAGCTGTTCATCTTTTTCATCTGCAATTTTCATTCGCTTCATATTATATTCGCCTAAAATGCCTGAATTGATATTCTTGAATTTTATCGATTCCTTATTATCATTATTTGGAGTTTTATATACTATCTTTTCATTACCAACCTGAATGTCAAAAAAGTTATCATCAACAATTATCTTTTCATTATCAATGGTTGTAATAAAGGATTTTTGCGAAAATGCGTTTGTTGATAGTAAAATAAGTATTATGCCCAAAAAAGTTCTTCTTAAAAGGAGGTGTTTCATAGTTTAGTGCTTTTGTGTTTTAAGATAAAATCCATCAAATATTTTATATTTGATGGATTTTTCGGGATTTTTTCTTAAAATAAGAAAACCACATTTCCACTAAGTACGGAAGCATGTCCGCTAAAACCTCCGTCGAGTTTTCCGAGCATATTATTTATTCCGTATTGATACGAAACATTTAATCTAACGTTTCGCACACCAGCAGTAATGCCAATAAGAGGATAAAAACTAACATTACTAATATTGGTTAAATCTTTCGCGGTGTATTCTTCGTCTCCTTTAATTACGTAATTTTCATCTGTTTTTTCCACAGCAAGCTTCCCGTTAATCTGAACCATCGGGCCAAACTCAACACTCAAATGATTTTCAATAAATTTATAACTTAACTGAAACGTTATGTTGGCACAAGGCAGTTTAAAATTGGTTTCTCTATCGCGTAATGTTGCGTTTAAAGTGGCTACTTTAAAGTTGTATTCACTAAACTGAAGACCCCATATAGCATCCCAATCGTCGTAGAAATTTCCTCTCATGGCAAGACCAACGTTCCAACCCGTTCCTGGTGTGGATTGAATATCTGAAGTATTTAAACTAAACTGATTTAGCCCTAAAGTTAGCGCAATCATATTGGAATCTCTGTAACCATACTGTGCAAATCCAATAGTTGTTGAAAACAACACAAAGAATAAAATTTTTTTAATCATGAATTCATAACTTTTAATTTGTAACAAACATACATTTTTTTCGTACAACAACTTTACTAACTTAAATATTTAAAATTATGCCATTTCTAATTATTATTTTATTTCTTGGTGTTGTCATTTTATTCTCTTCTTTTTTCACGGTAAAACAACAAACGGCTGTAGTTATCGAACGATTTGGAAAGTTTCTGAACATCCGAAATTCCGGGTTACAACTTAAACTTCCAATCATTGACCGTATTGCCGGTCGTGTGAATTTAAGAATTCAACAATTAGACGTTATCATCGAAACACAAACCAAAGACAATGTGTTTATCAAAATGAAAGTTTCTGTACAGTTTAAGGTAATTCCGGAACATGTATACGAAGCTTTTTACAAACTGGAATATCCTCATGATCAAATTACGGCTTATGTTTTTGACGTAGTTCGTGCCGAAGTACCAAAGTTAATTTTGGATGACGTTTTTGTTAGAAAAGATGATATTGCTGTTGCTGTAAAACGCGAATTAAATGAAGCCATGACAACCTATGGTTATGACATCATCAATACTTTGGTTACCGATATTGATCCGGATATTCAAGTGAAAAATGCGATGAATAGAATCAATGCTGCCGAAAGAGAAAAAACAGCTGCGATGTTCGAATCAGACGCACAACGAATCAGAATCGTTGCTAAAGCTAAAGCGGAAGCCGAAAGCAAAAAATTACAAGGTCAAGGTATTGCTGATCAACGTAGAGAAATTGCAAAAGGATTGGTAGAAAGTGTTGCTGTTTTAAACGAAGTTGGAATCAATTCACAAGAAGCATCGGCTTTGATTGTAATTACACAACACTACGACACGCTTCAGGCAATTGGTGCAGATACAAATTCTAATTTGATTTTATTACCAAATTCTCCTCAAGCTGCGAGTGATATGTTAAACAGTATGGTTACTAGTTTCACCGCATCCAACATTATTGGTGAAGAAATGAAGAGACAACCAAGAAAAGTTAAGAAAACTGGAAATCATACTTCATTAGATTATAATCCATCTGACACTTCAAATCCGGAAGAACCAGCAAAATAAAAGTATTTAGATTTAATAAAAAAGAGGCTTAATCGCCTCTTTTTCTGTTTTTATACCAATTGATTGCTATAGGAATCAATGTTTTTATTATTGATCCGGATAGACCGGAAAATGCATTTTCATAAACACTACCAAGTAAAGAAATTGCTTTTGAAGGCACTAAAGATTCTTTCGTTTTGTCAACACTTAACCGTATTTTTTGGTAATGAATTTCCCTTTCAATTTTTAGAATTTCTAAATCGTTTTCTATCTGAGCGTAAGATGAATATTTTTTGGTTTCCATAATTTATTCGTTAAAAAATATTTCCGAGAATTTTTCCAAAATTGGTCCTTCTACTATTTTATCTTTTACTAAAAATAAAAGCAAAGCCAACACCAAATAAATTCCGGCAACAATCAAAAAACCAAGTGGATAATTGCCTAATGAATTGCCCAAAGCTAAAGCTCCTGCAACTGATCCAAAAAATAAAACAACAAAGAGACAAAAAGCAATCAAGAAAAATTTGAGCGCCAAAGTCGTGGACTTCATAGCCACTCGGAAACCCCAAAGTTTGTAGTAAGCAAGGCTACTTTCTACATAGGCTTTAGCATTTTCCTGAATGTCTTCAACATTTTCTTTTAATTCTTCTAATGCCATTATTTCTGTAGTTTGGCGGTTTGTTTTTTAAGCTCAGCTAATTTCTCTTCCAAAAAAGAGATTGCATCTTCAGCTTCGTGACTCGAATGAGAAAGCAGATCTTCTACCGTTTCTTTTAATTCATCTTTAGTTTTTGAAAATTTCTTCATTGTTTCATTTTCAAGAGTATTCCATTTTGATAAGGAGTCATTTTTTAAATCATCAAAACCTCCTTTAATTTTTTCTCTGGTTTTTGAACCTTTATCCGGAGCAAATAAAATTCCTAAACCAACTCCAATTGCGGTACCGGCTAAAAGAGCCAAAATACCATTTCCGTTTTTAGTTGACATAATTTTAAAAATTTAATTTTATTAAAGTTACGAAAATTACACAATACTTCAAACTAAAAATACAGAAAACCAACAAAACCCATTTTAAAGCGGAATAATCAAAGTTCTCCAAGCGAATGACAGTGGGTGTGGTAAAAATAGAAAAGATGGCATAAAATCAATTTACGAAAGCCGTTTTTGATTGCTAAAAGTTATTTTTTTTGAAATTATTATAAGTTTTATAAATAATAAGAAAGCCCACTAATAAGTGAGCTTTTCATTTATAAATTCTATTTAAAAATTATTCTTTGCTTTCCACTTTTGCCCAAGTATCTCTTAAGCCAACCGTTTTATTAAAAACAAGTTTTTCGGAAGAAGAATCTTTATCTACACAATAATATCCTAAACGCTGAAATTGGAATCGCTCTCCACTTTTTGCAGTTGCCAAACTTGGTTCTAAATATCCTGTAATTACTTCAAGAGAATTTGGATTGATGTATTCTTTGAAATCAACCTCTTTATCGCCATCCGGATTTTCATGTGTAAACAAACGATCATAAATTCGAACTTCTGCTTCAATCGCATGGTTGGTAGAAACCCAGTGAATTGTTCCTTTTACTTTTCGTTGAGATGCTTCTGTTCCGCTTCCACTTCGGGAATCTTCATCATAAGTGCAATGTATTTCCGTAATATTTCCTGTGGTATCTTTCACAACGCTTTCGCCTTTAATGATATAAGCATTTTTCAAACGAACTTCAGTTCCAAGCGTCAAACGGAAAAATTTCTTGTTGGCTTCTTCCTGAAAATCTTCTCTTTCAATATATAATTCCTTTGAAAAAGGCACTTTTCTGAAACCTAAGCTTTCATCTTCCTGACTGTTTTCGGCATCTAATATTTCTTCTCTTCCTTCCGGATAATTGGTAATAATCAACTTCACTGGATTCAAAACAGCCATAACTCTTGGCGTTGTTTTGTTTAATTCTTCGCGAACACAAAATTCCAAAAGTGAAACATCAATTAAATTAGTTCTTTTTGCAATCCCAATAGTATTGGCAAAATTCCGAATTGCCATTGGTGGATAACCGCGACGACGCATTCCTGAAATAGTACTCATCCTAGGATCATCCCATGATGTTACGTGTTTTTCTTCCACTAATTGCAAAAGTTTTCTTTTAGAAACAACAGTATGTGAAAGATTTCTACGGGCAAATTCTCTTTGCTTTGGACGCACTTTAGTGGCATCATAAACCTGATCTAAAAACCAATCGTATAATTCTCTGTGAGGTAAAAATTCAAGCGTACAAAACGAGTGAGAAATCTGCTCTAAATAATCGCTTTCGCCATGCGCCCAGTCGTACATTGGATAAATACACCAATCGTTTCCGGTTCGGTGATGATGGGCATGCAGAATTCGGTACATAATTGGGTCACGCATCAACATATTGTTAGCGCCCATACTTATTTTGGCACGAAGAATATGCGTTCCGTTTGGGAATTCTCCGTTTTTCATTCGGGTTAACAAATCTAGATTTTCTTCAACCGAACGGTTTCTATAAGGAGAATCGGTTCCCGGAGTTGTAGGCGTTCCTTTTTGGATTGCCATTTCTTCCGAAGATTGGCTGTCAACATAGGCTTTTCCAGCTTTTATAAACTCAATTGCCCAATCGTATAATTGTTGGAAATAATCAGAAGCATAACATTCATTACTCCATTTAAAGCCAAGCCATTCAATATCTCTTTTGATAGCATCTACATATTCTTGCTCTTCTTTCGCTGGATTAGTATCATCAAAACGCAGGTTTACCGGCGCCTGATAATCAATTCCTAAACCAAAGTTTAAACAAATCGCACTGGCATGACCAACATGCAAATAACCGTTAGGCTCAGGCGGAAAACGAAAACGTAATTTGTCTTTGGACAAACCATTTTTTAAATCGGCTTCGATAATTTGTTCAATGAAATTAAGCGACTTCTCTTCTGTTGACATTATTTTTGTAATTTTAGCAAAGATAAAAAAGTTTACAGTTTTCGGTTTACAGTTTACAGTTTTATCATAAAACTATTTACTGCGACTGAAAACTGCGACTGAAAACTAATAAAATGGGAACAATTAAACTTCAAAATATAAGAACTTTTTCTTTTCATGGCTGTCTTGAAGAAGAGGCTAAAATTGGTTCAGATTATCGTGTGGATTTGGAAATAAAAACTGATTTAAGAAAATCATCCTTAACAGATGAGCTGAAAGATACGGTAGATTATGTGCTTTTAAACAAAATTATTGTCGAAGAAATGGCTATTCGTTCCAAATTATTAGAGCACGTTGGTCATAGAATAATCGTTAGAATTTTTAGTGAAATCCCTGAAATATCCAGAATTCTTTTAGCGGTTTCAAAACTCAATCCTCCAATTGGTGGTGATGTGGAAGCGGTTACTATTGAAATGGAAGAATACCGAAGTTAAAAGAATACCGAATTCTAAAAATTATCAATTATCAATTGTTAATTATCAATTGTTTTATATATTTGCCGCCACAATGGCATCGTGGCCGAGCGGCTAGGCACCGGTCTGCAAAACCGTCTACTCCGGTTCGAATCCGGACGATGCCTCTTAAACCTTCAAGGAAACTTGGAGGTTTTTTTATTGATAATTTTTAGAAAAAATTAATTAAAGGTAGTGTTCGAATCCAGAAGATGCCTCTTAAACCTTCAAGGAAACTTTGGGGTTTTTTATTGATAAATTTTTAGGAAAAATTAATTAAAGATATTGTTCGAATCCGGACGATGCCTCTTAAACCTTCAAGTAAATTTGGAGGTTTTTTTATTGATAATTTTTAGAAAAAATTAATTAAAGGTAGTGTTCGAATCCGGATGATGCCTCAGAAACCTTCAAGGAAACTTGAGGGTTTTTTTATTGATAAATTTTTAGAAGAAATTAATTGAAAATCATGTTTGATTCTTGAAGATTCCTTAAAATTTTACTAGAGATAGTAGCTCTATTTACTCCGTATGCTCCAGCTTTTCAAAAGCTTTGTTAACGATTTTTTGTTCTTTAGGAAACCAACCTTGACTAAGCAGAAACACACCAGAAACAATCAAAACAATGCTGATAAACTTTTTAATTAAGAGAATGTTTTTCGGATTAAGTTGACTTCGTAATTGTTTGGCTAAAAGTATTTTAAAAATATCGGTAACGAAGTAAGTAACGATTAATGTAGAGAAAAAGGTCAACATTCTAGAAGTCTTCAACTCTAATTGAGGACCAATGGTTATTAAGATTGCTAACCAAAATCCGAGAACGCCTATATTGATAAAATTGAGAAAAAAACCTTTGATGAACAAAGAAAGGTAATTAGTTTTGGCTAATTCTTTTGGATCTATTTCGTCTATATTAATTTTCCTTCCTTCTTTTCTGTTATTGACAAAAGAAATAATACCGTAGGTTAGCATAACTAATCCACCAAAAATAAATAGTGCCGGATCGTCTTTTATGCTTTGAATTAGCCGATAACTACTAAAAAAAGCGATTGTAATAAAAAATATATCGGCCAATACAACTCCTAAATCAAAAACTATAGCTGCTCTAAATCCTTTGACAACGCTTGTTTCAAGTAATACAAAGAATACCGGTCCAATCATAAAGCTTAGAAAAAAGCCGAGTGGAATGGCGGATAAAATATCTTTAAGTAAAATCATTGTTATTTTTTTGACACTGCAATTTAGAATTTAAATTTTAAAATTAAAAATTCTACTTGGCTTGCTCTATCGTTCCGCCAGCAATAATCTTTTTGTTAATCTGTTTTGGTTTCCCATAAATAGTGATGTCTCCACCTGCTCTAACTTTAGCATCTACAATATTTGTAGCAAAAATAGCAGCTTCACCACCGGCATTACAAGAAACAGTAGTTATTTGTGACTCTAATTTTTCTGCTTCATAAATTCCACCCGAATTGACTAATACATCCTGAATATCAGCGTTTCCTTCTAATGAAACTTTTGAGCCATTTGCTGTTCTGACATTCAATTTTTCAACGTCTAAAATCAATTTTACTTCAGAACCTTCTTTAGCAATAACATCAAATACAACCGAACTAATTTTATCACCACAAGCGATTCTGGAACCTTCATTAGCTTCGACTGCAGTTATTTTTTTAAAATTAACCGTAACCGATATATTGTCACCATCCAAAAGTTTTGTCAATGGCATTCTTATTTTTAATTCCCCATTTTTATTAACTAATTCCACTTCGTCAGCTCCTTTTCCTTCTAGTTGAACTGAGTTTTCATCACTTGGAACAAGAAAAACATCTATGCGATCAAAGGAAGTTACTTTAGTAAAGTCGCCCACATTTTTGGTTTCTTGAGCAAAAACAATTGAACTGAATACTAATAAACTAAAAACTAATTTTTTCATATTAAATACTATTTAATGAACACTAACTATCATTTCTTCTGATAAAATTAAAATCTAATTGTTTCTTGACTAAATCAGCATTTTTTACTTTTACAAAAACTTCATCACCAAGTTGCAAAATACTTTGTGTAGCTTGACCTACCAAAGCATATTGCTTGTCGTCAAACGTATAATAATCTTCTTTGATTTCTCGAATACGAACCATTCCTTCGCATTTGTTTTCGATGATTTCTACATAAATTCCCCATTCGGTAACACCAGATATAACACCAAGAAACTCTTGGTCTTTGTGATCCTGCATGTATTTTACCTGCATGTATTTCACAGAATCTCTTTCGGCTTGTGCTGCAAAACCTTCCATATCGCTGGAATGGGCGCACTTTTCTTCATAAGTATCTGCATCAACTGATTTTCCTCCATCTAAATAAAATTGCAATAATCGGTGTGCCATCACATCAGGATAACGTCGAATTGGCGAAGTAAAATGACTATAAAAATCAAAAGCTAAACCATAATGACCAATATTTTCGGTCGAATATTTGGCTTTGCTCATACTTCTAATCGTCAAAGTATCTACTAAATTTTGCTCTTTTTTACCGTTTACATCGTTCAGTAATTTATTCAATGATTTAGAAATATCTTGTTTGGATTTCATGTTTATCGCATAACCAAACTTAGAAATCACTGTTTGAAGATTGATTAATTTGTCTTCATTCGGTTCATCGTGAATTCGGTAAATAAAAGTTTTCTTTTGTTTTCCTATAAATTCGGCTACTTTTCTGTTGGCTAACAACATAAATTCTTCTATCAAATGATTAGCATCTTTTGATATTTTAAAGAAGACGCCAACCGGTTCTGCATTTTCATCTAAATTGAATTTTACTTCTACTTTATCAAAGGATATCGCTCCATCAGCCATTCTTTTTCGACGTAAAATTTTAGCCAATTCGTCTTGTTTTAATGTTGCAGCTACAATTGCGGCCGGAACTTTATATTCTTTTCCAGTTAACGAAATCTCAGCCGGAATTATATCTGATTTGGTTTCAATTATACTTTGAGCTTCTTCATAAGAAAAACGTTGGTCAGAATAAATAATGGTTCTTCCAAACCAAGAATCTAAAACTTCTGCTTTCGCATTCAACTGAAAAATTGCTGAGAACGTATATTTTTCTTCGTGTGGACGAAGAGAACAAGCATAATTTGAAAGCACTTCAGGCAACATAGGTACAACTCTGTCTACTAAATAAACCGAAGTGGCTCTTCTGTATGCTTCATCATCTAAAATAGTTCCTTCTTGTAAATAATGCGAAACATCGGCAATGTGAACACCAATTTCATAATTTCCATTATCTAAAACTTGGAAGGATAAGGCATCATCAAAATCCTTTGCATCTTTTGGATCAATAGTAAACGTCAATACTTTTCGCATATCGCGACGTTTATCAATTTCATTTTGAGTTATAGAAGTATCTAATTTATTTGCATAAGCTTCAACTTCAATTGGAAAATCATACGGCAAACCATATTCAGCTAAAATGGCATGAATTTCTGTGTTATGTTCACCTGGTTTTCCAAGAACTTTAAGTACAGAACCAAAAGGTGAATCTGCTTTTGCAGGCCAATCTTCCAATTTTACTAAAACCACATCTCCATGTTCGGCTTCGGCTAATTTATTTTTTGGGATAAAAATATCGGTGTACATTTTGGCATTAGCCGTAGTTACAAATCCGAAATTCTTTTGAATATCAACAACTCCAACGAATTCTGTTTTGTGTCTTTCAATAATTTCGATTACTTCAGCTTCTGGTTTTCTGGAGCTTCTTCGGTCATACACATAAGCTTTGACTTTATCGCCATCTAAAGCGTGATTCAGATTTATAAACGGAATAAAGACATCATTTTCTAATTCGTCACAAACAAAATATCCTGTTTTTCTGGACGTCATATCAACAACGCCTTCGTAATATTGTTGACTGGAAGCTTTAACTAAATACTTTCCGGGTTCGGATTCAATGATTAATTTTTGTGCTGCCAGGATTTTTAAATCTTTTATAATTTCGTTTCTACTTTTAGTATCATCTAATTCTAAAATAGCAGCAATTTGTTTGTAATTAAAAGGTTTGTTCGCGTTTTTTGATAATATCTTAAATATCTTTTCGGAGAAAGTTTTTTCATTTTTTCCGAACTTTTTTGGTTTCTTACTCATTTTTCAATTTCTAATTAATGTTGAAAATTACAAAATAGTTATAAGTTATGAGTTATAAGTTGTCAGTTTTAATATAAATCTAACATTACCTATTTTTCAAATTAATTTAAAACCTAAAAAAAGAAATGTTATCAACAGCTATTAAAAACAATAAAAAGAAAAGATTTAAAAATTTAAATTTATGATGGTTATTATAGCGTGTTCATTTGTACAATAACTTTACTTTTTAAAATTAGATTTTGTAGTTATATTTTTTTATATCAATTTATCAACATAGTTTTTAGAATTTAAAACGTTCATTTTTAAGTATTTTTTAGATTTAATTAACAGTTGTTCACAACTCCAATAAGTATTTTTTTGTAGATAACTTATAGTTTAATTTTAGTTGAAAAAGAATGTTTTTATATTGATAACTTTTCTAAAAATTATTCAAACTAAATTTGTTTTTTTCAACCTACTTTTTGATTACAATTTTAAATCATACAACCTAAAAAAACTTCTAAAATTCTATCCAAAGTTGTTAACAATCTATGTTAATTTAAGGTTAACTGATTATCAACGAATTGAGAAATGCTATTAACAATCCACAATTTTAACATTTAAATTACGCTTAATGTATTTATTTCTAATTAGTTGTGAAAATTTATTAAAACAGTAAAATCCTTGTCAATTAAAAATCAAAGACTTACAATAAACTAAAATTGCAATCAATACTTTCCGTAAATTTGCGATACTAATTATACTCGCAACACTATGAAAATATCTATTGGAAACGATCACGCTGGTCCGGATTACAAGAATGCTATTGTTGCCTTTTTAAAACAAAAGGGACACGTAATAATCAATCATGGAACCGATACTTTTGACAGTGTGGATTATCCGGATTTTGGTCATCCTGTTGCACTTGATGTTGAAACAGGAAATGCCGATTTTGGTATCGTAATTTGTGGTTCCGGAAACGGAATCAATATGACTGTGAATAAACACCAAGGCATTCGTTCCGCATTGTGTTGGACTAAAGAAATTGCAGCTTTGGCACGTCAACATAACGACGCTAATATTATCAGTATTCCGGCTCGATTTACTTCTATACAACAAGCGGTAGAAATGGTTGACACTTTTTTAAACACCAATTTCGAAGGCGGAAGACACGCTAACCGAGTGAATAAAATAGCTTGTCAATAAAATGGGAGATAACCACAACCACGTTCATATTCACAAACATGAAGTAAGAGGAAAAAATCTAATCTTTTCCATTCTGCTAAATTTACTGATTACGATTGCGCAAGTTGTTGGCGGAATTATTTCAGGAAGTTTGGCTTTAATTTCGGATGCACTTCACAATTTTTCTGATGTACTTTCATTGGTTTTTAGTTTAGTAGCACACAAATTATCCAGAAGAAAAGCTTCGATAAACAATACGTTTGGATATAAACGAGCCGAACTAATAGCCGCTTTTATAAATGCTATAACACTAATTGTTGTCGCTTTATTTTTAATTTATGAAGCTTCCGCAAGATTATTCCATCCGGAACCAATTAAGTCAGGTTTGGTTATTTGGCTCGCAATTTTAGGAATTATTGTAAACGGGGGTTCGGTCTTGTTGCTTAAAAAAGATTCAGAACACAATCTTAATATGAAATCAGCTTACCTCCATTTATTGACCGACATGATGGCTTCGGTTGCGGTTTTAGTCGGTGGTTTGTTGATGAAATTTTATGGTTGGTTTTGGGTGGATAGTTTGATGACATTGTTAATTGCCTTTTATTTAATCTACGTTAGTTATGATTTGATAAAATCTGCTACCAAAATGCTAATGCTTTTTACACCTGATTACATTGACATTAAAGAAATTGTTCGTGAAGTTCATAAAATCAAAGGAGTTAATAAATTACACCATATCCATGTGTGGCATTTGAATGACGAAGAATTACACCTCGAAGCACATCTTGATTGTTCCGATGATATAAAATTGAGCGAATTCAACGTTTTATTACATAATGTGGAAATACTTTTATTTGAAAAATTCCACATAAATCACATCAATATTCAACCCGAATTTAAAAAAGAAGATCCAAAAGATTTTATTGTTCAGGACTAATACTATGACAAAACTTGACATCAATAGCATCCAAAAAATATTTCAAAAAAGAGCACCTAATTCTCATAAAGGAAATCACGGACATGCATTGATTATTGCCGGAAGTAAATCTAAAATCGGAGCCGCTATTATTTGTGCTAAAGCTTGTTTAAGATCAGGCGCAGGTCTGGTTACATTAAATATTCCAAAAAAAGAAAGAATAGCCCTATTCTCCTCTGTTCCGGAAGCAATGACTGAATTTAGGGGAGAGAAAAAGAATTGGACTTCTTTTAATTCATTTGCCATTGGACCAGGCATAGGAACTAATAAATCAGCAACAAATCTCCTGAGATTATTGATAACAAATGTGAAAATCCCAACCGTTTTTGATGCTGATGCTTTAAATATTTTGGCCAAAAACCAGCATGAACTTTTAAACCTGCCTCAAAAATCCATTCTTACACCACACGTTAAAGAGTTTGACAGACTTTTTGGGAAGCATGATTCTGAGTCAGAAAGAAGAATAACAGCTTCTACAAAAGCCAAAGAATTGCACTTGATTATTATCCTGAAAGGACATAAATCTTTTATTACTGATGGAGAAAAAAGTTTCGAAAACACTACCGGAAATTCAGGCTTGGCCAAAGGCGGTTCGGGCGATGCTTTGACAGGAATAATAACAGCTTTTTTAGCACAAGGTTACGAACCATTGAATGCCGCTTTACTTGGCGTTTATATTCATGGCCTAGCAGCCGATATTACTTTAGAAACACAAAGTCCGGAAAGCATGTTAATCACTGATGTAATAGATAATCTTGGACGAGCGTTTAAAAAAATTCAAAATTAAATTCATGACCAGCATACAATATATTCAAAGCCAAGTTACGGCTGCGCCAAAAAGCATTGAGGCCACTTTAAAATTACTTTCCGAAGATTGCACCATTCCATTTATTTCGCGTTACCGAAAAGACCAAACCGGAAATTTAGACGAAGTCGTAATTGAACAAATTGCCAAACTTTCCAAACAATACGATGAAATTGTAAAAAGAAAAGAATCGATTCTAAAAACCATTGAAGAACAAGGGCAACTTTCTCCTGAATTGGCCAAAAAAATAAAGGAAAGTTTTGACTTACAGGAAATAGAAGATTTGTATTTACCTTATAAAAAGAAGAAAAAAACCCGTGCCGATATCGCTCGAGAAAATGGTTTGGAACCTTTAGCCAAAATTATTTTCAGTCAAAGAAATGAAGATGTCGATTTTATTTCCACTCAATATCTCAACGACAAAGTCAAAAATGAAGACGAAGCGTTGCAAGGCGCAAGAGATATTATTGCCGAATGGATTAACGAAAATAGTTACATACGAAAAAATCTCCGCCGATTATTTCAACGAAAAGCGATTGTAGAAACTAAAGTTGTAAAGAAAAAAGAAAACGAAGAAGATGCACAGAAATTCAAGCAATATTTCGATTGGGCCGAACCGATTTCAAAAATACCATCTCATAGATTGTTGGCAATGTTACGCGCCGAGGCGGAAGGTTTCGTAAAACTAAATGTTGATATCGAAAAAGAGGAAGCTATTGATTTTATCGAAAACGAAATTATAAAGGCCAAAAATGATACGACCGAACATATAAGATTAGCAATTAATGACAGTTATAAACGATTGCTGGAACCAGCCATATCAAACGAAACATTACAAGATGCCAAAGCTAAAGCCGACAGCAAAGCGATTGATGTTTTTGCTGGGAATTTGAGTCAGCTTTTGTTAGCACCGCCATTAGGTGAAAAAAGAATTTTAGCGATTGACCCGGGATTTAGAAGCGGCTGCAAAATCGTTTGTTTAGATGAAAAAGGTGATTTATTATACAACGAAACTATATATCCGCATCAGCCACAAAATGAAAGCGCGATGGCGATGAAAAAAATTCGCTCGATGGTGAATGCTTACAATATTGAGGCAATTTCTATCGGAAACGGAACGGCAAGTCGCGAAACCGAATTCTTCATCAAGAAAATCGCTTTTGATAAACCCGTTCAGGTTTTTATAGTTTCTGAAGCTGGTGCTTCGGTTTATTCAGCATCCAAAATTGCCCGCGAGGAATTTTCAAAATATGATGTAACGGTTCGAGGCTCGGTTTCTATTGGAAGAAGATTGGCTGATCCGTTGGCTGAATTAGTAAAAATCGACCCAAAATCTATTGGCGTTGGACAATACCAACATGACGTTGATCAAATTAAACTCAAAGAAGAATTGGATACCGTTGTGGTTCGTTGCGTGAATTCAGTTGGAATAAATATTAATACGGCTAGCAAATCGCTGTTAGGTTATGTTTCCGGAATTGGTGAAAAAATGGCCGAAAATATAGTTGCCTTTCGTTCCGAAAATGGTCCGTTTGAAGACAGAAAACAACTTAAAAAAGTGCCGCGTTTAGGCGACAAAGCATACCAACAAGCTGCAGCTTTTATTCGAATTCATAACGGTAAAAATCCGTTGGACAATTCAGCAGTGCATCCTGAAGCATATCCGATTGTAGAAAAAATGGCTAAAGATTTAGGTTTAAAAACCAATGATTTGATTGCCAACAAAGAAAAGATATCCCAAATAAAATTAGAAAATTATATCACACCGGAAATAGGAATTCTAGGATTAAAAGATATTGTGAAAGAATTAGAAAAACCAGGACTCGATCCAAGAAAAGCAGCCAAAGTTTTTGAGTTTGATCCAACAGTTACCACTATAAAAAACGTTCGTTCCGGAATGATTTTACCCGGAATTGTCAATAATATTACCGCTTTTGGTTGCTTTGTAGATATCGGAATTAAGGAAAGCGGTCTGGTTCACATCTCGCAACTCAAAGCTGGTTTTGTTTCCGATGTGAATGAAGTGGTGAAATTACACCAACATGTGCAAGTAAAAGTAGTTGAGGTTGACGAAGAGCGTAAACGAATTCAGTTGACGATGATATTATAAATTAAAAGCCCAAAATCTTAATTGTATTTGGGCTTTTTTAGTGTTTTATCTATTCAAAATCCAAGAACTCATTTTGTCTAAAACCTGTGGAGCAATGGTTTGTTCAAGCTGACCATATTCTTCAATGGTTCCTGTTTTTGCCTCTTGAAAAAGATGATTTAGATTTGGAAATTCTACTATTTCAAATTTTTTGTTTTTCGCTTTTTCCAATGAAGCCTTAATACCGGCAAGGTTCTCTTTAGAAATTACCTGCAAATCTTTGGTGCCATTAATTGCCAACACGGGAATTTTTAGTTTACTCCAATAAGCATCCGGATTGATTTTTATAAAATAAACAAACCAAGGAATAACCGCTTGTGTACTTTCCTTTTCAGCTGTTTGCTCTATTGCTGCAGCATCCGGTAGTTGTCCTTTCGACAATTGTTGCATACTTTCAACAATCATTTTTTTGACTTCCTCTTTTAAATTTGTTCTACTATAATTTTTAACTAAAGCATATAGTTTTCGATTGGTTTCGGCATCTGATTTTAATTCTTCTTCTGATGCACCTGAAGCCTTTCCAATGGCATTTGTTTGTAATAATAGCAATTCATCTGTTGGAACTCCTGGACCAGCCATAGCAATAATAAATTTTACTTTTGGATTTTGAGAAGCCACCATTGGCGCTATAATTCCACCTTCGCTATGTCCAATCAACCCAATATTGGTGAATCCTTTTTGTGCTAAAAACTCGACTGCAGCATTAGTATCTCCTGCAAAATTTTGAGTAGTCACATCTCTGCTTATCCCATTAGATCCTCCAGTTCCTCGATCATCAACACGCAAAACACCAATCCCTTTTTTGGCAAAATCATCAGCAATTACCCAAAATGATTTATGTCCAAAAATTTCGGAATCCCTGTTTTGTTGCCCAGAACCTGAAATTAAAACCACGATAGGAAAAGTTTTTTTGTCAGCGGGTGTCGTTAAAGTTCCGGCTAGTGTGTTTTTATCAATCGGATTTGTAAACGTTACTTCCTCAATTTTATAGTTGAATGGAGGCTGAGGAGTTTGCGGTCTTTTTAAAGCTGATTCTCCTTCTTTTTTTCGAGAGAGAATTAGTGGCATTGACGCGCCGCCTTGAGAAAATGTTCCGTTTATTGTTTCGTTTTCAAATTTTCCTTTATAACTGATTCCAAATTTTTTCGCATCAATACTCAGTTTGTTGTCTACAAATGAAGTGTTGTCTGTTGGTAAATCCTTTGCGCCCTGCATCGGGCTGTCCATAGTAGTTATCAATTCAACACCATTTTGTTTGATGTTAAAGACCAAAGGAAGCTTCGTTCCTGAAACTGACAATTCACCTGCCCAGGAACCAATAATTTCTTGGCTAAATAAGTTTGAAAAACAGAAAAAAAAGGCAATGGTAAGGAAAGTTCTTTTCATGATATTTAAAGTAATATAAAAGAGTTTGTATAAAAAAACCCAAACGCCATAACTGGGATTTGGGTTTTGTATTTTAGTAAAGAAAATTATTTTTTCTCTTCTTCTTCCTTTTTAGATGCAGGATTTGCATCGTCTTCTCCTTTTGATGCTTTTTTGAATTCATTTATTCCTGAGCCTAATCCTTTCATTAATTCCGGAATTTTTTTACCTCCAAAAAATAATAAAATAACAACAATAATTAGAATCCATTCTGTTGGTCCCATTCTTCCCATGATATATAATTTTTTGCTTTCGCAGATTTTATTATTAAAAACTTTGTCAAAGGTAAAAAGAAAATAACATTCTTTTGAATTTCACCATAATAAATATACGTTAAACATCGTTTACAGTAAAAAGACAAAGCCAACTAATTTTCTATATTTGTAAATCATTAAAACAATCATGTCCGAAAAACGGCTCAAACGAAAAATAATCAAGAAAAAACTATTCACAAAAAACCGCTTGGTTATTTTGAACGAAGACACTTTTGAAGAAATTTTTTCCCTTCGATTGACTTTGATGAATGTATTTGTGGTAGCCACAGTTGGTGCGTTGTTAATCATTTTTGTCACTACTTATATCATTGCTTTTACACCACTACGCGAATATATTCCGGGCTATGCCTCTACACAACTAAAGAAAGACGCTACCGAGTTGGCGCTGAAATCAGATTCATTAACTAATGCTTTGAAAAAAAATGAAGCTTACATCGAATCAATTAAAAAAGTTTTGACAGGTGATTTAGAATACGCAAAATTCAATAAAGACTCCATTTTAGCTTCTGTTTCTGAGCCTGTTTCTGAAGAAGATTTGAAACCAACAAAATCCGATTTAAAGTTTAGGGAAGAAGTTGACAGAGAAGATAAATACAATCTCTTCGAAAAGGCAAAACCAAAAGTTAGCACCGTTTTGTTTCCGCCGGTGAAAGGAATGATAACCGAAAAATTCAATCCTAAAGAAAAACATTATGCGGTTGATGTCGCTTTAGCTAAAAACACTCCAATAAAATCAATTTTAAGCGGAAGAGTAATTTTTGCAGATTGGACCCCAAATACTGGAAATGTTGTAATCATAAGACACAACAACGGATTTATTTCGGTATATAAACACGCTTCTTCAGTAACAGTTTCGCAAGGCGATGTGGTCAGAACAGGTGAAATTATAGCTTTAGCCGGTTCAACCGGACAAGAATCTACCGGCGTGCATTTGCATTTTGAATTGTGGAAAGATGGTTATCCAATCGATCCAAGTATTTTTATTGAATTCGAATAAGTATGTCTGTAAAATCATTCGCCGCCAAAATATTTGCTAAAGTCATCCATAATAAAACTCAAAAATGGGTTCAAAATCCTATTGAAACACAGCAAAACGTTTTTCAAAATCTTATCGCTTCCGCAGATGTTACTCAGTTTGGAAAAGACCATCATTTTTCTAAAATCAAATCTTTTGAAGATTTCGCCAAGCAAGTTCCCATCAGAGATTACGAAGAGTTACGACCTTATGTTGATAGAGTTGTAAAAGGCGAAGAAGACATACTGTGGAAAGGAAAACCGATTTATTTTGCTAAAACTTCAGGAACGACTTCGGGCGCAAAATACATTCCCTTGACTAAGGAATCAATGCCGTTCCATATTGAAGCTGCACGAAATGCTATTCTCGGATATATTCACGAAACGGGAAAAACAGCTTTTGTTAATGGTAAAATGATTTTCCTTCAGGGAAGTCCAATTCTGGAAGAAAAAAACGGAATTAAACTAGGAAGACTTTCAGGAATTGTAGCACATTTTGTTCCGAAATATTTACAGAAAAACCGAATGCCAAGCTGGGAAACCAATTGCATTGAAGATTGGGAAACCAAAGTGGATGCTATTGTTGAAGAAACGTTTAACGAAAACATGACCGTGATTTCCGGAATTCCATCTTGGGTGCAAATGTATTTTGAGAAGTTGGAGCAAAAAGGGAATAAGCCAGTTGGCGAAATTTTTAAAAACTTCAATTTATTTATATACGGTGGTGTAAACTATGAACCTTATCGCGCCAAATTTGAAAATCTAATTGGAAGAAAAGTAGATTCGATTGAATTGTTTCCGGCTTCGGAAGGGTTTTTTGCCTATCAGGATTCGCAGAAAGACAAAGGAATGTTGCTCCTTTTGAATTCGGGAATTTTCTATGAATTTGTAAAATCAGATTCATTTTTCACCGAAAATCCAAGACGTTTTACCATTGGCGAAGTCGAATTAAATGTCAACTATGTGTTGATAATTTCCACCAATGCTGGACTTTGGGCTTATAATATTGGCGATACCGTTCAGTTTACTAGTTTAAAACCCTATCGCGTGATAGTTTCGGGCCGAATCAAACATTATATTTCCGCTTTTGGCGAACACGTTATTGGTAAAGAAGTCGAATGTGCTTTGAAAGAAGCCATGGAAAATTACAATATTCGGATTAACGAATTTACCGTTGCGCCTCAAATTGCTCCAACTACGGGATTACCTTATCACGAATGGTTTATAGAGTTTGAAAACGAACCCGAAAACCTAGAAGATTTCGCCTTGAAGATTGACAATGAAATGCGAAAACAAAACACATATTATGATGATTTGATTGTTGGAAAAGTTTTGAAAACAGTAGTTATTTCAAAAGTTTCAAAAAATGGCTTTCAAGACTATATGAAATCAATAGGAAAACTGGGCGGGCAAAATAAAATCCCGAGATTGAGTAACGATAGAAAAATAGCAAACGAGCTAAAAACAGAATAGAGAAAAGATGAAAGAAAAAAGTGTGTTGTGGTTGCTGTTGTTGATAGTTTCTGTTACTTCAGCTCAAATCAAAGGAACCGTTGTTGATGAATTTAACAAACCTATTTCCTACGTTAATATTTGGGTTGAAAAAGAAAACAACAGCACCACTTCTGAAGAAAATGGGGAGTTTAGTATTAACTGTTTGCCAAATAAAAACTTGATTTTTTCAGCCTTAGGTTACGAAATAAAAACGGTTAAAGCTTCAGAGGCAGAAAAAGTAATATTGAAAATTAATGCATTTGAATTGAAAGAAGTAGTTATTGCCAAACGATTCGAAACCAGAGAAATTGAAATCGGAAAGGTTAAAAATGAAACCTATCAGGCATTTGAAAACGGACCTAGAATTGACGCTAAATTTTTCCCTTATCTGCCCAAATATAAAAGAACCAGATACATCCAAAAAGTAAATTTCTTTACCGACAGTCAATTAGAAAGTGTAAGCTTTAAAATTCATTTCTATGAAGTAAAAACTGACGGTTCTCCGGGTGATGAATTGCTGAATAAAGATTTTTTAGTATCGGTAAAAAAAGGTGTGAAGAAAACCTTTTTTGATGTAACGGACTTCAATTTAAAAATGCCTAAAAAAGGAATCTTTGTTGGTTTTGAAAAGCTAATTATAGAAAGGAATAAATTGGAAAAAGAAGTCATGGATTCCAACACAGGAAAAACGACCCTACAAAAAACATACTTCCCATTTGTGCTTTATAATTTTGTAGAAAGAGAGTTTATTTATACTTTCTCGGGAGGAAAATGGAATAAGCAAACTAAACAAGATGTTGCCAATCCATCGAATAAAATGACGGTATACGAACCAGCAATAAACCTAATTTTAACCAACTAAACTACAAAATGGCTATATTTGCGGGTTAGAAAATAAAAAATGAAAGAAATTAAAAACATTTCGCGCTCAAGAGCGCAAGAATCGTCGGCAGCTATCGAACGATTGTACATTACCATGAGGCATTTATTTAACAGAGGTTTCTACAAACCAATGGGTGTTTCAGGAGAAACTTTAAGAGAGGCGTTGCTTTCTTTACGACCAGAAATTTACGGAAGCATTGCGGAAGAAAAAGTAGAACTTAGCGGTTTACTTTATGTAATTGAAAGACTTCCGGTAGGCATCGAAGAATGTCGTTTTATCAATTTAACTTCTGACGAAGGCTATTCAAAATCCCATTTTCAAGCTATTGTCCCGCCAAAAAGAAGAAGAAATTGTTATCGAATTGATGACGAACAAATGAATGTGGAAATCACACGTGGACGTTCTGATATTTATGACATTCTAACGCATTTGACTTTTATTTTTATCGAATCACATAAAATAAAAGACAGAGTTTTACTAGACGAAATTGAAGTTGAGCTAACCCGTGATTGGGAAAAACTGGAAGAAGCTGTTTTGCAAAATAAAAAAATGACGCTTAAAGAAAAGGAAATTGCCATTTCACATGCGGCTAATGTTTTAGGCAGAAGCTTTTCAGAAGTGATAGATATTTATGATGCTTTTGCAACCAAAGAAAAACCAGACAGATTTTTACACGTTATCTACTGGTTGGGAAAATTGGCAATAGATGAGGTTATTAATAACAACAAAAGAACCATTACTTTCAGTCCGATTTTAAGAGAAAGATTAGGGCATCATATTCACGGAGAAATTTGGGCAAATAACATCAAAGAGGCACTAAAAGCTAATAATCTTTTGGAACGACCAATTCACATTATCAGTGCCAATATGCACAGTGTGATGAATTCGATTTTTGCAACGACTGTTCTAAAAACCAAATTCAAAGACAAATCGGATTTCTTTATTTATGAAGAATTGAGCAAATCTGGAGCAAATGATCTTCGTAATAAAGTAGAAGATGTTGCGTTAAAGCAAGGTATGATTTCACTTCCAGACGACGCTTCAGGAACTAATATTGACGTTCAAATATTTGATACAGCTAAAATTGATTGGGCAAAATCGAGTTTCCCAAAAGCAAAAGTGGGTAAAGAAAGTCCAGTTCTAATCGTGATGGATTACGCTTTTGGTGAGCAAGCATTTGAAACTATTGACGAATTGTTGAAACCATACAAAGAAGGTAAAAACAGAACTTTTCTCGATGTCGAATCGGTTTCAATAATGGGGAAAGCAGGAATTTTGGAAGGCGGAAAAGGCGACATCATGATTCCATCTGCACATATAAATGAAGGAACGGCAGATAATTATCCGTTTGAAAATGAATTAAAAGCCGAAATGTTTGAAGAAGACGGAATTCCTGTTTGTTCAGGACCAATGGTTACTGTTTTAGGAACATCACTTCAAAACAAAGATTTATTGAAATTTTTTCACGAGTCAACATGGGAAGTTATTGGACTTGAAATGGAAGGCGCTTATTATCAAAAGGCGATTCAATCGGCATCAAAAATCAGAAAAAGCATTCCAGAAAAGGTAAAAGTTAGATACGCTTATTATGCTTCTGATAATCCTTTAGAAACAGGAAGCACATTGGCTTCTGGCGGATTGGGAACAACAGGAGTAAAGCCCACTTATCTGATTACCATTAAAATATTAGAACAAATTTTTAACGTAAAATAATTTTTATGAGTACAACACCTCAAAACACGGATAATCAAGAAATTGATTTGTCGCAAATTTCCAAAAAGATAGGCAGTTTTTTCGAAAACATTTCTTCTTCAATTTTTAGAGGCTTTTTATTTTTTAAAAGAAATATTATTTGGGTTGGAATATTGTTTTTACTTGGAGTTGGTATAGGATTATATCTTGATAAAACAACTAAAGTATACGATAACGAAATCATCGTAAATCCAAACTTTGGAGCAGTTGATTATTTATATGCCAAAATTGATTTGATAAGCTCAAAAATTAATGACAACGACACAGTGTTTCTTAAAGAAGTTGTTGGGATAAAAGAACCAAAAAAACTTAAGAAAATAGCAATCACGCCAATTACAGATGTTTATAAATTCATTAACAACAGTGATAAAAATTTCGAGTTTGTAAAATTATTGGCAGAAGATGGAGATATTAAAAAAATAGTTAACGAAAACCTGACCAGTAAAAACTACCCATTTCATTTGATTTCATTTACTACAGACAAAGAGACTTCAAGCGAAAAAACGGTAGAACCTCTTTTAAACTTTCTTAATAATTCTGATTATTTCAAAAAAATTCAGAAAGAATATGTAAACAATGTGAAAGTAAAAATGGTGGAGAATGATTCAATTATTTCTCAAATCAATGGCCTTTTAAATGCTTTTTCAAGCACAACAAATGGTTCTCAAAAAAGCGATAAATTGGTATATTATAACGAAAATTCTCAGTTGAATGAAGTTATTAAAACAAAAGACGCTTTAGTTAATGAACAAGGTGCGCACAGAATCGAAATGATTAATTTGGATAAAATTATAAAAGATAATAGCATAACATTAAATATTAAAAATACAAAAGCCGTTAATGGGAAAATGAAACTAGTATTACCGTTATTGTTTATTTTTATATTTATTTTGATTGGGTATTTTAAATCGTATTACAAACATCAAATGGCAAAATTGAAAAGTTAATTATGAAAGGAATTATTTTAGCCGGTGGTTCAGGAACAAGGTTGCATCCATTGACTTTAGCTGTAAGTAAACAGTTGATGCCAATTTATGACAAGCCCATGATTTATTACCCATTGTCAACTTTGATGTGGTCTGGGATTAATGAGATTTTAATTATATCAACTCCTCACGATTTACCATTGTTCAGACAATTATTAGGTGATGGAAAAAGTTTGGGTTGCCGATTTGAATATGCAGTTCAGGAAAATCCAAATGGTTTGGCAGAAGCATTTATTATTGGAAAAGAATTCATTGGGAACGATAAGGTTGCCTTAGTTCTTGGAGACAATATTTTTTACGGAACAGGGTTATCCGAATTATTGTTAGCCAATAATAATCCGGATGGCGGAATTATTTATGCCTACCATGTTCTAGACCCGGAGCGTTATGGTGTTGTCGATTTTGACAAAGACGGAAAAGTACTTTCAATTGAAGAAAAACCGGAACATCCCAAATCAAATTTTGCTGTTCCCGGAATTTATTTTTATGATAATAATGTTGTAGAAATAGCCGCGAATATCAAACCTAGTCATCGCGGAGAACTCGAAATTACAGATGTAAATAAAGAATATTTAACAAGAGGAAAACTAAAAGTAAGTATTCTTGATAGAGGAACAGCTTGGCTTGATACAGGAACATTTCAGTCCTTAATGCAAGCCGGACAATTTGTTCAAGTAATTGAAGAACGTCAAGGATTAAAAATTGGCGCCATTGAAGAAGCTGCTTACAGAATGGGTTTCATCGATGCCAAACAGTTAGAAAAATTAGCGCAACCACTTTTAAAAAGCGGATATGGCACACACTTACTTAGTCTGATTTAAAACATGAATTTTATTGCAACCAAATTGGAAGGCTGTTATATCGTTGAGCCAAAAATTATTCTTGATGAACGGGGTTATTTTATGGAAAGTTTTAATGAAAATACTTTTCAAAAAGGAGTTAACCAGCAAGTTCATTTCGTACAAGATAACCAATCCTATTCATCCAAAGGAGTTTTAAGAGGTTTACACTACCAAACCGGCGAACATGCTCAGGCAAAATTAGTCCGTGTTTTACAAGGAGAAGTTTTAGACGTCGCCGTTGATATCAGACCAAATTCGCCAACATTTGGACAATATGAAGCTGTAGTTTTATCAGGTGAAAATAAGAGGCAATTTTTTGTTCCAAGAGGATTTGCTCATGGGTTTTTAGTATTGAGTGATACCGCAACTTTCTTCTATAAATGCGACAATTTTTATAACAAAGAATCAGAAGGAGGAATTAGCTATAATGATAAATCCATCAATATAGATTGGGGTTTTCCAACAGGAAATTTGATTATTTCTGAAAAAGATAAAGTGCAACCCAATATAGAAAATGCCAAAAAAGCATGGTAGTTTTAGTCAGCGGAGCCAATGGACAATTAGGACAAAGTTTGCAATTTATTGCGCCAAATTATCCTGATATTCATTTTATTTTTTGTTCGTCAGCCGATTTAGATATTTCTAATTTAGAAAATTGCCAGACAGTTTTCTCAAAAATAAAACCCAATTATTGTATCAATGCCGCAGCATACACAGCCGTTGATAAAGCCGAAAGCGAACCAGAAAAGGCATATTTAATCAATGTTATTGGCGCCCAAAATTTAGCTGCCGTTTGCAAACAATATGCAACAGTTTTACTTCATGTTTCTACCGATTTTGTTTTTGACGGCAATGCTTCAAAGCCATATTCAGAAGACGACATCCCAAATCCAACAGGCGTATACGGACAAACTAAATTAGACGGAGAAAAAGGCATTCAGGCTACTTTTGAAAACTATTACATCATCAGAACATCTTGGGTTTATTCGCAATTCGCAAATAATTTTATGAAAACCATGTTGCGATTGGCTTCCGAAAGGGATTCTATTTCTGTAGTAAATGACCAAATAGGAACACCAACCAATGCAGTTGATTTAGCAGCAGCTTTAGTTCAAATTGCTTTAACCGACAACCGACAACCAACAACCGATAACTTCGGCATTTACAACTTCAGCAACGAAGGGCAATGCAGTTGGTATGATTTTGCTAAAAAGATTTTCGAAATCAACAATAAGAATATAGATCTAAAACCAATTCCAACTTCAAGTTTCCCAACACCAGCCAAAAGGCCAAAATTCAGTGTTTTGGATAAAACAAAAATCAAGAATACATTTGGGCTAGAAATTAAGAGTTGGGAAGACAGTTTAAAAACTATTTAACCTTTTTTGCAATACAAAACGTACTCACACCAAAAGGCAAATTAAATATTTTAAGTAATTTATTTTCGAAGATTATTAACTGTAGCAAAGCACTGTTTACAAAGCTATTTCCAATGGCAATATCTGATTCTCCTGTTTTATTTTTTTGTAAACCAGAAGTTATGGTTCGAAATATATAAACAGGTAAAAACAGAAAGAAATTCCAATAACTTGATTTTAGTATTTCAAGATTTTCGGCTAGTAATTTCGATTTCAATTCCGATTTTGTATACCGTCTGAAGTGCATATTAACAACATCGTGGTAACTCCATAGCGATTGAAAAGCTGGAACAAAAACATACATTTTGCCGCCAATTTTCAATAAATCATTCCAATTTTTAAGCGCTTTTTTATCATCTTCTAAATGCTCTAAACAATCGGAGGCTATAACAATATCAAATTTCTCATTCAAGGTAATATTTTGAGCATCCATTACAAAAGCATTATCTAAACCGTTAGCTATACAATTCGCAATGGCTTTATCGCTAATATCAACTCCAAATAGATTTTCAGCATTAAATCCCAACGCTTCTAAATCTTTTAAAAAAATACCAGAAGAACATCCAATGTCAAGAACTTTACTGTCTTTTGGTGCATCTTTTAGTAAATCTAACAAGTATTTCCTTCTCGATTTAAACCACCAATGTTCCGTTTCTACATCATGGTATTTTTTTTCAAAATCTTCCTTCATTTTTTTAACCTATTCGTTTATCAATAAAATAGCGTGGTCTTTGTTTGACTTCGGAGTAAATTTTTCCAATATATTCTCCAATAATTCCAAAACAGAATAATTGTACGCCACCTAAAAAATACATTGGCAGAACGGTAGAAAGCCATCCAGGCAATACATTTCCAGTATATAAAGCAAAAAGTGCATACCCTGTCATAATTATACAAATGAAAAAGATAACAAAGCCAATAATGGTAACCAGCTTAAGAGGATAATTACTAAACGAAGTAACGCCATTCCAGGCAAAAGCAGCCATTTTTCTGAAGGGATACTTTGATTCGCCGGCAAATCGATCTAAACGGTCATAATAAACAATATCTTTGCTAAAACCAATAGAAGGAATAATACCTCTTAAAAACAGATTAACCTCTTTAAACTCAGCCAAAGCATTTAATACTCTGCTGCTGCATAATCTGTAATCGGCATGATTGTGTATAATATTTACCTTCATTTTTTTCATGAGGTTGTAGAAAAGAAGCGCAGTATTCCGTTTGAAAAAAGTATCAGAGGTTCTTTCTTTGCGGACACCATAAACGACATCTGTTCCTGATATGAATTTAAGTATCATATCTTTTATTACGCTCACGTCGTCTTGCAAATCCGCATCAATCGAAATTAGTGCGTCAGCTTCATCCTTATAGGTTAATAACCCTGCCAATAACGCTTTTTGATGCCCAACATTTCCGGCTAATTTCAATCCTTTAATGTGGCTTAACTGTTTTGCATTTTCTTCAATCTTATTCCAGGTTTTATCTTTACTGCCATCGTCTATAAAAGCAGCAAAACTTTTTTCAGAGATATAATTTTTTTCTACCAAATCGGATAGAATAGAATTCAATTGAAATGAAGTTTCATTTAACACTAATTCTTCATTGTAACATGGCGTAACTATCCCTATAGTTGGAATATTCATATTATTTTTCCCAATCATATCTTGGAAATCCTTTTTTTTGTGAAAGTTTTACAACAACTACATTTTCAATTTTTTGAATAGATCCTTTCTCGGGATAAATAGGCATTGTTGAAAATTTATCTTTTACTTTATTAAACGAGGTCTCGTCATCCATAAAACGATAGTAAGCAATATCTTCAAATCTAAAAAAGTTAATCATTCGCCAGTTATCGCCTTCGCCCCAACGAAAAAGGGATCCTGCAAAAACTTCCGAATTGGGCAAAGCTAATTTAACGTGATTACTTTCAGGTAAACTGCCATAAAAATAAACATAATCAGTATCAGGGTTAAAATCCTCAAATTGATTAATTTTTTGGTTGATGTCTTTTGCAATTTCAAGGTCGTGTTTAAATATTTGGTTTTGAGTATAAAACAAATTTGTAACAAAAAAAACATTCCATAAATATAGCAAAACACCTGTAAAAAGTATTTGATTGTAAAATTGTTTTGGAATTTTTTGTAATACAAATACAATAATAAAAGCGAAAGTTAATGTAGAACCAACATATAAACGTGGAGGGTGATAACCATTTCTAATAAAAAATGACATTGAAAAAGGAATAATTAGCAATGTTAAAAAGATTAAAATTTTCAGCAAAGCATTGGTTTTATCTTTTATAAAGTATATAATACTTAACAAAACGCAAATCGTTGTTACTACAAAAGGTTTTTCACCATAATAAAATTTTCCATATATATTATCTACTAAAAGATTATAAAATGCTACAAACGGATTGCCTAAATTTCCAGTTGCATATCCTTCAAGATAAGAACTGTTTGCGGTTTTAATAAATAATTTTACGCTTAATAAATAAATGATTACACTAATTAACAACAATCCAGCGAAAATAAATGCTTTTTTAAATTCTTGTTTTATATTGGCTTCCGGCTTGTCAATTTGAGTAAAAAAGTAAATCACATATAATATTACAGGGATAAAAACTAAGAGTTGGTAGGTAGCAACTGCACAAACAATAAATATAACCGTCAAAACCAAATTGATAATTTTCCAGATTTTAGTTTTACTTTCTTTTAAATAAAACGTAACCCCAACAGTTCCCAAAAAATAGCCCAGTGGAATTGCATCGGCTTGCATTGTAAACACTAACTGATATGCGTGTTGTGGGAAACTTAAAAATAACAAACAAAAAAGAAAACTAAAAACTCCTTTTATGTTGAGTATTTTAGTTACTTCAACTGCGGTAATTGCCAAAAAAACAAGCCCAAATAACAAGGTAAAAAACGGATACAAACCGTTCATCAAATGGTACCTCACAAGATTTGTTCCCCATCGTCCTAGTTCTAAAGAAGAATGAGGATAAATAGGGCTTTCACTATCAACAGTAAGTGTGAAATTGGTGAGAGCAAAACCATATGCAACAAATACTACAAGTATAGAAAAGATATATAGTAAGAATTGTTTATTTTGGGTTTCAGTTGTCATAAATTGATTGTTATTTTTTTAAGATTGTAAAAGTAGAAATTTATTTGTTAGTTATTATAATAAACCGTTATTTTGCGGCATAGTTTTAATTTAAAAATGATATGAAAAAGATAGTTTATTTGTTTATTTCAAGCGTAATTTTGATAGGCTGCAAAATCAAGGATGAAAATGTGGAATCTGAAACTGCTCAACCACAAGAAAAATATGGTTTCAAAGTAACATTAAATGCAATATCTAAAACTACGGACGACTTTTGTTTGCTTTACACTGAAGACGGTACAATAAACTTTGGAGAAAGTGTTGTTTGGATGCCAGTTCCAGGAAAACAAGAGGAGCAACAAGTTGATTTTTATTTTCCGAAAGACGTTTATCCAACTCAAATACGTTTAGATTTAGGATTAAAACAGACCGAAAAAGATACCATTTATTTGAAAAGTATACATTTTGATTACAACGGTAAAAAGCTTGATATTGTAGGACAACAATTAGGACTGTTCTTTAGAGCCGATGAAAATCATTGTAAATTTGACCCAACAACAGGAGCTGTTGTTCCAGTTGTAAAAAACGGAAAAGCAGAACATCCGTCAATATATCCACAGGAAACTATTTTAGGGCCAGCATTACTTAAACTAGGTCAGCAATAATAAAAAATAAAATAGAAAAAGCTGCAAATGAAGTTCGTTTTACTTTGTTTGTAGCTTTTCCGTTTTATACGCCATTCTATGATTAAATCAAGTATTGAATATATTAAAAAGCAAAAGCAACTCAACAACTTTATTACGTATGGTGTTGGACAAGCTTTTAATTTGGTCACCCCAATTCTTGTAGTTCCTTACATTGTTTCAATTTGTAGTGAAGAAGGTTACGGAAAAATAGGGGTTGGATTAGCCATTGCCTTTTTTTTAATGGTTTTTATAGATTATGGTTCCGATATTTTGGGCGTTCAAGAAGTATCGGTAAACAGAGAAAGCAAAGAGAAACTTGAAAAAATATTTATTACAATTTATACCGCTAAACTAGTATTGCTGTTATTGGTTTTATTATTGGCTACTATACTTTTTTATACCGTTCCGTTTTTTGCCAATGAGAAGCAATTGTTTTTTTTAAGTCTGCCCATACTTATTGGTCAGTTTATAAATCCGACCTGGTTTTTACAAGGACTTGAGAACTTTAAATGGATTACGGTTTTAAATATTATATCAAAGGTTATTTATGTTATTGGCATATTTATATTTATTCAAAAACCTGCCGATTATATTTATAACAATTTGTTTTGGGGAATTGGAATGATAATAGCAAACTGTTTTGTTTTTCTCTATTTGTTGAATCGCCATGCTTTTTCTTTTAAAAAGACAAAAAGAATAGAAGTCAAGACCTATCTAAAGACTAATTTTTCTATGTTTTCTTCTCAAATTTTTGTTTCGCTCCAAATGTATTCTCCAATAGTTTTGATTAGCATATTTGGGAATAATATTATGGCAGGCCAATATAAAATCATAGATCAGATAATAGTAATTTTCAGAACGTATATCATTTTATTTTTCAACTTTGTATTTCCACGAGTTTGCTATTTATTAGATAAAAGCAGAATAGAAGGACTGAATTTTTGGAAAAAAGTAAACGGATTAAATTTCCTTTTCATATTGTTCTTAATGACACTTATCGTTGTTTATTCCTTTGTTGTTGTTGATTACTTTAATCCAAAAGACGTTGCATATATTAGTGATTTATTGAAAATCGCATTATTTATTCCAATTCTTCAAAGTGTCTCACAGCCTCTTAAACAATTAATTTTGGGATGGAATAAACAAACAAAATATATAAGAACAACAATGATAGTGACCGTTATAACGTTGGTGTTAATTGTTATACTGACACCTGTTTTTAAAGTTATGGGCGTTTTATCTTCATTGATAATTTCAGAAATCCTTATAATTTCCATCTTTTTTTATCACATTAAAAATAAATTATTTAATCGTTTAAGTTAAAAAAACAATTGTATTTTTGAGACTTGTACTGATAAAGTTTCCTCTAATGGTAAAAGTTATATTTCAAAAATTATTAGTAAAGTCAGGGAAAAATTATCAAATCGACCCCAGAATTCCAAGCAAACTTTTTTATCAGACATTAACCAAAAGAGCCATTATGCTTGTTAGAGGTTTTTTAAAAACCGGAAAAAAAGTATTTGTCGGTCAGAATTCTAGAATTTTAAATTCTCAAAACATTATTTTTGGCAAAAGCGTTACCATAGATAAACATACAATTATCGATGGCTTCTCATCAGAAAAAATTATTTTAGGCGATTGTGTGAAGATTGGAGCGTTTTCAAATTTGAACTCAACCAGTCATTTTTCAAAATATGGAATTGGTTTAAAAATGGGAAACAATTCAGCTATTGGTGATTATACCCATTTTGGCGCAGCTGGCGGAATTGAAATCGGGAGCGATGTTATTATGGGTTCTTATATTTCTTTTCATTCAGAAAATCATAATTTTTCAGACGTTTCAAAACTAATAAGAGAACAAGGAGTTACCTCAAAAGGAATTAAACTTGGAAATAATATTTGGGTTGGAGCTAAAGTTACTTTTCTTGACGGTTGTGTGGTTGGAAATAACTCTGTTGTAGCAGCAGGAGCAGTTGTGAATGGCATTTTTCCAGACAATGTTGTTATCGGCGGTGTGCCGGCAAAAGTTTTAAAAACTATAGTATAAATGGCAACAATTATAAAAAAATCAGTTATTTATCAATTACTTTTTGCGATTTGTATTTATGTTCCCTATTTGAATAATTACGAATTAACTTTTGCTATTTGGTCACTTACAGCTTTTTTTACTATTCAGAAAGTATATACAATTGGGATCATAAAACAGCTATTATGTTTTGTTTTAATAATTGCATTAGCGATAGCAGTCTTTTTTTTTAAAAACCATCAGCTTTATTTTGTAATTAGAGACATCACCTATCTGATAAAGCCATTTATAGGTTTGTTAATAGGATATCAATTATGCAAAAAGTTCCCATTATTAGCCTTTAAAACAATTGTTTTCATTGGTTTTTTCATTGCGATTATTCATCTATTTTTAATTTTTAATGCTGTTATTTTTTATAAAGCAACTACGGTAAATGATATTAGATTTTATGGCGGTTATTTCAGTGATTTTGAAGTATATGCTTTAATAGTTGTTCTATTTCACGAAAAATTTCAGTTAAATTTATCAAGACAAAAAGCAATACTTTATGCCATTGTTATTGGTTTTTCAGCATTCATGTATTTGGCAAGAACAAATTTTATACAGTTCATAATTTTGTTTTTGGCATTAAAAGGATATTTTGAAGTTAATAAAAGATCAATAACCGTAGTGGTTTCGGTGTTGATTTTGACGGGTATTGGATATACTGTAATATATAATATGAATCCCAAAAGAAATGGAGAAGGAATTGAAGCCTTGCTCTATAAAATAAAGATTGCACCTATTGAACCATTTAAAACTAAAATAAACCGTGATGACTGGAAAGATTTTAATGATAACTACCGCTCTTATGAGAACATTATGACCGTGAGACAAGTTAGTAGAGAAGGACTTTTTTCAACTTTTTTTGGTCAAGGATTAGGGGCACAAGTCGATTTAAAGCAAGAAGTATGGTTAGGAGACATGAATTTGCGCTATATATCTATACTTCACAATGGCTTTATGACGATTTTTTTAAAAACAGGTTTACTAGGATTGTTCGTATATTTTATTTCAATTTACCTGCTTTTCAAAAAAACAAAATCGAATTTTCCAATAGTTAATCAGATTAACTTACTTTTTGTTGGAACAGGTGTTTTTCTGATATTTTCTAACTGGGTATTTATGGGCGTTTATAATTTATCAGACAACAAATCAATTTTAATCGGATTCCTTTTTTGCCTAAGAGAATTTTATATGAAGTCAGATAACGAAAACCTATTAAATGAAAGTAATAAAGCCGAATGAAAACCAAAAACATATTTGTTGACTGTCATGTCTTTGATGGAAATTTTCAAGGAACTACAACTTATCTTAAAGGGCTTTATACAGAGCTTTTAAAAGATAAAACAAAGCTGTTCTATTTTGGCGCATCTAATATAGCGTTTCTCAAAACTATTTTTGGAACTCATGATAATCTTACCTATGTTAGTTACAAATCCAAAAACAAATTCTATAGATTACTTTTTGACATTCCGGGAATTATAAAAAAAAACAACATTGATTTTGCTCATTTTCAATACGTCGTTCCGCCAATAAAATCCTGTAAATACATTGTCACCATTCATGATGTGTTGTTTTTAGATTTCCCTGAATATTTCCCTTTGATTTATCGAATAAAGAACAAGTTTCTTTTTAAAACCAGCGCAAAACGGTCAGATGTTGTATTGTCGGTTTCCGAATATTCAAAAAAACAAATTCAAAAGCATTTCGGTATAGAAAAGGTGACAATTACGCCTAATGCAATAGATTCAGTTTATTTTGAAACATACAATAAAGAGGAAGTCCAAAAACAAGTAAGGGATAAATTTAAAGCAACAAATTACTTTTTATATGTTAGTCGCTGGGAACCAAGAAAAAATCATGACCGACTGTTAAAAGCATTTGTTGAAAATGAATATTATAAAACACATTCGTTAGTTTTTGTAGGCAATAAAGCGATTGAAAATAAAGTCTATAATGACTATTACACCTCTCTTCCAGATGAAATAAAAGCTACCATTTTTTCTTTCAGCAAAGTTAATTCTCAAGATTTGTTAGTATTGGTTCGTGGTGCCGATTTATCCATTTATCCATCAATTGCCGAAGGATTTGGGATTCCGCCATTAGAGTCTTTGGCAGCAAATATCCCAACGATTTGTTCGAACACAACTGCCATGGCTGATTTCGAGTTTTTTGGTGATTGTCTTTTTAATCCGTTAGATTTAGAAGATTTAAAAAACAAAATAAAAATTGGTTTGAATGACACTCAAATGGATCAAAAACGAAATCAAATGAAAGCCAAATTCACCTGGCAATTCGCGGCGGAACAATTCAAAAAAGCTATTTCTTAAACGCACAAAAATTCAAATCATTTTGTTATGTTTGCAATGAAACAGAAAAAATCCAAACCGTAATAAAATTTCATGAAAATAGCCATATTAGGAACCCGTGGTGTACCCAATTATTACGGAGGATTTGAGCAGTTTGCTGAATTCTTTTCGGTGTATCTTGTTGAAAAAGGACACGAAGTTTACTGTTACAATTCTCATGACCATCCTTTTCAGGAAACCACTTTTCACGGTGTAAACATTATCCATCAGTATGATCCCGAATATAAATTTGGGACATTTGGACAGTTTATTTATGACTACAATTGCATCATAGATTCCCGAAAGAGAGATTTTGATATCATTTTGCAATTAGGGTATACTAGTAATTCGGTTTGGCATTTTTTGTTGCCTAAAAAATCAATCATTATCACTAACATGGATGGATTAGAATGGAAGAGAACAAAATATTCTAAACCAGTTCAGCAGTTTTTAAAATTTGCCGAAAGATTAGCCGCCAATAGCAGTGACTTTTTGGTTTCGGATTCATTAGGAATTCAAAAATTTTTGAAAGGCAAATACAAAAAAGAATCTACTTATATTGCTTATGGAGCATACCCTTTTTCGTCTCCTAATGATCAAATTCTAAAGGAATATGACGTAGAAAAGGAAAACTATAATATGATAATGGCACGTTTCGAACCAGAAAATAATTTAGACATGGTTCTTGAAGGCGTTGCGAAGAATGAAGATAAAACACCAATTTTGGTCATCGGAAAGCACATGACAAAATATGGGGAATACTTAAAAAACAAATTCAAAGACCATTCGAATATTCGCTTCATTGGCGGAATATATAACCTCGAACATTTGAATAATCTTCGTTATTTTTCTAACTTATATTTCCATGGACATTCGGTCGGCGGAACAAATCCATCGCTACTTGAAGCAATGGCATCAAGAGCTTTAGTAATTGCGCATAACAATGATTTTAATAAAGGGATTTTAAAGGAAAACGGCTATTATTTTTCGGATTCTAACGAAGTAAAAAATATTCTGAATTCAATCAAAAAAAATGATAACTTGCGATTGGTTCAAAACAATTTTGATTCGATTGTGAACGAATTTAATTGGGAAAAAATAAATGGTGAATATTTACAACTTTTCGAAGCGTGTTATTCAAAATCTGATAAAAGAAAATAAAAGTAACAGCTCTTTTATTTCAATACTTTTAGTCCTTATCACAATACCATTGTCTTTTGCTATTAACAATATTTCTTTAGGGATATTTTTGTTGGTTGCTTTTATTACTTTAAAAAAGGAAAATTTTAAACTTCAAAAAGAGTTGCTTTTTCCAATTCTGCTCTATGTTTTAATGGTGATTTCTTATTTCTGGTCGATAGATTCGGAGGAGACAATTTCTGCCTTATCAAAAGAAATCCCATTACTTATAATTCCACTTGGCTTTCTGATTTTTAAAACAAATACTTCAGAACAAAAAAGAAAAATCATTGAATACTATAGTTATGCTATCGTAGCGTTTGTTTTATACTATTTGGTTCGAGCAATTATTCGCTATTGTATGTTTGGAGACCCAAGAATGTTCTTTTATCATGGCGAAAATGATAACGATTACGGATTAGTTCCAAAACTACTGAATGCCATACACATGTCTGTTTTTGTGGCAGTTGCTTTCTTTTATTTTTTCACAAAAGAAGTAAAATCAAAAATGGATAATTTGTTTTCTGTTTTGCTTTTTGCTTTTATATTACTACTATCTTCCAAAAATATCATACTTGTTGTTTTATTACTTTCGCTACTAAACATTTTCTTTTTTTCGAAAACGGCACATAAATTAAGATTGAGAAACCTAATTGTTTTTGGATTATTGTTAGTAATAATCTTTTCGACAGGAAGAATAAAAGATAGGTTTAAAGTTGAATTTCAAAACAATACAGATAAAAGTTTAAGCACTAATGTAATTGAAGGGATTCCGTCAGGTGTGCATTATGTAAGTTTAAAGGAAGCATGGTCAAATCCTACTTTTACACCAAATGATTACTTTAACGGAACAGCATTTCGGGTTTATCAATTCAGAATTTTTACAGAGTTAATGAATGAAAATAATGTCTTTTTAAAAGGCTTCGGATTAAACGCATCTTATCCAAAAATTAAAGAAAAAGCCGTTCATTACAATCTTTATATGGGGAATGAAAATGATTCGGACAGCGGTTATCAATCGAAAAACTTTCACAATCAATACGTTCAAAATTTTGCTGAATTAGGTGTTTTTGGGTTTATCCTATTGTTAATATTATTGATTGTTAACATTAAAAATGCGATTAAATTGAAAGATTTTGTTCATTTTGCTTTCGCATTTCTAATGATAAGTTTATTTTTGACCGAATCATTTTTATGGAGACAAAGGGGAGTTGTGTTTTTTATGATGATGTATTGTCTTTTTAATACAGGAATTAGTACTCAAAATAGTTCCAAAGCAGAATAAAAATTATATGAAAAGAATATTAATTACTGGTGCTGCTGGGTTTTTAGGGTCGCATCTTTGTGATCGTTTTATAGCTGAAGGGTATTTTGTTATTGGAATGGATAACTTAATTACGGGAGATTTAAAAAATATTGAGCATTTATTCAAACTTAAAAATTTCGAGTTTTATCATCATGATGTAACCAAGTTTGTGCATGTGCCTGGCAATCTAGATTATATTCTTCATTTTGCATCGCCTGCAAGTCCAATAGATTATCTTAAAATTCCTATTCAAACTTTAAAAGTGGGCTCTTTAGGAACACACAATCTTTTAGGTTTGGCCAGAGTCAAAAAAGCCCGAATTCTTATTGCATCTACTTCAGAAATTTATGGAGATCCTTTAGTGCATCCACAAACAGAAGATTATTACGGAAACGTAAATACCATTGGACCAAGAGGTGTTTATGATGAAGCAAAACGGTTTCAGGAATCAATTACTATGGCCTATCACACTTTTCACGGTGTTGAAACCAGAATAGTTAGAATATTCAATACATATGGACCAAGAATGCGACTGAATGATGGTCGTGTTATTCCTGCGTTCATTGGACAAGCATTACGAGGTGAAGATTTAACAATTTTTGGAGATGGAAGTCAAACCCGTTCGTTTTGTTATGTGACGGATCAGGTAGAAGGCATTTTTAGATTACTTCATTCTGATTATTCACAACCTGTAAACATTGGAAATCCAAACGAAATTACGATTAAAGACTTTGCAGATGAAATCATTAAATTAACAGGAACAACTCAAAAAGTAGTCTATCATCCGTTGCCAATTAATGATCCAATGCAACGTCAGCCCGATACAACTCGTGCAAAAAACATTCTGGGATGGGAAGCCAAAGTATCAAGAGAAGAAGGAATGAAATTGACTTATGATTATTTTAAATCACTTTCTTCAGAAGAGCTTTTAAAAGAAGAACACAAAGACTTTAAAGGATATATTCACTAGTATTTGATATGGTTGCACAACAAACAGGAAGATACTCAAAATATATTAGACCGATAAATATTCTTTTCGATCTAATGGTGATAACGACGTTAAGTTTATATTTCTTTAGAGATTTAAATCTTAACGGGTTTCATTATTTTCTTTATCAATCATTCACCTGGATTGTTATTGCAATACTTGTAAAATATTATGAAGTCTATCGATTTACAACTCCTGTAGAAATTATTACTAAATTAGTGAAACAGTACAGTGTTTTTCTATTGGTAGTAATTGCTTTTTTCCCTTTTGCAAAATCGGTGACTTTTAGCGGAAAAGCCATTGCAATCTTTATGATAATTAGTTTTTGCATTATTGTAACTTTTAAATATTTATTGTTTTTCTATTTAAAAAAGTATAGAATAGTTACAGGAAGTAATTTTAGAAACGCCGTTATTATTGGTTATACACCAGAAGCCATCCGCTTAAAAGAAGTATTTGATACAAGAAAAGATTATGGCTACAGATTCTTAGGATACTTCTCAGATAAAAAGCAAAATCCAGAAGTAAAAGGAAGAATAGAGGACTTGAATTTGTTCGTAATAGATAATAAAGTGGACGAAATCTATTGTTCTTTAAACGAAATTTCTAATGAAAAACTGAAAGAATTAGTTGAATTTGCTGATGAGAATAATAAAACAATAAAATTCATTCCGGATACAAAAGAAATCTATTCGAAAAATTTAAAAATAGATTATTACGAATTATTTCCGGTTCTTTCTTTACAAAAAACGCAGCTTCACAATCCATTTATTAAAGGAATAAAAAGAGCATTTGATATATTGTTTTCTTTATTCGTTATTATTTTTCTGCTTTCTTGGCTAATTCCTTTGCTTGCGTTATTAATAAAATTAGAATCGAAAGGTCCTGTTTTTTTCAAACAAGGAAGACCCGGAATGGATGAAGAGGAATTCCATTGTTATAAATTCCGATCCATGCAAGTCAATGGATTTACTGAAAAGGAAGCATCAAAAAACGACCCAAGAGTTACCAAAATGGGAAGGTTTATGCGAAAAACAAGCATGGATGAATTACCACAATTCTTTAACGTTATTCTTGGTGACATGTCCGTTGTTGGTCCAAGACCTCACTTGTGGTCACAAAATAAAGCCTATGCCAGTAAAATAAAGAAATACATGGTTCGTCATTATGTAAAACCAGGCATTACAGGTTTAGCTCAGGTGAAAGGTTTTAGAGGTGAAATTGAAACCGAAGAAGATATGGTTAACAGGATAAAACTAGATGTCTTTTATATAGAAAACTGGTCATTAATCATGGATATTAAAATCATTTTTCAAACCGTTTTCAATATATTCAAAGGAGAAGATAAGGCTTATTAGAAAACGCCTTTTTCAATTAGGATTTTCATTTGATTATCTAAATCAAATATTTTTTGAGACTGTTTAAAAACTTGTTTTTTCATTACGTCTAATTCCGATTTACTCAGGCTAGAAATTTCTTTAAGCTTTTCATTCAAATCCTGATAATTTTCAACCGAGGCAACCCAACCCAAATGGTTATCATTTACAATCGTTTCTCCTTCACCACCACCAAAATAAAGTATCGGGAAACCAAGCGAGCCGTATTCAAAAATCTTGGAAGGAACCGAACCATAAATTCTGGTTTTCAAAGGAACAATGGCGATATCAAACGATTTTAATTTTTCATGTAATTCTTTTCTATCCAGCATTCCGTGGAAAAACAAAGAAGACGAAGATTTAGCCGAAATTAAAGCCTCTATTTGTGTTTTTTCGGCGCCATCACCAAAGAGGTGTAATTCGATATTTAGTCCTTTTAATTCGATATTTTCACAGAGTTCAAGAACGCCTTGCGCAATTCCTAAAAGGCCGGCATAAAATAGTTTGATGGGCTCATTCTCTTTAGTTTTCAATTCTATTTCCGGAATGTTGTGATCTGGAAAATTACGGTATAAAAAGCATTTTTTTAATGGGGAAACAGTATGAACATGCGTAATTATTTCGTCTGATTGACCCAAAATTAAAGTTGCTTTTTTATAAATGAATCGTTCAAGAAATAAAGAAAATTTATGCGAAAGCGAATCTTTTTTCAGCACCTTTAATTCAATGGCGGCTAATGGCCATAAATCGGAAATGTTGAGAATTATTTTTTTGTTTTTCAACGAAAGCACAAAAACAGCAATAAACGAAAGCAATAATGGCGGCGATTGAACGATTACTTTCTTTGGTGTTTTTTTAAATAACAAATAGAAAAATAAGGTTGTTGAAAAAGATAAAACAGAAAGAATACGAACCAATAAATTTTTACTAACACTTGGATAAATCCAAAGCCGTTTCACGGTAATGTTATCTCTATTTTCAGTTACTGAAAATTTGCCTTTGTATTCAGAAAACAATTCCCCTTTTGGATAATTCCCTAATGGACAAATAACAGAAACGTTAAAGTTATTTTTATAGAGTTTCAGAGCCAATTGTTCAATTCGATTGGCAGCCGCACCTTTTTCAGGCGGATAATAATTGGATATGATAAGAATATCTTCCACTATTTTTTAGAAAGCAAAATATCGATTATTCTTTCCGATGCTTTTCCATCCCAAAGTTCAGGAATTCCCGCTTTTCTTGGTCCGTTTTGCAAAAATGCACTAAAGAATTTTTCTAAATTTTCAATTGATGTTCCCACTAAAGTGTTTGTCCCAATGGTTTGTGTTTCTGGTCTTTCGGTATTGTTACGCATTGTAAAACAAGGAATGCCTAAAACTGTAGTTTCTTCTGAAATTCCACCAGAGTCTGTAATCACAGCAAAACTGTTTTTAATTAAATACATGAAATTTAGATACCCTTGAGGTTCAACAAAGAGAATATTTTTTAGTTGTAGATTGGTTTCACCCAAAATTGCTTTGGTTCTTGGATGAATTGGGAAAATAATTTTTTTATTGCCTACCATGCTATCAATCCCTTCCAATAGATTTATAAGTGATTTTTCTTCGTCAACGTTTGCCGGGCGATGTAAGGTTAAGATAATATAGTTTCCATTTTCTAAACCAAATTCCTTCCAAAAAACTGGCGCTGAAATTCTATCTAAATTTTGATGTAAAGTATCAATCATTACGTTACCAACAAAGTGAATAGTTGAAGGTTCGGCACCATATTTTAATAGATTTTGACCAGCCCAAGTTGAGGTTGTAAAGTAATAATCTGTAATGCTGTCTGTAACTATTCTGTTGATTTCTTCGGGCATCGTCATATCGCCTGAACGAATTCCGGCTTCAACGTGAGTGACTTTTATATTTAATTTTTTGGCAACAATGGCACAAGCCATAGTTGAGTTTACATCGCCTACAACCAAAACTAACTCGCACGGATTTTGCAACAGTTCTTGTTCAAATGCAATCATTATGGCGGCTGTTTGAACTGATTGAGAACCGCTTTTTACTTCCAGATTTGCATTTGGATGCGGAATGTTTAATTCTTCAAAAAAAGTATCGCTAAGATTTTTATCATAATGCTGACCCGTATGAACCAGACGATAAGAAATACCTGCTCCTTCATTTTGCTTTTTCTCAATCGCTTTAATAATGGGTGCTATTTTGATGAAATTTGGTCTTGCTCCGGCTACAATTGTAATTCTCATGATTTATTTTACTAAAGAAACAAACTGTTTTAATTTTCCGCTTTTACTGCGTTCTAATTTTTCTTTACGTGTGAATGAAAAAGTCAAACCACTTTCTAAATAGGTAGCGATGGCTTTTTCAATGTTTTGAATTTGAATTGACGTCAATTCTATTTCACTTACATAGTCGATGTCAAAAGTATTGATTTTGGTTTGTTTTATGACAAATTCTTTAACATTTCCGTCATCTTCTATTATGCTTTTGGTAACGTAATAAAATGTTAGTCCCGGAGATTTTTTCCCACTAGGTAAAAACGCAATATCATTGGTTCTACCAATTAGTTTCTTTAGGATTGGTTTTTTTGTGGTGCTTTTTTCATCTAAAATTCCAACATCACCAATATCATATCGGATAAAAGGATGTGCTTTATTGTATAAAGATGTAATCACAATTCGTCCCTCTTTTCCGTTAGGCAAAACAGTATTATCTTCATCTAAAATTTCTACAAACAAGGTTTCAGAATTCACTTGCCATTCGCCATTTGTATTCTGAAACGCAATTAAATCTAATTCAGATGCTCCATATTCATTGATAATTGGAATTCCAAATTGTTTTTCGAGCAAAAGTTTATCATCCTCAAAAAGCATTTCAGAAGTTACTATACAGCATTTCAGTGTTGGGCATATTGTAGTTAAGACAATATTTTTCTTTTGTAAAAATTTAGCAAATAAAACTATCGAACTTGTATATCCATTAATATAATCGAATTTTTTCTTTTGAAATTTGATTAAAAATTTTTCTAAAACTTTATCAGATAAATCAAAAATAGTAAATCGATACCGATGACTCAAAAAGTCTTTTATACGTTCTTTTTTGTTGCCAATAAAATCAAATGGGATTCCATAAAACCGAGCTTGTGAAGACGAATTAAAATCAAGTCCAAACCATCCAAACCGATAAATAATATTTGACCAAGTCAAGGCATGACAAAATTTATCTTTAGCAAAAATGAAGGGATCACCGCTTGAACCAGAGGTTTTGTTTACATAAACAGTTGATGAGGTAAATCCTTCTGAAAGTCTTTCTGATAGAGGCTTTTGAAATTGTCTCTTAGTCATTATTGGAAGTTCATTCCAATTTTCAAAGGATTTCAATCCAACAAATTCCTGATATGATTTGTTGTTTTTTAAATGATAATCAACAATTTCCTTTTTCTTTTGATTTACATAGTTTTCATAATCTACTTGAGAAACAGCTAGAATTTTATCCAATTCCTGTTGCGCTTCCTTCATAGGAAAACCATTTAACCGAAGCGATAGATTGAAAAGATTAAACATTACCATAAAAAAAGGGCTAACATTTGTTAGCCCTTAAAAATACTATTTTATTTGGAATTAATTTTTAAGAATTTTAACCACTTCTTTTTTATTGTTAGAGCTTAATTCGAAGAAATAAGCGCCAGTAGAAAGGGTAGAAATATCTATAGTATTCTCAATCCCATTTAATGATTTAGTCATAACAACTTTACCAGATAAATCAGTTACGGATAAATTTGCAGTATCAACATCTGGAGTAGAAATTGTTACTACTGAAGTAGCTGGGTTAGGATAAACTTTAAACTTAGCAACAGTTCCTGAATTATCAACACCTAATGTACCTGATAATTTAAAAATCCCTGCTGAGCCTAAAGGATCTCCATCACTGAAACCTGCACACCAACCAGTAGTTGCGTTTAAAAAAGCAGATGTTCCTCTTTGTTCTGTTCCGGCTGGCTCAAGGTCAGTCCAAGTTACTCCGTTGTTTGCACTAACAGATGTTCCAACCGGTGCCGCTTGAGAAGTCGCAACGATTGTAGTAGTTCCAGGAATATAATTAAGAATCTGACGCGTACCTGTAAATGGCGAACCGGATGTTGGGGTCCATGTAGTTCCTCCGTTTGTAGTTGTATAATAGGTGTAAACAGGTGTAGCAACGGTACCAGAGGTTTTTAATAAATAACCATTGTTTATATCACTAAAATGAACATTTCCACTATTTGCTGGTAAAGCCGCGCCAAAATCAGTCAAAGGTGCTTGAGCTACAGTCCAAGTTACCCCAGCATCATTTGTTCTGTACAAACGACCTTTATTTGTTGGGAACCACAAGGTATTTCCAACAGCAGTTGGAGTACTGTTGTAGCCATACTCACCATTTAATGGGTTTGGTAAGGCAGCAGCGGTTAGTTGAGTCCAGTTAGCACCACCATCAGTAGTTCTGTAAATTTCAAATTCTCCTAATCCTGAACCAATTGGATCACCATAAGCAATACCAACGTTAGCATTAAAAAAGTAAACTCCATTTAAAAAAGAAGAACCTGCTGTTTGAAAACCACTAGCTAATTGTTGATTCCAAGTAGAGCCACCATCAGTAGTTTTATAAATATACCCAACACCATTTTCTGGATCTCCAGTGATATTGTTTATTGCCGAAACCCAAGCTGTAGTTGCGCTAACAGGAGATATATTATTTAGTTCCCAAACCGTATTTCCTACATCTATGGTTCCTGTAGCCCATGAAGTACCACCATCTGTTGTTCTTGTAAATTCTTGAATGTTAAGAGTAGTTGGATGAGATGCATCAATTGGAGCACCATCATAAGCAAGAGCCCACACTGTAGTAGCATCAACAATACTAATCTGGTTCAAACCTCTGCTTGCAGCTGCAAAACCGGTACCTTGAGATGTCCACTGAGCGTTTATAGTTGAGTTTAAGGCAATTAAAGAAAAAGTAAGTAATAATTTTTTCATTGTTTTTAATTTTAAATAATTGGAAACAAAAATAGCATTTTTATTTCAACCACTTAATTTTTTAATAAATCTTTATTAGATAAAAGGTTATTTTTGCAATCAAAATAAAATAAAAATGGTCATCTTATTACTTGGCTCTGGCGGTAGAGAACATGCTTTGGCGTTTAAAATGGTACAAAGTTCAAAATGCTCAACACTTTTTGTTGCTCCAGGAAATGCTGGCACTGCAGCAATAGCAACAAATATTTCTATCAACCCAACCGATTTTAATACCATAAAAACATTTGCAATTCAAGAAAAGGTTGAAATGGTTGTGGTTGGCCCGGAAGATCCTTTGGTATCAGGGATTTATGATTTTTTTAAAAATGATTCAGCGCTAAATCACATTCCGGTTATTGGACCATCAAAAGTTGGTGCTCAATTAGAAGGAAGTAAAGAATTTGCCAAAGAATTTCTGGTTAAACACTCCATACCAACAGCAGCATATAATAGTTTTACAGCAGCTACTGTCAAAAAAGGGTGCGAATTTTTAGAAACATTACAACCTCCCTATGTTTTAAAAGCTGACGGATTAGCGGCAGGCAAAGGCGTTTTAATTATTCACGATTTAGAAGAAGCAAAAACAGAATTACAAAATATGTTGGTTCATGCCAAATTCGGAACTGCTAGTGATAAAGTAGTTATCGAAGAGTTTTTGGATGGAATTGAATTGAGTTGTTTCGTATTAACAGACGGAAAAAATTATAAAATCTTACCAACTGCCAAAGATTATAAACGAATTGGAGAAGGAGACACAGGTTTAAATACCGGCGGCATGGGAGCTATTTCCCCCGTTCCATTTGCAGATGCCCTTTTGTTAGAAAAGATAGAAACCCGAATTGTAAAACCAACCGTTGAAGGTTTGCAAAAAGACGAAATTGAATATAAAGGTTTTGTTTTTATTGGATTAATCATTGTTAAAGGTGAACCAATAGTAATTGAATATAATGTCAGAATGGGAGATCCCGAAACTGAAGTGGTAGTTCCAAGAATTAAATCCGATTTAGTCGAATTATTTCAGGCTGTAGCCGATGGGAAATTAGATGAAGTTTCGTTAGCCATTGATGAAAGAAGCGCCACAACAGTAATGATGGTTTCTGGCGGTTATCCGGAAGATTACGTAAAAGGTTACGAAATTTCAGGCCTAGACAAAGTTGAAGGTTCTATCGTTTTCCACGCAGGAACAAAACTTGAAAACGGGAAAGTAGTAACTAATGGCGGAAGAGTTTTGGCAGTTACCTCTTTTGGAAATGATTTCCAAGAAGCCATAAAAAAATCTTACCAAAATATAGACAAGCTACACTTTGATAAGATGTATTTTAGAAAAGATATCGGCTTTGATTTACTTTAAAAAAGAATGAGCCGTTGTATCTTGGTTTTCTTCGTTGTTGGCTTTATGTTTTGACAATTCTTTGCACCAGTATACGATATAATATCCACAAACAATCATCAATGTCCAACTAACAATGTTAGCCAACCACCAACTGCTTAACTCTAAAGAGCGTAAAAAATCAAGTGGTTTGAATAAAAAGTCTACAAATAAAGATTGAATGCCTTCAAAAAATGCTCTCATTTTATAAAATGTTATATTTACAGCACAAATGTATAAAATATCCTCATGATAACAAGCGTTTTTAAAAAATCTACACTACTTAATAATGCACTGGTGATAGTTTTGTTGCTGCTTTTCTTTTTTTTGTATCAGTCAAGTGATTTGTTAGCTACGATTGATTCAGTTGGATTCTCGAAAACAGCAATGCTAATTTTGTTATTATTGGCTTCCTTTTTCTTGGTAAATTTTACTGTAAAAAAGAACAACCTAACGAAAAACAGCAGTTATACGATTTTATTTTTCTTGCTATTTCTACTCATTTTCCCATCTATTTTTAATAATTTTAATTTATTGTTTGCCAATTTTTTTCTACTTCTGGCTATTCGAAGATTAATTTCTCTACAAACGTTAAAAGCGCCAAAAGAAAAGATTTTCGATGCTTCGATTTGGATTTTCATTGCCAGCCTGTTTCATTTTTGGTGTATTCTTTTCATTATCCTAGTATATGTCTCTATAATATTCCATGTTTCAAGAGATTATAGAAATTGGCTTTTACCATTTGTGGCATTTTTTGCAACAATAGTTATCTTTTTATTTTTGGCCTTGGCCTTTGACAAAACTTGGATTGATCATATTATAAATCAAACGCAAACTAATTTTCAATTAGATTATTTTACCAATAATTATCAAAATATAGCACTCTCGTTTTTTGTAGTTATTGGATTGTATTTTCTTTTATCGTTGGTTATTTCTTTAACAAATAAGCCACTGATTTTACAAGCTTCTTACAAGAAAATGATATTTGGATTTTTAATAGGAGTAACGATTTTTTTGATTTCACCAGATAAAAACAGTGATATGTTAATCTTCACATTTATGCCATTATCAGTAATGTGCACAACAAATATTGAATATTCACAAAGCAAAATATATCAGGAAATCGTGTTGCTATTACTTATGTTGGGCTGTTGTTTCAGTTACTTCTTCCAGCTATAATTTGCTTCCGTAAGCCAAATCGCCTGCATCGCCAAGACCAGGAACAATGTAGTTTTTCTCGTTAAGTTTTTCATCTATCGCCGCAATCCAAAGATGAAAATTATCAGGAAGATTTTTTTGAAGATAAGCAATTCCTTCCGGTGCAGCAATTACAACTGCAATATGAATTTCTTTTGGTTTTTGTTCCAAATGCAATTTGTGTAAAACCGCCACAATCGATTGTCCTGTAGCTAACATCGGGTCAATTAAAATCAGATTCTTATTTTCGAAAGATGGAGCAGCTTGGTATTCAACTAAAATATCAAATTTATCATCGTTGTCATAATGATGACGATAAGCCGAAACAAAACCGTTTTCAGCATTGTCGAAGATATTCATAAAACCCATATGCAATGCTAATCCGGCACGAAGAATTGAACATAAAACTACATTATCAGCAATAGTTGTGGTGTGTTTAATGCCTAACGGAGTTTGTACATCAATGTTTTTATATTCCAGCGTTTTACTCAATTCATACGCCATGATTTCACCAATGCGCTCAATGTTTTTTCGGAAACGCATGCTGTCTTTTTGGATGTTAACATCACGAATTTGTGCCAAAAAATGATTGAGGATACTATTGTTTTCAGAAATATTGTGAAGATGCATGAATGTGGGAATTTGTATGTTTAGGTAAAAGTATAAAAAACTATCTTTGTACACGAAACCTTTTGGTCAAATTGTATCAAATAAAATAAAATTTAAAAGTATGTTTTCAAAATTTGCCTATTCTATATTTGAACAAAGTATTAGGGATTATCACGTTTATGACAACGTAGATCAACCCGTAAATAACCCATATCCAAAAGAAAAAATAGAACATTTGTTGTATTTCAAAAACTGGATTGATACGGTGCAATGGCATTTTGAAGATATAATACGGGACCCAAATATTGACCCGGTTGCCGCTTTGGTTTTAAAAAGAAGAATAGATGCTTCCAATCAAGAGCGCACGGATATGGTAGAATATATAGACAGCTACTTTCTTCAAAAATACAGCAATGTCAAAGTAAAAGACAATGCAAAAATAAATTCCGAAAGTCCAGCCTGGACGATTGACAGATTATCGATTCTAGCTTTAAAAATTTACCACATGACAGAAGAAGCAACTCGTGCTGAAGCTTCACAAGAACACCGTGATAAATGCCAAGCTAAATTAAATGTACTGTTAGAACAAAGAACCGATTTGTCAACAGCCATTGATGATTTAATTACAGATATTGAAAACGGTGACAAATTCATGAAAGTATACAAGCAAATGAAAATGTACAACGACGACGATTTGAATCCGGTTTTGTATCAAAACAAGAAATAATATAAAAATTTAAACCATTAAGGTATTAAGAAAATTAAGAAGAACTTAATGAACCTTAATACCTTAATGGTTTTTAAAATTTAGCATAATTGTCAAACCCAATCCAACATATAGCTGTCATCCGATTATCTGCCATGGGCGATGTTGCAATGACAGTTCCTGTAATTAGAGCTTTGGTGGAACAGAATTCAGAAGTAAAAATCACAGTAGTTTCCCGACCTTTTTTCAAACCTTTTTTTGACGGAATTCCGAATGTGAGTTTCTTTGCTGTTGATGTCAAAGGAAGACATAAAGGTTTCCTAGGCTTATTGAAATTATACTCCGATTTAAAGCAATTAAACATTGATGCTGTTGCTGATTTACACAATGTGTTACGGTCACAAATTATCAGAACATTGTTTGCCTTAAGCGGAAAAAAAATAGCTTTCACAGATAAAGGAAGAGCAGCTAAAAAAGCCTTAACAAGAGCTGAAAATAAAATCTTCAAGCCAGTCAAAACCATGGTTGAAAGGCATGTTGAAACGTTCAAAAAGTTAGGGTTTACTATTGATTTATCGAATCCTAAGTTTCCTCAAAAGACTGTTTTGTCTAAAGAAATTGTAGCAATTACAAGCGAAAAAGCAAATCAAAAATGGATTGGAATAGCTCCATTTGCGCAATACGAAAGCAAAGTGTATCCGCAGGATTTGATGCAACAAGTTGTAGAAGAATTAGCATCTGATACAAATACTAAAATCTTCCTTTTTGGTGGCGGAAATAAAGAAATTGAGATTCTTAATTTGTTTGCCAACGGAAAAGAGAACGTAATAAATGTTGCCGGGAAACTAAATCTTAAACAAGAATTAGAGTTGATTTCCAATCTTGACACAATGCTTTCCATGGATTCCGGAAACGCACATATTGCTGCGATGTTGGGAATAAAAGTAATCACACTTTGGGGCGCCACACATCCTTTTGCCGGATTTGCACCATTCAATCAACCGTTTGAAAATTGTTTAGTTTCTGATAGAGAAAAGTTTCCAATGCTACCAACTTCGGTTTATGGAAATAAAAAAGTTTCAGGTTATGAAGAAGCGATGCGAAGTATTGCTCCCAAAACGGTTGTTGAAAAAATACAATCTTCCATAAAATAGAAAAACTCCCAATTAAGGAAGTTTTGTCTTTTTTCTTTTTTCTTTCTTCTAACTAAACATCATCATAATCCACATAAAGTTCCGCAGAGGTTGGATGCGCCTGACACGTTAAAATTAATCCTTCAGCAATTTCGCTATCCGTCAAAATCGAATTCTTTTTCATTTCGGCAGTACCATTAGTAATTCGCGCCAAGCAAGAACTACAAATACCACCCTGACAAGAATAGGGAGCGTCAATGCCTTGTTTTAAAGCCGCTTCGAGAACCGTTTGCTTTTGCGACATTTCGAAAGTAGTCTCTTCATCGTCAACCATCACGGTAATTTTGGTATGACCGGTATGACTTTCGGCAGCCTGGTTTTCATTAGCTGTTGATGTAGAAAACAATTCAAATTTGATGTTTTTTTCAGCAACATTGTTTTCCTTTAAAACAGTTGAAACCTGATTAATCATTTCTTCCGGACCACATAAATAAAATTTATCAAAGGTTTTTTCTTTGTGCTTATTATTCAAAACAAAATTCACAGTCGACTTGTCAATTCGGCCAAAAAGTTCGCCCTCAACTTTCGTCTGACTGAAAACATACTGCACAAAAAGGCGACCAACATATTTCAATTGCAGCTCGTGTAATTCGGAATGAAAAATGGTTTCTTCAGGCGTCTTATTTCCGTAAACCAAAACAAAAGTACTTTTTGGCTCGCTTTCTAAAACCGATTTTAAGATAGACATTACAGGTGTAATTCCGCTTCCGGCAACAAATCCAGCGTAGTTTTTTAGTTTTTCGCTACTAGGCTCAAAGGTGAATTTCCCTTCCGGTTGACCCACTTCGAGTAAATCACCCACTTTTAAATTCTCATTCGCAAATTTAGAAAAATGCCCGTTCTTAACAGATTTAATAGTAATTCGCAATTCGCCACTAGTAGGCGAAGAACAAACCGAATACGCTCGGCGTATTTCTTGTCCGTCTAAAGTTAACTTTAGGTTTACATATTGACCGGCAGTAAATTGATAAGCCGATTTTAATTCGGCCGGAATGTTAAAAGCAACAGAAATGGCATTAGCAGTTTCGTGCTTTACTTCTTTGATTTGTAATTTATAAAAGGCTGACATGAAATTGATTTTTTGCAAAGATAGTTTAAAATCAAAAATTGTCTTTTAGTAATGTGAAAAAGAATGTTGCTCCTATTGAGAGGTAAATATGGATAATTGCACAGGCCTTGTTTGTTATAGTTATATTCGTAGTGTATCCGATTTGAATGCGATGTGTGTCCGATGTGTATCCGATAAAAATAGTAAAACATCGCACACACATCGCACACACATCGGACACACATCGCACGCACTACGAATATAACCTTATGATAAGCATGGTAAAACCCTCACAAACCTGCTTCCCAAAAAAGACTTTTGCAATACTGTAACTTTTTTCTACATTTAGGAACTAATTCCAAAAACCAAAAACAATCACTATGTTTAAACACTTCATTTACCTCGAATGGAAAGCTTTTTTTCGTTCGGCTTCTTTTGCCACTAATTTAGCATTGAAAATAGTAATGGGTTTTGTAGCCGCCTATTTCATGCTTATTTTTATTGGCGCAGGTGTTGCGGTTTTCTTTTTACTAAAGGAAGATTTGCATCTGGAACCTTTGGCAACAGTCAATAAATACCTGATTTATTATTTGGTTGTAGATTTAGTGATTCGGTATTTTTTTCAAAAGATGCCGGTTACCAATATCAAACCGTTGTTGAATTTACCCATAAAAAGAGATACCATTGTCCATTTTTCTTTAGGGAAAACGAGCATTTCGTTTTTCAATATTTTACATGCTTTTTTCTTTATTCCGTTCACGATTGTTTTGTTAACTCACGGTTACGGATATCAGGCAATTTTATGGCATTTGGGAATGATGGCATTGATTTTTGCTAATAATTTTATCAATGTTTTGCTCAATAATAAGGATAGCGTTTTTTATTCCCTTTTAGCTGTAGTTGCGAGTTTGGGATTGGCTCAATACTATCAGCTTTTTGATGTAACCAAGTATACGCAACCTTTTTTTCAGGGAATGTACAGCACTTATTATTTGTTTCTGATTCCGATACTTTTAGCCATTGTAACCTATTACTTTTCTTTTGACTATTTCAAAAAGAACTTAAATCTGGATACCGGTTTAGCCAAAAAAAGCGATGAAGCCAAAACAGAAGACTTCACTTGGTTAAACCAATTTGGAACACTGGGCACTTTTCTCAAAAACGATATCAAACTTTTGAAACGAAACAAACGTTCCCGAACTACGGTTATCATGAGTTTTCTTTTCATTTTTTACGGCTTATTATTTTTTACAAATTCAATTGAGGCCTACAATAATCCGGCGATGCATGTATTTGCCGGGATATTTGTTTCGGGGGGATTTTTATTCACATTCGGACAATTTGTCCCAAGTTGGGATAGTGCTTATTATCAACTGATGATGAGTCAAAATATTCAATACCGGGAATACATCAGTTCAAAATGGTGGCTAATGGTTATTGGCACTTTGATTTCAACCGTGCTCGCTTCTTTTTATTTGTATTTTGGACTGCACATCTATTTGTTGATTGTGGTTGGAGCGCTTTATAATATTGGTGTCAATTCTCATTTGGTAATGCTTGGCGGTGCATTTGTTAAAACCCCAATCGATTTGACTATGGCTAATAAGGCTTTCGGCGATAAACAAGCTTTTAATGTAAAAACAATGCTAATTTCAATACCAAAATTGCTCGTGCCAATGCTGTTATATGCGCTTGGCTTTTATCTTTTTTCTGCTAATGTTGGGCTTCTTTTTGTAGCCTTAGCCGGAGTTCTGGGCTTCGCTTTCAGGAACAAAGTTTTTGCACAAATAGAAAAGATATATAAAACAGAAAAATACGAAACCATAGCAGCTTACAAACAGAAAAACTAAAACTAAAACACATACCAAAACACATGATACAAGTAAATAATTTAACCAAACGATATAATTTAGGGACAATGGTTTTAAACATGCCAGGTCTTGAAATTCCTAAAGGACAAAGCTTTGGATTAGTCGGAAATAACGGTGCTGGGAAAACCACTTTTTTTAGTTTGTTATTGGATTTAATTCAGCCAAGTTCCGGACACATAATCAACAACGAAGTACAAGTAGACAAAAGCGAAGCGTGGAAACCTTTCACAGCAGCCTTTATCGATGAAAGCTTTTTGATTGGTTATTTAACTGCCGAAGAATACTTTTATTTCATTGGCGATTTGCGTGGACAAAACAAAGCCGATGTTGACCTACTTTTGACAAAGCATGAAGAATTCTTTAATGGGGAAATCCTGAACAGCAAAAAGTATTTAAGAGATTTGTCTAAAGGGAATATGAAGAAAGTAGGCATCATCGCCACTTTAATTGGAAATCCGGAAGTGATTATCTTAGACGAACCTTTTGCTAATTTAGATCCAACAACCGTGAACCGATTAAAAATTATCATCAAAGAATTAGCCGAAAATCCTAACGTTACTGTTTTGGTTTCTTCTCACGATTTGGTTCATACTGTTGAGGTTTGTAACCGAATTGTAGCACTGCATTTGGGCGAAGTGGTGAAAGACATCCAAACATCGCCGGAAACCTTAAAGGAATTGGAAGCGTTTTTTGCGGTTTAAAATAAGCATACTAATTTCAGAAAAAAACAAGCTAAAATAATGGGAACTTACATTAACAATAATTTAATTAAAGACGAACACGTAGAATTAGAAACCACCTATCATTGGATAATTTTTTGCAATCTAAGAGCCCTTTTAACGTTATTTATTGCACCACTTATTGACAAATATTCTGATGAGTTCGCCATTACTAATCGACGTGTAATTATAAAGACAGGACTCATTAGCAGAAAAACATTTGAAATGAATCTTTCAAAAATTGAAAGTGTTAATGTAGATCAGGGAATATTGGGCAGAATACTGGGTTATGGCACCATTACAATTGTAGGTACCGGAGGTTCAAGAGAAGTATTTCCTAAAATTTCTAACCCAATAGAATTCAGGAAAAAATTTCAAGAATTGTCTTAAAAGCGTTAAAAGTCAATTCATATCAAAACAATCGTTGCTAACTTGATTAGTATCATCTTGTAGGCCTTTGCTTAAATGTATTTATCAATAATGGTAAAAACTTACCGCTAATTTTTTGCTATATCAAAAAGAAACGTATTTTTACCCGTTAGTTATACTATTTATGACTTTTTTGCGTTATAACACTAAACGTTTTGCTTTGAAAACCACTACAATTAAATATTTTTTCTTCTCGGGATTATTGTTTTTTTTGATCGCTTGTTCTACCAAGAGAAACACGTGGCTATCCAGAAATTCACATGCACTTAGTACGAAAGACAACATTTTATATAACGGAGGAATTGGCTTAGACAAAGGAGTTGCAGAAGTAAAACTTCAAAATGTAGATAATTTTTGGGAAATTCTTCCTGTAGAAAGAATGCAGGTTTCAGAAGACAATCTTAATCAGGGCAAACCTAAAAATGCCAATTTTGAGAAAGCTGAAACCAAAGCAACCAAAGCAATTCAAAAGCATTCGATGAACATTAATGGTTCGGAGAAAAACCCACAAATGGACGAAGCTTATATGATGCTTGGAAAAGCAAGATATTATGATCAGCGCTTTGTACCCGCTTTGGATGCATTCAACTATGTGCTAAACAAATCTCCAAATAGCAATAAAATATACGAAGTAAAAATTTGGAGAGAAAAAACTAATATGCGTCTGGATAACGATGCTTTAGCTGTAAATAATCTCCGAAAACTGCTGAAGGAGATTAAATTTAAAGATCAGATTTTTGCCGATGCCAATGCTACTTTGGCTCAGGCTTTTTTAAATTTAGAACAGAAAGACAGTGCTGTTGCCAAACTTAAAATCGCTAAAGAAAGCACTAAATCGAAAGAAGAAATATCAAGATACAATTATATTTTAGGTCAGATATACGAACAGCTTGGCTATAAAGACAGCGCTTATGCAAGTTACCAAACGGTGATTGACATGAAGAGAAAAGCAGCTAAAGCCTACGTAATTCATGCTCATGCGAGACAAGCAGCACAATTTGATTATGAGAAAGGCGATACGGTAGCTTTTCTAAAAAAATACAATGACCTATTGAAAGACAGAGAAAACAGACCCTTTTTGGATGTCTTACACCATCAACTGGGATTGTTTTATGAAAAAACGAATAAGAGAGAACGAGCCAAAAAAGAATACAATCTTTCTTTGAGAAAGAAAACGCAAGACTATTATCTTATTGCTTCCAATTACAGAAACCTGGCCGATTTGTATTTCATAGATTCCAAATTCGTCAAAGCCGGTAATTATTATGACAGCACCTTAGTTCAGTTAAAACCAAGGACCAGAGAATTTAATCTGATAAAAAAGAAAAGGGAAAATCTGGAAGATGTTATAAAATATGAAGCCATCTCACAAACCAATGATAGTATCATTTCGTTGTATAAAATGCCAAGTGCAGAAAGAACAGCTTACTTTGAAGCCTACATTGTAAAACTTAAAAAAGCAGAAGAAGCACAAAAAAAGGCGGCAGAAAAAGCAGCGCAACTTAAAGAAAATCAAGAGAGAAACGATGGTAAAATCGATTCAGACGATGCTGCAGAGGCAAAAAAATCAAAGGCGTCAACTCCTAAAGCTCCAAATACTATAGCCTCAGGAGGTGAAGGGGCTTTCTATTTTTATAACCCAACGACGGTTGCTTTTGGTAAAGTAGAGTTTGCCAAAAATTGGGGCAATAGAACCTTGCAGGACAATTGGCGCGTTTCATCACTTTCGGAAAAAAACAACGTGAAAGGAAAAGATGCAGACGGCAAAAATAACGAAGAGAACAAAGATGACAAAGATGTTGCTGCTGTAGATGAGCGTTTTACACCGGATTTCTATATAAAACAAATTCCGTCATCACAAACCGTTATAGACAGTTTGAGCAAAGAAAGAAACTTTGCTAACTATCAGCTTGGCATTATTTACAAAGAGAAATTTAAAGAATATCAATTAGCCGTAAACAAATTTGAGAAGTTATTAAATGACAATCCGGAAGAACGATTAGTGTTGCCATCCAAGTACCATTTGTATAAACTTTATGAAATTTTAGATAAATCGAAAGCTGTTGCAATGAAACAAAGCATCATTGCCGATTATCCTAATTCCCGTTACGCTCAAATTTTACTGAATCCATCAGGTGACATTTCAGAGTCAAGCGATTCACCCAATGTAGTTTATACCAACATTTACAAACAATACCAAAACGGAGAACTCAAAACAGTTTTAACAGCCACCGAAGCCGCTATTAATCGATTTACCGGAGATGAAATCGTTCCAAAATTAGAGTTGTTAAAAGCGAACATAATGGGGAAACTTAGCGGACTTGCTGAATTTAGTACAGCCTTAAATTATGTAGCTTTAAATTATCCAAATAGTGAAGAGGGTAAAAGAGCTGAGAAATTACTGGCTGTTGATTTGCCAAAATTGGAAGCATTAAAGTTGTCAAAAGCACCTTCTAAAAATTGGAAAATCCTATACCAAACTAAAGATTTTGAAAATGCTGGAACAAAAGCGCTTCGTGAAAAATTAAAAAAATTCATTGCCGACAGAAGTTTAAACAAACTCTCGGTTTCTTTAGATATTTATACAATGACCGATAATTTTGTGGTATTGCATGGCATTAACTCCGAGGATTTAGCGAATGGCATTACCGTAATTTTAAAAGACTATAAAGACTATAAAGTGCAAGAAACGCCGATAATTATTTCAGCAGAAAACTACACTATAGTTCAAATTAAAAAGAATTTAGACGAGTTTTTAGCAGGAAATCTTCCGGAAACAGCAGCACAACCAAACTGGGACGGAACATTAGAACGCGCTCCAGATCCAGTAAAACCTAAACCGGTTGTAAATAACAACCCACAAGATAATCCTCAGGATAACCCAAATAATAATATTAGTAAAGGGAATAATCAAAAAGCAGGAAATCAAAAAAGTGAAGACCAAGAGTTTGGACCACCACCATCACCAGGCGGAGGAGGAAAAGTAGACAAAAAAGGATAGCAATCATGTTTGAAAAAAGCCCAAAATCATATACGGATTTATTAGGTAAAACAAACCGAATCGTTGAAGGAACAACCATTCAAGGGAATATAAATTCGCCTGCAGATTTTCGTCTGGATGGTCATTTGGATGGAAACTTTCAATCTAAAGGGAAAATTGTTATTGGTCCCGCCGGAAGTGTGAAAGGTGATATCATCTGTAAAAATGCCGATATAGAAGGGAAGTTTGAAGGTAAAATTCAAGTGCAGGAAATCCTTAATATAAAATCCAAAGCCCACATTTTGGGTGAAGTAATATGCGGAAAACTTTCGGTTGAACCCGGAGCCGAATTCAGCGCGTCATGTATAATGAAACCTCATGTAAAAAGCATGATTACCGATGGAAAGTCCCCAGAAGAAAAAACAGCGTAATAAATGGTTGGCACTAATTAATATTCCCATTCAAATGGGAATTATTGTTTTCTTGTTCTCTCAATTAGGGCAATGGCTCGACCACAAATTCCTAAACAAATACAATTTATACGTAAAAATTTTAACGATGGTTGGTGTTGCACTAGCATTTTATAACATTGCCCGACAGTTAAAAGAAATCAACAAATCGGAAGAAGAATGAATTTAAAAAAATACAGTTCCTTTATTACAATTTTTATTGCGGCACTAATTGGACTTATCATCCATAAAGTAATTACCCATTTCATTATTCCGACAGCATTTGAAGACAACTTCATTTATTCAACACCGTTGCTTTATGTTTTGTTTGCGATTCTCTCAATGGCAATCGTATTTGCGTTAGCCAAAGTTAAAGAGGTTGCTTTAAATTATGTTGGCTATGCTTTTTTGGCATTTACTACTTTAAAGATGGTAATTGCTTACGCACTTTTAAGACCAATTATCCATATACATCTTGCAAAAACGCCTACTGAAAAGATGAATTTCTTTTTCATATTTATTTACTTTTTGGCAATAGAAACCTATCTAACCATCAGGATTTTAAACAATAAGCAATAAATTGTTTTGTAATCAACAATTCTGTCAAAAAAAATAAAACTTATACTTTTTAATATTAATTAAAAGTGTACTTTTGCACCAAATTTCAGAAATAAAATTTAGACAAAATCATAGTTATGGTGTTTTCAAAAAAATCATTCCTTTATAGTATAGTAGCTTTAATCGCTTTTTTACCTTCTGTAGTGTTAGCAAACCCTACTGAACCAGCCTCGGAAAATACAGAAGCTGTTGCCAAAGAAAATCAAGATCCTAAAGCTGAAATTAAAGAGCAAATTGACGAAGTAAAAAACCATCACGTTTTAGACGCACACAGTTTTACGCTTTTAGGCGACAAAGAAACCGGAAAAGAATATGGCTTCCCTTTACCAATAATCCTTTGGGATGGTGGACTTCACGTTTTTTCATCATCCAAATTTGACGAAGGAAAAGTAGCTGAAGATGGCGGAAACTATTATGTTTTACACCACGAAAAAATCTACAAAACGGATGCAACCGGCGCTTTAACTGAGCATGAAGGACATCCAACAAATGCTAAACCATTAGACTTCTCTATTACTAAAGGAGTTTTATCAATGTTGATTATTGCACTTTTGATGTTCTTATTATTCAGAAGCTTAGGTAAATCATATTCTAAAAACGGCGGCGTTGCTGCTGGAGCTGGACGTTTTTTCGAACCAATTGTATTGTTTGTTCGCGACGAAATTGCAATTCCAAACATTGGTGAAAAACACTATAAAAAATACATGAGTCACTTATTGACGGTGTTCTTCTTCATTTGGTTTTTAAATGTTGTAGGGATGATGCCATTCGGAATCAACGTTACAGGTAATATCTCAGTAACTTTTGGATTGGCTATTGTAACCTTTATCATCACAACATTCACAGCAAAGAAAGATTATTGGATGCACATTTTCTGGATGCCTGGTGTTCCAGTTCCAATGAAATTTATTTTGGCACCCATTGAACTTATTGGAGCCATCATCAAGCCTTTCTCATTAATGATACGTTTGTACGCGAATATGTTTGCAGGCCACCTTGTAATAATGAGTTTAATCGGGATGATGTTCGTTTTCAAAAGCTGGATAGGAAGCCCGTTAACATTCGGACTATCCTTCATTATCTCATTAATTGAAATATTGGTAACGCTTTTACAAGCTTATATCTTTACTATGTTAACCGCTTTATATTTTGGTTCGGCTGTTGAAGAACACCACCACGAAGAAGCACATCATTAATGGCTTATGGCTTTTGCCTAATGCCTAAAATTTGAATGTTTAATTAAATATATATACATTATGGAAGGAAATCTTCACCTTATTGGAGCAGGATTAGTAGTTATTGGAGTAGGAATTGGTATCGGTAGAATCGGTGGTTCTGCATTAGATGCTATTGCTCGTCAACCAGAAGCTACAGCAAAAATTCAAACAGTGATGCTTATTGCAGCAGCACTTATTGAAGGAATTGGATTCGCAGCGTTATTCGCAGTATCTTAATCCAAAAAAAACTAAACCATAAGCTGCAACGGTTGGTTGTAGCTTTGGTTTATCTTTAAAAAATTGAATTAAAATTTTTACCTATATAATTACTTATTAAATTATGGAAAAGTTAATAAATGATTTCTCGTTTGGATTGTTCTTTTGGCAATCATTAATTTTCTTGTTATTGATTTTCTTGTTGAAAAAATTCGCTTGGAAACCAATTCTTGATGCTGTTAATGAAAGAGAAGAAGGAATTAAAAATGCATTACTTTCTGCAGAAATTGCAAAAAGAGACATGCAAAACCTGCAATCGGATAACGAAAAACTATTAGCTGAAGCTAGAGTTCAAAGAGACGTTATTCTAAAAGAAGCAAGAGAAATTAAAGATAAAATTGTTTCAGAAGCTAAAGACGAAGCACAAGTTCAAGCCGGTAAAATGATTGAACAGGCAAAAGCAGCCATCAATAGCGAGAAAAATGCAGCGATGGCAGAATTGAAAAATCAAGTTTCTTCTTTGTCTATCGAAATTGCGGAAAAAGTATTAAGAAGTGAATTAGCCGACAAAGCTTCTCAAACTAAATTGGTTGAGAAAATGTTGGGCGACGTTAAATTAAACTAATATGTCAAGAGCTGCGATTAGATACGCGAAAGCAATTATAGAAACAGCGGTTTCAAGCGGAAAAGCCAGTCAGGTAAATGAGGATATGAAATCTATCATTACTGCGGTTGACTCTAGTGCTGATTTAAAAGATTTTTTGGCGAGCCCAATCATTACTTCAGAAGTGAAGATGAAAGCTTTGTCTGAAGTTTTTGGGTCGGTTCAAGCTGATACCAAATCGCTTTTCAGATTGCTACAAGAAAACAAAAGATTTGAAATATTAGAAGCTATTGCTACACAATACAACGCTCAATTTGACGAAATGAACGGTGTTGAGGTGGCAAAAGTAACTACTGCTTTTCCTATCACAGCTGATTTAGAAGCTAAGATTTTGGAAAAAGCAGCGACTATTTCAACTAAAAAAATAACTATTCAAAACACAGTCGATGCATCAATTATTGGTGGATTTATTTTGAGAATAGGCGACAAACAATACAATGCTTCTGTTTCAAACAGATTACAAGAATTAAAAAGAGAGTTTAATAATTAGATTACCATTAAAGATATATCAAAATGGCAGAAATCAATCCAGCTGAAATCACAGCAATATTAAAGAAACAATTATCTGGTTTTGAATCAGGTGCAACATTAGAAGAAGTAGGAACTGTTCTTCAGGTAGGTGATGGTATTGCTCGTGTTTACGGGTTATCAAACGCTCAATACGGTGAGTTAGTACAATTCGACAACGGATTGGAAGCTATCGTTTTGAACTTAGAAGAAGACAATGTTGGAGTTGTACTTTTGGGACCATCTACCGGAATTAAAGAAGGGTCTACCGTAAAAAGAACACAACGTATCGCTTCTCTTAAAGTTGGTGAAAAAATCGTAGGTCGTGTAGTAAATACACTAGGCGAACCAATTGATGGTAAAGGACCAATCGGTGGAGAATTATACGAAATGCCATTAGAAAGAAAAGCGCCTGGAGTTATCTTCCGTCAACCGGTAACAGAACCGTTGCAAACAGGAATCAAATCTATTGATGCGATGATTCCGGTTGGAAGAGGTCAAAGAGAGCTTGTAATTGGTGACCGTCAAACAGGTAAAACTACCGTTTGTATCGATACCATCTTGAACCAAAAAGAATTTTACGATGCTGGAAAACCAGTATATTGTATATATGTAGCAATTGGACAAAAAGCATCTACGGTTGCCGGAATTGCTAAAACATTAGAAGAAAAAGGAGCAATGGCTTATACTACAATTGTAGCTGCTAACGCTTCTGACCCAGCACCAATGCAGGTTTATGCGCCAATGGCCGGAGCTGCAATCGGAGAATATTTCAGAGATTCAGGTCGTCCTGCTTTGATTATCTATGATGATTTATCAAAACAAGCGGTGGCTTACCGTGAGGTGTCTCTTTTGTTAAGAAGACCACCGGGTCGTGAGGCTTATCCTGGAGACGTATTTTACTTGCACTCTCGTTTGTTAGAAAGAGCTTGTAAAGTAATTGCGGATGATGATATCGCAAAAGACATGAATGATTTGCCGGATACTTTAAAAGGTATCGTTAAAGGTGGTGGTTCATTAACCGCTTTACCAATTATCGAAACACAAGCAGGTGACGTTTCTGCGTATATCCCAACTAACGTAATTTCGATTACTGACGGACAGATTTTCTTGGATGGAGATTTGTTTAACTCAGGAGTTCGTCCGGCGATTAACGTAGGTATTTCGGTATCTCGTGTTGGAGGTAACGCTCAGATTAAATCGATGAAAAAAGTAGCCGGTACGTTGAAATTAGACCAAGCGCAATTCCGTGAATTGGAAGCGTTTGCAAAATTTGGTTCTGATTTAGATGCAGTTACTTTAAACGTAATCGAAAAAGGAAGAAGAAACGTTGAAATCTTGAAACAAGCCGTTAACGATCCTTATACAGTAGAAGACCAAGTAGCTATTATCTACGCCGGTTCTAAAAACTTGTTAAGAAGTGTTCCGGTTAACAAGATTAAAGAATTCGAAAGAGAGTTCATCAGCTTTTTAAATAACAAGCACAGAGATACTTTAGACGCTTTAAAAGCAGGTAAATTGGATGACAATATTACAGATGTTTTAGAAAAAGTAGCTAAAGAACTTTCAGCGAAATACTAATTAAATTATTTGAAGATTTGAGAATTTGAAGATGTAAGCCATTTTCAAATTTTCAAATTAACTAATTTTCAAATTCAATATGGCAAACTTAAAGGAAATACGTAATCGGATTAGTTCAGTTTCATCTACGATGCAAATTACATCGGCGATGAAAATGGTTTCTGCTGCAAAGCTGAAAAAAGCTCAAGATGCTATTACAGCGATGCGACCTTATGCCGAAAAATTAACCGAGCTTTTACAAAATGTAAGTTCCACTTTAGATGGAGATGCTGGCGGAGAGTTCACATCACAACGCGAAATAAACAAAGTTTTAATTGTAGCCATAACGTCTAACAGAGGTTTGTGTGGCGCTTTTAATACCAACGTTATTAAGCAAGTTAAAGTAGTAGCGGAAGGGTATGCCGGAAAACAAGTTGATATTTTCCCAATAGGTAAAAAAGGAAACGATGTTTTAGCAAAAACGCATACGGTACATGCGCATCACAATGCAATTTTTGATAATTTGACTTTTGAGAATGTATCAACAGTTGCTGAAGCGCTAATTGAAAAATTTACTTCTGGTGAGTATGACAAAATTGAAATTGTTTACAATCAGTTTAAAAATGCGGCAACACAAATCGTTCAAACCGAACAATTTTTGCCTTTAGCACCAATTGCATCAGATAAACCAGCTTCAACAGGGGATTATATTTTTGAGCCATCAAAAGAAGAAATTGTATTGACATTGATTCCGAAATCATTGAAAACTCAATTGTATAAATCCATCCGAGATTCATTTGCTTCTGAACACGGAGCGCGTATGACAGCAATGCACAAAGCAACGGATAACGCCACCGAATTGAGAAACCAATTGAAATTAACTTATAACAAAGCTCGTCAAGCAGCAATTACTAACGAGATTTTAGAGATTGTTGGTGGAGCGGAAGCTTTGAAAGGATAAAAAAAACGATAGTTTTTTCAAATTTCAAACAAGCGAAGCGTTTAAAAGGATAATTACAAATTCACAATATTTTAAAAAGGGCCAACAAACGTTGGCTCTTTTTTTATTTGATAAAACTTAGAAAAAAATCAGTCAGCTTCGAAGGTTTGTCGACGCAACCTCGAGAGATTGTCGACGCAGCCTCGAGAGATTGTCGACGCAGCCTCGAAGGTTTGTCGAAGCTGCTTAATTTTTTTTGATTAGATTTTCCTATGGTAGTCAGAAGAAATGTTGACTCTTTTTTTATTACATTTAAAGTTGAAAAAGCGTAATTAAATGGAAGGAACTTATATTGACTTAATTATTATGTTGTTGATGTTTGGCGTTTTTTATAAAGCAATGGATTACCTTCACAAAAAAGCTTTAAAAAAACCGTTAGAAACAGATGACAAAGTACGACTTGCATTTGAAAAATATGACAACCACAAACTCAAATTGGGCAAGAATTTTTTTCTGTTTATGATTTTTTTCTATCTTTTTTTAACCATTTATAAATTCGTTTCTTCGTTATGAAATTAGATATGGAAATCAAAGAACTTACTTCATTAGAGGAAATGTTGCCACAATTTGACTTGATGCATTTAATGTACACCAAAATGACTCCGGAGAAGTACAAATCCTTTCTCGAAGTTATGATTCCGAATCATTATTCTCAGGTGGCAGTTTTTGAAAACAACGAATGCATTGGCGTTACCGGACTTTGGTTCCAAACCAAACTTTGGTGCGGGAAAGCATTAGAAATTGACAACTTTATTGTGCATCCTGACCATCGCTCAAAAGGAATTGGCAAGATGATTTGTGACTTTGTCGAACTTAAAGCCAAAACATTAGGCTGCACCAATATTGTTCTTGATGCCTATACTTCTAATTTTCTGGCGCATCGTTTTTACTACAATCAAGGATTTGGTCCCAAAGGTTTTCACTTCGTTAAAATTTTAGATGAAAACGGCTTAACATAAACCAAAGAATTGGTTACTTTTGTTTCAATTCGAAAGCAATATTTAAGACCTTGAGTTTATATAAAAATCTTTTTAAACAAACAGCTATTTATGGACTGGCGACAGTTTTGCCAAGAATGTTCAGTTTTTTGCTGGTGCCAATTTATACGCACTATCTTCCAAAAGCAGAATACGGTTCGGTAAACGTCATTTTTGCTTATATGATTTTTTTTAATGTAGTATTGGCCTATGGAATGGAAACCTCTTTTTTCAGGTTTTACAATAAAGAAGCAAACAAGGAAAGTGTCATTGAGACTTCAACGCTTTCGATACTGGTTACGTCTTTACTATTTCTTGCCGGTTCGCTGTTATTCCGAAACAAGCTCGCAGCACTTATTGGGTTTGATGTGCAATACATCACGTATACGATTTGGATTATCGTGCTCGATGCGCTTGTTGTAATTCCATTTTCAAAGCTGCGTGCTAAAGGAATGCCAATTCGATATTCCGTTATCCGAATTGGAAATGTAGTCGTTAATTTGCTGTTTAATCTTTTCTTCCTTATTTATTTACCCAAAATCGCTAAAGATTCGCCGGATTCATTCCTTGGTTCCTTGTACTTTGAGCATTTTCAGGTTGGTTATATTTTTATTTCGAACATCATCGCCAGTTTCCTGACTTTTTTAGTTTTATTGCCCAATTATTTCAATATCAAATGGCAATTCGATTGGCAGCTCTGGAAAAAAATGATGCGCTACGGATTACCCATTTTAGTCGCCGGAATTGCCTTTGCTATTAATGATCAATTCGACAAAATCCTTTTAGAAAAACTTCTTCCTGCAAACATTGCCAAAGAGCAAGTAGGCGTTTATGCCGCATGCTACAAACTTGGTTTGTTTATGGTTTTATACAGAACGGCATATACTTTAGGTATAGAACCTTTCTTTTTTAGCCATTCATCTAATGATAAAGCAAGCGAAACCTATGCGACTGTGACTAAATATTTTGTGATTTTTGGCTCTTTTATTCTGTTGTCAGTAATTGTTTTTGCCGATTTATTCAAACAACTCATGATTAGAGATCAACAGTTTTGGGTTGCGATGAAAGTCGTTCCACTGATTATCCTCGCCAATTTTTTCTTAGGGATTTACACCAATCTTTCTGTTTGGTACAAATTGATAGACAAGACGTACATCGGGGCTTATATTTCAATAGTTGGTGCTGTGATTACCCTAGTGCTGAATTTTCTACTGATTCCTATCTTCCAGGAGCATGGCTCAGATGGCTATATGGGATCGGCAATTGCAACTATAGCAGCTTATGGCAGCATGATGGTTATCTCATATGTATTGGGAAACCGATATTACCCAATTCCCTATGACATGAAAAAAATAGGAGGTTATTTAGGATTGTCGATAGTGTTTTCTATAATTTCCTTTTATTACTTCCGTGAAAATTATTTTGTTGGTGTTGCCCTTTTGCTGGTTTTTCTGTATTTCATATATTACAACGAAAAAACTATGCTGAATGCGATTATCCGAAGAAAATCAGCACCACCAACTGTAAAAGATATAATTCCAAACACACAAAATCCTGATGAAGATCCAGATTATCAATAAATCACAACACGATTTGCCAAATTATGAAACCATTGCTTCAGCTGGAATGGATTTAAGAGCAAATTTGACAGAACCTATAGAACTAAAACCTCTAGAAAGAGCGATTGTAAAAACGGGCCTTTTTATTGAATTGCCAATAGGTTACGAAGCACAAGTTCGCCCAAGAAGTGGCTTGTCAGCCAAAAAAGGAATAACTGTTCTCAATTCACCCGGAACAGTTGATGCCGATTATCGCGGAGAAATTGGTGTGATTTTAGTAAATTTATCCAATGAAAATTTTGTCGTAGAAAACGGCGAAAGAATAGCGCAACTAATCATTGCCAAACACGAACGAGCGGAATGGATTTCAGTTGAAGTATTATCTGAAACATCACGCGGCGAAGGCGGTTTTGGCAGCACAGGAGTTAAATAATTAGGAGCGTTTTATTTCAAAATTGAACATTCCAAGTTGAATATTCGAAATACAAAAAATGTTGAATATCCAATTTTGAATAAAGAATTTTGAAGTTAATTAAAGTGGATTTATTTCAAAATTGAACATTCGAAATTCAAAAAATGTTGAATATCCAATTTTGAATAAAGAATTTTGAAGTTAATTAAAGTGGATTTATTTCAAAATTGAACATTCCAAGTTGAATATTCGAAATTCAAAAAATGTTGAATATTCAATGTTGAATAAAGAATTTTGAAGTACTGTAGTGAACTAGAGTAGATTTATTTCAAAATTGAACATTCCAAGTTGAACATTCGAAATTCAAAAAGGTTGAATATTCAATTTTGAACAAAGAATTTTGAAGTACGGGAGTGATGTAAAGTAGGTTTATTTCAAAATTGAACATTTCAAGTTGAACATTCGAAATTCAAAAGGTTGAATATTCAATGTTGAATAAAGAATTTTGAAGTTAATTAAAGTGGATTTATTTCAAAATTGAACATTCCAAGTTGAATATTCGAAATTCAAAAAGGTTGAATATTCAATTTTGAACAAAGAATTTTGAAGTATAGGAGTGAAGTAGAGTGTGTTTATTTCAAAATTGAACATTCCAAGTTGAATATTCGAAATTCAAAAAAGGTTGAATATTCAATTTTGAATAAAGAATTTTGAAGTTAATTAAAGTGGATTTATTTCAAAATTGAACATTCCAAGTTGAATATTCGAAATTCAAAAAGGTTGAATATTCAATGTTGAATAAAGAATTTTGAAGTTAATTAAAGTGGATTTATTTCAAAATTGAACATTCCAAGTTGAATATTCGAAATTCAAAAAAGGTTGAATATTCAATTTTGAATAAAGAATTTTGAAGTTTAATATACAAATACAAGCCATGAAAATATTTGATTTACACGAACGATTAATTGATTTTGCAGTAACAATAATAAATATTACAGACAATATAAAAGTAACAAAAGCCGGAAATCATTTGTCAGGACAAATTGTAAGATCAGGCACATCACCATCATTAAATTACAGCGAAGCTCAAAGTGCAGAGTCAAGAAATGATTTTATTCATAAAATGTCAGTCGTTCTAAAGGAATTAAGAGAAACTTATTCGTGTTTAAAAATTATTCATAGAGGGAAATTGTATTTGAAGGATGAACAAGATTTGATAGTAGCAATTAAAGAAAATGATGAATTAATATCGATTTTTGTAAAAAGTTTAGAAACATCAAGAAGTAAAAAGTAAGCAATATAATACTTCGAAGTTCAAAATTCCAAGTTGGATATTCTAAATTCAAAAAAGGTTGAATATTCAATTTTGAATAAAGAATTTTGAAGTTTAAATAGATATAACATGAAAATAATAGTACCAATGGCAGGTCGTGGTTCACGCCTTCGCCCACACACATTAACCATTCCAAAACCATTAATTCCAGTTGCTGGGAAGCCAATCGTGCATCGATTGGTAGAAGATATTGCCGGAGTTTTAAATCAGAAAATAGATGAAGTGGCTTTCATCATTCACGAAAGTTTTGGTAAAAAAGTAGAAGAAGATTTGATTGCGATTGCCCAAAAATTAGGAGCAAAAGGAACCATTTATTATCAAAATGAAGCTCTCGGAACCGGTCACGCGATTATGTGCGCTAAAGATTCTTTAAGCGGTCCAGCCGTAATTGCTTATGCCGATACGTTAATACGCGCCGATTTCGATTTAGATAAAACGGCCGATAGCGTGATTTGGGTAAAACAGGTTGATCAACCGGAAGCATTTGGAGTAATCAATTTAAATGATGCAGGCGAAATTGTAGAATTGGTAGAAAAACCAAAAGAATTTGTTTCTGATTTAGCCGTTATCGGAATATACTATTTCAAGGAAATTTCCGTTTTAAGAGAGGAACTGCAGTCGGTTTTGGATAACAATATCATTCACGGTGGTGAATACCAAATTAATGATGGTATAAAACAAATGATGGCCAAAGGAATGAAATTTGTTCCGGGGAAAGTTGATGAATGGATGGATTGTGGCAACAAAGATGTGACAGTAGAGACTAATTCACGAATGCTCGGATTTTTGCACAATGACGGTGAACATTTGGTAGATTATGATGTAAAATTGGAAAATTCGAGTATCATTCCACCTTGCTATATTGGAAAAGATGTTGTTTTAATTAACGCGATCGTTGGTCCAAACGTTTCTCTAGGCGATGGCTGTCACGTTCAAAATGCTGAAATTAAAAACAGTTTGATTCAAAATCATTCTCATATTAAAAACGCACATTTGGATAATGCGATGATAGGAAATCACGCTAGCTTTGATGGCGATTTTACCAGCATTAGCATTGGAGATTACTCGGTTTTAGAATAAAAAATGAAAAACTTAAAAATTTATTGTCTATTATTTTTTGGAATCTTTTGTATTCCCAATGTTGTTTTGGCTCAAAAAGAACCAGACAATGATGTTGTGACTATAGACGATGGATTTGAAGATTTATTCTATGAAGCTATCCAGCAAAAAAGCATGGAAAACTACGATAAAGCTATCGAGGCTTTGGAAAAAGGAAAAGTTATTGAACCCGATAATCCAGTAGTTTATTTTGAGTTAGGCAAAAATTATTTAGCTCAAAAAAAGTATCAAGATGCCTACGACAACTTTGAGAAAGCGGCCAAAATGGATCCGAAAAACCGTTGGGCTTGGGTTGGAATGTATGATGTTTGCTATGAAACCAAAGATTACAACAAAGCGATTCCGATAGTTGAAAAACTGGTAACTTTCAAGGAAGAGTATAAAGAAGATTTGACTTCACTTTATATGAATACGCAACAATTTGACAAAGCATTGGAACTCATTAATGAATTAAATTCAAAGTTTGGGAAAACCGAAAAACGCGAATTGTATAAAGCAGATATTCTAAAAGACACCAAATACCAATCGGCTGAAAAGTTTAATTTGTTAGAGCAACTTAAGAAATTTCCAAAAGAAGAATCCAATTATATTGCTTTGATTTATATGTATTCACAAAGCAATCAAGAAGAAAAAGCATTAGAAATTGCTCAGAAATTAGAAAAAGAAATTCCAACTTCCGATTGGGCACAAGTAAGTTTGTTTAAATTTAATATCAATAATAATGACGGCGATAATGCAGTAAAAGCGATGAATCTTGTGTTTCCAAGTAAAAAAATTGATTCTAAAATTAAACACAGAATGCTCAATGAGTTTCTAATTTTTACTAAAAACAATCCAAAATACGAACCCGATTTAGACAAAGCAATTTCTTATTTTGACAATGATAAAACTATTGATGTAGCCAAAGAAATCGGAAAATTTTATTACGCTAAAGCTGAATGGGGAAAAGCCATTAAGTACTTTGGAATGCATTTAAAAAGCAAAGAAGATGATGTAGAAACGCAACTACTGCTGCTACAAGGGTACACAGAAAATCAGCAATTTGAGGATTTAGCCAAAAAAGCAGATGACTTGACCCAGCTTTTTCCAACGCAACCGCAGTTTTATTATTATGTCGGACTTGCCAATAATCAAATGAAAAATTTTAAAAAAGCAACTACATTTTTAGAATCGGGATTAGATTTTGTTGTTGATGATGAGCCATTGGAAATCAATTTTAATATTCAGTTGGGCGAAGCATATAGTGGTTTAGGAGATATAAACAAGAAAGAAAAATATTTTGCCAAAGCAGATCAACTCATAAAAAAACAAAAAAAATAATGAAAAAAGGATTGTTTATTCTGGCGATTATTTTTTTAAGTTCCTGCAAATCTAAAGCGGTTTTAGTTGATACCAAAACGCCTTCAACGGTCGTAAAGGATGAGTATGTTTTAACTTCTGACAAAATAATCCAAAATCATTACAATAATAAAAATGATTTTTCAACGTTATATATTAGATCAAGCGCTAAATATAAACACGAAGACGATTCGCAAAGTGTTTCGGCAGAAATCAAAATCAAGAAAGATGAAAAGATTTTAGTCAGTATTCGTGTATTAGGTATTACAATGGCAAAAGCTTTGATAACTCCGAGTGAAGTGAAGTATTATGAAAAGATAAACGGAACCTACTTCGAAGGAAATTATGGAGTATTAAGCCAATGGTTGGGAACCGATTTAGATTTCAATAAAATACAAAACATGCTAATTGGGCAACCGATTGACGATTTGAAAAAAGGGAATTATTCGTTTACGGAAACCGATAAATTCTATAAATTGAATGCTGTTGAAGACAAAACCGAAAAATCTTTTTTCTTTGAAGCAGAGCATTTTTTATTAAAAAAACAAGAAATTAGCCAACCGGAAAAAGAAAGAAGTTTTGAAGTGAATTATCCTAATTTTCAGGATTTTGCTTCGGGAATTTTCCCAGGCGGTTTGACGATAAATGCGTTTCAGAAGAAAGGGAAAACAACCATTATAATAGATTATAATTCGATAACGTTTAATGAAGATTTAACATTTCCTTACAGTGTTCCTGATGGATACGATAGAATTTTTATAAAAGATTAGCCAAAATAAAATAACGATGCCAAAATTATTTCTCTCTTTACTATTCTTCTGTTTCACGATTCAAATGTGGAGCCAACCACCAACGCAAGAACAACTCGAAGAACGCAAAGCTAAAATTCAGTTAGAAATTCAGGAAAAAGAACAATTATTGCAATCGGTTAAAAGCAAAGAGAAATCGGTTGTTACTCAGTTGCAGCTTCAAAAAGAAAAGATTGGATTAAAGGAAAAGTTGATAAAAACTACCGAGAAACAAACTAAGTTGTTAGGGAATGATATTTATGTAAATCAAATAAAAATCAATCAACTTAATCGAGATTTAGAGCAACTAAGAAAAGATTATGCTGCAATGATTTTAAAGTCGTATAAAAGCAGATCTGAAGAAAGCCGTGCTATGTTTTTATTGTCGTCAGAAAACTTTTTGCAAGCCTATAAAAGAGCGCAGTATATGAAACAATATGCCAGCTACAGAAAAATGCAAGGACAGGAAATTGAAGGGAAAACAAAACAATTGGTTGGATATACCAACAAAATTGTTGTTCAAAAAACAGCAAAAGAAAAGCTAATTACTGAAAACGAAAACGAAAAGAAAGAATTAGTAAAAGAGAAACAAGAACAGGAAAAAATTGCCATCCAAATCCAAAAAGAAAAAGGAAAGATTGCGGCTGAGATTAAGAAAAAGCAACAGGAAACCAGAAAAATAGATTCACAAATTCAGAAATTAATACGCGAAGCTATTGCAGCAGCTAACAGAAAAACAGCAGCAGCCAACGTAAAATCGAACCCAAAAACTACAGCGGCTGAGAAGAAAGCCATTGAATCTTCAACAAAAATTATATTAACACCCGAAGGGAAAATTGTATCCGATAATTTTAAAGCCAACAAAGGCAGATTACCTTGGCCTGTTGAAAAAGGTGCTATTTCATTAGGATATGGAGATCAACCGCATCCAATATTTAGAGCATTGGTGGTTCATAATAGTGGTATCGAAATTTCGACGGAAAGCGGATCTAATGCCAGAGCAGTGTTCGCCGGAGAAGTTGCGCAAGTGCAGCAAATAACACCACTTAAAAAAGCGGTTTTAATTAAGCATGGAGACTTTTTTACCATTTATCAAAATTTAAGTACTGTTAATGTACAAGTTGGCGATAAGGTTTCGGCAAAACAATCCTTGGGTAAAATTAGAACAGATGCCGATGGGCGAACGATACTGAAGTTCTTAGTATCACAAAACTCGGCTTATTTTAATCCAACTTCATGGCTTTCTGGAAGTTAAGAGACCGGCACTTTATTTTAAATAAACAACGCTTTTAATTCGGTTGCGTCGTGCGGGTTCATTTTACCGGCTAAAACTAAACTCAATTGTTTTCTGCGTAAAGCGGCATCAAACCTTGTTTTTTCCAACTCAGTTTGAGGGTCAATTTGCGGAACCGGAACCGGATTACCCGTTTCATCAACCGCCACAAAAGTATAAATAGCTTCATTAGCTTTGGTTCGTATGCCTGATTCACGATCTTCTAACCAAACATCAATATAAATCTCCATTGAGGTAGTAAAGGCACGAGAAACTTTAGCCTCAACGGTTACAACACTTCCTAAAGGAATAGCACGATTAAAAGCAACATGATTTACTGATGCAGTAACGGTTATTCTTCGTGAATGTCTTCTTGCCGCAATACTGGCAGCTCTGTCCATTCGGGCTAATAATTCGCCTCCAAAAAGATTATTTAAAGGATTGGTTTCGCTTGGTAAAACTAAATCGGTTAATGTGGTTAATGACTCAGAAGGATGTTTTGGGCTCATGATTTTTTTTGCAAAGGTACTTACAGAAAACAAAAAATCCTGATTTCTCAGGATAATTTTATAATGCTTCAATCAAAAGCCAAGCGTCTTTGTTGTCTAATTTTTGAATATCTTTCATAGCTTGATGTGCTTCAGAGTAAGTCGAATAACTACCATAAAGCACAGGAAATAATCCGTGTTTGTTTGGCGCTAGTCTTTTGGCTTTTTTAAAGCCTAATTTTAGTAGCCTTTGATATTGTTCTTCTGCGTTGCTTTCTATTCTAAAGGCACCTGCCACTACACAATATGGTGTGTTTTCTGAGGGAACGGATAGTGTAACAGCGGGTAATGGATTTGAAATATAAAAAGTAGCTTCCTGGATTTTTTGGTTTATCTTTTTCTGAACATTGGTTTCTACGATAAGTGTTTCTTGTGCGATTTTGTTTTCGTAGTATTTGTAGCCAACGGTTCCTGCAACTCCAGCTGATAATAAGAATATAGCAGCATATTTTAATACGGAATAATTTCTTCTTCTATCCGGTGTGAAAATGATGGGTGCTTTTTCTTCCAGTTGTTGTATATCTTCTTTATAAACTTCGCGTTTTACAGAAGGGGAAATAAAGGAACTCAATCCAAAAGAAGCGGTAAGATAATTGATTTGATCTACGGGAACAAAAACTATATTTTTCTCTGAATTCAATGAAAAATCACCAACGTTTTTTACTGAGAAACTTCCGAATTCCTGAATTTTTGTCTTCCAATGAGAAACTTCATTTTGAATAATAGAAACCGCAATTTCATAAGATATCTTTTCAGCTTCAGCCAAATGATTTGCCAATAATCCATCATTGTTTTTAATAAACGGATTGAAAGAAACCATTTTTTTAGGCGGATAAAACGAATGGGAGTTTTCGTCTACTTGTGCCGACTGCAATTCAGTCAGAAACGCACCAAATCCTGGTACGGTAACACATTGATAACGATATAATAATTGGGAAATGTATTGTTCAATCTTCATATTGACAAATTTAGATAAACAATAGAACTATCAAAAAATTATTCACAAAATTTATTAACAATCCCAAGAAAAAATATTTATTTTTGTAGTAAAATAAGCACGTGAATTCAACAGAACTTTTTAACATTTTGGCACTAGTAAAGGTTGAAGGTGTCGGAGATATTGTTGCCAAAAAACTTATAAATCATTGCGGTTCAGCCGAAAATGTATTCAACGCTAAATTAAATCAGTTAAAATCTATTGATGGAATTGGCGATGTTTTGATTAAGAACCTAAAGGATACAACTGTTTTTAAGAAAGCCGAACAAGAAATACGATTTATTGAGAAAGAGAGAGCAACTGTTTTGTATTATCAAAACGATGATTATCCAAATAAACTAAAACATTGTATTGATGGACCCGTTTTGCTTTTTGCTACAGGGAATTTAAACCTTGAAAACAGAAAAATAATTAGCATAGTTGGCACACGAGAAATCACTTCTTATGGAACTAGTTTTTGTAAAAAGCTACTAGAGGATTTAGCCATTTTTAATCCAATAATTGTAAGTGGATTTGCTTATGGTGTTGATATAGTTGCGCATCAAGCAGCGATGGAAAATAACCTGCAAACTATTGGCGTTTTAGCTCACGGTCTGAATCAGATTTATCCCAAAACACATAAAAAGTATATCGCTAAAATGGAAGAAAACGGTGGGTTTCTCACCGAATTTTGGAGCAGTTCAAATCCTGAAAAAGAAAATTTTGTTCGCCGAAATAGGATAGTAGCCGGAATGAGCGAAGCAACCGTAGTTATTGAAAGTGCCGAAAAAGGAGGTTCGTTAATAACAGCAATAATAGCAAACGATTACAATCGGGATGTCTTTGCTGTGCCAGGACGAACTTCGGATAGATTGAGTCAGGGCTGCAATAATTTGATTAAAACACAACGTGCCAATTTGATGACTTCAGCAGCTGACTTGATTTATATTTTGAATTGGGAATTAGAAAGCAAAGCGGCAAAACCAGTTCAAAAACAGCTATTTGTTTCTTTAGATACTGACGAACAAAAAGTCTACGATTACCTTCAACAAAACGGAAAACAATTGCTAGACATCATTGCTTTGGAATGTGATTTCCCGATTTTTAGAATTTCGTCTTTACTATTAAACATGGAACTTAAAGGGCTAATTCGACCTTTGCCGGGGAAATTGTTTGAAGCGGTTTAGGCTTATTCAAACCCCAATTTCACTCTGACTTTTTTCAAAACAACATCAGCAATTGCTCCTGCTTTTGCAGCACCTTGTTTTAATAAAGCGTCAACTTCTGGCCAATTGTTCATGTAGTAATTGTATTTTTCTCTTTCGGTTTTGAAGTTGGTGATGATTAATTCATACAACTCTTGTTTGGCGTGACCGTAACCAAAATCTCTGTTGACATTGGTATATTTTGTTTTCATTTGAGCAATTTGTTCCCCATTTGCCAATAATTTATAAAGACCAAAAATTTTGCAAGTGTCAGGATCTTTTGGTTCTTCCAATGGCGTGCTATCCGTTTCAATGCTCATGATTTGTTTGCGCAATGCTTTATCATCAAGAAAAATATTGATAATGTTACCACGGGATTTACTCATTTTTTGGCCATCAGTTCCGGGAACATACATCGTTCCTTCCTGAACTTTTGCTTCCGGAATTACAAAGGTTTCCCCCATTTGATGATTAAAACGGGAAGCCACATCACGCGTAATTTCAATATGTTGCAATTGGTCTTTTCCAACCGGAACAAAATTGGCGTCATACAATAAAATATCAGCGGCCATCAGCATTGGATAAGAAAACAAACCAGCATTAACATCTTCCAATCTATCTGCTTTGTCTTTAAAAGAATGTGCTAATGTCAGACGTTGAAAAGGAAAAAAACAACTTAAATACCAGGACAATTCGGCCGTTTGAGCCACATCGCTTTGACGGTAAAAAATCACTTTATTGACATCTAATCCACAAGCCAACCAAACCGAAGCGGTGCTATACGTATTTTGACGAAGTTCGGCTCCGTTTTTTATTTGGGTAATCGAATGCAAATCGGCGATAAAAAGAAACGATTCGTTGCTTGGATTTTGTGACAGTTCAATCGCGGGTAGAATGGCGCCCAATAAGTTTCCTAAGTGTGGCGTGCCTGTGCTTTGAATTCCGGTTAGTATTTTTGACATGGTGTTTTTTGCTTGCCGGCAAAGTTCGCAAAGTTTATAGAGATTTTAGCAAAGTTTGCAAAGTTTTTATGCAGTATGGGCTAAGCGCTACAAAATGAAATGTTTTTGATAATTCAATTTATTGTTGCTGTTGCTGATGAAGTAATTCGATGCTGTCTAATTGTTCTTGAAATTCTACGGTAACTTCTTGTAGCTGCACGTCATTTATCTCTTCAAATTGGTGGCCGTCTTCATAACCTATTGAAACGCAAACGGAAAGAGTTTGTTTGGCAATTCCTTTAAAAATTCCTTTTACCGGAGTACAGTCATAAAAATTTCGCCCTACCGAAAGTTTTATATGATTGTCCATTGTCCAGATATTATTGGTAGGATCTAGTCCGAGCCAACCTTGGTTTGGAGTGTAAATTTCTACCCAGGCATGCGTTGCGCCTTCTCCTCTAAAACCACTTTTATTCGGACAAATATAACCACTCACATATCTTGCAGGAATACCGGCAGTTCGCACAAGTTGCAATAAAAGATGAGCAAAATCCTGGCAAACGCCTTTCTTCATTTCCAGAATTTCATCTACAGTGGTTTCAATATTTGTGATTCCTTTGGTGTATTCAAAATTATTGAAAATGTATTCGTTACATTGACGGGCAATTTCTATTATGGGCTTATCAGTACAACCAATTTTATCTAAAATGGAAAGAATTTCGTTTTGTTTTGTGATGATTTCCGGATAGCTAAGTCTTAATAATATGATGCTTTTTTCATAAAGAGGAACTAAATCTTCAACCTTAGTATAATCTATTTCTGGAATTTTTAAGGAATGATTTACTTTCACCAGCATTCTGGATTCGATGGTCATTTCTGAATGTGCTTCAAATGAATTAAAATTCCCAACCCGATTTCCATAATAGTCTTCAGAGAGTATTACTTCAGGGTTATTAGTTATCATAAGATGATATTCCAAAACCTTTTGATTGTCAAAATTATGAGGAAACAAACGAATTTCGTTGATACTTTCTTTTATTGGCCAGTTGTATTGGTATTTTGTAATGTGAACTATTTTGAAAACTGCCATTTTTATTATGTGTAAGAGAAAAATAATTTTGAAAAATCGAACGAAAATTGATTTAATTGTGTTTTGGTGTTATTCAAAACCTCTTCTAACTGGTGATTGCTAAGATTATGATAATCCGTGTATTCAACATAGCTTTTTAATCTTCCAAATTGGTTATTTAATGTTCGCGCTTCACTCAAGGTGTTGTCTTTAAATAAATAATTTAAAGAAGTGTCTATCAAATCTAAAGTGTAAATCACGGAATGAGCAAAATCCCTATTAAAAATAACTTGTTGCACTACTTTACGATTGTGCGGAATATTGCTATAACTTTTCAAATACATTTCATAACCCGAAAGAGACAATAATAATCTTCTCCAATAGAGTAAATCTTCGTTTCCGTCGAGATTATAAGAGATAGTTGAAAAGTAAGCCTGAGTCAATGATATTGTTTGTAAGCATCTTTCAATATGTTTGCCAATTCCGGAAAAACACCAACCTAATCCTCTAGGCATCGTAACTTGAAGAATACCATTATAAAGTAGAAAATCTTTATTTAATTTGGTAACAATTTTTAATGCATCAGATGATTCCAACTGTTTGGGTAAATCGGGAGAATTCATAAAATGATATAAAGAATTAATATGTTCCCATAGTTCTTTGGTTATTTTGTCTTGAGAACCTCTTGCATTTTCTCGTGCTTTAATTACTAAATTTTTAACAGAGTTATGATTTTGATTGTCACAAATGATGTATTTCAGCACAAAATTCGCATCGTATTGCACCGCATTAATTTTTTCAGGAGACAAATCTGTATAGTAGTCCAATAAAGGCTTGTATCCAAGAGAATCATTCATTTCTTTATCAAAAGACAGGATGTAAAACGTGTTTAAAGTCAGCAACATTCCGTCAGTTCTTTCCATATATCGGTCAAGCCAAAACATTCCTTCTGCCACCCGACTGAGCATATTTGCTTTCATTTAAATCGATATAATTAGTTTTATTCCTTCTCTATTTTTAACATTTGTAGATAATAGGTTCTACTATAGTTTCTATAATTGAGTCTATAATTGAAACTTTAGATTCAACTTGAATCGATTTTTCTTCTGTTGATTCTGTGTTTTTGTTGAGCCAGAATATACTTTCTGTAGCTCCAATTGTCATAATTGTTTTCATTTGAATTGATTTAAAAATTAAATTAAAATTATTTTATAATCCAGGTGTCCTTGCTTCCTCCACCTTGAGAAGAGTTTACGACTAATGAACCTTCAGTTAATGCGACACGAGTTAGTCCACCAGGCACAATTTCAACTCCATTAGGACCGCATAAAGCATAAGGTCTCAGGTCTACATGGCGCAGTTTCAATTGGCCATCTATTAGACAGGGAACGGTGCTGAGTTGAATTATAGGTTGTGCAATAAAATTTCTGGGATTGGCTAGGATAGCAATTTTTCCTTTTTCAAGTTCTTCTTCAGTGGCTTTATTTCCCATTATCATACCGTAACCGCCGCTTTGATTGGTTTCTTTGATGACCATATTCCCCATATCAGCAAATACGAGTTCTCTTTCCTCTTTGTTTTCCATTTGGTAAGTGGGAACATTTTTAAGAATGGGTTCTTGATTTAGATAATATTTTATCATATTTGGCACATATGCATATACTGCTTTATCATCTGCAACACCATTTCCAACCGCATTTACTAAAGCTACATTTCCATGTTTGTATGCACTTATAAGCCCGGGAACACCTAATGTACTGTCTGGCTTAAAAACTAATGGATCCAGATATTCGTCATCTAATCGTCTATAAATTACATCAACTTGGTATAGTCCCGAGGTGGTTTTCATATAGACTTTATTGTTGTTCACTATTAAATCTCTACCTTCAACCAATGGAATTCCCATCTGTCTTGCCAAAAAAGTATGCTCGTAATAAGCAGAATTATATATTCCTGGGGTTAGTAGTACCACATTTGGATTTGAGACATTTCTTGGCGATAACGAAACTAATATATTATGAAGTATCATAGGATAATTGCTTACCATACTTACATAATTTGAAGCAAGCATTTTAGGGAATATGCGCTTTGTTATTTCGCGGTTTTCAAGCATATAACTAACACCGCTCGGACATCTTAAGTTGTCTTCAAGAACATAAAATTCTCCTTTTGCACCTCGAATCAAATCTATTCCGGCAATATGAACGTGAATATTGTGCGGTAGTTTTATACCGTGTACTTCTTGAATATAGTGAGGACATGAGGCAATCAATGAAGCTGAAATTATACCGTCTTTTACAATGTTTTGATCATTATAAATGTCTTCCAAGAATAAATTCAACGCTAATAACCGTTGTTTAATTCCTGTTTCTACTTCTAACCAATCCTTTTGTGTAATAATCCTTGGAATAATATCAAAAGGGAAAATTCGCTCTATGCCTTCGTTGTCATCACTATAAACGGTAAAAGTAATTCCTTGATTCATAAACGAATCAGAAGCCTGTTTTTGTTTGGCATTAAGGCTTTCAGGAGTTAAGTTTTGTAATATATCTAACACTTGCCGATAAGAATCTCGAACTCCGTTAGTAGAAAACATTTCATCCCAACCATTACCGTTTAATTCAGGCATCAATTTCATTATCTTTTGTATTATTAAAAATTTAAACTTTCAGCTTTTTTCTATAAAAAAACAATAACTATAAGCTAAAATATAATTTTATTATCTGCATAATTGTTGTTTTATTAACTATTTGGCAATTTTTATGCTTTTCTTTATTTGACAATTGTTTTTTGACAATTGTCTTTTTTTACGTTACTGTTTTTAATGATTTCACATTTCAAAATCTAAATAATATGGGCATTCTCTCAAAGATTTAAGGAATAGCATTTTTAATTGTAACAATGCGTTTAGTGGATAATCTTTTTTTCAAAATTCAATTGCGATTTATTACATTTGACAACATGAGAGCATTGAAAATTGTTTTTTGGACACTTTATCGCGTTTGGTTCTATATTTTAATGGCGATTCCCATAATTGTCATGTTCCCGTTTCTTTTTATTTCAATTCTTAAAGAAAAATGGTATCCTTATTTTTTTGTGATGGCTAGAATTTGGGCCAAAACGATATTATTCGGAATGGGTTTCAGAGTTAAAATTGAAACAGAAGAGGGAATCATAGTTGGCAAAAGTTATATGTTTGTAGCTAACCACACTTCGATGACCGATATTATGTTAATGCTTTCAGTAGTTAAAAACCCTTTTGTTTTTGTGGGTAAAACGGAGTTAGCCAAAATTCCACTTTTTGGATTTTTCTACAAAAGAACCTGTATTTTAGTTGACCGAAGCAGTTCAAAAAGCAGGATGGAAGTTTTTGAAAGAGCACAGAAAAAAATCAACCAAGGATTTAGCATTTGTATTTTCCCCGAAGGCGGCGTTCCTTTTGACGAATCAATAGTATTGGATGAATTTAAAGACGGTGCTTTCCGATTGGCAATTGACCACCATATTCCAATTGTTCCTATTACTTTTGCAGATAATAAAAAACGCTTTTCTTATACTTTTTTTAGCGGAAGTCCGGGTTTGATGCGTGTAAAAATCCATCATTTTTTTGATACCAAAAATCAAGCTGCTGATTATAAAAAGACAATTAAAACTGAAGTAAGGCAGGTTATTTTAAAACAACTTCAAGAGTTTAATCCATAAAAAAAGAGTCTCAAATTCAGAGACTCTTTTCCGTTATTACTCGAAAGCAATAACACCTTCTAACTAATTTTTAAAACAAACCTGACTAAAACTTGTAGCTAATTCCGCTGTATATTCCAAAGAGATAAGGTTTGAAATTACCAGCGTTTGCGCTAAATGTGTTTAATTGATATTTTACGGTTGGTTCTAAATTGAATTCAAAAGACTTCATAAAACCATATTTTATTCCCAATCCAAAATTGGTACTGAAATGAACATCGCTTAAATTATTTGCTTTCCCAAGCAGTACATCTCTGTCTGCTGAAACAATTCTAATACTATTGTCCTGAAGAAAAAGTGTACTGAAACCACCAATAATCTTTAAACCAAATTTTTTATCAAAAAGCGAATATGTCATTTCTACAGGCATTTCTAAGTAACCAACTTCTTGTTTCAGATAGCCAGTGTTTTCACGCGCAAATGTATTTTCAAAAGGTAATAATCCACTTTCGGATGGTGTGTTTTGCGCACTATTTTTAATTGATTGTACGTGTATCATTCTACTCGAAGCCGTTGGCGATACATTAGCCAACATCTTGGCCTGAATTCCAGTAAAGAACCCAATATTATTAGTATTGTAACTAATATTGACTTTGTTCAAACCGGTTCTAACCGATAGCTTTTTATTTACAACATAACTAACACCAAGTCCGAAACCGACATTTGTGTTGTAGGATTTAGAATTTTCAGTAAGCGTTGAATCAATTGGCGAGCCATTTGAAATAGAACCCAAAAAAATAGGCGCAACATTTGAGGTTAGTTGCCACCTATTTCTTTTAGATTCCTGCTTTAACTTGCTTTCTTTTTCATTAAGCAATTCTTCCAATTCATTATTAGCGACACTTTTCTTGGAAGCTGTGTCGTTTACTTTCATATCAATTTCTTTTGTTGCAATTTTTGAATCAACATTTCCTTTCAAACCATCAAGATTGCTGTTTTTATTTTCAATTGCTATTTTATTTTTTTGGTTAATAGTTGTTAGTTTATCTTGACTCGTTTGTTCGTTTAGTTTCAGAACGAAATTCGGGTCTTTTTCAATTTTCGACTGATTACTGTTTGTCTTTTGAGCTACTTGGTTTTGAGATTTTTCAAAAACAGATTCAGAAATTGAAGGCTTGTTTTTTTCAGAATTCGATTTGTTTTTCAATGAACGATGATTCGACGGATTCCTTTCGGCAACGCTTGATTCTGTAGAATAGACTGTTTTTTTATCTTTATTTTCTTCTGAAGCAGCATTGGTTTTAATTTCACCTGAATTGGTAACAACAACATCAGCATCAGAAGTTGAATTGTTCTTTTTCAGCATTTCTTTAGCTGAATTAAGCTTATTTATTTGTTTTGTTTTATTAGAATTAGATTCATTTACAACCGGATTTTCAGTTTTGATTTCTGGGCTATAAATAGCTTTCGAAATTAAGAATCCAAGTAAAAAAACCGCAGCGACACCTGATAATTTCCACCAAAATGGAATTATTCTTCTTTTCTTTTTTTGATCAAGTTTAGCTTCAATTTTTCCCCAAGTTACCTCGGGAGGCATAACCTCGAAGTCTTTGAATTTTTCTTGAAAAAGCCGATCTATATTTTTTCTTTCATTCATTTTGCTGAAGGAAATGTTTTGTTTTCTTGGTTTTTATACTGTTCTATTTTATCTTTTAAAATCATTCGCGCACGAGATAAATTCGATTTAGATGTTCCGATATTGATGGAAAGCATTTCGGCAATTTCAGCATGCGAATAATCATCATTTACATAAAGATTGAATACCAATCTATATCTATCAGGCAATTCCTGAATAATCTTCAACAAATAATCTAATGATATATTCTCGTCATCGATTTCAATTTCGTAATCATCCTGAACATCTTCATTTACTAAACTTAAAAAGGTATGCGTTCTATATTGCTGTAAAACATTGTTGATCATAACTCTTTTTAGCCAGCCATCAAAAGAACCTTTAAAGGCATACTGTTCGATTTTATTAAAAATTAATATAAATCCATCTTGTAAATTGTCTTGTGCCTCAGTATAATTGCGTGAATATTTTAAGCAAGCTGCAAACAGTTTTGGCGAATACAATTTGTATAACTGTTCTTGTGCTTTTCTATCCTTGTTTTTGCAATCATTTATGAGTTGATTTAAATCCAATTTTCAAAAATTGCTTGTTATCTAATTCGTCACAGGCACTTCATATTCTAAAAAAACACTATTTCCTTGATTGTCTTTTCCCTGATAAAATTTAAAAATATACGAACCATTACTTGTTACATAAAAGTTGAAAGTATAACTACTTGCTCCATCAGCAGCACTCAAATCTTGACAATTATTTTTTTGCTCAACTGCATTTTCAACTGCAATAGTTCTTACGTTTAAATCTTTATCATAATACAATGTATTGAAGTGATAGCAGCTTGTTGGCACAGTATAATGAACAGTTATTGGATAGGTTTGCCCTAAGGTAAATTCAGTCGGGATTTCAACACTCTGTATCGGCATTAATTCAAATGAATAATTGGTATCATCACCGGGAGAACAGGAATTTAAAATAAAAAGCAGAGCAAAAAGGGAAACTATTTTTTTACTCAATGATATAATATTTTTTTGGTATTCGTGACCCGAGCCTAAAAGGCTAACAGATGTAATAATCTTTGATTTCATAATTATAATAGATTTTGTCTTAGGATACTTTTTAATAAAAAGGGTTGCGTTAAGGTAAAAAAAATATCCCGTTAAATTTTAACGGGATATTTAAGTTTATTAAGCATTTCTTTCTTTAATATACTCTTTAATTTTTTGTTCTAGTTCATCGGCTAATTCCGGATTGTCTTTTATCAAGACTTTCACACCATCTCTTCCTTGACCAAGTTTTGTGTCGCCGTAGCTAAACCAAGAACCTGCTTTTTTGATGATTTCAAATTCAACCGCTAAATCAAGAATTTCTCCGGTTTTCGAAACACCTTCGCCATACATGATATCGAATTCTGCCGTTTTAAAAGGTGGTGCAACTTTATTTTTCACCACTTTAACTTTAGTTCTGTTACCAACGACATTTTCACCGTCTTTAATTTGAGAGGAACGACGGATATCTAAACGAACAGAGGCATAGAATTTCAAAGCATTTCCACCCGTTGTTGTTTCTGGGTTTCCAAACATAACACCAATTTTTTCTCTTAATTGATTGATGAAAAACACGGTACAATTTGTTTTGCTAATCGTCCCTGTTAATTTTCTTAAAGCTTGTGACATCAAACGAGCGTGTAAGCCCATTTTTGAATCACCCATTTCGCCTTCAATTTCACTTTTTGGTGTTAACGCTGCAACCGAGTCAATAACCACAATATCAATAGCGCCTGAACGAATTAAGTTCTCAGCAATTTCCAATGCTTGTTCTCCATTGTCAGGTTGAGAGATAATTAAATTCTCAATATCTACGCCTAATTTTTCGGCATAATTTCTATCGAAAGCATGTTCCGCATCTATAAAGGCAGCAATTCCACCTGCTTTTTGTGCTTCGGCAATGGCATGTAATGTTAGCGTAGTTTTCCCCGAAGATTCTGGGCCATATATTTCAATAACTCTTCCTCTTGGATACCCATTTACACCCAAAGCTAAATCTAAACCAAGCGAACCGGAAGGGATTGTTTCCACTTCTTCCACCGCTTTGTCGCCCATTTTCATTACGGTTCCCTTTCCGTAAGCTTTGTCTAATTTATCTAGTGTTAATTGTAATGCTTTTAATTTGGCTTCTTTTTCTGAACTCATTTTTTCTAAATTTTGTGGCATAAAAATAATGCTTTTTTTGATGTTATAAGATACAAATCAGAGGAGTTTTGAACAAATTAATTTAACTCAATTAATATTGATTTGATCTTGTTAAAGGTAGTAGCATTTGATTTTAAAAAGGTACACTAAAAGTGTATATTTTCTTTTAATTTTAAAAAGTGTTTTTTACTCTTTTTTATATTTCTTACTCTTGATTTTTCGTATTTTTGTCTTCTATTTTTAAAATATGGAAAAGCTTATTTCGTATCCAATTTCAGTAGTATATTATCTTTGTTTTGGATTGTGTTTGGTAATTTTTCATCCTATTCAGTGGGTGTGTCTTAATGTCTTTGGTTATCAGGCACACAAAAAAAGCGTTGATTATTTGAACTTCTTTTTGATTAAATGCACTAACATTTTAGGAACGAGGTATACTTTTGAAAATAGAGATACTATACCAAAAGGTGTCCCAATAATCTTTGTTTCTAATCATCAAAGTCTCTATGATATAGTTGGAATAATTTGGTATTTGCGACGTTTTCACGCCAAGTTTGTCAGCAAAAAAGAATTGGGAAAAGGGATTCCAAGTGTTTCCTACAACCTTCGTCATGGCGGTTCTGTATTGATTGACAGGAAAGACCCAAAACAGGCTATTCCGGTCATTAAAGGAATGGGCGAATACATCGAAAAATACCATCGCTCTGCAGTGATTTTCCCAGAAGGAACTAGAAGTAAAGACGGAAAACCAAAAGAATTTGCTCAAAGTGGTTTAAAAATCCTATGTAAATATGCGTCTTCTGCATATGTTGTGCCAATTACTATCAATAATTCATGGAAAATGGTTAAATTTGGTGCCTTTCCAATGGGTTTAGGAAATCATTTGCAATTTATAATTCACGAAGCTATTGCTGTAAAAGATTTCCCTTTTGAAGAACTAATGGAGAAAACAGAAAAAGCAGTGACCCAATCTATTAAAATTTAAAAAATGTCAATACAAAATATCCGTCTGGAAGTGATGCAATTTCTGGAAAATAAAGTAGAAGGTTTCATGGATGAGTTCTTGATTCCTATCGAGAAAATTTGGCAGCCATCAGATTTTTTACCTAATTCAGAGGACGAAAATTTCTTTGAAGAAGTAAAAGAATTAAGAGAAATTGCCAAAGATTTACCATATGATTTTTGGGTAACGCTTGTTGGTGATACTATTACGGAAGAAGCTTTGCCAACTTATGAAGCATGGCTTATGGATGTTGATGGCGTTGGTCAGGTTGAAAATAATCCTTGGAGTAAATGGGTGCGTCAATGGACTGGAGAAGAAAACCGTCACGGAGATTTGTTAAATAAATACTTGTACTTGTCAGGACGTGTTAACATGCGCGAAGTTGAAATCACAACACAGTATTTAATTACAGATGGATTTGATATCGGAACTGGTCGTGACCCATATAAGAACTTTGTTTATACAAGTTTCCAGGAATTGGCCACTTATGTTTCTCATAATCGAGTTTCCCAAATTGCTAAACAATATGGCGACAAGAAATTAGCTAAAATATGTAAAATGATTGCTGGCGACGAAATGCGTCATCATCATGCTTACAGCGAATTTGTAACTCAAATTTTTAAGGTTGATCCAAGCGAAATGCTATTGGCCTTCAACTATATGATGAAACAAAAAATTGTTATGCCTGCTCAATTCTTAAGAGAATCAGGCGAAAAAATAAGTTCTGCCTTTTTGAATTTTTCAGATTCTGCGCAACGAATTGGCGTTTATACCGCTGCTGATTACGTTGATATTATGCAGAAACTAATTGAGAAATGGGAAATCGATAAACTTTCCGGTTTGACAGACGAAGCAGAAAAAGCAAGAGATTATCTGATGAAATTGCCGGCTAGAATGGCAAAAGTTTCTGAAAGATTAGTGATTCCGGCTGAGTCAACACTTTTCAAATGGGTTGAACCAGCTTTGATACGATAATTGGAAAAAAGAATAGAACACCTATATAAATCCTTTCTGAAAAGAGAGGATTTTTTAAATTAAGTAATCATGTCAATAATAGATAAAACGATTCTTTTTGTTAAAGAGAAATTAGAAAATGCTGAAGGCGGGCACGATTGGTTTCACATTGAACGCGTTTACAAAAATTCCCTTTTAATTGCCCAAGAAGAAGATTGTGATGTAACTGTTGTAAAACTTGGGGCGCTACTTCACGATATTGCTGACAGTAAATTCCATGACGGAGACGAAAGTGTTGGGCCGAGAATCGCTCGCTCTTTTTTAGAAAACGAAAATGTTTCTGAAGAAATAATCGTTCACGTAATCAATATTATTGAAAACATTTCATTTAAAGGCGGCAATTTCGAAATGAAATTTAACTCAAAAGAACTTGAAATTGTTCAGGACGCTGATAGATTAGATGCTATTGGCGCTATCGGAATTGCAAGATGTTTCAATTATGGAGGTTTTAAAAACAGAGCGTTATACAATCCGTCCATTGAGCCAAATCTCAATATGAGCAAAGAAGAATACAAAAATTCTGAATCACCAACATTGAATCATTTTTACGAAAAACTTCTTTTGTTAAAAGACAAAATGAATACGCCAACTGGCAAAAAAATAGCTGAAGCAAGACATCATTACATGGAAAATTTTCTTTCGCAATTTTATGCTGAATGGGAAGGTGAGAAGTAGGAAGCAGTATACAGTATTAGTTGGTAGTTGTATTTAAAGTGTAACTTTTAAAAGTTGTTTGTCTTTTCCTTTTCTCCCCAAAAAATAAATAGTATTGTCAATTATAGCTCCTTTTGAAACCATAAAAGGGACTTCGTTTTGTTCGTCATCCAATATTTCCTGATAGTCAAAATCACCAACAGCATTCACTACGATAACGTTGAGATTGGATTTGTTTTTTCTGATTTGACCAAATTCGATTCGGTCGTTCTTTAACTTTTTGATTTTGTCCTTGGTATTGATAAAAAAGTAAGTTTTATCATTTCTTACAGTTGAGGTATAGGAAAGATATGAAGTATCATCGTCCGTAGTCGATTGTTTTTTGTTAATGTTTCGCGCCCATAGCATACTACCATCATAATTTAGTTTTGCAATAACAATGTCGTCAAAACTATAACTTGTAGATGAACTTATTGGGCCCATTGCGCCATTAATTCCAGCCCCAGCCCCAGCCCGTGTAGTTTTGTCGTACTCTTCGGCATTCAGGATTATTTCATTATTGTTATTAAAAAACACTTTCCTAAAGGTCAAGAACTTTACGGCTATTTCGGTATTCTTACCATATTTGTCAAAGAAAAATTGTTCGGTAAATAAGTTGTATTTTGATTTTTTAAGTTCTAAAGAATTAGGGTCAAATTTAAAAAAGCATATGCCTTTATATCGGTAATCTGTTAATTCAGAATAAAATCCTAAACAGACTAACTCATCATTGTGAAAAAAGGTTTTTAATGAACCAACAAAGTTCTGTTCAGGATCAATTATTTGGGTCAATTGATTTTTAGCATCGATCTTGGTGAGTTCAAAAAAGTATTTTCCTCCTTCTTTTTTCTTTCGTAAATCCTTATCATAAGATTTAGCCAGTAGGTAAACAGCATCTCCACTATTCGAAACTTGAATGTTTTGAAAAATGTAATTTCGATCCTTAATTTCTTTCGTAAAAGTGTTATCGATTATTTTTTCAAGTTTGCTGTTAAAAACGTAAATCCTTAACCCATCAGAGCTTTTTTGATTTAAATCCATGGCAATAGCAAAAGCAGTTTTAGTATCATTTACAACAACAGTTATATCGGAAGCGTCACCACCGTCTTTTGCTAAATCTCCCTTAAGAAAAACATCTAAAAAAGTTCCTCTTTTTATATTGCTGTCTTCTGCATTTATAGTTCCTGAATTGTCATTTATCCAAATTTCATCAACTCTAGCATAAAACTTTTTCTGAAGATTGAAAGTCCCTTTCATTTCTTCTTTTGACATTCTGAAAAGCTCGGTTTTTTCAATGGCATTGTTATTTAAGACTTTATTGTCAAGACAGACGAAGCATTTTAAATTTAAATCGTAATAAATCTCAATGATATGAATAGTTTTCTCTATCGTGAAGAGACTCAAAACCAAATTATACTTCTGATAATTTGGGTGTTTCATTTCGTATTCAAATTCTTTGGTTAGTTTTAAATTGGTATCATATTGCTCAATATAAAAACCTTCCCCTGGAGAAATACCGCCTTTTTTATAAGAACGAACCAATAGGAAACCATTATCGTCTATTTTCTCTGCCAAGACAATTGCTGTTTCCTTATAGTCATCCTGAAATAAACCACTTTTTGTGATGGAAAAAGGAATATTCTGTGAATAAATAAACGAGCTCAGAAAATAAAGGAATAGACAAAAAATGTTCTTTTTCATAAAGATTAGTTCCTTTTAAATTCCGCTTTTCTTTTCTCTAAAAATGCTGTTGTTCCTTCTTTAAAGTCCTCTGTGTTAAAGCATTTTCCAAAGTTTCTGATTTCGGTTTCATAACCATTTATTCCATCTTTGAAGTTGGCATTGATGCATTTTATGGCTCTGCCAATGGCAAAAGGAGAGTTTCTCATAATTCGGTTTGCGATGCCTTTTGTAAAATCTAAAAGCTCGGCTTGTGGTACAATATGATTGACCAAACCAGCACGATGCGCCTCTTCAGCAGAAATCATTCCGGCAGTCATTATCATTTCCATTGCTCGACCTTTTCCAATTAATTGTGGCAAACGTTGCGTTCCGCCATAACCCGGAATTATACCAAGTGAGACCTCAGGTAAACCCATTTTGGCATTATCAGAAGCAATTCTGAAGTGACACGCCATCGCTAATTCTAAACCACCGCCTAGTGCAAATCCATTGATGGCTGCAATAGTTGGCTTTTTTAAATTTTCGATAAAATCAAAAAGCAATTCATGTCCTTGAACAGCCATTTGTGCGCCTTCTTCAATCGAAAAATTAGCAAATTCTGAAATATCTGCACCCGCTACAAAAGCTTTATCGCCTCCGCCGGTAATTATAATAACTCTAACATCATTATCGTTTTCCAGGTTTTCAAAAGCGTTGTGCAATTCTTGGATTGTTGCCACATTAAGCGCATTTAATTTTGTCGGGCGATTGATGGTGATTTGTCCAATGCCATTATCAATAGCAACGAGTATGTTTTCGAAGTTCATAGTTTGTAGTTTATTAGTTCTATAATATTTAGCCACAGATTCACAGCTTATTTATTTGACTTTTAATAGTCATGAAAGAATTTAAATTCAAATTATTTTAACTGTCTTTTTGAAATCTGTGAATCTGTGGCTAAATTTTTATTTGACAATAGGCAAGGAAACAAAAAAAGTTGTTCCTTTTCCGAGTTCCGTTTCAAAAGTAATAGTTCCTTTGTAATTTTCTATAATGTTTTTGATAATTCCCAGGCCTAATCCCATTCCGCTAGTTTTTGTGGTAAATTTGGGTTCGAAAACATGTTCAATATTGTCTGATTCAATACCAATTCCGTTGTCTTCAACAGTGATTATAACATCGTTTTCTACTTCGTTAACCGAAACTAAAACTTTCTTTTCTTCTTGTTCATCCGGAATGGATTGAATGGCATTTTTAACCAAATTCGTAATAATCCTAATCAATTGCGTTCGGTCTAATTTAGAAATTACATATTCTTTATTGCTTTTGAAGACAATAAAATCTTCATTAAAAATATCTAAAGCCAATTCCACAACCTGAACCACATTAAGCGTTTCATTTTGTTGAGCTGGCATTGAAGCAAAGTTTGAAAAAGCCGAAGCCACAGCGCTCATCGTATCAATTTGTTGGATTAATGTTTTGGAATAATCGTTGAGTTTTTGTTTTAATTCGGGATCATTGGCATCAAATTTTCGCTGGAAACTTTGCACTGTTAACCGCATTGGCGTCAAGGGATTTTTGATTTCGTGCGCTACTTGTTTTGCCATTTCGCGCCAAGCTTGTTCACGTTCGCTTTGGGCAAGCATAGTGGCGCTGTCTTCTAATTTATCCACCATTTGATTATAGGCGTTTATCAGCGAATTGATTTCACGACTATTGGCTTCAATAACAATTTTTTCGTTCTTTTGATTCAAGCTAGTTTCATAGATTTTATCAGAAATGGTTTTCAACGATTTGGTAATATAACTCGCCAGAAAATACGCCAAAGCAAAAGCTATAATCAGCATAAAAGAATAAACCTGGCTTAAACGCAATAAAAATTGCTGCAATTCTGTTTGATAAAAACTATCATCCTCAACATAAGGAATGTTTAAAATTCCTAACGGTTTGAATTTGTCATCTTTAATCTGACTATAAGATGAACGGTTTTTGAGTCCGTTAACACTTTTTATATCGACGTATCTTTTTTCGACAGATGACTGAACAAGTTTTAGCACATAATTCGGAATAGGCGGTGCTACTTTGTCAACAGAAAAAGATGCTTTAGAAGATTTTAGTAGTTTTCCGTTCAAGCCATAAATATTGATTTCAAGGTTATGAATGTCTGCTAATTCATGGATTTTATCTTTAAAAATCAAAGGAAGATTTCGCTCTGTAAGCGGATAAGTGGTGTTGGAAAGTACATAATTGATATGTTCTTTTATGGCGAATTCTTTTTGGTCCAACCGTTTTTGATGGTAATCTTTGGCTTCGTTTTTAAACTGAATAATCGATATAGAAGCCATTAAAACAGAGGCAATTAATATCAATATAATCATCGATAGGAAAATCCTAATTCGAAGTGAAAGCATTGACATTTTGAAGCCGTTTAACATAGTGTTCAGTGTTCAGAAAGAAGTGTTCAGCTTTTGTTTCTTTCTCTAATTTTTTTATAGAATCGGAAACCTAACATTATCAAAATCGAAAACAGAACAATTCCGATTACACCATAAATCCAGTTGAAAGCATTTTTTAAAATTACTAAAAAAACTACGGCAAAAAGAATAATCGTTGCACCTTCATTCCATAATCGCATGAAGTTGGAAGAATAATTGAAGGTGTCGTTTTGTAATTTTTGGTAGATTAAATGACATTTTATTTGGTAAGCAATAAGCAAAACTACAAACCCCAACTTAACATGCATCCAAGGCATCTGTAACCAAGCAGGCATTAAAATCAATAACCAAATCGCAAACAACGTAGCTAAAATGGCACTTGGCCAAGTAATGATGTACCATAACCGATACGTCATGATTTTGTATTGTTTTAGCAGAATTTCTTTTTCTGGAGATGGCTTGTCGTTGGCTTCTATTTGATATACAAATAAGCGAACAATGTAAAATAAACCCGCAAACCAAGTGATTACAAAAATAAGATGTAATGATTTTATGTAGTTGTAGAGATCCATTTAAAATGTCTTTTTTCTTTTTGCTATTCTTTTTGAAAGTCCTTAATCCAATTCGCAACGGTTTTACACCACGCATCGCCATCGTTCATGCATGGAATTGCCATAAATTCCTCACCACCGTGATGTAAAAACTGTTCGTTTGCTTCCATGGCAATTTCTTCCAAAGTTTCAAGACAGTCAGCAACGAAAGCTGGCGTTACAACAGCTAGTTTTTTAATGCCTTTCTCGGGCATTTTGTTGATTTCGACATCGGTGTATGGTGTTAACCATTTGTCGCCCGCTAAACGAGATTGAAAAGTTTGGCTGTATTTTCCTTCTGGAATTCCCAACAATTTCACTACTTGTTTAGTGGTTTCATAACACTGATGGCGATAGCAAAATTCATGCGCTGGTGATTCAGTGTTGCAACACGAACCATCTATTTTACAATGTGATTTTGTAATATCCGTTTTACGAATATGCCGTTTTGGAATGCCATGATACGAAAACAACAAATGATCATATTCAAAGGTGTCTAAATGCTTTTTAATAGAATTGGCTAATGCTTGAATGTAGTCGGGCTTGTTGTAAAATGCTGGAACATTCGTGAATTTCATTTCAGGAAAGTGTTTTGCTCTCAATTCTTCTGCCAAAACCACAATTGTAGTTGTAGATGCCATTGCGTGTTGTGGATACAATGGTAAAAGCATGACTTCATTCACCCCTTTATCATGTAATTCCTGCAATCCTTTCATGATAGTAATCGTTCCATAACGCATTGCTAAAGCAACTGGAATATCAACTAAGCTTTGAACCTTCTTATGCATTCTTTTTGAAATCACAATCAAAGGCGAACCTTCACTGGTCCAAATTCTAGCATACGCTTCAGCTGATTTTTTAGGTCGCGTTTGTAAAATGATTCCTCGAACTAATAAAGCACGTAATAAAAATGGCACGTCAATAACGTATTTATCCATTAAAAATTCATCTAAATAAGGCTTTACATCTTTTGCTGTTGGACTTTCTGGAGATCCCAGATTTACTAATAATACTCCTTTCATTTTGGCTTTTTTTATAAAGTAATAACTTTTTTTAATTGTTTTGACTCATTGACATTAAATACTTCTTTGGTGTAGTGGCAAATTTTTTCTTGAATGCTGCTATAAAATGACTTCCGGTACTATATCCGATTTTTAATCCAACTTCGTTAACATTATAGGAACCAGAATCTAAAAGTTGTCGAGCATACTCCATTTTGTAATCAAAAAGAAAACCGTAAACGGTATCGCCATAAATTTGTTTGAACCCCATTTTTAATTTTTTCAAGGTTAGCCCAACTTGATTGGCTAGCGATTCCAAGCTCGGTGGTTCAGCCATATTGGCAATAATAATCTCTTTAGCTTTTTTAATTTTCAATACGTTTTCTTCGTCTATCAAGAACGGACATTGCTCAGCATTTGGATCTTCGTTTCGGTTAAAAAACAAACTTAGCAATTCATATCCTTTGCCTTTATAGTATAGATTTTTTATCGAAGGATTTAGGTTGTAATGAAACATTTGGTTTAATACAATGGCCATCGATGGACTCACGTCACTTTCGTTATAGTATTTCTTGTCTTTGTTTTCCTGACTCAAAAACGGAATGTGTTCTGCATTAGTTGTAAACAAGCCATGAAACTTTTTGATAGAAACCAGTATGGTTATTAACCAGGATTTTGGCGCAATTTCAATATTGAGTGGCAATTCTTTTTCTGGATTATAAAACAACAAACATTTCTCTTCATTTAAATCTAATGTATAATTACCATTGTTAAAAATGAACTTGGCACTTCCTTTTAATCCGAAATGAAATTGAATTAATCCTATATTAACAGGACTTTGAAATGTAGAAATTTCATCCGTATCATTCTGAAAACGAATTAGGGTAAAATCATTCTCGATTGTTATTATTTCTTTAGAACCCATAGCGATATTTTTTGAAAAAGGACAAGTAAGTATTGCAAATATTTATTTAGAATAAATCTACATAAGAACCAAATAATTACTTGATTTCAGTACAAAATTAAAAGAAATAACGATAAAAATACAATTGAGTACAAAAATAACTCACAGCGACACAAAAAGTTCTTTTAGCGTTGTTTTTGTAAAACACATAACGATAACTTTGTTCCTCTTTTAGGTAAAGAGCAAAATATGGAAAACGGAAACATTTCGAAACATAGTACTTTTTATGTTGTTGGCTTAAGTTATAAGAAAGCCGATGCCGACATTAGAGGAAAATTCAGCTTAGACGAAAGCGCTAAGAAGAATGTTTTAATTCAGGCTCAACAAGAAGGCATTGAATCTTTACTAGTAACCTCTACCTGTAACCGTACCGAAATTTATGGTTTTGCTCAACATCCATTTCAATTAATCAAATTACTCTGTGATAATAGTCAAGGTACTGTAGAAGATTTTCAAAAAGTGGCCCACATCTATAAAAACCAAGAAGCAGTTCGGTACATGTTTCGAGTTGGAACTGGTTTAGATAGTCAAATTCTCGGGGATTTTGAAATTATAAGTCAAATTAAATCAGCTTTTGTAGAAAGTAAATCGATGAATTTGGTGAATGCTTTTTTAGAACGATTGGTCAATGCGGTTATTCAAACGAGTAAAAGAATTAAAAATGAAACCGAAATTTCATCAGGCGCTACATCCGTTTCTTTTGCTTCCGTTCGGTATATTTTTAGTAATGTTGACGATATTGCTAATAAAAACATTTTACTTTTCGGCACAGGGAAAATCGGCAGAAATACGTGCGAGAATTTAGTTAAACATACTAAACACGAGCAGATAACTTTAATTAATCGTACTAAAGATACTGCAGAACGATTGGCGAGAAAGCTAGATGTAGTGGTTAAAGACTATGCTGATTTGCAATTGGAAATTCAAAAAGCTGATGTATTAGTTGTAGCAACTGGTGCACAAAACCCAACAGTAGACAAAGCTATTTTGAATCTAAAAAAGCCATTGTTGATTTTAGATTTGTCTATACCAAAAAATGTAAACGAAAATGTTACTACTGTTGAAGGTGTTACTTTAGTGCATATGGATCATTTATCACAAATGACAGATGAGACATTAGAAAATCGCAAAAAACATATTCCAGCTGCTGAAGTTATCATAGAAGAAATTATGGAGGAATTTTTGGCTTGGACCAAACAAAGAAAATTTGCCCCAACAATTCACGCCTTAAAAGAAAAACTCAATTCAATTAAAGAGTCAGAATTGAATGTACAAAGAAAAAAGTTCTCCAATTTTGACGAAGAACAAGCCGAACTAATTAGTACTAGAATCATACAAAAAATAACCAATCATTTTGCCAGTCATTTAAAAGACGATAATACTATGGTGGATGAGAGTATCGAATGGATTGAGAAAATATTTCAGATAGAAACTTCTTCTAAATAAAATGACCAAAAAAATCAGAATAGGAACTCGTGATAGTGAACTGGCACTTTGGCAAGCAAATACCGTTCAAAAGCAACTACAAGATTTAGGTTATGCAACTGAAATCATAGCGGTGAAATCGGATGGTGATATCATTCTAGATAAACCACTTTACGAACTCGGAATCACTGGAATTTTTACAAAAACTTTAGATATTGCCATGATAAATGGGCAAGTCGACATTGCGGTGCATTCAATGAAAGATGTTCCAACGGCTTTGCCAAAAGGAATCGTGCAGGCAGCAGTATTAGAACGTGCCAATGTCTTGGATATACTTGTACACAAAGGCAATCTCGATTTTCTTAATTCTGAAGCAACGATTGCAACCGGAAGTTTACGGCGTCAATCGCAATGGTGGAATAAATATCCAAATCATACTGTAGTTGATCTACGTGGTAACGTAAATACCAGAATGCAAAAACTAAAAAATAACGATTGGAATGGAGCTGTTTTTGCCGCAGCAGGGTTGGAACGAATTAATATAAAACCGGACAGTTTTATCAATTTAGATTGGATGATTCCGGCACCGGCACAAGGTGCTATGGTTATTGTTGCCATGGAAAATGATGCGTTTACTATTGATGCAGTTTCCCAACTAAACGATATTGAAACCGAAATTTGCACTTATATTGAACGTCAGTTTTTGAGAACACTCGAAGGCGGCTGTACAGCACCAATAGGAGCGTTGGCTAAATATAACGAAGAAGAAGACACAATAGATTTTAAAGGTGTTTTGTTATCAATAGACGGAAAACAAAAACTGGAAATTGATAAAAAAGTTGATATATCTGAGTGGAAAAAGTTAGGATTCAATTCAGCTAACGAAATTATAGAAAATGGTGGATCAGATTTGATGGCTAAAATCAAAAACGAATTGAAAAAGTAATGCAAAATCAAATTCGCATAGTCTCAACAAAGAAGCTTTCAGAAAAACAAAAGCAGTTAATGTTAAGCGCGAATTTTACAATATTTGAAGAAGATTTTATCAGCATTCAAAGAAAAATATTTGAAATTGATTCAATGAACGACTATTTGATTTTTACCAGTCAAAATGCAGTCGAAAGCGTTCTTCGAAATAATAAAATAGCCGAAATTAAAACCAAAAAATGTTTTTGTGTAGGCGAAAAAACAAAGGCAATATTAAAACAAAATGATTTTCAAGTTATCGAATATTCAGATTATGCTGCTGAATTAGCTTCTATTATTTGTAACCAATATTCAAAAAATAGTTTCACTTTTTTCTGCGGAACTATTCGAAGAGATGTTTTGCCAGAAGCTTTACAGTTAGCTAAAATTAAATTAAATGAATTTGAGGTTTACGAAACGCTTTTGACATCATATAAAATTGATTTTGTGCCTAATGGTATTTTGTTTTTCAGTCCGTCAGCAGTAGAAAGTTATTTACAGGAGAATAAAATTGAAGATGAAATTTGCTTTTGCATTGGCAACACAACAGCCGAAGCTTTAAAATATGTAACACCAAATATAATTATTGCGAATCAACCCAATATTGAAAATACCACAATGAAAAGTATCGAATATTATAGACAATAAAATGATTAAAAACGACCTTTTTTTAAGAGCCCTAAATAACGAAACCGTTGAACGTCCACCAGTTTGGATGATGCGTCAAGCCGGAAGATATTTACCAGAGTTCAGAGCTTTGCGCGACAAATATGATTTCTTTACTCGTTGCGAAACTCCGGAATTAGCAGCCGAAATTACAGTTCAGCCCATCCGAATTGTAAAACCAGATGCTGCAATTTTGTTTTCGGATATTCTAGTTGTGCCACGCGCAATGGGAATTCACGTTGAACTAAAAGACAATTTGGGCCCAATTATTCCAAATCCGATTCGCTCAATGGAAGATGTAAATAAAACCTTTGTTCCCGATGTTCACGAAACTTTAGGTTACGTTTTCGACGCCATAAAATTAACCAAAGAAATGTTGAATGATGAGGTTCCATTAATTGGTTTTGCAGGTTCACCATGGACGATTTTCTGTTATGCTGTTGAAGGGAAGGGTTCTAAAAGTTTTGATACCGCCAAAGGATTTTGTTTTTCAAATCCAGTTGCGGCGCATACATTATTGCAAAAAATTACAGACACTACAATTCTATATTTAAAAGAAAAAGTAAAAGCAGGCTGTAATGCTATTCAGATTTTTGATTCTTGGGGCGGTATGTTATCACCAGTTGACTATCAGGAATTCTCATGGAAATACATCAACCAAATCGTTGATGCTTTAGCAGAAGACACTAAAGTAATTGTATTCGGAAAAGGATGTTGGTTTGCTTTGAACGATATGGCAAAGAGTAAGGCATCAGCGCTAGGAGTTGACTGGACTTGTTCTCCAAGAAACGCCCGATATTTATCTGGCGGTAAAATCACATTGCAAGGAAATTTTGACCCAAGTCGATTACTTTCCCCAATTCCAACCATCAAAAAAATGGTGCATGAAATGATTAATGAATTCGGAAAAGACAATTACATAGTAAACCTTGGTCACGGAATTTTACCAAATATTCCGGTTGATCATGCCAAAGCTTTTGTGGAAGCTGTGAAAGAATATAAATCGTAATGAAATTCGAAAACTGGAAAATAGAATCAATTCAAAATATTCTTCCTGAAGAGTTTTTTAAACTTATCATTAAGAATAAGAACCACATAGAGAAAACATTTCCGGTTACTGTTTCCAGTTGTTCGGATATAGATAAAACAACCAATTTTATTGCGTTGAATGTTAAAAAGGAAGTAAATAATGAAGGTTATTATTTCTACATAAGGAATACAGAAACCAATATTTTGATTGGATATGTTTGTATTAAAAACGTCAACAATGATATTCTCAAATGTGAATTAGCCTATTTTATTGATGCTGATTTTGAAGGGGAAGGAATTATTTCAAATGCAGTTTATCAAATAATAACATTTTGTTTTACCAAATTAGGGATGAATAAAGTGTATATCTGCACTTCAAAAATCAATTATGGAAGCCAAAGAATCGCTCTAAAACATGGTTTTCAGGAAGAAGGAATTTTACGTGAGGAATTCAAAAACCAAGAAGGAGTTTTAGAAGACATAGTTTATTTTGGATTATTGAAATCAGAGTATTATAATGAAAAATAAATTCTATCAATACATACTCCAACTCCAAGACCAAATCACTTCCGGTATAGAAGCGGTTGATGGCGTTGCTAAATTCCGTGAAGACATTTGGGAACGACCAGAAGGAGGTGGCGGAAGAACGCGTGTGATTGAAAATGGAAATGTTTTTGAAAAAGGAGGTGTAAACATTTCGGCTGTTCACGGTAAATTACCAGAAGCCATGCAGAAGATGTTCAACGTTGGAGAAGCCGATTTTTTTGCCTGCGGATTGAGCTTGGTCATTCATCCAAAAAGCCCTATGGTGCCAACCGTTCATGCCAATTGGAGATATTTTGAAATGTACGATGCTGCTGGAAATATAATAAATTCGTGGTTTGGTGGTGGACAGGATTTAACGCCATATTATCTGTTTGAAGAAGACGCAAAACATTTTCATCAAACCTGTAAGAGCGCTTGCGACAAACACAATCCAGAATTTTATCCAAAATACAAAAAACAATGCGACACTTATTTCTGGAACGCACACCGAAAAGAAGCGCGCGGAATAGGCGGTTTGTTCTTTGATTATTGTAAAGAGTCAGCAGAAATGACAATGGAAAATTGGTTTAACTTTGTTTCGGAAGTTGGCAATAGTTTCCTAGAAGCTTACGTCCCAATTGTTGAAAAAAGAAAAGATTTAGAGTATACTGAAGCACAAAAAAACTGGCAGGAAATCCGTCGTGGTCGCTATGTCGAATTCAATTTGGTGCACGACAAAGGAACTTTATTTGGTTTAAAAACCAATGGAAGAATCGAATCCATCTTGATGAGTTTACCACCGCATGTGCAATGGGTATACGACCATCATCCAGAAGTCGGAAGCGAGGAAGAAAAATTAATTAAAGTATTAGAAAATCCAATAAACTGGATTTAAAAAAGGTAAACAAACATTCGCTTTGCGCCTCTGTGCCTTTGCGAGAAAAACTAAAAATTATGTTCCCACTACAAAGAGGCAGAAGACTAAGAGCAAACGAAAGTATTCGTTCTTTAGTTCGCGAAACAACTTTAAGTCCAAGTGATTTTATGTTCCCAATGTTCATTACAGAAGGCGAAAACTATCAATCCGAAATTCCATCAATGGTTGGAATTTACCGTCGTTCAATTGACTTAACTGTAAAAGAAGTAAAAGAAATATTTGCTCTCGGAATCCGAGCCATAAACATTTATGTAAAAGTTGATGAAAGCCTAAAAGACAATACCGGAAAAGAAGCATGGAATCCAAACGGATTAATGCAGCAAGCCATTAAAGCTATCAAAGCAGCTTGCCCGGAAATGATTGTTATGCCTGATGTGGCTTTAGATCCATACTCAATTTATGGTCACGATGGCCTCATTGAAAACGGAGATATCGCCAACGATGCAACTAACGAAGCTCTCGTTAAAATGGCAGTTTCTCACGCTCAAGCCGGAGCCGATTTTGTAGCACCAAGTGACATGATGGACGGAAGAGTTTTAAGACTGCGTCAAGGATTAGATGCTGCCGGATTTTCAAATGTTGGTATTATGAGTTATTCTGCTAAGTATGCTTCGGCATTTTATGGTCCGTTTCGAGATGCTTTAGATAGCGCACCAGTTGATAATGCCGAAATTCCAAAAGACAAAAAGACCTATCAAATGGATTATGCCAACCGCATCGAAGCCATCAAAGAAGCACTTATGGATGTTGAAGAAGGTGCCGACATGGTAATGGTAAAACCCGGAATTGCTTATTTGGATATCGTTCGCGAAGTCAAAAATGCCGTTAATGTTCCGGTAACTGTCTTTCATGTTTCGGGCGAATATGCTATGATTAAAGCAGCTTCAGAAAGAGGTTGGCTCGATCACGACAAGATTATGATGGAACAATTGATGTGCATCAAGCGTGCTGGCGCGAGTTTGATTTCGACTTATTTTGCAAAGGAAGCAGCTATATTATTAAACAAATAAATAGACCGCAAATTCGCGAATTTTAGGTAAATTTTTAGGAGCGTAAGGTTTGGGCTTTATTAGTGTTCCATGTTCCCGCTTTCCGTTATATTTTTACACCTGTCAGGTTTTCAAAAACCTGACAGGTGTAAAAGATACCACTGCAATCGGGGCTATTAGAAAAACGTATTGAATTTTTGTAAACCATGAAAAAACTATTCTTAATTATAACGATACTACTTTTAGTTTCGTGCCAAAACAAGCAAGAGAAAAAAGAAAATTCCGTTCATGAAACAGCGGTAACAGTTTCTGGACAAGAACTTTTTGAAGGCGAAGGCAATTGCATTGCTTGTCACAAACCGGATCAAAAAATAATTGGACCAAGCTTACAGGATATTGCTAAAATCTACAAAACCCAAAAAGGAAGCATTGTTGCATTTCTAAAAGAAGAAAGCGACCCAATCGTTGATCCAAGTCAATACGACATTATGAAAACCAATTTCGCTATTACTAAAAGTATGAACGACGACCAATTGAAGGCTTTGGAAGGTTATATTTATAGCTTTTCAAAATAATATTTGATAACTTTATCAAATGGAAACAGCCTTTATAGAATCACCACTCGGAATCACAAAAATTGTTGGAGATGAAAATGGTATTGCTGTAATATCTATTTTAAGCGAAGGAGTAATTACTGTCAAAATCCCAAAGAATCTTAAAGAATGTGTTAGCCAACTGCAGGAATATTTTAAAGGACAACGACATCATTTTGATTTCAAACTCAATCCACAAGGAACCGATTTTCAGCAAAAAGTATGGCATGAATTACTCAATATTCCTTTCGGCAAAACCATATCTTATCTTGATTTATCCAAAAAACTAGGTGATGTAAAAGCCATTCGAGCTGTTGCGTCTGCCAATGGAAGAAATCCGCTTTGGATTGTAGTTCCTTGTCATCGCGTTATCGGAACTGACGGCTCACTAACCGGTTATGCCGGCGGCTTGTGGCGTAAAAAATGGTTGTTGGAACACGAAAATCCATCAGCACAGCAATCACTTTTTTAAACTTTTTCTTTCATATTTCAATTACAATACTTAATTTTAAGTCCGTAAATTCCTAAATTTAGTAATATGATAGAAAAGATAAATCTCAATAGCATCCTTTTTTTCGATATTGAAACCGTTCCCGAAACGGAAAATTTTAATGAATTGGATAAAGACATGAAAGAACTTTGGGAGCAAAAAACCCAATATCAAAGACGTGATGAATTTACTCCAGAAGACTTTTATGACCGCGCTGGAATTTGGGCTGAGTTTGGAATAATTGTTTGTATTTCCGTAGGCTATTTCGTCAACAAAGGAGACATCAGAAATTTTAGAGTAACCTCTTTTTTTGGCGATGAGAAAAAGATTTTAAAAGATTTTTCTAATTTGTTAGATACTCATTTTAACCAAGCGCAACATGTTTTATGTGGACACAATGCCAAAGAATTTGACATTCCGTTTATTGCACGTCGAATGATTATCAACCAAATTGCTATTCCAACCAAATTGAATTTATTTGGAAAAAAACCATGGGAAATTCCACATTTGGACACATTGGAATTATGGAAATTTGGCGATTACAAACATTTCACCTCGTTAAAATTACTAACAAAAATTCTCGGAATTCCATCTCCTAAAGGAGATATTGATGGCAGTCAGGTCGCCCATGTTTTTTATGTTGAAAAAGACATCGATAGAATTGTAATCTATTGCGAAAAAGATGTGATTGCTGTAGCACAAATATTTCTCCGACTACGACGGGAAGATTTATTGATAGATGACGAAATTATTCATGTATAAAAAAAGTCCTCACACTTTAAATGCGAGGACTTTTTGTTAGAAAAGGTTACGATTAGTTTCTTCTCAAAATTATCTTTTTAGTAATCGAACCTTGTTCATTTTCGATGTTAACTAAATACAATCCGTCTTGAAGATTTTCAATTCCGAAAGAAGTGTAAACTTCACTTGTTTCTTTCGAAAGAATTTGTCTTCCTTGGATATCATATAATTTTATAGTTGCTTTATCTGTTAAGGCCGGAATTGCAACATTTACAATGCCTTTTGTTGGATTAGGATAAACGCTACTGTTTAAAAAAGGGTTAGTCACTACACTTAATACATTTTCAACTCTACACAAGTTGATACTAAAGTTATTGATAGTTCCACCATCTTCATTATTATGATCAAGAACTCTTAAAATCCATTCGCCGTCAGCAGGTAAAGTATTTAGAGAACTTAAAGCATCAACGGGAGCAATATTTCCTGTAATTGCTGGAGTTCCACTACAAGCAGAAACGCCTCCATCATCATCCATAGTACAATTTATGTTTTGATTAGCACCACAAGGAATATCCAATAGGGTAATAATTGGCGTTCCAATAGAAGCAGGACCTTCAAGAGTTACTGTTATATCACCAATCCAAGTATGAGTAATATCCATATTTACATTAATATCACCTATAGTATATCCGCCAGTAATGGTCAAAGGAACATATGCTTCGGAGTTTGGAGTAGTACCAATAACATTGTTAGAATAATCTGTTGCTGTAAAAGTTTGGTCGCAAGATAATGTGCCAGTTGCAAATGAATAAACAGTTGCATTGGCTGCTAATCCATCTCCGCAGTTATTAGAGGGAATTACTCTCCAATAATATCTTGTTGCTTGACTTAATCCAGAAAGATTGTATTCATTAATTGTTACAACATCATTTATTACAAAACTTGTAAAGTTTGGAGATAAAGAAACTTGAACAGAATAGCTTTGTGCATTGGCTTGACTGTTCCATGTTAAATCAGTAGTTGTAGATAATCCTGATTGTCCGTTTGTAGGGTTTTGAAGAGCAATTGATTGAAAAGCAGCATTATAAATACGTAAAGACTTATATCTAGTTTCTGTCTCGGTTGCATTGGTTCCTCTTATTCCAACAAAATATTCATTAGGAATAACATTTGATAATCCAGAAATTGTCATTGTAACTGTTCCAGCAGCACTTAACGATGTTGGTGAAAACGAAGCTGTTGCTCCAGTTGGCAAATCAACAGCAGAGAAAGTTGTTGCTCCCGAACCTGTTTGGCTATAATTAAAAGTATATACTGCATTTTGATTAGCACAAACGCTTAAATTATCAGAAGTTGAATTAATAGCAAATGAGGAATTTATACCCGTAATTATAAGAGAATATTTTTGACTTCCTGTTACTAAAGTTCCTTTTGAACTAACGGTTATTGTATATTGTCCTGCAGTTGGAGCGTCAATTTTTACTTGCTCTACATTGTCTACAGAATTGTCTCCTGTTCTAATTGCCGGTGAGCTTGGGTCAGGATTCATTCTCCAAGGAAAATAGGTCGTAGTATTTTTTGTAATTCTAATATCAAGATCATTTACTAATGCTGGTGTTGTATCATTTGCAGGCAATGTTCCATTGTTTATTGCTCCAGGAAGATCTGTCCATGTAATTGAAGCAATTAAAGGAGCCGTCCCATTTGAATTCACCGTCATGGTAAAAGCACGTCCGGTATTAAGATTCTCTTCCGAAATCCATGAAGTTAATCCATTAGCGTTTATAGTTTCCACTGCTTTTTTTGCGTTTAATAAACCCCATCCAAAATTAGGGTCTGGTCCAACATCTCCTGCATCATCAGCCGTATGACATGCTAAACCTTTTAGTGTTGCAGCACGCATAAAGTTATTTGTAAAATTTTTGTAATGTTGTTGAACTAAAACTAAAGTCCCTGCAACATTTGGTGAAGCCATAGAAGTTCCGGATATTGCCGCTGTTGCAGTATTACTAGTATTGCTTGTTGAGGTCAAGTTTTCTCCATTTCCAGTGATGTCTGGTTTTACCCTAAAGTCATCTGTTGGTCCTTGACTACTAAAAGAACTGATAGATACGTTTGCAGGATTTACTGTCCCATCAGCTGCTACAGTTACATCAGCACAACTGGCTACAACTAAATTGTTTTTAGCTGTTTTATTACTTACTAGTTTATCATACCCAAACAAAAGAGGTTCTAAATTATCATTATTTGTTCCATCATTTCCAGCCGACATTACTGCCAGATAATAAGGAGCATTATAAGCAAGTTCATCCCAAATATAAGCATCGGAAGAATAAGATCCGATAAGCCAAGATGGTAAAGTTGTTCCGTTACTTGTGATAGGAACACCATAAGAGTGATTGGAGATAAGCATTCCAAGTTGTGCTTCCGAGATCGCTTCTGAATCATCTAAATCCCAGTTGAATGTTCGGGCATTGGCTTGATATGCCATTCCTTTTACTGTAGCCGGCGTTGCACTAGCAACCATAGTCCCACAAACGTGAGTCGAATGCATAACTGTTGTTGCATTTGTTGGGTCGTCAATTACAGTAACTCTCCCACCAAAAGCAGTGTGAGTTGTTCTAACATTTCCACCGTCCCATTCTCTAACAACCATTCCTTGTCCATTTAAATTTAAACCAAGACTACCTCCAGTGTTTAAATGATTTGCTCTGGTAGATTTTGCCGCATTTACATTTTGTGTCGAATAATAAATAGGCAATCCTTCGGGAGAAAGTCTCATTAATTCAGAAAAATTCCCATCTGTATTTTTGATTATAAGCGGCCAGTTTTTTTGTAGCGCAACTGCAATTGCTTTTCGTTTATCAGCTTCTTGTTTTTTTCTATAAAAATCTTCGGTGTTTTTAAGCTTTGCCATATCATAGTTGGCAATAATTTTTTTGACATCAGCCTGTGATTGTGCAATAATAGTATTCGAAACAAAAATAAATGCTAGGAATATAAAGAAGTTCTTTTTCATAATTTTATTGAGATGGTAGTTGTATTAGTAAAAATCCAGCAAATATAACAACACTATACTAATATCCGTATTTTATTAACAAATATTCATCAAAATCTAACATTTGTTTAGCACTTCATAAATGCTGTAAATAAAAATCGGCTTTAATTTTTTAATTCAAAAATGATTAAATGCTATATTTACAAAAAAACAACTTATGGTTTTGAGTAGATTTTGGTTGGCTATTTTTGTTTCGTCCATAGCTTTTGTACTATTTAGTTTGAGTATTGGAAGTAGCTACACTATTGATAATGTATTGAATGGAAAAAAAGATGACCCTATTTTAATTTCCGAAAAATACCTTGAACAAATGCCAAAATTTATCATGGACAGCCTCAAAAAAGCACCTGAACAGACCATGATTATCAATAGAGATACGCTCAATGCCGATACTACTTATGTTTATAAAGCTAAGACTGTTAAAATTTATTCGGGTGTTCAAAAATCGGACGGATTGTTGCCAACCTGCAAAAACAGCTTACTCGATTTAATTCTACCGCTGATTGCGTATTTGGCTTTTTTCTGTGGACTAATGCAGTTGCTAATCGACTCTGGAGCATCTGAAAAATTAGCTAAAAAACTTAGTCCAGTTTTCTCAAAAATCTTCCCGTCTATTCCAAAAAATCATGAATCCATTTCTTATATGACTTTAAATTTTGCTGCTAACTTTCTAGGATTAGATTCAGCTGCAACACCATTTGGATTAAAAGCCATGCAGAGTTTACAAGAGCTCAATCCCGAGAAAGATAAGGCAAGCGACGCACAAATTATGTTTATGTGTTTGCACGCAGCGGGATTAACATTGATTCCAACTTCTATCATAGGTTATCGTGCTGCTGAAAATGCTAGTAATCCTGCTGATGTGATGTTGCCCTGTATTATCACCTCATTTATTGGAACGATTGCGGCATTTTTAATTGTCGGAATTCGACAAAAAATCAACTTTAAAAGCGCTTCTTTAGTGGTTGCACTGATGGTAATTATTGCGGCAATTGTGGGATTATTATTTTATGTTAACAGATTGGATTTGATTGGTAAAAATGCTTTTACTTCTAATCTTTCAGGCTTGATGCTGGTCGCAATCATTGGTTTTACATTGGTTTTTTCATTCATTCATGAGAAAAAATTTGTAGAAAAAGACACGACTATTTTTGATGCTTTTGTTACTGGCGCCAACAATGGTTTAAAAACCGGAGTTACCATTTTCCCATATGTAATGGGAATGTTGGTGGCGATTTCCTTCTTTAGAAATAGTGGTTTGTTTGAAATAATCAGTAACGGAATATCCTTTGTATTTTCCAATATTGGTGTAAGCAAACAAATTACAGATTCATTGCCGGTTGCGATGTTAAGACCTTTTAGTTCTGGCGGTTCACGCGGTTTTATGATTGATTCTATGCGAACCTTTGGACCAGATTCTTTTACCGGAAGATTGAGTTGTATTTTCCAATGCAGTGCCGAAACTACTTTTTATGTCATCGCGGTTTACTTTGGAAGTATCAATGTTAAGAATACACGATACACACTTGGCACGATGCTTTTAGTTGATTTGGTTTGTGTAATTACTGCTATTTTTGTGGCAAGTTGGTTTTTTTAAAATATAAAACAGAAATTTCAATGTCGTTTACCGAAACCTTTACCCATTTTTATAACCATGTCAAAGCGAGTTTGGCTGATGGAACTTTTGCCAAATTGACCATGGCTAAAACTATTGGAAATACTGATTTGATGAACATTTACGTTCGCCCGATTGTAGATGAAGGTATTTTGAAACTAGAACTTAAATACAAATTCCAGCAGGAAGAAGTAATCGAAATTCATACTATCGACGCAGCTCGTGACAAGTTGGTTACGTATATCAATAATCCTTTTTTGTCGGCGATATTATTCACCACTGAGTTTGATTTAACGTATAAACTGAATAAAAAACGAGCGGTCAGTATCACTGAAAAAGCGAACACTTTTGGAAATGCTTCAGAAGTTTTATTGGAGTATCTTAATCAATAATCATCTCCGGAATTTCTCCTTCAATAATTAAATCGGCTTCAGTCGACGCTATAATATGTTCTACAGAAACGCCAGGCGCGCGCTCTAAAAGTTTGAAACCTTTTGGAGTAATTTCTAAAACTGCCAATTCAGTAACGACTTTTTTAACGCAACCAACTCCGGTTAATGGCAGCGTACATTTTTTTAGAATTTTGCTTTCGCCGGCTTTATTCACGTGCATCATGGCAACGATTATATTTTCGGCAGAAGCTACTAAATCCATGGCGCCTCCCATTCCTTTTACCATTTTCCCTGGGATTTTCCAGTTGGCAATATCACCATTTTCGGCAACTTCCATCGCACCAAGAATCGTCAAATCTACTTTTTGGCTGCGAATCATTCCAAAACTAAACGCCGAATCAAAGAAACTGGCTCCCGGCAAAGTCGTTATGGTTTGTTTTCCGGCATTGATGATATCGGCATCTTCTTCACCTTCAAACGGAAATGGGCCCATTCCGAGAACGCCATTTTCACTTTGAAATTCTACTGAAATATCATTACGAACATAGTTAGCCACCAAGGTTGGGATTCCAATTCCTAAGTTAACATAATAGCGGTCTTTAACTTCTTTGGCTATTCGTTTTGCGATGTCGTTTTTATCTAACATAATTTGATGATTTGATGATTTGAAAATTTGAAAATTAGGGCTTCTTGCTTGAAGAGATAATTTTGGATATAATCAAATTTATAGATTGTATTTCTTGATGTAATTCTTGACTAGGATTTGGATAAAATTCAGATTCTTTGCATAATGTTAACCAATATTGAACTTCATCAGCTTCTTTGACGGCAATTTTAAATTTATGTATGAAGTCGGCTCTGCTCTCTGCATTTTGAGCTTCTCTTATATTCGCTCCAATTGATGTACCACTTCTGAAAATTTGAGACGCCATTTCAAAACGGTTTGTTTGACGAATTTCTTCAGAAAAAGAAATTATCTTCAAAGCAAATTCAAAACTCATTTTTACAATTAAATTGTCTTTGTCGTTCCTCATCTTCAAATTTTCAAATTAGCTAATTTTCAAATTATCTTTTTCTGGTTGTGCGTTGCTCGATTCTTTTTTCAAATTTTTCGCCTTGGAATATGCGTTGAACTAATATACCTGGAATGTGTATTTGATTCGGGTCGAGTGAACCTACAGGTAATAATTCTTCTACCTCAGCAATGGTAGTTTTTGCTGCACCGGCCATACAAGCGTTGAAGTTTCGGGCTGTTCCTTTAAAAATAAGGTTTCCCGCTTCGTCGCCTTTCCATGCTTTTACTATGGAGAAATCAGCTTTGTAGGCCAATTCCATTACGTGCATTTTCCCGTTGAATTCTCGTGTTTCTTTTCCTTCTGCCACTTCAGTTCCGTAACCTGCTGGAGTGAAAAAAGCTGGAATTCCAGCTTGAGCAGCGCGACATTTTTCGGCTAAAGTTCCTTGTGGTGTTAACTCAACATCAAGTTCTCCGGAAAGCATTTGACGTTCAAATTCGGCATTTTCTCCAACATAGGAAGAAATCATTTTTTTGATTTGTCTTTTTTGTAAAAGTAGACCAAGACCAAAATCATCAACACCGGCATTATTTGATATGCAGGTTAATCCTGTGATTTCTTTTTTTACTAATTCAGCAATACTATTTTCTGGAATACCGCAAAGGCCAAAGCCACCAAGCATTATAGTCATATTGTCTTCGATGCCTTGTAATGCTTCTTGTACGGAGTTTACTTTTTTGTTAATCATAGTTGTCTATTATTCTGTTTTTTTAGCCCTGATGGTAGCGGCATCCTTTTTCTCGTTTCTTTAACGAGGAAAAGATATAGCGGACAGCAGGAAACAGCTCCTAAATTTTACAATCCAAATTCATCTGTGTTTTGTTCTTCTTCCGGAGGAAGTGCAGTCGAGTCAACTTCTACTTTTCTTGGCGTCCAGCAATCTACTTTTATCGAAAGATTATCCGGTCTTTCAAATGGATCTTTTGAAATCAGCAAATCTTTATCTTCATAGCATTTTTTCATCATATATCCCCAAATTGGTAAAGCAGCCGTTGCACCTTGACCATATGTAATTCCTTTGAAACGAGCAGAACGGTCTTCGCAACCCACCCAAACTCCGGTAACCAAATTAGGCACCATTCCGATAAACCAACCATCCGATTGATTTTGAGAAGTTCCTGTTTTCCCTGCAATTGGATTCGTAAACATGTATGGGTAACCTGTCCAACGATTGTCGCCACTTCCGCCACCTTGCGTTCTAAGACGTACTCCGGAACCTTCTTCGGTTACACCTTCTAAAAGTTTGATGACCGCATAAGCGATGTCTTTATTCAAGACATCATGTGTTTCCGGAACTGGTTCGTATAGCACTACACCATTTTTATCTTCAATTCTGCTGATGAATTGTGGTTTGATATAAACACCTTGGTTGGCAAAAGTGCTGTAAGCTGCCACCATGTCTTCAACAGTAATTTCTACGGCACCAAGTGCGATAGAAGGTTGCACAGGAATATCTGATTTCACTCCTAATTTTTTGGTTAAGGCAACTACAGCTTCGGGACCAACTTTATCCATCAATTTTGCGGAAACGGTATTGATAGAATTAGCCAATGCTTTTTTCAAAGTTACCATTCCGCGGTATTTATTATCGGAGTTTTTTGGCGTCCAGGCTTCGGTAACGTGATGTCTTCCAACCGGAATTGTAAACGGTGAATCGATAATAGAATCGCAGGGCGACATGCCTAATTGCTCGATTGCTGTGGCGTAAACAAAAGGTTTGAAAGTCGAGCCCACTTGACGGGCGCCTTGTCCAACGTGGTCGTATTGAAAATATTTATAATCAATTCCACCAACCCAAGCCTTGATATGACCCGTTTTTGGTTCCATTGACATTACACCAGTTTGAAGAAAATGTTTGTAATAGCGAATCGAGTCAATAGGCTTCATAATTGTATCGATTTCACCATTCCAGGAGAATATTTTCATTTTGGTTGGTACTTGGAATGAAGCCGTAATTTCTTCGTCTGATTTGTCATCTTCTTTCATGATTCTCCATCGGTCAGATGACTTCATGGCTTTGTCCATGATTCTTTGTGTTTCTTCGGGTGTGATTTTTAAAAACGGGGCATTTTTATTGTCTTTTTGTTCCGCAAAGAATTCCTTTTGTAAATTTTTCATGTGTGCCGCAACGGCTTCTTCGGCATGTTCTTGAATCTTTGAATCTATTGTAGTATAAATTTTTAAACCATCGCTATAAATATCCCAATCACTTCCGTCTGATTTTTTATTTTCTTTCGCCCAGTTTTTCATGTATTCGCGAAGGAATTCTCTAAAATAAGTTGCAGTTCCTTCTTTATGACTTTCTGGATGAAAGTGTAACACAATAGGTTGAGCAGCCAATTTGTCTTTGGTTGCTTTATCCAAAATACCATTTCTAACCATTTGACCTAGAACCGTATTTCTTCTCAAACGCACTTTTTCTATGCGACGTAAAGGATTATACAATGAAGGGTTTTTAAGCATTCCAACAAACATTGCTGCTTCGTCAACAGTCAAATCGCGAGGTTCTTTGCCAAAATATACTTTGGAAGCAGAACGGATTCCAACAGCTGTATTTACAAAATCGGCTTTGTTAAGATACATTGCGATAATTTCGTTTTTGGTATATTGACGTTCTAATTTAACTGCAATAATCCATTCTTTTACTTTTTGGATAACACGAAAAAGTTTAAAAGTTGAACCTTCACCATGGAATAATAATTTGGCTAACTGTTGGGTTAATGTACTGGCTCCACCATTGGAACCTAATTTTAAAGCAGCACCAAAAGTTCTTCGGGCATCAATTCCGGAATGTTCATAAAAACGCTCATCTTCTGTAGCGACTAAAGCTTTGACCAAACTTTGTGGTAAATCCTCATATTTTATTGGTGTTCTGTTTTCGTTGTAAAATTTCCCAATCGTTATTCCATCAGAAGAAATAACTTCGGTGGCTAAATTTGATTCTGGATTCTCTAAATCTTCAAACGAAGGCATACTTCCAAAAAATCCCCAGGATGCTAGGGTGAAAAACAAAGCCGTTACTCCAAGTCCATAAAAGAACAACTTCCAAAATTTCTTTTGGTAGTACTTAATGTCTTTAACTGTAGTATTATTTTTTTGTGCCATAATTTTATTCTGTAGATTCTATTCTAAAACCAACATCAGTTATTCCTGGAAGTGTTGTTACACCTTCAATTTTTCCGGTTTGTCTTGTTGCTTGTTGTATGTGAATTTTATAAATTCCTTTTTGAGTAAAGTTTGTTTTCCCTTTATAAAAAAGTTTACTTTCTTTAATATCCGAAAAGCCATCTCCTAGAAGTGTGCCATCGGGATTTGTCATTTGGTATTCCAAAGTATCTACTTTAACCTTATGGTTTGGTTGCTCTAAGGAAACAATCAGGAATAAATTATTGAATGGATAATCGTCGTTATCTCTAACATTTACATACAAATTAAAGAATTTTTTGGAGTCTAATTTTGGCAATTCAAAAGTCACGATGCTATCTTTATGCCAAGTTTTACCAACCGATTTATATTCATCGAAAACTCTTTTTTTATCACAAGAAATAACCAAAAGCAGGATTAAAATAAAAAGGATGCTATTCTTTATTTTCATTCTTTTTTATAATTATAGGTTTTTTGTCTGCTGGTTTCTGAGTTTGTTTTTGTCCTTGACCTTGCTCTTTTTTCTGGTTTTGGTTTGGATTTATCTTGACTCCGTTTGGTCTCGCATCGGGTTGATTGGAAACCTTGCTTTTATTTTTGTTTCGGTTTTTATTTTTGCTCTTTTTGGGTTGGTCAAATCGGGTTAGACTTTCTTGTCCCATTGCATTGTTAAAATCCTTTTCAGGTTCAGCAACCGTTTCAATAGCAAAATCTTCAAGAGAACTTACTTTTTTGTTTTGTTTGTTTTCGGCTATTATTTCCTTGACTTGCTCAATGTTTAAAACGTGCCAATTCGCAAAATTATCTGTATAAGCGAACCACATTAAGCCTTTAAAAATATCTTGTTTTTGGCAAATGGCATCGCCTTTTTCTGTTTTTAATTTGGTTTCAAAATCAGGAAAACCTTTTAAAGCATCTAAGTAAGTATCTAATTCGTAGTTCAAACAACATTTTAATTTACCGCATTGTCCTGCTAATTTTTGCGGATTTAAAGACAGTTGTTGGTAACGCGCAGCCGAAGTATTTACGCTACGGAAATCCGTCAACCAAGTTGAACAACATAGTTCTCTACCACATGAACCAATGCCGCCAAGACGAGACGCTTCTTGACGCAGACCAACTTGTTTCATTTCAATTCTGGTGCTGAATACTCGGGAATAATCTTTTATTAAAAGTCGAAAATCAACTCTGTCGTTTGCGGTATAATAAAAAGTAACTTTGGATCCATCTCCTTGAAATTCGATATCCGAAATTTTCATTTCCAATTTGTGAGTGATTGCTAATTCACGCGCTTTCACTTTCATTGGTTCTTCTTTATCTCGAGAATCGCTCCAAATATCAATATCTCTTTGTGATGCTTTTCGATATATTTTGGCAATATCCGGACCGGAATGATTCACGCCCTTTTTCTTCATTTGAATTTTCACCAATTCTCCGGTTAAAGTTACAATACCCACATCATGTCCTGGAGAAGCTTCAGTCGCAACAACATCGCCAATGCTAAGTGTGAGTTTTTCGGTATTGCGAAAAAATTCTTTTCTACCGTTTTTGAAGCGAACTTCAACACAGTCGAAAGCAGTTTCCCCGTTTGGTAAACTCATATTGGCTAACCAATCAAAAACCGTTAATTTGTTGCAGCTATCGGTGCCGCAAGTCCCATTATTTTTGCATCCTTTAGGTGCGCCACCATCAGATGTTGAACAACTTTGACAAGCCATAATTATATATGTAGTGTTGCAAAAAGCAACTTATAATTCATAAAACGATTAATTGGTAAAGATAGTATTTTAAAAAAATAAATTACAATAAAAAAATCCCAAATTCTGATTGCTTTTTTCAGCCAAAATTTAGGATTTTGTATTTTAAAAATGAATAAGTTTAGGAGATAATCTTAAACAATTTATCCGATAAACGAATTCGGAATGGCAAACTCATTGTGACTTTATCGCCAATTTTTGCTATAGTATTTTCACTTCCGTTGACGAACATTTTTTCGATAACCATTTCTTCGTTTCCGGTTGTTGACCCTGAAATTAAGATTTTATCACCAATAGTTACCTCCTGATTTTCGATAATGAAAAGTCCGACAGCTGCTTTTACATAATAATGTTCTGCTTTTCCGATTAAGACTTTTTTGATTTTTATTTTCTGTCTGATGTCTTTTGGTTTTTCGGCAATAGCCAAAGATGTATCCGAAAGTTCACCCGAATGTTTGAAAAGTAATTTATCTGATTTCCCTTTTCTGAAAATCATGTTTCCGTTTTTTACCCCACGACGCAATTTCACTTGATCAACCAATGACATGTGAATGATTTCTTGACATTCGACAGAACAACAGTTCTCCATCGCAGCTTTACATTCATCACATTGTATGAACAATAAATGACAGCCTTCGTTTTCACAATTGGTGTGATTGTCGCAAGGTTTTCCGCATTGATGGCATTGCGAAACTATATCGTCAGTAATTCTTTCGCCAAGGCGATGGTCAAAAACGAAATTCTTTCCAATGAATTTACTTTCTATACCTTCTTCTTTAATTTGCTTGGCATAATTGATAATGCCGCCTTCTAACTGAAATACATTTTTAAAACCTTGATGTTTGAAATAAGCCGAAGCTTTTTCGCAACGAATCCCACCAGTGCAATACATCACCAGATTTTTATCTTCTTTGTGATTTTGAAGTTGCTCGTTGATGATTGGTAAACTTTCTCTGAAAGTCTCCACATCCGGAGTTATAGCGCCTTTGAAATGGCCAATTTCGCTTTCATAATGATTTCTAAAATCGACAACAATGGTATTTGGGTCTTCTAAAATCTGATTGAATTCCTTTGCTTTTAAGTGCACCCCAATATTGGTAACGTCAAAAGTTTCGTCGTTTAATCCGTCGGCTACAATTTTGTCACGGACTTTTACGGTCAGTTTCAAAAAGGAATGATCGTCTTGTTCGACAGCTACATTTAAACGGATGTTTTTCATGAAGTCATACACTTCTAATGTTTCGCGAAAAGCTTCAATGTTTTCTGCCGGAACCGACATTTGGGCATTGATTCCTTCTTTGGCTACATAAGTTCTGCCAAGAGCATCGAGCTTGTTCCATTCGATAAATAAATTGTCGCGAAATTGTTTTGGATCTTCAATTTTGGCATACGCATAGAAAGACAAAGTAAGTCGTTGTTTGCCGGCTTGATCAATAAGTTCGGCTCTTTCTTCTGCGCTTAAGGTGTTATACAGTTGCATGCTATAAACGTTTAAGTGAGAAATATTTCTGAACTCTAAATGGAAGAATTCGGTACAAATTTAGAATTTTATTCTAAAATTACAACTATAAAAAAATTAGCCACAGATTCACAGATTAATAATAAAAATCTGTGAATCTGTGGCTAAATAATTCCTTACGACCTAGTGTCTTTGTGGCAAGTTTAACAGAATTCTGCGTAAGCGTCTTTCAGGTTTTCAGCAATCATTTCAGCAGGACGACCTTCAATGTGATGACGTTCTAACATGTGAACCAATTCGCCATTTTTGAATAATGCCATACTTGGTGATGATGGTGGAAAAGGGAACATGTGCTGGCGGGCAGCATCAACCGCTTCTTTATCAACACCGGCAAAAACAGTTACTAAATGGTCGGGTTTTTTTGTGCCATCTAAACTCATTTTTGCTCCCGGACGTGCGTTTCTTGCCGCACAACCACAAACCGAATTTACAACTACAAGTGTTGTTCCTTCTGCTTTAATAGCATTTTCTACAGCCTCTGCATTATATAAATCTTGAAAACCAGCGGCAGTTAATTCGGCACGCATTGGTAATACCATTTCTTCTGGATACATAATTTTTAATTTAGGATTAAGGAATTAGGATTACTTGATTTAATCTACCGCAAAGATAATGAGAATTCTATTTTTAAATTTTAAAGAAATGATAAAGATTTGTTATTCTTAAATAGCCTTAAAGCTAATATTATCTATTTTTCATTCTGTCTTTTAAAATGGTTTCTACATTTTCCAATCCAAAACCTTTAGCTTTTAACAACACTAAATAGTGAAATAACAAATCGGCCGCTTCATTTAAAAACAAATCTTGATTATCATCTTTAGCTTCAATAACTAATTCAACTGCTTCTTCTCCCACTTTTTGTGCCATTTTATTGATTCCTTTCTTAAAAAGAGATGCGACATACGACTCTGAACTTGGGTTTGAAATGCGTTCTTCAATCACATTTTCCAATTCATTAAGAAATGAAATTTGAGGCTCATTTGCAAAGCAAGAAGTCGTTCCGTTGTGGCACGTTGGTCCGTTTGGGATGACTTGAATCAATAATGCATCGTTATCGCAATCTTCTTTTATGGAAACTACATTTAGAAAATTACCCGAAGTTTCCCCTTTGGTCCACAATCTGTTTTTGCTTCGACTAAAAAAAGTTACGGTATTTTCTTCTTGTGTTTTTTGCAACGCTTCTTCATTCATATAGCCTAACATCAAAACTTGCTGCGTTTGGTTGTCTTGAATGATAACAGGAATTAATCCGTTGTTTTTTGAGAAATCTAAATTCATCTAATGGGAATATTTTGGGTTTTTAAAATGTTTTTTAACTTAGAAATTGGCACTTCATTAAAGTGAAAAATACTTGCTGCTAAACCAGCACTGACTTTGGTTTTGGTAAATAATTCAACAAAATGGTCAACTTTTCCTGCACCACCTGAAGCAATTACCGGAATGGAAACGGCTTTACAAATAGCATTGGTAATTTCTAATGCAAATCCGTTTTTGGAACCATCGTTGTTCATGGAAGTTACTAATAGTTCTCCGGCACCAAGTTGTTCAACTTTTTGTGCCCAATCAATGGCTAAAATTCCAGTGGATTCGGTTCCGCCTTTGACAAAAACATACCAATCGTTTTCTTGTTTTTTTATGTCAATGGCGACTACTAAACTCTGACTTCCAAAAGCCTCCGAAATTTCAGTAATCAGCTCCGGATTCAAAACGGCAGCCGAATTAATACTCACTTTATCTGCTCCGGATTGCAATAATAATCTCGCATCATCAACTGATTGAATGCCTCCGCCAACGGTAAACGGAATATTGATTTCTTTGGACAATTGCGTTACCATTTTGGCTAAAGTTTTTCGTTTTTCTAAAGTGGCGCTGATATCTAAAAACACCAATTCATCTGCTCCGTTTTTAGAATAAAATGAAGCTAATTCAACAGGATTTCCAGCGTCTTTCAGTTCCAAAAATTGAACTCCTTTAACTACGCGACCGTCTTTAATATCCAAACACGGAATGATTCTTTTCTTTAACATAAATCTCTAAGCTTTTCAATTTTTATAGTGCCTTCATACAAAGCTTTTCCAATGATGGCGCCTTCACAACCCATCGTTTTTAGCAATTTTAAATCGGATAAAGTTGTAACGCCACCGCTTGCAATTAGATTTACTTTGGCCTTAATTAAAATAGCTGAATACAATTCATTAGATGTTCCTTGAAGCATTCCGTCTTTAGAAATGTCGGTGCAAATTACTGTTGAAATTCCTTTAGACACATAGTCAGAAATATATTCAATCACATCAAGTTCCGATGTTTCCAACCAGCCTTGAGTGGCAATTTTCCGATTTAGACAATCAGCTCCTAAAATGATTTTTTCGCTTCCAAATTCATTCAACCATTGTAAAAATTCTACTGGATTATTTGCGGCAATACTTCCGCCGGTAATTTGATTTGCGCCATTTTCAAATGCAATTTCAAGATCTTTTCTTTGCTTTAATCCGCCGCCAAAATCGATTTTCAAATTCGTTTTGGTTGCAATTTGATACAATACTTTATGATTGATAATTTGGTGTGATTTTGCTCCATCTAAGTCGACTAAATGTAAATATTGGATGCCGTTGTCTTCAAAATATTTGGCAACTTCCAAAGGGTTTTCGTTGTAGATTTTCTGGGTGTTGTAATCACCTTTAGTCAATCGGACGCATTTTCCGTTGATGATGTCTATGGCTGGAATGATTCTCATAATAATATTTTCTATTGATTTTTTAAACCATTAAGGTATTAAGTTTCATTAAGACTTAATTATCTTAATACCTTAATGGTTTAAAACTTTTTATATGTTTATAGTTTTAAAAAGTTCAGTAATAATTCTTCGCCAACCTGTGATGATTTTTCGGGATGAAATTGTGTAGCGTAAAAATTATCCTTTTGCATCGAAGCACTAAACGGAACGATGTAATCGCAAATGGCTGTCGTTTCATTACTAATTTCGGCATAATAACTGTGTACAAAATAAAAATCTTCGTCAGTTGAAATACCGTTGAATAATTCTGATTTTGTATTAGAAATTGTATTCCAACCCATATGCGGCACTTTTGATTTTGGTTCAAATTTCTTTACTGTTGCTTCAAAAATGCCTAAACATTTTGTGTTGCCTTCTTCCGAAAATTGACATAATAATTGTTGTCCGAGGCAAATGCCCAAAACGGGTTGTGTTAGGTTTTTTATTACTTTGTCCAAACCTTTTTCTTTTAAATACCGCATCGCCGAACTTGCTTCGCCCACACCAGGAAAAATCACTTTTTCAGCTTTTTTTAAAATCGTTTCATCATCGGTAACGATGCACGAATAACCTAACCGTTCAACGGCATTTTTCACTGAAGTAATGTTACCAGCGTTGTATTTTACAATTGCTATCATAGAATTCCTTTTGTGCTTGGAATGCCGTTTGTCCCGTCTTTTTGAATTGCCATTTTTATAGCTTTCGCAAATGCCTTAAAAATAGATTCTATTTTGTGGTGTTCGTTTTCGCCTTCTGATTTGATATTCAAATTACATTTGGCACCATCGCAAAATGATTTAAAAAAATGAGAAAACATCTCAGTCGGCATTTCGCCAATTTTTTCTCTATTAAATTTAGCATCCCAAACCAACCATGAACGACCACCAAAATCTATTGCTATTTGCGACAGACAATCGTCCATCGGCAATAAAAAGCCATAACGCGTAATCCCTTTTTTAGAACCCAAAGCTTGCGAGAAAACATCACCTAAAGCAATACCAACATCTTCAATGGTATGGTGTTCGTCAACATACAAATCTCCTTTTACAGTTATGTTCAAATCGATATTTCCGTGTTTTGCAATTTGGTCGAGCATGTGATCAAAAAATCCTAAACCAGTTTGAATGTTGCTTTTTCCATTGCCATCTAAATTTATTTCAACTGAAATTTCAGTTTCTTTTGTCTTGCGAATCAATTGAGCTACACGAGGTTGTTCTTTTAAAAATTTATAAATTATTTCCCATGATGTTGTTGATACAATCGCTCTTTCATTGGCTGTAGCCGAAATAAAAATCGCCTGACTTCCTAAGTTTTCTGCAAGTTGAATATCAGTAATACGATCACCAATTACAAACGAGTTTTTTAAGTCATAATTGCCTTTGATGTATTGTTGTAGCAATGCCGTTCCGGGTTTTCGGGTTGGTAAATTTTGTTCCGGAAACGAAGTGTCAATGATAATATCGGAAAATAAGATTCCTTCATTCTTAAAGGCTTTCAGCATCTTATTTTGTGCTGGCCAAAACGTGTTTTCCGGAAACGAATCGGTTCCCATTCCGTCTTGATTGGTCACCATAACCAACTCATAATCGAGTTCTTTGGCGATTCGAGATAAATACTGAAAAATCTGCGGATAAAACTCCAATTTTTCTAAACTATCCACTTGAAAATCGATAGGAGGTTCGATGATTAGGGTGCCATCTCTATCTATAAATAATACTTTTTTCATGATGTAAGTAATTGAAGTGCGCGCACTAATTGTTGATTCTCTTTTGGGGTGCCAATAGTAATTCGAATAGTGTTTTCAACTACCGAACTTCGGTTGCGTGTGATTATTTGTTGTTCGATTAAACTGTTGTAAATGGCGGTTGCATTTTCCATTTCGACCAATAAAAAATTGGCTTCTGAAGGATAAATTTTTATCACAAAATCCAAAGCCAAAAGAGATTGTTTAAGCAATTCACGTTCTGATTTTATCAATTGTATATTCGATTTAAAATTCGCTTCATCAGCAAGCGATTGAACAGCGGCTTCTTGGTTCAATTGACTCACATTGTAAGGCGGTTTTACCTTATTTATTACCGTAATAATTGTTTCATTGGCATAAGCAATTCCGACTCGAACAGCGGCCAAACCTCTTGCTTTACTGAACGTTTGAGACACAATCAAATTTGGATATTGTTTGATTTTCGTAACCAAAGAAGGTTGTTCGCTAAAGTCTATATAAGCTTCATCTAAAAATATTATTCCATTGAAATTTTTAATAATGTACTCCAAATTTTCTAATGAATTCCCCGTTGGATTATTTGGTGAACACAAGTATAAAATTTTGGCATTTTGTGCTAAAATAGTTTCTGAATTCAGTTGAAAGTTTTCGGTTAATGGGATTGAAATTATTTCCAGATTATTGATGTTCGCATAGACTTCATACACGCCATACGTTGGTGGACAAATGATAATTTTATCTTCATTCGGTTCACAAAAAACACGTTGAACCAAATCGATAATTTCATCACTTCCATTGCCAATTAAGATATTTTCGATTGCTACTTTATTTTGACTGCTTAAAATTTGTTTCAAACGCCATTGATAAGGATCGGGATAGCGATTTAAATTCCCAAACGGATTTTCATTAGCGTCTAAAAAGATACCTTGATTGCTTTTGTATTCATCTCGTGCACTTGAATAGGGCGTGAGCGAAAGAATATTTTTTCTAATTAAATTGTTGATATTATCCATTTTGTAATTTTTTTAATCGGATAGAAACAGCGTTTTTGTGAGCGTCTAATTGTTCCGCAGCAGCCATTAATTCTATTGTTGGTCCAAGGTTTTGAATACCTTTTGAGGTTAATTTTTGAAACGTAATTTTCTTTACAAAACTGTCTAACGATACGCCGCTATAATTCTTTGCATAACCGTTTGTTGGCAAGGTATGATTGGTTCCACTAGCATAATCTCCTGCACTTTCACAACTATAATTTCCAATAAAAACAGAACCAGCATTTTGAATTAAATCAATTTTGTTTTCAGCATCTTCAACCGCTAAAATCAAATGTTCTGGCGCATAAAAATTAGAGAATGCAATAGCAGTTTGAATATCTTCAAAAACCAAAGCCCGACTATTTTCTAATGCTTTTTCAACGGTTTTTTGTCGTGGTAAAATTGTCTTCTGATTTTCGATTGCCAATTTAACTTTCGTTATAATTTCTTCAGAATTGGAAACTAAAATAACCTGACTATCATCGCCGTGCTCAGCTTGCGAAAGTAAATCGGAAGCCACAAATTCAGGATCACAACTACTATCAGCAATGACTAATAATTCACTTGGTCCGGCTGGTAAATCGTTGGCTAAACCTAATTGTTGTGCATATTGTTTGGCAGCGGTTACATATTGATTTCCTGGTCCAAATAATTTAGACACAATTGGTATTTCATCAGTTCCCAATGTCATTGCGGCAATGGCTTGAATACCACCAACTTTATAAATTTTAGTTACGCCAGTAAGTTGTGCAGCATATAAAATAGCGGGATTAATGTTGCCGTTTTTATCTGGTGGCGAACACAAAATAATATTCTTACAGCCAGCAATTTTAGCGGGTATAGCCAACATCAAAACCGATGAAAACAATGGAGCAGTTCCGCCAGGTATATAAATCCCAATAGTATCGATGGCGCGACTTTCTCTCCAACAATAAACACCTGATGTGGTTTCTATTTTTGTTGGGATTTCTTTTTGGGCAATGTGGAATTTTGTGATGTTTTCTGTGGCGATTTGGATTGCTTCTTTTAAATCGGATGGAATTACTGCAGCAGCATTTTCAATTTCTGATGGTTTTACTTCGATATTTGCAATGGTTACACCATCAAAATAATGAGTGTATTTTTCTACTGCTTTGCTTCCATTTTTTTTAATATCATTAAAAATAGTTCTCACAGTTTCGTTTAAATCATCAGTTGCAACGGTTTTCCGTTTTGCTAATTCATTCCATTGTTCCGGTTTTGGATTTATATACGTTTTCATAATTTCTATTTTTTATCGAATCATTTTTTCTATCGGAATAATTAAAATTCCTTCGGCTCCAAGATTTTTGAGTTGCTCTATTATTTCCCAATAATCGTCTTCATTGATAACCGAATGCAAACTGCTCCAATCTTTATTTACTAAGGGTAAAACAGTAGGTGATTTCATTCCGGGCAACAAGGAACAGATGTTTTCAATAGCTGAATTCGGAGCATTTAGTAAGATGTATTTGTATTGTTTTCCTTCTCGTACGGATTGCATTCTAAACAATAATTTATTTAGAATAGCTTGATTTTCTTGAGTCAGATTTGGGTTTGAAATTAAAACGGCTTCACTTTTAGTAACTGTTGCTACTTCTTTTAATCCGTTCATTAAAAGAGTACTTCCGGTGCTCACAATATCAAAAACAGCATCTGCCAAGCCAATACTTGTAGCAATTTCTACGCTACCACTAATTTCTTCTATGAAAACGGTGATGTTGTTTTTGGCAAAAAAATCGATTAGAATTTTAGGATAGCTGGTGGCGATTCGCCTTCCTTGAAAGTAATTTAAATCAGTATAGATTTCATCTTTTGGTATCGCCAACGACATGCGGCAACCGGCAAAACCCAATTGCTGAATAATTGTAACTTCTTTGTCTTTTTCCCAGACTTCGTTTTCGCCTAGAATTCCTATATCTGCAACACCTTGTTCTACATATTGTGGAATATCATCATCGCGCAGGAATAAAATTTCAATAGGGAAATTTTGTGCTATGGCTTTGAGTTTTCGTTCGCCATTAGAAATTTTGATGCCACATTCTTCCAGAAGTTGGAGTGATTTTTCACTCAATCGGCCACTTTTTTGAACCGCAATTTTTAAAGTATTCATTTTTTATTTTAGATAAAATCTGAATGTACTGCGATGGGCTGAAAAACAAAAAACCGTCTAAGTACACTCAGACGGTTTTTAATTATAAGTATATACAATACATCACTAACTCGCCTGTTTGCAAGAATGATGGTGATGTAATTGTGAAATAATTGTGTTCATTGTTTTATTTTCTTAGGACAAACTTAGACATAAGTTTTGATTACAATGTTACTTTTTACAAAGTTTAACATTTGTATAAGCAGATTTATTTAAACAATCTATTGATTAGTGCTCTCACAAAAAGTCCTTTTGGGCATTTCCAAATAACCTGTAAATCTTCCCAAAATGACGTTTCTTCATCAAGAAATTTGAAGATTAAAGTTGGTTTTCCACTTTTAAAAAGTGCCGAAAAGACTTTGGAACCTTTGTCATTTCTTCGATTTAAAACATCTAAAAACAACAAATCGTAAAACCAGAATTTATCATTTTTATGGAATTTTCTAAAGTCGGTTTCAGACAATAAAAATTGTACCAAAGCTTTTGATTTTTTGATAGTATTTTTAAAAGTATAACCTGTACTTGCTTTTGTCCAGCCACCGGCAGAACCGATATTGATAATGTTTTTTGAATTGTGTTTCCAGAATTTATAGGAAGTCATCGGAATGTTTCCTTGTTCTTTTTCGACTATTTCGTATTCTGTGATTCCGATTTTTTGGATGTAATTTTGGATTTCGGTTTCATATTCCTCTTTTGACAATAAATCTTTAGAGAATAAAGTATATTCAATTAAAGCTTCGGTTTCTGAAGAAGGTAGCAAATACATAAATCGGGTATTGCCTTTCTGCTCAACAGAAAAATCCATAAACGTGGCGCAATCCGGATTAAAAACAGCTTGGTTACTTTTGATAAACCATCCAATAAAATGCTGGTGCAAAAGCGGATATTTGGTTTGGTTTTTTACTGTTTCTTGATTAAGAATTGAATTAAAAACTTTGTTGCAGCTGAAACTTTCCGTATCGGTTTTCACTACACAATGATTCCCTAATTCTTGAAAATCGATAACATTTTGATTCACAAAATGTATGTTTGAATGAATGGAAATTGTATCGAAAACCATTTTGTAAAAATCTAAACCTTTTACCATTTTGTATTGGTAAGGTTTTAGAGTTAATTCTCTTTGAATATTATTATCAGCAAAAAGTGCTGTATTCCATTTTTCAGAAACGATACTTTCAAACAATTGATTTTCATCCCAAAAACACCAGGTTCTATCATTAGATTTTTTTAAATTTTCATCAATCAGCAAAATGGATTTGTCATCAAACTTTTCAGAAAACGCCATCTCGTAAACGGTCATCAAAGCCGATAATCCTGAACCTGTAAAAATGTAATGGTAATGCTTCATGTGTCAAAGATAACTAAAAACTAAAAAACAATTATTTTTAGCTTTATCTAAAAAAATAATTAGCTTTGTGTAAATACAATTTTATGAGCAAGTCATTAGAAGAAGTTAATCAGTCGGTTGCCACAGAAGGTAAAAAAACCGGGTTTAGAAAAATATTAGCATTTCTTGGGCCAGCCTATTTAATCAGTGTAGGTTATATGGATCCGGGAAATTGGGCAACTGATATTGCCGGCGGAAGTCAATTTGGCTATGCCTTGCTTTGGGTTTTATTGATGAGTAACATTATGGCGTTACTGTTGCAGAGTTTAAGCGCACGTTTAGGAATCGTTACCCAACGAGATTTAGCTCAGGCATCACGCGAAACTTATTCGCCTTTTATAAATTATATTCTTTATTTTTTAGCTGAAATCGCTATTGCTGCTTGTGATTTAGCCGAAGTTCTCGGAATGGCAATCGGTCTAAATTTACTCTTTGATATTTCCTTGATTCAAGGTGTGATGATTACCGTTTTGGATACTTTTTTATTACTCTTTTTAATTAATAAAGGGATACGAAAAATGGAAGCTTTTATCATTGCATTAGTAATGATTATTGGTGTTTCCTTTATCATTGAAATGATTTTTGCCCAACCGGAAATAAGTAAAGTTTTCACAGGATTAATTCCGTCGTTACCCAATGAAAATGCTTTATATATTGCCATAGGTATCATTGGTGCTACTGTTATGCCACATAATTTATACCTGCATTCCTCTTTGGTTCAAACGCGGAAATTTGACCGGAGCAATAAAGGAATTAAGCAAGCATTGAAATATAATTTTATAGATTCTACCATTGCTTTGAACTTGGCTTTTTTTGTAAATGCTGCGATTTTAATTTTGGGTGCAGCTGTATTTTACCAAAACGGAATGTTTACTGTTGCTGAAATTCAAGATGCACATAAGTTTTTAGAACCTTTATTGGGAACAAAATGGGCACCGATATTATTCGCAGTTGCCTTGATTGCAGCCGGACAAAGCTCGACAATTACTGGAACATTAGCTGGTCAGATTGTTATGGAAGGCTATCTTAATTTGAGAATTCAACCTTGGGTAAGGCGAATTATTACGCGATTGATTGCAATAGTTCCGGCGGTTATTGTCATCTCAATTTATGGCGAAAGCATAACTGGGAAAATGCTGATTTTAAGTCAGGTGATTTTGAGTTTGCAATTGGGATTTGCTATTATTCCTTTGATCCATTTTGTGAGTGATAAAACAAAAATGAAAGGATTTCATATTAGTAAAACTACACAAATAGCTTCATGGATTATTGCTGTCATAATTGTATCGTTGAACGCAAAATTAGTTTATAACGAAATTCAAGGTTGGTTAGAAACTTCAGAAAATCCTATTGTTTTATGGTTTACTGTAGTTCCGTTAGCTTTTGGTTTTTTGCTTTTACTTTTTTATATTATTTTCAAACCTTTTATAATTAATGCCAAGCATCAAATAAATGCACATTTACCTCATAATTTTGAATTGAATTTTTTCAAAGTGGAAACCTATAATAAGAAGAATATTGCCATTTCGGTTGATTTTTCGGATGCTGACAAAATTGCCATAAACAGTGCTTTTGAATTGGGGGGAAAAGAAGCGAATTATACTTTAATTCATGTTGTTGAAACTGTTGGTGCAATGCTATACGGTGGGAATATTGATGATCACGAAACTACAATTGACGAAAAATTATTATTTGAATATCAAGAACTTTTGACAAATAATGGTTTTAAAGTTGATGTCAAACTTGGATTTGGAAAACCAAATAACGCAATTCCAAGAATTGTTAAAGAAGGCAATTTTGATATTTTAGTAATGGGAACACATGGTCATACCGGATTTAAAGATATCATTTTTGGAACAACTGTAGATAAGTTGAGACACAAAATATCAATTCCTTTATTTATTGTAAAAAATTAATTATGACTTTTTCAGAAGAGAATTATTTAAAAACAATTTATCATATTACAGTTGCTTCCGGCGTTGAGGTAAGTACAAACGCAATTGCTGAAAAAATGGAAACCAAAGCGTCTTCAGTAACTGATATGCTGAAAAAATTGGCCGAAAAAGAGTTGATTATTTACAAAAAATACCAAGGTGTTTTACTGACAGAAAAAGGAAAACTTTCAGCCAAAATGATAGTTAGAAAACACCGTTTATGGGAAGTTTTTTTGGTAGATAAATTAAAGTTTTCCTGGGACGAAGTTCATGATATTGCCGAACAATTGGAACATATAAAATCGGAGAAATTAATTAATAGTTTAGACGATTTTTTGGGCAATCCAACCGAAGATCCTCATGGTGACCCAATTCCGGATGCGCATGGTAAAATCAATAAAGTTGAAAAATTAGTATTAGCAGAATTAGATGAAAAGCAATCCGCAATTTGTATTGGAGTAAAAGATTCGTCGACACAATTTTTGAAATACTTAGATAAAAATCAAATTACATTAGGTTCTAAAATTGTTGTTTTAGCGAAAGAAGAATTTGATTTGTCGTTGAGAATACAAGTGGAAGAAAAAGCAGTTACTGTTTCAAATATAATAGCTAATAATCTTTATGTAAAAATTATTTAGTGACAACCACAATCATCATCACCACAGTTTTTCTTTGATTTATTTTTTCCAAAAAACCTTCGAATTAAAAAAACCAGCGCGACAGCTACAGCAAGATAAACTAAGATTTGTTGTGTGTCCATTATTTTAAAAGTTGATAAGCAATTAGCGCCGTTATATAAGCAAATCCACTCATAAAAGACAATTGGATTAGTGGCCATTTCCAGGAATTGGTTTCCTTTTTGGTTATTGCAAGCGTACTGGCACATTGCATGGCAAAAGCATAAAAAAGCAATAAAGAAACACCAGTGGCAAAGTTGAATATTTTGGTTCCGTCAGCATGAACATCGGCTTGCATTTTATTTTTTATAGTGCTGTCATCATTATTATTCCCAACACTGTAAATAGTTGCTAATGTTCCGACAAAAACTTCACGAGCTGCAAATGAGGTCACTACTGCAATCCCAATTTTCCAATCGTAACCCAAAGGTCTTATGACAGGTTCAATAGATTTACCGATTTTCCCAATATAAGAGTTCTCTAATTTATACGTGCTAACTTCATTTTCAAGCTGATTCTTTCCGAGAGTTTTTCCTTCAGATTTTGCATTTTCAATAACAGTTTTTTCTGCATTTTTAAAATCTTTTTCCGGACCATGCGACCCCAAAAACCATAGGATTATTGAAATGGCTAGAATGATTTTCCCCGCTCCGAAAACAAAAGATTTTGTTTTTTCGATTACGTTTATCGCCACATTTTTAAAAAGAGGCAATTTGTAATTAGGCATTTCAACTACAAAATAGGACTTGGTAGTCACCTTTAAAATTTTGTTTAAAATAAAAGCAGAAAAAATTGCCATGCCAAAACCTAAAAGATATAATATCATCAAAGTGCCACCTTGCAAACTAAAAAGTCCAAATAAACGTTTGTTTGGAATTATTAAAGAAATCAGTATAGCATAAACCGGTAATCGCGCAGAGCAAGTTATAAAAGGTGTAACCAAAATTGTAATTAACCTTTCTTTCCAGTTTTCAATATTTCTGGCACTCATTATTGCCGGAATCGCACAAGCTGTTCCCGAAATTAAAGGGACTACACTTTTGCCGGAAAGTCCGTAACGGCGCATGATTTTATCCATTAAAAAGACAACCCTACTCATATAACCACTTTCTTCAAGCACCGAAATAAACATAAATAGAAACGCAATTTGTGGAATAAAAATTACAATTCCACCAATACCGGGAATGATTCCTTCACTAATTAAATTAGTAAATTCTCCCGACGGAAGGTGCTTTTTAGCAAAATTCGCCAAATCAGCAAAAGTGGTGTCGATAAAATCCATAGGATAACTCGACCAATCAAAAATAGATTGAAAAATCAAAAGTAAAATGCCAAAGAAAATAGCGTAACCAAAAATTTTATGCGTTAATACTTTGTCTAATTTGGAGCGTAAATCTGTGGCGTTAGTGGTGTCGATTGTTTGTCCAACTTTCAAAGTATCATTGATGAATTGGTATCGTTTTATGGTTTCTTTTTGCTGCAAACGTTTTAAATCGGAGTGCGACTTTGTGAATGAGTTTCGGATTTCGTTTCGTTCTAAATTTAAAAAATTCACATCTTGTGTAATTACTAACCAAAGTTTGTATAACAACTGATTTGGGAATGCTTTCCGGAGTTTATCGAAATACTCTTCATCAATACTTGACGCATTCAAACAAGGTTCTGTTGACAATGATTTATAATCGACGATTTGATTTTTCAGTTCATCAATTCCATATCCTTTTCGAGTGCTAACCAAAACAACTTTGGTTTTTAATTGCTCTTCAAGATGAGAAATATTGAGCGAAATTCCCTTTGGTTTCATTCTATCTGCCATATTAATGACAAGAATGGTTGGAATTTCTAAATCTTTTATTTGCGTAAAAAGTAAAAGGTTCCGTTTTAAATTTTCAACATCGGTAATAACAACGGCAACATCAGGAAAGAGTTTGTCGTTTTTATTGAGTAGCAATTCGATGACAACATTCTCATCAATTGAACTTGCATTTAGGCTATACGTTCCCGGTAAATCAAGAATATTAGCTTTGATTGTATTGGTTAATTTACAAAAACCCAATTTTTTTTCAACTGTTATTCCGGGATAATTTCCAACCTGTTGCTTTAATCCTGTCAATTGGTTGAACACCGAAGTTTTTCCGGTATTTGGATTTCCAATTAAGGCAACATTGATGTTTTGGATGCTCATTTTACTTATTTCTCCTGGATTTCAACTTCAATTTCATGAGCAGTTTCTTTACGGATAGCCAAATGAGAGCCATTATTTACATTCAAATAAATTGGATCTCCGAGCGGAGCAATTTGGATAATCTCTAAAGTATTGTTTGGGAAACAACCCATTTCCAGTAACTTTAGCGGAATCTTGTCCAAATCAACATAAGTGATTGTGGCGATGTCTCCAATTTTTAATAAATCGACTGTGGTTCTCAATGCTTATTTAGATTGAATTAAGATTGTAAAAGTAAGCATAAAAGGAGAATATTAAATGATAAATATCAGTTTAACTACTTTTTATCATTTTCACAAAGCCAATTGATATCGTCAATCAGACGAATAATTTCTTCTTTTTTAGTACCATCATAAAATCCGCGAACTCTTTTTTGAGCATCAACCAAAACAAAATTTTCGGTGTGAACCATATCATACAATTCATTTGGTTTGCCCAATTTTACTGCCAGATAGGATTTTCGGGCCATGCTGTAGATGTCTTTTTTATCGCCGGTAACCAAGTTCCATTTGGTGTCAATAACGCCTTTTTCGAGTGCATATTTTTTCAAAACAGGAACACTGTCAATTTCGGGAGTTACGGTGTGCGAGAGCAGCATCACTTTTGGATTATTTAAAATTGCTTTTTGAACATCAACCATATTGGTAGTCATAATCGGGCAGATAGATTGACAGGTCGTGAAGAAAAAATCGGCTACATAAATTTTACCCTCGTAATCTTTTTGAGTAATGACTTTCCCGTTTTGATTTATAAATGAGAAGTTGCCAATTTTATGTTCTCTGGCAATATATTGAACAGTTGAATCCACTAATTCCGGATTAACATCAGCCGGATTATACATTGGAAGTGTTTTATCTGGTTTCAAAACATTGTAAAACAACGAAATGGTTATGACAGAAAAAACCGCAAACGTTCCAATAAAAATCCTGTATTTCTTTATGATATCGAGCATTATTTTTTTTGCAAAAATACAAAAGCAACTCATTCTTTGTAACATATCCAAAACAATTAAGACTTATTTTTTGTTAAAAAAAAGTTTCTTTCATTAGAAAGAATAAATTTGTACCAATAAAAAATAAACCAAGTTATTTATGAAGTTCACTATTCTTTCAAAGACATTGTTGACAGCAGCTGTATTTACAAGTGCTTTTCAAATCAATGCACAGCAAAAAACACCCGGAATTAATTTGTCTTTGATGGACAAAACGATAAGTCCAAAAAACGACTTTTTTAAGTTTGTAAACGGAACATGGTTAAAGAACACTGAAATTCCAGCCGATAAAACGCGTTGGGGAAGTTTTGATGAATTGCGTCAAAACACAGATAAAGACGCATTGGTAATCTTAAAAGAAGCTGCTAAAAATCCAAAATATGGTTCAAATACCGATCAAGGTAAAGCCATCAATATGTATAAAGCTGCTATGGATACTGTGACAAGAAACAAACACGGAATTGATCCTATTCGTCCATATTTAGCAAAAATTGATGCGATTAAAAATATTTCCGATTTGCAAAAATTGATGATGCAAGAAGAAGCAAAAGGTGGTGGTGTTGGTTTCTTTGGTGTTGGAATAGGAGCAGATGACAAAAACAGTAACAGAAATGTGGTTAGTCTTGGACCAGGAGGATTAGGGTTGCCTGACAGAGATTATTATGTTTCAGAAGATAAAGATTCTAAAGAAAAAAGAGAAAAATATGTTCTTCACGTAGCAAGAATGTTGCAGTTTTTAGGGGAAAATCCAGAACAAGCGAAAGCAAATGCAGCTAAAATATTAGCATTAGAAACGGCAATGTCAAGCCCAAGATTAGACAGAGTTGAAAGAAGAGATGCCAGAAAACAATACAATCCAACAGCAATTACTGATTTACAAAAAACGGTTCCGGCTATAGATTGGAATACTTATTTAGCTGAAGTTGGATTTAAAAAATTAGATACTATTATCGTAAGTCAGCCTCGTTATATGGCTGCATTGCAAAACATTTTTACAGATAATAAAGTACAAGATTGGAAAGAATACATGCGTTGGATGTTGTTAAGAGGTTCTGCATCAACATTATCAACTGATATTGAAACAGCCAACTGGGAATTTTACGGAAAAACATTAACTGGTGCTTTGAAACAAAGACCACGTCATGAAAAAGCGCTTCAAGTAGTTAACGGAACCGTTGGAGAAGCTTTAGGAAAATTGTATGTTGAACAAAAGTTCCCGGCAGAAGCAAAAGGGAAGGCTGCTCGAATGATTAAAAACGTAATTCGTGCCTATGAAAATAGAATCAACAATTTAACCTGGATGTCTGCAGAAACAAAAACAAAAGCCATCCAAAAATTAAACAGTTTAACTATCAAAATAGGTTATCCTGACCAATGGAAAGACTATTCCGCTTTAACAGTAAAAAGTCCGGATGATGGCGGAAGTTTTTTTGAAAACGGAAGAAATGTAGCGGAATGGAATTGGAAAAAAGATTTAGAAAAACAAGGAAAACCAGTTGATAAAACAGAATGGGGAATGTCACCACAAACGGTTAATGCTTACTACAATCCATCGTATAACGAGATTGTTTTCCCGGCAGCGATTTTGCAACCTCCGTTTTACAATTATCAAGCGGATGAAGCCGTAAATTATGGCGGAATCGGAGCCGTTATTGGTCACGAAATTTCACATGGTTTTGACGATGAAGGTTCAAGATATAATGCTGAAGGAAATCTTGTAGATTGGTGGACAGAAAATGATTTAACGCAATTCACTGCATTAGGGACAGCATTAGCAGATCAATATTCGGCTTTAGAACCTTTGCCTGGAACTCATGTTGACGGTAAATTTACTTTAGGTGAAAACATTGGAGATTTAGGTGGAATTAATGCTGCTTATGATGGTCTTCAGTTGTACTTAAAAGAAAATGGTAATCCGGGATTGATTGATGGATATACACCAGAGCAACGTTTATTTATTTCCTGGGCAACTATCTGGAGAAGTAAAATGCGTGATGAAGCTTTGAAGAATCAAGTGAAAACTGATCCGCATTCACCGGGAATGTACAGAGCATACATACCTTTGTTAAATTTAGATACTTTCTATAATGCGTTTAATATAAAAGAAGGTGATGGAATGTATGTTGAGCCAAACAAACGAGTAAAAATTTGGTAATGAAATTCAAATTATAAATAAAAAGCCTCAAGATACTACTTGAGGTTTTTTTATGTTTTTAAGTAGTCCAATAACGCTGACTAACGCCCATGTCCCCTCGAGAATTACAAATGGGAAATAATGGATTAAATAAGAAGTAAAGCACGCAATACTCGCTCCAATTATATTCATCATGTAAAATAAAACGCCGTCTTTTTTTATCCAAGAAAAGATATTTAAAAAATAGGCCAGAAGGATTATTCCAACACCTATTGTTCCGATGATGTCATTTGTATTCATCAAATTAGTTTAGCAAATAGTTTTCCATAAATCGAATAACAGCCAAACGCTGAAAATCTACATTTGGTTTTTTCTTAAATCCGTGTCCTTCATCTTTTGCTTCGAGATACCAAACCGTATTTCCTTGTGCTCTTAACTTATCACGCATTTGAAGCGCTTCTGTTAGTGGCACTCTCGGATCGTTTGTTCCTTGTACAATAAACATCGGTTTTTTAATTTTATCAGTATTGTTCAAAGGGGCAATTTTATCGAGAAAAGCATACATCTTTGGATCTCTCTCATCTCCATATTCTACTCTTCTCAAATCTCTGCGGTATTCTTCTGTGTTTTTTAAAAAAGTATTGAAATTTGAAATCCCTACAATATCAACAGAACATCTAATTCTGTCAGCAAAATGGAATGCTGTAGCCAAAGTCATATAGCCACCATAACTTCCACCCATAATCATAACTCTGTCTTTATCTAATTCGGGTTGTAAGCCAATCCAGTCCAAAAGAGCGCCAATATCTTTTACCGAATCTTCTCTTAAAAACCCATTGTCTTTTGCAATATAAGTTTTTCCAAAACCAGATGAACCTCTAACATTTGGGAATATAATGGCGATGCCCATTTCATTAGTATAATAATTATTTGCTCCTAAAAAAGAGGCGTTTGATTGGCTTTCCGGGCCGCCATGAATCATAATTAAAACAGGTCGTTTTCCAGTAAATTTTGAAGAAGCTGGGTAATAAAATCCTGAAATATTTAATTTGTCAAAACTTTTCCACTCGATATAATTAGGTTTTGACATGTCTTCTTTTTTCATTTCGCCCAATTCACTCTCTGTCCAACGAACAATTTCGTTTGAAGGTAAAATAAGCTGATATACATCAGAAGCAGAATCTGCAGTTGATTGTGTGAAAAACAAAGAGTTTCCATTTTTTGAAAATCCAAGACTACTAATTAATCCAATCGGAATGCTTTTTACTTCGCTAAATTGTTTGGTTGCGGAATCCATCAAATACAGTTTGTTTAAACCGCCTTCATTGGTTACAAATACTAATTTGGATTTGTCTTCTGTCATAACATATTGTGTAACGTCCCATGGAATATCAGTTGTATGATAAGTGATTTTTTTGGTCAGTAAATCCATAGTTGCTAATCGTTGAAACTCATTGTCTCTATCGGTAACAAACCATATTTCATTTGGGTTTGACGAAAATTTAGCCTTTGACTGAACTATGCTTTTGTCTGTTCTATTAGTAACTTCAGTTAATTGAGAAGTTTCAATGTCCAACATCCAAAGATGGGATTCGTTAGCCGATATTCCTTCTTCAATTAATAGCTTTTTCTCGTCAGATGAAATATCTCCAATTCCCCATCCACCGCCTTTAACTTGTAAAATCAGTTTTGTGCTTTTTGGATCATTTGGATTCATATAATAAATATCACGATCACCACCGTTTCTTTTAGTTGAAGCGAAGAAAAAACCAGAACCATCTTTTTTCCAAATCAGATTTCCATTTTGAGATCTTCCACCATCAGTTAGTAAAGTGGATTGCAATGTTTGTAGATTCATACTGTAAAGCTGACCAAATTCATTTCCGCCAACATCCTTAGAATAAATTAAACTCTCGCCTTTTGTTGGTTCATAATAGCCATTACTCATGGGCTCGTCAAAAAAAGTGATTTGCTTTCTGGCGCCTAAAGGTTTTGAAACTAAATGAAATTGCGGAGTAGTTCCAAATCGCGTTGCAATTATAATTTCTTCTTTTAAAGGATTGATTGCGACAAAAGAAGCACCACGAGTTTCGGTATATTTCTTTACCTTATTAGCTAATTCTTTTGAGATTTCTGGAATATTTTCAGTGATTAGATTTTCATTTGGTACAATTACATCTTTTTTTTGTTGACCAAAAGCAATTGTTGATGTAGATAATAATAATAAAAAGAACTGTTTCAAATGCATGATTTTTAGTTTTAAGTATCTCAAAGATAAATTTTAAAGAGTGCCAAATTTATATTTCAAAACATTTTCGACCTTATCGGATAGAATTGTCTTTCCAATCGAAATTTTAGCGTTTACAAATTCAGGTAATGGCAAATTGAATTCTAAAGCTTTTTGAGTGTAATATTTTTTTCTTGAAGGATGTAGTGGTGTGACCGCATTGAAAGTTTCGCCAAAACAATTTTGTTCGATTATTGTTTGAATGATTCCTATGCAATCCGATTGATGAATTAGATTTATTGGAGCTTCCGGATTTTCGATATTTTTTCTTCCGGCCAAAAAATGTATGGGATGTCGGTCTTCGCCAATTAATCCGCCAAAACGAATTACAGTAGTCTTGAAATTTGGATTACTTTGTAATAGATTTTCACTAGCCAATAATTGCTTGCCGCTTTCCGTTTCTGGATTTGGTTTTGTTGCTTCGGTAACAACAGAATTGTTATCAGAATATACAGAAGTTGAACTTATAAAAATAACTTTTTCAATCTTTGCTTTTTCGATAAACGGAATAAGATTCTGAATCTTTTTGACAAAGTTTTCGCTTGAAACGCTACGCAGTTTTGGTGGAATATCAATAATCAGTATTTCTGAATTTGAAAGAAAAAAATCGATTTCTCCTTTGATTTCATCTTCTGATAATTCAATTTGAAAAGCTTGAATTCCATTACCTTCCAACACAGAAATTTTTTCTAAAGAAGTCGTTGAACCTTTTATGGGAAACCCGTTTTTCAACAATGATTTTGCCAAAAGCAATCCTAACCAACCGCAACCTAAAACAGAGATTTGCTTCATCGTTTTAAACTATCAATTGCAACCGTCAAACTATCTCTTTTAGTAGTTTGATATCTTCTGAAAGCTGGTTTTTCTTCAACAACTTTTGGCGAAGGTTTTATCTTCTGTTTGATAATCACAGCATCGTTTAAAACAAAAGGTGTTGGAATCATTCCGGGTTTTCTTGGAGTCATTTTTAGCAACCGATTTGCCAGTAAATCAAAAGAACTTTCCATTAAGTCTAAGTCCAGTTTTTGTGTGTTTGAAGTTGAGAATTCCAATACTAAAGGAAGATTATCAACAACATAATACGTTACTAATTTGCCAGAAGTTTTAGAAGCTATATTACTTTTAAAGTCTATAGATTTTACTCCATTGGCTTTTAAATTGTTGATTTGGATAGTTTTATTTATAAATATATCGTAACGGTTTACGGCTCGGTTTGACGTAATTTTTATTTTATACAAATGTTGATTTCCTTTGATTGTATCGCGAAGAAATTCTATTGTTGGTTTCGGAATTTTTGCTAGAGCCGCATCTGCCATAAAAGTAAATTGCGAACCATATTTGCTATACAATTTATCCGAATTTAAAATGGTTGCAGTTTTCGGATTTTTACCTAAGTAGTTTTTTGTCCATTCGTCAAGGTTAATGTCATAAGTTGCCCAATTCGCTTTGTTTGAATCGGCATCTAAAATATAGACCAAACTATTTGGTTTTGCTTTTTCAGTCGTGTAAACCGAACTTTGATGCGCTTTGATAAAGAATCCAATCGAAACCAAAATAAAAAAGATAGCCCAAATTCCTTTTTTGACATAAGAACCCCAAATGGGTAATAATAAAGTAAAAGTCAAAACGGTTAGAATAGTACTTCCAAACAAGATTTTCAATCCCAAACCAATTGGAAACATATAAATAAACGGCACTAAAAGAATCAGTGTCGGAATAGCCAAAAGACAATTCAATATCCAACTTGATTTTTGTGTAAGCACATAAAAACCTAACATTAACGAAGTGGCAATAACAGGAATAATTAGAAATCCTGCACCTTGTAATTTAAAGGCAATGCCGAGATTGATAAGCAGCCAAACAAATAATGGTGCTACCAGCTGGCTCATTTCCGGATTTCGTTTGCCGTCATTATGATAAAACAAAAAGCAAATTGCTAATGTCAAACTCACAAAAGCATAAATATAATCGTGACCATTATAGGTAAATCCGTGAAGAATGTCGTTGTATTGCGGATAAAAATTTAGTAGTAATTTCCATCCCACATAAGTCACTAATCCTGCCGTAACAAGTGATCCTAAAAGCGGAACAAAACCTTTGATGATTTCATCCAAACGCAACGCACGTTTACCCAAACCGACAAAAACAAATAAGAATAACAATCCAAAAGCTACAATTAACATTGGAAAAATCCATCCAAAAGGATAACTCAAAAAACTAAAAGGAACATTGAAATAGACTTTATTATTGGTTGAATTAAAATCGGTCAAATCGGCATTCGAAAAATAATTCAGCAAGGGGAACAAGTAACTTCCTTGGTGCGCTAACGTTTTCGGTTCAAGATTTTCATATTTGTCCTGAGCGGTATGATAGTTAAAATGGCTGTCGATAAAGGCAAAATTGAAACCTTGAATTTTTCCTTGTTCCCTAAAAACGGTCAAATCGGTGTCGTTGGGCAACATTTTATAAATGCTATACATCAATGAATTCGACACAGGATAACATACGTTTCCGGCTTTGAAAGCATCAACCATTTTGGCATTGCCATCATTGGTTTCCATCAACATATAACTTGGCCCAGAGCTTCCCCGAGCTTCAAAATTCAACACCAAACCAACTTCTTTAGCTAATTTATGTTGTGTTACAAAAAGCGCAGCTCCATTTAAACCCAATTCTTCTGCATCGGTAAACAGAATAATAATGTCGTTTTTATGTGGTGTTTTATTATGTAAAAAAGCCCGAATACTTTCCAAAATTGTGGCAACGCCCGAAGCATCATCGCTAGCGCCTTTGGAGAATGAATGCGGAGCGGAATCATAGTGAGAAAGTAATAGTAACGATTTGGTGTTTTTAGAACCTTTTATTATAGTCACAATGTTTTTCGATTTGACCAAAGTTCCTTTTTCAGTCATGGTAAAACCTTCCTGAATTGATGTTTGTAAACCTAAATCTTGTACTTCTTTTTGAAGATAATCAGCTACAACTTCGTGGTTTTTAGAACCAACAAAATGAGGTTTACTCGAAATTTCTTTTACGGTTGCCAATGCTCTTTTAGTAGAAAACTCCGTAAGTGGAGCTTCACTCTCGTCATAACTTTGCGGCATCATAAAGAAAAAGACACCAAATAAAATTGTTATGAGTAATAGTAGGGAATAAATAGGGGTATTGTTTTTTCTCATTAAGTTAAAATTAATGTTCTTTTTTTACTAACATATAAAAATCGTTATCCAAAAAGCGATAACCCTGGTCGTACACAAAATAATACGTATTACCAGTTCCAGTATTTAGTATGTTGGTAAAAAAATCAAAGTCAAAACCTTTGCTAAGCAGCTTGGATTTGGTGGTTTTTGATTTCCCTTCCAGATTGAGGTTTGACAAAATTCGGTAATTTTTGCGTAACTTGTTGTTGATGTTCCGCATATAATTTGTGCTGTCTTTGTTTATTTTATTGTTGAAGGCATTTCGACAACCATCGCTGCAGAACTTTTTGTCCTCGCGACCTACAATTTTTTCGCCACATTCTAAACAAACTTTGCTCATACTATTAGTGATTACTAGGAATGAAATAACCTCATTCCTGGTTATTGTTATTATTTTTAGGAGCGAATGGCTCGGGCATTTTTGGTTTCCGTGTTCCTGCTTTTCGTTTTACTTCGTGCCACTACAATCAGGGCTAAATAGGGCTTGCCTTTTGTATTTGTCAGCCTTTTCTCAATCAAATATAATAAAATATTTCCGTTTACAAACGTTTACAAACAATTACAACCGAAAGTAAATGTTTAGTAACCGAATATTTTTTGAAAGTCGCTACAACTTTGCCTCGTCGGAAATGAGAAACTGAAAACTTATAACCGATAATTGAAAAACAAAAAAATAACAATAACATTTAAATTTTAAACGCCATGAATGCAATGAAAAACAAAGTACAATTAATCGGAAACGTAGGACAAGATCCAGAAATTAAAACGTTTGACGGAGGGAAAAAAGTAGCCAACATCACTATCGCTACAAATGAGCATTACACTAATGACAAAGGTGAAAAAGTAGAAGATACCCAATGGCATAGAGTATCTGCCTGGGGAAAAGTAGCTGACATCATCGAAAAGTATGTGACCAAAGGCAAAGAAATCGCCATAGAAGGGAAACTAACCCACAGAAGTTATGACGATAAAGATGGTAATAAACGCTACATCACTGAAGTGGTTGCCAATGATATTCTTTTATTGGGGAAATAGTAATAGGGAAAACCTGAAACGATGAATATCAAAATTTTTAACATCAGATTGAACAAAGAACATTGTCAAAATGATCAGATAAAAATGAATGAGTTTTTAGATACGGTTGAGGTAAAACTAACATCTACAAATTTTGTTACAACCGGAACTTTAGACTTTTGGTCTGCAGTAGTTTTTTTCGAACCAAAAACTATTAAAAGAGAAACATCTGAAAGTAAATTTTCTGAAACAGATTTATTGCCTGATGAGTTAAAAGCATATAAAGCATTAAAAAGTTGGAGAAATGATTTAGCTGAAAAGTTAGATTGGTCAGCTTTCAGAATTTGTCATAATTCTCATTTAATTGCAATTGTCAAGAGCAACCCTCAAACTTTAGATGATTTAGAGCATGTTTATGGTTTCGGCAAGGCAAGAGTAGAAAAATATGGAGATGATATTATGTCAGTTTTGAATGCTTTATAAGTCAAAATAATATTTAACAAAAGCGGCAAAAGTTAAAAACTTGCCGCTTTTTATTTATGATAATCGTAATATTTTAACGTAAAAAACATAAAGTTGTGAACACGCAAACGTTTTCGGTGGCAATGTAATATTAATGAAGTAATGTTTATTCAACAATTTAATTACATTTAAAATGTCATAAAAGTCAAAACAAACCAAAACCATGAACAAATTAAAATTTTCAATTATTTTAATTGCAGTCGTTTGCACTGTTAATTTTGGTTTTTCGCAAGTTGGAATCAACACCACATCACCTTTAAGTACCCTAGATATTAACGGTAACTTGTCAGTAAAAACCATAACATTAGTAGGCAGCGGTTCTCCAACTCTAATTAGTGATGGCGTTTATATTTCAGTTAATCCACAAGTAACAAATCAAGAGTTTAAATTACCCAATCCAGTGACTTTTCCCGGAAGGATATATGTTATAAGAAATATTAATAACACCGTTACCGCAAAACTTACTACAGTTGGAAGTAGCTTGTTGTTTCCAAAAAACTCTACTACTGGGAGTACTGAGATTTATATGTATGAAGGGGTTTTACGTACTGTAATAGTCATTAGTGATGGCTTAAACTGGACGTATATTAATTAAGAATCAGAGCAAAATTTCTAAAACATCCGATATCTTTTCTAGCGTTCTAAAATTAGGATGATTTACTTTATGACTAATTTTTTCATGTTCCCATGTAGTATGAAACGGAATGTGAACAGCATAACCACCAATTGATAAAACCGGTAAAACATCCGATTTTAATGAATTTCCAATCATAAAAAACTCATTTGGTTCAATCTCCAATCGCTTTAAAAGTTTCTCATAATTCACTTCCTGTTTATCGGCCATCACTTCAATATGATGAAAATAAGGGCCAAGTCCAGAGTCGTGTAGTTTTCTTTGTTGGTCTTTCAAATCACCTTTGGTTGCCACAATCAATTTGTATTTTCCCTGAAGTGCTTTTAGCGTTTCTTCTACACCATCCAAAAGTTCGATAGGTCTTTGTAATAACTCTTTTCCAAATACAATTATTTTCTCAATAGCTTCTACCGATAAAGTATTGTTAGAAATTTTCATAGCTGCTTCAATCATTGAAAGTGTATAGCCTTTTATGCCATAACCGTACAAATTCAGATTGTCTACTTCTGTTTTAAAAAGTTCTTGTGACAAGCTTTGTTTGGATAAATAATCACTCATCAGAGCACAGAATTTTTGCTCAGTTTCCTGAAAATAGGGTTCATTGATAAACAAAGTATCATCAGCGTCGAAGGCAATTACTTTTAGATTCATAACTTATTTATTTTTTAATCAATACTAAAGAAAATCAACGCAATAAAAGCACATAACAAATGAACTGTCGAAATAGAAATTATGCTCCAAGCAATTTTATCAGATTTTGTTTTGCAGAAAGTTCCTATTTTGGAGTCAGCTGTGAAGTTTCTACTTCTCAACCAAGCATTAACATCTATTAAACCTTCCAAGTAACCAAAAATAAATGTTGAGGTCAATACAAATCCTTTTTGGTTGAATGAATTGTGCATCGAGAAGGCTATAAAAATAATCAGCCAAACTTTAAAAATAATTCGAAAACAGATTTTAATAAAATCGAGAGTAGCTTCTTTTACAAATGCATTTAACACCAAATAAAATAAAATTACACTGGTGAAAATAGTGTGTATTTCCCAAAGTATTTCTGAAACTACAGGATGAGTATTGAAAATAAGTTGCCAAATGACTAACGCCAATAACCAAGAAATGACTGTAAGAAGGGTTAGTTTTTTAGGCATAACTTTTCTAACTTATCAACGCTCCATTATCAACACCATCAGCATCCGGGTTTACAAAAACCAATTTTCCTTCGGCGTTGTTGGTCATTAAAATCATCCCTTCGCTTTCAACTCCGCGCAAAGCTCTTGGTGCTAAATTGATTAGAACGGTAACCCGTTTTCCAATTACTTCTTCTGGTGAAAAATGCTCAGCAATTCCCGAAACTATAGTTCTCACATCCAAACCAGTATCGACCTTCAATACTAAAAGTTTGTTGGCTTTTGGCATCTTTTCGGCTTCAACAATGGTTCCAACACGCAAATCCAATTTGGCAAAATCTTCAAATGTTGTTGTTGGTTTTTGTGGTTCGATTACTTTATTTTCCATCGCGTTTGATGTTTTGGTAGCTTCTAATTTGTTTATTTGTTTCTGGATTTCGGAGTCTTCAATTTGCGCGAATAAAATTTGCGCTTCTCCAATTTGATGACCGGCAGGAAGTAAATCGGATGTTTCTGAAACCGAATTCCAACTTAGATTGTTGCAATTTAAAATCGTTTTCAGCTTGCTAGACGTAAACGGCAAAAACGGTTCGCATAAAACCTGTAAAGTTGCTGCAATCTGAAGCGCTACATACATTTGTGTTTGCACTCGTTCCGGATTGGTTTTTACCATTTTCCAAGGCTCTTCATCAGCTAAATATTTATTCCCTAAACGAGCCACATTCATCAATTCGCCTTGTGCTTCCCTGAATCTGTATCTTTCAATAGAAGAAGAAATTACAGCCGGATAGGCTTTTAATTCAGCCAAAGTTTGTTCATCTACTTCAGTAAATTCATTTGGAGCTGGAAGTATTCCGTTGTAATATTTATTGGTTAAAACCACAACACGATTAATAAAATTCCCGAAAACAGCAGCCAGTTCGTTATTGTTTCTTGCCTGAAAATCTTTCCAGGTAAAGTCGTTATCTTTTGTTTCCGGTGCATTTGCAGTCAGAGCATAGCGCAAAACATCTTGCTTATCCGGAAAATCTTGTAAATATTCGTGCAACCAAACAGCCCAATTTTTGGATGTCGACAATTTATTTCCTTCCAAATTCAAAAACTCATTTGCTGGAACATTATCAGGTAAAATATAAGTTCCTTCTGCTTTTAACATCGCCGGAAAAATAATGCAGTGAAATACAATATTGTCTTTCCCGATGAAATGAACCAGTTTAGTATCTTCTTTTTTCCAGTAATCTTCCCAGTTTTTTCCTTCTCTTTCTGCCCATTCTTTAGTTGATGAAATATAGCCAATCGGCGCATCAAACCATACGTATAATTTTTTGCCTTCAGCACCTTCAACCGGAACGTCAATTCCCCAATCTAAATCACGGGTTACTGCACGAGGTTTTAATCCGTCATCCAGCCAAGATTTTACCTGACCCAATACATTTACTTTCCAGTCTTTGGCATGGTCAACTAAAATCCATTTTTGTAAAAAATCTTGGTATCTGTCCAAAGGTAAAAACCAATGTTTTGTTGATTTCAAAATTGGTGTATCACCAGTAATGGTTGATTTTGGATTAATCAAATCAGTAGCGTTCCAAGTTGAACCACACCGTTCGCATTGATCGCCATATGCTTCAGGGTTATCACATTTTGGACATGTACCTATAACAAAGCGATCAGCTAAAAACTGATTGGCTTTAACATCAAATAATTGTTGTGTCTCTTGTTCGATGAAGTCATTATTATCATATAGTTTTCTGAAAAACTCTTGCGCTGTATCGTGATGAATTTTAGACGATGTTCTCGAATAATTATCAAATGAAATTCCAAAATCTATAAACGATTGCCGAATGATGCCGTCGTATTTATCAATAACTTGTTGAGGCGAGATGCCTTCTTTTTTGGCTTTCATCGAAATGGCAACACCATGTTCATCGCTTCCGCAGATGAAGGCTACATCTTTCCCCTGCAATCTTAAGTAACGGGCATAAATATCGGATGGCACATAAACGCCCGCCAAATGCCCAATATGAATGGGGCCATTGGTGTAAGGCAACGCGGCTGTGATGGTATATCTTTTTGGATTCTCTGACATAAGTATAAATAAAAAAGATTCTGAATCTCCCGAAACCTCGGAACAGAATGAAGTGCAAAAATAAGTTTTTTAGAGCGAAAACATAACGTTTGCATCCAGATAGTTTAGAAAGCATCTTAAGGATTGCTAATTTGCTTAATTTAGACCAAAATTGCAATGATTTTGGTTCGAGTTTTGTTCGGGTTTTGTTCGGGGTTGTGGTACCCCTTTGCGAACAAATACCGAACAAATTAAGAAGAAAACAATAATAACAAGGACAACTTCATAAAGTAGCATTTGAAAGAAAAATTGACTTGTAATTTCATACGGTTTTGATTGGCATAAAAAATATTAATTCTATTTTTGAAGAATGAATTCAAAAATTCTTTTTACGCTTAGTTTTATATTTTGCTTTTCACTCATTTATTCCCAAAAGAAAATGATTACACCTCCTTATTTGCAAAAAGGCGACACTGTTGCCATCGTTTCTACAGCAAGAAAAAACATTGATGACAATTTAAAACCAACTATTGATTTGCTCGAAGGTTGGGGATTGAAGGTAAAAATCGGGAACACCATTGGCTTAGATTATTACCAATTGGCAGGGACGGATGACCAACGTGCAGCCGATTTTCAGGAGCAAATGGACAACCCAAACATCAAAGCAATTTGGTGTGTTCGCGGCGGTTATGGCACAGTGAAAATAATTGATAAATTGGATTTTACCAAATTCAAACAAAGCCCAAAATGGATTATTGGTTTTAGCGATGTGACCGTTTTGCACAGCCATTTGAACCGCATGGGAATAGAATCGTTACACGCAACGATGCCGGTAGCCATTCCGAGAGCAACAGACGAAGCAAAGAATTCTTTATGTGCCGCCTTGTTTGGAGATACATTACAATACACTTTAGATTGCGATGCCTTGAACCATAATGGAAAAGCAAATGGTGAATTGGTAGGAGGAAATCTTTCTATTTTATATAGTTTGTTAGGTACTGAATCGGCTGTTGATTGTTCGGATAAAATATTGTTCCTAGAAGATTTAGATGAATATTTATATCATGTTGACCGGATGATGATGAACTTAAAACGAAATGGATGTCTGCAAAGTTTAAAAGGAATAATCGTTGGCGCCATGACGGAAATGAAAGACAACGATATTCCGTGGGGAAGAAATGCGCTTGAAATAATTGAAGATACCGTTAAAGGTTTGAATATTCCAATTATTTATAATTTTCCAGCGGGACATATCAGAGACAATCGCGCGTTGATTTTTGGAAGACAAGTTTCAATTGAAGTCAATGCCGAACAAAGTAAAGTAATCTTCGAATAGACTTCTTAGACTTCATAGAAAATTAGATTATTGGATAAAGCTATCTAAGAAGTCTAACAATCTTAAAATCTAACAATCTTAAAAATGGCAGAGCATAACGAACTTGGCAAATTAGGTGAAGAATTGGCGGTAGAATTTCTACAGCAAAACGGCTATGATATTCTGGAAACCAATTGGACATTTCAAAAAGCCGAAGTTGATATCATTGCACAAAAAGAAAATATTTTGGCCATCGTAGAAGTTAAAACAAGGTCGAGTATTGAATTTGGTTTACCTCAAGATTTTGTAAAACCAAAGAAAATCCAACTCTTAGTCAAAGCCGTAAATGAATATGTAATTTCTAATGATCTAGATGTTGAGGTTCGCTTTGATATAATGGCAATTTACAAAGAAGACAAAACTTATAAAATTGAGCATATTGAAGATGCTTTTTACCATTTTTAAGTAAACAGCTTATTTTTTCATCAATTCCATAAACTCTAAAGCTCTGTTTATGGTTTTTACATTTTCAAAAGTGATGAGTAATCGCAGACCGTTTTTGGTTTCTTTCTCTTTCATTTTACAGATGTTGCCATGTTGTTGTACAAACTGTAACATATGTCGAAATTGTTTCGAATTATAATAAGCCGATTGTTGGTCACCCACAAAATAACCAATCAATTTGCCTTGCTTCATGATGATTTTTTCAATTCCCATCTGGGTTGCAATCCATTTTATTCGGATGCTGTTCAAAAGTGCTTTTGCCTCTTTTGGCAATGCTCCAAATCGGTCAATTAGTTTTGTTTCGTAAGCCAATAAACCAGCTTCGTCTTTGATGTTTCCGAGTTCGTTGTATAAATTCAAACGCTCCGTAATGTTGTTGATATATTCATCGGGAAACAACAATTCGAAATCAGTATCAATTTGTAATTCTTTTACATATTCTTTGGTGTCAACATCATTTTCTGATTCGTAAAGTTCCTTGAATTCGTTTTCTTTCAACTCTTCAATGGCTTCGTTCATGATTTTTTGATAGGTTTCAAACCCTATTTCATTGATGAAACCGCTTTGTTCCCCACCCAATAAATCTCCGGCGCCACGAATTTCCAAATCTTTCATTGCAATGTTGAAACCGCTTCCTAATTCACTGAATTGCTCCAAAGCCTGAATACGTTTCCGGGCATCGTCAGTCATCACCGAATACGGTGGACAAATAAAATAACAGAATGCTTTCTTATTGCTTCGACCCACACGACCACGCATTTGATGCAAATCAGACAGTCCAAAATTATTGGCGTTGTTGATGAAAATCGTGTTCGCATTGGGCACATCTAAGCCACTTTCGATAATAGTTGTGGCAACCAAAACATCGAATTCGCCATTCATAAAACCGAGCATTAATTCCTCAAGCTTGTTGCCTTCCATTTGTCCGTGACCAATTCCGACTCTGGCATCGGGAACCAATCGCTGAATCATTCCGGCAATTTCCTTGATGTTTTCGATTCGGTTATTGATGAAGAAAACCTGTCCGTTACGTTGAATTTCATATGAAATCGCATCGCGAATTAATTCTTCGCTAAAACCAACAACCTTTGATTCAATTGGATATCTGTTTGGCGGAGCCGTAGTAATTACGGATAAATCACGTGCTGCCATTAATGAAAACTGTAAGGTTCTCGGAATTGGCGTTGCAGTTAAAGTCAGTGTGTCAACATTGGCCGCAATGGTTTTTAGTTTGTCTTTTACGTTTACACCAAACTTTTGTTCCTCATCCACAATCAATAAACCTAAATCTTTGAAGACTACATTTTTGCTAACTAATTGATGCGTTCCAATCAGAATATCTAATTTTCCCGAAGCTAAATCTTCTATGGTTTTTGCTTTTTGTTTGGCTGTTCTGAAACGATTTAAATAGCCAATATTGACCGGCATGTCTTTTAATCTTTCTGTAAATGTCCGGTAATGTTGGTACGCCAAAATTGTGGTTGGAACTAAAATCGCAACTTGTTTGCTGTTATCAACCGCTTTAAAAGCGGCACGAATAGCGACTTCCGTTTTCCCGAAACCTACATCACCACAAACCAATCGGTCCATCGGGCGGTCTTTTTCCATATCGGCTTTGACGTCTTGCGTGGCTGTAATTTGGTCGGGTGTATCTTCGTAAATAAAGGAACTTTCCAATTCTTTTTGCAGATAGCTATCGGGTGCGCAGGCAAAACCTTTTTCTAAACGGCGTTTCGCATAAAGCTGAATCAGGTTAAACGCAATGTGTTTGACACGCGCTTTGGTCTTTTGCTTTAAAGTTTTCCAGGCATTTGATCCCAGTTTGTAAATCTTTGGCGGCGTTCCGTCTTTTCCGGTATATTTCGAAATTTTGTGGAGCGAATGAATGCTCACATACACGATGTCGTTATCGGCGTAAGCCAACTTTATTGCTTCCTGCGTTTTGCCTTCGACTTGTATTTTTTGCAATCCACCAAACCTTCCAATTCCGTGATCGATGTGTGTTACATAATCGCCAACCGACAACGAATTCAGTTCTTTTAGTGTAAGCGTCTGCTTTTTAGAATAACCATTCTTGATATTGAATTTATGATAGCGCTCAAAAATCTGATGGTCGGTGTAGCAGGTAATTTGATTTTCTTCATCAATGAAACCTTGATACAAAGACGAAACAATAGTATGATATTGCTTGCGGACATTCTCATGATTTTCTTCATCGATACTTTCAAAAATATCATGAAAACGATTGGCTTGTCCTTCATTTGAACAAAACAAATAGTTAGTATAACCATTAAAATGATTGTCGCTCAAATTATTCAATAACAAATCAAATTGCTTGTTGAAAGAAGGTTGAGGTTGTATGTGAAATTCAAAAGATTTTGCGATTTTGAATAACGGTTTAGTATATAATTCGATGATGGAAAAATCCAAAGCTTTGCGCAAAAATGTTTCCTGATTTAGAAACAAATGTTCTGGAGCAGCGTGTTTGACATCTTTTGAAAGTTTATCAAAAGTTTCAATGGCTTTGCCGAAAAGTTTGTCTAATTGCGAAGTCAGAAACTCCGTGTTTTCGATACATAAAACCGTTTTGTCACTTATATAATCTAAGAAACTTTCGCGATTTTCCTGAACGAATTTATTCTCCAGATTGGGAATAATGGTAATCTTGGTTTGTTTTTCTAATGAAAGCTGCGTTCCTACATCAAAGGTTCGTATGCTTTCCACTTCATTTCCAAAAAACTCTATTCGATACGGATTGTCATTCGAAAAAGAAAACACATCCAGAATTCCACCACGAACCGAAAATTCACCGGGTTCGGTAATAAAATCAACACGCTTGAAATCGTATTCAAACAAAACTTCGTTGATAAAATCAATGGTAACGGTTTCGCCAACAGCAATTTTTAAGGTATTTTTTTCGAGTTCTTTTCGGGTAACTACTTTTTCAAAAAGCGCTTCGGGATACGTAACAATTACAGCTGGTTTTTTGCGCGAATTAATTCGGTTTAAAACTTCAGAACGCAATAAAACATTAGCATTATCGGTCTCTTCAATTTGATAGGGACGACGATACGAACTTGGATAAAACAGCACGTCATTGGCACCAACCATCTGTTCTAAATCGTTTAAATAATAGGCAGCTTCTTCTTTTTCGTTAAAAATTAAGAGAAAAGGTTTGTCGCTTTGTTTGAAAATAGCCTGAAATACGAACGAGAACGAAGAACCTAAAAGTCCGTTTAACTGTATTTTGGTTAAAGGATTTTCAAGTGTATCCGTTATTTGTTTGACTTTTGTCGAATGAAGATAACTGTTGTATAATGAAGCTAAACTCAAAACTTATTTTATGATTTTTGGAACAGGATTGGTCGGAATAGCTCTCGTTGTATCTAACATTCGTATCATATCGCCTTCGCCATCTTCGATTTTGATTTCGCTTTTTGCCTTGATTTCGTTGAATTGTGCTTGTAATGAAGCTACTTCGGTATTGACTTCCTGCACTAATTGCACTATTTTTTTATCGGGAATTTGATTTAAATGAATGTATAGATTTATAGCATTGATTTTTGTTGTGACAACGGCAATTCTACTTTTTACTTCAGGTAAATTATATTGAAAAGGGATATTAATATTCAACTCCAGTGCTCTTTTAGAAAGTGTTTTGGCTTTTTGCTGAAAAGCGCCAATACTACTTTTAGGTTTTTGCCCTAACTCGTTAAGAAATACGCGCCACTCCGACCAATAAGTTGTTAATTCTTTGGAAGTTTCATTCGTAGGTTGTGAGTTAAAATTCCAACCTTTGTTGATATTGGTAAATATAACTTCTCTTTTTTGTGTCTCTTTTTCTTGTTCTAAGGCACGAGCTTTTGGATCTTCTTGGCAAGAACAAAGGAATACCAATAACAAAGTTGAAAAAAATAATTTCATGAATAGGCGTTAAAGTCACAAAGGTACAAAGGTAAAAGGAAACTTTAGTATGAAGTAGTTAAAGGGATTATAATTTTATTAAAAAGAAAGCTGTCTTTTTACAGAAGTTAGGTTTCTTAAAAACGGTATATTTGTGATATTAAAAGGCAACACTACATGAGTACAAAAATTCTAATCATTGGCGCATGCGGACAAATAGGAACCGAGCTTACGCATAAGCTAAGAAGCCTTTATGGCAACGATAATGTTATTGCTTCGGATATTAGAAAACTCAATAACGATATTGTTAACAAAGGTATTTTTGAGGTTGTCAATGCTTTAGATTACAACCAAATTGAGCATTTAATTGAGCAATATCAAATTACAGATGTTTATTTAATGGCAGCTTTGCTTTCGGCAACGGCAGAAAAAAACCCTGCCTTTGCTTGGGATTTGAATATGAATTCGTTGTTTCACGTTTTGAATCTGGCGAAAGCAAAAAAGATTAAAAAAATATTCTGGCCATCGAGTATTGCCGTTTTTGGACCAACAACACCAAAAGACAACACACCACAATATACCATAATGGAACCCACGACTGTTTACGGAATTAGTAAGCAAACAGGGGAAAGATGGTGTGAATATTACCATCATATTTATGGCGTTGATGTACGAAGTATTCGTTATCCTGGGCTTATTAGCTGGTCGACCGAACCCGGTGGCGGAACCACTGATTACGCGGTTGATATTTATCACAAAGCATTGAAAGAAGGTAAGTATGAATGCTTCCTTTCTGAACAAACCGCTTTGCCAATGATGTATATGGATGACGCGATTCGAGCAACGATTGAAATTATGCAAGCACCAAGTGAATTAATTAAAATACGATCTTCCTATAATTTGTCTGGGATAAGTTTTACACCAGCTGAAATTGCCGCCGAAATTAAAAAACATATTCCAGAATTTACCATTTCATACAAACCTGATTTCCGTCAAAAGATTGCAGATAGTTGGCCAGCATCTATAGATGATAGTATGGCAAGAAAAGATTGGAATTGGAAACACAAATTTGATTTAGCTTCTATGACTAAAGAGATGTTAGAACATTTATAATAAATTATTTTCTGCCTTTCAAAACAGTGATCAAAGCATCTTCTATAGGTGCTTTTGTTTTTATAACTTCATCTGAGTTGTCATTTGGAATTGTCATTGATAAGACATACTGTTTTATTTTCCATTGATTTTTAATAAAGACAAGCACTCCGGAACCTCTACAGATTTTCATTTGAGTATCAAGTAATTCGTCAAACCAAGCTGTTTTTTTGTCTGCACTAAAGTAGATATGTCTCTCCAAAGCGGTAAAACTCCATGCTTTTCCTTTGTCAAAATAAGGTTTGGCATACGCCTGAAAAGCCGATTTATTCCAATTCTCTGTTGCATCAGTTCCAATAAAGACCGCATCATCTTCAAAGGCATCGAAGTAGTTTTTATAATTAGCTTCAGCAGCAGCTTTATGCCATGAGTCAAGTGTTATGTTGATTTGTGCCTTGAGGGTATCTTGTGCATAAACATTGGTAACCAAAAATGGGAATAGTATAAAAAGAAGTATTTTTTTCATAAGGATTGCTTTGTTAGTTTAGTTTATCATTGCATTTCGAAACTGTAAAGTAAATATAGTATTTATGAATGTTATAGTATGCGATTAGTTTTTTGTATTTTTATGAATTAAATAAAGGGTTAATGAAAAACACTTGGGTTTACGGACTTTTACTGATACTTTTTGTGGTGAGTATTTCTCTGACCAGTTGGAATTGTGTTAACAAGGATAGTAAAGAAATTGCTGCTGTCAAAAAGAAGAGGGAAACCTTTTCATTGTCTTTTGATAGTACATTAGTGGAAACTTTTTATGCTAAATATCCTAAATTGATTTTGTATAAAAAACAAGTGATTTCGTTATACCAAAAAAGCAACTATGATTTTATTTGGTATGATAAGGAAGGCAGAAAAGAAACAGCAGAGGTCATTTTTAATAAAATAAATAATCTTTTTGAAGACGGAGTAATTAGCAAAGTGCCTTATAAAGAAACACTTGATCCCTTGTTTCAAAAAACTTCTGCAAAACCGGATATTGAAGTAGAGCTGTTTTTATCTAACTATTATTTCTATTATACAAATAAGGTGTTACAGGGAATTGACGACACAAAATCCAATGAGCTTGAATGGTATTTACCTCGAGAAAAGCAATCCTATGTAACCTATTTAGATTCTTTGTTGGTTAATCCAAAATTTATTGACAAAAAGGAACAGCATATTGAGCAATACTACAAGCTCAAAACAGTACTAAAAAGATATCGTGATATTGAACAAAAAGGCGGTTGGGATTCGATTGCTGTTCCTTCCGATTTTGTGGCAATAAAACCGGGCGACAGTTCTGATGTTGTGGCTAAAATCAGAACTAGATTGTTTTTAACAGGAGACATTGATGTTGATTCTGGTAAGAGAGTTTATGGCAATGCACTCCAACAAGCGGTTTTGAAATACAAGAAACGAAATGGGTTTACTTTAGATAAAACTATTTTGCCAAAGCATATAAACGAAATGAATGTGCCAATTAGCAATCGAATCAAAAGCATTATTGTGAATATGGAACGTTGCCGATGGATTTCTACAGATATTAGCAAAGCCAAAGAATTTATTGTAGTTAATATTCCTTCCTATAAGTTAACCTATTTTAAAGAAGGTAAGGTTGCATTGGAGTCTAATGTAGTGGTTGGAACGGCTTTAAATAAGACGGTAATCTTTAGCGGCATGATGAGTTACATTGTGTTCAGCCCTTATTGGAATGTACCTAAGAGCATCTTAATAAAAGAAATACTTCCTGCAATTAAAAAAAACAAAAGGTATTTGTCGAAACATAATATGGAATGGCATAAGGGGAATGTAAGACAGAGACCGGGTGATGACAATTCTTTAGGTTTGGTAAAGTTTCTATTTCCTAACAATAATAATATTTATTTGCACGACACTCCATCAAAGTGGTTGTTTAATGAAGAGAAAAGGGCCTTTAGTCACGGTTGTATCCGAGTAGAAAAACCTAAAGAATTAGCCAATTTAATTTTGGAAGGAGATCCTAATTGGACGCCAGAGAAAATAGATGAGGCTATGAATAAGAGGAAAGAATCTTGGTACACACTTAAAAATAAAATCCCCGTTTATATTGGATATTTTACTGCTTGGGTTGATGATGATGGCAACATCAATTTTTATAAAGACATTTACCAAAGAGATGAACGATTGGCGGCAATGTTAGTTGAAGAATAGTTGTTTTATTTTTTCTGGATAGCTTTCTGTATGTCTTTCATGTCGCTCGGTTTAAAGTTGGATGGCGAACTCGAATACTCAGAGTAGACAATTTCTCCGGTTTTAGAATTGGTGACAGTTATGAACTTTTCATTAACGTTTTTGATGAATAGCAAGTAGTAGATTGGTGTCGGATTATTTAGGATTTTATCGTTAAGTTCCAACAAAGGAAGAAGCTTGTATTTCAGATTGTAACCTTCAAAGATTTCTTTGGTTTCAAATATTTTGCTTTCATCATCTGCATTTTTCGAAAACTTAATCATTACATAATCGGGAACATATAGTGTTTCTGATGTTAGTTTTTTGATGTCTTCCTTGTTGAAAAATGTTGTTTTAGTTTCGCGTGGTTCAGCTTTATTGAGTAATACCATCAGTTGTTGGATATAATTACCAAGGATGCCCGCGCTCCAGTTTTCTAGATGACCATTAGCATCATAATCCATTTTATAAAGACTGCTTGGGTAGTTTTGTGCCGTAAAATCAGCAAAAAGTTCTATAGTCGCGAGTGATATTTTATCGGCTTGATTGAAGTGTTTTCTCTTTTTTGGGTCGTAAGTAAAATTTCCGTTAGTTGTCCATAGTTCAAGGTAAATTTTAGTATCGGTATTCTCCATTGTGCTGTTGGAACTGGTCATATTGGCACCAATGGTAACAAAGCTATTGTTAATTGCAATGTTCTTTTCTACATCAGTATACTTTATGCATTCCACTTTTGAAAGTGTCCAGTTTTTTTTGATGGCATCAACATAGGCTAATGCTTTTGGAGATGTTGGATCTTTCATAGCAAAAAAAGTAGTCCCTGCTTTTATTTTAGCAATTTCATTAATGTTTGTAATGGCGATTTGACTATAACTTTTTATCGGAATTATTACAAGTACTATAAACTTTAAAATAGAGATTTTTAACTTCATTTTTATGTAGACATTGTTTGCTATTTCAAACATAGGAAAATAAATAAGAATATCGTTTGTTTTTTTACAAGTAAATTGTTTTACAACGCTATGAATTCTGCAACTTTTTTTCACAAATGTGTAATATAGTTGATACTTGTATTATCATCTTTGTAATTCTGTTTCCACATGATTTAAAAATTAAAAATTATGAATTTAAAAAGAATATTTGGTGCCATTTTAACCCTTTTGGGTATTAGCGGATTGATTTATACTGCGGTTGTTTTTTCGGCTACATCAGGTAGTGAACGTGATATAAAATCGTTGATTATTTTCGGAATTTTAGGGGTGGTTTTTTTTATCTCAGGAATTAGTTTAGTAAAAACAACTAAAGATGAAGCATAACTTCATTACTACTGAAGTTATGAATTAAAGTAGGCTTGTTTAGTTTGTTTAATTTTGTTGGAAGACCTTCTGGAACGAAGGTCTTTTTTCAATTGTTGTGATGTATTTCAAAATAATCTTTTTATCCTACCAGAAAACAGTATACAATGCGGCTAAAACGGCTGTAATAATTAGCATCCCCACCGTGAAACTAGGCGACATCTTGAACATCGTTTTATCTACTTCTAATCCATTTGGCTGAACACCATTTTTGTTTTCATAAATACTGATGAAATACATACCAATCACGCAAATTAGGAATACAAATCCCATACGGTCAATAAACGGAATTTCATAAATCCCATCTGCATTTGGCACGGCAAATCCCATCGGGTTTAGGAATGATAAATCTATAAAGGCCGGCATGAATTTGAAAATAATTGAAAATAAGAATCCACCAATCGTTGCAAATAAAGCAGCATTGGAAGTTGTTTTTTCCCAGAAGAAACCTAAAATAAACATCGCAAAAACCCCCGGACTCACAAATCCGGTATATTCCTGAATATATTGAAAGCCACCTTTTTTGTCAATACCTAAAAACGGCGCAACTATTACTGCAATTATCATGGCTGTTATAATAGTTGTTTTCCCAATTTTAACCAATTTCTTTTCATCTGCTTCGACATTAAGTTTGGTTTTATAAATGTCTAAAGTGAAAATGGTAGCTATACTATTCGCTTTCCCTGCCAAAGACGCTACTATCGCCGCAGTCAAAGCTGCAAATGACAAACCTTTTAATCCAACAGGTAATAAATTTAATAAAATCGGATAGGCTCTATCGGGATTGACGGTTCCGTTCTGCAGCATCTCCGTTTGAAAATGTCCGTTTTGATATAAAACAAACGCTGCGATTCCGGGTAAAACTACAATTACCGGCATCAATAACTTTAAGAAAGCTGCGAATAGAATTCCGCCACGCGCTGTTTTTAAATCCGCTCCTAAAGCTCTTTGCGTGATGTATTGGTTACAACCCCAATAATTCAAATTGATAATCAACATACCACCGATCAACACAGAAAGTCCCGGTAAGTCCATATAATTTGGATTCGATTTCTCAAAAATCATATGAAAATGGTCATTGGCATGCGTCGTCATTAGGTTAAATCCATTGATAACTCCAGTTGATCCAAATTCGGTTGCCACCAAATTCAAAGCCAAATACGTAGTTACCAATCCGCCTAAAATCAAAAAGAAAACCTGAATCACATCGGTATAACCAATAACTTTCATTCCGCCAAGTGTAATCATTACAGCAAAAAAGGCCAAGAACATCATACAAAAAGTAATATTCAAACCGGAAATACTACTAATTGCCAAAGCACCCAAATACAAAATTGAAGTCAGATTTACCAATACATAAAGCAACAACCAAAACACCGCCATTATCATCGCCACATTGCTGTTATAACGCTTATTTAGATATTGTGGCATCGTAAAGATTTTATTCTTCAGATAAACAGGCATGAAGAAAACGGCAACAATTATAAGCGTTGCTGCTGCCATCCATTCATAAGTGGCAATAGCCAATCCCATTTTGAAACCGCTGCCGCTCATCCCGATAAACTGCTCAGCACTAATATTACTTGCAATTAATGAAGCGCCAATGGCCCACCAAGTCAGCGAACCTTCGGCTAGGAAATAATCGTTACTGTTCGTTTGCGCTTTCTTTTTTCGGTTGTAAATCCAAAAGCCATATCCTACAATAATGACGAAATACAGGAAGAAAACAATATAATCTTGGGTGGCTAAGGTTTGCATATTAGTTGGTTTTAGTTTTATAATGTTGGTTTGGTAAGTCTCTTAAAATCTTGGCACTTTGCTCGGGAGAAATATCGCGTTGTGCTTCGCCCAGCATTTCATAGCCAACCATAAATTTCTTCACAGTAGCGCTTCGCAATAATGGCGGATAAAAATGCATATGAAAATGCCATTCTGGATGCGAAACTCTGTCAGTTGGTGCTTGATGAATTCCGGCTGAATAAGGAAAAGAAGTTTCAAAAAGGTTATCATATTTTACCGTGATTCCTTTAATAACTTGCGCAAAAGCTTTGGTTTCTTCATGGTTCATGGCGATGATATTACCAAAATGTCTTTTACTAATAATCATCGTTTCATAAGGCCAAGTTGCCCAAAACGGAACAACAACAGCAAAATGATTATTTTCTAAAACAATGCGTTCTTCCTTTTTTAATTCGGCTTCTAAATAGTCTTTTAATAAGCTCGTGTTGTTTTTTTCGAAATAAGCACGAAGACTTTTTTGTGTTTTTTCGACTTGAGTCGGCAAAGAGGACTGTGCCCAAATTTGTCCGTGTGGATGCGGATTACTACAACCCATTACGCTGCCTTTGTTTTCAAAAATCTGAACGTAATTGATATAATCATGACTTCCCAATTCGATGTATTGTTCGGCCCAGGTTTGCACTACTTTTTCAATATCGAAAACTTCCATTTCTGGTAAAGTGAGATTGTGTTTTGGAGAAAAACATACGACTTTGTTGATGCCTCTTTCTGGTTTTAATTGAAATAATGCATTGTTTTTATTTTCATAATTTACTTCTTCTTTTAGTAAAGCTGAAAAGTCATTTTCGAACACATAACAATCGGTATAATCAGGATTTTTTACGCCATTGGCACGAGTATTTCCGGCACATAAGTAGCAAGTTTCGTCGTGTTCCGGGCGATTGTCTTCGTGTACTTTTTCATTTTGCCCTTGCCACGGACGTTTATTGCGATGCGGTGAAACCAATATCCATTCGTCAAGCAAAGGATTGTAGCGGCGGTGCGGATGTTCGTTATTATTGAATTGTTGCATTGTTAAAAAATTAATTTCAAATTTTTAAACCATTAAGAGATTGAGGCAATTAAGTCTTAATGACACGAGCATTGCGAACTGGCAAAGCAAACTTAATCTCTTAATGGTTTAAAGAATGTTATTTTTTATGTTGAGTTGTGCCTTTAGAAATTTTTACTTTGTACGCTTTTAATTCGATACCAAAAGCAGTTGTGTAGCGCTCAGAAATGTTTTTAATAAGTGCTTCTTCTGTTCCTTTTTCAACTAAATTGATAGAGCATCCGCCAAAACCGCCGCCCATCATTCGGGAACCTAAAACGGTTTTATCCTGTTGTACGGCATCGACTAAAAAGTCAATTTCATCACAACTCACTTCGTATTCTTTGGATAAACCTTCGTGGGTTTCCGACATTAATTGTCCTAGTTTTTTAAAATCTGATTGGGATAAAGCGATTGCAGCATCACGAACACGTTGAATTTCTTTTACTACAAAATGACAGCGTTTGTAAATTATATCTCCTAAATTTTCTTTCAGTTCTAAAACCAATTTTTCACTACAATCACGGAATGTTTTTACTTCAGGGAAATGTCGCTTAATAATCTCTAAACCTTGTTCGACCTCTTGCCTGCGAACATTATAACCCGAAGTCAAATGCGTGTGTTTTACATTACTGTCCAATAAAAGTAACGAATAATTTTTAAAATTGGCTTTGTAATATTCATATTCCAATGTATTGCAATCTAGTTTGATAACGCTGTTCTTTTTTCCAAAGACAGAAGCAAACTGGTCCATAATTCCACAATTCACACCCACAAAAGTATGTTCCGATTTTTGTCCGACGAGTGCGATTTTTTCTTTGGTTAAGCCTAAATCAAACAAAGTATTCATAGCATAGCCGATTCCACATTCTAAGGCAGCAGATGATGAAAGCCCAGCGCCCATTGGAATTGTACTGCTGAAAACAATATTGAAACCTTGTGGCAATCCATAAGTATCTTTTAACTGACTCAGCACCCCCAAAATATAATTCACCCACATTTTGTCGACTGGTTTCAGTTCGTCTTTTAAGTCAAATTTGTAGGCTTCGTTTAAGTCTTTGGCAATAAGAGCGCACTCGCTGTTTTCATTTTTTGAAATCGCAAAACAAATGTATTTGTTTATAGCTGCTGGCATTACAAAACCGTCATTGTAATCTACATGCTCGCCAATGATATTGATTCTACCAGGAGAAAGAAAAATATATTGCGGTTGCGTATGAAACAACTTTTCGAAATGCTCCGAAGTATGTAGAATTAATTTTTTCTTCATTATTTCACAGTAATTATTGTAGTTGTATCAGAAATTAATCCGTTAGCTTTTGCCTCTAATTTTATATTCCCCGATGTTTTCCCTGCTTGAATAATCACTTGGCATTTTCCGTTAAAAGCGCTTCTTTGCCATAGACCATCCGCACATTTGTCTGCTTCATGTGAACTTGGGTCACCATTGCCCACACCAATGATTTTGGCATTGCCGGAAATAGTAAAGTTTATCATGTTGTTCACATTGGGAACTTCTCTACCGTTTGCGTCAACGAAAGAAACATTGATTACTGTTCCGTCTTTTCCGTCAGCCGAGATACTTGTTCGGTCTGGCGTGAGCACAACTTTTACAGCTTGTCCTGTGGTTGCTACTTTAGCGGTTAGTTTTTTACCTTTTTTATACGCGACGGCTTCCAAAGTTCCAGGTTGATAATCGACTTGCCATTGCAGATGAGAGTTTCGAGGCATTACTTTTTTACCTAGACTTTTTCCATTTAGAAACAATTCCACATCATCGGCATTGGTATTTACCCAAACATCGATAGGTTTTCCAATTTTGTCCGGCCAGTTCCAATGTGGTGAAATGTGAAGAATATCTTCGTTTGTCCACCAACTTTTATAGTAGTAATAAATGTTTTTTGGGAAACCGCAAACATCTAAAATTCCGAAATGCGAATTGATATTTGGCCATTTATAAGGCGTTGGTTCACCACGATAATCAAAACCTGTCCACACAAAACCGCCTAACCAATATTTGTTTTCGGCGGCTAATTTCCACCAATCTTCCGCTTTACTTGCCCACCATGGAGCGGTTATATCTTGGTCGGGAACGTAAGCCCGAATGCTGTCTTTCTCATAAATACCTCTTGTAGTTACCGTGCTTCCCATTTCGGTTCCAAGCAATGGTTGATTTGGATGATCGCGATGATAATCGGCGACAGCAAATTGACGGTAATTGAATCCGCGAATTGGAATCACTTCGTTTACACCTTTATAATCATTTCCCATATCGGCAGCATAGGTACTGGTTCGCGAAGGATCTAATTCTTTTTGAATAGCCAATAACGATTGTGCAATTCGTTTGCCGTATTCATTCCCTTGAATGTTTTGTTCTTCGTTGCCAATTGACCATAAAAATACGGAAGGATGATTTCGGTCGCGACGAAGTAGTCGTTGAAATTGATTGGTATATTCTGAACTGCTGTTTAGTAAACGTTGTTCATCTAAAACCAACATCCCCAAACTGTCACAAGCTTCTAAAAGTTCCGGAGTTGGAGCATTATGACTCGTTCTGTAGGCATTAGAACCCATTTCTTTTAATAATTTTATGCGGTAATATTGCATAAAATTGGGCAATGCACTTCCAAGACCGGCGTGATCTTGATGGTTGTTTGTGCCTTGAATTTTGATATGTTTTCCGTTTAAAAAGAAACCTTCATTGGCATCAAATCGCACCGTTTTGATTCCGAAATTGACTTTCTTTTTATCGACAATCTGATTGTTTTGCTTTATAACAGAAACAACTTTGTACAAATACGGATTTTCTAACGACCATAAAATAGCATTATTTAAAGCAATTTTTTGCTTGACAGTAGTTTTTTCGTTGATTGAAAGTGTAAAATTTTGTTCCGAAGTTTTGGCAATTTGTTTTCCAGTTCTATCAGTTAGGTAGGAGTAAATTGTTCCTTTTGCAGCAGATAAATTTTTATTTTCGACTTCGGTTTCAATGGTTACGGGAGCATTTTTTCCGTTGACTGTTGAATGAACAAAGACACCATCTTCGGGAATATGAACATTATTGAGAATGTTTAACCAAACGTGACGATAAATTCCGGCGCCTTCATAAAACCAACCTTCGCTTTGCGTTGCATCAACCCTAACAACGATTACATTTTCGCTTTCAAAATTCATGTAATCGGTGATGTCATATGATTTGCCAACATAACCACTGAAATTGGTGCCAACATAAAAACCATTTACCCAAACTGCAGCATTTCTATAAACGCCATCAAACTGAATTTCGAAACGTTTCCCTTCGTCTTTTTTATCTATTGAAAAATGCTTTCGGTACCAACCAATGCTAGTTTCAGGATACAATCCGCCAACAGGTTTGTAGCCATGACTATCCATTTCATGTGTTGCTGATTTTATAAAAGGAAGTGCTACAACCCAATCGTGAGGGACATCAACCTTTGTCCAGGTGGAATCAACAAATTTTGGACTAACAATCGTTGTTTCAAATACATTTGATTTGTGGAATAATAACTTATTCCCGTAATCAAAATCTTTTTCAGGATTGGCTGAATTTCCAAAATGGAATTTCCAGCCTTCGTCAAAGTTGATTTTTTTCTGTGCATCTGCAAAAGCAAAACATAAAAACAGCAATCCTATAAGAAGTGATTTTTTATACATTTTGTAATTTTTATTCTTTAAAAGCATCCAATGCCGGTGAAGGTTTTCCATCAGCTTGCCAGGCGCTTAAGTTATAATGACTCCAGCTTCTGGCACCTTGCGGTTCCCAATATAATACACCAATTCCTTTATTATTAGGAACATTTTTCACAGCTTTAATGGCTGTAGCCAATAGTTGGTAAGTGTTTTCAACTTTATCGTCTTCTCCACCAATTTCAACTATCATGACTTCTTTGCCATAACGTTTTACCATATCGTTTAAATTGAATTCTAAGTCAGCAATGACTTCGGTGTAATCTTTCTTAATCCAAAACGGATAATAGGATAAACCAATTACGTCATAACGCACTTTTTGAGCTGTGGCATTATCAAAAAAAGTTCTGAATTTGGCGTTGTTGTTTCCTTCATCTACATGCACAATCACTTTGATGTTTTTATTGACAGCTTTCACAGCATCGTAGCCTTTGTTTAATAATTGCCCGAGTTGTTTCCAATTGTCGGTGCTACCATCTGGCCATAACATTCCACCCGGAATTTCGTTTCCAATTTGTACCCATTCAGGAGTTACACCAGCAATTTTTAGCGCATTGATTACATCAAAAGTATGATTGTAAACATCATTTAATAATTCAGGAAACGAATGTTTTTCCCAAGCTTTTGGTTTGAATTGCTTTGCCGGATCGGCCCAGGAATCTGAATAATGAAAATCTATCATCACACGCATACCCATTTTTTTTGCCCGCAAAGCCATAGTTACAGTTTCTTCTTTAGTACAATGTCCGCTTGCTTTATCCTCATTCGGATTTACCCAAACACGCAAGCGAATAGAATTCATACCGCGGTCTTTTAGCAATTGCAGGCAATCTTTTTCTTTACCATCAGCATCATAAAATTTGTAACCCGTGGCTTCCATTTGTGGTAACCAACCCACATCGGCACCTTTGGCAAACACAAAGTCTCTATTTTGCCCGAAACTTAAACTCGAAATAAATAAAAACAGAAGTACTTTTTTCATAATTAATTAGCATTAAAAGCATCCATTGCCGGAAGTGAATTATTGGTAAAATCCCAAAGGGCTTGGTTTTCCCATGGAGAACCGTTTGTAGAAGTTGGTCCGCGAAAAGCAACCCATTCTGAACCCCAATAGCAAAATCCAAGACCGTTAGAACTTTGTTTTACCAAATTTTTTATAGCCAATAAATATTGTTTTTGCCCGTCATTTGTGGCTGAATACGTTGGGATTATCTGACTTGAAAGACCAATTATGTTATTTGTGTAGTCGTTGTATCCAAAAGTAAATGGATAAGCTGTTTCGGCAACAATCACTTTTTTATTGTAAAGCTGTCCTAAAGTGTTCATCGTATTTTGTAAAGTTACTAAACTTGTACCGTGCCAAATTGGATAATATGACAAGCCGATGTAATCATAATCAACATTGGCTACTTTGTTAAAAAACCAATCGCTTCCTGAAATTCCGGCATAGTGCAACATAATTTTTGTGGTCGTTGATTTATTTCTTACAGCTGATGTTGCAGCAGTAACAAGCTCAAGATATTGTGATTCATTAGTTGATAATTTTCCTTCCGGCCAAAGCATTCCATCATTAACTTCATTCCCAATTTGGATAATATCCGGATTGATTTCGGTCATAATTTGGGTTGTATAAATAGTTACAGCTGTTTTTAAATCTGTAAAAGATAAACTTTGCCAAGCTATCGGTTTTGTTTGACTTCCCGGGTCAGCCCAAGTATCAGAATAATGAACGGTCAGCCAAACTTTTAAACCAGCGGCTCTCACTCTTTGTGCCAAAGTTTTGACTTCGGTTAATCCGGAGTGCCCATCGGAAGGATTTTGCCAAAGTCGAATTCTAATGGCATTGCAACCTGCATTTTTCAATGTTGAAATAGCGTTTTCGGCAGTGTTGTTATGTTTGTAAATCGTTCCTTCACTTTCGATTAGAGGAAGATATGACATGTCGGCAGCGCGAATGAAATTATCTTCAATTACGGGTTCTGTACCACCATCGGAAGAACAGGAAAAAAGGCTAATTGCTATTAGAAATAAAGGGAGCTTCTTCATATTAAATGCTTTCAAATTTGAATGTTGTCTGATGATTATATTGTTCTCCTTTTTTCAAAATTGAATTGGGGAAATGAGCATGATTTGGTGCGTCTGGGAAGTTTTGTGTTTCGAAACAAATACCGCTTTTCGGATTATAATTTGCGTTTTCTTTCCCTTTGATTTTATCAAAGCAGTTTCCTCCAACATATATATGAACCGCAGGCTGATTGGTAATAACCGACATTTTTAGATTGTTTTTTTCACTAATAAGTGTCACCGCATTTTCATCTTCTAATACAAAAGTGTTGTCAATCGAAGTTGGAGTCGGTTTGACTTCAGCAAAATCAAAAGAATGATTCTTTAAAGAAACAAAATTCCCTGTTGGAATAAGTTCATCATTGGTTTCCAGTATTTTTTTTGAATTAATTATAAGTTTTTGACTTGAAATAGCATTCGAATGTCCGTCTAAATTGAAATAACTATGCTGGGTTAAATTGACAAGTGTATCTTCAGATGTTGTGGCAGTATAAGCTACTTTAAGTTCGTTTTCCTCTGTCAAAGTATAAGTCACTTGAACGGTCAATTCCCCAGGAAAATTTTCTTCGTTATTTTGGCTTATGTATTGTAAAGTAATGGATGGATTTTCTTCTGTTGAAGTTGCAATAACTCTCCAAATTTTTCTCCCAAACCCTAAAATTCCTCCATGCAAACTGTGTACACCATGATTTTTATTTAGAAAATTACGTTCATTATTCAATTCAAATTCAGCCTCGTTTATTCGTCCTGCAAATCTTCCAATTGTGGTTCCAAAATAAGGAGGACTTGGTAAATGATAAGAATTGATATAGTTTTCTAAATTGTCGAAACCCAAAACAACATCAATTTTTTCGCCATCAGCTATCGGTATTTTTAATGATGTAATCGTTGCGCCGTAATTTATGATGCCCACTTGAGTCCCTTTTTTGTTGGTCATTATATAGCAAGAAACTTCTTTTCCATCTGGTGTGAAACCAAATAATTTCGCATTTATCGAAGAAGTAATTTGAGAAAAATTATTTTTTATCATTAGGATTTTATGAATCTGGCAATAAAAATATAAAATAATAACATTTAACCATACCAGTACCTACCAGTTTTTTGTATCTTCCCACCAGTTATTGATAGTATGAAACTAATAAATATTGAAAATCAGTCGGGAACGCCTAAGTACAAGCAAATAGTTTGGTCGATAGAAGTTGCCATTGCTGAAAACAGACTAAAGAAAGGCGACAAATTGCCTTCGGTAAATAAAGTTAGTTTGGAGTTTTCGATTTCAAGAGATACCGTTTTATTGGCTTATGATGAATTGAAAAAAAGAGGAATTGTTTTCGCCATTTTAGGCAAAGGCTATTATATCAAAAGCGTTGAGTTTAGCTTTGAGCAAAGGATTTTTTTGTTATTTGATGAATTGAATTCCTTTAAAGAAGATATCTATAATTCTTTTATGGAAGCCATGAATAACGTGGCTCAAATTGATATTTTCTTTCATCATTTTAATATTGAAATGTTCAAAAAACTTGTCTCGGAAAGCAATGGTAATTATTCAAAGTATATTATAATGCCCACTAATTTGCCTGGCGCAGCTTCTGTAATTAAAACGCTACCCAAGCAAGATGTTTACATTTTGGATCAAACCAATAATGATTTAAATGATTTCCCATCGGTTCATCAAAGTTTTTCAAAAGATATTTATGCCGCTTTGCAGAAAGGTAAATCGCTCTTATCAAAATACAAAAAAATGGTGTTAATTTTCCCTGGGAATAAAGAACCAAAGGGAATGGTTGACGGATTTACCAAGTTTTGTAATGACGCTTTTTTTGAAAATGAAATTATAACTGGTTTCGAAGAAAACACAATTCACAAAGGCGATGTTTTCATTATTCCAACAGACCGACATTTGGTAAATGTGATAGAACAAGCAAAAAGACAAGGTTTAATTATTGGGAATGATTTCGGAATTATATCTTATAATGACACGCCATTAAAAAAAGTAGTGGAAAATGGGATAACAACAATTTCAACCGACTTCAAAGTAATGGGGAAAACACTGGCTTCAATGGTGCTAAATTCTACGAAAGAGCAAATAGAAAACCCTTCAGATTTAATAATCAGAAATTCACTTTAAATAAAAAGCCCGATCTGGTTTTTGAACGAGACCGGGCTTTACTTTTATTTTTAAAATATTACCAAATTTTAACTCGCTTTTCTGGAGCAAGGTATAATGAATCGGTTGGTTTGATTTTGAAAGCTTCATAAAATTCAGGTACGTTTCTAACGACACCATTAATTCTGAACTTTGCTGGTGAATGTGGGTCGCTTGCAATTTGACCTCTCAAAGCTTCCTCACGTGTTTTTTCTCCCCAAACTTGTGCCCAACCTAAGAATACACGTTGCATGCCTGTAAAACCATCCATAACCGGCGCTTCTTTACCATTCAAAGAAGCTTTGTAGGCTTTAATAGCAATACTCAATCCGCCAAGGTCTCCAATGTTTTCTCCCAAAGTAAATGCTCCATTCACATTCAAATCAGGGAATGCTTTAAAACCATTATATTGTGTTTCTAAGGCAGCAGTTTTTGACTTGAATGCTTTTAAATCGGCATCCGTCCACCAGTTTTTCATTACACCATCACCATCAAAAGCGGCTCCTTGGTCATCAAAACCATGACCGATTTCGTGACCAATTACGGCTCCAATACCACCATAATTTACCGCATCGTCAGCATTTAGGTCAAAGAAAGGGGGTTGTAAAATGGCTGCTGGAAATACAATTTCGTTAAGCGAAGGATTATAATAAGCATTTACTGTTTGTGGCGTCATACCCCATTCGGTTCTGTCAACAGGTTTTCCTAATTTATTTAAGTTTCTTTGGTATTCAAATTCGTTGGCTCTTACGGCATTACCATACAAATCGTTTTTAGCAATTTTTAACGAAGAGTAGTCTCTCCATGTGTCAGGATATCCAATTTTTATCATGAATTTATCAACTTTAGCCAGCGCTTGTTTTTTGGTATCAGCACTCATCCAATCCAATTTTTTGATGCTTTCAGCGTAAGCTTTTAATAGGTTTTTAACCATAGTTACCATACGTTCTTTGGCTTCTGGAGAGAAGTGTTTTTTAACATACACTTTTCCTACCATTTCTCCCATTGCACCATTTACAGCTGACACACCTCGTTTCCAATCTTCCTGTTGCTTTTCTACTCCATATAATGTTTTAGCATAAAATTCAAAACCTTGATTGTCTAATGTGGTGTTCAGTCTATTAGAGTTTCTGTTTATTAATCCCCATTTAAGATATATTTTCCAAGTGTCAAGAGGGGTGTTTTTGATAATATTATTTAAGCTTTTTGTATAATCAACTTGTGATATTATAATTGTTTTCTCTTTATCCATACCGGCAGATTTAAGCATTGTTGCCCAATCAAAATCGGGTGTCAAAGTTTTTAAATCTGTTACATTGTATTTATTGTAAAGTTTTACAACATCGCGAGTGTCTTCTTTTTTCATATGACTTGAAGCAATTGTGGTTTCAAGTGCCATAATTTTAGCAGCATTTTCAGCCGGATTTTCAATACTACATAACTGAAGCACCTTCTCAACATGAGCTAAATATTTTTTACGAATGTCAGCCATTTTTGCATCGGTTGAAGTATAATATTCCCTTTCAGGTAGCCCTATCCCTGCTTGCCATGTGGTTAAAGCATACTCATTTGGGTTTTTAGAATCTTGGCTAACGGATATATTAAAAGGATTAGTTACGCCAGTCCTATTAGCTTTACCAAAATAGCTGGCCAAATCAGTATAATTTGCAATAGCATCAATAGCTTTCAAATCAGGCTGAATAGGTGTTATGCCTTTCGCATCTCTGTCCTTTCTATTCATGAAGGAAGCATAGTAATCACCTATTTTTTGTTCGTCACTGCCTTCGGCATTATTGCCTTTGGCAGCATTTTCAATTATAGCTTTTACGTCTACTAAAGATTGGTCATATAGCAAATCAAAAGCGCCATAAGATGCTTTGTCAGAAGGAATTTTGGTATTTTTGTACCAAGTTCCATTTACATATTCGGCAAAATTATCGCCGGGATTTACTTTGGTATCCATATTTTTTTTGTTGATACCTGAAGTTGATTCTTCTTTCTTAGCGCAAGATGCTACTAGAACAACTGCCGCAAGAAGTGTCATTTTTAAGTTTTTCATTGATTGGTTTAATTTGATTAATCCGCTAAAGATAATGAATTATAAATAGTGGATATAAGTTGAAGAAATGTTAGACTTCACGGTTCAATAATTTGTTACACAAAAAAGGAATAAATTATCAATAATGAGATTTTGTCGTTAAGATATTTATATCTTTGTTTGTTCGTGTTGATTTGAAACCAATATTCAGCATCGATTTTTAATTAAATTTATTAAATGAAACAGATAGATTTTTCAAATTCCCCGCGAATAGATCAAGTTGGGATTGAGGATAGAATTGCCCGAATTACTGCCCGAAGTATTAAGAAAGAATCAAAAATGCAAGGCTTACTTATGGCTTTGAACATGATTGATTTAACTACTCTTGAAGGTGCTGATACCGATGAAAAAGTAAAACAACTCTGCTTTAAAGCGCATCATTTGCACGATGAAATTCCAGGCTTGCCAACTACAGCAGCAGTTTGTGTGTATCCAAATTTTGTCAAACTTGCAGTTAATGAACTCAAAGGAACTGGTGTAAAAGTAGCTTCCGTAGCAACTGCTTTTCCTAGCGGACAATCAAGTGCCGAAATCAAATTGTTAGATACGAAAATTGCTGTCGATGGCGGTGCAGATGAAGTAGATATGGTAATAAGCCGTGGGAAATTCCACAGCGGTGAATACAATTTTGTTTTCGATGAAATTGCCATGATAAAAGAAGCTTGTGGTAAAAATGTACGTTTGAAAGTTATATTGGAAACAGGCGAAATAGGAACCCTTGACAAAGTGCGTCAGGCAAGTGATATCGCGATGTATGCCGGAGCAGATTTTATAAAAACTTCTACTGGAAAAATAAAACCCGCAGCAACTTTACCAGTAACTTTAGTAATGCTTGAAGCAATTCGTGATTACTATTATAAAACAGGAATTATGATTGGAATGAAACCTGCGGGCGGAATTTCAACATCCAAATTAGCACTTCATTATTTATTAATGGTAAAAGAAACCCTTGGCGGAAAATGGTTAACCAATGAGTATTTCCGTTTCGGAGCCAGTAGTTTGGCCAACGATGTTTTGTTGCAAATCGCCAAACAAAAATCTGGTATTTATCAATCACATGATTATATTTCTAAAGTTTAGTCAGCATGAAAAAAACACATACAATAGATTTTAGCTCTGACTGGAATTTAGCACCAGCGCCAGAAAGCACAACGCATTTTAAATTAAAAGAGAAATATGATTTGTTCATCAATGGCAAATTTGTCGCTCCTAAATCAGGAAAGTATTTTGACACTATAAATCCGGCAAACGAAAAAGTTTTAGCCAAAGTTGCCGAAGCCAATGAAGCCGATATTGATTCAGCAGTAAAAGCTGCCCGAAAAGCATACGATACCGTTTGGTCAAAATTATCAGGAAAAGAACGAGGAAAATACATTTACCGAATTGCCAGAATCATACAAGAAAGAGCCAGAGAATTTGCAGTGGTTGAAACCTTAAACGGTGGAAAAGCCATCCGTGAATCGCGTGATGTTGATGTTCCTTTGGCAGCAGCACATTTCTTTTATTATGCCGGATGGGCAGATAAATTGGAATATGCTTTCCCAAACAGAAAACCAAAAGCATTAGGCGTTGCAGGACAAATCATTCCATGGAATTTTCCATTACTGATGGCTGCATGGAAAATTGCTCCGGCTTTAGCAGCAGGAAATACGGTCGTTATTAAATCTTCTGAAACGACTCCGTTAACTTTATATTTACTAGCTGAAGTGATTCAGGAAGCAGGTTTGCCTGCCGGAGTTGTGAATATCGTTTCGGGTGCCGGACTTACAGGTTCTCACATTGTAAATCATCCCGACGTAAATAAAATTGCCTTTACAGGCTCAACAGCCGTAGGTAAAATTATCATGAAGGCTATTGCCGGAACTTCTAAAAAATCTACAATGGAATTAGGTGGAAAAGCAGCCAACATCATTTTTGAAGATGCGGCATTAGACCAAGCTGTAGAAGGAATTGTAAACGGAATTTTCTTCAACCAGGGACATGTTTGTTGTGCAGGTTCACGCCTATATGTGCAAGAGTCCGTATTTGATGTAGTCGTTCAGAAACTAAAAGACAGAATGAACTCCTTAAACGTAGGTGATCCATTAGATAAAAACACAGATATTGGCGCTATCAATTCTAAAAAGCAATTAGAAACCATCAATAAATATATCGAAATCGGTAAAAATGAAGGTGCCGAAATGTACCAACCCACTTGTGATATACCATCAAAAGGATTTTGGTGCAGACCAACGATATTTACGAAAGTAAGCCAGTCTAACAGAATCTCACAAGAAGAAATATTCGGGCCAGTTTTAGCCATTCAAACGTTCAGAACGGTGGATGAAGTTATCGAAAAAGCCAACAACACACCTTACGGATTATCAGCGGGAGTTTGGACAGATAAAGGTTCAAAAATCTTCAACATGACCTCACAATTGCGTGCTGGAGTGGTTTGGGCGAATACCTTTAACAAGTTTGATCCGGCCTCGCCATTTGGTGGTTATAAAGAAAGCGGTTTCGGTAGAGAAGGCGGATTACACGGATTGGAACCTTATTTAAAATTTGAATAAAAACTAACATCATGTCAAGAATAGAAGTTTTGAAAACCTATAAAATATATATCGGCGGAAGTTTTCCAAGAACCGAATCAGGACGTTATTATCCGCTTATCGTGAACAAAAAAACGGTAGCTAACATGTGTTTATCTTCTGTAAAAGATTTCAGAAATGCGGTAGTCGCAGCTCGAAATGCTCAAGGCGGATGGGCTCACAAAACGGCCTATAACCGCAATCAGATTTTGTACCGAATTGCAGAAGTGCTCGAAGGCAGAAAAGCGCAGTTTGTAGAAGAATTAGAATTACAGGGAATCAGTAAAGCCAAAGCGCAACAGGAAGTTGATTTGAGTATCGACCGCTTAATTTATTATGCAGGATGGTGTGATAAATACACGCAATTATTCAGCAGTGTGAATCCGGTTTCGGGAAGTTTCTTTAACTTTTCTGTGCCAGAACCAACTGGAGTTGTAGCAGTTTTTGCGCCTCAACAAAGTAGTTTACTTGGATTGGTAACACAAATTGCAAGTATCATCGCTGGTGGAAATACCTGCGTAGTATTAGCTTCTGAACAATTAGCACTTTGCACCGTTACGTTTGCTGAAGTGCTGGCAACTTCAGATGTTCCCGGCGGTGTGGTTAATATCCTTACGGGAAATCAAACTGAATTATTAACGCAATTTGCTGCTCATAAAGACGTGAATGCTATTTTGTATTGTGGTGCAGCTTCAGAAATGATTGCGAAAATACAAGATTTAGCTATCGAAAATTTAAAGCGAGTTGTGCTTCGCGAAGACGGCGATTATTTTGGTGACAAACACGAATCGCCTTATCTGATTTTTGACTTCCAGGAAACCAAAACAACTTGGCATCCAATTGAAGTTATTGCAGGCGCCGGCGCAGGTTATTAGAATAAAATCTTTACCGATAAATAGGAAAACCCGAGAAGAAATTCTCGGGTTTTTTGTTTGAATCAAAATTTAAAAATGAACAATCATCAACTATTTAACAAGCAAATTATGAATTTATAGTCAGTCAAATTATTAAAAATGAAAACAAACTGCCTTTTTTAACAAAATAAATGAAAGATTATTTTTTTTATCGTAAATAATTAATCAAATTAGCTGTCCTAATTTTTTTAATTTAACTAATAACTATACGAATTTCAATGAAATATTCAGCAATTCAGAATTACATCGGAGGCCAATTTGTAGATACTTCTACCACAAAAACAATGGATGTAATTTCACCTTTAGACGGAAATCATCTATCAACCGTTCCAATGTCGAATGCCAAAGATTTAGACGATGCTGTAAAAGCGGCTCAAGCTGCATTTCCTGCCTGGAGCAAAACACCAATAAAAGAAAGAGTTCAGGTCTTTTTCAGATACAAAACATTATTGGAAAAAAACCTAAAAGAGCTAGCAGAATTGTGTAGCGAAGAAAACGGAAAAACATACGGAGAATCGGTAGCCGAAATAGAAAAATGTATCGAGCTTACCGAGTTTGCCACATCATTACCACAACTAATCACAGGTGAATTATTAGAAGTAAGCAAAGGAGTAGAATGCAGAACAGAACACGTTCCACTTGGCGTTGTGGCTTCAATTGTTCCTTTCAATTTCCCATCAATGGTTCCAAACTGGACGATTCCGAATGCTATTGCTTTAGGGAACTGTATGATTATAAAACCTTCTGAAAAAGTGCCTTTGAGCTGCGGAAGATTAGCCGAGATATTAAAAGAAGCCGGTTTGCCTGATGGTGTTTTTAACGTGGTTCATGGCGATGTGGATATTGTAAATGCCATCTGCGACCATCCAAAAATTGAAGCAGTATCTTTCGTTGGTTCTACCAAAGTAGCGAAGATTGTTTACCAACGAGCTACATCTAATTACAAAAGATGCTTGTCTCTTGGCGGAGCCAAAAATCACTTAATGGTTTTACCAGATGCTATTCCGGAAATGACAGCACAGAATGTAGCAGCTTCTATGTCAGGCTGTGCTGGTCAACGTTGTATGGCAGCTTCAGCTATGATTGGTGTTGGAAATGTGGATACCATTGTAGCCAAAATTTGTGACGAAGCCCGTAAAATAATTCCGGGTGTAAATTTGGGAGCGGTTATCAATAAAGAATCACAAGACAGAATCGAAAGTTATATCAGTCAGGCTGAAAAAGATGGTGCCAAAATATTAGTTGATGGAAGAAATACCAAAGTTGCCGGAAAAGAAAAAGGAACTTATGTTGGGCCAACCGTAATCGACTTTGTAACACCCGAAATGAGTGTGGCCACAGAAGAAATCTTCGGACCAGTAATTTCTATAATCAGAACCAAAACCGTTGATGAAGCTTTAGCTATCGAAAACAAAAACCCATACGGAAATGCAGCAAGTGTATTTACCCAAAACGGAGGAATGGCACGTTATATTATCGACAAAGCCAGCGCCGGAATGATTGGTGTAAATGTTGGAGTTCCGGTTCCAAGAGAACCATTCAGTTTTGGAGGTTGGAACGAAAGTAAATTCGGAGTTGGAGATATAACCGGAAAAAGCTCAATTGAGTTTTGGACCAAATTGAAAAAAAGCACCATAAAATGGAACGCAGAAGCAGGCGTAAATTGGATGAGTTAATAAACGTAAATTGTCTCCCTGAGCGCAGTCGAAGGGCTTATAGTTGAAATGAAAGTGATTCACGATAAAAAAATAAAAAATGATTACAAAAGAACAAGAGATGACGAAAGAAGAAATCATCAACGACAGCAAAAAATACAGTTTGTTTTCATGGTCAGCTCAAGCGGCTGTGAATCCAATTGCAATAGAAAGAGCAGAAGGCGTTTATTTATACGATTACGATGGCAACAGAATAATCGATTTTTCTTCGGGCTTAATGTCAGTAAATATTGGTCACGGTGATCAACGAGTGACGGATGCTGTAGTTGAACAAATGCAAAAAGTTAGTTTTGTAACGCCATCCTGCACGACAGAAGTCAGAGCTAAGTTATCTAAAAAATTAGCCGAAATCTGTCCGGGCGATTTAAATAAAGCATTCTACACGTTGTGCGGAACTTCCTCTATTGATAATGCTATTAAGTTGGCAAGATTGTACACAGGAAGACACAAAATTATCGGAAGATACAGAGCATTTCACGGAGGTTCTATCGGCGGAATGACCGTTGGTGGCGACCCAAGAAAACTAGCAAACGATTCCCAACAAATGCCAAATGCAGTCCATTTAGATGATCCATACTATTTCTTCGGAATGAAAGATTTAGACAATGCTACAAAGTTGAGTTTAAGTTTAGAATATGTCGAAAGAGTAATCCATCTCGAAGGCAAAACTAATATTGCGGCTTTCATTTTTGAAGGCGAAAGCGGTTCTTCAGGTTGCCTACATTATCCAAAAGGCTATTTAAAAGGCGTAAAAGCGCTTTGCGAAAAATACGGAATCTTATTCGTAGCCGATGAGGTAATGAGCGGTTTTGGCCGCACCGGAAAATGGTTCGGTTTCGAAAATCACGACATAGTTCCTGATATGATTTGCATGGCAAAAGGATTAACGTCTTCTTATTTACCTTTAGGATGTCTGATGGTTTCAGATAAAATTGCCGAGAAATATGAAAATACGCCAATGATGATTGGGTTAACCTATAATGGTCATCCAGTTTCATTAGCTGCAGCTTTAGCAGTAATCAACATCTACGAAAGTGATAAACTGATTGAAAACACTCGTGAAATGAGTGCTTATCTCGAATCAAGAATTGAAGAAATGAGAAGTCAACATCCAAGCATGGGAGCATTCAGAAATACTGGACTTTTAGGTTGTTTAGACATTTTAAAAAACAAAGCAACAGGTGAATTAATTGCACCTTATAATGCTGCCGGAGATGATTTAAAAGTAACGAATCAGATTGCGGCAAAAGTTCGCGAATTAGGATTATACACTTTCGTGCGTTGGGGTTATATTTTTATCGCTCCGCCATTGTGTGTAACCAAAGATCAAATAGACGAAGGATTAGCCATAATCAGCGAAGCTTTAAAAATTGCTGACGAAGCTTTAGTGTAAAAATTAAACATTAAGAAATTAAGATTCATTAAGTCAAATAGTGCTTACTATTCTTAATGCCTTAATGGTTTAAATATATCAACTGTTTTACAAATAACCAAAAACCAATGAATTCAAATTCTTCTTTGTATAGCGAAGACTTGGCCCCAATTTCGGCTGAAAAACGAACTTGGACAACTTGGAATTATGCAGCACTTTGGATAAGCATGAGCCTTTGTATTCCAACGTACATGCTTTCGAGTTCATTGATAGAAGGCGGAATGAATTGGTGGCAGGCAATACTAACCATATTTTTAGGAAACACAGTTGTTTTAATTCCAATGATTCTAAACGGTCATGCCGGAGCCAAATACGGAATCCCGTTTCCAGTTTTTGCAAGAGCAAGTTTCGGGACTGTGGGTGCCAATATTCCGGCGATGCTCAGAGCAATCGTAGCTTGTGGTTGGTTCGGAATTCAAACCTGGATTGGCGGATTTGCCATCTTTCAAATGGCGCGTTTATGGATTCCATCTTTGGAAACGTTACCACAAATTTTCCCGGATTCCTTCGGATTACAAACCGGACCGGCAATTTGTTTCATTCTGTTTTGGTTGTTGAATATGTATGTAGTGTATTTAGGTGTGGAAAGCATCCGAAAACTATTGGCTTTCAAAGCGATTTTTTTACCGGTTGCAGCATTGGCATTATTATTCTGGGCATTGAGCGCAGCTCATGGTTTGGGACCAATATTAGCCACACCATCGAAATTCAAAAACACTAGTGATTTCTTCCATTTCTTTTTCCCTGCATTGACCGGAATGGTTGGATTTTGGGCAACACTTTCGCTTAATATTCCCGATTTTACAAGATATGCGACCTCACAAAGTGCACAAATAAAAGGACAGATTTATGGCTTGCCAACTTCAATGACTTTGTTTGCTTTTATTGGAGTTGTGGTAACTTCTGCAACTACAATTGTTTTCGGAACTATGATTTGGGATCCGGTTGTTTTAGCCGGAAAATTTGATAGTAAATTATTGGTAAGCATTGCGATGACTGCGGTGGCGATTTCAACACTGGCGACTAACATTGCAGCAAATATTGTAAGTCCCGCGAATGACTTTGCCCATCTGGCTCCATCTAAAATAGATTTCAGAAAAGGCGGTTATATCACAGGAGTTATCGGCATCCTAATATTTCCATGGAAACTAATTGCCGACCCAACAGGTTATATTTTTACTTGGCTCGTTGGTTATTCAAGTTTGCTTGGACCAGTAGGAGGAATCATGATAGTCGATTATTATTTTATCAGAAAACAAACGTTGGTTGTTAAAGACTTATACAGTGCCAAAGGAATTTATGGGTTCTCAAAAGGATTTAATTTCAATGCCATTATTGCATTGTTAATTGGAATCGCACCAAATGTCCCCGGTTTTTTTACCACGATAAAAGTATTTCCGGCAGACCTATTTCCAAATTGGATAATCGGATTATACAGTTATGCTTGGTTTGTTGGCTTTGCCTTAAGCGGTTTTGTTTATTGGATTACAATGAAAAAGAAACATTGAAAACCTAATTTTTTACCATTAAGGTATTAAGAAAATTAAGATTTGTATCTTTCTTAATGAACCTTAATTTCTTAATGGTTTGAATTTTAATTAATTTTTAAAAGATGAGTATTTTAATAAAAAACGGAAGAATTATAACCGCTACAGATGATTATGTAGCGGATATTTTTATCGAAGGCGAAACGATTTCGGCTATCGGTAAAAACTTAAATGTTCAAGCTGATGAAGTTATTGATGCTTCAGGAAAGTTAGTTATGCCCGGCGGAATTGACCCTCATGTGCATTTAGATATGCCTTTTATGGGAACTTATTCCAGCGATAATTACGAAACAGGAACGCGAGCTGCACTTTACGGCGGAACAACAACGGTTATTGATTTTATCCTGCAAACACAAGGTAAAAGTCTGCAATCCGCCCTACAGGAATGGAAAGGAAGAAGCGATAATAATGCCGTGGGAGATTATAGTTTCCATATGGCTGTAACCGATTTTAATGACGAAACCAAAAAGGAAATCCAGCATTTTATAGAAGTTGAAGGCATTACTTCCTTCAAAACTTTTATGGCCTATAAAGGTGCTCTGATGATTGACGACCGTCAAATGATTGGATTAATGCAGGAAGTGAAAAAACACGGAGGCTTAATTAATGTCCATGCCACCAATGGTGATATGATTGATTTTTTAATTGCCAAACATAAATCGGAAGGCAAGTTAGCACCACTATATCATTACCTATCACAACCCGAAGTTACCGAAGCTGAAGCCAGCAGTCGTTTTGCCGATATGGCCGACTATACCGGTTGCCCTGGCTATATTGTTCATTTAACCTGTGAAGGCGCATTAAACGCAGTGCGTTTTGCTACCCGAAGAAACCAACATGTATTTGTAGAAACCTGTATTCAATATCTGATTTTGGATGCGAGTCTGTATGAGCAAAATTTCGAAGGAGCCAAATGGGTAATGAGTCCGCCATTGCGTGAAAAGAAAGATCAGGAAACACTTTGGGCCGGATTAAATCAAGGATTGGTAAACGTAGTGGCCACCGACCACTGTCCGTTTATGTGGGAACAAAAACTGATGGGCAAGGATGATTTCTCAAAAATTCCAAATGGACATCCTGCAATTGAAAACCGTATGGAATTACTCTTCAGTGAAGGAGTAAACAAAGGAAGAATCACATTGAATAAATACGTCGAGGTAGCATCTACAAATGCCGCAAAAATCTTTGGAATGTTCCCGAAAAAAGGGACGATTGCTATTGGAAGCGATGCCGATATTGTATTGTTTGATGCCAATGAAAAGCATACACTTTCAGCAAAAACCCATCACATGAATGTAGATTACAGCGGTTACGAAGGATGGGAACTTACCGGAAAAGTAAAAACGGTTTTACTTCGCGGTAAAGTAGTAATTGACAATAACGAATGTAAAGTGCAAAAAGGCTACGGCCAATTTGTAAAACGAAATAAAGTAGACGGAAAAATATAAATGTCAATGACAATATCAATGTCAAAAAGCAATTTTAAAAATCTTAATGAGCCTTAATTTCTTAATGGTTTAAAAATAAAATAAATGGCAAGAATAGTAAAATCAGGTCTAATCCAATTGAGTTTAGCCAAAACAGAAGGCGAAGGAACCATTCCCGAAATCATGGAAGCGATGGTTCAAAAGCACATTCCCTATATTGAAGAAGCAGGAAGACAAGGCGTTCAGATATTATGTTTTCAGGAAATTTTCAATACGCCCTATTTCTGTCCGGGACAAGACAGTGCATGGTATGCTTCCGCAGAAAGTGTTCCAGGTCCAACCACAGAAAGAATGCAGGTTTATGCTAAAAAATACGACATGGTTATCATCGTTCCGGTATATGAAAAAGACCAAGCAGGCGTTTTATATAATACCGCTGCAGTAATCGATGCTGACGGAAGTTATCTAGGTAAATACCGTAAAAATCACATTCCACAAACAGGTGGTTTTTGGGAGAAATTCTTCTTCAAACCCGGAAATTTAGGCTATCCTGTTTTCCAAACCAAATACGCCAAAGTTGGAGTTTATATCTGCTATGACAGACATTTTCCGGACGGTGCAAGATGCCTTGGATTGAACGGAGCTGAAATCGTTTACAATCCGTCAGCCACAACTGTAGGACAATCTCAAAATTTATGGAAACTCGAACAACCTGCACATGCAGTCGCTAATGGCTATTTTATGGGTTGCATCAACCGTGTCGGAATTGAAAAACCATGGAACCTTGGATTTTTTTACGGAACGTCTTATTTCGTAAATCCGCTTGGTGAAATTTTCGCTTGCGCTTCCGAAGATAAAGATGAACTTTTAGTTGCCGAATTCGATTTGGATTTAATAGAACAAATCAGAGGCAAATGGCAATTCTACAGAGACAGAAGACCTGAGACCTATGGCGAAATTACTGCTCCATAGAACATCAATAATTTAAAATTTATAATTCAAAATTTAAAATAAGACCAAAACCAACCAAAATATGAGTATTAAAAATAACCGATTAACCACAGCCGAATATCAGGAAAACTTTGCCGATATTCATCCGCCATTTGAAACTTCAGATGCAGCTTTGGTAGAAGCAAATCGTTGCTTGTTTTGTTACGATCCGCCTTGTATGAAGTCGTGTCCAACATCTATCAATGTACCAAAATTCATTAAACAAATTGCCACAGAAAACCTTAAAGGTTCTGCACATACCATCTTTGCTTCCAATATTATGGGCGCAGGATGCAGTAAAGTGTGTCCGGTAGAAAAATTATGCGAAGGAGCTTGTGTTTATAATTTGATGCACGAAGAACCAATTAATATAGCACGTTTACAACGCTATTCTACAGAAAAGGCTATGAAAAACCAATGGCAGTTATTCGAACGTAAACCATCCAAAGGGAAGCGTGTCGCTATTATTGGTGCCGGTCCGGCCGGATTAAGTTGCGCACATACGTTGAGCCGCGAAGGTATTGATGTAACGATTTACGAAAAAGAAGCCAAAGGCGGCGGACTAATGACATATGGAATTGCTGCCTATAAAGTAACACCCGAGTTCTGTGAAGATGAGGTAAATTACATTACTTCAATCGGAGGAATTTCAATCAAGTACAATCATGAGCTTGGAAAAGATATTACCATTGAAAAATTGCAACAAAATTACGACGCAGTTTATTTGGCGTTTGGTGTTGGAATGGCACGTCAGTTAGATATTCCCGGTGAAGATTTATTTGGAGTAACCGATGCGATTAAATTCATTTATGATTTAAGAGATAACGATCTTTCAACAATAGCTGTTGGGGACAAAGTAGCGGTAATCGGAATGGGAATGACAGCCATCGATGCTGCAACACAAGCCAAAAGATTAGGCGCTTCAGAAGTGCATTTAGTCTACCGACGAACTCAGGAAGAAATGCCTTGTACCGAAAAAGAATTAAACATCGCGAAACTTGATGGATGCAATATCATTTGGCTTGCCGCTCCAAAAGAAATCATCGGTAATGGGGATAACGTTTCCCAATTGGTTTGCGACATTATGGAATTGGGCGCACCCGATGCTAGTGGTAGAAGAAGCCCAATTGCTACAGGAAAAACCTTTACACTCGATGTAGATATGGTCATCAAAGCTGCTGGGCAAATGCCATTTGCTAGCATGGTTAGCGAGGAAAACCTTGACAATAACAACGGAAAAGTTGCGGTTGAGGGTAAATCAAAAACAAATTTAAGCAACGTTTTTGCCGGAGGCGATTGTGTGAACGGTGGAAGAGAAGTAGTAGATGCTGTTCAGGCCGGGAAAGATGGAGCAGCAGCAATTCTAAAAACCATTATCAGTCCGGATTATATCATCGAATCCGAATTAAAACCAACTTTTAATAATTAAAATTATGGCAGATATATCAACAGATTTTTTAGGTATAAAATCTCCCAATCCTTTTTGGTTGGCCAGCGCGCCACCAACAGATAAATTAATCAATGTTGTCCGTGCTTTTGAAGCAGGTTGGGGCGGAGTCGTATGGAAAACATTAGGCTCACAAGTCAAAAACGTTTCTTCGCGTTATTCTTCTGTCAATTATGGCGGAAAACGAATGATGGGCTTCAATAATATCGAATTGATCAGCGACCGACCTTTAGAAATCAATTTAAAAGAAATTTACGAAGTCGTAAAAATGTTCCCGGATAGAGCAATGATTGTTTCGCTTATGGCAGATAACGACCGAAAATCTTGGCACGATTTAATCATGAAAGCCGAAGATGCCGGAGCAATGGGATTCGAATTGAACTTTGGCTGTCCTCACGGAATGACCGAAAGAGGTATGGGAGCAGCCGTTGGACAAGACCCGGAAATTGCCAAAATGGTAGTCGAATGGGTAATGGAAAAAGCTACAATCCCAGTAATTACTAAGCTTACGCCAAATGTACATTCGGTAGTTCCAACCGCAAGAGCAGCTGTTGAAGGCGGAACCAATGCGTTGAGTTTAATCAACACGATTCAAAGTGTAACCGGAATTGATTTGGATACTTTAGTGCCAAATCCATACGTAGCAGGGAAAAGCGTTTTTGGCGGTTATTGCGGTCCGGCCGTAAAACCAATCGCCTTAAAAATGCTGACAACTGTCGCTCAAGACCCAATTGCTTCGCGAGTTCCTGTTTCAGGAATTGGAGGCGTTAGTACCTGGAAAGATGCTGTCGAATTCATGCTTTTAGGAGCAACTTCAGTACAAGTTTGTACCGCAGCCATGAATCACGGTTTCCGAATCGTCGAAGATATGTGCGATGGTCTAAACAACTGGATGGACGAAAAAGGCTTCGAAAAAACCACCGACTTCATCGGGAAATCAGTAGAAAAAATAACCCATTGGGAAGATTTAGACATCAACTATCATCACATCGCCAAAATCGACCAAGACAAATGCATCCATTGCGGACTTTGTTATATCGCTTGCGAAGACACTTCACACCAATCGATTAATGTTGAAAGAGGTAATCCGTATAACAATTACACCGTAAAAGAAGAAGAATGTGTAGGCTGTAATTTGTGTAAACTAGTTTGCCCGGTTGACGCCTGCATCACGATGGAAGAACACAGAGTCGCACCAGAATATGTGAACTGGAAAGACTGGCAAAGAGAAGGGCGTCCGTTGAATGACCATTAATTTTTGGGCGTGCCCACGCCGAAAAGGCGGGTCGGGCTTTCCGCAGTATCTTTTTTGTTATAGCATTTGTCATTCCGACGGAGGAGGAATCTAAACAAAAAAGGATACTTGCTGCAATCCCTCACGCAAACACTACTTAATTATCTTAATTTCTTAATGGTTTAAAAAATTATTAGATGAAAATAAACCCATCACGTCTTCAAAGTTATTTTGAAGCCATGTCTGAAATAGGCAAAATAGGCGAAACCGGAACCTGTCGTCCAGCGCATACAGCGTTAGAAAAACAAGGTTTCGAAATTGCTAGTTCTTGGATTAAAGAAGCCGGAATGGCTGTTCGTATAGATAATTTCGGGAATCTTATCGGAAGACTCGAAGGCAAAAACCCTGAATTACCCGTTTTAATGATGGGTTCACATCTCGATTCTCAACCTTACGGCGGGCGGTTTGATGGTGTTGCCGGAGTTTTATGCGCCATTGAAGTTGTTAGAACTTTGCACGAAAACGGAGTTGTCCCGGAAAGACCAATCGAAGTCATTTCCTTTGCTGATGAAGAAGGCTGGCGCTTTAACAAAGGACTTTTTGGTTCACGCGGAATCTTAGGCAAACTCGAAGAAGGCGAATTGCAACGAAAAGACCAAGACGGAATTACACGTGAACAAGCTTTAAAAGATTTCGGTTGCGATATTAGCAAATTCAAGGAATCAGAATATAAACCTGGAAGCATTTTTTGTTTTTTAGAATTGCACATAGAACAAGGTCCTGTCTTGGATTTGGCGCACAAACCAATCGGCGTAGTTTCCGGAATTTCGGGACCATTGTGGTGGACAGTCAAACTAAAAGGAATGGCAGGTCATGCAGGTTCGGTTCCAATGCCAATTCGGAAAGACGCTATGGTTGGAGCCGCTGAAATCATTGTTGCCTTGAATGAAATCGCCACTCAGGTTCCAGGAAATCCAACGGTTGGAACGGTTGGAACTTTGAATGTTTTTCCAGCATCAAGAAACATCATAGCCGAAGAAGTTACCATGACTGTAGACTTACGCGACATCGATTTGGAAAGAAGAAATCGTTACGAAAAACAACTTAGAGATAAGATTGAATCTATAACCAAAAAACACAGTTTAACTTATTCTATTTCAGAAGACACCAAAAGCGACCCGCGTTATTGTGCCGATTGGATAAAAGAAATCATTCATGCCGAATGTCAAAAATTGCATTTGGATGAAATTGAATTAATGAGTGGACCATTTCATGACGCTATGGCCTTGTCTTACGTCTGCGATTACGGTATGATTTTCGTGCGTTGCAAAGACGGTATCAGTCATAATCCGTTGGAATATTCTTCTTATGAAGATTTAGCCATTGGAGCTAATGTCTTATTAGGAACTGTAATCGAGGTATTGAAAAAATAAAATAGTCCAAGCCATACAAAACAAGAGCCAGCCATCGGAGAAATTTGATGGCTTTTTTTATTCTCTTTCAATAAATACTATCTTTACTTTTTCAACACAAAACTATGTCCATCAAAGACGTCAAAATACTTCACATCGACAGCAATCATCCATTATTGTGGGAACAATTGGAACAAGTAGGTTTTCAAAACGAAGCCGATTTCACTTCTTCTAAAACAGAAATTGAAGCAAAAATCCAGAACTATCAAGGAATCGTTATCCGCAGCCGATTTAAAATTGATAAAGCATTTATCGATAAAGCCACGAATCTTAAATTCATTGCTCGCGTTGGTGCTGGTTTAGAAAGCATCGATTGTGATTATGCTGAATCTAAAAACATTCATCTTATTGCAGCTCCCGAAGGCAATAGAAATGCAGTTGGCGAACATGCATTAGGAATGCTTTTGTCATTAATGAATAAATTAAATCGGGCCGATAAATTGGTTCGAGAAGGAAAATGGATTCGCGAAGGAAATCGCGGCTATGAACTCGAAGGCAAAACCATCGGGCTGATTGGTTATGGTAATATGGGAAAATCATTTGCTAAAAAACTACGCGGATTTGATGTAGAAGTTTTGTGTTATGATATCCTTCCAGCTGTTGGAGATGCAAATGCCAAACAGGTTTCCTTACCGGAACTTCAACAAAAAGCTGACGTTCTAAGTTTACATATTCCATGGACAACGCTAACAGATAAAATGATTAATACTAATTTCATCAATGCTTTTGCCAAACCTTTTTGGTTTATCAATACTTCTCGAGGTAAAAATGTAGTGACGGATGATTTAGTTTTGGCTTTAGAATCAGGGAAAATTTTAGGAGCCGGATTAGACGTTTTGGAATATGAAAAGTTGTCGTTCGAAAATCTTTTTATCGACACCGAAAAACCTAAAGCTTTTGACTATTTATTACAAGCGGAAAACGTTTTATTAACCCCACACATCGCGGGTTGGACATTTGAAAGTCATCAAAAACTGGCACAGGTTATTGTTGATAAAATCAAGAAATTATATTAGCAATAGCCATTTAAGGAAATAAAATTGAACTTTGGAAACCAATTGATAGCGCTTTCTTATATTTTTTTATATTTTAGACGAATAAATTAACACAAAACCAATTAAAACCAAACGTATTATGGACGCACAAAAAGTTGACATGTTTATGATGACCAATGCAAAATATTTTGAAGGCCATCATTTAAATGCTGTTAGAGAAAAATTAATATCTCTCGATGATTCAAAATGGGGATTAGTTCAAGTTATGCAATTCAAAGATCCAACGACAAGCATCATAGTTTCTTTATTAGGAGGTGGTTTAGGAATAGACCGTTTTATGATTGGCGATACAGGAATGGGAATAGGAAAGCTTTTAACATGTGGTGGTTTAGGAATCTGGACAATCATTGACTGGTTCTTAATCATGGGAGCAACTCGTGAAAAAAACATGGAAACGTTCCAAAACACATTTTATTAATAAATGACAAGAAATAAGTTATATTCCTTGTTGCTTATAGCTTGTTCAGCTGGATTTATTTATTTTTTTTACAACGTTTACACTTCACAAAGTAGAATAGTTCACGTGTGTATCATTAAAAATGTGACAGGTTTTCCATGTCCTTCTTGTGGTACAACGAGAGCTTTGACATTGCTTTTTCAAGGAAGAATCATTCAATCTGTGGTGCTAAATCCGTTCGGGATTTTAGTTGCTATAATGATGTTTTTCTTCCCGCTTTGGGTAATGACAGATATTGTTTTAAAAAAAGAAACTTTTTATTTTTGGTATAAAAAAACAGAAGCTACCATAAGAAAACCATGGCTTGCCTCGATTTTAATACTATTAGTACTTCTCAACTGGATTTGGAATATATACAAACATTTATGATACAAGAAACCACATTTGCTTATAAACCAGGCGAACACGAACGCGAGAAAGCATCGAACAGTTATTTGATGTCTTTGGTAGCACTTATCGCCGGAATGCCATTACCTATTATAAATTTATTTGCTACTTTCTTTTTCTATTTAGCCAATAGAAAAGGAACTTATTTTGTACGCTGGCATTGTATGCAGTCTTTATTTTCACAATTAGCATTATTAGGAATTAACAGTGCTAGTTTTTGGTGGACCATTTCCATTATTTTTACAGATGAAAAAGTAAGCAACCAATACTTTGCTTACATATTTACAGTTATCCTATTTAATTTATTGGAAATTTTCTCCACTATTTTTGCCGCTATTCAAACACGTAAAGGGAAACATGTTCAGTTTTTGTTCTTCGGGAATATTACTAACTTAATTTGTAAACCATAAATTATGATAAAGAAAACTATTTTTCAAGGACTAATTATTGTATCTGGATTTTTCCTGATATGGTTTGGTTTTTCCCAATTGGATTTCATGAAATTTTTTAAAGTACAAGAAAGAACGGAGAAAGTTGAACAGAAATTGGGGGATATGATTTGGAATGAAATACAAGATTCTGAAGAAATAATTACCAACGACACTATTGTAAAATCATTAGATAAGTTACTTAAACCATTATGTGATGCCAATGATATTCACCGTGATTCGTTAAAAATTTATATTGTTAAAAAAGACGAAATCAATGCTTTTGCTTTACCTAATAATCATCTCGTGGTTTATTCTGGATTGATTGAAGATTGTAAAAGGCAAGAAGCATTACAAGGGGTTTTAGGACATGAAATAGCGCATATCGAAAAAAACCATGTGATGAAAAAGTTGTCAAAAGAAATTGGATATTCGGTGTTGTTAACAGCAACCGGTGGTTCAAAAGGCGGACAATTGGCTCGAGAAATATTGAAAACTTTAAGTTCTTCTGCTTATGACAGAAAGCTTGAAAAAGAGGCTGATATCACTAGTGTTGATTATATGCTAAAGGCTAATATTGATCCTAAACCGATGGCTGATTTTATGTTTCAAATGGCGCAAGACAACAAATCGGATAAAAACATGGAATGGATTTCAGATCATCCGGATTCTGAAGCTCGTGCCAAATATATTTTGGAATACATAAAAGGGAAAACGCTAAAAAGCAAAGCCACACTTTCTGAAAAAGACTGGAAAGCCTTTCAAGAACAAGTTAGTAAAGAATAACAAAAAAGGCATCCGTTATGTGGATGCCTTTTTTATTTATAATTCTTTTCTTTTCGTTCGAGTTCCGCCTGAAATTCTTCCATTACTGGTTTTACTGTGCTTTCTGGTAAGTCGGCAATTCGGATATACATTAAGCCGTCAACTGCATTATTGAATAACGGGTCAACATTAAAAGCCACAACTCTAGCATTTTGTTTAATGTATTTCTTTATTAAAACAGGTAAACGCAATGTTCCAGGTTCTACTTCATCAATAATTTTATCAAACTTATTCAAATCAGATTCGGTTTCGTTGAATACAAAATCCTTGTCGGCATCTTTAAGTTTTACCTTGAATTCTTTTTTCGGATGAATGTATTGCGCCACGTAAGGGTCGTAATAATGCGACTTCATAAATTCAATCATCAATGACTTCGAGAATTCGGTAAATTGATTACTGATACTAACGCCACCAATTAAGAATTTATGTTCAGGATAACGCAACGTAGTATGCACAATTCCTTTCCAAAGCAAGAACAACGGCATTGGTTTTTGTTGGTATTCATTGACGATAAACGCTCTTCCCATTTCGATAGATTTTGACATCATATCATATAACTCGGGTTCAAATCGGAATAAATCCTGCAGATAAAAACCTTCGATTCCATATTTAGGAAAGATTTCAGAACCCAAGCCCATTCGGTATGCACCAGCGATTTGTTGTGATTCTTCATCCCATAAGAACATGTGGTGGTAATAAGTATCAAATTTATCTAAGTCAATAGATTCATTAGTTCCTTCTCCAACCGCTCTAAAAGTGATTTCGCGTAGTCGTCCAATTTCGTGAAGAATATTTGGGATTACATCAGCCGGGACAAGAAAAACCAAATAGTTTTTACTTTGCAATAAACGATAATCGCCACCTTTTAGGGCTTCAATTTCCTCTAAAATTTTATCGTGATTTGCCGGTTTTACAATCTGTTTTGGATTTTTTGGAGATTTTAAATTCAGGTTCAAATTCAGATTTTGCGGGTCAAAAATATTATTTTCTTTGTTAAAAGAATTGGCCAACATATAGGTCTTTTTCCTCAAAAATTCTGAGTATTCCTCAATACTTTTGTGCTCGTTTTGCTCGTTTACCGAAATCGGTTTCCCAATACGAACTTTAATTACTCGACCTTTTTGTGTCAATAATTCTGAAGGCAATTTTGCAGTTCTGAGCGTTGGATTTATTTTGGATAACAAATAGAAAAAACGACTGTTTTTCGCGTGAAAATAAATCGGAACTACTGGTACTTGTGCTTTTCGAATTACTTTTATGGCACCTTCTTCCCATTCTTTATCAACCACCAATTGTCCGTCTTTATATGTAGACACTTCTCCGGCAGGAAACATTCCTAGTGGTTTTCCATCGCTCAAATGACGTAGCGTTTCCTTAATTCCAATCACGCTCGATTTAGCATCTTTGTGGTTTTCAAAAGGATTTACGGGCATGATATAGGGTTTCATCGGCTCAATACGATGCAAAAGAAAATTGGCAATAATCTTAAAATCTGGTTCTTTTTCAAGCATCAGTTTTAATAACAAAATACCATCAATGCCACCCAAAGGATGATTGGAAATAGTGATGTAAGCTCCGTCTTTTGGCAAACGCTTAAAGTCTTCTTCCGGAATTTCAAATTTGATTTGCAACTCATCCAAAATAGCATTTAGGAATTCGATTTCGCTTAAATGTTTATTTCGGTCGTACATTTTGTTTAGGGTCGAAATTTTTAAAGCTTTCATTAATAACCAGCCACAAAAAGTCCCGAAAACCCCGTATTTATCAGCTTTTATCGCTTTGGCAACTTCCTTAGCAGTAACTAAACCCATGTATAATTTGTTTTTTGAGCGAGAAACAAAGATAACAATTCTACTGAAATAGGGTAAACAAAATACGGAAATCACCAAAGGCATATTAAATTTTTATTATTGATTTTGAGTTTCAAATGTTTATGTTTTTATTTACATTTGAACAAACTCTTAACAACATTTGATGAGAATTATTTCTTATAACGTTAATGGCATTCGGGCAGCCATAGCCAAAGGATTTTTAGATTGGTTACAACAAGCCAATCCTGATGTGATTTGTCTTCAGGAAATAAAAGCTAACGAAGACCAAATTCCAACCGAAGACATAACAGCAGCAGGTTATCCGTATCAATATTATTTTTCGGCACAAAAAAAAGGCTATAGTGGTGTGGCCATTTTATCCAAAATAAAACCCAACAAAGTCGTTCATGGAACCGAAGTGACGCACATGGATTTTGAAGGAAGAAACATCAGAGCTGATTTTGACACTATTTCAGTGATGAGTTTGTATTTGCCATCGGGAACGAATTTAGACCGACTCGACCACAAGTTCAAATACATGGATGATTTTCAGCATTATATTGATGCGTTAAAAAAGCAAATTCCAAATCTTATCATTTGTGGCGATTATAATATTTGCCATGAAGCAATCGACATTCATGACCCAATTCGCAATAAAACCGTGTCCGGATTTCTACCTGAAGAACGTGCCTGGTTGGATAAATTTATGAAAAGCGGTTTTATTGATAGCTTCCGTCATTTTAATAAAGAACCGCACAATTACAGTTGGTGGAGTTATCGCGCTGGTGCCAGAGGTAATAATAAAGGTTGGCGTATCGATTATAATTTAGTAAGCGAAAATTTAAAAGACCGAATGAGCAGAGCTGTAATTTTGCCTGAAGCTAAGCATTCTGACCATTGTCCGATTTTAGTGGAGATTGATTAAGAGAAAAGAAGCAAGAGAAAAGAACATAGAAAATAGAATACAGATGAGAATGATTAGAAAAATAATTTTAAGCCTTGCCTTATTAAATTTGATGACATCATGTGTTTCCAAAAAAATCTACAACGATTTGGAAAACAAATACACCGATTTAAAAAAGGAAAACCGATTCTTATCGGATGAAAACGATGAACTTCATAAAGCTAATGCCGAATTTGATTCGGTGAATAAAGCCTTGACAGCAGAACGTGATCAACTAAAAGCTGACAGGGACAAACTACAAGCGGATTGCACAGCAACAAGCAACAACTTGAAAGCTTTACAAGATTCGTATGCCGCCTTAGAGAAAAACAGCAACGATGCCTTAGAAACCAATATGGCAAAGAATCGTGATTTGTTGGCCCAACTTGACGCTAAAGAAAAAACATTGGCGGCTGAGCAAGACCGATTGAATAAACTAAGCAGCGAATTAGCATCAAACACTAAACGATTAAACGAGTTAGAAAGCATGATAGCAGCGAAAGATGCCGCTATGAAAAAGCTGAAAGATACCTTGTCAAAAGCATTGAATGCCTTTGAAGGAAAAGGATTGACTGTTTACCAAAAAAACGGAAAAGTATATGTGTCGATGGAAAACAAATTGCTGTTCCAAACCGGAAGCTGGGCTGTGGGTTCAGAAGGTAGAAGCGCTGTAGTTGAAGTTGGAAAAGTTCTGGCTCAAAATCCGGACATTACCGTTTTGATTGAAGGGCATACCGACAACGATAAAATTCTGGGAAATATTGGTGGTGGTATAGAAAACAACTGGGATTTATCTACTAAAAGAGCCACAGCGATTGTAAATATTTTATGTGAAAATGGCGGAATCAGAAAGCAAAACTTAACTGCTGCAGGCCGTGGCGAATTTGCTCCGTTATTGAGTAATGATACCAATGAAGGTAAAGCGAAGAATCGAAGAATTGAAATTATCCTGACTCCAAAATTAGACGAGATTTCTAAGATGCTGAATGAGTTTTAGTAAATAGGCAAAAGTCAATTGAAAAGGTTCAGGGTTTAGGCTTTGGACCTTTTTTTATGTCTAATACGGTAGAGAGTTTGTTTTTCAATGCATGATTTTTTTGTTTTCTAATATGGTAAACAAAAAAATAGTAATGCAGGATTTTCTTCTCCGCCAATACGGTAAACAAAAAAATTACGCGTTGTCGACAAGATGATTTCACATTAAGATTGTTTTGATTTCGCATTAGGATTAAAATGATTCTAATGCAGGATTTTTTGTTTACCGTATTAGGAATTTTTTATTCGTAAACGTTTCCAAAAAATGTGTTAATCAAACCATTTAAACGATTACAATATTTTACTTTTGTGCCACAAAAATCGACTTCAAATTCCAAAAATGAATTATACTACCTTACCCAATACTGATATAAAAGTTAGCAAAATTTGCCTTGGCACCATGACTTTCGGAGAACAAAACTCAGAAAGCGATGCCCATTCCCAATTGGATTATGCTACAGATAATGGCGTTACTTTTATCGATACCGCCGAAATGTATCCAATAGCTGCCCGCGAAGCCACACTTGGACTTACCGAAAAGTATATTGGAACGTGGTTAAAAAAATCAGGAAAAAGAGAAGACTTAGTCATTGCTACTAAAATTGCCGGACCAAACAGAAAGATGGAATACATCAGAAATCCGTTAGATTTTTCAAAGAAAAGCATACACGAAGCAGTTGATTTGAGTTTAAAAAACCTGCAGACCGATTATATCGATTTGTATCAAATGCATTGGCCGGAGCGCATCATGAATATGTTCGGGCAACGTGGCATTTCAAAAATTGACACGAATTGGCAGGAAAATTTCTTTGAAGTGCTGAGCGTTTATGATGGTTTAATCAAAGAAGGAAAGCTAAAACACATTGGCGTTTCCAATGAAAATCCATATGGTGTAATGAAATTTATCAGCGAAAGCGAGAAACATAATTTGCCAAGAATTGTAACCATTCAAAATCCCTATTCGTTACTGAATCGTTTGTATGAAGTGGGACTTTCTGAAATCGGTATGCGCGAAAATGTTGGTTTACTGGCTTATTCTCCTTTGGGATTCAGCTTTTTGACTGGCAAACATTTGAACGGAGTTTTACCAACATCACGTTTAGGATTGTTTCCTCAGTTTTCACGTTATTCTAACGAAAACTGTCACCGAGCTACAAAAATGTATCAGGAATTAGCTGAAGCCAACAGATTAACTTTAACTCAAATGGCACTGGCTTTTGTAAACCAACAAGATTTTGTGACGTCAACTATAATTGGTGCAACAACCATGGAGCAGCTTCAGGAAAACATTGTGGCTTTTGAAACCGTTTTGTCGCAAGAAGTTATAAATGAAATCAATAAAATTCAGGAATTGATTCCGAATCCGGCACCTTAAAAATCAAACTTTTTCTTCAAGGCATTTTCTGTTTTATAATAAATAAAAAAACTTAAAAGCAGTATTGTTATAAAGAATGTCACTATTGCAAGGGTATCCGAGAAAGTCATAAATGTTGCTATAAAAGACAAAACAATCAAAAGTAAGGAACAGCGAAAAAGCATTTTGGCATAATATTTTTGAGCAAAATCCCAGGTTTCCTGAGAATACAATGCTTTTTTTGTTCTATATCCTTTTTGATTTCTGCTTTTTGACGGAAAAAAATATTCCACAAAAGAAATAACCAAAAATAATAATCCAAAAGTAAACATTAGCATGGGTAGCGTTGAGGTGTTTTGCATCAAGCCTCTTTGTTTTATTCTACAACCAATTTAGACTGATACTGATTTCCGGATACATCTTCAACAGCAATCATATAAAATCCGCTAGATAAAGCAGTGATATTTACCGAAGGATTACTATCATTATTTTCAATAGTTTTAGTTAGCACCAATTTCCCGGTTAAGTCAAAAATTTTCGCTTTGGAAAGAACTGTTTCAGCACTATTTTTAATAAAAATTTCGGTTTTCGCCGGATTTGGATAAAAGCTTAGTCCATTTTTATTAAAGTCATTTAAACCAAGCGAAGAATCTATGATTTTATAGATTATGCCATTTGTAATACCCGCGACATATAATTCTCCGTTTGCATCTTCACCAAAAGCTGTAAAATTCCCAGTGAAAGAAGCGGTAGTTGACACTACATTTGCCGCATTTAAAGTTCTAATTTTGTTATCGCAATAATCGGTATAAAAATAGTTATTAGCAAAATTAGGATACATACTTCCAGTATATAAATAGCCACCAGTTATAGCACATCCAGTGGAATGATCATATTGAGCCACCGGAAAAACCATACTTGACATCGGAGCACAACCAGAAGTATTATAAGTTGAATTTCCTTCATAACATCGCCAACCAAAATTTAAACCTGTCGGTAAAGGAGCGGTTATTTTATCTACCTCTTCAACAGCACCTTGTCCAACATCGCCAATCCATAAATCACCATTTAATCGATTGAATGAAAATTTCCAAGGGTTACGCAAACCGTAAGCCCATATTGCTTCTTTACCCGGTTCATTTATAAACGGATTGGTTGGAGGAAAGCCATAATTTAGAGCGCCAACTGTGGTGTCCACATCTATACGAAGCATTTTTCCCAAATTTATTCTACTCGGATTTGCAGCATCAACGGTTAAGTTTTGAGCATAACCATTAGGGTCTCCAGAGCTTCCACCATCTCCCATACCAATATATAAATATCCGTCAGGGCCAAAATTTATACAGCCACCATTGTGATTAGAAAAAGGTTGGTCAATTGTCATTAAAATTGTTGCTGTAGTATTGGCTACATCTGGATTTGCAGAAACAGTATATTTAGCAATAACGGTATCTCCCAATGTATCGGTATAATTAATAAAAAATATTCCATTAGTGGCATAATTTGGGTGGAATGCTAAGCCCAACAAGCCTCTTTCATTTCCCGGACTTGTACTTACCAGAGTTGAAACGTCAAGAAATGGAGTTGCAGTTATTGTCCCGTTTGAATTTAGTATTCTTATTAAACCAAATCGTTGTAATACAAAAAGGCGGCTGTCATTTGGAGGATGAACTATTCCAACCGCATTAGAAAAACCTGTTGCAAAACTTTGCAAAGCAATAGTTTGAGCGTTTGAAAAAAGAGTAGAAAGGAGAATGAATAGAAGTAATAGTTTTTTCATAAAACTTATTTTTCGTAAAGTTAGAAATAAAAAGGTTACAATCAAATTGTCATAAAAAACGCAATCGGTTAGGATTGCGTTGTTGATTTTATAGATTATCTATGATTTTATCTTTGGGATATTTGACTTTATAACTGATTCTGATTTTCTTAGTTTCATTAGAGGCCAATTTTAAATTCCAAGTCAGAATACCGGTTTCTTTGTTTTCTTTGGCGCCATTGCTTTCCAATAATTCAATTTCAACTTCTTTATCCGTGCTTAATGGATACTGGTCTTTTAGTGTAACATCGGCAGCTTCTTTTTTGTTATTTCTGATAGTGATATCGTAAGTAAATGTTTGTTCTTTTTTAGACGATAAAAAACGTGTTCCCGATTTGTCTACTACTTTTTCACGCTTGATGGAGATTTTTTTATCACGTCCCATGCTCAAATTCAAAGTGTCTGATGTTTGATTTGGATTAATCATCGTTTTGCCAACATACAATCCTTCAAAGATGATATTAGCTTCACCGGACAATAAATTATACTTCGAATAATCATTGATTTCCGCCAAAAGAAACGCTTCTTTTTCTACTCGTGGTGCGGCATAATATTTATAAGTAGCTGGCAATTTGATTTCTTTTAAGGCTACACTGTGAGGTTTTCCATTGGATAAAATATCATACGGAATGTCTATGTCAAAGGAAACATTGAGCTGGTTTTCTTGAATGTTGGTGTAATTTGATACAGAAGCAATTTCATTATCAGAAGAAATGGTATCAACATATGTATAGCTATTTGCTAATTCTTTTTTTACCTTAATTCCAGCAGCTCTTCCTTGTAATTTATTTTGAACACCAAGATAGCCATTCACTGAAATTTTATCATACAATATATTATCTTGATACCTCAAAAACCAAGAACTCAATAGCGGCATTTGATTATTCTGATTAGGGTTTCCGGATGACAATGTTAAATTCACTTTTTTCCAGTCTATTCCTGTACTTTGAACTACTTGTGCTTTGTACATCATATTTATTGGTGCTGTAATATTCTCAGCACGCAAATCGTAAAAAGGTGTCCACGAAGCGTTATCGGTAATATAATTAATGTCCAAATTGACCAATCCTGCGATATCATTCATCACTTGAATAATCAGTTTGCCTTTGGAGTTTTTCTCTTCTTTTTGGGTATTTATTTCGAGTTTGTCGTTTAGGTTTTTGAGTTTCAGATTGAGTTTTCTTTCCTTCTCTTCCATAGTAACAATGGTATTGTCAAGTTCGGTTCTTTTGGTTTTGTAGAAATCGACTAACTTCATTAATTCGGTTACATTCAAGCCGGTATTGGCGCCACCAACATTTTGATTGGCATCTAAAAGCGCAATGGTTTGTTTATTAGAATAGGTTTCAATTTGTACTTTTTTGATTTCTTTTTGTGTCCAGGTAATGCTGTCACGTACTTTTTTAATCACCGGATTGGCTTCGTCAATTTCGTATTCTGAAATATAATTTTGTGTGAACTGCACTGATAATACCGTAACCGAATTGGGTGCGCCAATCTGAACAGTACTTTCATTCAAATAATCGGCAACATTTTTTATCACAATTTCGCTGGTTCCGGCAGGAATATTTACAGCAGTGGTTTGCGATAGTTCGGCTGCATTGAAATAAACTGTTGCTGCTTTGACTTTCGCAGTGGTGAAAATTGGTTTCTGTGCCAAAATAGTGGTTGAGACCAAAAGGGACAGACATAAAATAAGTTTTTTCATGATATAAAATTATAATTACTATCTATAACAACGTAAAAATATAAGAAAAAGTATTCACTTTATACTGAAGTAGCTTCTGTGTTTTGAATTGTAGTCGATAGTTTTATCTAAAATTCAAATTCTTCTACTGGAGTATCTTCGGAATCAATGACAGTTGTTTTTTGTTTTAAAAACAATTTTGCTGGGCCCGAAATGGACAATGGAAAATTATCAATGGTGTCATTAGTCGTCAAAATAGCGCGCCGAAACATCAGTTTGGTTAAGAAAGTCTCTTGCTGTTTGACAGAAGGTTTCAATTGGTTAGTAGCATCAAAACGGTACATGAATTTTTTTGGACTCGGAATAATAGTTGCCAAAAACAGGCATTCATTTACATTCAAATCGGAAGGTCTTTTTTGGAAATAAAACTGCGATGCTTCTCCAATTCCGTATACATTTGGTCCCCATTCGATGATGTTAAAATAAACTTCGAGCATACGTTCTTTTGAACTAATTCTGTTGTTTTCTAAAATATAAACCAATAGAATTTCTTCTAATTTTCGAGACAATGTTTTTTCCCGAGTTAGAAATACATTTTTTACCAATTGCATACTAATGGTACTGGCGCCACGAGAGAATTTTTTGGTGCGGATATTCTTGGCAATCGATTGTTTGAAGGCTTCATTTATGAATCCGCGATGTGTCATAAAGGAAGGGTCTTCACTGGTCAAAACACACTTTTGCAAATAAGGTGAGATTGATGACAAAGATGTAAAATTTGGATTAGAAGCACCAACCAAAATAGGTCTTTGTAAAATACCTTTATCAATAGCACGATAGACAAATTCGCCATTGATTTTGTTTAAATCGGCTTCGCCATATTTGTTAATTTTCAGTCCTTCAGGTTTGAGTTTGCTTTCAAAAACCACATCGTTAGGCTTGTGGTTATTGAATTCAAAATTCAACCCATAGCTAAAATTCCCTTGTGCTTGCATGCCTTCAAAATGACGAAATAATCCGGTAGGTAAGGAGGTTATAAAATCCTGTGCTTTCATTTTAGGAATCTTCAATAGAAGCCTGTAAACTTTATCTTTTTCGTTGGTATACGATAAATAAGGTTGGCATTTGATGTTGTTTAATTGCAGCGTAGAAGTGCTATCCAAAGCAATAAAACGTTCGCCAACTATCCAATGATAATCAAAGCGGGCATTTTTTATAACGACGTCTTTACTGGCAATTTTGGCATGATTGACAAATAAATTTTCAATAGAAGAATAACCGTCAATGTGTAATTTTCCACTCTCTATAGCTAAGTTTTCCATGTTGAAGTGAATGGATTTGAAACCCGTTTTTAAGTTGAATTTTTTATCCAAATACGGAATTTTAATCGTGTCATTTTCAGCATTGGCAAAAGTCAGATCTGCTTTTCTGTCTCTTGGGTCGGCAAAACCATTAATACTCCACTGCTGTGAAAAATTATCAGCAGTAACCTGAATAATGGTGGTGAGTTTTTTATCGTTTAAAACCAATTGATTGAAATCAAAAATCACTTTGTTTCCTTTGTCATTTATTTTAAATGCAAAACCGTTTACCTGCATGTCAGTTGGAATTAAATCCATTAACTTGGATGAAATACGATTTAAAAGCTTAGCATAATTGACTTCCGCATTTTCATCCTTCTCTTTTTTTGAATGTAGAAAAGCATCAAAATTGCTACCGTTTTTGGTCTTCACTAATTGAATAAACCCTTTATTAATTTCTAGTTTTCCCAATTGAATATCACCAATAATAAGTTTCCAGAAACTAACATTAGTTTTCAGTTTACTGATTTGTACCAATGTGTCGGCTTTTTTTGGCACCAAAGAAATGTTCTGAAATTCTATGTTCGTCAAACCATGAAATTCGGCTTTTTGTATCGTTAAGGTGCATTGATAGTCCCGTTCGAGTTTGGCATCAATGCGATGAATGACTTTGTCTAAAATTGTATTCCGAAAAGCAAAAAGCAACAGCAAACCTAGCAGCAACAATCCGCCAAAGATTTTTAGGAAGAGAAATGCTTTTTGTTTTTCATTTTTCATAGTGTTATTTCCTTACCCAAACAATTGCTCAACCACTTCTTCAATCTTGGAAACCAAAACAACTTTTATTCCCGGAAATTTGCTGGAAATCTTATTGTATTTGGATACAAAAATGGTTGAAAAGCCTAATTTTTCTCCTTCCTGAATCCGTTGCTCAACGCGGTTTACCGGACGAATTTCGCCTGAAAGTCCAACTTCACCGGCAAAGCAATATTCTTTTCCGATAGCGATATCTTCATTGGAAGACAAAATTGCGGCAACAACAGCCAAATCAATTGCCGGATCATCTACAGAAATTCCGCCAGTAACATTAAGGAAAACGTCTTTTGTCCCTAGACGGAAGCCAGCACGTTTTTCTAATACGGCCAAAATCATATTTAATCGTTTGGCATTATAACCTGTGGTACTTCGTTGCGGTGTTCCATAAACTGCGGTCGAAACCAATGCTTGAATTTCAATCATCAGCGGTCGCATACCTTCCAGCGTTGAGGCGATTGCCGTGCCAGATAGTTCTTCTTCCCGATGGGAAATTAAAATTTCGGAAGGATTAGAAACTTCGCGCAAGCCAGAACCTTGCATTTCATAAATCCCCAATTCCGCTGTAGAGCCAAAACGATTTTTGAGCGAACGGAGTATTCGGTAAACATGATTTCTGTCGCCTTCAAATTGAAGAACAGTATCTACCATGTGTTCCAAAATTTTTGGCCCTGCAATGTTTCCGTCTTTGGTAATATGACCAATCAGAATTACAGGAATATTGGTTTCTTTAGCAAACTTTATAAGCTCAGCTGTAGTTTCCCTAATCTGAGAAATGCTTCCGGGTGTTGAATCAATATAGTCGGTGTGAAGCGTTTGTATTGAATCGATAATGACAATATCGGGTTCGGTTTCTACAATATGCCGAAAGATATTTTGGGTTTTGGTTTCGGTCAAAATGTAGCAATTCTCACTGTTTGGATTGATACGTTCTGCGCGCATTTTAATTTGTTTCTGACTTTCTTCTCCCGAAACATATAAGGTTTTATAAGGTAATTTTAAAGAAATCTGCAACAGCAACGTACTTTTTCCGATGCCAGGTTCTCCGCCCAAAAGGATTAAGGAACCCGGAACAATACCGCCACCAAGGACGCGATTTAATTCGCCATCAGTACTGTCCATTCGCACTTCTTGAGTCGAATCAATTTCTTTTATTCGCAGTGGTTTGGAAACCCGTTTAGTATCTGTACTCGATGGTTTCCAACTTGTTTTTTCTTCTTTTTGAATTATCTCTTCTGCAATGGTATTCCATTCTTTACATGAATTGCATTGGCCTTGCCATTTAGCATATTGAGCGCCGCAATTTTGACAAAAAAAAGTAGTTTTTATTTTAGACATTATTCCTTTTTTTTCTCTTCTGTTGGAGGTGTGTCGGTTGGAGTTGCCTCTGTTGGAGGAGTATCGGTTGGAACTGCATCCGTTGGAGGCGTTTCTTCTACAACAGGTTCTTCTTTTCCTTTCTTACCTTTTTTAGGCAACAATTTTTTTAATGCATCGGCTCTTTCAACCATCATATCTTTAGTTAAATCTCCGATTTCTTCCCGTTGAAAAGCTGTCAAATAAGCTTTAATTGCTTTTGCATTCTCTCCTGTTTTTTCATACATCTGACCCAATTGGTAATCAGCAAGCATTGATTTTGGATAATTTTTCTTGGCTAATTGTGCTAATGGTTCAAACTCATTGTACGCTTTGTTTTTTAGTATAGCAGCTTCTATTGCTTTGAAATCATTTAAACGAATGGCTAATTTTAGCGCAAAAGACTTTTCGATTACATCATATTTTTTTGCCAAATAATCAACATATCCTGAGGGTAACACTGCTATTTTTTCGTTAAATTCTGTAGTTGAAATTGGCTGGTAAACAGAAAAAATTTGATACAAAGCACTTGGAATCGAATTCAGAACCAGTGAATAATGTGACGCTCCTTTGAAATCGTCAAACCTATAATTAAGCGTTGGAATACTTATTTTTTTTGCCACCTCGTCTAAGGCAATAATTCGATTTCTCATTTTTTTCACATCGCCCTCTGCAGAAGAATGATAGTAAAAAATAGGTTTTTTGATTGCAGCTAATCGTTCCGGAATTTGTTCTTCCATTCCTGCAGGAAGCTCAGGGCTCATAGAAATATAGGCATCAAAAACAGGATTGTCTTTGTAGAGATAACAATTTAAAAAAGCGGCTGTAGTATCTAATCCAGCAATCATTTTAAAGGGAGCAGTTCTGTATTTTTTTTCAATATAGGGCAACAACTCCATACCCATAAACTCGAAAAAACTTTCGCCTTTTTCGGTTGGTAAGCTAGTAGTTTCATCAATGGCACAATCGGTTTCACGTTCGTTGTTTTTGTTTTGAGTAATTCCAACTATAATCACCTCCGGCAAATCGTCCCAATAGTTACCATAACTTAAAGCACCTTGAAAAGCATCAAAAAGAAAATCGCCATCTAACAAGACTAAAACCGGATATTTTTGATTTGGATGTTTTTGATAGGATGGTGGTAAACCAATAATAATTTCTCGATCTTCATTAAGTTTTTTAGACGATATAGTATCCGTTATTTTTTGAGAAAAAACAGCATTAGAACAAATGACTATTAAAAACAGCAATAGGTTTTTCATGAATTTAGGTTTTGGTTGAATAAAATAATTATGCTAAAACGATTAGCAAGATAGTAAATTATTTAGTTCTATTTAAAACAGGAAGCAAAACATAGGAAATCAATCCGAGGAGAATTGCCAAAACGGTTTGTGATGTCCAAACTAGCCACCCAAAGGCAGTTCCAACATCTTTTGTAATTCCGTAAAGCGAAAAGATTAAGGCGATAGAAAAAGGATAAGCGCCTAATCCACCATTAGAAAAACCAACGGCCAAGCTGCCAAAAATGAAGCCCATAATTACAACATCAAAACTAATTTCTGAAGTTTCTGGTAAGGCAAATATGGCTATATAAAACATAGCTAAATAAGAAAACCAAATAAAAAACGAATGAAATATATACTTCCATTTGTCTTTCATTTTGTAAACTGTTGTTATACCTTCAACCAATCCGGATAATTTTTTCTTTAGTTTTAAGATTATTTCCCACTCGGCATAAATCCAAATTAGTATAAAAACCAAGAATAAAACTAGCCCAACAATTCCAGTAATAATCAAGGATTCTAGCGATACATTTTCACTTAAAAGGAATTGATAAATTTTGTCAAATTGGGAAACAAATCCAATAAAAACAAAGAGAAAAAAGATGAGTAAATCGACAATTCTTTCGGCAACGATGGTTCCAAATGCTTTGTCAAACGGGACGTCTTCGTATTTTTTTAATAAGGCAGCACGAGTAATTTCTCCTGATCGAGGAACAGTTAGATTGACCAAATAGGAAACACAAACGGTTAAAAAATTAGTGGAGAATTTGGTTTGATACCCTAAATGATTCAGCGCAAATTTCCATCGATACGCTCTTGACCAGTAGCCAACTAAAGCAATAACGAGCGATAATAAGATGTAATAATAATTTGCCTTTTCAAAACTGATCTTAATTTTCCCGATTTCCTCAGAAGTCAATGTGGTAAATTGATAGTATATAATTCCTATTCCTATCAAAAGAGGAATTAGAACCGTCAACCATTTACCGATTTGTTTTTTCAAGAGATTTTAGGTCAGTGAATTAGTAGTTTCGTTTGGAAAAACCAACCAAGGTTTGAAGTTTTTGGCTTCTTCAAAATCCATTAAAGCATAGGACATAATAATGATAATATCGCCTTTATGAACTTTTCTGGCCGCTGGTCCATTTAATGTAATATCGCCTGAATTTTTTGTGCCTTTGATAACATAGGTATCGAAACGCTCACCATTGTTGACGTTTACTATGGAAACCTTTTCGCCTTCAATCAAATTTGCCGCTTCCATCAAGGTTTCGTCAATAGTGATACTGCCAATATAATTTAAATCGGCACCAGTAACTTTTACCCTATGAATCTTAGATTTTACAACTTCAATTTGCATGGCGCTAAAGTAATTTAATTTAATGAAATCGTGTCAATCAATCTGATATTGTTAACAAAAACGGCGATGAAAGCGCGATATTTTTTGGCGTTGCTTTTTCTGATACATGGCAATAAGGTAGCTTCGTCTGCAATTTGAAAATATTCTAATTCAAACTTAGGATGTTTTTTGAACGTATTTGACACAAACTGTGAAACTGTTGCGGCTGATTTTGTTTTAAATAAATCCTTAGCTTGTGAAATGGTTTTATATATAATTGCCGCTTCTTTTCGTTCCACTTCGGATAATCTTTCGTTGCGCGAACTCATTGCCAAACCATTGGGTTCTCTATAAATTGGACATCCAATTATATTGACGGACATTTTGGCTTTTTCAACCATTTTTTTTACAATTTGCAATTGCTGAAAATCTTTTTCGCCAAAGTACGCATTGGTTGGTTTTACAATTTCAAAAAGACGTTTTACTATAGTTCCTACGCCATTAAAATGACCAACTCGAAACTTGCCTTCCATTTGATTTTCTAATCCGCCAAAGTCGAAAGCTGTAGAGACTGTTTTGCCATTATAAATGTCATCAACACTTGGAGCAAATACAATGATGTTATCAGAAATAGCTTTGATTTTCTCAATATCCTGATCTAATGTTTTTGGATATTTTGCTAAATCAGTAGCATTGTCAAATTGTGTTGGATTGACAAAAATACTTATTACCACCAAATCATTATTTTGAAGCGCTTGTTCTAAAAGTGAAAGATGTCCTTGATGCAATGCGCCCATTGTTGGTACAAAACCAATTGAGGTTTCTTTTTTTGAAACAGAATTGAGATAAGAAACTAATTCGTTTTGAGTAGTAAAAAGGAGCATTGGCTTTAGTAAATGAGTTGCAAACTTACCATTTTCATAAATAACTGCATAAATTTTTGTACTTTTGCCTGTTTTTTATTGCCAATAATAAAGTAGAATAGATTATGGAAGATAAGAGGATATTGTATGTATCATCTGAAGTGGTGCCGTATTTGGCTGAGAATGAGGTTTCTTTAATGTCTTATGATGTTCCCAAAATGATAAATGATCAAGGCGGACAGATTAGAATTTTTATGCCAAGATATGGTAATATTAATGAAAGAAGACATCAATTACATGAAGTTATTCGTTTGTCGGGGATGAATTTAGTGGTAAACGATTTGGATATGCCTTTGATTATAAAAGTAGCTTCGATACCAAAAGAAAGAATTCAAGTTTACTTTATTGATAACGATGAATATTTTAAAAGGAAAGCCTCTTTCAGTGATGAAGATGGAGTGCTTTATCCCGATAATGATGAAAGAGCTATTTTCTTTGCAAAAGGAGTTGTTGAGACGGTTAAGAAATTAAATTGGGTTCCGGATATTATTCATGTTCATGGTTGGATGTCGAGTTTATTGCCTATTTACATGAAGCATTATTACAAAGACGAAGCGCTGTTTTCGGAAACAAAAATTGTGACATCTGTTTACAGTCAGTCGTTTGATGGTACTTTAGATTCTGAAATGATAAATAAAATCAAGTTTGACAACATTCCGCATGATGCCATTCAGGAATTAGAGGTGCCTAATTATGAAAACCTTATCAAAGCATCGATTAAGCATTCAGATGGTATTATTATTGCGTCAGAAAATGTGTCGGCAAGTTTAACAAAATTTATAGAATCATCAGGAAAACCTTTTTTACCTTTCGCCTCGAAAGACAAATTTACCGAAGCATATACAAACTTTTATAAAGAGATGCTTTCTTAAAAAAATAGATAATTTTTATGCACAAAAAATCATTTTTACGTCCAATTTTACTATTTGGAATTATTACCATAATTTTCGCTTCTTGCGATAAAGATTTTAATGAACTAGGAACCGATATTGTGGGTGAAGATCACTTCGGGTTTGATGTGGACAGCACGCTAACGGTTAATGCATACAATCAAAAGCTAGGCCCTATAGCCTCTAATAACTTACCTATTAATCCACTTGGGTTTTATTCTAATCCTGCTTTTGGAACTACACAGGCAAACTTTGTTACACAGTTAGAACTTTCATCTACAAGTCCTGTTTTTAATAACACAGATACTGACCTTTATGTTGACCTTCCTACTATTGATAGTGTGATTGTAGACGTACCCTATTTTAAGACATTAAAAACGGCAAATTCTGATGGAACAAATGAATATTTGTTAGATTCTATTTATGGTGAAGCGGTTCGAAGTGCCAACTCAAAGTTTAAATTAAGTCTGTACCAATCTAATTATTATTTGAGAGATTTGGATCCCAATCAATCTTTGGCCGAACAACAATTGTTTTATACTGATCAAAATAATTTAATTGATAATAATAAAGTTCCGGTTTTGTTGAATAATGATGCTGATAGTCGTGAAAACGATCAATTTTATTTTGATAATAGAGAGCATGCATTAAAGACCTATAAATCAGACGGTGTTACTCTGATTGATCCTGCCCCAAGATCTGTGCCTTCAATGCGATTGCATTTGAGAACGGATGTTTTTTATGATAAAATTTTAAACGCTCCAAGTGGTCAATTAGAAAGTAATACGCTATTTAAAAATTACTTCAGAGGGATTTATTTTAAAGCAGAAAACGGCAATCCAGGAAATATGGCAATGCTAAATTTCAAAGCAGGAAAAATTACAATTTATTACAAGGAAGATAAAATTACGCCAGACAATGTAAACACAACAGAAAACGAATACAAAAAAGAAAGAGTAAGTAAATCATTTCCATTAAATTTTACCGGAAACACCATCAGTTTGTTACAAAATTCTAATGAAAACATAGATTATTTAAATGCTGCCAATAGTCCACAAGAAGCATCAAGACTTTATTTAAAAGGTGGCGAAGGTTCTATGGCAATAATAGATTTATTTGGTTCGACAGATTTGTTTAGATATGATATTAAAAAAAATAGTGACGGAATAGCCGTTGATGAAAATAATGTTATAGTTCCTCTTGATGCATCAGGAAAGCCAACAACTAATCATTATTTCATATACTATAAAAACGCAGTTCCAAATGGAGTTCCTGATGAATTGGATGATCTTAAATTTCCATTAATTGATGATAATCCGGCTCAAATCTATCACTCCATAAAAAACAGATGGATGATTAATGAAGCCAATCTAACGTTTAAAGTTGACAAATCTGCCATGTCAAACTTTTTCCCAGCTACTACCGAAGCTCAACCAGTAGAACCCAATCGTGTTTTTTTATATGATTTGACAAATAAAAAGGTTTTAGTAGATTACACTTTTGACTTTACAACTAACGGAATTCAACCTAAATTGGGTAAAATTGTACACGACGGAATTGTTCAGACTGAAAATGTAAGTGATGGAAGAGGGAACAGAGCAAAAAAATTCAGGGTTAGAATAACAAATTATGTTAGGAATTTAATTAAAAATGATTCCACAAACGTTCGACTTGGTTTATCAGTTACAGAAAACATCAATAATGTGGGGCTTTCTAAACTTCGAACACCTAATAGCAATTTAACCGGTGCGCCAACTATGTCGGTTTTGAGTCCATTAGGAACAATACTTTACGGAACAAGTCCTGTTGTTCCTGATGATAAAAAATTGAAGCTAAAAATTTATTATACAAAACCTAATTAATATTTACTGTTATGTGTGGAATTGTTGGTTATATCGGATTTAGAGAAGCTTATCCAATAGTAATTAAAGGATTAAAAAGATTAGAATATAGAGGTTACGACAGTGCCGGAATCATGCTATGTGATGGTAAAGACCTTAAAATTGCTAAAACTAAAGGTAAAGTTTCTGACCTTGAAGACAAGTCGAAGGATATTGCATCCTCTAAAGCAACTATTGGAATGGGACATACTCGCTGGGCAACTCATGGAGTTCCTAATGATATTAATTCTCATCCTCATGTTTCAAATTCGGGGAATATTGTAATTATTCATAACGGAATCATAGAAAATTATGAACCGTTAAAAAAAGAGTTACTTAAAAGAGGATATACTTTTAAATCAGATACAGATACTGAAGTTTTGGTAAATCTAATTGAAGACGTAAAAAAGAAAGAAAACATAAAGCTTGGAAAAGCAGTTCAAATTGCTCTAAACCAAGTTGTTGGAGCTTATGCTATTTGTGTTTTTGACAAAGAAAACCCAGATGAAATTATCGTTGCAAGGTTAGGAAGTCCAATAGCAATTGGAGTTGGAGAAGAGGAATTTTTTATCGCTTCTGACGCATCTCCCTTTATTGAATATACTTCAAACGCTATCTATTTAGAAGATGAAGAAATGGCTATCGTTAGACTTCACAAACCATTGAAAATCAGAAAAATTAAAGATGATTCTTTAGTTGATCCTTATATTCAAGAACTTCAAATGAATTTGGAGCAAATAGAAAAAGGCGGTTATGACCATTTCATGCTAAAAGAAATCTATGAGCAACCTAATGCAATTAAGGATACTTATAGAGGAAGATTGTTAGCTAATCAAGGGATTATTCAAATGGCAGGCTTAGAAGATAATATAGAAAAGTTTCTTCATGCAGATAGAATAATGATTGTAGCTTGTGGTACTTCATGGCATGCCGGATTAGTTGCAGAGTATGTAATTGAAGAGTTTGCCAGAATACCGGTTGAGGTTGAATATGCTTCAGAATTTAGATATAGAAATCCGATAATTAATAAAAATGATGTGGTAATTGCCATATCGCAATCTGGTGAAACAGCCGATACTTTAGCGGCTATTAAGTTGGCCAAAGAAAAAGGTGCTTTTGTATTCGGAGTTTGTAACGTTGTTGGTTCATCCATTTCAAGAGAAACTAATGCTGGCGCTTATACACATGCTGGGCCGGAAATTGGAGTAGCTTCAACCAAAGCTTTTACCACACAAATTACCGTATTGACTATGATAGCCTTGCGTTTGGCAAAAGCTAAAGGGACTTTGTCAAATTCTGATTTCCACCGCTATTTACAAGAACTTGAAGTTATTCCTGAAAAAGTTGCCGAAGCATTAGCTTCAACTAATGAGAAAGCTAAAGAAATAGCAACCAAATTTAAAAATGCAACAAACTGTTTGTATTTAGGAAGAGGTTATAATTTCCCTGTTGCATTAGAAGGCGCATTGAAACTCAAAGAGATCTCATATATACACGCCGAAGGTTATCCTGCTGCCGAAATGAAACACGGACCAATTGCCTTAATTGATGAGCAAATGCCAGTAATAGTAATAGCACCAAAACAAGGGCATTATGATAAAGTGGTTAGTAATATCCAGGAAATTAAATCCAGAAGCGGAAAGATTATCGCTGTTGTAACTAAAGGCGATACTCAAGTTAAAGGGTTAGCTGATCACGTTATCGAAATTCCAGAAACTTCGGATGCTTTATCACCATTAATAACAACAATTCCTTTGCAATTATTGTCTTATCATATCGCGGTATTAAGGGGCTGTAATGTAGACCAACCAAGAAATTTGGCGAAATCAGTTACTGTAGAATAGTTATCAACATAAAATAGCTAAAAAGCGAGACTATGTCTCGCTTTTTTTTGTTCAAAATTTTATGATTAATTTATTAAAAGTTTCATTTTGTATGTGCGCATAATTTTTTTTTTAGCAATAATGCCAAATCGTTAATAAAAACTTAAAAAATGCCCAAATGCCATATTGTCAACAAGAAATCATTAAAATAAATTATTAATAAAAATACCCAATATTTTTTGATAATGTAAAAGAAATATTTGTACTTTGGCGTCATAAACCAACAAAATCAAAACCAAATGAAGATTTATTTATTTATCGTTTCATTGTTTTTTTGCGGCATATCCTTTGCGCAAACTTCAATATCGGGTTCGGTAAAAGACAGTAAGAACCAACCAGTTTCGGGAGCTAATGTTAAAGTAACTGGTGATGATGCCGGAACATTGACAGATAGTGACGGAAATTTTAATTTAACAACTACAAAAAAACCACCATTTAACATTGAAATTTCTAGTGTTGGCTTTGGGGTAAAAAAGGTTAACGTTACATCTAACAATCAAAATGTTAGTGTTGCATTAACAGATGAAGAAAATAAACTAGATGAAATTGTTGTTTCTGCATCGAGAACACCTGAAAAAGTTTTGCAATCTCCGGTGACAATCGAAAGAATGAGCCAAAAAGAAATCAAAAACACAACTGCAGCAACATTCTATGATGGTCTTGAAAATTTAAAAGAAGTTCATTTTAACACAAGTAGTTTTTCTTTTAAATCAATCAATACCAGAGGTTTTGCAACCATTGCTAACACTCGTTTTATGCAATTAGTCGATGGGATGGACAACTCTTCTCCGGCATTGAACTTCCCTTTAGGGAATTTAATTGGAGTTTCTGAGTTAGATGTTGCTAGTGTAGAGCTTCTTCCTGGAGCTTCATCTGCATTATATGGTGCAAATGCTTTCAACGGAATTATGTTCATGAATAGTAAAAGTCCTTTCACTAACCAAGGGTTGAGTTTCTATTTCAAATATGGTCAAACTACTCAAGAAGTTGCGGGAACAAATGATTACTGGGATTTTGGGATTAGAGCAGCACACGCTTTTTCTAAACATTTTGCAGCAAAAGCCAATTTTACCTTCATGAAAGCTTCTGAATGGATAGCTGCTGATCCCAGAGACGTAGCAGTTAATAATTCTGGTTCAGTAGTAAACCCAAATTATGATGGTTTGAATAGTTACGGAGATGAAGTTTCTACCAACATAAAGAGTGTTGGACTTTCTTTAGCCAATTTAGGATTAATTCCGCAATCAGCTGTTAACTTATTACCAAATTACAATGTTGCCAGAACAGGTTACAGAGAACAAGATTTAAATGATAACAACATCAAAAGTTTAAAAGCTGATTTCTCATTCCATTTCAAACCTTGGGCAGATGAAAATGAAATTATCTTTCAACATAAGTTAGGTTTAGGAAACACAATTTATCAAGGAGCAAATAGATACGCCTTGAAAAATTTCTTTATCAATCAAACCAGACTTGAGTTTAAAGGGAAAAACTATTTTGTGAGAGGTTATATGACAGATGAAAATGCCGGAGATTCTTATGATATGCGTTTCGCTGCATGGAATGTAAACCGCGCATGGAAATCAGATGCTACTTGGTTTGGTCAATATGCTGGTGCTTACATTCAATCTACTTTAGCCGGAGCAACTCCAGAACAAGCACATGGTATAGCGAGATCTACCGCAGATACAGGAAGATTTTTACCAGGTTCTACAGATTTCAACAATGCTTTAGCAACAGTAACTGCTGACCCAGATTTAGTAACGGGTTCTAAATTTCAAGACAAATCAAAATTATACCATGCTGATGTTAACTATAATTTCAGAGACATAATAAAAGTGGCTGAAATTCAATTAGGAGGTTCTTACAGACAATATGAAATGAATTCTTCAGGAACTATTTTTACAGATTATGATGGTCCATTAAGATACGATGAATACGGAGTTTATGGTCAAGTGCAAAAGAAATTTATGAAAGAAGAACGACTAAAATTTACGGGTTCCATCCGCTATGATAAATCACAAAATTTTGATGGTTCTTATTCACCAAGAGTTTCTTTTGTGTATTCAGCAGGAGCCAATAAGCAGCATAATTTCAGAGCATCCTATCAAACGGGATTCAGAAATCCAACTACACAAGATCAATACATTGGTTTGAATTTAGGGCCATTCGCTTTAATTGGTTCTGCTCCAGATAACTTATCAAGATATGTTGAAACACTTCCTGTTAGTACAGCTGGACAAGTAATAAATGGAGGTAATCCTACAGCTACTTTATCAGGTGTTGAAGCCTATGGTAATTCATTTACATTAACATCAGTACAAGCATTTTCTGCAGCAGTTGCATCGGGGCAAGCACTTCCAACAGCAGCAGCACTTCTGGAAGTAGCCAAGATTAATTTAGTAAAACCAGAAAGAGTACAAGCGTTTGATATCGGTTATCGTTCAGTTATCAAAAATTTAACCGTTGATATTAGTGGATATTACAACATCTATAATGATTTTTTAAATCAATCCAGAGTTATCACACCTTATTATGGTGATGTAAATACATTTGACCCGACAGATTTAGCAACGTATGCTCCGGTTGCGGCTATATCAAACGGAGACAGAAGAGTATATCAAGTTTATGACAACTCAAAATCGGAAGTAACCTCATTAGGATTCGGTATCGGATTGTCAAATAAAATCTATAAAGATTTTGAACTGAGTGCGAATTATAATTATGCAGAATATACTTTTGACCAAGCTAAAGATCCAAGTTTTATCCCAAGTTTTAACACACCTAAACATAGAGTAAAAGCTTCTTTAGGAAACCAAAAATTATTTAAGAACTTCGGATTTAATACAAATGTAAGATGGAATACAGAATATTTATGGCAATCTTCTTTTGCTGATGGTATGGTTCCTGAAAACGTAGTTTTTGATGCTCAAATCAATTATGCTATTCCAAAATTAAAATCAGTTTTAAAAGTTGGGGCTAATAATTTATTCGGGAAAGACTATATTCAAGTAATCGGAGCAGGTGCTATTGGACAACAATGGTTTGCTTCAATCACAATTAATCCATAAATAATCAATAACAATATATAATTTAAAAGTTATGATAAAAAATTTCAAATGGCTATTATTGGTTTCGTTAACCTTTGTAGCATGTAGCAGTGATGATGAAACGGTTATTGACCCAAATTCAACTGATGGTTTACCTTTAACAGCTGGTTCAGCAGATTTTTCTAAATATGTTGCGCTAGGTAATTCATTGTGTGCAGGATATAGCGATGGGGCTTTATTTGCCGCTGGACAAGCCAATTCGTATCCAAATATACTTTCACAACAATTTGCTTTAGTAGGTGGTGGGGAATTCAAAATTCCATATATGAATGATAATGTTGGAGGTTTACTTTTAGGAGGGTTCCAAGTTCAAGGGCCAAGACTTTATTTGGCACCAGGAAATAATCCTACTCCAGTTACAGGTACAATAACTACTGAAATAAGTAATATTTTAACGGGTCCTTTCAACAACATGGGAGTTCCGGGAGCAAAAAGTTTTCATTTATTAGCATCCGGTTACGGAAATATTGCTGGTGTAGCGTCAGGTCAAGCGAACCCTTATTTTGTTCGTTTTGCATCAGCTCCAAACGCAACAATTTTAGAAGATGCTGTAACACAAAATCCAACTTTCTTTTCTTTATGGATTGGAAACAATGATGTGCTTTCTTATGCAACATCTGGTGGTGTAGGAGTTGATCAACTAGGGAATTTAAATCCTGCAACTTATGGAAGCAATGATATTACAGACCCATCAGTTTTTGCAAGTGTATATTCAACTTTAGTTACTCAATTAACAGCTGGCGGAGCAAAAGGGGTTGTTGCAAACATTCCTTATGTTAGTTCGGTACCATTTTTTACTACTGTACCAACTAATCCAATTCCACTTGATGCAACTACTGCAGCGCAGTTAAATGGCGGTATAATTGGGCCTTTGGATGCTATTTTAACTGCATATGGTCAAGGAGACAGATTAGTTACATTGGCAGCGGGAAGTTCAAATCCACTATTAATAAAAGATGAATCCTTAACCAATTTAGGGCCTCAAATAACAGCGGCTTTGATAGCCAATAGTGTTCCTGCACCTCAAGCAGGTTTGATGGGTTCACTTTATGGACAAGCACGTCATGCTCGCAATACAGGAGATAGAGATTACATTCTATTAACAACAAGAGGAATAATTGGAACTTCACAAACAGGTATACCAGCTCCTTTTAATAATGTAGGAGTTACTTATCCTTTACAAGATGGAGCAGTACTAACAGCTGATGAAAATTCAAAAATTGTAGCAGCAACCAACTCATTTAATGCAACAATAGCTGCAATAGCAGTTACTAATGATCCGGATAATAAAATTGCTTTTGTTGACGCCAATGCTATTTTGGCACAAGTAAATAGTGGCGGTTTAGTTCAAAGCGGATACACAATGACATCAACTTATGTTACTGGAAATTCATTCTCCTTAGATGGTGTTCATCCAAGTCCAAAAGGATATGCTTTAATTGCTAATAAGTTTTTAGAAGCCATTAATGCCGAATTTGGTTCTAACTTCAAAGGAGTTAATTTAGGACAATATCAAATATTGTATCCAGGCTCTCTCTAAGATATTTAAAAAATATTTCTTAAAACCATCCTATTTATATAGGGTGGTTTTTTGTTTTACACCATCAATAAAAAAACAGACTTTTTTTATAAAATAATTATTGATTATTTGGTTTATAAAAATTATCTTTGCACTCTGATAAAAAGAGGTGTTTTAATAAACCTAAATAGCTATTTAATAAATACATAAACAATGTCAAAAGCAATAGGAAAAGTTTCGCAAATCATTGGTCCAGTAGTAGACGTAGTATTTGATACTAAAGATGTTGAGTTACCAAAAATTTATGATTCATTAGAAATCATTAACAAAAACGGTTCAATATTAGTACTTGAAGTGCAATCACATATTGGTGAAAACACAGTTCGTACTATCTCTATGGACTCAACCGATGGTTTGAGCAGAGGAACAGCTGTAAATGCTACAGGTGCTCCAATTCAAATGCCAATCGGATCAGATGTTTACGGACGTTTGTTTAACGTTATTGGAGATGCTATTGATGGTTTAGGAAACTTACCAAAAGACGGAGCAAATGGTGTTTCTATCCACCGTCAAGCACCAAAATTTGAAGATTTATCAACTTCTACTGAGGTATTGTTCACCGGAATTAAAGTAATCGATTTGATTGAACCTTACTCAAAAGGAGGTAAAATTGGATTGTTCGGTGGTGCCGGAGTTGGTAAAACAGTATTGATTCAAGAATTGATTAACAATATCGCTAAAGGTCACGGTGGACTTTCTGTATTCGCTGGAGTTGGTGAAAGAACACGTGAAGGAAACGATTTACTTCGTGAGATGTTGGAATCTGGAATTATAAAATATGGAGAAGATTTCATGCACTCTATGGAAAATGGTGGATGGGATTTATCTAAAGTAGATAAACCAGGAATGAGAGAGTCTAAAGCTACTTTCGTTTTCGGACAAATGAATGAGCCACCTGGAGCTAGAGCACGTGTTGCCCTTTCAGGATTGTCTATCGCAGAGTATTTCCGTGATGGAGCTGGTTCAGACCAAGGTAAAGACGTACTTTTCTTCGTTGACAATATCTTCCGTTTTACACAAGCAGGTTCTGAGGTTTCGGCTCTTTTAGGGCGTATGCCATCTGCGGTAGGGTACCAACCAACATTGGCAACAGAAATGGGTGCTATGCAAGAAAGAATTACATCTACAAACAAAGGTTCTATTACATCTGTACAAGCGGTTTACGTTCCTGCGGATGACCTTACGGATCCGGCACCTGCAACAACATTTGCCCACTTAGATGCTACAACAGTATTGTCTCGTAAAATTGCGGAGCTTGGTATTTATCCTGCAGTGGATCCACTAGATTCAACTTCAAGAATTCTTACAGCTCAAATCTTAGGTGACGATCACTACAACTGTGCTCAAAGAGTAAAAGAGATACTTCAAAAATACAAACAACTTCAAGATATCATCGCGATTCTTGGTATGGAAGAGTTATCTGAAGAAGATAAATTATCGGTATCAAGAGCCCGTAGAGTGCAACGTTTCTTGTCTCAACCTTTCCACGTAGCGGAACAATTTACAGGTATTCCTGGAGTATTGGTTGACATCAAAGAAACCATCAAAGGATTCAACATGATTATTGATGGGGAATTAGATCACTTGCCGGAAGCTGCATTTAACCTAAAAGGAACAATCGAAGAAGCAATTGAAGCAGGACAAAAAATGTTAGCGGAAGCGTAATCAATTAACAATGGATAATTAACAATTGACAATGAAAATTATCAATTATCAATTATCAATTATCAATTAAAAAAATGATTTTAGAAATAGTATCACCAGAAGCTACATTATTCAAAGGCGAAGTTACTTCGGTTTCTTTACCAGGAGTTAGTGGTTCGTTTCAAATTTTGAATAACCACGCACCAATAGTTTCTATTTTAAAACACGGTGTTGTAAAAATTGAGGCAGCGAGTTTTGATATCAAAAAAGAAGTAGAAGATAAGTTTACCAAAGTAAACGATCAAAACTACCTTTTGGAAATCAATTCAGGAACTATTGAAATGAAAGACAACAAAGTAATTGTATTAGCTGACTAATACAATTCAACCCGAGCGTAGCGAATTGTACGCAGTAAAATAAAAGAAGAAAGCCCGACGTAATGTTGGGCTTTTTTATTAGGAGCCCTGCCTGCCGGCAGGCAGGTATTTCCAGCTTTCCACTATATCTTTTTATTGTTTTTCACAAAACAATAAAAAGGATGCCGTTGCAATCTGGGCTATTTACTATATTTGACACGAGCCTTGCATAAGCAAGGTGAATTGACGAAGTAAATATGGAAAGCTTCCCAAAATCATTACAACAAAAACTAGAACAACGCAAAGCCAACAATGCTTTACGCCAACTGCCTGTTGCCAATGATTTAATCGATTTTGCTTCCAATGATTATATCGGCTTTGCCAAAAATGAAACTATCTTTAACGAAACACACCAATTCCTTTTAGATAAAAATATAAAAGTAAATGGAGCTACAGGGTCACGTTTGCTTTCCGGAAATCACACTTTATACAAAGAAGCCGAAGACTATATTGCCAAATTTCATAAGGGCGAAGCCGCATTAATTTTCAATTCGGGTTACGACGCCAATGTTGGTTTTTTCAGCTCAGTGCCACAAAGAAATGATATCATTTTGTATGACGAATTATGTCATGCATCCATCCGCGACGGAATCCAAATGAGCAACGCAAAAGCCTATAAATTTCTACATAATGATTTTGAAGATTTAGAAAAACTGCTTTCAAAATTCCAATCGTCAACTATTTACATCACAACCGAAAGCGTTTTTTCTATGGATGGTGATTGTCCAAATTTAGAAGAACTTACAAATCTTTCCGTAAAGCATAGTGCATATTTAGTCGTTGACGAAGCGCATGCACTCGGAGTTATTGGCGAAAGCGGAGAAGGATTAGTCCAAAGTTTAGGATTACAAGACAAAATATTTGCAAGAATAATGACTTTTGGAAAAGGATTGGGTTGTCATGGATCCGCCGTTTTAGGAAGCCAGGAATTAAAAAGTTATTTAGTCAACTTTGCCCGAAGTTTTGTTTACACCACCGGACTTTCTCCACACAGTGTTGCTACTATTTTGCAATCATACAAACATTTGACAAAGGAAAGAGAAGCTCTTGAACAATTAAAGTCCAACATCATTTTCTTCAATCAGGAAAAAATGCGTTTGGGTTTAAAACCAATGTTTGTCTATAGCAAATCTGCGATTCAATGTGCTATTATTCCAAGCAATGAGAAAGTAAAAAATATCGCTGCACAAATTCAGCAAAAAGGGTTTGATGTTAGGCCAATTCTTTCGCCAACTGTTCCCGAAGGACAAGAGCGTTTGCGTTTTTGTTTGCACAGTTATAATTCGGAATCTGAAATTAAAAATGTGTTAGAATTGTTAGCTACCTTTGTTTTTTAAATTATGGAAGAAGAAAAATTTACATTACTCCGCCGATTTCAATACTCAAGCGAAGCTATCATTTACCAAGGTAAATTAGAAAGTCAAGGTATTGAAGTTTATTTGAGAGATAACAATATCGTCGATTCTAATCCGTTATACAGCAATGCTGTTGGAGGCGTTAAAATGTTTGTCAAAACAGAAGATTTTGATAAAGCTAATGAAATCCTTGGTGATGTAAGCCTTTATGCTGTGGATGACGATAACCAACCTTTAAAATGCCCAGAATGTGGAGCCGAACAAGTTGAAATGGAGACTTCGATAGATGGTGTAAAATCTTTTTTTCAAGTTGCCATTTTAGGCGCCTTCGCTCAATTCTTTTCAAAGTACAAATACAAATGTCAAAACTGTAAATTCGAATTTGATTAATGAAGATTTTCATCACAGGAATCGGTACCGATGTTGGCAAAACTGTTGCTTCAGCTATTGTAGTTGAAGCTTTGGAAGCTGATTATTGGAAACCTATTCAAGCTGGAGATTTAGACTTTAGTGATACTCATAAAGTCAAATCACAAATCCCAAATTCCAAATCCCAATTCCATCCGAATGCTTATGCATTGAATACGCCGGCAAGTCCTCATCTGGCTGCTTCGTTAGATGGAATTACAATCGATTTAAAAAAAATAATTGAACCAAAAACCGACAATCATTTAGTAATTGAAGGCGCAGGTGGCATTCTCGTTCCGTTAAACGACAACGATTGTATAGTTGATTTAATCCAAAAAGATTATAAGGTGATAGTAGTTTCGCGTCATTATCTGGGAAGCATCAACCACACTTTGTTAAGTATTGAAGCATTGAAAAGCAGAAAGATCAGCGTTGCCGGGCTCATTTTTTCAGGTGACGAAAATAGAGCCACAGAAGAAATTATCCTAAAAAAAACAGGCGTGAAATTCATTGGGCGTATTGACAACGAACCTTATTTTAATGCTAATGTAATTAGTTATTATGCTGATAAATTTAGGAGCAATCTATTAAGTTTATAAAGATGAGAGATAATAGACGGATAGATAATAGACATTTTATCTATAAACATCTATCATCTTTTCCTCTATCATCTATTATCTAAAAAAAAAAATGAACCTTTCCGAAAGAGACAAATTATACAACTGGCATCCCTACACGCAGCACAAAACCGCTGCTAGCTTTCCGGCAATAGTAAAAGGACAAGGCGCTTTGCTTTGGGATGAAAATGGCAAAGAATATGTTGATGCGATAGCCTCTTGGTGGGTAAATCCTTACGGACACTCCAACAAAGTTATTGCTGATGCTATTTATAAACAGTTGACGACTTTGGAGCATGTTTTGTTTGGTGGTTTTACTCACGACAAAGCTGTCTTATTGGCTGAAAAGCTCATGTCTATTTTACCAAGTAATCAAAGGAAACTATTCTATTCTGATAACGGTTCCACTGCCGTAGAAGTGGCGTTGAAATGTGCACTCCAATACAATTATAATAAAGGATTCAAAAAAACAAAAATCATAGCTTTTGAAGATGCCTTTCATGGGGATACTTTTGGAGCCATGGCGAGTAGTGGCATTACTTTTTTTACGGAAGCATTCAAAGGTTCTTTGCTCGAAGTAATCCGAATTCCGGTGCCTACAAAAGGCTATGAAGAGCAAAGTCTACAAGCGTTGAAAGAGTTGGTTGTGACCAATGAATATGCAGCTTTTATTTTCGAACCTTTAGTGCAGGGAGCAGCCGGAATGGTAATGTATGATTCAACTGTTTTGGATAAAATGATTGCTATTTGTAACCAAAATAATGTGTTTACCATTGCCGATGAAGTAATGACGGGTTTTGGGAAAACCGGAAAAACTTTTGCAACTGATTATTTAATCAACAAACCCGATATGATGTGTTTGTCAAAAGCGTTAACGGGAGGAACAATTCCGATGGCGATAACGAGTTTTACTCAGGAAATCTTTGATGGATTTTATGATGATGACACGAATAAAGCCTTATTTCACGGACATACTTTTACCGCAAACCCAACAGGTTGTGCAGCAGCTTTGGCTAGCATCAATTTGTTGCAAACTGAACCAATGCAAAATAATATCACTAGAATAAACAAATCGCATTTGGCTTTTGAAATCAAAATAAAATCACATCCCAAAGTAAAAACTACTCGTGTTCTCGGAGTTATCTTCGCTTTAGAAATTAAGACTGAAACTCAGGAAAGTTACTATGGCACTATGCGTAATAAACTCTATAATTTCTTTATTGAAAATGGTATAATTCTGCGACCTGTGGGAAACATAGTTTACATTTTACCGCCCTATATTATTACGGATTCTCAATTAGAAAAAGTATATACCACTATCGAAAAAGCCCTAGAAATAATTTAATTCTTAGCGATCTTTGCGCAAAACTTTGCGACCTTTGCGGTTAAATAAATAAAATTTTGAAAAGACCTATTGCTATAACTTCAATTGCTTCGTTTTCTCCTTTAGGAAAAACTACGGCTGAAGTTTGGAAGGAATATCTGAATCCAAAATCACTAATTGTTGAAAAGCAAATAGGGAGTTCTAATTATTTGGTTGTCCCAATATCAGATAGGCTTGCTATAGAAGTTGAGGCATTAAGAAACTCAGAATCAAAATATAAACCGCTTGATAATTCGGTGCTTTATGCAATTTTGGCATCAAGAGAAGCGGTTAAAAAAGCGGGTTGGAAAGATTCCGTTTTTGGAGTTAATATAGGTTCTTCACGTGGTGCTACCCAACTTTTTGAAAAGTATCATCAGGAATTTTTAGAAACAGGAAAAACACCAACTTTAGCTTCACCAACAACAACTTTGGGAAACATTTCTACTTGGGTGGCTCATGATTTGAAATCAAATGGGCCTGAATTATCTCATTCTATTACATGCTCAACTGCTTTGCATGCCTTGTTAAACGGAATTGCTTGGCTGCAGGCAGGTATGGCGGATACCTTTTTAGTCGGTGGAAGCGAAGCACCTTTGACGGCTTTTACGATTGCTCAAATGCAGGCTTTGAAAATTTATGCCAAAACCAATTCGGAGTTTCCTTGTCGAGCTTTTGATTTACATAAAACCAATAATTCGATGGTGTTGGGTGAAGGTGCTGCAATGGCTTGTCTGGAAATAGGAGAACAAAAAAATGCCTTAGGGTACGTTACCGGATTTGGCTATGCTACTGACGATTTGCAACATAGCATTTCCATCACTGATGAAGCAGAATGTTTTCAGAAATCAATGAAAATGGCATTGCAAAATGTGACACTAGATGAAGTTGATGTTATAGTGATGCATGCTCCCGGAACGATAAAAGGGGACAAATCTGAATACAAAGCCATACAAAAAGTCTTCGGCAATAAGCTCCCAATGTTAACTACCAACAAATGGAAAGTGGGTCACACCTTTGGTGCCTCAGGGATCCTCAATCTTGAAATGGCACTTTTGATGATGCAGCACCAACAGTTCATAGGAGTTCCATTTGTTACAGAACATAATCCGCGCAAAGCCATTCGAAACGTATTGATTAATGCTGTTGGATTTGGAGGCAATGCAGTTAGTATTTTGGTTTCTAAATAGCGTTTTCTAATTCCTTTAACTTCGCATAAACCAAATTACTTTCCCATCCTTTACGAAGCAAGAAATCGCAGAACTTTTTCTTTTTTCTTTGAACATTATTTTCTCTGATGGTTTCCCAATGTTTTTCAGCTAGTTTATCAAATGTATCGTGGTATTCATCATCATCAATCTCGGTTAAAGCGCATTTGATATTGCGCGCCGAAATTTGTCGCTGTTTTAGTTCGTTGACTATTCGGTTTTTACCCCAAAGTTTGATACGGTGTTTTCCTCGTGCAAAACTTCGGGCGAAGCGTTCCTCATTTAGAAAATTATGTTGAATTAAATGAACCACAATAGCATCTGTCTCATCGGATTTCATGCCCAAATCACCTGCCTTTTGCACGACTTCCTGGTGGCATCGTTCCTGATAGGAACAATAATATTCCAGTTTGAGTTGGGCTTCTTTTAGTGTTAGTGCTTCGTTCATTGTTTGGATACAAATTTCAAAAACAAAGTTAGGTAATTAGCATGAATTCTTTTGTTCCGGACTTTTTAAGATTAAACGCACAGAAAATAAAGCGATTTATACCGTTATTTTTTTAAATATGTAAACAAAATCATCAATTTACAAGAAATTAGCAGTAAATGTTCATAAACATAGCTTTTTATTGATAATTTCTTAATTCAAACTACTTGTATTTTAGTGATTTAGATGTAATTTTGTTGTCCCTATTTCTACTTCTTAAGTCTTGACCTTTTTTTGTGTCTCACAATCAAGAGGATAACTATGAAATTATATAATATTCATTTATGAAATTTAGATTATTACTTGTTGCTTTTTTTGTTTTAGTATTGAATTCGGTCAGTTCCTATGGGCAGGTAAATATTCCAAGTGCTACACCAGTTACACAAAACTTTGATGCCCTTGGAAGTTCGGCCACTGCAACCTTACCAACTGGTTTTGTAGTAAATAATAATTCCACTAATTATACTACAGGTACAACAGCTACTGTATTGGCTTATGGAACTTCGGGTACAGGAGCAGTTACAGGAACTTCAGGTGCCGGAATAATAAATTGGGCAAATGGAGTTACAGCTTCAGCAACTGATAGGTCATTAGGTTTTTTAACCGGTTCATCTTTAACAAGTCCAAGAAATATAATTATTCAAATTAAAAATACGGGAGCAACAAATATTACAGACTTAGCAGTAGCTTTTGATTATGAAAAATATAGAACAGGAACTAGAGCTTTCAACTGGACTTTTACTCATGGGGCTACTGGCACAGCAGTAAATACTTCTAATGCGAGTGGAGATCAAGCTTATGCAGCTGATGCAGCTAATGGAGTTGTAAACCCACCAACTACTATTTCTAAAACTTTGAATCTTACAGGATTGACTATTGCGCCAAATGGGTTTTATTATTTATGTTGGACATTAACAGGTGTAGGTGGTGCAACTAACGGACAAGGAATGGGGATTGATAATTTGAGTTTAACAGCAACGTTTGCTGTTTCCTGCGCAGCGCCCACACTTTCGGCAACAACCTCTGCTTCTGCAATCGCTACAACAAGTGTCACTTTAAACGGTGATATTACTGCCGTTGGTGGTGGAACAAACATTACCACTCGTGGTTTTCAATATGCAACTAATGCTGCTTTAACCACACCAACAACAGTAAATACAACAGGAACATTTGGTGTAGCAACATTTAATCAATCTACAGGTTCGGTTTTAACCGCCAATACCCTTTATTATTATAGAGCGTATGCCATAAATGATTGCGCTTCACCACAAACGGGTTATTCACATACCTCTAGTTTCCCAACGTTTACCACTATTCACAATGCGCCAACTATAGGTGTTGGGAATGGTGAAACAGCCTCTTCTTTTGTTGCCAACTGGACTGCGCCAACTGGCGGAAGTGCTACATATACATATACTATTGAGGTAGATGACAATTCCGATTTTAGTTCGGTTGTATCAACAATAACTGGAATTTCATCAGCTTCGATTAGTCAAACCATTTCGGGATTAGCAAGCGCAACAACCTATTATTTTAGGATAAAAGTGGTGAATGCCGGAGGAAGTTCAGCTTGGTCAGCAACTTCCGCGGGAGTTTTAACACTATCGCCCGCACCCGAAATCAATGTAAAACAAGGTGTAACTTCAATTGCTCATAACGGTTCACAAACATTTGCAACCACTGCAATAGGTGCGTTTACCGATTTGGTTTTCACAATAGAAAATACAGGTTCTGCCAATTTAACGTTTACTACCCCGTTATCAATCAGTGGAACGGATTATACCCTTATTGCACCTTTGGCATCCTCGCCAGTTGCTGCTGCTGGCACCACTACTTTTACGGTTCGCTTTACACCCACCACAACAGGAACTAGGATTGGGAGTGTAACTATTAATGGAACAAATGATACAAGTGAACCTACCTACATTATTAATTTTACAGCAACAGCAACGCCAAGCAATTTATCAGATATTATAGCCAATGCAGGGTATGTTTATAATTCAAATATCGCTTATGCTACGTATCAATCAGCAACCATTAGTAATACTACAAGCGGTGCAAACGGCAGTATCGATTTGTTTAAGTTTGATATTAGAGATGGAGGCGGAGCAGCTGATCTTGATGGATTGCCAACCATTTTATCAGGGATTACTTTTAACGTAACCAATATTGCTAACATTAGAACAGCGGCACTTTTCAACGGCAATGCGATGGTCAATAATGTACCAACTATAAATACCGGTGCTGGAACAATAGCTTTCGCTGGATTATCGGGTGCTGATGTTACAGCTTCAACTGGCGGCTCAACTGGTTTAACGTTGAGAGTAACTTTTTTAAATGCTGTTACCGATAACCAACAAATTCAGGTTACCATTGCTAATGCCAATGTAGCTGCTGCAGGAAGCAATACTTCTTCAACCTTTGCCGCTTTTACAAGTGTAGTATCGAGTACCACAAGCGATAGAAACAGAATTGAAGTTACTGCAGATAGATTAGCGTTTGTAACGCAACCGGTTAACACGGCTCAAAATGCTGCGATGGCAACTGCGCCAACGGTAAAAGCATCAGATATCTTCGGAAATATTGATTTAGATTATACTACTTCCATTGTTATCACTTCAACAGGAGCGATGACAGGAGAGCCAATAACTGTATCTCCTACTTCTGGTGTTTCTACTTTTTCGGGAATTGTGCATACTTCTTCGGGAACTTATACACTAGAAGCTACAAGCGGTAGTTTAACGCTAGCAACGAGTAACAGTTTTGTTATTTCTGCATTTACTTTTGCTGCTGGTGATATGAGACCAAAATACGCAACTAATCTTTCATTTAATGGAGATTGGGAATACTATGATGGAAGTACATGGCTAACAGGTGGTGCTTATGATAATAAAGCCCCACAAAACACAGCTAACACTGTAAATAGAGTTTTGATTGATAAATACGTTGGTGGTGGTGGAACGACATCAAAAAATTACAATTGTGATTTTATCATTCAATCCGGAGGTTATTTATATATTGATGCCAATATTGCTTCACCAACATTCACTTTTATAGCAGCTGGTAAAAAAGCAGAAGTTTTATCAGGTGGGACATTAGATATTTCGGGAGACATTAAACTAAATTCTACTGGAAATTTAATTGTTAGAGCTGGTGGTGACATGATATTAAATCAAAATTCAGTAAACAATGTTCATCCTATGTGGGATGGTGTTGAATTGTTTGAAGGAGGATCAACCGTTACCATCAATGATTGGGGTTTTACGGGTGCAGGTTCAGGATCTTTGATTAACACTTCAACGGCAATATCTAGTAATGCCAATGGGTATAAATTTGGGAACTTAGTTGTTGATATTAATCCTGGGTTTTCTTGGTCAATTATTGGAGGCGGTATAGGTATTATTAATCTATGTGAAAATGATTTTGATATTTCGAATGCTAGTTCTAATTATATTCACGGAGCAACAAATAGAACGGGAACTAACGGATTTGTAGTCAATGGTAATATGACTATTTATGATGGGCCATTCAGTTTTGGTTCTAGTTTTACGACAGACGCATTTAATCATCAGTTTACGGTCAACGGAAATTTTGAATGTGGTAGTAATGATGATTTAAAAATACATTATATAGGTGCCGGAACACCTACAACATTAAGTGGCAATGTTACTTTTAAGGGTGATGTTAAAATTGCATCCACTGTAACCTCGTTTACCAATGATGGAGGCAGTGGAACGCCCGCCAGAATGACTGTCAACTTTGATGGAGGAACATTGGTTTCGCCAAAATTAATTGATATTGCACCCGTTGCTGTTGCTATTCCGATGACAATTAAAGGAACAAGTGTTAGAAAATTTGCTACGCAAGACCTTACTACCAATAGTGTTGGTTCATACACAGCTCCTTTTACAGTGGAAACTGGTGGTACATTGCATTTTGGATGGGCAACTAACGGAACTACTCCTTTAGTAATTAAGAAAACTACAGTAAGTGCAGCGGGAACAAATACTTTTGCTTCACAAACGGGAACAACGTTAATCGTTACCTCACTTGACGGTTTACAACAACTTTCGGCAACAACAGGGAATGTTCAATATTCATCTAGTAATAAAACCTATAATCAAACAGGTGTTTTTTGGTTTGTTGGAGTAGACAATCAAGTAACTGGAGATGTTTTTACTACAGGCGGTACGGCAAAAACAATTATTTGTGAATTAATAGATAATACAAAAAAATTAACCTTAAGTAGCGCAACTAGTATTACTTCTCCCGGACTATTAAATATCAAAAAAGGGCAGTTTATTGAGTCGACAACTGCATTACTAACCGGAAGCGATGGAGGATTAACCATGGAAGATGGAACGCTTTATCAAATACCTGGTTTGTCTTCCTCTTCTACTGATTTAATTCCTAGAGTAGTGGGATTGTCAAACGTGTATAACTTGGCAGATAATTCAACAATAGAGTTAAATGGTGCTGATGGCGCAAGTGCTTTTGATCAATACTTAAGAGGAACTCGAAGCTACAAAAACCTAAAATTTTCTACAAGTGGCGTGAAAACTATTTCGTCGGCAATCAGTTCTATAACGGGCACAATTACTGTTGCAAATACTGCAATTTTAGATGTGGAAGATAAAGGAATGGGTGGTGCAGGAACCAATTTAACCATGACTGGAACTTCAGAATACAGAACAGCAGGAGCAGGAGTTAAACCAGATGCTTCTGGAACTTATGCTTTAGGAACAGGTACCAAAGTTACTTTCACCAGTGGTTCAATTTTAGTACCAATTTTAACTTTACAACAAATTAGACTGGCTCCCAATTATTACAATATAGATGTTGTAGGAAATAATGTTGGGACAAATACACTCACAAGTCCTGTAAAAATTCAGGCTGGTGGAACATTTAAAGTTAAGGCAACAGGTATATTTAAACATTCCAATACGGCTGGATTTAATGGAAGCGCTGTAACAGCTATAGATAATACAAATTCCCCAACCATTACTCTTGAAACTGGATCAACTGTAGAGTATGCAGGAGCAAATCAAACGGTTACATTATTTAATTCTTCCTATTATACTAATCTTACTATTTCTGGAACTGGAACAAAATCGTTGCAAAATGCTACACAAACATTTGTAAATGAAGATTTAAATGTAAGTGGAAGTATTTTATTGGTGAATACAGATGAAGTAATAACCGTTAGAAAAGGAGTAAAAATTGCAACAGTGGTAACCACAGATGTTCCTGATTTTCAAATTAAAAATAATGGTCAGTTGATTCAAATAGATGATGCCGATGCTAATAGTGGAACTGATTTTCAACTTATTCGAAATTATACCGCTACCAATGTAGACTATGTATATTGGGGTGCGCCAACAAAATCTTTTGCAGTAAGCAATTTACCAAATGGCTTTAGATACGAATGGAATCCATTATTTTCTAATTCGAATGGTACACAAGGTAATTGGAATGCACCTTCAACCACTAACATGACGGCAGGGAGAGGTTATATTGCTAGAACCTTTAATGGTTCTGCAACTGCCATAACGTTGCCATTCACATTCAGAGGACGACCTAATAATGGTGCTTTTACTACGCCTATTTCAAGAGGAAGTTATTATGGCGACGGCATAACCACAGGATTAAATTACACCGTTCCGTCCAACCCTAATCCTATTACAGTAACTCGTTGGGACGATAACTGGAACTTAGTGAGTAATCCCTATCCATCAGCAATTAATGCATTAACTTTTTTATCAGCATCAAATAACCCAGATATAGAAGGGTTTGTGTACTTGTGGACACATCAACAAGGGCCTGTTTCTACTGTTGATCCTTACTATAGTGATTTTATACTTAATTATTCGTCAACCGTAAATTATGTCTTGTACAACAGTTTAGGAGTTTCTAGTGGGCCAATTTCATTCAATGGGAAAATTGCTTCAGGACAAGGTTTTTTTGTATTAATGAGCGATGGTTCGACCACAACCAGTGCTGTTAATTTCAATAACAGTATGCGGTATACGGCTTCTACTTATGCGCCTTATAATAATTCACAGTTTTTTAAAACAACATCTCCCGCTCAAGAAACTATAAATGAAGAAGAAAAACATCGTATTTGGTTGGACATAATATCGGCACAAGGAGATTCAAATCGCATTTTAATTGGTTATGCTGAAAATGCAACCAATGATAAAGACAGAATGTATGATGCCATTACAGGACTAGGCAATTCTTTAAAAATTGTTTCTTATCTAAATACAGAAAATCCACAAGGGTTTATTATTCAAGGTAGAGGTTTGCCTTTTAACGAAAATGATACTGTTCGTTTAGGAGTTGCCATTCCCTCGAGTGGGACATACATGATTGGTATTGGGGCATTAGATGGGATGTTTCATGGAAGTCAAAACATTTATATAGAAGATAAACTGTTAAATGTAATTCAAAGTATAAAAACACACCCCTATACTTTTACTTCTAACGCAGGACAATTTGAAAATAGATTTGTATTGCGCTATACTGATGGTTCAGCTTTGGATAATCCTGATTTTGGAACAGTAGACAGTAGTGTTGTAGTAGCTACTAACCATGGTGAAATGACTATCAAATCTCATGTTGAAAACATACAAGAAGTAACAGTATACGATGTATTAGGCAGACAATTGTTCTTCGCAAAAGCAATTAACAAAACTAATTTTGTAACGTCTACTATTACGATGAGCCAACAAACATTAATTGTGAAAATTAAGTTGGAAAATGGCGTAACGATTTCAAGAAAAATTATTCTTTAATTCTTTATTATATAGAAAAAAAGGTCTCGTTAATTCTAACGAGACCTTTTTTTATTGACATGTGTTTTTCTTTCATTTTAAGGAATCAAATATGGTTAACTAAATTATAAATTTCATATAGAATAGATTGCCTATTATATTTTTTAGGATTAAACTCATAGGAAATAAGAAAGTAATAAGTCATTCAACCTAAAAAACGTAAATAAAAACGTATTAATGTGCGTTGTTGAGAAATTTATGATTAAAACACCCCGTTTATTAATAAATTCTTAACCTAACTATAGTGTATATTAGGAATATAAATGTAATTTCATACTCCCAATTTACCGTTTTTTTTCTTATTTTCTACAGAAAGATTATACGGTTACTATGATAATTTATTAGATAACATAATTCATTTTTTATAATGAAAATAAAAATACTTGTTGTTGCGCTTTTGATTGTTAATTTTTCAAATGCTCAATTACTTCAATGGAATACTTTTGGAAACACAGGACTAGAAACTATAGAGCCCAGTGTCTTTAATAATGCAAACATTTCTACATCTAATTTAACATTAGGAGCTGGTATTGGTAGTATAGGAAATGCAAATAGGATAGGAGGTAATAATTGGTTTGATACCGGCAATACAGCAGCAGGGAATACTATCGCCGAAGCTATTGCTGGAAACGACTATATCCAATTTATAGTAACACCAAATTCCCTATCTGATTTTACACCAACGTCATTAGTCTTTGGGTGGGATAGTTCAGGTACCGGTCCTTCAACCATTGTTCTTAGGTCTTCAGTTGATGGTTTCACAACAAATTTAGGAAGTGTTGCGGTAGCAGCTTCTTTAAGTGGGCCAACAGCATATACTATTTCTATTTCGGGATTATTAAATATTACAACCGCAACTACGTTTAGAGTATATGGAATTGGTGCAACAGGGACAGGTGGAACTGGAGGTTTTGATGTAGGGTCTAATGTTATTAATGTTCAACTAAACGGAACAACTACTACAACCGCCCCTACCTGTACTCCACCATCTATAACATCAATATCACCTGCAGCAGGTATAATTGGAAGTCAAGTAACTATTACAGCTTCAGCAGGAAGTTTGTTAGGAGCATCAGCCATTTTTAACGGAGTTAACGCTACAACAGTTTCAAGTTCAGCTACTCAATTAGTTGTTACTGTACCAATTGGAGCTACAACGGGTAATTTAGTTATTTCAGATACGCAACCATGTAGTGTTACTTCAACTTTTACAGTACTTCCCACTGTACCAATTTGTGGTTATGTTACCGATTTGTTTATAAGTGAGGTTACGGATTCAAATTATGGAGGACTAAGTTACATCGAAATTTATAATGCTACAGGTGCTACTGTAAATCTAGCTGATTATAGTTTACAGTTTTATCAAGATGGTGCTACTTCTCCCTATTCAACTACGGGAGTTAGTTTAATACCTGCATTTTCAGGAACGTTGGCTAATGGTCAGACTTATGTTGTAAGTACATCGGAGAGTGGATTTACTTGTGGCGTTATGGGTGGAGACGGTTCTTTAGCTAACCTTCAAACAAATGCGAATGGAATCAATTTTGGCACAAATGCGGATGATCAAATAGCATTATTCAAAGGAAGTACAATGATTGATATATGGGGTGCATATAGCGATAGTAATTGGTCTTCTTCTCTAGGAATAGGGACATCAGGAGCAGATTTTAGACGAAAAACCACAGCAACTATGCCTACTACAACTTTTAACACCTCGGATTGGACAGTTATTGATTGGACAGGTTCAGGTTCGTCCGCTTGTGTTACGACTAATGATTATTCTGATATAGGAAATTATTCCTATTCAGCCGCTACATCAACAACTTGGAATGGTACAACTTGGTCAAATGGTACGCCAACACTTTCTAAATTAGCGATAATTGATGGGAATTATAATACTACTCCCAATGGTAGTTTTGAAGCATGTAGTGTACTAGTTAATGCTGGAAAAGTACTGACTATTTTTGCTAATCAATATGTTGCAATTCAATATAACTTGACTGTGACACCAACAGGGAATGTAATTGTTAAAAATAATGGTTCTTTGGTTCAAATAGATGATTCCGGAATTAATACAGGCAGTATAAACGTTGAAAGAACAGCAAGTGTTAAGTTGTTAGATTATGTATATTGGTCTTCACCTGTATTAGGTTTTCCTGTTACCAGCGTATCTCCTGGAAGCCCGAGTTCTTTAATTTTTAAATGGGTTACTACTCTGATAAATGCAAATGGAGGTGAAGGGAACTGGCAAAATACTGCTGAGACAATGGCTGAATGTAAAGGTTATATAGTAAGAGCACCAAATGGTTTTTCAAATACCAGCGCAGCAAATTATACAGCAACATTTACCGGAAATCCATTTAATGGTGTTTGTCAACCTTCCATATTTAGAGGGGATGACACAAATGCAGGGACAGTTGGACCAAATGGGGTTATGAGAACTATCAAAGATGACAATTGGAATTTACTTGGCAATCCTTATCCTTGTTCTATTAATGCTATTAAATTTTTGACTCTAAATACAAGTATTGATGGAAATATTCGTTTATGGACGCACGGAACATTACCTAGTTCAGCAATTTTAGACCCTTTTTATGGTAATTATGTATACAATTACAATCCCGGAGATTATATTACCTATAATGCTACAGGAACTAGTAGCGGTCCAAGTGCCTTTAATGGATACATTGCTTCAGGCCAGGGTTTTTTTGTAATAATGAATGACGGACCTGCTGATTCTACTCAAAAAGTTACCTTTAATAATTCGTTAAGGGAAACTGTTGGCACACCAAACACCTATTATGACAACAGTTATTTTTATAAAAATTCTTCTGCTTTAAATCGACGTAATCCACCTGAAAACGGAAGGATATGGCTTGATTTAATCGATCAGGCTAATGATTCAAGTAGGTTGTTACTTGGTTATGTAGAGGGAGCAACAATTGCAAAAGACAGGCTTTATGATGTTTATTTTAAAGCAGGTAATGGTATGAGTATTTATTCATTAATAAATAATGAATCTGCGAGTATTCAAGGAAGACCTTTACCTTTTAATTCTTCAGATATTGTTCCTTTAGGAGTAAAAATCAGAACTACAGGCACTTATTCAATAGCAATTGGAGCTCTGGATGGATTTTTTCAAAATGCCAATAAGAATATTTATTTAGAGGATTTATTAACTGGTGGCATATATGATTTGCGTTTAGCCCCTTATACCTTTACATCAGATTCAGGAACTTTTGACAGCCGATTTAGATTGCGTTATAGAAGACATTCTCATGATGATGAAAAAATAAATGATGATAAATCAAATGAGATTTTTGTTTACAATTTAAACAATGAATTAATTTTAGAATCTAATTCACAGTTAATTTCTTCACTGAAACTTTTTGATATATTAGGACGGGAATTGTGTCAAAAAGAGAGTGTAAATTCTAATCAATTTTCTATTGTTTCATCAAATTTTCCTCGCATAATAATTGCAAAAATTAAATTGGTAAATGGAGAAGTAGTTACTAAAAAATTAGCCAAATAATTTAATAAGTTGTGAAATCTTATTTCCCTTTTGTAGAGGCTTCTATATTCCTTTCAATTGAATGCCCAGGACGAGACCATTTTGGTTTTTCTCCCATTGCTTGATATTTAGAATCTGCTGCTTCTACAGTGGTAGGCTGCATTATTTTGATAAAAGGTTTTTGAGCTACCAAACCTAAGGTTTCAAACATTTTCATGTCTTCATTTACATCTGGGTTTGGCGTAGTTAATAATTTATCTCCGGCAAAAATAGAATTAGCTCCGGCAAAGAAACACATGGCTTGTCCTTCACGAGACATTTCGGTTCTTCCTGCAGAAAGACGCACTTGAGTTTCAGGCATTACAATTCGGGTAGTAGCTACCATTCGAATCATTTCCCAAATTTCAACAGGTTTTTCATTTTCCATTGGGGTTCCTTCTACAGCTACCAAGGCATTTATTGGCACTGATTCCGGTTGTGGATTTAAAGTTGAAAGTGCCACTAGCATTCCGGCTCTGTCTTCAATACTTTCTCCCATTCCAATTATTCCACCGCTACAAACCGTTACATTAGTTTTACGAACGTTTTCGATGGTTTCTAATCGGTCTTCAAAACCTCGGGTTGAAATGACTTCTTTATAATAATCTTCGGAAGTGTCTAGGTTGTGATTGTAAGCATATAAACCAGCTTCGGCAAGACGCTGCGCCTGATTTTCGGTAATCATTCCTAACGTACAGCATACTTCCATATCCAGTTTATTGATGGTTCTTACCATTTCTAATACTTGGTCAAATTCTTCACCGTCTTTTACATTACGCCATGCTGCACCCATACAAACTCTTGAAGAACCATTTGATTTGGCTCGTAAAGCTTGAGCTTTTACCTGACTTACCGACATTAAATCATTACCCTCAATATCGGTATGATACCTGGCAGCTTGTGGACAATATCCGCAGTCTTCTGGACAACCGCCTGTTTTTATTGATAGTAAAGTGGAAACTTGAACAACATTTGGGTCATGCTGTTCTCTATGAATCGTTGCTGCTTCATACAGCAAATCCATCATCGGTTTGTTATAAATAGCAATAATTTCTTCCTTAGTCCAATTGTGTTTTGTGATGCTCATAGGTGCAATTTTATAGTGCACCAAAAGTAGTTAAATTGTATGTAAGTTACAATTTTGTGAAACGATAATAAGGAATTTATGAATCTTCTGAAGATGTTTTGTTTCTCCAGAGTTGCATAGTGATAAAAACAACAATCACAGCAGAAGCCAATCCTTCAAATAAAACACCAATGCAGTATTGATTTGCTGAAGGTTTTCCGCCAAATAAAAAATCTTCAGAAAGTGTGTCAATATAACTATCTCCACCTCTTAAATAAATATAACAAAGTAAACCAACAACACTTAGTAAAACACCTGTAATAGCTGTTATTCCCGCGGAAAGCAAATTAGTGACATAGCCCAATTTTTCTTCTTTGAAATTTGATTTTAATGTTCGGTTTACACCATAAAATACAATTAAGGCATTGAACATTCTTAAATAAAGGATGTGAGATAAACCAAAAAATTCTATTACTAAAAAGTAAATCGCAATTCCGGCAAAAATTAGGATTCCGTTTGAAAGTTCTCTTGCTATTTTCATCTTAAATTGATTTGAGTGAATAATAAAAGTAAACAATCAAATTTAAGGAAATATCTTTTATAAGGTAATTATTTAACAAAAAAGATGAAAATCCTTTAGTATAAAATAAAATAAATAAGAATTATGTCAGCGACAGAATATAATCTTGACTGGTTTTTTTATCTGCCAATAATTGATTTTTGAGTGCTTCAACTGATTCGAATTTTTGCTCAGAACGAATTCTTTTTAGCAAGCAAACTGTAATTTTTTGATTGTACAAATCCTGATTAAAATCAAAAAAATGGATTTCTATAGTTTGATTAAAGCCATCAAAAGTAGGCCGTGTTCCAATATTCATCATACCGAAAACGACTTTTTTGCCAAAGGTGCTTTTGACAATATAAACGCCATTAAGCGGAATGAGTTTATAGTTTTCAGTTATTTTTATGTTCGCTGTCGGAAAACCAATAGTTCTGCCAAGTTGTTTGCCTTTAGAAACTACTCCGGTTAATGGGTAATTGTATCCCAAATAAGTTGCTGCCAATTCAATATTACCTTCTAAATATGCATTTCTTATTTTGGTTGAACTAATAGAAACCTCATTGATTTCTTCTGCTGAAATTTGTTCAACTTCAAAACCATAGTTTTGGCCAAAATTGATTAAATCATCAATGTTCGCGGTTCTGTTTCTCCCAAAGCGGTGGTCATGCCCGATGATGATTTTTTTGATTTTGAAAATAGCTACTAAAACTTCTTTGACAAATTCTTCGGCAGTTAACCTTGAAAATTCTTTGTCAAATGGATGCACAACAAGATTGTCAATTCCTAGACCATCTAGTAATTCTATTTTTTCATCTAAGGTATTGAGTTGCTTCATTTCGGTATCTTCCTGAAGCACCATTCGAGGATGCGGGAAAAAAGTAAGCACCAAGCTTTCACAATTCAAATCATGGGCACTTTTGGTAATTTGTTCCAGAATTTTTCGATGACCAAGATGAACTCCATCAAAAGTACCAATAGTAACAATTGTTGGCTTATCGGCATGGAATGATTTTATGGAATTGAATATTTTCAAGGAATTGTATAAGTAATATGCAAAAATATGTTTTAGAAATTTAATATAATAATTTTCATCAAAAAAACGTGAATTAATAGGCGTATGTTAAAGTTTACAGTAAATAATTTAAAAAACAGAGCTCCAATTTGCAAATATTTGAAAGATAACTATCTTTACTCTCTATTAAATTAACAATCTAAATCATGAAAAAAATTTTACTTTTAGTTGTCTTCCTTTTTTCTGTTACTTTTTCTTTTTCACAAAGGGATAGTTCTTGGAAACTTCTCGATAACAACAAAGCGGTTACGTCAGAAAAAATAAGACAAACTTCTTATTCTGTTAACCAAAAATTATTAGAATTCAATGCCGCTCAATTTAAGCAGTCACTTGCTAATGTTCAACAAAAGGCATCTGGAAATGCCGGAATTGTGATTCAATTACCAAATGTGAATGGAGATTTGGAAAAATTCCAAGTTTGGGAATCTTCTAATTTTGAACCAGCATTACAAGCTAAATACCCAGAAATCAGAGCGTATGTTGGAAAAGGAATAACAGATCCTTCAGCAGTTTTAAACTTTAGTCTTTCTCCAAGAGGAATTCAAACTATGGTTTTTAGAGCTGATATAGGAACCGAATTTATTGAACCCTATACTAAAGATAGTTCTGTTTATGTAATTTTTGATTCAGCAACTAGAACTAAGGGTAAATTACCTTTTACTTGTAGTACTGAAGATATTATGATTAATCAAAGTCTTTCAAATAAATTAGTAAATTCAACTCTTTCAAATACACAATCCTATAAAACAATGAAACTTGCTTTATCCTGTACAGGTGAGTATGCTGTATACCACGGTGGAACTGTTGCAGGAGCTTTGGCAGCAATGAATGCTACAATGACAAGATGTAATGGTGTATATGAAAAAGATTTAGCTGTAAAATTATTAATTATTGCTAATGATGATTTAGTAATTTATACGGATGCAGCTTCTGACCCTTATTCTGATGCAGCAAATATGGCTAACTGGAACGCAGAATTGCAAGCAAATTTGACAAGCGTTATAACAGAAGCTAATTATGATATTGGACATTTATTTGGTGCGTCAGGTGGAGGTGGAAATGCAGGTTGTGTAGGCTGTGTTTGTGTAAACGGTTCAAAAGGGAGCGGAATCACATCACCTGCAAATGATATTCCTGAAGGAGATACTTTTGATATTGATTATGTTGCCCATGAAATGGGTCACCAAATGGGAGGAAATCACACATTTACTCACACTACTGAAAATAATACTGTAAATGTTGAGCCAGGTTCAGGATCGACAATCATGGCTTATGCAGGTATTGGTGGAGGCGGAACCGATATGCAAATGCATTCAGACGATTATTATCACTATAAAAGTATCCTTCAAATACAAACAAATTTAGGTACTAAAACTTGTCCGGTTAGTACAAGTATAGCGCTTACTAATCCTAAACCAGTTGTAACTGTATCAGGAGCAGCTTATACAATACCTGTAAGTACTGCATTTAAACTTTCAGGAACCGGAACCGGAACAATAGGTGAAGTATTGACCTATTGCTGGGAACAAAATAATGACGCAACAGCTGTTGGAGGAACGACTACTTTTCCTTCATCAACTAAAACAGACGGACCAAATTTCAGATCACGTCCTCCAAGCGCTTCATCAGTTAGATATTTTCCGCAGTTTTCTGATGTTTTAGCTGGATATCTAGTCACTAAATGGGAAACCGTTTCTTCTGTTGCTAGATCATTAGCTTTTGCTTTCACAGTTAGAGACAATGTTCTAGGTGGAGGTCAAACTAACAGCGCAGCAACTACAGTAACTGTTGTAGATGCGGGTGGTGCTTTTGCAATAACAAATCCAAGTACAGCAAATACTTTATGGACTCCAGGAACGACACAAACAATTACATGGAATGTTGCCGGAACTACCGGAAGCGGAATCAACACTGCCAATGTAAATATTTTATTATCTACGGATGGTGGAGCTACTTTCCCAACAGTCTTGGCGGCAAGTACTGCTAATGATGGTTCAGAAACTATAATGCTTCCAAGTGTGGCAGCTCCAACGTGTAGAATATTAATTGAAGCTATAGGAAATGTATTTTATGCTGTATCAAAAAATATTGCTCTTGGTTATGCTATAGATACAACATGTAATACTTATACAAATTCAACTGCATTAGTTATACCAGATGGAGCTGGAGCAGAAACACCAGGAACAGTGGCGTCAAACACAATAAATGTGCCTGTAAGCGGAATAATTTCTGATGTAAACATCGGGCTAAACGTAACACATACTTACCCAAATGATTTATTAATTACTATAACTAATCCATCAGGAAAAAAAGTAGCTGTTTGGGAAAGAGCATGTGCTGGTAATAATAATTTTAATGTTACTTTAAATGATGGTTCTCCTGATTTCACATGTGTGGCCAATATGGCAGGGTCATTTTCTCCTTCATCGCCTTTGTATCCTTTTAATGGTGACAACTCTAACGGTTTATGGACCTTGTCAGTCTCAGATTATTATACCGGTGATACAGGAAGAATAAACTCTTGGTCTATTCAAGTTTGTACGGACGCATATAGATTAGAAACTCCAACATTTGGTTTTACAGATTTTGCGGTTTATCCAAACCCAAATAATGGTAATTTCAATATTCAATTTACAAATAATTCTTCAAATGGTAATGGTGTGAAAGTATTAGTTCACGACATGAGAGGAAGAGTAATTTTGGGAAACAATTTTGAAAACAGTGCTACATTCAATCAAAACATTCAATTAAACAATGCACAAGCCGGAGTTTATTTATTGACTGTTACTGATGGAGAAATAAAACAAACCAAAAAAATTGTGGTTGAATAAACCACTAATTATAAAATAGTTTAAAAAGAGGTGTTTATCACCTCTTTTTTTATAGTTGTAGCGCTATACTTATCTAAAAAGCAAATAATTATAGTTAAACTGACAAAGAATCAATATTCACTTCAAATTTGTGTTAAAAATTATTTTATGTAAAACATTTGTTTAATTTTGACGACTTTAAAATTTAATACCACCAAAAATGAAATTAAAATTACTTTTCGTATTACTTGTTTTTCAAGTGAGTTTTGCACAACATAGAACTTGTGGAATGCAAGAAAAAATGGCACAAATAATGAGTAATCCTGCTCAAAGACAAGCTTATCTTGAACAGCAAAGTAAGTTTGATGTTGAATTACAAAAAGTGGTCTCTAATAAAAATGGTAATAGCGTTAACAACATAATAAGAATTCCTGTGGCGGTTCACTTTCCATCTGTAGCAACTACATCTACTCAAAAAGTTTGTTTCAGAACATTAGCACAATCACAAATCAATATTTTAAACGCAGATTATAATGGGACAAATGCTGACATTTCTAATTTTGTTAATGATGCTTCATTTTACCCTGGTACCAACACCGGAAGTTTACAAGTAGAATTTGTGTTAGCTACACAAAATCATCCAGCTGGAACTGGTTTGGTTAATGGTGACTTAGCAGTAACCTTCGGAACAGATTTCTTAGGAAATAATGACAATGATGCTACATGGGCAGGTTATTTAAATTTAGTATGTAGAAATGCCGGAAATGGAATATTAGGTTATTCTCCTCTTGGAGGTTCGCCTTCTGCGGGAATGACAGTAGTAATTGCAAAATCTGCTTTTGGTTCAGGAAATGGTTGTACAGGTTATGTGCCTGGTTCTCCATATGATTTGGGAAGAACTTTAACACATGAATTAGGGCACTTTTTTAATTTGGACCACACTTTTGAAAGTTGTGATGGAGCTAATTGCGCAACATCTGGTGATAGAGTTTGTGATACACCTTCATTGTCAATTGAAAATTATGATTGTCCAGTTGCAGGAGATGTTGCAGGATGTCAGCCAACGGAATATGCTTTAACCATGAATTACATGGATTATGTAAACGATGCTTGTATGTATATGTTTACTGCAGGACAGGCTGCTAGAATGCAAGCGTGGTATAACACAATTGCAAGTCAGTTTAAAACGGATGTTTTAGGAAATGAATCATTTTTACAAAACGATTTTAGCATTTTTCCAAATCCAAGTAAAGGTAGTTTTACTATTCAGTTTAAAGATATAATGATTGGTTATTCTGTTGAAGTATTTGATGTAACAGGAAAAACAATTTATGAAAACAACTATGATCAATCAGCTAATTTGAATCAGGTTATTAATTTAGATAACGCAACTAGTGGTGTTTATTTTGTAAATATTAAAAGTGATAAAGGAATCGTGACTAAAAAATTAGTTATTGAATAAATCTTTAATGCTATTAAAATAAAAAAGTCCCGAATTATTCGGGACTTTTTTATTTACCATTAAAACTGTTCATAGTTTCATTTAATCCTGCCAAAGCAAAGGATTCTACTATTTGTTTTGCCACTTCAAATCTTTCCGGAAGTTTTTCTTTTTCAATTGCATTCCATTCACCAAGAACGTAATCTACCTGTTGTCCTTTTTTGAACTCATCACTAATTCCAAAACGAAAACGCGGATAGTCAGAAGTGTTTAAAATGAGCTGGATGTTTTTCAATCCATTATGTCCGCCATCTGTCCCTTTTGCTTTTATGCGAATGGTTCCGAAAGCCAAATTCAAATCATCGGTAATCACTAAAACATTTTCTTTAGCTATGTTTTCTTTTTGCATCCAATATTGGACAGCTTTGCCACTTAAATTCATGTAGGTATTGGGCTTTAAAAGAATAATTTTTCTGCCTTTTATATTGAATTCAGTTACAGCTCCCAATTTTGCTGTTTCAAAAGAGACGCCTTGTTTTGAAGCCACATAATCTACTATTTTGAAACCAATATTATGACGCGTATTTACATATTCGGCGCCAATATTCCCAAGACCGACGATAAGGTATTTTTTACTCATTTCTTCTGAGTTTTCAGAGATTGCATTTGTTTTGAATAACTTTTTAAACCAATTCATTTAGCAAAAGTAAACTAATTTGAATTCATAAAAAAAGCACCAGTACAAACTGATGCTTTTTGATATCGGAAAAATAAATTACTTATTTTTTCTTTTTTGCTCCACCTTTTTCTGCTTTTGCAGCTTCCTGAGCCGCTTTCATAGCAGCACGAGAAATCTTAACTTGTGCTACAACAGTATTGTCTGGATGCATTAATTTGAAGTTTTTCGCTTCTAATTTTGTAACATACAATTTGTTACCCATCTGCATTTCAGAAATGTTAGCTTCAACAAAATCAGGTAGATTTTTTGGCAAAGCTTTCACTTTTAATCTACGTTGATTCAAGTTCAAAACACCTCCTAAAAGTACACCTGGAGAAGTTCCAGTTACTTTTACAGGTACTTCCATAATAATTTCTTTGTCATCACTCAATTGGAAAAAATCAATGTGATTGATTCTGTCTGAAACTGGGTGAAACTGAATGTCTTGCAAAACGGCATTGGTAGTTTTTCCATCTAAATCTATCACAACGGTGTGTGCGTTTGGAGTGTAAACCAAGCTTTTGAATGCTTTTTCTTCTGCTGCAAAATGAATTGGTTGACTTCCTCCGTAAATAACGCAAGGAACCATTCCAGCATTACGTACCGCTTTGGTTGCTACCTTGCCCACGCTTTCTCTTTGTGATCCTTTAATTGTAATCGATTTCATTGTAAAAATATATAGTTAATAAAAAATACTAATTTGGGCGTTCCCTTCGGGTCGGGCTTTCCGCAGTGCACGGCACTTGCTGCAATCCCTAACGCAATCTTCTGCAAAACTTCAAATTTAAATTTTCATTGAAGTCTATCTTGTTTCTTTCCTCTTGCTTCTTGCTTCTAAATTACATCAAAAACTTCCCACTGATGGAATTGTTGTGTTGCACCATGTTCATTACTTCTGCAAAAAGAGGCGCACAACTCACCACTTTTATTTTGTTCGATTCTCTTTTTAACGGAATTGAATCGGTAACTATCAACTCCAATAATTGAGATTTTTCTAATTTCTCATAAGCATCACCCGAAAGTATCGCATGAGTACAAATGGCTCTCACACTTAATGCTCCTTTTTCAATCATTAAATCAGCTGCCTTGGCCAATGTTCCTCCAGTATCAACCATGTCGTCAACTAGAATTACATTTCTGCCTTTCACCTCACCAATCAATTCCATTGTGTCAATTATGTTGGCTGCTTTTCTTTGTTTGTAACAAATTACCACATCCGATTCTAAAAACTTAGAATAGGCATACGCTCTTTTTGAACCACCCATATCAGGCGAAGCAATTGTTAAATTGTCTAACTGCAGACTTTTAACATAAGGCAAAAAGATAGTCGAGGCAAACAAATGATCGACTGGCATTTCAAAGAAACCCTGAATCTGATCGGCATGTAAATCCATCGTCATGATTCTCGTTGCTCCGGCAGTTTCCAATAGTTTTGCTATCAGTTTTGCTCCAATCGGAACTCTTGGTTTGTCTTTTCTGTCTTGTCTTGCATAACCAAAATAAGGAATTACGGGAGTTATGTGTCGGGCTGATGCTCTTTTAGCCGCATCAATCATTAACAAAAGTTCCATTAAATTGTCGGCACTCGGAAATGTAGAGCAGACAATAAAAACGCGCAATCCTCTTATTGATTCTTCAAAAGAAGGCTGGAATTCACCATCACTAAATTTTGAGAACGTAACTTTACCCAGCGGAACACCATAGTTTTCGGCTATTTGTTCAGCTAAGTAGACGCTTTGCGAACACGCAAATATCTTTGCTTCTGGTTCTAAATGCGACATTGTAATTTGTTGTTTTTATCCGTTGCGCTCCTTGCGGAAGTGCCTCGAATGTAGTTAGTTAGTTGTTGTTCGTTTTACCGAGGTGCAAATTTAGGAATTAAATCCAACTCTGAAAGGATATTTTAGAGTATTTTTTTAGAAATTGATATTTTATTTTTTACATTTGCACCGTGTTTAAAAGCAAGCAACACTTTTTGTTGTTCGTTTTACGCGATAAGCCAACTGTTGTTGGTTTTGTCTCTCAAGCCTGAAGATAGTTTTTTTAATTATTCTTATATTAAACTGAACGATTCAAAGGAAAGCCCGGATGGCGATAACTTTAATTAATTTTTTCTAAAAATTAAACTGTAAACCATCTAAGGTAAACGCCCGGATGGCGGAATTGGTAGACGCGCTGGTCTCAAACACCTGTGGGCAACCGTGCGGGTTCAAGTCCCGCTCCGGGTACAAAAGCTCTTCTGAAAAGAAGGGCTTTTTGTTTTTATAAGTTTAAAGATAAACAAAAGCCCTAATTAACCCCGATAGGAGCAAGCTACCCTGTAGCGCGGATAGCGGGAAGATTGTTGTAAAGAAAATGGGGCTTGTGCTCCTAAATTAAAAACCAAGTATCAATCTGGCAATGGCAAAATAAATGATAATTCCAAAAACGTCATTTGTGGTAGTAATAAACGGTCCGGTTGCAATAGCCGGATCGATTTTATTTCTGTGCAGGAATAATGGCACTAAAGTTCCTAGGGTTGCAGCGAATAGAATTACCACAATTATAGAAGTTGAAATGGCTATACCTACTTGATATTGTTGATACATTATCGAATGAAATAACAGTATGAAAAGCGATATAATCGTCCCGGATATCATGGCAACAATAAGTTCTTTTTTGAAATAATTTTTGCTAAATTCCTTTAACGAGCCATTGGCCAAACCTTGGACCACAATTGCGGATGCTTGTACACCTATATTTCCAGCAGTGGCAGAAAGCAATGGTACAAAAATAATCAGCGTTGTATATTTTTGAAAGGCAACCTCGTTTCCTTTTAGCACAAAAGAAGCAACAATTTCAATCGCCATTCCAATTAAAAGCCAAGGTAAACGAGCTTTAATTAATTCGAAAACACTATCACCTGCCTCTACGTCTTGCGTGATACCTGCAGCCATTTGGTAATCCTTATCGGCTTCTTCCTTAATTACGTCAACGATATCATCAATAGTAACTCTTCCTACCAATCGTCCCATTTCATCTACTACCGGAATTGCTTCCAAGTCATATTTCTGCATGATACGGGCGACATCAGTATTTGGGGTGTCCACTTTTACGTAATCTACTTTTTTGATGTAGACATCGCTTATAGGCGTTTTAGTCGAGGTCGTCAATAAATCTTTAAGAGATAATCTTCCTTTCAATCTGTTTTCATCATCAACAACATAAATCGAATGCACTCGGGTTACGTGTTCTGCCTGAATTCGCATTTCTTTGACACAGGTTAGCACATTCCAGTTTTCATTCACTTTCACCATCTCTTTTCCCATCAAACCTCCGGCAGTATCTTCGTCGTAGCGCAACAAATCAACAATGTCTTTGGCGTGTTCAACGTCTTCGAGCTCAGAGATTACTTCTTCTTTTTTGCTTTGCGATAGTTCGGCAATAATATCAGCAGCGTCATCGGTATCTAATTCATCTAACTCTTCTGCGATTTCTTTAGCAGAAAGACCATGAAGAATTTTTTCACGGACATCATCTTCTAATTCTAAAAGAATTTCAGCTGTAATTTCACTGTCAAGAATTTTGAAAATATAAGTAGCTTCTTCAATGTTTAGTTCATCAAAAATCTCAGCAATATCGGCATGGTGCATATCATTCAACAAAACTTCCAATTCCTTGTCGTTTTTTTGATGAATGAGTTGCTCGATTTGCTCTAAGAGTTCTTTGCTGATTTTAAACTGCATTGGCTTCTATTTTTTGAGTGAGTTCAATGAATTGCTCAACTGTGAGTTGCTCTGGTCTGAGGTCAAAGATAGTATCTTCTTTTAAATTATCCGAAAGGTTGAATGATTTTAAACTATTTCTTAACGTCTTGCGGCGTTGTTGAAATCCAGTTTTTACCACTGAAAAGAATAACTTTTCATTACAAGGCAACGTGAAATTTTCTTTTCTGCGTAAGCGTAAAACACCTGAATTTACTTTTGGAGGTGGATTAAAAACATCCGGACTTACCGTAAATAAATACTCCGCTTCATAAAAAGCCTGCACTAAAACCGATAGAATTCCGTAGGCTTTAGTTCCTTTTTTTTCACAAATCCGCTCGGCTACTTCTTTTTGAAACATACCTGAAAATTCCGGAACCTGATGCCGTAATTCCAAACATTTAAACACAATTTGCGATGAAATATTATAAGGAAAATTACCAATGATAGCAAAAGGTTTGCCTTCAAAAACTTCGTTGAGGTTGTATTTTAAAACATCTTTCGAAATGATTTTGCCGTGTAATTTTGGATAATGTTCATTCAGATACGCTACCGATTCGGTGTCAATTTCAATAACATAGGTTTCGGTTGGTTTTTCCAACAGGTATTTTGTCAAAACGCCCATTCCTGGACCAATTTCCAAAGTAATGTCATAGCCTTTAAAATTTAAAGTGTCGGCTATATTTTTGGCAATTGATTCATCCGTTAGGAAGTGTTGTCCGAGGTGTTTTTTGGCTCTTACATCGTTCATACTCTTTTGTCATTCCCGCGCAGGCGGGAATCCATTTTAATTATTCCAATCTCCAGACAGGTCTTTCCAATCTTTATTTTCTTCTTCAATCAAATTTATTTTCCATTGACGATTCCATTTTTTGAGTTGCTTTTCTCTTTTAATGGCGTCGTCAATATATTGGAATGTTTCAAAATAAACCAATAAGTTTACATTATATTTTGCTGTAAAACAGTTTGGATCTAGTTTGTTTTTATGTTCTTCAACTCTTCTTTCTATACTGTTTGTTACTCCAATATAAAGTACTCCATTTTTCTTGCTGGCTAAAATATAAATGAAGTATTGACGAAATTGCTGCATTCTATATTGTTTCTTAATGGATTCCCGCCTGCGCGGGAATGACAAAAGGACTAGTGTTCGCTAATCAACTCCAATTCAGTTCTAAAAGCCAGCATTTTGTCACCAAACAACGAAGCACTTTCTGCTCTAAGCTTTGGTGCGTCTTCATCATAATAGCGTTGCAAAGTTTGTTTGGAATCGGTTGTGAATTGAACCGAATAGGTAGTTCCGCCCATATCTTCTTCAACTAAAACCTTAACCATTCGGGCAGAGGAGAATTTCCCCGTAGCCAGCATGTCGTTAATATGTTTTTCCTGCATCCATTGCATCCATTGGTCGTGGACACTTTCGTGGATGTTGATAGTTACGTTGTATAAAATCATTTTAATTTAGGAATTAGGATTAAGGATTTAGGAATTTTAAACTGTGATTGACGACTATAGATTTGTATCACCTCTTAGTTTTCGATATTTATTCCTCGAATCTACATAATAAATGCTGTCCTCGTGTTTGGTGAGCATTTCTTCATAAAGCAGCTTGGCTTTTTCAGTATCTTTTAATTGGTTATTATAAATTTCGGCCGAAAAATAAAGGGCTTCATCAATATAAATGCAGTCTTTATGTTTGGTAATAATGGCATCATAATTAGCCAAAGCATTAGAGAAATCACCCATTTTTTCATAGATTTTCCCGATACGCAATAGTGTTACCGGTTCAATATCTTCGCCTTTGTGTTCTTTTAAAATTAATTGGAATCCTGCTAATGCTTCCTTCTTTTTGTTTTGATATAAAAGAAAATCAGCACGAGCAAATTTCTTTAAAGCCACTTGTAAAGAATCTTCCACGGTGTTATCGCTTATCAGTAAAAACAAATCCAATGCATCGTTAGCGATTAGTTGAGAGGAAGCCGATTTCAACACTTTTAATTGATGTGATGCCCATGCAAAATCGGTTTTAAAATAACTGGTTTTTGCGGTTTTAAGACTGGCTTCCTGACCAATCACATCGCCATTCATGTCTTCATCAATTTGGGAATAATAGATTAGCGCCTGATTGAATTTTTCTTCGAATAAAAGAATATCTGCCAGTTCCATTTTTACTTCAACCAATTGGTAGCTGTTAATTGGCATTTCCATAGCGTTTTTCAAAATGGCTTTGGCTTTTTCAGGATTATTTAAATGAAAGGCATTGAAGTCTGCCTGCAATTTTAAAAGAGGAAGTGTGAATGGACTTACACCAAATTCTTTAATCAACTGATCAAGTTCTGCTGTTATGGCCGGATAATCTTTCTCTGTTGCATGGTCAATTTTCATTTCTATCAGATAGGAATGCGACTGAATTAACAATTCTAAATCTTTAGTGTTGTCGAGTACAAATGTCAAAATTTCGGTTGCCGAATCTTGGTCATTATCTTCAATAGCCATTTGACCTAAATTCACAATATTGGCAAAAGAATCAGGATTTCGCTTGTAAATTGCTTTTTGTTGAATGAACGCTTTACCATATTCTTTTTGTTGGATAAAAAGCCAGCTTAAGAAATCATTCCAAAACACATCTTGTGTCTTTTGAGCTCTAAGTAACAGTGCTTTTTTTAACGCATCGTTAAAATTGGCATCTACTTCTTCTGTCATAAAACGGGATAGCTGATTTTGAATTAAAGGAAGATTTTGTGGGTTTTGAAACGATTCTTCCAGAAAAGTATCAATCATCAAATCAGTATTGCCTTGTTGCCCGTATAGTACAGCCATTTGAAAATTAAAACTCATTTTAGGTTCTTTTTCTAAAGCTGTTTTGTAAGCTAAAAGGGCATAATCTACAAGTGCTTTTCTTTCAAAAAGATAGGCGATTCCGTAAACTTCATTAGCGTTTTTCTTGATTTTGTCAATCGCCTGATCGTAATATTTTTTGGCTTTTTCTTGGTTTTTTTGCAACTGATAATTAAAACCCAATTCAACCAAAAGATTGTTTTGTCTGTATTTGTCGATTCGGTCTTCTAATGCTTTTTCGGCTTTGTCAAACTGTTGTAATTGCTGGTAACATTCGATGACTCTTTGAAAATAATTATAATTCCCTTCTTGTGATTTTAATAACTCTTCATAACTGACCAATGCTTTTTCAAATTCTCCACGGTCAAAATAATTATTCGCCAATTGCTCATTTTGCGCTTGCGCCAAAAAGCATAGGAATAATGCAATTGTGGAGAGAAATTTTTTCATGAATTTTTAATAAAAACGAACAATGTACTAAAGTAACATTTTTGTGTTCAATTAGTACAAACGATATGTTAAATAAAGACCTGCCTACCGGCAGGCAGGTTAACTTTTAGTTGATGATGTCAAACCCCGTATACTTGCGCAATACTTCCGGGATTACAATTCCTTCAGGTGTTTGATAGTTTTCTAAAATTCCGGCTAAAACTCTTGGCAAGGCTAAGGAACTTCCGTTTAACGTATGTGCCAACTGTGTTTTGCCTTCTTTTCCTTTGAAACGCAATTTCAAACGATTCGCCTGGAAGGTTTCAAAATTAGAAACAGAACTAATCTCCAACCATTTATCTTGTGCTGTAGAAAACACTTCAAAATCGTAAGTCAAAGCCGAAGCAAAGCCCATATCGCCACCACAAAGACGCAGAATTCTATAAGGTAATTTCAATTCCTGCAACAACGTTTTCACATGTTCTACCATGCCGTCAAGTGCTTCATACGATTTATCAGGATGTTCTATGCGAACTATTTCTACTTTATCAAATTGATGCAAACGATTCAAACCGCGAACGTGTGCGCCATAAGAACCCGCTTCACGACGGAAACACGGTGTGTAACCTGTACACAAAATCGGCAATTCGCTTTCTTGCAAAATCACATCACGGAAAATATTAGTTACCGGAACTTCGGCAGTTGGAATTAAATATAAATCGTCGGTGGCATCATGGTACATTTGTCCTTCTTTGTCTGGCAATTGTCCGGTTCCGTATGCTGATGCTTCGTTTACCAAATGTGGCACTTGAAATTCCTGATAACCTGCTTCGGTATTTTTATCGAGGAAATAAGAAATTAGGGCACGCTGTAATTTGGCTCCTTTTCCTTTATAAACCGGGAAACCTGCACCTGTTATTTTAACACCCAATTCAAAATCGATGATGTCATATTTTTTTACTAATTCCCAGTGAGGCAATGCGCCTTCATGCAAAACAGGAATAGCACCTTCTTGAAAAACGTTAAGGTTGTCCTCGGGTGTTTTTCCAACCGGAACAATATCCGCCGGAAGATTGGGCAACTGATACATTTTTTGCAAAAGGTCGTTCGCCAAAGTGTCTGATTTTTCAGTAAGTTCTTTGCTGGTTTCTTTTAGCTGGACGGTTTTTAGTTTTAAAATATCAGCTTTTGCTCTTTCGCCACTTTTCATCAAATCGCCGATAGCTGATGCTAATTTATTGGCTTCAGCCAAGGTGTTATCTAAAGCGACTTGTGTGCTTCTTCTGTTTTCATCTAACTGGATTACTTCTTCCACGAGTGTCTTCACATCCATGTTTCTTTTGGCCAGTGCCGTAATCACTTTTTCTTTATTATCTCTGATGTAACTTATCTGTAACATGACATTTTCTTTTATGGTCGCAAATTTAATGAAATGTTTGATAAAACCTTTCGCATACTTAAAAACTTACCTTTTTATAATTAAATAAAAATCAGAGTAATAGGCATGTAAATTATATATTTTTTGGCATGAGCATAATCCAATAATTATTATATTCGCAAAAATTATTGCTATTCCTATGAAAAAGACCTACTTATTGCTTCTATGTTTTACCATTTCTTTTGTTTTTGCCCAAAATAATTTAAACAAAACGAATTCTATTGCTGAAGCTGAAATGAAATCGGCGTCACAACTTTTGAATATTGAAGTTAACCCGAATACAGCTAATTATAACATTACCTATCACCGACTGGAATTTACGGTTAATCCATCGGCTAAATTTATTACAGGAAAAGTGTTTACTACCTACACTGCCTTGTCGGATATGAATACCATCACCTTTGATTTTGCCAATCCGTTAACGGTAAGTTCAGTAAAAAAAGGCACTACGAATCTCACTTTTGTGGAAGACGCCAACAATCAACTGATTATTACGTTGCCTGCTACACAGCTGGCTGGAACTTCTGCTACACTTGAAATCAATTATTCGGGTGTGCCACCTAGCAATGGTTTTGATTCTTTTGTGCAAACTACACACAATGGCAGCCCAATTATCTGGACGCTTTCAGAGCCGTTTGGCGCCAGGGATTGGTGGCCTTGTAAGCAAGATTTGAACGATAAAGTAGATAGTATTGATGTTTATATCACAGCTCCGTCGCAATATATTGCGGTTTCAAATGGAGTGGAGACTACAACACCAGTTATTTCCGGCGCTAATAAAACGACACATTTTCATCATGGTTATCCAATTCCAGCGTATCTAATTGCAATTGCAGTTACCAACTATACGGTATACAATCAAACTGCCGGAACAGCGCCGAATACGTATCCAATCATAAATTACATTTACCCTGAAGACGCCGCAGCGATTGAGCCTCAATTGGATGAGACTCCAAATATTTTAGCCTTGTATGAAAGTTTGTTTGAAGTATATCCTTTTCATAATGAAAAATATGGTCACGCACAATTTGGTTGGGGAGGCGGAATGGAACATACCACAGTTTCCTTTATGGTTAATTTTGACAGACAACTTATCGCTCATGAAATGGCGCACCAATGGTTTGGAGACAAAGTGACCTGTGGTACCTGGAAAGATATTTGGTTAAACGAAGGATTCGCAACCTATCTGGCGACGTTAGTCATTGAAAACTTTGACGGAATAGATTCTTTTGTAGCTGAAAAACAGGGTATGATAGACTATATCACCTCAAGTCCAACAGGGAAAGTGTACCTATCCGACACAGAAGCTACTAATGTAAACCGAATTTTCAGTGGTAGATTAAGTTATAATAAAGGTGCGATGGTTTTGGAAATGTTGCGTTTTAAATTGGGAGATGCGCTTTTCTTTCAAGGGTTAAAGAATTATTTAGCGAACCCCAATTTAGCTTATAAATATGCTGTAACATCCGACCTTCAAACACAATTAGAAGCCGTTTACGGGCAGGATTTAACGGAGTTCTTTACTGATTGGATTTACAATCAAGGGTATCCAACGTATACCATCACAGCTCAGAACTGGGGCGCAGGACAAGCCCGATTTGTCATTAACCAAACCCAATCTGATCCTTCCGTTTCTTATTTTGAAATGCCGGTTCCGGTTAGAATTTATGGCGCACTTGGACAACAAGCGGATATCGTATTGAACAATACTTTTGACGGAGAAGAAATTATTACCAACGTTCCTTTTCCAATAGCAAATGTTGAATTTGACCCAGAGCGTCATCTTATTGCGGCTAATTCGACGGTTACTTTAGGCAACCAAAATTTTGATTTAGAAAGCACGGTTTCAGTTTATCCTATTCCAACTTCGGATGAGCTACACATTCAAATGCCCTCAACTTCTATAATAGAAAAAGTAATTGTCTATAATAATCTGGGTCAGAAAGTTATGGAAAACGCAGCCATAGATTTTTCTGTGACCAGCCTGTCAACGGGTGTTCATTATCTCGATATTCAGACTACAGAAGGGACTTATCATAAAAAATTCATAAAAAAGTAACCTAAAACAAACTATTATGTGCAAGAGTAAGGCGGAAACCTTACTTTTGTGCGTTTAAAAGAAATCGATACATAAGAAATGGAAATTGCAATCAAATTATCTCAATTTTTACTGAGTTTATCAATACTAATTATACTTCACGAATTAGGGCATTTTATTCCGGCCAAATTATTTAAAACACGAGTAGAAAAGTTCTACTTGTTTTTTGATATCAAATATTCATTATTAAAAAAGAAAATCGGCGAAACCGAATACGGAATAGGTTGGTTACCTCTTGGAGGCTATGTAAAAATATCAGGAATGATAGACGAAAGCATGGACAAAGAGCAAATGGCTTTACCACCACAACCATGGGAATTCCGTTCTAAACCAGCTTGGCAACGTTTAATCATCATGCTTGGTGGTGTTACGGTGAACTTCATTTTGGCGTTTATCATTTATATTGGGATGACCTTTTTTTATGGCGAACAATATATTGCTAATAACGAAGTAAAAGATGGTATTTGGATTGCCAATCCCGTGGTGCAGAAAGCCGGATTAAAGACAGGCGATAAATTAGTATCTATTGATGGTGAAAAAGTAGAGCGTTTTTATGAAGCTAATGAAAAGGCCCTTTTTTCTAAAGAAATAGTCGTGCTCCGTGATGGTCAGGAAGTAAAAGTACATTTCCCGGTAAACTTTATCGACCAATTGATGCAGGGGAAAAGAGAATCGTTGTTAGAACTTCGAGTTCCTTTTATTGTTAGAGAAGTTCAGGAGGATTCTCAAAATAAAGGCATACTTAAACCCAAAGATATTATTACCAGCCTTAACGGAAAACCGGTAAAGTTTGCAGATGAATTTATAGCTGCCTTAGATACTTTAAAAGGGAAAACCGTTCCGGTACTTATCCAGAGAGATAATAAGGAAGTTGCAGTCAATATAAAAGTTAGTGATAGCGCCAAATTGGGAGTTATGTATGCTTCAAAAATTCCGTATGACGATATAGAGAAATTGGGATTATACAAAATAAGCAAAGCCGAATTTGGTTTCTTTGAATCTATTCCGGTTGGAATTCACAAAGGTTTTGCACAATTGGCCAGTTATGGCAAACAACTAAAAGCTATTTTCTCTCCTAGCACCGGAGCCTACAAAGGCGTAGGTGGTTTTGCAGCTATCTTTAATATATTTCCGCATACTTGGAGCTGGGAAGCATTTTGGAGCATTACAGCTTTGTTGTCTATTATGCTTGGGGTAATGAATTTGTTACCTATTCCGGCTTTAGATGGTGGGCATGTGATGTTTTTATTATACGAAATAATCAGCGGCAAAAAACCTAGCGATAAGTTCTTAGAAAATGCCCAAATGGTTGGCTTTGTATTACTTATTTCGTTATTGCTGTTTGCCAATGGGAATGATATTTATAAGGCGATTTTTCACAAATAACATTTTTTAAAATTTTCTTTAAAATTATTTGTAGAAAATAAAAATCGCATTATATTTGCAACCGCTTTAAAAGGTAACACACCTTCCTTCTTAGCTCAGTTGGTTAGAGCATCTGACTGTTAATCAGAGGGTCCTTGGTTCGAGCCCAAGAGAGGGAGCATAAAAGAGTAACATGTAAATGTTGCTCTTTTTTTATGCGTGTTATTCAGGGGCGAGAAGAGCCCATGAGAGATTTCCTTCGGCAGTCGCTTTGCTTGTGTGATAGTAAGAGGAGGACTGCCAGTGGCAGTCAGGTACACGAACTTTAGTTCGTTATGCAACTTATCGATACGAAAGTATCGGGCTTTTTTAATTTCACATTAAAAGCACCTGTCCCCATCTATTCATACATGTGGTTTGCATTACTATTTTGTTATTTTTGCCTAAACATTCCAAACCCGCCTAATGAAAAAACTAGCCTTACTATCGCTGCTCTTTGTTGTATTGCAATCATGTTCTTCGGGTGATAGTACTACTACACCACCAGATGAAATCCTGGTTAAAAAAATAGTTGACACCGACCCGGCTGGAGTTTTTACCACTAACTATACCTACAATGGTAAAAAAATAGTTGAAGCGGTGCTTTCTACTACCAACTATATCCGAAGAGGCGTATATACCTATACAGGAGATGTAATCACAAAAATAGAGTATTTTGATATTGACAATACGTTAACGGGAAGCAATGTGTACAACTTCAATACTGATAACCGCCTGGAGTCAACTGTGAAATTGAATTATAGCAACGGAACCGGTACAAGGGAAGTCTACACCTATACTCCTGATGGGAATTATTCCACCATTGTTTATAGTGGCGATTTAACTACTCAGAATACGGTAGTATCCCATAATAGCATCACCATGAGCAACGGCTCCATAAGCAGCCGTATTGAAGATACGGGGACAGTTATAAAAACGAACACTTACGTTTATGATACTAAAAACAGCCCTTTCAAAAATGTGATTGGGTTTGAACAACAAAGTCACAACCAAATACTATGGAACTACTCTGAAAACGGAGGCGCTGTTTCTACAACAGAGCAACATTATACGTATAATGCAAATGATTTCCCGGTGTCACATTATGCGGGCACCAATACCAGCAGTATTTTGAGGTATTATTATTAGTAGTTTAGCAATGCAAATTCAGACAAAAGCCCGATACGAAAGTTTTGGGCTTTTTAATTTAAAGAATACAACGCATTTGACTGTTAATCAGTCCCGATAATAATGGGGGGGAGCATAAAAGAGTAACATGAAAATGTTGTTCTTTTTTTATTTACGCTATTATTGTAAGATGAATTGTTAGAAGTCATTATAAATCTATATGTTTGTAACTGTCAGAAAATTAAACAAATTAAAAACATGAAAAAAATAATTACAATTTTATTAATAGCAATAAGTATTCAATCGTTTGGACAATGTTGGGAGAAAGTCGTTGGTGGATTTAATCATACATTAGCAAAAAAAGTAGATGGCTCACTTTGGGCATGGGGTTTAAACGACAGCGGTCAAGTGGGAGATGGTTCAACAACAACTAGAACAATCCCAAAACAAATTAGTACAGCAACCAATTGGAATAATATTTCTGCCAATGGAGCATTTTGTTTGGCTACGAAAACTGATGGCACGCTTTGGGGTTGGGGCTATAATACTAATGGACAAGTTAGCCCAGCTGGCGGTACATACCGTACAACACCTTTACAAATAGGAATACTTAACGATTGGGCACAACCATCATGCGGAGAAAGTTTTTCAAGTTGTTTGAAAACAAATGGCGAACTTTGGGTTTGGGGGAACAATGATCATGGAGAATTAGGCGATGGCACAACGATTAGAAATAACAACCACACTCGTGTTGGTGGAACAGCAACATACATCAGTGCTGATGCTGGTGTTTGGCACATGCTTGCTGTAAGATCTGATGGCACACTTTGGGCTTGGGGAGATAATGGATATGGTAATTTAGGAAATGGCACAAATGTTAGTTCACTTGTACCAATACAAATTGGCACAGATACTGATTGGGTAAAAGTGTCGGCTGGCGGTCCGTTAAGTTTAGCACAAAAAAGTAACGGAACACTTTGGGGTTGGGGCAGAAATAATGAAGGTCAAGTAGGAGTTGGAAATTTTGGAGCAGTTCGTGTTCCAACGCAAATAGGTACAGTAACCACTTGGACAAGTTTTGATGCAGGTGGGTTTCATGCAACAGCAATTCAAGTTGATGGATCGGTATGGTCATGGGGAGAAAATGTTTTTAGACAAGTTGGAGATTTGACCGCCACAAATCGTAATGTGCCTACCCGAACCGGCGGTACAACATTTTTTGCAACAGGACAAATTAGTGCTGGTAGAAATACTTGTCATGCTATAAAATCCGATGGAACACTATGGGCTTGGGGTAGTAATTCTAATTATATTTTAGGTAACAACTCCTCTGTTACAGTTCAAAACACACCCGTTGCCATTTCTTGCCCAACTTCTGTTGGGTTAGCTGTAAATGGTTTTGAAATTGCAGATAAATTAAAAGTGTATCCAAACCCGATAAAAGATATCTTAACAATTTCGTTTGATAATGAAATTACATCTATAGCTATCTATAATTTATTAAGTCAAGAGATAATCACAAAAGCTATAAATGCAACCGAAGGAAACATTGATGTTTCAGCCTTACCATCTGGAACCTATTTCGTAAAAGTATACGCTGATGGTTTGATGAAAACGATGAAAGTGATTAAGGAGTAATTATAATTTACTTGTAGAAATAAAAGCCCGATACGAAAGTATCGGGCTTTTTTAATTTCTATACTATAGAATACCACACGAAAGGATTGACTTCGTCGAATCTTCGATTTCGTGCGGTAGCTGGGGAGGTCTTTTTGTTTATAGTCAATGAGTTAACGTCATTGCGGTTTTCAGTTTTTTAGTAACTTTAAGGTCTATTTTAAAAAAGTGCTAAAAACTATAATTCCCACTTCGCTTATTCTCAAAAAACATATAGAGTGTTTTTACTTTTATTCAGGAGAATCTTCCTCGAAACTTAGGTATTTAGCATTTCCTCATTATAATACAGGTCTTTCCTTTTTCAAAGGCGCCTTTATACAAAGACAAAAATATCAGGTTGAGATTGTAGAGAGTACAAATTCCCGGGTATCAATTGAAATACTCGGAAAATATACTTGTCCTGTTTTGGTTGATTACACAGGTCAACTACAAGAAATCGCTATAATATTTAAACCCTTGGGAATAAGCAGGTTCTTTCGGGAAAATTATCAAACCATTGCCTCTGATTTTTCTCAGGAATTAAAAAGCAGCACTTGGAGTTCATTTGGGGACAACATATTCTCAGAGGATTTGGATATAAGTAAGTTGGAAACATTTTTAATTTCCCAATATGTAGATACTGATGAACTTTCAAAATTAGACATGTCACTTAATTTAGTAAACAATCCTACTAAGGAAACAGCTATTTCTGAGATTGCTCTAAAACTGGGATATAACACTAAAACATTTCAACGGCACTTTAATAAACATATGGGATGTTCGCCAATTGAATATAGAAGAATTTGTAGATTTAGAAACTCAATAGATGCAAAATTGGGCGAAAAAGAAATAAAAACCTTAACCGAAATCACCTATGAAAGTGGTTATTTTGACCAATCTTACTTCATTAAGGAATTTAAAAAACTCACCCACCATAACCCAAAAGAGTTCTTTAAAGTTGCCAATACTATTGATGGTGAATATATTATATGGGAAATTTTATAGTGTCCTAAAAATACAATTTTGCAACATTTGCTGCCAGTAATTTTGAATTAAATTAAATGGTATCAAAATGAAAACATCTTTTAACAAGTTTCTTTACATCGGGTTTCTACTTTTAGGATTGTATCAGGCATTTTTCTCTAAAGAGTATATGCAATCAGTTGCTTCATTGGGAATTGGACTGGCATTTGACCCCTTTGATCAGGAACAAAAATGGAATGACAGGCCTTTTTGGCAAAAAGCAGTGCTAATCATTCATCTTGCTCTGGTAGCTGCCATGTTTGGATTTGGAATTGGGCTGCATGATAAGTAACACCTTCTGCAAAATTACACGAAGCTATATCCTTTACTTTTTTTGAAAGTTATAAAGGGAATCACATCGTTAAATTTGTAACTGTCTTCATTAAGGGGAAACTAAAAAGCCCAATACTTTTTATCGGGCTTTTTTAATTTCACAGCAGCAGCTGACGGTTAGTTTTTATATCTTATCCAAAGCTTTTCTTTTCAGGCTTCCTATGGCTTTGAAGTAAGTAGGCGTTAAACCCGTTATTTTTTTAAACTGGTTAGACAAATGCGCCGCACTGCTGTATTCCAGTTCAAAGGCGATTTCTGCTAAGGTAAGCTGATCGTATATCAGTAGTTCTTTTGCTTTTTCGATACGTTGTTCAATAAAGTAGTTTTCTATGGTTCTTCCTTCGACCGCCGAAAATAAACTGCTCAGATAGGTATACTCATGATGCACTTTATCAGACAGGTATAGCGAAAGCTTTATTTTTCTTTCTGCATCGGGGACTTCATTGCGGGCTCTCTTGATTACCAGTTGCTTAATTTTTTCTACAATCCCGCCTGTTTGGCTGTCAATCATTTCAAAGCCCACTTTGTCCAGGCTTTCCTTTAAGTAGGCTTTTTGTTCAGCGGATAGCGCACCCGATAAATGAATTTCACCGAAAGTGACCTTTTGAAACGCTATTGACCCTGCCGCTAAAATAGCCTCAACCGCCATGACGCAGCGTTGGCAAACCATGTTTTTGACTAATAGTATTGTAGCATCCATAAGGTAAAGTTAGGTATTTGACAGCAATAAATAAGCCGCCACTTAAATAAGGGCGGCTTAAATTGACTAACAGTTGGTGATTACTTACAACTTTTACATGTACAATTGTCTCCACAGTTACAGTCGGTACAAGTACAGTTTGGATTGTTACATGCTGTGTTTTTCTTTACAGGTGCACATTGGCATTTTGCTGTTGTTTTCATGATAAATGATTTAATGATTATTACTGAGGCAAAGATATAGTCGTACTCCGCCTAGTGTATTGCATAACTTTGGGTTGCGCTTGTAAAATTTTGGGGAGGTTTTGTTGTGCCTGTTGGAATACCACACGAAAGGATTCGTGCGGTAGCGGTGGTTGCCCATTGCAATTAAAGTTATTGCTAAATAGATTAAAATTTAACAGAATCACACTTATTGTGTATTGGATAGTATTTGTTAAATCAATTTCTTTGGAAAATAAAATAATCGACATGGACACCTCTTTTGAACGTTCACAAAATACAACTGTAGAATGGTTAACTCCTCCTGAATTGGTTAAAAGCTTAGGCGATTTCGATTTAGACCCTTGTAGTCCAATTAATGCTCCTTTTCTTCATGCTAAAATTAATTTTACAACTTTGGATAATGGTTTAGTTAAAGAATGGTTTGGAAGAGTGTATTTGAATCCTCCTTACGGAAAAGGAATGGAATTGTGGTTAGAAAAATTAAAGTTTCATGGTAATGGAATTGCTTTAATTTTTGCCAGAACAGAAACCAAATGTTTCTTTCAACATATTTGGAATGATGCAGATGCTATACTTTTTGTTAAAGGAAGAATTAAATTTTTTCATGTTCAGGTGTTCAAGGTGGAACTCCTGGTGCTCCAAGTGTATTTATAGCTTATGGCAACGAGAACGCTTTGGCTTTAAAAAATTCGGGTATTGAAGGACGATTTTTAACCTTAAAATAATCCCGTTAGGGATTTTATTTGGGTAGAGAAGAATTTATTTGTTCGGAAAAATCCCTTTAGGGATGATATAAATTAGATTGGCTCTTTAAATAGGTAACGTTCATCGTAATCAATCTCAAATAATTTTAAAAACGCTAAATATTCTACCCGAATGTCATCCCTACGGGATTTTGAAATTTATATTATTATTTTCTACCCAAATAAAATCCCTAAAGGGATTATACAATTTCATAACAAATGAATTCCGCAACGTTAAATTCCGCATCAATTATCCATTCATTTTCTAACAATAACTTTTTTAACCCTTCATTTTCGTTTGCAACATCTTCAACAATTCCAATTACTTGCAGGTTTTCTATTTCCTCTCCATTAGGAGAAGAGGTAGTGCCTTCTGGGGTTATGAATATATATTTTTTCATTAGTCTATTTTCTTATAAGTTCCTCTACCATTAAATTCAATAATCTCTCTATCTCTTAAAAGTTGCAATTGCTGTCTAATTTTATCTTTAATAAAGTTATTGTTTGGGTATTTTACTTTTAAATCTTTTTCAAAATTATAAATATCTTTCAAAGTAAAGTCTCTATTGGGTATCTTTTCAATACAATTAAGAATATCTAAAATCCAACCTTTAGAGTCTAAACTTTTATTTCTTAAAAATGTTGTTTTATTAAAGGCAGTTTGAACAATTTCAGGATTTATTATTTTAGTCTTTTCAACTAAAAATATCTTACCTAGTTCCGATACTTTAGATAGGTCAATATTGCAACCTGTCCAACCAGCCCTTCTTGCCGTTTCAGACAAAGGCTTTCTTTTAATAATAATATCAGGTGTAAAAAATTGTTTTGGAATTATCAGAAAATTATCTACCACCAGCTCTTTACTATAAGTTAAAAAGAAAAAATTCGGATTAGTATCTGAGGTTATTCTCTGTATCATTGTATCATAAGCACCATCTGTAATAGTAGTACTGAACTTTCCGTTTTTGCTTTTTAACTCAAATTCTTCAGAACATTTTTTGCAGTAGAAATCAGCAACAGGTCTATTATTCTCAAAATCATTCAATGGTTTCTCACCACAACTAGGACAATAAGAATTTAGCTTTACCCAACTTTCACTTAAAACTCTTGCAATTTGTGAATTACTAGAATATCCGTTTGCAAGTTCTTTTTTGAAATTTAAATCCATTTTACTTTATTGAGTAAGTTTTGCTTGGGAATATTCTTTGGTTTCTGCTAAAATAAGAAATATACACTATACGAAAGTAAGCGTTTTGTTTACTTTTTAACAAAATAAAATCCGCATATCCAAACCGTTTTTATCGTTTGAGATTTATTATCCAATTTGCAAAAAATATAAAAAAGTAACTCCCTTACTTTTTCATCTATTTGCTAAGTTTTTTTCCTCCTTTCCTTCCTATCAAGTCCATACCTACTCCATAGCTAGTCCATAGCTAGTCCATAAAAACACTACTTTTTATGGAGTCACTATGGTTTTGCTATGCATTGCCTATTAAGTGGTTACGAACCAATTTGGCACAAAAATTGTTTATGCTACTTTATCAAGTTAATTAAGGTGTTTATTAAATTAAAATGGTATGGCTAGAATAAATAAAAAAGGGCAAATAATAGGAAGCATAGGCCCGGTAAGCTTCCGCGCCTATAATGGAAAAGAGTATTTGCAAGGTAAACCGGGTAAAAAGAAAATGAAACAAACGGTAGCCACTAAAAAAAGTGCTTCCGATTTTGGTAGAGGGAGTCGCTTGGCAAAAGCCATTCGGGAAGCGCTATTTCCTATTTTACAAAACCGTGGTGATGCTAATTTCTATCGCCGGTTTACGACCAAAATTAATACGGCCACTCAAGATGGGAATTCGAAACCTATAGGAAGTAGGACGCTGATGGAGGGTAATTTGGATTTGCTCCAAAATATCGATTGTAATCTTGCGAGTCCTTTTGTCCATTACTGTAAACTGTCGCCGACACTTTCCCTTTCGGGTTCCTGTCAGCTCACTATTGCTTTACCTGAGTTTAGCGTACTGGATTATATCGCCCAAAAAGAAAAGGCTACGCATGCCGAATTGGTATTTCTGGTAACCGCCCTTCCTACTGAAATTGATCCCGAAAATCCTATCGAACCCAAAGCAGAACTCTTCCGATTGGCATTTCCTTTAAAAGCCAGCGTTGTTCCGGCCCAACAATGGACAACAGTTGTTTTGCCTGAAGGACAGCTTATAGTGGTCGCTTCCGCTTTGTTTTATTATAGGGATAATGCGCTAGCTGGTATGGTAGGGTTGAACGGAAAGGAATTTCATCCGGTTGAAGTTAGTGCTGTTTTAAAGTGATAAAACTACCATTAGGATTCAATCCATTAGCAAAAACTTACGTTTATAAACAACAAAAAAGAGCAACAGTACGTTGCTCTTTTCGGGTTTAAACCGGTTAGTTAGATTGGTTAATTAGTTTTATTGTGCTCGGTTGATATAAATCCAGCCCGTTTTTGTTGCGGTATCCTGAAAGTTAATGACATAATAATAGGTGCCGTCCGGTAGTTCATCGCCTTTATCAGACTGCCCGTGCCATTCATTATTGTAATTGCTTTTAGTGTAGACTTTCATTCCGTAGCGGTTAAAGATGGTCAGATTCGTAACGTTATAAGCGGCCAGGTCAAAGTCATCATTGAGACCGTCATTATTTACAGAGATTCCTTTTTGAATTCCACATAAGGTATTTAATACTTCTAAATTTTGGGAATCGCTACAACCATTTTGCGTTACCACTAGCGAATAAATGCCGGGCGTTGTTATAACAACTGTAGCATCGGTACCAATTTGCGCTTCAGACGGACTATACCAGGCATAGGTGGAGCCTGATGGTTCGGTTTGTATCGCACTCAGGGTATACAATCCGCTACAACCTCCTGAAATTGTAAACTGTGGCAAGGCGTTCACTTGTATTGAAAGTGTAGTCGTCGCAGCACATTGTCCCGTATCGGGTGTGAAGGTATAGGTAGTTGTCGCTGTATTGTTAAGGGCAGGCGACCATAATCCGTTGATACTATTATTGGATGTGGTTGGTAAACCCAATAAAGCATCCCCTGTACAGATAGGCGCAACTGCGGTAAACGTTGGTGTTGTTGTTGGAGTTACCTGTATCGTTAGGGCGCCGTTTACGGCACATTGACCTGCAGTAGGCGTAAAGGTGTAGGCAGTGGTTGCCGCATTGTTTAATGCCGGAGACCAGCTTCCTGCAATTCCGTTATTGGAAGTGGTTGGTAAAGCATTCAAAGTTGTCCCCGTACAAATAGCAGCCACAGCAGTAAAGGTTGGCGTCACGGGTTGGTTAACCACAATTTGAAGCGTAGCCGTGGTGGTACATGTTCCCGACGATGGTGTAAAGGTATAGGTTGTTGTTGCGGTGTTGTTTAATGCCGGAGCCCAAGTTCCGGTAATACCATTATTGGAAGTGGTTGGCAAAGCAGTCAAAGCAGCTCCAGAACAAATAGCCGCTACAGCAGTAAAAGTAGGCACCGTTGCTGGCGTCACCGTAACGGTAACCGTTTTAGTATAAATACAGGTTACGGTTTCCTTTAACGAAATATCATCTATAGCAAAGTCATTTCCGCCTGATGAAAACTCACGGTCATAAATACAAATATTCGCTGTGGTATTAGCACCCGAATTCCAGGTAAAGGATTGTAAAGTCCAAGTACAAGTGGTAAAAGGTGCGGTAACGGGAGCGCCTAAGGAAACTCCATTAATGGTTACTTCTAATTTGGCAGGAGAGCCCGATGAAATAGAAGCTACGTAATAGGAAAAGGTATAGCTCTTGTTTGGCTGCACTGTAATCGGACTTGCAGTACACCATGCTTTAACATTACCCGTAACATCGATAGCGCCATCAAAGGCCATCATATACCCTGTACCCGTAGTGTGATCGCCACAAGAAGAAAACGGAGTAAACCAGGCTGCTGGGTTGGTAACGATATTATAAGAAGTTTGTACACCAAATGGGTTGGGGTTATCTACTTGGGTATATTCGGTAGTGAACCCGCTAATTCCCGAAGAAAAATCGCCATTCTCTACTAGATTTGCCGGGTTAGAAGGCGCACCCGAAGTAGCGGTATAGGTTGTAGTAACGGTTGGACTCACGGTTGGCGTTGCCGAATTCGGACTGACTAAAGAAGCATCCGCCGGACTTGCCGTCCAAGTGTAGGTATTTAGTCCACCGCTGACCGACAATTGCGTCGATTGTCCGGCACAAATGGTAACAGGACCGCTAATGACCAAATCATTTGGAGCTGTTAATACAATGTTAGACTGGGTATATACTTGATTATTTGAATCGGTAGCCGTAATGGTATAGGTTCCGGCTGGTAAATTAGAAAAGATACCATTGGTGTTAGTTTGCGTAACCGTACCGGTTAAATTATAGCTTCCATAAGGTAAAAAACCACCAGCCAGCGTCACTGTTATAGAACCATCTGTGGTGCTGGGACAAGTAGGGTTTGTTTTAACATACGACCCGGTAAAAGGAAGTGCTCCCGGTACTACTGAAACATCATCTATGGCAAAATCATTTCCTGATGCCGCAACACTTATAGTTTTTAAACGAATTAATACATTAGTGGCAGTAGGAACAAATGAATAACTGACCTGTTGCCATCCTTCTGCAGGTAGTGGTGCCAAATGGTCTAATGCTGCTGGATTTATATTAGTAGCATTTACAAAAAAAGCACTGATATTGGCTCGGGTAGCATCACCGGTAACCTGATTAGAAACCGATTTAACCCAATAACTAAGAACATAAGATTGTCCTATAGTAAATCCTGGAACTGTTCCACCCGTACTTCCTGCTGTCCAAATGAATCTATTTGGAGCTGTTGCTCCGTCAAAAACCAACATATTACCAGTTCCTGTGGTATGGTCTCCGCCAGCATTAAAGGTGGAGTTCATTAATGCCGGATTGGTAGTTCGGGCATAAAAACCCGGATTACTGGTTCCGGTGAGGGGATTAATCAAAGTATAATCGCTTGTCAAAAAACCATTACCACTTCCGCCAGATTCAAAATTACCATTAGTCAGGATTTGGGCATTTAAAGCAGTACTGCTTAGGCCGAATAAAAACAAAATCAAGTATGTTTTTCTAAAAGAAGTGATTAATTGTTTTTTCATGGTGTTTTAAAAAAAAGTTATAATCTATAAAAATACAACGTTTTTTTTTAAAACAGAATCTTTTCTGTTATAGAAACTATACAATTCACAATTTTTGCGTGTTATGTAATCATTATGTGATTTTTTTTAAACACATTGGCTGTGATTTTACTAAATCCTTAAATTTTGTTGTAGTAATGTTTAGTTGGTTCAGGAGTTATTGTTTTGAGGATTGGGAGAAATCAGAAAAAAAATGTTTATGAAAGGATTTTATAGGGCATCTCAATCCAATTAATGTGCAAACTACGAAATCGATATTGTTTCTTCCTTTCCTAAAGATTTGCTTAATTCGGTCGTAAAATTGTTAAATAGTCGTTAAAAAAGAACGCTTTTATTTACTTTGAAAGTTACTTTTGTTGACATATATGAAAAAAGCAATTTTACATATCATTTTCCTAAGCTTGTTATTCTCTAACAGCTTGGTACATGCAGTAGCATTTTCTCAAGATGCTAAAGTAAAAGTTGCTATTCATAAAATTAAAAAAGGGAACAACCTTACTAATGGTATATCAAAAAGAGGTTCTTCTTCGCATAAAGCAGATTTACTAACTGACTTTGATGATGATGAGGAATATGACACCGAAAATAATTCTGTTTCATTAAAGGAAAAACACTCTTGTTCTATTATATCATTTATCTCAGATAATCAAAGTGTTTCCCTAATTGCAAAACCTTTTTGGGCCAATAATTACACGCGTCATAACTTTTCGCGTCTTCCTCGTTTTACCTATATTTCGTTAAGGGTATTACTTATCTGATTTTATTTTTTTTATCGTTTTATCTGATTGTTTTGTTCTAAAACAGTCCTCCTCAATTATTAAACTTTTATATTAAAAATTATGAAAAAGCTCATAATGCTGATAAGCATTGGTGCCGTATTGAATTTAGCAAGTTGCGCCAAAAAAGAAACTGAAAAAGAAGAGACGGTTAAATATACCGTTACCAATCCAATAAAAATAGACACCGCATTTGTAAAACAATATGTGGCTCAAATAAAATCATTCCGAAACATTGAACTTCGTGCGCAAGAAAAAGGGTTTTTGCAAAACATTTATGTCGATGAAGGTCAGTTTGTAAAAGCAGGTCAGGTGTTGTTCCGAATTATGCCAAAGGTGTATGAAGCTGAATTATTGGGAGCACAAGCCGAAGAAAAAGCAGCTGAAATAGAATTTCAGAATGCTAAATCATTAGCCGACAAAAATATAGTTTCAAAAAATGAACAAGCAGTAGCCCTTGCAAAATTGCAACAAGCAAGAGCAGAAGTGTCTCTAGCAAAATTACATTTATCATTTACCGAAATAAGAGCCCCTTTTGATGGCACTATCGATAGAATTCCGAAAAAATTAGGAAGTCTAATAGATGAAGGAGAGTTGCTTACTACGCTATCGGATAACAGTCAGATGTTTGCCTATTTTAATGTAACAGAACCTGAGTATTTGGATTATGAAACCAATGTAAAAAACAGAGCCGATAACAAAGTTGGTTTGCTTTTGGCTAATGGCGATACCTATAAAGACAAAGGAAATGTGGAAGTTATAGAAAGTGAATTTGATAACGAAACAGGAAATATTGCCTTCAGAGCGCGATTCCCTAATACGGGTAAATTATTGAAACATGGAGAAACCGGAAAAATAGTGATGGAGGTTCCACTTCATAATGTGATCATAATTCCACAAAAAGCGACCTATGAAATCCAAGATAAAAAATATGTTTTTGTGGTAAATAAAAACAACGTGGTAAGCTCAAAAGAAATTACAATTAAAGGAGAAATTCCAGATTTGTATATGATTGAAAGCGGCGTTACCGAAAACGATAAAATAATTTTAGAAGGTATTCAGAAGGTGAAAGACAATGATAAAATACAATACGAATTCATAGCGCCTAAAGAAGTTATGGCTCATTTGAAATTAAAAGCAGAGTAAACACATGTAGTCAGTCTTGGGTAGTTTGTTAAAAAAAAAACAAAAGTATACTGAGCTGACACTATCAAATTCCTATTTGGTATAATCATAAAAAAATAGAGACAAATGTTTAATAAATTTATTCAAAGACCTGTTATGTCGATAGTAATATCGCTAATAATTGTCTTTTTAGGGGTATTGGCCGTTATGGGTTTGCCAATTACACAATTCCCTAGTATATCACCTGCCATAGTGAATGTTACAGCAGATTATCCCGGAGCCAACGGGGAATTGATGATCAAATCGGTTGTTATTCCTTTAGAAAGAGCTTTAAATGGCGTTCCCGGAATGAAATACATGACTTCAGATGCCGGAAATGACGGTGAAGCAAGTATTCAAATTGCGTTTAACTTAGGAACCGATCCTAACCAAGCGGCCATTAATGTTCAAAATCGTGTAGCTTCCGTTGTAAATAAACTACCTCCAATTGTAGTAAGAGAAGGGATAAAAATTACCCGTGAAGTGCCTAGTATGTTGATGTATGTCAACCTTTACAGTGACGATAAAAATACCGACATGAAGTTTTTATACAATTATGCCGATATCAATGTGTTATCAGAATTGAAAAGAGTAAATGGCGTTGGATCGGGAGATATTTTGGGGACACGGGAATATGCCATGCGAATTTGGTTGAAACCCGATCGTATGTTGGCGTATAAAATTTCTGCCGATGAGGTAATGGAAGCCTTGTCGAGTCAAAGTTTAGAAGCTTCACCGGGTAAAACAGGGGAAAGTTCGGGAAAACGCTCGCAATCTTTTGAATATGTATTAAAATATTCCGGACGTTTTACGACCAAGGAACAATATGCTAATATTATATTGAAATCAAATCCAAATGGGGAAATTTTAAGATTAAAAGATGTGGCCAACATCGAGTTTGGTAGTTCGATGTATGATATTTATTCTAATTTAAATGGAAAACCTTCGGCAGCAATCGTACTAAAACAATCTTTTGGTAGTAATGCGAATCAAGTTATTGCCGATATAAAAACAAAATTAGCCACTATTGAGAAAAAATTCCCAAAAGGAATGCATTATGAAATTTCGTATGACGTGTCTAAATTCTTAGACGCCTCTATCGAAAAAGTAATTCACACGCTGATTGAGGCCTTTCTATTGGTAGGATTGGTTGTGTTTCTTTTCTTGGGCGATTGGCGCTCAACCGTAATCTCTGCGCTTGCCATACCCGTGTCATTGATTGGAACTTTTGTGTTCATGCAATACTTCGATATTTCACTTAATTTAATTACGCTTTTTGCTTTGGTTTTGGCCATCGGAATCGTCGTCGATAATGCCATAGTCGTCATTGAAGCCGTGCATACGAAGATGGAAGAAGATAATATCTCTCCTTTAAAAGCAACCAAACAAGCCATGCACGAGATAGCAGGAGCCATAATCGCCATTACATTCTTGATGGTTGCCGTATTTGTACCCGTAACGTTTATGTCGGGTCCGGTTGGGATTTTCTATCGTCAGTTCTCTATTACCATGGCAACAGCAATTGTTCTTTCAGGTATCGTGGCCTTAACATTAACACCAGCGCTATGCGCCATGATGTTGCAAAATAATCATGGAAAACCGAAAAAGAAAACCCCTATAAATAGAGTGGTAGACGGTTTTAACAACAAGTTTAATTTGGCACAAGGTAAATACCAAAATGTATTGGCTAAAATTGTTGATAGAAGAGTAATCACTATTGTCGCCCTTTTCGGATTTTGTGCCGGAACCTGGTTAATTAGTAGCACTGTTCCTTCAGGGTTTATTCCTAATGAAGATCAAGGGATGTTTTATGCTATTATTCAAACACCTCCGGGTTCTTCATTAGAAAGAACAAATGATATTTCATTGAAATTGCAAAAAATAGCAGAAACTGTTGACGGAGTACAATCAGTTTCCTCCTTAGCAGGGTATGAAATTTTGACGGAAGGTACTGGGTCTAATTCAGGAACCTGTTTGATAAACCTTAAGGATTGGAAAGACAGAAAGCAATCGGTTCAAGAGATTATGACCGAATTAGAAGAAAAATCTAAAGATATTCCTGGAGCCAATATCGAATTTTTCCAACCACCTGCTGTACCAGGTTATGGAGCAGCGGGAGGATTCGAACTTCGTTTATTGGATAAAACAGGTTCTGGAGATTATAAAAAAATGGAATCCGTAAACAATGAATTTGTAAAAGAACTAAACAAACGCAAAGAATTATCCAATGTATTCAGTTTCTATAGCGCTAGTTTTCCACAATATCTGTTGAAAGTAGATAATGATTTGGCACAACAAAAAGGAGTGTCTATTGAAAATGCTATGAATACATTGTCTACGTTAGTGGGAAGTAATTACGAAATCAGTTTTATTAAGTATGGTTTTAACTATAAAGTAATCGTACAGGCAGCTCCGGAATATAGAGCAATGCCCGAGGATATTTTAAAGCTATATGTGAAAAACAGTCGAGATGAAATGGTGCCTTTTTCAGCCTTTATGAAATTAGAGAAGGTATACGGTTTGTCTGAAATCACCCGACACAATATGTATACTTCTACTGAAATTAGTGGTTCTGCAGCTCCCGGATTTAGTAGTGGTAAAGCTATTGAAGTCATTCAAGAAGTTGCCGCAGCAAAACTACCTAGAGGATATGATATTGACTGGGCGGGTATTTCGGCAGATGAGGTAGCACAAGGAAATCAAGCCATTTGGATTTTCCTTATCTGTTTGGCTTTCGTTTATTTAGTTTTAGCCGCGCAATACGAGAGTTTTATTTTACCTTTTTCAGTAATTCTATCCTTGTCGGCAGGTATTTTTGGTGCTTTTCTTTTCTTAAAATTTACGGGCTTAGAAAACAATATCTATGCTCAGGTAGCCATGGTAATGCTTATTGGTTTACTGGGTAAAAATGCCGTTCTGATTGTAGAATTTGCCATACAGCGACATGCCGCTGGAAAATCCGTTTTGGAAGCTGCCGTTGAAGGAGCAAGAACCAGATTTCGTCCTATTTTAATGACTTCATTTGCTTTTATAGCTGGTTTGCTTCCCTTGGTATTTGCAACAGGACCAGGTAAAATTGGCAATAGAACTATTGGAACAGCAGCAGTAGGTGGCATGCTGCTAGGAACTATATTAGGGGTGTTTTTGATACCGGGACTGTATTATATTTTCGGTAAAATAGCGGAAAAATTCACCTATATAAAAAATCAAAAAGAAAATCCATTAACCGAAGAATTTGATAATCATCATGCTGAATAAAATAATAACTTATAGATATAGTGTTGCGTTAGGCATTTGCCTAGTGGTGGCAAGTTGTTCCCCAGCTATTTCGACTTTGAATGAAAACAAAGCGGCTGTCCCAGCGTCTTTTGACAAAAGTACCGATACTACCAATACTTCAACCACGAAATGGCGTACTTATTTTAAAGATGCTAACTTGGTTAGTTTGATTGATAGTGCGCTAAAAAACAATCAAGAACTGGAAATGACGTTGCAGGAAATTGAAATTGCCCGCAATGATGTCAGAGTCAAGAAAGGATTGTTGTTGCCAATGGTTACTGCTGGCGTTGGCGCCGGAGTTGACAAAGTAGGTCGTTATACAAGCGCAGGGGCTGGAGATGCTTCAACGGATATTACTCCAGGAAAAGAAGTTCCTGAAGTACTTCAAGATTACGGACTTGGTTTACACGCCGTTTGGGAAGTAGATATTTGGAAAAAGTTACACAATGCAAAAAAAGCTGCTTTTACAAGGTATTTGGCTACCATTGAAGGTAAAAACTTTGTGGTAACCAACTTGGTTGCCGAGATTGCAAACTCTTATTATGAGTTGCTGTCGTATGACAATCAATTAGACATTATACAACAGACCATTACCTTGCAGAAAAATGCATTAGAAATTGTAAAAGCGCAGAAAGAAGCCGCCCGAGCGAATGAGTTGGGGGTGAAAAAATTTGAAGCTGAAGTATTCAATTCTCAAAGCAGAGAGTTTCAAATTCAGCAACAAATTAAAGAAACGGAGAATAAAATCAATTTCTTATTGGGTCGCTATCCACAACCTATTTCTAGGGACAAAACGGTTTTGATTTCGCAGCTGCCACAGCAAATTCAAGCGGGTATTCCGTCACAACTATTAGCCAATCGCCCTGATATTAAACAAGCTGAATTGGAATTATTTGCGACCAAGTGTGATGTAAAAGCAGCTAAAGCAGAATTTTATCCTTCGTTTACTATTGCCGGAGGTATAGGTTTTAATGCGTTTAAACCATCTTATCTTTTTACGTCTCCTGAATCGTTAATCTATAATTTGGTTGGTGATTTAACAGCTCCTTTAATTAACAGAAATGCAATTAAAGCCGAGTTTAATAAGGCAAAAGCGGAACAATTGAAAGCTTTATACAATTACCAAAAAACCGTTTTGAATGGTTATATAGAAGTTTCTAATGAATTGTCTAACATTAAAAATCTAGAACAATTCTATGACCTTAAGAATAAAGAAGTGCAGTCGCTAACCACCGCCATCGACGCTTCAAATGATTTGTTCAAAGCATCTCGAGTAGATTATTTCGAAGTGCTGATGACGCAACGCGATGCCTTAGAATCAAAGTTAGAATTGATTGAAGCGAAGAAGGAACAATTCAATGCAGTGACTAATGTTTACAGGGCATTAGGCGGCGGCTGGAATTAAATGAAAAGGTCTTGTTTGTGTTTTGAAAGAGGCCCTCGGGCCTCTTTTTTACCTATATATCATCCCTACGGGATTGATTGCCTATGTGATGTTTTTTACCTATATATCATCCCTACGGGATTGATTGCCTATGTGATGTTTTTTACCGATATATCATCCCTAAAGGGATTGAAATCAGAGGTATATATATTTAAATAATCCCGTTAGGGATTTTATATCGGTAACATAGCCTCTCCTTGACACGGAAAATCCCGTTAGGGATGATATAAATCAGATAGGTTCCTTAAAAATATATCTTTCATCATAATCAACCTCAAATAGTTTTAGAAACTCTAAATATTCCTCTCGAAACGTTTTTACCGCATGATGTTGCTCCTGATTTCTAATATACTTAATTACATTGTTTAGATCAGATTTGGAATAAGAAAATGCTCCATACCCTTCTTGCCATTCAAATTTTACTTTTAAAAACTTCTTTTCATTTATCCACTTTGAAGAACTTCTTTTGACATCTTGTAATAAATCGGATATAGATTGGGTTGGTCGCATACCGATAAGTATATGAATATGGTCAGCAACTCCGTTTATGGCTAATACTTTATGATTGTGGTATTTAATTATTCCGGTTATATATTGGTATAATTCGTCTTTGAATGAGGAATGTAGTAAGCCTTTGCGGTATTTCACCACTAAAACGAATTGAATGTGAATTTGGGTGTATGTATTTGCCATACCAATATTAAATCCCTAACGGGATTGAGTGTTTTTTTATAAAATTACGGAATGCAGCATGCTAAAAGGTACACAAAAAGTGTACTTTTTAACAAAAAATTATTTTTTCTAAACTGCTTTAATTACATAGGTAACAATTCCCCAAATGATTAACTCGTTATCTTCGGTGACTTTTATAGGTTGAAAGTCATTGTTTTCGGGCATTAGATAGACATAATCTTTCTCTATTTTGATGCGCTTTACGGTAAACTCATTATCAATATAACAAACAGCAATTTTATTAGCTGTAGGTTGCAGACTCCGATCAATAACCATAATATCGCCATCATCAATGCCTGCGCCAATCATTGAAGTACCAACGGCTTTAGCATAAAAAGTAGCTTCCCGATTTTTGACTAAGGTGTTGTCTAAACTAATTTTGGTTTCATCAAAATCGGCTGCCGGCGAAGGGAACCCCGCCTTGATACCGCTAGCGTAGTAGGGTAGTTGTTGTGCGTTTTCCAAATCGGGAATAAAGAAAGTAAGGTTTTTTTGTTTTATCATAGTTTCGTCAGTTCGAGTGTTCGCTGCGGCGGATGTATCGAGAACCGTTTTGCTTTCTGGCTTCTCGATACGTTTTTGGCTAAGTAATTAATTTTATCTCCTCAAGGCTGTCGAGCCAAAAACACTCGAAGTGACGGAGTTTTTACAAGCATCTTATTTCCAGTATTTCGTTAAAATTGGTCGTGTATCTTTTAGACAAATGCTCTTGTTTCATTTTCCAGGTGCGTTGTAAATCTTGATTGCCCAATCGTATTTTGCGTTCGCCCGTTTTCTTATAATGATCGTCCATAACTTTCATCAGTTTCAGATGCTTTGGATTTTCTTCTTCAAACAAATGGAATTGTTTCTGGTTTTCGGGAATGATTTCGGTTACGATTACGCCTGCCTTTTTATAAATTTCGCCTTCTTCAAACATAGTCTTTAACATCTTTACGGCCACATTACTAATGGTAATAGAAGAGTTACTGGCAAAGGGCAAGCATTCTATTTTATAGAAATTATAGCGTTGCCTGTCAGTTTTATACTTGTCTTTGCGCAAATAGACCATTACGCCATGGCAACAGGATTTTTGTTTGCGGAGCTTTTCGGCACAGACCGTAGCAAAAGTCGAAACGCGTTCTTTCATTTCGTCAAGCGTGGTAATGTTTCCGGCAAAACTTCGGGTAATGGCGATGGTTTTTTTATCTTTTGGCAAATCTAATTCTAATACTGATTTCCCTTCCAGTTCATATTTTAATCGCAATCCCACAACGCCCATTTCTTTTTTGATAAAGGCTTCGTTATGTGGTAACGTAAAATCATAAGCCGTGTTAATATTCTTGATTTTCATTTTCTTAGTCAGTCGGAAACCAATGCCCCAAACATCTTCAATTTTGGTCCATTTCAAGGCTTTAATTCGCTTCTCTTCGGAATCAATAACATAGACACCTTTAGTTCTGTCTGGAAATTTTCTGGCAATTTTATTGGCGACTTTGGATAAGGCTTTGGTTTCGGCAAAACCAACAGAAACCGGAATGCTCAACCATTTCATAATGCGACGTTTCATCTGCAGACCGTAATCGTGATAATCAGGAATTTGCATTCCATCAAAATTCATAAACGCTTCGTCTATGCTGTACGGTTCGGTGTGTGGTGTAAAACCTTCCAGGATTTTCATCACCCGATTACTCAAATCGCCATACAAAGGATAATTAGACGAAAAGACATGAATGTTTTTTTCTTTTAATTCCTGACGCACTTTGAATTCGGGTGCGCCCATCGGAATGCCTAATGCTTTGGCTTCGTCACTACGTGAAATAATGCAACCATCGTTATTAGACAAAATAACAATGGGTTTTCCGTTCAGCTGGGGCTGAAAAACACGTTCGCAGGAAGCGTAAAAATTATTGCAATCGACTAAAGCATACATGAGGTAAATTTACGCAATAGCCGACTATTTTTTGCCGCTGTTGATAACTAAAAAATCCATCAAAATGACTCTTGATGGATTTTAGTATTTTTTAAAAATGCAGTTTTTAGTTTAGTAAATTGGTTACTAAGGATGGATAAATCCCAATGATAATATTTAGTAAAATAGCAACAACCGCTACAGCGTAATATACAAAAGGAACGGCTCTTTTATCTTCAGAAGCTTCTTTGGTGTACATCGCTAAAATCAATTTGAAGTAATAGCCTACACTAATGATTGAGTTGATAACTGCCGCAATCACCACTACTAAATAACCCGCTTTTATGGTTTGAGTGAATAACATGAATTTAGCAAAGAATCCTGAGAAAATAGGAATTCCGGCCATTGATAAAAGTGACGCTGTTAGTATGGCCGCCAATAACGGATTTGTTTTTGCTAAGCCATTAAAGTTGAAAATATCCTCATTGTCTTTGTCTTTAGTAACATAAATAATTACGGCAAAAGAAGCAATACCAGCCAAAGCGTATGCTGAAGTATAATACAATAAGGTTGAAGCCGCAGTCGACATGCTAAGCAATGCCATAAGCATAAATCCCGCGTGAGAAATACCCGAAAATGCCAACATACGTTTCACATTGGTTTGACGCAATGCCATAATATTTCCGACAGTCATTGAAAGGATAGAAATAATCACAATCAGCATCTCAGCTTTTGGAGACAAGCCAGACAATCCGCTTAGTAACTTATAAAGCGTTGCCATAGCTACTACTTTTGCCAAAGTACTCATGGTAGCCGTTGTCATTGATGGTGATCCTTCATAAACATCGGGAGCCCAAAAATGGAATGGAGCAGCAGCAATTTTGAACAACATTCCAATAACGATTAGTGTTATACCAATTGGAAACCAAACCGGTAGACCAGCGCCTTGCGATAAATCATAGATTTCTGCCATGTCAAAATAACCCGTGGCTCCATACACTAAACAGATTCCGAATAGAATAAATCCAGAGGCAAAGGAACCCATTAGGAAGTATTTCATTCCGGCTTCATTACTTTTTATGTCTAGTCTTCGACTTGCTGCTAAAATGTAAAGCGAGATAGAAAGTACTTCAATACCTAGGAAGAACATGGCTAAATTTCCAAATGAAACCATAGCTACAGCTCCCGATAAAAGGAAAATCTTTATGGCTATAAAATCAGAAATCTTAGTTGGATGGTCTTTATAAAAGTCGCCACTTAATGCCACTAAGAAAATGGTCAAAATGATAAATAAACTTGAGAAGGCAACCGAAAACTTATTTACCACAATCATATTGTTGTAAAAAGAGGCAGGTGTATTAAACTCAGCTATGGTAAGTCCAAGAATAGCTAACAGTCCAAGAACAGCCACTGGAACCAATAGCTTTCTTAAATTAAAGATTTCAGCGATAAGGCAAAAAACACCTAAACCTGATATGGCAATTAATGTATTCATTTCTGGACTTTTATCTGTTTATGGTTTCTAAAATTTGATTTAAACTTGGCGTCACCAAATCCACTATCGGTTTTGGATACAATCCGAAGAATAATAAAAAGCCTATGATAGCAACTAATGTTATCGCTTCATTGGTAGTTACATCTGTAAAAACTTTGGTGTTGGTTTCTCCGAGCATGGTGTTTTGGAACATTTTCAACATATAGTAACCGCCCAATATAATGGTGGTTCCGCCTAAAATAACAAACCAAATATTGATTTGGCTTAAACTATATAAAACGGTGAACTCTCCAACAAAGTTAAATGTTCCCGGTAAAGCTACAGAGGCTAATACCAAAAGCATAAACATTGAAGAAAATCTTGGAGTTTGTGCTCTGATTCCGCCCATTTCAGCGATAGTTCTAGTTTCGTATCTTCTGTAGATGATTTCGGTAGCAAAGAATAATCCAACGATAACAAAACCGTGAGCAATCATCTGTGAAACGGCACCACTTAATCCGTCAAGGGTTAAAGTATAACAACCAGCGGCAATTAAGCCAACGTGTGCTAGTGAAGAATAGGCTAATAATTTTTTTAAATCTTTTTGGCGTAACGCTACAATCGAACCATAAATCACTCCGGCAATACTCAAACCTATCAATACTGGCATATAGGTTTTAGCTGCTTGTGGCGCAATAGGTAATTGCCAACGAATGATGCTGTATAATCCCATTTTTAGCATGATTCCAGAAAGAAGCATTGTTCCAACGGTTGGGGCTTTTTGATATACTTTTGCCTGCCAAGTATGGAAAGGAATAATTGGAATTTTGATAGCATACGCTAAGAAGAAAGCAAAGAAAATATAGCATTGTTCTGTTGAAGACAAATCTAATTTGTATAAATCTTCTAAAAGGAAACTATTCGCTTTTGTATATAAATAAGCAAAACCAATCAACATGAAAAGCGAACCGGCAAGCGTGTAAATAAAAAATTTGACTACTGCTTTTTTGCGTTCTTCTGCATCGCCATTACCCCAAATTAATGCAATGAAATAAATAGGGATCAAAGATAATTCCCAGAAAATATAGTACAACAAACCATCAGCTGCTAAGAACGTTCCTGTCATAGCAAAAGCCATGAACAATACTAATGCGTAGAAACTTTTAGCATTGGTAAAAGTATTTCCGAAAGATGAAAATATAATTAGCGGTGTTAAAGCAGCAGTTAATAAAACCATTGCCAAAGAAAGGCCATCCGCTTTGAAAGCCAAGCTTACTTTTGGGATATCAATCCAATTTGATATAAAACTGATGTTTGCTCCGTCAGTATATAGTGTCAGTAAATATAAAGTAACAGCCAGAGCTCCCAAACTGAAAATCAGCGCTACTTTTGAAGCTAATTTATCTCCGGAAAAATAGGTGATGATGGCACCAGAAAGCAGTAAAATTAATATAGTAGTTACATCCATTATGTAAAAATTATTTTGCTATAAATAAATAAGTTATGATGGCGCCTACACCAATTACAAAGGCAAATAAGTACAAACCAATACTGCCTGTTTGTAATTTTTTACCTTGAGTTCCAATGCCATTGGCAACAGTTCCGAAACTAAATACTACCTTTCCTAAAGCAGGTTCTAAAGTTGTTCTAAAGAAATTAGACAAACTATTCAAAGGTCTTACAATTAGGAAGGTGTAAAATTCGTCTACATAATATTTGTTGTAAATGATATTGCTTACCCCAACAATTTCGGCATCTTCTTTTGGAACAAATGCTTGTTTGATGTATTTAGCATACGCCCAAAGAATTCCAAAAACAGCTCCGGCTAAGGCAATTCCCATCAACATATACTCGTGTGTTCCCAAAGCATGTTCTTCGTGTTTTGTGGCTAAAATTGGTTCCAGGAAATGGTTTAACCAATTGCTTCCCGGTAAATTTATCGCTCCGCCAACAAAAGCCAAAATAGCTAAAATGATTAAAGGAATAGTAATCAGACTTGGACTTTCATGCAAATGATGTTTTTGTTCTTCTGTTCCTCTGAAGTCTTTGAAGAAGGTCAAATACATCAATCTAAACATATAGAATGCTGTCATGATAGATGCTATAGAAGCCACAACCCATAATACTTTATTATGTTCAAAGGCTACCATCAGGATTTCATCTTTTGACCAGAAACCTGCAAATGGAAATATACCTGCAATCGCTAAAGTTGAAATCATCATGGTCCAGAACGTGATAGGCATCGCTTTGCGCAAACCACCCATTTTTCTCATGTCTTGTTCGCCGTGCAATCCGTGAATTACCGAACCTGAACCTAAGAACAAACACGCTTTGAAGAATGCATGTGTGATTACATGAAATACAGCAACATTATAAGCTCCCAATCCTAAAGCCAGGAACATTAATCCCAATTGAGAAACCGTAGAATAGGCCAATACTTTTTTGATGTCGTTTTGAAGTAATCCAATCGAAGCAGCAACTAAAGCGGTTGAGGCACCAACAATAGCAATGATGTTTTGAACAAACGGAGTTAAATCGAATAAGAAGTTCATTCGGGTAACCATAAAGATACCCGCTGTTACCATCGTTGCAGCGTGAATCAACGCAGAAACTGGCGTTGGTCCGGCCATCGCGTCAGGTAACCAGGTATAAAGTGGTAATTGTGCTGATTTTCCACAAGCGCCTATAAATAAACATAGAGCAGCAACAGTTAATAAAGCAGTATCTGCATTTCCGGTAGTTAGAGCCTGTTTCATTTCAACAAAATTCAATGTTGAAAACAAGCTTCCTAAGATAAATATCCCGATAAGGAAACCTAAATCCCCAATACGGTTCATGATAAAAGCTTTCTTGGCAGCATCGTTGTAGGATTGGTTTTTATACCAGAATCCGATTAGCAAATAAGAACACAATCCAACGCCTTCCCAACCGATAAACATTACCAACAAGTTACTTCCGATTACCAATGTTATCATGAAGAACACAAACAAGTTCAAATAAGCGAAGAACTTATGTATATTCTCATCGTCGTGCATATAGCTTATGGAATACAAATGAATAAGTGAACCAATTCCGGTAACGAACAACAACCAAAGCAACGACAATTGGTCTAATAAAAGTCCGAAACTTAATTTAAAATTATGAACAGAAATCCAGTCAAATAATGTTATTTCGAATGGTTTCCCGTCTTGATTTAATTGTGCAAAAAAACAAATGCTCATTAGGAAAGAAACCAAAACGGTTAAGGTTCCGATAGCACCAGAAATTCCTTTGCTTACTTTTTTTCCGAAGAAAACATTAAATAGAAATCCAACAAATGGTGATAAAAGTAATAGTAAAGCTAAATTTGTTTCCATTTCAGATTATCCTTTTAAGTTCTTTAAATTAGCGATATCAATGGAGCCAATATTTCGAAATACCGAAACTAAAATCGCTAATCCAACAGCAACTTCTGCTGCAGCAACAGCCATTGAGAAGAATACAAATATTTGTCCTTCGGCATCTTGATGATAGGTTGAAAAAGCCACAAACAATAAGTTGACAGCATTCAGCATAATCTCGATTGACATGAATACAATAATCGCATTACGTCTGTACAGTACGCCAAAAACGCCGATACAAAATAATAGCACCGAAAGGAAAATGTAGTTTTCTATACCAATTTGATTTAAAATATTATTCATTATTTCTTCTCTGTTTTTTCTTTTTTAGACAATAAAACCACTCCAATCATGGCAACTAACAATAAGATAGAGGCAAACTCAAAGGGTACCATATATTCATTTAATAAAATTTTACCTAGTGTTTTTATGGATTGAAAATCTTCACCAGAAGTATCATAATCACCCATAATGGTTTTAGAATTGATGAAAACAGTTACTAAAACAACGCTCATTAAAATAAAAACTACTATAGCTCCAAGTCTTGTAATTCGGGGTTTATGCACTTCGTCTTCCTTATTCAAATTCATTAACATGATCGTAAATAAGAACAATACCATGATGGCTCCAGAGTACACAATAATATGTACAATGGCTAAAAATTGCGCATTGAATAATAAATAATGACCTGCAATTGAGAAAAAGCAAATCACTAAATAAATAGCGCTGTGAATAGGGTTTTTGCTATAAATTGTCAAAAACGCTGAGGCCAATGTAATGGCTGATAAAAAGTAGAATATAATAGTTATAGGCGACATTAGTTAGCGTTTTTAAGTTGAGCATTTTTCATTGCCATATCTAAAGGCATTACCAATTTATCTTTACCGAAAATGAAATCTTCTCTTTCATAACTAGAAGGAACTAATTTTTTGGAAGTGGTCAAATAAATAGCATCTTTAGGACAAGCTTCTTCACAAAGTCCGCAGAAAATACAACGCAACATGTTGATTTCGTAAATCGACGCATACTTTTCTTCGCGGTATAACATTTCTTCACCTGGTTTGCGTTCTTCCGCTTTCATAGTAATGGCTTCCGCTGGACAAGATAAGGCACACAGCCCACAAGCGGTGCAGTTTTCACGACCTAATTCATCTCGTTTCAACATATGTTGACCACGATAAACAGGGCTGAATTCACGTACTTGTTCAGGGTAATGAATGGTTGCCTTTTTTCTAAAAAAGTGTTTAATGGTAATAAGCAATCCTTTGACGATAGCTATTAGATATAACCTTTCCCAAAAAGTCATTTCCTTATTGGAAACTTGTTTTTTTCTACCCGAAAGGGATATACTTTGTATTGATGCTGACATAATTTCTTTTCTTATTTAAAAGCTAGAATGCAAATTCCTGTTATTACTATATTGATAATCGAAAGTGGAATTAATATCTTCCAGCCTAAATTCATCAATTGATCGTATCTAAAACGTGGTATCGTCCAACGAACCCACATGTAGAAGAAAATGAACGCGCAAATTTTAATAAATAAAACGCCAATTCCTAAAATATTAGCGGTGTTTACCCCAACGTTATCAACCATCCATTGCATTCCCGGATAATTGTAACCGCCAAAATAAAGAACAGCTATAATGGTTGATGAAATAAACATATTAGCATATTCCGCAAACAAATAGAATCCCATTTTCATGGATGAATATTCGGTATGATAACCACCAATTAACTCTGATTCACATTCCGCTAAATCAAAAGGGGTACGGTTTGTTTCTGCGAAAGCGCAAATCAAGAAGATTAAAAAACCAACAGGTTGATAAATAACATTCCAATGCCAACCTGCTTGTTGCATCGAAATTTCTTTTAAACTCAAGGTTCCTGTCATCATGATTAAAGCAATAACAGATAATCCCATCGCAACCTCATAAGACACCATTTGAGAGGCAGCACGAACGGCTCCCATTAAGGAGAATTTGTTGTTAGAGGCCCAACCACCAATCATGATTCCGTATACACCAATAGAAACTATGGCAAAAATATACAGTAATGATCCATCAATATCGGTAGCTTGAAGGTAAACAGTTCTTCCAAAAATTTCTAATTTATCGCCCCACGGAATAACGGCACTTGTCATCAAAGCTGTGCTCATTGCAATAGCGGGACCAACAAAAAACAAAAATCTGTTTTTAGTATCAGGTTCAAATTCTTCTTTGGCAAATAATTTCATACCATCAGCCAAAGGTTGTAATAAGCCGCCCCAACCAGCACGATTTGGACCAACTCTATCTTGTAAAAAAGCGGCCACTTTACGTTCAGCCCAAGTAGAATACATTGCCATAACCATTGTAATAGCAAAAACGACTACAATTAGAATACTTTTTTCTATAATAAATCCACTATCCATTTTTCTTTGAATCTATTAAGTTACCGTCTATTTTTTCGTTGTAATCAATCTCAGCCATACTTATTTTTTTACGGTCAATATCTCTACCTAAAAGAATTCCTTTTTCGGTAGCTATTTCAACTTTTTCTAATTTTCTAGTGTAATTATTTTGATTGATAACAGAGTCTTTTTCGAATTTTCTTGGGCCTTCAATTACCCAATCAGCCAAGTCTTTTTTATCAAAACGACAAGTGTTACAAATGAAATCTTCTACTTCGTGAAACTCATCTTTTCTTGCCGTTACTCTTTGAATTTCGTTTCCAAACATCCAAACGGTAGTTTTTCCGCAACAACCTGGTGTTGTACACTCTCTGTGAGCATTGAATGGTTTGTTAAACCAAACTCTAGATTTGAATCGGAAAGTCTTATCCGTTAAGGCTCCAACCGGACAAACATCAATCATATTTCCGGAGAATTCATTGTCAATCGCTGCTGATACACAAGTTGAAATTTGAGAATGATCACCACGATTTAAAACCCCGTGAACTCTTCCGTCAGTTAATTGGTCAGCTACTTCTACACAACGTTGGCAAACGATGCAACGGTTCATGTGTAATTGAATATGAGGACCAATATTTTCAGGTTCAAACGTTCTTTTTTCTTCAATAAAACGTTGTTGTAATTTTCCGTGTTCGAAGCTTAAATTCTGCAAATCACATTCGCCAGCCTGGTCACAAACCGGACAATCTAGCGGGTGATTTATTAGAAGAAATTCGGTTACCGCATTTCTGGCTTCTTTTACTCTGTCTGAAGATTTGCTGGCTATTTCCATTCCGTCCTGACAACCCGTTACACAGGATGCCATTAATTTTGGCATTGGTCTTGGGTCGGCTTCACTTCCTTTGGTTACATCTACTAAACAACAACGGCATTTACCGCCTGTTCCTTTAAGTTTAGAATAATAGCACATGGCTGGCGGAACAGATTCTCCACCAATCATACGAGCCGCTTGCAGGATAGTTGTTCCTGGAGCTACTTCTATTTCTTGACCGTCTATGGTTACTTTCATGTTTATATTTTTAGAAAGATCTCTTTTTAATTTTTAAAATGTTCGTTATATAAACCAACAAGCTCTTGGAACTGATTTAATTTATACTCTTCAGAATTTATCCATTTATCGTATAATTCGGGATAATCCTCTATTAGCCAACCAAATTTTTTTCTTGTGCCAAAACCAGCAATTTTATAAAGTTTGCCTTCTTTCATTATAACTCCATTCGAAAATTCATTACCGTACGATGTAAAATATATTTTGTACAAAGACAATTTACCGATAATCAACTCTTGATAAAACTGATCGTCATCTTCCTTTAAGCTCACAAATTTCAAATCACAATCCTTAGTTCCTTTTATAAAAAAAGACTTTATTTGTGCAGGTTTGAAAGTCATTTTTTCGCCATTGTCAGTTAGTATTTTAACTTTTTTACAGACAGTGGATGGGTAAGGTATTTTTTCGTCAACCGAATGGGTTCCGATAAAAAACTTACAATGTATGGTATCGTTTGCATTGTTTACAACATATCCATCAAACTTTTGAGAATGAACAAATAATGGCAATAATAGTAAGAACGTAAGTAATCTCATTTTATACAGTTTGCTTTGCTACCAAATGCTTTACTTTTTCAAAAGGTTCAGCCACAAAGTGATCTCTATTTTTTATTTTTTCGGGGAAACGAATATGGTATTCAAACTCATCTTTAAAATGACGAATTGCAGCAGCCACAGGCCAAGCAGCAGCATCACCTAAAGGACAAATTGTGTTTCCTTCTATTTTTGCCTGAATGCTCCATAACAATTCAATATCTTCTTCGCGACCGTGTCCATTTTCAATTCTCCACAAAACTTTTTCTAACCAACCTGTTCCTTCACGGCAAGGAGTACATTGACCACAACTTTCGTGGTGGTAAAATCTTGAGAAATTCCAAGTGTTACGAACGATACAAGCTCTGTCATCGTAAACGATAAATCCACCTGAACCTAACATGGAACCAGTTGCAAATCCGCCATCTGACAAACTTTCGTAAGACATTAATCGGTCTTCACCTGCAGCGGTTTTGTAGATTAAATTGGCTGGTAAAATTGGAACAGAACTTCCTCCTGGAACCAATGCTTTCAAGGGTCTGTCGGTTTGCATTCCGCCACAATATTCATCCGAATTCATGAATTCGTATACTGATAAACCTAAGTCGATTTCGAAAACACCTTGATTTTTGATATTTCCTGAAGCAGAGATTAATTTAGTTCCGGTAGAACGACCAATTCCGATTCCGGCATAATCAGCACCTGAATTATTGACAATCCAAGGCACAGCAGCAATGGTTTCAACATTGTTTACTACAGTTGGATTAGCCCAAAGTCCCGAAACAGCTGGAAATGGTGGTTTAATTCTTGGATTTCCACGTTTTCCTTCTAAGCTTTCAATCAATGCGGTTTCTTCTCCACAGATATAAGCTCCGGCTCCAATTTGAACGTATAATTCTAAATCGTAACCCGAACCTAATATATTTTTACCCAACCAACCGGCAGCTTTTGCTTCGGCGATGGCTCTTTCCAAAATTTTGTAAACCCACATATATTCTCCACGGATGTAGATATAGGATAGGTTAGCCCCTAAGGCGTAGCTTGATGTTATCATTCCTTCTATCAAAAGATGTGGAATGTATTCCATCAGATATCGGTCCTTGAAAGTGCCCGGTTCTGACTCATCAGCATTACAAACTAAATGTCTTGGTTTTCCTGATTTTTTATCGATAAAACTCCATTTCATTCCGGCAGGAAATCCAGCACCGCCACGACCACGAAGTCCGGAAGTTTTTACTTCTTCCACCACTTCATCAGGAGTCATTTTTTTCAGGGCTTTTTCTACGGATGCATAACCGCCTTCTTTGCGATATACTTCATAGGTTTTAATTCCCGGAACGTTGATTTTGTCTAATAATATTTTTCTTCCCATGATATTATTTATCGTGTAAAGTGATTTTTCCGTCCTTACAATCGGAGATTAACTGGTCAATCTTTTGTTCTGTTAAATGTTCCTGATAGAAATCACCCAACTGCATCATTGGAGCATAACCGCAGGCTCCAAGGCATTCAACCCCACGAACTTCAAAAAGTCCGTCTGCTGTTGGCTCTCCAACGTTCACACCTAATTTAGAACAAGTATAATCCATCAAATCTTCTACTCCGTTTTGACAGCAAGGTGAAGTTTGACAGAATTCGAACATGTATTTTCCGATGGGTCTTTGGTTGTACATCGTGTAAAATGTCACCACTTCATATACTTCAATAGGCTGTATTTCTATTATCTCGGCTACTTTATTTTGCAATTCAATGCTTAACCAATTGTCGTGTGCATCTTGAACTTCGTGCAAAACTGGCAATAAAGCTGATTTTCTTTTATCGGCAGGATAATGACTGATTAACTCATTGATGCGAGTCATCAAAGCATCAGTGATATTTATTTCTTGTTTGATATGTGATCTTTCCATAATTCTTATGCGTCTAATTCGCCGGCAATTACATTTAAACTTGACAATATTACGATAGCATCTGACAGCATAGCTCCTTTTATCATTTCAGGATAAGCCTGATAATAGATGAAGCAAGGTCTTCTGAAGTGTAATCTGTAAGGTGTTCTACTTCCGTCAGTAACTAAATAAAATCCTAATTCTCCGTTTCCACCTTCCACAGCGTGATAGATTTCTGCAACCGGAACCGGAACTTCACCCATCACAATTTTGAAGTGATAGATTAAGCTTTCCATATTGTTGTAAACGTCTTCTTTTGGAGGCAAATAATAATCGGGAACGTCAGCATGGATTGGACCTTCTGGCAATTTGGCTAAAGCTTGACGAATGATGCTTAAACTTTCCCAAACTTCGGCATTACGAACACAAAAACGATCGTAAGTATCACCTGATTTTCCAACCGGAACTATAAATTCAAAATCTTCATAAGAAGAATAAGGTTGGGCTACACGAACATCATAATCAATTCCGGCAGCACGAAGATTTGGACCTGTGAATCCGTAAGCCATTGCTTTTTCAGCAGTAATCGGACCTACATTTACCGTTCTGTCAATAAAAATTCTGTTTCTTTCAAAAAGATTTTCGAATTCTTTCCAGCATTCTGGAAACTCTTCTAAGAAAGTGTTTAGTAACTCAAAAGCTTTTGGCGACCATTCTCTTTCGAAACCGCCAATTCTTCCCATATTTGTTGTCAATCGAGCACCACAAATTTCTTCGTAGATTTCATAGATTTTTTCTCTGAATTGAAATACATATAAAAATCCAGTGTAAGCACCAGTATCCACACCCAGAATTGAATTACAAATTAAATGGTCTGTAATTCGGGCTAATTCCATTACTATAACTCTTAAATATTGTGCTCTCTTTGGCACTTCAATATCTAACAATTTTTCAACTGTCATCCACCAAGCCATGTTATTGATTGGCGAAGAACAATAGTTCATTCTGTCGGTCAAAACGTTTACTTGATAAAAAGGACGGTTTTCGGCAATCTTTTCAAAGGCTCTGTGAATGTAGCCAATAGTTGGTTCAGCTTCTAGAATTCTTTCGCCATCCATCAATAAGATATTTTGGAAAATTCCATGAGTTGCCGGATGCGTAGGCCCCAAATTTAAAATAGAAAGTTCACTCCCGTCTTCGTTGCGAGTGAGTTCTACAATTTTAGCATATCGATGCTCTGGTGGTAATAATAGTTCTGACATCTGTAATTAAAAATTGATAATTGATAATTGATAATTTTCAATTAACTATTAATTTCTGTTGTTTTTTATTTTTTATAATTATCAATTGTTCATTGTTAATTATCCATTAACCTATGTTCTTCCAAAAAATCTATCGTCCTTATCTGTTCTTCCGCTGTCTTCCATTGGGAATTCTTTTCGCATTGGATGAGAAATCATTTCGTCCATGTTCAAAATTCTTTTTAATTGTGGATGACCCATGAAGTTGATTCCGTAAAAATCCCATGTTTCTCTTTCCATCCAATTCGCACACAAAAATAAATCTATGATTGAAGTTACTTCTGGAGTTGTTGTCAAATAGGTTTTTACTCGAATTCTGGTATTTTCAACCCAATTGTGCAAATGATATACTACGGCAAATTGATGATTGTCATCATTGTCAGGATAGTGAATGCCACATAAATCGGTTAGAAAATGGAAGTTTAAATCTTTGTCTTCTTTAAGCATGCGAATTACTTCATGCAGTGCGTAAGGATGTACTTCGAATGAAAAAATATCTTTACTCATACCAAAATCCAGTACTTTGTCACCGAATTTTTGAGTTAATTTTTCTTGTATAGTTGTAGTTTCTAAAGCCATTTTTATAGGTTATAGGAAGCTAATAATTCTTTATATTCAGGTGAACTTCTGCGGCGTACAGATTCGGTTCTTACCAACTCTTGTAACGCCATAACACCATCAACAATTTGTTCAGGGCGAGGTGGACAACCCGGAACATATACATCAACAGGAATAACTTTATCAATGCCTTGCAACACGGAATAGGTGTCAAAAACGCCACCAGATGAAGCACAGGCTCCAACGGCAATTACCCAACGAGGTTCTGACATTTGTTCGTAAACCTGACGTAAAATAGGCGCCATTTTTTTAGAAATCGTTCCCATTACCATTAGCATGTCCGCTTGACGTGGAGAAAAACTGACTCTTTCAGAACCAAATCGTGCTAAGTCATAGTGTGACGCCATGGTTGCCATAAATTCAATTCCGCAACATGAAGTAGCAAAAGGTAATGGCCAAAGCGAATTGGCTCTCGCTAATCCAACAACATCGTTTAGTTTTGTAGCGAAAAATCCTTCGCCAACAACTCCTTCTGGAGGAGCAACCATATTTGTTTTAGAATCACTCATTTATAATTCGTAATTTATAATTTGTAATTGATTATTCCCATTCGAGTGCTTTCTTCTTCAAAATATAAAAGAATCCGACTAAAAGCAACATCATGAAAATCACCATTTTTATCATTCCTTCTACACCCAATGCTCTGAAATTTATTGCCCAAGGATATAAGAAAATCACTTCGACATCAAACAATACAAATAAAATGGCCACAAGGAAATATTTTACAGAGAAAGGAATTCTGGCATTTCCAACAGATTCTATTCCGCATTCAAAGTTTTTGTCTTTGTTTTTAGAGTGTCTTTTTGGTCCTAAATAGCCAGAACCAATTATGGTTAAAACCACAAATCCTACAGCCAAACCAGCTTGCATAAGGATTGGTAAATAATCTAATTGATTAGATTGCATAATGGGTATAATTAGAAATAATTTAATAGGCACAAATATACATCGCATTATTTAATTCGCAAAAATCAAAAGATAAACGTTTGTTATATACTTCTTAAAAAAGGCTATTTAAATTGATTATAAATAACTAGGTATATATCATAAAAAAACGTCCCGAATATTCGGGACGTCATTTAAATCTAGGTAATCAAAAAATAATATATATTAGTCTTCGATAGCTACTACTTGAGCTGCTACTTTACCTTTTCTACCTTCTTCTTCTTCGTAAGATACTTTGTCTCCTTCTGCTAAATTTTCAGATTTAACTCCAGTAGCATGTACGAAAATGTCTTTTCCAGTTTCATCATCTGTGATAAAACCATAACCTTTAGACTCGTTGAAAAATTTTACTGTTCCTGTGCGCATTTTGTATTGTAAAAATAATTAATAATGGTCAAAGATAAATTTTATTGCGACATAACAAGCATTTCAGTGTTAAATAATTAAAAATTTGTTAAAATTCTATTCGCTCTTTAAAATATTGATAGAGAAATACTTGAGAGATTTTAAATTTTGACATAAAAAAAGCAACTGTTTTTAACTATTTGAACAGTTGCTTCTTAATATTATGTGAATTTGATATAAATTACTACAAATCTAATTTAATATATAATTCTTTTAACTGAGTGGCATCAATTGCAGATGGAGCATCAATCATAACATCTCTTCCGGAATTGTTTTTTGGGAAAGCAATAAAGTCACGAATCGTTTCTTGTCCACCTAAAATAGCTACTAATCGGTCTAAACCAAAAGCTAATCCGCCGTGTGGTGGCGCACCAAATTGAAAGGCATTCATTAAAAAACCAAATTGATCTTCCGCTTGTTCCGGTGAGAAACCTAAAAGCGAAAACATTCGGCTTTGCAAGTCTTTGTCATGAATTCTGATAGAACCACCACCAATTTCATTTCCGTTTAAAACCATATCATAAGCATTGGCACGAACTTTTCCAGGTTCGCTTTCTATCAGTTTCATGTCTTCTGGTTTTGGAGACGTAAAAGGGTGATGCATGGCATGATAACGACCACTTTCTTCATCCCATTCTAATAACGGAAAATCCACAACCCATAATGGCGCAAAAACTTCAGGATTTCTTAGTCCTAAACGTGTTGCCAATTCCATACGAAGTGCAGATAGTTGTGTTCTAGTTTTATCAGCCGGACCAGAAAGCACAAAAATCATATCACCGGATTTGGCGTTTGTAGCTTCTGACCATTTTTTTAAATCTTCTTGGTCATAAAATTTATCTACTGATGATTTGAATGTTCCGTCTTCTTCGCATTTTACATATACCATTCCGGAAGCGCCAACTTGTGGACGTTTTACCCAATCAATCAAAGCATCTATTTCTTTTCTTGTGAATGATGCACAATTTGCAGCAGCAATTCCAACGACTAATTCAGCCGAATTGAAAACCGAAAAATCTTTATGTTGGGCAACCGAATTTAACTCGCCAAATTTCATATCAAAACGAATGTCCGGTTTGTCATTTCCGTAAGTTTTCATGGCGTAATCATATGTTATTCTTGGGAATTGTGCGACTTCAATACCTTTCAATTCTTTTAGTAAATGACGTGTTAATCCTTCAAAAACATTTAATATATCTTCTTGTTCTACAAATGCCATTTCACAATCAATTTGTGTAAATTCAGGTTGTCTGTCGGCGCGTAAATCTTCGTCACGGAAACATTTCACTATTTGGAAATACTTATCCATTCCACCAACCATCAACAATTGTTTGAAGGTTTGTGGCGATTGTGGTAAAGCGTAAAACTGACCTTGATTCATTCTGCTTGGCACAACAAAATCTCTTGCGCCTTCAGGAGTTGACTTGATTAAATAAGGTGTTTCAACTTCGCAAAAATCTAAATCAGATAAATATTTACGGACTCCCATAGCCACTTTGTGTCTGAAAAGCAACGAGTTTTTAACCGGATTTCTACGGATATCCAAGTAGCGGTATTTCATTCGGATGTCTTCGCCACCATCGGTTTCATCTTCAATCGTAAATGGTGGAGTTATAGCTGCGTTTAAAATGTTTAGTTCAGAAACTAAAATTTCAATGTCGCCAGTTGCCATAGTAGCATTTTTTGACTCACGTTCGATAACGGTTCCTTTTACCTGAATTACAAATTCTCTTCCCAAAGATTTTGCTTTTTCAAAAACAGCTTTATCGGTACGTTGTTCGTCAAAAATTAATTGTGTAATTCCGTAACGATCGCGCAAATCTACCCAAATCATGAACCCTTTGTCTCGCGATTTTTGAACCCAACCGGCAAGCGTTACTTCTTTATTAATATATGTAGCGTTAAGTTCGCCGTTATTATGACTTCTGTACATTGGAATAATTTTTTTGCAAAAGTAAAACAAAAATCAAATTAACGAGGAATTCTTCAATCCAAATTAGCAAAGAAAAATTGTGTTAAAATTCTGATTTGGATAAAATAAAAAAGTATTTTTGAGTTATTAATTTAATATTTATCTATTATGAAAAATGTATTTTCGCTTGTGTTCACGCTAGTTTTTACTACTATTAGCTTCTCGCAACAGAAAGTTTTATTCCATGGAAAAATCGAAAACAAGAATGGTGCTTCGGTATTTATCAAAGACAACAACACTATTATTAAAGAAATCAAATTAAACAATGAAGGTGCTTTTAATGATACGTTTGAGACCAAAGAAGGCATGTATCAAATGTTTGATGGCGTTGAATATGCAGACCTTTATTTAAAACCAGGATATGATTTAGATTTAAAAATGGATGCTGCTAACTTTGATGAATCTATTACCTTTTCGGGAAATGGAGCAATTGAAAACAACTTTTTGGCACAAAGCACTCTTTTAGATAGCAAAATTAATTTTGAAGCGTTACTAAAATCTAATGAAGAAGATTTTATCAAACAAACCAATGAAATGAAGGTTTCTGATTTGAATCGGTTAGAAAAAGCAAAATTTGATGCCAATTTTGTTGCATTACAAAAGAAAAATAATGAGGCAAAAATGGCCGAATTACAGCAATATTATACCATGTCACAAGCAAAAAAGAAATTAAATAATGTGGTTGCTCCCAATTTTGATTATGAAAATGCCGTTGGCGGAAAGACATCATTGGAAAGTTTGAAAGGGAAATATGTTTATATAGATATTTGGGCAATTTGGTGCGGACCATGTCGTGCTGAAATTCCATTCTTGAAAGAGTTAGAAAAAAGTTTACACGAAAAAAATATTGCTTTTGTAAGCATTTCGACTGATGCCGAAAAAGACCATGAAAAATGGAAAACCTTTGTAAAAGATAAAGAGCTTAGCGGAATACAGTTGTATGCTGACAGAGCCAATATGGATTTTATCAAAGCATTCAATGTGAATACAATCCCGCGTTTTATTTTAATCGACCCAACCGGAAAAGTTATTGATGCAGATGCAGCAAGACCTTCAAATCCTGAATTAAAAGAACAATTAAATAGTTTGCTTCAATAAAATAGTTAAATTGCTGATTCTTAAAGCCTCGAATTTTCGAGGCTTTTTTATTTTCCAATGTTAAATTTTCACTCAATGTTACCAAATTGTTAAGTAAAAGTTTTTTTAATGTAAAATAATCTATACATTTGTTAGGTAATTATGAATATTTAAAACCTACAACTATGAAAAAGATTATGATTTTAGGTGCTTTAGCAATCTCAGCATTGACTTTTGCACAAGCAAAGAAACCAATTTTAGAACAAGAAGGTAACTTAGTTAAAGCTACTTACTATTATGATAACGGACAAATTCAGCAACAAGGTCATTTTAAAGATGGCAAATTAGAAGGAAGTTGGGTTGCTTACAATAGTAATGGAAGTAAAAAATCAATAGGTGAATATACTGACGGGGAAAAAACAGGGAAATGGTTTTTCTGGAACGATAAATCATTAAGCGAAGTAGATTATTCTAAAAGCAGAGTAGCCAATGTTAAATCATGGAAACAAGACGCATTAGCTAAGAATTAAAAAAGTTAATTAGTTATAATAAAAAAGGGAACTCAATTGAGTTCCCTTTTTTTATTAAAGCATTTCTAATTTCTACAATGCTTTTCTATCTCTAATCCAATACTTAGTTCTCTTTACTAAGTAGAACATAACAGGAACCATCACTAAAGTAAGCACTGTGGCATAAGTCAATCCGAAGATGATCGTCCAAGCCAATGGCGACCAGAAAATAACATTATCACCACCCATATATATGTGCGGATTCAAATCGGTTATCAATCCGAAGAAGTCAAAGTTTAATCCGATTGCCAACGGAATCAATCCAAGAACCGCTGTTAATGCTGTCAATAAAACAGGTCGTAAACGCGATTTTCCACTTTCAATAATCACAACTTTAATTTCTTCCAATGATAAATCGTTGTGCGATTCAACACCTTTATCAGCTACTTTTTTATCCAAAAGCAACACAAAGAAATCCATCAATACAATTCCGTTTTTCACTACAATTCCCGCCAAGGAAATAATTCCCATCATAGTCATCAGAATTACAAAATCCATGTTGGCAATAACATAACCATAGAATACACCACTGAAACTCAGTAATACGGTGAATAAAATCACGATAGTTTTAGAAACCGAGTTAAACTGCAATACAATGATTATGGTAATTCCAGCCATAGCTAAGAACAAAGCAAACATTAAGAAACTTTGATTTTTCCCTTGCTCTTCTTGAACACCTGAGAACGAATACGAAATACCTTTTGGTAATTGGTAGTTGTTTAACTCGGTTCCAATTTGTTTGGTAATGGCATCACCGTTATAACCTGTTAACACATTCGAATAAATAGTTAGTATTCGTTTGTAGTTCTTTCTTTTGATTTGGTTGTAAGTGTTAGTTTTCTCAGTTTGCGAAACAGCCGAAATAGGCACCTGCATCATTTGACCGTTAGCTTGATTTCGGAACGTCAACGATTGATTGAAAAGAATGTTTTCATTTTTGCGTTGGTCTTCTTGCATACGAACAACAATGTTATAATCGTCATCACCCTCTTTATAAGTAGAGATTTCCTGACCATAAACAGAACGGCGTAAATTGAAACCCAATTGACCTGTCGACACCCCAAGACTTCCCGCATTGACACGATCTACTTTTACTTCCAATTCCGGACTTTCTTTATTTACATCAACATTCAATCGTTCGATACCTGAAATATTTTTACTGTTTATGAAGGCAATCATTTTATCGGCTTCTTTAAGCATGACATCATAATCAATTCCAACAGAACCAGTCAATTGTACACTGATTGGATAACCAGCAGGCGGTCCATTAGCATCTTTTTCAACCGTTACTTTTGCACCTGCGATTCCTTTTACTCGGGCACGAATTTCATCCAATACGTCAGAAGTATTGATGCCTCTTCTAAATTTGAATTCTGAGAAGTTTACGGTAACTTTTCCTTTAAAAGGTGTTTCAGAAGCAGAGCCAGCATCTATATTAGGATTCCCTGCACCAACACCAACTTGCGACACGATACTTTCGGCTAAGTAATTTTCGTTGGTTTTAGGGTCGATGTATTTTTTCATAATATCGATTACCTGTTTTTCAACAAAAAGCGTAGCCTTATTGGTTTTTTCGATATCAGTTCCTTGTGGATATTCGATATAGGTAATTACTTGTCTTGGGATATTTTCAGGGAAGAACAAAACTTTTCTTGGAAAAACCCCCAATAACACCATTGATAAAATTAACATCCCAATGATTCCAACTAACGATAACCAGGCATTTCTCCCTGTTAGAATTACTGCTAAAAAACGTTTGTATTTTTCTTCTAATCTAGGGAAGAAACTGTGTTGAAAATCCTGTGTCCATTGGTATAGTTTCCATTTGTACAACCACATTAAGCCCAATGAAATTATAGCTAAATGCCCAATAGCTTTAGCAAAAGTAGAATGATTTATATTTCCGATTAAGACAAAAATGATTCCGACAATTCCGAAAATGATGCTGTATGTTTTGGCTGATTTGGCAGTTACATTTCGGTCTTCAATATCCATAGAACCTCCTGTCATTGCAGCGTTAATAATCATGGCAACAAATAATGAAGCACCAAGAGTAACCGAAAGTGTCATTGGGAAATAAATCATGAATTTACCCATAGTTCCTGGCCATAAAGCAAAAGGCAAGAACGCCATCAAGGTTGTAGCCGTTGAGGAAATTACAGGCCAAGCGATTTCGCCAATACCAACTTTAGACGCTTGAATTCTTGGCATTCCTTTTTTCATATTGGCAAATACATTGTCGACCACAACGATACCGTCATCAACGAGTAAACCCAATCCCATTACCAAACCGAAAAGCACCATCGTATTTAGGGTTAATCCGAAGGCAGAAAGAATAGTAAAAGCCATTAGCATAGATAAAGGAATAGCAGCTCCAACAAATAAGGAGTTACGTAATCCCATGGTGAACATCAGTACAATCATTACCAGTACAATTCCGAAAATGATATGGTTAGATAACTCGTTTACTTGATGTTCTACTCGAGAGGATTGATCACCAGTCAATTCTAATTTTAAGTCTTTTGGCAAATAACTTTCTTGAGCCCCTTTGATTTTTTCTTTGACTTGCTCAATAGCAGAAATCATGTTTTGACCCGAACGTTTTTTTACGTTTAGCATGACTACTTCTTTTCCTTTTTCACGAGCGTAAGTAGTTTTTTCTTTTTCTTTAAAAGATACTTTTGCAATGTCTTTTAAGTAAACGCTCCCACCATTGTGTTTGACAATCACGTTTTCTAGTTCCGCGGGATCTTTAATTTCACCAACAATTCTAATGTTGTTTCTGGAACCTTGGGATATTAAATTTCCGCCGGAAAGCGTCATGTTTTCATATTTTACAGCATTTTGAATATCATCAAATGATACTTGTGCAGCAGTCATTTTGAATATGTCAACAGCAATTTCTACTTCTTTATCATCAACTCCGAGGATGTCGACTTTTTTAACCTCCGGAATTTCTTCGATATCGTCTTGAAGTTTCTTACCGTAATCTTTTAATTGTTGGGTTGTATAATTACCTTTTAAATTAATATTCAGAATAGGAACTTCCTCAGAAATATTTAGTTCAAAAACATTTGGTTCTACTTTGCTACCATTATCTAAGTTGGGCCAATCGGTATCCGCTTTTACAAGATCAACTTTGTCTTTGATTTTGGTTTTGGCTTCCTCGATTCCTATTTTGTCTGAAAATTCTACGATAATCATTCCATAATCTTGAAAAGAACTGGCTGTTACCTTTTCAACACCACTGATGTTTTTGATTTCTTTTTCGAGAGGTTTGACAATTAATTTTTCAACATCTTCGGCAGAATTTCCTGGGAATACTGAAGAAATGTATACTTTGTTTTCGATGATTTCCGGGAAATCTTCTCTAGGCATTGTGATATAGGCTGTTAATCCCATAACAACGATTAGCAATGTGATGATATAAACTGTTACTCGATTTTCAACAGCCCAGCTAGATATGCTGAATTCTTTATTTTTGTGACTCATTTTTTTTAGTTATGAGTTATAAGTTATGAGTTATAAGTTAAAGATTAAAAATACCTTGAACTAATAGCTTAGAACTTACAACGGTTTTAGAAATTAAGCTTCATTCCTTCTGAAATCGCATTTACACCTTCGGTAACGATGATATCTTTAGCAGAAAGACCATTCAAGACTTCGGTTACATTATCAGAAGATTTGCCAACGGTAACAATTGCTTTTTTAGCCATGCCTGTTTTGCCATTACTTCCTTCTACGATATAAATAAATTTATTCCCTTGTCCATCTTCCTGAACTACATTTGTTGGAACGACTAATGCATTTTTATTTGTATAATCAACAATTTTCAATTTGGCTACCTGATTAGGGCGAAGCAAATTATCCGGATTTGGAAGTGCTACTTCAATGCCAAAACTTCTGTTGTTTGGATTAATAAAATTACCTACCTGACGTACTTTCCCTTTATATGTTTTCACTAAAGAAGTTAAATATACATCGACTAAATCGCCAACTTTTAACTTTCCTATGTAAGTCTCAGGAACTGAAGTTGATACATACATATTGCTAAGATTTACAATACGCATTAAACCTTGAGGGCTAGGCGCAACAACTTGACCTTTTTCTACAAAAACTTCATCGATACTACCTGAAAAAGGGGCACGAATAACAGTTTTAGATAATTGTGCTTTGATTTGAGCTACTCCTTTTTGAGCTGAAATCATTTGTGTTTGAGCCTGTAAGTATTGAATTTCAGAACCGATTTTTTTGTCCCAAAGATTTTTTTGTCTTTCGAAGGTTGTTTTGGCTAATGTATATTGATTTTCTGCATTGGCCAATTGTTGACTTATTCCGCCATCATCAACTCTTCCTAAAATTTGTCCTTTTGAGACATGGTCTCCTGCTTTAACTGTCAATGAAGTTAAAGTTCCGCTAAACTCAGGTTGTATTAAGATATTTTCTTTCGTGTCAACACTTCCTTGAATGTCTAAGTAGTGACTGAATACAGTGTCTTTAACCGCTTGAACAGTTACCAAAGCCTCTTCTTTTTTTACATCTAAAATGGCTAAAGCATTTTCTATTTTAGTAATTTCAGCTTGAAGTGCTGCTTTCTTTTCGTTTAACGCTTTTACGTTTTTAGAGCTGATTAAATCGTCAATATTTTCCTTTTTCGCTGAATTTGAGCAAGAAAGTAATACGATTGATACTGCGGATAGGTATAGTATTTTTTTCATCTGTGAATTGTTAGTTTTTATTTATTAATTTTTCTAAAGCTGCTTTTTTAGTAATGATATTTACCATGGATTGTAAGTAGTTTTGTTGCGCTGTATATAATTGTCTTTGCGCTTCGCTGAAATCAAAACTAGACGACAAACCTTCGCTGAACTTGATTTGTTGTTTTTTCTCAATACGTTCAGCTAAGCTTAAATTGCTTTTGGAAGTAGCATATTCTTCGATACTAAAGTCATATTCGCTTTTCGCTTTTTCATATTCCAATTTTAATTGTTGCTCGGTTTGACTGAGTTGTGTTTTTGCTTGTTCGAAAGCGATTTTAGCTTGTTGTGTTTTTGCTTGTCTTCCAAAGCTGCTAAAAATAGGGACACTTAAATTCACACCTAGATTTGAAAATTTATTCCATTTTTGTTTGCCGTCTGCAAAAGAAAAATCATTAGAAAATGAGTTGTAACCAAAGTTAACAGCAGCAGCCAAACTAGGCAATGCTTTACTTCTTTGTAATTTTAATTCTAATGATCTTTGTTCCTGAAAATTAGATGCGATTTGATAATTAATGTTAGTATTTACATCGAAACCTTTTTGGCTTAAAGCCATATCAAGATTTGAAACAGTTAAATTGTCAAGTTTATCTGTCAAGGTCAATTCTGAATTAATATCAATACCTAAAGTAAACTTCAACATTTTATAAGCTACATCCGATAATCTTTTTGTGTTATTGAGATTACTTTCAATTGAGGCCAAGGTAATTTGAAGTTGTTCCACATTTTCTTCCTCAATCAAGCCGTTTTTATAAGTTTCTTTTGTGTCAAATAAAGTTTTAGACAAAGTGGTTTTGTTTTTTTCCAAAATGGCTACACTTTCTTCGGCCAACAATACATTACCATAAGCATTGATTACCATTTCTTTTACATCGGTGTTGGTTTTTATTTTGTAATTTTCATAGTACTTCAAATAGGTTTTTGAAGCTTGAAGTGCAACTATATAAGAACCATCAAATAACAATTGGCTTAGTGTTAAACTTGAATTCATAGATTGTTTTGTTCCAAAAGCGACCAAACTGATATCGTTAGGACTTGCAGCAGGATTGAAAGCATTCCCGGAAATCCCTTGAAGGGTAAAATCGAAATTATTCAGATAAGCAGCATTACCACTAATTTGTGGTAAACCAGCGGCAGTAGTCTCCCATTTCTTTTGTTTAGCAGAAGCCACATCTCTATTGGCATTGATAGCTGAATAGTTATATTGTAGTGCATAGTCTATGGCTTGTTGTAAACTAAAAGAAAAAGTTTGAGCCTTGTCCTGCGCTTGCAAAAGACCTGAAACTAGGACAAGAGTTAATACTATTTTGTTTTTCATATCGATGATTATTGATTATTATTTTATGTTAATTGTTCTAAAATTCCAACTCCTTTTGCTGTACAAATACCACGCAAATGGTATTCTAAATAAGTTTCTTGTACATCTTTGGTGTTAAATTGAATTGGGTTAAAAAGCTCGGCATCTTTAATACTGGTCATCCCGGCAAAATAAAAACGAGCAATCAATTCAACGTTTATATCATCTCTAAATAAGTTTTGTTCGATACCTTTTTTTAAATTGTCTACTACACAATCCCCCATTTTTTCAAATTGACGAGACATTAAGGTTTTATGTATTTGTGGATAATATTTTTGTAATTGATAAATGGGAGAAGTGCTTTCGTTCTTTAAGTTTTTTAAAACAAAATCTTTAATAACAAAAAGTTCTTCTATTGGATTTTTATCAAGCTTCATGATTTCATCGATACCGCAAGAAATTGTATCAAACAAATTCATGGTAACAGCTTCAACTAAATCGTTTTTATTTTCAAAATGCTGGTAAATGGTTTTTTTAGAAATCCCCATTTCATTTGCAATATCATCCATAGTAACACTCTTAAATCCCAGTGTCAAATACATGTCTGTTGCTTTCTTTACAATTTTTGTTTCCATTTTTTGTTGTAATTGAGGTGCAAATGTAAGGCGGAAACTTTTAACACAAAAATAGTTTCCAAAGTTTTTACTTTTTTTTAACATTTTAATAACCTTTGACCAAAACAATATTTAAATTACTTTAGCCAAAAAATAAACGCATGCAAGGCATTTCATATTATCAAGACATAGTAGCGGCACATTTTAAATCGTTAACAGTAAGAAAAGAGCCCAAAAACTTATACGATCCTATTGTTTATATTCTTTCGCTTGGCGGAAAAAAATTGCGACCAGTTTTGACATTAATGGCCGCTGAAGTATTTGATGTTGATTGTAAAAATGCATTGGCAGCGGCTACTGCTGTTGAGGTTTTTCATAATTTTTCCTTAATCCATGATGATATTATGGATGATGCTCCTTTAAGAAGAGGAAAAGAAACCGTTCATGAAAAATGGGATATTAATACCGGAATACTTTCGGGTGATGCAATGCTTATTTTGGCATACCAATATTTTGAAGAATACGAACCAAAGATATTTAGAGAATTAGCCAAATTATTCAGTAAAACGGCACTCGAAGTTTGCGAAGGACAACAATATGATGTTGATTTTGAATCTCGCGATGATGTTTCAATTCCAGAATATTTGAAAATGATTGAATATAAAACAGCCGTTTTAGTTGGTGCCGCCATGAAAATGGGAGCTATTGTTGCTGAAACTACTACAGAAAATGCGAATTCAATATATGATTTCGGATTAAATTTAGGGATAGCTTTTCAGTTACAAGATGATTATTTAGATGCTTTTGGAGATCCTGAAACTTTCGGAAAACAAGTTGGTGGCGATATAATTGAAAATAAAAAGACCTATTTATATTTGAAAGCTATCGAATTTGCTTCTGACAATGAAAGAGAACAATTACTGCATTTGTTTTCAATTCAACCAAGCGATAATTCAGAAAAAATCAAATCTGTTAAAGAAATTTTCAATCAAACAGGCGCTTCAGAAGCTACGCAAAAAGCTATTCAAGACTATACTTTTAGGGCTTTTGAAACGCTAGAAAAGATGAACATCAGCGTCGATAAAAAAGCAATTCTAAAAGCTTTTGGGGAAAACTTAATGAGTAGAAACGTTTAGATAATCGCATCTAATGTCCAATATGAATTTTTTTAGCAAACAAAACCACCAACCTAAAGCCCAACTTTTATTAGCTTTTTTCTTTACGGTTTTTACAATTGTAGCATTGGGAATAGATTCAGTTTTTTTTACAAATCAGTATTTTGATGCTAGAGGAATAACAAATGTTTTAGCGATACTTTATTTTGGGCTTTTGTTTTTTACCGCTAATCTCACCTTAAGAAAACTGATGATTATAATGGTGCCACTTTCTTATATTGGAGAGATAATTTTTTGTAAAATTTTAGGCTTTTACCATTATCGTACAGCGTTTATCCCATTGTATGTTCCTTTTGGGCATGCTATTGTATATGCCTCAGGGTATATTTTTGCGGATACAAATTGGGCTGTCAAAAATGAAAAACAAATTCGGATTTTCTTTATTGGATTTTTCATCCTATTATTCGCTGCTGTCGGATTCTTATTAAATGATATGTTTTCATTGCTTTTTGGAGCACTATTCTTTTTACTTTTGAAAAGAAAGTGTTGGCAAAATCTGTATTGTTTTATTGCGCTTTGCGTTATCTTTATAGAACTAGTAGGCACTTATTTTCAATGTTGGACATGGAATTCTAAAACATTTAAAATCATTTCTACAGTAAATCCACCAATGGGTGCTGTCTTTTTTTACGCAGGCGGTGATGTATTATTAGTTAAAATAATTTCAATTTTGGAAAACAAAAAATTAAAAATGAACATTCAATAATGAATTTTATTTCTCCAACTTCAACAGATATTTTACTTTCGGAAGCCGAGAAAGAAAACCTATATTCCAAACTAATTGAACAAATCAATAAGGATTTTAATTTTGCAAACGAAGCTATAGATTTTCCTCAAAGCACAACGCCTAGCGAACTTAAGGTGCAATTACACGAAAAAATATACCGGCTGATTCAGTACAAATACGCCGAATTACTCAATCTACTTTATATCATTGATGTTCCTGAAGATAACGTCAAACAATTAGATGGTTCCGATTTGGTAGAACTTTCAGAACAGATTGCCTTCCTGGTTTTGAAAAGGGAATGGATGAAAGTTTGGTTTCGGGCTAAGTATTAAAAAAACACTCTAACAAACGGCATAAAAGCACTTCCATAAATGTCTTTATTTTTGTCAAAAAGCAAATTAAGTCGCGCACCAATAGTAATGCCACCTTCCTGATAACCACCACCAACAAATAAACCAGTATTCCAAAAACTGCGCTTATAATTACCGCCTAAATCCGTGTATTTGTTATTAACATTTACTTCTTCTAACTCCACTGAAAACTGAATTTCTTCAATTGGACTGTATAACCCAATCAAATTTCCTCCATAAACATTGGAAGAATAATAGTTTTTTTGTTTCAAATTGCTGTATTGCAATCCGGTTCCAAAAGCAAAATGATCGTTAAAATTGTATATAGCAGTTGGCGCTATAGTAATATCGGTGTACTCATTTCCGAGAGCTAATCCAAAGCCACCACCAAATTGAACATGCTCCCAAAACTGTCCGGTTTTAGCTTTTGGTAATGGTTTTTCTTGTGCCAAAATGCAAATAGGAGTTGCAAATAAAACAATCAAAAATATAATCTTAGCTATCGTTGGGAATGTATTCTTTTTCATAGATGTATATATATGTAATTAGCGATATAAATGTATTAAAAACATTGATAGATAATTACAAATATCATACTTTTGCAATTGATTTTCTAATTACAAAGATTATTTACTCGTACAACTATGGATAGGTTTTCCTTTTTAAACGCAGCACATACCGAATTTTTCGCCGATTTATACGAACAATACCTTCAAAATCCAGACAGCGTTGAGCCAAGTTGGAGAGCTTTTTTTCAAGGTTTCGACTTTGGAATGACGTCTTTTAATGAAGAAAATGCCGTAGCAGAATTGGCCAATTATGCTGCCAATGTTCCTCAAAACGGACAAGTTTCAGACAAACTTCAGAAGGAGTTTAATGTGCTTAAATTGATTGACGGTTATAGAACCCGCGGTCATCTTTTTACAGAAACTAATCCGGTTCGTACCAGAAGAACTTCTTCGCCAACATTAGATATAGAAAATTTCGGTTTGACATCAGCCGATTTAAATACGGTTTTTGATGCTGCTAAAATTTTAGGGCAAAAGCCATCAACGTTACAAGAAATCCTGAATCATTTGAAGAACGTGTACTGCCAACATATTGGTATCGAATACATGTACATGAGAAATCCAATGATTATTCAATGGATTCAAGACAGAATAAACATCAACGACAATCAACCCAATTTTGATATTGACCAAAAGAAACATATTTTAAGTAAATTAAACGAAGCGGTTTCTTTTGAGAACTTTTTGCACACCAAATATGTAGGGCAAAAAAGATTTTCTCTCGAAGGTGGAGAAAGTATTATTCCGGCTCTGGATGCTTTGATTGAAGCAGCAGCCGAGAAAGGCGTTGAGCAGTTCGTCATGGGAATGGCACACAGAGGAAGATTAAATATCCTTGCCAATATTTTTCACAAACCAACACAAGATATTTTTTCAGAATTTGACGGAAAAGATTATGATAAAGAATATTTCGATGGTGACGTTAAATACCATTTGGGTTTAACCTCAGAAAAAATCACTAAAACCGGAAAAAAAATCAATATCAATTTAGCGCCAAATCCATCACACTTAGAAACGGTTGGTGCCGTTATTGAAGGAATTACTCGTGCCAAACAAGATAAGTATTTTCCAGATGATTTCTCAAAAGTTCTACCTATTGCTGTTCATGGTGATGCCGCTGTAGCCGGACAAGGAATTGTATACGAAATTGTGCAAATGGCGCAGCTTGATGGCTACAAAACCGGAGGAACAATTCATATTGTAATCAACAACCAAGTTGGATTTACAACAAATTATTTAGATGCCCGTTCGTCAACTTATTGTACAGATGTCGCTAAAGTCACTTTATCACCTGTGCTTCACGTAAATTCTGATGATGCCGAAGCAGTTGTCCATGCTATGCTATTTGCTTTGGATTTCAGAATGCAATTTGGGCGCGATGTGTTTATCGATTTGTTAGGTTACAGAAAATATGGTCACAATGAAGGCGATGAACCTCGTTTTACTCAACCGGTTTTATACAAACTGATTGCTAAGCATAGAAATCCAAGAGATATTTATGCCGAGAAATTAATCTCGGCCGGAATTGTTGACGCGGCCTATCTAACTAAAATAGAAAACGAATACAAAGAGAATCTTGATGAAAATCTACAAGCTTCGCGTAAAAAAGATTTGACCATTATCAAGCCGTTTTTACAAGATGAATGGAAAGGCTATGTTCAGGTTTCTAACGAAGAAATGCTAAAAAATGTTGACACCACTTTTGATAAAAAGAAATTAGACGAGATTATCGTTTCGGTTGCTACTTTGCCATCGGATAAAAAATTCATCAGCAAAATTTCAAAAATTGTCACCGATAGAAAAACAATGTATGATAATGATGTCATAGATTGGGGAACTGCTGAAACATTAGCGTACGGCTCATTATTAACTGAAGGTTATGATATTCGTGTATCTGGACAAGATGTAGAAAGAGGCACATTTTCGCATCGCCACGCTGTAGTAAAAGTGGAAGATAGTGAAGAAGAAGTAGTGCTGTTAAACTCAGTAAAAGACAAAAAAGGGAAGTTCAATATTTTCAATTCACTCCTTTCAGAATATGGCGTTTTAGGATTTGATTACGGATATGCTTTAACAAATCCAAATGCATTGACGATTTGGGAAGCACAGTTTGGAGATTTCTCTAATGGTGCCCAAATCATGATTGACCAATACATTTCGTGTGGCGAAGACAAATGGAACAACCAAAACGGAATCGTTCTTTTATTACCTCATGGATATGAAGGACAAGGAGCTGAACATTCTTCTGCCAGAATGGAACGTTACCTGCAACTTTGTGCACGTCACAATATGTTTGTGGCCGATTGTACAACGCCTGCGAATTTCTTTCACTTGCTGCGTCGCCAAATGAAAACCAAATACCGTAAACCTTTAGTGGTGTTTACACCAAAAAGCTTGTTGCGTCATCCATTGTGTGTTTCCACTCGTGAGGAATTGTACAAAGGAAGTTTTCAGGAAACGATTGACGACAAATCGGTTGATAAGAAAAAAGTAAAAACAGTAGTTTTCTGTACCGGAAAATTCTATTACGATATCTTAGCAGAAAGAGAAAATTTAGGCAGAAATGATGTAGCTTTGGTTCGTCTCGAACAATTGTTTCCGTTGCCTGTTGAGCAGATGAAAGTTATTATTGCAAGTTATTCAAACGCTGACGATTTTGTTTGGGCACAGGAAGAGCCTAAGAATATGGGAGCATACAGTTATATGTTAATGAATTTCGATTTAGTTCCATGGAGGTTGGCTTCGCTGAAAGCCTACTCTGCTCCAGCAGCCGGAAGTCACACACGAGACAGAAGACGTCACGCAGATGCCATCAGAATGGTATTTGATAAAAATTTATTTAGATAATTAGGATTTATTCTTAGTTTATTTCAGGAGCTATTTCCCGCTTTCCGCAGTATCTTTTTTGTCACCTCGAGCGCAGTCGAGAGGCAATTTTCTAACAAAAAAGGATACTTGCTGCAATCAGGGCTAAAAAATATAAACAACACTATAAAATTATAAAGATGATTTTAGAAATGAAAGTCCCATCACCGGGCGAATCGATAAAAGAAGTTGAAATTGCTACTTGGTTAGTAAAAGACGGCGATTATGTAGAAAAAGACCAAGCTATAGCTGAGGTTGATTCTGATAAAGCCACACTTGAATTACCAGCAGAAGCAAGCGGAATAATTACACTTAAAGCAGCAGAAGGCGATGCGGTTGCCGTTGGTGCTGTAGTTTGTTTAATAGATACTGATGCGGCCAAACCAAGCGGAAATGCTACGGTGGCGGCAGAAGTTAAAGATGCTTCAGTGGTTGCAGCAACACCAAAAAAAGAAGAAACTAAAGCGGCTCCAGTTGTAGCCAAAACATATGCAGCTCAAGCTCCATCTCCAGCAGCCAAAAAAATATTAGACGAGAAAAGCATTCAGCCGTCTGATATAGTTGGAACCGGCAGAGACGGAAGAATTACCAAAGATGACGCAGTAAATGCAGTGCCATCCATGGGAACACCAACCGGAGGAAACCGTGGTTCGGAAAGAACAAAATTATCCATGTTGCGTCGTAAGGTAGCTGAAAGATTAGTAGCCGCAAAAAATGAAACAGCTATGTTAACTACGTTCAATGAAGTTGATATGACAGCCATTTATGCTTTGCGTGAACAATACAAAGAAGAATTTAAAGCCAAACACGGATTAGGATTAGGCTTCATGTCTTTCTTTACTAAAGCAGTTACTAGAGCATTACAACTGTATCCAGATGTAAATTCAATGATTGATGGTCAAGAAAAAATCTCATACAATTTCTGCGATATTTCAGTGGCAGTTTCCGGACCAAAAGGATTGATGGTGCCTGTAATGAGAAGCGCAGAAACATTATCATTCAGGGGTGTGGAAGCCGAAATCAAACGATTAGCAATTCGTGCTCGTGACGGACAAATTACGGTTGATGAAATGACAGGAGGAACGTTTACTATTTCAAACGGAGGTGTTTTTGGAAGTATGTTATCTACTCCAATTATTAATCCACCGCAATCAGGAATTCTCGGAATGCACAATGTTGTTGAAAGAGCCATAGTGAAAAACGGGCAAATTGTAATTGCACCAGTAATGTTCGTGGCACTTTCTTATGACCACCGAATAATTGACGGTCGCGAATCAGTCGGATTTTTAGTAGCCGTGAAAGAAGCACTAGAAAAACCAGAAGAGTTATTAATGGATAACAATGTTAAGAGAGCATTGGAATTGTAATTAATTTTAATTTTATAGATATAGAATCCTTTTAGTTTATGTACTGAAAGGATTTTTTTTATCCCGTAAATGAGACTTTTTGAGTTTTGCTACAGAGTATAATTACATCAACATTTAGTATACAATTTTTTTTAAAAACTAAGTTGAGAAAGAATATAGAATGGATTAAGAAGTTTTTAAAACCACCATTTGCTTGATGTTTTTTTAAATAAGCCTTTGACATCTATTTATTGTATAGTTTTTATATACTATTTTTTTAATGATTCAAAAGCATAATAATTAAATTTGGAAAGATAAAATTCAATTACAAAACATGAAAAAAATTACCATTTTATTTTCTTTAGTCATTTTTCAATTAGGCTTCTCACAAACGCTTCCTTTGGATTTTGAATCGGCAACAACACTTTATCCATTTACTGATTTTGATGGCGGTGTTGCCACAAAGATTCCAAACCCACAAATTTCAGGAATAAACACGAGTGCAACTGTTATGCAACTGGTTAAAAGTCCGGGAGCAGTTTGGGCAGGAAGTAAAATAACTATGGCGGCACCAATTGATTTAACAACGGATAGAGTGTTTAAAGTTAAAGTATTATCTCCAGTAGCGGGGAAAAAATTATTATTGAAATTTGAAGGGCCAGGATTTTTTTTCGAAAAATTATCTGCACCCATAACCACCGCAAATGTTTGGGAAGAATTAACTTTTGATTTTTCTTCGGATGCTGTCAATAATTTAAATAATCAGATAGTTTTTATTTTTGACATTGGTACGCAAGGAGACGGTGGCCCAAATTCAACTTATTTATTTGATGACGTAACCCAATCTGCCGGTACAGGTCCTATTTTACAATTACCTGTTTTGCCTATGGATTTTGAATCTACAACTGTTTCCTATCCATTTATTGGTTTTGCCGGAGGCGATGTGACAATAATTCCAAATCCAGATATTTCCGGTATAAACACAAGTGCTAAAGTTGCCAAAATGATAAAAAGCCCTGGCGAAGTATATGGTGGTGCTGTAATTCAAATGGATGGCCCAATCGATTTCTCATCAACAACTAAAATAGTTAAGGTAAAAGTTTGGTCTCCAGTAGCAGGGAAAAAACTTATGTTGAAATTTGAAGGAAGTCCAGTAGATTTTGATAATGGTGCTTTTGAAACAGAAGCAACAATTACAAACGCAAATGTTTGGGAAGAATTACTATTTGATTATAACTCACCAACCTTATTTCCTCCTGTAAATAATAATGACAACAAAATTGTATTTTTCTTCGACTTTGGAACGCAAGGTGACGGTGGCCCAAATTCAACCTACTATTTTGACGATGTCGCTTTTTCAGATGGATTGTCAACTCCTTCTTTCAATATTTTAAATGTAAAAACATATCCAAATCCTGTAGCAAATCAAATGACAATTGAAGCTAATAATCAAATTCAAGAAGTATCGATTTATAATTTATTAGGGCAAGAAGTCATAAAAAAGAGTGTTAAAAGTAACACAACAACATTACAAACAATTGGACTTCAATCAGGTATTTACATAACCAAAATGAAAATGAGTGATGGAACAGAATCAACTTCAAAATTCATTAAAAAATAGACTGAAAATTTAAATTTTTAATGCAGTTCAAAACATCGTTACTGTAACAAAAAAAATCCCGCTTAGTTTTCTAAGCGGGATTTTCGTTATTTTAGCATTTCATTCTAAGACATGAAGAAAAACCAAAAACAAGCAGCGATAGGATTTATTTTTATTACAATGCTTATCGATATTACAGGCTGGGGAATTATTATTCCAGTTATACCAAAATTAATAAAAGAACTCATTCATGGCGATATAAGTGAAGCCGCAAAATATGGTGGTTGGCTGACTTTTGCTTATGCCATTACGCAATTCATTTGCGCACCGTTAATAGGTAATTTGAGCGATAAATTTGGGAGAAGACCAATTATCTTGATATCGCTTTTTGCTTTCGCCTTAGATTATCTTTTACTAGCATTTTCACCAACGATTATCTGGCTTTTTGTGGGAAGAATTATTGCGGGTTTAACAGGCGCGAGTATAACAACAGCATCTGCCTATATTGCCGATGTAAGTACACCAGAAAATAGAGCCAAAAACTTCGGAATGATTGGAGCTGCTTTTGGTTTAGGCTTTATTATTGGACCAGTAATTGGAGGATTGTTAGGGCAATTTGGTTCGAGAGTTCCGTTTTATGCTGCCGCAATTTTGTGCATGTTGAATTTTCTATATGGCTATTTTATTTTACCCGAATCATTAGCTAAAGAAAACAGAAGGGCATTTGAATGGAAACGCGCCAATCCTATTACTGCCTTCTTAAATTTAAAAAAACATCCTTCGTTAATTGGCCTAATGTTAGCCGTTTTTCTTTTATATGTTGGTTCGCACGCTGTTCATAGCAATTGGAGTTTTTTCACAATGTATCGATTCAAATGGGATGAAAAAATGGTCGGAATTTCGCTTGGTGTAGTTGGACTTTTAGTCGGAGTTGTTCAAGGCGGATTAATTCGTTGGACAAGTCCAAAATTAGGTAACGAAAAAAGCATTTACATTGGTTTAGCGCTTTACACCATCGGAATGTTGCTCTTTGCTTTTGCTAGCCAAAGTTGGATGATGTTTGTGTTTTTAATTCCGTATTGCTTAGGCGGCATTGCTGGTCCGGCATTGCAGGCAACAATTTCTTCAAAAGTTCCGTCGAATGAGCAAGGTGAAATTCAAGGAACAATGGCTAGTTTAATGAGTGCTTCTGCAATTATTGGCCCACCAATGATGACCAATACATTTTACTTTTTTACACACAAAGAAGCACCATTTCAATTGGCTGGTGCACCTTTTATTTTAGGAGGATTTTTGATGTTATTGAGTACTGTTATTGCTATTTACTCCTTAAGAAAACATACTATTTCAAATACAAACAATGATTATAATAATCAATAATCGCTTTACCTTCCAGCAAGATATCGGCACCTATTATACCATGGACTGGTTTGGCCTTGTGTTGTTGCAATGCTTCATTTACATGTGACAAATCAAAAATAACTAAATGAAAATCCAAAGTTTTCCAACGACCAATTTGTAGCAAATTATTTTTGGCCAATTGTGTAAACATTCCTGTGGCTCCGGCTCCAGAAGCTTTGGTTTTTGACTTTCCAGCTTTTAATCCAAATTTATCAATGCCTTCAAACCCAACGCAACTATTGGAAGCACCAGTATCTAAAATAAAATTTCCCGAAACTCCATTAATAGTAGCCTTAACCAACAAATGCTGGGTTTCTGAAACTTTGAAATTTATTTTCTTGTACTTTTCTTTTTTGAGTAAGTCCTGTAGCTGTTTCATATAATAAAATGAATTTCAAATGTAATCTAAAAATCTAACACGCTAAAAAATCAAGCTAAACTTAGTACATTAGCCACTCAGAAACTTAGCTACTTCTTACCTAATGATTTTAACCGATACGCATACACATCTTTATTCCGAAGAATTTGAAAACGACAGATCCGAAATGATTCAGCACGCCATTGATGCTGGAGTTTCCCGTTTTTTCGTTCCATCGATTGATTCTGGTTATACTCAAAAAATGTATAATTTAGAAGCACAATTCCCTCAAAATATTTTTCTGATGATGGGTTTGCATCCAACGTATGTAAAGGAAAATTACCTAGAAGAATTGGCCCATGTTGAAACCGAATTAACAAAAAGAAAGTTCTACGCTGTAGGCGAAATTGGAATCGATTTGTTTTGGGATAAAACTTTCTTGAAACAACAACAACATGCGTTTCAACACCAAATTCAATTAGCCAAAAAATATAAATTAGCTATAAACATTCATTGTCGTGATGCATTTGATGAAGTTTTTGAAGTTTTGGATAGCGAACGCGCCGCCGATTTGTTTGGTATTTTTCATTGCTTTACAGGCGATTTCGGTCAAGCCAAAAGAGCAATAGATTTGAATATGAAACTCGGAATAGGCGGAGTTGCCACTTTTAAAAACGGAAAGATTGACCAGTTTTTACATGAAATCGATTTGAAACATATTGTTCTCGAAACAGATTCGCCTTATTTAGCCCCAGTTCCATTTCGGGGCAAACGAAACGAAAGCAGTTATATCAAATTGGTTGCCGAAAAATTATCAGAGATTTATCAATTACCAATAGAAGAAATTGCCCGAATTACAACCGAAAATTCTAAATCCATTTTTGGGATTTAAACCAAAATATAACAAAAATTGACTTTTTTTTTGTTCTTTTGTTCCTGTAAAATTGTAAGCCAAGATGCAAAGATTTGATGCAATTCGTCCGTTTTATGATACCGAAGTAAATGAAGCTATTTGTGCCTCAGTAAATCATCCAATGATGAAGGCAATAATGAATTTTACTTTCCCTGAACTTGATGATGAAATTTGGAAAGAACAGTTGAAAAGAACCCATTCTATTCGCGATTTTCAATGCAATTTTATATACAAAGCGCTGAAGAAAGTGTTAGAAAAAAGTTCGGATGGCTTATCAACTTCGGGATTTGAAAAACTAGAAAAAAATACTTCTTATCTTTTTATTTCCAACCATAGAGATATTATTTTAGACACTTCTTTATTAAATGCATGTTTATTTGAACACGGATTAGTAATGACAGCTTCAGCAATTGGAGATAATTTGGTGAAGAGAGATTTCATGAATACGCTTGCAAAACTGAATAGAAATTTTTTGGTACAACGCGGTTTATCACCAAGAGAATTGTTGCAAAGTTCCAAATTAATGGCAGAATATATTGGACAACTATTGTTGCGTGAAAATCGTTCGGTTTGGATTGCACAACGAGAAGGGAGAACTAAAGATGGTAATGACGCAACACATTCTGGTGTTCTGAAAATGCTGGCAATGGGTTCAGACGAAGGGAACTTAATGGATTATTTTAAGAAAATTAAAATTGTTCCAGTCTCCATTTCGTATGAATATGATCCAACAGATGCTCTGAAAATGCCGCAGCTAATTGCTGAAGCCAATGATGAAATTTACATCAAAGATAAAAATGAAGATTTTGTTACGTTATTGAGTGGAATCATTGGTCAAAAGAAACGGATTCATATTCATGTTGGAGATGTTTTGAACAAAGAATTAGATTTTATTGCACAAGAATTTGACAATACAAACAAACAAGTTCAAGCTTTGGCTCAAGCCATTGACGATTCTATTTTGCAAAACTATAAATTGTGGCCAACGAATTATATTGCATATGATTTATTGAACAAAACCAATACCTATAACAATTTCTATACAGAAAACGAAAAATCATTGTTTGAGAGAAGACTAGAAATGAAAATTGACGAAACAAATCCGCAAATGGTTGAAAGCTTCTTAGCCATGTACGCCAACCCAGTGGTAAATAAATCAAAATATTTGAATGCAAACTAAACCCAATATACTTTTAATTTATACTGGTGGAACCATTGGTATGATAAAAGATTTTGAAACGGGTGTTTTGAAAGCATTCAATTTTAAAAAATTATTGGAAAAGATTCCAGAACTCAAACATTTAGATTGCAATATTGAAACTATTTCCTTTAAAAAACCTATCGATTCATCAAATATAAATCCGGAAAAGTGGATTGAAATTGCAGAAATTATTGAAGGCAACTACTTCAATTTTGACGGATTTGTTGTGCTTCATGGCTCAGATACGATGTCGTATTCAGCATCAGCATTGAGTTTTATGTTGGAGAATTTGAATAAACCGGTTGTGTTTACCGGTTCACAATTACCCATAGGAGATTTAAGAACAGATGCTAAAGAAAACCTGATTACTGCAATACAAATTGCTTCGTTGCAACAAAAAGGGAAATCAGTAATACATGAAGTTTGTCTCTATTTCGAATACAAATTATACCGAGGAAACAGAACTACTAAAATAAACGCCGAACATTTTAATGCTTTTGCATCGCCTAATTATCAGCAGTTGGCCGAATCTGGCGTTCATCTGAATGTTAATGCTAATTTGGCTTTTCCAAAACAATCCGGTAAAAAATTATTGGTCCACAAAAAAATGGACGACAATGTGGTGATTGTAAAAATGTTTCCAGGTATTAATGAATCTGTTTTGTCAGCAATAGTTGCCATTCCAAATTTAAAAGGAATTATCCTTGAAACCTATGGTTCGGGAAATGCGCCAACAGAAGAATGGTTTATTCAAACCTTAAAAAATGCTATTAAAAAAGGTTTATATATCATCAATGTTACACAATGTTCAGGAGGAAGTGTCAACATGGGACAATACGAAACCAGTTCACAACTAAAAAAAATAGGTGTCATTTCTGGAAAAGATATCACTACAGAAGCAGCCATTACAAAACTGATGTATTTGTTGGGACAAAATGTAGCTCCAGCTGTTTTCAAAACTATTTTTGAAACATCACTACGAGGAGAAATGCGATAACTATTATCGTCCACGCTTTTTTTAGTCAAAATTTTTGCTGTTATTTGCAATACAATTAGAGAGGTGGCCGAGTGGCTGAAGGCGCACGCTTGGAAAGCGTGTTTATGGTAACATAACGAGGGTTCGAATCCCTTCCTCTCTGCTTTTTCTTCCTTAAAATAGTTGTATGCGAATCAGTCTTTTCATCATAACATTTTTTACTACACTTAGCATTTTTGCCCAGGAAAATGCCATTAAGAATGAGGTTAAAGATGAAATAAATTTTGATGCTGTAGATTCGTTATATCGAGAAGACCAATTTTATTTAAATATCACTTACAATTCACTTCAAAAGCGTATTGAAGGAATTCAACAAAACAAACTATCACCAGGAATAGCTTTTGGGTTTTTAAGAGATATGCCTATTAATAAAAACCGAACTGTTTCTATTGCTGCAGGTTTGGGATATTCTTTGGCTATTTATAATCAAAATCTAGGAATTTCAAATGCTAACGGCGTAAATACTTATGAAGTATTGGATTCAGAAATTACATTTTCTAAAAATAAACAGTCTTTTCATTATATAGATTTGCCTATTGAATTCAGATGGCGAAACTCAACACCAGAGAGTCATATATTTTGGCGTGTTTATTCAGGAGTAAAATTAAGTTATCTTTTTTATGATGAATATAAATCGGTTTCGTCAAACGGAACAGTTAAGCTATCTAATAATAAAGACTTGAACCAATTTCAATATGGTATTTATCTGGCTTTTGGATGGAATACATGGAATTTCTCTGCCTATTATGGGTTAAATCCGCTATTTAAATCTTCAGCAAAAATTGACAATCAATCGATTAATATGAATACAATTAATTTTGGTTTGATGTTCTACATTCTATAGCCAAAAGTAAAGTAAAGCACTCTGCGGAAGTATCCCACACAAAAAACCAACTAACAATTCTTTATTTGAATGTGCTTTCATAACTAAACGTGAAGAAGCAACAAGACCGTTCATAACTACAAAAAAAGTAACCATGTTAACTGTATTGATTTGATTATGAATACTCAGTCCAATTATAAAAACGGTTAACGAACTAATGCCAATCATGTGAATACTAGCTTTGAATTTGGCATACAACAACAGAAACGCAAAACTTGTGCTTAGTATTCCTCCAACAAAAAAGAAATACAAGCTCGGAAATCTGTCAATTGTTATACTTTTTTCTGTCAAAATAGTAAACAACATTAGTTGTAATAACAAAGGAATTTTTCGCTGCGAAATATCCGATAGCATTACATTTTCTATTTTCCCAAAGGTTTTTAACAGAAAAAAAAATGCAATTGGCAACAGGAAAGTAATGATAATTATTTGCAAAAATAGTATCAAATATTGTGGCAAAGTAAAATACCTAGCTTCGAGCAAAACATAAAAAAGAGTTCCTAAAAACGGAATAAAAATAGGATGGAAGATGTACGAAAAAAAAGGAAGGATTTTTTTCAAAGTTTGTTTTTTTTATATCTTTTTCCTCATTCTTGCCACAGGAATATCAAGTAAGTCTCTGTATTTTGCAATGGTTCTTCTGGCAATTGGATACCCTTTCTCTTTTAGAATTTCAGCTAGTTGATCGTCAGGAAGAGGTTTGTGTTTGTCTTCTTCCTCGATAATGTTTTTGAGAATTTTTTTAATTTCAAGCGTTGAAACATCTTCGCCCTGATCGTTTTTCATTGATTCTGAAAAATATTCTTTTATCAATTTGGTACCATAAGGTGTATCGACATATTTACTATTGGCAACACGGGAAACCGTAGAAATATCAAGACCAACCATATCCGCGATGTCTTTCAAAATCATGGGTTTTAATTTAGTTTCTTCCCCATCAAGGAAATATTCCTGCTGAAAATGCATAATGGCATTCATTGTCACAAAAAGTGTTTCTTGACGTTGACGAATGGCATCGATAAACCATTTGGCAGAATCCAATTTTTGTTTAATAAACTGTACAGCATCTTTTTGCGAATGCGACTTGTCTTTAGACACTTTGTAAGTTTGCAGCATTTCCTGATAATCTTTGGAAATGTGTAAGGTTGGTGCATTTCTGCCGTTCAAAGTAAGTTCCAGTTCACCATCAACAATTCGAATGGCAAAATCGGGAACAATTTGTTCTACCGTGCGATTACTACTGTCAAAAGAACCACCGGGTTTTGGGTTTAATTTTTCAATTTCTTCAATAGCTTTTTTGAGTTGTTCTTTAGAAACTTCAAAGGTTGCCATCAATTTTTCGTAGTGTTTTTTGGTAAAAGCATCAAATTCGTTTTCAATAATATTGATGGCTAAATCAACATATTCTGATGGCGTTTTATGCCTAAGTTGCAACATTAAACATTCATGCAAGTTTCTTGCGCCAACTCCGGCAGGATCTAAATCGTGAATGATTTGCAACATTTTTTCAACCGTTTTTTCATCGGTATAAATGCCTTGTGTAAACGCCATATCGTCAACTATATCCTGAACACTTCTTCGTAAATACCCGTCGTCGTCAATGCTTCCAACCAAAAACTCAGCAATATCTCGTTGTTCATCTGTTAAGATAAAAGTATTTAACTGATTGATTAAATCCTGGTGAAAGCTTGTTGGGGCTGCCAATGGCATTTGTCGGTCATCATCATCGTCGCTATAATTATTGGCTTGTAGCTTATATTCTGGAGTTTCGTCATTGCTTAAATATTCGTCAATATTGATTTCGTCGGTTTCGATGTTTTCACTGCCTTCGTAATCATCATATTCGTCATTGTTGTCAAACTCATCTTTCTCATACAATTCTTCCTCTTCTTTACCACTTTCCAATGCCGGATTTTCTACCATTTCCTCTTTCAACCGTTGCTCAAAAGCCTGCGTAGGCAATTGTATCAACTTCATCAACTGAATTTGCTGAGGCGATAGTTTTTGTGATAATTTTAGATTTAAGAACTGCTTTAACATTTTTGTCGGTTGTCGGTTGTCAGTTGTCAGTTGTCTGATATTATTTTAACAGATAACGGAGAACAGACAACAGTTATTAAAATTCTGCGTTTTGCGGTGTTCTTGGAAACGGAATAACGTCGCGGATGTTTGTCATTCCGGTTACAAATAATACTAATCTTTCAAATCCTAATCCGAAACCTGAATGCACAGCCGAACCGAATCTTCGGGTGTCTAAATACCACCAAAGTTCTTCTTCGTCAATGCCGAGTGCTTTCATTTTTTCAACTAAAACCTCGTAACGTTCTTCTCTTTGTGAACCGCCAACGATTTCCCCGATTCCAGGGAAAAGAATATCCATGGCGCGAACCGTTTTTCCGTCTTCATTCAAACGCATGTAAAATGCTTTGATATTGGCTGGATAATCAAACAAAATCACCGGACATTTAAAATGTTTTTCAACTAAATAACGTTCGTGTTCACTTTGTAAATCGGCGCCCCATTCGTTGATAATGTAACTGAATTTTTTCTTTTTATTTGGAGTAGAATCTCTTAAAATATCAATAGCTTCAGTATAGGAAACGCGTTTGAAGTTGTTTTCTAAAACGAAGTTTAATTTCTCTAACAAACTCATTTCGCTTCTTTCTGCCTGTGGTTTTGATTTATCTTCTTCAGCTAAACGACTTTCTAAAAACTTCAAATCGTCTTGACATTTATCCATCGTATATTTAATTGCATATTGGATAAAATCTTCAGCCAAATCCATATTGTCATTCAAATCATTGAAAGCAACTTCCGGTTCAATCATCCAGAATTCGGCCAAGTGACGAGAAGTATTTGAGTTTTCAGCTCTAAATGTTGGTCCAAAAGTATAAATCTGACCTAAAGCCATTGCAAAAGTTTCACCTTCTAATTGTCCGGAAACCGTAAGATTAGTATGTTTTCCGAAAAAATCTTTTTTGTAATCGATGTTTCCTTCTTCGTTTTTTGGAAGATTATCCAATGGTAATGAAGTCACTTGAAACATTTCGCCGGCACCTTCTGCATCTGCACCTGTTATTACTGGCGTATTCACATATACAAAACCTTTTTCCTGAAAATACTGATGCACTGCAAAAGCCAAAACAGAACGCACTCTCATTATCGCTCCAAAAGCATTAGTTCTAACTCTTAAATGTGCATTTTCTCTAAGGAATTCCAATGAATGTTTCTTTGGTTGCATTGGGAATTTCTCTGCATCAGAATCGCCAAGAATTTCAAGTTTTGCGACCTGAATTTCATATTTCTGACCGGCACCTTTGCTTTCTACCAAAGCTCCTGTTACTGAAATTGCAGCTCCAGTTGTAATTCTTTTTAAGGTTTCTTCTGGCGTGTTTTCAAAATCGACAACGCACTGAATATTATTAATTGTCGAACCATCGTTCAACGCGATAAATTGATTGTTTCTAAAAGTTCTTACCCAACCTTTTGCATTTACCTCTGAAATCGTTGTTTCACTGTTTAGTAAGTTTTTAACTTTGGTATGTTTCATTTTAAAATTAGGATTTTAGAATTAGAAATTAGGATTTGTATGAATCTTAAAATCTAACGCAAATATAAATTATTTATTTTCTATTGTAATTTCATCAATATCGTCAGTATTATCGCGATAAATGTTGATGCTTGGCTGTTCTTCTGTAAGCTCTTTTTTGGTCAGTTTCTTTTTACCACCCCATTTTTCAGTAGTTAAAACCAAAGCAGGAAGCACTACCAAATTAGCAAACATAGCAAAGGTTAAGGTAACTGAAATTAATCCACCAAGAGCTATTGTTCCTCCAAAACTTGACAAAGTAAAGACAGCAAAACCAAATATCAAAACCACTGAAGTATAGAAAGTGCTAACACCAGTTTCGTGCAAGGCACTAATAACTGCTTTTTCAATTTTCCCACCGTTCTGAATTAAATCGTGACGGTATTTAGCCATAAATTGTATCGCATTGTCAACCGAAATTCCGAAAGCAATACTAAAAACTAAAATAGTTGATGGTTTCAACGGAATTCCGAAATAGCCCATTAAGCCTGATGTGATGCAAAGCGGCAGAATATTGGTTACGACCGAAGCAAAAATCATTTTCCACGAACGGAACATGTATGTCATCAATAAGGCAATTAACAAAATGGCAAAGATTAACGATTCAACAAGGTTTCCTATCAAGTAAGTTGTTCCTTTTTGAAAAACCAAAGCCTTACCAGTTAGGGTAACTTCGTAGCTGTCACTTGGGAAAATTTTATCAATTTTGGCATGTAGTTTCTTTTCAATTTTGGCCATTTCTTCAGTGCCGATGTCTTTCATGAAAGTTGTGATTCGGGCATATCGGCCCGTTTTATCCACATAACTTTTCATTAAATTATCTTTCGAACCTTTGGTGGCATTTTTGGCATACGAAAGGATGAAAGCTTGTTCCTGCGACGTTGGTAAATCATAATATTCCGGATTGCCGTTATAGAAAGCCTGCTTCGAATATTTCACTAAATTAACAATAGAAACCGGTTTCGAAAGTTCCGGAATGCTATCAATCGTGTTTTGCAATTCGTCCATTTTTCGCAAAGTTGACGCTTTCATTACGCCTTTTTTACGTTTGGTATCAATCATGATTTCCAAAGGCATTACACCGTTGAATTCTTTTTCGAAAAATAAAATGTCTTTAAAAAAGGAAGCGCTTTTGGGCATTTCGCCAATCAAACTTCCGGAAACCTTCATTTGGGAAACACCAATAACACTAAAAACAAGCAACAATCCGTAGATGCTGTATATCAGATTTCGTTTGTATCTAACATGTCTTTCAACCCAATTTAAAATAGAAGAAAGATAGTTTTTGCTTAAGTGATTTAAGTGTTTTTCTTTTGGCAATGGCATAAAACTATACACTATCGGCACCACCATTAGCGTCAAAAGATAAACCGTAATTACGTTTATAGAAGTTACCAATCCAAATTCATACAGCAAATCATTTCCGGTAATCATAAAGGTTGCAAAACCAATTGCTGTCGTCAGATTGGTCATCAATGTTGAAACTCCGATTTTGGAAATCACACGTTGCAAAGCTTTAGCCTGATTGCGGTGCGTTTTGATTTCCTGTTGGTATTTATTGATAAGGAAAATACAATTCGTGATTCCGATAACTATAATCAAGGGCGGAATAATTGCTGTTAAAATCGTGATTTTGTAATGAAACAAACCAAGCGTTCCAAACGACCACATTACGCCAACAATCAAGATGCAAATCGAAATAAATGTGGCACGATGTGAACGGAAAAACAAAAAGAAAATTAACGAAGTGATAAACAAAGCAGCGCCAATAAACAGTCCAATTTCACCTTTCATATTGTCGGTGTTGATGGTTCTGATATAAGGCATGCCCGAAACTTTCAAGTCAATTCCGGTTGTTTTTTCAAATTTAGTTACTTCAGGAACCAAAACATTCAGAATGAATTCTTTTCGGATAGGCGAGTTAACAACTTTTTTGTTGATATAAATCGCAGAGCGAATACTTCCTGATTTTTTATTAAAAAGCAGACCTTCATAAAAAGGCAAATCGTTAAAAAGCTGTCTTTTAATTTCGGCTAAATACTTTGGATCAGTTGTTCTTTTTTGGTTAACTAATGGAACTAGTTCAAACTTTTCGAGCGTATCGTTTTTTTGTAATTTCTTTAAATCATTTAGCGAAACAACCAATTCAACCTCTTTATGAGATTTTAAATTAGTCATCAATTCGTCCCAAGCTTTGTATGCTTTTGGCGTGAAAAACTTATTGTCTTTAATTCCTATTACAACTAGATTTCCTTCTTCACCAAAAACATTTAGAAACTGAGTATAATCTTTATTGGCTTTGTGATTTTTGGGTAATAAGTTGGCTTCATTATAAGTCATACCAACATTTTTCCATTGCAAAGCTAAGAAGATAGTCAACAGAACAATTCCAATGCTAATAGCTATTCTATTTCTTAGAATAATTCCAGCGATAAATTCCCAAAAACCTGCGTTTATTTTCTTCTTCATTTTAATGTAAAAACGGTTGCAAAGGTAATTAAAACCACTAAAAAAGGGATTGATTTTATAAAAGATTTGCTTAATTTATGTCAGAAAAACGGCGTCTGATTAAATAATTGTTAATAGCCCCAAAAAAAATGAAAAAATACATTGCTTTTTAGCATCTTTGTAAGCATAAGCAGTAATAGTTTTTGGATGAGAAATTTAAAAAATTCTTTATTTTATATTTTTATTACAGGTGGTTTTACCTATTTGATGTATCGAATTGTCGAACAAGGCAAACTGCTTGAAGTAGGAAGAAAAATTGTCTCTCCATCTTCTGCCGATAGTCAGTGGACGCAGTTTTTATCTTCGTTGTATCATAATTTACAACATCCGTTGCCCTTATTGCTTTTCCAAATTATCACTATTGTTTTAGTTGCCCGAATTTTTGGCTGGATTTTTAGAAAGATTGGGCAACCATCCGTTATAGGTGAAATTATAGCTGGAATTGTACTTGGACCATCCCTTTTTGGACTTTATTTTCCGGATTTAAAAGAATCACTTTTCCCGGTTGACTCATTAGGAAATCTTCAGTTGTTGAGTCAAGTTGGTTTGATACTCTTCATGTTTGTAATCGGAATGGAGTTAGATTTAAAAGTCTTAAAAAACAAAGCCAACGAAGCGGTTGTAATTAGTCATGCGAGTATTGTAATTCCGTTTGCTCTTGGTATTGGATTGTCGTATTATATTTACCATCAATTTGCTCCTGTTGGCGTTGAATTTTTGTCGTTTAGTTTGTTTATGGGAATTGCTATGAGCATTACAGCATTTCCTGTTTTGGCCCGAATTGTTCAGGAACGAGGTATTCATAAAACAAGATTGGGAACGATTGTTATCACTTGTGCCGCAGCCGATGATATTACAGCTTGGTGTTTATTAGCAGCAGTTATTGCCATTGCAAAAGCAGGAAGTTTTGTAAGTTCCTTATATGTTATCGGATTAGCTCTTGTCTATGTTTTAATGATGTTATTTATTGTGAAACCATTTTTAAAACGAATTGGAGATTTGTATGCCAAAAAAGATAATATCAAAAAATCGGTGGTGGCCATTTTTCTTTTGACCTTAATTATTTCTTCGTATGTGAGCGAAATAATAGGTATTCACGCCTTGTTTGGCGCTTTTTTGATGGGCGCCATTATGCCTGATATATCAAAATTTAGAACGGTCTTTATTGAAAAAGTAGAAGATGTTTCCGTTATATTGTTTTTACCACTGTTTTTTGTTTTTACTGGATTAAGAACCGAAATAGGATTGATCAATGATGTCTATTTATGGAAAGTAACAGGATGTATTATTGCGGTAGCAGTTGTTGGAAAATTCTTTGGAAGTGCTTTGGCAGCAAAATTTGTTGGACAAAATTGGCGCGACAGTTTGACCATCGGCGCTTTGATGAATACTCGAGGTTTGATGGAATTAGTGGTGCTAAACATTGGTTACGAACTTGGGGTGCTTTCGCCAAAAGTGTTCACTATGATGGTAATCATGGCATTGGTCACAACATTTATGACTGGTCCAGCTTTAGACATAATCAATTTTATTTTTAAAACCAAAGATGCTATTATTCCTTCAGAGGTTAAAAGGAACTCCGATTTTAATATTCTGATTTCTTTTGGTAACAATCAAAAAGGGAAATCACTACTGCGTTTGGCAAACAGTCTTACCAAAAAACAAACCGATTCAGCTAATGTTACTGCTATGCATTTAACGGCAAGTGACGAAATGCACGCGTATAATTTAGAAGAATATGAAAAGGAAACGTTTGAACCCATTGTAAAAGAATCTAAAAAATTAGACCAACCTATTACCACTATTTTTAAAGCAACCAACGATATTGAAACCGATATTGCCGACATTGCTCACGTAGGGAAATATGATTTGCTTTTAGTTGGTTTAGGGAAATCAATTTTTGAAGGTACAATTTTAGGTAAAGTACTTGGATTTACCACACGTATCATTAATCCGGATAGATTATTAGATAAGTTCAAAGGGAAAGAAGGATTGTTCGAAAACTCGCCTTTTGACGACAGAACACGGTTGATAATTTCCAAAACCAAAACACCACTTGGTGTATTGATTGATAAAGATTTACAACAAATCGATAAAGTTTTCGTTGGGATTTATAGCGTTGGCGATGTTTTTCTAATTGATTATGCCCAAAAATTGATTTACAATAACAATTCTCATATTACTATTTTGGATAACAATGATCATAGTAAAAACAATTTTATTGTTGAAAATGCTTTGGCGGTTTTAGAACAAAATCATCCAAATAATATTGAAGTTTTTCATCCGAATCAACTTAATAAACCTGTATTGCTTAAGCAGGATTTAATTATTTTTAGTCTAGAAACTTGGAAAAAACTAATAGACGACGAGGTTTCATGGCTTACAGATATTCCTTCGGTTTTGATTATTAAGCCTTAATTATCTCTTTCTTATAATCCAAACATCTTGTGGAATCCAATTGCCCGTTTCCGGAATTGGCTCAGCATAATGCTCTAAAATTTCAGCATCATGGAATAGATTTTTCATGAATTCAGTTGGATGAAATGCTGAAAACATGCGATGTCCTTCTTTCACTTTGTCCCGAATAATTAATTCATTAGCATCATATCTTGCAACTTCTGAAGGAATTAGTTTTACCTTGAAATTATCACCTTGAGTAGTCAGGAATAGTATTCCGTCTGGTTTCAATATTCGATGCAATTCAGTATACCAATCATAATGCAATTGTTCTGAAAGATGTGTAAAAATTGAAATTCCATATATTGCATCAAATGAATCGTCAGGATAAGGAAGTTTTGCTTCCAAAGTGTTACAATTAAAACTAATTCCAGGAAGATTTTTTGAACACCAGTCAATGGATTGTTTGTTATAGTCTGTCCCAAAATATTTGCATTCTTTGCCAACAACATTAGGCAAATGACGAATTACCCTGCCAGGACCACAACCCCAATCAAGTATCTTTTTGTCTTTTAAATCTAGATATTTGCTAAAATAATCGGCAACCCATTTAGCAGTATTGATACTCTCCGTATAATATTTTGTATAGTCAATCTGAAATGATTCGTATATAAGATAATCTGGCGGTAATTTTACGTCGGGGTTATTTTTTTTAAAGACTGAGTTTTTCTTCTGATTTTTATAGCGCTCAACATAAAAATGTGCCCAGTCTGCCAAATAAATCAATCGAAGTTTTCTTAAGATACTAGAAATTTGTCCTTTATTCATCAATTTTTTGTGGTAAATATATGTTTTATAATTTGTGTATGACTAAAAAATCAAAACCCAAAATCAAAAACAAAACTCAGCTTAACTGCTAGATTATCTTCAAACCTGGGCAATTGATTTGGGCCATATCTATAAAATCCGGTTAAACCAAATCCTTTATAAATCTGATTCAATTCGATTCCGGATTCGAAGAAACCTTGGTCTAAAGTTTTGTATTGAATGCCAATGTGCCGCTCCGGATGCTCCAAATTTCCCCAAGCCATTCTGGATACTAAAACCAATGAAGGCTTTACTTTTTTGAACAACTCGACTCTTTTAAATCCGTGTTTAAATTGAAGCATCACAAATTCACTAGAAAAGAATTCGTTGAAATACATGGTTTCAAAACTGTTTTTTCCAGCTATGGTTATTCTTTGTAATAGCTTGTCTTTGGTCAAATTATTCGGTGAAGTATTATACAAATGCGTCAAGGGAAGCGCTCCAAAAGCATAACCTGCTTGAAGTAAAAAAGCTGATTTTTGTCCGTTTAAATATTTCTTTTCATACTCAATTCGGGCATCAATTTTTCCAAAATCGAAATCATTAGCAAAGAAATTAGGCAGCGATTTAGTAAACTGAAAAGTGAATTTAGGGAAACGTTTTTCGTATTCAATTTTACCATTTGGCGTTTGCATATAATCACTAAAAGGATTCCATTGTATAGAAAACATAGCGGTTGACATCGTAAATTCCCGATACAAATGGCTATCGTAAGCGAAAGTATAATTGAACAACGGACTTATTTGGCTATACGAAAGTTGCCAAATGGTTTCTGTTTTTGGAATAATTTTAGTTTCAATGTAACCACGCCACGTTTTGTGATTATAAAATGTGCTGATGTTGATAGGTCGCGGGTCATAAATTTTGAAAACCCTTTTATCCGTTGCAAAATTGGTACTCGCAATCTCCCGAACATCATCTGTATACGACCCTCCGATCCAAGTGTTAGAAAAATTACCAATCCGGACAGCCGTTCCTAAATTGTACTTGATGGTTTCATCTTTCAAACCATAGGCTATATAGCCTTCAACACGGAGTTTTTTAGAAAAAGTGTCATTGGTAATACCGCCAATTCCAAAACGAAATCCTTCAAAATTATTATAACTCAAAAGATAGCGCAAATCAAAATCAAATGGACCGAAAGGCACGTAACCATTGATAACTTTTCTCCCGAATTTGATTTTCTTCTCAATATTTCCTTTGGTTATGATACTGTCTAAAACTACATACGTTCTTTCGCTTCGCGAGTCTAAACTATCGGTTCTGTTTTGGCTCCAAAACGCATCGTCTCTTTTGTGGGCATTGTCTTTAATTTCGATAGTAACAGAAGATTTTCTGATTTTCAACTTGTTATTTACAACTAAATCAAAAGCATGCATTTCCGAAGAAAGATAGGTGAAATCAGAAGCTGTTTTTTTCGAATTGGTGTCATCATCTTCGGCAGCAAACTCAATTCGACCGCCCAAAATTTTCGTAGGTTCCTTACTTTTCCCTTTAACGATTTTAAAGTTTTTCCGAATGGGAAACCAGACTTTTTCTTGGGGCAAATAGCTAAATTCATGAATTCCGGTAATGTCTAAAACACCCCGAATGCGCATCACCGCTTTAGCAACAGCATGGTTTTCATTGTCAACATAGAGCAATCCTTCCAAACCTTTATTGCTAATTTTGTTTTTAAAATAAAGTACAATCACGGTTCGATTATCGATAGAAGTGGTGTCTAGAATTTTATACCGATATTCTTCAAGTGCGGCATCAGAAATGGGACTTTTATATTTGGTTTCAAAGAGTTCATATTTAGCATCGTAAATAGAAAATGATTGTAGATTGAATCCCAAAAGTTCGTAAATAGGTTCTTTAAAACCCGCCATTTTTGTCCCCAAAATAGTTTCTTTCAGTATTGGTTTTTCAAACTGAAATTGCGATACTTTTTCGGTCAGAAACAAATGTTGCTTGTCAATAATTTTTTTAAACTTATAATCTGACGAATCTATTTTAGCAATTTTATCTTTAGAAACAGCGTTCACAAAAACAGTATCAATTTTACCAAAAATCGAGTCAGGATTGGCGGTAACAAGTAATTTGTTATATGATTTGAATTGAAAACTGTTCAGTTTTTTTTGTGGATTGTTGTTCTGTTTTTCCCGAATTACTTTGGTGATAATCGCGTTGGCCGGATTTACATTTGAAATAGAAACTTCTTTCAGCGCATCAATTTTTGGTGAAAGATAGAGCGTAAAAAAGGTTTTTATTTCGAATAGTGAAATGGTTTTTGATTCATAGCCAATATAAGAAACCGTCAAAGTTTCGGGTTGTGATATTAAAAGGAAATTAAACTTTCCATCAACATCGGCAATAGTAGAAAAGCCGCTTTCGGTTTTTATAGTGGCAAACGGAAGTGCTTTTTTGGTTTCGGAATCTTTTATAATTCCATTGACTTGAAATTGTGCTTGCAGCGACAGTGTGAAGAATAAAAACAGTTGAAATAGTCGCTTCATTTGAAAGTAGTTGCAGCAATGATTTGACAAAAATAGGAATAAAAAAATCCGTCTCGATGTATCAGGACGGATTTAATATTGAATTAACAAAGTTATACTTTCATGATTTCGGCTTCTTTGGTGGCCAAATGTTCCTCTACTTTTCGGATAAAACCATCTGTTAGTTTTTGAATATCATCTTCAGCAGATTTACAAACGTCTTCTGAAGTTCCTTCCTTCTCTAATTTTTTGATATCGGTATTGGCATCTTTTCGAGCATTTCTGATTCCGATTTTAGCATCTTCTGCTTCTGCTTTTGCTTGTTTTACTAAGTCGCGTCTTCTTTCTTCGGTTAAAGCAGGAACATTAATGATGATGTTTTCACCATTATTCATCGGATTGAAACCAAGATTGGCAATCATAATTGCTTTTTCAATCGGATGTAACATGCTTTTTTCATAAGGCTGAATGGTAATAGTTCGGGCATCAGGAACATTAACGTTAGAAACTTGAGATAGGGGTGTTTGAGAACCATAATAGTCTACAAAAACACTTCCCAACATTTGTGGTGATGCTTTTCCGGCACGAATATTTAAAAATTCTTTTTCTAAATGTGCAATAGAACCATTCATGGATTCTTTTGTACTGTCTAAAATAAATTCAATTTCTTCCATTTCTTGTCTAGATTTCTAGATTATTGGATTATTGGATTTTTAGATTTCTAGTAATCTAAAAATCCAATAATCTAACAATCTATTTATATTTTAACAACGGTTCCAACATTTTCACCGTTGCAAATTTTTAATAAATTTCCTTTTTTATTCATATCAAAAACCACAATTGGCAAGGCGTTTTCTTGGCTTAACGTAAATGCGGTAGAATCCATCACATTCAATCCTTTTTTGATAACGTCGTCAAAAGTAATGCTTTCAAATTTTACAGCATTTGCATTTTTTTCAGGATCGGCATCATAAATTCCGTCAACACGTGTTCCTTTCAAAATCACATCGGCATGCACTTCAACACCGCGAAGCACAGCAGCAGTATCAGTTGTAAAATAAGGGTTTCCTGTTCCGGCGCCAAAAATAACAATTCTACCTTTTTCCAAATGACGAACCGCTCTTCTTTTGATATATGGCTCGGCAATCGCTTCGATTTTTAAAGCGGTTTGTAAACGCGTCAACATTCCTTTATCTTCCAATGCGCCTTGTAAAGCCATTCCGTTAATAACGGTTGCAAGCATTCCCATATAATCGCCTTGGACTCTATCCATTCCGTTACTGGCGCCTGAAATTCCCCTAAAGATATTTCCGCCTCCAATTACAATGGCGATTTCTACTCCTTTGTCATGAATTTCTTTAATTTCATCAGCATATTCAGCAAGACGTTTTGGGTCAATTCCGTATTGTCTGTCGCCCATCAAAGCTTCGCCACTTAGTTTTAGAAGAATTCTTTTGTATTTCATTCGTCGTGTTTGTTTTTTTTAATTTAAAATTTGACCGAGACTATAAAGCCAAATGTCCACTGGACATTCTCCTCTTAATATCAAAAGTGATGCAAATATAAACATATTCTCTTTTTTTATGGTATTTGGCAAAAAGAATGTTAACCAACTATTGTCATGTTATTTAACCTATTGGTTTTGTAACTTCGTGGCATCAAAAGGAAGTTATGAAATCCATTATAGAAAAAAGTCTTTCACAGAGTTATAGTTATACCGATTATAGAAATAACATCAAAGTTTTATTAAATGAAGGCAAGTCAACGGGTATTGAGCAATCCGAAGCATTGACACATTATAGCGAACTCAACGAAACAAGGATGAATCGTTTAGACAAAACGATTACTATTGCCATAGAGACGCTTCAACTTATGAAGCGTTTACAAAAGGAATATATTTGGCTAGTCATTTCTGAGGGTTGGTGTGGCGATGCGGCGCAAATTCTCCCAGTCATTTATAAAATGGCACAGCTTTCAGATAAAGTTGATCTGAGGATTGTTTTCCGTGATGAAAATGAGGAATTGATGAATTTGTTTTTAACCAATGGAACAAAGTCAATTCCTAAGTTGATTATTTTGGATAAAAACAGTTTAGAGGTTTTAGGTGATTTCGGACCAAGACCAATCGGAGCCAATCAATTTATTTCGGATTATAGAAAGCAACATGGAATGATTGATGAAAAAGCAAAAGCCGATTTACAGCTTTGGTATTTGCACGACAAAGGAGTATCAACTCAAAACGAAGTTACTTCGTTGCTGAATTCTTTGGAATAATTATTTAAATTGATAGGTCAAACCAACGCAGAAACTACCTATTTTCTCATCTGTGATTTTACTGAAACCATATTGGCAAAGCTCTAAATATAGACCAAATCCACCGCTATCTTTATCTTCTATTCCGATGCTTATTTTTTTGAAATAACCAGCTAAGTCATTTTTCCCGAGAGCCAAAGCTCTTCCATAACCGGCTTCTACAAAATAGCGTAAATCCATTCCGCCTATTGGACAGATTTTGAGTGTTCCAAATATAGGCGCTACGACTAAGCATTTACTTCCTTTCCAATCAATTCCTATGTTTGCACCAATAGCAATCCAGTCAATCGGCTTCAAACCATAACCAAAACGGGTGCTAATTCCGTCAGGTAAAAAAAAGGGTTCTTTTTCACCAGTGTAAGGATCAATTTCTCCATAATACTGATTGACTCTTATTGGAAACGAAAAATCTAATTTTGCAAACGTATGTCTTGGGGTTTTTACATCTGTTTGTTTTGGTGTTTCTTGTGAATAACCAAGGCAGCAAAAAAATAAGATGGATATTAAGACATAAACTCTCATAATCGGTTACTATTATTTCTCGAATTCATCCGGTAAAATACCGTTTTGAACTGAATAATCTCCAATTTTTGTTCGGCGTAAAACCGATAAATGTGCCCCAGAATTTAGTGCTTTTCCAAAGTCAAAAGCCAGCGAACGAATATAAGTTCCTTTGCTGCAAACCACTCTGAATTCTATTTTAGGCAATTCAAATTTAGTAATTTCAAATTCATGAATGGTAGTTTTTCTTGAACAAATTTCGACTTCTTCTCCGGCACGCGCATGTTCATACAAACGTTTCCCGTCTTTTTTTATGGCGGAGAAAACAGGTGGTTTTTGGTCAATTTCACCAATAAATTGTTTTACTGTTTCCTGAATTAATTCAGCTGTAATATGTTCTGTTGGAAAAGTAGCGTCAACTTCCGTTTCTAAATCATATGATGGCGTTGTAGCACCAACAGTAATTGTTCCGGTGTATTCTTTCGCTTGCCCTTGGATTTCGGTAATTCGTTTGGTGAATTTTCCGGTGCAAACAATCAGTAAACCTGTTGCCAAAGGATCTAAAGTGCCGGCGTGACCAATTTTGAATTTTTTAGGAAGATCGTATTTGCGTTTTAAAATATACTTCAATTTGTTCACCGCCTGAAAAGAAGACCACTTTAGCGGCTTGTCAATCAAAAGGATTTGACCTTCTAAAAAGTCTTCGGCAGTCATCAGATTGTCGTTAATTTCATAATCCAGAAATGGATAATTAAAATAGCCAAACCAGCCACAATTCGGTAATAACCAAACATTTTGAATCCGTGTTTAGATAAATATCCGATAAAAGATTTTATTGCCAACATCGCTACTATAAAGGCAACAATATTTCCAATAATTAAAAAGTTAATCTGGTCGTGGTTTAATACAAAACCATCTTTGTAGTAATCGTAACATTTCTTAACAGTAGCACCAAGCATGGTAGGCACTGCTAGGAAAAACGAAAATTCAGCAGCAGTTTTCCGAGATAATTTTTGTGCCATTCCGCCAATAATACTCGCGCCGCTTCTTGAAACTCCCGGAATCATAGCCAAGCATTGGAACAAACCAATTTTTAAAGCTGTTGCATAACTTATTTTTTCAGTTTCTTGAGTCTCCTCTTTTTGTGTAAACCAATCATCTACTTTTAGTAAAACGATTCCACCAATTACTAACGAAACGGCAACCGTTATAGGATTCTCCAATAAAGCATCAATCTTTTTGCTGAAAAGCAATCCAAAAACTACGGCTGGAATAAAAGCAACCAAAAGTTTAAAGTAAAAATCAAGCGTCTGAAAAAAGCGTTTGAAGTATAAAACGACTACCGAAAGTATCGCGCCAAGTTGAATTACAACGGTAAATAATTTGGTAAAATCATCATGTGCAATGCCAAAAAATGACGAAGCAATAATCATATGACCTGTTGAAGAAATGGGAAGAAATTCGGTTATTCCTTCAATGATAGCTAGTATAACGGCTTGAATGTAATCCATTAATTAGATTGTTTGATTTAAGAAAAGTGGTAAGAAGAGTCTAATAATCCAACCATCCAAAAAGCTATGAAGCTATTTGCTCTTTTTAAAAATAGAATAAATCGTAATTCCGAAACCAATCAAAACTACGGTTGGTGCTAAACGAATTCTTCTCCAGCTGAAGACGTCTTCGCTGAAAACCTTTGGGTTATCGCTTCCGCCGCCACTCATCAAAATAAATCCTAAAACAATAACTCCAATCCCAATCAACAGGAATTTATAGTTAACCGTATCAAAAAGAAAATCAGGTTTTTGCTCGTTGTTTTTCATAATGTCTATTATCTATTCTTTTTTTAATATAAATCGTCCGTTCTCAAATTCAAAAAGCGTTGTGTTGCAAAGTAAGTGCTTATCCAGGTAATTACAACACCTAAAACGAGAACACTAACAAGTACTATAGCAATAGCTAATTTATCTTCCATAATACCAAGATTAGGGAAAGTAGTTTGGATATAAATCAGTACGCCAATTAGAGCAACAATTGCTAATGCCGAACCAATCAATCCTAAATAAACGCTACGTTGAATAAATGGTTTTCTAATAAATGATTTGGTTGCACCTACCATTTGCATGGTTTTAATAATAAATCGATTGGCAAAAATGGATAAACGCAACGAACTGTTAATTAACAATACCGAAACAAAGGCAAAAGCACAACTGATTATCAAAATCCACATGCTGATATTTTTGATGTTATCGTTAACCAAAGTCACCAATTGCTTATCGTAAACAACATCGGCAATCATATCATTTTTGCGCAAACGACTTTCAACTTTTGCTAAGCCTTGATTGGTAACATAATCTGCCTTTAAGTGAATATCAAAAGAATTCTGAAGCGGATTTACGCCCAAAAACTGCATGAAATCCTCACCAATTACTTTCATGTGTTTTTTAGCCGCTGCTTCTTTCGAAACATATTCAAAAGATTTGGCAAATGCTGCCGTTTTCAATTCACTGGTAAAAGCGGTTATAGTTGAATCAGTTGCTTCGGTTTTAAAGAAGACTGTCATCACAATTTCTTCTTTAAAATTATCGGATAATCTTTTGGAATTGATGACAAAAAGTCCCAAAATCCCTAATAAAAACAACACTAAAAAGATACTCAACACGACCGAAAAATAGGAAGTTATAACTCTGCGTTTCTGAAACTTTTCAAATGATGACGACATAAATTGTATTTTGATGTGGTAAAAATAATAAAGAAAATTGTTTTTCTTCTTTATAACGTACAAACTTTTAACTTTATTATAATAAACGTAAATTTGTCGCTTAAAAATTTTTAGCAGCGAATGGTTTGGGCAGTTTCAGTAAACCATTTTCCCGCTTTCCGTTACAATACCTTTGTTAAAGTTCAAAACTTTGACAAAGGTTATTTCCACTGCAATCGGGGCTAGAAAAGTAAACGTATGAAATACACCTGACAGGTTTTTAAAACCTGTCAGGTGTAGCAACAATAAAAATCAAGAATGAAATATTTCCACGAAAAAATCGAAGCCAAATGGCAACAGTATTGGGCCAAAAACCAAACTTTTGCTGCCAGCAATAATTCTGATAAGCCAAAATATTATGTACTCGACATGTTTCCGTATCCTTCTGGTGCCGGACTTCACGTTGGACATCCGCTAGGTTATATTGCTTCCGATATTGTGGCGCGTTTCAAACGTCACAAAGGATTTAATGTTTTGCATCCGCAAGGTTATGATTCTTTTGGACTTCCGGCAGAACAATACGCAATTCAAACCGGGCAACATCCGGAAAAAACAACACGTGAAAATATTGCTCGTTACCGTGAACAATTAGACAAAATTGGATTTTCTTTCGATTGGAGCCGAGAAGTGCGAACATCGAATGCCGATTATTACAAACATACACAGTGGATTTTCATTCAATTATTCAATTCCTGGTATAATAAAGAATCAGATAAAGCCGAAGATATAGCAACTCTGATTGACATTTTTGAAAAAAGTGGCAACGCAACGGTTCATGCCGTATGTGACGATAATGTGGAAATCTTTTTCCCATCTGAATGGAATGCCTTTTCAGCAGAAGAAAAACAAAGAAGGCTTTTGCAATACAGATTAACTTATTTGGCAGAAACCGAAGTAAACTGGTGTCCGGCATTAGGAACTGTTTTGGCAAATGACGAAATCGTAAACGGAGTTTCAGAACGTGGTGGTCATCCCGTTATTCGTAAAAAAATGACGCAATGGTCGATGCGAATTTCTGCTTACGCCGAAAGATTATTGCAGGGTTTAGAAACCATAGATTGGAGCGAAAGCATAAAAGAATCGCAACGCAACTGGATTGGAAAATCAGTCGGAGCTTCAGTCGATTTTAAAGTTGAACATTCAAGAGCGAAAATTTCTGTTTTCACTACAAGACCTGATACGATTTTCGGAGTTACATTTATGACCCTTGCACCGGAACACGAATTAGTTTCTGTAATCACAACTCCGGAACAAAAAGCTGTCGTTGATGCTTATGTAGAAGCTACAGCAAAACGTTCGGAACGAGAAAGAATGGCGGATGTAAAAACTATTTCAGGAGTATTCACAGGTGCTTATGCTGAACACCCATTTACAAAAGAATCAATTCCGGTTTGGATAGGCGATTATGTTTTGGCTGGTTACGGAACTGGTGCTGTAATGGCGGTTCCGTGCGGAGATGAAAGAGATTATGCGTTTGCGAATTTCTTCAAAGGTCAAAACGGAATGCCTGAAATTAAAAATATTTTCAATCAGGATATTTCACATGAAGCCTTTACTTCTAAAGATGGTTTTGAATTGATAAACTCTGATTTCCTAAACGGATTGGGCTACAAAGCCGCAACCAAAAAAATCATCGAAGAACTAGAAAAAATTAACCACGGAAAAGGCAAAACCAATTATCGTTTGCGCGACGCGGTTTTCTCCCGACAAAGATATTGGGGCGAACCGTTCCCAGTGTATTATGTAAATGGAATGCCGCAGATGATTGACCAAAAACATTTGCCAATCGTTTTGCCTGAAGTAGAAAAATATTTACCAACCGAAGACGGACAACCACCATTAGGAAATGCTACGGATTGGGCTTGGGATGCTATTAACAGCAAAATAGTCTCCAATAAACTTGTCACCCTGAGCGCAGTCGAAGGGCAGGATAATGGAGTATACCCTCTCGAATTAAACACCATGCCAGGCTGGGCAGGAAGTTCTTGGTATTGGATGCGTTATATGGATGCTCACAATGAAAACGAAATTGCCAGCAAAGAAGCCTTGAACTATTGGGAAAGCGTAGACTTATACATAGGCGGAAGCGAGCACGCAACTGGTCATTTATTATACTCGCGTTTTTGGAATAAATTCCTAAAAGACAAAGGCTTCGCTCCAACGGAAGAACCGTTCAAGAAGTTGATTAATCAGGGAATGATTTTGGGGATGAGTGCGTTTGTTTATCGCATTTCTTGGGGTTTAACTTTAGGAGGAGGAAAAGATGTTAAAAACTCTCCCATTCCTTATTTTTTTATCACAAAGACAAAATTTGATTTAATAGTTAAAGGAGATGATGAAGAGTTGAAAAATGTTGAAGAATTTTATTTAAAATCTTTAAAAGAATTTTATCCTGATGCAATTGGTTTAAGTTTGGTTGGAGATATTAATATTGTTCCACTTCATGTTGACTTAGCAGTTATAAACGACATCACTAACGAATTAGACATTGAAGCTTTCAAGAAACATCCTCTATATTCAGATTATGCAAACGCCGAATTCATTTTAGAAAACGGAAAATACATAGTCGGACGTGAAGTCGAAAAAATGTCCAAATCCAAATACAACGTAGTCAACCCTGATGACATTTGTAACGATTATGGTGCGGATACATTACGTCTATACGAAATGTTCCTTGGCCCATTAGAACAAGCAAAACCATGGAATACTGCCGGAATTACCGGAGTTTCAGGCTTCTTAAAAAAACTATGGCGTTTGTATTTTGATGACAACACCGGTTTAAATATTTCTGATGAAGAACCAACAGCCGATATGTACAAATCGCTACACAAAACCATCAAAAAAGTTACTGAAGACATCGAGAACTTCTCGTTTAACACTTCCGTTTCACAGTTTATGATTTGTGTAAACGAATTGGCAACACTAAAATGCAACCACCGAAAAATATTGGAACCATTGGCAATCGTAATTTCGCCTTATGCACCGCATATTGCAGAAGAACTTTGGAGTCAATTGGGTCATAATGGTTCAATTTCAACAGTTGCTTTTCCAATCTGTGAAGAGAAATATCTAGTAGAATCGGAAAAAGAATATCCGGTTTCGTTTAACGGAAAAATGCGTTTTACTATTAAATTGCCTTTAGATTTAACCGTTCCGCAAATTCAGGAAATTATTTTGTCTGACGAAAGAACCATCAAGCAATTAGACGGAAGAACACCGAATAAAGTAATCATCGTTCCGGGGAAAGTTATTAACCTGGTTGGGTAAATAATAGAATAAATTCCAAAACTAAAACCCCAAATTCCAATAGAGTTTGGGGTTTTCTTTTGTATTTGTTCGGGCTTTCTTCGGTAAAAGTGCCATTTTACCGAAGCGTTACCGAACAAAGATCGAACAAAGATCGAACAAAGTATCTAAAAAAAGCTATCAATCGGACATTTGCGGACAGGCAGATTTTAAAAAAAGGTGTAACCTTTTTTTATTTTCCCGTATAAGAAGAAAAACAAAATCATGAAAAAACACGAAATCCACACCATTGTAGAAAAAGCTGGTTTCAGCAGCATGAAAGAAAAGCTAACCGATAAGGTGGAACACTTTCTGAACGAAAAAGCAAATGCAGGCTACGAAATAGTAAGCGTCAACTTTACGTATTATGAAGCAGCAGAATTGGTTGCTTTTATAACGATTTGCAGATAAATGCCAAGATGTCATTATAAAGACATTGGCTTACAATTTGTTAAAAGTATAAAAACTAATTTTATAAAATCATGATAGGATATTATGTTTTAATCGGCTTGATTGCCTTAGTCAGTTTTGCTGTAAGTTCAAAATTAAAAAGTAAATTCGAACAATACGCACACGTTCATTTACGCAACGGCATGAGTGGTGCCGAAATCGCCACACAAATGCTACACGACCACGGTATTTATGATGTTAAAGTTATTTCAACGCCCGGACAATTAACAGATCATTACAATCCCGCTGATAAAACGGTGAACCTTAGCGAAACGGTATACAGCGAACGCAATGCCTCGGCTGCTGCGGTGGCCGCTCACGAATGTGGTCATGCGGTGCAACACGCTACAGCATATAATATGTTGCAACTTCGATCACAATTAGTACCGATAGTAAACGTTTCCTCAACACTTTCACAATGGCTTATTTTTGGTGGATTAATTCTGGGTGCAGGAGCGCATTTAGGATTCGGTTTTTATGTAGCTGTTATTGGTTTGATATTGATGGCTGTTGCAACGGCCTTTAGTTTCATAACCTTGCCAGTCGAATATGATGCCAGCAACCGAGCATTGGCTTGGTTAAAGAATAAAAACATGCTGAGCCAACAAGAATATGCAGGTGCCGAAGATGCTTTAAAATGGGCTGCCAGAACTTATGTAGTTGCCGCTATCGGAGCTTTAGCTTCACTGTTGTATTGGGCATTACAGGTTTTTGGAAGAAGAGATTAAATTACAAAACCGTCTTGTTTTTTGGAACGAGACGGTTTTTTTCTTTTATGTATTTCGCTGAACGGTTTTATAATCCATTTCTCTCAAGCCTTGTTATTCTTGAGTTTATTCAAAAGGGATGAATCTTAAAGAATTTTTTTTTCGTAAGTTTGATAATCAAATACCACAAAAATGATTAGAATTTATGCAAACGAAGAGTTTCGTGAAATCGAAACAGATTTTCCGTTGAAATTTAGATACGCCGTTTCCAATCATGGCCGTCTCATCAGTTTTACAGAAAATTTTAGCGACGCAAATTTATTGAAAGGTTCTGTGTCAGATGGCTTCAAAACTTTCCGTTATGAAAGAACTGTGAATGGTAAAAAAGTCCGTAAAACTTTATTTATTTACAAACTCGTAGCCGAATTGTTTATTCCAAAAACATCAGATGAGCAGCAATATGTAGTGCATTTAGATTATGTGCGGGACAATGATTTGGTAAAAAACTTAAAATGGGTGACTTATCAAGAAAAGCTAGATCACCATAAGAAAAGCCCTCATGTAATTGACTCTATGCGAAAATTAGTAGAGCATAATATAAAAGCTGACGGGAGAAAACTGACTACAACAAAAGTCATTCATTTAAAAAAGATATTGAGTAACCCTAATCAGAGTACACGTATTAAAATGTTGGCAAAACAATTTGGAATTAGTGAAATGCAGATATATCGAATCAAGCGTGGCGAAAACTGGAGCCATATAAAAGTTTAGTTACAACTGAATTTGTCTTTCGATTTGTTGTTCTAAAGAAATAAACGTTTCTGTTCTGGAAACACCATCAATAGGTTGGATTTTTTTGTTTAACAACTGCATCAAATGTTCGTTATCACGGCAAATCATTTTGATTAAGATACTCCAGTTTCCCGTTGTATAGTGACATTCTAAAACTTCTGGTATTTTTTTAAGCTCTTTTACCGCTTCGGCATTACTTGATGCTTTGTCGAGATAAATCCCAATAAACGCCATGGTTTTATAGCCCAACACTTTATTGTCAACAATTAGTTTAGAGCTGGCAATCACGCCGGCATCTTCTAGTTTTCGCAAACGTTGGTGAATAGCAGCGCCTGAAATTCCTATTTTATTGGCAATTTGCAATATTGGTTTTCGGGCATCTTCCATAAGGTTTCGGAGGATTTCTTTGTCGATACCGTCAATTTCTATTTGTAGTTGATTTATCTTCATAAGTAATGAATTTAAAGCAAAAATAGAGATTTTGTTTTAAGTTATAATCAAAATGTTTAATAGACAACTGATTTAGCAAAAGACCATTCCTCAATAGCCCCGATTGTAGTGAAAATCATCTTTGTCAAAGTTTTAAACTTTGACAAAGATATTGAAGCGGAAAGCGGGAAAATGGAAACCAAAAATGCCCAAACCATTCGCTTCGGACGCTCTAATTCCCGACCAACTTATCAGGATTATAACCTACATAAGGCATCTCGGTTTCATTGAAAACTACACCATGGGCTGCCAGTTCTTTTAGAATAGGTTGGTATACTTCTTTTCTAATTGGCAATTGCACGCCAGGTGTTTTGATGTTGCCATTTAAAATTTGTAAAGTGGCTATTGCAACCGGTAAGCCAACTGTTTTTGCCATAGCGGTATAGATTTGGTCATCGCCGATGCAGACCATTTTGGAGTCTATTTGTTTTCGTTCGCCATTAATTTCGTAGCCAAATTTGTGGTACATCACAATCATGTCTTTGTCTTCGGGTTGTAATGTCCAGCTGTCGTTTAAAATACGCTCTAAAATTTGTGCCGGAGTAGCGTTTCTGAGTCCAACAATCTTCTTTGCATTAAAGATATCGAGTTCCATTAATTTGTCCCACATGATATCATCTTGTTCAATGCCCAAAGCCATTCGGGTTTTTAATTCGACCGAGTCTGAGGCGTGAAATGGCAGAAAGGAATTGATGAAATCACGGTAACTCATTGTTTCTGAATTTTCCATTGCATAAGAATCATCAGTCATGCCAAGTTGGACAAACATATTCCAGGCTTTGGAAAAACCAACTCTACGGATTGTTCCTCGATATAATGTCAAGATATCATCAAGACCATAAATGCTTCTGTATTTTAAGGAATCGCGATTGGCATAGCCTTCAAATTTTCCGAAACCTTCGACATGAAAGAATTCGGTTCTGCGGAACAATTTGTGATACGGTATGTATTTGTATTTGCCTTCCTGAATGAATTTGGCGGCACCACCTTGTCCTGCTAAAACTACATTTCGTGGTGCCCAAGTAAATTTGTAATTCCAAAGATTATCATCTGATTCGGGAGCCACTAAACCGCCGCAAAACGATTCGAATAAAATCATTTTACCGCCTTTGGCTTCAATTTCATGAATCACTTTCATAGCACTCATGTGGTCAACGCCGGGATCGAGTCCCACTTCATTCATAAAGACTAAGTTATTCGCTTTTACAGCTTCATCTAAACTCTGCATTTCATCTGAAATATAAGAAGCTGTGACCATATTTTTTTTGAAAGTGACACAGTCTTTGGCGACTTCAATATGCATGTGCGCTGGCAACATTGAAATAACGATATCCGCTTTTTGAATTTCGGTTTGGCGTTGGTCAACATCATTGATGTCTAAAGCAATAGGGTTTGCGTTTGGGTGATTATATGTTTTTCTTCGGGCTAATTCTATTGATAAATCACCAATGGTCACATTTAAGTTTTCCTGAGTAGACTTTCTTAAAAGATATTTTATTAGGGAAGATGCTGAACGTCCGGCACCAATGATTAAAATGTTTCTCATGCTGTTATTTTTTATTCCAAATCCTTTTCTAAATCTTCAAGTTCTTTTTTGGCTTCTTTCTTTGTTTCTATTTTTTCTTTTTCAAATTTGACATCTTTCACTATTTCATCTTTAATCAGAAGTGTTTTTCCTAAAACAAATACGGAGGAAAGTGCACATAAAAAAAGTAAAAAATTAGGAAGTTTTTTTTGATTTGGCTCTGATTTTTTAAGCAATAGCAAACAAAAAAGTAAACCTAATCCAATAGGTAAAAAAGCTATAGTATCGAGTGGTAAAGCCGAAAAGATGATTGACAGTATCGTAAAAATAATTGCTAAGACAACAAGTAGTTTTCTCATGATTAAATGCCAGTTGCTGAGGTTAAAGTTAATTGTCCGGTTCCAACGGGTATACTAAACTTGAGCAAAGTTGGGACTTTTTTGCTGTCGGCAGTAAGCCAAATTAGGTTTTTGTCTTTTCCTTTTAAGGCGTCTGTTTTGGCTCCAATTGATAGTTTGTAGCATTCTTTGCTACCTAAATTTCCGGCAGAAACCGTTTCTTTCCCCATATATTTTAGGGTAACCGGAATTTGTTTTTCATCAAAAACAATCATCAACGATTGCGTTTGTCCTATTTTGAATTTGCTCAAATCCATAGTTCTTACTTTGTACAAAAGCGAAATTACATCTTGTGTTGAACCGCCTATGGTAAAGGTGTTTTGGGTTTCGGGAGTGTTTTTTTTCTTTGAAGTGCTGTTGACAACATTTCCTTTGAAAACGTATTTTTCTTTTTTCGTCCAACCGCCTTCGTCTATGCTTCGTTTATACAAACTAGGTTTTAAAGTCGTCGGATTTACATAAGATTCATATAAATCTCTGATTTTAAAAAAGGAATCCCATTTGCTATAGGTTGATAATTCACAACTCAAATGTAAATAAGTATTTTTAGAAGTGGTAACATTTTCAGTCGACATGGTAACTTGTGCCAATTGCGTCATCAAACCACTCATGTTGTAAGAACCCGCAAAAACCAGTTTTTCACCAGCTTTAATGGTTTGACTTTTAGCTGTTGTAAATGCAAAAAAGCAACAAAGGATAAAAAATAATTTCTTCATGATCGTAAATTGATGTTGCAAAAATAAATTTTTAAAATGGTTCACATACCAAAAGAAACGTGAAATTTCTTTAATAGTATTCAGATAACGAATAAATTTGTGTTTTAGTATAGACTTTTAATATGGAAAGAAAAATTACAAGCGTTGCTGCTTTGATGGGAATCATTGCAATAATTTTAGGAGCTTTTGGTGCTCATGCTTTGAAAAAACAATTGTCTGTTGAACAACTTAGTGCTTTTGAAACGGGAGTAAAATATCAGATGTATCATGCATTGTTTTTATTGTTTTTAGGTATGAATACTTATCTGAATGAAAAGGTAAAAAAAACAGTGTTTCAATTGGTGGTTTTTGGAGTATTTTTCTTCTCGGGGTCTATTTATTTGCTTACCACAAAACCAATACTAGGAGTTGATTTTAAATTTATTGGAATTGTTACTCCAATAGGTGGGGTATTATTATTACTGGGCTGGAGCCTTTTATTTTGGAATATCTGGAAGAAAAAAACATAATATTTCGAGAAAAAAAATCGTTTCTAAAATTTAATTTTTACCTTTGTCCCCTAATTGATAATACAATACAAACTACTTTCTATGGAGAACTACGTCCAAATTACGAAATCGATTTCGTTAGAAAAATACGGAATCAAAAATGTTTACGAAATTATACACAATCCTTCCTTCGAAAAATTATATAATGACGAATTAGATCCAAATTTAGAAGGATATGAAAAAGGCCAATTGACAGAACTCGGAGCTGTAAATGTTATGACGGGTATTTTTACCGGCCGTTCGCCAAAAGATAAATATATTGTTAAAGACAGCATTACCGAAAATACCATTTGGTGGAATTCTGAAAAAGCAGTTAACGACAATAAACCCATAAACCAAAATACATGGGAAGCATTAAAAAGCAATACTACAAATCAACTCTCAGGAAAGAAATTATATGTTGTAGATGCCTTTTGTGGTGCCAATGAAAATACCCGATTAAAAGTTCGTTTTATCATGGAGGTAGCCTGGCAAGCCCATTTTGTGACCAATATGTTCATTCGTCCAACAGAAGCAGAATTAGATAATTTTGGTGAGCCAGATTTTATTGTAATGAATGGTTCTAAAACTTCTTTCAAACATTTTGCTGATTATGGTTTAAATTCTGAAGTTTATGTTGCTTTTAATTTAACGGAAAAAATCCAAATTATTGGCGGTACTTGGTATGGTGGCGAAATGAAAAAAGGAATGTTTGCCATGATGAATTATTATTTGCCATTGCAAGGAATTGCTTCTATGCATTGTTCAGCAAATAAAGGGGAAAATGGTGATGTTGCTGTTTTCTTTGGCCTTTCTGGCACAGGAAAAACAACATTGTCTACCGATCCAAAACGAGAATTAATAGGTGATGATGAACACGGTTGGGATAACGAAGGCGTTTTTAATTTTGAAGGCGGTTGTTATGCGAAAACTATAGATTTGAGCGAAGCTAACGAACCGGATATTTATGGCGCCATCAAAAGAGATGCGTTATTAGAAAACGTTACGGTTGATGCTGATGGAATAATCAACTTCAAAGATACTTCGGTAACTCAAAACACCAGAGTTTCTTATCCAATTTATCATATTCACAATATTGTAAAACCAGTTTCAAAAGCAGGTCACGCAAATAAAGTAATTTTCTTGACAGCCGATGCTTTTGGAGTAATGCCACCAGTTTCTAAACTAACGCCTGAACAAACCAAGTATTATTTCCTTTCCGGATTTACAGCAAAATTAGCAGGAACAGAACGCGGAATTAATGAGCCAACACCAACATTCTCGGCTTGTTTCGGAAAAGCTTTTTTAACATTGCATCCGACAAAATATGGAGAAGAATTAGTAAAGAAAATGGAGCAGAACAACGCCAAAGCTTATATGGTTAACACAGGTTGGAACGGAACAGGAAAGCGTATTTCAATAAAAGATACGCGTGCCATTATTGATGCTATCTTAGATGGATCAATTGAAAATGCTGAAACTAAAATGGTTCCGATATTCAATTTACAAGTCCCAACGTCTTTGCATGATGTAAATTCATCGATTTTAGATCCAAGAGATACTTATGATAATGCTTCAGATTGGAATTCAAAAGCCAATAATTTAGCATCACTTTTCATCAAGAATTTTGAGCAATATACAGATAATACCGAAGGACAAAGTTTAGTCAAAGCAGGACCACAATTATAATTAACAAACCTAAACCAAAGGGAAAAGCCATTATCTTAGTTGAGAATGGCTTTTTTTATATATGGTAAAAAATGTTTATTTTCCTTTGTTGGCGTCGGCAATATATCTTTCCAATGCCATTGTCATTGATGGCGTTTCTGGTGTTGGTGCTAAAATATCAATACGTAATCCATGTTCTAAAGCTTCTTTTTGAGTAGTACTTCCAAAAACGGCTATACGGGTATCGTTTTGTTTAAAATCCGGAAAGTTTTTGAATAAAGATTTAATTCCGGTTGGACTAAAAAATGCTAAAACATCGTAATAAACATCTGCCAAATCAGACAAATCACTCATTACCGTTTTATAAAAAGTCGCTTGTGTCCAATCTACTTTTAAACCATTCAATGTTTGAGGTACATCATAATTTAATTGATCAGATGCAGGCAATAGAAATTTTTCGTCTTTGTATTTTTTGATTAATGGAGATAAATCAACAAAGTCTTTTTGACCAACATATATTTTACGTTTTCTGTAAACCACATACTTCTGTAAGTAAAATGCAATAGCTTCAGATTGACAAAAATACTTTAAATCTTCAGGAACTTTATATCGCATTTCTTCAGCTACTCTAAAAAAATGGTCAACGGAGTTTCTGCTATTTAAAATGATTGCCGTAAAATTATTTAGGTCAATTTTTTGAGCTCTGATATCCTTTGCACTTACACCTTCTACATGTATAAATGGGCGGAAATCAATTTTTACCTTATGTTTTTGTTGTAATTCAAAATAAGGAGAATTCTCTACTTTTGGCTCTGGCTGTGACACCAAAATTGTTTTCACTTTCAAATTTGACATTCTAATGTGCTAATTTTTTTGTAATCATATAATATATAAAATAGTAGGGCGCTATTTCAAGTGCGCAAAGATACAAAATAAAATAAAACAACTTGCCAATGAGTAAGTTTTGATAAATCTTCAACGAAACTAAATAAGAAAGCAAATTAATTATTAAAATCACACCAATAACGCAATAAACAACAACATTTGATGGAGTATTATTATAAAATAAGTAAATGTTTATCGGCAGTAAAATCAATCCGATAAAAGTTCGGTAACTAACTTTTTGTAAATTGAATTGTTCTGCAAATTCTTCAATGTTAAAAATAGTTGCCACAATCTTTTCAATCAAAAATTTTGAAAGCACAAATATTCCAAAAAAGGTAAAAATTCGAATAAAAATTATCCAATCTGTTTTAGCAACATAGCCAAAATAATTTAACAGAATTTGAATAAAAAAAGAAAACGAAATTATTTGAACAATAAATAATAAAATCGTAAAACCACTCATAAGATGAGAAGTGTCTTTGTAAACTTTGATGTATTTATCAGAAACTAAAATTCTTAGGAATTCACTAAACCTTGTTTCAAAAGCAGTTTTCGTTATTGCGATTAAAACAAAAGAAAAAACAAACAGACACGTTGCCCAATCTTTAGGTTCCAAAATTCTAGGTTGTAAAACAGTTTCTATCATAATCACGCCAAAATTACTAATTTTTTATTTCTTAAAATTATTATATAATTATTAAGATTAAGCTCTAATAAAAAGTTTATTTTTGCAATCAAGTTTGACGGCACTTACTATGAGCGACGGTATTGTAATTATCCCAACCTATAATGAAATTGAAAACATCGAAAGTATTATTCGAGCTGTGTTTTCGTTGCACAAATCCTTTCATGTTCTTATTGTTGATGATAATTCACCAGATAAAACAGCAGAAAAAGTAATCGAATTGCAAAATGAATTTCAAGACAAATTGTTTTTGTCTGTCAGAAAGAAAAAATCAGGTTTAGGAACAGCTTATGTTCACGGTTTTAAATGGGCACTCCAAAATCAGTATGAATATGTTTTTGAAATGGATGCCGATTTTTCACATAATCCAAATGATTTAGAAAAATTGTATGCTGCTTGTCATTTTAACGGTGCTGATTTAGCAATTGGCTCACGTTATGTAACTGGTGTAAATGTTGTGAATTGGCCTTTGAGCAGAGTGTTACTATCTTATTTTGCTTCGGTTTATGTGCGAATGATTACCGGAATGAAAATCATGGATGCCACAGCCGGATTTATTTGTTACCATCGAGAAGTTTTGGAAAAAATAAATTTAGATAAAATAAAATTTATTGGTTACGCTTTTCAAATCGAAATGAAATACAGGGCTTTCGCCAAAAATTTCAACATACAAGAAATACCGGTGATATTTACAGACAGAACCAAAGGACAATCCAAAATGAGCGGTTCTATAATTAAGGAAGCAATTTTTGGAGTTATTTCCTTAAGGCTTAAGAAGTTTTTAAATCAATTATAAAATGAACACAGTTTTAATTAAAAATGCTAAAATTGTAAACGAAGGAACCATTTTTGAAGGCGATGTTTTGATTGAAAACGAATTTATTGTTGAGATTGCCGAAAGCATCAGCCCAAAATCATCCAGCTGTAAAATCATTGATGCCGAAGGAAGTTACCTTATTCCCGGAGCTATTGATGATCAGGTACATTTTCGCGAACCAGGCTTGACGCACAAAGGCGATATTGCCTCTGAAAGTCGCGCCGCTGTTGCTGGTGGAATTACTTCTTTTATTGAACAACCCAACACTGTACCCAATGCTATTACTCAAGAGATTTTAGAAGAAAAATACCAAATTGCTTCCAAAACTTCTTATGCTAATTATTCGTTTATGATGGGTGGAACCAACGATAATTTAGAAGAAATTCTAAAAACTAATCCCAAAAATGTTGCAGGTTTAAAGCTGTTTCTTGGTTCGTCAACGGGAAACATGTTGGTTGATAATGATGAAGCTTTAGAAAAAATATTTTCCAGTACAAAATTGTTAATTGCGGTGCATTGTGAAGATGAAGGAACCATTAAAGCAAACCTAGAAAGATATAAACTTCAATTTGGGGAAGATATTCCAGTTGAATGTCATCCTTTAATCAGAAGTGCTGAAGCCTGTTATCTTTCTTCTTCAAAAGCGATTGCCTTAGCCAAAAAAACGGGTGCAAGATTGCATGTTTTTCATCTTTCGACAGCTAAAGAAATGGAACTATTTACCAATAAAATTCCATTAGAAGAAAAGCAAATCACTGCCGAAGTTTGTATTCATCATCTTTGGTTTTCGGATGAAGACTATAAAACTAAAGGCAATCTCATCAAATGGAATCCTGCAATAAAAACCGCTGAAGACAGAACAGCTTTGTGGGAAGCCTTATTAGATGATAGAATTGACGTAATTGCGACAGATCATGCGCCTCATACATTGGAAGAAAAAAAGCAAACGTATTTAAAAGCGCCATCTGGTGGGCCATTAGTGCAACATGCAGTAGTTGCTATGTTTGAAGCTAATCATCAAGGAAAGATTTCTGTAGAAAAGATTGTAGAAAAGATGTGTCACAATCCGGCAAAGATTTTTAAAATTGAAAAACGAGGCTTTATCAAAGAAGGATTTTATGCCGATTTGGCAATTGTAAATCCAAGTTTGCCATGGAATGTGAAGAAAGAAAATATATTAGCTAAATGCGGATGGTCACCATTTGAAGGCTATAATTTTAAATCAAGAATTACCCATACTTTTGTAAATGGGGAATTGGTTTATCAAAATTTTAAAGTAAAAGATATTCCTTTAGGGAAGCGTTTGCTTTTTTACAGATAAAAATTTTAATATGAAGAGAAGTATACTTTTAGGTTTTATTTTTTTGTTTTTCAGTTGTAATAGTAATTCAGTTGATAAGCCCAAAAACCTTATTGAAAAAGACAAAATGGTTGCTATTTTATATGACATATCCTTATTGGAAGCCATCAAATCACAAAACATCAATGGTGGCATAACAGCAAAAACGGGGAACGACTATATTTATAAAAAATATAAAATAGACAGCACTCAATTTGCAAACAGCAATAAATATTATGCTTCTGATATTGAAGAATATAAAAAAATGTTTGAAAAAGTTAAAGAAAAACTGAATGCCGAAACGTTAAAAATTGATAATCAGCTAAAGAAAAATGGTCAAGTTGTTCCGCCAAATCCAAATAGCACTATAAACTCGGATACACCTCAGGTACAATAGTTACTTCTGTAAAGAAACTACTTCTTTAATAACATCATTAATGCTTTGGAATTCATAATTCAGAGCATTTTTTATTTTTTCATTCGAAATAAAATCATGAGAATGCAGCGAATTTGCACTGTATTTTGACAGTTTTCTTTTGGTTTTGAAGATGGTCGAAAAAAACAAATCTATTCGCCAACCTAAAGCAGTCATCCAAGGTTTTGCTTCAAATTTAGGTTTTTTTACCTTTAGGTTTTCAGCAATTGAAAAGATGACATTTTTGAAAGTTAGGTTTTCAGCAACAATTGTAAATCGTTCGCCAACGATATCGCTTTTCATTAATTGAATCATGATTTTTAACACATCGGTAACGCCAACAAATGCAGTAGAGCCGTTGGTGTAAAATGGGAATCCTTTTTTAATTGCGCTAAAAAATAAGCCGCTTCCTTGATTCCAAAAACCTGGGCCAAAAATCACTCCCGGATTTACAATTATTACATTCAAGCCTTCTTGCTGTCCGCGCCAAATTTCCATTTCGGCACCATATTTTGAGATGGCATAATCGCTATGTTGAATTTCTGGATTCCATTCGGTTTCTTCAGTAATATCATTTTGGTTTGGCCCTGAACTTCCTAAAGCGGCAATAGAACTAACATGGCAAAGTTTTTTTATTTTGTAATCGATGCAAAAATTGACGACGTTCGCTGTGCCTTCGATATTTACTTTTCGGAGTAAATCTTCATCATTTGGATCATAGGAAATTAAACCAGCGCAATGGTAAACATAATCGACATTTTTGAATGCAATTGCCAGCGAAGTAACGTCAATAATATCTGCCTGAATCCAATCAATCCTTGAAAATAAAGTTTCTTTGTGATAAAGTTGGAACAGCGATTTCGTTTTTTCAATTGATTTTGGTTCTCTATAGATTGCTCGAATGGATTCTTCATTTTCAACTAAATGAAGAAGCAAATGTGCTCCGACTAAACCTGTTCCTCCAGTTACTACTATCATTTGGTAAAGATAATTAGATTGTTAGATTTTTAGATAATTAGATTTGATAAAAAGTATGTCAAAAGTCTTTCTTCTAGCCCTGATTGGAGCGGCTACCTTGTAGCGTGGAAAGCAGGAATAGGGATTGCTGATAAATCCAGAGCCATTCGCTTCTAAAATTCCCAATTCTGCTTATATTTGCGCAAATTATTTTAGAATGACACGAGCCTTTAAGGCGACTGCATCGAACACCTATATCAACTATTAACTCAGTGAGATGAAAAATCTTGTAGAAGAATTAAAATGGCGTGGACTTTACCACGACAGCATGCCAGGAACCGAAGAGCAACTGCTTAAGGAAGCCACGACCGCTTATATTGGTTTTGATCCTACCGCGGATTCGTTGCATATTGGAAGTATGGTGCAGATAATCTTGCTTTTGCATTTGAAAAACTTTGGACACAAACCGATTGCTTTGGTTGGTGGTGCGACTGGAATGATTGGCGATCCTTCGGGAAAATCGGATGAGCGTAATTTGCTTAACGAAGAGCAATTGGCGAAGAATGTTGCCGGAATTAAAAGTGTTTTATCTAGATTTTTGGATTTTAATTCGGCCGCAACCAATGCTCCAATTATGGTGAATAATTATGATTGGATGAAGTCGTTTTCGTTTATCGATTTTGCGCGGGAAGTTGGAAAAAGAATCACCGTAAATTATATGATGGCGAAAGATTCGGTTAAGAAGCGTTTGACAGGCGATGGTGAAGGAATGAGTTTTACGGAATTCACCTACCAATTGATTCAGGGTTATGATTTTTACCATTTGCATAAACATTACAATTGTGTGCTGCAGATGGGTGGTTCTGACCAATGGGGAAATATTACAACCGGAACCGAATTGGTTCGAAGAATGAATCCGAATACCGAAGCTAAGGCTTTTGCTTTGACTACTCCACTAATTACAAAAGCGGATGGTTCGAAATTTGGAAAATCAGAAGGCGGAAACATTTGGTTGGATGCTGATAAGACTTCGGTTTATAAATTTTATCAGTTTTGGCTGAATACTTCGGATGAAGATTCTGAAAAGTATATTAAGATTTTTACGTTTTTAGCTAAAGATATTATTGATGCTTTGATTGCTGAGCATAAGGAAGCGGCGCATTTGCGAGTTTTACAAAGAAGATTGGCCGAAGAAGTTACGATATTAGTTCACGGGAAAGCGGAATTGGAAAAAGCGATTCAGGCTTCTAATATTTTGTTTGGCAATGCTACGGCTGATGATCTGAAAACTTTAGATGAAGCTACTTTTTTAGAGGTTTTTGATGGCGTTCCACAAGCAGAAATTTCAAGAAATGATATTGAAGCAGGAATTAGCATTGTGGATGTTTTAAATGAAAAATCAGGATTTTTAAAATCGAATGGTGAAGCCAGACGTGCTTTGACAGAGAATTCTATTTCGGTAAACAAGGAAAAAGTTACGGAAGAGTTTCAGCTGGCAACCAAAGATTTGATTAACAACCAGTTTGTGTTATTGCAGCGAGGAAAGAAAAATTATTTTGTAATCAGAATCAAATAATAAGAAGGAGCCGTTTTGGTTCCTTTTTTTATTCGCTAAAATCGATTGGAACTTTGTTTGAAGTATACCAGCCTTTGATAAAAGTTTTGTCATTTATAATTGCGGAGTATTCTTCCTCTGTTAGCTTTTCTTTAAATTCTTCGAGCAGTAAATTCACAGCAAATTCAATATAGTGAGTTGCTTTTTCCTCAATGTAAAATTCAAATTCATCTTCTTTTCTATATCTTTCCTTGTTCCAATAAAGTTTTACTGTGAAGTTTTTAGTCTCTTTAGGTTGCATCATGATGATGCTTTTCATCAAATCCTTATTAGTTTCATCCCAATGATTTTTTACAAATTCTTCCATTGCTATTTTTTCAACTTCTTCTGCAGTTTTGTCATCATAAAATTTATACTCTTTTTTACTTTTAAAAAGTTTATTGGTAAAAATAGTATTCATGTCAATTGGCTTTTGTTCTTCAAATAATTTATAATAGCCGTTATGCCTCTGTGAGCCAGTATTTATGGGGATTAGGTTTTGAGTGTTGGCAATAAATGAAATCGGTTTGTCTGTTAGGTTTTCAATGTGATATTTGATGGTGTAAATCCTTTCTGTTGGAATTGAATCGAATGATGTTACCGAATCTATTTCTATTTTTATAGCCTTATTTTGAGCAAAGGCAGTAAATGAAATCAGTAAAAATAAAAGATGTTTCATGGCTCAGATTTAAAGTATAACGAAGAAAAGAAAGCTTTATTATATCACCATCAAATTACAACCGCGAATATCAGAATTGTCAAAACGTCCCAATACTTCGAAAGAGTTGTTGGAATATTTTTTGCCCAAATCCTGTGTGGCTATAAAGGAGCATGAATTAATATTGGCCAAATCAACAACGTTTATTCCACCAGTTTTTCCGTAATCGACATAAGTCAGAGCATCTTCGGTGTCGCGGGTTAGAATCTGCATCCAGGATGGACATTCGAAGATTCCGTTGCCCAATGAGTAAGCTTGGGACAAAAGTTCAGTCATTCCGTATTCAGAATGAATGCTTGAAACGCCAAAACCATTGCAAAGAATTTCATGTAATTCTTCGCGGATCATTTCTTTACGTTTCCCTTTCATGCCGCCGGTTTCCATGATGATGGTGTTTTTTAGTTGGAACTTTTGTTTCTCCACTAAGTCCAGTAAAGCGTAGGTTACACCAATCAGAATCACATTTTGCCCCGAGTTATCTAATTCAATAAGTTTAGTAATTAACTCATTATAATTGTGCAAATAAAAGCCGCTATGCTCATTGTTTGAAAGCTGAATCAAATCTTTCACCATATAAATTAAAGAAGAACCATTACGCTCTAAATAGGATGGAAGCAAAGCTAAAACAACATAATTTTCAATGTTGCCATAAAATTCTGAAAATGCGTTTCGATAACTTTGTTCGTATAGCGAAACATCTGTAACCAAATGTTTGCTTGTGATCATTCCCGTTGTACCGCTGCTTGTAAATGTTTCCTGAACGACATTTGAATTCGAAACTACATCGTGGCTTTTAAATAACTGAATTGGTAGAAACGGTATTTGCTGTAATGATTTTACGGATTGTTTATCCACTTTAAGAAAATCACAAAACTCTTTATAAACTGAGTTGTTTTCATATTGAAAACGAAAAATTTTTAACGCTATTTTTTCAAATTGCTTTTGAGAGGAAATGGCGAATATGTCTTGTGGGTTTATCAAAGAGTAATTTTTGGCAAAAGTAATGAAAATAAAAAAGCCCTAACTTTCGTTAGAGCCTTTTTAATATATTGAAAAAATAATTATCTAATAACCAATTTTCTTGAAGCTGTTTTTCCTTCTTCAGTTATGTTTACGATGTAAACACCAGTATGTAAACTAGCTACATTTATTGCATTGTTAGAAGTTGTAGTGTTTAAAACTTGTTTTCCTAAAACATCAAAAACAGTTACTGTTTTTTCAGCATTAGCCGCGGTTTCGATGAATAAAGTTCCGTTAGAAACCGGGTTAGGATATATTTTTAAACCAGCGATGTTATTTTGACTAACACCTAACAAACCAGCAACTGTTGTTGTAATTTTTAACTCATCAACTGTAATTGTTGGAGTTGCAGTAGCACTATCTTGTCTTAATAAAAATCCTCCTAATGTAGTAATTGCCGCTGTTGGCGTGTCTGTTAAATCCGCTGGTGTTGCATCTGTTAAAGTAGCAAGAGTTGGATTTAACCAAGCTTTCAAAGTATTTCCAGCAAAATCGTATCCTAAAACCACACAAACTACATCTCCAACATTAAATAGGGTTGCTGCGTAATTTGTTGTTGTAGTTCCAGAAGTTAACCCAAGTTGGTATTGAGTTCCCGATTTTTTAAGAAATAATCTAGCTTTAAAAGTAGAAGCTACACCATCAGTTAATGCTACAAAATAAGTTTGAGTTCCATCAGTAGTTACGTTTGCATAATCAGTAATATTCATCAAAAATCTTGCATAAAAACCACCTTCTGTTGCAGTTGTAGCAGTTACTGGAGTATGACACTCAGCACCAATTCCAGAGAAAGAAACTGAATTTCCTGTTGAAGTAATACCTGTATAACTTAAGTTTCCTGCAACTGCAAGGATATTATCTCCAGCATTAGAATTTGACCAAGTTTGATTTGCTCCTAAAGCTGTTCCAACGGTATATGGGAATTTTTCTTCATAAGGCAATGCATTAACAGGTTTGCAATCTATACCAGTTACAGGATTAGCATCGTATGAACAACCGCCTTTTGTTATATTTAAAGTAAAATTTGTTGCTTCAGTAATTCCGCTAACAGTAATGTTTCCTGCCGCTACTGTAGCTGGATTGTCTCCTCCAACAGTTCCTGATGATGGTGTGAAAGTATAAGCACCAGCAGTCCCACCTGTATAAGGGATTGTGACAGTGTAAGTGTCAGTTCCAAAGGTAACTGCATCACACAAAGTTGTTGGATTTCCTAAAGTTAAGGTACATGCAGGATTAAAATTAAAAACTTTTACATCATCAATTCTCAACTGAGCTGCAACAGCAGGTTGTGTAAAACGTAAAGACAATGTAGTAGTTGATGGAATTGCAGCACTAGCAGTAGTGATTAATTGCCATCCAGCAACATTAGTATAGGTTATTGGTGTCCAAATTGTACCATCTGTACTAAATTCAACTATAGGCTGAACCGTTGCAGTAGCATTTAATCCAAAAGACAATCTTAAATTAGTTGCAGGAAAAGCAGAAGTATTGATACCATCTATTTGAAAATATTTTCCCGCTGTATTTGTTAAAAATACATTTCCACCACCAGAAGCGCCACTGTATCCACTAGATATACCTGTGATTCTTACATCTCCAGTTCCAGAATAAACAATTGGAGTTGAGTTTTGGAAAGTTGCGGGTGCAGTTCCAGTAATGTATGCCGGAATTAATGTTGTTCCTGTTGGTGTTCCAAAGTTTTCAGTGTAAATAGTCTGTGCAAATGATACAGAAGCTACTACCAAAAATAATAAAGAGTAAATTTTTTTCATTTTTTTAAATTTAATTAGCCTACAAATATAACAACAAAATTGTATTGTAGAAAAAAAAGAATGTAAAAAAATGATTAATTAAAGATTAATTTTCAGAAAGTTAAACTATCTGACAATTAGTTTTCTAGTGGCAGTTGTATCGCCTTCCGTAATTTTAATAATGTAAACTCCAGGAGGAATATTTGCAATGTTTAATTCGCGTGAAGAAATGGTAGTTTGTAAAACTTTTTTTCCTAGCACATCAAATATTGAAATTTCTTTATCTAGAGAAGTTTTTGAAGTAATGTATATTTTACCATTACTCACAGGATTTGGGTAGAATCCCAAACCATCACTTGTCTGTTTTCCTTCTTGTGCAAAGCATAAGACAGAAAACATAAGGAATACGGTTATTATAAAGTAATTTTTAGCCATGACTTCAATTTGGTTGTTACAAATATATAAATTTTTTATTTCAAATAGCGTACCAAAAAAAAACATCCTGAGTTTTTCAGGATGTTTTAACATTTATAAAGACTATTTTTTATTGTATAAGGTTAACTCCGCCAACAGTTGACCATGCACCTGTGGTTAAAGAAGCTCCAGTAGCAGTTGTGCTTGTGCTGTATTGACCACTAGGGAAAATTACTGAAATAGGCGTTGGAGGAGTTCCAACATTTGCTCCTAAAATTTCAAGTGCCGTATTTGTAATTTTAACATTTGTAAGCTTAATTTTTGAACCGTTTACTTGATTTGTGTTTGTATTAACATCTTGAATCTTAATTGCAGCACCTTGATATGTTGTTGCTCCTTCAGTATATGGACCATAACCATCAATAACAATATTACTGTAGTCACCATTTGCTTCTTTCTTGAATTGTATTGCATCAATTTGAATATCACCTGCAACTTCAGGAGTACATCCAGTAGCTCTTTTCAAAGTAATATTAGTAACTTTTGGCCAAAAGGCATTATTGTTATTAGAACATTCTATTTCCATACCATAGTTTCCTTTAGTAACTTGTAAAGCATACCAATTTGAATTGTTTTGACCTTGCCATCCATCTTGCCAGTCGAAAGCATCATCATAATTTCCGTAAGAAATGGCATTTGTCATGCTTACTGTTCCACCAAAAAATTCGTAACCATCATCCGCACCTTTATAAGATACCAAGTGATCTAATGTTGTTCCAGAACCACAAGAATAGAAAGTAAATCCATTATTTTCTTTTGTTCCGTCAGCTAATTTTGCGCCAGCGTACTCAACTCTTACATAGTTTAAAGAACCACCGTTGTGAGCTGCATTTGTACCACCATATGGTAAAGCGTTTCCATCTTCAGAAGTTGATGTTGTTACACCACCAATAGCTTTAATTGGAGCATCACCGTATATTATAATTCCTCCCCAAGATCCAGGAATTCCAGATTTTTCAGTAAATACAACTGGTAAAGCTGAAGTTCCGTTAACGATAAGTTTTCCACCATTCAAAACTACTAACGCATTGTCTCCGGTTATTTTGTCACAAGTAATTGTAGATCCTGCATCAAAAGTAACTGTTACACCAGCGTTGATTTTTACAATACCTTTTAAGGTGTAAGTTCCTAAAGGATAAACTTTATCAGCAGCTATTGGACCTGTAATTTCTCCTGTAACTGGTTGTGCACTTGAATTGTCATCACTACTTGTACATGCAGTGAAAGTTGTAGTTAATGAAGCTAAAATAGCTAAACTTAAAATGATTTTTTTCATGAGTTTTGTTGTTTAATTTTCTGTTACAAAAGTAAATTTGAATTGCAAAAACGAGGTTATCTAAATATTATAATAGCGTTACGCTTCGCCTACTAAAAAGTAAATTTATTGTTAAGAACGTGATGTTATGATAACACAAAAGCCGTCAGTAATAGACGGCTTTTGAATATTTGAATAGGCTAATTTTAAAATGTGTAAGTTAAATTTAAAGAAAAACCAACACCTTTTTTATAATTGGCAAGGATATCTGCATCAGGACCTGTTTCTTGTAGTTGAACAGTTCCTTTGTTACCTTGTTGTAATCTTATTTCAGGATTAAGAAGGTTATCTGCTGAGAACTTCAAATCAAAATGATCTGATAATTTACTGTTCCAAACCAAATCTAATTGATTAACCGGTAATTCATATACGTGATCCAAACCTACTGTTCCTACAGCATAAATCCTTTTTCCAAACACTGAATAAACTAAAGAAAGAGTATTACTCCATTTTTCATTGAAATTAAACTGATATTTCAAATCTGAATTGACTAACCAATTTGATGCACCTTGTAATTGTCTTGATCTATGAGTTTCTATAGATTGTGTTTCACTTCCATCTGCATTAACAGTTGTTTTTGGAACTTCTACTTTGGTTTGCATTAGTGAAGTATTGAAGCCAAAAGAGAAATCTGACAAGCTTTTATTAATTCGGGCAAAGTCAAATAAAAACTCCAATTCTGCACCGTAAAGTTTGGCATTGTCAGAATTCATATAAGTTGTGATAGTACTTGTTGCAGCATTTGAAATAAATGTTCTTTCAATTGGATTTTTAATTGATTTTCCAAAAATCCCTATGGCAAGCATTTCTTTTGCTGTTGGAAATAATTCATATTTCAGATCAACGTTAAGGTTGTCACTGTTAACTAGAAACGGGTTTCCTTTTGTTGAAGTTCCATCAGCATTGATGTATTCAATTGGATAAGCTTCCATAACAACTGGTCTTGTATACGTTTGACTTGCTGCAAAACGAACATTTGCTTTTTCGGTAACTTCATATTTTACATTCACGGAAGGTAAAATGTATAATTTTTCTTTGTTGATTTTTGTAAATGGCTGATCAAAAGAACCTTGCTGTCTGTATTTGGTTTCTCTTTGTGTATTTTCAGCTCTTAAACCACCATTTACTTCCCATTTTTCAGCAAATTTGAATAACACATTGGCATAACCACAATTTGCTAATTCCATTAGTTTTGCTTTGTAAGTTGAATTGGAACTTTCTCTGAAAGCAAATGCATTGTCACCTAAATACTGATTTAATTGGGAATCTAAAGCATTAACAGGAACACTAAAACTATTAGGAAGAAATGCACCAGTTACAGGAATAGTTGGGATTATAAAACGGTAAGATGACTGCATCAAGGAAGCACTTCCGTTGTAACCAACAGCCAATTTATTTTTCTTGTCAGCACCACCAAATTTCAGGCTGTATTCTAACATTCCTGACAAATATATATCACTTTTAATATCTAAATATTGTTTGATAAAATTGTTTCCAGAAATAGATGTAATAATATTGTCTCCATCCAAAGTTCCAGAAAAAAACTTTCTATCTGGTTGCTGATAGGATGTTTTAGCAAAAGATCCTCCAGCCTTAATGTTTTGATTCTTATCTTTTGTCAAAGCATATTCCCCTAACAATTGTGAATTAAAATAATCCGATTGATCTAATTGGTTTGTTCTGATTAATACTTTGTTAGTACCACTCAAAAAATCACGGACACCATATTGATCTTGTATCAAATTTTCAGTAGTTCTTAAATAAAAATTATTCCATGCTAATTTTAACCTATCCGTAGAATAATTTAATCCAAGTAATGAGGACGTTGATGTTTTATAATTATATCTAGATGTAATAAAATCATTATTATACGACCCAGATGGTAAATAACTACTTTCTTTTCCTTGACGGAAAGTGTACTCGTTATCAAAATTCATCGAGAACAAATAGGAAAAACTTCGGTCTTTTTGTAATTTAAATTTCTCCGAATGCAAAACCCCAAAACTCATATTCAATGGCGCTTTAGTCTTAGTAACATCAAAACCACTTTTGAAAGATTGCAAAGATTGATCAGGTGTAAAAGTGTAACTGGCTGGCTTACCTCCCAATAATCCCGGCAAAGCTCTATCGTTTCCTGTTAAACCAAAGAAACCTTTGCTTCCATCAGCATCTTTAGAAATTATAAAATCATTCAGATTATTATTAGCCGTATAACTTGTCCCGATGCTTATTTTGGTTATGCTTTTAGTTCCTTTGGAAGTTGCAATATTAAAAGTTCCACCGGCAAAATCACCATAAATATTAGGATTGAAGGTTTTGTATACATCTATTACACTTACAATATCTGTTGGGAATAAATCCAAAGGGATAATTTTTTTAAACGGATTGTTCGTCGGCGCTGCTAAATCATTTATCAATAAATTATTGTAGCGATCTTCTAATCCCCGAACAAATAAACCTCTTGAGCCAACTTTGGTAATACCGGTAATCTTTGTTAAACCTTCTTCGACGTCACTTACTCCTTTTCTTGACAATTCCTGAGCACCAATACTTTGTTTGATTTCAACTGCTTTTTTCTGTTCCAACAACAAAGCGGTTTCTTTTTCTCTACTAGTTGTATTTTGAATAACAACATCTTTTAACTGATAGCTTCCCGAACCTAACGCTTTATTGATTATGACGGATTCACCAGCCTTTACTTCCACTTTTTCTTCAGCCGTTTCATAACCTAAAAAACTGAATTGCAGGATGTAAGTTCCGGGTTCTAAACTAATGGTGTATTTACCAGCTTCATCTGTTGTTACAGTGATGCTTGTTCCTTTTATTGCAACATTGGCAAAAGGCAAGGTTTCATTATTTAACTCTTTATCCGTTAAAATTCCTGTAATTGTTCCTTTGTTTTGAGCAAATCCCAATACTGTGATTAGTAAAAAAGTAATAATTAATCTAAGTTTCATTTTGTCTTATTTAATTTTGGTGCAAAGAAACTACCGCAATGTAAAGGTCATGTTACTCCAGTATTACCATTTTGTTCGTTAACCATTACCAAATTGTTAACAGATTAAATTACGGTTAAGTCAGGTTTCGTTTATCAATTCATTTTGTATTATCTTTACATTTACATCCACAAAACAATTGTGTCCATTATGAAAAAAAAAGACATTAAGATTTTATTAGTAGATGACGAGCAAGATATCCTAGAAATTGTAGGATATAATCTTTCTCAGGAAGGATATCAAATTGTAACTGCAACCAACGGGAAAGAGGCCATAACCAAAGCCAAAAAGGAATTACCACAACTCATCATTATGGATGTGATGATGCCCGAAATGGACGGAATGGAAGCCTGCGAAAACATTCGAAAGCTACCTGAATTAAGCAATGTTATCATTACTTTTTTAACAGCAAGAAGCGAAGATTATTCTCAAGTTGCCGGGTTTGACGCCGGTGCAGATGATTATATTACTAAACCAATCAAACCAAAATTATTAGTAAGCAAAGTCAAAGCCTTACTTCGTCGTTTAAAAAGTGACGAACACGCTTCAGAAACACTCAATGTTGGTGGCATCGAAATCAACAGAGAAGAATATAAAATCATCAAAGAAGGAAAAGAAATTGTACTTCCCCGAAAAGAATTTGAATTGTTCTATCTTTTGGCTTCCAAACCAGGAAAAGTATTCAAGCGCGAAGAAATTCTGGATAAAGTTTGGGGCAATGAAGTCATTGTTGGCGGAAGAACTATCGATGTTCACATTAGAAAACTTCGCGAAAAAATTGGTGAAGAACTATTCAAAACCATCAAAGGAGTTGGCTATAAATTAGAAGTGTAAATGAAAATAAATTTCAAGAAAACCTATACGTTTGCCTTAATTTCAACGTCTTATATCACCTCTTTTTCTACTGGTTTTCTTTCGATTTTATTATGGTTTTTTCATGAATTTTCTTTGCCAATCATACTCGTCTTTGCAATTTCGATTGCTACTTTTTCTTTTTTTGTTATTCAATATCGTGTTGAAAGATTTATTTATCGAAGAGTTAAAAAAATCTACGATGATGTTTCGCTTTTAGAATCAACATCCTTCCGAAGTCAACCTATTACAACTGATATGGAAACCTTGACCAAGCAGGTTAAAAAATTCGCCACCGATAAAAAACTCGAAATCGAAACCTTAAAAGTGCGTGAAGAATATAGAAGAGAATTTCTTGGCAATATTTCTCATGAACTCAAAACCCCGTTGTTTACAGTCCAAGGTTACTTGTCTACCTTGATTGATGGTGCAATTGATGACAAAAAAGTGCGCAAAAAATACCTAGAAAGAGCCGAAAAAGGAGTAGAAAGATTAGTCTATATTGTAGAAGATTTAGACATGATTTCTAAACTTGAAATGGGCGATGTAAACCTCGAATTATCCAAATTTGATATTGTCGATTTGGTGCAAAGTACTTTCGATTTACTTGAAATGACTGCCGATAAGAAGAATATTATATTGATGTTTGATAGAAAATACAACAGAGCTGTAAATGTTTTTGCCGATAAGGAAAAAATACAGCAAGTGCTTTCAAATCTCATTATGAATTCTATAAAATACGGCAAAGAAAATGGCACAACCGAAGTCACAATCGAAGATTTAGTTGATGATAAAATGATTGTCAGAATTAGAGATAACGGAGAAGGAATTGAAAAACAAAATATACCCAGACTTTTTGAACGCTTCTTCAGAGTTGATAAAAGTGGTGCAAGAAGCGAAGGCGGTTCGGGTCTTGGCCTCTCAATTGTAAAACATATTATCGAAGCACACGGCGAAAAAATTTATGTGGACAGCGAATTTGGCAAAGGTTCTGAGTTCTCATTCACGCTCGAAAAGCATCAATAATTGTTTCCAAGAAATTTCTTTTTTAAGTTGTGGCAATCCTTGGTATAATTGAACTTGTAGTAAGTTTTCAATCTTAAAATCATCTTGTTTAGCATAAGGGACAAAGCCATTTCGTTTTAATCTTTTTGCCAAATATTCTTGCTCAAATTGTCCCGGCGTTGGTATAAAAAAAGCTTTCTTTTGCAGTTTTGCCAAATCCATAACTGTTGTATATCCTGAACGGCACAGCACTATTTCACTTTCGTTAAAAGCAGTTTCAATTTCTGAAGAAGTCATGAAATTATAATAGATTACATTTTCCTGTTGTACTATTTTTTGTTCTGATTCAATTAGTCCTTTAATGAAAATTACTTGTCCCGAAAATCGCCTAACTTCAGATATGAGTTTTTTCTCCAAAAAAGTCCGCTGCGGTTCTGGCCCAGAAAGTATAACCATCAAATCATATTTAATCGGCAAGTCTTTTTTTTCTAATCGGCTTAACGGACCAATATATTTTAGATTTGGAGAACTATTTTTCAAATGACCAAGTTTTCCGGTTAAGTTCGGATTTTCCTGTATATCCGGAATCCAACATTCCGTAAATTTTTTGATAAAATGTTGGTGTAATTTGCTTGAAATCCAAGTAGTTTTTCCCGATAAAACATTGAGTTGATGCGTAATGAAAACACTTGGAATCTTTTTGCTGTAAATGCCCAAACGATTATCCGAAATAATACCTTGTAAACTGAATTCTGCAATCCATTTTTTGACGATTCTCTTTTCTGCGAAAATAGCTTCAATCATTTTCGGGCTGTTCTTAATCAGTTTCCATTTAAAATCTGAACCGTTTTTTGCATATTCAATTTCATACGAAGGCAATTCCAACGATTGTAAGTGCGGGAATTCCTTTTGAAGCAGCTGTAAAGCCACACCATCGGAAGCCAAAACAGGTATAAAACCATTTTTTTCTAATTCACGAATAATAGGAATACACCGTGTAGCGTGACCCAATCCCCAATTTAAAGGCGCAACAAGAATATTTTTTTTTGAATTTTCCAAGTAGTGAAATTACGGTTTTAACATTGCAAAGTAAAAAAGATTTTGAATAGTTTATATTTCCTTAATTTTACCAAAAAATTAAATTTGTGGGAAGTAAGAATAAATTAAAGCGGTTTAAGGAAAACGAAACTTTTGAAAACGTTTTCCAACCAACAAGAGAAGAAGTTGTAGGGGAAGAATTTCCGTTAAAAGGCAAATGGAATTTAGACTTTTTTAAAAATGACAATCCAATTATTATCGAATTAGGTTGTGGCAAAGGGGAATATTCAGTTGGTTTAGCCGAACGTTATCCGGATAAAAATTTCGTCGGAATAGACATAAAAGGTGCCCGATTTTGGCGCGGTGCAAAAACAGCTGTTGATGCCGGAATGTTCAATGTGGCTTTTGTTCGGACGCAGATTGAGTTAATCAATTTTATTTTTGCTGAAAATGAAGTAGACGAAATCTGGATCACTTTTCCCGATCCTCAAATCAAATACAAACGGACAAAGCATAGAATGACCAACTCAGAATTCTTGCAGTTGTACAAAAAAATCCTGAAACCAAACGGCATTGTAAATCTCAAAACCGATAGCGAATTCATGCATGGTTACACCTTAGGATTGTTGCATGGCGAAGGTCACGAAGTCTTATACGCCAACCATAATGTATATAAAAATGAAGGCGCCCCCGAAGTGGTAACGGCTATTCAGACTTTTTACGAAAATCAATATTTGGAAATCAACAAGGCAATTACGTATATTCGTTTCAAAATCAAATAAATGCTGTTTTTTTTACCACTTGTTTTAGGTTTTTGTATTGCTTTTTTGGCGGTTATTCTTCCGGGTTTAATCAATATGACAGCAGCGAAAATTAGTACGCAAGAAGGTAAAAATGTAGCCATTAGTTTTGCAGTTGGCGCTTCGGTAATCATATTTTTTCAAACGTTTATTGCCGTTTTATTTGCCCGATTTATAAGCAATCATCAGGAAATTGTTTCCACACTTCAGGAAATTGGTATTTTTGTTTTTTCGTTACTAAGCATCTATTTCTTCTGGATTGCCAAAAAGCCCAAAAAAATCAAAACCGACAGCAAAGTCAAAGGGAAATCGAATCGTTTCTTCTTAGGAATATTGTTATCAACTCTCAATTTATTACCTATTCCATTCTATGTTTTTGCAAGTATGAGTTTGGCGGCTTCGGGCTATTTTAGTTTTGATAAAATTCCTGTTTCTTCTTTTGTCGTTGGCGTTGTCTGCGGTTCGTTTACGGTTTTTTACATCTACATCGTAGCCTTTAAAAAAATTGAAAAGAAAACCGAATTCCTAATGCGAAACATCAATACTATTATTGGTTCGGTAACCACTTTTATGGCTGTTTTAACTTTATTCAAATTACTCTACAAATAATGGAAGCTAATTTTTTTGAAAGAGTTTATGCCATCGCAAGAAAAATTCCTGAAGGGAAAGTCACGTCTTATGGAGCTATTGCTAAAGCATTAGGTACAGCGCGTTCCGCCCGAATGGTAGGCTGGGCAATGAATGCCTGCCACAATATGGAAGATGTTCCAGCACACAGAGTCGTCAACAGAAAAGGATTGCTTACGGGTAAACACCATTTTGATGGCACGAACTTAATGCAGCAATTATTAGAAAACGAAGGAATCATTGTTATCGATAACCAAATTGTCGATTTTGACAAACACTTTTGGCAGCCTGAAGTTAGTAAGCCGTAAATTATTCGTTATAACTTTTTCAAATCAACACTATCTCTTTTTTATTTTATACTGACGAATTTATAAAAAGATGTACATCTTTTTAATGAAACATGTACATCTTTTTAATGAAACATGTACATCTTTTAAAAAATTCTTCCTTATCAATTTATTTATCAGTCAGCATTGCTTCAATTTTACATCAGTATGAAAGGCTTTTGAATAGGAACTAACTACTTTATATGGCTATCAATATTTTCAATCTGTTATCGGTTATTTCTCTGTAAATCCTATTATCTTTGCAATCTGTATTCAGTCTTAATAAAAGATTGTAAATAGTTAATAGTTAGTCAACAAAATGAAATTAGATAGAAAAGAAATCCTTTCAGCATTGGAAACAATTACCATTGCAGGAGAAGGAAAAAATATGGTTGAAAGTGGTGCAGTTAAAAACGTACTGATTTTTGGCAACGAAGTAACCGTAGATTTACTAATTGCAACACCAGCTATGCACATAAAAAAACGTGCAGAAGATGATATCAAAAAACTAATCCACGAAAAGTTTTCTCCCGATGCTGTGGTGAAAGTGAATATCAAAGTCGAAGCACAAGCAAATCCAAACGAAATCAAAGGAAAAGCAATTCCAGGAATCAGTAATATTATTGCTGTAGCATCAGGAAAAGGTGGCGTTGGAAAATCAACGGTAACTGCAAATTTAGCAGTGACTTTAGCTAAAATGGGTTTCAAAGTTGGAATTCTCGATGCCGATATCTACGGGCCAAGTATGCCAATCATGTTTGATGTCGAAAACGAAAAACCAATCTCGGTTGAAGTTGATGGTAAATCTAAAATGAAACCGGTTGAAAGTTACGAGATAAAAATTCTTTCTATCGGATTCTTCACAGCGCCAAGTCAGGCAGTTATCTGGCGTGGACCAATGGCTTCAAAAGCATTAAACCAAATGATTTTCGACGCCGATTGGGGACAATTAGATTTCATGCTAATCGATTTACCACCAGGAACAGGCGATATTCATTTGTCAATCATGCAATCGCTTCCAATTACGGGCGCAGTTGTCGTGAGTACGCCACAAGCCGTAGCTTTAGCTGATGCCAAAAAAGGAGTTTCAATGTTTTTATCAGATAGCATCAACGTTCCGGTTTTAGGAATTATCGAAAACATGGCCTACTTCACTCCTGAAGAATTGCCAAACAACAAATATTACATCTTCGGAAAAGAAGGTGCTAAAAGCCTTGCAGAAGATTTACAAGTACCATTTTTAGGTGAAGTTCCATTAGTGCAAAGCATTCGCGAAGCCGGAGATTACGGTCGACCTGCTGCCTTGCAAACAGCATCGGTAATCGAAAAAGTCTTTGAGGAAATTACACGAAATGTGGTACAGGAAACCGTAAATAGAAATGAAAGTTTGCCACCAACCGAAGCAATCAAAATAACAACCATGGCTGGATGTTCAGCTGTTAAAGGTAAATAATCATGACCAACGAAGAATTGATATTAAATATCGAAAAAGCACTTGACGAGATAAGACCGTTTCTAAATTCAGATGGTGGAGACATCAGTTTGGTTTCCGTAGAGGACGATAAACATGTCAAAGTTCGTCTACAAGGTGCTTGTACTTCCTGCAGTTTGAGTATTAGTACGATGAAAGCTGGTGTAGAAACTACGATTAAGAAATATGCGCCACAAATAGAAACGGTTGTAAATATCGCCTAGTTTTTATGATAAAAATCATGAGTTAAGACTTTGCAACTTTGCAACTTTGCAACTCTGACCCGAGCCAAAGGCGAACGGACGAAGTAAACTTAAAAAAATGATTGAAACTGATATACTAATAATCGGTGCCGGACCAACCGGACTTTTTGCTGTTTTTGAAGCAGGATTATTAAAACTAAAATGCCACCTTATTGATGCGCTGCCACAAATAGGCGGTCAGCTTTCCGAATTATATCCTAAGAAACCCATCTATGATATTCCGGGTTACCCAGAAGTTTTAGCGGGCGATTTAGTTTCCAATTTAATGGAACAAATCAAACAATTCCAACCAGGATTCACCTTGGCCGAAACTGCGGAAACTATAGATAAGTTAGACGACGGAACATTTATTGTTACTACAAATAAAGGAACAAAACACCACGCCAAGGCCGTTGCTATTGCCGGAGGTTTAGGAACATTTGAACCTAGAAAACCCGAAATAGACAGGATTAGTTTCTATGAAGAAAAAGGAGTAGAGTATTTTGTAAAAGACCCGGAACTTTTTAGAGATAAAAAAATAGTCATTGCCGGAGGAGGTGATTCAGCTTTAGATTGGAGCATTTTCCTTGCAGATGTTGCTTCAAAAGTTACTTTAATTCACAGAAGAAATGAATTTAGAGGCGCGTTAGATTCGGTTGAAAAACTACAAGAATACAAAAAACTAGGCTTAGTAAATTTAATTACACCCGCCGAAGTTATTGCGCTTCATGGTGAAGATAAATTGAATGCAATTACCATCGATAAAGATGGCAATCAAGAAACTATTGAATGCGATTATTTCATTCCGCTTTTTGGACTTACACCAAAACTCGGCGCGATTGCTAATTGGGGATTAGAAATTGAAAAAAATGCTATCAAAGTTAATAACGCTTTAGATTATCAAACCAATATACCAGGTATTTATGCTATTGGAGATGTGAATATTTATCCAGGCAAACTAAAACTAATTTTGTGTGGTTTTCATGAAGCAACTTTAATGTGTCAAAGTGTCTATCAAAGAATCAATCCGGGAAAGAAATATGTACTTAAATACACCACCGTTTCCGGAGTTGATGGTTTTGATGGCACTCGGAAAGAAGCAGAAAAAGCAGTAGTAAAATCAATAGACTAAATGCCACAAGACATCACTATAAAAATCATCGACCGTAAAGGTATTACCCACGAAGTGCAAGCACCTACCGACATGAACTTAAACATCATGGAACTTATTCGGATGTATGAACTTGCTGAAGAAGGAACTATTGGAATTTGTGGTGGCATGGCCATGTGCGCTTCTTGTCAGTGCTATGTTTTGAACGATGTCATTTCATTAGAAAGAAATCCCGATGAAGAAGCGATGCTTAGTGAAGCTTATCATGTAAAAGAGAACAGTAGACTCGGCTGTCAAATTCCAATAACTCAAGCCATAGACGGATTGGAAATAGAAATTGCTCCGGAGCAATAAAAAAAACTTGACAAAATCAAACGATTTCATCAAGTTTTTAAACTAACAAAACCTAATTTAGTTTACCTCATAAATTGATTTTACCCTCGATTTGGTTGCAGAGTGTAACACGGTAGAAGTTCTGTTAAAGCAGACCTTAGCCAAATAATTATAATAAAAATGAATAATAATATTTATGTTACATTTTATAGATTTTTGATTTAAAACTGATCTATGTTTTGCCAATTGTAGCTTGAGTTTTTTACAAAATCTAAGACTAAATCCTGCATAGCATACACAAAAGGATTTTCATTTGCTGATGGATCGGCTCTTGAATTTAATAATAACGCCACACACATTCCGTTATTGTGGCGCATAAAAGCGGTTCGTGTTCCAGGCAAACTGCCGTAGTTAAACCATACGTTTTCAGCACTCCAAATACCAATTCCGTTAGCATAACCCGAATATGCTGATGAAGGTGTAGTAAATGCTGTTATGCTGGCTTGATTAAGAATATCTGGTCGGGTTGTAAAACCATCGGCAGCTGTAATCAATTTTAGCACATCGGTTGCAGTACTCATTAACCCGCCGTCAGCGTCTCTTCTTGGAAAAGCTATAGTGTATACAAAAGAAGCGTCATTACCTTGACCGTAATATTTAACTTCATTCGCTTTTCGTTCGGCTTCGGTTTTTCCGGCAATGTCTGTCATTGTAACTCCAATTGGAGCTAAAATATCTTCTTTAATATAGTTGATATAAGTCTTGCCTGATTTCTTTTCAATAATTCTCCCTAGTAAATTATAGCCAACATTGGTATAATCGTAGGTATTGCCTGGAACATTTGGATTAGGGCGTGTGTTTAAAATCCAATCAAATAACTGTTGATAAGTATAACTCGGGTTTTGATCTATAACATCACCACCAGTTGCTGAACCCCATGAGCCAGAAGTATGCTGCAATAGATGTTTCACCTTAATGTTTAATAAATTTGAATTATACGGGGATGTTCCGTAGTCATTCCCCAAAATGCCTCCTGTCCCAAAAACGGGACTCTCTAAAGTGAATTGCCCATCTTGTATTAGCTTCATAATAGCAATGCCAGTATAGGTTTTTGAAAGACTTGCCAAACGAAATCTAGAGTTTACAGTTACGTTTTCGTTAGTTTCAACATTAGATTTTCCATATCCTTTCACATAGACCAATTTTCCATTTTTGCTTATGGCTAATGAAGCTCCGGGAATATTATACAAATTCATAAATGCGGTAACTTTCGAATCAACTGAAGCGATGTCAGTTTGAGTTGTTGATGGATTTTCTGAAGAATCACTGCTGCTGCAAGATGAAATGATTAATGCAACAAATAAAATAGATAATTTTTTCATTTTTGAGATATTTAATTTTTAGACATAGTAACTGTGCCAGTAGCACCTTGAGCACCCAAAACGCTGCCTGAACAACTAGTATAATTGTTTGAAAATTTTAATTTCCACTTAGTGCCGTTATTGTAATTGATTTTTAACGAATCATTGGTGTAGGTGTAACTTCCAGGAAATTCTTGACTGCTAAAGGCTAAATCAATATTCTTAAGCGTGTTGTCAGAATATATAATCAAATCGAAGGCATAAGGATTAGAAGCGCCAACAATTTGCTGTTGTCCTGACCAATTTCCTATAAAAAGGTTTTTGACATCTGTTGAATTGTCATCGTCTTTACTGCACGAGAATAAAGAGAATAAAGCAATAAATACGATTGTTTTTGATAATGTTTTCATACTAAATAAAGGTTTTGTTAAAAATCAATTTTATAACAAAAGCAGGAAATTTGAAAACAGTAAATGCGTAGTTGGGTTAATCAAAAGTAGTTATGTGCTATTTTTGACTGTATCAAAAAATGATAAATGACAATAATTAGGACAAATTTGTTGTGTCTTTTTTAAACTCGGTTGGAGTTTGTCCTGTAATTTTTTTGAAAGAAGAATAAAAAGCCGACTTTGAATTGAATCCTGCTTCAATTCCAATAGATACTAATGTATAATTCGAAAACTCAGGGTTTAATAAGTAATTTTTGGCCTCTTCTACTCGAAGAGAGTTGACATAATCAATAAATCCAATACCTAATTCGGCATTAATCACACGTGATAAATAACTTTTACTTAAATTAAGTTCTTCGGCAATTTTATCAAGTGTTAAATCACTATCTAAAAAACGTTTTTGGTCAATAATTAAATTTTCTAATATAATTATATGATTGTTTTTTTGTTTTTCAACAATAGAATAAGTCGCTTTGGTTTCTTTAGAATATTTTTTTAAATTTTTTCGCTCTTCGAGAATGCCAAACTTATAAATTCCTATATAACCTAACCAATACGTAACTAATGATATTCCAATCCACAAGGGATAAAATGAAATTTTAGTATTAATTATGACTAAATACATTAAATACATCCAAATGAACGTTAAAACAAACAAGTAAACTAGGATTTTTTTTAACCAATTTAATTTAATCTGAATTTTATCGAATTTAAATTCACGGTTTTCTTTTTCGAAACGTCTAATTTTTATAAAAAGATATACATAAATAAATAGATTTAATGCAATGGCAAAAAGTTCAATTAGCGTTGGGAAGTAACTAAACACATTGTATAACGCATCATTTTTGTAATCAATTGCGATTAAAATTTTATAGGAAAAACTTGTTAAAAAGCCTATTATGAAAGGAATGAAAAGTAATTTTTGTTTAGCGCTGATTTTTTTTTCAGGATGTAACGATTTACAGATGTATAAAAAAGTAAAAACAGGAATAATAAGGCACCAAGGCGTATAAATGTAATTATAAAATGGGAGGTCTGAAATTATTTTAGTGTCAAGAATGTAGTATTGCAAGTTATTTAATGAAAAACAAGCTAACAAACCAACTAAAAATAAATTGGTTTTGTTTTTATATTTTTTATTTACTAATACAATAAATGCAAAAATAAATCCTTGAAGGATTCCAGCAAAAAGGACACTATTGTAAAGGTTAAAATTCAATTCTTTAGGTCTTAATTGTTAATTTTTAACAGCGCTTTTGGCAAAATACGTTCTACGAACTTTGTATAAGCTATAGTTGATGGATGTAAACCATCGCTAGCGACCAAATTAGTTTGGGCTAATCCTAATCTAGTAATGTCAGTAATGTTTATGAAAGTTATATTGTTTGCAATGCAATAGTTTTCTGCAAATGTATTATAATTATCAATCTGTGTAGAAATTGTAGTGTTTCCATTCCCAAAAGGAGTATACGCATAATCAGGAATTGAAACTACAATTACATTATTTTTGTCGCCTTTTGCTTTTTGAATTGCTGTCGTAACCAACTCCGGAAATTCTTGTTCATATAAACTAAAAGGTTTATTTTGATATTGATTGTTTACGCCAATTAACAACGTTACTAAATCATAATCATTAGTTGGATTTTCAGTTGCAATTGCAGATTTTAAATTGGTCGTTGTCCAACCTGTTGTTGCAATAATTTGAACCTGAAAAGTATCATTTGTATTTAAATATTTCCCAATGCTGTCTTTCAGTTGAACTGGAAAACGACAGGTTTCACAAACGCTTTGACCAATGGTATAACTATCGCCAAGAGCCAAATATTTATAATTTTTTGGAGCTAATACAACAGCGCTATCAGTACTGCAACTTGAAAACGATAGCCCAATAATGGCAAGAAATACTATTTTGTAAATGATTTTCATGAATTAAGCTAATTCTAAATTTGCTTCAATTTTTTCTTCAATGGCATTCCAAAGACCAATTCTTTTTTCGAGTGCTAAAATTGAAATTTCTTCAACATCGTTCCATTTTTGAACATCGTCTTTACAAAGTTCCGTAATCATTTCCATTGCCATTGGTCCGTGTTCATCTGCATCTAATTCGATATGTCTTTCGAAGTAATAAATCAGTTTTGATAAGTCAGTTTTAGGGAAGTTATTTTGAAAGTTTTTTAAAATTTCGGTAAACATATTCGGAATCAAATCTTCTCTGCCAAAAGTGAATGCTGCAGCAATTTTATGCGCTTTACCTTCTTCAATAACACGGAAACTAAAATCTAAAAATGCTTTTATTTTAGGATGTAAATTACTTTTTTTTATAGAAATAAAAACGTTTTTAGTTTCAACTACATTTTGTAGAAAAGTATATAACTCGTCAGTTTTTGCGCCACAACTTTGCATGGCTTCAACGTACATTTCAAAATGGCTTAATCTTTTTCCGTCTAGAGTTAAGTCACTTTCTTCTGCTAGAACGATTTCGTTAATTAGATAACGTGTTTCCGGATTTTGAGTAGCAATCCATGGTGTAGTTGTGCATGTTAATTTGCTTTGCAATGCCTTTAATAAAGACATAAAATCCCAAACGGCATACACATGATTTTCCAAAAAGTGATGCAAATCATCCATAGTTTTCACTTTCTCGTAAAGCGGATGTTGAAGCAAAATGTCTTTTTGTGATTGAATTTTTTCGTTGATTATAGAAATGTTCATAGCAAATTTTTAAAATATATACGTTTACAACAACCGAAATCATTTAAAATCGTATAAAAGTAAAAATGCTTCCCGTAAATGAGAAGCATTTTATATCAATTTTATCTATTGTTTAATCTTATTTAAACGCTGGAATTCCTGTAATATCAGCACCTGTAATCAACAAGTGAATATCATGTGTTCCTTCATAAGTAATTACCGATTCTAAATTCATACTGTGACGCATGATTGAATATTCCCCGGTAATTCCCATTCCACCTAACATTTGACGTGCCTCACGAGCGATATGAATCGCCATGTCAACGTTGTTTCTTTTTGCCATTGATATTTGCGCTGTAGTCGCTTTCCCTTCATTTCTTAAAACACCTAAACGCCAAGTTAATAATTGTGCTTTGGTAATTTCCGTAATCATTTCCGCTAATTTCTTTTGTTGCAATTGAAATGAAGCAATTGGTTTGCCAAACTGAATTCTTTCTTTAGCATAACGCAAAGCGGTATCGTAACAGTCCATTGCAGCACCGATTGCGCCCCAAGCAATTCCATAACGAGCCGAATCCAAACATTGCATTGGTGCACCTAATCCGGATTTTCCGGGCATTAGATTTTCTTTTGGCACTTTTACATTATCAAAAATCAATTCTCCTGTTGCCGAAGCACGAAGTGACCATTTATTATGCGTTTCAGGAGTTGTAAATCCTTCCATGCCACGCTCAACAATCAAACCGTGAATTCTTCCTTCTTCATTTTTTGCCCAAACCACAGCAATATCTGCAAATGGTGAGTTTGAAATCCACATTTTGGCACCATTCAACAAATAATGGTCGCCCATGTCTTTGAAGTTGGTGGTCATGCCACTCGGATTTGAACCATGATCCGGTTCGGTCAAACCAAAACAGCCCATAAATTCTCCGGTAGCTAATTTTGGCAAGTATTTTTGACGCTGTTCTTCGGTTCCAAATTTCCAAATAGGATACATCACCAAAGAAGATTGTACAGACGAAGTTGAACGCACACCCGAGTCACCTCTTTCAATTTCTTGCATAATTAAGCCATACGAGATTTGGTCTAAACCAGCACCGCCATATTCTTCGGGAATGTAAGGACCAAAGCCTCCAATTTCACCCAATCCTTTAATGATTTGTTTCGGAAATTCAGCACGTTGAGCATAATCTTCTATAATAGGAGAAACTTCGCGTTTGACCCACGCACGAGCCGAATCACGAACTAATTTGTGTTCTTCCGTTAATAAATCATCTAAATTGTAATAATCTGGAGCTTGAAATAAATCTGGTTTCATCTTTTATATCTTTTACGAAAACGTTTGCAAAGCTAAAGAATCTTAACCAAAATTCCCATGAACAATTGTTATAATTTTTAGAAGCTTTTGCTAGATTGAAGCAACTACTATTTTATTTTTTTAAATTCGGCTTTTTTGGTAAGTAGAAATTCCAAAATAGTCAATTCATCTTTTTCAATTACAGTTTTTGATTGCGGATCTGATTGGCAATAATCGAGAAACCTTGGAATTTCTTCATTTTTTAATTCTAGTGTTTTAGAAAAAAAGGTTTCTTCAAAATTAGCTTTAGCGTACTCTTTAAACGATAATGGACCTTCTTTATCTGCTATTTGTACACTTTTGTGTTTAAATAATTTTCCTATCATTTTTCCAATCTGGATTAAATCCATTCCTAATGGTATTTCTCCGGTATAAATGTCTTTATTTACGGGGTTTGATTGTTGTTTTTCCAGTTGTGCCATCTTTATGCCATTATAGGAAGTAGCTTCCATTTTTATGGCTTTTATTTGTCGTATCTCAACTTCTTCAAGCGGAATCGGTTTCTCAATTAATTTGATGAGAAAGTAGCTTTTTTCAAAGTCTTCGGCTGTTAGGGTATATTTCTGATCGGCAAAGTTTTCAGACATAAAAACAATGACATCATTGATTTTGGCCTCTATATCAAATTCGCCCAAAGAATTGGTTTGGGTGATTTTTTTAGTATCAAAATTGATAACATCGACATTTATTTGATAACTATCCTGATAGGATACCTTTCCATGAATGAGTTTTTGATTTTGCGAAAAACAGTTACAAGAGAGCAATAAAAATAAGATAGAAATAATTTTTGCCATGGGTATTTGAATTTGTTTTACTTCAGTAACTAAAGTTAATCAAATCCCCGCTGTTAAATCTGAAGAGTTTGTTAAAGTTTCAATGCAGTAAGTAAACTTACATCTTTAGATAAAAATTCTTCGTCAATGTTATGTAGTCTTCAGTGTATTGATGACGTGTAGTTTCAATAATCAATTCGTCAATTGAAGTTTCTTTTGAAACTCTTGAGAAAGCTAATAAACTTCTTTTAATTTCTGCGGTTGGTGTTCCTTTTACACGGCTGATTTTAAAAGGATATAATTCAAAATGGTTGGCTAAAGCAATGAATTTTTCTTCTTCTTTAAAAGGGATAATTACGGCAAAAATTCCGTTTTCTGAAAGCAATAAATGAGCAGCTTCAATCAAATCTTCAAAAGGCAAAGCGTCTGCAAATCTTGCTAAATCTCTTTGTTCGTTTTCGGTTTTATAATCTTCAGTATAAAAAGGAGGATTGGAAATGATAATATCGTACTCGTCTTCGGGTTCATCTATAAACTCGTCTAAACCGGCATGAAAACAAAATAATCTGTCGCTCCAAAGTGAACTTTCAAAATTTTCTACAGTTTGTTCGAAAGCGTTTTCATCAATTTCGATGGCGTCAATTTGTTCGGCATTGCTTCTCTGTGCCAACATTAAAGATAAAATACCAGTCCCGGCACCAATGTCCAAAACAGAAAAAGGATGATTGTCAATTGGGCACCAAGCGCCAAGCAAAACTCCATCGGTACCGATTTTCATGGCACAACGATCTTGATTAACGGTGAATTGTTTGAACTGGAATTTAGACAACTTAGATTTTTAGATTGTTATGCAACTTAGATTCTTTCTAAAAGCCGCAGGCATTTTTATCATTAAAGAAGCGCATCTTGTATAATAATCTAAAGATACATTTCGATTAAACCTTCAGGTAAATCCATGACGACTTTTTTGTTCTTGCGGTCTATTTCGACTAAAAAATGGTCAATCATAGGAATAAGTAGTTCGACATTGCCATTTAAAACCTCAAATAAGGGTTGGGCAGTGGTATCATTTATAGAAACAATTTTTCCAAAAACACCTAAACGTTTGTCTTCAATTTCAAATCCAATGACTTCATGAAAGTAAAATTTGTTGCCTGAAAGTTTAGGTAAGATAGAAAGCGGAAGATAAACATCACAATTAAGAATACTATCGGCTTCTTCTTCAGAGTCAACATCTTCAAATTGTACACGAAGAAAATCATTTTTGTGCAGTGAACTGTTTTCAATAAAAAATGGAACCAGATTTTTGTTGAACTCAACAAATACTGATTCCATATTTTCATATAATTCGGGTTCGTCTGTATCTAAATAGAGTAGAACTTCCCCTTTGAAACTAAATTTTTTAGCAATTTTACCTAAATAGAAACAATCTTCTTTACGCATAATTGCTTGAAGTATTAAGCTTCAGTTTCTTCGCTAGCTTCTTCAGCAGCAGGAGCTTCTTCAGTTGCAACTTCAGCAACAACTTCTGGAGTCTCTTCTACAGTAACTTCAGCAACAGTTTCTTCAGCAGCAGGAGCTTCTTCAGCTACAACTTCTGGAGTTTCCTCAACGGCAACTTCAGTTACAGCTTCTGGAGCTTCATCAGCAACAGCTTCAACAGCAGTTTCTTCAGCAACTTCTTCTTCTACTACTTTTGCAGCTTCAACAGCGGCAGCAGCACGTTTATCATTAGCAACTTTTTCAGCTTTTAAAGCTTTTGCTTTAGCAGCTTCCTGAGCTTTTGATAAACCTTCTTTTTTAGTGTCAACTTTTCCAGCTTTTTCTTCCAACCATTTAGCCAATTTTGCATCAGCTTGCTCTTGCGTTAAAGCTCCTTTGCGAACTCCACCATCAAGGTGATGTTTCATCAAAGCACCTTTGTAAGAAAGGATAGCTCTAGCAGTATCAGTTGGTTGTGCTCCATTGTGTAACCATTGAACCGCTTGGTCAAGGTTTAAATCAATAGTTGCAGGATTGGTGTTTGGATTGTAAGTCCCTAATTTTTCAAGGTATCTACCATCTCTTTTTGATCTAGCATCGGCTGCTACAATCCAGTAAAAAGGTTTTTGCTTTTTACCGTGTCTTTGTAATCTAATTTTTACTGACATAATCTTTTTGATTAATTTGAGGTACTCGACCTCGTTATTTTTAAGGGTGCAAAGATAACTTTTTTTTGAAAAGAAACTAATCAAACAGCATCTTTTTAAATAGTAAGTAACTGCGACCTCTCACTTTAACATTATTTTTTTAAAATTTAGTTAGCATTTTTATATTAAAAAGTTATTTTTGTGGATAAATACTTTGAAAAATGAAAAGATTTTTGCCCCTATTTATAATTGCTGCGGTTTTTTCTTCTTGTCAAGAAGATGTGAAATTTAATAATCCTGGTTTTCAAGGATTAAAAGATGATGTTTTTTGGAGAGCCAATGATGCAAGAGCCTATGTATCATCAACAGGAAAGTTAAGCATTGAAGCATTAACAGAATATGAGACAATTACTTTAAATACTAGTAGTGCTAACGTAGGCACTTATGTTCTAGGTACTACAAACATTAATAATACCGCAACTTATTCTTCAAATTTTAATGATACAGCATTGGAATATGCTACCATTGCTGTTCCGGGTCCGGCTTCAAGCATAAGTTTGGTTAATGGAGGAACAGGTTATAGTAGCGGAACTTCTCTTGCAACCACTGGAGGAGCAGGAAGTGGACTAACAGTAAATATTGTAGCAAATGCCTCTGGAGTTGTTACAAGTTTAACCATTTCATCAAGAGGGAATGCTTATTTAGCTGGAGATTTAATTACAGTTGCGGGAGGAAATGTTAATTGTAAATTTAGAGTTACAAATGTTCAAAACAGTAATGGAGAAATAAAAATCACGGAATATGACAATGTCAATTTTACAGTTTCAGGGAAATTTAAATTTAATGCTGCCAATTCAAATGGGAGTCCTTTTGGTGGACCAATCTTGAATTTTCAATATGGAGAATTTTACAAAATTCCGATTTACCCATCAATTTAATTTAAAATAGTAATTAACTAAAACCATCTTAGGATGGTTTTTTTTTGTTAATGTAATAATAAAGTCCAAATTAATAGCAGTTTACATTTTATTTAAACTACATTTGTATTCGAATTTTAAATAAATAATATGAATATTTTTGTTGGGAGTCTTCCGTTCAGTATTGACGAAGCAGATTTAAGAGAGTCTTTTGAGGCTTATGGTGCGGTTAGTTCCGTAAAAATTATTACCGATAAATTTACTGGAAGAAGTAAAGGATTTGGTTTTGTGGAAATGGAAAATGACACAGAAGCTGAAAAAGCTATTCAAGAATTAAATGGTGCTACTGTTGACGGTCGTACTATTGTGGTTAACAAATCAGAGCCAAAACCAGAAGGAGAAAGAAGAACTTTTAACAACAACCGTTCAGGTGGTGGTGGTTATAATGGTGGTGGAAATTCTCGCGGTGGTGGAAGCTACAACGATAGAAATAGCGGTGGTGGAGACAGAGGAAGATACTAGTCTACACATTCTGCATAATAATTTAAAACCATCTCAACAGAGGTGGTTTTTTTGTTTTTGTTGATAACTAAAATTGATTTCTTAGCGGTTAAAATGTATTTTTGAAATCTTACTTTTTTTAAAATCCCAATGGCAATATGTATTTAATTTTCGATACTGAAACAACTGGTTTGCCAAGAAATTGGTCAGCACCTATTACCGATACTGACAATTGGCCAAGATGTATTCAGATTGCCTGGCAATTGCACGATGAGTTGGGAAATCTTATTGAGCATCAGGATTATTTAGTAAAACCAGAAGGATTCAATATTCCTTTTGATGCAGAAAGAATTCACGGAATTTCGACCGAATTAGCGGAAGCACAAGGAATAAAATTAAGTGAAGTTTTAGAAAAATTTAACATCGCTTTATCAAAATCAAAATTTATTGTCGGACAAAATGTTGGCTTTGATGTCAACATCATGGGCTGCGAATTTCACCGAATTGGAATGCAGTCTCCGATGAGTTCAATGCAGGTTTTGGACACATGTACCGAAGTCACAGCCTCACTTTTAAAATTGCCTGGTGGTCGTGGCGGAAAGTTCAAATTGCCAACACTAACCGAGCTGCACAAATACCTTTTTGGAGTACCATTTTCTGAAGCACATAATGCGACTGCTGACGTTGAAGCTACAACACGGTGTTTCTTTGAATTAATCAACAGACAGGTTTTTACCAAAGAAGAATTAGATATTCCAGCCGATTATTTTGAAAGATTCAGCAAAAATAATCCTAAGGAAATCCAACTTATAGGGTTAAAACATATTAACCTAAAACAAGCCTCTGAAGAAATTCGGAAACAATTTCAAAAGAAAGAAGAAGTTGTTATTCCGGATGATTCAAATAAGCAAATTCATCACAATTTAACCGAAGTCGATTTTGTTCATTTGCACAATCACACACAATTTTCAGTATTACAATCCACCATAAGCGTTGCCGATTTGGTGAAAGCGGCCGTTGCCAATAAAATGCCGGCCGTTGCTATGACGGATCATGCCAATTTGATGGGTGCCTTTCATTTTGTTCGTGATATTTTATACTATAATAAATCAGCTCAAGGCAAAAATAAAGCAGCAGAAGAAAACGGAGAAACTCCAACAGAAACTATTGTTAAACCTATTGTAGGGTGTGAGTTTTACGTTTGTGATGATTTAAAAGATAAGTCACGAAAAGACAATGGTTATCAAATTGTCTTCTTAGCAAAAACAAAAAAAGGCTATCACAATCTGGCCAAATTATCTTCTATCGCTTACACAGAAGGATTTTATTATGTGCCAAGAATTGATAGAAAAGCAATTCAGGAATACAAAGAAGATCTCATAGTACTATCCGGAAATTTATATGGAGAAATTCCAAGTAAAGTTTTAAATATTGGTGAAAACCAAGCGGAAGAAGCCTTAATTTGGTGGAAACAAGAGTTCGGTGATGATTTCTATCTCGAATTAATGCGCCACAATCAGGAAGATGAAAATAGGGTAAATGCTTCATTGATTTCATTAGCAAAAAAACATCATGTAAAAACGGTTGCTACCAATAACGTTTTCTACATCAATAAAGAAGATGCCAATGCTCACGATATTTTATTGTGTGTTAGAGACGGTGAAAAACAATCTACGCCAATTGGTCGTGGACGTGGTTATCGCTATGGAATGAATAATCAGGAGTATTATTTCAAGTCGGCTGAAGAAATGAAAAAACTATTTCATGACTTACCAGAAGCTATTACTAACACAGAAGAAATCGTCAATAAAATTGAAATCTACGATTTGTCGCGTGAAGTTTTATTACCAAAATTTGATATTCCAACCGAATTTTTAGTTCCAGAAGATGAAATAGATGGAGGTAAACGTGGCGAGAATAAATTTCTTCACCATTTAACCTATCAAGGTGCCGAAAAGCGTTATGCCGAAATCACTCCCGAAATAAAAGAACGTATCGATTTTGAGTTGTTAACGATTCAAAATTCAGGTTATCCGGGTTATTTCCTAATCGTTCAGGATTTCATCGCCGAAGCAAGAAGAATGGATGTTTCCGTTGGACCAGGTCGTGGATCTGCTGCAGGTTCTGTAGTGGCCTACTGCCTCGGAATTACCAATATAGACCCATTACTTTATAATTTACTTTTTGAGCGTTTCCTTAATCCGGATAGGGTTTCGCTTCCCGATATCGATATTGATTTTGATGATGAAGGGAGAAGCAAAGTAATGGATTATGTAATCCAGAAATACGGTTCCAAACAAGTAGCACAAATTATTACTTACGGGACAATGGCAACCAAATCGAGTATTCGTGACACCGCAAGGGTTATGGATTTACCCCTTTTTGAAGCCGATAAAGTAGCTAAATTAATTCCGGGATTAATGCCATCTAAATGGAATTTAGCCCGACTTTTATCTGAAGATGAAGCCACAATAAAAAAAGCTTTGCGCCCAGAAGAATTTGACAGAGTGAGGGAATTAATTTCACTTTCTAAAGTAGGAAATTTGTGTTCTGACACTATAAATCAGGCAAAATTTTTAGAAGGAAACCTAAGAAACACTGGTATTCACGCTTGTGGTGTAATCATTACGCCGAGCGACATTACCAATTTTGTCCCAGTTGCAACAGCAAAAGATTCGGATTTGTATGTTACCCAATTTGATAACTCAGTCGTAGAAAGCGCCGGATTATTAAAGATGGATTTCTTGGGATTAAAAACCCTAACATTAATAAAAGATACTGTAAAACTGGTAAAATACAGAACAGGAAAAGATTTAAATCCGGATGAATTTCCAATTGATGACCTTAAGACGTATGAGCTTTTTCAACGCGGAGAGACAGTTGGGATTTTCCAGTATGAAAGCGCCGGAATGCAGAAATACATGAAGGAATTAAAGCCCACCGTTTTTGGCGATTTGATTGCCATGAATGCCTTGTATCGTCCAGGACCAATTGCCTACATTCCTAGTTTTATCAAACGTAAAAATGGTGAAGAAGAAATCACATACGATATTGAAGCTTGTGAAGAATTGCTAAAAGAAACCTACGGAATTACTGTTTATCAGGAGCAGGTAATGCTTTTGTCGCAAAAATTAGCCGATTTCTCAAAAGGTGATGCCGACGTTTTGCGTAAAGCAATGGGAAAAAAGCAGAAAGATGTTTTGGATAAAATGAAACCAAAATTCATTTCGCAAGCTGAAGCTAAAGGCCATTCCGCCGATAAATTAGAAAAAATCTGGAAAGACTGGGAAGCTTTTGCTGAATATGCTTTCAATAAATCCCACTCAACGTGTTATGCCTGGATTGCCTATCAAACAGCCTATTTAAAAGCTAATTATCCTGCTGAATATATGGCGGCAGTTTTATCCAATAACATGAGTGATATCAAACAAATTTCTTTCTTTATGGAAGAATGTAAGCGAATGGGATTAGAAGTTCTTGGTCCAGATGTCAACGAGTCGTTTTATAAATTTACGGTAAACGATAACTATGCTGTTCGTTTTGGAATGGGCGCTGTTAAAGGTGTTGGAGCCAATGCAGTCGATACAATCGTACAAAATAGAAAGGGCGAAAATTATAAATCGATATTTGATTTAGCCAAAAAAATAGATTTGCGTGCTGCGAATAAAAAAGCATTTGAAAGTCTGGCACTAGCCGGCGGATTTGATTGTTTTCAAAACACCCATCGCGCACAATATTTCCACATCGAAGGAGAAGGAATTACGTTTTTGGAAAAAGCAATTCGCTATGGTTCTAAATTTCAGGAGAATGAAAATTCATCACAGGTAAGTTTGTTCGGCGAAAGCAGTGATGTTCAAATTGCCGAGCCAATTGTACCGCCCTGTGAAGAATGGAGCACTATGGAAAAATTAGCCAAAGAAAAAGAAGTAGTCGGAATTTATATTTCGGGTCATCCATTAGACGATTACCGTTTTGAAATGAGATATTTTTGTAACAGCAAACTGGAAAATTTAAAGAACCTTGGTAATTACATTGGCAAATCACTAACATTTGCCGGTATTGTGACTAATGTTCAATATAGAACTGCCAAAAATGGAAAAGATTGGGCAATGTTCACTTTAGAAGGTTATGACGAAAGTCATGAGTTCAGAATATTTGACGAAGAGTATCTAAAGTACCGACATTTTTTGGTTAACAACCAATTTATATATTTTAAAGTAACTGTAAAAGACGGTTGGGTAAACCGAGAAACCGGAAAAAAATCTGACCCAAGAATACAATTCGTAGATGTAAAACAATTGCAGGATGTGTTGCCTCAGTTTGCCAAAAAGCTAAGTATTCAATTGGATATTAATGAGTTGCATAAAAATGCTATTGAACAATTAAATGCTATTTTTCAATCAAACAAGGGTGATAATACGGTAACTTTTGAAATTGTTGAATTTGATAAAACTAAAATAATTCCCGAAATAGTTACTAAAATTTTAGCTGTAGAGGAAGAAAATTTTGAGACAGAAAACCTCGAAGAAATCGAGATGGAAATTCCCGTTGTTGAAGAAGAAATTCAAGTTTTGACCAAAGTTTCATTACCAAGTAGAAAATTGAAAATTAAAATCTCAAATGAATTGTTAGTCGAGTTGGAAAAAATGGGTGTCAAATTCAGCCTGAATTAAGTATCAGTTCTGACAATGATTTTATAGCCAAAACTGATTTTTTTACTCATTAAACTGAAATTAAATGTCTAATTTTGCCTTCAATATATACTCTAATTTTAAAATAAAATAAAATATGGCTTTAGCAATAACAGATGCTACTTTTGATGAAGTAGTATTAAAATCAAGTAAACCTGTAGTGGTTGATTTTTGGGCAGCTTGGTGTGGACCATGCAGAATGGTTGGACCTGTTATAGACGAAATCGCAACAGAATATGAAGGAAAAGCAACAGTAGGTAAAGTTGATGTAGATGCTAATCAAGAGTTTGCTGCGAAATACGGTGTTCGTAACATTCCAACGGTTTTGGTTTTCCAAAACGGAGAAGTAGTTGGTCGTCAGGTTGGTGTTGCTCCAAAGAAAACGTATACTGATGCTATTGATGCACTTTTGTAATCAATAGTCTAAAATAATTTTAAAAGGTTCAGCGAAAGTTGAGCCTTTTTTTATGATTTAGTTTAGAAATTTCCCTTTATATTTGACTTATGAAGATTGAAGAACAAAAAGAACTTGTTTCCGGTTTTAAGCATCTTGAATTGCTTGCCAATCAAGTTGTCGAAGGCTTTATTTCGGGAATGCACAAAAGTCCGTTTCATGGTTTTTCTGCCGAATTTGCAGAGCATAAAGTCTACAATTCTGGTGAAAGCACTAAACATATCGACTGGAAATTATTTGCCAAAACTGATAGGTTATATACCAAAAAATATGAAGAAGAAACCAATCTTCGTTGTCATTTAATTATCGACAATTCTTCTTCGATGTATTATCCAAAGCTAAAAAATGACGAACCTTTTTATCATAATAAAATTGGTTTTTCGGTTTTAGCTTCGGCAGTTTTGATGAATTTATTAAAAAAACAACGTGATGCTGTTGGCTTAAGCATTTATTCGGACACTTATGAATATTATGCTCCAGAAAAAGGAAGCGATCGTCATCACCGAATGATTTTGAATAAACTGGAGGAACTTTTAGAAAAACCTAAAGTTTCAAAAAGCACAGATACAGTTACATTTTTGCATCAAATTGCCGAAAAAATCCATCGCCGTTCTATGATTGTTTTGTTTACTGATATGTTTCAAATAGGTAAAAATGACGCACTTTTCAACGCTTTGCAACATTTAAAACACAACAAACACAAAGTGGTCGTTTTTCATGTTATTGATAAAAAAACAGAAATTAATTTCAATTTTGATAATACACCTCGAAAGTTCATCGATTTAGAAACGGGAGAAACCATAAATGTTTTTGCCGATACTGTCAAAGATGCCTACGAAGAAAAGGTTAATAATTACTTCAAAACATTAGCCATGACTTGTGCTCAAAACAAAATTAAGTACGTTCCTGTCGCTGTAGAAGAAAATTTTGAGAAGATTTTAACTACTTATTTAGTTGAAAAGCAACTGTTTGGATAGAATTGTTTTTTACTCGTTTATTTTTCAAAAAAATAGTTGCAGATTTGAAAAACGATTGTATATTTGCAACCGCAATAACGCAGAGGTTTGGTAGTTCAGTTGGTTAGAATACATGCCTGTCACGCATGGGGTCGCGGGTTCGAGTCCCGTCCAGACCGCGAAATTGGGAAGAGCACTTTGGAAACAAAGTGCTTTTTTGCCCAAAAAAGTAAATGAAATGCATTCACAAAATTATGTGAGTCATTCAAAATTAGTTGTGTTGTTTGCTACGACTTTGTAACTCGTAGCGCGGTTTAGTAGTTAGACCAATGAAAAGCTTTCCACTTTATTGTGGATGGCTTTTTTGCTTTTAGATACTTTCATTTTTTTTATTACTTTTGAACTATTATGAACAGAATAATACAAACAACCGTTTTTGCTTTCTTTTTTTTTGTTGCAACAAACAATGTTTTTGCACAGGACTCTAACATAAGCGAACAGACAAAGCAAAATGGCACTAACGATCCAGATGCTCAACTAAAAGAAACACTCTATACAAAGTATAAAAAAGAAGTTCGTTCTTACGACAAGAACGATTTTGACGCTTTATTTTTCGATTTCTTTAAAAAACAAAAAGACGCATCGTTGCAACTAACACAAGAAGAATTTTATACCTATACCATCAAAATTGCCATATATTCAGAAAAGCTCGGACTATTATATAAAGATCAAAAAGAAGAAGCAATGCGAACCAAACAAGAATGGTTTGATAAAAGTTATGCTGATTATTTAAATTCCAAAAAGTAAAATCTTGAAAAAACTTTTGCCAATAGTTGCGCTGATACTGCTTCAATCGTGCCAATACTTTGAAAACAAAGTGCCGAATGAAAAAGAGTTGTTAGACAAACAAATCAAGGAAATCAATTGGAATGAAGTGGATGAATATCCATCAGTGACCGATTGTGAAAAACTCACAGATGCAAACCAACGCAAACAATGTTTTTTCGAATTTTTAACCAACACTATTCAACAAAAATTAGATGTTGACACACTTTCAATGATGTTTCCAAAACTGGATACGATTGAAGTAAAAGTGACGGTTCTTCCAAATTCAACTATGGAATTCGAGCCGCAATTTCCAAAAGATTCAGTAGCCTACGACACTATTAAAATCGATAGCATTCTTCATGTTCGGTTAGTTGATTTCCCAAAAGTTAATCCCGCAATTAAAAGAGGCATTCCGGTAAAAACACAATTTGTTCTTCCAGTGATTATTAAATCAGAGTAAAATAATTAGGAGCTGTTTCCGGCTTTCCACTATATCTTTTTCTTAAAAAAAGAAAAAGGATGCCGTTTCAATCCGGGCTAGTTGGAAAATTTTCTTCCTTTCCAGGTAAAGCTTCCAAACAACGAATAAATTCCAACCAAACTAGAGAAAAAAGGATAAATAATGCTACTAGCTATCGGCACAAAAAACTTTCCGTTTCTGAGATAGGCATTCGATTTGTAAAGCATAATATAATCAACCAAATATTTCACAGTAAATACACAAAGAATTACTCTCCAGTCAATTTTACCAACAACCAACAACCAACAACCAACAACCAAACTAAGGTTCATCAGCAAAACAATAACCGCCAAAAACTTCCCATAACTGCTTTTATAACCTGTAGATTTTCCTGCCCAACGAACACGTTGCATAAAGAGCTTGAACAAATCGTTTTCCGGTTTTGTCTTTACTATTGAGTCACGGTTTTTTAAATAATGAACTTTCTCCAGATTTGCATTGACCGCTTTTTGTAGCAAGAATACATCATCGCCACTGGCAGTATCACTGATGCCTCCAAAGCCACCAATTTCAGCAAAAAATTTCTTTGTGTAAGCAAAGTTAGCTCCGTTGCACATAAAGGGTTTTCCAATGCCAAAACTTCCAATAGTTACGCCTTGCAAACTCATCAAATCCAACTGCTGAAAATGATGAAACCAGTTGTTTTTGGCTTTATACATTACAGCGCCAACAATCAGTTCTGGATTGTTTGTTTGGATATAATTGCCTAAGGTTAGTAACCAATTTTTATTCACAACACAATCAGCGTCAGTAGTAATAACCCAATCGTGTTTTGCAATAGGCATCGCTCTTCCGATAGCGTCTTTTTTTGGGGAACCGGAAAGAATAAGGTTTTCCAGAAGTGTCGTGTCTAAATGCTCGTGTTTCATTCGCCACTGAATGCAAACGCGTTCCGAATTGTCTGTCGAAAAATCATCAACAAGAATAATTTCAATCAATTTAGGAGGATAATTCAAATTAGAAATCGATTCTAAAAGCTTAGGTAAATTTTTGGCTTCATTCCGAAAAGGAACAACAATTGTAAAAGCAGTTTTCGGATTCAAATCGGTTACTTCAAAAGATTTTACTTTATTAAATCCAAAAATCAATTGGATGATTAAAAAGACATACACCAATAAAATAACTAGAAAAACAATTGAAACTATTCCCATTTTGGTTTGAATTTAAGTACATAATAACTTCCGATAACGACAGGTAGAACCACATTTAAAAACCACATCAAGGTCGAAATAAAAATAACTATCCATTCGTTTATACCCAATTTCCCCAAGAAAAAAACGGCCACGCTTCCTTTAACAGCAAAATCTAAAAACTGAAAACTAGGTAAGGACGAAGCCAAAAAATAAACGGTTGCAATGGTTGCCATCATCGTTAGATAAGGTAAATCTACATCAAAAGCGAGAAATAAAAAATAGTATTGGTGCGAAAAAACCAAGTAACGGCAAAGTGCGAGAAGGTTGTTCTTTTGATGAATTCGTTTTGGGATTTCATTGATTTTGTCAATGAGTTTTTCTATGGAATAGCCTTTAATCTTAATGCTCTTGGAGAGAAAAGAAGCAAGAAGCAAGAGGCAAGATAAAGCGGTTATTCCCAGTGCCCATTTCCAATAACCGAGAAATAAAAGTCCAATAGTTCCAAAAATAACCGTTAAAATCATCTGAATTCCGTTACAGATTAGATTTAGAAAAATGATTTTCTTAGTTTTCTTTTGCTCAAAATACAATGCTTTTCCAGCATATTCTCCGAGACCATTTGGCGTAAATATCCCAGCAGTTAATGCTCCGAGAACTTGCTTAGTCGATTCGCCAAGAGAAATGGGTTTTAAAAAAGAAACCAGATTCTGCCATTTCAGAATTTCAAGAAAACGATTGGCAAAACTGAAGGCAAGTAAAAACAGAACTCCCCAAATGCTTGCTTTTTCTTTAACCAAGCTTGTGAATTTCTTCCAGTCGAGTTTGTCGTTATGGGCTAATTGGTCGTAGATAAAATAAAAAGCAGCAGTTACAACCAAAAGTTTGATTAGAAAAACGATGAATTGCTTAGCTTTGTGTGGAATTGTAATCATTGTTGCAAAATAACGAAAATTAAAGTTGGCAAACGAACGCATCATATTAGGAATTGACCCCGGAACTACCATTATGGGCTTTGGGTTGATAAAAGTCGTAAACAAAAAGATGGAATTCATTCAGTTGAACGAATTGATTTTGAGCAAATATGATGATCATTACACCAAACTAAAAGTTATTTTCGAACGCACTATCGAACTTATAGAAACGCATCATCCTGACGAAATTGCAATTGAAGCACCGTTCTTTGGAAAGAATGTGCAATCAATGCTTAAACTCGGAAGAGCGCAAGGTGTGGCAATGGCAGCGGGTTTGTCTCGCCAAATTCCCATTACCGAATACGAGCCCAAGAAAATAAAAATGGCCATTACCGGAAACGGAAACGCCAGTAAAGAACAAGTTGCCAAAATGCTGCAACAGCTTTTAGGTTTAAAAGAATTACCCAAAAACCTAGATTCTACGGATGGTTTAGCTGCGGCAGTTTGTCACTTTTTCAATTCCGGAAAAGTAACTGGTGCAAAAAGTTATAGCGGTTGGGATGCTTTTGTAAAACAGAATGAGGAACGCGTAAAAAAATAATGTCGGGCATCTACATCCATATTCCTTTCTGCAAACAAGCCTGTCATTATTGCGACTTTCATTTTTCGACTTCCTTGAAGAAAAAAGACGAAATGGTTTTGGCTCTAGCCAATGAAATAACATTGCGTAAAGACGAGTTTAAAGATGAAGTTATCGAAACGATTTACTTTGGTGGTGGAACGCCTTCAATATTGGAGATTGCAGATATCCGAATGTTGATTGACTCTGTTTATCAAAATTATAAAGTCATTGAAAATCCTGAAATTACCGTTGAAGCCAATCCGGATGATTTAACGGAAACCCGAATAACCGAATTATCGCATAACCGCATTAACCGCATAAGCATTGGAATTCAATCTTTTTTTGAAGATGATTTGAAGCTGATGAACCGAGCACACAATTCGGAGGAAGCCAAAAAATGTCTTGAAACAGCAACGCAATATTTTGATAATATTTCCATCGATTTGATATACGGAGTTCCCGGGATGAGCAATGAGAAATGGCTTAAGAATATAGAAACCGCGTTATCCTTTAAGATGCCGCATATTTCGAGTTACGCGTTAACAGTCGAGCCCAAAACAGCTTTGCATACTTTTATCCAAAAAGGAATCATTTCGCAGCCTGATGATGAAGTGGCTCAGGATCATTTTCATTTATTGGTTGACAAGCTCGAAGAAAACGGATTCATTCATTACGAACTATCCAATTTCGGTAAAGAGAATTATTTCTCCAAAAACAATTCGAGTTATTGGCTAGGTAAAAAATACATCGGCATTGGTCCGTCAGCGCATAGTTATAATGGAATTTTCCGAAGTTGGAATGTTTCTAATAACTCACTTTATCTCAAATCAATAGCTGAAAACCAATTGCCTTCAGAAACCGAAACCTTAACCAAAACTGACCGTTATAACGAATATGTAATGACGGGTTTGCGAACCATTTGGGGCATATCTTTAGACAGAATTGAGCGTGAATTTGGCAAAAACTATTTGGATTATCTTAACCAACAAGCTGCTAAATATATCGAAGATCATTTGCTTTTTATTGATGACAATATTTTGAGAACCACCAAAAGTGGTAAGTTTTTGAGCGACGGAATTGCAAGTGATTTGTTTTTGCTAAATTTGGAGTAATGAAAGCACTAATCAACAACACCTTCGAAATCGACTTATCAAAACCTATTGATATATCTATTCCGTTGACCAATACAGATGCAAATCCGATTGCTTGGTATATTGAAAAACCAGTTATTGAACCCGTTCGTTTTGGTGATTGGATTGGAAAAGTTTCGGAAGGAAGTTCTACTAATTTTAACAACATTTTCTTCAATCCACACGGACACGGGACGCACACCGAATGTCTCGGACACATTACACGCGAATTCTACAGTATCAATCAATGTCTGAAACAGTTTTTCTTTACAGCCGAATTGATTTCAATTGAACCGGAAACTATTGGGAGTGATTTAGCAATTACCAAGAAACAAATCGAAGGAGCATTAAATGATAAAACTCCCGAAGCTATTGTCATCAGAACATTACCCAATTTAGAAAGTAAAAAACATAAAAACTATTCCAAAACTAATCCACCTTATTTACTAGAAGAAGCAGCTACTTTTATTCGCAAAAGCGGTATCAAACATTTGCTGATTGATTTACCAAGTGTAGATAGGGAAGAAGACGAAGGAAGGTTATTGGCACACAAAGCCTTTTGGAATGTGAAAGATGTCAATAAACTCAATGCAGATGCACGATTGGATTGCACGATTACCGAAATGATTTTTGTAGATGATAGCATTTTAGATGGACGTTATATTTTGAATTTACAAATAGCTTCTTTTGAAAATGATGCATCACCAAGTAAACCGATTTTGTATAAAATATGATTGCCGTTTCCACAGATAAAAGCAAACTCGATGTTCCATTCATTCAAAACTTTTTGAAGGATATTTATTGGGCAGCCGGACGAACAATTGATGAGGTCCAAACAACAATTGATGCTTCGTTTTGCTTCGGAATTTATTTGAATGATGAGCAAGTTGGTTTTGCCAGAGTAGTTACTGATTATGTGGTTTTTGCGTATTTAATGGATGTGTTTATTGATGAAAAACATCGCGGAAAAGGCTATTCTTCCATTTTGATTGATGCGATGATGACAGAACCACAATTAAATCAAGTTAAAATCTGGCGATTAGCAACTTCAGACGCCCATTTTTTATATGAGAAATTTGGATTCAAACCATTGGCCCATCCCGAGAAAATGATGGAGAAAGTAATAAAATAAGAGTATGAACATCCAACAACTTTACGAATTCTGCTTATCTAAAAAAGCAGTAACGGAACACTTCCCGTTTGATGAAGATACATTGGTATTTAAAGTGGGAGGAAAAATGTTTTGCCTGACGTCATTAAAAGAATGGGAAAAAGGAACACCGGCTTTGAACCTAAAAGGCGAACCAGAAAATAATGCTGAACTTAGCGCACAATACGAAGCCATAAATCCAGGTTATCACATGAGTAAAATACATTGGATAACCGTTGATTTTAACAGTGATGTTTCCGATAAAATGATGTGTGAACTTATCAATCAATCCTATGATTTGGTATTTAAAAGTTTGACTAAAAAACTTCAAAACGAAATTCTTGAAAATTGATTTTTTAGGAAATTGTATAAGTTTTTTTTAACCGCAAAGCGCGCAATGATATCCGCTAAGACCGCAAGGAAAAGCCCAATACTTTATACATATTGGGCTTTATTTTTTAAAACTTTGCGAACCTTGCAAAAAAACTTTGCGTAATTTGCGGTTAAATTTACATAGATTTCTTCTGCTTTTCTACAAAACCATCAGCCTGAAGTTTTAGTAATTCGGTGGCGCCTTTCTTTTTGTAGTTGTATAATTCCTTGTCATCGCGAATATCGGCGTAGACTTTATCATAAATTTCAGCATCGGTTTTCTTTTGCAATTCGCTTTGATAACGGTTTTGCGAAATCACATTTTTGATTCCCATTTCTAAATCTTCCTGCTTGAAATCGTATTCTCCTTTTGGCGATAATAATTTAGCAATGATTGGCGATGTTTCAATAGCAAAAAATAACAGCATAATGAACAGCGAAGGAATCGAAGGCAATTTTCCTAAAGCATTGATTCGTGCCATTAAACCATCAAAGCCATCAATTATAGGTTGCGTTTCGGTGACTTTTTTATCTAAATCGGTTTGCAGTGTTTTCGCTCTGGCTTCCTTATCGACAATGATTTTAGTGTTGTTTATTTTCAAGGAATCCAACTGTTTTGAAGCCAAATCAAAAGCAGAACGTTTCTCTTTATAGATTGGGCCTTTCCCCATTTTCTTCGTTCCTGCTGAACCTTCTGCTTCTGTAATATAAGATTGATACAAATTGGCAACTTCTTTTTCTTTTTTGGTAATGCCCGATTTTAAACTATCCATTTCGGCCTTGTTTTTATCGACATCAGTCTTAAAATAATTGGCAACCTGATTTTTATTGGCAATCGCCATTTCGTTTTTCTGTTTTAATATAACAGTGCTGATTTCCTTTTCGAAAATTTTGATTTCTAAAGGTTTTGAAATCACAATAGCAATAATAATCGCCAATACAATTCGCGGTGAAGCCTGAATGAATTCATCCAGAAAATTATCTCTTTTCTTTATGGTAGAAACAATAAACCGGTCAAGATTGAAAATTAGAAATCCCCAGACTAAACCAAAACCAATGGCTAAATAGGGATTGTCAAAAACAGTGTAGAGTGCATAACTACCGGCAATAAATGCCATAACTGCTGTAAAGAAAACGGTAGCACCAATACCGGCATATTTGTTTTGCTCGCCGTTGGAGCAGGAGTTCACGATGTCACTATCGGCACCTGAACATAGGAGGAAAAAACGTTTTAACATGATGATTAATTTTGATTGATGATGATTATACAAATATAACGCCAAAAGTTGAAGTTTATTGTAAGGTGCTGATATTTAATAAAAAAACCGCTTGTTTAGAGCGGGTTTTACTTTTTTTAGCATACAGCAAATAACATAATTTACAAACAAAATAGTTCATAAGCAACATTGAAAAGATTTGTCCGTATGAATCATTCAATTGATACGTATGAATCAATCAAATCATACGCATGAATCAATCAATTCATACGCATCAATTGAAACAGTACTAAATAATGCAGTTTGTTCAGGATAATTTAGTTACTCAACTCCACAAAATATTTATAAAACAACGGAATCGTTTCAATACCTTTCAAATAATTAAATATTCCAAAATGTTCGTTTGGCGAGTGGATTGCATCTGAGTCTAATCCAAATCCCATTAAGATGGTTTTTGATTTCAATTCTTTTTCAAACAACGCTACAATCGGAATACTTCCACCCGAACGAACAGGAATTGCAGGAACTCCAAATGTTTCAGTATACGCTTTGTTAGCTGCTTTGTATCCGATGCTATCAATAGGTGTTACATAACCTTGTCCACCATGATGTGGCGTAACTTTTACTTTCACCGATTTTGGTGCTATGCTTGTAAAATGTTTAGAAAACAATTCGGTTACTTCTTCCCAATCCTGATTTGGCACCAAACGCATTGAGATTTTTGCATACGCTTTGCTTGCAATTACGGTTTTTGCTCCTTCGCCAGTGTATCCGCCCCAAATTCCGTTAACGTCTAACGTTGGTCGAATGGAGTTTCTTTCGTTGGTTACATAACCTGTTTCTCCGTAAACATCTTCTATATCTAATGCCTTTTTATAATTCTCTAAACTGAACGGTGCTTTTGCCATTTCGGCTCTTTCGGCTGCAGTCAGTTCTTCTACTTTATCATAAAATCCCGGAATTGTAATGTGATTGTTTTCGTCATGAAGTGAAGCAATCATTTTGGTCAATACATTTATAGGATTAGCTACAGCTCCGCCATATAATCCGGAATGTAAATCGCGATTTGGTCCGGTAACTTCAACTTCAACATAACTCAAACCACGTAAACCGGTTGTAATGCTTGGTTGTTGGTTAGAAATCATTCCGGTATCCGAAATTAAAATCACGTCACAGCTTAATTTTTCCTGATTTCTTTCTACAAACCAGCTTAAGCTTTTTGACCCAACTTCTTCTTCACCTTCAATCATGAATTTTACATTGCATGGAAGACAATTGTTGGCAATCATATATTCAAATGCTTTCACATGCATATACATTTGCCCTTTATCATCACAAGAACCGCGGGCAAAAATAGCGCCTTCGGGATGGATTTCTGTAACTTTAATTACGGGTTCAAAAGGTGGTGAAGTCCATAGTTCCATTGGGTCTGGTGGCTGCACATCATAATGTCCGTAAACCAAAACGGTTGGTAGGTTTTTGTCGATTATATGTTCACCAAAAACGATTGGATATCCTGGAGTTTCGCAAATTTCTACATGTTGGCAACCTGCTTTTTCAAGCGAAACTTTTACCGCATCGGCAGTAGCAATTACATCGTGAGCATAAGCACTATCGGCACTTACAGAAGGAATTTTTAATAATTCGATTAATTCATTGATAAAACGTTCTTTGTTTTGCTTAACGTAATTTTTTATATTGTCCATTGTAGTTGTTAGTAATTAATTGATTCAAATTTACTAAAAAAGACTTTTAAAAAAATTCATAATTCATAATTTATAATCCATAATTATATTTATATTTGCACTCACAATTTTAGCGGGTATGGTGAAATTGGTAGACATGCCAGACTTAGGATCTGGTGCCGCAAGGCGTGTAGGTTCGAGTCCTATTACCCGCACAGAAGCTTCAACAAATGTTGAGGCTTTTTTGTTTTACTAATTGGTTAATAATATGTTTACACTTTATTGTTTTGGAGTGTTTTAATGTTTGTAAATTGATTTATTTTTACAACATAAAAATCATTTGATTTAAATTTATAATCCTAATGAAAGGCAGAAAGCTTATGATAACCGCGGTTGTAGCATTTATCGGTTTTATTTTACTAGCGTTTTCCGTATACTTACTTTATAAGAACACAAGTACATCTATTGCTGCACAAAAACAGAAAGAATTAGACGAGGCTATTAAACAAATTGAAGTGCTGCATGCTGAAATTGTTGAGAAAGATAAAGTTGTAGAAGCAGCAGAACAGAAAACTAAAACGCTGGAATCTAATTCATTTAATCAACCTTTTGGGCAAAATTTGCCAATTATAGAAATAGTTGATAATGATTTGAATGAAGGGAATACCACTAGTGGAAATGGAAAGCGAGTTCACAAATTAATGTATCATCATCAGTTGCGATTTTATTTGTTGAATGCCGGCAAAAACTCGCTGAAAGACGTAATCTTTTCCATAAAAGATATCTATAACGATCCAAAAGAGAGAAGTAAAAAAAGCAAATCTAACGGGAAATATGATTACATGGGACAATCTGTTGATGGTGATGAGATTGGAACGTATGAAAATATCGAATTGCAAACGCTTAATCTTAAATCGAAAAAGTTAATTTACACCAGTAATTTACCGGGTAGCTTTGGTGTTGGAGATTATACTTATAATGTTGTTGTTGAATGGAATCAAGGATTTTATCAGATGAAAATAAACATTGAAGAAATTGAAGGCGTACTCAAATATAAGTATGAATTTTATGATGTCTCAGGAAATCCAATAAATTATAAAGGTCTTGAACTCAATGTTAAAAACTAAAAAAACGTCCCGATTTACCGGGACGTTTTAATTAAATTATTTACCAGTTTCTATCCAGTTATTTATTTTCTTTTCCAGAAGAGCTAAAGGTAACACACCTGATTCTAGTACTTTTTGATGGAAAACTTTAATGTCAAATTTGTCTTTCATCTTGTCTTGTGCTTTTTTACGCAATTCTAGAATTTTCATTTGTCCCATTTTATAAGATAATGCTTGTCCCGGAATAGCCATGTAACGCTCAATTTCTGCAGTTATTCCTTCTACACTTTCGGCTTCATTATCTAATGAATATTTAATGGCCTGTTCGCGTGTCCAACCTAAATTATGCATTCCGGTGTCAACAACAAGTCTTACCGCTCTGTGCATTTCGTTACCTAACATTCCAAAATATTGATACGGATCAGTGTATAAACCCAATTCTTTTCCTAAACTTTCGGTATATAAAGCCCAACCTTCGCCATAAGCGCCAAACCAATTGTATTTTCTAAAATCTGGCAATTGTTGATTTTCTTGTTGCAAAGAGATTTGAAAGTGATGTCCCGGGATTGCTTCATGTAAAAACAAATCTTCATCACCATAGCAATTATAAGTTTTCACATCAGGAATAGGGACATAAAAAGTACCTGGTCTTGAACCATCAGCTGTTCCTTGATTGTATTCGGCACTTGCTGTTTTTTCTCTAAAAGCTTCAGTTCTCTTGATTTGGAAAGGACATTTCGGTTGCAATGAAAACAACTTATCTACATTAGGTTTGATGGTTTGATGTATTCTTTCAAAGTTGGCTATAACCTCTTCCGGTGTTTTGAACGACATCAATTCTGGTTTTGTTTTAACATGTTCAAAAAATTCATTTATCGTTCCTTTGAAACCAACTTGCTCTTTAACTTTTTCCATTTCGGCTTTTATTCTTGCTACTTCTTTTAAACCAAGTGCATGAATTTCTTCCGGAGTTTTTGTAGTAGTTGTCCATTGTTTTACATAAACTTTGTACAACTCTTTTCCATTTGGCAAACTGCCTATACCACTCGTAGATCTTGAAGCAGGAAGGTATTCGTTTTTCAAAAAGGCTGTTATTTTTTTGAATTGTGGCTCTAATTTTTCTTTGATTGTAGCAGTATATTCTTTTTTCAAAGCGTCTTGTTGCTCAGGTGTAATCTCTTTTGGAAACGATTTTACTGCCGAATAGAACAAGTTGTCTTCTACATTTGGTGTTATCATACTCTCAAACTGAGGTATAACTTTAACGGTTAAAGCTTTTGGCAAAACTATACCTTTATCGATTCCTTTTTTCATATATACCATTGCAGAATCCATCCAAACTGAAAATAAATCCATTCTCTTCAAGAAGTTTTTATAATCTTTCTCCGTTTTAAACGGTTGTGCACTTGAGCCACTGGCAAACTGTCCCATGGTTATGTTTGATCCCCAAAATTGGTGAATAGGCATTAAATTGGTGTCGTACTTTAATAAATCCTTACCAATAGAAACTTCCCATTTGATGATGTCATAGCTATTCTTCTCTTCGGCAGATAAAGCAGTGGTGTCAACAGTTGTCAACTCATTTTCGAATTTATCAAAAAAAGCGGCTTGTTTTTTACGATAGGAATCAGTCATTTCAAAGACAAGTTTATCGTTGTATTCGTTTTGTCCATTTTGAGTCGCGCCCAGCGGATCTAATTCGTTTTTACCGTCGAAGTAAGCATCGGTAATAGCTTTAAAATTTTGTTCTTTCTTTTCAGATTTGCAGTTTACTACCAATAATGCCACTATGATAATTATTGATAGTCTTTTTAAGTTTTTCATGTTTAATGGTTTAGTTCGTAAAACTATTAGTTTGTATTTTATGAATTTGTTACTAAAATAATAAAAAATCAGCCGTGATATACACGCGATGCAATAATCCGAGTTTCCTTTATTTCAAGAACTTCGGCAACGAGTATATTGTCTTCGTTTTCAACAGTTCGAATGTATTCCATAAAAACCCTGTCGGCATTTGATGTTAAGGAAGTTACCTTATAATGCAAACTTGGCAAACGGTCAAATGAATCTTTCCACCATGATCTCAAAGCCTCTTTACCTGTAACCAAACCGTTGGTTTCGGGATGATGGATTTTTAATTTTGGACTATAATGCTGCGCTTCGTCATCATATAACGATAATAGTTTTTCAAGGTTATGCGCATTAAACGCTTCAAACCAAAGCATTGCAATCGATAAGTTTTTCTCTGCTGACATAGTTTTGATAAATAAAAAAGCCTCTTGTTTTTAAAAAAGAGGACTTTTTGTTGTGCTGAATATATTTATTTTATGAGTTTTTTAAATTGATAATTTCCTGTTCGGTCAGGAAACGCCAGTTACCACGAGGTAAATTCTTTTTGGTTAAACCGGCAAAAGCAACTCTGTCGATTCTTAAAACATCATAACCTAAATGTTCAAAAATATTACGAACCACTTTCACATTCGGAGATTTTAACTGTAAACCGATTTCGCTTTTTGGTTCATTTTCAATATAGCTTACTTCCTGAACGAATACTTTGTGTCCGTCAAGCGTAAGTCCTTTACTGATTTTCTCTAAGTCTTCAAACTTCAGATTTTTGTCTAATGAAACTTGGTAAATTTTTGTCGATTTTTGATTAGGCAACGTAAATTTCCGAATCATATCAGTATCGTTTGTAAATAACAAAAGACCAGTTGTGTTTTTATCCATTCGGCCAATAGCACCAATTTTTGCAGCGGTAGAACCTTTTACCAACTCTAAAACATTACGGTATTCCTGACCTTCATCCAATGCTGTAGTGAAGTTTTTAGGTTTGTTTAGCAAGATATATTCTTTTTTTTCCGGAGTTAAAGTGGCGCCATCAAAGTTTACTACATCACCAGGTTTTACCATATAACCCATTTCAGTAACCGGAATTCCATTCACTTTAACATTCCCTGATTGTATATAGATATCAGCATCACGACGAGAACACGCTCCAGAATTAGCGATGTATTTATTTAACCGAATTTCATCAGCTACTTTTGGTCTTTTCGCTACTTGATTTGGTTTTTTCGCTACTTTGTCTGTAGCTGCAACTTCAATTTTTGTTGCACCAGTTCTAGTAGGTTTTGCTTTTTTCGGACCTTGAGCACGCTTGGCCATGGCAGGTTTTGGCTTATTCGAACTTGGTCGAGAACTATTTGGTCTTGAGCCACTTCCTTTATTATTGCCTTCCTTCTTATTCATAATTCTGTAATTTCTGCAAAGATACGTATTTCAGATGCTTTTTTAGGAGCTATTTCCAGCTATCCACTATATCTTTTGCTTTTTATAGAAAAAAGCAAAAGGATGCCGTTCCTATCTGGGCTAGGGTAACGCTAAAACCGCAACAATCTTCTTCCGTGAACCAGCACTTCCGGATTGATTAAAACAATGCAGAAAACACCAGAAACCACAAGGAACTTTAGAATGTTATGAAGTTTTAGATAGTCTGGTTTTGAATCGGATTTCCATAGTCTTTGCAGAAAGAATATCAAAACAATTAAACTCACATAAAAGTAAATATCCATATAACCTACTTCAAATATTTCAACCAAGAAATAGACAGGGACAATACTTGAAATGGTTAGTAGTGTAATTATTCTTTTGGAAAACATTTCTCCAAAAAGTACCGGAATCGTTTGATAACCATTGGCAATATCCCCTTTAATATTTTCTAAATCTTTTATCATTTCTCTAATTAATAGTAAAAGGAATAGAAAAGTGGCGTGAGCAAATATTTGTGGATATAAATTTTTATAATATAATAAAATGGCAAAGAAGGGTAATACCGCAAGAAAAGCAGCTGTCAGATTTCCAATGATTACTATTTTTTTGAGTTTATGTGAGTAAAACCAAATCAGAAAAATATAAGTTGAGAAGAACAAAACCGCTCTAAAAGACACAAAAAAAGCCAATAAAAAAACAATGAAATTAACGGTAAAATAAAACTGCAACTTTGTTTGTTGACTAACCAATCGGTCAAGTTGTGATTTGTTGGGTCTGTTGATTAAATCTTTCTTACTGTCGTAAAAATTATTAATGATGTAACCTGAGGCAATGGTCAGACCAGAAGCAATCACTATAATAAATAAATTGAAATCGAGTAGAATGTTTAGCGCACGCTTGTTTACGGGAGCCAAAATAAATATGGCTGAAAGGTATTGTGCTAAAGCAATTATTGGAATATTATAACCCCGAATTACAGAAAACATGCTAATGAATTTCAGTACTAAGTGCTTGGTTTTTCTGCTTAGCATTTCAGAAGCAATTAAAACTGGTAAACCACTTCCAATTTATAGTCTTTCAGAGATTTTTTTGCTTTTTCTAAGTCCTGTGTAAAACCTAAAATATAACCACCGCCACCAGAACCACAAAGTTTCAAGTAGTAATCATTGGAGTCAATGCCGTGTTGCCAAATTCCATGAAACGCTTCCGGAATCATTGGTTTGAAGTTGTTCAAAACGATTTTAGAAAGTTGTTTCGTATTGGCAAATAAGGATTTGACATCACCGCCAAGGAAATTCTCGACACAAGCGTCAGTATATTTAATAAACTGAGATTTCAACATTTTGCGAAAACCTTGGTCTTTTAGGTTTTCCATGAAAATGGTTACCATTGGAGCCGTTTCGCCCACAATTCCGGAGTCTAATAAAAACACAGCACCTTTTCCAGTGGTGCTTTGTGATGGAATTCCAGTAGCTTCAATATTATCTTTAGAGTTGATAAGAATTGGAATGCTCAAATAACTATTCAATGGATCAAGACCAGAACTTTTTCCATGGAAAAACGATTCCATTTGAGAAAAAACAGTCTTTAGTTGCAACAATTTTTCTCTTGTCAGGTTTTCTAAAACGGTGATTTTTGTATTGGCATATTTGTCATAAATCGCAGCAACTAATGCGCCACTGCTGCCAACACCATAACCTTGTGGGATACTGGAATCGAAATACATTCCGCGTTCAACATCTTTATTTAAAGCTTCGGTGTTAAAAGTTACTAATTCAGGCTGGTCTTTTTGCAACTGCTCTAAATAAGTTACAAATTTTCTCAAACTTGCATTCGATTTAATAGCTTCCTGCGATGGATTTTCATCCACTTTAAGTGCGCCATTGTAAAAATTGTAGGGGATTGATAAACCTTTAGAATCCTTAATAATTCCGTATTCTCCGAAGAGAAGAATCTTTGAGTAAAAAAGTGGTCCTTTCATAGAATTTTTATTGCTCCTGTTCCAATAGTGTCACAAATATAGTTACCATTTTGACAAAAGCCAACTAATTCGTCCTTAATAAATTGCAAAACAGCCTCTCTAACGTTTTCGGGATACAAAACATGTACGTTTGCTCCTGCATCTAAAGTAAAACAAACAGGGATTTTGGTTTTGCTTCTATAGCTCCAAATACGATTGATGATTTCCAATGTGTTGGGCTTCATCAAAATAAAATAGGGCAAGGATGTCATCATCATGGCATGCAAAGTCAGTGCTTCACTTTCGACAATTTTGATAAATTCATCCAGATTACCGGTTTCTAAAACTGTTTTTATAATTGATAAATTCTGATGCGCTTGTGCAAAACGTTGTTCAGCAAATGGATGATTGTGCATCAAATCATGGCCAACCGTTGAGGAAACTTGCTTTTCACCTTTGTCAACTAACAAAATAGTATCTTGGTAGTTTTTGAAATTAGTGTGAATATTAGAGGAAAATTCTACGCCAAACAAATCGGAACTATCTTCAATTTCAGCATGTTTCCCCCAAACGACAACACTTCCTTTTACGCTTCTGCAAGCGCTTCCCGAACCTAATCGCGCTAAGAAAGAGGCTTTTTGATAAAAGTAATCCTCAGTCATATTTGGATTCAATGCTTTCTCCAAACTCATAATGTTCATAGATAATGCAGCCATTCCGGATGCGGAAGAGGCAATGCCTGAACTATGTGGAAATGTATTTTCGGTATCAATCGTAAAATTATAGGCTGTAAGATAAGGGCAATAGATTTCAATTCGTTCCAAGAATTTTTGAATTTTGGGTTTGAAGTCTTCTTTGGGTTTGCCTTCAAAAAGTAAATCAAATGAAAAGTTTCCATCTGATTGCTTTTTGGTGAAAGCCAATTTGGTAATCGTTTTGCAATGATTAAGAGTAAAGCTAATAGACGGATTTGCCGGAATCTGATTTTCTTTTTTGCCCCAATATTTTACTAATGCAATATTACTTGGTGCACTCCATTGAAAACTTCCGTTTTCGATTGTAGTTGAAAATGGTTTTGAAATAAAATCCTTTTCGGAGAACATAGATTTGAAATTTAAGCAAAGATAGTCTATTAATTTTTTGATTTAAAACTTCAATCTGTCAAAATTCATAGAGTTTTAGTAGTATCTTTACCTGACTGCCACTGGCAGTCCTCCACTTAATATCAAATATAAAAACAACTGATTTTCGTTTAGTATATTTGAAATCAAATAAATTATTGGCTATGCAAAAGATTTTAAAAATAGTTTTGGTCGTTGTGATATGTATAACAGTTGGTTATTTTTCAGGAATGGAAACAAGAGAAAGTATTACAACATGGTATCCGACTTTGGTTAAACCAATTTTTAATCCACCAAACTGGATATTTGGACCTGTTTGGACAGTGTTATATATCATGATGGGAATTGCCGCCGGTTTGGTTTGGACTAGTGGTTCTGATGAACAAACTATTAAAAAAGCACTTGGTTTTTTTGCTATACAACTTGGTTTGAATGCACTATGGTCATTCCTTTTCTTTGGTTTGCACAATCCGCTTTTAGCCTTAACCGAAATCATCTTACTTTGGTTACTGATTTTTGAAACGTATAATGTGTTCAAAAAGATTGATAAAACAGCCGGACTATTATTACTTCCTTATTTGGCGTGGGTAAGTTTTGCCACTATTTTAAACGGAAGTATTTGGTGGTTGAATAGATAATTATGTGATGGTTTCTGCCAAAATATATCCAGATGTCCAGGCATTTTGAAAGTTAAATCCACCAGTAATAGCATCAATATTTACGATTTCGCCAGCAAAGAATAGATTTTCATGCAGTTTGCTTTCCATGGTTTTGAAGTTGATTTCCTTTAAATCAATGCCGCCCGCCGTTACAAATTCTTCCTTAAAAGTGCTTTTACCATTTACCTGAAATTCACCATTAGTGAGTTGGTTGGTTAAATCAGTCAATTGCTTTTTAGATAAGTCAGCCCATTTTGTTTCACTCTCAATTCCCGATGCTAAAACCAAACTTTCCCATAAACGATTCGGAAATTCGAAAGGAGATTTTTTGGATACAGCTTTCTTAGCGTGTTCTTGCTTTAATTCTTTTAAAGTATCTATCGCTTCTTCAAAAGCAACTTCATTGAGCCAATTTACCTGAAGTGTGAATTGGTAATTTTTATCAAATAATTCCCTTGCGCCCCAAGCAGATAATCTTAAAATTCCGGGGCCAGACATTCCCCAATGGGTTATTAGTAATGGTCCGGAAGCTTCGAGTTTACTATTTTTCACTTTCACTTTGGCAAAAGCTGAAAGCCCCATCAAATCTTTGATACGGTTATCTTTTATGTTAAAGGTAAATAAGGAAGGAACCGGTGCGACAATTGTATGGCCAAGTTCAGTGAGCATATCCCAAATTTTCGGATTACTACCGGTAGTCATTATCAGTTTTTGACAAGCAAAAGTTTCATGATTGGTTTCTACTTTCCAATAATCAGTTGCTTTGAAAATAGATTGTACACTTTGACCGGTCAATATTTGAATCCCTAGTTTTTGTGTAGCCAATAGAAAGCAATCAATAATAGTCTGCGAACTATCTGAAGTTGGAAACATTCGTCCGTCTTCTTCAATCTTTAGTTCTACACCATGTTTTTCAAACCATTCAATCGTATCGCCCGAACAAAACTGATGAAACGGGCCACGTAATTCTTTTTCGCCCCGCGGATAAAACTTCACTAAATCATTCGGAACAAAACAGGCATGGGTAACATTACATCTTCCGCCACCTGAAATTCTGACTTTTTCCAGAACGGTTTTGCCTCTTTCGAGGATGGCTACTTTTAGTTTCGGATTCTTTTCTACGATATTAATTGCCGTGAAAAAACCAGCTGCGCCGCCACCAACAATTATAATATCGAAGTTTGAGTTCATAATCTATCCGGAAAATCTGAAATGATACCGTCAACGTTTAACGATTTGACAAAGATAATAGCTTCTTGTTCATTGATGGTCCACGGATAGACTTTAAAATTTTTAGATTGCATTTGATTCACGTTTTCTTCCGTTAACAATTGATAATACGGATGAACAGAATATGCTTTTATAAATTTGGCGAAAGCCAATGCTAAATCCAAATCGGATTCTGTCAAAATGCCAATTCTAATTTTATCATTCAAAAAAACGACTTGCTGCAAGGCATTCCAATCGAAACTGGAAACGATGAAATGTTCGTATTTCCAATGTTTTTCAGCAACATACTTTTCGATAATTTCAACAACTTTATCAGCGGTTTCATAAGTTTTGAGTTCTACATTGATGAAACAATTTCGGTTGACCAATTCGAAAACAGCTTCCAAAGTTGGAATTCCAAATGTTTCCAATTCAGAAGAAGAAATGTCTTTTACAAAACCTTTGCCCAAAGTTGTTCTGTCGATTGTATCATCGTGAATCACCATCACTTTTTCATCCAAACTTAAATGAACATCCAGTTCAATTCCGTCAACGCCAAGTTCAATTGCTTTTTGAAAAGAATCTAAAGTATTTTCGGCAACATATCCTTTTGCTCCGCGATGACCAATTTTGTGCATCTTATAGTTTTTCTAATAGCACAAGTCCGAAATCAGTATTGAGCTTTACTTTTCCTTTTACCACAGTTGCCGTTTTTCCCGAATAAGCATCTCTAACTTTAGTTCCGTTAGCGAAAAGGGTTCCAACCGAAATTGTCTTTTGCCCTTTTTCTAAATCCAATCCAACGACAACCTTATCGCAATATTTCCCTTTGGTAAATTTTCTACTGAAGACATATGGTGAAGCTGAAATTTGATTATGAATTCCGGCACCAACCGCAGGATGTCTTTTTCTGAACTTACCTAATTTCTGCCAATGCGATAAAACCTCTTTGGTAGAAGCGTTGTTAGCAATGTCGTCCCAATTCATAAACGAACGCAAAGTAGCATCGCCTTGAGCGCCTTCAATATCGAGCAATCGCGCACTTTCATCGCCATAATATACTTGGGAAATTCCCGGAGCCAATAATAATTTGGTACCGCTTTCAAAAGTTTTCTCTCGTTTTTTATCAAACGGATATCCATCGTCATGAGACGAAACATAATTCATCACGGTATTTCCTTTTAAATCGTTTTGCAAGATATTAGAATACTTAGAAAACAAGTCCTCGTAATTCAATTTGGCTTCATTTCTAAAATCAAAATTGATTAAACCGGTAAAACCATTTTCAAAATAATTCACTTTCTTATCGCCAAAATCATAGAATTTTTTTCCACCAATGTTATACCCATAAACTTCGCCAACGGTGAAAAACGAATTGTTATCTAAGACTTTTTTCGGATTGCTTTTCTTGTATTCGGCGAAAGCCATGTCACAAACTTTTTTAAAATCGGCCCACACATCTTCCGTTGTATGTTTTGCGGTATCAACCCGGTAACCGTCTATTCCGAAATCAGTTATATAATCCGAAAGCCATTTCATGATGTAATATTTTGGTGCTCTCGGATAACCTGTTTTCTTGAAAAAAGCATCCAATGAAGCTACTTCTTTATCATAACGGCCTTCTTTTTTCCATTTGTTAGCTAAAAATAAAGGTAGTTCTACATTCTCATTGCTCTCTGTTTTCACATCTGGAAGGTTATCTACCAAGGTGCAATTAATATAAGTATCATAAGACTTGTAAGTGCATTTTGGGGAAGTACGAACCCAATCATTTGGATAAACTGAATCTTCAGGAGTCACTGGTCCGGTGTGATTTATTACAGCATCAAGCATAATTCGGATGCCTTTCGCGTGTGCTTTCTGAACCAATTCGGCTAAATCTTTTCGGGTTCCGACACTAGGATCAATCGAACTCCAATCTCTTGTCCAATAACCATGAAAGGCATAAGTGAAGCCCGTTCCTTCGTCAACACCGTCGTGAATTTGCTCTACAATGGGTGTCATCCAAATTACATTGATTCCAAGATTGGTAAAATAACCTTCGTCTAATTTTTGAATGATACCCCGAATATCGCCACCTTCAAAACCGCGCAGTTTTCCGGTTGGTTTGTTTCTATTGAAGGTGTGGTCGTTGGTTTTATCGCCATTGTTAAATCTATCGGTAACAATGAAATACACATTGGCACTTTCCCAAACAAAAGGTGTTTTTGGAGTTACAGGGTTCTTTTTTTGGGCGAAAGCAATTCCGCTAATCACGAAGGCTAACAGTAGGATTATTTTTTTCATTTTAGTACTCTATTTTAACTTCTTGAGTTGTGCCTTTTGTCATAGTAACATTTACTTGCAAAGGTTCGTGAAAGGTTTTATAAATCTGTTCTTGTCCGTTTACAAAGATGCGTTTGGCTTTATTTTTAATGTTATGAATCAAAACAGAAACATCTTTATTGGTCGGATTGTAATTTTTTCCGTTAGTTGATATTAATTTTATTGTTAAGATCTTCCCGTCAGTTGTACTGGTGAAATTTAATATTTCGTATTGTCCTTTTTCAAAAGCATTGGATGTAGCTCCATTATCATTATATAATTTGCCCGAAGAATTTTTAACACTTTCATCAAAATAATAATGCAGATTCAAATTGGCTAATGAATATTGCGATGTATTCTGAATGGTTTCAATCATCGGAATAAAACTTCCGCCACGAACAAACGTTGGAATATAATCATCGGTAACTTTTATGTTTTCTGTTGTTCCGGCAGCATGTTTTTCACTGGTGTAAAAATCAAACCAATTGTTGCTTTTTGGAAAATAAACTTCTGTAGATGTTATTCCAGGTTTTGTAATTGGATTTATCAAAAAGTCATTTCCCCAAAAATAGGTTCCGGTCATAGTTGTCAATGCTATATTATTTGGTTCTTCAAAAAACAACGGACGCATTAACGGAGTTCCTTTTTGATTGTTATCAAAAGATAAAGTATAATTATAAGGCATTAATTGGTAACGCAATTCCACTTGCTTTTTAGCTTTTGCCATTGTAGCAACGTCTTTTCTGGCTACTTCTGAAGCCACATCTTCCTGCGCATGCGGACGGAATATCGGATTGAAAACACCATACTGCAACCAACGTAAATACAGTTCGTTATCAAAATAATCACCTGCAAATCCGCCAAGGTCAGAGTGCATATAGCCTAAACCCTGCATTCCCATTTGTAATGCAATTTCCATCTGACTTTGCAATCCGCCCCAACTTCTGCTTACATCACCGCTCCAAGGCACCATTCCAAAACGCTGTGAACCAGAATATCCTGCACGCATTAAAATAAATGGACGTTGAGAAGGGAAATCTTTTTTATACCCATCAGCAATTAATTTTGCCCAATTGTGTCCGTAAATATTATGCACTTCATCAGCTTTTCCGCCAGCTGTTATTACTTTTGATGGAAATACTTCTGGTTCGCCCAAATCGCCCCACATTCCACCAACGCCTTGATTGATTAATCTTTTGTAAACGTTCCAAAACCAGTCTTTTCCTTCTGGTTTGAAAATGTCGACGACGCTTGTGTTTCCAAAATAAAAATCCCAGGTTGCTGGTTTTCCTGTTTTATCATATACCAATACTTTTTTGTCAACTGCTTCCTGCCATTTGGATGAGGTTGTTAAGATGAAAGGTTCCGTAATCAATACGGTTTTTACACCTTTAGCATTTAAATCAGCAATCATTTTATCAGGATTTGAAAAATTGTCTTTGTCCCAATCGAGATTACCCATTGTTCCTTTTATTCCTTTTCCGAACCAATATAAATCTAGTATAATAGCATCAACCGGAATTTTATTGTCTTCAAATTTCCGAATCGTATTTTCGACTTCTTCCTGTGAATGATAGCCAAAACGACTAGAGAAATTGCCCAAAGCCCAACGTGGTAATAGCGGTTGTTTCCCTGTTAAATCGGTATAATTGGAAACTAATTCGGTCCAAGTGTCACCCACAATTACCTGATAAGTCTTTCTTCCGGATATAGTTTCGTAAGTCAGCGTATTGTCTTTTTTGCTATCCAAATCCAAATAACCAATAGCTGAATTATCAAAATGAACGGCATATAATTTAGACGACAAAACCAACGGAATACAGAAATTCATTAACTCGGCTTTGGTTTCGTAACCATAATGTGCTCTGTTGTACAATTGCAAACGATTGCCGCGTCGGTTCATGCCTAAAGCTCGGGCGCCACCGCCATAAAGAGCCTCAGAATTGTCCAAATTGAAAGACAAGGTTTGTGTGGAGTCGTTTACTTTGGTGTAACCTGATTTTTCGGATAACAAAACTTTTCCCAGATTTGAATAGGTAATTTTGAATGGAGATTTATTAATCACAACTGTAATTCCTTTTGTCAACAGTTTCAAAGAATTTTCAGTTTTGGCAAAACTGGCCCAGCCTTTTTCTGGAGTTTTCACCACAGCTTGTGAATTTGGATTAAAAGTTTCTCCGTTTGGGATGAATGAGGTTTCGACAATCTTATCAGAATACGGTTTTATCAAATAGGCGCCATCCGTGGTTTTGATTTCCAAGATGTTATTTTTCCAGGAATGGGAAATGTATTTTCTAGTTGCATTTTGAGCAAATGAAATTGTGGTAAGTAATAATAGGAGTAATAGCTTTCTCATTTTGTTTAATTCATCTAGCAAAGGCGCAAAGGCGCAAAGCAATTTTATTTATAGCGTTTTATATTTGCGTCTCTGAGACTTTGCGAGACTTTTTTATTTTAGTTCCAATACCAAAACAGATTTCCCTTCAATAACAATATCATTTTTTAAATCAATTGTTTTTCCGGAAAGTATATCATTCCCAGTTTGATAATTTTGAATGCTTTCAGCAAAGCGATTAGTTTTTATAGTTTGTGACTTCGAATTGTTATTTATGATAACCATTACAGATTTATCATCGGTATAACGAAAATAAACATAGACATTATTCTCTGGAATAAAATGTTTCATTTTTCCAAAATGGACAGCATCATTTGTTTTTCTCCATGTGAATAGTTTTGAAGTGAAATCAAAATATTGGTTTTGTGTTTCAGTTCTGCCTTCTTTTGTAAAAGCATTGTTGCTATCTTCATTCCAACCTCCTGGGAAATCTCTTCTAATATCAGGATCTCCACCTTTGTTTCTATCCCCAGCCATGCCAATTTCTGAACCATAATACAATTGGGGGATACCACGAACTGTTGCTAACAAAGTCATAGCCATTTGGTATTTTTTGAAATCGTTTTTATAGATTTCGTTAAAACGGTTGGTATCATGGTTTTCGGCAAATACTAAAATGTTGTTTGGATTTGGATACAGAAAATCATTGGCAAAATTATCGTAGACTTTCATCATCCCTTTTTCCCAAGTTTTGTCTTCTTCATTAAAAATGGATAATAATTCATCCGATAAAATAAAATCCATTACAGTTGGTAAATAAGAATTGAAACTTTGAATTGCTCCAATTTTACTATCTTTTTGCCAGTAGGAAAGCTGGGCTTGATCTCTCATTGAAATTTCACCAACTATATTGAAATAAGGATATTCATCTGTAATAGATTTTGTCCATTTTGCTATTGCATTTGGGTCAGCATAGTTGTAGGTGTCTACTCGAAATCCATCTAAATTGGCATATTCAATCCACCAAATGGCATTTTGTATCAGGTAGTTTAAAACCAAAGGATTTTTTTGATTTAAATCGGGCATTGTTTTTACAAACCATCCGTCAAAACAAGTTTTGTAATCACTATTTGAGGCATGTATGTCATGAACTGTGGTTCTTTTATGAGATGTTTCTGTATATACATCAAATTGATTTATCCAATCGTGTGTTGGTAAATCTTTTATCATCCAATGTTGTGAGCCCCAGTGATTGGTAACATAATCCATGATATTTTTCATACCTCTTTCATGTAATTCTTGACTTAATCGAAGATAATCTTCATTTGTTCCATATCGCGGATCAATTTTATAAACGTCAGATTGACCATAAGTATGATAAGAATAGTTAGGATCATTGTCTTCACAAAGAGGTGTGCACCAGACAGCAGTCGCACCTAGTTTTTTGATATAATCTAAATGATTAATTATACCTTCTATATCGCCGCCATGTCTACCGCCAGGTAAATTACGATTCACTTTTTCAATAGTTTCAGGTGAACTATCGTTATTTGGATTTCCATTGGCAAATCGGTCAGACATTATCAAATAAATCATATCGGAACTATCGTAGCTTTTTCTGAATTTTGAATTTTCTCTTCGTGCCTTAATCGAATAGTTCTTGGTAAAGACAACTTTGTTTTTACTTTTAAAAGAAAAAGTAAGTTCTGTTGGCGCAATATTCTTAGTGTCAATGGTTACAAAAACATAATTGGGATTTTCTGTCTTTTTGATGTTTTCAATAACAACATTATTAGAGACCGCAACTTCATATTGCCCAATGTTTTTTCCGTAAAACATAATTTGAACGCTGGATAAGTTCATCCCGGCATACCAAAATGGCGGTTCTACACGATTAATTTGTGCGAAAGACAAAGCTGTGAAAAGTAATGTTATTGAAAATGTTAAAATTCTCGCGAAGGCGCTAAGGCGCAATTTTTTTTTATAGTCCATATGCTACTCGTTTTATTCCGTCTTTAATTAGAGCTTCATTGAAGTTGATTAATAACCCCAATTTTAATCCCGTTATTTTTATATATGTTAATAGTTGTTTTAAATGAGCGTTTGAAAGTTTTTCAACGGATTTAATTTCTAAAATAACTTTATTTTCAATTATTAAATCAGAACGAAATCCGATATCTAAATAGACGTCATCCCAAATTACAGGAATTGGCTTTTGTCTTTCCACTTTTAATCCTTTTTTTGTTAATTCGTGATACAATATGGCTTCGTAAACACTTTCTAATAAACCAGGGCCGAGTCTTGTATGTATTTTATAACTTAAGTCAACTATGATTTTTGAAAGTTCGTTTTCAGTCATATTTATATTTTATAGTCATTAAAAATGGTTTCTCGCAAAGTAGCAAAAACATAAATCTCTTATTTTTATTGCTAAATGCTATGTTTAAAAAACAAAGTCGCAAAGACTTTTCTTTGCGACTTTGTGTCTTTGCGAGAAAATTAAACAGTCACCAAACTATTAGGCTCTACCAAAATTTCTTTTCCATTTACGAAAACTGAAATCGCCTTTTCACCTTCCAGACTAAATTTAGTTTCCTTCTGATGTACTGAAACTTTTAAAATTTGATTTCTGAAATTAATCTTAAACGAATAGTCATTCCAGTCTTTTGGAATTCTAGGTTCGAAATGTAAGGTGTCATTTTTCACACGCATTCCGCCAAAACCTTCCACAATACTCATCCACGTTCCAGCCATTGATGTGATGTGCAAACCTTCTTCGACTTCTTTATTATAATCATCCAAATCCAAACGCGAAGTTCTTAAATAGAAAGTATAGGCTTGTTCCATTCTTCCTAATGTTGACGCTTGTATTGAGTGAACACAAGGCGAAAGGGAACTTTCATGAACAGTAAATGGTTCGTAGAAATCGAAATGTTTTTCTAATTGCTCTTTGCTGAAATGATCTTCAAAGAAATAAAATCCTTGTAAAGTATCCGCTTGTTTGATATAAGGTGAACGCAAGATTCTGTCCCAGGACCATTTTTGATTTATCGGACGTTGTGACTTGTCTAAATCGTGCACTTTAACCAATTCTTTATCTAAAAAACCATCTTGTTGTAAATACACATCATGTGTTTCCGAATAAGGGAAGTACATGTGGTCGGCCACTTTTCTCCAATGTTGGATTTCAGTTGCTTCTAATTTTACTTTACTAGTGATTCTATCAAAATCAGCACTATATTCTTTTTCTACCTTATTGATTTGTTCAATGGCATAGTCAATACACCATTTGGCTAAATAATTAGTGTAGAAATTATTGTTAACGTTATTTTCATATTCATTTGGACCCGTAACGCCAAGAATCACATACTGATTTCGATAAGTTGAGAACGTAGCTCTTTGATGCCAGAAACGGGCAATTCCGATTAAGACTTCCAATCCTTTTTCTGGAATGTAACTATAATCGCCTGTAAATCTGTAATAATTAAAAATAGCAAATGCAATGGCACCATTTCTGTGTATTTCTTCAAAGGTGATTTCCCATTCGTTGTGGCATTCTTCACCGTTCATTGTTACCATCGGGTACAAAGCAGCTCCGTTTTTGAAACCTAATTTCTCCGCATTTTCGATGGCTTTATCTAATTGATTATAACGATAGGCTAAAAGATTCCGGGCCACTTGTTGGTCTTTGGTAGCCATGTAAAACGGAATGCAATACGCTTCAGTATCCCAATACGTAGAGCCACCATATTTTTCTCCCGTAAATCCTTTCGGACCAATATTCAATCGCGAATCTTTCCCTAGATAGGTTTGATTAAGATGGAATATATTGAAACGAATTCCTTGTTGGGCTTTCACGTCACCATCAATAGTGATATCGCTCATTTCCCAGATTTTTGCCCAAGCATTGATTTGATTATTCAATAATTGGTCGTAGCCCAATGATAATGCTTTTGCAATAACATTTTGGGCAGCAACTTGAGTATTTTCGTGGTTCATGGAAACGGTATAACCACCTAATTTTTGTATAGAAGCCGTTTGATCTTTTGCAACCTTAACCTCATAAGTAAACTGAACTTTCTCATTTGAAGCTTCTACATTTGATGGAGAAATATTTTGATTTTGTCCATTTAACAGTATGCTATTTTGCATAAAAGTTGTAGCTGTAAAATGCGTTTTGAAAGTTCTTGCCGTGACAAAAGCTTCGTTTGCTGAATTTTTCACGTCTAATGGTTCCCAAAATTTTTCTTCCCAGTTGGCATCTTCATTATGAACTCCAGCATCAACATAGGGTTTGAAAGTTATTTTGGCATCCGCTTTTAGTGGCGTAATTTCATAATTTATTACACCAACTTCATCTAAATCTATCGATAGAAAACGACGAACGTTTACTGAAATTTCAGTTCCATTTTGTAAAGTAGCTTCAAAAGAACGGTTGTAGATTCCCTCTTTCATATTGAGTTCACGGCGGAAGTTTTTTACTGCTTTACAAGTGGCTAAATCTAAGTTTTCGCCATTAATTTCGATGTTGATTCCAATCCAATTTGGGGCATTTAGCACTTTGGCAAAATATTCTGGATAACCATTTTTCCACCAACCCACTTTGGTTTTGTCCGGATAGTAAATTCCGGCGATATAACTTCCCTGAAAAGTTTTTCCGGAATAGTATTCTTCAAAATTGGCACGTTGACCCATGGCGCCGTTTCCAATGCTGAATAAACTTTCTGAGGATTTAACTTGTTCTAAATCAAATCCTTCTTCTATGATTGACCAGTTGTCTGGTTTGATATAATCTTGATTCATTTTAATTTCCTTTTATCATTCAATTTTGATTTATAAAGGCTTCTATAAAAGAAGTATCCATAAAAGTAAAATCTTTAAAATTGTATTTAGCTTCGTGTAAAATTCGCTCATCGCCAATACCAATACTAGTCATATTGGCAATGTTAGCGGCTTGAATTCCGGCAACAGAATCTTCAAAAACCATAGAATTTTCGTTAGTTGCATTCAATAATTTGGCAGCTCTTACAAAAACTTCTGGATCTGGTTTGGCATTGGTGACATCATTTCCATCAACAATGGCATCAAACAGATGTAAAATTTTTACTTTTTCTAAAATTGGTCGGGCATTTTTGCTAGCCGAACCTAGGGCAATCAATTGTTTTTTTTCTTTAATAAATTCCAAAATATTGAGAACGCCGGGAAGAATTTCGGATTCATCCATATGCTCAATATAAGAGAGGTAATCTTCATTTTTTTGTTTTAACCATTTGTTTTTATTCTCTTCTGAAGCTTCAATATTTCCAAGTTTCAGAATGATTTCCAAAGAACGAACACGGCTAACACCTTTCAATTCTTCGTTGTGTTCCGGTGTAAATTCGATTCCTAAATCGCTTGCTATTTTTTGCCACGCTAAAAAATGGTATTTTGCTGTGTCAACAATAACGCCATCAAGATCGAAGATGAATGCTTTTTTTGTCATTTATTTTTGTATTACGTCGTCAACATCTTGCACTTTTACTACTAAAATTGCGGCTATAAGAAAACTTACGCCACTAGTAATGATGGCATAAATAGCATGGTCGTTGTATAAATATTTCACTAACGGACCACCTATTAATGCGTTGATGATTTGTGGTATTACGATAAAGAAATTGAAAATCCCCATATAAACTCCCATTTTCTTAGGAGAAATTGAACCGGCGAGTATTGCATAAGGCATAGATAAAATACTAGCCCATGCGACACCAACTCCAATCATGGAAATAATCAGCATTTCTTTGTTTGGCATAAAATACATAGAAAGTAACCCTAAACCACCTGCAATCAATGAGATGGAATGCGTTGTTTTTCTTCCGAATTTTTTAGCTAAAATTGGTAAAAGGAAGAGTGCTACTATGGCTGAAACTAAGTTATAAACCCCAAAAATTACACCAACCCAATCTCCAGCTTCCTGAAATGCAGGGCTGGTATGGTCTTCTACAGATAATCCGTAAATGTGTTGTGCGATAGCTGGAGTTGTAAAAACCCACATTCCGAAAAGTGCAAACCAGGAAAAGAATTGCACCCAGCTTAATTGTCTCATGGTTGTTGGCATTTTTCTGAAATCTTCAAAAATATCCATCAAGCTTGATTCTTTTACTTCGCCGTCATCAGCAATTGCTTTTAAATGTGCCTGCTCATCTTCGAATTTAGCTAATTCTTCTGGAGAATATTCTTTGGTAGAAAACAGAGTTACCATTATTGAAGCTACTAAAACGACAGCGCCTATAATAAAAGAAACTACTAAATGATGAGGAATTTTTCCGGCTTCAGCACTATTAGAAACTCCAAACCAATTAGTTAAAACATAGGGTAACCAAGAACCTATAACAGCTCCGAAACCGATAAGTGCCGTTTGAATACTAAAACCTAATGTTCTTTGATCTGAACGTAAATTGTCTCCTACTAATGCTCTGAAAGGCTCCATGGCAATGTTGAAAGAAGCGTCCATTACCATCAACATTCCGGCGCCAACCCAAAGAGCGGGCATAAATGCGATAAAAATGTCAGCTTGTGGCATCAAAATTAAACCTACAGACGCCAATAAAGCACCGGTTAAAAAGAAAGGTTTTCTTCTGCCGAATCTTCCCCAGGTATTGTCACTGTAATGACCTATTATGGGCTGAACGATTAATCCCATTAGCGGAGCGATTATCCAAAACCAGGATAATTCATGTACATCAGCACCAAAAGTTTGAAGAATTCTGCTAGCATTAGCATTTTGAAGGGCAAAACCCATCTGTATTCCTAAGAAACCGAAACTCATATTCCATATTTCCCAGAAACCTAATTTACGCTTTTCCATTATCGTAATTAATTGATTAATAAACGATAAGCGATATGCTTATCAAAACTTATTTTATTTTCGAAGTAAAGTATAAGCTTTGATAATTGTCGTAAAGATAATAAAGAATTTAAGTTGAGTTAATTTTGAGTAAAAAATTTAGCAAAGTTATTTACGCAAACGTTATTTTGTTAATAAGTTAAATAATCGGTTACTGGTGATTTCACCCATTTTGTTAGGATTCCGGACGTATTTATCTGCGGGAAGTGTTTTAACCCATCTGGGTTTACTTCCAAATGTGTGCGGTGTTTTAGCGTAATGTGTGCGGTGTGTGTCCGATAAAAAAGGCAAAAACATTGCACACACATCGGACACACATCGCACACACATCGCACACACTATGAATAAATATCAAAAAAGAGCCTGTTGAATTACTTCAAAGGCTCTTTTTTAATATGCGGTAAAAATTTAGATTATTTAGTCGATTCTCGTTCCACTAATTCGGTTTCGATGACTTCGGTGCTGTATTGTTCGTCTTCTTCGTCTTCTAATTCTAGTCTTTCAATAAGCATCTTGGCTGCTTTTCCGCCCATTTTGATTCCGTTTTGACTAACGGTTGATATACTTGGAGTTGAATATTTAGAAATAATTCCGTCTGTGAAACCAATAATTGAGAGTTCTTCAGGGACAGCAATATTATTCTTTCTGGCTAATTTAATGGCGGTCACGGCAAATATTTCATTAACAGCAAAAATGGCTTCAATCTCATTATTAAGTAATAAATTTTCGATAGCCGATTCAAAGTTGTCGGTATCTTCAATTTTAAGGATTAGGTTTTCATCAATTTTTATATCATTGTTTTTTAAGGCTTTGATATAGCCATCGGTTCTTAATTTCCCTACGCTGACATAGTCGATAGTTGTTATTAGTGCTATTTTTTTAAATCCTTTATTGATAAGAAATTGTGTAGCATTAAAGGCAGCTAAACCATCGTCAATAATTACCTTGTCGCATAGAATATCATTGGTAACTCTATCAAACATGACTACAGGCATTCCTTGATTTATAACTTCTACTATATGGTGAAAATCCTTTTTCTGTTGTGTTTCTTTTGAAAGTGACATAATAAAACCATCGATGCTACCGTTTGCCAATGTTTCCATATTAATAACTTCTTTATCAAATGATTCATCGGACAAACAAACCAATACGTTATACCCATATTCATTAGCAACATTTTCAACACCGCTAATTACCGTTGCAAAAAAATGGTGAATAATTTCAGGAATAATAATACAAATTGTCTTTGTTTTTCTATTCTTTAAACTCAGAGCAATATTGTTTGGTTTGTAATTGTATAATTTAGCAAAAGCTTGTACTTTTTGTCTCGTGTCTTCGCTTATTTCCAGACTGTTTTTCAAAGATTTTGAGACTGTAGATATAGAGACATCCAGTTCTTTAGCAATTTGTTTAAGCGTTACTTTTCTTTTCATGATAAGAATTTGATAAATAGTAATTTCTGAATAAAGGTAGAGGATATTTTTTATTCCGTAAATTTTAGTGTTAATTATTTATAAAAACCAAAAAGTTTTCAACACGCAAACGTTTTCGGAACACATTTTAAAACGGTTTATTATTAAAGTGTAAAATTTTGCATAAATTTAACATTCGAAGTCAAAGTATAAGCACAAAATTATTTTTTAACCTAAACAAAATGTATGAAAACAATTTACAAAAAGTTGTTATTTTTATTTCTTTTACTGCCTCTTAGCATTTTTGCTCAGACCAGTTTAAGTGGTATTGTAGTTGATAAAAAATCAAATCAACCCCTACCAGGAGTAAATGTAACCGTTCAAGGTGCCAGCAATGGTACTTCAACAGATTTTGATGGAAAATTTAAGTTAGCCGGACTAAAAGAGGGAGACGTAGTAGTCTTTTCATTTATTGGTTATGGCAATGAAACTTTGAAATTTACCGGACAGAAATCTGTATCAATTAGCCTAGATGAAAGTGCAAATCAATTGCAAGAAGTTGTTGTTCAAGTAGGGTATGGTACAGTTAAGAAGAAAGATGTTACAGGATCTGTGAGCACACTCTCTTCAAAAGAATTTAACAAAGGAACAAATGTTACTGCAGAAAATTTACTTAACGGTAGAGTGGCAGGTTTAACAATTAATGCTGGTGGTGGAGCACCTGGTTCTGGAACTCAAATCAGAATTAGAGGAGGTTCCTCTTTATTTGCATCAAATGACCCATTAATTGTGATTGATGGTTTACCAATTGATTCTAAAACCGGAACTGGTTCAACCTCTTTTTTAGCGTCTTTAAATCCAAATGACATCGAAAGTTTTACCGTTTTAAAAGATGCTTCTGCTTCCGCAATTTATGGATCAAGAGCCTCTAATGGTGTTATCATAATTACTACCAAAAAAGGGGGTAAAAAATTATCTGTAGATTATAATTTTCAGTATGGTTCAGGTAAATTAATTGATAAAATTGACGTGTTTAGTGCGGCTGAATATAGAGATTTGATAACTACTGTTAGACCAAGTAATGTTGACCAATTAGGAACAGCTAATACTGACTGGCAAGAAGAAATATACAGAAGAACTGATTTCGTTGATAACAACCTATCTATCAAAGGGAATTTATTCAATGCGATTCCGGCACGTTTATCTATAGGGAATACATATCAGGAAGGGTTAAGATTAACCAACTCTTTTACAAGAAATACTATTTCTACTACATTAAATCCTAATTTCTTTGATGACCATCTTAAAATAAGATTGAATGCTACTTATTCTAATGAGAGAAATAGATTTGCAGATGGAGTTGAAGGTTCAGCGTTAAGATTTAACCCAACGCTACCAGTTTACGATGCAACTTCCCCTTATGGTGGATATACCGAGTATTACAATCCGGATGGTTCATTAAAAATAGGAACCAGAAATCCTGTAGCTCAATTAAACCAAACACAAGACAGAGGGATTAATAATAGATTTTTTGGAAATTTTGAAGTGGATTATAAATTTCATTTTTTTCCGGCACTTAGAGCTGTTGTTAGTTTAGGATTTGATGAGGCTAATGGAGAGAGAACAAAAAAAATGGGTACTGATGCTGCTTCTGCACCAAGTAATAACAATATTCCTTATGGAAAAAATGAGTATGAAGACAGTACCAGAAGAAATAAATTATTTGATTCCTATTTAGTGTACAACAAAACTTTTGGAAAATTAAATTTAGAGGCTCAGGTAGGTTATTCCTATCAAATTCGTCAAAGTGAATCTTTTGCAACAGGGAATATTTTAAATCCAACCTTGGCATCAAACTTTCCTGAAACAACTACTGATACTGATAACGTCTTGATAGGTTATATAGGAAGAGCTAAATTTTCTTATGACGACACTTATTTGTTAACCTTAACTTATAGAAGAGATGGTTCTTCAAGATTTCCGGTAGACAATCGTTGGGGTAATTTCCCATCGGCAGCTTTTGCATGGAAATTAAAAGAAGCGATGTTTAAAAATTCAAAATCAGTTACCGATTTTAAACTACGTTTAGGTTATGGTATAACAGGTCAACAAGAAATTGACGATGTAGAAGCAAGAAACTACTATATCCAGCAGTATGCAACAGGTAGTGGAACGAGTCAATATACCTTTGGAACCGTATCGTTCCCAATAGGTGTTTCTAAACCTTACAATCCAAATTTGAAATGGGAACAAACGACTACTTACAATGCCGGTTTAGATGTTGGTTTATTTGACAGACTTAATTTATCTTTTGATGCTTTTTACAAAATATCTGATGATTTAATTGCTAAAGTTGCAGTGCCGGACGGAGGTAATTTCTCTAATAGAGGATACCAAAATATCGGAAGTTTTTCTACTAAAGGTCTAGAAGCAGCCGCTAACTGGGAAGCAGTAAAAACAGAGAATTTTAACTGGAATATTAATTTAAATGCAACTGCTTTCAAAAGAAGAATTGATAAGTTGGCCTTTGGTGCGGATATCTTATTAGGAGATACTGGTGCAGGAACAGGTGGAACGGCTCAAATTCATAAAGAAGGATTTGCTCCAAATTCTTTTTATGTGTACAAACAGTTATATGATACTGCCGGGACACCAATTGAAGGTGCCTATGCTGATTTAAATGGCGATGGTATTATCAATGGTGATGATAGATATTTGTATAAAAATCCAGATCCAAAAGTAAGTTTTGGCTTTGCATCAACTATGAATTATAAAAATCTTGACTTCTCATTTAACATGAGAGCAAGCTTGGGTAGCCATATTTATAATGCTGTAAACGCAGGAAGAGCTCAGTATAATTCATTATTAAATAATGTTTTAGAAAATGTTCCTACTTCTGTTTTAGACACTAATTTTAATACAACAGCTGATGTTGTATTATCAGACATATACATTGAAAATGGTTCTTACTTAAAAATGGATAACATTACTTTAGGGTATACTTTTCCTAAATGGTTAGAAGGTAAAGCTTCTTTAAGATTGTATACCGGTATTCAAAATGTTTTCACTATCACTGAATATTCAGGTTTAGACCCAGAGATAAATAATGATGGTAGAGATAATACCATTTACCCAAGACAACGCACTATACAATTTGGTGCTAATGTTAAATTCTAAAAAAAAAACTATGAAAAAATTAAAAATTAATGCATTTTATTTAGTAGGTCTGTTCCTCGTGCTTAATTCGTGTACAGGAGACCTAGATGTAGTGCCTAAAGATGATGATGTATTTTTATCTGAAGCCTTTTTTGCTCAACCTGATGCTTACAGACAAGGTTTAGCCGGAGTATATGGTAATTTATCATTAACGGGTTACGGTGATGCCGGTTCTTCTTTCTTAGAAGGAATTGATGCCGGTACAAGTCAATTTAGTAGATGTTTATGGTATCTGCAAAACTTGACAACTGACGAGGTTATCTGGAGTTATGAAAATGACCCGGGAACAAAAGAGTTGCAACGTAATATTTGGAATGCAAGTAATCCTATCATTTTGGGGATGTTTAGTAGAACCATGGGTGAAGTAGCTTTTGCTAATGAATTTTTGCGTCAAACTACCCCAGAAAAATTAAGTGGTAGAGGCGTTACTGATGCCACATTGTTAGCTGATATTGAAGACTTCCGTAATGAGGCTAGAACTTTAAGAGCTTTTGCTTATTATAATCTTATGGATTTGTATGGAAAGGCACCTTTTATTACAGAGGCAGCTCCTTTAAATACTGCTGGGCCACAATATGACAGACCACAATTATTTGCTTTTATCGAAAGTGAATTAAATGCTGTTTTGCCTAATTTAAAACCAGCCAGAACTAATGAAAATGGTAGGTTAGACCAAGCATTTGCCAGAATGGTATTAGCAAAAATGTATCTGAATGCAGAAGTTTATATCGGTACTAACAGATATGCAGATTGTATGGACCAATGTTCTCAAATAATTGCTGGTGGATACGCTTTGAGACCTAACTATCTTGATAATTTTAAAGCAGATAACAACACATCTGAAGAAATGATTTTCTCACTTCAATCAGATGGCCAAGTAACTCAAAGTTATGGAGCAACTACCGTAATGATTAATGGAGAAGTTGGGTCACTAGAAGCAAATGGAGCATCTCTTGGAGTTGGTTCAGGTGGTTGGGGTGGTGCTTTACGATTAAGAAAGCAATTTGTTCAAAAATTTGATGGTTCAGCCTATGATTTTGATGCTAGAAAAACATTATCAGGTGGTGGTGATAGAACTTTAGAAATAAGTGACATTGCTAATAAAGACCAAGGGTATATTTTAGCTAAGTTTTCAAACATCAGTTCAGGTGGTATACCTGGACAAAACTCAACATTTGTTAACACAGATTTCCCATTGTTCAGACTTGGTGATGTTTATTTAATGTACGCTGAAGCGCAAATGAGAAGAGATGGAGCAACTAATGGTAGTAATACTGCGAATGCAAATTCACAATCATTAACCTATATCAATTCGTTAAGAGAAAGAGCTAATGATGGAAATTTTGCAAATGTTACTGCTTCAGATGTTACTTTAGATTTTATCATTGATGAAAGATCGAGAGAATTACATTGGGAAGGACACAGAAGACAAGATCTAATTAGATTTGGTAAATATACTGGAGGAACATATAACTGGGCTTGGAAAGGAAATGGAGCAAACGGAATAGCAATTTCTAATAACCTTAAACTTTTCCCACTTCCTGCACAGTCTTTAGCAGCCAATCCTAATTTAACTCAAAACACAGGATATTAATTTAAAATAGAAAAATTATGAAAAAAATATCAATTTTAATACAAATGTTCTGTGCTCTTTTGGTAATCAGTTCATGTACTGATGATAATGCCAATTTTAAAGTTGCGGATACTACACCAGTTGTATTATCAAATTTAGAAATAACAGACATAGAACTTGATCAAGTAAACCCAAATAATCCTGCTATTACATTAAATTGGAGTTCAGCTAATTATGGGCAACAAACGGCGGTGTTTTATAATGTTCAAGTAAGTAAAGATGCAGCATTTACAACTCCTGTTTCGGTTACAACCGTTAATACTAATAGTGCAACACTATCAATTAACCAATTAAATTCTGCTGTTGGTAGCGCTGGTTTACCTCCTTTCCAATGGAATGCTGCCTATGCAAGAGTGGTAACTACAATTGGAACTACGGGTAGTTTGCCAGTGGCATCAAATACTATAACTTTTAATGTGTATCCTTATTTTAATTACCCATTTAAAGATTTTTATTTAGTAGGTAATGCAACAGAGCCAGGATGGAATAATAATAACAATAATCCTCCTTTATTTAGAGATGGTTCAAACCCAAATTTATATAGATATGCGGGTTATTTTTCTACTGGAGAATTTAAAGTTTTAGAAGTAAAAGGACTTTGGCAGCCACAGTGGGGAACTAATAGTGGGACAGGAATTAATGTTAACCCAGGTGGAGGTTCTGATCCTGGAACTTTTCCTAACAATAATTCTGCAATAGCAGCAGCGGGGTATTATACTTTTACGATTAATTATAGTACCAATGCTTTTACATTTGTACCATTGTCAACCACAGGTGCAGTAAATTATAGCTCTATGACCATTCAAGGAAGTGCAAGCGCTACTACTGCAATGACTCAATCAACATTTGATAATCATATTTGGCATACAAATACTTTGCATTTGACTCCTGGTGATTTGAAATTTGTAACAAATACAAGTTCAGTTTGGGGAGGTTCAACTTCTTTTTCAGGAACGGCAACATTGAATGGTTCAAACATTCCAGTAATTGTTGAAGATGATTATGATGTTTGGTTTAATGATTTAACAGGTCATTACATTTTGATACCATTAAATTTATAACCTTTAAAAAAAAGTATAATGAAAATACACATAAAAAAAATCAGTAGTATATTATTACTATCATTGATGTTTGTCTTAAATTCCTGTGGTTCAGATGATAATTTAAAAGTTACTTCGCCTGATGCAGAATTTAAATTAACCGAACCTGAGATTAATACGGTCTATTTAAATTTTGGACTTCCTCAAAATCCGGCATTAACAGTGGTTTGGAAAGATGATTTAACGGGTAGTTCAAGTTACACTGTTGAAATGTCATTGGATGGAGATTTTACCAATGTTACCACACTTGGCAGCACAAGTAATAAAGAATTTACTATTTCTGTACAAGATTTAAATGTAGCAATTCGTGAGGCAGGTGTTGAAAATTTTAGAGATATTTCAATATTTTTAAGAATAAATTCTGGTAGTGTTTTAAGTAATTCAGTACTGTATTTTGTTACAACATACCCAACCAATCCTCCGGTTATTAACGGTCCGGCGAGTGGAACTTCTTTTGTACTATCTATTAGTAACTCCGGAGATACTGCAATGACAGTTAATTGGACGGATGTTGTGTTAACTTCAGATTTAAATATCGATGTAGATTACACAGTGGAAGCAGCTTTAGGAGGTTCAAATTTTGCCTCGCCAGTTTCTTTGGGGAGTGGTACCAATTTAACTACTTTAGCAGTAACTCATGCTACTTTAAATGCAGTTGCATTAGGTATAGGTCTAACTCCAGGAGTTGCTGGAAATGTTGATTTACGAATTAAAGCAAAAAACACAAACGAAAGTGGCGATGTTTTAACAAGAACTACTTTAACAAGAACAATTTCTGTAACGCCTTATAATGTATCTTTTCCAAATTTATTTCTTGTAGGAAGTGCAACTTCACCAGGATGGAGTAATAATAATAATAACACTCCAGTTTTTAGAAACCAAAACGTTCCAAATAATTATGTTTATACAGGTTATTTTAACGCTGGAGCATTCAAATTATTAGAAGTAAAAGGACAATGGCAGCCACAATGGGGAACAAATGACGGAAGTACATTAGCAGTAAACCCAGGTGGAGGAAGTGATCCTAATACATTTAATGTTGCTACTGCGGGATATTATACTTACAGTTTCACAACTGTTGGTCAAGGCGGAAGTTTTACAGTAACACCTTACACTGGCTCAGTAGCAACTACCTATTCAACAATGGGAATTATTGGAGCTGCAGTTGGCGGATGGGGAGATGCTGATGAAGTTAATTTTACACAAGATGCTAATAATCCACATTTATGGTATTCATTAGGTGTAAACTTTACTTCTGGAGCCGAGTTTTTAATCAGAGCTAATGATGCTTGGTCAAGTGTATGGAGATACAATGGTTCACAACAGCTGTATGGAACTTCTGTATTAGCAGCTGGAGGAAATAATTTCCCATTTAACGGAGCAACTGGAAGTTATGATGTTTGGTTTAATGATTTAGATGGCAGTTATATTATATTGCCACAATAATAATAATTAAAGTGAAAAGAAAGGCTATCATTTTTTATTTGATAGCCTTTTCTATAAATAGAAAATTGATATGAAAAAGAATTATTTAGCATTGCTAATTTTGATGATGTTAACTCATTTGTCATTCGGGCAAGTAACAACGTCTCCCACTACAGTTCTTGCCGATCAAGCGGCAACAATTACATTCAATAAGACAGGGACTGGTCTTGCTGCTTACACGGGAATCATATATGCATATATTGGTGTTACGGTCAACGGTGTAAGATTTCAAAACATCAAAGGTAGTAGTGTTTTTAATAGTCCGTTGCAACCGCAAATGACGCAAGTTGGAACTACTTCAAATTACACACTGTCAATTTCTCCCGATTTATATACTTATTTTGGGGTTTCTGCCAGTAATTCAATAACAGAAATTTGTTTAGTTTTAAGGTCAGCAGATGCTACTTTACAAACTTCACCTGATATTTTTATACCTGTTGGAGCTTTTCAATATACTTTATCTACTCCATTGCTGAATAGTAGTACTATAATAGCAAGTAATTCCAGCGTAACAGTAACAGCAACAAATACAAATGGTGCTGCGTCTTATACTCTTTTTGCAAATGGGGTTAGTATCAACACAGCAACTACAGCTTCTTATTCTTATACGGACACTGGCGTTACTGTAAATAAAAACTACGAATTAAGAATTACACAAGGAGTAACAACCTTCAACCCAAAATTTTCTGTTATTATAAATCCCGGAACCACTTCCGCTGCTATTCCAACAGGTTTAACAGATGGTATTAATTACAATCCAACAGACCCCACTAAAGCAACATTAGTATTAAATGCGCCTACAAAAAGCTTTATTTACGTTGCGGGTAGTTTTAACAACTGGCAACCAGGTGCGGCATACGCAATGAAAAAAGATACGGCATCCGGTTCTACAAAATACTGGTTAGAATTAACAGGTTTAACGCCAGGTCAAATGTATGCATATCAATATTGGGTTTGTGATGTTGTTAATGTACCAACAGGTTCACCGGCAATTGTTAAAACAGCAGATCCTTATTCAAAACTTGTTTTGTCTCCTTTTGACGATCCTGAAATTATAACTTTAGGAGTCTATCCTGGTTTACCGGTTTATAATGATATTGCTCCGGGACAACAAAGAGAAGTAACTGTTTTACAAACCGGACCAACAGCATGGTGGAATTATACATGGAGTGCTGCCACAACTAATTTTGTTAAGCCAAAGAAAAAAGACTTAACAATTTATGAGGTCTTAGTTCGTGATTTTGATGCTAACAAAACGTATCAAGATTTGATTAATAGAATAGATTATTTCAAGAATCTAAAAATAAATGCAATCCAATTGATGCCAGTAATGGAGTTTGAAGGCAATGAAAGTTGGGGTTATAATTCGGTTTTTCATTTGGCAGCCGATAAAAGATATGGTCCACCAGCTAAGTTGAAAGAATTTATCGATTTATGTCACCAAAACGGTATTGCTGTTATTCTTGATATAGCTTTAAACCACGTTTTTGGTCGTTCACCGCTCGAAAGAATGTGGATGTTAGATACAGATAACGATGGTTGGGCTAATGGAACAGGTTTTAGAACCTCTACTGAAAATCCGTATATTAATCAAACAGCAACTCATGCCTACGGAGTTGGAAGTGATATCAATCATTTTAGAACTTCTGGACCAGGTGGAGATGTAATAACCCCGTATGTTACCGCAACAATTAAAACATGGATTCAAGATTATAAAATTGACGGTTTCCGTTGGGATTTAACAAAAGGATTTACCAACAGTTGTACAAGTGGAGATGAAACTTGTACCAATTCCTATCTAGCCGATAGAGTTTTAAAATTAAAACAATATGCAGATATACAATGGAGTTTTGACCCTAATTTTTTAGTGATTTTTGAACATCTAGGAACAGGCGGTTCAGCTACGGAAGAAACAGAATGGGCTAATTATTTGCGCTCTGGAGATACTAAAGGAATTATGCTATGGAGAAAAATGACCGATCCTTATGCTAATTTATTAAAAGGGAATTATGCAGATCTTTCAGGCGTAGCAGATGCTACAACTAACAGATTTGTAGGTTATGCAGAAAGTCATGATGAAGAAAGGGTAGGATACAAAGCTTTTAATGAAGCTGGTCAAACACAAGGTAACTTAACTAAAATTTTACAAAGATTTCCAGCATTGGGTGCCGTCCATCTTTTAGTTCCTGGGCCAAAAATGATTTGGCATTTTGCAGATTTAGGAAATACAGCTTCTTTATGGACATGTAATAACGGGAATGTTTCTTATACCGCACCAGATTGTAAATTAGACACAAAACCACAGCTTCAATGGACAAACAATTGGTTAGGTGATGCTAACAGATTAAACATTTACAACAGTTGGGCAAAAATGATTGAATTAAAGAAAAATGAAGACGTTTTTGAAAATGGTTCATTTGCTTGGAATTTAAGCGCAACGGGAAGTCCAAGATTAGATGTTTGGACCAGTACTTCTCAAACTGCAGCATTGAGCTATGTTTTTGTGAGAACCAATTTCTCAGATAATACGCTTAATACAGGTGCAGGGTTTCCTTTTACAGGGACGTGGTATAATCTAATGGACAATACATCTATCAATGTTACCGACCAAAATATGAACATTGCTATTGAGTCAGGAGGCTACAGAGTTTATGGTAATAAACAGGTGACTTTAGGTTCAAGCCAATTTGATTTTGCAAGTAATTTGTATCTGTTTCCAAACCCAACATCACAATCATTTACTATAAACGGACAAGTTTCTAAAGTTGAAATATATTCTATTACCGGTCAAATGGTTAAATCTTTTAATACTATTCCTTCAGAAGAATATCAATTTGATGTAAACGATTTGAGCAATGGTGTTTATTTAGTCAAAGCTATTGACAACAATAATAGTGTAAAATCATTAAAATTAATTAAACAATAAGGTTAGAGTTAGTAAAGCTTAATTTGTTTAAAAGCCACGTTGTAAAATGTGGCTTTTTTGTTTTTCATAAAATTGTACTATAAGTTTTTTTGTATGGCTTATGAGTATTATTTTTGCCTAATGAAAAAACCTTCAAAATCAATTTTTGTTAGAATTCTAAAAATCACTGGAATTACAGTTGTTATTATTCTATTTCTATTGTTTTTAATTCCGATACTTTTCCCCGGGAAGATTGCGCAAGAAGTTAAATCGTTTGCAAATGATAAACTAAATGGCGAATTAAATTTTAAAGAAGCTAACCTTTCTTTCTTCAATCACTTTCCATCACTAACATTAACACTTACTGATTTCTCTCTTAAAGGTTCAGCTCCTTATAAAAAAGAAACTTTATTGGCTGCCAACGAAGTGTCTTTTGGAATCAATATCAGGACGTTATTATTTGATAAAAAAGTCAATATTGATAAGATTTTCGTTTCCAATGCATTGATTAATGTAAAAGTCAATAAAAAAGGTGAAGCCAATTATAATGTCTATAAGTCAGAAGATACTTCAACTAAAAAAGACAGCTCAGGTTCTTCCCTGAGACTCGAAAAAATTGCTATCGAAAACAGTCATATCATTTATGATGATAAATCCACAAAGATGCTTATCGATGCCAATGGTTTTAATTACGTTGGGAACGGCGATTTAGACAAAGCCATTTTCGATTTATATACGGAAGCCGATATCGAGGATTTTGATTTCAGTTACAATGGCGAACAGTATTTAAAAAACAAAAAAGTAAATGCCGATTTGATTACTAAAATCAACACCAATTCGTTGGCATTTATCTTTGAGCAAAACAATTTAAAAATAAATAAGTTGCCTGTAGAATTTAAAGGCAAATTCGATTTCTTGAGCAATGGTTATGATATGGATTTCAATATCAAATCACAAGACAGTAAACTAAACGATTTTTTCACTGCCTTACCACCACATTATGTTACCTGGCTTGACAAATCAAAAGTTAAAGGGAGTACCGATTTACTATTGACGCTTAAAGGCAAATACATCGCTTCCAAAAATCAAAAACCCGATTTGGCTTTCAATATGAAAATTCGTGACGGCTATATTAATTATAACGACGCGCCATTTCCGGCTTCCAATATCTTTTTAAACTTTGACACCAAATTACCATCGCTCGACACCGAAAAGTTGAGGGTAAATATTGATTCTGTTTTCTTCAATGTTGATAAAGATTATTTCAAAGCCATTGTCAAAACGGTTGGAATAGCAAAGCCACAAATTGCAGCTCGAATTCAATCTAAAATCAATCTAGGCAAAATGAATAAAGCCTTTGGTTTGCAAAATATGGATTTGCGAGGCATTCTAAATATGGACATCAAATCTAACGGAGTTTACGATAAAAAGCACAATAAAATTCCGGTAACCAATGGCAAAATAGCCTTGAAAAACGGCTATATAAAAACGATTTATTATCCAAATCCGATAAAGAACATCAATCTTTTGGCGACTATTTTAGATACAGAAGGTTCTACCAAAGATTTAAAAATAAACATTACGCCAGCCTCATTTGAATTTGAAGGAAAGCCAATTTTTGTAAATGCCAGATTGAAGAATTTCGACAATATCAACTACGATATTAAAGCTAAAGGCGAATTGGATTTAGGAAAAATCTATAAAGTCTTCTCCCGAAAAGGTTTGGATTTAGAAGGTTATGTAAATGCGGATGTTACTTTCAAAGGTTCGCAAAACGACGCGATGAAAGGCAATTATAAAAACCTACACAACAGCGGAACGTTGAAACTACGCAACATTAAAACCACTTCTGAATATTTGCCAAAACCATTCATCATCAAAGAAGGAACATTTGTTTTCAATCAGGATAAAATGAATTTCAATGATTTCGTTGCCAATTATGGGCAGTCCGATTTTAAAATGAACGGATATCTGCAAAATATAATCGACTTTGTATTGACAGATAAAGCAATTCTGAAAGGGAATTTCGCATTACAATCGAGTTATATAAATTGTGACGAATTTATGTCGGCTTCAACAAATCAAACTGCCGTTCCGGATATTCTTAAAGAGAATACAAAACCTTTAGCGCCGGCAGAAACTGGAGTAATCGTTATTCCAAGTAATTTCGATTTGCAGTTTCACGCTGTCGCGGATAAATTAAATTTTCAGGATTTAACTTTAGAGAAACTAAACGGAAACATGCTCATCAATAACGGTAAACTGATGCTGAAAAACAGTAGCTTTGATATCGTTGGAAGCAATGTCAAAATGGATATTGTTTACGGAAGTGAATCGCCAAACAAAGCGTCTTTTGATTTCAAAATTTTGGCCAAAGATTTCGATGTAAAACGGGCTTACAAAGAAGTAAAACTATTCCGCGAGATGGCTTCTGCAGCCGAAAACGCTGAAGGAATTATTTCGTTAGATTACCAAGTGGCTGGAAAATTAGACGGTAATATGCAGCCTGTTTTCCCATCGCTTGTTGGTGGCGGAACACTTTCTGTAAAAAAGGTAAAAATGAAAGGCTTTAAAATGTTTGGTGCAGTAAGCAGAAAAACAGGAAAAGAAGCTATCAAAAATCCTGATTTATCTCAAGTAGATATCAAAACTAAAATCAAAAATAACATCATAAACATCGAACGGTTTAAATTCAAAGTGGCAGGATTTCGTCCAAGAATTGAAGGACAAACCAGTTTTGACGGAAATTTAAACATCAAAATGCGATTGGGATTGCCGCCATTAGGTATTATTGGTATTCCGATGAAAATTACCGGAACTAAAGACAATCCAAAGGTTAGTCTGGGAAGACAATCTGAAGATTTGAAAGAAACGGAATATGATGAAGGGCAGATTCCTGATGCAAATACCCAACCACAAACCACAAACCCTAAACCATGAACAACGCAATTGCAGGATTCTCAAAACTAACCAAAGAAGAAAAAATCAATTGGATTGCCAATGAATATTTTGCCAATCCGGCCGATGCTGTTGCTACAATAAAACAATATTGGAACAGTGATCCCAAACTCCAACAATTGCACGATGAGTTTATTGAAAACACCATTTCCAATTTTTATTTACCAATGGGAATTGCGCCTAATTTCTTAATTAACGGGAAATATTATTCGGTGCCAATGGTTATTGAAGAAAGTTCGGTTGTAGCGGCAGCAGCCAAATCAGCAAAGTATTGGAGCACGCGCGGCGGATTTAAAGCTACTGTTTTAAACACCGAAAAAATAGGGCAGGTGCATTTTCTGTTCAAAGGCGACACAGCAAAACTTACTTCGTTTTTCGATACAATAAAAACCAATCTAATAGCTTCCACAGAAAGTATTACCAAAAACATGCAGAAGCGTGGCGGCGGAATCACATCTTTGGAACTCCGAAATAAAACGACCGAATTAGAAAATTACTTTCAGTTGCATGCGACTTTTGAAACCAAAGACAGCATGGGCGCGAATTTCATCAATTCGTGTTTGGAACAATTGGCCAAAACGTTAAAAGAAGAAGCTGAAAATTATGCAGGTTTTAATAATTCGGAAAAAGACATTACGGTTGTAATGAGCATACTTTCGAATTACGTTCCGAATTGTATTGTTCGTGCCGAAGTTTCCTGTAAAGTCGAAGAATTGGCCGAAAAGAAAATTGAAAACCCACAAGAGTTTGCCGAAAAATTAGTGCAGGCCGTTCGCATCGCCGAGATTGAACTTTTCCGCGCAGTTACTCATAACAAAGGAATTATGAATGGCGTTGATGCTGTAGTTTTGGCAACAGGGAATGATTTCCGCGCTGTCGAAGCTGGCGTTCATGCTTATGCTTCGCGAAATGGTCAATACTCGAGTTTATCTCATGCCAAAATTGAAAATGGCGTATTTACTTTTTGGATGGAAATTCCATTAGCCTTAGGAACTGTTGGTGGTTTGACTTCATTGCATCCCTTAGTAAAAATGGCTTTGGAAATTCTGGGAAAACCGTCGGCACCCGAATTAATGCAAGTTGTTGCCGTTGCAGGTTTGGCACAAAATTTTGCAGCCTTACGGTCATTAACTACAACCGGAATTCAGGAAGGACACATGAAAATGCACATCAATAATATTCTAAATCAGTTTCAAACTACAGCCGAAGAACGAAAAATAATTAAAAGTCATTTTGAAAACACTTCAATTTCGCATGCATCAGTTGTAGAATTTATTGAGAAATTAAGAAAGTAATTTTGAAACAAACCTTTTACAGTAACGGGAAATTACTCATCACAGGAGAATATTTGGTGCTCGATGGTGCCAAAGCGTTTGCCTTGCCTACCAAGTTCGGTCAAAATCTAATCATTGAAGAAGCTGAAGGACAAATTATTCATTGGAAAAGTTTTGACAGCGATGGAAGCATTTGGTTTGAGGATACTATTCCGTTTGTATCCATCATTAGAAAAGAGCGTTTTGATGAGGCTAAAAACAGTAAGAACACTTTAATCGAGATTTTACACGAGGCTTTTAGAATGAATCCTGATTTAATTACAAAGTCAAAAGGATATACTATTAGAACCGAATTGACGTTTCCAAAATTTTGGGGTTTAGGCACTTCTTCTACTTTAATCAACAACATTGCCCAATGGCTACAAATCGACGCTTTTGAGCTATTAAAAAGAAGTTTTGGAGGTAGCGGTTACGATATTGCCTGCGCTCAAACTAACAGTCCAATTGTATATCAGTTGGTCAATGAAAAACCAGTGGTTGAAATAGTAAATTTCAAACCTGATTTTACAGCTAAAATCTTTTTTATTTATCTCAATAAAAAGCAAAACAGTAAAGCGGCGATTGCATCTTATTATGGCAAACAAGGAAATATTCAAAATGCATTGAAAGTAATTAATTCAATTACAAAAGAGGTAATCGAAGCGACAACTTTAAAAGAATTTGGCATCGCCTTACAAAATCACGAAATTGAATTGAGTGCTATTTTAGAATTACCAACCGTTAAAGAAGCATTGTTCCCTGATTTTGATGGCGTGATAAAAAGTCTAGGCGCTTGGGGTGGCGATTTTGTGATGAGTATCTCCAAAGAAAACCCAGCTGAGTATTTCAAAGAAAAAGGGTTTGATGTAGTGATTCCTTATAGTGAAATGATATTATAAAAAAACCCGTCTCGTTAGTATTGAGACGGGTTTTATATTTCATTCAGATTGCTAATTAATAAAAATCAGCTCTGTTGTCTTCAATATCAGCATCGTCTTTCAACGCTTGCATAAATCTTCCTGAATTTCCAACAGCTTGTTGTTTTACTTTAGCAATGTAATCGTCATATTTGGTTATTGCTGGTGCTTTGGTAACGGCTTTCGTAGCGATTACATACACTCCTGAATTTCCTTCAATAGGTTTTGAAACTTGACCAGCTTTAGATGAAAATGCTAAACCTACTACTTTTGGTTCATAACCTGCATTAGGGATAGAAGGATTTTCAATAGTTAAATCAACTGCGTTCATAACAGTAACTTTATTTGCTGCTGCTATTGCTGCTATTGAAGCGCCTTTCATTTTAGCTTCTATTTTAGCTGTTTTCTTTTTGTTTTTCAAGATGTTCTCCACTTGAGGTCTTGCTTCTTCAACTGACATTAATCCTTTTGCCGCAATGCTTTTCAATTTAGCAATAACATGACCAACATTTACGATTTCAAATCGTTTTACGCTACCAATTTTAGTGTCACCATCAAAAGCCCATTTTACAATTTGTCTTTGATTGCTTAATGTGCCAAAATTCTCATCGATAGCTTTTACTCTGGTTGCTGGACTTGCAGTTAATTTGGCTTCTTTTACCAAAGCTGCAAAATCTTTATTGGCTGCATCCATTTCAAATTTGGTTGCCTGTGTATAGATTTTATCATTCGTAGCTTCAGAAGGTTGAATTTTTTGAGCAATAGTTGCTAGTTTAACCGCATCTTGCTTGTCAGTTACTTGGATAATGTGGTAACCAAATTCTGTTTCAACCAAACCAATTTTTCCGATAGGATTATTGAAAACAAAATCATTGAACGGTTTTACCATTTGTCCAGGCGCAAAATAACCTAAATCGCCACCTTGTTGAGCAGAGGAATCATCAGAATTTGACATGGCTAACATCATGAACATTCCAGGATTTGCTTGGGCTTGTGCTAATAAACCTTCTGCTTTAGCTTTAGCTTGTTCTTTGGTTCTTTTTTCTTTTTTGTTAGGAACTTTTGTTCCTTCCCAACTGATTAGGATGTGACTTGCTTTTACTTTTGCCCCCGATTTTCTGCCTAATCCTTTTGAAATACAATAGTAATTACCTTTCATGTATGGGCCGTAAACTTGACCTACTGGTAAATTAAATAATTGCTCAGCGCTTTCAGCGGGTAAATCTTGTTTTGAAATATAAGTTGAATCAAACGGAACATCAGAATTTGCGTTTACAAAGTCAGCATTATCAGTTACTGTTCTAAAGCCTTGAATGGTGTCATTTTTACCTGTTTCTTTATTATAACGAACACTTGGCAATAATAAGGCATCAACATTTTTCTTAATTTCAGCTTCGTCTTGTGCTGATGGTTTCTCAGCTATCAACACATAATCCAACTCACGAGATTCTTCCGATTTGAATTTCTTCTCTTTCGTTTTCATGTAAGCAATGATTTCATCATCAGTTACTTTTACATCGCTATCTTTTATCGTAGAAAAAGGAACCATTACATAATCAAAACTCACTTTGTTAGCTTCTGCTTCGTATTTGAATTTTCCTTCAGTTTGAGTAGTATACATTCCACCTTTTATCATCGAATTGTAGATATCATACTTTGCTCTTAACTCAGCATTTTTTTCTTGATCTTTCAACATTTCCATTCCGTTTGGAACTTGTTTGAAATAATCCTTAAACTTATTTAAGTCAAATTTTCCAGCGGCGTTTAAGAACATTTGGTTTGAACCAATATTTGGATCCGCTTTGAACGCTTCAACAATGTGTTTTTCGCCAACACGGATTCCTAATTTTTCGAACTCAGCGTTAAGCAGCGCCACTTGAACTTCTTGGTTCCAAACTTGGTTTGAAGCTTGCATCGAAGTCATGTTTTGCCCTTGAGCATTCTTTTCAGTATTTGCTACTTTTATTCTAAACTCATCGAAAGAAATATCTTTTCCATTTACGCTTCCTACGTCTTTTGACAAACTTTTAAAACCTTTTGTAAACAAATCTTGTACAACAAAAGACAATAAAGCAAAACCTATCGCTAATAAAAGTAAGCCAGAACGTTTTCTAATTTTTGATAAAACTGCCATTTCTATTTTTGTTAATTTTTAATTCAGTTTGCGAAAATACAATTATATGTGAAATAATAATACTCACACAGTTATAATTTCATCTAATTTTTGATTTTTTTTCAGAAATTAATCTAATACCGTCATTTTTACCAATTCGATTTTCTTATTCGTCGCTTCTTCAATGATAAATTGAAAATTACCAATGGTTATTTGTGTTCCTTTTAGCGGAATTTCTTTAGAAAAGTCAACAATAAATCCGCCTAAAGTTTCATAAGAATCGCTTTCGGGAATATTGAATTTGTAGGTTTCATTTAAATATTCAACATCCAAACGCGTTGAAAAAACATAAGTTGAATCATCGACTTTGTTTTCCGTCAATTCTTCATCAGAATCGTGTTCGTCTTCAATTTCTCCAAACAATTCTTCGACGATATCTTCAATGGTTACAATGCCTGAAGTTCCGCCATATTCGTCTAAAATTACGGCAACACTTTTTCGTTTTTTGGTCAACAAATTCATAGCGTCTTTTATCAAAATGGTTTCGGGAACGAATTCTACCGCAATCATAATTGATTTTACGCTTCTTGGTTTTTTAAAAAGTTCAAACGAATGAACATAACCCACAATATCGTCAAGCGTATTGATGTAAACTAATATTTTTGAATAACCTGTTTCGATAAAAAGGTCCCTCAAATCAACTATAGAACTGTATAAATCAACTGCTACAAGTTCAGTCCTTGGCGTCATGATTTCTCTAGCTTTAACACCAGAAAACTCTAAAGCATTTTGAAAAATCTGAATTTCTGAATCAACAGTTTCATGATCTTGAACGGCATTCATTTGTTCTGAAATATAATTTCCCAATTCTACTTTACTAAAAGACAAATTGATTTGATCACCTTCGGTTTTGAAAAATTTTCGCAAGACATAATCGGAAACCCAAATCAAAAATGAGGAAATGTAATAAAAGAGTTTGTAGAAAAAATAGGCTGGCAGCGCAAAGAATTTGATAAAACTATTAGCGTAGATTTGAAAAAACACTTTTGGTAAAAACTCAGAAGTCATTAAAACAATAAGTGTTGAAATGGTTGTTTGCAACAATAAATTGGAAAAATCGGTTAAATGTAATCCCATGGTTTCAAACCAACGCATCAGTAAACCACCCATAAAAAACCCGTAAACAACCATAGAAACATTGTTTCCCACGAGCATGGTGGCAATAAACTTGGATGGTTTTTGGGTAAGTTTGGTTAAGATTTTGGAAATAAAATCATCTTGTTTTTTTTCAATTTCAAGATAAATTTTGTTTGAGGAAACAAAAGCGATTTCCATTCCAGAGAAAAAAGCGGAAAGTATCAAGCATAGAATGATTATTCCGATTTCCATTAATTAAAGTTTTTTGTTGTGGTCGTCAAACTTTTTGGCAAACCTTCTTCTGAAGAAAAACATGAAAATACCAACAGCGGTGAATGCGATACTGATATAGGCTTTGTTTGTTTCGCCGGCTTCAAATTTCTGATAGGCGTCAAAGGCAAATATAAAACCTGCAATTAAATACGCGTATTGTGTAAATCTTAAATAGTTCATAGTGGTTATTCTGACTGGACTTCTCCAGATATTTTTTGTGAGTTAACTTTTTTGAAATCTTTGCTAAAATCAATTCCTTCGCCATAAGAAACTCCTTTTGGTGAAGTAAATTTAAACTTTTTTTCGGTAAAAAACCATTCGTTTTTTTGGTCGTAATATAATTGCTCTGTTTCAAGCAATTCGCCATTTTGATTGGAGATTTTCACATTGTCCTGTAAATCTATAAGATTGGTGTCTTTATGAGATACCGCATACTTGGCATCAATATAGGTTTGCTTTCCGTTTTTATCAAATAACGTCAAATGAATGCCTTTTGGGAATTCGGTAAACGGGAATTCTACTGTGGCATAATCTAACATTTTTGGACTTATCAAATTGGCTGTTATTCTCCCCGAATCGGTGTATTTTAAATTAATATCATCAGCATCACCACTTGGTGAAAATTCGGCAAAACCCATTTTTTGAACATCACGAAAGTTACTTTCACATCCAATTACAATAAAACAAAAAAGGATTGATAGAATAAATGAGGCGCTATTTCTAATTAAATACGTCATTATTTTGCTGGAAAAGTAATGGTTTCATTAATCCAACAACCAATGGTTAGCGATATCCCATTCATTTTTGCTTTAGAAATTTCGGCTGTTGTTACCGATTTCGCCTCGAAATCTTTTGCCATTTTATCTGCGGTTGGTTTTAATCTTGGTTCAGCAATTCCAGCTTTTTGTGCCGTTTGAATTGCCAAATAATAAACTGCTTTTTTTTCAAAATCAGTTTTGCCACAGTCGTTAGCGCTATTGCTGTAAAGTTGTGCCAAGAATAAATAGGCTTTCCCCATTTTTGAATCGGAAGTTAAAGCTTTGTTTAGGTATTCTTTTGATTTTGGTAAATCGTTTGCCAATAAACCAGTAGCAAGGGTGTAATATATTTTGGCTTTTTCTAAAGAATTTGTTTGTAATTCCGCCGATTCATTATAAAACTTAATTGCTTCAGTAAATTTTCTTTGTTTAAGATTTCCCAACGCCAAGAAGTTTGCAGATTGTGCTGTAACTTTAAGTGCATATAGTTTTTCAGCCAAGGTCATAAAAATTGGTTTGTTACTGCATTTTCCTGAAAGGCTCATTAAAGCAGAAGTAATCCAATCGGTATTTTCTTGATTGTCGGGATAATTTTTTGAGTAAAAAGCGTCTAGATTTTCACAGGTTGCCAAATCTTTTATCAAGTTATCAATGGCGTTTTGTGCCGTTTTATAATCTCTGTTTTCGGGTTTTGATGTTTGTAATTGATTAAGTAAGGAATTAACTAATGAGTATTTTTCTAAAACAGCATTGGCCGTTATTTTCTTGTCGCCGCTATTAAATTTTTCACAATACATACTAAAATACGTAAAGATAGCGTTGGCATCGATGATATTTTGTGAAGCTTTGGCAAACCCGCTATCTAATAGATTGAAGATTTCGTCTTTGGAGTCAATTTTATTAGCAATCAATACCATTGCTTTATTTACTTCGAAATCTGGTGTGTTTAAAGGAAAGTTTTTGTTGTATTGGTCATACAATTTCAGGACATCGCGAACCAGTTTTTCTTTTTCTTCGGGCGAAGCTGCATTGTCAATTTTGTATTGCAGAATTTGAAGTCCATTCGTATAAATAGCTTCGTTTTCTTTTGGGCAATTTTTTCTAACATCACTCCAAGCATCGAAAGATTCTGTAATTTTCTTTGCTTTAAAGAGTTCTTGGTATTCTATTATTTTTGAAGCGCAATCAAACTTTTGAGCATTGCTATTTGTAATAAACAAAATGCCAAATATGAAAATAATTGCCTTCATAAATTTTTAGTTTTAGTCGAATTTACGTTTTACAAACCACTTATCGCTTAAAGATAAACCAATGCTCAAGTTAATGTAATTTTCTTCTACTAAGTTATAATATTTTGTGCCTCTTTTACCAATTTCAAGTCCAATATTAATGTTAGTAAATGTACCGCTTAATGGCATTCCAAAACCAATGTTAGCAGCAAAATCATTAATAGATTTATTTTGAAGGACTAATCCGGTATTTTCATAACGCAATCCACCACGATAAACAATTCTCTTATAGTACTTGGCGTAAGAATTATAATTTGGAATGAAAAATCCACCTAAACTATAGCGAACAGCATTTTCAAAGGTAGCACCTTGTATATCGTTAAAACGATTAGACATCACACTGTTGTTTAAAAGAGTCACTTCGCCTCCAACTAACCATTTTTTCACTTCGCCAAAACCAGCACCAAAACTAAGTTTCGAAGGTAGTTTTATTTTGGTATCTGCTACAGGTACATTTTGTCTTTCAATAACGGTAACTGCACTGGTACTTAAAAGTTGAACAATTTCAACATTCCTTGTATTTCCAACTGTCAAAGTGGCTTCTGGCGTGTAGGTTAAACTACCAAAGAAAGATTGTTTTGCGTTTACTTTTGTTTGGTAGGTTATGCCTAAATCAAAATTAACGCCCCGTAAATCAGAAACGTTATTCTCTCTGGAACCATATTGTAAATCAGTTTGATATTGTAAATCTTTAGTTTCAATAGTTCCAAAATTATATTGAAGGTCTGCTCCAATATTTATATTTTTGGTAAGACGGTATCCAAAACCTAAGAAGACTTTATTTACACCTCCAATACCGTTATATTTTGAATAAATACTTCGTATAGTGTCATTGTTGGTATTGGTAATATAGGTAGTTTTTCCAATTTTATATCCCACAGAAGAATAAGGAATAAGTCCAAAACCAATGCCTAATTTTCCAACTGGAATTCCAATAGCCATGTAATCTAATGAAGTTCGTCTTGCTTTAGCTTCTTGCGTTTCTGTTTTAGATTTTGTGTTAGCATAGGTGCCTCCAAGAGCAAAACTCGTCAATTTTAAACTTGCAAATTGAGCGGGGTTTTGAATATTTAGGTGTATACTATCCGGAAAAACCGAAAGGCTTCCCATAGAACGATTTTCTATAGTCCCTTTAAATTTTATATCGCCAATTCCGTAAAAAGAATAAGGGGATGAGGTTCCTTCTTGAGCAAAAATTGCCAGTGAAAAAAGTAAACAGATGCTTACTATAATTTTTTTAATCATTTTGATTGTATTGAAATGTTTGGTTCAGACTTTCTAAAAGAAAATTTGAATTGGCAAATATGGTATTTTTTAATCGTATAGCCAAAAATTCTGCATCGCCTCCGGTTAAAATTATGATAAATTTAGCGTATTGCGATTTGTATAGTTTAATAAAGCCGTCAATTTCAAGAGCAACTCCGTTGATTACACCAGAATGGATAGCTTCTTGTGTAGAATTTCCAATAAAATTATCTGGATGGTTTTTTGTTAACAAAGGTAATTTAGCTGTTTGTTGATGCAATGATTCATAACGCAAACGAATTCCGGGAGAAATAGCGCCACCCAAATAATTATCTTTTTCATCTATAAAATCATAGGTTATACAAGTTCCTAAATCAATAACTAATCTATTTTGATTTGGAAATTGAATAACAGCTCCAGAAGCCAAAACCATTCTGTCAATACCAAGTGTAGTAGGAGTGCTATATAAATTGGTAAAAGGGAATCTACTTTCGTGAGTTATAAAATGAATTTCAACCTTGTCTTTTAAAGATAAAAACAAATCTTTTTCTACATTTCCTACTGATGCAACAACTAAATTTTTGACTTTTTGATACTGATTCAGAATATAATTTGTCTTCTGTATTAGTTCTTCATTGCTAAAAACAAAAATTTCAATAAGCCTATTTTGTTCAAAGACAGCCGCTTTGATTCGAGTATTTCCAACATCAATGGTTAAAAGCATAACACTATTTTTGGTGTCCAAAGTTACGAATAGTTTTTTTTTAGTATTTGTTTTGGATAAATTAAAAATCATCCTATATTTGCACCCGCATTAAAAAGGTACCTTAGCTCAGTTGGTAGAGCAATGGACTGAAAATCCATGTGTCCCTGGTTCGATTCCTGGAGGTACCACTTCAAAACCCATCACTGAAAAGTTGATGGGTTTTTTGTTTGTAAAAATCTAATTTCCAATCTTCTTCCCCAATAAGGAATTTTTCAAAATTGCATTTAACACAAAAAAGTACTGTTAATTGTAATTTTTTCACTAAAATTGACAGTTTTTATAAATAAAATTAAACTAAACAAAACCAAACTAAAAAATAAAATATGAGTAAAACAGCTGTAAAAACTGGACATCCAAAAGGACTTTGGGTATTATTTGGAACAGAAATGTGGGAAAGGTTCAACTTCTACGGAATGCGAGCTATCTTAACGTTGTTCCTTGTAAATTCTCTAATGATGAAAGAAGAAGATGCTTCTTTAATCTACGGAGGTTTTCTAGGACTTTGTTACTTAACACCAATGTTAGGCGGATTCATTTCCGACCGTTTTTTCGGTAATAGAAATTGTATTCTGTTAGGTGGTTTGATGATGGCACTAGGACAATTATTGCTGTTTTTCAGCGCTAGTATTTTTGGTTCAAACATTAGTTTGGCCAATACTTTAATGTGGATAGCATTGGGAATAATCATTTTTGGAAATGGTTTTTTTAAACCAAATATTTCATCAATGGTGGGAAGTTTGTATCCAAAACAAGAGAAAAGCAAATTGGATACAGCGTTCACTATTTTTTATATGGGAATAAACCTTGGTGCTTTTTTGGGACAATTAATTTGTCCAATTGTTGGAGACGTAAAAACAGCAGATGGCATCAGAGATATTCATGCTTTCAAATGGGGATTCTTAGCTGCATCAACGGCAATGTTAGTTGGAACAGCAGTTTTCTATTTCCTAAAAAACAAATATGTAATTACTCCGGAAGGAAGACCATTAGGTGGTTTGCCAAAGCATAATGTAAGTGATGACTATGAAGAAGGCGAATCTCAAAAAGCTGTTTTCTCTCAAAAAGCATTGATTGGTGCTGTTGTTTCGTTTTTTGTTTTAGGAGCTATTTTCCATTATGTAGTAGATCAAAACTGGATATATACTGTAATCTACTCAAGTGGAATTACGTTGGCAGGGTTAATTGTTTCGGATTCTTCCTTAACAAAAGTAGAGCGTGATAGAATTTTTGTTATATATATTGTAGCCTTCTTTATCATATTCTTTTGGGCTGCCTTTGAGCAAGCAGGTTCATCATTAACGTTTATTGCAGACAATCAGTGCGACAGAAACTTCTTTGGTTATAATATGCCTCCATCAATGGTGCAAATTTTCAATGGATTATTTGTTGTTGCTTTTGCAGTTCCGTTTAGTATGCTTTGGGATTATTTGAGAAGCAAAGACAGAGAGCCAATATCACCAGTAAAACAAGCTGTTGGTTTAGCATTAATTGCACTGAGTTATTTTATTATTGCACACAATGTAAAAGATTTAGGTAATAATGGACTTTTAGCTATCAAATGGTTAATCCTTTTATATTTGATTCAAACCGCAGCAGAGTTATGTTTGTCACCAATCGGATTATCATTGGTTGGAAAGTTATCTCCAAAAAGATTTTCATCTTTATTATATGGTGTATTCTTTTTATCCAATGCTTCCGGTTATGCTTTAGCCGGAACTTTAGGTTCTATCTTACCGGCAACGGGAGACAAATTTAACAAAGCCAAAGAATTAGGGATTGATTTACAAGGTGTTCTTGACAAAAAAATTACTCCTACAGCAGAGCAATTAAAATTACTGGCAGACAATCAAATCACTGATCATAATCCCGTTTTTGCTGGTTTTGAAATTCATAATTTATTCGAATTCTTTATGGTATTCGTTGTTTTAACCGGACTTGCAGCTATAATTCTTTTTGCATTAACACCAGTATTAAAAAAGATGATGCATGGTGTGAGATAATCTCATAATAGAAAATATTTTTATATCTTTCAAACCTCCAATATTTCTTGGAGGTTTTTTAATTTATACACTTTATGGAACAAAATCTGACTTTAGAGCAAATTCAAAATTTTAAAGGAAAATATCCAAAGCAACTATGGTATTTATTTTTCAGCGAAATGTGGGAACGCTTTTGTTTTTATGGCATGCGTGGCATGTTAGCCGTTTTTATGGTTAACGTTTTGGTAATGGACGAAAAAACAGCTAATCTTCAATACGGTGCTACTCAAGCTTGGGTTTACGCTTTTACCTTCATTGGAGGATTATTTGCTGATAAAATTTTAGGCTTGAGAAAATCACTTTTTTGGGGCGGAATACTAATGATTATTGGAAGTATAATTCTGGCTATCGACCCAAAGAATTTCTTTTTTATTGGGATAGGATTTACCATCGTGGGAACTGGTTTTTTTAAGCCCAATATTTCATCAATGGTTGGACAATTGTACAAAGAAGATGATCCAAGAAGGGATGCTGGTTTTTCTTTCTTTTATATGGGTGTAAATCTAGGTGCCCTTATCGGTGGCTATATTTGTATTGCAGTGGCTGAAGGTTCTTTATGGCAATCATTGGTACCTGAAAATCTTCGTTGGAATGTTGGATTCGGATTTGCAGCCGTTGTAATGATAGTTAGTCTTTTGACCTTTACGCAAACACAAAAAAGCCTTGGCACAATTGGATTATCGCCTCTTAAAAATATAGTTGATTCTAAAAGAAAACAACTAGAAATAGTTACTTATTTGGGATCGCTTTTAATTATTCCGGTGATTATTGTAATGGTTGCCAATACGGTTTATACCGATTATTTTATGATGATAATTGGCCCGGCATCAATACTGTATTTGTTTTATGAAATGAGGAATTTCTCTTCAAAAGAAAATAAAAAATTATTAGCTGCATTAGTATTTATAATTTTCTCTATTTTCTTCTGGGCTTTTTTTGAACAGAGCGGTGGCTCACTAAGTTTATTTGCTGCAAATAATTTGAATAACGAAATTCTTGGAATACAGTTAAGTCCGAATGGTGTTAACAATTCCGCTAATTCATTCTTTGTGATAGGTTTTGCTGCTTTAGTTGGATTGGTTTGGTTGTGGATGGCTAAAAGAAAGATAGAGCCTAATACCGTTATTAAATTTGGACTGGCATTCTTATTTCTTGCCGCTGGTTTTTGGGTATTTTATTACACTAAGTTTTTTGCGGATTTAAATGGAAGAACTTCATTAGGATTATTCACTTTTGGCTGGTTCATCATCACTTTCGGTGAATTATGTTTATCGCCAATAGGAATGAGCGCCATGACAAAATTATCGCCACAAAAAACGCAGGCAGTCATTATGGGAATGTGGTTTTTGGCTAGTGCCTATGGTCAGTATTTTGCAGGTTTATTAGGAGCAAACATCGCCGAAGCATCAGAACATGCAACCAATCTGGATAAACTTACAGTATATGCTGATGGATACAAACAATTAGCGATTTACGCATTGGTAGCAGGATTAGTTCTTTTACTGATTTCTCCTTTGGTAAAAAAACTAATGCAAGGTGTAAAATAAATCAATTTATATGAGTAAAAATTCAACAGATCAGTTTTTTAAAAGTAACGTCTTAGGACATCCTGCAGGTTTATTTGTTTTGTTTTTTACAGAAATGTGGGAACGGTTTTCATTCTACGGAATGCGTTCTTTATTGATACTTTTTTTAACATCAACTTTAACTGATGGTGGTTGGGCATGGACCAGAGAAAACGCTTCAGCTTTATTTGGGTCTTATGTTGGCCTCGTTTATTTATCAACGATGCTTGGAGGTTATTTTGCCGATAAAGTTATTGGTTTCAGATGGGCAGTAATGCTCGGTGCTTTTTTAATGACATTAGGTCACGCTGCTATGGCGGTTGAAACGCATTTTTCTATTTATTTAGGATTGGTATTATTAGTTTTTGGAAATGGATTTTTTAAACCCAATATGGTTTCTATAATCTCTGAAATGTATAAAGATAGACCTGAGAAAAAAGACGGTGCTTACACATTGTTTTACATGGGTGTTAATGCCGGAGCTTTTTTCGGAATATTATTGTGTGGTTATCTTGGAGAAAAAGTAGGTTGGGGTTATGGTTTCGGTTTGGCTGGAATATTTATGTTTTTTGGAATGATTCAATTTTGGTTGTCTCAAAGTATTTTCGGAGATATTGGATTAAAACCCAACAAAGAAAGTAAAGCAAAACTTGAAGCTTCGGATAATGATAAAAGAAATCCATTTACAGCTTGGCAGCTTATTCTTATTGGGATTTCCGTTATTTTAGGATTGCTTTGGATAATAAACGCTCCTGTTTCAAAAATTTCTGAAGGGAAAATTGATGTCTTTGCAATTTTAGGTAGCAACGGAAATGCAATAGCAATTTTGACAGCTTTAATCCTATTTATTATTTTATTAATTTATCGACTTACCCAGTACTCAAAAATTACTCGTGAAAAATTAATGGCGGTTACTTTTTTCGCGTTTCTGGCTATATTCTTTTGGGCCATATTTGAGCAATCACCAAATAGTTTGACCATATTCGCTAAAGATTATACCAATAGAGTTTTGGAAGGAGGTTGGAGTACAATATTTTTAATTATTAATTCTTTAATTACGATTTTACCATTATTCATTATTACATGGTTAATGTTGAAGATGTTCAGGCAAACATTCAAAAATTATGCTGTCGCTAATATCATTCTAAGCTTAAGTTTTGTTATTATCTGGAGCATCGCTATTTGGATGCTACTAAAAGATTATTACAGCGCCGGAGTTATATCACTTTCAGACAGCACACTTGATTTATTAAAAATTAAGAAAGTTCTAAATACAATTACTGAAGTTCCAGCTACTTGGTTTTCGACTTTAAATTCTCTGTTTCTAATCTTATTAGCGCCTTTATTTTCAAAATGGTGGGAAAGTAAATACAATCCAATTGCCAATGTAAAATACGGAATAGGGATGCTTTTTTTAGGATTGGGAATGGCATGCGTTGCAATTGGCGCAAGCGGAATCGAACCAGGAGCTAAAACTGCATCAGTAAGTATGATTTGGCTAATTTTAGTTTATCTTTTTCATACCATGGGCGAATTATGTATTTCGCCAGTTGGCTTATCTTATGTTAGCAAATTAGTGCCTGCGAGAATGATTGCCTTTATGTTTGGTGTATGGTATTTGGCAGTGGCCATCGGAATGAAAGCAGCCGGAATTTTTGGAGAAAACATAGACAAGATCGCTGACGAACACGGATTGAGCTATTTCTTTTGGTTTTTGACAATAATTTCTGCAGCAATGGCACTTTTTTCAATACTAATGGCACCTATTATAAAAAAATTAATGCATGGTGTCAGATAGGTGAAGTTTATTTGGCATTCTTTTTGTTATATTTGAAAAAAAAATTTAAAACGATGAAAAAAATAGCAATTACTTTATTTCTAATCTTGGGTTCGTTAACCATACAAGCGCAAGAGTTAACATGGCAAACTGATATGAACAAAGCCATGGAGATTTCAAAAAAATCAAAAAAACCTTTGTTTTTGTTTTTCACAGGAAGCGATTGGTGCGGATGGTGTATGCGTTTGCAAAAAGAAGTATTTCAAACTCCGGAATTTACTAAATGGGCAAAAGATAATGTGGTACTTGTTGAACTTGATTTTCCAAGAAGAACTCCACAACAGCCTGAAATTCAAAAGCAAAATGCTGAATTGCAACAAACTTTTGCAGTTCAAGGTTATCCAACAGTTTGGTTTGTGAAGGCAAGTAAAAAAGACGGAAAAATTAATCTTGAAAAAATAGGAAGCACAGGTTATCTTGCTGGTGGGCCAAATGCCTGGTTAGCTGCTGCAGATCAAATCTTGGCAAACAAGAAATCCTAATTTCAATTAGATTAAATCTTATAAAATCCCTTTTCATTAGTATAGTGAAAAGGGATTTTTTCTTTGATACAAGTTGCTTCCCAAAGCCTAACGTAACTTTTGTAGTTTGAGCCATCAACAACAATTTGTTTGGGCTTGTATGTTTTAAGTAACCGTTGTATATTCAGTTTAGGAGATTGAATAATTACTAAAATATCAGGATGAATTTCTTTTCTATACACACATAAACTATCAATGATTAATATTTTCTGATGGTTAAAATATAGTAAATTTTGCAACGGTTTTTTTGCTGTAGCTTTACAAAAATTTCCAATTAAATAGGATTGAATAATCATATTAGAAGTAAGTTTTTTTTGAATACTATCGTTGCTGTAAACCGTCACGTTATTGCCAATTCTTTCGGTTATGATAGTGTTCTTCTTGCAGTTAAAAATGATTAACTCTTCGTTATTTTGAGTGCTCTTCTTTTGAATAATAAAAGTAACTTGCAGAAACAGAATGCAAATAAACATTAATGAAAGGCGTTTGAAAGTTGGTCTTTTAATCCAAATAACGATTAAGATAATTACCAAATAGGAACTCCATAACATTACTGAAGTAAACGAAATATTTTTTAAAACAAAAGCATCAAAAGATGCTACCCAATGAATTAGAAGATTCAGGAAAGTAATAAGAAACTCAATTGATTTTGCAATAAATTCAGGAACAGTATGAAATGTGGCAATTAATACAACGAGAACCCCAACGGCCATAATTATTCCGAGCAGAGGAAGAATGAGTAAGTTGGTCACAAAAAACAATCCCGGAAATTGATGAAAATAATAAATACTTAATGGCATTGCGCCTATTTGAGCGGCGAAAGAGACAGTGATAATGTCCCAGAAATACTTAATGATTTTATTGTTTGGTTGCCAAATACCAGACAAAACAGGCTGTAGCCAAAGGATAAAAAACAAAGCCAGATAGCTCAATTGAAACCCGACATCAAACAAAAATGAGGGTTTAAAAAGTAAAATCAACAACATTGAAACCAGCAGAGTATGGTAAATGTTAACCGTTCTTCTTAAATGAATTCCAATCGCAAGAAAAGAAAACATGGTTACGGAACGCACAATTGAAGGCGATAAACCAGCTAAAATGGCAAACGACCAAAGCGACAAAACAATGATAATTAATTTCAACAGAGAACCTTTTCTCGAGTTGCCAATTGGTTTTAGTAAAAAAGTAATAAACAGCAAAATAAAGCCAACGTGCAATCCTGAAACTGATAAAACATGAACAGCTCCTGCATACTGATAATCTTTTAAAACTTCGTGAGAAATGTCTTGTTGTTGCCCAAGAATCAGAGCGTTTAGCACATTTAATTCTTCTTTTGAAATAGCAGAATGTTCTAAATTAGAAATAATAGTTTCTCTAAAATTTGAAAAACCTGACCACAAACTCGACTCGTAATTTCTAATTTTGATTTGATTTGGTTTTGAATAAACTTGAGCGTATATTTCTTGATTTTCAAGATACTTGCCATAATCAAACAAGTTCGGATTTAATGGATTTTTATTTTTAAATACAATTCCGATTACCTTTAAATGAGTCCCAATTTTCAGAAACTTAATTTTATCTTTTTTAGTAATGTTTAAAATAACTTTTCCAAAACTCCTTCCACCATCAAGTTGTTTGACTAAACTTATATACCGATTGTTTTTTGTAGTACTTTTTAGTTTTTCAACCAATAGCAAATCTAGATTATGAACCTTTTCATAATCGGTAATCTGATTGGTATAATGATACGGATTTAAGTTTTCTTTATGGATTAATCTAGTTGAAATTCCGATAAGAAAAGCTACTAGAAAAACAATACTTCCGAAAAGGATTTTGATTAAACTATTTTTTTGACTGTATAAGGAAGAAATAAATAAAATAAGTATACTTATTGCTAAACTACAAAACACAAATACCGAATTTGGACTTACTATCCGACACAAAAGTATTCCAAATAGAAATCCGATAAAAATTCTCGCTAAAGGGAATTGTAAGATTTTCACATAATAAAATTACATAAAAATTTAATTCCTGCAAGAAAATTATTCTAAAACTCTGTTGATTTGTTTAAAAGTTCTTTCGTAGTATGATTCTTTTAAAGACGAAATCATAACACCACCTTGGGTAGAAGAATGGATAAATTTAATTTCATCACCATTAACTTCAACTATCATTCCCACATGATTTATCCTTTTTTGCCCTCGATTGATAAAGAAAATCAGGTCGCCTCTTTTGGCTTTTTCCGGGTCAATTTGCATTCCTACTTCTGCCATTTCATGAGAAGAACGGGGAAGTGTAATGTCAAATTTTTTGAAAGTGGAATACATCAAACCAGAACAATCAAAACCAGCTGGAGTTGTTCCGCCTGCACGATAATTTACACCTAAATTATCAGAAGCGCTATTAATTAATTGTTCTATCAAATAATTCGAATCTTCTTTTGAAATAACAATATCTGATTCGTTTTTGTCATTTATTTTTAAATTTTGTTTTTGATTTAAAGTTGGAAGTACTTTTTTAGCTGCCAAATCTCGTTTGACATTTTTCTTTTTGACAGTACTATTTTTTGCTAAAACGGGTTCGGTATAAATTCCTTTTTTTACAGCAACATCTTTTGAAGTTATGATATTTGATGTAGGTTTACAAGCCGTAAACAGCATAAGAATTGATAGTATAAATAGTGAATGTTTCAATAAAAATAATTTTTGCGAAGATAAAAATTTGAAGTCGAAAAAAAAATCACTTTAAATCATTTAGGATTAATTTAGCAGTTTTTTCGCTGGCACCAATACCTCCAAGTTTAGATTCTAAGTCGTCATATTTTTTCAACAACGCTTTTCTGTGTTTTTCATCCAATAATTTAGAAAGGGCTGTCTTTACATTTTTAGAGTTGAATTTATCCTGAATAAGTTCCGTAACCACTTCTTCATCCATAATCAAATTCACTAGTGAAATATACTTTAAAGTAATAATCCTTTTTGCAATTTGATACGAAGCCCAGCTTCCTTTATAGCAAACGACTTCGGGTACTTTAAATAAAGCAGTTTCTAAAGTAGCTGTTCCTGATGTAACCAATGCAGCAGTCGCAATACTCAACAAATCATAGGTTTTATTCGAGATAAATTTCACGTTTTTAGTAGTCAAAAATTGTTCGTAAAAATGATATTCCTGACTTGGTGCACCAGCAATTACAAATTGATAATCCGGAAAATCAGTTACTATGCTCAACATAACACTTAACATTTTCGAGATTTCTTGCTTTCGACTTCCTGGAAGAATTGCGATAATTGGTCTTTCGTCCAAATTATGAACTTTCCGAAATAAAACTTCATCCGTTTTTACTCGATTGTGAATAGCATCAATTAGCGGATGTCCAACAAACTCAACTGGGAAATGATGCTTCATTTCAAAAAAATCTTTTTCAAAAGGAAGGATGACAAACAGTTTGTCAAAGTCTCTTTTTACAGCTTTGATACGATTTTCTTTCCATGCCCATATTTGAGGAGCAATATAATAATGAGTTTTGATGCCTCTAAGTTTTGCCCATTTGGCAATACGCATATTAAAACCCGGATAATCAATAAAAATAATCACATCGGGATTGAATTTTTCAATGTCGGCTTTACAAATTTTAATGTTGTTGAGAATGGTTTTCAGGTTCATCGCTACTTCTGCAAAACCCATAAACGATAGTTCACGGTAATGTTTTACTAGAGTTCCACCAACATTTTGCATCAAATCGCCACCCCAAAATCTGATATCTGCTGAAGCGTCTTCTTTATAAAGCGCTTTCATTAAATTGGAACCGTGCAAATCGCCCGAAGCTTCTCCGGCAATGATATAGTATTTCATAGTCTTATAAATTCCAAGTATTTAATTGAGCAATTGCATGATGAGCAGTTAAGTCAAACTGCACTGGAACTATAGAAATATACCCGTTTGCTAATGCCCATTCATCAGTATCTTCGCCTTTGTCTTGGTTTACAAATTCGCCTGTTAACCAATAATAATTTTTACCATAAGGTGTTTGTCGTTTGTCAAATTTTTCCATCCAAATGGCTTTCGCTTGACGGCAAATTTTAATTCCTTTAATTTCGTTTGTTTTAAGTTTGGGAAAATTGACATTCAAAACGGTTCCTTCCGCTAGTTTTTTTGCTAAAACTTCTAAAGCAATTTTTTTGATGAAAGGTTTTATTTGTTCAAAATCGGCATTCCAATCATAATCCAATAAAGAGAAACCAATAGCAGGAATTCCTTCAATACCGGCTTCAACAGCAGCACTCATAGTTCCTGAATAAATAACATTTATCGAAGAATTTGAACCATGATTGACGCCTGACACGCATAAATCTGGTTTCTTTTTCAAGATTTCGTTTACTGCCAATTTTACACAATCAACAGGTGTTCCTGAACAACTATATTCTGTAATAGCTGCATTTTCGGCAGAAATTTTATTCAAATATAATGTACTGTTAATGGTAATGGCGTGTCCCATGGCGCTTTGCGGACTATCTGGCGCGACAACGATTACTTCGCCAATTTCTGCCATAACTGAAATTAAAGCACGAATTCCTGGTGCATTGATACCGTCATCATTGGTAATTAAAATGGTTGGCTTGGAAATCATTTTTTTTAAATTAAGTAATTAGCACAGTTTTTGTGTGTCGGATTTGTTGGCAAAATTAACTATTTTTAAGGTTTTAAACAGTCACATTTTTATAACTTTGAAAAATGTTGAATATTACGTGTCACACACTTTATCGATTTTAACAAAAAATTATCTAGACAAGAAATACATGATATTGTTTTTTGTTTACTTTAGACCAATAATTAATGAATAAAATAATTCAATTTATGAAAAGGAACTACAAAATACTTATGGTAATTGGTGCTTTGTCTTTGGCATTTTTAAGTTTTGTACCAATAGAAAAAGCAATTAGAAGTTTTATACCACAAGAGAAATCTTCCGATCCCGAGAAAGACAAAATGTTAATAGAATTATTAACGTTTGTTATCGAAAAAGGGCATTACAATCCAGCTAAAATAGACGACACTTTTTCAAAAGGTGTTTATAAAGATTTTTTAAATGCATTAGATCCGTCAAAACGTTTCTTTTTGCAATCTGATATTGATGAATTTGCCAAATATGAAACTCAAATTGACGACGAAATCAATAGTAAAGATTTAACTTTTTTTGATTTGACTTACACTCGACTAATGAAAAGAATGGAAGAATGTAAAAGCTATTATAAATTGGCTTTAGATAAACCATTTGATTACAAAAAAATGGAATCCATTAATACTGATTATGAGAAATTGCCATTTTGTAAAAATGCACAAGAACTAAAAGAAAGATGGCGTTTGCAGGTAAAACTTTCTACTTTGTCTTCCTTGGTTGAAAAACAAAAATTAGAAGAGGATCTAGCTAAAGACAAAAACAAAACTTTAGAAGAAAAGCTAAAAATTTTTAGAGAAAGTCAAGGCGAAAACCTCACAGAAGAATCAGAAAAAAAATTTATTGCAGACGTTGAAAAAAAGAAAAATCAAGCTCCAAAAACCTATGAGCAACTTGAAAAAGAAACTAGAGAAAGTACGCTTAACTCTTTAAATGACAATTTTAATTTTATTAAAGATTTAGACAGAGAGGATTGGTTTTCTATTTATGTAAATGCTATTGCTTCTCGTTTTGACCCACATACTTCTTATTTTGGCGCAAGCGAAAAAGAGAAATTTGATGTGAGTATGAGTGGAAAATTAGAAGGAATTGGTGCTCGTTTGCAAAAGAAAAATGATTTTACTGAAATAACAGAATTAATTTCTGGTGGTCCAGCTTGGAGAGGAAAGCAACTAGAATCGGGTGATATTGTTTTAAAAGTTGCTCAAGCAGACGCTGAGCCAGTTGATGTTGTTGGAATGAGATTAGATGATGTTGTTAAAAAGATAAAAGGACCAAAAGGAACAGAAGTTCGTTTAACAGTTAAGAAAACAGATGGTTCTATAAAAGTAATTACTATTATTCGTGATCAAGTTGAAATTGAAGAAACCTATGTAAAATCAAGTGTAGTAGAGAAAGATGGTTTTAAATACGGAATCATTTATTTACCTAAATTCTACATCGATTTTGAAGACCAAAATAGTCGTGATGCAGGAAAAGATGTTGCGATAGAAGTAGAGCGATTAAAAAAAGAGGGAGTCCAAGGAATTGTAATGGATGTTAGAGATAATGGAGGAGGTTCTTTGAAAACGGTTGTTGATATTGCGGGATTATTTATAGATCAAGGACCAATTGTTCAGATTAAATCGGCGGCAGGAAAAAAAGAAGTCTTGTTTGACAGAGATGCAAAAGTGCAATGGGATGGACCACTTGTAGTTATGATAAATGAATTTTCAGCTTCGGCTTCCGAGATTTTAGCAGCAGCAATTCAAGACTACAAACGTGGTGTAATCATTGGAAGCAAGCAGTCTTACGGAAAAGGAACTGTACAAAACGTAATCGATTTAAATCAGTTTGTTCGCGGAAGTACTTATGGCGATTTGGGTGCCTTGAAAACTACTACTCAAAAATTCTACAGAATTAATGGTGGCTCTACTCAGTTAGAAGGAGTGAAAAGTGATGTTGCTATTCCGGATAGATATGCATATCTAAAAATGGGTGAAAAAGATATTGACAATGCGATGCCATGGGATAAAATTGATGCAGCTGATTATAAAGTTTGGGACAAACAAAATAACTTTGATTTAGCTATTGCGAAAAGTAAAGAAAGAATGAGCAACAACGCTCAATTGAACTTAATTGATGACAATGCAAAATGGCTTGACGAACGTAATAAAGAAAACAACTATAGTCTAAACATTGATAAATTCAAAGCAGAACAAAAAGCATTGGATGAGAAAAACAAAAAGTACAAACCAATTGTTGACTATAAAAATGCATTCCAATTTAAGTCACTTCCTTATGAGGTCGATGAAATGAATAAAGACTCAGTTTTAAAAGAAAAACGCGACAGATGGCATGAAAGTTTGTCTAAAGATATTTACATCGAAGAAGCCATTCATATTCTAAATGATTTACAATCAGAGAATAATAAAGGATTGACAACTAAAGTTAAAAAAGATAAATTGGTGAAATCATAATTATAAATAATCCATAAAAAAAGCGTCCAGATTTAATCTGGACGCTTTTTTTATATAAAAATTGTAATGCAAATTACCACTCATTCACTTTGTTGGCATCCATTTTTAGAAATATAAAAAGTAAAATAGTAAAACCCCAAAGTCCGGAACCACCATAAGAAAAGAATGGGAGGGGAACTCCAATGGTTGGGAATATACCTGCCACCATGGCTATATTTACAAAAAAGTGAATAAACAATACACCTGCAACACAATAGCCATAGACTCGGCTAAACTTTGTTTTTTGCCTTTCTGCTAAATAAATAATTCGCATGATTAAACAAAGGAAGAGGGCAATTACAAAAAGACAACCAATAAATCCCCATTCTTCACCAACCGTTGTGAAAATATAATCAGTGTGTTGTTCTGGCACAAAACCACCTTTTGTTTGAGTGCCTTCTAGATAGCCTTTACCAAACCAACCACCAGAACCAATGGCGATTTCTGATTGATTAGTGTTATAACCAATGCCTTTCATATCGACTTCTTTACCTAAAAGAATATTAAACCTGTCCCTATGATGTTGTTTAAAAACATTTACAAAGACATAGTCTACTGAAAAAACAAAGCCGCCAATCATTATAAATATTAAGGCGCTTAATATCCAATTTCTGTTTATAATTCTACTTCTATAATAGATAAAAAGTATTACAACTAAAGCTATTCCAGTTAATAGTAATGGTTTTATTATCAAAGCTAATACAAATAAAATTAAGGCGATAAACCCTGTCCAAACGTACCAAGAAGGCAAACCTTCTCTATATAAAACCAAAATAAACACACAAAAAATTATGGCACTCCCCGGATCATGAGGAACAATTAATAATATAGGTAGGAAGAGTATTCCTAAGGCTTGAATCTGCCGATTTAAATCTTTTAAATTTACTTGAACATCACTCAGATATTTAGCTAAAGCCAGAGCAGTTGCGGCTTTTACAAATTCGGACGGTTGTATACCAAAGGAGCCAAAAGAATACCAGTTAGCTTGACCTTTTATTGTTTTTCCAAATACATATAAACCTGCTAAAGAAAGTAATCCGATGACATATATTACACTAGAAAATTTTTCGTAAAACTTGCCGTCAACAGACAATACTACAAATATTAATGGAATAGTAAGTAGGATAAACATAAACTGTTTACCATAAATTTGGGTAAAATCAAAGATCGAGGTTTCTTGTTCTATCGAAGATAAGGATGAGGAATAAATATTAAGCCAACCCATAATTACTAATATGGCGAAGATGGCTATACTCATCCAGTCTAGATTATTGGTTACACTTTGATTTTTCATTTTTTAGAAATTAATTTTCCGGAGCTTCGTTGGTTTTAACTTCGGGCTTTGCAATTTTAACTTCGGGTTTTATTACGATTGGTTTTATGGGGCCATCAATTTTAGATTTAATTAAACTATCTACAATTGGTTTTGCATAATATTTATTATACTCGCCTTCAAGACTTCCTTCCAACATTCGTTTTTCTAAATCGGTTCGGGTAATTTTTCTTTTGATATATTTTTCAATCATTAAACTGGTAATTGGTCCAGCCCAGCGCGCACCCCAATATCCGTTTTCAACAAAAACAGCAATAGCAATTTTGGGATTATCTTTAGGTGCAAATGCCACAAAAATAGAGTGATCCTGAAGCTTTACCCTTTTACCATTAATCTTTGCAAAATTTTCAGCGGTTCCCGTTTTTCCACAAATATCAATTCCTTCAACATTTAAACCGTGTGCCGTACCCAAATTATAAACATCAAATAAACCGCTAATCATAGGTTCGAAATATTTTCTGTCAATTGTAGTTACATGTTTTGTAGTGAATTTTTTATCAATTTTACTGCCTTTGATTTTTTTGATGATGTGAGGCGTATAATAATAACCACGATTGGCAACAGTAGCAATCATATTGGCTAACTGAATTGGTGTCATCAAAACCTCTCCTTGACCAATTGCATTAGAAACAATTGTTTTGCTTGACCAACCCCAACCTGGATACATTTTTTTGTAGGTTTTTGAAGTCGGTAAGTTGCCTCTTTTTCCTGTTGGTAAATCATAGCCCATAAACTGTCCTAAACCAAAACTTTTCAGGTGATTGCTCCACACATCAACACCTTTTGGGGGATTATTATACTTATCAATAGTTCTCATATACGAGCTCGAAAAAAATGTGTTGCAAGATTCGTAAATGCCTCTGTGAAATTGCATAGCACCTCCATGACAGTGGCATTTCATAAAACGACCCGGGGCATAACTAAATCCGTGATGACAAAAGAAAGTGGTGTTCTCATCAATAGCACCTTCTTGCAAGGCAACTAATCCGGTTAGAATTTTGAATGGAGACCCAGGAGTATATTCAGCTAATAAACCTCTGTCATATAATGGTTTTGCAATGGAGTCTTTATATAAAGTTGTATAGTTTTTAGATCGTTGTCTTCCCACTAGAATTGCTGGGTCATATGATGGGGCAGTTACCAACGCTAAAATTTCACCAGTTTTTGGTTCAATAGCTACTATTCCGCCTCGTTTGTTAATCATTAATTCCTCTCCATATTTTTGAAGTTCGGCGTCTATACTTAAATTAATATCGCTGCCCTGAACAGCTATAGTATCAAATTTTCCTTCTTTATAAGAACCAATTTCTCGGTTATACTTATCTTTTTGAATATATTTTACGCCTTTTACACCACGTAGAAAATCTTCATAACTCTCTTCTACACCTTGTCTGCCAATCAAATCGCCACTATTGTAATAGTTGTTTTTTGCAATAATTTTGTCATTTACTTGGGTGATAAATCCAAAAACATTAGCGCCAAAAGCTACTTGGTAATCTCTTAAAGCACGTTTTTGAATATAAAAGCCAACAAACTTTCTTTGAATTTCTTGAAAAGCGGCGTATTCTTTTTTGTTCAATTGGGATAAAAATACCGAAGGAAGTCTCGGGCTATAAATTTTAGCTTTGGCAATTTTTTTAAGAAAATCTTCTTTGGTAATTTTAAGTAAAGAACAGAATTCGGTAGTGTCTAAATCTTTGACATCCTTTGGGATTACCATGATGTCATAAGAAGGTTGATTGGCAACCAAAAGTTTACCATTTCTATCATAAATGTAACCACGCTCTGGATAATCATAAGCTATTTTTATCGCGTTGTTATCTGATGCAAGTTTGAGCGAATCATCAATTACCTGTAGGTAAAATAGCCGCAATACAAGTAGGATAGTACAAATGAAAATAATTGTTGGCAATAATACCTTTCTCATCGCTTACTTGGCTTAATAATATAGATAATAATAATACAAGTAATAATTGTAAAAATGGTGCTCAATAGCGTTCGAACTAAAATATCCCATAGGAAGCTAACTTTAAAAACTTCTAAGACAAATAGAACAAAGTGATGAATTACAACCGCAATTAGTATAAATGAAAATCGCTCAGGTGTTAATACATCATTTAGTTTAACGGTTTGGTATTCATAACTCAACCCAAAGGAGAATTTAAAAATTGCGGGTCTGTAATACGCAAGTACAAGACAAGCTGCGGCGTGAACACCACCAGAATTCCAGAACATATCCATAAGTAATCCTAAGAAAAAACTAGCTACTAATAAACCACTTTTGTTTCCGTTTACAGGATAAAGAATAATAAAAAGCACATAAGGAAACGGATTGATAAACCCAAAAAGATCAATTCTATTGAATATCAAAATTTGTGCAGCAAGCAACAAGACAAATCGGGCAATATTTCCTAATAAGGCACTATTCATCTTTTTTGCTTTGATTTTCTAAATTGATAATCTCATCGGCATCTTTGTTTTTGATGACATAAACATGACCTAAATTAGTCATATCATTAAACAATTTGATATCCAATGTATAGTAATTGGTTTCATTGTCGATATATACATGATCAATAGTTCCAATACCAATATTTTCAGGGAAAACTCTTGATTCAGACCCAGTAACTATGGTGTCACCTTTACGAACTCCTGCCAATCGGGGAACATCAGTTAACTGAGCAAAGCCAGTGTTTTTACCATTCCAGCTTAAAGTACCAAAATGATTTGACTTTTTTATTTTTGCGTTAATCTTGATATTGACGTTCAATAAGCTAATTATAGTTGCGTAATTCTTAGAAGTATTGTCTACAATGCCCACAATTCCGGCGCTATTGATTACACCCATATTTGGTTTTATTCCTGACATAGAACCTTTGTTAATTGTAATAAAGTTTTCCTGAATACTGTACGAGTTATGAATTACTTTGGCAACAGTGATAACCGTTTTATTAATGCCTTTAGTGGTGTCAATTTCAGGTAATTTAGTAGTGTCTTTTTGGTTGAAGAGAATTGATTTTAAACGTGCATTTTCCTGCGCCAATTCTTCATTTTGAGCTCTTAGACCAAAATACTCATCAATATTATTTATCTTTTCGTAAATCCCGCCGGTAAAGAAATTAGCAGAACTTATGATTTTACTCTTATGATAGGAATGCGACTGAATTGTCAACACAAACGATAATACCAAAAGCAGCAAAAACAGTAAGCGATTACTGTTTTTTAGTACAAAATTAAATATTTGCTGCATCGTTTTTTAGTATTCGGTTTCAGTATTACTTCGTCAGTTCGCTTCGCTCGTGTCAGTGTTCGGTATTTTCACTACAAGCACTATTTTATAAGTATGCTTCTGAATTTTGGAATATTTTTAAGTGCCATTCCGGTTCCGCGAACAACAGCTCTTAATGGATCTTCTGCAATGTAAACTGGCAAATCTGTTTTTTGAGAAATACGTTTATCTAACCCTCTCAACATTGAACCTCCACCTGCAAGATAAATCCCTGTGTTGTAAATATCAGCTGCTAATTCTGGTGGTGTTTGTGATAAAGTCTCCATGATAGCATCTTCAATACGTTGGATTGATTTATCCAATGCTTTAGAAATTTCTCTATACGATACTTCAACTTGTTTAGGTTTACCAGTCAATAAATCTCTTCCTTGAACGGACATATCATCTGGAGGTGTTTCTAAATCATCAGTAGCCGCACCAATTGTAATTTTGATTTTCTCAGCAGTGCTTTCTCCTACAAATAAATTGTGTTGCGTTCTCATGTAATACACAATATCATTCGTGAAAACGTCACCCGCAATCTTAACTGATTTGTCGCAAACAATTCCGCCCAAAGCGATAACTGCAATTTCTGTAGTTCCACCACCAATATCTACAATCATGTTTCCTTTTGGTTGCATAATATCGATACCAATACCAATTGCTGCAGCCATTGGTTCATGAATAAGATACACTTCTTTTCCGTTTACGCGTTCGCAACTTTCTTTTACAGCACGCATTTCTACCTCTGTAATTCCAGATGGAATACAAACCACCATTCTAAGTGCTGGAGTAAACATTTTTTTCTTTAACGCCGGTATGCTTTTGATGAACATGCTAATCATTTTTTCAGACGCATCAAAATCAGCGATAACCCCATCTTTTAAGGGACGTATGGTTTTTATGTTTTCATGTGTTTTACCTTGCATCATGTTGGCTTCTTTTCCAACAGCAATAATTTTTCCCGATATTCGGTCCCTAGCAACAATTGAGGGACTATCAATTACAACTTTGTCGTTGTGTATTATCAGAGTGTTTGCGGTACCAAGGTCTATTGCAATATCCTCGGTCATGAAATCAAAAAATCCCATAGATTTTAGTAGGGTTAATGTTTATAAAATTTTAACGCACAAAGTTAAACAAATTAATGTTTAAAATGACGTGTTCCGGTAAATACCATAGCAACTTTATTTTCGTTGCAAAAATTAATACTCAACTCATCTTTTATTGAACCGCCTGGTTGAATAACAGCAGTAATTCCAGCGTTATGAGCAATTTCAACACAATCTGGGAAAGGGAAAAAAGCATCGCTTGCCATTACTGCTCCCTTCAAATCAAATCCAAAAGTTGTCGCTTTTTCAATCGCTTGTTTCAATGCATCAACTCTCGAAGTTTGACCTGTTCCAGATGCCACTAATGTACTGTTTTTTGCAAATACAATCGTATTTGATTTGGTATTTTTGCAAACTTTTGAAGCAAATAATAAATCATTTATTTCTTGCTCGCTTGGAGCAGAATATGTAACCACTTTTAAATCTTCTTTTGAGTCAGTAATGTTATTTCTGTCCTGAACCAATAAGCCGTTTAAACAAGTTCTCACTTGACGATTTGGTAATACTACATCGTGTTGAATCAAAATAATCCGGTTTTTCTTTTCGGATAAAATACTAATTGCTTCGTCATCATAACTAGGAGCGATGACAACTTCACAAAAAAGCGAATTTATTTCTTTGGCTGTTGCCATATCTATTTTTCCATTAGCAATCAAAACTCCACCAAATGCAGAAGTAGGGTCACATGCTAAAGCGGTCAGATAAGCGTCTTTCATATTGTTTCTTGTTGCCAATCCGCAAGCGTTGTTGTGTTTTAAAATGGCAAAAGTTGGTTCATTATTTTTGAATTCCAAAATCAAATTCACAGCAGCATCTACATCTAATAAATTATTATATGACAATTCTTTTCCGTGAAGTTTGCTGAACATTTTGTCAAAATCACCAAAGAAAAAGCCTTTCTGATGCGGGTTTTCACCATATCTTAAAATCTGTCCGTTATCAATACTTGCTTTGAAAACAGTTTCGTCCGTGTTGAAATAATTGAAGATTGCCGTGTCATAATGAGAAGAAATATGAAAAGCTTTGGTTGCCAAAATTTTTCTCTGTTCCAAAGTAGTGTAGCCATTTTGAGTTGAAATGTAATCCAGTAAAATCGAATATTCATTTACGGAAGCTACAATAACGGTGTCTTTGAAGTTCTTCGCAGCAGCACGAATTAATGAAATTCCACCAATATCAATTTTTTCAATAATGTCATTTTCGCTAGCGCCCGAAGCAACTGTTTTTTCAAAAGGATATAAATCGACAATCACTAAATCAATCTGTGGGATTTCAAAAGCTGCCATTTGAGCCACATCTGTTTCATTGTCCTGACGGTTTAAAATACCTCCAAAAATTTTTGGATGTAAGGTTTTAACTCTTCCGCCAAGGATAGAAGGATAGGAAGTAACTTCTTCAACCGGAACTACTGGAATTCCTAAATTGTTAATGAATTCTTCTGTTCCTCCAGTAGAATAAATTGTTACGTTTTGTTCGTGTAGTTTGCGAACTATCGGTTCTAATCCGTCTTTTGAATAGACTGAAATCAGTGCCGATTTAATTGTTTTTGTAGTGTTCATTGTGTAGTTGTGTTTAAGGCACAAAAGTAGTTTTTTTGAATGCAAAATTCAAGCATGTAGTGTAACAATATTTTATTTTTTACTACCTATTAAGCAATCTAAAAAATAGAGGCGATTTTCATTATTTTTTATTGAAATTTACAACATTATAAATCAACCAAATGTTACTTTACTTAAGACTCCTCAAAGAAAGTTTTGCTTTTGCCATGAATGCGCTTCGAAACAACAAGTTGAGAACCATGCTGTCTTTATTGGGTGTGACTATTGGTATATTTTCTATCATTGCGGTGCTGGCTGCTGTTGATTCTTTAGATAGGAAAATCAAGGCTGATTTGAGCACTTTAGATAAAAACACCATTTATTTGACCAACAGGTCCTTTGGACCAAGTGATATTCCAAGATGGAAGAGGGACCAATTCCCAAAAGTCAGTTATGAAGAATACCAATATTTAAAATCATCGTTGAACAACGTTGAAGATGTCTGTTTTCAGTATATGACTTTAAACCAAACCCTAAAATTTGAAGCAAATACGGTTGATAATGTAAATATGGTTCCGGTAACTTTTGAGTTTACAGATATTCAACGAATGGAGTTTTCCTCTGGGCGTTTTTTTAATGAATCAGAATCCAATTCAGGAAAGCAAGTGGTGGTTATTGGACATGATATTGCACAATCGCTTTTTGGAGAGCTTGACCCGATTGGGAAATCAATTCGTATATATGGACAACAGTTTAAGGTGATTGGTATTACTAAAAAGAAAGGTGATTCCACGATGGGTTTCGGAGGAGGCGATGATGTCTCGGCTTTTTTACCTTCTAATTTTCTAAGAAGAATTTATGGTGATAACAACCCGAAAGTATCTGCCATGATTATAATAAAGCCTCAAGAAAGTATTGATATTGACGAATTAAAAGGTGAAATCACTCAAAAATTACGCACTTTCAGAGGGGTAAAGCAAGGTGATATAGACAACTTTTTTGTCAGTGTGCTTTCCGGTTTTACTGATTTGTTAGACGGAGTTATAAGCCAAGTTCGTATTGGTGGAATTATCATCAGTCTCTTTTCGTTTTTAGTTGGAGGTTTTGGAATTGCCAATATTATGTTTGTTTCAGTGAAAGAAAGAACCAATTTAATCGGAATTCAAAAATCATTAGGTGCCAAAAACAAATTTATACTTTTTCAGTTTTTGTTTGAAGCCATTATTCTTTGTGTATTTGGCGGAATTATAGGTTTGCTGATAGTCTGGTTTTTGACAATACTACTCACAAATGTATTGGAATTCGAATTTGTTTTAAGTTTCTCGAATGTTCTTATAGGTTTTGGTTTGTCTATGATAGTAGGTTTGTTATCAGGTATTTTACCTGCTATTTCTGCTTCACGATTAGACCCTGTTGAAGCGATTAGAAGCGGGTTTTAAAAAGTAATCATAAAAAAACACAAAGTAAAAAGCTTTGTGTTTCTAAATATTTATGGTGTTATATTTATTATCTAATCTCCTGATTCAAAATCAAATCGAGATATAAATTAATCTTATCTTTTAGTTCTTTTCTAGGCGTGATAAAATCAAGGAAGCCATGTTCTAATACAAACTCTGCGGTTTGAAAACCTTCTGGCAAATCTTTTCCTGTAGTATCTCGAACAACTCTTGGACCAGCAAAACCAATCAAAGCACCAGGTTCAGAAATATTAACATCTCCAAGCATCGCATAAGAAGCTGTAGTTCCACCAGTTGTTGGGTCAGTACATAAAGAAATATACGGAATTTTAGCTTCAGCCAACTGTGCCAATTTTGCAGAAGTCTTTGCCAACTGCATCAACGAATAAGCAGCTTCCATCATACGAGCGCCACCCGATTTTGAAATCATCACAAATGGGATTTTATGTTTGATAGAATGATCAATACCACGGGCGATTTTTTCACCCACAACGGCGCCCATTGAACCACCAATAAAAGCGAAATCCATACAACAAACTACTAAATCTTTGCCTTTTGATTTTCCAACACCAGTACGAACAGCATCTTTCAAGCCTGTTTTTTCGATAGCATCTTTCAAACGTTCAGAATATTTTTTAGTATCCACAAAACCTAAAGTGTCTTTTGAAGTCATTTTAGCATCTAACTCTTTGAATTCATTGTTGTCAAATAAAATTTCAAAGTATTCTTTACTACCAATTCTAACATGAAAATCATCTTCTGGACTTACCCAAAGATTTCTGGCTAATTCGTCTTGGTCAATAATCTTTCCTGTTGGCGATTTATACCAAAGTCCTTTTGGAACGTCTTTTTTGTCTTCGGTTGCGGTGGTGATACCTTTTTCTGTTCTTTTAAACCAAGCCATAATTTTAATGGATAATGGATAATTGACAATGAATAATTATTCATTGTCAATTATCAATTGTTAATTATAATGTATTTACGTTGTTCAAATCAGCAAATGCTTCCTCTAATCTTTTGTTGAAAGTCATTTCACCTTCACGTATCCATTTTCTTGGATCATAGTGTTTTTTGTTTGGAGAATCTGCTCCGTCGGGACTTCCAATTTGAGTTCTTAAATACTCAATATTATTCACCATATAATCACGGATACCTTCAGTGTAGGCAAACTGTAAATCAGTGTCGATATTCATTTTGACAACACCATATCCAATAGCTTCTCTGATTTCTTCAAGCGTTGAACCTGAACCACCATGAAACACAAAGTCAACAGGATTGTGACCTGTGTTGAATTTATTTTGAACATAATCTTGAGAATTTTTCAAGATTTTTGGAGTTAATTTTACATTTCCTGGTTTGTAAACGCCATGAACGTTTCCGAAAGAGGCTGCGATAGTAAATCTTGGGCTCACTTTTAAAAGCTCTTCATAAGCATAGGATACTTCAGAAGGTTGTGTGTATAATTTTGAGCTATCCACATCTGAATTGTCAACACCATCTTCTTCACCACCTGTAATTCCTAATTCGATTTCTAATGTCATTCCCATTTTGCTCATTCTAGCCAAATAGGTTTTACAAATTTCAATGTTCTCATGAATTGGTTCTTCTGATAAATCAATCATGTGTGAAGAAAATAATGGTTTTCCAGTTTCAGCGAAATGTTTTTCAGAAGCATCTAATAAACCATCAATCCAAGGTAGTAGTTTTTTAGCACAATGGTCAGTATGAAGAATTACAGTTGCGCCATAAGCTTCAGCCAAAGTATGAATGTGTTTTGCACCTGCAATACCACCAGCAATGGCCGATTTTTCACCAGCATTTGAAAGTCCTTTTCCAGCATTAAATTGTGCGCCACCATTTGAAAACTGAATAATAACCGGAGCGTTTAATTTAGCTGCAGTTTCTATAACGCCATTTATAGTGCTTGAACCAATTACGTTTACTGCAGGAAGTGCAAATCCTTTTTCTTTAGCATAAGCAAAAATTGCTTGAACTTCATCTCCAGTTGCTACTCCTGGTTTAATATTATGAGCCATTGTATGTGTTGTTTTAAAGTTAAGTTTACAAAAATAATAATTTCTATTTTTAGAAAGGATAATTAATTCCAATATTTATAACCGATTTGTTAAATCGCATTTCTTTAAACCATTTTTCGTTTTCCATGTTAGCTGGATTGTAGGTTTTGAATCCTAAATCAAGTCGGATTACAAAGAAACTAAAGTCATATCTAAAGCCAAATCCGGAACCAACAGCAATATTCTCCAGAGATTTCAAGCCCGAAAAAACAGCATCTGGATTTACAGCAATATCACTGACATTCCATATATTACCAGCATCAATAAAAAGAGCACTATTCAACTGTTTGAAAATATTAAAACGAAATTCTGTGCTAAAAAGCAGTTTTAAATTGGCCTCGTTAAAATCATTAACCGAAACCGTTTTCCCCGGCCCTAAACTATAGGATTGCCAAGCTCGAATATCGTTAGTTCCACCAGCAAAATAACTGCGGGAAAAAGGAACACTTTTCGAGTTGCCATAAGGAATCGCTACACCACAAAATGCTTTGGCTGCTAATACTTTTTTGCGTCGTAAATCCCAGTGTTTAATATACTCAAACTCGGTTTTAATATATTGTGAAAAGGCTACACCAAAAGCTGTTTTAGAACCGTCTTGGGTTTGTTTAGAAGCTCCGGCTATTAGAGACATTAAGTTTCCGGCTGATTCAACCTTTGCTTTGATAGCATAAAAAGTGTTGTCTGTTAAATCTTTTTGTGAAGTTTTTGAAAAGGCAATAGTTGATGCAACAATCAAATTGTCTTCGGTCAATCTTGTTTTTTGTTCGTCTATACTTCTTATTGTTTTTAAATCGGCTGTGGTTGGAAAAACAACAGGATTTGTTCCTAAAACATCATTTAAAAAAGCATTAGTGCCAGAGTCAATATCCAGTTTTCCAGTGAGTGGATTTATATAGCTCGAATTTAGATTATAAATATCTGCTAAAGCATTTAATGCATTAAAGGAAGATTTATAAACATTAAAATAATTGCCTGGATTTATATTTTTTACAAACTGAATATTTATCAAATCAAAACGGAAGGTTGTGTTTTTCTTCGGTGTCCAATTGTAAACGAGCGAACTGGTAAAATTTTGTTTGTCTAATCCGATGTTGGTTTGCTTAGAATAACCCACACTAATTGTAGTATAAGGAATCATGGTTTTTGGAATAATTTTGTCTGTTTTAAAAGGCAAAAATAATCTTGGAAAATTTAATTTGGCATCGGCCCCAATTTCCGAAATGTTGAAAAAGTTATTATTCGGATTGGCAAAATCTTTTGAAGCTCCAATACTTCCTCTAGCACCTATTTCAAATGTTTCGGCACCATTAAATACGTTTCGAATACTCAAAAATGTATTTCCGGATATTCCGAAATCCTGAATGTTAGAATGGATAAAATCGTTAGAATACCCAAACGTATATTTTTTTCTTGGTGTTAAATAAATATTCGCAATCAATCCATTTTTTTGTTTTTTATCCTCTATATATTGAATCAAAGGATAATTGAAAACTTTAAGATTACTCAAATATTTAGATGTCAATGTTGTTTTACTATCTGAAAAATAATTGCCTTTGGTCACAAAAATTCCATCTGTAATTGCTTTTGGGCGGTATTTTAATTTGTTGACACTATATAAAGTGAAGTCTTTATAAACAGTACTGTCTTTTATTGGAAGATTTTGATTGGAAGGACTATGGTCAGTGTAGATGTTAACTTTACTTATTTTATATAATTCAAAAGGAACGCTGTACAAACTATCTTCGACTCTAATAGATTCTTTTTCAATAATTAAATCAACATTAGCAAGATGCTTTTGGGTTAAAGTATCAACGACATAGCTTACATAGTTTTGTTGAAATCGAAAGGCTCCATTGTTTCTAAAATCTTCTGTAATTCTCGCTTTTTCAGAATCAAAATTTGAATATTCAAGACGTTTGCCCGATTTTATAAATGAATTTCTTTTTCGCAATTGATAAATAGAATCTAAAGGTAAACTCAAGATGTTACTATTGATACTGTCAATTATATATGGATTTCCTTTTACTATGTCATATCGTAGTTTTACTTTTTTTGGACCTATACTGTCAATTTTGTAATTAGTAGTTGCATCAAAATAACCACGAGTAAAAAAATAAGATTTTAATCGTCTCAATGATTTTTTAGTGCTTATAGTATCTAAAATTACTGGCGCTTCGCCTGTTTTTCTCAAGAAATTATGAATGCCGGCATACCAAAAAGATTCGCCTAATCTTTTGACTTGTTTTTTGGAAAGCCATTTAGCTTTTCGATTATATTTTTTGGGATTTTTGGCAAACTTGGCTCTATAAATCGAGTCGGTTTTTTGTTTAGCTAAATTGTAAATATTCAATCGCAGACGATAGCCAAGAATAGAACTATTTTGTTTTTGGTACAACTGATTGAAAACATCTTCAACGTTGTTTTTTTTACCGTCGACAAAAATGTTGTTTTTGGTTAGAAGACTTTTACCTTCAGGAACTCTTTTTGTGGTGTTGCAACCAAAGATAATTAGCCCAATTAGAATAAATAATGATATTTTTGTGATACTATTTTTCAAGTGTTGCGAAATATTTAATTCAAAAATACATTATTTTATGGTTAGTAAAAACCAAATAAAATTAATTACAAGTCTTCAACATAAAAAATATAGAATCGAGAATCAATTGTTTATTGCCGAAGGTGTAAAGGTAATTCAAGAATTGTTAGCATCAAATTTTGTGCTCGAACATTTATTCGAAACTGAAGCTATTTTTGAAGAAGTACCTATTTCTCAAAAAACAGCAATAAAAGAAGCGGATATGAAGCGAATTACCGCTTTGAGTTCGGCAAGTTCCTGTTTGGCGATTTTTAAAATCCCGCAAGCGACCAAAACAGATACGAAAGGATTAATTGTCGCTTTGGATGATATTCGCGATCCTGGAAATTTAGGCACAATAATCAGGCTTTGCGATTGGTTTGGTGTGAAGCAATTGTTATGTTCTCACGAAACTGTTGATGTTTATAATCCAAAAGTAATTCAGGCAACAATGGGTTCCATTACTAGAGTTAAGATAAATTATGTTGATTTAAATGCGTATGTTTTAGAAAGTTCACTTCCTGTTTTTGGCACTTTTATGGATGGCAAAAACCTTTATAAAGAAGTCTTACCTAAAGAAGCCATTTTAATTCTCGGAAACGAAGCCAACGGAATTTCGGCAAGTTTAGAAAAATGCATAAAAAACAGAATTGCTATTCCAAGATTTGGTGACATGCAAAAAACGGAAAGTTTAAATGTAGCAACCGCAACCGCGATTTTCCTGAGTGAGTTTAGAAGAGAATCTTAATGGAAAGTAAAATTGATTAACAACGCACGTGTTTTCATCGATTGGATATTTCCTGTCCACGGACTATTTGGATCGGTATCGCGAATTAATTCATCTTTCAATCCAAAGACGCCACGAATAGAAGGCGAGAATTTGAAATATTCAAAATACAAATCAACACCAAAGCCCAAAGTGTAGTTTTGTGTCCATGGTTTTACTCTAAATCTTTGCTCTAAATTATCATCTTTAGATTTAGAATTGCTCGAAAGATTTAGCGTTGAAGATAATCCGCCAAGAAGATAAGGTCTAACATTTCCGGTTCTCAATGAAGAGAATTTTAACATCAAAGGAAAATCAATGTATGTCGCTTTTACTTCTCTGACACCGTCTCTATCATTGGTAAATTGTGAATAGGTGAGCGTTCTGCTGGCATAATATAAACCGGGTTCAAATCGCAACTCTACATATTCGTGTAGGCGAAGCACGCCAACCAATCCAACATTAAATCCAGAATGACCTTTAACATCAATAAGTTTGCCGGGTAATGGATTTGTTTTAAAATCGGTTTTAAAATCAAAACTACTAAAACCCAAAAAGTAACCCCAATAAATACGTTGTTTGTCAAAATTCTCCAAATTAATTATAGGATCTTTTGTAAACATACTTTTACCCAATTGAGCATGGGCATATGTAGAAAGTAGAAGAAATAGAACTACTATTTTTTTCATATCATTACTAAAAAGTCAATTTCATTTTTTGGTTGCTGTGTATATTGTAGCAACACCAAACGTTTGTGGCATAGCTTTACATTCTATAAACGAAATTTTACGTAATATATTGTTTAAAGTTTCTCCGAAAGGGAAATTTGCCGCCGATTCAGATAAATAACCATAAGCATTATTGTCTTTCGAGAAAATTTTTCCAATAATAGGTAAAATAAATTTAGTGTAAAATGAATAGCCTTGTTTAAATGGAAATTTAGTCGGAACCGAAGTTTCTAGTATCACAAAAATACCGTTTGGTTTTAAAACCCTGTAAATTTCGGCTAAGCCTTTTTCCAAAGTTTCAAAATTTCTGATGCCAAAAGATACGGTAATTGCATCAAAATAATTATCAGGATAAGGCATGCTTTCGCTATCGCCCAAAACCATTTCTATTTTATCAGATAATTTTTTTGCTTCAATTTTTTGCTTCCCAACTTCAAGCATTCCGGCTGAAATATCAAGGCCGATAATCTTTTTGGCAGAAGTATTTGACATCATAATGACCAAATCTCCTGTGCCAGTAGCAATATCAAGAATAGTTTCCGGATTTTTTTCAGCCACTAAAGCGACTACTTTTTTTCGCCATTTCATATCAATACCAAGCGATATAACTCTGTTTAAGCCATCATAGTTTCCAGAAATGTTGTCGAACATTTGAGCAACCTGCTCTTTTTTGCCCAAAGACGAATCTTTATAGGGCGTGATAATCTTTGACATGCTTTATTTTTTGGCAAATATAAGCCAATATTTTAATTTGAAGAGTTCTCTAAATTTACTTTCTTATGTACGTTTGAAAGCTAAAGTCAAATTGGTGTTTTTCGTCTTTTGTATGAAATTCTGTTGCTGTTAATTCCCATTTATTCAAATCAATTTCAGGGAAAAACGTATCGGCATCAAAAGCGTTATGCACTCTGGTGATGTCCAGTTTGTCAGCAATTTCGATGGATTGGTTGTAAATTTCACCACCGCCAATAATGAATAGTTCTTCATCTTTTGGACAAATAGCAATTGCTTTTCCCAACGAATCAACGACGATGCAGTTTTCAGAAGTGTACTTTTTTTGACGCGTAATAATAACATGCGTTCTGTTGGGCAAAGGCTTCGGGAAACTTTCAAAAGTTTTTCTCCCCATTATAATATAATTCCCGGAAGTTCTATTTTTAAATCGTTTGAAATCATCTGGCAAATGCCATAGCAGTTGGTTGTTTTTACCAAGCGCATTGTTTTCGGCAACAGCAGCAATAAGTGTAATCATTCGGCTGATGGTTTTGAATTCTCCAAATCGTTTTTTAGTTTTTCTATTTTGTTGGCTTGTCTTAGCATTAACTTATCAATTTGTTCTCTTTCCCAATGCTTATTCATAAAGTTATTAATCACAAAAACCTTGATAACATGGAGAATAAAGAGGAAAACCCAAACTGTAACGGCCCATGTCCACCAGGTTTTTTCAGGATATAATCCTAGCCATTTATTGGCAATAAATAAAAAAAAACTACCTAGGCAAATAACAACAAAATGATAAAACAAGCCTTTTTTTTGCTTGATTCTATCTCTTGCATATTCATATAATTCGTGTTGTTCTGCTTCCATAAGATGAAATTTGTGCCTTAAAGGTAGATTATATTTTTAAAATGAAGAAATCTCATTTTATGATATTGCAGTAAGAAAACGTTTTCTTAATCACAGATGCAAAATTATATTCGCTTATAATTATACATCTTCTTTAAAATTAGCTTAGATTTTAGCAATATCCTAAAAATGATTTGGCGTGTAAAACATAAAAAAAAATGTCTTTACTTTGTCTCAGTAATCTATAAATGAATTAGTTATGGCTATTAAAAAACAAGTTATAAAAACAAAACCGGTTGTTAAAGTTACCTTTTCAATCGAAGCAAAAGAGGCAAATACAGCTTCAGTAGTTGGTGATTTCAATAATTGGAATCCTGCAGAAGGTGAATTATCAAAATTAAAAACAGGAACTTTCAAAGCTACTTTTGATTTACCAAAAGACAATTCTTTTGAATTCAAATATTTAGTTGATGGTTCATATGTAAACGATCCAGAAGCAGATAGTTATGCTTATAACGAATTTGCTGGTGCAGAAAATAGTGTGTTAGCACTATAAACTTTGGTTTAGGTTTATTGGTTAAAAATCCGTTTCGGTTTCGAAGCGGATTTTTTTATTGTGGCGATTGAATGGATATTGGTATTGTAAATGAAAACCGTGACTTGATACCTCTATAGGTTCCGCTTTCCCATTCTGGATAATTGGATATGAGCCTGATTGCTTCTTCATCTAAATCAGGATCTGCAGTTCTTAAGACTTTAAAATCGGATGCTTTACCATCTTTTTCTATATAAAATAGCAATACAACTTTTCCGTATCTGCCTTCAGTTTGTTTGGTAAAATTAAAGTTCTTTCCAATATATTTATAGAAATGTTCAATTCCTTTTCTGGGTCTAGGCTTTGTATAAATCTTTTCGTAATGATGCGGAACATTTATGGAGTCTGTACTAATCCCAGAAACCAAAATACCGTTATTATAATTTTCAATAAACTGCAGTTTACTTTTTTTGTCTTCGCCTTTCCATTCGCCTGTTTTTAGGCCGTTGCTTACTTTTCCTGCTGCAAAAAATGAATCATCGGATTCTTCATAATCTCCATTCCCATCAATGACTTTTTGTTGACCTTCTTTATCCCAATATTGATTTAATACTAAAATGGAGGGCTCAAACTTATCGCTGGATAAGATGTACTCACCAACAGATTTTTTATTCCCGTTTTCGTACCATTCGAATTCTTTGCCGGTCAATTTGTTTTCTTGGTAGTTTGCAACCGTTTTTCTCTTTCCATTTTTATAGTAAAATACAAATAAGCCTTCTTTAATTATTCTGTCAACAGATGAAGTGGAGCCTCTCATCTGTAAAGTATCATTTTCATAATAATCTAAAACCTCATGTAAAGGTTGGTCTGCATAATAATCTTTTATGATTCTGTAGTATTTGAAATTTACTTCTTCAGTTTCATTCCATAATGAATCCAAATAAAACATCCTACTGGCAGGTTTTTGAGCTAATAGTAAATTAGAAGATAAGATAAAAAAAAGTAAAATAAATTTGACTTTCATAGATGAGTTTTAAACCGCCACAACTCCTTTAATATGCGGATGAGGTTCGTAACCTTCTAATGTGAAATCGTCAAAAGTAAAGTCGAAGATGTTTTTTACTTCTGGATTTAAAATCATTTTGGGTAATGCTTTTGGCTCGCGCGATAATTGTAATTCTAGTTGCTCAAAATGGTTGTTATAAATATGTGCATCACCAAAAGTGTGTATGAATTCACCAACCTGCAAGTCGCAAACTTGTGCAATCATCATCGTAAACAATGCATAAGACGCAATGTTAAAAGGAACACCAAGAAAAATATCAGCACTTCGTTGGTACAATTGACAAGACAATTTTCCGTCGGCAACATAAAACTGAAAGAACGCATGACATGGAGGCAAAGCGGCTTTTCCTTTGGCTACATTTTCAGAAAAAGATTTTGAAGTATCAGGTAATACAGAAGGATTCCAGGCAGAAACCAGCATACGTCGGCTGTTTGGATTTTTCTTTAAAGTTTCAATTAGTTCAGTGACTTGGTCAATTTCTTCGCTGTTCCAGTTACGCCATTGATGGCCGTAAACCGGACCTAAATCACCCTTTTCATCTGCCCAATCATCCCAAATCTTAACACCATTTTCCCGTAGATAGCTAATGTTAGTATCGCCTTTTAAAAACCAGAGCAATTCATAGATAATCGATTTCAAATGCAGTTTTTTTGTCGTTACCATTGGGAAACCTTCACTCAGATCAAAACGCATCTGGTATCCAAAAACACTTTTGGTTCCGGTTCCGGTTCTGTCTCCTTTTTGGCTACCGTTTTCTAAAACGTGTCGCACTAAATCGTGATACTGCTTCATAGTGTTATTATAAATTATAGATTTTGAATTCTATATTATTAATCATTTAAAATTTATAATTCAAAATTTAAAATAATTCTAGCTTTCTCTCTTCGAAATCTCATCTCTAATCTTGGCTGCCTTTTCGTAATCTTCGTTTTGAACGGCTTTTTCTAACCCTTCATGTAATTCAGAAAGACTCATGCTTTTGTATACATCTGTTGAAGCATTGCCTTCGCTGTCTAATCCAAAAGTTTCCGGATTAGACAGTACACCGTCTTCCTCAGGATTCTGATTTTCTAATTCGGCTGGGTTGTTTAGGTAAATTCCGGCTTTGTCCAAAATGTTTTTATAAGTAAAAATTGGAGCGCTAAAGCGCAATGCTAAAGCAATAGCATCTGAAGTTCGAGCATCAATAATTTCTTCGATTTTATCTCTTTCGCAAATAATACTCGAATAGAAAACACCATCAACTAATTTGTGGATGATTACTTGTTTTACCACAATATCAAATCGGTCAGCAAAACTCTTGAACAAATCATGAGTCAAAGGACGCGGTGGTTTTATTTCTTTTTCGAGAGCAATAGCAATAGATTGTGCTTCGAATGCACCAATAACTATAGGCAATTTTCGTTCGCCATCTACTTCATTTAAAATCAAGGCATACGCACCGTTTTGCGTTTGGCTATAGGAAATTCCTTTTATAGTTAGTTTTACTAAACTCATTATTTGTAAGTATAAAGACCTGATTGTTATTTGTCAAGACTTATATTCATTGTTAGTTAAATATTCCGAAACTTAGGACTGCAAAGTAACAAAAACTTTTTGCTTCTAAAAACGAAAGTATAAAAAAAGAGCCGTCAAAAAAGTTAATTTTCTGACCGCTCTTATTAGAATTAATAAAATGGTGAATTATGTGTTTTGCGCTTTAAAGACTTCTAGTTTTTGTGTTAGTCTTGGAAGAATTTCCAAAGCATCGCCAACGATACCATAATCGGCAACTTTAAAAAATGGAGCGTCAGCATCTGTATTGATAACTACTTTTACTTTAGAAGAATTAATTCCGGCTATGTGTTGAATGGCACCCGAAATTCCAACGGCAACATATAAATTGGACGCTACTGGTTTTCCAGTTTGCCCAACGTGTTCGCTATGAGGTCTCCAGCCTAAGTCAGAAACTGGTTTTGAACAAGCTGTTGCAGCACCAAGTACTGAAGCTAAATCTTCTAATATTCCCCAATTTTCAGGACCTTTTAATCCACGACCTCCGGAAACTACAACATCCGCATCGGCGATGGAAACTTTTCCTGAACTTTTTTCTACTGATTCTACTTTTACATTAAAATCGGCATCATTTAAACTTGGTGAAAAATCTTCTTCAGTTGCTGAAGCAGCGTTTTCAAAAACACCATAAGAATTTTTGGCTAAGCTCAACACTTTTACATCAGTTGCTATTTCTGTGATGTTGAAGGCTTTGTTAGAAAAAGCATTTCTTTTTATCTGAAATGGTGATGTGCTCAATGGCAATCCAACTACGTTCGAAGCAAATCCAGCTTCTAAACCTACAGCAACTGATGGCGCCATATACAAACTATCGGTTGTAGATGACAACAAAATTACTTTGGCACTTTCTTTTTTAGCTGCTTGTTTAACAATATCAGCGTAAGCTTTTGCATTAAAGTTGTTCAATTTATCATTGGACACTTTCAATACTTTGTCAACTCCATATTTTGATAATTCGGAAACATTTCCAGCGTTTACGGTTACTGCTGTAACAGTTGTTCCTAGAGAATTGGCTACTTTTTTAGCATAAGAAGCTAATTCAAAAGCTACTTTTTTAAATTTTCCGTCTGCCGATTCAGCGTATATTAATAATGACATAATTATTTAGGATTAAGGATTTTTAGATTAAGGATTTTTAGAGTAAGGAGTAAGGATTTTAAATCCTAATTCCCAATTCCTAAATCCTAATTATTAAATAACTTTTGCTTCGTTGTGTAATGCATTAATCAAACCGTCTAAATCATCGGCAGCGAATAATTTCACGGCTGACTTTGGAGCTGGTTTTTCAAATTTTACCGCTTTGGTATTGATGTTAGCGGCAACTGGCTCAAGAACGGTTAACACTTTTGTTCTTGCAGTCATAATTCCTCTCATGTTTGGAATACGTAAATCTTTTTCTTCTACTAAACCTTTTTGTCCGCCAATAACTAATGGTAATGAAGCTGAAATAGTTTCTTTACCGCCATCAATTTCTCTGGCAGCTTTTGCTGATGTTCCTTCGATAGCAAGTTCTGTACATGAATTTACAAAGTTATAATCCAATAATGAAGCTAACATTCCCGGAACCATTCCGCCATTGTAATCCAATGATTCTTTACCACAAATGATTAAATCATAACCGCCTGATTTTGCTACTTCGGCTAATTGTTTAGCTACATAAAAACCATCAGTTGGAGCTGCATTTACTCTAATTGCTTCGTTAGCACCAATGGCTAAAGCTTTTCTCAAAGTGGCTTCGGAATCAGCACCACCAACGTTAACAACAGTAACATTTGCTGCTTGTTGCTCTTGAAACCAAATGGCTCTTGTTAATCCAAATTCATCGTTTGGATTGATTACATATTGAACACCATTGGTGTCAAATTCGGTATCACCATTAACAAAATTAATTTTTGAAGTAGTATCAGGAACATGACTGATGCAAACTAATATTTTCATAATTTTTGATTTTTGTTGAAAATTTGAAGCACAAAATTAGAACAATATTTCGAATAATGTACTATGCGCGCATAATATTTTTTCAGTATTACATCGATTTCGTTGTTATTGTTTGAAATGGACAGAAAATTTAACATTTGTAGAATTCCAATACCGGAAAAAAACTATTTTACAATTAAAATTGGTTCTGCCTGAAATGAATTAAGTATCATTTATCCTTTTAATGTTTACTTTTAAAAAATCTATAAATTGAAACGAAACAACGAGAGATTCAATCGAAAATAAGTAACTTTAAACCATCAAATAATTTAAAAGATGTCAAAAATCATAACCATAACTTTAAACCCATCAATTGATAAAAGCATTTCCGTTCCAAACTTAATTGCAGATCAAAAAATAAAATGTAATGCGGTGACATTTGAACCTGGCGGTGGCGGTATTAATATTTCAAGAGCTTTACAGCGCTTAGGAGGAAAATCGGAAGCTTTCTTTTTTGCAGGCGGTAATTTTGGCAATTTTTTTATTGAACTGATTAAATCAAAAAAAATAGCTTTCCAGGCATTCAAAATCAAAAAGGAAACCAGAGAATGTATAATTGTTTTTGATGAATCTAATTCAAATCAATACTTACTTGATGTTAAAGGACCGGAGGTTGCCGTTGTTGAATCAAACTCTTTTTTAAAAACGATTAGTAAATTAAAAGAGGTTGATTATTTAGTTGCCAGTGGAAGCCTTCCGCTTGGAGTTCCCAATGATTATTTTGTGCAATTAGCTAAAATTGCTAAAAAAATGGGGGCTAAATTCATTCTCGACACTTCGGGAGAGCCTTTAAAATTAGCTTTGAATGAAGGTGTTTATCTTATCAAACCCAATGTTAAAGAAATGGGATTGCTCTTTGGTATAGAAAAAATGGATTTGGCTCTTGCCAAAGAAAAAGCTATTGAACTGGTCCAATCCAAAAAATGTGAGATTGTGGTTGTTTCCTTAGGGGCAGATGGCGCATTAGTTGTAACCAAAGATTTTGCCGAGCATTTTCCGGCACCTAAAGTAAAAAAAATAAGCACCGTTGGAGCCGGAGACAGTATGGTTGCCGGAATAGTTTTAAAACTTTCAAAAGGGAAATCCATTCAGGAAGCCATCAAATATGGTCTGGCCTCCGGTAGTGCGACCACTATGAATCCGGGAGGTGTTTTGTGCACCAAAGAAGATGCAGATAGGTTGTATTTAATAAATGAAGCTTCTAAATAATAGAAAAGCTTTTCCTTTATCCAACATCGTCATCAAATGAGTAAGTTTTATACCATCACAAAGAAACTCAGGAGGAGTTTACATCGTTTGCGTTAATAACAAACTACAAATTATTCTAAAAAAATACTTTTGTCATTTTTAATTTTTACTTTTGCTATCCAAAATTGACAATAAGAAATTCATATATGAGAACGATACAATTTAGAGAAGCGATTTGTGAAGCAATGAGTGAAGAGATGCGTCGCGATGAAACGATATATTTAATGGGTGAAGAAGTAGCTGAGTATAATGGTGCTTACAAAGCTTCAAAAGGAATGCTTGATGAGTTTGGACCAAAAAGAGTAATCGATACTCCAATCGCCGAGCTTGGTTTTGCCGGAATTGCAGTGGGTTCAACCATGAACGGTTGTCGCCCGATTGTAGAATATATGACTTTCAATTTTGCATTGGTTGGTATTGACCAGATTATAAACAACGCTGCCAAAATGCGTCAAATGTCAGCCGGACAGTTTCCGATGCCGATGGTTTTTCGTGGACCAACAGCTTCCGCCGGACAATTAGGAGCAACACACTCACAAGCGTTTGAAAATTGGTTTGCCAATACACCAGGTTTAAAAGTGGTGGTGCCATCAACAGTTTATGATGCTAAAGGGTTATTGAAAGCTGCCATTCGTGATAACGATCCGGTTATTTTCATGGAATCAGAGCAAATGTATGGTGACAAAGGTGAAGTGCCGGAAGGAGAATATACCATTCCGCTTGGCGTTGCAGATATAAAAAGAGAAGGTACCGATGTAACGATTGTTTCTTTTGGGAAAATCATCAAAGAAGCTTTCATCGCCGCAGATGAATTAGCTAAAGAAGGAATCTCTTGCGAAATCATCGATTTAAGAACCGTGCGCCCAATGGATTATGATGCGATAATCACTTCGGTTAAAAAAACAAACAGATTAGTAGTTTTAGAAGAAGCTTGGCCATTTGCCAGTGTGGCTTCTGAAATTACGTATATGGTTCAGGAACGCGCTTTTGATTATTTAGATGCGCCAATTCAAAGAATCACTACTGCTGATACACCTGCGCCATATTCGCCAACGCTTTTAAAAGAATGGTTGCCTAATGCAGCAGATGTAGTTAAAGCTGTCAAAAAAGTAACTTATAAATAGATTGTTAGACAGTTAGATTTTTAGATTGTTAGAAGAAATTAATCAAAAAATCCAGTAATCCAATTATCAAAACACCTATATTTGAAACTTCATCAGAATGATTTTGATGAAGTTTTTTTTTGCCATGAAAAAATTATTTATTCAATTTATTGTTTTTTTGGCTTTTGCCAATGTTGCTATAGCTCAAACCAAAGTGAGCGGTGTTGTAGTTGATAATACCAATCAGCCAATTCCTTTTGCTAATCTTGTTTTTAAAGGTTCTAATACCGGAGTGGTTTCTAATGAAGACGGAAGGTTTTACATTGAATCTCCCGAAAATTATACTGCATTATTGGTTTCGTTTGTTGGATTTCCCACACAGGAAGTTAAATTGACAAAGCAGGTTAGCTACGATTTCAAAATAGTTTTAAAAGAAGGAAACAGTTTGAAGGAAGTTAAAATTTATGCCGGAAAAACATCCAAAAAAAATAATCCTGCCTTAGACATTCTCAGAAAAATATGGGAACGAAGAAGAAAGAATGGACTTAAAATGTTCAAGCAATACCAATACGAAAAATACGAAAAAGTAGAATTTGATATGAACACCATAGATAGTGCTTTTATGAAAAGTAAAATTTTCAAAGGCATGGAGTTCGTTTTCAAAAATATTGATACGTCCAGAGTTACCGGAAAAACCTATTTACCCATATTCATCAACGAATCGTTGTCTGATGTTTATGGTGATAATCAGGCCAAAAAAGTCAAGGAAATTCTAAAAGCAAACAAAAATTCCGGATTAGGAAATGGCGATGGTGTGAATACTTTCATCAAAGATTTATACAACGATTTTGATATCTATGACAACTACTTATACTTTTTTGATAAGAGTTTCACAAGTCCGTTATCGCGAACCGGAATAGATGTTTATAATTATGTTTTGTCAGACACAGCCGTTATTGATAATAAAGTATGTTACAACATTGTATTTTATCCAAGACGTAAAAATGAACTAACTTTTAAAGGTGATTTTTGGGTAAATGACACCACTTTTGCCATCAAAAAAATAAATATGGCTATTACCAAAAGCGCCAATATCAACTGGGTCAAAGACATTTATTTAGAGCAGGAATTTGAAGTGTTGAACGATTCCGTTTTCTTGCCAACTCGAGATTATATGATGTCTGACTTTGCCCTTAGAAAAAAAGAAGAGTCAAAAGGGGTTTACGGAAAAAGAACCACACTTTACAAAAGCTTCAAATTTGATGATAAGAAACCGGACAAATTTTATAAAGACGAAGTTAATTTTATAGACAACACCGTTTATAATAAATCCGATGATTATTGGGAAGAAAACCGGTTTGAAAATCTGAATAAAGACGAGAAAAAAATCTATAAAATGATTGACACGTTGAAAACAGTGAAGCGTTTCAAACAAATCTATAATTTGGTTTCTATTTTAGGAAGCGGTTATATACAATTTGGGCATTTTGATTATGGTCCAATTTTTTCAACCATCGGAAACAATGAAGTGGAAGGATTGCGTTTGAGAGCAGGTGGTAGAACTTATTTTGGGCCAAATGATTTATGGCGATTACAAGGATACACGGCCTATGGTTTCAAAGACAACAAATTTAAATATGGCGCTTCTGGTAAATGGATGATTGATAAGAAAAACCGAATCATAATTTCAGGCGGAAACAGGCGGGATGTGGAACAAATTGGCGCTAGTTTGACAACAACTAATGACGTTTTAGGCAGAAGCTTTGCGTCATCTGCACTTTTTACTTCTGGGTCAAATGGGAAACTTACCAACATCAATTTAAGTACACTTGCAGCCGAAATTGAACCCGTGAAAAACTTAACGTTTCAACTCGGATTTTCATACCGAACATTAGAATCGGCATCAGATACTTTTAAGTTAGATTATTTCACGGATGCTACTTTAACAACTACCAAAAGCAATGTAACACAATCCGAGCTAAATGTACAGGTTGAATTTACACCAAAGAAAAAAACAATTGGATATGGCGTAGAAAGACGTGATATCGATTCGCCTTATAGCCGCTTTTTTGTGAATTATAGTCAAGGTTTTAAAGGGTTTATCAACAGCGATTTTGATTATCATAAAATACAACTTTATTACAAGCAACCTATTATTATTGGTGCTATTGGTCGTTCTAATTTTACTATGGAATTAGGAAAAACCTATGGCCAAATTCCACTTGGATTAATGAGTGTTGTGCCCGGAAATCAAACATATTTCATAATTGACAATACGTTTAGCAATCTAAATTTCTATGAATTTGTGGCCGATACGTATGCTACTTTTCAATGGGAACATAATTTTAACGGAAAAATATTTGCCAGAATTCCCTATTTAAGAAAGTTAAATCTTAGAGAGATTATCGGAATAAAAAGCGTTTACGGAACAATTTCGGATGAAAACAGAGCCATAAATGCTTCTGGTTTACTTTATCAGTCTCCTGAAAAACCGTATTGGGAATACAGTGCCGGAATCGGAAATATTTTTAAAGTATTCCGCTTGGATTGTGCCTGGAGAGGAAACTACAGAGATTTGCCGGGAACCAACAATTTTACTATTAAAGGGTCGTTCGGATTTTACTTCTAAAATGCAGGAAGCCATTTCATTTTTGGTTAAAAAAGAACCGATTTTTAAAAATTTACAGCAGCAATACAGTACTTTTTTTATTCCGTCAAGGCCATCAGGATTTGTCACGCTTTGCAAATTAATCTTAGAGCAACAGGTTTCTATTGATTCGGCGAAAGCCTGCTTTTTAAAAATAGAAAATCTATTAGGTGAAGTTACTCCTGAAACTATAATTGCCTGTGCTGACGAAGATTTGAAAAGTTGCGGTGTGAGCCGACAAAAAATCCTTTACTTAAAAACTTTGTCGAATGCAGTTTCTGCCGAATTAGATTTAGAAAGCTTTCCCTCAAAAACAGCTGATGAAGTTAGAAATGAGCTTATCCAAATCAAAGGCATCGGACATTGGACTATTGATGTGTACCTGATATTCGCTTTGCAATCGCCCGATATTATTCCGTTAGGCGATATTGCTGTTGTCAATACCATAAAAGAATTGTTTGATGTGCATACCAAAGAAGAAATGATAGCGCTTTCAGAAAATTGGAAGCCTCACAGAACTATGGCCACTTTTATGTTGTGGCATCATTATTTAGAGAAGAGAAATAGAAAGCCTTTTGTTTAATATTACTTGAAAAGTCCGTATCTCAAAATGCAGTAAATGGCATGAAAACCATCTTTCCAGTTAATTTTTTTACCTTCTTCAAAAGTTCTGCCATAGTAACTAATCCCAACTTCATAAATTCTGATTTTTGAAATTCGGGCTACCTTTTGAGTGACTTCAGGTTCAAAACCGAAACGTTTTTCCTTAAGTTTTATCGGTTTTAATACATCGGAACGAAACATTTTATAACACGTTTCCATATCAGTAAGGTTCAAATTGGAAAACATATTACTCAAAAAGGTTAAAAATTTATTTCCGATGCTGTGCCAAAAGAAAAGTATACGATGTGGATTTCCACCCATAAAACGACTTCCGTATACAACATCCGCAACACCGTCAATCATTGGTTTTAAAAGAATGTTGTATTCCTGTGGGTCATATTCTAAATCGGCATCCTGAATCACAATAACGTCTCCAGTAGAAACTTTTATTCCAGTATGAAGTGCTGCTCCTTTTCCTTTGTTTTTATTATGTTGAATAAAAACGATATTCAGGTCAGCATTATTCTCAATGTAATTATACACACTTTCACTTGAATTATCCGTACTGCAATCATTCACAATGATGATTTCTTTTTCAATAGTGTTCAGAAGGGAAACTGCTTTTATTTTATCCAATATTTTATAAATAGTTGGACCTTCATTGAAGCACGGAATGATAATAGACAGTTTTTTGATTTCCATTTAAATGATAAATAGGTCCAAAAATAGTTTTTTTGTTTTAGTAAGCAATAATTTACTTTAAATACATGTATATCAATTGAACTAACATTCATAAATTATATTGTTTTTATTTGTTAAAGTTTTGTTACTTTTGCCACCGATAAAATTTATAACAAAAATTATATTTATGGAATCATACATGATTTATGTGCCAATAGTTATGGCATTAATTGGATTGGCTTTTATGGCAATCAAAAGAAGCTGGGTTTTAAAACAAGACGCTGGCGACGGAAAGATGAAAGAAATTTCAGATTACATCTATGAAGGTGCATTAGCTTTCCTTAAAGCAGAATACAGATTATTAGCCATTTTCGTGGTTATTGCAAGTGTTATTTTAGCCGGTATTACTCAAATTGATGGCGTTAAAACGCATTTGTTAATTGTAGTTGCCTTTATTTTCGGAGCTTTCTTTTCGGCTTTAGCCGGAAATATGGGAATGAAAATCGCAACAAAAACTAACGTAAGAACTACACAAGCAGCTCGTACCAGTTTACCACAAGCGCTAAAAGTTTCTTTTGGTGGTGGAACGGTAATGGGATTAGGAGTTGCCGGTTTAGCTGTTTTAGGTTTGACAGGGTTCTTTATTATATTATTTCAAAAATTCATGGGCGGTGTTTGGACTTCTACAGAAGACATGACCGTGGTATTGGAAACATTGGCTGGTTTCTCTCTTGGAGCTGAATCTATTGCATTGTTTGCCCGTGTTGGTGGTGGTATTTATACCAAAGCTGCTGATGTTGGTGCTGACTTAGTAGGTAAAGTTGAAGCAGGAATCCCGGAAGATGATCCAAGAAACCCTGCTACCATTGCAGATAACGTTGGAGATAACGTAGGTGACGTTGCCGGAATGGGAGCTGACTTATTTGGTTCGTATGTGGCAACCGTTTTAGCAGCTATGGTTTTAGGTAACTATGTTATCAAAGATATGGGCGGTGATATTGCAGATGCTTTCGGTGGAATTGGTCCAATCTTATTGCCAATGTCAATCGCCGGTTTCGGAATTTTATTCTCTATCGTTGGAACTATGTTAGTAAAAATTACTAGCGACGATGCTAAAGAAGCACAAGTTCAAAAAGCATTAAACATAGGAAACTGGGTTTCTATTGCCTTAACGGCTGTAGCTTGTTTCTTCCTAGTTAAATGGATGTTGCCTGCTGAAATGAAAATGTCATTCTTCGGTGAAGGGTTAAGAGACATCTCTTCAATGCGTGTTTTCTACGCTACTTTAATCGGATTATTTGTGGGTGGCGCTATTTCATCTGTGACGGAATATTATACAGGATTAGGTACAAGCCCGGTTTTGAAAATTGTACAAAAATCATCTACTGGAGCAGGAACTAACGTAATCGCTGGTTTAGCTACCGGAATGATTTCTACTTTCCCAACCGTATTATTGTTTGCCGGAGCAATCTGGTCAACATATGCTTTAGCTGGTTTCTACGGAGTAGCTCTTGCTGCTTCTGCTATGATGGCTACAACGGCTATGCAGTTGGCAATCGATGCTTTCGGACCAATCTCTGATAACGCTGGTGGAATTGCTGAAATGAGCGAATTACCAAAAGAAGTTCGTACACGTACAGATATCTTAGATTCAGTTGGTAACACAACAGCTGCAACAGGAAAAGGATTTGCAATCGCTTCTGCTGCTTTAACATCGCTAGCCTTATTTGCTGCTTATGTAACGTTTACAGGAATTGATGGTATCAACATTTTCAAAGCGCCAGTATTGGCTATGTTATTTGTTGGTGGAATGATACCAGTAGTGTTCTCTGCCTTAGCAATGAACTCTGTTGGAAAAGCGGCTATGGACATGGTGTACGAAGTACGTCGTCAGTTCAAAGAAATTCCAGGAATCATGGAAGGAACTGGAAAACCGGAATATGGTAAATGTGTTGAGATTTCAACAAAAGCAGCTTTACGCGAAATGATGTTGCCAGGTATTTTGACTATTGGTTTCCCAATTGCTATCGTATTATTAGGTAAATTAGTTTACGGAGATAACAACCAATTAATCGCTGAAATGTTAGGTGGTTATATGGCCGGAGTTACAGTATCTGGAGTGCTTTGGGCTGTGTTCCAAAACAATGCTGGTGGTGCTTGGGATAATGCTAAAAAATCTTTCGAAGCTGGAGTTATGATTAATGGTGAAATGACATATAAAGGTTCTGATGCTCACAAAGCTGCCGTAACCGGAGATACTGTTGGAGATCCATTTAAAGACACTTCTGGTCCATCAATGAACATCTTAATCAAATTAACTTGTTTGATTGGTTTAGTTATTGCTCCAATCTTAGGTGCAGGTAACGAAGGTGGAACTAAGGAAATGAAATGCACAGTTGAAATGAAATGCGAAGGTGACATGATTGGTAAATGTGATATGAGCAAATGCGCTAATATGACTAAAGAGGAGTGTGCTAAAATGTGTGATTCTTTAGGATGTAATGCAGAACAAAAAGAAGCTTGTCTTTCTCATTATGATGCCAACGGTAACTTCGTTAAGAAAACATCTTGTGTAGATATGAGCGAGAAAAAAGATGATTGTTGTGCAAAAAAAGGAGCAACTGCTCCAGCTACTGCTGCTAAAAATGTAAAAGTGGTCATCACTAATACTAATGGTAAAGCTAAAGCAACCGTTACTACTACTGTTGGTGGTACATCAACCTCTGAAACTTTTGAAGGAACTGAAGCTGAAGTAAAAGCTAAAGTGGAAGCTTTGAAATAATAGTTTTAATTTCAATATAAAAAAAGCCCTGCTATAGCGGGGCTTTTTTTATACCCTTACGGTGGAGAAGTTGTCGAAGCCTTGTCGACAAGTTGTTCAAGCCGCCTCGACAAGATGTCGAAGCCACGTCGACAAAATGTCCAAGCCACGTCGACAAAATGTTGACGCATTGAGATTCTTTTTCTGTTGTTGGTTTTCCGTTGTCGGTTCGTCACTTCAAGTGATTTTTTATGGAATGCAAAGGAATAAAAGAATAGTAACTTTTAACAACTAGTATTATTATGAAATTAGTACAAATAGTCAGACGAAGTGTTACCGCTTCAGTTTTATGAGCTGCAATTCTAATGATGAGAGTTAGCGTCTCAATGTTATGAACTGCCGTTTAAAACTACTCATTGAAAACTCGACTTTCGACTATTACCAAACAAAAAAAGGCTGCCATTCCTGACAACCTTTTTTTACCTATTCTGATTTCAGAATTATTTTTGTTTAATTACCTTAATAATTTTTTCTTTACCATCAGCTGCTACTTTTATAAAATAAGTTGCTTCAGCTAATCTTGACAAATCAATCTGTACTTCTGTTGCATTTGTTTTTTCAGTCATTAAAGTCTGACCTAATAAATTAATCAAAGTTACCTGAGTTATGTTTTTCGAGTACGAAATGTTAACTACAGATGAAGTTGGATTTGGATAGTAATTAAAATGCAAACTATCAAATTCATCATTACCTAATGTAACAGTTACTGTAACAGCAAATGGTTCACTTGAACAAGCCCCAACAACATTAACGGCATAGTATGTTGCTCCAGTTACTAGTACTGTAGAGGAAGGTAATTCGTTTGTTCCTGCTTGTGCATCGGCCAAAGAGCCATACCAAATTACAGTAGTAGGATTTACGACAAGATTAGCTATTGTAGCATCATTTAAATCGGCTACGTCAAAAAATTGCAAAGCATTTCCTGTTGGCGTATTAGCAGAATTTACAGTTAAATTCAAAGTAGCGGTATTACAACCCGTAACTACAGTAACACCCGATTGTGCTGTGGTGTATGTAATTCCGTTTGCTGGCCAAGTATATGAATCGCCATCACAAATAGCAGTAGTTATACTTCCGTTAGTTGTTAAAGGTGTAATTGACAAATTCAAAGTAGCTGTATTACAACCGGTAACTACAGTAACAGTTTGCGCCGTAGTATAAGTAAGTCCGTTTGCTGGCCAAGTATAGGAATCACCATCACAAATAGAAGTAGTAACACTTCCGTTAGTTGTTAAAGGTGTAATTGACAAATTCAAAGTAGCGGTATTACAACCGGTAACTACAGTAACACTGGATTGTGCTGTGGTGTATGTAACTCCGTTTGCTGGCCAAGTATAGGAATCACCATCACAAATAGAAGTAGTAACACTTCCGTTAGTTGTTAAAGGTGTAATTGACAAATTCAAAGTAGCGGTATTACAACCGGTAACTACAGTAACACTGGATTGTGCTGTGGTGTATGTAACTCCGTTTGCAGGCCACGTATAGGAATCGCCATCACAAATAGCAGTAGTTACGCTTCCGTTGGTTGTTAAAGGTGTAATTGACAAATTCAAAGTAGCTGTATTACAACCGGTAGCTACAGTAACACCCGATTGTGCTGTGGTGTAGGTAATTCCGTTTGCTGGCCAAGTATAGGAATCACCATCACAAATAGCAGTAGTTACGCTTCCGTTGGTTGTTAAAGGTGTAATTGACAAATTCAAAGTAGCGGTATTACAACCGGTAACTACAGTAACACCTGATTGTGCCGTAGTATATGTTACTCCGTTTGCAGGCCAAGTGTATGAATCGCCATCACAAATAGCAGTAGTAACGCTTCCGTTAGTTGTTAAAGGCGTAATCGACAAATTCAAAGTAGCGGTATTACAACCGGTAACAACTGTAACTCCTGTTTGGGCTGTGGTGTAAGTAATTCCGTTTGCTGGCCAAGTGTATGAATCGCCATCACAAATAGCAGTAGTAACGCTTCCGTTAGTTGTTAAAGGTGTAATTGACAAATTCAAAGTAGCGGTATTACAACCCGTAATTACAGTAACACCCGATTGTGCAGTAATATAAGTAACTCCGTTTGCAGGCCACGTATAGGAATCGCCATCACAAATAGCAGTAGTAACGCTTCCGTTAGTTGTTAAAGGCGTAATCGACAAGTTCAAAGTAGCTGTATTACAACCGGTAACTACAGTAACAGTTTGCGCCGTAGTATAAGTAAGTCCGTTTGCTGGCCAAGTATAGGAATCACCATCACAAATAGAAGTAGTAACACTTCCGTTAGTTGTTAAAGGTGTAATTGACAAATTCAAAGTAGCTGTATTACAACCGGTAACTACCGTAACAGTTTGCGCCGTAGTATATGTAACTCCGTTTGCTGGCCAAGTGTATGAATCTCCATCACAAATAGAAGTAGTAACACTTCCGTTAGTTGTTAAAGGTGTAATTGACAAATTCAAAGTAGCGGTATTACAACCGGTAACTACCGTAACAGTTTGCGCCGTAGTATATGTAACTCCGTTTGCTGGCCAAGTATAGGAATCACCATCACAAATAGCAGTAGTAACGCTTCCGTTAGTTGTTAAAGGCGTAATCGATAAATTCAAAGTAGCTGTATTACAACCGGTAATTACAGTAACACCTGATTGTGCCGTAGTATATGTTACTCCGTTTGCAGGCCAAGTGTATGAATCCCCATCACAAATGGAAGTAGTAACACTTCCGATAGTTGTTAAAGGCGTAATCGACAAGTTCAAAGTAGCGGTATTACATCCGTTAACTACAGTAACGCCTGATTGTGCCGTAGTATATGTAACTCCGTTTGCTGGCCAAGTATAGGAATCCCCATCACAAATGGAAGTAGTAACACTTCCGATAGTTGTTAAAGGCGTAATCGACAAGTTCAAAGTAGCGGTATTACATCCGTTAACTACAGTAACGCCTGATTGTGCCGTAGTATATGTTACTCCGTTTGCTGGCCAAGTATAGGAATCGCCATCACAAATGGAAGTAGTAACACTTCCGTTAGTTGTCAAAGGATTTACAACAATAGTCAATGAAGTCGTTGTTGCACATTGACTAGCATCTGGTGTAAAAAAATAGGTTGTTGTATCAGTATTATCTAAAGCTGGTGACCAAGTACCAGGAATTCCATTGTTCGATGTTGTCGGTAGTGCTAATAAAGTATCACCATTACAAATATCCGCTACTGCTGTAAAGGTTGGAGTTACTTGAGTTGCTAATGTTTGTAATATCTCCAAACCATAGTTTCCCTGATCACGATTCAAGCCTACATAGCCTTCAACTAAAACATAAACAATATCTTCTGCGGAAACATCTACGTCACTTATTGATGATTGAAAAGTAGAACCACAATCATCATCACTGAATCCAATTTCTGTAGTTCCATCTTCTTTAAATATTCTTAGGATAGTATCAAAATCGGAGTTAGTACAAGTATTTGTGCTTAAAGTTAACGCACATGGACTTAAAGCCACTTTGTACCAAACATCAGGAGAGGTATCTCCAACGGTATCTGTATAGCAATTTATAGCTAAATTATTTCCTGTAGTTGTATAATTTGTTGCTGTTACATCAATCGCAGTTGCCAAAGTATTTCCAGGAGGAGGCAAAGTGTTAATAGTTAAATTTAAGGTTTCGGTACTGCAAGTACTCGGATTGGCAGCAATGCTTAAATTTTTTATGGATACATAATGGTTAGGGACAGTAGTTGTAGAACTGATGACGATGCTACTGATGTAATTAGAATCAAAATAGCCAAAACTATCAGTATCTGTTGTCACTGTTCTACTTTGTACCGTTCCATTTGAATAGTTAACTGTAATATTTCCTGAGATAACAGCATCAGTAAAATCGCTTGTAAAATAATTTCCGGAAACACCATAAACAGGTGGATTAAAAGTAATGGTTAACGGATTGTTTGCATTTCCAGTTCCTAAAAAATCACCACTAGAGTACATCCCTCCTGGAGCTGACATACTCACAGTAACTGGCCCGTATGTTATATTTGTTGGGTTAGTTGCATTTATACCACTTAAAGTATTTGAAATTACTGTTGCATTATAGGACGCAGCATGTTCATTCCATAAAGCCAAATCATCAATTACCTGACTGTCTGGAATAGTCACATAAGTCGAATAACTACCACTTGTTGTATAAGTTGTTCCGGTAACAGGCCAAGTATAGCTATTACATGCAGTCACGTTTGTTGAACTAGATACAATCGGATTAACGGTTATTGTTTTTGTTAGTACAGTGGCACATTGTCCGGTATCCGGAGTAAAAGTGTACGTTGTTGTAGTGGTATTATCCAAAGCTGGTGTCCATACTCCTATAATACCATTATTTGATGTTGTTGGTAATGGAGCCAATGTATCTCCGTCGCAAATAGGATCAATAGCCGTAAATGCTGGTGTAACGGCTTGATTTATGGTTAAGTCTAAGGTATTGGCAGAAGCAGGATTAGTGGCAATACTTATATTTTTTAAGGAAATATATCGGTTAGTATCCGTAGTTGTTAAAACGACACTAGTTAAAGGAGTCGTCGAAAAATAGCCAAAAGTTTCCGTATCAGTAGTTACAGTTCTATCGTCGATTGCGCCATCGGAATAGGTCGCTTTAACGTTCCCATTGACAACATTGTCAGCAATATTAGTAAGAAAATAATTCCCTGCAACACCATATATGGATGGACTAAAAGTCATCGTTATGGTTTCGCCCGGATTGTTTACCCCTACAAAAGTGCCGCTGGAATACATGCCGCTTGGTGCAGACAAAGTTACGCTTGTTGACCCTATAGTTAGGGTAATAGTAGTAGCAGCTGGAATCCCGGACAAACTATTGAAAGCAACGGTCGCTCCATAAGTAGCAGCAGAAGTATCCCATGCCGTTTGATCATTAAAAAGTTGAGTGATTCCTCCTCCATCGGTGTAGATACCACTAATGTTGTATGTTAAGCCATTTACAGGCCAAGTATAACTATTACAAGCTGTTATTACGTCGGTGGCTAATACACTTCGTGTTGAATTACTGTTTCTAGCTATATTTTTAGATGTAACCCTTTTGGAAAAATTAGTATTTTGTGCACCTTTTCCGGTTTTTGATTGTGCAAGGAGTGAAACGTTTATTGTAAGCAGTAGTAAAAACGATACTAAAACGCAATTCTTAATAGAGTAAATTTTCTTCATTTGGTATTTTTTGGGGTGATTATATTGACTTTAAATGTTTAAAATTAGTACTTATGATTAAAACCATCGCGTTAAAAATAGCTATTAATTTTAATTACTAACTAAATTTATCGTTGTTTTTGAGGTTATTAACGATTAACAAACAAAAAACCCTGTCTCGTTATGAACGAAACAGGGCTTATATTTTAAGTAGTAGTATTTAAAACAAACCGTTTATCTCAGCGTTTATTCTATTGATAATATCTCCTAAATCTTCAGGATTATTCACAAAATCAATATTATCAACATCAATGATTAGTAATTTTCCTTTATCATACGTGTGAATCCAGGCTTCATAACGCTCATTTAGGCGACTTAGATAGTCAATCGAAATCGTGTTTTCATAATCACGTCCACGTTTGTGGATTTGGGACACCAAATTAGGAATAGAACTTCTTAAATAAATCAACAAATCCGGGGCACCTACCAATCCTTCCATCAGTTGAAAAAGGTCAGAATAATTTTCAAAATCACGATTGGTCATCAAACCCATCGCGTGTAAATTGGGTGCAAATATATGAGCATCTTCATAAATCGTTCGGTCCTGAATAATGTTTTTGCCGCTTTCACGAATTTGAAGCACTTGACGAAAACGGGAATTTAAGAAGTAAATCTGTAAGTTGAAACTCCAGCGTTCCATTTGGTGATAAAAATCATCTAAATATGGATTGTCAACAACGTCTTCAAAATGAGGTTCCCATTTAAATTGTTTGGCTAAAAATCGAGTTAACGTTGTCTTTCCTGCTCCGATGTTTCCTGCTACTGCTATGTGCATTATGGTAATTTTATTTTATAATTCTTAATTTCCTGGTTGGTAAAAATAGCCAAAATTTGGTCTTTGTAATAATAATTTTGAAACGATTTCTCAACAATTTCTATTTCGTAAATCGTTTTTATTTTGTTGTTCAGACAGTAGAGAATGTTTTCACTGGAAAACAGGAGTTTTTCATTATCAATGATTTGTATTTTTTCAAAAGGCGGAATATTGGCCAACAGCGTTACTTTACCAAAAATATCAATAGCATACCAATTGTTGATTTCATCTATCCAATAAAAATTATTGAAATCAGATTGGGTATATTTTATACTTTCCTGTATGGGATTTCCAATGTTTTTGAAGGTGTTTTTCAAATAATCAAACAGCATAATTTGTTGGGTCAACGCATTGTAAATCCAAAATTGATTTTGTGAAGCCATGCCAATTTTTGAAGCAAAAATGCTATTATCAATATCAAAAAGATTGAGCTTCTGAATCTCGTTAAGCTGATTATCCAGGGTAATGATAGTATTAAAATCTTCGTAGAAAACTACTATTTTAAGTGGATTGACATAATCAACAGCCGTTATTTTTCCTAGAGGCACATTTTTATACTCCCATTTTTGATTCTCGTTTTGCTTAGTGAATACATTATCCTTGATGTAATAGTTATTGCCGAGTCCATCAAAACCAATGTAGATCTTGTCTTCCAGTTCTTTTGTCTCCATTGCGGTAGTTTTTAGCTTTTGATTTTGACAAAAACCAAACGTAAAGCTCAATAGTAAAAGGAAATAAATTGTCTTTTTCATAATAGTGCTAATTTACAGCAAAGCAAATTAATTTCAACGTGTTCAAAAAAGATATTTTAACAAAACATTTGTAACAGAAATGAATATCATTTAGCATATTTGTTCTTTAAAAATAAAAAAATGAGAAAGTTTATAGTAACTACATTATTCTTTTTAGCCTATATTACCTCAAATGCTCAAAAAGATTTTCAGGGAATGGCGGTTTATGAATCTAAAACCAGTACTTCCGATTTCAAATCCCGTTTTGAAGGCAATAAAGAAATTACGCCTGAAATGCAGAAAATGATTGAAGAGCGAATGAAGAAAATGTTCGAGAAAACATTCATTCTTAATTTTGACAAATCGGCTTCCATCTACAAAGAGGAGGAAAAACTTGACGCTCCGGGACAAGGACAACAAGGCGGAATGCGAATGATGAGCTCTATGATGGGTGGTGGCGGAACCTACTATAAAAATGTAAAAGACAAAAGTTATACCGTTGACAAAGAGTTTATGGGTAAAGAATTTTTAGTAAAAGATTCATTGCCAAAATTAAGTTGGAAAATGGAATCAGAAACCAAAATGATTGGCGGTTATAATTGTTTTAAAGCTACTGCAGTTCGACCAGTTAGCCAATCGGATTTTAGAAATTTCAGACCTAAAAAACAAGAAGAAGCAAAAGAAGGAGAGGAAAAAAAAGACAATAAAGAGAAGAAAACCAACTTTATGGACGACTTCGATTTACCTAAAGAAATCACCATAACCGCATGGTATACTCCTGAAATTCCAGTGAATCAGGGACCGGAAAGTTATTGGGGTTTACCGGGTTTAATTCTTGAAGTAAACGATGGAAAAACGGTTATACTGTGTTCGAAAATTGTATTGAACTCCAAAGATAAAGCCGAAATAAAAGCGTCAACGAAAGGAAAAGTAATCTCCCAAAAAGAATATGATGAAACTGTTGTGAAGAAAATGCAGGAAATGCGTGAAATGTATGATGGACAAAGGGGAGACGGAAACAGAATGCCAATTAGAATGGGACATTGATTTTATCTAACAAATAAGTTTATAGCCTTGACTTCTGATGTTTATAATTTGAACAGCAGCATCAAGGCTTAATTTTTTTCGTAATTTGGTAATGAAAACATCCATACTTCTTCCGGAAAAGAAGTCGGTATCGCCCCATATTTTTTTCAGAATTACCGCGCGTTCAATGATTTCATTTTTATTTTCTAGTAGTAAATGAAGCAATGCAGCTTCCCGGTGTGTTAGGTTTTCAGTTTTGTCATCAAAAACGAGTGTTTGCTTTATGGGATGGAATAAATACATTCCAACGCTAACTGCTTCGTCAATGTTTTTAGAAATAATTCTTCCTAAAAGGGAATGAATTCTAACAATTAGTTCTTCCATACTGAAGGGTTTTTTAAGATAATCGTTTCCGCCAACCGAAAATCCTTCAACAACATCTTGGGTTTGTGATTTAGCCGTTAGAAAAAGGATGGGTACACTTTTGTTTACTTTTCGAACATCTTTAGCTACCGAAAAACCATCTTTAATAGGCATCATCACATCAAGAACCAAAATATCCGGATTTTCTTTGATGTATACATCAAAAGCTTCCTGACCATTTTTGCAATGCAATACATCAAAGTTTCGGGTCTCCAGACTTTCCTTTATGATTTGTGCTAAAGCCAGTTCGTCTTCTGCCAAAAGAACTTTTATCTTAGTATTCATTAGGAAGTGTTATTTTAAATATTGTTGGTGCAGCATTGGATAGTAATTCAATCGAACCGCCGTGTTTTTCAATTATTTTTTTCGAGTAATATAATCCAATTCCAAAACCTTTTACATCGTGAATATTGCCTTTCGGGATACGATAAAATTTTTCAAAAATCTTTTCACGCAAACTTTTGTCAATTCCAATTCCGTTGTCTTCAATTAAAATACTTATGCTTTTTTTATCAGATGTTAATCTCACTTTAATATGATTCCCGCCATATTTTACAGCATTGTCAATTAAATTGGATATGGCATTTTCGATATGAAAAGAATCAATAGCAACAAAAACCTCAGGGTAATCAGATTCAAATAAGATGGTCTTTTCAGGAACATTGATTTGTTGCTTTTCGATACAGCTAGTCAGTATTGGAAGCAAATCGGTTTTTTCCTTTTTAAGCATTAACTGATCCGTCTCAAGCGATGCGGTCTCGAGTAATCGTTCCACCATAACTTCCAGTTTTTTCAATTGATTTCCGGATATAGCTAAATAACGGTTCGTTTTTTCCACATCGTTTTCAGCGTTAAAGCTTTTAATTCCTTCTATAGCAGTACTAATAGTTGTGATTGGTGTTTTAAATTCGTGTGTAATATTACTGATTAAATCATTTTTTATTTCGTCAATTTTTTTCTGTCTATTAATGGTTCGAAGTAAGTACAACAAACAACTGATTATGGATAACGACAACAAAAGGGATAATAGTATCTCTGTCATGCTTCTTTTTACTATAGTCAACATAGGGTTTGAAAAAGCTAATTCCAATTTCTGTCCGGAAGGAAGGTAAGTAGATTTTGAAATGGTTTTCAAAGGCAATTCGGCTTTTTTCTGTAACCCAAATGTATCAAATAAGGAATCCGATTTATATTGATTAAAAGCATACAGGATGTTGATGTTTTTTCGAGTCAATTCCTTTTTTAAATGGGCATTTAGCTTTTTAAAATCGATAGAATCTCTCACCATCGAAATGATGATTCTATTAGCCAAATCCTTGATTTTAGAAATACTGTCGACAGCTTTTTTTCCGGTGAAAACAGTTAGCGATGTTATTTTTTCGGGATTTATTTTAGAAAGAGACACTTTTGGAGTTGCAATGTGAATTTTGCTTTTGGTGTGTAGGGTATCTGTTTTGTTAAAAAGGGCTATTTGTTTCCGGATGGAATCTAGACTCGCTTTTTGATTAAATGAGCTTTTTTTATCAGTAGAACTTACTTTGTACTGAATGATAGTTGAGGTTTTGATACTGTCCTTTTGGATACATTTCTTCTTTGTTTTGTTAAACTGCTTTTTGAAGATGGAATCTTTTTCAAGTGATTTAAAAAAATCATCAGATTTGATCGATTTATTATTGTTCACATAAGCCACAAAATCATTTTTAACATCTTCTACATAGTAATATTCAATGCTGTTGTCTAAGGCTATTTGCACTTCATTAATTAATCGCGCCTTATTTTCTTTATAGTTTTTGATATTCCAATATACTTGTAGCCCTATTGTGGCAACAATAGTCAATGTGATAAAGAGAATTAAATAAGCATTATTTTTTCTTTTCATAAATCAAAAGTACTAACAAAAGAAATCAAAAAAACACCGTTAACAAACGTTAACTTTAGTTAACCCAAAATGAGTTTATTTATTTTTTCATTTGTAACATCAATTTAAAATTATAACATCATGATTAAGATTATAACCAAAGTAACGTTAGCTGTATTGCTATTAGCCGTAAGTGTTTCTAAAGCACAAAATTTTCAAGGTCAGGCTTTTTATAAATCCAAAACCAATATGGATGGTTCTTTAAAAATAGAAAGTTCAAGCATGACAGAAGAAATGAAACAGAAATTTATGGAGAGCATGAAAAAAGAATTTGAAAAAGAATATATCCTCACTTTTAATAAATCAGAATCAGTTTATGAAGAAGAACAAAAATTAGACGCTCCGGAGCCATCAGCTGGTGGAATGATGATAAAAATGGAGAATTCGAATGATGGCAAAATCTATAAAAACATAAAGGATAAAGTCTCGATTACCGAAGAAGAATTTTTCGGAAAAGAATTTTTAATCACCGATTCGCTTTCAACCTACCAATGGAAAATTGAAGGCGAGTCGAAGAAGATTGGCGAATACACCTGTTATAAAGCAACTTATACGATTCCTGTTTCTGAAAAAGAAAAAGAGGAATACGCCAACTTTAAAAACAAACAGACCGATAGTAAAACACAGTTTTTAATGATGGATGAGCCTAAAGAACAACTAATCTCGGTTTGGTATACTCCGGAAATACCAATAAGTAATGGTCCGGGAGAATATTGGGGATTACCCGGATTAATTTTGGAAGCTAGTTTTGATAAGACAGTGGTTTTATGCTCAAAACTAATTTTGAATCCAAAAGACAAACTGATTATTAAAGTGCCAAAAACTGGAAAGAAAGTGACGAAATCTGAATATGAAAGTCTTGTACAGAAGCAAATGGAGCTCATGAATAGCCAACGTGGTGATGGAAAAGACGGAATTAGGATAGAAGTTCACAGATAATATCTAAAAATTTCTTAAATAAAATCATTTCAACCCTTACTTTTATACTTTTAAACTTCTAAAAACAACTTTGATGAGGAATCTTTATTTCATACTTATACTTTTTATAACATCCATTTCCTTTTCGCAAAATATAAAGTTCGACGGAGTTATCGCTGACGCTAAAGCAGTGCCTTTAGAAATGGCCAATGTGATGGCGGTAAATCAGGCTACAAAAGCTGTCGATGCTTACAGTATAACTAATGATAAAGGAAAGTTTCAACTAAATTTAAAAGCTAATTCAACTTATGCAATTAAAATTAGTTATATAGGCTATCAGTCGGTAGATATAACTGTTGCCACAACTACGGAAAACATCAATAAAGTTATCACGCTTGAGGAAGGAACGCAACTTGATGAGGTAGAAATCGTTCGCGAAATGCCGGTTTCCATCCATGGTGATACCATTTCATACAACGCCGATTCCTTCAAAACAGGTACAGAAAGAAAACTCGAAGATGTATTGAAAAAGTTACCCGGAGTTGAAGTAAATGCCGATGGTGAAGTAGAAGTAGAAGGTAAAAAAGTTACCAAACTAATGGTGGAAGGCAAAGATTTTTTTGATGGCGATACCAAACTTGGCGTGAAAAATATTCCCGCTGACGCGATTGATAAAGTGCAGGTGTTGCGAAACTACAATGAAAATTCGATACTAAAAGGGGTTGAAAATAATCAGGATAATGTGGCCATGAACATTAAACTGAAAAATGGGAAGAAAAACTTTTGGTTTGGCGATATGACTGCCGGAGGCGGCATTGATGATAAAGGTAAAGCCGATCGATACATAATCAATCCAAAGCTGTTTTATTACAGTCCAAAATACAGCATCAATGTTATTAGTAACTTTAATAATATAGGTGAACTGCCACTAACCATTCAGGATTATTTCAAATTTACCGGTGGTTTCAGAAACATGATGGGCAAAGGTGGTTCCAGTTTTAATGTGTCCTCCAATGATTTGGGAATTTCATTGCTACGAAATAACAGAGCTAAAGAAATTGACACCAAATTTGGCGCGACAAATTTCTCCTATAATCCAACAAAATCATGGACATTGAGTGGTTTTGGAATTCTATCTTCTTCTATTACTGATTTGGAAACCAAAGCCAAAACTAATTTCCTGCAGCCCAATTCTTCCGATATTGCGTCAACCGAAAATCGGCAGGAAGTAGCGCATCAAAAGAATAGTTTAGGATTATTTAAACTAAGTTCTAGCTATAAGCCCAATGCTAACTTTCAGTTTGATTACGATATTCTCGGAAAATTATCCAAACAAGAGGAAGTAAATTCGTTGCTGAGAGAAACTGTTATTAACACCAATTCAAATTCAGAGAATATCAATACGGCCAAAAACCAAGCACCAACTTCAGTCAATCAGAATTTGAGTTTTTATTATACGGCTTCCGAAAAAAATGTTTTCGCTCTTGAAATGCAACATTTGTATCAGGATGAAGATCCATTTTATAATGCCAATTTAGCGAGTGATCCATTTACATCGCCTACAAGTAATATTCTGGGTTATGACACCGCACAAATCAGAACAGATTTGAACCAAAATCGGTTTGTAAAAACGAATAAATTGGATGCCAAATTGGATTATTATTACATGTTGACACCAAAAAGCAATATCAATATAACCTTTGGAAATACGTATTCGAATCAGACTTTCAATTCAAGTATGTATCAAATTTTAGATAACGGAAATAGTACATACTTAGCCAACGAAGCCAATTACAACGATGTGAATTATCGCTTTAATGATGCTTTCCTTGGAGCGCATTACAAAATGTTGTCAGGAAAATTCACTTTTACACCGGGAATAAGTGCTCATAATTATTCGATGGATAACCAGCAGTTGGGAACCGATTATAAATTAAACTTCACCCGACTTTTGCCTGATTTATTCGTTTTATACCAAATAAAAAAAGCAGAAACATTAACCTATAATTTTAGTTTCACCAATAATTTTACAGACATTAATAAACTAGCCGAAGGATACGTGCTCAACAGCTACAATACGTTGTCTAAAGGAAACAGATTGTTAGAAAATTCAACCAGTCAAACCCATTCGTTGCGGTATTTTAAATACAATATGTTTAATTTCGAAAATATATTTGCCTATGCAACTTATTCAAGAACGATTGATGCAGTTAAATCGCGATTCCGTTTTGATGGGGTAAATCAAGCTTCATCACCAATCAATTCTAATTTTGCAGACGAAGCTTTCTCTGCAATGGGAAATTATGGCAGGTCTTTTGCGCGGTTTTACAAAGCGTCCTTAAGTGCTAACATCAATTGGTCCAAATTTAACAACCTACAGTTTAATCCACTAACGAATACAGATATAGCCATTAGTAATGAAAGTTTTACCCAAAATTATGCTATAGAATTTTCTACTAATTTTAAAAAATTGCCAAACATTGAAATCGGTTACAATTATTTGATTAATGAATATCAGGGCAATACGTTTTACACCGACAAGCCTTCTGTAAAACTGGATTATTTTTTCCTTAAGAGTTTTTCATTCGTTTCAGAATATGAGTTTTACCATTATTACAACAACGATAGAACAACCGAAAACGAGTATGATTTTCTGTCAGCCAGTTTGATTTATCAAAAAACCAAAGACAGCAAATGGGAATACAAACTATCAGGAACCAATTTGTTAAACACGACGTCGCTTAATGATGACAGTTTTAATCAAAACATTGTCAGAACCTCGCAATACAGAGTCCAACCGCGTTATGTAATTTTGAGTTTAAAGTATAATTTGTAGCTGTTCCCGCTGTTCGCTATATCTTTTTATCTCGTTTAATAACGAGATAAAAAGGATGCCGCTACCATCAAGGCTAAAAAAATCCCGTCTTGTATAGAACCAGACGGGATTTTTATATTTAAGAGTTTCAGATTTTACAATCCAAAAGCAGCTTTTACTTTATCTACATAGTCTAATTTCTCCCAGGTAAATAAATCAACAGTTACTGTTTTTGGCGCGCCATTTGGCAATTGGAAAGTTTTAGTAACCGTTTCAGGAGTTCTTCCCATATGACCATAAGCAGCGGTTTCACTATAAATTGGGTTTCTCAATTTCAAACGTTGCTCAATAAAGTATGGACGCATATCAAAAACGTTCTCCACTACTTTACTGATTTCTCCGTCGGTCAAATTCACTTTAGAAGTTCCGTAAGTCACAACGTTGATAGAAGTTGGTTTAGCCACACCAATCGCATAAGAAACCTGAACTAAAACTTCGTCACACAATCCGGCAGCCACTAAGTTTTTTGCAATATGACGGGTTGCATAGGCCGCAGAACGGTCCACTTTACTTGGGTCTTTTCCAGAGAAAGCACCACCACCGTGAGCTCCTTTTCCACCATAAGTGTCAACGATAATTTTTCTTCCTGTCAAACCAGTATCTCCGTGTGGTCCACCGATAACAAATTTCCCGGTTGGGTTGATGTGGTAGGTAATATTATCATTAAAGAAATGAGCATATTGTGGGTATTTCGCTTTAATTCTCGGAATCAAAATCGACACTAAATCGCTTTTGATTTTCGCCAACATTTCAGCTTCCGGAGCAAAGTCATCATGCTGCGTAGAAATTACGATAGCATCAATTCTTTGTGGTTTGTTGTCATCAGAATACTCTAAAGTAACTTGCGATTTAGCATCCGGGCGTAAGTACTTAATTTCGGTATCTTCTCTTCTTAGATTAGCTAATTCAATTAACAAAGCATGAGAAATATCTAACGCTAATGGCATATAATTTTCAGTTTCGTTTGTGGCATAACCAAACATCATTCCTTGGTCACCAGCACCTTGCTCTTCTTTGCTTGCTCTGTCTACACCTTGATTGATATCAGCAGATTGCTCATGAATAGCAGATAAAACACCACAAGAATCTGCTTCAAACATATACTCACTTTTAGTATATCCAATCTTACGGATAACTTCACGTGCAATAGATTGTACATCAAGATAAGTATTTGATTTTACTTCGCCAGCAAGAATTACTTGACCAGTAGTAACCAATGTTTCACAAGCCACTTTTGATTCCGGGTCAAATGCTAAAAAATTATCAATTAGCGCATCAGAAATTTGATCTGCAACTTTGTCCGGATGTCCTTCACTCACTGACTCCGATGTAAATAAATAAGCCATAACTATATTTTAGTTTAATATTAATTTTAACGAAAAAAAGAGATTGTTATGAAGGCTAAAGAAGGAATGCTGCTTTAGCATTTTTTAACGAGGTTGCAATCAGTTCAAATTTTTCCTCTCATTTTCGAGTGCAAATGTATAAAGACTATTTAGAATACAAAAAACTATTTTGCTTTTTTTATTTTATTTATGATTTTTTAAAAATTCTAAATACGTAGTATTTAAATATATATAATCCAACTTCAAATGTTAAATTTTAAATTTAATTTTGTCAATTCAAAAATAGTTCAGATGTTTGTTCCAGAAAAATAACAAAATGAATTTAATGATGTGCAATATGTGTCGTGTGATGTGGAAGAATCCGCAGAGATAACTATTGCATAATTTTAAATTTTAAAATATATCCAATTAAACCTCTGCAAACCGCAGAGGTTTTTTATTTAAAGCAAAATCAAAATAAAACAAATTAAAAAATAAACAATGAACGTAACAGTAAAAAATATGATGATGAACTTTATGATGATGCACATGATGTGTTGTCGTATGTGCACACCCTGTTACCAAAAGTTGAACACTTAGTCGTAGTTTATCTACACCCTAAAAGTCCCTTTGGTAAGCCATCCAAAGGGACTTTTTTATTTATCCAAGTTTGTCACCCTGAGCGCAGTCGAAGGGCCTTTTTCAAAAAAAACTAAAATTTAATATTTAAAAACTAAAATTTAAAAATCATGAGCACACAAAAATTCGCAACAAACGCATTGCACGCAGGACACGACGTTACTAAAAACGCAGGAACTAGAGCCGTTCCAATTTATCAAACCACTTCGTATGTATTTAATAATTCTGACCATGCCGCTAATTTATTTGGCTTAGCTGAAGCAGGATTTATTTACACTCGCCTAAACAATCCAACAAATGACATTTTGGAGCAACGTTTAGCCACATTAGAAGGAGGAATCGGAGCAGTCGTAACCGCTTCAGGAACATCGGCTATTGCAACCACTCTTTTAGTTTTGTTAAAAGCCGGTGACCACATCGTCGCTTCCAATAGTTTATATGGCGGAACATACAATTTGCTTAAAGTTACTTTACCAAGATTAGGCATCACAACAACTTTTGTTGACCCATCCAACCCAGAAAACTTTACTAAAGCGGCACAAGAAAATACTAGAGCATTCTTTGTAGAAAGTCTTGGAAATCCAAAACTAGATGTACTTGATTTAAAAGCTATTTCTACCGAAGCGAAAGCCTTCAAAGTGCCTTTTATTGTTGACAATACGGTAGCCACACCCTTTTTGCTGAACCCAATTCAATATGGTGCTGACATTGTAATTCACTCTTTAACCAAATACATCACCGGAAACGGAACTTCGCTTGGTGGCGCAATCATCGATGCTGGAAATTTTGACTGGAGCAACGGAAAATTCCCCGAATTCACGGAACCATCAGCAGGTTATCATGGATTAAAATACTACGAAGCTCTTGGCGCCGCTTCATTCATTGCCAAAGTAAGAATCGAAGGCTTACGCGATTTTGGAGCAGCACTAAGTCCGTTTAACGCTTTTCAAACCATTCAAGGATTGGAAACTTTAGAAATCCGAATTAAAAAACACAGCGAAAACGCTTTGGCTTTAGCCCAATGGTTGCAATCACAAGAACAAGTGGCTTGGGTAAATTATCCAGGATTGGCAACTTCAAAGTATAAGGAACTTGCCGATAAATACCTTCCGAACGGGAAAAGCGGTATTGTCACTTTCGGGCTAAAAGGTGGATTTGAAGCCGCTAAAAAAGTAGCTGACGGAACCAAATTATTCTCATTATTGGCCAATATTGGTGATACCAAATCCTTAATCATTCATCCGGCAAGTACCACACATCAGCAACTATCAGATGCTGAACAAGAAACAACAGGAGTAACTAAAGACTTAATTCGCCTATCGGTTGGCTTAGAAGACATCGAAGATTTAAAAGCCGATTTAAAAGCCGTTTTGGTAAGTCTTCCTGTTGAAAAACTAGTTTAGGTTTGTTTGTTGAGACTGTCTTCAGTTTTGTGGTTGAAGGCGGTCTCTTTAAAACACAAAAAAAATAAAAATGAAAAACTTAGAGAAAATAGATATTTTTAATTTCGATTTAGAAAACGGAAAGCAGAAACCATACATTCCATTGTTCTTCCAGCAATTTGGACAAGCCATCGGAAGTGCGCCAGTAGTTGTCGTAAATCATGCTTTGACAGGAAACTCAAATATTACAGGAGAAAACGGCTGGTGGAACGATTTAATTGGTGAAAATAAAATTATCGACACTACTTATTTTACCGTGATTGCATTCAACATACCCGGAAATGGATACGATGACAACTTGTATAATTTAATTTCAAATTATCAGGATTTTACCATTCGGGATATGGCCAGAATTTTTTGGGAAGGCTTATTTTCTTTAAAAATTGACGCTGTTTTTTCTGTTATTGGAGGAAGTCTTGGTGGCGCTTTAGCTTGGGAGATGACTGTTCTTTTTCCAGAAAAAGTCGAGAATTTAATTCCGATTGCTTCCGATTGGAAAGCTACGGATTGGGTAATTGCGAATGTTTTAATTCAAGATCAAATTCTAAATAATTCTAATGACCCAATTGCGGATGCAAGGTTACACGCCATGCTTTTGTATAGAACACCCCAATCTATCAATCAAAGATTTCAAAGAAGTAAAAAAGGAAACCTATCCGTTTTTCAAATTGAAAATTGGTTGACAAATCATGGTTTAAAACTCAAAAACCGCTTTAGATTATCAGCTTATAAGTTGATGAATCATTTATTAAAAACAAATGACATTACTCGAGGCAGAAAAGATTTTTTGAGCATTCTAAAAGAAATTAAAACCAGTATTCACGTCGTGGCGGTTGACACCGATTATTTTTTCATCCCGGATGAAAATCGGGAAACCCATAATTTATTGAATTCTACTAAAGAAAATGTATACTATCACGAGATAAAATCCATTCATGGTCACGATGCTTTTTTAATAGAATTTGCCCAGTTAGCCCAAATTTTAGCCCCTATTTTTAACAAACAAAAACAACAAAGTTATGTCAGCGCTTAGAATCAACATAGTTCTTTTTGGTATCGGCAATGTCGGTAGTACATTGATAAATCAGGTTATTGAAAGCCAAAAATTCTTTCTCGAAAAAAGAAATATTGAGTTGCGATTTCCAATAATTACTAATTCCACTTTGGCATTTTTCGAAAAAGGCGGAATCAAAAATCAATGGGAAGCTAACTTTGCTCAATCAGCAATTCCGTTCCGAATTGAAGACATCATCGAATACGTTCAGGAACAACAACTCGAAAACCTTATTGCAGTTGATGCTACTGCAAGTTCAGACATTGTCAAAAATTACATTCCACTCATTCAAAATGGGTTTGATATTGTATCCGCCAATAAAAAAGCGAACACGCTACACACTGATTTCTACAAAGAGTTAAGAAGAAATCTTAAAAAATTCGATAAGTCATTTTTATACGAAACCAATGTTGGAGCCGGATTACCAGTTGTTCAAACCATAAAAGAGTTGCATTTTTCGGGCGAAGAGATTACTAAAATTCGTGGTGTATTCTCAGGTTCAGTAAGCTATATCTTTAACAGATTTTCATCAGAAGAGCTTCCGTTTTCAAAAATTTTGGCCGAAGCGGAAAAAACGGGTCTCACAGAGCCCGATTCTCGTGAAGATTTATCAGGAAATGATGTCGCCAGAAAATTATTGATTTTGGCACGTGAGATAGAACAACAAGTCGAATTTTCAGATATCACTATTTCATCCCTTTTGCTCCCAAATTTGAATGAAGATAACTCTAAAGCCGAATATTCGGTAAACAAACAGCTTTTTGACAAGCCTTTTCACATTGCGAAAATCACACAAGCCGATAATCATGTGCTGCGCTATGTTGGAGAATTTGACATAAAATCAAAACAATTGGAAGTCAAATTGATTTCCGTTCCTAAAAGCTCCGCGCTTGGTCAATTAAAAGGGGCTGATAACCTGATTGAAATTTACACCAAATCCTATGGCGAACTTCCAATTGTAATTCAAGGTGCCGGAGCCGGAAAACAAGTTACGGCGCGAGGCGTTTTGACCGATATTTTAAAAGTTGCCGAAACAATAAAAATTAAAGAAGCTGTTTGGTTATCACTTTAATATCTTTAAGTAACCTTATGACACTAAAACTAAAGTAGTAGTTTGTTGTTGATTTTTATTATTTAGGGTACAGATTTTTATCTAAAACATACTCATATCAACCCTTGGTCGAGTATTTTTGCAGATGAAAGAAAAGTTGTAGATAAATTTTAAAATAAAATTAACTTCGTCCAAATTTAAAATAACAACTTATGAAAAAAACTTTACTCTTAATCGCATTTTTTACCACAATTGTTTCGAATGCTCAAAATTTAATCACTCAAAATTTTGATGACATTACCACACTAGAACCAAGTGGTTGGATTTTTTCAAATTTAGCTAATAACGTTGGAGCCACTACTTGGTTTCAAGGAACAGAAACTGTTTTTGTAGCTAACAGCGGAGCTACAACGTCATATATTGGAGCTAATTTCAATAGCATTACTGGTTCAGGCAGAATAAGCACTTGGTTGTTTACCCCTATTTTAACTGGATTACAAAATGGTGATATAATTTCCTTTTACACCCGTACTACTATTAATCCAGCAACATTTCCTGATAGATTAGAGCTAAGAATTAGCACAGACGCAACAGAAGTTATGCCCAATGCCCCTAACAATGTTGGCAGTTTCACTACTTTAGCATTGTCAGTAAATTCAGCTTTGAACACAACCGATTACCCTGCTGAATGGACGCAATATAGTTACACTATTACAGGATTAACTGGACCAACTGATAGCAGAATTGCACTGCGTTATCATGTGCAACAAGGAGGACCATCAGGTGTAAATTCAAATTATATAGGTATTGATGATTTTTCTGTAGACCGACCAGCACTTGGGATAAGAGATTTCTTTGCTAACAATTTCTCATTACAACCAAATCCGGTTAAAGATATTTTTAGTGTGACTTCAAAAAATAATGCAACAATTGAAAATGTTTCAGTGATAGATATTAATGGAAGAATTGTAAAGGAGATTAAGGTTTCTACTATAGATGCTGTTCAAATAAACATTGCTGATTTAAATGCTGGAGTTTATTTTGTTAAAGTAAAAACAGGATTAGGAGTTGGAACTTCAAAAATTATAAAGAACTAAATTTTAATTAATTATATTTTTAAAAGGAGCTTATTTTTAAGCTCCTTTTTTATGATAACGATGTAGTTGTTTTTTAAAAACTTATTTATAAATTTTGTTGTAATTCTAAAATCTATGTCATTACTTTGCAAAGTTCATAAACTTATTGTTCGTTATCACGAAAGCTGGAGGGAATAGACCCGTTGAAAGCTTAGCAACCCTTTGCCAAAAGAAGGTGCTACATTCTAATCTGAAATTTTCAGATAAAGATAACCCGAGAATTCTTCTCTCTTTCAGATAACATACTATATTTTTTTACGAGCTAATGGCTTGCGCATTTTTGCAATCCATATTCCCGCTTTCTGTGCTACACGATAGCACTGCCAATCGGGGCTAATTAATAAATCATAGTATAAATTAAGCTTAGCGCCTTTGTGCCTTTGCGAGAAATGCAAAATATGTCAAAAATACAACAAGTCATAAAAGAAAGAATTCTGGTGCTCGACGGGGCAATGGGAACTATGTTGCAACGCAACAACTTCTCCGAAGAAGATTTCCGTGGAGAACGTTTCAAGGATTTCCCTCATCCGCTAAAGGGAAACAACGATTTGCTTTCTATAACTCAGCCAGAAGCTGTAAAACAAGTGCATCGTTTGTATTTTCAAGCCGGAGCTGATATCGTAGAAACGAATACGTTTTCAGGAACTACTATCGGAATGGCCGATTACCATTTAGAAGATTTGGTTTATGAATTAAACTACGAATCCGCAAAAATTGCCCGAGAAGTTGCTGACGAATTTACAGACAGACCACGTTTTGTAGCGGGTTCCATCGGGCCAACAAACCGAACAGCTTCAATGTCTCCAGATGTAAACGATCCAGGTTTTCGTGCCGTGACTTTTGATGATTTAAGAATCGCCTACAAACAACAAGTGGAAGCCTTAATTGACGGAGGTTGTGACGTACTTTTAGTAGAAACAATTTTCGACACACTAAATGCAAAAGCAGCACTATTCGCCATCGAAGAAGTAAAAGAAGAACGCAATCTCGATATTCCAGTAATGGTTTCAGGAACAATTACCGATGCGTCAGGAAGAACACTTTCAGGGCAAACAGTTGAAGCTTTCCTGATTTCAATTGCGCATATTGATTTATTAAGCATCGGATTCAATTGCGCTTTAGGTGCAGATCAATTAAAACCGTATTTGAAAAGATTGGCAATGAATACACAATTAAATATTTCCGCACATCCAAATGCAGGTTTGCCAAATGCTTTCGGGCAATACGACCAAACTCCTGAAGAAATGCAAGCATTAATTAAGGAATATTTACAAGATAATTTAATCAATATCATTGGTGGTTGCTGTGGCACAACTCCAGAGCATATAAAGGCTATTGCAGAAGTAGCCAAAGAATTTAAACCAAGAACTATTTTAGAAAACGCATAATAAAAGCAACCACAAATTGCACAAATTTCCACGAATTAAATTTGTGATAATTTGTTAATTCGTGGTAAAAACAAAAATGGCAGAAACAAAATATTTAAAATTATCAGGTCTTGAACCTTTAATCGTAACTCCCGAATCCAATTTCATAAACGTCGGAGAACGAACTAACGTAACAGGTTCGCGTAAATTTTTGCGTTTAATCAAAGAAGAAAAATACGAAGAAGCACTTTCTGTCGCTAGAGAACAAGTTGAAGGCGGTGCCCAAATCATAGATGTCAATATGGATGAAGGAATGTTAGATGGCGTTTATGCCATGACCAAATTCCTAAATCTGATAGCAGCTGAACCCGATATTGCTCGAGTTCCAGTAATGGTTGACAGCTCCAAATGGGAAATTATTGAAGCGGGATTAAAAGTAATTCAGGGAAAAGGTGTCGTGAATTCAATTTCCCTAAAAGAAGGAAAAGAGGCCTTCATTCATCATGCTAAACTTATAAAAAGATACGGAGCAGCAGTAATAGTAATGGCTTTCGACGAAAATGGTCAAGCCGATAATTACGAACGTAGAATTGAAATCTGTAAAAGAAGCTATGATATTCTGGTTAATGAAGTGCATTTCCCTGCAGAAGATATCATTTTCGACCCGAATATTTTCCCAGTGGCAACCGGAATGGAAGAACACAAACTAAACGCCTTAGATTTCTTTAGAGCCACTAAATGGATTCGGGAAAATCTTCCGTATGCCGGAGTTTCAGGCGGTGTTAGTAACGTTTCCTTTTCGTTCCGTGGCAATGACAAAGTGCGTGAAGCAATGCACTCAGCATTTTTATATCACGCTATTAAAAATGGCATGACGATGGGAATCGTAAATCCAGAAATGCTTGAAATTTATGATGAAATCGATCCAATTTTATTGGAACATGTAGAAGATGTTTTGCTAAACAGAAGAGAAGATGCTACCGAAAGATTATTAGACTTAGCCGAAAGTTTTAAAGGTGATTTCAAAGCTAATGAAAAAGCAATTCAGGAATGGAGAAGCGGTTCGGTTCAGGAAAGATTAACCCATTCATTAGTAAAAGGAATCGACGAGTTTATTGAAATAGATGTTGAAGAAGCCAGAGCTAATTCTGAAAAAGCGATTGATGTTATTGAAATTAACCTGATGGCGGGAATGAACGTTGTCGGCGATTTATTCGGAAGCGGAAAAATGTTCTTGCCCCAAGTGGTAAAATCAGCCCGTGTAATGAAGAAGGCAGTAGCTTATTTGTTACCTTATATAGAAGCTCAAAAAGACGGAAAATCATCAAGTGCGGGGAAAGTGTTAATGGCAACGGTAAAAGGTGATGTACACGATATTGGGAAAAATATTGTAGCTGTAGTTTTAGGTTGCAATAATTTCGAAATCATCGATTTGGGAGTCATGGTTCCGCCCGAAAAAATTATAGCAGCTGCAGTTGAATACAACGTAGATATTATTGGACTAAGCGGATTGATTACACCATCGCTTGACGAAATGGTATATCTCGCCAAAGAAATGGATAAACTCAATATCAAAATCCCAATTATGATTGGTGGTGCAACGACATCTCGTGCGCATACTGCTGTGAAAATTGCACCAGAATATAAGGAAACCGTTGTCCATGTAAACGATGCATCACGTGCCGTAACAGTAGCGAGTAATTTGCTTCAGGCTGAAACGAAAATAGAATATGCAAAAACCGTTCGGGCTGAATATGACAAATTACGCGAAGGCTATTTAAATAGAAGTCGGGACAAAAATTACTTGTCAATTGAAGATGCCCGTAAAAACAAATTGAAGTTAGATTGGGATAATTTCCAACCTATAAAGCCAAATTTCATCGGGACAAAAACTATTGAAGTAGCACTTTCGGAATTAGTTGATTTTATTGACTGGACACCGTTTTTCAGTTCGTGGGAATTATATGGAAAATATCCAGCGATTTTAACCGATGACGTTGTGGGCGAACAAGCGACATCCTTATTTGCAGATGCGCAGGAAATGCTAAAACAAATTGTTTCCGAAAAATGGTTAACCGCCAAAGGAATTTTGGGAATTTTTCCAGCGAATACTGTTAACGATGATGATATAGAACTTATAACCGATAACCAACAACCGATAACTTTCTTAACGCTTCGCCAACAATCCCAAAAAACGGCTGGTGCTCCAAACATCGCGTTAGCTGATTTTGTAACGCCAAAAGACAACGGAAAGCAAGATTACATAGGCTGTTTTTGTGTTACGACAGGATTTGGGGTTGATGAAAAAGCAGCTGAATTCGAAAAACAATTAGACGACTATAATTCGATTTTGGTGAAAGCACTTGGCGACAGATTAGCCGAAGCTTTCGCAGAATATTTGCATTTAAAAGTCCGTAAAGAAATTTGGGGATATGCTTCAGAAGAAAGTTTGAGCAATCAGGATTTAATTGATGAAGAATACAAAGGAATTCGTCCGGCACCAGGATATCCTGCTTGTCCGGACCATTTGGAAAAACCAACGATTTGGAAACTATTAAATGTAGAACAAGAAATAGGAGTGAAGCTAACAGAAAGTATGGCGATGTGGCCAGCATCATCCGTTTCAGGTTATTATTTTGGAAATCCTGAAAGCAAGTATTTTGGACTCGGAAAAATAAAAGAAGATCAAGTAATAGATTACGCCAAAAGAAGAGGAATTTCAACAGAAAAAGCCACAAAATGGCTTAGTCCAAATATAGCAGATTAAGAACAGTTGTCGGTTGTCAGTTTTCAGTTAAAATTGGAAACAGATAACCAACAACAGATAACAGACAACAGATTATGAAAGTAACCCAACATATAGAAAACGCTAACGGAAAACCATTGTTTTCTTTCGAGATTTTACCGCCTTTGAAAGGCCAGAATATCCAATCTATTTATGATAGTATTGATCCGTTGATGGAATTTAATCCGCCATTTATTGATGTAACCTACCATCGTGAGGAATATGAATTCAAGGAATTGCCAAGTGGACTTTTGCAAAAGAAAATTGTAAAAAAACGTCCGGGAACTGTTGGTATTTGTGCCGGAATTCAAAATAAATATAATGTGGATGCCATTCCGCATATTTTGTGTGGCGGTTTTAACAAAGAAGATACAGAGAACTTATTGATTGATTTGGATTTCCTTGGAATTGATAATGTAGTGGCACTTCGTGGCGATGCTTTAAAAACGGAAACGTATTTTCATCCAGAAAAAGATGGAAATGAATATGCTACCGATTTGGTTTTGCAGGTCAGTAATCTGAATAATGGAATTTATTTGGATGAAGATTTGAAGAATTCGGCTCAGACTAATTTTTGCATAGGTGTGGCGGGTTATCCTGAAAAACACATGGAAGCACCAAGTTTGGATAGTGACATTCATTTTTTGAAACAAAAAATCAAAAACGGAGCTGATTATATCATTACCCAAATGTTTTTTGACAATCAGAAATTCTTTGATTATGTTGCCAAATGCCGTGCTGCAGGTATTACAGTTCCAATCATTCCGGGTTTAAAACCAATTGCGACTAAGAAACAATTAAATTTAATTCCACATAGATTTAGTTTAGAATTGCCTGATGATTTGATAATGGCGGTTGTTAAAGCTAAAGATAATGATGCTGTAAAACAAGTTGGAATTGAATGGTGTACACAACAAAGTAAGGAATTGGTTGCTGCCGGAATTCCGGTTTTGCATTACTATTCGATGGGTAAAGCGGAGAATATTAAGGCGATAGCTTCTGCTATTTTTTAATGCTGATTTCACAAAAGACAAATCCCAACTAGCCCTGATAGCAGTGGAAATCATCTTTGTCAAAGTTTTAAACTTTGACAAAGATATTGCAACGTATAGCAGGAATAAGGAAACCAAAAAATGCCCGAACCATTCACTCCTAAAGATATTCTGTTATATTTGTGCGAATTAAAATTTTAGGATGAGGAAATTTTACTATTTACTTTTATTGTGCACCACATTTGTTTTTTCTCAGGGAAACAAAGAAACCAATGCCATTGATGTTACTTATTTAAGAGGAAATATTTTGCCTCATACGGATGATTTAGACCACCTGATTACTGGTCATCCCGAAGGTGTTATGGTTTGTTTTTCGCGCCAAACTCATGGAGAAAAAGAATGGGAACGCCTGTATGGCAATCCTGACTATGGAATGTATTTTTTATACCAGGATTTTAAAAACCCTATTTTAGGAAACAATTATGCTGTCGGAACATTTTACAATTTTTATTTTCTTCGAAAAAAATTGATGTTCAAAATTGCCCAAGGTATTGCCATGACTACCAATCCTCAGGACAAAGTAACCAACAGTAAGAATAGTGCTTTTGGATCAACATTAATGGCGAATACTGATTTTGTTTTCGCTTACAAAAAAGAAAATATCATTGACCGATTTGGTATTCAAGCCGGAATAATTTTCACACACTTCTCAAATGGCAGAATTAAAGCGCCTAATAGCGGTGTTAATACCTATAATTTAAATATTGGTGTGAATTATAATTTGGATAAAAACTTCAAACGAACCATTGATACAACTAAAATTGATTTGAAATTTAAAGAACCTATTCATTATAATTTTGTTATAAGAAGCGGAATAAATGAAAGTCCAATTATTGGTAGTGGACAACATACTTTTTTTCATGTTGGGTTTTATGCAGATAAACGATTGAATAGAAAAAGTGCTCTACAACTAGGTACAGAAGTTTTCTTTTCCAATTTTTATAAAGACTTTATTAAATACCAATCGGTGGCTTATCCTGAACAAAATTTAGATCCCAATACCGATTACAAACGCGTTGGGGTATTTGTCGGGCACGAATTGTTTATCAACAGAATTTCACTCGAAGCGCAGATTGGGTATTATGTTTACCAACCTTATAAGTTTGACATTCCAGTTTATGACCGTTTGGGGATGAAATATTACATCAGTAAAAAAGTATTCACGGGCTTGTCTATTAAAACGCATATGTTTTTGGCAGAAGCGATGGAGTTTGTAATTGGTATTCGAATTTAAAAAGTAAAAAGATGAAGAAAATTATTTCTGTTTTGACGGTTTTTGTGCTTTTTATTTGCGTTGCCAGTTCGCTTACGCTCGTGTCTTGTGAAAAACCAAGTGATTGCATTGAAACAACAGGCAATTCTGTTACCAAAACTTATGATGTAACTAATGCATTTAATAGAATTTATGTATATAAAGGCGTTGGATTAGTCGTAAAAGAAGGAACCGAATACAAAGTTGAGGTTATAACGGGCGATAATTTAGTAAATAACATTTCGGTCGAATTTAGAGGAAGCGATGAGTTGCATTTAAAAGATAATTCTTCTTGCAATTGGACACGTGCTTATGGGCAGATTAAATTTTATATTACCACACCTCATCTAGAATCGTTAGACATTATTTCAACAACAGAGCAAGATATCGATTCAGATGGAGTACTGACTCATAATATTTTGCGAATGATTTCTATGGATTTAGGTCCAGGTGCAGGAACTAATGATTTTCATATGCAAGTAAGCAATTATCAAACTGTGGTTGAAAACAACAATGTTTCCAGATTTTATCTTTCGGGACAAACCAATGAAGCATTGTTTAATTTATATGATGGAAACGGAAGAATTCAGGCTGAAAATTTAACGGCACAAACAATTAAAGTTTTCCATCGTGGTTTCAATGATATGGTTGTAAAACCTATTCAAAGTATTACAGGAAAAATGGTAAGCACTGGAAATGTTGTTCTCAAGAATGTGCCGCCAATTGTTGAAGTAGAAGAATTATATCAGGGAAGAGTCGTTTATCCTTAAAAGGAACTAAGTACTATTTCTTAGTTTTCTCCCTAAAAATCTGTTCTAAATTCTTGCTTTTCAAACTAATCTGCAATGTTTTCAGACCGTTATCTTGAGCAAAATCAAACACTTTTGGACGCATGTCTTCTGCTGTAGAGAATGTTAATGTCCAAAGATTTTCACTTGTATTTTTGTAGTTTTTGATGTTTGGTAAGCTTGCTAATAAGGCTTCATCAATAGTTTTATCAAATTCGACTTCGATGATTTGTTCTTTTTCTTCTGAGACTAATTTGTCCAGTTTTTTATCGGTTACTATTTTACCGTTGTCAATAATAATTACGCGGTCGCAAATGGCTTCCACTTCCTGCATGATGTGTGTCGAAAGAAAAACGGTTTTGTCTTTGCCTACGTTTTTAATTACGTTTCTAATTTCAACTAATTGATTTGGATCCAATCCAGTTGTTGGTTCATCCAAAATTAAAACATCCGGATTGTGTAGCAAAGCCGTTGCCAAGCCAACACGTTGCCGAAACCCTTTAGATAATTGGCCGATTTTTTTATGGCTTTCCGAAGTTAAACCCGTTAACTGAATCACTTCTTCAATACGAGATTTTGACACTTTATAAACATTTGCATTAAATGCCAAATATTCACGAACGTACAAATCCAAATACAACGGATTGTGCTCTGGCAAATAGCCAACAGAAAGTTGTACGGCTTTTTGATTAGCAGTTACATCATTTCCATTTACAGTTGCAGTGCCTTCATCAGCATTGATAAACGTGGTCAAAATTTTCATTAAAGTAGATTTTCCGGCACCATTTGGCCCGAGGAAACCAACAATTTCTCCCTTTTTGATAGAAAAAGAAACGTTGTCTAACGCTTTTTGAGAACCATAACTTTTGGAAACATTTTGAACTTCTATTGACATAATTGAACTATTTAGAGCAAATGTAAACAGAAAAAATATTGATTTATTACTTTTTAGGATTACGATTGTAGTTTTTATTTAATTTATATATTTACGCTTAAACATTATTAATCATGAAAAAATTTTCGCTGCTGTTTTTATTATTTGGATTTATCACGCAAGCGCAACTAAAACCAATCATCCAAAAAGAAGAAATCGTAAGAATTGAAACAGAATTGGCTTCTGATAAAATGGAAGGAAGAGAAATTTTTACAGCTGGTGTTGATTCCGCTTCAGTATTCATTGAAAAAGAGTTTACCAAAATAGGATTGTCTTACTACAATGATTTAAAAAATTACAGACAAGAATTTACTACCAGAAATGAAAGGGCAAATAATGTGATTGGGATACTTCCCGGTAAATCGAAACCAAAGGAGTATGTGGTTTTTTCGGCGCATTATGATCATTTAGGAAAAAAAGAAGACGGGACAGATAAAGTATATAATGGAGCTAATGACGATGCTTCGGGAACAACAGCAGTAATTGCGCTGGCAAAATATTTTAAAGAATTAAACACCAATGAACGCACTATCATTTTTGTTGCCTTTACGGGTGAAGAAGTTGGCGGGTTTGGGTCTTCTTATTTTTCCAAAAGTATCAATCCTGATGACGTAGTGGCGATGTTCAACATAGAAATGATAGGAACCGAAAGCAAATGGGGTAAAAATTCCGCCTACATTACAGGTTTTGAAAAGTCTAATTTTGGCTCAATACTTCAAAAGAATTTGAAAGGAAGCAATTTCAACTTTTACGAAGATCCATATTTAGAAGAAAATCTTTTTTACCGTTCAGACAATGCTACTTTAGCAGCTTATGGCGTTCCGGCTCATACTATCTCCACTTCAAAAATGGATTCTGAGGAAAATTATCATCAACTAACCGATGAAGTTTCGACTTTAGATTTAGATAATATGACCGAAATCATTAAAGCAATTGCCATCAGCTCAGAAAGTATTATAAAAGGAGAAGACACACCAACGAGAGTTCCAAAAATTAGATAAAAAGCTTATTTACTATTACGTTATCGTAATTTTTTTTGCAAAGTCTTGTAAAACCGACACTTTTATTTTTTACATTAGCCAAATACAAAATACAAATATGTTACGTAACACAACTTTTTATAACTATTTCTTTTATTTCTTCTTCGGACAGAAAACGGGATTAGTATTGTGTTACATAAAAAAATAAATTAGTAAAACATAAATATAAATCCCGATGAAAATCGGGATTTTTTTTTGCACTATGGAAACAAAAATTGCAATTCAGGGAATCAAAGGATCGTTTCATCATCAAGTGGCTCAAGAATATTTTGACCACGAATATGATTTGGATGAATGCATGTCTTTTACTTCTTTGGTAAAAAGCTTGATGGAAAACAAATCACAAAAAGGAATTATGGCCTTAGAAAACTCGATTGCGGGTTCGATAATTCCAAATTACGCTTTGATTGACCGTAATAATTTGCACATTATTGGTGAACATTATTTAGATATTCACATGAATTTGATGGCGCTAAAAGGACAAAAAATAGAAGATATTACCGAAGTGCATTCGCATCCGATGGCATTGCTTCAATGTGCTGATTTCTTTCTTCAATATCCAAATATTAAATTAGTTGAAAGTGGCGATACAGCCGAAAGTGCCCGCAGAATTCATGACCAAAAAATAGCAGGAGTTGCCGCTATAGCATCACCAATTGCTGCAAAAATGTACGATTTAGAAATTCTTTCTGCGGGAATTCACACGATTCAAAGCAATAAAACCCGATTTGTAATTGTAAAAACGCAAAATAAAGAATTACCGAAGGAAGAAATAAACAAAGCATCAATCAAATTTGAATTGGATGATACGCCGGGAAGTTTAGCAACGATATTAAATGTCATGAATAACAGCAAACTCAATTTGACCAAAATCCAATCGATGCCAATTATTGAAACGCCATTTCAATATTCTTTTTTTGTGGATGTTATTTTTGAAAAATACAAACATTTTGAAAAAGCCAAAAAGATTTTAGAATTAATGACTACACATTTCAAAGTGTTAGGAGAATATAAAAGAGGAATACAATAACAATATCAAAAGTCAATAGCAATAGAAAACAACTAAATATTGAAATTTGCCATTGCCATTGAAATTGACATTTAAGTAACATGATACAAACAGCAAAAAGATTACAAAGCGTTCAAGAATACTATTTCTCCCGAAAATTGAGAGAAGTACGCCAACTTATTTCTGAAGGGAAACCAGTCATCAATATGGGAATTGGAAGTCCTGATTTGGCTCCGGATATAACGGTTATCGAAGCCATGCAAAAAGCTATGTTTGATGACAAAGCACATGAATACCAAAGTTATCAAGGTTTGCCAGAATTGCGAAAAGGGATGGCTGATTTCTATAAAAATCACTTTAATGTAGACTTGGATTTCAACACTGAAATTCTTCCGTTAATGGGTTCCAAAGAAGGAATTATGCATATTTCGTTAGCATTTTTAAATGAAGGCGATGAAGTTTTAATTCCAAATCCGGGTTATCCAACTTATGCTTCGGTAACCGAATTAGTTCAGGCAAAAGCGGTAAATTATGATTTATCTGCAGCAACCAATTGGCAACCTGATTTTGAAGTTTTAGAAAAATCGGATTTATCAAAAGTAAAACTGATGTGGGTTTCGTATCCACACATGCCAACAGGCGCAAATGGCACTTTGGAGTTGTTTGAAAAACTAATAGCATTTGGAAAAAAGCATAATATTTTGATAGTAAACGACAATCCATACAGTTTTGTTCTGAATGGAAATCCGTTGTCAATATTGCAAGTAGAAGGCTCTAAAGATATTGCATTAGAATTGAATTCATTGTCCAAAACCTATAATATGGCAGGTTGGCGTGTTGGAATGGTTTTAGGAAATCCAACACTAATCGACGCTGTTTTAAAAGTAAAAAGCAACATGGACAGCGGTATGTTTTATGGCATTCAAAAAGGCGCTATCGAAGCTTTAAAACTGAAAAACGATTGGTTTGAAAAACAGAATGAAATTTATACAAAAAGAAGAAACCTAATTTTTAAACTGGCTGAAAAACTGAATTGTGTTTTCGATAAAAATAGCGTCGGATTATTTGTTTGGGCAAAGCTTCCATCTGGAATTATGTCTGAAGAATTTATCGACAAAGTATTAATTGAGAAGCATATTTTCATCACGCCTGGAACTATTTTTGGCAGCAACGGCGAGGGTTATATACGATTTTCGCTTTGCGTTACCGAAGAAAAAATCCAACAGGCAATAGAACGATTTTAAAAGAATAAACATGAAAGTATACGTAATAGGAATTGGTTTAATCGGAGGTTCAATGGCATTGGATATTCAGGCATTGGATAAAGATGCTGTTATTATTGGTGTTGATACCAATGACAATAATCTGCAACAAGCCATTGAACTTGGAATCATCCATCAAAAATCGGATTTAAATGAGGTTATCGATGCTGATTTTGTAATTCTGGCTGTTCCCGTAGATATTGCTTTAGGACTTTTGCCAAAAGTTTTGGATTTGGTTTCAGATGATACTTTAGTTTTTGAAGTTGGTTCGACTAAAAGTCCTATTTGCGAAGCGGTGGTAAATCATCCGAAAAGAAGAAACTTTTTAGCAACGCATCCTATTGCAGGAACAGAATTTTCAGGACCGACCGCAGCTATTCGAAATTTATTTGTGGACAAAACCAACATCATTTGCGAAGTAGAAAAAACTACATTTAAATTACAGGAAAAAGGACTGAAACTGTTCAGAGATTTGGGAATGAGAATCCGTTACATGGAACCAAAATCACATGACAAACATATTGCTTATGTTTCTCATTTGTCGCACATCAGTTCGTTTATGCTAGGAAAAACTGTCATTGAAAAAGAGAAAGACGAAAAAGATATTTTTGACATGGCAGGCAGCGGATTTGAAAGTACAGTAAGATTAGCCAAAAGTTCACCAGCCATGTGGACGCCAATTTTTAAACAAAATAAAAAGCAAGTCGTAAAATCTTTGGAAGAATATATTGCCAATTTATCGCAATTCAAAGATTTATTAGAAAATGAAAATTACGAGCAAATTTTCAACGAGATGGAAAATACAAACAGAATAAAAGAAATATTAAACGGAAAATAATAGAAGCTATGAATATTACAACAGAAAACAAAAAATGGTTAGAAGATTTTAATTTATCTCACCCACTAGTAATCGCCGGACCATGTAGTGCTGAAACGGAAGATCAAGTTTTAAAAATTGCACACGAATTAAAAAATTCAGACGTTAGTATTTTTCGTGCCGGTATTTGGAAACCAAGAACGCGTCCGGGCGGATTTGAAGGCGTTGGTGCTATCGGATTAAAATGGTTGCAAAAAGCGAAAGCCGAAACAGGGTTGTTAATGGCAACCGAAGTCGCCAATGCAGCGCACGTAAAATTAGCTTTAGAACACGATATTGATGTGCTTTGGATTGGAGCCAGAACCACAGTAAATCCGTTTGCGGTTCAGGAAATTGCCGATGCTTTGGCCGGAACAGATAAAATCGTTTTGGTAAAAAATCCGGTAAATCCAGATTTGGCTTTGTGGATTGGTGGTGTAGAGCGTTTATACAATGCAGGAATTAAAAAGTTAGGTGTAATTCACAGAGGATTTTCGACTTACGAAAAAACAAAATACAGAAACATTCCAGAATGGCAAATTGCAATCGAATTGCAAAGCCGTTTCCCTGATTTACCTTTGATTTGTGATCCATCGCATATTACAGGTCAAAGAGATATGATTCAGGAAGTATCGCAACAAGCCTTGGATTTAAATTATGACGGATTAATTATTGAAACGCATATCGACCCGGATAATGCATGGAGTGATGCAGCACAACAAGTAACACCGACCGTTTTAAAACAAATCTTCGAAGATTTGAAAGTCAAAAAAACATCTACAGAAGATGATGATTTCAACACCAAAATGATAAAACTAAGAGCCAATATTGATATCGCTGATAGCAAATTATTAGAACTGCTTGGTAACAGAATGAAAGTAGCGCAACAAATAGGTACATTGAAAAAAGAAAAAAATGTAGCCGTTTTACAAAACAAACGCTGGAATGAAATCTTAGGAAAAATGATCCTAGATGGAGAAGATAAAGGACTAAGTGAAGAATTTATTTTAAGAATATTTAAAGCCATTCACCAAGAAAGTATAAACCATCAGGAGAAAATCATTAATGGTTAATTATAAATTTTGAATTTTGAATTTTAAATTATTACAAACGGTTGAACAAAAGCCGTAATTTTGTCATTCAAAATTTAAAATTCATCATTTAAAATAAATAAATGACGGGACTAGTTTATAAATCTACCGGAAGTTGGTACACTGTGAAAACAGATGACAACCAAGTTTTTGAATGCCGTATCAAAGGAAAGTTCCGAATGAAAGGCATTAAAAGCACCAATCCAATTGCCGTTGGCGATGTGGTAGATTTTGAGTTGGATGAAAATTCAGATGCAGTTACGGGTGCTATTCATAACATTCACGACAGAAAAAATTATATTGTCAGAAAATCGGTGAATTTATCCAAGCAAACGCATATCATTGCTTCCAATATTGACGTCGTTTTTCTTTTGATTACCATCAATAATCCGCCAACAACGACTAGTTTTATAGATAGGTTTTTGGTAACCGCTGAAGCTTATGGCATTGAAGCCGTTTTGATTTTTAACAAAATTGATACGTTTGATGAAGCCATGCAGGATGAGCAATTGTATTTGCAATACATCTATTCTCAAATTGGCTATAAATTTTTAAAGGTTTCAGCCAAAGGAAACAAAGGGTTAGAAGAATTAAAAGAAATGATGATTGGGAAAGTATCCATGTTTTCAGGACATTCGGGAGTTGGAAAATCAACGTTGGTCAATGCATTGGAACCCAATTTAAATCTGAAAACCAAAAACATTTCTGAACAAAGTAAGCAAGGACAACACACAACGACTTTTGCCGAAATGTATGACTTGTCATTTGATGCCAAAATTATTGATACGCCTGGAATAAAAGGTTTCGGAATTGTTGATTTAGAACCAGCAGAAATTAGCGGTTATTTTCCAGAGTTTTTCAAACTAAAAGACCAATGCAAATTCAATAATTGCTTGCATAAAGAAGAACCGAATTGCGCAGTTAAAAAAGCTTTGGAAGAAAATAAAATAGCCTGGTCACGTTACAATAGCTACCTCAAAATTTTGGAAGGTGATGATGAACATTACCGTCAAGATGTTTTTAATGATGATCGAATTGCTAGTGATGAAACAAGGAAATAGTATTCAGTAATTAGTGTTCAGTAATATGAAAGCAGTAATTCAGCGTGTTTCAGAAGCTTCCGTAACTATCGAAGGCGTTAAAGTTGCTAATATCCAAAAAGGAGTATTGGTTTTAGTTGGATTTGAAGATGAAGACTATCAAGAAGACATCAATTGGCTAACCGTTAAAATTGCTAATCTTAGAATTTTTGGAGATGAAAATGACGTGATGAATTTATCGCTTAAAGATGTTGATGGCGACATGATTATCGTTAGTCAGTTTACCCTGCACGCTTCCACCAAAAAAGGGAACCGTCCCTCTTATTTAAAAGCTTCAAAAGCTGATATAGCCATTCCGTTATACGAATCTTTTATACAGCAAATGGAAACCGAATTAAGCAAGAAAGTACAAACAGGACAATTTGGTGCCGATATGAAAGTAGCACTACTAAATGATGGTCCGGTTACTATAATAATTGACACAAAAAATAAGGAATAATATGAACCTAAAAAACTCCCAATTAGAAGTAGACAACTGGATTAAAAATCACGGCGTTCGCTACTTCAATGAGCTAACAAATATGGCACAACTCACTGAAGAAGTGGGTGAAGTTGCCAGAATTATTGCACGCCGTTACGGAGAACAATCTGAAAAAGAAAGTGATAAAAACAAAGACCTTGGCGAAGAATTAGCTGATGTGGTTTTTGTAGTTTTGTGCTTGGCGAACCAAACCGGAATCGATTTACAAGCCGCTTTTGATAAAAAAATGGATTTAAAAACGAATCGTGACCACGACCGTCATCACAATAACGATAAACTAAAGTAGTATTAAGATAGGAGTATTAAGTAGTAAGATTTTCTCTATTTATCTTTGTATTTCTTTGTGCTTCTCTGTGAAAAAACAAAAATGAATTTACTTTTAAAATTAGCAACGTGTAACCAACAATCTTCCATCAAAATAACTGGAAGTAAATCAGAAACTAACAGATTGTTGTTGCTTCAGTCCTTATATCCAAATCTGATTTTAGAAAACACATCCAATTCAGATGATTCAGAGGTGATGACAAAAGCATTATTAAGCAATGATTCGGTTATAGATATTCATCATGCCGGTACAGCCATGCGTTTCTTAACAGCTTTTTTTGCCATCCAAGAAAATAGGGAAGTTGTGCTTACTGGTTCATCCCGAATGAAAGAACGCCCAATTAAAATTTTAGTAGATGCTTTGCGACAACTCGGAGCTGAAATTAATTATGAAGAAAACGAAGGTTTTCCTCCTATTAAAATCAAAGGGAAAAAAGTAACTCAGAATAAAGTTTCCCTTCCGGCAAATGTCAGCAGTCAATATATTTCGGCACTTTTACTTATAGCACCGAAACTCGAAAATGGTTTGGAACTTACCTTACAAGGAGAAATCACTTCTGTTCCCTACATTAAAATGACATTGGCGATGCTAAATGAAATTGGAGTAGAAACTTCCTTTGAAAATAATAAAATTATAGTTAAACCACAACCCCAAAAACCAAAACCACAAACCCTTTCGGTAGAAAGCGATTGGTCTTCAGCATCTTATTTTTATTCCATAGTAGCACTTTCCGAAATCGGAACCCAAATTACATTGTCGAGTTATAAAAAAGACAGCTTACAAGGCGATTCGGTTTTAGCTGATATCTATAAAGATTTTGGAGTAGAAACGACTTATGAAAACAATAAAATTCAACTAAGAAAAGGCAATAATTATCAATTATCAACTATCAATTGTCAATTAAATTCCTCTCCCGACATCGCTCAAACCATAGCGGTAACTTGCTTCGGATTAGGATTAGGTTGCCATTTAACAGGTTTACATACACTAAAAATAAAAGAAACAGATAGATTATTAGCTTTGAAAACCGAATTGGAAAAACTCGGAGCGTCAGTTACTATTTCTGATGAAAGTCTCACACTTGAGGCTTCCTCTAAAATAAATGCAAACATAAGAATCGAAACCTACCAAGACCACCGAATGGCAATGGCTTTTGCGCCTCTAGCACTTAATACCAATATCATAATTGAAGAAGCTGAAGTGGTTTCAAAATCGTATCCAACCTTTTGGGAAGATTTAAAATGTATTGGTTTTAACATTTCTGAACTTTAGTAAGGCCTCAGAACCTAAGCAACTCAGTACTTCAGAACCTTTTACAAAAATAAACACCAAAACACTTGACATTCGCTATCTCACGATAGTATATTTGCAGGCGTTTGAAATTATGAGCAGAACTCATAACTCATAACTTATAACCCATAACTTTTACAGATGAAATTATCTCATTTCCAGTTCAATCTTCCAGCCGAATTATTAGCTGAATATCCAGCAGAAAACAGAGACGAATCCAGATTAATGGTTGTCAACAGAAAAACAAAAACTATAGAACACAAAACATTTAAGGACATTATCGATTATTTTGATGATGGCGATGTAATGATTTTGAACAATACCAAAGTTTTTCCAGCTCGTATGTATGGAAACAAAGAAAAAACAGGAGCACGTATTGAGGTTTTCTTATTAAGAGAATTAAATGCAGAGCAACGCCTTTGGGATGTTTTAGTTGATCCGGCACGTAAAATCAGAATTGGAAACAAACTTTATTTTGGCGACGATGATTCACTAGTTGCTGAGGTAATCGACAACACTACTTCTCGTGGAAGAACCTTACGTTTTTTATATGATGGTTCGTATGACGAATTCAGAAGAAAATTAACCGAACTTGGAGAAACGCCAATTCCAAAATACATCAACCGTGAAGTAACCGAAGAAGATGCCGAGCGTTACCAAACGATTTATGCCAAAGAAGAAGGAGCAGTAGCCGCTCCAACTGCTGGTTTACACTTTTCTAAACATCTTTTAAAGAAATTAGAAATCAAAGGAGTCAACTTTGCCGAAGTAACACTACACGTTGGTTTAGGGACATTCAATCCAGTGGAAGTAGAAGATTTATCAAAACACAAAATGGACTCAGAAGAGTTGATTATTACTCAAGAAGCTTGTGATATTGTCAACAGTGCAAAGATTAGAAAGAGTAAAATTTGCTGCATCGGTACCACTTCTATGCGTGCTATTGAAAGTTCCGTTTCATCGCAAAGAACCTTAAATCCATTTACTGGCTGGACCAATAAATTTATTTTTCCACCACATGATTTCAGTATTGCTGATTGTATGGTAACAAACTTCCACACACCAAAATCAACTTTACTGATGATGATTTCTGCATTCTGTGGTCATGATTTAATGAAAAAAGCATATGAAGAAGCAATCAAAGAAAAATACCGTTTCTATTCTTATGGAGATGCAATGTTGATTATTTAATCTGAACTTGTTTCTGATTCTCAATAAAATCAATCCTGTCAGCAATGGCGGGATTTTTTTTAGCCAAACTTTCGGGAATTCTTTAAACTCTATTCCTGCTGTCCGCACTACACGGTAGTTGCTCCCATCAGGGCTAGATACAATCGTCAGCACAAAAAGACTCGGATTTAAAACTCCGTGAATCTCTTTCTTTCTCTGTGCATCTCTGTGAAATAATTTTTTTTTCAATACTTTTACGCGACAAACAAACTACACCAATGACTTTCCAAAATACACGCGAATTTGCTCAACAACTCGACACCCAAGACGAATTAAAACAGTATCGCAACGAATTTCTATTTCCACAACACAATGGTAAAAACGTAATATATTTTACAGGAAATTCATTGGGATTGCAGCCAAAAAGAACCAAACAATACGTTGATGAGGTGATGAAAGATTGGGCTGATTTGGCAGTTGAAGGACATTTCTATGCCGAAAAACCATGGTGGGATTATCACGAGCGATTTGCCAATCCGTTAAGCACATTAGTAGGAGCAAAACCTTCCGAAGTTACAGTCATGAATACCTTGACGGTAAATTTGCATTTGTTAATGGTGTCATTTTATCGTCCAACAAAAACGCGTTACAAAATCATCTGTGAAGAAAAAGCGTTTCCCTCCGACCAATATATGTTCCAAAGCCAAGTTAATTTTCACGGTTATAAAACGGAAGATGCTATTGTAGAAATTAAAAGAAGAGACGGCGAACACAACATTCGTTTAGAAGATATAATTGCTAAAATAAATGAAGTTGGTGATGAATTAGCTTTGGTATTATTTGGAGGCGTAAATTATTATACCGGACAAGTTTTCGACATGAAAACCATCACCGAAGCAGGTCATAAAGCAGGAGCAATGGTAGGTTTTGACTTGGCTCATGCAGCCGGAAATATAAAATTAGAATTACACGATTGGAATATCGATTTTGCGGCATGGTGTTCTTATAAATATATGAATTCCGGACCGGGAAATGCTTCGGGTTGTTTTATTCACGAAAAGCATCATGCTAATAAAGACTTGCCGCGTTTTGGTGGTTGGTGGGCTCAAAACAAAGAAAGACGTTTTTTGATGGAACCTACTTTCGACCCAATTGTAGGTGCTGATGGTTGGCAAATAAGTAATTTGCCTATCTTGTCTTTGGCACCCTATTTAGCTTCTGTAGAACTGTTTGCCGAAGTTGGAATGGAAAAATTAATCAGAAAAAGAAATCAAATCACTAGCTATTTAGAATTCATACTGCATGAAATAGATAAAGATATTGAAGGAACTGAATTCGAAATTATAACTCCGGCAAATCAACAAGAACGTGCCTGTCAACTTTCTGTTTTTCTGCACGGACAAGGCAGAAGTTTATTTGATTATTTGATGAAAAACGGCGTTATAACGGATTGGCGAGAACCTAATGTAATCCGATTCGCGCCTGTGCCTTTTTACTGTTCCTATGAAGATATGTATGAATTCGGACAAATCCTAAAACAGGGAATTTTATCTTTAAAATAATTTGATTTCTTAAAAACAATTCGTTGATTTGCAAATCATTATTAACCAATACCACTAAATTAACTAATAAAAGAATGAAACTAAAATTACATTTCGCAACTTTAGCATTTTCAGTAATCTCATTTGCTGGTTATGCTCAAGTTTCTCAAAACGAAGTTGCCGCAAGACAATGGATACAATCACATGCTAAAGACTTTAAAATTAAATCATCAGACACTTTTAAATTATCTTTTGTGACAAAAGGTTTGGCGGGAGAAACACTTCGCTTTCAACAAATGATGAATAATGTTCCAGTTTATCACTCAGAAATTGTGGTTAATTTTAACCCGAGTAATGAATTGGTTTTCACATCAGATTCTTATGACAGCACTATAGAAAATGTTGCTACAACTCCAAATCTTTCTAAAGAAGCTGCTTTGGATGCTTCTAGAAAAAGCTTGAACATTACCGGTGAATATACTGTTGCCGAAAATAATTTAGTTGTTACTAAAGTTAACGACCAAACTAAATTAGTTTACAAAGTGGTTACCAATCCACAAAGCGGTAATGGAAGCTGGGAAGTTTTAGTTGATGCTCAGACTGGAAGTATTTTAAGTACAAAAGATGTGGCTCTTTACCATCATAAAAAAGGGAACACAAATAACACTATTAAAAAAACAAATCCAATGCTACCAATGGCTCCTTTAGCTTTTGTATCGGGAACAGCTATGGTGTATATGTCTGATCCATTGTCCTATGCTCATGTAGCTTATGGTACTACTGGTTATGTTGATGGGAATGATGCTGATACTGCACAATTGACTGCAGCAAGAACTTCAGTGACTTTGCCTGAAATTGATTTAACAGCTGGAGTTTATAAGTTAAAAAGTTCTTATGTTGAAATTACTGATTTTGAAACACCAACAACTAGCTTGTTTACACAAGCAACAAGTGCTTTCAATTTCACAAGATCTAATAACGCTTTTGAAGCAGTAAATGTTTTTTATCATTTAGATAAAAGTTTACGCTATATAAATGAGACATTGGGTATTGCATGCAGACCATCATTAAATGGTGGTGTTCTTAGATATGATCCTTCAGGATTAAGTGGTGCTGATAATTCACATTTTCTTTCAACTACAGATCAAATAGCTTTTGGCGAAGGTTGTGTTGATGATGCCGAAGATGCCGATGTTATTTGGCACGAGTTTGGTCACGGAGTTCATAAATGGATGACTAATGGAAACGTTTCGCAGTATTTAGGGGAAGGGAATAGTGACTATTGGGCGCAATCATACAGTAGAAGTTTAAACCAATGGACTGCTTCAGACGCAGCCTCGCAGTATATGTTCAGTTGGGATGGTCATAACACTTGTTGGGCTGGAAGGTCAACAGATTATTTTGGAGTATATCCTGGTGATTTAGTAGGTTTACAAGGTGGTGCAGCCCACACTGACGGACAAATATGGGTAACAGCTTTGATGCAAATATGGGATGAGATTGGTAGAACAAAAACCGACAAAGCATTTTTACAAGGTTTAGCATTAACTAATAGTTCTACAGATCAGCAAAATGCCGCAAGGGCAGTAAGACAGGCTGCCATTAATATGAATTACCCTTGTGCAGATATTCAGGTATTTACTCAAAAATTCACAGACAGAGGATATGTCATGCCAGCTTTAACATTAACAATGGCCGCCATTGCTAATCAAACAGTTGTTGCTGATGCATCCAATACGTATACTTTACCAAGCTATGCTGCATTAGCTAATCCGATAACTGATAATTGCGATGCAACCTTAACACAAAGTCCTGTGATAGGTACAGTTTTAGTACCTGGAACTTATACAATTACCATGGTCGCAACAAGTGGAACTACAGTGACAAGAACATTCCAACTTACAATAACATCATCTTTAGGGATTAAGGAATCAGTTAAAAATAACTTTGTGTTATATCCAAATCCGGCTGCAACTACCTTAAACGTAAAAGGTAATTTTGATAGCAATGAAAGTGTTACTGTCTTCAATATGTTAGGGCAAACAGTTTTGACAAAAGCAGTAATTTCAAATGAAGAAAGTATAGATATTACATCTTTAGCAAAAGGCATTTATAACGTTTATTTCAACAACGCCAAAGTAACTTATAAGTTCATAAAAGAATAAATAAAATCAAAGCAGTAAAAAAGCCATCTCGTTCTAAAAAACAAGATGGCTTTTTTATATCCAAGTCAAAATTACTTTGCAATCCCGAACTTTCGGGATAACTTTGCTACTTCAATTTTTAAGACCATGACTAAGCAACAAATCATAGCTACTTTCGATCCAAGTCAACCCGGTTTAGCGGATGCCACTATTTTTGGATTACCATTTTCAGCTGAACAATCAGAAATCATTATTATTCCGGTGCCATGGGAAGTAACGGTAAGTTATGGAGCTGGAGCTTCTGATGGACCAGACGCCGTTTTGAACGCATCATTTCAGGTAGATTTAAACCATCAGGACTTTCCGGAACTATGGAAACTCGGAATGTTTTACGATGAAGCGCCAGAACATTGGAAAATTAATTCAAATAGTTACAAATCATTGGCCCAACCTATAATTCAAGCACTTGAAAAGGGTGAAGATTTGAACAAGCATCCAAGTTTGCTTTCAGACTTGGAAACCATCAACAAAGCTTGTCGTGATTTACATACTGAAGTAAAAGAGAAAGTGCTTTTTTGGATGAAACAAGGAAAGAAAGTCGCCCTTCTTGGAGGCGACCATTCTACGCCATTGGGATATTATGAAGCTTTGTCATCTGTCCATGATAACTTTGGAATCTTGCATTTAGATGCCCATATGGATATGCGAATTGCCTATGAAGGTTTTACGTTTTCACATGCTTCAATAATGTATAATGCCTTGCAGATTCCTCAGATTTCAAAAATAGTTCAGGTTGGCATTCGCGATTTCTGTGAACAAGAAGTTGAAGTTGTGCAACAAGCTAAAGAAAGAGTTTTAGTAAACACTGATGCCGATATGAAAGCGGAAACCTTTGAAGGGAAAACATGGGCGGAACAATGTGATGCTATACTTGCCAGTTTGCCCCAAAAAGTGTGTGTCAGTTTTGATATTGATGGCATGTATCAATGGTATGCACCCAATACAGGTACGCCAGTTCCCGGAGGCTTTTCATTTGAGCAAGCCACTTATTTGTTCAACAAATTAGCAGCAAGTGGTAAAGAAATAATTGGTTTTGATTTAGTAGAGGTGGCGCCCGGCGAAACCGATTGGGATGGCAATGTTGGAGCCCGTATGTTATTTCACATGTGTGGAATGTTAGCCAAAAATAACGGCTTGAATGTTGGTCAGAAAATAAAATTCCGTTAATACAAAATGCAATTAATGAACACTATTTCCCCAAATTCAATTAATGATTTGGGGATTTTTTTATTCAACTTTCTTTCTCTCGCCAATTTGCTGACGCCACATCGCATAATACAACCCTTTTTCTTCCAGTAAAGCTTCGTGTTTTCCTTGCTCGATAATTTTTCCTTGCTCGAGTACAAATATCTTATCAGCATGCATTACGGTTGATAATCGATGAGCAATTAAAACTGTGATTCTGTTTTTGTCCGAAATATTTCTGATTGTTGCATTGATTTCTTCCTCAGTAATCGAATCTAAAGCTGAGGTAGCTTCGTCAAATATCAATAAATTTGGATTCCTCAAAATCGCACGAGCAATTGATAATCGTTGTTTTTCGCCACCGGAAACTTTAATTCCGCCTTCACCAATGGTTGAATTCAATCCATCCTCGGCGCGTTCTAATAATTTGTCGCAGCTGGCTTTATGCAATACTTCAAGCAGTTCTTTATCGGATGCAGATGGTTTTACAAACAATAAATTTTCTCTAATTGTTCCCGAAAATAATTGGGCGTCTTGTGTTACAAAACCGAGTTGTTTTCTTAAATCCAATAAATCTATTTCAGATGAGTCAATCGAATTGTATTTTACATGACCTTTTGCCGGAGGATATAATCCAACCAAAAGTTTTACCAATGTCGTTTTTCCGGCACCGGACGGACCAACAAATGCGACAGTCTCTCCTTGTTTAATATCGAAATTTATATCTTCAACCGCAGGATATTTTGCTGATTTGTGTTTGAAACTAACATTCGAGAAATGAAGCGATTCAACAGCGCCAATTTGCTTAGCATTTTTCGGACGATATTCTTTCGGAGCATTTAATAATTCTTTGAAGTTTTCCATAGAGACTTTAGTTTCGTTTAGTGCAATAATAAACGAACCTAATTCTTGTAACGGTCCAAAAATAAAGAAGGTAAAAAATACCATCGTCAACAAATCACCAACAATTATTTTTTCTCCAAACAGAAAATAATATAACGTAAACACCACACAAGTCCGTAAAAAATGAACCGTAGTTCCTTGTATAAAACTCAAACTTCTGATAAAACGAATTTTTTGAAGTTCAAGTTGCAGGATTTTCAAAGTGTTTAAATTCAGACGTTTTTCCTCTTGATAGGTTAAACCTAAACTCTTTACCAGCTCAATATTTCTTAAGCTTTCTGTAGTCGAACCTGCTAAAGAATTGGTTTGTGTGACGATTTTTCGGGAAACAATTTTTATTTTTTTACCCAAATAAGAACTAATAAGCGCAATAATTGGCGCCGTAATCAAAAAGATAATTGAGATTCTATAATCTATTCTGGACACATAAACAATCACAAAAATAAATCCGATAACGGTCTGAAATATCAATGAAATTGAAAGCGTAATTAACTTTTCAGAATCAATTCTTACCTTAGTTAATTTGCTTAATGTCTCACCACTGCGCTGGTCCTCAAACTCTTCATAAGGCAGATCCAATGATTTTTTAATTCCGTCTGTATACATCTCAGCTCCGGTTCGCTGTATCACAATATTCGTAAAATAATCCTGAAAGTTTTTTGTAATTCTGGAAATCATCGCTGCGCCTAATGACAATCCAAGCCAAAACGAAACCGATTTGATAAAACCAATTTCATTGCCTTTATACTTGGCGATGCCAACACCGCAATCCTGCATCAATTTACCAGTAATTACCGAATCGGATAAGCTAAAACAAATGTTTATGGCAGCCATTAAAAGCGCAAAAAACAACAGCATTTTATGTTTTTTGAGATAAGCATATAATAGTTTCATGAAGTATAAAATTTTGAATGTCAAAAGTAGAAAATAAATAGGTACTAAGCTTGTCTTTGGATTGTATTACTTTATAATTTGATAGAGAAGTTGGCCTTAAAAAATCATTTCGTATTTTTGAAGTTTAAAATTTTAAAATGGACTTCACTACTAAAATTCCAATCGAGAAATCAAACAATCCTATAAGCTATGATTCTAAAATTATAGCATTGGGATCCTGTTTTGCAGAGAATATGGCCGAGAAGTTTAGCTATTTTAAATTCCAAAATGAGGTTAATCCGTTTGGGATAATTTTTAATCCAGTTTCTATTGAAAACTTGGTATCGAGAGTTATCAATAATCAAAAATTTACCGAAGACGATGTTTTTTTTCACAACGATTTGTGGCATTGTTATGAAGTGCATTCCGAGTTAAGTCATCCGGATAAAGAAACATTTTTAACTAATCTGAATCTGATAATCCAACAATCTAACAATCTAATAACCCAATCTACACACGTCATAATCACTTACGGAACATCATGGGTTTATCGAAATAAATCTTCTCAAAAAATTGTAGCCAATTGTCATAAAGTACCACAAAGTCAATTTGACAAAGAGATTTTATCAGTTGAAGTAATTGAAAAATCAATTCAAAACACAATGGATTTAATCAAAAAAATCAATCCAAATTGTGCTTTCATCTTCACAATTTCTCCTGTTCGCCACGTCAAAGATGGTTTTGTAGAAAACCAAAGAAGCAAGGCGCATTTGATAACTGCAATGCATGAAATTATCAATTATCAATTATCAATTATCAATTATTTTCCCAGCTATGAACTAATGATGGACGAACTTCGCGATTATCGTTTTTATGCCGAAGACATGTTACATCCAAGCCAAACAGCGATTGATTACATTTGGATTTGTTTTTTCGAAAACTATATTGAAGAAGAAAATCATGCTTTAATGGGTGAAATTTGCAGCATTCAAAAGGCATTGTTACATCGTCCTTTCAATCCTGATTCTAAGGAGCATCAGCTTTTTTTACTGTCTGTCAAAGAAAAAATAGATAAACTCCAATATCAGTTTCCTTATATAAGATTTTAAAAAATACGTCATTTGTCGTATATGTTAAATTTTTATTTAATTGTAAATTTGTTATGTAACTAACAACCAAATAAATGAAAATTTGTAAAACTATTTTAGTATTCGCATTTTTTATGTTGTGTACTAATACGCTCTCTGCTCAAAACGTCTTTACTCAAAGGCCTGTCTTGACTGATGAAGAAGAGGTTTCGGCAACAGTAACTAAAGAGATTGACGAAATTTTTCAATCTTCAGATTTCCTGAAGAAGAAAAATAAAAAATATGCTGATGTCAAGGGAACTATGGTTATAGATATTGGCGTAGTTCAAAATGGAAAAGTTTCTTCCTTTTTTAAAGTAGATAGTGAAATAAAAAATATTGACTTTATCAATTTCATGTCGGATTACATTTTGCAACACAAATTCCAATTTAAACTTCAAAAGCAACAACGGTATAAAATTCGGTATACCGTAACATTTTAAAACCTAACAATAAAAACAATAGAAACAATGAAAAAAGCAACATTTGTATTGTTAGCACTCAGCTTGACGTGCACAATACCAGCATCAGCCCAATTTGGGAAATTATTAGACAAAGTTAAGGGCAAATCATCAGCCGGAAAAAAATCGGGAAGTTTTGCCACGGTTTGGGAATCGGAATTTGATAACAAAGCATCAAGATTAGCTTTATGTGATGGTGATGGTCAATACATTATTGGAACAGATGATAATTCAGCTTCAGTTTTAAATTCAGAAGGAAAAGTTATCTGGAGTGGTGATTATAAAAGATTAACCACCAATAAAACCAATAATTCGGAATACCAATATACCATTTGGAAAGAAAATGGGGGATACTTATTTCTGTTTGATAAAAGAAGTTTAGGAACAGACAGAGTAGCGGTATTAGATTTAGCAACCGGAAAAGAATTATGGAATTCAGAATTATATCAAGATCTTATTCCAAAAGGCGGAACAAAAACAGAGGAAGGTTCTGATCAGGGAGAGTTAGAAACGGTTAAATATATCTATGAGTTAGATTCATTTTTAATTTCACAGAGAAACTCAGTGATTTTGGTTAAAGCCAATACAGGAGAAAAAGTTTGGGAAACCAATCGTTTTAAAGGCGGTGTGGGAAAATATATTTATGATGCCAAAAGAAACGAAATCATTATGGTGAATTTCAAACCAACAGCTCTTGGGGCATTATTTTCTGGATTTAAAAATCAATTGGTTAGAATAAATGCGGTTAACGGTGATGTAGTTTGGGATGCCACTTTTAGAGGAACTATTGAAAAAGAATTGGTAACCCGCAGAGCTATTATTGATTTATGGATTAAAGGAGATAAAATATTTATGTACCTAGACGGATTGAATGTGTATGATTATAACACAGGACAAAAACTTTGGGAAGCGCTTTATGAAAATGATATGGGCGGCGGTGGCGGCGGAATGTTCAGTAATTCAGCACGAAAAAAATATTACCGAACACTTGCTGATCCTTTGTTTACAAATGATGCTGTTTACTTGGTAATGCTTGGTACAAGAGACAGAACAAAATATGTTGAAAAACATGATTTAGCCTCAGGAAAATTGCTTTGGGCTTCCGAAAAAATAACAGGTGCTTTTTGTATGCCAAACATCTATAAAACGGGTGATAAAGTAATGGTGCAAGTAGGAGGAAAAGTGCAAGTGCAAGAATACAGATTAGAAGAAACGTCTAGTGGATTATCAGCAGGAATGGCTTTAGGTGGATTTGGTGGCGGAACTGTAAAACAATGGGTTCCTTATATTTATTGGGATTACAAAGCACAAAAGAACAGTGTGCTGGCATTGGATGACAAAACCGGAACAACAGCTTGGCGATCTGAAAAATTTGATAAAAGAATTACCGATTTAATTATTGATAACGACAAAACTGTTTTTGTTGGTGATGGAGATGAATTTTATGGATATGATATAGCTTCAGGTAATCAATTGTTCGATGTAAAACACAATGATGCCAAAGTTGGAAAAGCAACAGACGTTATTGATTTTGGAGACAGAGTGGTAGTGCTTTCTGAAAAAGGATTAGCCGCTTATAATAAGAAAGATGGTTCACGTGCTTATGCATCTGATAAAATTAAAGGCGTAGATTATTTCTATCATATTGGTGATAATTATTTCTTGAGAGATCAACGAAATAGTAAAAATATCATATACGGAATTGACATGACCAATGGCGACACAAAAGGTTCGGTTCAATCTAAAGGAAAAGGCGGAAGCCCAAAATATGGTTCAGGAATCGATATTACTTCTGACGGAGAATACATCTTTGCTTTCAAAGGCAAAAAAGTAGAAAAAATAAAAGTAAATAATTAGAATTTTTAGTTAGTACAAAAGGACTGTAACTTGAAAATTACAGTCCTTTTTTAATTCTTAGTATTATGAAAACGATAGTCACTCTTTTTTCTTTTTTCTTTTTTCTTTTCTCTGCAGATGCTCAGCAAGTGCAATGGGCCAATAAATTGATAAAATATTCTTCCGATTTAGGAGGAAAACAATTTGGAATAAAAAGAATTCTGGGAAAACCAGATGCTTTTCCGCAAGCCGGAAATAGCCCAAATGCCTGGACACCTAAAAAAGCTCTTGATGGGTATGAATGGGTTGAAGTGAGTTTTGAGAAACCACAAACCGTTAAGCAAGTTGCCGTTTTCGAAAACCTAAATGCAGGTTGTGTCGTGAAAATTGGAGTTGATACAGGTTCCGGAAAATATGAAACAGTTTGGTCCCGAAAAACAAATTATAAAACACCAACTTTTAAAGCTACTATTCCGGCCGATCATGCTTATTACTTTAAGCGGAAAAGAAGAAAAGTACAGGAAGCACCTGATGTTCTTAATCCGGGTATAGAACATGCAATTATAGAAAGTGCAGTTTCTGGCGTTGTTGCTGTTAGGGTTGAATTCAATTTTGCACTGCTACCGGGACAAAAGCAAATTGACGCTATTGGAATTTCAGATTCAGAAACGCCCCTTGATGCCAAAATAAATACAAACGAAGCTTTTGATAAATTGCAACCTTCAACTACAGTTGCTTTAGATGGAATAACGCCAACAAACCCTACACTAACCAGTGATGGTAAGAAAATGTATATCACCGCAGTTGATGAAGACAAAGACTTGATTTATTCTTTTTCAAAAAATGCAGATGGTAGCTGGGGGAATAAAACCATAGAAACAGTTTTAAATACTGGTGCAACGTATAACTATATTGACTATGCCAGTGCTGATTTTCTATTAAAAGGAGGAAACAAATATGACAAAGGTACCAATGAAACTGGTTATGAGATTTTTTCAACTAAGAATGCTACTTATGAAGCGGTTGGCCCGATAAAAGTTACCGCTTACAATAATTATGAAGATACATCAGATGCTACAATGACAGCTGATGGGAAAGTCCTAATAATGTGTTTAGAAACTGATTTTACACAAGGCGGAATTGATTTATATTTTGCGCAACAAAAAGAAGATGGAACCTATGGTTTTTTACAAAATATGGGTAAAATAATCAATTCAGGTGCAGATGAAGATATGGCGCAACTTCTTTCTGATCAAAAGACATTACTATTTAGCAGTAATGGATTCAGTGGTTATGGGAATTTTGATATCTATGTTTCCTATCGATTGGATGACACATGGAAAAACTGGTCTGAACCAATAAATCTTGGAAGTAAGATTAATTCCAGTGAATTTGACGGCTTACCTTATTATGATGAAAAAAATGAAACCCTCTATTTCATTACTTCTGTTGATGGTATTAATGTTTTAAAGTCAATTGCTATTCCTAAAAATAAATTAACAAAACAAAATTAAGTAACTAAATACGATAAATGTCGTATTGATTCATGGTGGTTTAAAGCTCAAATTTGTACTATAACTTTAAAACAAAGAAAGCATGAAAACCATGAACACAATTAAACATTTTAGTTTTGCATTAGTAGTAGCCTTAATAACAACTTTATCATCATGTAGCAGCGATAGTAATAGCGGAGGAGGAACGGCTGCACTTGGAACATTGAAAGCAAAAATTGGAGGCACTAACTTTACTTCAATAACACAAGGAACAATGGCTGTAGACGCATTCAACGGTTCGTATCATAACTTCTCTATTTCTGGAGTTGACGCAAGCGGAAAATCAATAATTTTAACAATACTTGCTACAGAAATTACGGCAGGTACAACATATCAATTTGAAGAAAGTAATGCTACTTTATTTGCATCATGTGCTTATTCAGAGATTAACATAAACAACCCTACAGTATCACAAAGTTGGGGTGCGCCTTATGATGGTGGTGGAAATTCGGGTTCAATCACCATAACTAGTAAAACAGCTTCTAATGTACAAGGAACATTTAGTCTAACTGTGGGTAATCCAGAAACGGTTACTACTAGATCAATTACTAACGGTTCATTTAATATTAATATTACTGCGGGTAATTAATTTTAAATAAATTAGTTAAAAAAAGAAGGTAAGTTTTAAACTTATTTAAAACCAAGAAACCATCAAGATAATCTTCTTGATGGTTTTTTTAGAATTAATTTCATTTGTATTTTATAAAATACGATGAATGCCGTATTGTAACAATAGTGCTTTTACAGCAAATTTACAGTATCAAAATATCACTCAAAACGAATACATTTAACAGTGGCCAATGACAACTATTTTAGCTCTAATTACTATTTTGTTTTTAGTATTAATTATTTATTTAATTATTAAAATTCAACTTGACCGTCAAAAATTTCATTCTAGGATTAAAATTTTAGAAGATTTTATCGTTCAAATAAGTAATGAGCAAAAATCTCAAAACAATCAATTGGAATTGTCAGAAGAGTTAAAACATAAATTACTTCAAATTAATGCTACACTTAATAAAGACATCTATGATTTAAACTTTAAATTGGTTGAGGAATTATATCCAAGAAAATGACAATTAAGAATATTTTAATTATTTTTATAAGATTCTAAGCCATTTTTATGAAGAAACTTCTCCTTATACTATATCTTTTTACCGGACTTTCTTCAGCACAAAGTATTGATAGTATTCTTAAATATTATGACAATAATCACATTTCTAATCCCGAAAAAGCAAAATGGTTCCTAGAAAGAGGAATACAACTTGCCGAAAAGAAACACGATAAAAATAAAAAAGCCATTTTTTTGGTAAAATTAATTGCCCAAAAAACTTCCGTTCGAGATTACGACGGTGCTTTTAAAAGATTTTATATTGCTAGGAAATACGCTATTGATAACAACATTAAATTGCAAGAAGCTTGTGCTTACAGCGAAATTGCAGAAACATGTTATTACAAGGAAGATTTAGACCAAGCGTTAAAATATTTTCAAATTGCAGGTAAATTGTTTGCGAAGATTGATGATAAAATAGGCGTTGTCATTTCCAAAAGTAATATGTCTGATATATACCAAATTAAAGGAAAATATGATTTTGCCATTATAAATTTATTGGAAGCTACAAAAAGCATTGACACCACTCAATACCTTTATATAAAAACAGCTATGTTCAATAACATTGCTATTTTATATCGGAAAATTGATGACTATAAAAAGTCTGAGCAAAGTGTGAGAAAAGCATTAAAGTGCGCTCTCAACGACAAAGCAAATGTCGAAAATTTATCTACTTCCTATATTTTACTAGCCGATTTATTGCAGGACAGAAAAGCATATAAAGAATCAGAAATGTATTTAGATAAAGAAGAAAAATTAATTGATTCGTTATCATTATATCCACAAAGATTCGACTTGTTAAAATCAAAAGGCAGTTTAAATGTTTCCTTAAAAAAATATGAAGCCGCAAAAAATATTCTACAAGAAGCTCTAGTTATTGGGAAAAAGTATAATAGAAATAAACAAGAATTTTTTTCTTTAAAATCAAACTTAGCTTTTTGTTATCTCAAGACAAATGAAAGTAACAAAGCTATTTTACTTTATGAAGATTTGCTCAAAGAGGCAAAAGAAGATAGCCGAATGGATGATATTTCAAAAACCTATCTCGATCTTTCAAATGCCTATTCTAAAAATGGAAACTACAAAAAAGCATATGAAAATCACACGCAATTTGTTATCTACAACGATAGTATTTTAGGAAAAGAAAAGCATAAGTTTTTTATGGATGCCGAGGTAAAATATCAAACTGCTAAAAAGGAAAAGCTTCTGGCAGAGAATAAAACAAAACTGCTAAAAAAAGATGCCGAAGCAAAACAGCGTAATAGTTTGATAATTGGATTATTACTACTAGCTGTATTTTTGTGCATCACAGGTTTCTTGATTTACCGTCAACAAAAACTCAAAAATCAGCAGCAAGAGCAGGAGTTTGAGCTTAAATCTGCTATTTCCAAAATAGAAACTCAAAATAAATTACAAGAACAACGATTACAAATTTCAAGAGATTTGCATGACAATATTGGTTCGCAATTAACGTTTATAATTTCATCAGTTGACAATATTAAGTACGCTTTTGAAATTCAAAATTCAAAATTAGACAGTAAGCTTTCCAGCATTAGCAATTTTGCTAAATCAACAATTGTAGAGCTTCGAGACACCATTTGGGCAATGAATAACAGTGAAATTACGCTGGAAGATTTGCAGACAAGAATCCACAATTTTATTGATAAAGCCAAAGAAGCCAAAGAGGAAATCGTATTTACTTTCAACATAGACAAAAGTTTAACGAGTATAAAGTTCACCTCTATTGAAGGCATGAATATTTACAGAACCATTCAGGAAGCAATAAATAATAGTATGAAGTATGCTGATTCAAATCAAATAGATATTGATATCATCCCATTTGAAAACGATATTTCAATTACAATTCAAGATAACGGAAAAGGATTCGACAGTCAACACGTTGATTTAGGAAACGGAATTGCTAACATGAAAAAAAGAATCGAAGAAATAGGTGGAAAGATACACATAGATTCCAATGTTGGTATTGGAACTGAAATTAATATAACACTACCAAAATAAATCATGAAACGAATAGTGCTATTATTGCTATGCTGTATGTTGGGTTTTAATGTTGGCTTTACGCAAAATGCTCAAATACAAATTGACAACTTAAAAAAGGAACTTCAAAGCAATCCTGACGCAAAGCGAACAGCAACAATTTATTCTGATTTAACTTGGTATTTTTCAAAAATCGCTACCGATTCTGCTTTGTATTATGGCGGCAAAGCGATACAGGAATCTAAGAAATTGGGCGATTCCACTTTAATGGCTCAAATATTTAGTGATGTTGGTGCCGTTTATTTTATTAAAGGTGATTTTCAAAACTCGAAAGCAAATTATCTAACGGCATATAAAATCAGAAAGCTAAGAAATGATTTAAAAGGATTGGCAAAAATCAATAATAATTTGGCCAACATTTATGAAAAGACAGAACAATTTAAACCGGCAATGGCCTCTTTTTTAGAAGCATTACATTATTTTGAAAGTACAAAAGACGAAAAAAATGCTAGTATCACTAAGGGTAATATTGGATTAATTTTACTCAAATTAAAAGATTACCGTAAAGCTTTAAAATACATCAGCGACGTTGTTAAATACCAAGAAAAAAATAATTTTACCGAAGAGTTATGTGTTTCCTGTCTGAATTTAGGGAATGTTTATCTTCAGATGAATGACACGCTGAACGCTTTGAATTACTACAATAAAAGTGTCAAAGCATGCACAGCTGTTGGCAACAACAAAGGAATTTCTTCAGGATATAACAATATTGCTACTATTAAAACGGAACAAAAAAAATCTAAGGATGCACAGGCCTTTTATCAGAAATCAAAAAATGCAAGAGAGCAGTTAAACTCTACTTTAGACAAAGCCAATTTTGATTTTAATTTGGCAAAAGAATGCATAACAAATAAAAAATACAGCAATGCAAAAACCTTGTTGTTGTCTACAAAAAAAGCATACGAAAAGGGAAGTCTAAATGATAAACTGCAAGTAAATTATAATTCCTTAATAATTGTTTCTTCTTATCTAAATCAGCCGGATAGCGTAAATTATTACGTTAATAAATTGGCTGTTTTAAATGAACAAATGCTTGTCAACAATACGGTTAAACAAACAGCTGAATTAGAAACGAAATACCAAACTGAAAAAAAAGAAAAACTTCTTTTAAAATCTAAGGCAGAAATAGTCATTCGGGAACTGAAATTAAAAAGAAAGGAAACGCAGTTTCTAATTTTAGCGTTAATTTCATTTACATTAATAATCATTGTATTCTTGGTTTACCGCCAACAAAAACTTAAAAACAAGCAACAGGAACAAGAATTTGAACTTAAATCGGCAATTTCTAAAATAGAAACCCAAAATAAATTACAGGAACAACGCTTGCAAATTTCAAGAGATTTGCATGATAATATTGGTTCGCAGCTAACGTTTATCATTTCATCTGTTGATAATATTAAATACGCTTTTGAAATTCAAAATTCAAAGTTAGATGATAAACTTTCCAACATTAGCAATTTTGCCAAGTCAACAATTATTGAACTTAGAGACACCATTTGGGCAATGAATAATAGTGATATAACACTAGAAGATTTACAAACCCGTATTCATAATTTTGTTGAAAAAGCAAAAGAAGCAAAAGCAGAAATACAATTTTTGTTTCAAATAGAAGATAGTTTAAAAGATATAAAATTCACATCAATAGAGGGAATGAATATTTATAGAACAATTCAAGAAGCCATAAACAATAGTATTAAATATGCTAAAGCTACTAGCATTAAAATTGATATCAAATCAGTAAGTGATTCTTTAGTCATAACAATAGTTGATAACGGGAAAGGTTTTGAAACTGATAAAATAGAATTGGGTAACGGTATTAATAATATGAAAAAAAGAATTCATGATATTAACGGAGAAATTGAAATAAATTCAACTCTAAAAACCGGAACGACAGTTCAAATTAAGCTCCCTAAAAGTTAAAAATACTACTCATTGAATTTAAAAAATACGCTTTTATGCGTATTTTTTTGTGTTTTGTTGTAGCCTAGATTTGCCTTATAACTTTTAAAAATCAATACAATGAAATCAAAAAATTATTTTACTAAAATTGCTTCGACACTATTTTTATTATTTGCATTAAACAGTAATGCAAATAATGTTGAAATTACAGGAACTTCAGTATCAGGTTCAAATATTACTTTTAATATCAGTTGGGAAAATAGCTGGAATGCCAATGTGGCACCAGCCAATTGGGATGCTGTTTGGGTATTCATAAAATATCAAGATTGTAACACGCGACTATGGGCACACGCTGGATTAAGCACGGTTTCAGGAGATCACACTGCAGGTTCGCCATTGCAAGTTGATACAGTAACTGACGGTCGTGGAGTATTCATTCGTAGAAGTGCTTTAGGCGGTGGTAACATAGGAGCTACTTCAATTACTTTAAAAATGACAATACCTGCCGGAACATACAACTATAAAGTTTTTGGTATTGAAATGGTAAATGTACCACAAGCAGCTTATGATTTAGGTGATGGTGTAAGTGCCTCAACATTCAATAGTATTTCAGTTAATGCAGCTTCTCAATCAGGCGGAATTAGTGCTGCAACTATTGGCGGCGGCGGTCCATCAATTCCTGCAACTTTTCCTGTTGGGTATAATTCTTTTTACTGTATGAAATATGAAATTTCTCAATTGCAATATGTAGAATTTTTAAATTCATTAACCTTTGCTCAACAACAATCACGTATTACTTCTGATCCAACAAGTGTAGCAGGTACGTATGTAGTTTACGGTAGTTATGCTTACAGAAACGGAATCGTGATTGAAACACCAGGTAATAATGCTGCAATTCCAGCTGTATTTGGTTGTGATGCTACAGCTGGTGTTGTTAATAATGTAAATGATGGTCAAAGTGTAGCCATGTCAAATTTAAGTTGGGGTGACTTAGCTGCCTATTTAGATTGGGCTGCTTTAAGACCAATGACCGAATTAGAATTTGAAAAAGTATGTCGTGGTACACTACCTAGAGTGGCTGGTGAATATCCTTGGGGTGATACCAATATTAATGCGTTTTATAGCTCAACAATTGAAAATGCATTACAACCAACAGAAACCGAAACTACAGTTGTAAATGGTAGATGTGCAGTTGCAATAGGAACTTCTAGCACATTATATGGACCATTAAAAGTAGGTGTTTTTGCAACAGCTTCTTCAGGAAGATCTTCTGCTGGTGCAGCGTATTATGGTGCAATGGAAATGGGTGGAAATCTTTGGGAAAGAACAATTTCAGTAGCTAATGCAACTGGTGTTGCTTTTACTGGTAATCTTGGTGACGGAACTTTAACACCAATCGGAAATGCTAATCAAGCCACTTGGCCAGATGTAACAACTGGATTAGGAACTGGAGCAAGAGGAGGAGAATATGTAAGCACCGCTCCTTATGTAAGAATATCTGATAGATCTTTTGCAGGAACAGCAAGTGGAGCAAGAAGCTATACTAACGGTGGTCGTGGTGTAAGATAGTAATCCAATTTGATTTGCAAGTATTTTTTGCTTGCCATACAATGAATTATAATAATTTAAAAATCAAATTAGATGAAAACAACAAAAATATATTTAGTTGTTTGCTTAACATTTCTTTTGACACAATTTAACGCATTAGGGCAATACAACGGTGGAAATTCCAACGGAGCATCCAAAGATGAGTTAAGTTTAACCAGTTGTTCTATTCCACCGCATTTTTATGCTTATTTTGGGGGAGTTAATGATGGTTCAAGTGTCTTTGAATTAAGTAATACAGCATGCGGAACAGCAGCATTCCAGTTTGCCTACATGGGCGGAACAGCTGATGGTGCAGCAACAGAAGAAGCCAGCATAACAGCCTGTGGCATTCCACCTTCATTCTTTGCTTATTTTGGAGGAAATAATGATGGCGCCAATGTGGAAACATTTGAACAAAGTGTATGTGGATTTCCACCTCAGTTTTATGCTTATTTTGGTGGCGATGGCGATGGTTTCACTATAGATAAAACAGCGCCAATTTGCCCAACTCAACCGCCAGTGGCCAGCTTCACAGCTAGTTCAACCAGTATTTGTGTAGGCCAATCGGTTACATTTACGGATACGTCTACCAATATTCCATCGGCTTGGACATGGACATTTACAGGTGGAACGCCAAACAGTTCCATAGTTCAAAATCCAGTAATTACATACAATACACCAGGAAGTTATGCAGTAACATTAGTAGCTGCAAATTACAACGGAACAGATACAATAACACAGACGGGATATATCACGGTAACGGCTTATCCAACCGTTCAAACAACAACTCCGGCAAGTCGTTGCGATACAGGAACGGTAACATTAGGAGCTACTGCAAGTGCTGGAACTTTAAGTTGGTATGCAAATTCAATAGGTGGAGCTGCCCTTGGAACCGGAACTAGTTTCACAACGCCAAGCATTTCAATTACTACAACATATTATGTAGAAACGGTAAATGCAACCTGCTCATCTTCGAGAACGGCTGTTATTGCAACTGTAAATACAACTCCAAGCATTACTGCTACTACTCCAAACTCCCGTTGTGGTTCAGGAAGTGTAACACTAAATGCAACATCAAGTGCAGGAAATACAATTTGGTATGCCAATCCAACTGGAGGAATTGCTTTAGCAACAACCAATAGTTTTGCTACTCCAAGTATTAGTACAACAACAACATATTATGTTGAAGCTACTTCGGGAAGTTGTACATCACCTAGAACACCTGTTACTGCAACGGTAAATACTTTGCCAACGGTGCTAACAACAACTCCGGCAAGTAGATGTGACGCAGGAGCTGTAACATTAGGTGCAACAGCAAGTTCTGGAACACTAGATTGGTATGCAAATTCATCAGGTGGAACAAGCTTAGGAACAGGAACTAGTTATTTAACACCAAGTATTAGTACTTCAACGACTTATTATGTTGAAGCTTCAACCGCAAGCTGTACTTCGGTAAGAACTGCTGTAACAGCAACCGTAAACACTACACCAACTGTAACTCCAATACCAAATGGTCGTTGCGATGCAGGTTCGGTAACTATAAGTGCTTCAGCTAATGCAGGAACAATTAGTTGGTATGCAAATGCCTCTGGAGGTTCAGCTTTGGGAACAGGAACTAGTTTTTCAACACCGAATATTTTGACAACTACAACCTATTATGCCGAATCGGTTAATGGAACTTGTATTTCGTCAAGAGTACCAGTTGTGGCAACAGTAAATACTTCGCCAAGCATTACGACAACTACACCGGCTAGTGCTTGTACGCCAGGTTGTGCAACATTAGCTTCAACAGCAAGTTCAGGAACTATTCAATGGTTTACGGTTGCTTCTGGTGGAGCAGTTTATTTTACCGGTGCAAACTTGACTATCTGTAACCTTCCTTCTACGAGTACCTACTATGTGCAAACAACAAACGGAACATGTACTTCAAATCGTGTCCCAGTAGTTTATACCGTAACAGGAGCAATACCAAGTATTCTTTCTACTACAGGTGGAAATCGTTGTGGACCAGGAACAGTAACATTAAATGCTGTTGCAGATTCGGGAACTCTAAATTGGTATAACGCAGCAACAGGTGGGACTTTATTAGGAACTGGAAATAGCTTTACAACTCCAAGCATAAGCGCAACTACAATTTATTATGTTGAAGCTTCAAACGGAACTTGTTCTAGCAATAGACTTGCAGTTACAGCTTCCATATCAAGTACTTCGCCTCCAATTGCCAATGCAAATCAGACATTCTGTAACGGAGAAACGGTAGGACTGATTACTGTTATTCCTTCAGGACCGAGCATTATTTGGTACACGGCAGCAAGTGGTGGAAGCGTTGTGCCAAATGGTACAGCTTTAGTTTCCGGAACTACATATTATGCTTCTCAAACCATTTCTGGTTGTGAAAGTACAAGTAGAACAGCCGTTACGATGACTTTAGGTGGCTGTTTAGGAAATGATGAATTTGAAATAAATAATTTGAAAGTTTATCCTAATCCAACAATTGATATTTTAACTGTTTCGTATTCAGAGCCAATCTCTGGAGTAGAAGTTTTCAATATAATTGGACAACAGGTATTTTCAGTAGAAAGTAGAACTAATGAAGTTCAAATTGACATGGCTCGTTATGCATCAGGAACTTATTTAATAAAAGTTTCTGTCGATGACATGACTAAGACTGTCAAAGTAATCAAAAAGTAAGTAGTTTTTAATTTTTTAAGGACCATTCGTTTCGACGGATGGTTTTTTTTTGAATAATCATCAATGAATTAAATACGGCATTTGTCGTATTTCTTTTTTGATTTTATTCCGTCACATTTGTAACATCAAGTGGTATTGAAATAAAATGACTTAGGTTGTTTTTATTGTTGTCCTTTTCATTCTGTGGTTTATTCAAGCTAAATCAACAAGTTTGGAAAGGACTTTTTTTACCAAAAAAAAATCACCAAATTTGTTAAATGATTGAAAGTCAAAACAAATAAAATTCTGAGCGATGTCTACAAGATTAGTAATAGTTGACGATAATATTTTTTTGCAAAAAGCCGTTGCAGAAAAGCTTTCTTTTTTTGATGATTTAGTGTTAAAGTTCACAGCAAACAACGGAAATGATTTGCTTTCAAAACTAGAAAAAAATAAAAACATCGATTTGATTTTGATGGATATCGAAATGCCGGAATGCAATGGGATTGAAGCAACAAAATTGGTCAAATCTAAATACCCACAGCTTAAAATAATCATGCTCACTGTTTTTGATAACGATGAGAATATTTTCAACGCTATAAAAGCCGGAGCTGATGGCTATTTGCTAAAAGAAGTTAATCCAAAAGAATTGCATCAAGGAATTATTGAAACTTTAAACGGAGGCGCTGCTATGAATCCTTCTATAGCGTTAAAAACATTAAAATTACTCAGAAATCCACATGACTTTGAAAGCAATATCCAAGAAGATATTAAACTTACTAATAGAGAAATCGAAGTGCTAGAGCAACTCAGTAAAGGGTTGAACTATAATGTAATTGCCGATAATTTGTTTCTTTCATCAGGAACTGTTCGGAAACATATAGAGAATATCTACACAAAACTGCAAGTTCATAATAAGCTAGAAGCGATTCAAAAAGCTAAAAATAATAATTTGATTTAATTTGTAGAATAAATAAAGCAATGAAAAAACTACTATTGTTATCTGCTCTAATTTTTAGTACTATTTTATTTTCACAAGAAGGTAACCTAAAAGGCAGTTGTGTATCTGGAAATTGTAAAAATGGCTTTGGAAAATTTGTTTATGAAAATGGAACATTTTATGAAGGGAAATTTAAAAAAGGAAAATTCGAAGGAATTGGAACAGAAATTTATGCAGATGGGACAAAAGTTACTGCTGAATTTAAAGACGGTGGACAAGAAGGGCAGGCCAAAATAATATGTGCGGATGGTAATATTTGGGAAGGAAAAAGTATTTATAATAATCCGAATGGATATGGGAAAATGATTTATTTAAATGGAAGCCAATATATTGGCGAAATGGATAGATGGTATAAAAAAAATGGTGAAGGAATTTATTCTTTAAAAAGTGGATACTATAAGAAAGGAATGTTTGTTGAAGGAGCATTTAATACAGAAGGGAAAATAGAGAAATTTGAGTATTTTAACTCTGAAAACCAAAAAATTACACGTGAAATGTTTGATGCCAAAGAGAAAGGTGAATTGACATCAACTAATGAGCAATATGTTAATGAGCATGATGCCAAAATACAACAATACATACTCAAAAACAAAGGTGTAGTTGTACAAAACATCAACATTCCTATTACAAATCCAACCGATTTTTCTAATATGAGTTTTCGAACATCAGATATTGATTTATTATTCAGCAATGGTAAAGACAATTTATTTTGTATAATACGACAAGCAATTAGACCAAGTAGTTACGATTTTAACAACGATCAAATTACTGCTTTTTCAACCAGCAGTCAAAAAAGAATCTTTAGCGGATCGATACAAAATTTTGAAGAAACAGAAGCGGGAAAGTTTTTTTTAGAGAAAATGCGTAATAATCCGAAAGCAAATGAATTTAAACCTAACTATTCTGACGAAACGGTAAAGAAAATTATAGATGATTTGAATATACTAACAGCGCCCGCAGGCAATGTAGAGTTTGAAATTGCCAATGAAAATCAGATCATATTTAAAGACTTGCATAGACTGGATAAAGACACGAAAACTACTTATTATTTCATTAACAAAATAAGCAATCTTTGCGAAAAAATAGTAACTGTAAATGGGAAATACATTGATTTAGTTTGGAATGAAGATTTTACAAAATCGTGTATAAAATTAAACTCAAAGCTTCCAGAAAGTTTAGTTCCAGATGTGTATAAATTTGGTTATTATAGTTCGCTATACGTTATAGATTGGGAAACATTTCAAATAAAATTTATAGACGATCACGACAATCAACTCAATTATTTAGCATTGGCAAAAAGTGATAAATTAGCTTCAGACATTAGTTATCAACAATATAATGCAAAAGTTGCAGCTATTAATAGAGAAAACAATGAAATAGAAAGCCAGAATTCAGCTGCCCAAGCCGAAAGAACTGCTAAATGTCAATGCTGTCACGGTACAGGACTAACAGAAGTTAAAGGAATGTATATGGGCGAAAAAACCTATTCGGTTACACCTGTTAACGGAACGGGAATAAGCCATGATGAAACCCGGTCATCTTATGGGCAATCAACCTATGTGAAATGTAGTTGCTGTAGAAAATAAAAATAATCCAGTTAACCTTTTTTAGGACAACTCATACTTAATAATTTCTAATTCCTAATTGACTAAACAAGTTCTGATTTAAAGATCAATCCCATTCCGCCGGTAATCAAGTGCGCAATTTCAGGACGGTTTTGTTTTAACAGTTCTAAATGAGTCAGTACTTCTTCTAACAATTTTGGTTCATTTTTATCTTTTAAAATCTCAACTATTTCAATAGATAATAACCAATCGTTTGGATGATTTGATTTTAACTTAGTAAAAATATTGGATATCGATTCGTTGTTTAGATTTCCTTCTCGAATGGTTCTAACCGATTTGTATAAACTTTCTAACTCTTCACGTTCAGTAGATTTTTTTGCTTTTATAGTGTGGCTTGATGGCACATGATGAATCATATCAAAACTATTCACATCGGCCGGACCAGAAAATGCGGAAATCACTTTTTTACCAACAGCCATATCGTAAATTCCCCAATCGGGTTGGAATAAAATAGTGTCATTATGCGTAACCGTACAGTTTCTAAAACTGATAATAATAATTTCACCCTGTAAGTTTCGAGAACCCGTAATGATTTCTCCCGTTACTGTAATGTTGCCTTCAAACTCAAGCGTTACCGATTCCGCCTCGTAAATATCATAAGCGCGTAAATCTCTCGGACTCATATCTTCAATAGCTAAATTGATTCCTTTCAGTTTCCCAATGGGCGAACCAAAACCTTCCGCATGATATTGCGTTCCGTGACCCACTAATTCTTTTTCACGATAGGATAAAGCCGTTTTTCCTGTTGTTTGGATATAAACAGGTTTTCCTTCTTCTTCAATTACATTGGTAAAAACTCCCGAAATTTGGATTCCCGTACTCAATTCAATGGTTCCTAACGCATTTGATTTTATTAACTTTTTCAAACTCGATAAACCGCCAGTTCGCAAAGCCATTGTATTGGCAAACTCTTCTAAAACCAAACTCAGGTGAGCAAAATCTGGCGTTACATAAAGTTGCGGTTGAGGTTTTGTAATATCAAAACTTTGGTCTGCAGCCGAAATATCATAAGGTATTTTTTTTACTTCGTCAGTCATGCACCACGCACTTTCGCCAATAGAAGACAATAAGCCCGCGCCATATATTTTAGGGTTTTCAACAGTGCCAATCAAACCGTATTCTACCGTCCACCAATGTAAATTCCGAATACGGGCCATTTCAGACAACTCACCCATATTGTTTTGCAGAAAATCTACTTGCGCTTCGGCAGCATCAATTTCGGCTTGTGGCGTTCCTTCTGCTTCTTTTAAAATCGAAAGCAAACGAATAGCTTCATACATTTCATAATCACGTGATGATGAAATCGCTTTGCAACCAATTTCACCAAAACGACGCAAATATTCAGCATATTCCGGATTGGCAATAATAGGAGCATGGCCCGCGCCTTCATGAATAATATCCGGAGCCGGCGTATATTCTATATGTTCTAACTGCCGAATATCGGAAGCAATTACAAGCACATTATAAGCCTGAAACTCCATAAAAGCATTAGGTGGAATAAAACCATCAACAGCAACTGCCGCCCAACCAATTTCTTTTAGAATGCGGTTCATACCATACATATTCGGAATACTATCAATTTCCAAACCTGTTTTTTTTAAGCCTTCTAAATAAGAACTATGCGCTACTTTTGAAAGATAATCGACATTTTTACGCATCACATAACGCCAAACCGCCTGATTAATCGGAGTGTAATCCGTGTAATCCTGTGGCTTGATAAATTGCTTTAAATGTTTGGGTAATCGGTCAATCAAAGCGTTGCTTTCATAAGGTGCTTCCATAAAATCTAAAATTGTTATGTTGGTAAATTTACAAATCTTAGTGTAAAGAATTGTTATAAATCAGCTAAAACGTTATGATTTTTTAGGAGCAGTTTCCAGCTATCCACTATATCTTTTTATCTCGTTTTAAGAACGAGATAAAAAGGATGCCGTTACTATCTGGGCTAAAAAAAACGCAACATCACTATTGCGGTTTTATTTTTAAATCTGACAACTTTCTACTTCTTCTTCGGGGGATATTGCTCCAAAATTTTAGTAACAAACTCTTTTATCACTTCGTCTTTTTTATTGGTGTCTTTTGTCAAAGCGCCTTCACCTTCACCTTGCCAAATCAGTTCTTTTTTCTTAGCATCGATAATGTCAATATATAAAGTGCCTTCCGGATATCGTGTAACTGTAGTATTTCCGCCCCATAAATAAGGATTCCAACCAAAACCCCAACCATAGCCCCAACCCGCATTAAATTGGTTTACATTAACTTGTTCTCTTTCTTTAGTGAAAAAAGCAATCAATAAATCAGGACTATCATTTTTTGTTAATCCTTTAGAAGACATCACTTCATCGATAGAGTGAAGAATTCTTTTCTTGTCTAAATCAGAAATTTCCGCTTTGTCTATTCCCGCTTTGTGGAAAGCATAAGTTTTGTACGGAGCAAAATCTACTTTTTTGTCGTAGTCAGAATTAACAGTAACGGAACTACATGATGCTAAAACAAACAGTAAGAGGACAAGGATAAATTTTAGTGTTTTCATAATTTAGATTATTAGATTGTTTGATTTTTGGATTATTAGATTGATGATAATTCTAAAAATCCAATAATCCTTCTTCAACTATATTGGGGATGGTAACTTTTAATAAAGGTTGCGTTTCCATCGCTCTTTTTATTGCAAAAATAGCACCTTCATTTCTAGCCCAGTTCCTTCTCGAAATTCCATTATTTACATCCCAAAAAAGCATGGATGCTAAACGTCTTGATGCATCAGCTGAACCATCCAGAACCATGCCGAATCCACCGTTAATTACTTCGCCCCAACCAACACCGCCGCCATTGTGAATAGAAACCCAAGTAGCGCCACGGAAACTGTCGCCAATTACATTTTGTATTGCCATATCGGCAGTAAAACGGGATCCGTCATAAATGTTAGAAGTTTCACGGTAAGGGGAATCGGTGCCCGAAACGTCATGATGATCGCGACCCAAAATCACATACCCGATATCGCCAAGTGCAATTGCCTGGTTGAACGCTTCGGCAATTTTAATTCTTCCTTCCGCGTCGGCATATAAGATTCGGGCTTGTGAGCCTACCACTAATTTGTTTTCCCGTGCCCCTTTTATCCATTGGATGTTATCGGCCATTTGCTGCTTGATTTCGGAAGGCGAATTTTTCATCATTTCTTCTAAAACACTGCAGGCTATAGCATCTGTTTTGGCTAAATCGTCCGGATTACCCGAAGCGCAAACCCAACGGAACGGGCCAAATCCATAATCAAAACACATAGGCCCCATTATATCCTGTACATAACTATTGTATTTGAAATCGATATGGTTTTCGGCAAAAACATCTGCGCCTGCACGAGACGCTTCTAATAAAAAGGCATTGCCATAATCAAAGAAATAGGTTCCTTTTTCAGTGTGTTTGTTGATTGCTTTGGCGTGACGGCGTAATGTTTTTTGGACTTCTTCTTTAAACTTAGCCGGATTGTTAGCCATCATTTCGTTTGATTCTTCGAAAGTATATCCAACCGGATAATAACCTCCTGCCCAAGGATTGTGTAATGATGTTTGATCGGAACCCAAATCGATATGCAGGTTTTCCTGGTCAAAACGTTCCCAAACATCCACTATATTTCCGAGGTAGGCAATCGAAACTACTTCCTGATTGTAAAGCGCTTTTTTGACTCTGGGTACTAAATCGTTTATGTTTTCTATAACTTCATTAATCCAACCTTGTGAATGGCGAATGTGTGTTATCTTCGGATTGACTTCGGCACAAACCGTAACACAACCCGCGATGCTTCCTGCCTTTGGTTGCGCGCCACTCATTCCGCCTAAACCGGAAGTCACAAACAGACCGCCTTTAGGTACTTTCTTAATCTTTCTGAATCCGTTAAGAACGGTTATGGTTGTTCCGTGAACGATTCCTTGTGGACCAATATACATATAACTGCCTGCCGTCATTTGTCCGTATTGCGAAACACCTAAGGTATTCATTTTTTCCCAATCGTCCGGTTTGGAATAATTGGGAATCACCATTCCGTTTGTAACCACAACTCTAGGTGCGTCTTTGTGTGATGGATACAATCCCATCGGATGACCCGAATACATGGTTAAGGTTTGCTCTTCGGTCATTTCAGCCAAATACTGCATCGTTAGCAGGTATTGTGCCCAGTTTTGAAAAACGGCACCATTGCCACCGTAGGTAATTAACTCATGCGGATGTTGCGCCACAGCATAATCCAGATTGTTCTGAATCATCAGCATAATGGCTTTTGCCTGCTCGCATTTCCCAGGATATTCTGAAATAGGGCGGGCATACATTTTATAATCGGGGCGGAAACGATACATATAAATACGCCCGTATTTTTCTAATTCTTCTTTAAATTCAGGAAGCAGCGTAGCGTGATGCTGTGGCTCAAAATAGCGCAATGCATTTTTCAACGCCAGTTTTTTTTCTTCCTCCGAAAGGATTTCTTTTCGCTTTGGCGCGTGGTTTATTTCTGCTTCGTATGGTTTTGGATTTGGGAGAATAGATGGAATTCCTTGTTGTATTTGTTCTTGAAATGTCATTTTTAGACTTCTTAGATTGTTAGATTTTTAGACTGCTTAGATTGTTAGATAAATAGACTTCTTGTTTTTTTCTAAAAGGTCTAACTATCTAAAAGTCTATGATGTCTTTTTGATTGTTCCTGTTTTTTTATCAAAACCATACGGGCAATGACGACAGCCACTTTTGCAGCAATAGCCACGGTTTAAGTGGTATTTTTCGGTGAAACATTTATAACCTTCAGGTGTAAAATAAAAATCTTCACCTTCGATTACTTTATTTTCATTATTTTGCTCGTTCATACCTGCAAATTTAAAGCATAATACTAAAATGTTTGTAATCGTTTCAAGATATTTAATTCCAAAAGGTTTCAGAGGACTCACTTTGTTTCCTTTTATTATTGTTTCCGAAAGTGATTTGAAGCAAAACGCGGTTATGATTAATCATGAAAAAATTCATATTCGTCAGCAACTAGAGCTGCTGGTTTTGCCTTTTTTTATTTGGTACGGATTAGAATTTTTGGTTAGATGGATTATTTGTAAAGACAAGAATGTTGCCTATAGAAATATATCTTTTGAACGAGAGGCTTATGCAAACGAAAAGGACCTTGACTATTTAAAGCAAAGGTCTTTTTGGAGGTTTTTAAAGTATTAATGTGTTAATCAAAAATAGTTAGATTTCTATGTGAGTAATTTGGAGAACCAACTACATCATTGTAGGCTGTATCCAATGCATTTCCGTCTCGCAACCATTGAATTTTTATAGTAGTTGGCGTTCCGGCAGTTACTGTTATGGGAAACATTACAAACTGGGCGTTCCAGGAAGTTGCTACACCACTTAAATCATCAAAATCAGTTGCTAATGAGGTAGTGCCACCTAAGTTAGTTCCTGCCGTCACATTTACAATTCTGAAATCCACGTAGCTGCCCTCAGCAAGTAGTCCCATGTCACCAGCAGCGCTAAAATTCAAATATACGACATTGTGTTTTGGGGTAAATGTAATACTCATATTGGCCATGTCTGCAAAAGTAGCGGAGTTAGTCGAAGTATTAGTTGTTCCAATTACTGATTTTATATTTCTTCCATAAGGAGTATCTGTATTGGCTATTACAATCCATCTTGATGAGCTCTTATTATACATTAATGTAACAGTGGAGCTAATACCTGAAAGAACTAAGTCTGTAGCTCCGGGACAAAAAATTCTATTGGCGGCAGTTGAGGTGGCATTATTAACAATAGTAAAATCAAACGCAGTTGTATTTATTAAAGTAACTATTTGACCATCAGCTGTTCCAACAGGCACTAATCCTGTTAATGAAAATACACCTGTAGGTCCGGTGATTCTGTATAGTGAATAGGGTGTTGTTCCTAAGATAATATTGCTGTTTGCTCCATTACTGAATGTCAAAGCGGCTCCTTCTCTTAAGGATAAGGCGCCATTAACATCTGCTAACGTAGTAGGAGCAGTTGTCCCAACGCCAACTTTTCCGGCATTATCAATTCTCATTCTTTCTGTAAGTGTAGCACTAGCATCTGGTGTTGTTGAAAATGTCATAGCCGTTGGCATATCAGTAACTGAACTTGCCGCAGCATCGCGCTGTACTAGTATTTGTGCTTGTGGAGTGGTTACATAATTATCACCAAAATTGAGGTTTCCTAAAACATTTCCGGAGGTTGCCAGAGCAGTGGTTTGACGTAATGCAACTGTTGCTGGTGCTCCAGCTCCTGTGGTTGTATTTCGTACTTCTAAATCTGTGCCAATTGGAGATGTAGGAGAACTTTCAGAAGATATAACTGTTCTTCCCTGCAGAAAACCTGCCCAAGTGTTGGCATTGGTTGCATAAGTTCCTGGAACCCCATTAACCCCATAAAGACCATAACTTTTAATATTCGCAGGAATACCAAGAGCATCTATTCTATAGCCATTATAACCTGAAACAATAGTACCTGCTGACAAAACCGAGCCAATACCAAATACACTATTAGACGACGAGTTAGAGGAGTTGCTCACGGATATTCCATTTACTAATGCGTTTCCTGATGTAATATTCAAACCGGTAGCAGCAGCAGTGGCATTGGTTAAAGTCATATCAATCCCGCTTCGTATAGCATTAGTGTTGGGATTTATAGTTACTAAAGCAGTAGTGGTTGGAGTAGGAGCATTAATCCCAACATTACCCGCTGTAGTAATACGCATGCGCTCAAGAGGCGTATTCACAACGGCACTTGTTTTAACTACAAAATCCTGCACGTCGTTCGTTCCGATATAATTAGTTCCGGCTACTGTTCCTGAATTTCCTATTGTTTGCCAACTGTCTCCATTTCCGGCTGAAAATCTTTTCCAAACGGGTGCAATAGTGGTGCCGCTGTTATAATAATATCCCGGAACAACATTGTTGGGTGCTGTTCCCGCAGTGTTAGTGTTATATACTAAAAGTCCAGTAGCGGGAGTAGTAATTGGACCCGCTACTATCGTTGAGGTTAGTGCTACTCTTGGAGCTAATAATCCTTTGTCGGTAGCTGAAACATCAAGCTTTGCGGATGCATCCGGAGTTGTTCCAATACCCACATCACCATCTGATTCTATTCTGGCTTTTTCTGTTCCCGCTGTTGAGAATCCTAATACATCAGTAGCAGCTCCAAACATTCCCGTTGTTGACTGTCCGCTAAAAGAATAAAAAGGCAAGGCTGCTGTACCCAAACTCAAGGCATGAATTTGGTTCGCACTCGGAATTCTAAAACGTGCTGTTCCATTGGTGGTAAAGTCTAAAGCATCGGTACCGGAACTAAACAGCCCTGTATTTGTATCGCCCTGAAAAGAATATACTGGAGCCGTAGAGCTTCCTAAAGCAAACGATTGTAATTGACCGCTATTGGTATCCGATATGGTCCATCGGTCCGTTCCTCCTGTTTTAATTCGGAGGTCGACAGCATCATTTGTACCAATAAAATTAGTTCCTGCAATGGTTCCTGAATTTCCCGATGTTTGCCAACTGTCTCCATTTCCAGCAGAAAATCTTTTCCAAACGGGTGCAACAGTGGTACCGCTATTGTAATAATATCCCGGAACAACATTGTTGGGTACTACTCCTGCAATTGCAGTGTTGTATACTAAAAGACCCGTAGCCGGAGTCGTAATTGGTACTGCCAATGTGGTTGAGGTCAATGCTACTCTTGGAGGTAAAAAACCTTTATTGGCATCAGAAACATCAAGCTTTGCAGATACATCCGGAGTTACTCCAATACCAACATCCCCATCAGATTCTATTCTAGCTTTTTCTGTTCCAGCAGTCGAGAAGCCTAATACATCTGTGGCAGTACCAAACATTCCTGTTGTTGACTGTGCACTAAAAGAATAAAAAGGCAAGGCAGCTGTACCTAAACTCAACGCGTGAATTTGATTCGCACTCGGAATTCTAAGTCGTGCTGTGCCATTGGTTGTAAAGTCTAAAGCATCGGCAGCAGAGCTGAATATTCCTGTGTTTGGGTCACTGCTAAAAGAATAAAATGGCAACGCCGCTGTACCCAAACTCATAGCATGAACCTGATTAGCATCAGGAATTCTAAGTTTTTCAGTACCATTGGTAACAAAGCCTAAATTTTCGGCTGCAGAGCTAAAAATCCCTGTATTTGTATCGCCCTGAAAAGAATAAGCAGGAGCGGTATTGCTACCCAAAGAATACGATTGTAATTGACCGCTGTTAGTGTCCGAGATATTCCATCGATCCGTTCCTCCTGTTTTGATTCTAAGGTCGGTCGCATCAGTAGTACCAATAAAATTAGTTCCCGGTGTGGTGGAAGCATTTCCGCTAAGTGCCCAGTCGGTACTAGCGCCTGTGGCTATTTTTTGCCAAACCGTACCATCATAATAGTAAAAACCAATTGAAGTAATATTTACTGCAGTACCGGCAGCAGTTCCTGTTAAGATACTATTTACAAAAATCATGGTAGATGTAGTAGTGCCTGTCATATTTTGAGCTCTTTGACGGTCTACTCTCGGAATTACAATGCCATCTACCGTGGTGGAAGCTCCTGTTGGATTGGTAGCCACGATATCGAGGGTTGCTGTTGGTGCCGCTGTCCCAATACCTACTTGCGCATACCCACAAGTGGATAGGATAAGAAGTAGCAAATAAATCTTTTTCATACCTTGTTTTTGGAAATAAAGATACAATTTTAAAGCACTATAGTTTTAACCTAAAAACAATTTTTTATTAACAAAAAGACCTTAACTGTTTTATAGTTAAGGTCTTTTGAAGTTTTTGAACTTGATATGTTTTAAGTAGTTATTTAGTTTTTAAGAATAGTAACAGTAAGTTCTCCTTTTAAATTACCAGTACCTGTTGCAGTTTATATACATCATAGTAGCATCTGGAATGCCAGTTATGGCTTCTGCTCTTTGACTATCAGCTTTGGGAATTAAAAGACCATCAACTATTGTAAATATTCCATTAGCATTTGTGCCTACTATGTCTAAAGTGGAGAAAGAGTTTTTTGTTAGAACCCCAACTTGTGAATATTTAAAAGATATAATAAATAGAAGTAAAATGTATATTTTTTTATAAAATGAAATTATTCAACAATTAGAAAATGTAAATAAATAGTAAAAAAGTAGTTAAAAAATAGGTGAGTATATTTTTAAGGCGTCAAAGATTGCAATTGGTAAGAAAAACAACAATTAATTAAAAATTTTAACGGCGAAAGTAAATTATTGGATGGCAGAAATTTAAATTTTCAGATGAAATACACTTAATGACGATAAAGCGCAGGAATGAAATTTTATTTTATTTTTTATTATTCTGTTTATAAAAAATATTTAAATTCGCAGTTAAATCCTCTGTATATGAAAAAGATAGTCTTCTTGTTACTTTGCTTACTTTTAAATTTTACGCCATCAATTGCACAAATTTTCGTTAAGGATAATACACTTGTTTACAACAAGGGATCAGTTGTATATTCTACTGGAAATATAGACCTTAATGGTGTAAACAGTAAATTTTATTTAAGAAATGAGGGGCAATTTGTACAAGGAACTACTGGTTTATCTACTAATACTGGCTTGGGTGAACTTTCCGTTTATCAGGAAGGAACGGTAAATAATTTTTCATATAATTATTGGTGTTCTCCAGTAGGTATTCAATCAGCAACTATTCCTAATCAGGAATTTGGAATAACGATGTTGAAAGTGCCAACAACAAACATAGCAAGCAATTCATCTACTGCTTCTACAAGTTACAATGGTTTTTCAAGTGCAGGAGCATTAGCTATAGCGCCTTTTTGGATATTTAAATATACGACAGATACTTCCTATTCCGGATGGGTGCATGCCTACAGTAATACAACTATAAAGGCGGGAGAAGGTTTTACTATGAAGGGAACCAGTGGTTCTGATGGCACTGATGTAGGAGAAAAAACTACACTAGGAGCCGTAATAGTTAACAATCCAGGTAGTGCACAGCGTTATGATTTTAGAGGAAGACCAAATGATGGAAATATTACAGTTGGTGTAGGTTTAGATAAATTTACGTTAACAGGAAATCCTTATCCATCGGCACTTGATGTAAGTAAGTTTTTATTAGATTCAGGGAATACAGATATTGTGGCAACAGCTTATTATTGGGAACAGGATAAAACAGTGAATTCACATTTGTTACTGGCTTATCAAGGCGGTTATGGTACTTTTGCTCCAGGAACTGGTGCGCCAGGAGATTTTGGAGTTTATACGCCACCATTTTTTGTAAAGTATGATAATTCTGGAAATCCATTGGCTACTCCACCTGTAACTTCTCCGCTTACTTTAGAAAGAAGGTATGCGCCAATTGGTCAGGGGTTTTTGGTAAAAGGAAAAGCTACAGGTTCACCAACATCGGTAACTATAAAAAATGCACACAGAGAGTATTATAAAGAATCAGGAACATATTCTGATTTTGAAAAACAATGGGGTAGTTCAAGCAATCATAATCAAGATGTTGGTATAAATACTATTTCACACATCAGACTAAACATCATTGTAAACAATAGCGGCACACGACAAATAGCTTTGACATTTTTTCCAACAGCAACTGATGACGTAGATAGAGGTATTGATGGTTTGAGCCCGGACATAATGACAAGAGATGCTTATTTCTTTTTAAACAATGAAAGATACGTTATTGAAGGTATTAGTTTTGATGAAAACAAACGTGTACCGCTGGGTGTTGATGCTACGGACAATACAAGCTTTAAATTTAGTTTGGCTCAACTTATGAATTTTGATGAGGCGCAACCGATTTATATTTATGACGATTTAGACGGTAGCTACCACAACTTAAAAGATGGCGATTATGAGGTAACTGTTCCAACGGGTATATACAACAATCGTTTCCAAATGACTTTCAAAGATTCGACATTAGGAATTCCGAGTTTAATTAAAGAAAGTATTATGGTTGTTCAAAACAATACTAGTCAATTATTGACCGTTTTAAATCCAAATTTGATGGATATAAATAAGGTAACCATTTACGATATCGCTGGAAAACTATTGCTAAATAATGATAAGTTGCAAGCTAAAGCTAGCTATGAATTCTCTACAGCTTCATACAGCACTGGTGTTTACTTAGTCAAACTCCAAACGGTTGACGGAAAAAGTAAAGTTCAAAAAATTATAATAGATTCTAAATAATCACTTTTTTAATTTAGAAATTAAGAACTTTAGTCGCTTAAGGTTGTGTCTTTGATTTTATACTTGTAAATAAGTTAGTTAAATCAAATTTTCATATATTTGAATGTTAATTTAGTTATGAAAACAACTTTATATTTCTTTTGTTTTTTATTCTCTGTAAACTTAGCTCTAGCACAGCTGAATATTACTGGGACTAGTTTTGTCTACAATAAGGGCAGTTTAGTTTTCGTAACTAACGAAGTAAACATTAAAGACGCTACGAGTAATTTCTATTTAAGAAATGAAGGACAGTTATTACAAGGGAGTACCGTTTTAAATGGTTTAAATAAAGGAGTTGGTAAACTTTCTGTCTTTCAGGAAGGAACAACAAATAATTTTGCATACAACTATTGGTGTTCTCCAACAGGAAATGCTTCTGCCGGTGTCGGAAATGAAAACTTCGGAATTACCATGCTTAATGTGCCAACAACAAATACAGCAAGCACAGCAGCAATAAACAGTGGAAGCTACAATGGTTTTTCCAGTGCGGGCTTTTTATCAATCGCTGACTTTTGGATATTTAGATTTTTAGCGCAACCTGGTTATGCCGGATGGACGCATTCCTTCAGCACTTCCAACATTGCAGCCGGTCAGGGTTTTACAATGAAAGGTACAACAGGTACTGATGCAACAGATGTTGGAGAAGCAGCCCTAAATAACCCGGGAAGTAAACAACGTTATGATTTTAGAGGAAAGCCTAATGATGGGGATATAGACATTACAGTAGCGAATGGCAACTGGACTTTAACAGGAAATCCATATCCATCAGCAATCGATTTATCCGCTTTTTTAATAGACGCCGCCAATTGTACAGGGATTGCTTACTTTTGGGAACAGGACAAATCTGTCAATTCCCATTTATTGCTTTCGTACAGAGGAGGTTATGGAACTTTTTCACCTGTGCTGCGAGGTGGAAGCGGAATTTATGTTCCAGCAACATTTTATTCTTATGACATCACAGGAGTGCTATTGCCTTTAACATCATCGTCTCCCATGAATAGTTACGCCAGAACGTTTGCTCCAATAGGACAGGGTTTTATGATTGAAGGAAATGCTTTGGGGACAACGGTGACTATGAAAAATGCCTACAGAGTTTTTCAAAAAGAAAATGCGATTAATTCTGTTTTTGAGAAAAACGGGCAAACATCACACACCAACTCGGGTAACTTTTTACCACCAATACAATCAGTTTCAGGTTTTGACTACACCACTGTGTCCACTGATGAAGTGCCTCAAATCAGATTCAATACGATGTTAAATAACGAAGCTATTAAGCAAGTGGTTTTGGCTTTTGATAGTGCCGCTACCGATGGTGTAGATCATGCAAAGGATGCTAAAAATCCGGATGATTCGTCATTGGATATGAACTTTTTATTAAATGACAAAGAGTACGTTATTTCAGTAATTCAGTTTGATGAAAATAAAAGAATTCCGGTGTCGTTTAAATGTGCCACCAATGCCGTTTTTAAAATCACAGTAGTCGATATCAGAAACTTTGATCAGGCCAATGCGGTTTATTTATTTGATTCAGAAACCGGACTATACCATGACATTAAAAACAGTGAGTATGAATTCTCACTTCCAACAGGAACTTATAATAGCCGTTTTCAAATTACGTTTAAAAACGATGCTTTATCAGTTTCAGGCAATACAGTTTCTACTGTGATGGTGGTGCAGAATAATGCCAATGACTTATTGACGGTTTTAAATCCAAATTTAATAGATATAAATACAGTAACTTTATTTGATATTACAGGTAAATTACTATTCAATAAAGAAAAGGTAGGAACCAACAGCAGTTATCAATATTCAACTGCTTCGTTTAGTGATGGTGTTTACTTAGTCAAAATTCAGTCGATTGACGGACAATCCAAAACGCATAAAATAATAGTTTCTTCAAACTAAAAATAGTAAAAAAAGCGATTTATAATCGCTTTTTTTTATGTGAAATGATTTGCATAAACTACTTTTGGGGAAATATCTTTTTTGGAAACTAGTAATCAAAAAATCAATTTAGAAAACACGAATATCTCGCTTTACATAAAACGAGAAGACTTGATTCATCTTTATATTTCGGGTAATAAATTCAGAAAACTCAAATACAATTTGGTACAAGCCAAAAAAGAAAATAAAGAAGCCTTACTAACGTTTGGTGGCGCCTTTTCCAATCACATCTTAGCCGTTGCCGCTGCAGGAAATGAACAAGGATTTAAAACTATCGGAATTATAAGAGGTGAGGAGCTGCACGACAAAATTGCAGACAATCCAACCTTGCAGAAAGCACAAGATTTTGGAATGGTTTTTGAATTCGTGAACCGGAAAATTTACAGAGAAAAAAACAATCCCAAATTCATTCAACAATTAACCGAAAAATTCGGAGACTTTTATTTAATTCCCGAAGGAGGAACAAATGATTTAGCCATAAAAGGATGTGAAGAAATCCTAACAAAAACCGATGAAAATTTTGATTATATCTGCTGTGCTGTTGGAACAGGCGGCACTATTTCAGGAATTATAAATTGTTCAAAAAATAGTCAACAAGTTTTAGGTTTCCCCGCGTTAAAAGGTGATTTTTTAAGAGAAGATATTTGTAAATTTGCTAACAAGTTAAATTGGGAATTGATTACGGAGTATCATTTTGGAGGATATGCCAAAGTTTCAGAAGAATTGATTCAGTTTATTAACGAATTTTATCAAGAACATAAAGTTTTGTTAGACCCAATTTATACAGGTAAAATGATGTTTGGTGTTATGGATTTGATTACCAAAAATTATTTTCCTGAAAATTCAAAAATACTAGTAATTCATACTGGAGGTTTGCAAGGAATAATTGGAATGAATAAAGTATTAAAACAAAAAAAACAATTAGAAATTAAAATCTATGATTAATAAAACCATTTTAGTTTTGCTTATGATTTTTATGGTGTCGTGTAATGCCAATCATGCTGTGGTTCGAACGACAAAACCTGACCCAAGAAAATCAGAAAGCCTAATCGTTCAAAGAGTTAGAAAACCTATATACAGACCTGCAACTGTAAAAAATCCGGTTGCCATTACACAGAAAGATTCACCAACTGTTGGGAAATACGCCAATGCTACAGAAGTATTAGAAGCAACGACCAGAGTAAAAGTTACTACAGCAATGGTTTTAGCCTACATCGAAAATTATAAAAATGTAGCCAAAGAAAATATGACTAGAACAGGAATTCCAGCTAGTATAACTTTAGGACAAGCGCTATTAGAATCGGGAGCAGGAACTGGACCACTGAGTGTTCAGGCAAACAATCATTTTGGAATTAAATGTCATAAAGAATGGACAGGACCAAGTATACGCTATACTGATGATGAAGAAAATGAATGTTTCAGGAAATATGATGATCCAAGCCAATCTTTCAGAGACCATTCTTATTTTTTAACTAGCAGACCAAGATATGCAGAGCTTTTTGAATTTGGAAAAGATGATTATAAAAGTTGGGCTTACGGATTAAAAGCGGCGGGTTATGCAACTGATGCAAAGTATCCTGATAAACTAATCGGATTAATTGAAAAATACCAATTGAATAGATTTGATGCAGAAGTTTTAGGGAAAGAATTTGTGCCAGTAGCTATAAGTAAGTCAATTACTTACACTGAGAATCCTCAAAAATATACGATTATAAAAGGCGACTCATTGTACTCTATTTCCAAAAAATTTAATATTTCAATCGAAGAATTGAAAAAGAAAAACAATTTAGTTGACAATACTTTATCTCTTGGGCAAAGTATTATTGTCAAGTAATTTTCAAAATTAAAATTCACAATTTAAAGATGATTTATCAAAGAAGCAGTCAGTTATTTGCTGAAGCCGAAAAAGTAATTCCTGGTGGAGTAAATTCACCAGTTAGAGCGTTCAAAGGTGTTGGTGGAACTCCAATTTTTGCCAAAAGTGCTAAAGGTGCTTATTTATATGACGAAGATGACAATCGCTATATTGATTATATAAATTCATGGGGACCAATGATTTTAGGTCATGCTTTTCCACCTGTTGTTGAAGCCATAATTGAAAAAGCAAAAAAAGGAACATCTTTTGGAATGCCTACCGAATTGGAAACCAAAATTGCAGAATTAGCAGTTTCAATGGTGCCAAATATTGATAAAATTCGGTTTGTTAATTCAGGTACAGAAGCTTGTATGAGCGCTATCCGATTGGCAAGAGGTTTTACTAAAAGAGACAAAATTATAAAGTTTGCCGGTTGCTATCATGGGCATTCGGATTCTTTTTTAATTCAAGCCGGAAGTGGCGCAAGTACTTTTGGAACACCAAATTCTCCCGGAGTTACTCAAGGTACGGCAAAAGATACTTTATTGGCAAGTTTTAATGATTTAGATAATGTAAAGGCGCTTTTTGAAGCCAACCAAAATGAAATTGCTGCCATCATTGTTGAACCCGTTGCGGGAAATATGGGTTGTGTACCTCCGACAGTTGGTTTTTTACAATCGCTAAGGGAACTTTGTGATGCAAATAACACCTTGCTTATTTTTGATGAAGTAATGACTGGATTTCGTTTAGCCAAAGGAGGCGTACAGGAGTTATTTAATGTAAGAGCCGATATTGTCTGTTACGGAAAAGTTATAGGTGGAGGATTACCAGTAGGCGCATTTGCAGCACGAGAGGAGATAATGAACTACTTATCGCCACTCGGACCGGTATATCAAGCAGGAACACTTTCGGGAAATCCGTTAGCAATGGCTGCGGGATTTGCTATGCTTAAAACATTGAATGAAGATGCAACTATTTTTAAAAGATTGGAGGAGAAAACAACCTATTTGCATAAAGGAATTGAGAAAGTATTATTAGCAAATAATATTGTCTTTACAATCAATAGAGTAGGCTCTATGATTTCGGTTCATTTTGATGCAAATCCTGTTATTGATTTTCATACAGCCAAAAACGGAGATAATGAAACCTTTAAAAAGTTTTTCCATGGGTTATTAAAAGAAGGAGTTTATATTGCGCCTTCAGCCTATGAAACTTGGTTTATAACTGATGCCCTAACTTATGAAGATTTAGATTTTACCATAAAAGCAATCGATAAAGTTTCTAAAAGTTTATAGATAAATAAAAAGTCCTCTTATTCTAAAACAAGAGGACTTTTTTTTACTATATAAAATACTAGTGGATTAATTTCTCAAACAAAGTAGTATTTTTTTCTAATTTTTCCATTTGACTTCCATCCAAACTAGCTCTTATTTTTGCTTCAATAACTCTCGACAACTCAGCTTTTCTTTCTGCAGAAGTGTTAACGTCTTCAAGAATTGTAATTTTTTGTTCAAAGAGTCTTGCAAAATTTTCATTCTGAATTTTATCTAGTCCTAAAAATTCTGTGATTTCAGCAGCTTCTTTTTTTGCTTTTACGTGAGCTGATGAGGGAGCATTTTTATCTTGTGCATTTGCATTTATTGAAAATGCTAACAATAGTGTTAAAGCAGCAATTATTTTTTTCATTGTGAAATTTTTAGTTGAATTAATAATTCCAAAACTAATTTATTTTGACTTAAACACAAAATTTATTTTTATTTACTTTCAGGAAGTTCCTGTGGTTGTCTTTTCTCTCTTCTTTCTGCCATCTTTTCTTTCATTTTTTCTCTTCTTTCTTCCCGAATTTTTTCCCATTTGGCAAACTGATCTGGAGTCAATATTTTTTTCATTTCTGAACTTACGGCAGCTTGTTCTGTTTCCATTTGAGCTTTCATCTCAGTTTTTTTTGCAGCTTTTATCTCTTTCATTTCAGCTCTTTTTGCTTCTCTTTTTTCTACTTCTTTAGCAACTAAAACGCGAACTTCTTTGACTTGTTTTTCATTTAAGTTCAAGTCTTTGGTCATTTTTTTTACCTGGAAATCAACTTTTTGTTCCGTAGATAAATTTTCTCTTATGGCTTTTCTTTCACCTTTTTCTTGTGCAAATGTTGTTAATCCAACAACTAATAATGCTAATGCAAATACTTTTTTCATTTTATAGGGTTTTAAATTTTTGTGCCTTTAGGACGATGATGATTTTAAAAGGTTTAATCTTTAACATAATATTATACAAAAAAAGTTAATTAAGTTCTTTTTATTTTAGTTTAAAACTACCGTTTTGTTTTCTCCTTCAACAGCTACTTTGGTTAAACCGTGTTTTGCCAAACCTTTTATAGCAGCATCCCATTTTTTTCCGCTCAACCCTGATTTATCTTTTAGTTGAGACAATGGTTGATTATTTTCCGTTTTTAATAATCCAATAATTACTTTTTCATCTTCGGTTAGTTCCAACTGTTTTTTCTCCGGACGCATTTGCGGAAAGAATAAAACCTCTTGAATAGAAGGGTTATTGGTTAAGAACATAATTAATCGATCCATCCCAATACCTAAACCCGATGTTGGAGGCATCCCGTATTCTAATGCACGTAAAAAGTCTTCATCTATAATTCCGTTTGCTTCATCATCACCTTTTTCTGCTAAAGCCATTTGTGCTTCAAAACGTTGTCTTTGGTCAATAGGGTCATTAAGTTCTGAATACGCATTGGCAATTTCTTTTCCGCAAACCATCAATTCAAAACGTTCTGTCAATTCCGGGTTATCTCTGTGTTCTTTACATAAAGGGGACATTTCTTTTGGATAATCGGTAATGAACGTTGGCTGAATAAAGTTGCCTTCGCATTTTGCTCCGAAAATCTCATCAATTAGTTTCCCTTTCCCCATGGTTTCATCCACTTCAATATGCATCGATTTAGCCGCTTCAAATAGCTCGGCTTCCGTTTTACCTGAAATGTCAAAACCGGTAAATTGTTTGATAGCATCAGTCATAGTAACTCTTGGATAAGGCGCTTTGAAGTTTACTTTGTGTTCGCCAAAAATAGTCTCGGTTGTTCCATTCACTTCATTGGCACAATATTCCAAAAGATTTTCGGTCATTTCCATCATCCAATTGTAGTCTTTGTAGGCTACATAAATTTCCATTGCGGTAAATTCCGGATTGTGCGTTCTGTCCATTCCTTCGTTTCTAAAGTTTTTAGAAAACTCATAGACGCCATCAAAACCGCCAACGATTAATCTTTTTAGATATAATTCGTTTGCAATTCGCATATATAACGGAATGTCTAAACTATTGTGATGTGTTATAAACGGACGAGCGGCAGCTCCGCCTGGAATAGATTGTAAAACCGGAGTTTCTACTTCCATATAACCGGCAGCGTTGAAAAAGTTTCTCATGGCAGTAAACAATTTGTTTCTTTTAACAAAAACTTCTTTTACATGTGGGTTTACAACTAAATCTACATAACGCATTCTATAACGCAATTCAGCATCGTTAAAAGCATCATGCACTTTTCCTTCTTCATCTGTTTTTGGCAATGGCAATGGGCGCAATGTTTTACTTAAAAAAGTAAAATTATCAACTCTAATGCATTGTGCACCGACTTTTGTAGTAAACAATTCACCTTCAATTCCAATAAAATCACCTAAATCAGTCAATTTTTTAAAAACATTGTTATACATCGTCTTGTCCTCGCCAAGACATAACATATCCCGATTCAAATACAACTGAATTCGTCCTTCACTATCTTGTAATTCGGCAAAACATGCTTTTCCTTGATCGCGAACACTCATTAAACGACCAGCAACAATAACCTTTTTACCCTCTTCGAAATTTTCCTTAACCTGTTTTGAAGTATTATTAACAGGGAATAAATCGGCAGGATAGGGGTTAATTCCTAGTTCGCGAAGCGATTTTAATTTATCTCTCCTGATAATTTCTTGTTCTGAAAGTTGCATAGTATTGTATTTAAGCGTGCAAAGATAGGGATAAGTGTCAAAGTTTCAAAGAGGCATTTTTTTACACAATACGATAACACTTAGTGATACCTTATGGAAATTGTGATTTTTTATTTCCTTGGGGCTAAACCTGTCAGGTTTCATAGTATATAGCAGGGAGTTACTTTTTTATTGTAATTTTGCTATCTCATACCAAAGAAATGAATAAGGAAATTCAACTACAGGATTTAGGAAATAAGGATTATAAGGAAACCTGGGACTATCAAGAGGAATTATTCAAGCAGATTGTTGATATAAAAATTCAAAACAGGAGAGCCGAAACCAATCTGGAAACGCCTAATTATTTTCTGTTTGTTGAACATCCGCATGTGTATACTTTAGGCAAAAGTGGCGATATGAGTAATTTGCTTTTATCTGAAAAACAATTGGAGGCAAAGGGTGCGACATTTTATAAAATCAATCGTGGTGGCGATATTACTTATCACGGACCTGGACAAATTGTTGGATATCCAATAGTAGATTTAGAAAATTTCTTTACCGACATTCATAAATATTTGCGCTTTCTGGAAGAAGTCATCATAGCAACTTTAGCAGAATACACTATAACCGGAACAAGAAGCGAAGGAGAAACCGGCGTTTGGCTTGACGTTGGAACACCCTTTGCCCGAAAAATTTGTGCTATGGGAGTTCGGGCTTCTCGTTGGGTAACGATGCATGGTTTTGCCTTGAATGTAAATGCCAATTTAGGTTATTTTGACAATATTATTCCGTGTGGCATTAAAGGAAAAGCGGTTACTTCAATGCATGTAGAACTTGGGCAAACCGTCAATGAAGCAGAAGTTAAAGCAAAAATAATAAAACATTTTTCTATACTTTTCGAGGGTAACTTTAGCTGAGAATTCTATAAATCAAATTTCAACTGTTCAGGCAGTAATCGAAAACTCATTCGGTGGTATTTGGTTGTGCCATATTTTCTGATGGCTTCTCTATGCTCTAGTGTTGGATAGCCTTTGTTTTGTTTCCAATTATACATTGGGAATTCTTCGTGAATTTGATTCATATAGTCATCTCTGTATGTTTTTGCTAAAACAGAAGCCGCCGCAATACTCATATACTTTGAGTCCCCTTTTATAATAGTGGAATAAGGGATGCCATTAATCGGTTTAAAACGATTTCCATCAACAATAATATAATTAGGTATAGGATTTAACTTTGTTATACATTCTTGCATTGCTTTTATGGAAGCATTCAGAATATTAATTTCATCAATAATTTTTGGGTCGAGATGGGTAACGGAAAACGATATTGAAACCTCTTCAATGATTGGTTTTAACTTATCTCTGGTCTTTTCTGAAAGTTGTTTTGAATCATTCAATAAACTAGACACAAAGTTATCCGGCAAAATAACAGCAGCTGCAGTAACAGGACCTGCAAGACATCCTCTTCCCGCCTCATCTGTACCACATTCAAAAATGAAATCAGAAAAATTTGTTAGCAACATTTTATTTTTTTAAACAAAAATACTAAAATGACGCAACTAATCGAAGTTTATTGAATCAGCATTATTGTTGAAAAAAAGTCATAGAACTTTAACGTTTACAAATTGATTATTTACTGTTAATGTTTGGTTAATTAAGAAATAATTAAGAAGTTTGCAAAATAACTAACTCAAATAAAATTAATATGAGATCGAAGTTCAAATGGATTTTTACGCTATTATTGGCGTTATCAATGCAGTTTTCGTTTGCACAAGAGAAAACTGTAACGGGTGTTGTTTCAGATAAGTCTGGACCATTACCAGGTGCTAATGTTGTTGTTAAAGGAACAACACGTAGCGCACAAACAGATTTTGATGGTAAATATGCCATTAAAGCAAAAGCAGGTGAAGTTTTAGTAATATCATTCACTGGTTACAATAATTCAACTATTACTGTTGGAACAGCTAATAATTACAATGTGTCTCTAAAAGAGCAAAGTGTTAAATTGGAAGAGGTTGTTATATTAGGATATGACAAGACAGCTACCAAAGCAAAATCAACTGCAGCAACTACAACGGTAAGTGCAGAGAGTATTAAAAACAGACCAAATATTACGGTATTACAGTCACTTTCCGGTAATGTTGCTGGTTTGAATGTAATTACGTCTTCTGGTTCTCCAGGTTCAGCAAAATTTGATTTGCTTATTAGAGGTCAGGGATCAGTGAATAGTTCTACAGAACCATTGTATGTTATAGATGGAGTTCCAACAAATTCTGTTGTTTTTAGAAATATCAACCCAGAAGATATTGAGTCTGCAACGGTATTAAGAGATGCTGCTTCTACCTCTATCTATGGTAGTAGATCTGCTAATGGTGTTGTAATCATTAAAACAAAAAATGGTAAATACGAATCAGGTCTTAAAATTTCGTACACAAGTACTTATGGTATTTCTGAACTTACAAAAGACAAATACAATCTTATGAGTTCTCAACAATTGTTGAGATTCCAAAGAGATAATTCAATAAGTGCAGGAGCGGGGAATAATGTGCTGCTTAATCAATATTTAGGCGCTACAGATGGTGATCCTCTAACGGATGAGCAAATCTTAAGAGCTCCTAATACTGATTGGAGAGATGTGTTTTTTACTACTTCTCAAACCCAAACGCATAACCTTAGTTTAACCTCTGGAGGTAAAAATTTAAATAATTACACCTCTTTAAGTTATACTCAGCAAAGTGGTATCGTTAATACCACAGACTTCCAAAGATTTACTTACAGAACAAATTTGTCTGGAAAAAGCAATAATGATAAATTTAACTATGGTACAAATTTAACATTAGCTTTATCTAAAAGATATCAATTAGGTCAAGAGACTAATGGAGCTATTAATAATAATGTTGTTCAAAATCCTTTGTTAGGTTCGTTAACAGGTGTTCCTTATTATGGTTCTGATTTCTATCCTGGAACCGGTCAAGGTCTTTATGATATTGTTGGAACTGATTTTGATGGTGGTAATACAACGCTTGTTTTACAAGATCTTTTACAGGATGGTAACCAACCTAACCAATTTAATGAAATTAAAGTTTTAGCTAATGCTAATGCTAGTTACAAATTATCAAGAGATTTTACAGCGGCTACAAGATTTGGTGTTGATTACACTCATTCTGACAGAACTTTTGCAAGAGCACCATGGTCTTATTTAGCAATTGCCGTTAGAGAAAATAGTTCATTGCCTTTTGGAGGTTTTGAATCAAGAACTTCGGATAGAGATTTTGGATTTAACGTTGTTAACAGTTTAAAATATGCAAGAACTTTTGGGAAACATAGCGTTGATGCAGGTGTTTACATGGAATATATCAAGGCATACAGAACTTTTAACACATCTCAACAAAATGGTCTTGATTTGTTAACGTATGCTTTTGGAGCAGGAACAGGATGGACTAACGTTGGAGCAAACTTTGCAGCTCTTAGACCAACTAACAGTGCTGCTAAAAATAAAGCAGGAACTTATTCTAATTTCGTTTCAGCTACTTATGATTATGATGGTAAGTACGGACTTGACGCAACAGTAAGAAGAGATGCTAGTTACCGTTTTGTTGGCGATAACAAATGGGGTACGTTCTGGTCTGTTGGTTCAAGATGGAATATTGACAGAGAGAATTTCATGAAGAATTCAATTTTCAATATGTTAAAATTAAGAGCCTCTTATGGTATTCAGGGTAATCAAAATCTTGGTGTTCCTGCTTTTGGTGGAAACCCGTTATATACCGCTTCTAACTTAGTAAGAGATTTAATTGCAACTGGAACTGGTTACGGAAACACAGGCGCTTATGTTCTGTCTCAATTCGGTAATAACACTTTACAATGGGAAGAGCAAACAATGACAAATCTTGGATTGGATTTTGGTTTGTGGAAAGATAGATTAACAGGTAATGTAGATGTTTACAACAGAGTTACCGATAAATTATTTACAAGTATAAACTTATCAGCTGCCGCAGGTGCTGGAACAGGGTTGTCAGGAAATAATGGTTCATTAGAAAATAAAGGTATTGAGTTAGCGCTAAGATTAAAAGTTTTTAGAGGTAAAGATTTTAATCTTGAGCTTTTTGCAAATGGAGCCTACAATCAAAACAAATATACCGATATTGTTAGTACACCAGATTCTGTTGGTAACACAATTGACGAAAACGGTAGTATGGTAAATGAGTATTGGTTAGTTCCTTATGCTGGGGTTAATCCTGCAAACGGTGAATTATTATTTGTTGCTGCTGATGGTAGTTTAACTGAAACTCCAGATGATGTTGACAGAAGAAAAACCGGAAAAAGCAATCTTCCAATTTACCAAGGAGGATTTGGATTCAGTATGGATTATAAAGGATTTTTTGTTGATACACAATTTGCTTATTCATTAGATCAATGGAGATTTGACTATGCACAATTATGGTTAAATTCACCTTCATTTGCAGCAGATAATAATATGTCTACTGATATCTTAAATGCATGGACACCAACAAACACTAATACAAATGTTCCTTCTGTTAATGCATCAAATTTTGATTTAGGTACTGATTTTTCAGACAAATGGTTGAAAGATGCTTCTTATGTAAGATTGAAAAATCTTAGTTTTGGTTATAATTTCGATAAAAAAACATTAGAGAAGTCGTTTTTAACTTCTTTGAAACTTTTTGTTCAAGCTGAGAATCTTTACACTTGGACTAAATGGAGAGGTTTTGATCCTGATTTTGGTTCAAATTCTAATGTTGGATCTTTCCCTACGCCTAGAACGGTATCGTTTGGTGTTAATGTTGAATTTTAAAAAAAAATATATATCATGAAAAGAATAAAATTAATTTTTATCTCTAGTTTTTTTACGATGTTTTTGTTTTCTTCCTGTGAAGATGCCTATAATATTGTTCAGGATGGAGAACTAAATGAATCGGCAATAACAGATATTTCCGGATTACAAAGCTACCTAAATGGTACTTATGCTGGGGTTTCGACATCTAATCAGATTGGGTTTACAGGTAAGTTTACTGACGAATGCAGTGTTGGTAGAGGTAATGGTGGGCAAGACTTAAATCTTCACCGATTTTTCCTTTTAACAGGAGAACAGGTTGTAAGTGACATTTGGTTTGATAATTATCAAACTATTAACAGATGTAACAGACTTTTAAGAATGGCTAATGATCAAGTACCGGTTCCAACTGACCCAACTCAATTAGCTACTTATAATTCTATTTTGGCTCAAGCCAGAGCATTAAGAGCGTTTAGCTATTTTGAGTTATTAACTTACTTCTCTACAGATTTAAAAGATGACAATGCACTTGGAGTGATGTTATTTACAAATGTGCCTGCAGCAAGTGATAAACTTCCTAGAGTTGCTAATGGTTTAGTATTTGCTCAAATTGAAGACGATTTAAATTATGCTTTTGCTAATGTTGTGCCATCGGCTACAACGCCTTACAAGTTTGTTTCTAAACCTATGATTACTGCTTTAAGAGCAAGAATGTATTTATACAGAGGTAATTATACATTAGCAAAACAATATGCTCAGGATGCAATTGCAACTGCTGGCGTTTCTCTTACGCTTGCTAACCCTGTGCCTGCTGGTGCACCAACTAATCCTTTTGCAATTCCATCAGCAACAACAGCTTGGAATAACTCTTTTTATGGGGCGACAACAACAAATCCATACAGAAGAATGTGGGCTGATTTAGCTCAAGGCGAAATTATATGGTCGCTTGACAGACCTGCAGCTGGAACAACATGGGAAAACGTTGCAACACAATTTACTACCAATAGTTCTAACCTTGCTGGTTCTCCGTTATTTGAAGTTGGTAGAGCTTTGTTCAACAAACTTGGTGCAACTTCTGGTGATGTAAGAAGATATGCTAATGTTGATCCAACATCTATATACAATGTTAACTATGCTACTGATCCAAATTATATCGCAACAGATGTAATCGTAATTGATAAGTATCCAGGAAAAACAGGATTTGTTACTAGAAATGACATAAAAGTATTTAGACTTTCTGAAATGTATTTCATCCTTGCTGAATGTTATGCAAGTGAAGGAAACATTAATGGAGCTACTAACTCTGTCGCTTCAGTTATTAAACAAATCAAAGACGCTAGAAACTTTTTAGGAGCTCAACCTTTACCTGTATATGCTGACGCAACAGCTGCTTGGGCTGGTATTTTAGCAGAAAGAAGATTAGAGTTATGTTTTGAAGGTTTTAGATATATTGACATGAAAAGATTAGGTACCCTAGCAAATCAAACACTTGATAGAGACCCAACAGATGATCAAATTACTGGTTCTCCGTTGTCTATTCCTAATAATGATTATAGATTTACTTTGCCAATTCCATTGGATGAGATTAATGGTAATCCTGGTATTGCTGCACAACAGAATCCTGGATACAATTAAAATATTTTAAGTACTATTAAAAAAAACCTTTTTCTTTATAGAAAAAGGTTTTTTTGTAACAAATACAATTTATGAAAACACTATTTGCACTTTTATTTTTTCCTTTTTTTGTTTTCAGCCAAACTATTGCAGAAAGACAAAAAATTGCCGCTTCCAATAATCAAACTGAGATTGCTAGACTTAAGAAAAGTAATGAAGAATTTTCTATAGTACAGCAAAAAAGAATTGATGATTATAAAAAACAACATCCTTTTGTTGATAGTGAAAAAATGTCATTACAAAGAATTGAGGATGATGGGACTCCAATTTTTTATACCATTTATAACCAAGGTTCTTCAGTAACTTTAGGGACAAATAAAATGTATCCCGGAGGAAGTCTTGGATTAAGTGTAACTGGTACTGGTATGACAGCTGGTGTTTGGGATGGCGGAAAAGTAAGAGATACACATCAAGAGTTTGTGGGTGGTAAGGTAACCTTGAGCGATGCAGCAGCAACCCTAAGTTCGCACAGTACTCATGTTACCGGAACTATTATGGCTTCAGGTTTTAGCCCACTTAGAAAAGGAATTGCGTATGGAGCACAAGCAAAAACCTACGATTGGACTTCTGATTATTCTGAGTTTCTGGCTTTTGGTGCTGCAGGTTATTTAGCTTCTAATCACTCTTATGGCTATATTGCGTCAAGTTTGTCAGATGCCAAGTTTGGACAATACGATGCTTCATCTATACAAATAGATAATGCAGCCTATGCTAATCCTTATTATCAAATATGTGTTGCTGCAGGAAATGACAGAGATGATTTTACAATTGCTCAAGTGGGTAATAAAGGAGGTTATGATTTACTAACTGGATTTGCTACTTCTAAAAATAGTCTGGTGGTTGCAGCTGTTAATGAAGTTTCGAATTATACAAGTGAAAGCAGTGTTGTTATGAGTTCATTTAGTAATTATGGACCAACAGATGATGGTAGAATTAAACCCGATATTTCAGCAAAAGGTGTTGGCGTAAGCTCTTGCGTTAGTAGTGGCAATGCTTCTTATGATACTTATCAAGGAACTTCAATGGCAACTCCAGCCATAACAGGAATGATATTATTGCTTCAAAAGCACTATAACAATCTTAATCCATCAACTTACATGAGAGCTTCAACTGTTCGTGGATTGATATGCCATTCAGCTAAAGAAGCAGGTTTATATCCAGGTCCGGATTATGAATTTGGCTGGGGATTAGCAAATGCTGAATTAGCTGCAAATATTATTACAAATAGAAATGTTTCAACAGTTTTAGAAGAAAACACCTTAAATGTTGGTCAGACTTTTACAAAACAAATTTCAATTGCATCTACTCAAAAATTATCAGCAACAATTTGCTGGACTGATCCGCAAGGAACTTCAAATAATGCAAATGATATTGATAATAGAGCTGCAAGACTTAAAAATAATCTTGATTTAAAGATTTTAAAAGACGGTACCATTTATTATCCTTGGAAGTTATATGTTGAAGACCCAACTTCACCAGCAATAAACACAGAAGAAAATGATGTTGATAATGTTGAAAAAGTAGAGATTGTTGATGCGCAACCAGGAATTTATACCATTCAGGTTACTCATAAAGGAACACTGACTGGTGGTTCTCAAGTTTTCTCATTGATTGCTAATGCAACTAATCAATTAAGTTTAAACACCAGAGACTATGATTTTGATACTAGTATTTTTATTTATCCTAATCCTGCAGCTTCTGTTTTGAATTTTATTGTAAAAAATAATACTACAGTTTCTGATATCACAATTAACGACATCTCCGGCAAACAAATTTACAAATCAGTAAATGCTATAAATAACAGTATTGACGTTTCAAGTCTTTCCTCGGGTGTTTATTTTGTAACATTTAAATCAGATAATAATTCGGTTACCAAAAAATTTATTAAAGAGTAACTTTTTCAATGAATTATAGTAAAACCATCTCAATTATTTGTGATGGTTTTTTTATGATTTTATTCCAAATTGTTTTATGTATTTTTGCTTCGAAATAGTTTAAGATGAAATACGTATTAATTGCCCTTTTTTTATTGAATTTTTCTATTGGTTTCTCACAAATTGAGAACTCAAAAGAAGATGATACCACTAAAGATGTAGAAAAGAAAGCCCCCAAAGCCGCTTACAACCAATATAGAATTATCACTTTGCAAAGAGATACAACTTATGTAGACACTTCTTTAACCATCAAAAAAGAATACGAATACAACTATTTGCGAAAAGACATATTTGGATTGCTTCCCTTTGCTAATGAAGGACAAACGTATACAGTTCTTGATTTCGGTTTAAAAAAATTCACCTCATTTCCCGAAATTGGCTTCTCTGGAAAACAGTTTAATTATATAGGCGTTAACGATATCAAATATTATTCGGTTGCAACACCTATAACAGAGTTGTATTTCAAAACTACTATGGAACAAGGGCAATCTATTGATGCTTTTATAACGGTTAATACTTCAGAACGTTTTAATATGTCTGTTGCTTTTAAAGGACTGCGTTCTTTGGGGAAATATGTCAATCAACTTTCGAGCACAGGAAATTTCAGATTTACATCTAGCTATAATACACTAAATAAAAGATACTATCTAAATTTTCATTTCACAGGACAAGATTTTCTGAACGGAGAGAACGGTGGAATTACAACCATCGAAGATTTTGAAAGCGGCGATGGCGCATTTTCAAACCGTGCCAGACTTGAGGTATATCTCAAAGATGCCAAAACTTTTATGAAAGGGAAACGTACTTTTTTTGATCACAATTTCAGAATAAACAGTACAAAAGGCGACAACAATTTATATCTAACCCACCAGTTCAATTACGAAAATAAATTTTTTGAATACAACCAAGTTACGGTGCCATCAACTGTTGGGAATACGAATATTAATCGATTCGGGGATTCGTACGTTACCAGTAATATAAACGATCATACGCGTTTTAACCGAATGTATAATAAAGTAGGTGCTATTTATGAAAATTCACTACTTGGAAAATTCCAGTTTTTTGCAGAAGACTTCCGCTATAATTATTATTACAACAAAATATTGATATTAGATTCTGGAATAATTTCGAGTTCGTTAAATGATAAAATCAATACCGTTGGCGGACAATACGATTACCAAAAAAGCAAATGGAACGGAACGTTTACCTATTCCAATTCGATTTCAAATCAGCCAATGTCTAACTTAGATGCAAGGCTAAACTACAAACTCAACGACAAAAACGAGTTTATTTTTCAATACCAAATGGTAAATAAAATTCCAGATCATATTTACAATTTATACCAAAGCAGTTATGTTGATTATAATTGGAACAATGATTTTAAAAATGAAAAAATAAACAACATCGAAGCCACCGCAAAAACGCAATGGCTTACTGCTTCGTTGCAAATAAGTTCTATCAAAGATTATTTGTATTTTAGTAATGATGTTACTAATCCGCAACAGCAAATTATCTCCCCAAAACAATACGACAAAGCCATAAATTATTTATCGGTAAAAGTGAGTCGTGAGTTCAAATGGTGGAAATTAGCTTTAGACAATACCGTTTTGTATCAGCAAGTAGATCAAAAAGAGGACATTCTTAATGTGCCACAAATAGTCACTAGAAATTCACTTTATTTCACTAATTATTATTTCAAAAAAGCCTTATATCTTCAAACGGGTTTTATATTTAATTATTTCACAAAATATTATATAAACGATTACAATCCGGTTACCGCAGAAGCATTTGTGCAAAACGAAAAAAAGGTGGGCGATTTTCCAATGGTAGATTTCTTTATCAATGCAAGAATTCGCCAAACTAGAATTTTCCTAAAAGCAGAACATTTTAACTCCAAAATGACCGGCAATAATTTCTATACAGCACCCAATTATCCGTATCGCGATTTCATGATTCGATTTGGTTTGGTTTGGACATTCTTCCAATAGTTTTTTCTTGGGCGTGAAAACGCGCTGTCCACTATATCTTTTGTCTCGTTTTAAGAACGAGACAAAAGGATGCCGTTTCCATCACGCACGCAAACGTTTTCGAATTAACGTTCTCCAAACTTGCAAACCTTCTTTTTATCAATATCTTTGTAGCTATAAATAAAAAAGGCTCAGTAACTCAAAGAAATGACATACGCAGAAAACATATTAGGAACTATAGGTAACACACCTTTAGTAAAATTAAACAAAGTTGTAGCAGGAATTGATGCTTTGGTTTTAGCCAAAGTAGAAACCTTCAATCCAGGCAATTCTACCAAAGACCGAATGGCACTAAAAATGGTTGAAGATGCCGAAGCCGACGGTAGATTAAAACCAGGCGGAACCATCATCGAAGGAACATCCGGAAATACTGGTATGGGGTTAGCACTTGCCGCCATTGTAAAAGGATACAAATGTATTTTCGTAATTACCGACAAGCAATCCAAAGAAAAAATGGATATACTGCGAGCTGTTGGTGCTAAAGTTATTGTCTGTCCTACTGATGTGGAGCCAACTGATCCGCGTTCCTACTATTCCGTTTCCAAAAGATTAGGTACTGAAATTCCAAATTCCTGGTACGTAAATCAATATGATAACCCATCCAATGCGATTGCGCATTATGAACAAACGGGTCCTGAGATTTGGGAACAAACTGATGGAAAAGTTACTCATTTTGTTGTTGGGGTAGGAACAGGTGGAACCATTTCAGGAATTGGAAAATACCTGAAAGAGAAAAATCCGAATATTAAAATTTGGGGAATTGATACCTATGGTTCTGTATTTAAAAAATACCACGAAACCGGAATTTTTGACGAGAACGAAATCTATTCCTATATCACCGAAGGAATTGGAGAAGATATCCTTCCAAAAAACGTTGACTTTTCATTGATTGATGGTTTTACAAAAGTAACCGATAAAGATGCTGCAGTTTACACCAGAAGAATTGCTTTAGAAGAAGGAATTTTTGTAGGGAATTCAGCTGGTTCTTGTGTGAAAGGCCTACACCAATTGAAAGAACATTTCACTAAAGACGATGTTGTTGTGGTTTTATTCCACGATTCAGGAAGCCGTTATGTTGGAAAAATGTTCAACGATGATTGGATGCGCGAAAGAGGGTTTTTGGATGAAGAAATCACCAAAGCCGAAGATGTTATCAAAGACCACAAAGACAAACCATTGGTAGTGGTCAGAACTGAAGAGCTTGTTTCGCATGCAATAGAACGTTTGAAAAAATATAATATTTCTCAAATTCCTGTAATTGACACTACTGGTTTTGTGGGAAGCTTAGACGAAACCGATTTGTTCAGAAGTTATGTAGAAGACAGAAACATTGCCGATAAACCTATTAGAGAAATAATGGGAAAACCTTATCCAATTGTTAGTGCCAATGCGCCAATTGAAGAAATTTCCAAATTAATTAACAAAGACAATCAGGCGGTTTTAGTAGATTTGGGTAATGGGAAACACCACATTATTACCAAGCACGATATTATTAGTTCTATTAAATAAAGCAATAATCAATAGTTAAGAGTCAAGAAGCAGTAATATGTTCTTGGCTCTTTTTTTTATCAAAATGTATTAAAAAGTATTTTTTTCATTACAAATATTTTTAATATAAAAGTAATTTTCTTACTTTAGATGAAAATTAAAAACCGTGAAAGAAGATTTTCTTCATTATATATGGCAATATAAGAAGTTTGACTTTTCTAACCTTACAACTGTTTCGGGAGAATTGCTCACAATACTCCATTGTGGAAATTATTTGCAACAAGCTGGTCCGGATTTTTTTAATGCCCAAATAAGTATAGGAAATCAAAAATGGGCAGGCAATATTGAAATTCATATCAAATCTTCCGATTGGTATTTACATCATCACGAGAAAGATGCCAATTATGACAATGTTATTCTTCATGTTGTTTGGGAACATGATACACCGGTTTTTAGAAAAGACAATACTGAAATCCAGGTTTTGGAACTTAAAAAATATATAGCGAAAAAGGATTTAGAAAATTATCAGGCATTAGCATCACCAAAATCTTGGATTTATTGTGAAAGCCAAATGGCAACTATCGATAGTTTTGTTTTGGCTAATTGGCAAGAGCGATTGTTTGTTGAAAGATTGGAACGAAAATACAATCCGATAGAACAATTGCTGAAAGAAACGGAAAATAATTGGGAAGCTGTTTTGTTTTGTATGCTCGCAAAGAACTTTGGTTTGAATACTAATGGAGAGACTTTTATGAAAATGGCTAAATTAATTCCGTTTTCAATTATCAGAAAAGAAAGTGCCGACGTAGCCAATTTAGAGAGCTTACTTTTCGGAACAACAGATCTATTTCCGCTTGATGTTCAGGATAACTACACTAAAGATTTGAAAAACAGATTTGAGTATATTTCCCAAAAACACCAATTAAAAAAAGGCACTATTGATCCAGTTCAGTTTTTTAAACATAGACCTGATAATTTCCCGACGATAAGACTGGCCCAATTGGCAATGCTATATCATAAGCAACAAAATTTATTTTCAAAAGTGATTGTTGCGAGAACAGTAAAGGAATTGCGTCAGCTTTTTGAAATTACTATAACCGATTATTGGCAAACGCATTATCAGTTTGATAAAGAAAGTCCAAAGAAGAAAAAACAGTTCTCAAAGTCATTCATCGATTTGTTAATCATTAATACAATTGTTCCAATTCAGTTTGCCAATGCTAAAAGTCTAGGTAAAGAAGCATCAGAATCTTTATTAGATTTGCTTCGGGAAATTGCAGCCGAAAATAATATTATCATTGAAAAATTTTCCAATTTTGGAATTAAAGCTAAGAATGCTTTTGAAAGCCAATCGTTGTTGCAACTCAAAAATGAGTACTGTAATCGAAGCAAATGTTTACAATGTGCTGTTGGGATTGAGTTATTAAAAGCGTAATTTTGATATTTTAAACAAATACAATGTCACTAGTTATCCGATTAAAATATTTTTTTGAAAAACACGGATTTCACGTGTCTTCCCGTTTAGCCGATAAGCTTGGAATGCGGGCTTCCAATGTGCGTTTGTTTTTTATCTACATCACATTTGTAACTGCTGGTTTGTGGTTTGGTGTCTATCTGACTTTAGCTTTTTGGATTAGGTTGAAAGATTTAATTCGAGGGAAACGAACTTCTGTTTTTGATTTATAACCTATGGGAACTATTGAGTCCATAGTAAAATCTTTTTTAACGTATTCGAAAAGTCAACGAATCGGAATTCTATTGTTTTTTGTTATTATCATTCTGGTTCAGGGGATTTATTTTTTCTATGATTTTAATGTTGTAAATAAAGTTGACGCTAAACAATCTAATTGGTTAGCGCTTCAAAGCACGGTTGATAGTTTAAAGCTCGGAAACAAAAATTATAAACCTGCGATTTATCCTTTCAATCCAAATTTTATTACTGACTTTAAAGGCTACAAACTCGGAATGTCGGTGGAAGAAATAGATCGCTTACTGGCGTATAGAAAGCAAAATAAATTTGTGAATTCTGCATCCGAATTTCAAGCTGTGACAAAAGTTTCTGATTCTTTACTAAGAGTAATTTCTCCTTACTTTAAATTTCCGGATTGGGTAAAAAACAAAAAGAGCAACTTTCAAGCATTTACCAAGAAGGATTTCTCAAAACCGGAAAAGATTTCCGTTCTCGATATCAACCAAGCAACTAAAGAAGATTTGATGAAAGTTTATGGTATTGGTGATAAAATTTCGGATAGAATTTTGGAACAGAAAGAAAAGTATGGTGCTTTTGTTTCTATGGATCAGATGAATGATATTTGGGGTCTGTCGCCCGAAGTTATTGAAAAATTGAAAAGTTCTTTTGTCGTGAAATCTATTTCAAATTGTAAAAAGATTAACATCAATAATGCATCGGTCAAAGAGTTGTCGCAATTTCCTTTTTTCAGATATCAATTAGCGAAAGATATCGTTATATTCAGGACGATGAATGGCGATATCAACATTGAGAATTTGTCAAAAATTAAAGGTTTTCCAGCCGAAAAAATCAAAATAATTGCCTTATATTTGGAATTCTAAAAAAGAAGACAAAAACGGCTTATTTATATGAATTCATTATACTTTACTGAAGAACACGAATTATTTAGAAAGAGTTTACAAGATTTTTTGCAGAAAGAAGTTGTTCCTCACATAGAGAAATGGGAAAAAACAGGGGCAATTGAACGCTTCATCTGGAAAAAATTCGGTGATATGGGCTTTTTCGGCATAGCATATCCTGAGGCTTATGGTGGATTGAATTTGGATTTGTTTTATACAGTTGTTCTATTAGAAGAACTTCAAAAAATAAAATCCTCTGGTTTTGCTGCAGCCATTTGGGCACATACTTATCTTGCAATGACGCATTTAAATACCGAAGGTGATGAAAGAATAAAACAAGAATATTTAACAGCAAGTATAGCCGGAGATAAAATTGGAGCATTATGCCTTACGGAACCTTTTGGAGGAAGTGATGTAGCGGGAATGCGAACAACGGCTATAAAAAAAGGAACTAAATATATCATAAACGGTTCTAAAACGTTTATTACAAATGGTGTTTATGCAGATTATTATGTAGTAGCCGCTAAAACAAGTCCAGATCGTGGAAATAAAGGAATCAGTATGTTTTTGATGGATACAAATCTAAAAGGAGTTTCGGCTACAAAACTCGATAAATTGGGTTGGAGAGCTTCTGATACTGCTGAAATTGCATTTGATAATGTTGAAATTCCCGAAGAAAACTTAATGGGAGAGGAAGGTAAAGGCTTTCCTTATATTATGCAACATTTCGCCTTAGAGCGATTAATCATGGCAATCAATGCGCATGCAAGAGCAGAATATGCCATCGATTACACAATAGATTATATGTCACATCGCGAAGCTTTTGGTAAGACAATAAATAAATTTCAAGCGTTAAGACACACAATGGTAGATCATGCCACAGAAGTAGAACATTGTAAAATATTTAATTATGCTGCTGTTGCCCGATTAAATAAAGGAGAATATGTAGTCAAAGAAGCTACTATGGCTAAATTAAAATCGACAAAAGTAGCAGACGAAACCATTTATAGTTGTTTGCAAATGCTAGGAGGTTATGGTTATATGGAAGAATATCCTTTAGCTCGTTTATTTAGAGACAGTCGTTTAGGACCAATAGGTGGTGGAACTTCAGAAATTCTTAGAGAGATTTTGTCTAAAATGATTATTGACAAACAAAACTATCAGCCAGCAGTAAAATAGTTAACAATTGATAATGGATAATTAATAGTGAAATCTATGCTGGCGAAAAAATTATCAATTATCCATTGTTAATTATCAATTAATTATTACTTTTGCACCCTTAACGAGAGGAGGTGTCTATATTATGTTAATTATACCAATTAAAGACGGAGAAAATATCGATAGAGCATTAAAGCGCTATAAAAGAAAATTTGATAAAACAGGAACTGTTCGTCAGTTGCGTTCACGTCAGGCTTTCATTAAACCTTCAGTTGTTAGAAGAGCACAAGTTCAAAAAGCTGCTTACATTCAGAACATGAAAGACGGATTAGAAAGTTAGTATCTGATTTTCTAAAAATATACTAACCGTTAGTACTCAAAGTTTCATAACTTTGATGCTAACGGTTTTTTTATGGAAAATTTTAAAAATAAATTTCATGATTATCTTTTGTTAGAGAAGAATTACTCTAAGCATACCGTTACGGCCTATATAAATGATATAGGTTTTTTTGAATCTTTTTTATCCAATGAATTTGAAGATAATGATTTGCTTTGCGTAAATTACAATCAAATACGTTCCTGGATAGTTTCGCTTTCTGATGATGGCATTTCAAATACTTCTATTAACCGAAAAGTATCCTCTTTAAAATCGTTTTATAAATTTCTGCTCAAGATCAAACAGATTGATTCAAGTCCGTTATTAAAACACAAAGCATTAAAGGCGCCAAAGAAAATTCAGATTCCGTTTTCAGAAAAAGAATTAGATATGGTTTTGAATCAGATAACTTATAAAGAAGGATTTGAAGGCGTACGAGATAAATTAATTATCGACCTATTTTACACTACCGGAATCCGAAGAACAGAGCTAATTAATTTAAAAATTCAGAATGTAGATTTGACAAATAATACCATCAAGGTAATTGGCAAAAGAAACAAAGAAAGAATCATTCCAATTTTAACAATAATTGAAGAACAGATAAAAAAATATTTATCCGAAAGAGCAAGTATACAAGACGTTAAAGATGTTGATTGTTTTTTTCTGCTGTTGAATGGCGTTAAATTAAACGATTCGTTTGTTTATCGGCTAATAAATTATTACTTTAGTAATGTCTCAGAGAAGGTGAAAAAAAGTCCACATATATTAAGGCATACATTTGCGACTCATCTACTAAACAATGGGGCAGACATAAATTCAGTAAAGGAATTATTAGGACATTCTAGTTTAGCATCGACACAAGTATACACGCATAATAGTTTAGCAGAGCTTCAAAAAGTCTACAATAGTGCGCATCCTAGAAATAAAAAATAATTCTAAAATGTTTAATTAATAAAAGATTTAATTATGAAGGTAAGTGTTAATGCAGTTAACTTTACTGTTGACAGAAAGCTGGTGGATTTTATCCAAGAAAGAATGAGCAAACTTGAAAAATTTTATGATAAAGTTGTCTCCGCTGACGTTTTTTTAAAGGTTGAAAAAACAAGTGATAAAGAAAATAAAGTAGTTGAGGTTAAAATTCACGTCCCAGGAGATGATTTTATGGTAAAAAAACAATGCAAAACTTTTGAGGAAGCAATAGAGGTTTCGGCAGAATCTTTAGAGCGATTATTGATTAAAAGAAAAGAAAAAATTAGAACACATATTTAAAATAATTTTTTTTTAAAAATGTTTTGATTGAAAGACAAAAAGATATACATTTGCAGTCCGTTAGAAATAGCGGGCTTTTTTTATTGATATTGCCAGCGTAGCTCAGTTGGCTAGAGCAGCTGATTTGTAATCAGCAGGTCGTGGGTTCGAGTCCCTCCGCCGGCTCTTTTTTTTATTGAAATATGGTTAGGGGAGATACTCAAGCGGCCAACGAGGGCAGACTGTAAATCTGCTGTGTGAACTTCGCAGGTTCGAATCCTGCTCTCCCCACAAAGTTTTTAAAAAGCATTTTCCGAAAGCTCGCTTTCGAGAAAATCAAATTTAAAAACTTTTAGTATCGTTGGGACAACGATACAGGATCATCGCCAGAATGGCGGTAATCCAAAAGGTTTCAATTTATCGAGACTAGATTGTTAAACGGAAGTTGATAGTTAAAAGGTTCAGATAAGTAGGAATTTGATCATCGCCAGAATGGCGGTAATCCAATTGGATTATCATCGAAAGGCGGTAATCCAAAAATGGAATTTAGAAATAGGAATTTGGTTTTTTTTCTGAATTCTAATATCTAACTTCTGGACTAGGCACAAGCCGACTTAGCTCAGGGGTAGAGTGCTTCCTTGGTAAGGAAGAGGTCACGGGTTCAATTCCCGTAGTTGGCTCAAAAATTAAATTGAAAATTGAACACTAATAAATATATAACTAAGTTTAAAATTAATTAAAATGGCAAAAGAAAATTTTAATCGTTCCAAACCACACCTTAATATTGGTACAATTGGTCACGTGGATCACGGAAAAACTACATTAACTGCAGCAATTACTAAAGTGTTGTCTGATGCAGGTTACTGTCAAGCAAAATCATTTGATCAAATTGATAATGCTCCTGAAGAAAAAGAAAGAGGTATTACTATCAACACTTCACACGTTGAGTACGAAACTGCTAATCGTCACTACGCACACGTTGACTGTCCAGGTCACGCGGATTACGTAAAAAACATGGTTACTGGTGCTGCTCAAATGGACGGTGCTATCCTTGTTGTAGCTGCAACTGATGGACCAATGCCACAAACACGTGAGCACATCCTTTTAGGTCGCCAGGTTGGTATTCCTAGAATGGTAGTATTCATGAACAAAGTGGATATGGTTGATGATGCTGAGCTTTTAGAATTAGTTGAAATGGAAATCAGAGACTTATTGTCTTTCTACGAATATGATGGAGATAACAGTCCAGTTATTCAAGGTTCTGCTTTAGGTGGATTGAATAACGATCCAGCTTGGGTACCAAAAATTATTGAATTAATGGCTGCTGTTGATGCATGGATTGAAGAACCAGTTCGTGATATTTCAAAACCATTCTTGATGCCAGTTGAAGATTCATTTACAATTACTGGTCGTGGAACTGTTGCTACAGGTCGTATCGAAACAGGAATTGCTAACACAGGAGATCCAGTTGAAATCATTGGTATGGGAGCTGAAAAATTAACTTCTACTATTACAGGAGTTGAGATGTTCCGTAAAATCCTTGATAGAGGTGAAGCTGGAGATAACGTAGGTTTATTGTTAAGAGGTATTGATAAAGCGGATATCAAAAGAGGTATGGTTATTATTAAGCCAGGTTCAGTGAAACCGCACGCTACTTTCAAAGCTGAGGTTTATATCTTGAAAAAAGAAGAAGGTGGTCGTCACACACCATTCCACAATAACTACCGTCCACAGTTCTACGTACGTACAACTGACGTAACAGGAGTTATTACTTTACCAACAGGAGTAGAGATGGTAATGCCAGGTGATAACTTAACTATTAATGTTGCTTTATTAAGTCCAATTGCAATGAACGTAGGTTTACGTTTCGCTATCCGTGAAGGTGGTAGAACAGTTGGTGCTGGTCAGGTAACTGAAATAGTTTCGTAATTATAAAATAAATATAAATCCAGTGTCGTTTTTTTTAAACGACACTGGATTTTAATAATAATCAACGGGCGTAGTTCAAGGGTAGAATAGCGGTCTCCAAAACCGTTGATGGGGGTTCGAATCCCTCCGCCCGTGCAAAAATAAAAATACAATGACAAAAGTTGTTAATTATATATCAGAAGCATTTGAAGAATTAAAATCAAATGTTACTTGGCCAGAATGGTCTGAAGTGCAACGTCTAACTATTATAGTGGCTGTTTTTTCAGTAGTTTTTGCTTTAGCAACATGGGGTGTTGATGAAATGTGCGCAAAAGCAATTGCTGGGATTTTTAATTTGATAAAATCTTAATTTCTCTGAAATGGCAGATAATAATGTAAAAAAATGGTATGTGGTTCGAGCGGTAAGCGGACAAGAAAATAAAGTCAAAGCTTATATCGAAACAGAAATCAATAGATTAGGAATGTCGGATTACGTATCTCAAGTTCTTGTACCTACCGAAAAAGTAGTTCAAGTAAGAGATGGTAAAAAAATAGCAAAGGATAAAGTTTATTTTCCTGGTTATGTAATGATTGAAGCTAATCTTATTGGTGAAATACCTCATATTATTAAATCGATTACTAGTGTAATTGGTTTTTTAGGTGAAGTAAAAGGCGGTGAGCCTGTGCCATTGCGACTGTCTGAAGTGAACAGAATGTTAGGTAAAGTTGATGAATTAGCTGTTAATACAGATACTCAGGCAATACCTTTCAAAATTGATGAAACAATTAAGGTTATTGATGGACCTTTCAATGGATTTAACGGAACTATTGAAAAAATCAATGAAGAAAAGCGTAAGCTGGAAGTAATGGTGAAAATCTTCGGAAGAAAAACACCATTAGAATTGAGCTTTATGCAAGTTGAAAAAGTATAATTTGTTACACTATTATAAACGGCAAACGTCTGCTTCCACAGACCGCTGCAAATTTTTTAAAAACAATGGCTAAAGAGATTAGTAAAGTAGTTAAACTACAAGTTAAGGGAGGTGCTGCGAACCCGTCGCCACCGGTTGGACCTGCTCTGGGAGCTGCTGGTGTTAATATCATGGAGTTCTGTAAGCAATTTAATGCTAGAACACAAGATCAACCTGGCAAAGTGTTACCGGTACAAATTACCGTGTATAAAGACAAATCGTTCGATTTTGTTGTAAAAACTCCACCTGCTGCAATTCAATTAATGGATGCTGCTAAATTGAAATCTGGTTCAGGCGAGCCTAACAGAAAAAAAGTTGCTAACGTAACTTGGGATCAAATTAAAGGAATCGCTGAAGACAAGATGGTCGATTTAAATGCTTTCACAATCGAATCTGCAATGAGCATGATTGCTGGAACAGCTAGATCTATGGGTATAACTGTAACTGGAGATTCTCCTCTAAAATAAGGTAAGAAATGGCAAAATTGACAAAAAAACAAAAAGAAGCTGCTTCAAAAATTGAGAAAAACAAACTATATTCTTTAAAAGACGCTTCGTCTTTATTGAAAGTTGTTGCTTCTGCAAAATTTGATGAATCAGTAGATATTGCTGTTCGACTAGGAGTTGATCCAAGAAAAGCAAATCAAATGGTAAGAGGTGTTGTTACACTTCCTCATGGAACTGGAAAAGATACCAAAGTATTAGCTTTAGTAACTCCAGATAAAGAAGCAGAAGCGAAAGCTGCTGGTGCTGACTATGTAGGATTGGATGATTACCTTCAAAAAATTAAAGATGGTTGGACAGATGTTGACGTAATTGTTACTATGCCAGCTATTATGGGTAAATTAGGTCCATTAGGTCGTGTATTAGGGCCAAGAGGTTTAATGCCAAATCCTAAAACAGGAACAGTAACCATGGAAATTGGTAAAGCTGTAACTGAAATTAAAGCAGGTAAAATCGACTTTAAAGTTGACAAAACTGGTATCGTTCACGCAGGAATTGGAAGAATCTCTTTTGAATCTGATAAACTTGTTGATAACGCACACGAAATTATTCAAACATTACTTAAATTAAAACCAACTGCAGCTAAAGGTACTTACATCAAGTCAATTCACTTGTCTAGTACTATGAGTCCTGCTATTGCTTTAGATCCTAAAGCGGTATAATTTAGTTAAACAAATTTTATTATGACAAGAGAAGAAAAATCAATCGCGATAGAAGATTTAACTGCAAAGTTGGCTAATGCTAATATACTTTACATTGCTGATACTTCAGGATTGAATGCTGAAACAACCTCTAACTTGAGAAGAACTTGCTATAAAGCAGGTATCAAATTGGAAGTAGTTAAAAACACATTGCTTGAAAAAGCAATGGAAGCTTCAACTAATAATTATGGTGATTTAGCCAGTGTGTTAAAAGGGAATTCTTCAATTTTTATTGCAGATATCGCTAATGCACCAGCAAAAATCATCAAAGATTTCAGAAAAAAATCTGATAAACCAGCTTTCAAGGGAGCTTACATCAACGGTGAAATTTACATCGGTGATAACCTTATCGATAGCTTGGCTTCATTGAAATCTAAAGAAGAAGTTATTGGAGAAATCATCGGATTACTTCAATCGCCTGCTAAACGTGTGATTGCAGCATTGTTAAACAATGCAGAGCAAAAAGGCGAAGCAGCAGAATAATTAGAGCAGACTAAAAAAATAATAATTAAAGAACATTTTAAACGATAGAAAAAATGGCAGATTTGAAACAATTCGCAGAACAATTAGTTAACTTAACTGTAAAAGAAGTTAACGATTTAGCTACAATATTAAAAGATGAGTATGGTATCGAACCAGCTGCTGCAGCTGTAGTAGTTGCTGCTGGTGGTGGTGGAGAAGCTGCTGCTGAAGAGCAATCAGAATTCACAGTAGTACTTAAAGAAGCTGGTGCTTCTAAATTAGCTGTTGTAAAAGCAGTTAAAGAATTAACAGGTTTAGGTTTGAAAGAAGCTAAAGATCTTGTTGACGGTGCACCATCTAACATCAAAGAAGGAATCACTAAAGCAGAAGCTGAAGGTTTGAAAAAATCTTTAGAAGAAGCTGGAGCTGTTGTTGAATTAAAATAATTCAACACCGGTTTTAGAACTAGGTTTAGGCCTTGGACAAAAGCGTCCAAGGGCCTAAACCATTTTTCGTATAATAAAATTATATCCAGTTTTATGATTAATACGAAAATTTTTTGATCGATAACGAAGAAAAAAAATGAGCGAACTTGGTTCATTTTTAAAGATGTATCGGTTATAAAAAGAAAGTATGGATTACTTAGTGTTTCTACACAAAAAATTACTTTTTTTTAATCAAAATTTTGCTCATTGATGATAACAAATCAGACTGAAAGATTGAATTTTGCCTCTACTAAAAACATCCCTCAATATCCGGATTTTCTAGATGTTCAGGTAAAATCTTTTCAAGATTTCTTCCAATTGGAAACGAAATCAGACGAGAGAGGCAACGAAGGGTTATACAACACCTTCATGGAAAACTTTCCAATCACTGATACAAGAAACCAATTTGTATTAGAATTTCTAGATTATTTTGTTGACCCACCACGTTACACTATTCAAGAGTGTATTGAAAGAGGTCTAACATATAGCGTGCCTTTAAAAGCACGTCTAAAACTTTATTGTACTGACCCAGAACACGAGGATTTTGAAACTATCGTACAGGATGTTTATTTAGGAACTATTCCTTACATGACTCCAAGCGGTACTTTCGTAATCAATGGTGCTGAGCGTGTGGTTGTTTCGCAATTACACCGTTCACCTGGAGTTTTCTTTGGTCAAAGTTTCCACGCTAATGGTACAAAGTTATATTCTGCCAGAGTAATTCCTTTTAAAGGATCTTGGATTGAATTTGCTACTGACATCAATAGCGTAATGTATGCTTACATTGATAGAAAGAAAAAATTACCTGTAACGACTTTATTCCGTGCTATTGGTTTCGAAAGAGATAAGGACATCCTTGAAATTTTCGACCTTGCTGAGGAAATTAAAGTCTCTAAAACAGGACTTAAAAAATATATCGGTAGAAAATTAGCGGCGAGAGTATTAAATACTTGGCACGAAGATTTCGTGGATGAAGATTCAGGAGAAGTAGTTTCTATCGAACGTAACGAAATTATCCTTGATAGAGATACCATTATCGACAAAGATAATGTGGAAGAAATCATCGATTCTAACGTTAAATCTATTTTGTTACATAAAGAAGATGCTAATCAAGGTGATTATGCCATCATCCATAATACGTTACAAAAAGATCCAACAAATTCTGAAAAAGAAGCCGTTGAGCATATCTACAGACAATTGCGTAATGCAGAACCGCCTGATGAAGAAACGGCTCGTGGTATTATAGATAAATTGTTCTTCTCAGACCAACGTTATAACTTAGGTGAAGTTGGTCGTTACAGAATGAACAAAAAACTTGGTTTAGATATCCCAATGGAAAAGCAAGTGCTTACCAAAGAAGATATCATCACCATTGTAAAATACTTGATTGAATTAATCAATGCGAAAGCAGATATTGATGATATTGATCACTTATCAAACCGTCGTGTTAGAACAGTTGGTGAACAATTGTCACAACAATTCGGTGTTGGTTTAGCGCGTATGGCAAGAACCATCCGTGAGAGAATGAACGTTAGAGATAACGAGGTGTTTACACCAATCGATTTGATTAATGCTAAAACATTATCATCGGTAATCAACTCTTTCTTTGGTACAAACCAGTTGTCTCAATTCATGGATCAAACGAATCCACTAGCTGAGATTACGCACAAAAGAAGATTATCAGCATTAGGACCAGGTGGACTTTCAAGAGAAAGAGCAGGATTTGAAGTACGTGACGTTCACTATACACACTACGGAAGACTTTGCCCAATTGAAACTCCTGAGGGACCAAATATTGGATTGATTTCTTCACTTGGTGTTTACGCTAAAGTGAACGGAATGGGATTCATCGAAACGCCTTACCGTAAAGTAACTAATGGTGTTGTCGATTTAACTTCTGAACCTATATACTTAAGCGCTGAAGAAGAAGAAGGAAAAATGATTGCTCAGGCAAACATTGAAATGGACGGAAAAGGAAAAATTACGGCTGATAAAGTTATTGCTCGTGAAGAAGGCGATTTCCCTGTAGTTGATCCAGGACAAGTTCATTATACTGACGTTGCTCCTAATCAGATTGCTTCTATTTCAGCTTCATTGATTCCTTTCTTGGAACATGATGATGCGAATAGAGCGTTGATGGGATCAAACATGATGCGTCAGGCGGTACCATTGTTACGTCCTGAAGCACCGATTGTTGGAACTGGTCTTGAAAGACAAGTAGCTTCTGATTCAAGAGTATTGATTAATGCTGAAGGTGATGGAACTGTTGAATATGTTGATGCTAATATGATTACTATCAAATATGACAGAACGGAAGCGGAAAGAATGGTAAGTTTTGACCCAGATGAGAAGTCATATAACTTAATCAAATTCAGAAAAACGAATCAAAGTACGTCTATCAACTTGAAACCTATCGTTAGAAAAGGGGACAGAGTTAAACTTGGACAAGTACTTTGTGAAGGATATGCCACGCAAAACGGAGAGTTAGCTTTAGGTAGAAACCTTAAAGTTGCCTTTATGCCTTGGAAAGGGTATAACTTCGAGGATGCGATTGTGATTTCTGAAAAAGTAGTTCGTGATGATATTTTCACTTCTATCCATGTTGATGATTATTCATTAGAAGTTAGAGATACTAAATTAGGTAACGAAGAGTTGACTAATGATATTCCTAACGTTTCTGAAGAAGCAACAAAAGATTTGGATGAAAACGGAATGATTAGAATTGGTGCCGAAGTAAAACCTGGCGACATTCTAATCGGAAAAATTACACCAAAAGGAGAATCAGATCCAACTCCAGAAGAAAAACTGTTAAGAGCTATCTTTGGAGATAAAGCCGGTGATGTAAAAGATGCTTCGTTAAAAGCTTCTCCATCATTACACGGTGTAGTTTTAGATAAAAAATTATTCGCAAGAGCAGTAAAAGATAAAAAGAAACGTACCAAAGATAAAGACGATTTGACGTCTTTGGAAATGGACTTCGAAACAAAATTCGTTGATTTAAAAGACAAATTAGTAGAGAAACTTTTCACTATAGTTAACGGAAAAACATCTCAAGGTGTAATGAATGATTTAGGAGAAGAAGTTTTACCAAAAGGTAAAAAATACACTCTTAAAATGTTACACGCTGTTGAAGATTTCGCTCACTTAACCAAAGGACAATGGGTTGCAGATGATGAGTCTAACAATTTAGTAAATGACTTAATTCACAACTATAAAATCAAGTTAAACGATTTACAAGGTGCTTTAAGAAGAGAGAAATTTACTATCACTGTTGGAGATGAATTACCTGCTGGTATTTTGAAACTGGCTAAAGTTTACATCGCTAAGAAACGTAAATTGAAAGTGGGTGATAAAATGGCAGGACGTCACGGAAACAAAGGTATTGTTGCTCGTATCGTTCGTCATGAAGATATGCCATTCCTTGAAGACGGAACTCCGGTTGATATTGTATTGAATCCACTTGGTGTACCTTCTCGTATGAACATCGGGCAGATTTATGAAACTGTTTTAGGTTGGGCCGGAATGAACTTGGGTAGAAAGTATGCTACACCAATTTTTGACGGAGCAACTTTAGATCAAATAAATGAATTAACTGATGAAGCAGGAATTCCACGTTTTGGTCATACTTATTTGTATGATGGCGGAACTGGAGAACGTTTCCACCAAGCAGCAACTGTTGGAGTTATCTATATGTTGAAACTTGGACACATGGTTGATGATAAGATGCACGCACGTTCTATCGGACCATACTCTCTTATTACACAACAACCACTTGGAGGTAAAGCTCAATTTGGAGGTCAGCGTTTTGGAGAAATGGAGGTTTGGGCACTTGAAGCTTATGGAGCATCAAGCACGCTTAGAGAAATTTTGACTGTTAAATCGGATGACGTTATTGGTAGAGCTAAAACTTACGAAGCAATCGTTAAGGGAGAATCTATGCCAGAACCAGGATTGCCAGAATCATTCAATGTATTAATGCATGAATTGAAAGGTCTTGGATTAGACATCAGATTAGAAGAATAAAACAATTAACAATTAACAATTGATAATGCATAATGCTTGTCAATTGTTAATTATCAACTATCAATTATCAATTCAAGTTTTAAACTATGATGAATAATAGAAATAATAATAGAGATCCTAAAAATACAATCAAGAGATTTGACAGAATTTCAATTGGTTTAGCGTCTCCAGAATCTATCTTGGCTGAGTCAAGAGGTGAGGTTCTGAAACCAGAAACAATCAATTACAGAACTCACAAACCAGAACGTGATGGTCTTTTCTGCGAACGAATTTTCGGTCCGGTAAAAGATTTTGAATGTGCTTGTGGAAAATACAAAAGAATCCGTTACAAAGGAATCGTTTGTGACCGTTGTGGTGTTGAAGTTACAGAGAAAAAAGTACGTCGTGATAGAGTAGGACACATCAATTTGGTTGTGCCAATAGCTCATATCTGGTACTTCCGTTCTTTGCCAAACAAAATTGGATACATTCTAGGCTTGCCATCTAAGAAATTAGATATGATTATTTACTACGAAAGATATGTGGTAATTCAGGCTGGTATTGCGGTGAATGCTGAAGGTGAATCGTTACAAAGATTAGACTTCTTAACAGAAGAAGAATACTTAAACATTCTAGACGCATTGCCACAAGACAATCAATATTTAGATGATTTCGATCCAAATAAATTCGTTGCCAAAATGGGAGCTGAATGTATTATGGATTTATTAGCCAGAACCGATTTGAATGCTTTGTCATACGAATTGCGTCACGCTGCTAATAATGAAACATCAAAACAAAGAAAAACAGAAGCCTTAAAAAGATTGCAGGTAGTTGAGTCATTCCGTGATTCAAATAACAACAGAGAAAATCGTCCTGAATGGATGATTATGAAAGTAGTTCCGGTTATTCCACCAGAATTGCGTCCGTTGGTGCCACTTGATGGTGGTCGTTTCGCGACTTCCGATTTGAATGATTTATACAGAAGAGTTATCATCCGTAACAATCGTTTGAAAAGATTGATGGAGATTAAAGCTCCGGAAGTTATCTTAAGAAACGAAAAACGTATGTTGCAGGAATCAGTAGATTCATTATTTGATAACACACGTAAAGCTTCTGCAGTAAAAACAGAATCAAACAGACCATTAAAATCTTTATCAGATTCATTAAAAGGAAAACAAGGTCGTTTCCGTCAAAACTTATTAGGAAAACGTGTGGATTATTCTGCTCGTTCGGTAATTGTTGTTGGGCCAGAAATGAAATTGTTCGAATGTGGTTTGCCAAAAGATATGGCTGCTGAACTATACAAACCATTCGTTATTCGTAAGTTAATCGAAAGAGGAATCGTTAAAACTGTTAAATCGGCTAAGAAAATAATTGATAAGAAAGAGCCAGTAGTTTGGGATATTCTTGAGAATGTAATCAAAGGACATCCTGTAATGCTTAACCGTGCTCCTACTTTGCACAGACTAGGAATCCAAGCGTTCCAGCCAAAACTTATTGAAGGAAAAGCAATCCAATTGCACCCATTAGTATGTACGGCTTTCAACGCGGATTTTGATGGTGACCAGATGGCGGTTCACTTACCACTTGGACCAGAAGCTATCCTTGAGTGTCAATTATTGATGTTGGCTTCTCATAATATCTTAAACCCTGCGAATGGTGCACCGATTACGGTTCCATCTCAGGACATGGTATTGGGTCTTTATTATATGACCAAAGAAAGATTATCAGTTCCAGAACACAAAATCTTAGGTGAAGGTTTAACTTTCTATTCTGCTGAAGAGTGTAATATCGCTTTGAACGAAGGAAGAGTTGAATTGAATGCTCGTGTAAAAATCAGAGCAAAAGATTTTAATGAAGCAGGAGAATTAGTATACAAAATCATCCAAACTACTGCAGGTAGAGTATTATTTAATGAAGTAGTACCGGCTGCGGCAGGATATATCAATGAAGTATTGACTAAAAAATCTTTGCGTGACATTATCGGAAAAATCCTTGCAGTGACTGATGTTCCTACAACGGCAGCTTTCCTTGATGAAATGAAAGACATGGGATACAAATTCGCCTTCAAAGGTGGATTGTCATTCTCATTAGGTGATATTAGAATTCCGGAACAAAAAACACAATTGATTGCTGATGCTCGTGTTCAAGTTGAAGGTATTTCTGTGAATTATAACATGGGACTTATCACTAACAACGAACGTTACAATCAGGTTATTGATATCTGGACTTCTGCTAATGCTCAATTGACAGAATTAGCCATGAAAAACATTAGAGAAGACCAACAAGGTTTCAACTCGGTGTATATGATGCTTGACTCTGGAGCAAGGGGTTCTAAAGAACAAATTCGTCAGTTAACGGGTATGCGTGGTTTGATGGCTAAGCCTAAAAAATCAACTGCTGGTGGTGGTGAAATTATTGAGAATCCAATTCTTTCTAACTTTAAGGAAGGTCTTTCTATCTTAGAATACTTTATCTCTACTCACGGTGCTCGTAAAGGATTAGCGGATACCGCTTTGAAAACGGCTGATGCTGGTTACTTGACCCGTAGATTACATGACGTTTCTCAAGACGTAATCGTAAACTCTGTAGATTGTGGTACATTAAGAGGAATTGATGTTTCTGCCTTGAAGAAAAACGAAGAAATCGTTGAAACTTTAGGAGAAAGAATCCTTGGACGTGTTGCTTTGCAAGATGTAATCAATCCGTTGGATAATGAAATATTAGTACATTCTGGTGAGCAAATTACCGAAGCTATCATGAAAGCTATCGAAGAATCTCCTATCGAAAGAGTGGATGTTCGTTCGCCTTTGACTTGTGAAGCTAAAAAAGGTATTTGTGCTAAATGTTACGGTAGAAACTTAGCAACTGGAAAAATGACTCAAAGAGGAGAAGCTGTTGGTGTAATTGCCGCACAGTCTATTGGAGAGCCAGGTACACAGTTGACACTACGTACCTTCCACGTTGGTGGAGTTGCGGGTGGAGTTTCAGAAGAATCTACTATTGTAGCAAGATTTGGTGGAAAACTAGAGATTGAAGATTTAAAAACTGTTGTTGGAGAAGATGCTGATGGAAACAAAGTTGATATTGTAGTTTCTCGTTCAACAGAATTGAAATTAGTAGATACTAAAACAGGTATTTTATTGAGTACTCATAACATTCCTTATGGTTCTGTTATCAGTGTGAAAGATGGTGATGTTGTTGCAAAAGGCGCTGCTATCTGTAAATGGGATCCTTATAATGGTGTAATCGTTTCTGAATTTACTGGAAAGATTGCTTACGAAGATTTAGAACAAGGACAATCGTTCCAAGTGGAGATTGATGAGCAAACTGGTTTCCAAGAAAAAGTAATTTCGGAAGGAAGAAATAAAAAATTAATCCCAACCTTATTGGTTTATGGTAAAGACGGAGAATTAATTCGTTCTTATAACTTACCAGTTGGAGCGCACCTTATGGTAGAAGATGGAGAGAAAATTAAAGCAGGTAAAATCCTTGTGAAAATTCCTCGTCGTTCTTCAAAAGCGGGTGATATTACCGGAGGTTTACCAAGAATTACCGAGTTGTTAGAAGCTCGTAATCCTTCGAACCCTGCAGTAGTTTCTGAGATTGATGGTGTTGTTTCTTTTGGAAAAATCAAAAGAGGTAACCGTGAGATTATCATCGAATCTAAATTTGGTGAAATCAAGAAATACTTAGTGAAATTATCTAGTCAAATCTTGGTTCAAGAGAATGACTTCGTAAAAGCGGGTGTGCCTTTATCTGATGGTGCTATTACACCGGAAGATATTTTAAGAATTCAAGGACCTTCTGCTGTTCAACAGTATTTGGTTAATGAAATTCAGGAAGTATACCGTTTGCAAGGGGTAAAAATCAATGACAAACACTTTGAAGTGGTTATCCGTCAGATGATGCGTAAAGTAAGAGTGGAAGATCCGGGAGATACTTTATTCCTTGAAGAGCAATTAATTCATACTGCTGATTTCTTGGTAGAAAATGATAAATTGTACGGAATGAAAGTGGTAGAAGATGCCGGTGATTCTGAAGTGTTGAAACCAGGACAGATTATTTCGCCACGTGAATTGCGTGATGAAAATTCGTTATTGAAACGTAATGATAAAAATCAGGTTGTGGCTCGTGATGTAATTACGGCTACTGCTACTCCGGTTTTACAAGGTATTACAAGAGCTTCGTTACAAACTAAATCATTCATCTCTGCGGCATCGTTCCAAGAGACTACCAAAGTATTAAACGAAGCAGCAGTTGCTGGTAAAGTTGATACGCTTGAAGGTCTTAAAGAAAATGTAATCGTTGGACATAGAATTCCTGCCGGTACAGGTATGAGAGATTACGATCATACTATTGTAGGTTCTAAAGAAGACTATAACGAGATTATGGCTAGTAAAGAAGAGTACATTTATTAATCGGAAGGTTAATAGTTAAATAAAAGCCACTATTTTACATTCTAAATTAGTGGCTTTTTACTTTTAAATATCAGATTCTAAAAATCTAACAATCTAATAATCTAACAATCTAATACCAAATGAGCGATAATAACCAACAACAAGGACAAATAAACATAGAATTGGATGAGAAAACGGCTGAGGGAATTTATTCCAATTTGGCTATCATTAATCATTCTGCTTCGGAGTTTGTTATTGATTTTGTAACAATTATGCCTGGTGTGCCAAAGGCAAAAGTAAAATCAAGAATCGTTTTAACGCCACAACATGCTAAAAGATTTCTTAAGGCATTGGGTGAGAACATTCATAGATTTGAACAAACTAATGGTGAAATTAAGGATGTGGAACAGCCACAGATTCCTTTGAATTTTGGTCCGGCGGGACAGGCGTAGTTAGATTACAATTTGCATTTATAAAGAGACCTCTTCAGTTATGGAGAGGTTTTTATATTTCTCGCAAAGACGCAAAGGCGCTAAGTTTCCATTAATTTTATTTTTTAACCACATAGGGACATATTAAAAGCATATTTTTTATACCCTTACGGTGGAGAAGTTGTCGAAGCCGCGTCGAGAAGATGTCGAAGCCACGTCGAGAAGTTGTCGAAGCCACGTCGAGAAAATGTCAAGCCGCAGTTTCAAAGTTGCCATTGGTATTTATAATGTTAATCTCAACAATTTAATGTTGATGCGGTCAGTTTTTTAAGCCAATCTATAGGTGTTTAGGGCTTAAAATTTTAATTGATTAAAGTATTATTACTTTTGCCATTTTGGTTTTTTTTCTCGCAAAGTTCGCGAAGGTTTTCGTAAAGTTTGGGAAGAGTTATTTGTAGAGATTGGTTTTTTTTCTCGCAAAGTTCGCAAAGGTTTTCACTCAAAGTTCGCAAAGGTTTTCACGAAGTTTGGGAAGAGTTATTTTTAGAGATTGGTTTTTTTTCTCGCAAAGTTCGCGAAGGTTTTCACGCAAAGTTCGCAAAGGTTTTTACGAAGTTCGGGAAGAGTTATTTTTAGAGATTGGTTTTTTTCTCGTAAAGTTCGCAAAGGTTTTCGCGAAGATTTATGTAAAAGTGATTGTTTTGTTGGAGTGTAAATGTGTTTGTTTTAGCCGCAAATTAAAAAAATTTTCACAAATTAATTTGGGCTAATTTGTGCTGAATACCTTAACCATTTAATAATCTAAAAAATATAGGTTTCTTGGGTAGGGTAGCTAATTTCGTAACTGTTTTACAAAGAATTAGGGATAAATAGTACAGCGAAAACGTTTGAGAAGATTTTATCGTTTGAAATTGTAATTTAAACGGATTTTATTGTAGTTTAGCAGCCCCTTAATCGTTTTCGCATTAACCTAATATTTTAAAATCAGCACTTCAGGTCGTTTTGTAATGGCTTGATTATAAAATCATATTGACCCAACCATAAAATAAAACAGAATATTTAATACCCTCCATTTATGAAATTTTTTACACAATCTACAGTTACATTCAGTAGCCTTTCTTTTACCCGTTTTGTATCTAGTTTAGCGTTTTTGTTTGTTTTGCTAACTACTGGAGTTGGTAATGCACAAAACGCAAAATGGGTTTGTACCACCAGCTTCACACCTACGGTGTGTGGAGTTACATCAGCAACTGCACCAACTTCGGGAGCCGCTGTTACAAGTGTAAGTGCTACTCCTAATGCAACAAGTGGATACTCGGGAGCAAGTTTTCCCGTATCTTCTACAGCGCCTACTACAACTACTGCTTTGTCGCGTACTAATTATCAACAGTTTAGTTTTACCAATACTACAGGAAGTACCATAACTTTTAACAATGAAAGTCTAACCGCATATTATGGAGGGACAGGAGCAACAATTAATGATAGAGTTGCTTGGTTTTACTCCTTAAATGCTTTTGTAACCAGTAGTGTACAATTAGCTACGGGTTTAACAGTGACTGCTGGTTCTACCGCAACTAGTGCTTTAACGACATCAATAGCAGTTGCTACGGGTTCTACTTTGACAGTTCGTGTATTTCATTATTGGACAGATGCAACAACAGCAACTTGTGGTGTGACTAATTTAACTTTCACAGCCACACCAGCCGATCCAGGTTCATTTAGTGCAGCTGCAGGAAACACTCAAAATGTATTGAGTTCAACTGCTAATGCTGCAAGTAATAATGTTGTTTTGGCCTGGAATACCACAAATACATTTGGAACACCTGTTCAAGGAACCAATTATGCTTTTGGGAATAGTATAGCAGGAGGAGGAACCGTTTTGTATAATGGAGCTGCAGGTTCTAATTTTTACACTCATACCGCTTTAACCAATGGGACACAATATTTCTATAAATTATGGTCTGTAAATAGTGCTAGTGGTTGTAGTTTTTCTACTGGATTGACAGCCAATGCTACACCATCTGCTCCCACTTACACTTCTATAGTAGCCAATGGTGATTGGAATACTGCTGCTACTTGGTCTGTAAGTACAGGAGGTAATGGAGTTCCTACGGCAGGCTCTACCGTTATAGTAAATACCAATGTAAGTGCGGCATCTACACCAACTAATCAGCCAAAAACAATTACTGTAAATACTGGTTTCACTTTAACGTTAGGTGCGGTGTATACAAATCCAAGCGGAAGTACAGTTACTGTAGCCACTGGTGGTATCTTGGCTGTTGGTGCCAGCTATACCAATACCGGTACTACAGTTATCAATGGAACTTTTCAAATAAACAATAGTGGCTTTGGTGGTGGTGCAGGTACTTGGACTTATGGAGGTGCGAGTACTCTTATATTCAACACCTCTGGTCTTTATGGTGCCATAGATGGTAGCCATACTTATTGGCCAGCGAGTGGGCCTTTTAATGTTACTGTACAAAACACGGGAGGTATTAATTTATCTGTAGCACGAACTGTTGCAGGTACATTTCAAACCACTGCTCAAGTGACAGGAAGTAGTGCGCTTACTTTTACAGGTACCTGTCAGATTAATGCCTTAGGATACTTTTCAACAACACCTACCTACGGGGCGGCTTCTACCTTAATTTATGCTGCTGCTAATACCTCTGGTTCGCCTTATGGTGTTGGTAACGAATGGACAGGTTCTTCTGCTACAGCAGGGTCAGGTATTCCTAACAATGTTACTATTAATAATAATACTTTTATTACGATGCCTAATGGTGATCGTGGTATGTCGGGGGCATTTAACGTTACCTCAGGTTCTGGTATTACGCTTCATATTACAGCAGGAAACTTAAGTATGGGTGGAGACTTTACCCAGAATGGTACTTTGACCCATAATGGAAGAGCTATTAACTTTTTTGGAACTACAGCTACTACACAAACTATTACGGGATCTGGATTAAACACTCCAGGAGCTACCAACTGTTTTGCCTATTTTCTTAACAATACATCTGGAACAGGCGGTGTTACTATAGGAACCAATGCCTCTATTTATGCTACCGCTGGTGATGTATTACAATTATTAAATGCAGGACCTTTAAAAATAGGTGCTTTTACCCTTACGCTTGATGGAAGTGGTGGAAATATTCAAACATCGGGTGGTGTAAGAGTAATTGATTTTACCTCTGCCAGTGGTGTTTTATTATTAAAAGGGACATCAGGAACGCTAAAAACGGTTACTTCGGCAAGTAGTGGTTCATTGAGTATTACTTCCTCTACTGCAGGAGGACAAGTTCAAGTGCAGTCGGGTGGCTTTAATTGTGGGTCTACTACGATACAAACAGGTGCTTTCTTAACTATTAATACCGGAGGGTATGTTGATACCAACTCGCCAACTTATGCTACAGGTTCTACACTATCTTTTAGAACAGGTGCCGCTTATGGAATAGGTAGTACTGATAAAACATGGGCTAGTGGTGCCAGTGGTGTTGGTGTGCCAGATAAAGTGCAGATAAATGCAGCCGGTACAGATGTACAAATAAATGATAATAGAACTGCTATAACATCGGTGACGGTTACTGCAGGAACTTTAACTAATAATACAAACACTTTAAATATAGCAACAACCGTTACAGCAGCTGCTACAGCATTAAATGTAAACGGAGGTACCTTAAGCAATGCAGGAGGAACCATTAATATTGGAGCTTCAGGTGGAGGTAATCAAGCATTATCAGTTGCGGGAGGTGCATTTACTTTATCCTCTGGTACCATTAATTTGAATGGAAATTATGCACAAACAACGGGTTCAACATTTACGCAGAGTGGAGGAACATTGGTGATTGATGGCAATTCAGGTACAGCAGGAACTAGTACAGGATCGGGTGTAAACCTTTTTAGTGTTTTAAGCTCAACTGGATCAGGTGTAAATTGTACTGCAGGTACCATCAGAATTGTTGACCCTCCTCATTCAAGTTTAACAGCTGGAACTACGAAAGCAGTTCATATCAGTTATGGTACTGTAGCACCATCAAGTTTTCAATTCTCAGGTACTCATACATTTGAATTTGGAAATGGAAGCAGTACCACTGGGGGTAATTTAGATGGATTTGTCATAGATACTTTTGTTAGTACTTACAGAATACCACTTCGAAATGTAACCGTTAACTCTGGAGCTACCGCTAATAGATGGGTTTCGACAGCATATACAGCAGGAAATGGAACAAATATTAATGGGACATTAACTATTAATGCAAGTTGTGAATTCAGAAACACTGTTGCATTGACAACAACTCCTTTTACCATATCTGGTAATATAGCAAATGCAGGTACTTTAACTAGTACTCAAACTATTCAATTTGCTTTAAATGATGTTGCGGGAGGTGCACCAGTAACCAATACAGCGGCTCAAACCGTTTCAGGAGCTGGAACATTTCAAAATTTAACATCAGCACCTACAGCTAAGTTTACCAATTTAACTTTTAATAACTCTACCGCAGGTTCTGCTGTTACCTTTAGTATTGGTGATGTTACTCTAACTGGTGCTGCAACCTTCACAAATGGTATCATTGATATAGGAAATAATAATAGTTTCAATTTTGGAGTTGCTGCAACAGTAGCCCGTACTAATGGATATGTATTAATACAAGGAACAGGGCAGATGAAAAAGGATTTTCCTGCTAGTGCCTTAGCCTTTATTTATCATGTTGGAGAAAATACAGGGACTACAGAATACTCTCCTTACTCATTGTCTTTTACAGCGAATTCATTGGCCAGAACTATTGGAGTTCGTCCGGTAGATGCTGCTCATCCTTCTATTGATGATGTAGATGTACAAACCGATTATATCTCAAGATACTGGCAATTAAGCAACAGTGCTGCGGGTACTTATACGTATACTGCGACAGCTACCTATTTACCAGCTGATATTGTAGGTACACAAACCAATATGAAAATGAATTTGTGGACAGGTGCTACACCATGGTCACAATTGGCTAGTTCAGCGGCAGCAAATGTGCTTACTATTACTAGTGGTGTTACTAATGTTTCGGCCCCATTAGGCGGTACAGCGGACTTTACTGGAAGGGTAAAAGGGTCAACCACTTACACTTGGGATGGATCTACAGATAGTGTATGGTCAACAGCAAGTAACTGGACGCCGGACAGAAATACACCAGCAGCTAATGATATTTTGATTTTTGATGGTACTAGTACGCCTACGCCAACTGTAACTGGTTTTGCATCTGAAACTATTTCAAAATTATTGTTGACTAATAGTGTCAATCTTAATTTACAGCCAACTACTACTGCAACCTTAACTATTGCAGGTGGAACAGGAACTGATTTGGATATCCCTTCAGGGTCTACTTTAAATTTAAGCGGTGGTGCTTCAGCAGGAATAACTTATACGGGTAGCACTACTACCAGTATAGCCGGTACCTTAACTTTTTCTTCTACAGCGGGAACTCCTACTTTGGATTTGACTAATACCATAGCTACGGTGACCGGAACTATTAACTTGTCATCAACAAGCAATGTTACCGTAACTAGTTCTTCAACAAGCTTGTTGATGAATGCTAGTTCGACCTTGAACATTACCAATGGAATGGCTACTATTCCTTTAGCTACTTGGGATACCGCTTCTACACTTGTTTTAGCAGGGTCAGGAGCATCTGGTTTTTCAAACCTTGCTCAAAGTTTTGGTAATTTCACCTATAATTCATCATCTATAACTGCTACACTTAGTTTTTTTACAACAAACACAACAACTATCAAAGGGAATTTAAACGTTCAGGCTACGGGTACAGGTGCAGGAAGATTACGTTTACTTACTACAGGAACTTTAACCGTTAATGGAAATGTTAATATTGGTAATGCTGCTGTTGTTGATTTTATTAATGGAGCGGCTAGCTTTACTGTAACCGGAAACGTCAATGTAAGCAATACTGCTACTCTTAATTTTGCTAATGGAGCTGGTACGATTAGTATTGGTGGAAATGTTACCGCCTCAGATGCTTCGATTATTAACTTTGGTAATGCAGCGGGTGCTAATACGACAACAATTACAGGAAACTTAAATCTTAATTCATCAGCTACTTCGGTTTTATCTTTAACGTCGGGTTCTACACAAGTTGTCAGTGTTGCTGGGAATTTTACCCAAACAGCGGGTACCCTTTCTATGGGAACAGGAACTGGAGCAGGAACTTTAAAAGTGGCTGGTTCCTTTACTGCGATATCTTTAAATAATCCGGGAACAGGGACTGCTAATTTAATTGAGTTTAATGGCACAACAAGTCAAGCGGTTTCTCCTGGAGGTTCTGTAACTGGCGTTATTAACATTAGAGTTTCTAACCCATCAGGTATTGTGGTTACAGGAACTTTACCTATGAATAATGGGACTACTTTTACTGCTGCTTCAAGCGGTACAGCTGTTACTTCGGGAACGGTTACTTATGGTACAACGACAACACTATCCTATACCACTGCAGTGGGAGCACAAACGACAGGAGCTGAGTTTCCTTCAACGAGTGGACCGGTTAACGTTATTTTTAATAATACGTTTGCTACAACCCCAGAGGTAACTTTGAGTGGTTCGGGAACAGTAACAGGTACCTTAACTATTACAGCGGGTAGAGTATTATTAGGAAACAATGATTTGACATTGGCTAATGGTGGTACGCAAACTATTACTACTCCGGGAACTACAAAAATGATAGTTACCAACGGAACAGGTTTATATAAAAGAGGTATTCCTGCAACAACAGGTACTTATGTGTTTCCAATAGGAGATATTACCGGAACTATACAGTATTCACCAGTATCATTGCAATTTACTGCCAACTCTGCCATACGTATTGTAGGGGCAAAAGTAATAGATGCTGCCAGTAGCAACCTTACTACAGGTGGTACACCAACGAATTATTTAAGTCGTTATTGGACATTCTCAGAAAATGGTGCTGGAGGTACTTACAATTATTATATTAATCCAGCTGTTGCTAGTACTACAATAGGAGAAGATGAGGTTGGTACCGCATCGCTGATTACCCCGGCTTATTGGAATGGTACTTCATGGACGGTTTCTTCAGGAACCTATACTACAGGAAGTTTGGTTTCCAATGCCACGGGAGTTTCTGAAACTACTGGACCATTAGGGACTGTAGAATGGACGGGTAGAGCTACTCCGCCAGTTGCTTATACTTGGGTTGGATTTACCGACGGTGTATGGGGAACTGCGGCGAACTGGAGTCCTTCTGGAGTTCCGGGTTCAACTGACACGGTAACCTTAACCAATGGTTCTACAGGAGCTGCTGCTAACTTGAGTTTAACTACTGCAGTAACTGTTAATGATATTACTTTTAACGGTACAGGAAGTTTCTTTACTGTTGGTGCTGCAGGTTCACTTACAACTTCGGGTACGGTTACTTATACATCTGGTTCTGGTTCATGGAATGCCACGAGTACATTTGCTATTTTGTCTGCTTCTTCTCAAACTATACCGGCATTTGCTTATGGAAATATAACTGGTACTGGTGGGGCGCGTGTTTGGACTGCAGGAACTACTAGTATAGCAGGAACATTTACACCGGGTGCAGGAGCTTACACAGCTACTTCGGGAAGCACTGTTGATTTTAATGGTGCAGGATCTCAAACCATTGGCGCAGTTAATTATAACAACTTAACTATTTCAGGTGCTCGAGGAACAGCTACCATTACATTAGCTAGTGGTATTATTGATGTTTCAGGATCTTATACTAAAACAGCTACGGGAACTCTTTCAGTTGCTTCAACTGGAAATACAGTTAATTTTTCTAGTGCATCGTCTCAAACCATTCCGGCTTTTGTTTATAATAATATTACTAATACGGGTAATGGGCCGAGAACGTTGGCTTCTTCAGGGTCTATTCAAATAGTGGGTACTACATTTACACCTGGTTCGGGAGTTTATACTGTAACAGGAAGTACCGTAGACTATAGCAATGCTACAGGATTTACCATTCCGACTTTACCACCGGCAGCTACTAATAATTATAATAATCTTACTATATCAGGTGCCGGTACTTTTACATTAGCAGGTTCAACTACACTTAGTGGTAATTTAAATCAGTCTGCAGGTAATATTAATGTTTCCAATGCTTCAGCAAATCCAACGCTGTCAATTGGTGGTTCATTAAATCTTTCTGGTGGTGCATTTAGATTAATTACCAGCTCTACAGCAACCGGTGCAACAGTTAATGTGACTGGAAATGTTGCGATATCCTTGGCTGGAAAGATAAATTTGGAATCAACATCCTCTGCCTCTGGTGTAGCTGTGATGAATGTAACAGGTGACTTTACTTCAACCGGTGTAACTGTAGCTTCTACAGGAGCAAACGGAGTAGTTGATTTTGGTACAGGAACTGTTGGAGGAAATACTATTACTATTGGTGGTAATTTTGATAAGTCTGGTGTCGGCACAATGGGTACGGCATCCGGCAGTGCAGCAACAGGTTTTGTATTTAACAAAGCAGGTACACAAACATTTAAATATGCAGGTGCTGCTTCAGATTATATAAACTATACAATAACTAGTACACCAGCATCAACACTTCAATTATTATCTAATTTAACAATAAGTACTGCTAGTGCTCCGGTTAGTACTGTTACTGTAAATGGTACTTTAGATTCTAGTACATTCGCTGTTGATGGTGGAGCAACTAATGGTACATTTATCTTAGCAGCTGGCGCTACATTAAAAACAGCTAATCCAAATGGTGTTGTATCTACAACAGTGGGTTCAGTATCTAATTCAATTGCTACTCGTACTTTTAATGCAGGTGCTAACTATGAGTTTTATGGAACTGCTGCTATAGCCGCAAACTTTCCAAATACCACTATGAACAACTTGACTAATAGTAACACTAATACTACTACTCAAGGTGCAAGTATTACAGTTAATGGAGATCTTGGTTTAACATCAGGAACGTTGGCTAGTGGTACTAATACTATTGCATTATCAGGTAATATAACAGGTACAGGTACGCATACTTCATCAGGTGCCGGTATACTTACTATGAGTGGTGCCAGTAAAACAATTTCAGGAGCCACTTTAGGTATTCTTACCTTAAACAATGCTGCAGGATTTAGTTTAATAGGTAGTCCAACACTAAATGGAAATCTTACTTTCACTAATGGTGATTTAGATTTGAGTGGAAGTAATAATATAACGTTAGGAGCAACAGTTACCGTAACTGGTGAAACTTGTTCAAGACAATTTACTAATACTGGTTCGCCTACACAAGGTAATGGATATGTACAGACTACACGTACGTTTGTTTCGGGTACTAATTATTTAGGAGTTGCTATTACTACAGCCACTGCGTTGGGAAGTACTAACATCAAACGATTTGTTCAAAAATCGGTTACAACAACAGGTGGTACCGCTACTATTAAACGCGTTTACAGTATAACACCTACAAGTGCTGCTACAGGGAATGTGACCTTAACTTCATCTTATTGTGATGGAGAACTTAATGGTAACACTGAGTCTCCTGTATTGCTTACTTATTATGGTACAGGAACAGATGAAACGACAGGATACAGTTCTGTTTATGCTACTGCTTCTAATGACGCTACTGCTAATACTGTAACTACAGGAACAACTGGTTCATTAATAGCAGGGCAAAACAATATTACTTTGGCTAATGCTGGTCCGGATGCTTATTATACTGTTGCTAATGGGGATTGGAATACTGCTGCAACGTGGATATTAAACGCTGTACCTCCTACAACTGCAGATGTTACTGTAAAAAATATCGTTACCGTTGCTGTTGCGGATGCTACTGCAAATTCACTTAAGATTGATGCTAGTGATTCGGTAACAGTTGCTTCAGGATTTAATTTGAATGTTACCGATACTATTGTAAACAACGGAACGTTAACTATAGAGAACAATGGTAATTTATTGCAAACTAATAATGTGGCTAATACAGGTTCGGGTTCAACAATAGTAAAACGTAACAGTTCGTTATTGAAACGTTTGGATTATACCTTATGGTCATCTCCAGTAACAGGACAAGGCTTGTATGCTTTTTCTAAGTATACTATGTCAAATCGTTTTTATGTTTATGATGAGGCTAATGATTTTTATAGTAATGCATTAGTTGGGTTTAGTTTTAATCCAGCCAATTTTGAATATCCTTCGCCATTGGTATCTCCTTTAGGAGTAAATGGAATAGATGATAACAATGTTTCATTTGCTAATGGGAAAGCTTATTTAATCAGAGTTCCTTACAATCACCCAACTACTCCATTTGTTTACAATGGTGTGTTTACCGGAGTAGCTAATAATGGGACTATTTCGGCTACAGTTACCACTACCTTGAATGGTTATAACGCTGTGGGTAATCCATATCCATCAAGACTTAATGTGAAAGATTTTATTGATGGTAATACTAATATCGATGGAACCTTATATTTCTGGAGAAAAACGAATACCACAGCTATGTCAACTTCTTATGCTACGCTTACCAAAACAGCCTATACAGCTAATGGAGCTATAGGTGGGGATACCGGTACAGGATTCTTCCCTACTTCGCCAGCGGGAGCTTCAGACAATTGGGTTATCAACGTTGGACAAGGGTTTATTGTAAAAGCAACAGGTGGTACTAGTATTAGTTTTAGCAACACTATGAGAAGAAGTTTGAATGCAGATCAGTTCTTTAAGAACTCTACTGCTGTGAATACAGTAAGTAATGGTTTGTATTGGTTGAATTTAATTGACAACAGCGGAGTTTACAGTCAGATGGCTGTAGGTTATAGTGCTGAAGGAACAGTAGGATTTGACAGAGGAATTGACGGAAAGAATATCAATAAAGAGTTTTATTTGACTAGTTTGATTGACGCTGATGAGTACTCTATTCAAGGAAGACCTGATTTTGATTCAAGTGATGTAGTTCCGTTGTCCTATAAAGCTGTGACTGCCGGAAATTATAGTATAGCTATTGACCATACTGATGGCTTGTTTACTGATGTTAGTCAGCCTATTTATGTAAGAGATATTTTGACTGACACGTATCACGATTTAAACACTGGTGCTTACGCATTTGATACAGCCGCTGGAACATTTACTAACCGTTTTGAAATAGTATATGCTTTACCATTAGGGGTTGGGAATCCAACTTTTGCTGCTAACCAAGTTGTTATTTATAACCAAAACAATGTGTTTGTTGTTAAATCCGGAACCATTGATATGGCTAGTATCAAAGTATTTGATATCAGAGGTAGATTGATAGAAGAGAAAAAAGGTATCAATGCTACTCAGACTACTATTGGTGGTGGTTTGGCTAACGAAGTATTGTTAGTTCAGATTACTTCTGTTGATGGGGTGACTGTTACTAAGAAAGTGGTTAGGTAGTTGACAATTGATAATTAACAATTGATAATTAAGAATATAGAATTCCCTGCTAGAGATAGTGGGGAATTTTTTTTGGAAGAGGGAATAATGTTGCGTGGATATAGATAAAAAGTATACAAAATAAGGAGTAGATAAAAAAGAAAAAGAGTGAAAAATAAATATTTCCCTGCTAGTGATAGTGGGGATTTTTGTTGCTAAATCGTTATTGTTGACAACTACTGTATTACTTAAATGCTTGATTTATACCGTTAAACGAGTATAATACTAATTTTGTCGAGTATATATTATTTTAATTTATACTTACAGTAATTTTGTCTTACATTAAGTTAACAAACTTCATAATTCATCAAAAAACTTACAAAAAATTATTAAATATGTATTTTATCGATTTAAAGTGTATTTTGTCGATAAAATATTTTTTTAATTAAAAATAAATTAAGTTATTTGTAGGATTCAAGATAGTATCTAGTCAATAATTAAATTATAGCATATGAAAACACTATTACACCATTCGAAAAAATTAACAGTTACAATTACTTTAGTAAGCTTATTTTTTTGCTTTAATTTTTTATCTGCTCAAAGTATCGCAAATTACTCAGGAACTAATTATTCGGCAAGCAGTGGTACTTTTACACCTCTTTCTGGGGCTACAGCTGTTTCGTCTTTATTGGCTGATGATGTTATATCTTCCGCACTTCCTATTGGATTTGATTTTTTCTATATGGGTACAAAATATACTCAATTGCAAGCAGGCTCGGACGGTTATATTACTTTAGATACAGCATCAAGTTCTAGTTTTACTAACAATTTAGCTACTGGTACTACGGTTACTAGACCTGTAATTGCTCCTTTTTGGGATGATATGGATGGCCGAGGTACAGGAGCTGTGGCTTCCTATTTAACTTCAGGAACGGCAGGTTCAAGAATTTTTACTTTTCAATGGTTAAATTGGGTACGTACAGGAGGAACTTCTCCTGTTATGTCATTTCAAGTAAAATTATATGAAGATACAGGTAGAATTCAATTTGTTTATAGATCTGAAACTGCAACTCTATCGGGCGCTGGTGCATCAATTGGTTTATCAGCTGTAAGTACCGGTTCTGGAAATTATGTTTCATTGAATGGTGCAGGATCAAGTCCAACATCAAGTACAACTTCAGAAACAACTACCATTTCTGCCAAACCAGCAACTGGTCAAATTTATACATTTACGCCATTGGCATTATCAGCGCCTTCCGGTTTAAGTTTTACAAATATTGCATCATCGTCAATGACTTTAAATTGGACTGATAATGCAACTGGCGAAATTGGTTATGTAATTTATTATTCAACGGATAATGTAAATTTTACTTACTTGGGTCAACTTCCTGCTAATACTACAGCAGCTGATGTAAGTGGGTTTAGCCCTGGAACGCTTTATTATTGGAAAGTTTATGCATTGAGAGAATGTTTAAGCACCGCTTTATCAGGCACTCAAGCAACAAAAGGAGGAGTCGCGTTTTCGACCTCTGGGTCTTTTACGGTCCCTTGTTATGTTACCAGTTTAACTGTTGAAGCTTGGGGAGGTGGAGGAAGAGGTGGTGCTAGGACTGGTGGGAATATTGTTTGTGCTGGTGGAGGTGGAGGTGCCTATTCTTCAAGTGTTTTAACAACTTTTAGCTCACCATATACCGTAACTGTTGGTGCAGGAAGTACTTCTACTGCTGCTGGAGGTGACTCTTCGTTTGGTTCTGCCGTTATAGCTAAAGGGGGATTAAGTGTTGCCAATGATAATAATACTACACGAGGTGCTGGTGGTCTTGCAAGTGCTAGCACAGGAACTATAAAATTTAATGGAGGTACAGGAGCTGCAGGTACAAATGGTAGTTTTGGTGGTGGTGGCGGGTCATCAGCAGGCTCTTTAGTAGCGGGTAATTTTACAAATGCAACGACTACTCAAGGTACAGGAGCTACAGCTCCGTTTAATGGTGGTGATGGTGGTGATGGTGCTACAAGTAGTGCCGCTGGTATTGATGGAACTTTTCCTGGCGGCGGCGGCGGCGGCGGCGGTAGAATAACTGGTACAAATCGTGCACCAGGTAATGGAGCAGGTGGTCAGGTAATCGTAAGCTGGACGTGTCCTAGTGCAACAATTGCCTATGCGGGTGGTCCATTTTGTAAATCACTAAGTTCTGCCACAGTTACAATAACAGGAACAGATGCAAGAGCAACTTGTTCTAATACATTTTCATCAACGGCAGGTCTTTCAATTAATACAACAACGGGAGCAATAAATCCATCGGCAAGTACGGTGGGAACCTATACTGTAAGTTATCAGCTTACTGCAGCGGGTGGTTGTAGTGCAGTTAATGCTACAGTATCAGTTACGATAATTGACGTTCCAACTATAGCGGTTATTACAACTCCATCAGCCTTATGTTCAGGAGGTTCCTTAAACCCGACCGCACCAACGGTAACTGCTAATGGTTCAACAGTAAGTTCACAAGGCTGGCAGTTGGAGACTACAGTTGGCGGTGGTGTTTTTGCCACCTTAACGGTTCCTTATACCGTTGCTTTTGCAGATAATGGAAAGAAAATTAGATATACGGCTACTAATGGTTGTGGTACTACTAATGGAAATCAGGTTACTTTGACTGTAAACGATGTTCCAACGATAGCTGCTATTACAGCCCCATCGGCTTTATGTTCAGGGGGTTCCTTAAATCCTACAGCACCAACGGTTACGGCTAATGGTTCGACGGTAAGTTCACAAGGATGGCAGTTGGAGACTACAGTTGGTGGTGGTGTTTTTGCCACGTTAACGGTTCCTTACACCGTTGCTTTTGCAGATAATGGAAAGAAAATTAGATATACAGCTACTAATGGTTGTGGCACTACTAATGGGAATCAAGTTACTTTGACTGTGAATAACGTTCCAACGATAGCTTCTATTACAACCCCATCGGCGTTATGTTCAGGTGGGTCTTTAAATCCGACTGCACCAACGGTTACGGCTAATGGTTCGACGGTAAGTTCACAAGGATGGCAGTTAGAGACTACAGTTGGCGGTGGTGTTTTTGCCACATTAACGGTTCCTTATACAGTTGCTTTTGCAGATAATGGAAAGAAAATTAGATATATAGCCACTAATGGTTGTGGCACTACCAATGGCAATCAGGTTACTTTGACAGTTAATAACGTTCCAACTATTGCCGCTATTTCAGCCCCATCAGCCTTATGTTCAGGTGGGTCTTTAAATCCGACTGCACCAACGGTTACGGCTAATGGTTCGACGGTAAGTTCACAAGGCTGGCAGTTAGAGACTACAGTTGGTGGTGGTGTTTTTGCTACTTTAACGGTTCCTTACACCGTTGCTTTTGCAGATAATGGGAAGAAAATTAGATATACGGCTACTAATGGTTGTGGAACTACTAATGGAAATCAAGTTACTTTGACTATAAACGATGCACCAACGATAGCCTCAATTTCAGCTCCAGCCGCTTTATGTTCAGGGGGTTCTTTAAACCCGACTGCACCAACGGTTACGGCCAATGGTTCAACGGTAAGTTCACAAGGCTGGCAGTTAGAGACTACAGTTGGCGGTGGTGTTTTTGCCACTTTAACGGTTCCCTACACAGTTGCTTTTGCAGATAATGGAAAGAAAATTAGATATATAGCTACAAATGGTTGTGGAACTACCAATGGGAATCAGGTTACTTTGACGGTTAATCCAGCATCGACAGCTGCAGTAATTTCAGGAACAACATCTATATGTTTAGGAAGTACTACTAATTTGCAGGCAGCAATAACAGGAGGAACATCTCCTTATTCAGTTATTTATACAGATGGGACAAACAATTTTACAGTGAATAGTTATGTTTCTGGTACAAATATTTCGGTATCACCAACAACGAGTACAACCTATACTTTAGTTTCCGTACAAAGTGCGAATGGTTGTTTTGGAACAGGAAACAGCGGTTCGGCTGTGGTTACCTTAGCATCAACTTCAACTAGTGACGGAGTTACATGGAGTAATGGCACACCAACAGGTACAAAGGATGCTATATTTACTGGGAATGCTACAATAGGAGCTGATTTAACTGCCTGTTCACTTACTGTAAACAATAGTGCAGTAGTGTCAGTTACGTCAGGATTTGATGTGACATTAAATGGAGCTTTGACAGTGTCATCAGGTAGTTTCACACTTAATAACAACTCCAATTTAATTCAAAATGGCACTAACTTTACAAATTCAGGTAACATTATAGTTAAACGAAACAGTTCGTTATTGAAACGCTTGGATTATACTTTATGGTCTTCACCAGTAACAGGACAAGGATTGTATGCGTTCTCTAAGTTTACGCTACCTAATCGTTTTTATTATTATGATACAGCGGCTGACAACTATAATTCTTCAGTTGGATTTAGTTTAACTGGTTTACAGTATCCTTCGCCATTAACCTCTCCAAATGGGGTAGATGGAACAGATAGTGCGGGTGTTACATTTACTAATGGTAAAAGTTATTTGATTAGAGTCCCATACAATCATCCAACTTCACCGACAGTCTACCCTGGTGTTTTCACAGGAGTTGCTAATAATGGAACTATTTCTCCAACTGTTTCGACTTCGGCAAATGGTTATAATGCTGTTGGTAATCCTTATCCGTCAAGACTTAACGTGCACAATTTTATAGATGGGAATACTAATATTACCGGTCCGTTATATTTCTGGAGAAAGACGAATACCACAGCTACGTCAACCTCTTATGCTACACTTACTAAAACAGCTTATGTAGCTAATGGTTCAGCAGGAGGCGATACGGGTACAGGTTTCTTCCCAACAGGAGGAGGACAAGAAGCCAATTGGGTACTTAATGTTGGACAAGGATTTATTGTAAAAGTAACTAGTGGTTCTACTATTAGCTTTACCAACAGTATGAGAAGAAGTTTAAATTCTGATCAGTTCTTTAAAAATTCAACATCTGTAAATACAGTAGGTAATGGTTTGTATTGGTTAAATTTAACAGATACTACCGGAGTTTACAGTCAGATGGCTGTAGGTTATAGTGCTGAAGGAACAGTAGGCTATGATAGAGGTATTGATGGAGAGAATATTAATAAAGAGTTCTATTTAACTAGTTTGATAGGAGCAAATGAATATTCAATTCAAGGAAGACCTGTTTTTGATTCAAGTGATATCGTTCCATTGTCATATAAAGCAGTTACTTCTGGAAATTATACTATAGCTATTGATCATACAGATGGCTTGTTTACCGATGTTGGTCAGCCTATTTATTTAAAAGATAATTTGACATCTACCGAACATGATTTGCATACGGGTGCGTATACATTTACATCCAATGCCGGAACTTTCAATAACCGTTTTGAAATTATTTATCAATCACAATTAGGAGTTGGTACTCCGACGTTTAGTGCTAACAATGTGATTATTTATAATCAAAATAACGAGTTTGTTGTTAAATCAGGAACTAGTGTAATGTCTTCTGTTAAAGTATTTGATATTAGAGGGCGATTGTTAGAAGAGAAAAAAGGTATCAATGCGAATCAAACTACAATAGGTTCAGGTTTAGCTAATGAAGTATTGTTAGTTCAGATTACTTCTGTTGATGGCATTACTGTTACTAAGAAAGTGGTTAGATAATCTAATAAAATAATAATAATAAAAAAATCCATCTCTTTATTGAGATGGATTTTTTTTATTGTGAAAGTAAAATAACTTATTTTTTAATAGTATTTATTATACTGTTCTTCTGTTTTTTCTGAAAGTATAAATTACAAAAAATACTCCGGCAATTGCTAATAAAATCATTTTACTGTTGATTGGAGCTGGCTGAGGGTCGCCTCCTTCAAGGCCACCGCCAGTATCTTCGTCACCTGGCTGAGCAAAAGCAACAAAATCTGAAAATAAAACAACGGCGAGTATATAAAATTTCAAAAGTTTTTTCATAACAATAAAGTATTCAGGCGGTAAAGATAGCAATCATTTTTAAACTTTAAAAATTTTATTGCCATTTTATGTTTTTTATTCAAATTCGGAAGTAAAAAATAATTTTACATTAGGGAATTTACTTTGTGTCATTTGTATAGTAAATTCGGAATCGGCTAGAAAAACTAATTGACCGTATTTATCGTGAGCTAAGAATTTTTGTTTAATCCTTTTGAATTCTTTAAATTCTTCACTTTTTGGATCGTTAGGTTTTACCCAACACGCTTTGTGAACAGGGAAATTTTCATAACTGCATTTAGCACCATATTCATGTTCTAAACGGTATTGTATTACTTCATATTGTAGTGCACCAACGGTTCCGATAATTTTACGGCCGTTCATTTCTAAAGTAAATAATTGGGCAACACCTTCGTCCATTAATTGATCAATTCCTTTATCTAACTGTTTTGCTTTTAACGGGTCAGCATTATTAATGTATCTAAAATGCTCTGGTGAAAAACTCGGAATTCCCTTGAAACTCATTACTTCGCCTTCGGTCAATGTATCACCAATTTTAAAATTACCGGTATCATGTAAACCTACAATATCTCCGGGATAAGAGATGTCGACAATTTCTTTTTTCTCTGCAAAAAACGCATTAGGACTAGAGAATTTTAAATTCTTGTTCAGCCTCACGTGCATGTAAGGTTTGTTTCGTTCAAAAGTTCCTGAAACTATTTTTACGAAAGCCAATCTATCTCGGTGTTTTGGGTCCATATTAGCATGTATTTTGAATACAAAACCTGCCATTTTTTGTTCTTCCGGTTTTACCAAACGAGTTTCCGACTCTTTTGGTTTTGGAGGTGGTGCTATGTCAACAAAACAATCTAGCAATTCTCTAACGCCAAAGTTATTCAAGGCCGAACCAAAAAATACAGGTTGTAAGTTTCCGGCTAGGTATTGCTCTCGATCAAAAGGTGGGTACACTTCTGAAATTAATTCTAACTCTTCTCTTAGTTTGTTTGCTGGTTTTTCGCCAATAATTTTTTCTAATTCTGGGCTTTCTATATCTGAAAAGGCGATAGTGTCTTCAATGTTTTTACGACTATCACCACTAAAAAGGTTAATGTTTTGTTCCCAAATATTATAAATACCCTGAAAATCATACCCCATTCCGATTGGAAAACTCAAAGGTGTAACACTTAAACCCAATTTTTGCTCTACTTCATCCATTAAATCAAAAGCATCTTTTCCTTCTCTGTCCAATTTATTAATAAAAACGATAATCGGAATGTGACGCATTCTACAAACGGCAACTAATTTTTCGGTTTGTTCTTCAACCCCTTTGGCAACGTCAATTACTACAATTACGCTATCGACAGCCGTTAATGTTCTAAAGGTATCTTCGGCAAAATCCTTGTGTCCGGGTGTGTCAAGAATGTTTATTTTTTTTCCTTGATAATTAAATGCCAAAACAGATGTTGATACCGAGATTCCCCTTTGGCGCTCAATTTCCATAAAATCGGAAGTTGCTCCTTTTTTGATTTTATTGTTTTTTACTGCACCAGCTTCTTGAATAGCACCACCAAACAATAGTAGTTTTTCTGTTAGTGTAGTTTTTCCGGCATCGGGATGCGAAATAATTCCAAAGGTTCTGCGACGATGTATCTCTTTTAAAAAACTCATGATTTTTGATAAATTGGTTGCAAAAATACTATTATTTACCGATTATTTCTGCATGCATACCATTTCAAATCTTTCAATAGTTTTTTCGTGTTAATAAAATTTTGTTAATAGTAGTCATGATAGTTGTATAATGTGTTTGAATTGTTATTTTTGTTGCTTGTTACGCTACTTTCCCAAAGTGATTTTGTTGCATAAATAATTACATAATTTAAACGAAATTTATAATAGAATGAATTTTAAGCAGTTTTTTTTCGGGTTGTTTTTTTTACTATCATTTGCAAGTAATGCACAAAGTAATACAAAAGAAGTTTTGTTTACCATTAACAACAAACCTTATTATACGGATGAATTCTCAAGGATTTATAAGAAAAATTTAGATTTGGTCAAAGATGATTCTCAAAAAGATTTGAACCAATATTTACAGCTTTTTGTTGGCTATAAATTAAAAGTAAACAAAGCAAACAAACTTGGTTTGCAAAATGGTCCACAATATCAAAATGAGTTAAAATCATACAGAACCCAATTAGCCAAAAACTATTTTAACGATACAAAAATCACCGAAGAACTTGTAGCCGAAGGATATAATCGACTTCAAAAGGAAATTAGAGCTTCTCACATACTTATTTTAGTTGAGGAAAATGCTTCGCCGGAAGACACACTAAAAGCTTATAAAAAAATAGAAGATATTAGCAAAAAAGCTTTAGCCGGAGAAGATTTTGAAAACTTAGCGGTTCAATTTTCTGAAGATCCATCAGCCAAAGAAAACAAAGGTGATTTAGGTTATTTCACCGCTTTCAGAATGGTTTACCCATTTGAAAATGCGGCATATACTACTCAAAAGGGGAAAGTCTCCAAAATAATCAGAACTCGTTTTGGATATCATATTTTAAAAATCAATGATATAAGAGCCAATCGTGGAGAAATTACGGTGGCTCATATTATGATTTTAAATCCAAAAGCTGAAGAAACCGAAAAGAATGCTGAAAAGACCATCAACGAAATTTATAAAAAAGTACAGCAAGGAGAAAAGTTTGAGGATTTAGCTAAGCAATTTTCTGAAGACAAATCCTCCTCCTCTAAAGGTGGAGTTCTTAACAGATTTGGGTCCGGACAATTAAGTTCTGAAGAGTTTGAAAATACGGCATTTTCACTTGAAAAAGCTGGAGATATTTCAAAACCATTTCAATCTGATTTCGGTTGGCACATTGTTAAATTGATAGAAAAACATCCGGTAAAATCTATAGACGAAATGAAAAGTGAATTAGAGACTAAAATCGGAAAAGATGATAGATCTAAAAAAATTACAGCTTCATTAAACGAAAAACTCAGAAAAAAATACACTTATAAAAGAGATGCTAAACAGTATGGTCTGATATCAAAATTGGTAACCAACGATTTCTATGAGTCAAAGTGGTCGCTTCCGGAAAATGCCAAAGAGTACACAGCCACTTTATTAACCATTAATGCTAAGAAAATAGATGGAAAAGCATTTTTGGATTTTATAGATAAACAACAAAAAGCAGGTATAAAAGTAAAGCCATTGTCAAAATTAGTTGACACTTTGTATGATAAATTTTTGGACGAACAGTTGACTGCCTATTACGATGAAAATTTAGAAACAGAATTTCCTGAATTTGCAAATGTGATGGATGAATATCGTGACGGATTATTGCTTTTTGACTTGATGGAAAAGGAAATTTGGGATCGTGCCAAAACAGATACTCTTGGCTTAAAAAAGTTTTATGATGAACATAAAATGGAACATATGTGGAAGAAAAGAGTTGATGTGACAATAACTTCATCTACCAATCAAGATATGATTAAAAAAGCACAGACATTGTTGAAGAAAAATGAAAAACCAGAAGCTATTAAAGACAAATTAAATGTCAATAATGTAATCAATGTGATGACTAATAGTGGTGTTTTTGAAGAAGGAAATGATGCCTTGCCAAAAACAATGAAATTCAATCTTGGTGTATCAGATGTCTTCAAAGAGGGCGAATATTATTTTGTTACTAAAGTTGATAAAATATTACCCGAAGCTGTAAAAACGCTTGATGAATGTAAAGGGAAAATAGTTAATGATTATCAGCAATATTTAGAGCAACGATGGGTTGATGATTTGAAACAAGAATTTACAGTAAAAATTAATTCGGATGTTTTTGAAAGTGTAAAAAAAGAGCTTAAATAATACATGATTAGAAATAGTTTTTTATTGGTTTTTTTATTGGTTTGTTCCTGTAATTATTTCAAACCGCAACAAAAATCTCAATCAATTGCCAGAGTAGGAAAAAATTATTTATTCAAAAGTGATATCGCAACTTTAGTTCCGGTTGGAACTTCAAAAGAAGACAGTTTGCTTTTAGTCCGAGATTTTATTGATCGTTGGGCAAGTCAAAAGTTACTCATTGAAGCAGCTGAGATAAATCTTAGTGATGCTAAAAAAAAAGAATATAACACATTAATTAAACAGTATAAAATTGATTTATACACCAGAGCTTACATTGAAGAAGTAGTAAAAAGAACAGTTGATACCGTTGTAAATCAGGAAGAATTAAAAAAATATTACGAAGAAAATAAAGAGAATTTCAAAACCAACGGAACATTAGTAAGATTGCGTTATATCAATCTTTCAAAAAACAATCCGCGGTTTGGGACCATAAAAAGCAAGTTCTTTGATTATTCCAAAAAGGATAAAAAGTTTTGGGAAACCTATGCTTTACAATGCAAGAGTTTTGCCATGAATGATAGTGTTTGGGTAGATATGAGTCAGGTATATTCTAAACTGCCTTTTATCACACCAGACAACAGAGATGAATTTATAGTTTCAGGAAAGAGAATAGAAAAAACGGATAAAAATGATGTTTATCTTGTAAAAATAACCAATGTGATTGATAAAAATCAAATCAGTCCATTTGAGTATAGTAAACCAATTTTAAAGGAAGTTCTGCTGAACAAAAGAAAATTGGAATTGATTAAAAAATTTGAAAAAGACATTACTAATGACGCCATTAAAAACAATGATTATGAAATATACAAATAACAAACTTGCTATAGCAATTATTGCAATTCTTAGCACGGTTTGTTTTGCCAATGCACAAGAAATTATTAAAGACTCGGTCAAAACGAAGACTGTAGTGACTTCTTTCAAAAAGCAAAAAATTGATGGTGTTATTGCAACAGTTGGTGATTATATTATACTTGATTCGGATATTGATAAATCTTATTTGGAATTATCAAGCCAAGGAAATTCTATAAAAGATATTACACGTTGTCAGATGTTGGGTAAATTATTGGAAGACAAATTGTATGCACATCAGGCGGTTCAAGATAGTATCATTGTTAAAGAGGAAGAAATCAAAGAAAAACTAAATGAGCAGGTAAATTATATGGTTGAGCAATTGGGCTCAATGGATAAAGTTATTCAATATTTCAAGAAAAGTAGCGAAGACGAATTCAGAACCGAATTATTTGATATTATTAAGACCAATAAATTAGGTGCCGAAATGCAGAGAAAAATAATTGATGGTGTCGAAATTACTCCGGAAGAAACACGTAATTTCTTTAAAGCTATTCCAGCAAGTGATTTACCTGTTTTTGGAGCCGAAATGGAAGTTGCACAAATTGTAGTGGCTCCAAAAATATCTGAAGAAGAAAAGCAAAGAGTAATCACCAGATTAAAAGAACTTAAAGCAGAAGTTTTGGCTGGCGCAAGTTTCAAGACAAGAGCCGTAATTTATTCTGATGATAGAGGTTCAGCCTCTAGTGGTGGTTTCTATAAAATCAATAGAAAAACCCAATTCGTAAAAGAATTTAAAGATGTAGCTTTTTCATTAGGTGAAGGCGAAATCTCGGAACCGTTTGAGACAGAATATGGCTATCACATTATTATGGTCGAAAAAATCAAAGGTCAAGAAGTTGAATTACGACATATACTTATGATGCCAAAAGTATCTGACCAATCACTAAAAGATGCCAAAGAAAAAATTCTTTTAATAAAAAAGAAAATCCAAGATGGAGAAATTACTTTTGCCGAAGCTGCAAGAACAATGTCAGATGAAAAAGAAACTCGCGCCAATGGTGGTGTTTTGATTAACCCAAAAACACAAGATACGCACTTTGAATTAACAAAAATGGATCCAAGTTTGTACAGCGAAGTTTCTAATTTAAAAGACAAAGCAATCACAGCTCCAATTTTAGATGATGATCCAAGAAGTGGTAAAAAATACAAAATCATAACAGTAACGGATAGAATTGATCAGCATACTGCGGATTATGCCCGAGATTATGTAAAAATTAAAGATTTGGCACTAAAGGAAAAACAAATCAAAGCCATTGCAAAATGGACGGATGAAAAAATTAAAGAAACTTACATAAAAATTAACGGTGAGTATAAAGATTGTACTTTCACTAACAATTGGTTAAAAAAATAATATATAAAGTTAGCTTATTGAAATCCTTATTCCTTAATCATTAAATTCTAAATAAAGATGTCAGACGTTGCCGCCATTCAAAATTTAGTTCAGAAAAGAATTGAACTTAAAAAAGAGATTGCTAAGATAATTGTAGGTCAAGACGATGTGATTGATCAAATTTTACTCAGCATATTTTCGGGTGGACACGCACTTTTAGTTGGTGTTCCGGGTTTGGCTAAAACCTTGATGGTGAATACGATTTCGCAAGCCTTAGGATTAGATTTTAAAAGAATACAGTTTACTCCTGATTTAATGCCTTCGGATATTTTGGGAAGTGAAATTTTGGATGAAAGCCGTCATTTTAAGTTTATTAAAGGACCAATTTTTGCCAATATTATTTTGGCCGACGAGATTAACAGAACACCACCAAAAACCCAAGCTGCTTTGTTAGAAGCTATGCAGGAACGTTCGGTAACTATTGCAGGGCAGAATTATAAATTAGATTTACCTTATTTTGTTTTAGCAACGCAAAACCCAATTGAGCAAGAAGGAACGTATCCTTTACCGGAAGCGCAATTAGACCGTTTTATGTTTGCAATAAAGCTGGATTATCCTTCGTTTTCTGAAGAAGTTGATGTAGTAAAAAGCACGACATCTGATGCAAAACCAGTAATTAATCCATTGTTTCAAGCACAGGAAATTATAGATTTTCAACAGTTAATTCGAAGAATTCCAGTGACAGATAATGTGATAGAATATGCGGTCACTTTGGTAAGCAAAACACGCCCAAACAATCCGTTGTCTAATGATTATATTAAAAATTATTTAGATTGGGGAGCAGGTCCAAGAGCCTCACAGAATTTAATTTTGGCTGCTAAAGCCAACGCTGCTTTCAACGGAAAATTTTCACCAGATATTGAAGACGTAAAAGCTGTAGCCACCGGAATTCTTCGTCACAGAATTATCAAAAATTACAAAGCAGATGCTGAAGGAATTACAGAAGAGATGATTATAGACAAATTACTTTAATTCATTTTAGTAAATCATCCAATTCCTTATCGTAAAAGAACAAAAACATACTTCCCATCATGTCTTGGCTTACTTTACTGGTGTTGTCAACATCGAGTACAATTTCATACTTATGATTCTTGTACAGCCAAATACCTTCTACAGAAGAAAAAGGGTCAATGCTGGTTAAGCCAATTTTTCCTTTGTGATTTACAATTTTGCTGTTAAAAATAGCTTTGTTTGTTGTTTTGTCAAATAATGATATTTGAGTAGCAAACGGATGAACATGAATAGCCGCAGCATGCAAACGCAAACTATCCTGAATTTCCAATTGACTGTTTACCTCACTTCTGTAAGTGTTTTTTCCAATAGGAATTACCCAATGCCCTGAAAATTTATTACCATGTCCATCATCATAAGTATGGTTTTTGGTTTCAACCGGGATGCATTGATTAGTGCCTGGATCTAAAGGTGATTTATAAGGGTCAGATTTGTCAAACGGAAGCATGATAAAAGCAGTTCGGCTCATCAATGGTTTCATGTTTTTCTCTCGTGAATAGTTAATGTCCACTTCATGGCGCATCCAAAAGTTAGCATCAGGAAGATTGTGATTTAAAGATTGTGTCGTAACATACAGAAACTCATTTCCATTCATCGGAACACCATAACCAGCAGGAAAACTGAAATTTTCCATACCATGAGAAAGCGATGTCAATCGCGGATAATGCTTGCCAATTCGCTTTTCTAAATGCAATGAACTATAGTATTTAACGTCATTAAAATCAATATTGGTATGACAAATAAAATCCTTTGAAATGGCTTGTAATGATTTATTGTCAATTGCTTTTACATGAAAGCCAGTTAGCCAAAGCAAAGTCGAATCTTGAGAAAGTTGCACATAATTAGACGCTTTTGGGCCTTCCATCGACTTATAAATCCCATCGATATAAAATTCAGGCGAAATCATTTTATAGGTTTCTGATTTGTTTTCGACTTTCCAATTTGGATTTACGATACCTAATTTTTCAAACAAATACGACTTCACAATCGCTTTGTGACGGTTAGGTAATTGCCAATACCAAATTCCGCCACCAAGAATAGTTAGTAAAATTATTACTCCTAAAATTTTATATATCTTTGGTTTTCTCATCGATGTCAAATTTACATTTTTATGAATAATACAAAACAATTAAATGCAAAAAGGTTTTTTGGATTGGATTTGCTGAGAGTACTCGCTGTAAGCATGATTCTGTTTTCTCATACTTCGTGGATATACAATTCAAATGGAATTCTGGGTAAATTGCAAGACATAAGTGGTTTTTTAGGTATTGAATTATTCATCGTATTAAGTGGTTTTTTGATTGGTGGAATACTTTATAAGCAGTTTTTAAGCGGGAGCTATACTTTGAAAGAGGCATCAATTTTTGTTTACAGAAGATTGTTACGGCTTTTACCAACGTATTATCTGGTCATTTTAATCAATACTGTTATTTTTATATCATTTGGGTTTTCAATTTCCGGAATTTGGAAATATTTTCTGCTACTTCAAAATTTTGCTTCTCCGGTTTCATCTTTTTTTCCAGAATCGTGGAGTTTGCCTGTTAAAGAAATAGGCTATATTTTTCTTGTTTTTTTATTGCTTATTTTTTCAAATTTATTTATCAAAGCTTCCAAAAAAATTGTGTTTCTAAGTGTAACAGTTGGATTCATGATTTTACTCTTTTTTCTAAAAATAAATTACGATATATTTTCTACTAATTTAGATTTAAGACTTTGGAGTTTTAACGTTCGCTCAGTAGTAATTTACAGGATTGATTCGGTTTTGATTGGCGTGTTATTTGGTTGTTTTTATCAGAATTACAAAGAATTTGTATTGTCAAAAAGAACATTGTTTTTAAGTGTTGGGATTTTGTTATTCCTGATGCTTTTACTTTGCGTAGTTGTCTTTAAATTTAGATTGACAAATGCCTCCTGGTTTTGGAATATTTTATGTTTGCCATTAGTTTCATTGGCAATATGTATGTTTTTCCCATTTTTATTGCATTTGGAGAGACCTTCAGAAGCTATTGGAAATCTAATTTCATTTGTATGTAGAATATCGTATTCGGTTTATTTACTGCATTACAGTTGTATTCTTTTCCTTCTGAAATATTTAATCGACACGACTAATTTTAGTATTTGGCAGTTAAATTTATTTACTATCTTGTATTTGCTAATTACTGTTAGCTCGAGTTATCTTTTATATACTTATTTTGAAAAACCAATCAATGAGTACAGAACTAAAACGTTTAAGCTGAATGGCAGATAAAGCACAAAGAGTTTTTGGATTAGATTTAATGCGTGCCATGGCAATTTGTATGGTTTTGTGTTCGCACATTCTTTGGATTTATGTTCCGGAGGATGGATTAATTCGACAGTTATTTGCCCTTTTTGGATTTTTAGGCGTTGAATTTTTCTTTGTGTTGAGTGGTTTTTTGATTGGGAGGATTCTTTATAAAATTTACATGAAAGATGATTTTACGATCTCAAGTGTTTTTGGATTTCTTAAAAGAAGGTGGTTTAGGACATTACCCAATTACTATTTGGTGTTACTCATCAATATTGTAATTACGATGAGTTTAAGTTATTCAATGCCAAATTTGGGTTTGTATTTTATATTTCTACATAACGGTTTTTCCAAAATGTCCACTTTTTTTCCAGAATCATGGAGCTTGTCTGTTGAAGAATGGGCTTATTTTCTTTTACCATTTTCACTTTTGTTATTTTCATTTTTTTTCAAACCAAAAAACAAGAATAGATTCTTTTTGATAATTACCTTGTTTCTAATTGCAGTATTTATTTTTTTTAAAATTGTTTATCAATCAAATCATCAAACTACAACAATAGACGAGTGGAATGTTTCTCTGAAAGCAGTTATGATTTATAGACTGGATGCAATTTTAACTGGTGTTCTAACCGCATGGATTAGTATTAATTATGCCAATTTTTTTATAAAATTTAAATTTATATTAGCAATGGTTGGAAGTTTTTTTATGCTTTTCATGTATTTTGGAATGGGTTTTTTACAAATTTTACCAGGAAATCATCCATTTGTGTGGAATGTTGTTTATCTACCTTTAACATCACTTTCTGTAGCTTTTTTTGTTCCTTTCTTTTCTCAGTTAGAAATAACAACAGCATTCATAAAACTCCCGGTTGTCTTTATTAGCAAAATATCTTACTCTATTTATCTGCTTCATTACAGCGTTTTGTTGCAGTTATTTATGTTGTTTTTTGACAAAAAGAATACTACTCTATTGCATCTTCATTTTATTACTGCATTGTATTTGACAACTACAGTGATAGTTAGTTATATTTTCTATAGTTTTTATGAAAAACCCATAATGGATTTGAGGGATAAAAATTAAGAATAGTCATTTTATAAAGCTTTATTTAAACTATTTGTAAAAAAGCAATACCAAAAACTATCATTTCGTAAAATAGCGAATCAAACCAATATATTTTATTAAAAACTTTTATAAAAGTACAACGTTTTCGTAAATTTGCACAGCAAACAAATAAACCCAAAATACTATGGCTTTTGATATTGAAATGATTAAAAAAGTGTATGCTACTATGGCTGAAAGAGTTGATAAAGCTCGGCAAATAGTTGGACGACCATTGACACTTTCAGAAAAGATTTTATATTCACATTTATGGGAAGGAAATCCAACACAAGCTTTTACTCGTGGAAAGGATTATGTTGATTTTGCTCCCGATAGAGTAGCTTGTCAGGATGCAACTGCTCAAATGGCATTATTGCAATTTATGCATGCCGGAAAAAAGACAGTTGCTGTTCCAACTACGGTTCATTGTGACCACTTAATCCAGGCCAAAGTTGGTGCTACAACCGATTTAGCCGTTGCCAATTCACAATCAAAAGAGGTATTCGATTTTCTTTCTTCAGTATCTAATAAATACGGAATTGGTTTTTGGAAACCGGGCTCTGGAATTATTCACCAAATCGTTTTAGAAAATTACGCGTTTCCTGGCGGAATGATGATTGGCACCGATTCACACACAGTAAATGCCGGTGGATTAGGAATGTTAGCTATTGGTGTTGGTGGAGCAGATGCTGTAGACGTTATGTCTGGTATGTCATGGGAATTAAAATTTCCAAAATTAATAGGAGTAAAATTGACTGGAAAACTTAACGGTTGGACAGCGCCTAAAGATGTAATTCTGAAAGTGGCTGATATTCTTACTGTAAAAGGAGGAACTGGAGCTATTGTAGAATATTTTGGAGAAGGCGCTATAAATATGTCTTGCACCGGAAAAGGAACCATCTGTAATATGGGTGCCGAGATTGGAGCAACAACTTCTACTTTTGGCTACGACGATTCAATGAGACGATATTTAGCTGCGACCGACCGACAAGATATCGTTGATGCTGCCGATAAAGTGGCAAAATATTTAACAGGAGATGATGAGGTTTATGCCAATCCGGAGCAGTATTTTGACCAAGTTATTGAAATCAATTTATCAGAATTAGAACCACATATCAACGGGCCATTTACACCAGACAGAGGAACTCCAGTTTCCAAAATGAAAGCGGAAGCTGCTGCTAACGGTTGGCCATTAAAAATTGAATGGGGATTAATTGGTTCGTGTACAAATTCATCATATGAAGATATGGCTCGCGCTGCTTCAATTGTGGAACAAGCGGTTGCTCATGGAATTACACCAAAGGCAGAATTTGGAATCAATCCGGGTTCAGAGCAAATCAGGTACACTATCGAAAGAGATGGAATCATTGCCACTTTCGAAAAAATGGGGACTAAAGTTTTTACTAATGCCTGTGGCCCATGTATTGGACAATGGGACAGAGCTGGTGCTGATAAACAAGAAAAAAATACCATCGTACATTCGTTCAATAGAAATTTCTCTAAACGTGCCGATGGAAATCCAAATACACATGCTTTTGTAACTTCACCAGAAATGGTTGCTGCTTTAGCTATTGCTGGTGATTTAAGTTTTAATCCAATTACGGATACTTTATTAAACGATAAAGGGGAAGAGGTAAAACTGAATCCACCATACGGTGATGAGTTGCCAAAAAGAGGATTTGATGTAGTGGATGCAGGTTTTCAAGCTCCGGCAGCCGATGGTTCTAATGTTCAAATTTTGGTGAGTGAAACTTCAGATAGATTACAGCTGTTAGCGCCATTTGATGCTTGGGATGGAAAAAACATTACTGGAGCCAAATTGTTAATCAAAGCTTTTGGAAAATGTACGACAGATCACATCTCAATGGCTGGACCATGGTTGCGTTTTCGTGGACATTTAGACAATATTTCCAATAATATGTTGATTGGCGCAGTGAATGCTTATAATCAAGAAGCTAACAAAGTTAAAAACCAATTAACAGGAGAATATGGTCCGGTTCCTAGTGTGGCAAGAGCATACAAAGCTGCTGGTGTTCCTTCAATAGTTGTTGGCGACCAAAATTATGGTGAAGGTTCTTCAAGAGAGCATGCTGCCATGGAACCAAGATTTTTAGGTGTTAAAGCTGTTTTGGTAAAATCATTTGCCCGTATTCACGAAACCAACTTGAAAAAACAAGGAATGTTAGCATTAACTTTTGCTAACGAAGCTGATTATGATAAAATTCAGGAGAACGATACAATCAATTTCTTAGACTTAACAGAATTTGCTCCAGGTAAACCGTTATCCTTAGAGTTTGTTCATGCTGATGGTTCAAGAGATGTTATTTTGGCAAATCACACCTACAATGCTAGCCAAATAGGTTGGTATGTAGCTGGATCTGCTTTGAACTTGATTGCTGCTGGGAAAGCTTAATTGATTGGATTAATTTATAAAAAAAATGCTCAACATTTGTTGAGCATTTTTTTTATTTAGTTTTCTTTTTATACATTTCTTTTAGTCCTGATTTCCATTCAACCAATTCATAATAAAAGTCTAGAGAGATAAGATTATCTTTTTTTCTGATAATGCACTTTCCGGTTACATCAGCTTCATCACCACAGATGGTTGTTTTTGGCCCAGATGTTAATCTATCATTTGCATATAATTGATAAATTTTATAAGCAATATCCTGACGAATAGTCATTTTAGAATTGTATGTGCTAACGATAATCATTCCCTTGCCTTCACGGGCTACAAACTCCATTCCGTTGTGACCATAACTGTATGTTTGCATTTTTGTATCTCCATCATTGAAAGCAAAACAACTCATAACCAGTAAACTAAAAAAGATTTTTTTCATAAATAATAGATTTGGCGGGGTCAAATTAGAGGCGAAAAGTAATAATTAATTTAATATAAAACGCATTTATTAACAAAAAAATGTTGATAACATCAAAAATCCGTTTGACTTTAAACAGATCAAACGGATTTTACCCTAATGAATTAATAATCTTATTCTGTTAATAATAAGTATAACGTCTAACTTTTGCAATATATTTTGCCAAACGAATTACCTGATGACTGTATCCATATTCATTATCATACCAAACATATAACACAATATTTTTTCCGTCACCCGAAACGATTGTTGCATTGCTATCATAAATAGAGGGCTGAGCAGTTCCAACAATATCTGAAGAAACTAATTCGTTGTTCAGCGAATATCTTATTTGTTCTACAAGTTCCCCTTCAAGAGCATATTTTTTCATAATAGAATTTACTTCTTCAATAGAAGTTTCTCTGCTAACTTCCAAATTCATAACCACCAAAGAGCCATTTGGCACAGGAACACGAATAGCATTCGAAGTTAATTTTCCGGCTAAACTTGGTAATGCTTTGGCAACAGCAGTTCCAGCACCAGTTTCGGTAATTACCATATTCAAAGCAGCAGCACGACCACGACGGTATTTTTTGTGCATATTGTCCACCAAGTTTTGGTCATTGGTATATGCGTGAATGGTTTCAATGTGACCTTTTACAACGCCAAGTGTATCTTCAACCACTTTTAAAACAGGCGTAATAGCATTGGTTGTACAAGATGCTGCAGAAAAAATGGCAACATCATCAGGATTATAATCGTTGTGATTTACTCCGTAAACAATATTTGGAACACCTTTTCCTGGCGCAGTTAATAATACTTTTTCAATTCCTTTTGAAGTTAAATGACGTTTCAATTGCTCTTCAGTTGTAAAGGCACCCGTATTATCAATTAACAAAGCATCATCGATTCCGTATTTTGTATAATCAATTTCTTCAGGAGAATTAGCCGTTATAACATGAACTGTCGTTCCGTTGATGATTAATGCATTGTTATCGGCATCAGCTTGTACTGAACCTTGAAAATCTCCATGAACTGAATCATAACGCAACAATGAGGCTCTTTTTTCTAAAGAAGTAGCATCATTTCTGTCACGAGTCACAATGGCACGAAGACGAAGTTGCTGTCCTTTACCCATTTTACTCATCATTTCACGGGCCAACAAACGACCAATTCTACCAAAACCATACAAGACAACATCTTTTGGTTTTAAATCATGAAAATCTTTTGCATTTCTTAATTTGTCAATAACGAAAGCGCGACTGTCATGGTATTTATTATCTTCGAGATGGTATTCGTAAGTTAATTTTCCAATATCAATACGAGATGGCGGTAAATCTAAGTTTTGAATTGAGCGTGCAATTTCTACCGAATCAAAAATATTGATTGGTTTTTGAACAAACTCACCGGCATATTCGTGAAAGTTGATGATGTCGCTAACATTTCTGTCAATCAGTTGGTTTCTGAAAAGTACCAACTCGATTGATTTATCATACCACAAATCGCTGATAATCTTGATTAATTCAACCGCAGCCTTTCGTCTGTCTGCCTGAAATGATAACTCCTTCTCATAAAATTTGTTACTGTCCATAAAATAAATAAGTATTTAGTTGTGTGCAAAAAATAATTTTGGCGCAAAAGTATAAAATAGAAATCTTTCACGAAAACGATTTCGTAACTTTTTTATAAAACAAAAAAACCAGTCCAAAATTTGAACTGGTTTTACTGAATATTAACCTTTTAACCTTATAAAATTACTTGAATTACTTGCCCAATTTTGTTAAGCATTTGAATGCTTACATTTTGATTTTCATCTTTTTTATTTAAAACTTTAGAAATGGTTTCAACATCGGTTGCTTTTACATTATCTACCGAAAGAATAATGCCGCCTTTTAATTGATCATAATAAGGTTTCAGATTGTCATTATTAATTTCTTTAATGCGAACACCATAATCTATTCTGAATTTCTTTTTATCAGCAACTTCAATATTCTCTAATTCTAATCCTTTAAATTCGGTAGTAACGATATCGTTTTTGATTAAAGTAACCGGAACAGTTTTAGTTTCTCCTTCGCGGATGAATGTTACCTGCACTTTGTCATTTGGTCTTTTGGTACTTATGTAACCAGAAAGTTCAGCATAAGTATCAATATTTTGACTGTCTAATTTTTTGATGATATCGCCTTTTTGCAATCCTGCTTTTTCAGCACCAGAATTTTTAGTTACTTTATTAATATAGAAACCTTCTGTGTCATTAATACCTAATTCTTTGGAAGCTTTACTGTTCAATTCGCCGCCTTCAACACCAAGAATTCCACGTTGAACATTACCAAACTCCATGATGTCTTCAATGATTTTTCGGGTAATGTTTGATGGAATAGCGAATGAATAACCAGCATAGCTTCCTGTTGGAGAGGAAATCATCGTATTTATACCAATTAATTCTCCGCGAGTATTAACCAATGCGCCACCTGAGTTCCCTGGATTTACAGCAGCATCTGTTTGTATAAAAGATTGAATTCCTTTGTCTTCTAAATTTCTGGCTTTCGCTGAAACAATTCCGGCTGTAACTGTTGATGTCAAATTATATGGATTTCCTACTGCTAAAACCCATTCGCCAACTTTCACTTGATCTGAATCGGCAAAAGTAGAATATGGTAATTTTTCGTCTGCATTGATTTTTAACAAAGCAATATCCATTTTTGAATCGGTTCCAATAAGTTTTGCCTTGTATGATTTGTTGTTGTTTAATGTAACTTCAAGTTCTGTTGCATCTTTTATCACGTGATTATTGGTCACAATATAACCATCTTCAGAAATAATAACGCCCGAACCTGTTCCAACTTGTTCTTGTTGTTGTCCGCCATTAGTTCCATAAAACCATTGCATCATCGGATTATAAACGGTTCTTACCGATACATTTTTAACGTGAACAACAGTGTGAACAGTATTCTCAGCAGCTGCAGTAAAATCGACACCTTCGGCTGATAAACCAACAGTTCTGCCATAATTGTTTGGCGCTGTAGTTACAATCGAATCACGATTGCTTTTCCCTTCAATAAATAATTTGTAAGCGCCAAGTGTGGTTGCACCACTCAATAAAGAAACCAAAAATAAGCTTGATAATCGTTTCATAATCATTAACATTTTAAATTATTTGAACGTAAAATTAGAAATTTCTCTTGTTCAAAATATCAGTTTAACGCTCGTTTAACAATTTTTAAGTTAATCTTAATAATTGCTATATTTGTGACTATAATTCTCTCGATGAAATTCACTTTTTACAAATACGAAGGAACTGGAAATGACTTTATCTTTATTGATAATCGTCAAAACAATTTTCCAAAAACGGATGTCAAACGCATCGAAAAACTGTGCGACCGACGTTTCGGAATTGGCGCAGATGGTCTTATTTTATTAGAAAATGACAATGAGACTGATTTCAAAATGGTTTATTACAATTCTGATGGGAATCAAAGTTCGATGTGTGGCAATGGTGGTAGATGTATTGTGGCTTTCGCCAAAAGACTAAATCTTATTAGTGACCAAGCTACTTTTTTAGCAACAGATGGTTTGCATAAGGCATTTGTTTTTGAAGACGGAATTATCTCTTTAGGAATGAAAGATGTTGATGAAGTAAAAATCGAATCCGATTATGTTTTTCTGAATACCGGTTCACCGCATCACGTGATGATGGTTGATGATTTGAATAATTATGATGTAAAAGGAATTGGTGCCAAAATTCGATATTCCGATTTATATGGGAAAGCAGGAAGTAATGTGAATTTTGTTCAGCAACTCTTGGACAATCATTTTAGGTTACGAACGTATGAGCGCGGCGTGGAAGATGAAACTTTCTCTTGTGGTACAGGTGCTACTGCTGCAGCTATTGCCATGCACGCAATTGGAGAAACCAGTTTGAGCCATATTTATTTAAATGTGGAAGGAGGAAAATTGGAAGTTTCATTTGAAAAAGTTGGAGGTATTTACACCAACGTTTTTCTGAAAGGCCCGGCAACTTTTGTTTTTGAAGGGGAAATAGAATGGTAACATTAAAAGGAAAAAATATTCATCTACGAGCACTCGAACCTGAAGATTTAGGGTTTGTTTATGCTATAGAAAACGATGAAAATATTTGGGAAGTTAGCAACACGATTACTCCATACAGCAAATTCCTTATTCGACAATATTTAGAAAACGCACATCAGGATATATATGAAGCCAAGCAATTGCGATTGGTTATTTGTAAAAAAGGAAATTCGGAAGCTGTTGGATTAATTGATTTATTTGATTTTGATGCTAAAAACCGTCGAGCCGGAATTGGAATAATCATCCAAAATGAAGTCGATAGAAATAATGGTTTCGGAAAAGAAGCATTGGGGTTGGTGATTAATTACGCTTTTGAACAATTGCAATTACACCAATTGTATGCAAATATCGGAACAGAAAATAAAGCAAGTGAATCACTTTTTACTACATTTGGATTTGAAAAAACAGGTGTTAAGAAGGACTGGAATTTTACTAATAATGCTTTTCATGACGAAGCTGTTTTTCAATTAATTAAAAAATAAATGGTTTTGAATAGAAATAAAATTATCAAAGTTTTAGGAATTGTATTCCTTGTTTTTGTAGCGATTGTTTACATTAAGTTTTTCTCTTCGGATACAAATTTTGACAAAGAAGAATTATATGTTGAGGTTCCAACAGGTTCAACTTATCAGGACGTTGAAAAATTACTTTCACCACTGGTAAAAAATATGAGCGATTTTGAGTTTATTGCCAAACGTCGTTCCTATCCGGATAATATAAATGCCGGGCGATTTTTGCTAAAGAAAGGGATGAGTGCTTTCCAATTGGTTGGTGCTATGCGAAGAAATGTTCCTGTAAAATTGGCTTTCAACAATCAGGAGCGATTGGAAAATCTTTGTGAACGTTTGAGCTCTCAAATCGAACCGGATATTACAAAACTCCTGGCCACTTTTCGAGATACTATTTTTCTTCAAAAAAATGGCTTTACCAAAGACAATGTTTTTGCCATGTTTTTGCCAAATACCTATGAAGTCTATTGGAATATTTCGGCAGAAAAATTTAGAAGTAAAATGTTAGATGAATACAATCGGTTCTGGACAAAGGAGCGAATAGCAAAAGCTACTGCTTTAAATTTAACTCCGGTTCAAGTGATAACTGTAGCTTCAATTGTGCATAAAGAATCTGTGAAGAAAAGCGAGCGTCCAACAATTGCCGGCGTTTATCTCAATAGATTAAATCAAGGTATGCCTTTACAGGCGGATCCAACTGTGATTTATGCTTTGAAATTGCGTGACAATGATTTTAACCAAGTTATCAAACGTGTTTTATATAACGATTTGTTTATCAATTCTCCATATAACACTTATAAAAATATTGGTTTGCCTCCGGGACCAATTGCCATGCCGGATGTTGACGCAATAGATGCAGTGTTGAATGCGGAAAAACACGATTATATTTATTTTTGCGCCAGCGTTGAAAAATTTGGTTATCATGTTTTTGCGTCTACTTACGAACAACATCAAGTGAATGCAAAGAAATATGCAGATTGGCTGAACAAACAAGGGACAAATAGATAATTTTGAAAGTATCTAAAATAATAGTTTTAGGGCTTCTGTTTTGGTGTTGCCAAGTTGCTGTAGCTCAAAATTCCATTGAAAAATTTCTTAAACCTTCGGATACTTTAAACAAAAAGCGACTCAATACATTAGTTATCTCTGAAGCTGCTATTGGTTCAGCAACATTGATTGGCTTGAATCAAATTTGGTATGCCGATTATCCTCATTCTAATTTTCATTTTATTAATGACAATGCTGAGTGGCTTCAAATGGATAAAGTAGGGCATGTTTTTTCGTCCTATCATTTAGGTAGTTTTGGTGCTAATGCATTGAAATGGTCGGGCGCAAATCGTAAAAACCAATTGATTTACGGCTCAACTTTAGGCTTAGCGTTTCTTACAACAGTTGAGGTTTTTGATGGTTATTCTGCAAATTGGGGCGCTTCTTTAGGAGATATTGCAGCTAATATTTCAGGAACGGCTTTATATGTTTCGCAGGAATTGCTTTGGAAAGAACAGCGAATTGTCCCTAAATTTTCCTTCCATACAACGCCATACGCAGCTGCAAGACCAAATGTTTTGGGAAGTTCCATTCAAGAGCAAATTTTGAAAGATTATAACGGACAAACGTATTGGTTGTCAGCTAATATTTATTCATTTGATAAATCTTCAAAAATTCCAAAATGGTTAAATATTGCCTTTGGTTATGGAGCAGAAGGAATGATTACTGGTAATGATGAGTTGGTAAATACTGTTTTTCTTCCGGAAAGTAAAAGATACCGTCAGTTTTACCTCTCGCTTGACGTTGATTTGACAAAAATTGAAACCAAATCACATTTTGTTAAGACAGTTTTAACAATTTTCAATTCGATTAAAATTCCAGCTCCAACGTTTGAAATCAAGGGCTCAGGCGGAACCAAATTCCACATCTTGTATTTTTAACTACTTGATATTCAATTTATAATATTTAGTTGTATATTTGCACACGGAAATATCAAGATGGTGACAGCGCTTGGAAATAACCTTAAATGATAAAAAAAGGAATTTTTTACACAACAATCCTACTAACTGTAGCTTTCATAAGCTCAGGTTTCAAACCTTACAACTCCCAAATCAGTACCATATTGTTTGCTGATGAAAATGAAGAACAGTCTTATGTTTTTCCTTCTCAAAACAGCATTGATTATTTTAAATTGAAAATTCCTTTTACGGGGAAATATTTTATTGGCTTTAAAGAAGCAGTCGCCCATAAAGAGTCGCAAGGCAAATATGGTAAAATTAATTCTTTAGGTTATATGGGGAAATATCAATTTGGAATAGAAACTTTAAAATCTATTGGTATAAATGACAGCACAGGATTTATGAATAATCCTAGACTTCAAGAAAAAGCATTCATAGCCTTACTATCTAAGAACAAGTATGAGTTGAAGGACTATATAAATTATTACGAAGGTAAAATAGTCGACGGTGTTAAAATAACCGAATCAGGGATTTTAGCAGCAGCTCATTTAGGAGGTTCAGGATCAGTAAAACGATTTTTGAATTCTAATGGAGAGAAAAAATGTAAAGACGATTACGGAACTTCAGTTAAAACGTATATGAAAGATTTTGGCGGATTTGAAACCAGTGGAATTAGAGCAATCAAAAACGCTCAAGTTAAATAAACAACCCTAGAGAATTACATAAGCTCGTCAGTTATGATGGGCTTTTTTTTGCAAAAAAAACTTGTAACAAAAAATCTGTAACAAACTATATTGTTACAAAAAAATTGTTACAAATCTGAAACAAAATAATTTGTTTAGAAAAAAATATATGAAATATATGATGGAAAAAACTAGCAATTAGAACTTATGAATAATAAAAATGGTAGGCCTGTTGTGCAAATCGACCTTTATTTTTTTCCAATCTGCCACGCGAAACGTTTTGATGAATTCTGTTGGTAATGTAATGTCGGTTGCAATGCAAAGATGTGTATTCGGTTGTAATATCTGCAACAAATCTTCTAACAATTTATTATTTCTATACGGCGTTTCAATAAAAATCTGAGACTGATTTTTTGTGCTTGATAGATTTTCAAAGTTTTTTAAAGCTGTTTTTTTATCTCCTTTATCAATAGGAAGATAGCCATTGAAGGCAAAACTCTGACCATTCATTCCTGAACCCATCATCGCCAATAGGATGGAAGATGGGCCAACTAAAGGCACAACCTGAATTCCTTTTTCGTGAGCAATTTTTACAATTACAGCACCAGGATCAGCAACTCCGGGACAACCTGCTTCACTCATTAATCCTACGTTAAGACCATTAAGACATGGAGCAATCATAGCATTGTATTCCGAAACTTCAGTTCGTTTGTTGAGAGAAGAAATTCTTAAACTGTTTTGAACCTTCTCAGGATGAATAGATTTTATGAATTTTCGAGCTGTTTTTTCATTTTCAACAATGTAGTCGTCAATAAAATCTATGGCTCTTTTTACGGTTTGCGGTAAAACATCATGTGGATTCATTTCTCCCAATGTCGTTGGGATTAAATATAATTTTCCTTTGAGTGTGATAGGTCTCATTTGTGTTTTTCTATCAATTTTTTAGATAGAATGGCACAGGTTTCCTCTAGCATTTCGTAAATCAAATCAAAACCATTTTGCAATCCGTAATAAGGATCGGGGACATCTACATTGTCACCAGGAAATAAATTATCCAAAATTAGCTGCACTTTCTGTCTATGGTCATCATTTTTTGCTAGGTTAATAACATCATCGTAATTGGAATTATCCATTACATAGATATAATCAAAATCTTCAAAATCTCTTGGTGTAAATTGTCTTGCTTTTTGATTGGTAATATCTAAGCCATTTTTTTGAGCCGTCATAATCGAGCGTTGGTCAGGTTGTTTGCCAATATGGTAATTTCCTGTGCCGGCGGAGTCAACGATGAATTTATCTTTGGGAAGTTTTGCAGCAAGAAGCCCTTCTGCCAATGGTGATCGGCAAATATTTCCTAAACAAACCATTAAAATTTTAACGGGCATATTGTATGATTCTAAAGCGCAAACTTACTCAAAAAGGAATTATAGCGATAATTTTTTATGAATATCTTCTACAAATTTTTTGAACTGTTTGTCAGTTGAAACTAAGTTGTCAACCGTTTTGCATGCATGAAGAACGGTAGCGTGATCTCTATCTCCAATTTGTGAACCAATATTTGCCAAAGAAGATTTAGTAAATTTCTTAGCAAAGAACATGGCTAATTGTCGGGCTTGAACAACGTGACGCTTTCTGGTTTTAGATTGTAAAGTATCCAAATCTAATTGGAAATAATCAGAAACAACTTTTTGAATATATTCAATAGAAATTTCTCGTTTTACATTTTTGACAAATTTCTCAACTACATTTTTAGCCAAATCTAAAGTAACTTCTTTTTTGTTGAAAGAAGATTGAGCAATCAACGAAATAATAGCACCTTCCAACTCACGTACATTTGACTTGATGTTTCGAGCTACATATTCTATAATTTCATCAGGCATTTCAACACCATCACGATATAAAATATTTTTTAAGATAGAAATTCTGGTTTCGTAATCCGGTTGGTGTAATTCAGCAGATAAACCCCATTTGAAACGAGACAACAAACGTTGTTCGATATCTTGCATATCAACAGGTGCTTTGTCCGAAGTAAGAATTACTTGTTTGCCGTTTTGGTGTAAGTAATTGAAAATATGGAAGAATACATCTTGTGTTCCTGTTTTTCCGGAAAGGAATTGAACATCATCAATTATCAACACATCAATTAATTGATAGAAATGAATAAAATCGTTTCTGTTATTTTTCTTAACGGAGTCAATATATTGTTGTGTAAATACTTCAGCCGAAATATATAATACGGTTTTTTCTGGGTATTTATCTTTAATTTCAACGCCAATAGCGTGCGCTAAATGTGTTTTTCCTAATCCAACACCGCCAAAAATTAATAAGGGATTGAATGAAGTTCCGCCAGGTTTATTGGCAACAGCCATACCAGCTGAACGAGCTAATCTGTTAGAATCACCTTCAAGGAAATTGTCAAAACTATAATTTGGATTAAGTTGCGACTCAATTTTTAAATTTCTAATTCCCGGAATTACAAAAGGATTTTTTAATTCTGGATTTAGGTTTTTAAATGGAGCATCAACATCTTGCGATTTTATTGGACTGCGGTGTGCACTTGGCAATTGTTCTGTAAACGGTTGTTTATTGCCATAAGTGTTCTCCATTTTGATTTTATAGAGTAACTTTGCATTTTTGCCAAGTTCTTTAGTTAATGCAACTTTTAATAATTTCACATAATGTTCTTCAAGCCATTCGTAAAAAAATTTGCTGGGAACTTGTATGTATAGAGCATTATCAGTTAGTTCGACTGATTTAATCGGTTCAAACCAAGTTTTAAAAGCTTGCTCTTGAATATTGTCTTTTATAAACAGTAGACAGTTTTCCCACACCGATTGCGCAGTTTTGCTCATATTTGGTTTAAAATTATAGTATTTATTTATTAGGTTTTAACTCTAAAAAAACAACGAATGTTTTAATGTATTTCGGGGTAACAAATATGTGAATAAAATTCGTTAAAAAAAATTAAATTGGCATTGATTTTTTAAAAAAAATGTTGTAATGATAAATTAATATTTAGATAAAAAGTATAAAAACAAGATGAAAGAACATGAAATTCAAGTTAGAGTGCGTTACTCAGAAACCGATCAAATGAGTGTGGTTTATCATGGAAATTACGTGCCTTATTTTGAAATGGGACGAGCGGAATGGCTTAGAAATAAAGGGTTTTCATATAAAGCACTAGAAGAATTCGGAATTGCATTACCAATTGTTTCTATGACTATAAATTACAAAAAACCAGCTCGTTATGATGACTTACTTACAGTCATTACTAAATTTAAAAGCCACAGTTCTGTGAAGATAGAATTTGATTGCGAAATCCGTAATGAAAACAATGAGTTGTTAACAACTGCCTATTTTTTATTGGTTTTTGTGGCTATAAATTCAGGAAAACCTATTGCGCCGCCAGATTATATTCTAGACGTTTTAAAAGACTAAAGATTTTATTTTTTTTGTATTTTAACTTCAAATAAATTAGTAAAAATGTCGAATACCATTTCGGCATTTTTTTTTCGGGTTGAAATTTTTATTAGGCAATTTTCTTCCATTTGTTGGGAAATGATTTCTAAGTTTTTCTCTTTAATGACACGCATGACTTTGTTCATGTTTTTGTAATCAAAAGAAACTTCGAAATGGACATTTATTGTTTTTTCAATGATTACAGTTTCTTCTAGCGCCATTTGAGCAGCAGTTTTATAAGCCGAGATTAATCCGCCAACACCCAATTTTATACCACCAAAGAAACGAACAACCACCACTAAAACATTGGTTACACCAAAAGATTGGATTTGTCCATATATTGGCATTCCTGCTGAATTACTTGGTTCTCCATCATCATTAGCGCGAAAATAGACCGTATCGGTTCCGAGTTGAAATGCATAACAAAAATGACCGGCACCAAAATGCTGTTTGCGTAAGTTGTTTAAATGTGATTTGATTTCTTCTTCGTTGGTTACCGGAAAGGCATAGCCAAAAAACTTGCTGTTTTTTTCTTTAAAAAGAATTTCTGTCAAAGGTGAAGCAATGGTTTTAAAAGTATCTTTTATTTCCAAAACTACAGAGGTAAGTGCTTTTGGTCAAACAAATCGACGACATCTTCTTCACCAACTTTTAAATTCCATACATGTAATCCTAGTGACTCGGCGGCATCAGTATTGTCTTTTTTATCATCAACAAACAAAGTTCGTTTAGGCGATAAATCATGTTTACGCAATATGGTGTTGAAAATTTCAGCGTCTGGTTTTCGCATTCCCATCTCATAGGAGTAGTATACTTTTTCAAAGCAACGATAAAAATCGCTGTAAAAAGACATGCCTACTTTATGTTCAAAACGACTAATGTGAATAGAATCAGTATTAGTTAACAAGAACAAGCGATACTTTGACGAAAGCATTTGTAAAAACTCCAATCTTTCAAGAGGGAAGTCGCCTATTATGGAGTTCCATGCTTTTACGAGTTCTTCAATACTAGCCTCTGGAATGTATTTTGAAAAAGAATTTATAAATTCCAATTCGGTTATTTTTCCTTTTTCAAATAAGTCATTGTGCGCTATCAAATCTTCATTTGGCCCGTCCAAGCCTAATTTTTTAAACTCTTCAATTGATGTTTCTTTGTTTAGATTAATAAAAACATCTCCAAAATCGAAAATTATAGCGTTAATCATGGTTGAAAAAAAGTTTAAGTTGGTCGTCTTTACTACTTTTTGTTTGGAAATTTTCATTTAAAATTGGTGATTTGATACCGTTTTTTAAATGAACGTTGCCCACAAAAACTCTAGCTTCATCCCAAAGATTATCGTCTATAAAAGTTTGAAGGGTTTGTCTTCCGCCTTCAATTAGTATAGATTGAATGCCATATTTATATAAAATATCGGCAATTTTTTTGGTTAGCTGGATATCAAAGATAGCATTTTCATAAATACAATTTTCACTAGATGTTAAATTTTCTTGCTCAGTTATTATGATAGTCTTAATTTGTTCATCTTTTACATAATGATTTTTACTAATTCTTCCATTTTTGTCTAAAACAATCCGTATTGGATTTTCACCAAACGAATCCCGAACATCTAATTTGGGATTGTCGTCTAAAACCGTATTAGTTCCCACCAAAATTGCCTGTTCTTCGCTTCGCCATTTGTGAACCAATTGTCTCGAAAATTCATTGGAAATCCAAACAGGTTCTTTTTTGTCTTTGGTCAATGGTGCTATAAATCCGTCCTGACTTTCTGCCCATTTCAATATAATGTAAGGGCGCTTTTTTTGATGAAAAGTGAAAAAACGTTTGTTCAACTCATTGCATTCTTTTTCTAAAATTCCAACGATTACTTTTGCTCCGTTTTCGATTAATCGTTGAATTCCAGCTCCAGCTACTTTACTGTTTGGGTCGATAGTTCCAACTACAACATTTGGAATTTTATGTTTGATAATTAAATCACAACAAGGCGGTGTTTTCCCGAAATGACTGCACGGTTCAAGCGATACATAAATGGTAGCCTTTTCTAATACTGATTTGTCTTTAACAGAATTTATCGCATTGACTTCGGCATGAGGTTCGCCTGATTTTCGGTGCCAACCCTCGCCAATTATCTCATTATTGTAAACAATTACACTACCAACTAACGGATTTGGATAGGAAGTTCCTAAGCCATTTTTGGCTAATTGGATACAGCGGTTTATATATTTTTGATGTATATTCACCTCACAAAAATAAGACATTACTTTTAGAATGGATAGCATCGTAATAAGAGAAATTAAAAAGGAAGATAACCAGCAAATAGCAGCGGTTATTCGGGAAGTTTTTATTGCAGATAATTTCCCAAAAACAGGAACTGCGTTTGCTGATGCCCAATTGGATTTTATGTTTGAAGCTTATAATAAACCAAGGGCAACTTATTTTGTAGTCGAAAGCGAAGGCAAAATCATTGGTGGCGCAGGAATTTCGCAATTGGAAAATTCTACAGAAAATATCTGTGAATTGCAAAAAATGTATTTCCTGCAAGAAGCCAGAGGCAAAGGAATTGGTTTTCAAATGATACAAAAATGTTTAAAAAATGCTGCCGAGCTAGGTTATGAGAAATGTTACCTCGAAACCTTACCCGAAATGCTGACAGCACAACATTTATACAAAAAAGCTGGTTTTGAATATCTTTGTGCACCAATGGGGAATACGGGTCACACTACTTGTCCGGTTTGGATGATTAAACAATTGACAACTGATAATGAATAATAGATAATGCTACTCAAAAATTATAAAGCTACTTTTCTTCAAGAGCTTTCCTCTTTGTACGACGAACAAGAAATAGATAGTTTTTTCTATATTGTATTGGAGAAATTGCATGGTTTGAAACGGATAGATTTGGCCCTAGACCCACAAATGGTTATGGATGGCAATCATTTAAAACAATGGAAAAGTGTCGTTTCGGATTTAAAAAAGCAAAAACCTATTCAATATATTCTAGGAGAAACAGAGTTTTTTGGCTCACTATTTTTAGTTAATGAAAACACGCTAATCCCGAGACCTGAAACCGAAGAGTTGGTTGAATTTATTATTTCAAATAACCAAATAACTGCTTTGCCGAAAAACCTTAAAATCCTTGATATTGGTACAGGAAGCGGTTGTATTGCTATTTCATTGGCTAAGAACCTTTCTACTGCTGAAGTTACTGCGATTGATATTTCGGAGAATGCTTTAGATATAGCCAAAAGGAATGCAGAATTAAATGGAGTCAAAGTGAATTTTGTTGTTAAAAATATTTTGGAAACAGCTGATTTTAAGCAACTATTTGATATAATAGTTTCCAATCCGCCGTATGTTCGGAATTTGGAGAAAGCTGAAATTAAGCCTAATGTTTTAGAATATGAACCTCATTTAGCTTTGTTTGTTGCAGATGAAGATGCCTTGCTTTTTTATCGAAAAATTGCTGAATTAGCAAAGAAAAATTTAAATTCGAATGGGAAATTATATTTTGAAATCAATCAATATTTAGGAAAAGAAACGGTTCAATTACTCGTAGATTTGGGCTTCAAAAATGTTGAATTGAAAAAAGACATTTACGGAAATGACAGAATAATTTCCTGTAATCTTTAATTTCAGAACGCTATTATTCATAACGCAATGCCTCAATTGGGTCAAGTTGAGAAGCTTTTATCGCTGGGTACAATCCGGAAACTAAACCAACAATAAAACTGGTTATAAATGCAGCAATAATGGCACTCCAAGGAATTACAAACGCCAACTTAAGAAGTGATGAAATACCATAACCAACTAAAATCCCTACTATAATACCAAAGAAGCCACCAATTTGCCCTATGGTTATTGTCTCAACAAAAAACTGAAAAGCTATATCACCTTTTTTGGCGCCAAGCGCTTTTCTAACTCCAATTTCACGTGTTCTTTCGGTTACCGAAACAATCATAATATTCATCAAGGCAATAGATGAACCCAGGATAGTAATTATCCCAATTAGCCAAGCAGAAACACCTAAGAAACCTGTAATACTTGCTATCTTGTTTACTAAATCATCACTTCTGGAAATGCCAAAATTATCTTCTTCTACAGGATTTAACTTTTTAATCTTTCGCATAGTGACAATCGCATTGTCAATCGCGTCATCGAGTAATTCTGTTCTTTGAATCATTGTACTCAACGAATAATTGATATTGGGTGCCGAAAATAAAGAGCGAGCTACTTGAATAGGAATCATAACCCTCAAGTCTCGGCTGTTGCCAAAAGTGGAACCTTTTTCTTTTAGAACGCCAATAACTTTAAATTTGGCACCGCGAATGGATAGTATTTTTCCAATAGGATTTACATCTTTCAGCAATCCTTTAGAGGCAAAATCAGAACCGACTACACACGAATAAACATTGTTTGAAATGTCGAAAGAATTAAAATTTCTACCTTGTGTAAGTTCCAACCCTGAGTTGGTTAAAAAATACTCGTCAACACCTAAAACTGAAATTTCGGGATCCGTTTTTTGATTTTCAAATTTAACTTCCGCCGTTGAAGTTGCAATAAAAGAAAGCGAGGTTTGCGTTAACGGGAAACTATATTTTTCTTTAAACGCTTTAGCCTCGGGATACGTAATAATGGGATTTATTTTTTCAATTTTATTAATTCCGCCACTTCCTCTTAATTGTGTTTTGTATTGATTTATATTGAAGGTATTGGAACCCATTGTGGCAAAAGCGGTGTTCAGATTGTTTTCGAAAGCAGCAACTACAGTCAGAATTCCAACTAAAGCTGTAATTCCAATAGCAATAATAACAATGGTCAAAATGGTACGAAGTAATTGCGTTCTAATTGAACTTAATGCAATTTTTATGTTTTCTCTAAAGAGTTTGAGTCCTATCATAACGCAAATTTGACACTAATTTAAATGATTTGTTACAAGAATATTTACTTAGTTGCTTAAATAGTTTTAAAAAATAAGATATTTGCAAAATGATTTAGGATTTGGGATTTTCGATTTAGGATTTTCCCAATAATCAATACCTAAATCCTTATTCCTAAATCCTTAATTAAACAATGGCATCAAAACCAAGTATTCCAAAAGGAACCAGAGATTTTTCACCAGCAGAGGTTTCAAAGCGTAATTATATTATTTCGATAATGAGACATCATTTCGAGAAATTTGGTTATCAACCAATTGAAACGCCTTCATTTGAAAACTCAGATACTTTAATGGGAAAATATGGAGAAGAAGGCGACCGTTTGATTTTTAAGATATTGAATTCAGGAGAATATTTAAAAGATGTCCCTTTACATTTTTTAGAATACAAACAGGAAAAAGCGATTACACCAAAAATCTCCGAAAAAGCATTGCGTTACGATTTAACCGTTCCGTTTGCACGTTATGTGGTACAACACCAAAGCGAGATTGAATTTCCGTTTAAGCGCTATCAAATCCAACCGGTTTGGCGTGCTGATCGTCCACAAAAAGGTAGATTCAGAGAGTTTTATCAATGTGATGCTGATGTTGTTGGTTCCAAATCATTGTGGCAAGAAGTAGAGTTGGTGCAATTGTACGATTCGGTTTTTGCTGAATTAGGTTTGAATGGTGTTACTATTAAAATTAATAACAGAAAGATATTATCGGGAATTGCGGAGGTTATTGGTGCTTCGGATAAATTAATTGATTTTACAGTTGCTTTGGATAAGCTCGATAAAATAGGAGAGGACGGCGTAAAAAAAGAAATGCTTGAAAAAGGAATTTCGGAAGCGGCTTTGATAAAAGTACAACCATTGTTCAACTTTACCGGAACAATTCAGGAAAAATTAGAAAAGCTAACACAATTACTTTCATCTTCTGATGAAGGGAAAAAGGGTGTCGAAGAGTTGCGTTTTATTTGTAACAACGTTACTAAACTCGGTTTGCAAAAAGCTATTTTAGATTTAGATGTGACTTTAGCTCGAGGGTTGAATTATTATACGGGAGCTATTTTTGAGGTTACTGCTCCAAAAGAAGTTGCCATGGGTTCAATAGGTGGTGGTGGACGTTATGATGATTTGACCGGAATTTTTGGTTTAAAGGATATGAGCGGCGTTGGAATTTCGTTTGGTTTGGATAGAATTTATTTGGTTCTTGAAGAGCTAAATTTATTTCCGGAGACGGTTACTAATGCTACAAAAGTACTTTTTTTAAATTTTGGTGAAAACCAAACTTTTGAAGCGATGAAAGCCATTACGACACTTCGAAATAAAAATATTAAAGCCGATATTTATCCTGATGCAGCTAAAATTGACAAGCAGTTTAAACATGCTGAACGTAGAGGAATTCCTTTTGTGGTCAAAGAAATTGATGGTTCGAACTTTACTTTAAAAGATATTCAGACAGGAGAACAGCTTCTAGTAAATCTTGAAATTCTCATAGAGAAACTTTCTTAATATTACATTAATCTTCTGAGTTGAATAAGAAAAAAAAATCCCCGCCGAAGCAGGGATTTTTTTTCTTGTATAAAAAAGCAAATTAGTGTCAAATAAAGAGCAGAACAAGATATTATTTTAGTATTATTTTTTTAGATATGTCACCATTATCAGTAGTTACTTTTACGATGTAAGTTCCCGTGCTTAAATCTGTAATGCGTAATTGTATATCCGCTTGGTTTTGGTTATAAATTTTCCAAACTTGAACCTCTTGGCCTAATAAGTTGAACAATGAAACTGACTTCACATTTACTTCTTGTAACTCGTTTTTAATATTTATCATGTTGTTAGCTTGCGAATGTATTACGCTAATTCCATGATTTACTTCCTGATCAACTGTTCCGAGCGAAGAACCATTAGTAAATCGCAATGAGAATCTTGAATCATAAGTTCCAACTGGTAAATTGATTTGGAAGTTTTGATCTTTAACACTATGGTAGAGTGAAGTTACATTGTCATAGATGTATATTTCTTGAGAATCACTAAAATTTTCTTTTCCATCTACAACAAAACTAACATTACCGGCCACAGCATTTTTAACACCTAATGGGTATATGTTGTTTACATTAAAAGCACCATCACCATTGATGTTTAATTTATCAGTTCCATTTATGAAATACATATCATTAGTAGGAGTTTCAATGCTTAATCCATCATAACCATTGTCAAATCCTGATGTTGCATGTTCATTCATAAATCCTAATAATATTTGTCTGTGATAATTATCAGCTGAATTATAACCCACTCTTAGTTTCATAAATTGTTCGTCAACAAAAGTATCGGAAGAATTATTAAATGCTGGATTAATAACTGATATCGGACCATTATTTTGTTTAAACATAGAGTACGAAGTTGCATCGTCTTCTTTTATAAATAGTCTTTGACCATTGTTAAATGTTATACTTCCGCCAGTAGCTGATCCTGTTACAAAAAATCCTTGTCCAACTGGGATAAATCTTTTTGGAGTTTTACTACTTGAACCTATTCCGCTTACACCAGCTGGAGCAACAGGTGCAGTTCCACCAGTTTTTGTGTAAGTTGCATAACCACCTTGATACTGTGCGGTTGCGTGACTTGAATTTGTATTATAGTGCTCCCAGATATATAATGTTCCTTTTATGCTTGCTGCATTGTCATCTATAAATTGATTGGCATCAATTGCAGAAGGATAAGGATTACCACATAGGTTCAAATTATTTGCACCAACTGTTGAAGTAATAGTACCATTATTTGGTTTACCAACGAAGGTGTAATTTTGATCAGCAGCAGCTGAACCACATCCTTTCATAGTGAATCCTTGACCCGGTAATAGTGCTCCATTTTGTCCAACAGATGACCAGTTAGCGTAACTGTTAGATGAGTTTTGGAATTTAAATATCCAATAGCTACTCAATGTAATAGGAGTTGTTGGCGAACCATTAGTTCCTGTTGTCCATTGAAGGTTTTGAATATTGTTTGGATCGGTTCCATCTTTCATAACACCAGCAACTGTAAATCCATGATTAATAGTAGTACTGTTTATTGTACTAACAGGAGATGACCAGTAGTTATAGTTATATTTTATTGCTTGTCCTTGTTGATCTCTTTCTAATGAACCAGCGCTTGTAACATCTAATTCACTATTTGCAGTTTGAACTAATTGAGATTTTCCAACTAAATCAATTTTACCATCTAATTTTAAATACCAGTCATTTTGAAGTTTGGTATTATTTGTCATATTAACAGTTACTCCTGGGTCAACAAACATTGCTAAATCTACGCTGTTTGTAGTTTCAGTAATATTATGTTTTACTTGGATTATTGAATAATCGTAATCATAAACATCTAAACCTCTGATGTCATTTGACGCATCATTAACAGCTGTTGAAAATGTTCCTGTTGTTGCCGTAACAAAAGGCATTGGAGCTTGTTGTACATTTATAACTTTATGGTTATATAATTTCATACCTGTGCCAGTATCGATTGATGCAGTTGTTAAATCATCTACAATATCATCTTTGTAGGTATCCATTCTGTAATATCTTAATACGTTTGCAAAAGGTAATGAGCCAATATCCCTAGGAACTATAGCACCTCTTACTTGTGAAGCTGTATTTTGTATTTCTTGATATACCATGCGTTCAACTTGTGTATTAGTTAAGGTAGTATTAAATACTCTTACTTCATCAATTTTACCTTTAAAATAGTTAGTGCTTGACGCTGGATTTTTACCTAGTGTTAATTTTGTAGCATCGGCTGAAATACTTCCTGATACAGCTTGTGTAGCTACTAATTTTCCGTTTAAATACAAGTTTAAATTTCCACCACCATAAGTTGCCGCTACATGATACCATCTAGAAGTTGTCATAGGTGTAGCAAAAGTTAAAGTTGTACTGTTGACAATTACTTGCAATGTTTTTGCACTAGAAACTCTAATTTGGAATTTATCTTGACCAACTACAACACCTGTAGTACTAAAAGCACTGTTTAAATCTATCCAAGCCATCAAAGTAGCATTTGATAATCCACCTAAGATTGCAGTGTTTTCAGCATAATCGTTTCTTCCATCAAAATCTAAAAACAGTTTTCTGTCTAAATCTCTTGGAGAACCTTTTACAGCGTCATTTGTATCAAAAGCATCTGTAATTCCGTCAAGATCTGCATCTCCCGGAGTATCTATTCTACCATCATTATTAGCATCATAGCTGCCATATAAACCAGCTTTGATATCATTAACTCCATCATCGTTAGAGTCTAAATCTTTATAATCTGGAGTACCATTAGTATCGGTATCTTGAGCATAAGCTCTTGTTGTTGTTCCAAAAACAGTAGAGTTATCATAAAGGTTTAATAAACCGTCACCATCTGAATCCAGGCCATCACCTTTACCGTCACCATTTATATCTCCGTCACCATTTAATATACCGGCTTCATCAACGTCAAAAGCTGTATCGTTATCACTATCTAAATCTAAATAATCTTTCACACCATCACCGTCTGTATCTGGTGTTGAATAAGTTCCGGCAGTTATCATAGTTTCTATGTAGTCATTAAGACCATTTGAGTTAGCATCAACCCAAGTAGCAGCGCTGCTTCTATCCATTACAGATTTATTACTACTATAAGCTTTAAATCCGGCTTCTTCAATATCTGGAATACCATCGTTTTCATCATCTACGTCAAGTAAGTCAGCAACACCATCAGCATCTGAGTCAATACAGTTTTGGTTGATTATAATTTGTACGTCATCTATAAAGTTACCATAAGATAAACCTCCTGTAGATGAAACTGCAGTAAAGGCTAATACGATACTCGTTTGACCTACCGGAATACTGTATGTACCCGAATAAGATCCCCAAGAAGTATTTCCATCTGTCATGGTTGCAACTGTTGCAATTGTTGCCAAAGTTGCTCCAAATCTAACTTCTGCAACGTCAGTACCAGATCTTCCTCTGTGCTTGATAGCCCAATTTATTGTTCCTCCAGCACCATTTAGACAAAATGTTTGGTATAGATTTCCGGCAACGTTTGCATTTAATTCTGCAAATTGATTACCTGCTGCAGACGGTACGCCATTAAATCCGGTACTCCAAATTTCAATGAAATTTTCTGCACTATTATTCCATCCGGTAACATTTGCAGCTGGTTCGATGCTGTATGTTGAAGCCCCAATTACGGGAGCTTCAAAACTTCCGTTTACGAATGGGTCACTTATACAAGTTCCACATTCTACTATATCTATAATTCCATCATTATCATCATCTTGATCGGTATTGTTTTCAATTCCATCACCATCATTATCAAGTAAACCTGTACCTTGAATAGCAAAATCATAAGGGTTTTCGCTACTGTCATTATTAACAATGTTAATTGTTGCAACTCTTGTAAATACTCCACTTGGATTAAATGTTACTACAAAAGTAGTACTTGAGCCTGCAGCAATTGAAAGTGCTCCTGGATTTGTTGATATACTAAAGTCTGCCGCATTAAGTCCAGATATAGTTGGGTTAGAAATTGTCAATGGAAGTGAACCAGTATTCAAAATCGAGAAAGTACGGGTTACAGTTGCAAGATTAATATCTGCAGGACCAAAATCTGTTCCATCTGAAACAGAAGGTACTGTATCTCCATCAACAATTGATATACTAAGACCTTGTAAATCTATTTCCTGAACAACACCAGTTCCTTGAATTGAAAAATTATAAGGATCTTCATTACTGTCATTATTTATAATACTTATTGTAGCCGATCTTGTACCTAAAGCAGTCGGTGAAAAAGTAACTACAAAAGTGGTACTTGCTAATGCTGCAACTGTTGCACTTGGAAGAGTAGTAACTGTAAATTCTGAGGCGTTTGGACCACCAATAGTTATTGCTCCAATATTTAATGTAAAATTTCCATTGTTGTAAATAGTAAAAGTTCTGGTTGAAGCAACAGAACTAAAGTCTGTCCAGTCTGTTGTTGTTGGAGTTATGTCTCCGTCAACAATTGAAGTTGCATTTCCTTGGATATCAATTTCAGGTATAATACCAAATCCTTGTATTGAAAAAGCATACGGATTTTCAGTAGCATCGTCGTTTGCGATACTAATAGTAGCGGTTCTGTTATTGATTACACTTGGAGAAAATGAAACTGTAAAAGTAGTTGTTCCAAATGCAGCAACAGTTGCACTAGGTAGCGAGGTAACTGTAAAATCTGAAGCATTTAAACCTGAAACAGTTATTGCGCCAATGTTTAAAACTATATTTCCAGTATTTCGAATAGTAAATGTTCTTGTTCCTGCAACTGTACTAAAATCTGTCCAATCTGTAGTTGTTGGTGTTGTATCCCCGTTTACAATTGAAACAGCATTTCCTTGAATATCTATTTCTTGTTCAACTCCAGTTCCTTGAATTGCAAAATCGTATGGATTTTCGTTAGTGTCATTATTTACAATTGATATTGTAGCCGTTCTAAGTCCAACGGCGGTTGGATCGAAAGTAATAGTAAATGTTGTGCTAGAACCAATACCAACTACACTGCTTGGAGCTGATGTAATTGTAAATTCACTCGCATTCAAACCAGATATAGTAGCGGTACCAATATTTAAAGCAGAAGCACCAGTATTATAAATCGTAAAAGTTCGGGTTGTAGCTGATGTTCCAAAATCTGTCCAGTCAGTAGTTGTAGGTGTTGTATCACCATCTACAATTGAAGTTGCATTTCCTTGAATGTCTATTTCAGCATAATTAATAGTAGCAGTTACAGGAGTTCTTGGAGTTGAGGTACAAGCTCCATTAACAGCTTCAACATAATAGATTGTAGTTGTTGAAATACTTGGAGTTGTAAAACTTGTCCCAGAGCCCAATGAAGGACCACCAGTTATATTTGCATACCAAGATATTGTACCAATAGAAGCAGTGGCACCTAAAGTTAAAGTTCCGGTTCCGGTTCTTGATGCAGGAGTTGTGCTTGTTATTGATGGCATTGTATCAACAGCCATTGTAATACCACTTGATGTAACAGGAGAACCTGCCAAACAAGGTGTTGCATTTGATGTCATTACGACTGTAACTACATTAGTATTTGATAATGTGGATGTTGTAAAAGTAGATGCAATCTCTCCGAGAACATTTGTACCATTAATTTTCCATTGATAAGTTGGAGTTGTCCCTCCGTTAGTTGGAGTAGCAGTGAAAGTTACACTTGTTCCAGCACATATAGTTCCAGATGGAGAAGCTGCAATAGTTACACCAGCTGTTAATATTGGATTAATAGTAACCGATGTTGTTGGTGTAATAGTACAACCACCAGTAGATAAGGTATAGGTTACTGTATAGCTTCCAGCCGTACTAGTACTTGGAGTGACAGCACCTGATGCAGCATTTATTGTTAATCCAGCAGGGCTTGCAGAGTAAGTCCCACCAGCAGTACCAGTTTGTGTTACACTTTGTGCAGTAGCTATTGATTTACAGAAAGGATTACCAGCATAAGAAATGGCAGCTGTTGGTATGGTAGTAATTGTAACTGATGCTGTTGTTGTAACGATTCCACAACCACTAGCTGCAGCAATAGTATAGGTTACAGTATAAGTTCCGGCCGTGCTAGTACTTGGAGTTACATCTCCGTTAGCAGCATTTAAAGTTAACCCAGCAGGACTAGCAGAATAAGTTCCACCAGTAGTACCAGTTTGTGTTACACTTTGAGCAGTTCCTAATGATTTACAGAAAGGACTACCAGTATAAGAGATAGTTGCAACAGGTATAGCAGTAATAGTTACCGATGCCGTTGGTGTGATAGTACAACCACCCGTAGATAGGGTATAGGTTACTGTGTAAGTTCCGGCCGTACTAGTACTTGGAGTCACAGCACCAGTTCCAGCATTTAAAGTTAACCCAGCAGGGCTTGCAGAATAAGTTCCACCAGCAGTACCAGTTCGAGTTACACTTTGAGCAGATGCTAAAGATTTACAGTAAGGACTACCAGCATAAGAAATGGCAGCCGTTGGTATAGTAGTAATTGTAACTGGCGCCGTAGTTGTAACAATCCCACAACCACTAGCCGCAGCAATAGTATAAGTTACAGTATAAGTTCCGGCCGTGCTAGTACTTGGAGTCACATCTCCGTTAGCAGCATTTAAAGTTAACCCAGCAGGGCTTGCAGAATAAGTTCCACCAGCAGTACCTGTTTGTGTTACACTTTGAGCAGTTCCTAACGATTTACAGAAAGGGCTACCTGCATAAGAAATAGTTGCAACAGGTAGAGCAGTAATGGTAACCGATGCCGTTGGAGTAATAGTACAACCACCAGTAGATAAAGTATAGGTTACAGTATATGTTCCGGCCGTGCTAGTACTTGGAGTGACAGCACCTGATGCAGCATTTAAAGTTAACCCAGAAGGACTAGCAGAATAAGTCCCGCCACCTGTACCAGTTTGTGTTACACTTTGAGCAGATGCTAAAGATTTACAGTATGGACTACCAGCATAAGAAATGGCAGCCGTTGGTATAGTAGTAATTGTAACTGATGCTGTTGTTGTAACGATTCCACAACCACTAGCTGCAGCAATAGTATAAGTTACAGTATAAGTTCCGGCCGTGCTAGTACTTGGAGTTACATCTCCGTTAGCAGCATTTAAAGTTAACCCAGCAGGACTAGCAGAATAAGTTCCACCTGCAGTCCCAGTTTGTGTTACACTTTGAGCAGTTCCTAATGATTTACAGAAAGGACTACCTGCATAAGAAATAGTTGCAGTAGGTAGAGCAGTAATGGTAACCGATGCCGTTGGAGTAATAGTACAACCACCAGTAGATAAAGTATAGGTTACAGTATAAGTTCCGGCCGTGCTAGTACTTGGCGTCACAGCACCTGATGCAGCATTTAAAGTTAACCCAGCAGGGCTAGCAGAATAAGTCCCGCCACCTGTACCAGTTTGTGTTACACTTTGAGCAGATGCTAAAGAAGTACAGTAAGGACTACCTGCATAAGAAATGGCAGCTGTTGGTATAGTAGTAATTGTAACTGAAGTAGTTGTTGTAACTATCCCGCAACCACTAGCCGCAGCAATAGTGTAAGTTACAGTATATGTTCCAGCCGTGCTAGTACTAGGTGTAACAGCTCCAGTTGAAGCATTTAAAGTTAACCCAGCAGGACTAGCAGAATACGTTCCACCAGTAGTACCTGTTTGAGTTACACTTTGTGCAGTTCCTAATGATTTACAGAAAGGGTTACCTGCATAAGAAATAGTTGCAACAGGTAGAGCAGTAATGGTAACCGATGCCGTTGGAGTAATAGTACAACCACCAGTAGATAAAGTATAGGTTACAGTATAAGTTCCGGCCGTGCTAGTACTTGGCGTCACAGCACCTGATGCAGCATTTAAAGTTAACCCAGCAGGGCTAGCAGAATAAGTCCCGCCACCTGTACCAGTTTGTGTTACACTTTGAGCAGATGCTAAAGAAGTACAGTAAGGACTACCTGCATAAGAAATGGCAGCCGTTGGTATAGTAGTAATTGTAACTGACGCCGTAGTTGTAACGATTCCACAACCACTAGCCGCAGCAATAGTATAGGTTACAGTAAAAGTTCCGGCCGTGCTAGTACTAGGTGTAACAGCGCCAGTTGAAGCATTTAAAGTTAACCCAGCAGGGCTTGCAGAATAAGTTCCACCAGCAGTACCTGTTTGTGTTACACTTTGTGCAGTTCCTAACGATTTACAGAAAGGGCTACCTGCATAAGAAATAGTTGCAACAGGTAGAGCAGTAATGGTAACCGATGCCGTTGGAGTAATAGTACAACCACCAGTAGATAAAGTATAGGTTACAGTATAAGTTCCGGCCGTGCTAGTACTTGGAGTGACAGCACCTGATGCAGCATTTAAAGTTAACCCAGCAGGACTAGCAGAATAAGTCCCGCCACCTGTACCAGTTTGTGTTACACTTTGAGCAGATGCTAAAGATTTACAGTATGGACTACCAGCATAAGAAATGGCAGCCGTTGGTATAGTAGTAATTGTAACTGACGCCGTAGTTGTAACAATCCCACAACCACTAGCTGCAGCAATAGTATAAGTTACAGTATAAGTTCCGGCCGTGCTAGTACTTGGAGTCACATCTCCGTTAGCAGCATTTAAAGTTAACCCAGCAGGACTAGCAGAATAAGTTCCACCTGCAGTCCCAGTTTGTGTTACACTTTGAGCAGTTCCTAATGATTTACAGAAAGGACTACCTGCATAAGAAATAGTTGCAGTAGGTAGAGCAGTAATGGTAACCGATGCCGTTGGAGTAATAGTACAACCACCAGTAGATAAAGTATAGGTTACAGTATATGTTCCGGCCGTGCTAGTACTTGGCGTCACAGCACCTGATGCAGCATTTAAAGTTAACCCAGCAGGGCTAGCAGAATAAGTCCCGCCACCTGTACCAGTTTGTGTTACACTTTGAGCAGATGCTAAAGAAGTACAGTAAGGACTACCTGCATAAGAAATGGCAGCTGTTGGTATAGTAGTAATTGTAACTGAAGTAGTTGTTGTAACTATCCCGCAACCACTAGCCGCAGCAATAGTATAGGTTACAGTAAAAGTTCCGGCCGTGCTAGTACTAGGTGTAACAGCTCCAGTTGAAGCATTTAAAGTTAACCCAGCAGGACTAGCAGAATACGTTCCACCAGTAGTACCTGTTTGAGTTACACTTTGTGCAGTTCCTAATGATTTACAGAAAGGGTTACCTGCATAAGAAATAGTTGCAACAGGTAGAGCAGTAATGGTAACCGATGCCGTTGGAGTAATAGTACAACCACCAGTAGATAAAGTATAGGTTACAGTATATGTTCCGGCCGTGCTAGTACTTGGCGTCACAGCACCTGATGCAGCATTTAAAGTTAACCCAGCAGGGCTAGCAGAATAAGTCCCGCCACCTGTACCAGTTTGTGTTACACTTTGAGTAGATGCTAAAGAAGTACAGTAAGGACTACCTGCATAAGAAATGGCAGCTGTTGGTATAGTAGTAATTGTAACTGAAGTAGTTGTTGTAACTATCCCACAACCACTAGCCGCAGCAATAGTATAGGTTACAGTAAAAGTTCCGGACGTGCTAGTACTTGGCGTAACAGCGCCAGTTGAAGCATTTAAAGTTAACCCAGCAGGACTAGCAGAATACGTTCCACCAGCAGTACCTGTTTGTGTTACACTTTGAGCAGTTCCTAATGATTTACAGAAAGGGTTACCTGCATAAGAAATAGTTGCAACAGGTAGAGCAGTAATGGTAACCGATGCCGTTGGAGTAATAGTACAACCACCAGTAGATAAAGTATAGGTTACAGTATAAGTTCCTGCCGAGCTAGTACTTGGCGTCACAGCACCTGATGCAGCATTTAAAGTTAACCCAGCAGGACTTGCAGAATAAGTCCCGCCACCCGTACCAGTTTGTGTTACACTTTGAGCAGATGCTAAAGAAGTACAGTAAGGACTACCAGCATAAGAAATAGTAGCAGTTGGCAGAGCAGTAACTGTTATAGATCCTGTTTTAGTTACAGTTGGTCCACACCCACCTGTTAAGGTAATTGTATAATTATATGTTCCTGCCACAGATGGAGTTCCGTTAATTGTATAAACGTTTGATGCCCATGCACCAGTAACTCCTGTTGGAAGGCCTGATATACTTGCTCCAGTTGCTCCAGTAGTAGTATAGGTAATATCTGTTATAGCTGAGTTAATACATTTGGTTTGAGCATCAGTTCCAACTGCTGAACTTAATGTAATTGTATTTATACAAGGTCTAAGAACTAATAAGATACCACCATTTCGTTCTGCAGAAGAAAGGGTTGCTCCACCTGCACTAGTTGCACCAGTTGATGCTTTTATTGCCCATGCTCCACCAACAGATGTTTGTGTGTTAGCATTATGCTGAACATCAAATAACTCAGTAAGCGCTCCAGGTGATGTTGTTGTCCATGCTGACCAAGTAGGGAAACTCCCTGCTGTTTGCCCCAACATAATTACAGCAGCGTTTGCGGTAACAGTAGTTTTAGTAGTTCCAACTACACCGGTTTGGCTTCCTTGAACTGAAATAGTCCCTGAACTAACATCAAATGGTGTTGAAGAATCTACACCGGAAAATGCTATAATAGCACCAGCTGCACTATCTGTTGCACTACCCATTGTAAATACAAAATTAGATGCTGAAACGTCGGTTGCATTAGCTATTTTGTATAAAACAGCAGCGTAACGTTTTGTACCGCCAGCAAGACTTCTACCATCAATAAGTGTCCATCCTGTAGCCGTTGGAGCATTAGTATTGTTGTTCCCTTGGGCTAGATTAACAATCATTAGGTCATTAACTGCAAGACCAGTTGGCTTATTAATTGTAAGAGTGGTGTTTGAAGAAGTTGCTGTTGTAGCAGTTCCTCTTTGTGCAATTTGAGCATATCCAAAACTACCAATTAGTAAGGTAATTAATATTATGCAATTCTTTTCTACTTTTTTAAGTAATAAATTTTTCATAACTCGGGGTATTATGATTTATTAATTAAATGAAGCTTAATACTCCATTCTGTTTTATTTGACATTTCAAAACTAGATATTTATTTAAAATAATCGATAAAAAGCATAAAAAAATCGATGAAATACACTTTTTATGTTTTATAATAAATAAAAAACTTACAATTTTGATTTTTACAATCAAAAACAATTCATTTTGTAAGTTGATAGTTAGTTCTTTAAAAAAAGGAAAAAAATGGTTGAATGTGAAGTATAAAAAAAGGCTTGGAAATTTTCCAAACCTTTTCAATTTTGTAGCGAGAGGGAGATTTGAACTCCCGACCTCAGGGTTATGAATCCTGCGCTCTAACCGACTGAGCTACCTCGCCTAGTGTAGTGGTTAATATTCTTAATGCGGGTGCAAATATAAAACTTATATCATAGCTTACAAATATATAGTGACAAAAAAAATTATTTTTAAAAATGTCCTTTTTTTTGATTTTATTATATATATTTCCAAAAAATATTCTAAACCATGGAGCATAAAATACGCTACGAACTTGAGTTCCCATTAAATTCATCTCCCCAATTACTGTATCAATATATATCTACACCTTCTGGATTGCAAGAATGGTTTGCTGACAATGTTAATTCAAGAGGAGAGTTTTTTACTTTTACTTGGGATAGTATTGATGAAAATGCTCGTCTTGCTTCAAAAAAAACTGGAGAGAAAGTTAAATTTAAATGGGTTGATGAAGATAAGAAGGATACGGAATACTATTTTGAATTAAGAATTTTGGAAGACGAAATTACTAAAGATGTCTCTCTAATGGTTGTTGATTTTGCTGTTGAAGATGAATTAGATGAATCAAAATTATTATGGGAAAATCAAATCTCTGATTTAAAACACGTAATAGGTTCTATATAAAATCAAATTTTTAAAAGTTATATTTGTCCCGTTTTAAACGGGATTTTTTTATGGTAAATTTTAATGGGGTAATTCAAGATTCTGATTTACAGTTAACAGTTTCTAACAGATCATTCTTATACGGCGATGGTGTTTTTGAAACTTTAAAAATTGTAAACAATAAAATACTTTTTTTTGAAGATCATTATTTTCGTTTAATGGCTTCCATGAGAATTGTGAGAATGGAAATTCCGATGTCTTTTACCATCGAATATCTTGAAGAGCAAATCTTGAAGCTAGTCGAAGTATTAGCTATCGAAGATTCTGCAAGAATAAGGTTTACTGTTTTTAGAAACGAAGGCGGATTTTACTTGCCAACAGATAATTCAATTTCCTATGTCATTCAGGCAAATAAGCTGGATAGCATAAAGTATAAAACCCCTAAAAGTCAATTTGAAGTGGATTTGTATAAAGACTTTATTGTTCCAAAACAATTACTGTCAACGCTTAAGACGACAAATAAGATTACAAATGTAACAGCAAGTATTTTTGCCAAAGAAAATCAACTTGATTCCTCTTTACTTATTAACGAAACCAAAAATGTTATAGAAGCAGCAAATGGAAATCTGTTTATGTTGATGGGAAGCAAATTGATAACACCACCAATTTCTGAAGGTTGTTTGAATGGAATAATGAGAAAACAAATTATAACTTTAGCAAAACAAATTGATTCAATCGAAGTTATTGAAGCAGCTATTTCTCCTTTTGATTTGCAGAAAGCAGATGAGTTATTTATTACCAATGTTATCATTGGAATACAGCCAATAACAAAATATCGTAAAAAAGAATTTGAAATTCGCTTAGCTAATCAGTTGTTAGAGAAATTGAATAATACAATAGAAGCTTAATTCAAAGTAGGATTTTCTGGAGCATTAGACCAAATTAAATAATCTCCTCCAAGCTCTAAAATTTTCTCTTTCCAAAAGTTAACAGATGCTTTCCCAAGAATTTTGTTTTCATAATTATTTTTTATCAAAATCCAGGAGTTGGCTTGCATCTCATTTTCTAATTGCTCAGAATCCCAACCAGTGTATCCCAAAAAGAAACGGATATTTTTTTTCTTAATAACACCTGTATTTATTAATTCTTTGGTAAAATCAAAATCGCCACCCCAAAATATTCCTTTAGATATTTCAATACTATTCGGAATCAAATCGGGAACGTTATGAATAAAATATAAATTGTCTTGTTCTACTGGGCCTCCATTATAGATTTTGAAATTGGAATTAACCTCTGGAAGTAAATCTTTGATAGAGTATTTAAGGGGTTTATTCAAAATGAATCCAACTGAACCTTCTGAAGTATGGTCAGCCAATAAAATTACAGATCTATTAAAGGACATGTCACCAATAATAGATGGTTCGGCTATTAACAAATGTCCTTTTTCTAATTTTTCCGCAATCATTTTGAATTAATTTTTAATAAAGTTGCTTAAAAAAAAATGATTTTCCAAATTTTTCTATGCTAAAAACAAAAAGACCATTCGTTTTGCGAATGGTCTTTGTATATCAGAAGAACTAAATTATTAGTTTACTGCTCCGTCTAAATCTGCTCCTGCTTTGAATTTAACAACATTCTTAGCAGCAATTTTGATAGTTTTTCCTGTTTGAGGATTTCTTCCGTCTCTTGCAGCTCTTTTAGATACTGACCAAGATCCGAATCCTACTAAAGATACTCTTCCACCTTTTTTCAAAGTACCGCTTACGTTACCTAAAAATGATTCTAAAGCTAATTTTGCTGCTGCTTTTGTTACTCCTGCGTCAGCTGCAATCGCATCGATTAATTCTGATTTGTTCATAATGTTAGTTATTAATTGTTGGTTAAACATTTTGTTAATGATAACAAATTTAATAGGAATTCCTTACTGCACAAGAGTTTTCGTGTTTTTTTCAAATATTTGTTAATAACTTGGTTTATTTGTTGATAAGCCGAGGCTTTTCGCCGTTTTTTTTATTCAAAAAAGAGCTTGAGACCTTATTCTGCTTGTGCTTTGTCTGAAAATGTAATGCCATTTAGTAGTTCATTTGCCGCCATTTTTTTCTTCCCTGGAAATTGAATGCTCAAAATTTGAATGTAACCATCTTTTACAGCAATCTTAATTTCTTTTTTAGTCGTAATAATGCTACCTATAGTATAAGAGTGATTTTCAAAATGAATCTTAGCTTCATATATTTTTACATTCCATTCTTGTTCATTATCTTTAAATAAGCACCACGCCGTGGGATAAGGAGATAATCCCCGAATCAAATTATAAATTTCAAATGCAGATTTTGCCCAATCTATTTTGCAGTTTTCTTTGTTGAGTTTATGAGCTGTTCTTATTTCGGAAGTATCTTGTTGAATTGTAGTCTGAACATTTCCTTTTTCAATCAAAGCCAAAGTTTCAACAACGGCTTCGCTTCCTAGAACCATAAGTCTATCGTGAAGTTCTCCCGCATTTTCATTCGGACTGATTCCGATTTCCTTGTTTAAAATCATTGCACCTGTATCAATCTTATCATCTATGAAAAATGTGGTAACACCGGTTTTTATTTCTCCATTAATAATAGCCCAATTGATTGGCGCAGCTCCACGATAGTTTGGTAACAACGATGCATGAAGATTAAAGGTTCCCAATTCTGGCATTCTCCAAACTACTTCGGGCAACATTCTAAAGGCTACTACAACTTGCAGATTGGCATTAAGCGATTTTAATTCGGATAAAAAAGTTTCGTCTTTTAGATTGCTAGGTTGCAATAATTTAAGATTGTGCTCTAATGCATATTCTTTTGCCGCCGAATATTTAATCTTTTGGCCACGACCGGCAGGCTTATCAGCAGCAGTAATGACACCAACAACGTTATAATTGTTTTTGACTATTTTATCCAGAATGCCGACAGCAAATTCAGGAGTTCCCATAAAAACAATGCGCAACTTTTCCATTTCTATTTTAAGGAATATAAGTTATTTGATTTGATACTTATTGTACCATTTTCCAAAAGATTTTGAATCGCAAAGATAACATCGTCTTTCGGAAGTTTAGTCAACTTTTGAATATCTCTTGAGTTGAAGTCCTGCATTTTCAGTAAGGCAATAATTTTTTCAGAAATAGTTTCCGGATTTTGCTTCTTCTTGTTTTTGGAAATGCAATAGGAGCAAACCCCGCAGTCGTCTTTTATGGTTTCGCCAAAATACTGCATTAGCAATTTCTGTTTGCAGGTTTTAGTTTCTTTACTATAATACAAAACCGCTTGCAGTTGTTCCGTTTTTAATTTGTTTTGCGCCTCCAAATGTTTTGAAACTCTATTGATGGTTCGTTCATCTTCCCGAACTTCATTAAAAGTAATCGTAGCATCATTGTTTTTGGCAATCAAATCAATGACTTGCTTTTCGTTTAATTTTTGCAAAAGCGAAAGCACCTCTTTTTCAGTACTATTTGATTTTTTGGCAATCAAAGTTGGATTAAAAGCTGTTTGCATATCGTAAATTCCGGGATAGGTTCTAAGAATGGTTAATACAATTTCTTCATCTGCCGGATTCAAACTCATATACCGAATTACTTCTTTAGACGGAATGGTAAACTGAATGCTAACTTTTTCAGAGAATTCTTGAGATAAAGTAATAACTCCTTGCCTGTCCAAAAACTGTAGAGCATTATAGGTTTTCAGTATCGGAAAATTATATTTGGCACAAAACTGATTGAGATTAAAACTAAATTGTTCGTCAATGCCTTCGCCATAGGCAATTTGAAAAAAGCTGCATAATTTTAAAAAAACCAAATTCAGAAATGCTTTATCAGGAAGCACACTTATAAACTGCATTTCTGCATGCAAAATATCCGACGGATTATTAAGTAGTATAGCAAATGCTTTCTCGCCATTTCTTCCGGCTCGACCGGCTTCTTGATAATAATTTTCTAGATTTTGAGGTAAATGCAAATGGATAATCGTTTTCACATTGGCTTTGTCAATTCCCATTCCAAATGCGTTGGTAGCAACAATAACCTGTACTTTTTCTTCCATCCAAAGCTTCATGTGTTTTTCTTTCTCTTTAGAAGATAATCCGCCATGATAATAGGTTGCTTTAAAACCGTGGCTTTCTAATTGATGCACTGTTTCCAAACAACTTTTTCTGTTGGTAACATATATAATGGATGGTTGCGGATTCTTGTGTAAAATTTGTTGCAACAGATGAAGCTTGTCTTCGGTTTCAAAAACCATATAAGCTATGTTCGCTCTGTAAAATGATTTTGAAAAAACTTGAGGTGAAGTGAGTTTTAATTGGGTTATGATGTCTTCTTTTACTCTCAATGTTGCAGAGGCGGTCAATGCCAAAAAAGGCACTTTCGGAAAATATTCTTTAAGTTGTACAATCTTTAAATAAGCCGGACGAAAATCATGTCCCCATTGCGATACACAATGTGCTTCATCAATGGCAATAAGGTTTACAGGTAGATTTTTGATGCGTTCTAAAATCCAATCGTTTTGCAATCGTTCGGGTGAAAGATATAGAAACTTGTAATTTCCAAATTGGCAATTGTCCAATAAATCAATAATCTCATCGTGATAAATTCCACCGGTTAAAGCAATCGCTTTGATTCCTTTCTTTTGCAGGTTTTCAACTTGGTCGCGCATCAAGGCAATTAATGGAGAAATAACCAAGCAAATTCCTTCTTGCATCATCGCCGGAACTTGAAAACAAATCGATTTTCCACCGCCAGTTGGCATGAGTGCAAAAGTATCTTTTCCTTCTAAAACAGAAGTTATAATCTCTTCCTGTGGCTCGCGGAAGGCATTATGTTTCCAGTATTGTTGTAGAATTTCTAAAGCCTTCAAGTTATGAATTATGAGTTATGCCCTTAGACTCCGCTTAGGGTGACAATTAATTGGATAAAGATATAAAATAAGATTATGTTGCTGCTACAGTAAAAGTGTATTAAGCAATTTGGTTTAGTATAAATTGCATTCTTTCTTCTACTGTTCCTCTTGGAACTTCAATCAGATTATAACCATAGCTTTCATAAGTTTCAATCAAATGATCAAAAATAAGTTTGGCTTGTTCAAAGTTTTCATAACGGGCTTCATCACTTTCGTATATTTCTTCCCATGGTGGAAGGACAAAAACTTTCGAGTAGGAATGTTCTTTGCTGGCTTGATCAAAAAAAGCAGGATAACTATCGCCAATGTAATGCATGTAAGCCAAAATATCTGGAATGCCTCGATCTAAAAATACGATTTCAGCTTGGTCTTGTATGGCTTGTTGGTGCTGTTTTTTTCTTCCTTCTAAAAGTAACTCGCTGAAAAGCAAAGGTCTTTCCAGGAAAAGTTGTTCTATGCCTTGCTTTTTTGCTTCAAGCGTTATTTGTCTAGAAATTTCTGGGAAACACGCATAGCCTTGTTCGATAAATGCATCGATTATTGTGGTTTTTCCTGTTCCTGGACCACCAGTTATTACTATGAGTTCTTTTTTCAAGTTTTTTGAAATGAAGCGCAAATTTATTGAAACTAATTAGAATATGTAAAGCGAATTGATATTTATTTTTAGGATTAAAAATTATTTTTTTGAAATCGTAGAATCCAATTCTAAATTCTAAAATCAATACTGTATATTTGCTATTATTTTGTTTAAAAATGGATAAGAAGACAGAAGAGTTTTACATCAGATTACGAGAAGAACTGAGCAATACTTCAGCATGGCCTAGTGAATACTTATATAAATTTATTGTACCAACAAGCCCCAAAAAAATTGAAGAAGTAGAAAATGCTTTTGATAATATAGGCGCAGTAATTCATACCAAACAATCCAAAAATGCAAAATATACAAGTATTTCAATAAACGTGTTGATGGAAAGCCCTAGTCATGTGGTCGAAAAGTATATTGAATTATCTAACATAGAAGGCATAATATCATTATAATGATTGAAAAATATATAAAAGAAAACGCTAACGAAGTCGTTCATCATTTAGAGTATAATGCAGAGCGTTCCCATTTGATTATTCCAGAATATGGCCGTCATTTGCAAAAATTGATTGATCAGGCAACGGCAATCGAAAACAAGGAAGAGCGAAATAAAGCGGCTAAATATATCATTCAGGTAATGGGAAGCTTAAATCCTCATTTGCGTGATGTCCTCGATTTTCAGCACAAATTATGGGATCAGATTTTTATCATGTCCGATTTTAAATTGGATGTTGATTCTCCTTATCCAATTCCAACACGAGATGTAATTCATCTAAAACCTGAAAGATTAGCCTATCCACAAAAAAATCCGAAATATCGTTTTTATGGTAATAACATCAAGTATATGATTGATGTTGCCAACAGTTGGGAAGAAGGTGAAATGAAAAGTGCTTTGGTAAAAGTCATTGCCAACCACATGAAAAAATCTTATTTGAGTTGGAATAAAGACACGGTTACGGATGCTGTGATTTTTGAACATCTTTATGAATTATCTGCCGGAAAATTAAATTTGTTGCAAAGCACAGAAGAGTTGTTAACTACAACGGACTTGATGCGTACCAATAAAAAAGTTTCTAACAAAAACATGCCAATCTCAAATCCGAAAATTAAGATTAATAAGAATATCAAGAAGCCGTTTATAAAGAAAAATAATAATAATCAAAAATAGTTGTCTGTTAACAGTTGTTTGTTTTATACAGTAAACGACAACTAACAACCGACAACCGACAATAAAAAATATGGGAACTTTTAAAATTGAAGGTGGCATTCAACTAAAAGGTGATGTAACACCTCAAGGAGCCAAAAATGAAGCGTTACAAATCTTATGTGCCGTACTTTTAACTCCTGAAAAAGTAACAATCAACAACATTCCTGACATTATTGATGTCAATAAATTGATAACACTTCTTGGAAATCTAGGTGTAAAAATCCAAAAAAATGGTCCAGGTTCTATAACCTTTCAATCAGATGATATAAATGTAGGGTATCTTGAAACGGAAGCTTTCAAAAAAGAAGGCGGAAGTTTAAGAGGTTCTATCATGATTGTCGGGCCGCTCTTAGCACGTTATGGCAGAGGATATATTCCAAAACCGGGTGGCGATAAAATTGGTCGTCGTCGTTTAGATACTCACTTTGAAGGATTTATTAATTTGGGTGCTAAATTCCGTTATGAAAGAGAAGATCATTTCTATGGTGTTGAAGTTAAAGGAAGATTAAAAGGAGCACATATGTTACTTGATGAAGCGTCAGTAACAGGAACGGCAAACATAGTTATGGCTGCAGTTTTAGCAGAAGGGATTACTACAGTTTACAATGCAGCTTGCGAACCTTATTTGCAACAGCTGTGTAAAATGTTGAACTCAATGGGCGCCAAAATCACTGGAGTAGGTTCTAACTTATTAACTATTGAAGGTGTTGAAAAATTAGGTGGTTGTGAGCACAGAATCTTACCGGATATGATTGAAATTGGTTCATGGATTGGTCTTGCCGCTATGACCAGAAGTGAAATCACAATCAAAAATGTTTCTTGGGAAAATCTTGGGGTAATTCCAAGTGTGTTCAGAAAATTGGGGATTACATTAGAACGAAAAGGCGACGATATTTATATTCCAGCTCATACTAAAGGCTACACAGTAAAAACCGATATTGACGGTTCGATATTAACCATTGCAGATGCACCATGGCCAGGATTTACGCCCGATTTGTTGAGTATCATTTTAGTTGTAGCAACGCAAGCAAACGGAGATGTGTTAATACACCAAAAAATGTTTGAAAGCCGTTTGTTCTTTGTAGACAAATTGATTGATATGGGTGCCAAAATCATGTTGTGTGATCCGCACAGAGCTGTAGTTATGGGACATGATTTCAAATCACAATTGAAAGCAACGGTAATGAGTTCGCCTGATATTCGTGCGGGAATTTCATTATTGATTGCTGCACTTTCTGCCAAAGGAACATCGACTATTCAAAATATTGAACAAATTGACAGAGGGTACGAACGCATTGACGAAAGGCTTCGTGCACTTGGTGCTAATATTGTAAGAGTTTAAGAGTATAGAAAATAAAGTATAAAAAATAGAGGTGCAGATTTGTACCTCTTTTTGTTTGAAAATATGGAAACTTATATTATCATCCTTCTTTGTATTGCGTCTTTCTTTGCCGGATTTGTAGATGCTATTGTGGGCGGTGGCGGATTGATACAAACTCCGGTTGCTCTAATTTTACTGCCGAATCTTGCCGTTTCCTCTATAATTGGTTCGTTAAAAATTCCGGCTTTTAGCGGAACTAGTTTTGCGGCGAATCAGTATTTGAAAAAAGTGGACATGAATTGGAAACTGCTTTCTATCATGGCAGTTGTTGCTTTTGCTTCTGCTTTTTTGGGTTCCAATTTACTGACCAAAGTGCATAATGATTTTATGAAACCATTGCTTTTGGTTGTGTTGACTTTAATTGCCATTTACACGTTTACTAAAAAAGACTTCGGAATTCACCAGGCGAAAGAGCATACCGTTAAACGCCAATTCTTGTTAGCTATTTCCATGAGTATTGTCCTTGGATTTTATGATGGATTTATTGGTCCGGGAACCGGAAGTTTTTTGGTTTTAGCTTTTGTAACTGTTTTGGGTTTTGATTTTCTTCATGCCTCGGCGAATGCCAAAATGGTCAATCTTGCTACCAATTTTGGTTCTATATGTCTGTTTATTATCAAAGGGAAAATTATTTGGGCAATAGCTATTCCTATGGCTATTTGCAACGCTTTGGGTGGTTGGATTGGTGCCAAGCTCGCCATCAAAAAAGGAAACGGATTTATTAGAATTTTCTTTTTAATTGTAGTAATCGGAACGCTGATTCGTTTTGGTTATGACGTGTTTTTTTAATGATTGTATTTTCGGTTTAACAGTAGTATTTTTAGTTTAATATTGTCATAGATTAATCCGAATACCAATGCTATTGCTGCAATTAGAAGCACCACAAGTTTAATTTTCACGTAAAGTATTCCACCTATTATTCCGCCGATAAAGAAGAAACATATGATTGTTAATCGCAATTTAATAGAGGAATACAATTTCTTTTTCATCTCGGGTTTTTTAAAGAAAAACAATTGCGATAATTCTATTCCTAAATCGGTAAAAAGCCCGGTTAAATGAGTAGTTCTTACAGTTGCATTTGAAATTTTGGTTACCAGTGAATTCTGCAAACCCATTGCAAACAATAAGCTGCAGGCAATAATATTAGGGTTATTGAGTATTAATTTTCCGCCAAAGATTCCAATAGAAAACAGTATCAAGATTTCAATTGAAGTTGGAAGAACATAAATGTTTCTTTCGGTTTTTTGTGCTATTAACTCAACCAGATAGCTCGAAACGAATGATCCGAGAAAAAAGAAAAAGATGTATAAGAAGTAAACAAATCCATTCCAGAAATGCAACTTGAATATTTCGTCCACAAAAAAAGCAAAATGTCCGGTGACATTAGTAGTTAGTTTAGCAACAGCCAAAAATCCGGCAACATTTACAATTCCGGCCACAAACGAAAGTAAGGAAGCAATCCTCAAATTGTGTGTTAATGTTCTGGATTTACCCTGATGTGTAAACATTAGTATTTTTTAATTTCTGGTTTCTGAAACAGATTCAAAAAACTTCATCTCAAAGATACTGTAAATAAGTCTTTTTAGTTGAGGAAGTCTTTTTTACAAACACGGAAGCAATTAGTTGAGACAAGGAAAATAGTATTCTTAAGACGGAAACTTATACAATAGCTACGGAAGACTTTATTCTTGATACGGAAGTTTAAAATAGGGATACGGAAGCATATTTGAATGACACGGAAAATCATTTGAGAGACACGGAAGCTCGTTTGAGGGCTGGGAGAGCTTGAAAATGCTGGAAAGTTGGTTTTTTAGGCACGGATTAAAAATCCGCGCCATCGGTAAGAATAAAGTATATTGTAATTTACTCTAATACATTCAAAAACTTCAGACCAAAGATAACACCATCGCCTTGATAGCCACTTTGGTAGGAACGAACATAATCTACTCGGAATAAACGGTATTTTCCAAATCCTAAATTATCTAAACCAACTGAAAATTCCTGATAAGGTTTTCTGTTAGGAACAGCCAAATTATGAAATCCTAAAACCAATTGAGATTGCAAGTGTTTCAACAACGGAATCTTATTCATAAAATAGCCTTTGTCGTTGTGTTCAAAATGAGTTTCACTGTAGCTATCATTAGTGCTGGCAGCATAATATGGTAATAAATTAAACACATTAGTATAACTGTCGGATTGCCCTATATGAGTTTGGTTACCATTAAAATGTCTGTAATCTACGAAAGAAATGTTCTCGGCATTAAAGAATTTGCCAGCTTTGAATGCCATTTGTAACGTTCCTTTATTACCTAAAGTAACATCATAATTTACTTTCGCAGCCACAAAATCATATTCGTAATTTTTATCAGTGGCAGCAAATGTCTTTTCATAACCTATAGATAATGAGGGATAATCATCATTCGGAATGTTGTATTTACCATCAGGACGGCTTATGTATTTTTGACCAAAATTAAAGCGCATTGCAATATTGGTTTTAACCAAATTGTGTTTGCTGATTGCCGCTGAAGTTTCATCTGTTGGCGAAAGCGGATTGTTGGAAGTATACAAATCATCACTTTTTATAATGCTGAAATCTGTCGTATTGTACAAAGGTTTTCTTTCGGCATATTCGGCACTTACATTCAGATAAATACCATTAAGAAGCTCTCTTCCGAAAAATCCCGAAACAAAATTTTTCTCATACAATTTCATAAAATTGTTTTTGAAAAACAAGGTGCTAACAGTATTGACAATATTTGAAATTGGATTATTACTGTTAAACTGATTGACAGAACTTCCGCCATTTAAAGTCAATAAACTATTGTCTGTATTGTTGAATTTATGGGTATAGTTAGCCGTAGCTCTTATTTTTTCTTCTGAAAAACCATAGTCAAATTTTGAACTAACTCGGGTAAACGTTCTTTTATCATCATCTCGTTTTGTATAGGATAAGCCGGCATTGATTCGGTAGCCTTGAACAGTATTGAAGGATAGTGATGTCAACGGTCCATCATAATCAATCGACCATTTTTTAAACGAATTTTTATAGCTGTAACCACTCAAAACATTCATCACTTTAAATTTGTTGTGTTTGGCATCAATCGAATCTAAATAGACTTTTGATTTCTTTTTTGTTTGCAGAACATCTTTCTTAATGTAATCAGTTGATTCTTCTTCTGTCAAAGGAACCGGACGAATGGTATTCCAAAATGAGTCTTCCTTCTTATTAGCATTCTCCTGAAATGACAGAATTTCATTGGTGAAGGTTTTCTTTTCGAATTGCTTTTCAAATTCAAAATTAGAATACACATAGGTAAACCGTCCATTGAGTTTGATGCTTAACAATCCGGCAATAAAGTCTAGTGTTTGCGTGTTTTTCACCCAAATTTTATTAATTGAATTATAGCTATAACTCTGTTTCAAAGTTAATTTGTCAATAGCCGGCGATTGCATTTGATTACCTTTAATAGATAAATCGGTGGCATAAACAGCATAAGAGTCATCTACAATATAAATGTATCCTTCCATCACCGGTTCGGTTTCGCGGCGTGGAATTACTTTTATCTTATTAATCTGCTGGCGATTTTCGGTAAAAAAAGAACCTTCAAATTTGTATTTATAGTAATTGAAAGCATTATCGGCTATTGGTGAGACGACATTTACTTCAAAAGGAAGATAGTTTTCATAAAAATCAAAATTCACAGAGGCAGCGTTGTTGAAGCTAAAGCCATTGTCTTTTCCGCTTACTTTAGAAGCCACAATAACTTCTTTCATTTTATCCGGTTTTTGAAAAGTGATTTTAGAAACAGTTTCCGATAAATAGATTATGCCACTTCGGGTAGAGTCAAGGATTTCATCAAAGAAATCAAACTTTTGCCCCATGATGGTTTTTGGAGCATCTTTCAATCTAATGATGCCACGGGAATAAAAATCAGATTTAAAACGAGCTGTCTTTTCGGAGTTCTCTTTTTTGTTTTTAATCGCATTCCGAATAATCTCATTTGCCGGATTGTCTTTTGGGTTTATGACTACTTCCTGCAATGTTATATTTTCTTCTACTAAAGTGATAGTCAGCATTTCGGCAAACTGATTTTTAGCAATTGTTTTTTTTACGGTTTTATATCCTAAATACTGAAAAATTACTGTTGGGTTTTCGGTTTTTACATTTAAGGCAAACTTTCCTTTGTCGTTTGAAGTTGTTCCGTTATAGGTATTCTCTTCAAAGATGTTTACAAAAGGTAATGGATTTCCTTTGTCGTCGGTAACGGTTCCTTTTATTTGAGCGACAGCATTAATAGTCAGCAAAAGGCATAAAAGCGATAATGATTTTTTAAGTAGCATATAATTAGGTAGATATTTTTATAGAAAAGACTGAAGCGCTAATTCATAGCTTTTTAAACCAAAACCAATTATAATTCCTTTGGTATTTGGAGAAATAAAAGACTGGTGCCGAAAAGTTTCTCTGGAAAAAGTATTGGAAATATGAACTTCAATGACGGGAGTTGCAATGGCTTTTACGGCATCACCAATTCCAATTGAAGTATGTGTATAGGCAGCTGCATTGAGAATGATACCGTCATACGAAAATCCGACTTCTTGGATTTTATCAATCAGTTCGCCTTCTATATTACTTTGAAAATATGAAAGTGCAATATTTGGGTATTTCGTTTTCAACTCGTTATAAAAAGTTTCGAAAGTCGTACTTCCATATACATCAGGTTCACGCTTTCCTAACAAGTTTAAATTTGGACCATTAATTATGATTATTTTCATCGGAACATATATTTCTGTAAAAATAGGAATAATCAATATAAAAGAGTCGTTAGTTTTACTTAAAAAAAGCAATTATTAATAGGAAAAAAGCACGGTATTGATGAAAATATCGAAAAGTTCAAAAATGAAATATCGTTGTTAACAGCCTAAAATAGGTTTAAATAGCTGAAAAATAATAGATTAAGCCTCTTTTTTGTTGATAACATTGTTAATAACTGAAATACCTCAATATGTTGATAGAAAAGTATTACTTATAAATTTGTTCATATTAATTTTAAAATTAAACAAACATGAAAAAAATTATTTTAACAGTAGCTGCAGTATTCGCTTTGACGTTTGCTAATGCACAAGACAAAGACAAAAAAGAAGGTGGTAACCAAACTTCTGAAGGGAAATGGTTAATTGAGGCTAACACAGGTTTTGGAAGAGGAGTTGGATCTACTGCTTTCGCATTAACTTCTGAAGATGGTAACACATCTTACAATATTGGAGCTGAGGCAGGTTATTTTGTAATGGATAACTTAGCTATCAAAGCTGGTTTAGGTTATGGAGATGACGGAGCTGATACTACAACTATCGCTTACAAAGTAGGAGCTAAATATTATGTAAAAGGTATGATTCCTGTTGAGTTATCTTATAACGGAGTTAGTGTTAAAGGTTTAGATGAAAACCCATCTTACGTTGGTCTTCAAGCTGGTTATGCTTGGTTCTTAGGAGAAAATGTTTCTATCGAGCCAGGTTTACGTTACAACTATAGCTTAAACAGTGATTTTTACGAAAATGCTTTACAATTCAACATTGGATTTGCTTTACATTTCTAATATTTGAAAAAATATTTAATGAAAACCGTGCCATTGGCGCGGTTTTTTTATTTGTATAAATCAGCTTGTAAGATTTGTTTTCAAACTAATTTAAAATATATTTGCCGTTAACTCATAAGAAAAAAACATGAAAAAAATTATTTTTACCATAGCTGTGGTTTTAACTGCAACAATTGCAAATGCTCAGCTTAGAGAAAAAGGAACCACTGAATTGATTCCACAAATTGGTTATTCATCTTCAAATTATGTTGGCAATCAAGTTGGTTCTGGAAATTCGCCTATAACTGATTTGAGTTTCGGAGTAGCTGGAGATTATTTTTTTAATAACCGTTGGAGTCTTAGATCAGGATTGTTGTTTCAAACTATGGGAACTGAAATATCAGTAGGTACAGAAAAATTAAAATATATTACCTTTCCAGTAAATGCAAATTGGCATTTTGGGAGTACTAGAAAATGGAATTTAAACTTTGGACCGAGTATTGGGTTTTTAACTTCGGCAACTGATAATGGTACAGATGTTAAAGAACTTTTTAATACAACACAATTAGGACTTAATTACGGAATTGGATACAAAATTGAAGTTTCAAAACAAATCAGCATTTTAATTGATTATCAAGGAATGTCTGGTTTATCTAAAATAGCAAAAGATTCTAGTATAAATGTAAAAAATGCTTACGGTTCATTTGACCTAGGTTGTGTTTTTAAATTATAATAGTTGTCTTTTATAAAATAAACCACTCAATTTTACGAGTGGTTTTTTTATAACCACACTTTTCGTTTCTTTGTCCTATGAACTGGAACAGTTATATCAAAAGTTTTCAATCCTACCTCAAAATTGAACGGGGTTTGTCAAAAAATACCTTGGCCAATTATACTTTTGATTTAGAACGATTATGTGCTTTTTTACTTGAAAATGCTATTTCGGTTTCACCCGAAAAAATAAGCGAAGAAACAATTCAACAGTTTATCTATTCCGTTTCCAAAGAAGTGAATGCCCGTTCTCAAGCCAGAATTATTTCGGGTTTAAAAAGTTTTTTTTCCTACCTTATTTTTGAAGATTATCGCTCAGATAATCCAATGGAATTAATTGAAGCGCCAAGAATTGGCAGAAAACTTCCGGATACGCTTTCGTTAGAAGATATAGATAATTTGATAGCAGCTATTGACTTGTCTAAACCCGAAGGCGAACGAAATAGAGCCATGTTGGAAACTTTATATGGCTGTGGACTTCGGGTTTCTGAAATTATTTCTCTTAAAATCTCGGATTTGTTTTTTGACGAAGGTTTTATCAAAATTACAGGAAAAGGCAATAAACAGCGATTTGTTCCGATAGCTAAGGCTACACAAAAATTTATTGCCTTTTATAAGAACAATATAAGAATTCATTTAAATATTGTTAAAGGGTATGAAGACACATTGTTTTTAAACAGAAGAGGGAAACAGTTAACTCGAGCAATGGTTTTTACAATCATAAAACAATTAGCCGTTAAAATTAATTTATCGAAAACAATTAGTCCACACACATTAAGACATTCATTTGCAACCCACTTACTTGAAAATGGAGCTGATTTGCGTTCTATTCAATTGATGCTTGGGCATGAATCAATTACTACTACTGAAATTTACGTGCATTTGGACAGAAAACATTTAACACAAATTATCAATAAATTTCACCCTAGAAAAATGTAGTTTGGATATAAATTTTCTACTTTTGTTTTCGTCAAAAAGTAAAACAATAAACCCAAATCTGTTTTAAATGAAGTTTAATAACGTATTTGTAGTTGATGATGATAAAATATTTCACTTCATCATAAAAAAACTGCTTCTCAATAATAATATCAATGTCTCGCCATCTTTCTTTGAGAATGGACTTGAGGCTATCGAAGGAATTAAAAGTAAATTGGATAATGGTGAATCTCCACCTGACTTAATTTTGTTAGATATTAATATGCCAGTTTTGGATGGTTGGCAATTTTTGGAGGAATTTAAATTATTAAAAAAATTCTTAAAAGAAGAAATCAGTATTTATATTATTAGCTCTTCCGATAATGTCGTCGATAGAAATAAAGCAAAAGAGTTTGAAGATGATATAAAAAATTATTATCTAAAGCCTATGACAATTGAATGCTTAAATTCAATTTTTGCTATATAAAAAAGGCGGTCTCGTTATGTAAAGAGTCCGCCTTTTTTTATTAATTATAATTTCTATTTCGCAATATTTACTGCTCTGGTTTCACGAATTACGGTAATTTTAACCTGACCTGGATAAGTCATTTCTGTTTGAATTTTTTGTGAAATTTCAAAAGAAAGGCTAGCTGCATTTTCATCGCTTACTTTTTCACTTTCAACAATTACACGAAGTTCACGCCCGGCTTGAATAGCATAAGCATTTTTAACACCGTTAAATCCAAAGGCGATATTTTCTAAATCTTTTAATCTTTGGATATAAGAATCCAAAACTTGACGTCTTGCACCTGGTCTTGCTCCTGAAATAGCATCACAAACTTGAATAATAGGAGAGATTAAATATTTCATTTCAATCTCATCGTGATGCGCTCCAATTGCGTTGCATACTTCTTCTTTTTCACCAAATTTCTCTGCCCATTGCATTCCTAATAATGCGTGTGGTAAATCACTTTCAGCATCAGGCACTTTTCCGATATCGTGAAGTAAACCGGCACGTTTTGCTAATTTTACATTCAAGCCTAATTCGGCAGCCATAATTCCGCAAAGCTTAGAAACTTCACGTGAGTGTTGTAATAAATTTTGTCCGTAAGACGAACGGTATTTCATTCTACCTACTACCTTAATCAGTTCAGGATGTAAGCCGTGAATTCCTAAATCTATAACTGTACGCTTCCCAACTTCAATGATTTCATCATCAATTTGTTTAGTTGTTTTAGCAACAACTTCTTCAATTCTTGCTGGGTGAATTCTACCGTCAGTCACTAATTTGTGTAATGATAAACGAGCAATCTCTCTTCTTACAGGATCAAAACAAGAAAGAATGATTGCTTCTGGTGTGTCATCCACAATGATTTCAACTCCTGTAGCCGCCTCAAGTGCACGAATATTTCTTCCTTCACGTCCAATGATTCTTCCTTTAACATCATCCGATTCAATATTGAAAACAGAAACACAATTCTCAACGGCTTCTTCCGTTCCTACTCGTTGAATAGTGTTGATAATGACTTTTTTTGCTTCTTGTTGCGCCGTTAATTTAGCTTCTTCAATAGTGTCTTGAATATGCGACATAGCTTTAGTTTTGGCTTCCGCTTTCAAACTTTCTACCAATTGCTCTCTTGCATCTTCGGCAGAAAGACCGGAGATAACTTCAAGCTGCTGCACTTGACTTTTATGAAGCTTTTCAAGCTCTTGTTGCTTCTTGTCTAACAGTTCGATTTTTGAATTGTATTCTGTTGTTTTTGCCTCGTAATCGTCGTTTACTTTTTTAGCTTTTGCTAATTCACTTGAAACCTGCGACTCTTTATCTCGCGTTCTTTTTTCTACTTCAGCAATTCTTTTGTCTTTATTTAAAATCTCTTGTTCATGCTCTGATTTTAATTCTAAAAACTTTTCTTTTGCTTGTAATAACTTGTCTTTTTTGATATTCTCGCCTTCAAGATTAGCATCTTTTAAAATTGATGCTGCTTCTTTTTTGGCATTTTTAACCATATTGGAGATATTACTTTTTTCAAGGAATTTTGCAACTCCAAAACCTCCGGCAATTCCCGCAATTAGCGCAATTATAATTAGTATAGTTCCCATTTTTTTGTTTGTGTTTATATATAAAAAAGCCTACATTAGGTGAATGCATAAACTCGAGAAGACAAGTTTTGAGCTAACTCGTTGGTCAAGGATCCACGATATAGTGGCGTGCTTTAGTAACGACGATTTGCTCATTCTAATTTGTTAGTGTTGAGTTTACCAATTAAAATCTAATGTAGGCGGTATTGTAATCCTATGTGATAAGAACGTTATTTTTTTTCGAGATAGTCGAATAATAAATCATTAATTTTTTTCAATCGTTCAAGATCTTTACTGTCAATGGAACTTTCGACTTGCTTTTGTTCTACCTGAGAAGCAAATTGTAAGGCACACATGGCTAATACATCTTGTTTGTCGCGAACAGCATAGTTTTCTTCGAATTGCTTAATCATAGCATCAATTTTTTTGGAAGCACTTCGTAGCCCTTCTTCCTGAGACAAGTCAACCGTTAACGGATAAACTCTATCTGCAATTGATAATTTTATTTTAAGCTTTTCATCCATATTTTAGTCTGATAACTGCGCTATACAGTAATCTATCTCTCGGATTAATGAATTTATTTTAAGCTTTGTATCTCGTTTATTTTCTTCACCGCCTAATAATGAATTAGCCATTTTGAGAGATTCGCATTCCGATTTCAAAGAGGCAATCTGTTCCGATTGCTTTTGAATCACTGCCGCAGCTATATCTAATTCCTTTTTTATTGATACAGAACCTTGTTCTAAACTATTTACTTTAGCAAAAAGTTTTTCTATTCTATTCTCAACAGAATTAATTATTTCTGCAATATCACTCATGAAATATTTTATTCATTACTTACTTCACAAAGTTAGGATTCTATTTTGTTTGCACAATATTTTTGTCAATTATTTATCACGATTATGAGACGAAATTATAATAATTTGTTTTTTAAGGAGTTATAAAAAACAGTATAGTTGTAAATTTTTACGTACTTTTAATTACTTTAGCAGAAACAACCTTTTATGAGAAATTTTTGTTTTGTTTTTTTATTTTCAATTTTTGCAATTGGACAAACCCAATATCCAAAGGATTATTTTCGTTCGCCACTTGATATACCATTACAGCTTTCAGGGAATTTTGGGGAACTACGTCCCAATCACATACATTCTGGCTTTGATTTTAAAACCCAACAAAAAGAAGGTTTAAACGTTTACGCTGCCGCAGATGGCTATATTTCCAGAATAAATGTTTGTGAAGTTGGTTATGGAAAAGCTGTTTATATAACTCATCCAAATGGTTATACTACTGTATATGGGCACTTACAATCGGGTTTTGGAAAAATTGAAAAGTACATTAAAACTGCTCAATACAAAGCTAAATCGTATGAGATAGATGTTCCATTAAATCCAAATGAATTGGTAGTAAAAAAAGGAGATATTATTGCTGTTTCCGGAAATACAGGTGGTTCTGACGGACCACATTTGCATTTTGAAATTCGGGATACACAATCCGAAAAAATTATTAACCCAATGTATTTTGGATATGACACGCTTATTACCGATTCGAAACGCCCTGCAATTAATAGTTTATGGGTTTATCCGTTAGATGTAAACAGCATTGTAAATGAATCAAAAAGACCTATTTCCGTTAATTTATCTTTGCAGAATGATGGTAGCTATCTAGCGGAAAAGATTTCGGCAACAGGAAAAATAGGTTTCGGAATAACAGCGTTCGATTATGATGATGTTTCCTGGAATTCTAATGGAATTTTCAGAGTGCAAACTTTTCTCAATGGGAAAAGTGATTTCGGATTTCAATTTGATACGTTTTCTTTTGATGAAACTCGATTTGTTAATCTTCTTATTGATTATGCACGATATAAAAAACTAGGGCAGCGTGTTCAAAAATTATTTGTAAAAAATTCATATCCGTTAAGCATTATAAAACCGGGTTCAAACAATGGAGTCATTTCCGTTTCGAGTAATATAACTCAGTCGTATCGTATTGAAGTGGCCGATTTTAGTGAAAATATTGCTAAAATTTTTATCCCAATTCAATATTCAGCTTTGCCTGCTAAAGTTGAAGAAGTGCCAATAACCTCTAAATACTATGTAAAAGCAAAAAAGGAAAATATTTTTTCACTCGAAAATGTCACTGTAAATTTTCCGACGAATACCTTTTACGATGATTTTTATATGAATTTTGAGGTAAAAAAAGGAACCCTAAAACTTCACGAAGATATTGTTCCGGCATTTTCAAACTTTTCAATCACTTTTGAAGATAGCATTACACCTCAAAAAGACAGAGAAAAAATGTTTATTGGCTTGGTAAACGAAAAAAAAATAAGCTACTACAATACTAAACGTTATAAAAATTCGTTTACTATCTACACGAAATATTTGGGCGAATACAAGCTCATAAAAGATGGTAAACCACCAAAAATAAAACTAGACAAACACATCGGTGGAAAGTGGATTAGCAACTTAAATGAATTGAAATTCACAATTTCAGATGAATTATCAGGAATAAAAAGTTATTATGGTTATTTGAATGGGAAATGGATTTTGCTTGAATATGAACCCAAGACCAAAAAGCTTATTCATCGGTTTTCGGATGGTATTGTCGCCGAAGGAGAAAACGATTTAAAAGTAGTCATTACTGATAATGTTGGAAATTCTACTATCTTTGAAACACAATTTTTTAGAAGTCAAAAACCTTAATATTATAATTTGAAAACAAATAGATTCCTTTTTACGCTCCTATTTTTTACCATAAGTATAATAGCCTTTTCACAAAATCAGACCGCTAAAGTTGCCGGAATTGTTCTTGACGAAAGCAACAAACCTGTCGAAGGTGTTAATATAAGTTACCAAACTAAGTCAGCCACAACTGATGAAAATGGTTTTTATACATTAACCGTTCCCGCTAATCTGAAAATCATTTTGGTATTTACACACACTTCACTCAAGAGTATTACTTTTCCTATTCAATTAAAATCAGGAGAAAATTTCGAGTATAATGTAGTGATGAATGATAAGGCAGAAAGTCTGACAGAAGTTGTTGTTACAAGTAGCCGAAGAAGAGTTCAGGGAATTACATCTATTGAACCAGAAACCATTCGAAGAAACCCGAGTGCTAATGCCGGAATTGAAAGCGTTTTAAAAACTTTTGCCGGCGTAAATTCTAACAGTGAATTGAGTACTCAATATTCGGTTCGTGGTGGGAATTATGATGAGAACTTGGTTTATGTAAATGAAATTGAAGTCTATAGACCTTTTTTAATTCGTTCTGGGCAACAGGAAGGATTGAGTTTCACTAATACAGATATGGTTCAAAATGTGGACTTTTCAGCTGGTGGATTTCAAGCAAAGTTTGGAGATAAATTATCATCTGTTTTAGATATTACTTATAGAAAGCCAACTAAATACGGAATTACCGCAGAAGCCAGTTTTTTAGGTGGAAGTATAACAGGCGAAGGTGTTTCAAAAAATAAAAAATGGTCAGCTATTACCGGAGTTCGTTATCGAGATAATTCTCTCTTGGTAAACAGTCAGGAAACACAAACCAATTTCAGACCAACTTATGCCGATGTACAGACCAATGTGAATTTCAATCCAAATAAAAAATGGCAGTTCAGTTTCTTAGGTAATATTTCTCAAAATAAATACAATTACCAGCCTTTAACACGTCAAACTAACTTTGGAACTATTGATGAACCAATTGCTTTGCAGGTTTTTTATGAAGGACAGGAAAAGGATAAATATCAAACACTTTTTGGTGCTTTAAAAACGAATTTTGTTGTTAATGATAATAACACATTCAGATTGATAGGTTCCATTTATCACACCCAAGAGCAAGAGTATTTTGATATTTTAGCAGCTTATTATTTGGGTGAAGTAGATACTAATATTGGTTCGGAAACATTGGGTGAAGTTACTTTCAATCGTGGTATCGGAACGCAATTAAATCACGCCCGAAATGATTTAGATGCTTTAATCGTTAATGCTGAAATCAAAGGGACACACCAATTCAATGACAAAAAGCAGCAAATAGATTGGGGTTTTAAATATACTCGTGAAAACATACGTGATAGAATAGTAGAGTGGGAAGTTATTGATTCTGCTGGTTTCCAAATAAATCCACCACAATTTCATCTTCCGAATGACCAACCTTATCACCCTTATATTGGACCTTTAGTTCCATATCAAAATGTTAGAGCTACTAATTTTGTTGATATCGATAGATTTTCAGGGTTTGCGCAATGGAATACCAAAACTAAAATCGGAGAAAGTCAATTCTGGGTTACAGCTGGTGCCCGTTTTCATAGTTGGTTAGTTTCTGGTGATGGAATTACTGGGGCTAAACAGCAAACTGTTGTCAGTCCAAGAGCACAATTAGCATTAAAACCAGATTGGGGAAAAGATATGTTGTTCAGATTGTCTATTGGTTATTATCATCAGCCTCCATTTTATCGTGAGTTGAGAGATTCCTTAGGAACGGTTAGGCCTAATGTAAAAGCACAGCAATCAATTCATTTTGTGTTGAGTAATGATTATAATTTTAAAATGAATAATCGCCCTTTCAAATTGGTTACCGAAGCGTACTATAAAACCATGACCGATGTCAATACGTATACATTGGAAAATGTTAGAATTCGATATCGCGCTAATAATGATGCTGTGGCGTATGCTTATGGTTTTGATATGCGATTGAATGGCGAATTTGTTCCAGGAACAGAATCTTGGTTGAGTTTTGGCTATATGAAAACCGAAGAAAATATAAGCGACAAAGGTTACATTGCCCGACCAACTGATCAGCGTTTGAAAGTTGGAATTCTATTCCAGGATTACATGCCCAATATTCCAAATATGAAATTGTATTTGAATCTGGTTTATAATACAGGCTTGCCTGGTGGTTCGCCTTCTTATGCCGATTCGTATCAATACCAAAGTCGTTTGCGTGATTATCGTCGTGCGGATGTTGGTTTTTCGTATGTTTTGACCGAAAGAAACAACGAACGGCCAGACGGACATTGGCTAAAGAAATTCAAAGATTTATCGATTGGATTTGAAATCTACAATTTATTCAACAATCAAAATGCTATAACTAATACTTGGGTTCGCGACGTATATACCAAAAATCAATACGGAATTCCAAACTATATGACAACACGGGTTTTCAATGTGAAACTGACAGCGAAGTTGTAGAAATAATTCACTAATTTTGAGAATCCAATTTTATAAAAATGAAAATTTACTTTCTATATATAGCCCTGTTTTTTGTTGGACTTTTTTCAAGTTGTAAAAAGGAAGAAGTAGAGAAACCCAAAGTTACATATGAAACAACTTCAAAAGTTAAAACGCAAGCTGTAGTTGATACCAATCAGATTGAAGTTGCCGATTTGCCAATAAATATGGAAGGAACCAACGTTTTAATTCACCCAATTGGTGTTATATCCGGCAACGGAAAAGGAATCAAATCTTCATCAGATTCAGAGGAAAGTTTTACAGTTTCTAATTATGGAGAATACCAAATTACAGGCTATTTGAAAAATTTAAAGTTTCAGGAAATAGGTAAGGATACGATTTATGCTTTGACGGATAAGCAAATTTTAATTGAAACAGCTACTTATTTAAAAACGTTTGCCGATAAAAGCAAACAGCAATTATTGGTCTATTCTTTGGCTGATATGGATACGAACAAAGATGGAAAGTTAGATTCAAACGATATAAAATCGTTGTATATAAGTACGATTTCAGGTCAAAAATTCACCAAACTTTCTGCTGATTTTCAAGAATTGGTTGATTGGAAAATCATTGAATCAAAAAACCTTCTTTATTTCAGAACGATTGAAGATACGAATAAAAACGGAGAATTTGATGCGAAAGACAGTCTTCAGTATCACTTTGTAAATTTGTTGGATAAGGATTGGAAGGTAACCAGATACAATCCTATTTAGTTATTAGACTTTTATCTACATATCCTAAATGAGCACAATACGCATAGACTATTCCTAAGGCTATCATTAAAAAAATGAAAACTATCGAAATTATAAACAAAAAGTAAAACATCCTTTTGATGACGCTTATTTTGCTTTTAGATTGATATAGTTGTAAAATCATCCAAACGGTAAATCCAATAGAGACAAACGTTGAAAATACATTGAACGCTTTAAAATAAGGTGTTTTAATCAATGCTAATTCAATTGGAAAAAAAATAATTCCGATTATAAGACGTTGGCTTGCTGCAAAACTATTGATTATTATATTTTCTATATAGTTGTAACCATATTTCTTAAAGGCTAGCCATGAGCAAAAAGCATATATTGGCAATACAATAATTTCATAAAGTGAATAATGTTTAGATAGCCAATCAAATACCAATTTTGTTATTTGTACTTGTTTTCCAGCTATTACACCATTTGACGACTTATTGTTTATAAACTCTTCAATCGGAATGTAATGCATCAAGATTCCATTTATTCCGGCAATTACAAACAACAGTAAAACCGGTTTGTAATGCTTTATGCGTTTCCCGTCAATAAATTCTCTTACGGTGTGTCCGGGCCTAACCAATAACTGCTTTGCGGTATAAATCAATCCTTTATTTACATGTAAAAAAGTATAATTGATTTCATCTTTTAAATAGTGCCAGTTTAATCTAATGGTGTTGGTTTTTTGCCCACAATTAGAACAAAAGTTACCTTCAGTTTTAGTTTCGCAGTTTTGACAAAGTTGGTATTGCATATTTTAGTTAAAGATTGTTTCTAATTCTACAATTTCAAAATACGGATGATTCTCAAAAAACTGCCTTAAAAAAGAGGTGTGACTTGCTCCAAAAAGAACTACTATAGTTTTATCAGTCTTCAAATCAATATTGCGAAGAATATTGGTAAATATCTTTAGATTTCTATCGTAGTAGGATGCCGTAAAATTTTCGCCTGTATAATCTTCAGTTGTACCATAGGCTAATGCGTAATGCAGATAATCATATAATAATGCTTGGCGAGTATAAGAATTATTCATTTGAATATAGTACTCCATTAAAGGCGTATCTACTAGCTTCTTTCTTTTTGCAGTAAAAGGATTTTCGGCATCAAAAAAAGAATACGGATTTACTTCTTTGTCGTGTATTTTTTCATATTCATTAATCTTATCGTATGGCAATTCTTGTTTGAAATCTACAGCAACTATTTTTGCGTTATTTATAGAAGCTGTTCTGTAGGCAATTTGAACTATTTCATCTTTCAGGATTTTTTCGTCTGTTATTTTCTTTGACTTGTATAGTTTTAGCTGACTTTCGATCTCTTTTTGATTACTGGTTTGGTCTTCTACAAAAAATTTATCTACACCAATTTTTTTTAATCTTTTGGCTAATGAATCCAATTCATTTTGACGTTTTTCAGAAAATAAATCGTCAAATTTTATCGAGTTCTTATCAGATGTTGCTCCATAATGAAAGGTTCCTAGAAGGATAACTTTCACTTTTTGATTTTGAGTTTGTGCGATTGAAAATGAGGTCGTAAGAAGTAAAAAAAAATTTTTTTCATTGAAATTTAATAATATAAAAGGGATTTTAAATTGAAATTTGCGGTTTTGTAACTAACTCAAAAAGCAAAATCTTTTGTCCGTGTTTTGATTGATGACAATCTCACTTTTATTAAATATCCCTTTTTAGTGTTTTGTTTTATTATTCTTTTTAAAAATTCATTGTTTTAGTGTTAGATTTAATTGTCTTCCTTCGTTTAATGCTTTTTTATCCATTTTAAAACCAATTAATATCCCAATACCCATTCCAATTGGCAATCCTAATCCCAGTAAACCCATGTTGTGTAGGCTTAAACCAATAATTGTTCCGATTGGAAGACCAAAAGCAGTTATGCCAAGCAACAACCAGAGAGTTTGATAGTAGCTTTTGGGAACAATTTTATGTGTCTTTTCCACATATTTTAATATCGCTGTTTGTTGTTGTTTTATAAGTTTTCGTAATTGAATTCCAGTTAGTTCAGAAGAATTTATCAGTTCAATGTTATTATTGATTAAGGCAAGCGTATTTTGAGGTAAGTTTTTCTTTTCCAATTCCTTTAAAAGCTCTTCAAATTGAGAATAATATTCTTTCAATTTAATATCAATAGAAATAACTTGAAGTTTTTTCAATTCAATAATATTCATAGCATCAATTTTATTTTTCAGATTTGTTTTTTGAGTTTTTTATTAAAAAGTAAATTGAAAATATAAAGACCACAATATAAACAACAGCTAATGCTGGCTGCTCAAATGTTAGATTTATAAAGTCGAATTTCTTAAACAATGAACATCCTAATATGATTGCTATAATTCCAAAAACAAAGTTTGACATTTTCCTATTTTCCATATTATTATACCGTTTATCCGCAAGTTTAGTATCGATACTATTGTGACTAGTATCAATGTAAAAATGATTTAATCAGAGTATAAAAGTAATTAGGCATTACTTATAAAAATTGTAAAAATGGAATCTTACTGTAAGAATAACCAGTTTATTTTACCATCATCATGAGAAGTAAGATTTTCGAAGAATTTTTTTGGTGATAATCCTGTGAGCGATTTAAAATCTTTTATCAAATGTGACTGGTCATAAAAGAGCATATCATAACTAAGTGTAGTTAGATTTGTAGCACTTTTTTTTGAAGTTTTTAATTTTAAAGCTTCTCTGAAACGCTGAATTTTTTTAAAATCTGATGGTGATTTGCATAAATGCGTTTCAAAATGTTTTCCCAGATTTTGACGAGAAATATTGTGCTTTTTTGCTAATTCATTGATGGAATAATCGTTGTTAATATCTGATAAATCAACGATTATTTCATTTAGAAAGGGATGAGTAAATCCCTTAAGTTTAGATAGCCAATAGTTTTCAATCAAATCAATTTTAATCTGAAAGTTTTCTTCTGTCAAAATAGTTTGCATTACAGTTTGATAATCATCAAAAGGAATAAATTTTGAAAAAAATGAAGAAGTGTAAATGCATAAATTATTGTCTAAGAAAGCATTTAGTCCTAATGGTTTGAAATAAAAAGTTAGTTCATTAATAGAACCACTATACGAAAGATGTATTGGTTTTTTGTAATGACAAATTAAATCGGAACAAAAAGGACTACTTGCGTTTTCTGAAAGTACCGCCTTGTTTTCAGAGAATTCACATTTTGTTTTTTCATAAACCGAAATGATGCTGTAATTGTTAGGAAAAGTAAGGTATTCAACTTCAGGTTCATTTCTTTTTTGCGTAAGGAAATAATAGCCTTCAATATGTTTTTGAAGGATTTTAGACTTTGGTTTTATGAATTTTATTTCCAATTTATATTAAAGAGTTTGTAATTTGTATTACAATAAATAAGCCTACTTAATTTAAAATGCTTTTGGGAAACGCATAGAATATTGCCCAACCTGAAACGCTAGCATAATCCAAACAATTATAAATTTACTGAGATAATCGTATACTTTTTCTCCAATAAAGTATTCAGTAATGAAAATTAAACAGGTAAAAATTATGATAAACAACATTCCAAAATATTCTCTTTTCATAAATTCAGTCTTAATATTAATCAAATGACTGCATCGAAACCAACTTAGAATAGGTTCCGTTTTTGGCTAAAAGTTCTTCGTGATTTCCCTGCTCTACAATTTTTCCTTTTTGCATAACCACAATCATATCGGCTTTTTGAATGGTAGAAAGGCGATGAGCAATTACAATAGAAGTTCGGTTTTGCATCATGTTTTCTAAAGCAATTTGGACCAATCTTTCACTTTCAGTATCCAGTGCCGAAGTGGCTTCATCCAGAATCATTATTGGTGGATTTTTCAATACAGCACGTGCAATTGACAAGCGTTGTTTTTGTCCGCCCGAAAGTTTGTTTCCGCTGTCGCCAATGTTGGTATATATACCTTCCGGTAAGTCTTTAACAAATTCATAAGCGTTAGCAATCTTCAAAGCAGCGATTACTTCATCATCTGTAGCATCAAGTTTTCCTAATGAAATATTTGCTTTTATGGTATCGTTAAACAAAATAGAATCTTGTGTTACCAATCCCATTAAACCACGCAACGATTGCAAATCCATGTCTTTAATATCAACATTGTCAATGGTAATTTTACCTTCATTAACATCATAAAAACGAGTCAGTAAATTAGCAATTGTACTTTTTCCGCTTCCCGATTGTCCAACCAAGGCAATAGTTTTTCCTTTTGGAACTTCAAGTGAAAAATCCTTTAATACATTGTCCTCGTGATATCTAAAGTTGATGTTTTTTATAGAAATTCCGGTTTCAAAAGTATCCTTATGAATGGCATTTTCTTTTGAGGTAATTGCGTTTTCTTCTTCCATCAAAGTGAAGACACGTTCGGCTGCAGCTAAACCAGTTTTTACCTGATATGATGCTTTTGAAATGTTTTTAGCTGGAGTTAATATAGTATAAGCCAGAGCTATATAACCAAGAAAAGCAGTACTTGCCAATGATTTATCAACTATAACCATATATCCCCCATAATATAAAAGTACAGCAATAGTTAGTATTCCTAGAAATTCACTCATCGGCGAAGCCAAATTGCTTTTGTTTCCGATACTATTGGACAGCTGTTGTAATTTTTTAACCGAAGTGTTGAATTTTGAAATGAAAAGATTCTCGGCATTATAGCTTTTTACGACTTTCATTCCGCCCAAAGTTTCATCTAAAATCGAAATAAAATAGCCCGTTTCCTGTTGCGCTTTTTTTGATTTTGCTTTCAGATTTTTTCCAATTCTGGAAATGATTAATCCGGAAATCGGAATGAAAATAAACACAAAAAGTGTCAATTTTGTACTAATAGCCAACATTGCAACAATTGAAAAAATAATAGTCAAAGGTTCACGAACTACTAATTCCAATACCTGAAAAAAGGAGTTTTGAACTTCATTTATATCACCAAGCATTCTCGACATTACGTCCCCTTTTCGTGCATCAGAATAATAGGAAACAGGAAGATGAATAATTTTTTGATATAACTTTTCTCGTAAGTCTTTTAAAACGCCGGTTCTTAATCTTGTTACATGAAAAGAGGCCAAATAATTAAAGATATTTTTCAGTAAAAAAATCACAATTACAATGGAAACTACAAGTATAAGTGCATATTCTTCGCCTCTTTCTGTTGATAATTTCGTGATATAATAATTCAATAATTCTTCTCCATATTTACCCAAATAGCCAATGCCTTTATATGTTGGATGAACTGTTACTTGTTCCGTTTCCTTAAAAAGAACTTTCAAAGTTGGAATTATAGAAATCATTCCCAATGTTGAAAAAAAGGCATAAAATATATTAAAGATTATGTTTAAAATTACATTGTTCTTGTATTTTAGGGCAAAAGGAATTAATTTTTTTAGATTACTATCCATTAGTTCAATTGCATTTCTGAAATGATGTTTTTGATTTTAGTATTTAGAAATACTTCAGCAGCCGGAATTTCATCAACGTTTTCGATGGTAGTATTTACACTAAAATAGAATTTAATTTTTGGTTCCGTTCCACTTGGACGCGCACATATTTTTGAACCGTCTTCTAAATAATAAATCAATACATCCGATTTTGGAACGTTCAAGGTTTCTGTTTCGTTGCTCAATAGATTTCTTGCTGATGAGTTTTGATAATCTTCCACCATAACTATACGTTGCCCATTAATTTCAGAAACTGGTTTCTCGCGCATGTCAACCATCATTTGCTTTATTTCATTTGCGCCTTCAATTCCTTTTTTGGTAATCGAAATCAAATGTTCTTTATAAAAACCAAAGTCAACATACATTTGTTCTAATTCTTTATAAACCGAACTTCCTTTTTCTTTAGCCTGAGCCGCAATTTCACACATTAATAAAATCGCGCCCACTGCATCTTTATCGCGAACAGCGTCACCAACCATAAATCCGAAGCTTTCTTCTCCACCTCCAATAAATTTCAGTTCTGGAAAATCTCTGATAAATTTGGCAATCCATTTGAATCCCGTTAATCCAACTTTGCATTCTACACCATAAGCAGTAGCCAATTCCAACATCATTGGTGTGGAAACAATTGTTGAACCGATGAATTGTTTACCATCAATCTTTCCTGCTTTTTTCCATTGTTCCAAAAGATAATGTGTCATGACAACCATCGTTTGGTTTCCATTTAATAACTGCATTTCTCCTCTATTATTTCTGACGGCCACACCAAGACGGTCGCTGTCAGGATCCGTTCCAAAAACTATATCTGCATTTATTTTATCTGCCAAAGCCAAAGCCATGGTCAATGCTTCAGGTTCTTCTGGATTTGGAGAAACGACAGTTGGAAAATCACCATTAGGTTCAGCTTGTTCAGGAACAATATTGATGTCGGTGTAACCTGCTTTTTCTAACACTTTAGGAACCATTTTAATAGAAGTTCCGTGTAATGATGTATAAGCAATTTTTAAATTTTTTCTGGCTTCCGCCGATGTGTTGAAACTTGCATTTTCAACTGTCGATTTGGCGAAAGCTTCATCAACGGCAACATCAATATATTCGATTAAATTTTCGTTTGCATCAAATTTGATTTCGCTGTATTTTAAGTCTTCAATTACTTGAACAATTTCGGCATCGTTTGGAGGAACTAATTGTCCGCCATCTTGCCAATATACTTTGTATCCGTTATATTCAGGCGGATTGTGAGAAGCTGTTAAAACAATTCCGGCATGACAATTTAAATATCTAACAGCAAAGGATAATTCTGGAGTTGGTCGCATTTCTGAAAACAAATAGACCTGAATTCCGTTTGCCGAAAAAACATCTGCAACTACTTTAGCCAAAGTATCGCTATTATGTCGGCAATCATAAGCTATAGCGACTTTTAATTTTTCGCCTGGGAATGATTTTTTCAAATAATCAGATAAACCCTGAGTGTTTTTTCCGAGCGTATATTTGTTGATACGATTGGTTCCAACGCCCATTATTCCGCGCATTCCGCCAGTTCCGAACTCCAAATTTTTATAAAAACTTTCTTCTAAGTTTTTTGGAGAAGAAGTCATCATTTTTTTGATTTCGTCTTGCGTTTTTTGATCAAATGTTGGCGAAAGCCATTCGTTTACTTTGTCTAATATATGTTGTTCTATTTGCATGATCTTATTTTTATTCGATTCTAAAGTCAAATTACAAATTCACTTCTTTAGAAATTTTATAGCGTTCTTCGTTGTTCTTTGTTCTCAAAATTATCTCGCCCAAAAATCCTGCTAAAAATAGTTGAGAACCTATAATCATAGCTGTTAAAGCAATATAAAAAAGTGGATTTTCAGTGACTAAAACAGTTCGAAAACCTGAATATAGTTTAACCAATTTTAAAGTTATTATTAAGCCTGTGGATACAAATCCAATTAAAAACATTACCACGCCACCAGCGCCAAAAAGATGCATTGGGCGTTTCCCATATTTGGATAAAAACCAAATGGTAATTAAATCCAGGAAACCATTTATAAATCGGCTCATCCCAAATTTTGATTCGCCATATTTTCGAGCTTGATGGATCACTACTTTTTCGCCAATGTTTCCGAACCCAGCATTCTTAGCTAAAACAGGAATATAACGATGCATTTCACCAGAAACTTCTATGTTTTTGACAACGATATTTTTATACGCTTTTAACCCACAGTTGAAATCATTCAACTGAACACCAGACGTTTTTCGGGCAGCCCAATTAAACAATTTAGAAGGTAAATTTTTACCAACAACCGAATCATAACGTTTCTTTTTCCAACCCGAGACCAAATCATAGTTTTGGTTTACAACCATGTTATATAAATCTGGAATTTCCTCAGGACTATCTTGTAAATCTGCATCCATGGTAATTATCACATCGCCTTTGGCTTTGGCAAAACCGGCATGTAACGCTTGCGATTTGCCAAAATTCGTAAGAAAACGAATTCCTTTTACGTTTTGATTTTCCTTTGAAAGTTGTTCAATAATTTCCCACGACTCATCCGTGCTTCCATCATCTATAAAAATTACTTCATAGCTATAATTGTGGGTTGTCATTACTTTAACAATCCATTGGTGTAACTCGGGTAAAGATTCCTGTTCGTTAAGAAGTGGAATTATTATGGATAAATTCATTTATAATCCTTGAGAAGGTTTTGATTTGAAAATAGCAGCTAATATTAATCCGAAAATAGCAATAATAACTAAAGAAAAAGCATATCCAAAAAGCAGATTTCCAATGGAATAACTATCTGTTTCATTCATTTTTTGAATAGTTTCATTTATAGCTGATTTTGGGCTTCCCACTTTTTCTAATATGTCAACAGTATACTTTATAACAATTTCCTTAATTTTTTCTTTTGCTTCGGGATCAATAAAATTGAATAGTAAATAATTAAAAAGATTAGAAATTAAATATCCAATTGATGCAGCAATAAAATAAACAGAAAATGTTTCCTTAAAACTTATAGTTCCCATTTCTTTCTTGGTCTTTATGACCAAATAACATCCAATGGCAATAGAAAAGGATATAGTTATGATTCCAATCCACCACTTTGTAAAAAGTTCTAAATCAATAATATAAATTAAGGTGGTTGTTAATACTGAAAATAGACCAATAATAAAACCAAAGGTTAAGGCGTTCTTCTTAATAATTTCATTCATAATATTCAGCTATCAATTAATTAACAAATATAGTAATTCCGTAATTACTTTTTCGTAAGTACAAAACAATTAAAAAAAGTTACATATTGGTTTGATTTTTAAAAAATAGTTGTATTTTTGCACACTCTAATTAAAAAAGAAAAATAAAAGTTGTAGCCAGTTTATACCTTTCATAAAGAAAGCTTCAAAACAAAACTACTTCATAACAATAAAAAGATTTATCATGAAACAAGGAATTCACCCGGAAAATTACAGATTAGTTGCTTTTAAAGACATGTCAAACGAAGATGTTTTTATAACTAAATCAACAGTAGAAACAAAAGAAACAATAACACACGAAGGTGTTGAATATCCAGTTTTCAAAATGGAAATTTCTAGAACTTCTCATCCTTTTTACACAGGTAAATCTAAACTTATTGATACTGCTGGACGTATTGATAAATTTAAAACTAAATACGCTAAACATACTAAATAATAGTATTAGTGCTTCAATTTTATTAAGACCATTCTCCAAAAGAGAGTGGTTTTTTTATGCCATAAACTTTTGTAACTTTGAGCTCAAAACCTAATAACCTGGAACCAAAATGAACTACATACTTTTTGACGGAACAGTTCGAAATGCTCTTTTACCATTTACATTCACAAGACCAGTTGCTGATATTCGCATCGGAATTTTGACAATTCGTGAAAAATGGGAAAAATATTTAGGCTACACAACGACAACTTTGACCGAAGAATATCTTTCCGAAAAGTTTCCAATGGTTGAAATGGAAGATAACGTTATGATTAATGCTTCTTTCCTGCCAAATGATATTCTTGCTGAAATGGTAAAAAGTTTAGAGAAAAATCAAGCCATTTTTCAAGGTGATGAAGTCATTGCTTTTTATACAAATGATACACAGGAAGAAGTCGATTTTGATAGTTATGAAATAATCGAATTTAGCGAAGAATGTCTAACAGTCCAACATACTTGGGATATTTTTGCTAAAAACGATGCAGCCTTACGCGAAGATTTTGAACTAATTACAGAAGGTAGACATTCACAACCAATTCCAAAAAGTGTGAATGTAATTTCATCCGAAAATATATTTATCGAAGAAGGAGCAAAGCTCGAATTTGTAACTTTAAATGCTTCGACAGGGCCAGTTTATATAGGAAAAAATGCCGAAATCATGGAAGGTTCAGTAATTCGAGGACCTTTTGCTTTATGCGAATCGGGTAGAGTGAAATTGGCTTCTAAAGTTTATGGCGCGACAACAGTTGGACCTCATTCTGTGATTGGCGGAGAAGTAAGCAATTCAGTTTTGATGGGCTATTCCAATAAAGGACATGATGGATTTTTAGGAAACTCTGTTTTAGGCGAATGGTGTAATTTAGGTGCAGATACTAACAATTCGAATCTTAAAAATAATTATGAAGAAGTGCGTTTGTGGAGTTATGAAACAGATGGTTTTGCCAAAACAGGATTGCAATTTTGTGGGTTAATGATGGGTGATCACAGTAAGTGTGGTATTAATACAATGTTCAACACTGGAACTGTAGTTGGGGTTTCTGCTAATATTTTTGGTTCTGGGTTTCCACGAAATTTTGTACCAAGTTTTTCTTGGGGCGGAGCTTCGGGTTTTACTACTTATCTAACTTCTAAAGCATTTCAAACCGCCAAAATAGTAATGGCACGTCGGCAAGTGGCGTTTTCAGATGAGGATGCTAAAATATTAGAGCACGTTTTCGAAATCACTAAAAAATACAGAAAAGAATAGATTATAATCTATAGCCACTGATTCACATATTTTTTTTTAATTAGTGAATCAGTGGCTATTTTTAGTTTAAAATTTTGCCTAAATTTGTCCATTCAATTTTTGACAACGATTTCATTAATTGAGTAATTTTATGATACAAAAAAAGAAAGTAGCATTCTACACTTTAGGATGCAAATTGAATTTCTCCGAAACTTCTACCATCGCGAGAAATTTTAGTGAAGAAGGTTTTGACCGTGTCGATTTTGAAGAACTCGCTGATATTTATGTTATCAATACCTGTTCGGTTACAGAAAATGCCGATAAACAATTCAAACAAATTGTAAAAAAAGCAATGAGGCGCAACGATAAAGCCTTCGTTGCAGCGGTAGGTTGTTATGCTCAATTGAAACCAGAAGAATTGGCTGCCGTCGATGGTGTTGATTTGGTTTTGGGTGCTACTGAAAAATTCAAAATCACCGATTATATAAATGATTTGTCCAAAAATGATATGGGCGAAGTGCACTCGTGCGAAATTGAGGAAGCCGATTTCTACGTTGGTAGTTATTCCATTGGAGACAGAACGCGAGCATTTTTGAAAGTTCAGGACGGTTGCGATTACAAATGTACTTATTGCACAATTCCACTAGCAAGAGGAATTTCTCGAAGTGATGCTTTGGAAAATGTGCTAAAAAATGCTTCAGATATTTCGAAACAAGGAATAAAAGAAATCGTTTTGACAGGTGTAAATATTGGAGATTACGGTAAAGGCGAATTCGGAAACAAAAAACACGAACATACTTTTCTTGATTTAGTTCAGGCTCTAGATAAAGTTAAAGGCATTGAAAGACTCCGAATTTCATCTATTGAACCAAATCTGTTAAAAAATGAAACTATCGAATTTGTTTCAAATAGCAGAACCTTTGTACCTCACTTTCATATTCCATTACAATCAGGTAGCAATGAAATTTTGAAGAAAATGAAACGCCGTTATTTACGCGAAGTATATACGGAAAGAGTAAATAAAATTCGTGAAGTAATGCCGTATGCCTGTATTGGGGTTGATGTAATTGTTGGTTTTCCGGGTGAAACGGATGAAAATTTTCTGGAAACTTATAATTTCTTAAACGAAATGGATATTTCTTATTTACACGTTTTCACATATTCTGAAAGAGACAATACCGAAGCAGCCGAAATGCCTGAAGTTGTTCCAATGAATGTGAGAAACAAAAGAAGTAAAATGCTCAGAGGATTGTCAGTAAAAAAGCGTCGTGCATTTTATGAAAGTCAAATTGGAACCAATAGAAAAGTACTTTTTGAAGGTGAAAATAAGGAAGGATATATTCACGGTTTTACCGAAAATTACATAAAAGTAAAAACACCTTGGAATCCGGAATTGGTTAATACATTACACGAAATCAATTTGTCGAAAATAGATGAAGACGGAAGTGTCAGATTAGAATTTTTGAATGTTGAAGCATAAAAAAAACGTCCCAAATTCGGGACGTTTTTTTTTTTCATTATATTTTAATTCCAGGTGGAAGTAAATCTCTGTAACACACATTTTTTCTAAAGAAAAGCGCAATTTTTGGTAAAATCGGAACAACTTTAAGTTTTCTTTCATAAGCAATTTCCATAATGTTCTTAAGTAAATCATTAATGAATTCATCATTGTCAAAACCATCAAAAACATTTATTCTCGTTAAGAAAATCTTCTTCTCTTGAAATGAATATTCTACAGAAATTAATTTTCCATCAACCAAAGTCTCAAATTGACGTGCAAAGGTGTTGTCCTTAATTTCAATTTTTTCTAAAATTACTGTCGCTTCCATAAATCAAGTAAATAAAAAGGATTATTTTTATGCAAAGTTACTAATAATTAACCAGTTTTAAGTTAAATAATGGCAAAAGTTCATGTTTATTTTATGCCAGGAATGGCAGCAAGTTCAAGTATTTTTGAACGAATTCAATTACCTGCTGAAACTTTTGAAAAGCATTTATTAGAATGGGTTTTACCCAATAAAAATGAGTCATTAAAAGCTTACGCTATGCGAATAGCAAGAAATGTAAAACATGAAAATGTTATTTTAATTGGTGTTTCCTTTGGCGGAATTTTAGTTCAGGAAATGAAGTCATTTGTAAATCCAAAAAAGGTAATTATTATTTCAAGTGTAAAATCAAATGCAGAATTATCAAGAAGCATGAAAATTGCTAAAACTACTAAAGCTTACAAACTAATTCCGACGAAACTGTTTGAAAACATTGAGCTTTTAGCCAAATTTACTTTCGGTTCATCTATTTTAAAGCAAAAAATAAAGCTCTATGAAAAATTTCTTTCCATTCGTGATAAAGTGTATTTAGATTGGGCAATTGAGCAAATAATCAATTGGAATCGAACAGAAATAGACAATGAAATTATTCATATTCATGGCGATGCTGATGAAGTTTTTCCAATAAAACAAATAAAAAAATGTATCCAAGTTAAGGGTGGAACTCATATCATGATCTTAACAAAATACAGATGGCTAAACGAAAATTTGCCTAAAATTATATTAGAAAAGGAGTGATTACTACTTATTTTTTTTAGCTTTACATTATAAAATGAATGATTATGAAAACGAATAGAGCCCTACTATCTACATTCGTAGTAATTTTAGTTTCTGGAATACTAGTTTTTGGAGTTTCCGGAGATAGCAAAGAAAAATTGCTACATGAAGGAACAGCAATGTATTTTCCAACAACTGTTGATTTTGCAGGCGAAACTGCACCATTGCAGATTAATGATGTAAAAGAACGATTAGACCGAGAGTTACTTATCAATGCCAATTTAGATGCAACAACCGCTTTGATTATTAAACGTGCTAACAGAGTTTTTCCAATCATTGAACCGATTTTAGCTAAATATGGTGTGCCTGATGATTTCAAATATTTAGCCGTAATCGAAAGTGGTTTAACAAATGCTGTTTCGGGTTCAGGGGCAAAAGGTGTTTGGCAATTTATGCCAGATACTGCTAAAGAAAAGGGAATGGAAGTTAATGATATTGTTGATGAACGTTATGATTTAGAAAAATCAACTGAAGCGGCTTGTAAATATTTATTGTCAGCAAAAGAAAAATTTGGTTCATGGACATTAGCTGCAGCATCGTATAATGGTGGAATGAGTGGAGTTGGGAAAAAAATAGAAGAACAAAAAGTTGCCAATTACTACGATTTGGCTTTGACTGAAGAAACTTCTCGTTATGTCTTTAGAATTTTGGCATTAAAAGAAATTATGAAAAATCCGGCACAATATGGATTTAGTATTTTTTCAGGTGATTTGTATGCTCAAATCCCTTCTAAAAAAATAGAAGTAGACAGTACTATTAATGATTTAGCTGATTTTGCCAAAACACAAGGTATCAATTATAAAATTTTAAAGATTCATAATCCTTGGTTGCGAGACAAAAAATTAATTAATTCTACCAGAAAAAAATACGAGATTGAAATACCACTTTCGGGCTATTAATTACAGATATGATATTATTTAACATTGTCTCTAGTACTATTTTTCAAAATTTGGATAGGAGACTTTCTTATTAGCAAAAAAAGTAAATACCTTCTAAATTATTTGGGAGGTATTTTTTTGTTTATGACTTTCATTTTTAAATAAATAAGAAAACACAAGCTAATAATTAAGTAATTGACATCGTAAAAAAATAAATTTAAAATGCATAATATCAATTAATTAACTCAATAAAAAATTAATCTGATACTGTAAAAAATTAAATAATGATATTATAAAAATACTTTTCAATTATAAATTTACAGAATTCAAAGCAAAAAGAATTACAAGAAATAATCTAAATAATGGAATTAAACAAACACAGTAAAACCGTAACTCAAGATCCAACTCAACCTGCAGCTCAAGCTATGTTGTACGGTATTGGTTTGAATGACGAACAGTTAGCCCAACCTTTTATTGGAATTGCTTCAATGGGTTATGACGGAAATACGTGTAACATGCACTTAAACCATTTAGCATCTTATATAAAAGTTGAAGTTAATGCCTCTAATATGGTAGGATTAATTTTTAACACAATTGGTATTAGTGATGGTATTACAAACGGAACAGATGGAATGCGCTATTCTCTTGTAAGTCGAGAAATCATAGCAGATAGTATTGAAAGTGTCGTTGCGGGTCATTATTATGATGGTGTAATTGCCATACCTGGTTGTGACAAAAACATGCCAGGTTCTATAATAGCAATGGGAAGGTTAAATCGTCCTTCGATAATGGTTTATGGAGGAACAATTGCTCCAGGAAAATATCAAGGAAAAGACTTGAATATAGTATCGGCTTTCGAGGCTTTGGGTGAAAAAATTGCTGGAAAAATATCCGAAGAAGAATTTAAAGGGATTATTAAAAATTCTTGCCCTGGTGCTGGTGCTTGTGGTGGAATGTACACTGCAAATACTATGGCAATCGCAATAGAAGCTCTCGGAATGAGTTTGCCTTATTCGAGTTCAAATCCCGCTGTAAGTCATGAGAAAATTGAAGAGTGTAAACAAGCAGCTCAATTTATAAAACTATTATTAGAAAAAAATATTTGCCCGAAAGATATTATGACTTTCGAAGCCTTTGAAAATGCAATTACAACTTTAATAGCACTAGGTGGAAGTACAAATGCAGTACTGCATATTATAGCCATGGCAAAAAGTGTGGGTGTAAAAATTACACAAGACGATTTTCAAAGAATAAGTAATACAACACCATTAATAGCTGATTTTAAACCTGGAGGAAATTATTTAATGCAAAACCTTCACGAAAAAGGCGGAGTTCCAATGGTCTTAAAATATTTATTGAGCAAAGGAATGCTTCACGGAAACTGCATCACGGTTACTGGAAAAACATTGGCTGAAAATCTAGAAAATGTAGTTGAAATCGATTTTGAAGATCAGAATATAATTCGTCCTATTGAAAGTCCAATTAAAGAAACGGGTCATCTTCAAATCTTATATGGAAATTTAGCAATCAAAGGTTCCGTAGCAAAAATTACAGGAAAAGAAGGTGAAAAATTTACTGGTCCAGCCAGAGTCTTTGATGGCGAAAAAGAATTAATTCAAGGTATTGAAGACAAAAAAATTAAAGCCGGTGACGTTGTTGTTATTCGATATGTTGGGCCAAAAGGTGGTCCCGGAATGCCGGAAATGCTTAAACCAACTTCTGCCTTAATTGGTGCCGGATTAGGAAAAAGTGTTGCCTTAATTACCGATGGAAGATTTAGTGGAGGCACACATGGTTTTGTTGTTGGACATATAGCACCAGAAGCTTTTGATGGTGGTACAATTGCATTAGTAAATGATGAAGATACTATAGAAATTGACGCAGTAAATAATACAATACATCTTAAAGTGACAGATTCAGAACTAGATGAAAGACGAAAAAAATTAATACTTCCTCCTTTAAAAGTTACTACAGGAGTATTGTATAAGTATGTAAAATTAGTAAAAGACGCTTCTGAAGGTTGTGTTACGGATGAAGATTAAAAAATAAAATTATGAAAACATTAGAACTCGATTCCATCAATAAAACCGAAAAAAAACCTATTTCTACAACGGGAAGCTTAGCAGTAATTGATGCTTTGCTATCTGAAAAAGTAGATACCGTTTTTGGTTATCCTGGTGGCGCCATTATGCCAATTTATGATGCGCTGTTTGATTTTAAAAGCAAACTAAATCATATTTTGGTGCGACACGAACAAGGAGCCATTCATGCCGCTCAAGGGTATGCAAGAGTCAGCGGAAAAACAGGAGTTGTTTTTGCTACTAGCGGACCAGGCGCAACAAACTTGGTTACAGGTTTAGCAGATGCGTTAATAGATTCTACTCCTCTTGTTTGTATAACTGGACAAGTTTTTGCACATTTATTGGGAACCGATGCCTTTCAAGAAACGGATATTATTAATATTACTACTCCAATTACCAAATGGAATTATCAAATTACTGATGCAACTGAAATCCCCGAGATTTTAGCTAAAGCATTTTATATTGCAAAAAGTGGTCGTCCAGGACCGGTTTTAATTGACATTACTAAAAACGCTCAGCTTCAATTGTTTGAATATATTGGCTACAGACCATGCATACATGTTAGGAGTTACAGACCAAATCCAATTGTTAGACCTGAATATATTAAAGAAGCTGCCAAATTAATTAACGAAGCTAAGAAACCATTTGTAATATTTGGTCAAGGTGTCATTTTAGGTAATGCAGAAAAAGAATTCCAAAATTTTATTGAAAAAGGAAATTTACCGGCAGCTTGGACAATCATGGGAATGAGCGCTATTCCAACAGATCACCCGTTAGGTGTCGGAATGTTAGGAATGCACGGTAATTATGGACCAAATTTTTTAACAAACGAATGTGATGTTTTAATTGCTGTCGGAATGCGATTTGACGATCGTGTAACGGGAAGATTGGATAAATATGCCAAACAAGCAAAAGTCATTCATTTAGATATTGATCCAGCCGAAATTGATAAAAATGTACAAACAACAGTATCTATTTGGGGCGATTGTAAAGAAACCTTGCCTTTGCTAACTACTCTAATTGAAAATAAACCACGCCCAGAATGGTTTAAAGAATTTGAAATCAAAAAAGAAAAGGAAACGTCAACACTAATTGAAAAAGAACTTAATCCTACTGAAGGTGGTTTAACCATGGGAGAAGTTATAAATGTACTAAATGAACTAACCAATGGAGATGCTGTAATTGTAACCGATGTAGGGCAGCACCAAATGGTAGCCTGTCGTTATTCTAAACAAAATAAAACTAGAAGTAATATTACTAGTGGCGGATTGGGAACAATGGGATATGCACTTCCTGCAGCTATTGGAGCAAAATTAGGTGCGCCAGAACGACAAGTTGTTGCCATCATGGGTGACGGTGGAGCACAAATGAATCTTCAAGAATTAGGAACAATAATGCAGTTTAAACCCAATGTTAAAATCTTGATTTTAAACAATAGTTTTCTAGGAATGGTTAGACAATGGCAAGAACTTTTCCATGAAAAACGCTATTCATTTACTGACATACAAAGTCCAAATTTTGTTCAAGTGGGTAATGCTTATGGTATTGATGGAAAGCAAATATCTAAACGAGAAGAACTAAGAGAAGGGTTGAAACAAATGTTAGACAACCCAAGTTCGTATCTTTTGGAAGTAGCCGTAGTTCATGAAGACAATGTTTTTCCTATGGTTCCGCAAGGAAAAGGCGTTGCAGAAATAGTATTAAGCAAAGAAGAAATCTAAAGCTACAAAAATGACACAAGAATATACATTAACCGTTTATACCGAAAATCAAGTTGGACTACTCAATAAAATAGCCATCATTTTTTCGAGACGAAAAATAAGTTTAAACAGCTTTAATTCTTCACCAAGTGAAATTGAAAATATCTACCGCTTTACTATTGTTATAAAGGAAACCGAAACGGTAGTAAAAAATATTGCACGTCAATTAGAAAAAAATGTGGAAGTTTTTAAGGTTTTTTACAACACCAATGATGAAATTATCTGGCAACAAATAGCACTCTACAAAGTACCCACATCGGTTATAATGAAAGACGTAAAAGTAGAACGATTGCTCAGAGAATTTGGCGCACGAGCAGTGGTTATTAGAGATGACTATACCGTTTTTGAGACTACAGGTCAAGATGAAGAAGTTAATAATTTATTGACGGAATTATCAAAATATAATTTAATAGAATTTGTAAAAAGTTCTCGAATTGCCATTATTAAATCAAGTGAAGGGGTTCACAAAAAAGTATTGGATATGGAAAAAAATGATCCAACGAAAAAACAAATCAATAACGAATTTTTAAATCATAAGAGTATGATTTTCGAAATGTAGTTTCAATAAAAATGATCATTTCAAAAAATAAATAATATTAAAAACACTAAAATAAAAATACAATGTCAAATTATTTCAACTCACTTCCTCATCGTTTAAAAGTTCAGGAATTAGGAAAATGTGATTTTATGCAAAGCGATGAGTTTTTAAACGGAGTTTCAAAGCTTAAAGGTAAAAAAATAGTAATCATTGGTTGTGGCGCTCAAGGTTTAGCTCAAGGTCAAAACCTACGCGATAGTGGACTTAAAGTCGCTTATGCCTTGCGTCAAGAAGCCATTGATAACAAACGCGCTTCCTATGTTAATGCTACTGAAAACGGATTTGAAGTAGGAACTTTTGAAGAAATTATCCCAACTGCTGATTTGGTTTCCAATTTAGCACCAGACAAGCAACATACGCCAGCAATAAATAAAATTGTGCCTTTGATGAAGAATGGTGCCTGTTTGTCGTATTCTCATGGATTTAATATTGTGGAAGAAGGCATGCAAATACGTAAAGATATAACAGTAGTTATGATTGCACCAAAATCGCCAGCTTCAGAAGTTCGAGCGGAATATTTACGTGGTTTTGGTGTGCCAACTTTAATAGCAGTACATTCGGATAACGATCCAAATGGTGATGGTTTAGAAATTGCAAAAGCGTATTGCGTTGGAACTGGCGGACACAAAGCAGGTGTATTACTTTCATCGTTTGTAGCTGAAGTAAAATCGGATTTGATGGGCGAACAAACCATTCTTTGTGGCTTGTTACAAACAGGATCGATTCTTAGTTTTAACAAAATGATTGAAAAAGGAATCGATGCTTCCTATGCTTCTAAATTGGTACAATACGGTTGGGAAGTAATTACTGAAGCATTGAAAATAGGTGGAATTACAAACATGATGGACCGCCTTTCTAATCCCGCAAAAATCGAAGCTTTTAAATTAGCAGAAGAATTGAAAACAATTATGACGCCTTTGTTTAAAAAACATATGGACGATATTTTATCAGGTGAATTTTCAAAAACTATGATGGAAGATTGGGCCAATGGCGATAAAAATTTATTGACTTGGCGCGAAGCAACAGGACAAACTGATTTTGAAAAAACTGCCGCCGGAACTATGGAAATCTCAGAACAAGAGTATTTTGACAACGCCACTTTAATGGTTGCGTTTGTGAAATCTGGAGTTGAATTGGCCTATGAAACGATGACTTCTGCCGGAATTAAAGATGAATCTGCTTATTATGAATCATTACATGAAACGCCACTCATCGCCAATACAATTGCCAGAAAAAAACTCTTCGAAATGAATCGTGTAATTTCTGATACGGCTGAATATGGTTGCTACTTGTTTGATCATGCTTGCAAACCACTTTTAGCAGATTTCATGAAAAATGTAGATACAAATTTAATTGGGAAAAATTTCAATAACGCAGTAAATGCAGGTGTTGATAATTTTGAACTAGTTAAAACAAATGCGGCAATCCGAAATCATTCCATTGAAATTTGTGGAGCTGAACTTCGTAGTGCAATGACAGCAATGAAAAAAATTGTGGAGTAAGAAATCTTAATTGATGAGTGTAAAATGAATTTGTTTCAAGAAATAGTACAAGCAAAAAAGCAGTTGAATGGCGTAGTTCAAGTTACCCCATTGACTGAAAACCTAAATTTATCAGATGAATTTGATGCTAAAATTCTTTTAAAAAGAGAAGATTTGCAAGTCGTTCGTTCTTATAAAATTCGGGGTGCTTATAACAAAATGAGTTCGCTTTCGGATGCTGAAAAAGCACAAGGAATAGTTTGTGCTAGTGCCGGAAATCATGCTCAAGGCGTTGCTTATTCTTGTAATTTACTTCGAATAAACGGCATTATTTACATGCCAAAAACTACTCCAAAGCAAAAAATTAAACAAGTGCAATTGTTCGGGAAATCATTTGTAGAAATCGTCTTAACGGGAAATACTTTTGATGATGCTTATGCTAAAGGAATAAAAAATGCTAACGAAAACCATAAAGTTTTTATTCACCCTTTTGATGATATAAAAGTTATTGCCGGACAAGGAACTGTAGGTTTAGAAATTTTAGAAGCAGCAAAGGAACCTATTGATTATGTTTTTGTTCCAATAGGCGGTGGCGGATTATCTGCCGGACTTTCAACTGTTTTTGCTGAGTTAAGTCCAAAAACTAAAATTATTGGAGTTGAACCATTAGGCGCACCTGCCATGAAAACTTCTATTGCAAACGGTGAAAACACTTATTTAGAAACTATCGATAAATTTGTTGATGGCGCTGCAGTAAAGCAGGTTGGACAATTAAATTTTGAAATTTGCAAACAAAATCTTGATGACATTGTCTTGGTTCCTGAAGGAAAAGTGTGCACTACCATTTTGCGATTATATAACGAAGAAGCTATGGTAGTTGAACCAGCCGGAGCACTTTCTATAGCAGCATTAGATTTTTATAAAGAAGAAATAAAAGGAAAAAATGTGGTTTGCATTGTCAGTGGAAGCAATAATGATATCGAAAGGACAGAAGAAATAAAAGAACGTTCCCTTTTATACGAAGGATTGAAGCATTATTTTATGATTCAATTTCCGCAGCGTCCCGGAGCTTTGAAGGAGTTTGTAAATAAAATATTAAACAAAGAAGACGACATTACTTTTTTCCAGTTTACCAAAAAAAATAATAGAGAAATCGCACCCGCATTAGTTGGCTTAGAACTCAAAAATAAAGAAGATATTGACGCTATCAAAGAAAGAATGAAAGAGCATGGATTTGAATACCGCTATCTAAATGAAAAAGAAGATTTATACGCTCAACTGATTGGCTAAATCATAAAAAAACGTCCTGAGAATTTCAGGACGTTTTTTATTTCTAAAAGTCTAGCCAGTCTAATAAGTCTATCTTAAATCTTCTTCATTTGCTCTTTCATCATCTTAATCTGATCAGCCAGCATATTTTGTTTATCCAACTTTTTAGCTTCATTTAATAAAGAGGTAGCTTCCAATTTACGTCTTCTTGACATCGCAATTCCAGCTAGATTTAATTTCGCTACAGCCAAATCCATATCCATACTCAAACCCAATTCAATCGCTTTCTTAAAGAACTTCTCCGATTGGTGTAAATTCGTTTGCGACATCATCAAGCCATGAAGATAATTATAATACCCTTGTTGCTTTCTAACCAAAGCCGTTTCCGGATTTTTGATTTTATCCAACCAAACTTTGGCTCCAGGAAAATCTTGTTTTCTCAATTTTAAAAAGGCCAAAAGGATAAATTCGTTTTTGTAGTATAGAAAAATCGGAATAGCCGTTAACAGAATTAAAAATATTCCGTTACCAACATTTCCTTCTGTAAACTGCCAAACAGCTGTTGCCACTAATAAGGCAGCTATAATTAATTTAATAAATCTGTGAAACATAAGTTATAATTTTTGTGCCGCAAAGGTAATAAAATGAATTGAAAATATTTTTATAAAACTACTTGCCAGAAAAAAAAAGGTTTGTATATTTGCACTCGGTTTTGGAAGGGCCAATACAAAAGAGAATAATACACGATTTTAAAGATACAAAGCAATGAGCAAAAGAACGTTTCAACCATCGAAAAGAAAGAGAAGAAATAAACACGGATTTATGGACAGAATGGAATCTGCGAACGGAAGAAAAGTTCTAGCGCGTCGTAGAGCTAAAGGAAGACATAAATTGACTGTTTCTTGTGAACCAAGACACAAAAAATAATGATTAGTAATTAATCAATATCAAGCCGTTACTTTTATTAGTAGCGGCTTTTTTTATATCATGTTCATAAATATTGATAATTTTTAGGAGCTATTTCCCGCTATCCGTTCCAATCTTTTTATTTTTAAAGAAAAATAAAAAGGATTTCCACTGCTATCGGGGCTAGTGCCAAAAGTTCAAAATTCAACATTCTTTAATCGAAGTTCAAACTTCAAAAAAATAATGTTGAACAGATGAACAGATGAACAAGGAATGATGAATTTTGAAATAACACAACAACTAACTACACAACAACAGACAATGCCAAAAGACAATTCAATCAAATCGGTTTTAATCATAGGTTCAGGTCCAATCGTAATCGGGCAGGCATGCGAATTTGATTATGCCGGTTCCCAATCGGCACGCTCCATCCGCGAAGAAGGAATTGAAGTTATCCTAATCAATTCCAATCCGGCAACAATTATGACGGATCCAAGTATGGCGGATCATGTTTACTTATTACCATTAACCACAAAATCAATCATCCAAATCCTAAAAGAGCATCCACAAATTGATGCTGTTTTGCCAACTATGGGAGGACAAACAGCCTTAAACCTTTGTTTAGAAGCGGACGAAAAAGGAATCTGGGAAGATTTTAATGTTAGATTAATCGGCGTTGATGTTAATGCTATTAACGTTACCGAAGACAGGGAAAAATTCAAACAACTATTAGCAAGAATAGGCGTACCAACAGCACCAGCCAAAACAGCAACCTCATTCTTAAAAGGAAAAGAAATTGCACAAGAATTCGGCTTTCCACTAGTAATTCGACCTTCGTTTACGCTTGGTGGAACCGGAGCTGCTTTTGTGCACACCAAAGAAGAATTTGACGAAAAACTAACTTACGGTTTAGAAATGTCACCTATACACGAAGTCTTGATTGACAAAGCATTAATAGGTTGGAAAGAATACGAATTAGAATTACTTCGCGATAAAAACGACAACGTAGTCATTATCTGTTCCATCGAAAATATGGATCCAATGGGAATCCATACAGGAGATTCAATCACGGTTGCACCAGCAATGACGCTATCGGATACCACTTTTCAAAGAATGCGGGATTACGCTATTTTGATGATGCGTTCAATAGGGAATTTTGCTGGTGGTTGTAATGTGCAGTTCGCCGTTTCACCAGACGAGAAAGAAGATATAGTTGCGATAGAAATCAATCCTAGAGTTTCGCGTTCATCGGCATTAGCATCAAAGGCAACGGGTTATCCGATTGCAAAAGTAGCTTCAAAATTAGCTTTAGGATATCATTTAGATGAGTTACCAAATCAAATCACCAAATCAACTTCGGCCTTATTCGAACCGACTTTAGATTACGTAATTGTAAAAATTCCACGTTGGAACTTCGACAAATTTGAAGGTGCTGACAGAACGTTGGGATTGCAAATGAAATCGGTTGGTGAAGTTATGGGAATCGGACGTTCATTCCAAGAAGCATTGCACAAAGCCACACAATCACTAGAAATTAAACGTAACGGATTAGGAGCAGACGGGAAAGGGTATAAGAACTACGAGCAAATCATCGAGAAGTTAACTTTTGCAAGTTGGGACAGAGTGTTTGTGATTTATGATGCCATTGCAATGGGAATTCCATTGAGCAGAATCCACGAAATTACAAAGATTGACATGTGGTTTTTGAAACAATACGAAGAATTATATACGATAGAAAAAGAAATTTCAAAATACAATATCACTAATCTTCCAAAAGAATTATTATTGGAAGCGAAGCAAAAAGGCTACGGAGACAGACAAATTGCGCACATGCTTAAATGTTTGGAAAGCCAAGTTTATAAACTGCGTGACGAGAAGAATATCAAGCGTGTTTACAAATTGGTTGATACTTGTGCGGCCGAATTTAAAGCACTAACGCCTTATTATTATTCGACATTCGAAGCTGAAATTGAAACGGCAAATGGACAACGTTACGTTCATAACGAAAGTATTGTAACTGATAAAAAGAAAGTAGTCGTTTTGGGTTCAGGACCAAACAGAATTGGTCAGGGAATTGAGTTTGATTATTCTTGTGTTCACGGTGTTTTGGCAGCAAAAGAATGCGGTTACGAAACCATCATGATTAACTGTAATCCAGAAACAGTTTCAACCGATTTTGATACGGCTGACAAGTTATATTTTGAGCCCGTATTTTGGGAACATATTTATGATATAATCCGTCATGAAAAACCTGAAGGTGTTATCGTGCAACTTGGTGGACAAACAGCTTTGAAATTGGCGGAGAAATTATCAAAATACGATATAAAAATTCTTGGAACTTCATTTGATGCTTTGGATTTAGCAGAAGACAGAGGTAGATTCTCAGAATTGTTGACCGAGTTAAAGATTCCGTTTCCTCAATTTGGAATTGCTGAAAATGCTGACCAAGCAAGTGCTTTAGCAGATGTGTTGGATTTTCCATTATTGGTTCGTCCTTCTTATGTTTTGGGTGGACAAGGGATGAAGATTGTTATCAACAAACAAGAATTGGAAGAACATGTTATCGATTTGCTGAAAAATATTCCGGGAAATAAATTGCTGTTGGACCATTATTTAGACGGAGCAATTGAAGCTGAAGCGGATGCCATTTGTGATGGTGAAAATGTCTACATCATCGGAATCATGGAACATATAGAGCCTTGCGGAATCCATTCAGGGGATTCTAATGCGACTTTACCACCGTTTAATTTGGGTGAATTTGTGATGCAACAAATTAAAGATCATACCAAAAAAATTGCTTTAGCATTGCGAACTGTAGGGTTGATTAACATTCAGTTTGCCATAAAAGACGACATCGTTTATATAATTGAAGCCAATCCGAGAGCTTCTAGAACCGTGCCTTTTATTGCCAAGGCCTATGGTGAACCGTATGTAAATTATGCTACAAAAGTGATGCTTGGTGTAAATAAGGTAACCGATTTTAAATTCAATCCACAACTGAAAGGTTTTGCCATTAAACAACCTATTTTTTCTTTTAGTAAATTCAAAGATGTTAACAAAGCTCTCGGACCAGAAATGAAATCCACAGGTGAAAGTATTTTGTTTATTGATGATTTGAAGGATGATCAGTTTTATGAATTGTATTCTAGACGTAAGATGTATTTGAGTAAGTAAATAAAAAATCCCAAGCGAGTGTTTGGGATTTTTTATTTTAGTATTATTTTTTTTTCTCTTCCATCAAATCACTCAAGTGTAAACGCAAAGCCGTTACCGAAATACTGATTTCCCAAAAGGAAATTCCCAATGAAATTAGTAAAGTTAGTAAGCTGGCGCCAAAAAGATATATGCCAATTATTTGTTCTTCGAGAAACAAGCAAAACATAGCGAAAACGGATAGGAATAGGCAAAGCACCCCAAAAAGTTGCATGTATCTAATTAGAGATAAACGTAAGTTGAGGTTTTTAATTTGGAGTAAAATACTTTTGGTATGATTCTCATCATAATGTTTCTTTAAGCTTCTAACGATTTGTGCAATAGTTAAAAAACGATTGGTATAAGCTAACAATATCAATGATGTTGCTGAGAAGAGTAGGGCTGGGGTTTCGATGTGGAGTGTCATAATGAAATACGATTTACGAAGTTTGAAGCACGAAGTTCGGGGTTTATATTGTTTGTTGTCGCATTTTTTTATGATTTATTTCAGGCAATTGGCTTCATAATCCTTAACAAGTTCTATTACACCTTCTTCATAATGTACTTTTAGAATATCGTCTTCCACTTTTTTAATTGTTGAAGGACAATCTCCCATTTCCCTTGTGATTACATTTAAAGTGATTCGTCTGCTCAAGCCTTTTCCTTCCATATAAGATGTTTTGCCATTATTTGGCCTTGTGAAAGCGTAAATAAAGTAGTTGCGTGTATTTATTTTTACCAATTTTATTTTGTCAGTATACATCAATATTCCAAATACCTTGTTGTCTATACTTTCATATTGAATTTTTTCACCATCGTAATAGAGCATGAATGATTTTAAGTCACTTGGTAAATACGTTTTTTGTACTCCTTCTTGATTTTCAACAATGAGTTTTTCCTGAAGATTCATCAATAGACTATTCTTAAAAACGAAGCTATTTTTCAATGTTAAGTTTGAAATAGTGTCATTTTGGGTTGTCACAATATAGGCAATCCTTTGCGAATAGGATTGGTTTACCATAAATAAAAATAGGATTGGAAGGAGGGTTTTTTTCATTTTCATTTTTTTGCTAAAATATAAAAAAACCTGCAAGTTTGAACTTACAGGTTTTTTTAACTAGTGACTTTTGGCTACTGCCTAATTACTTTATGAGTTCAAAACTTCTCTTTACAAAAGCTGTCAACTCTTCGCCTTTTAATAATCCTTGAGATATTTTTGCCAAATCCAAAGCTTGTTTTACCAAACTTTCCTGAGCTGATTTGTCAGAAGTATTTAAGATGGTTGTTGCCAAATCTGAATTGGTATTTACAACCAAATTATACATTTCAGGGAAATTACCCATTCCGAACATTCCGCCGCCTCCGGATTGACTCATTTCTTTCATTCTTCGCATGAATTCAGGTTGCGTTATGATGAATGGTGCTGCTGTGCTGTCCATTGGTTCTAATTGAACCGAGTAATTTGCTTTTGGTACAATTTCTTCTAAAACCGTTTTCAATTGTTTCGACTCATCTTCTGATAATTTAGAAATCTGAGTGTCTTCTTTTTGAATTAGTTTGTCAATATGGTCAGAATCTACACGAACAAAAGTCAGGTTTTCATTATCGCTTTCTAGTTTTTGGATTAAATGCGAAACGATTGGAGAATCTAACAACAATACTTTATATCCTTTTTCTTTAGCGATTTCGATATAACCGTGTTGTGCATCTTTATTGGAAGCATATAAAACTACCAATTTTCCGTTTTTGTCAGTTTGGTTTTCAGTAATGGCCTCTTTCAGTTCTGCCAAAGTGTAATATTTATCATCAACACTTGGATACAAAATAAAATCTCCTGATTTTTCATAGAATTTTGGCTCAGAAAGCATTCCGTATTCCAATACAATTTTGATATCGTTCCATTTTTGCTCGAAATCTTCACGGTTTTCAGTGAATAATGATTTCAATTTATCAGCTACTTTTCTTGTGATGTAATTCGATATTTTTTTCACATTACTATCTGCTTGCAATCCAGAACGAGAAACGTTCAAAGGAATATCTGGCGAGTCAATCACACCTTTTAGCATACCTAAAAATTCAGGTACAATTCCTTCAACGTTATCAGTAACGAAGACTTGGTTTTGATACATTTGGATTTTGTCTTTTTGCAATTGCAAATCGGCAGACATTTTTGGGAAATATAAAATTCCTGTCAGGTTAAAAGGATAATCTACATTTAAATGAATGTTGAATAACGGATCTTCAAACTGCATAGGATACAATTCGCGGTAAAAGTCTTTATAATCTTCATCAGTTAAGTCAACTGGTTGTTTGGTCCATGCCGGATTTGGATTGTTGATGATGTTATCAACTTCCACTTCAGTGAAAATAGTGTCTTTGTCTTCTTCGGCAACCGATTCTCCTTTTTTCTGTTCGATTTTTTCTTTTCTGGTTCCGAATTTAATTGGAATCGGCATGAACTTGTTATACTTAGTCAACAATTCACGTATTTTGAATTCTTCTAAAAATTCTAAAGAATCTTCTGCAATGTGTAGTATGATTTCGGTTCCTCTTTCGGTTTTGTCAGATGCAACTAAAGTAAATTCTGGACTTCCGTCACATGTCCAATGAGCAGCTGGTTCGTCTTTGTAAGATTTGGTGATAATTTCCACTTTAGAAGCTACCATAAAGGCTGAGTAAAATCCGAGTCCAAAGTGACCGATGATTCCTGAATCTTTAGCAGAGTCTTTATATTTTTCTAGAAACTCTTCTGCTCCGGAGAAAGCAATTTGGTTGATGTATTTTTCCACTTCTTCGGCAGTCATTCCCAAACCTTGATCGATTAGGTGTAGTTTTTTGCCTTCTTTGTCAATTTTAACTTCGATAATCGGATTGCCATATTCGACTTTGGCTTCACCAATACTGGTTAAATGTTTTAATTTCAATGTTGCATCAGTTGCATTTGAGACCAATTCACGCAAGAAAATTTCGTGGTCATTGTATAAAAACTTCTTGATTAACGGAAAGATGTTTTCTACGGATACATTAATTTTTCCTGTTGTCATGTTTTGTTATTTTTTGGTTAAACAATTTTAATCCTGCTACTCAAAACTAGTACCAATTATATTTGTTATGACAAATTGACGCACTATAAGTCTACTTTAATTTTGAAACAATTCTACAGTATTATGTAAATTCCAAATTAAAAATCGGCGTATATTTGCACTATTAATTATAAATTACAATAAGAATGAAAAAAATTATTTTAATAAGTTTACTATCAGTTTTGATTTTATCTTGTAAATCAAATTCGGCTACAAGCACAAAGTTAGATTCAAAATCTCAAGTTGCAATCAAAGGGAATTGGCAAATAGTTTCAGTTAATTATCCTGGTTCGGATGTAATCAAGGTAACATCTTTTGATTTGGCTGACTCAAAATGTTTTATTGGGAGCACATGGAAATTTATTTCTAATAACAACAAAGGTAATTTGGCTTTGACAAGTCCAAAATGTACAGCTTACAGTACACCAATTACTTGGTTTATTAACAAAGAAGGTCAGTTTGTTTTGAAAATATTAGATGAGTCAAAAGCAAAAACTATTAAATCAGGTTATGTTTTAGGAGTTGCTAATCAAACCGAAAATTCTTTTCAGCTTATTGACAAGATTAATGTAGCTGGAAAATTAACGGATGTAGTATACCAATTTGAACGATTAAATTAAAAATATGAAAAATACAAGTACAATTTTAGTAGCGATTTTACTATTGTTATCAACTATTTTCACAAGTTGTGAGGCAGTAAAGAATACAAATAAAACGCAACGTGGAGCAGCGATTGGTGCTGTTGGTGGAGCAGTTTTAGGTGGAATTTTAGGGAATAATATAGGTAAAGGCGGAAATGGTGCTCTTGGTGCTGTTTTAGGAGGAGTTATTGGAGGTGTAGCTGGAGGTGTGATTGGAAATAAAATGGACAAACAAGCCCGAGAAATTCAAACTGCTTTGCCTGGTGCCCAAGTAGAAAGAGTAGGAGAAGGGATTAAATTGGTTCTAGGTGAAAATTCGGTTCGTTTTGATACTAATAAATCAACTTTGACACCAACTGCAAAGAATAATTTGGATAAATTAATTCCAGTGTTTAATCAATATCCGGATACTAATATTCAAATTTATGGTTATACAGATAGTACAGGTTCGGCAGAATATAATTTAAAATTATCTGATCAAAGAGCAGCTTCTGTTAAATCATATTTAGCTGGAAAAGGTTTGTCAGCATCTAGATTTGTTACTACAGGTTTAGGTATTGCTGATCCAGTAGCAACTAATGATTCTCCTGAAGGAAGAAGTCAAAACCGTCGTGTTGAGTTTGCGATTACAGCGAACGAGAAAATGGTACAAGACGCTCAAAAAGAAGCAGGGAAATAATTTTTTCCTTATTCTTAAATACAAAAAAGCTGCTTTAAAAAAGGCAGCTTTTTTTATCCCTTATAATTTAACAAAACTTTTTGTTTAGTTATTATTCTAAATTGTTAAACAAAACGTATCTTTGTCAAGTACATTTAAAATCAATATCATGGCTACAGCAAAACAAGTAAAGACAAAGAAGGAGTTAATAGATGATATTCAAATTATATCATTATTTATGAATGATGTATTAGAACATAATGAAGAGCCAAAAAATGTTTATTCCTTTTGCAAGAAGCATAGTATTCAGGAAAGTGATTTTTATTCTTTTTTCGGTTCTTTTGATTCACTTAAACAATGCATCTGGATAAAGTTTTTTGAAAATGCAGTAGCTTCAATTGAAAAGGAAGAAGCTTTTGATAAGTATTCTGATAAAAATAAGTTGCTAACGTTATATTTTACGTTGTTTGAAATATTGACTTTGAATAGAAGTTATGTTTTGTTCACATTGAAAGAAAACAAAGAAGGATTGAAGAATTTGAAAAGCCTGAAAGGTTTTAGAACTCATTTTAAAGAATTTATAACATCGATAATTCATTCCGATTCATCAAATAAAAATGAAAAAATTACTAAAGTAACAGAACCGGTTTTTTCAGAAGGCGCTTGGTTACAGTTTTTGTTTTTGTTAAAGTTTTGGATGGATGATACATCTATAGGCTTTGAGAAGACTGATATTTTAATAGAGAAATCAGTTAACACTGTTGTCGATTTATTAGACACTAAACCTTTAGAAAGTTTGTTTGATTTGGGAAAATTTCTTTGGAAAGAAAAAATACAATAATTGATGAAAACTTTAGATAAAATTCCAACAGGAAAAATAGAACGTGCCAGTCAATTAGTGAAAACAGGTATTAAAGTAGGAGGAAACTATGTTGCCTATTATGGTGAGAAAATGGTTAATCCATCGTTGAACCGTGATAAATTGAACGAGAATAACGCCGAAGATATTTATGACGGATTAAAAAACTTAAAAGGTAGTGCCTTAAAGGTTGCACAAATGTTGAGCATGGACAAAAGCATTATGCCGCAAGCTTATGTAGACAAATTTTCGTTATCACAATTTTCAGTGCCGCCTTTATCTGCTCCTTTAGTTAGAAAAACTTTTAAAAAATATTTAGGTAAATATCCTGAAGACATATACGATTCCTTCACTCCGAATGCTATGAATGCTGCGAGTATCGGTCAGGTACACAAAGCAACCAAAGATGGGAAAAAGCTTGCTGTGAAAATCCAATATCCCGGAGTGGCGGATAGTATAAGTTCTGATTTGGCTTTGGTCAAACCATTTGCTACAAGAATGTTTAATTTAAAAGGTAAAGATTCTGAAAAATATTTTATAGAAGTTGAGAACAAATTGTTAGAGGAAACAGATTATGTTTTAGAACTAAAACAAAGTTTAGAAGTTTCTGATTGGTGTAAGCAGATAGCTAATTTACGTTTTCCAAAATATTATCCTGAGTTCTCATCTGAGAAAATATTAACGATGGAGTGGATTGATGGGGAACATTTGTCTGAGTTCACAGCTCATAATGTAGACAGAAGTAAAGGAGATAAAATAGGCCAAGCATTGTGGGATTTTTATATGTATCAAATGCATTATTTAAAACAAGTACATGCTGATCCACATCCCGGAAATTTTTTGATAGATAGTAACGATAATTTAGTTGCCATTGATTTTGGTTGTATAAAACAGGTACCTGAGGAATTTTATATTCCTTATTTTGAATTGGCGAAACCTGAAATCATAGGCAATCCAGATTTATTTAATGATAAGTTATACGAGTTAGAAATTTTACGAGCTGATGATTCTAAAGTAGAATTGGAATATTTCACCAAAATATTTTATGATTTATTAAGTTTATTCACGAAACCATTTCATGATGATTATTTTGATTTTTCTGATGAAGATTTCTTTGGAAAAATTGCACAAATGGGAGAGGAGTTTTCAAAAGATACGCAACTCAGAAAAATGAATGGTAATAGAGGTTCAAAACACTTTTTATATATCAACAGAACATTTTTTGGACTTTACAATTTACTCCATGATTTGAAAGCCCGCATTGATACAAAGTCTTACGAAAAATATATTATTAGTTAGGTGTTTTTATTGGTAAGTTTGATAAGAGCGATTCTTTATTTATGAGTTTCGCTCTTGTTTTTATCGAATTTGTTTTACTTCAAAAAAAGTTTTTCCTGGATAAGAATCAATAGTAACTCCCGATTGAAAGTTTTCAGCAAAGATTTCTATGTATTCTAAAGCATCTAAATAAACAATACAATTTACATTTCTGGAAACATACCCTACATTATAATGATTGCCTGTAGTTTGTTGGTATAAAGCGCCATTTTTATATACACCTATCGAGTAGAATTGTGTGTTCCCTTGATTGTTGGTGTGATAGCCAGCATTTACTTCATAATATCCCGCTTTGGTTGCTACAAACCGATTTGTTCCTGTATTAAATTCTGTGTTCAAATCGAAAACTACGGTATCAAAATTTATTTTTTGCCAACCACCTGTCCCAAGAGATTGCCCTGCACTTAAATTTGTTCTAACTACAGAAAGTGTATTGTTTGGTAATGCCCAAGAAGCATTACCTGTTGCATCACTTTGTAAAACGTAATTAGCAGTTGCGCCCGTTGTCATTTGGAAATCAGTAGTTTTGGTTTTACCATTAACTTCCAATTTATTTCCAGCAGAAGGAGTTGCGCCTACACCAACATTAGTTCCGTCGTCAACCATTACGCCATCAACTAAAGTAGTTCCGTTCCATTTTGGTACCACACTTGAAGTTGCTGATGAAACTTGTGGGTCAGTTTCTGTAATAGTTAGTGTAGTTGGATCAACCCAAGAAGCATTTCCTGTAGCATCACTTTGTAAAACGTAATTAGCATTTGCGCCGGTTGTCATTTGCAAATCAGTAGTTTTAGTTTTACCATTAACTTCTAATTTATTTCCAGCAGAAGGTGTTACTCCAACGCCCACATTTGTTCCGTTATCAACCATTACACCATCAACTAGAGTAGTTCCGTTCCATTTTGGTATAACACTTGAAGTTGCTGATGAAACTTGTGGGTCTATTTCTGAAATGGTTAATGTTGTTGGATTAACCCAAGTAGCATTTCCTATAGCATCACTTTGTAAAACGTAATTAGCAGTTGCGCCGGCAGTCATTTGTAAATTAGCTGTTTCTAAACTCGTTGTTCTAGTTTTACCACTCACATCTAGTTTATTTCCTGCAACCGGAGTCATACCAACTCCAACATTAGTTCCATTATCAACTAAAACGCCATCAACTAGTGTTGTACCGTTCCATTTAGGAATGCTACTTGTTACTGTTGAAGTAACTTGAGGATCGGTTTCTAAAGTTGATAAATCAACCCATGTCAGGTTACCAGCTAAATCTGTTTTCATCACTTGATTGTTAGATAATGCTCTGTCTTTTGGAAAAACATAACCAGTTCCTGCAGGGTTGCCAATTTGAAAAGTGCTGTTAGTTCGCAATATTCGCGCTGCAGGTGTAAATTCTCCATATATTAACGAAGTGATAGGTGTCGTGGCGGAATTAGTAATATATAATTTATCACTAGATGCCAAAGTTTCTGTTGAACCGGCTGAGTTACCTATAAATACATTGCCAATTCCTGTGGTGATACCACTTCCAGCTGAAAAGCCGATAGCTGTATTATTAGCGCCTGTATTTGAAATTAGAGCATTAACACCGACTGCTACGGAATTTCCACCACCAGACCGCAAAGCAGAATGACCAATTCCTACGTTATTACTTGAACCTCCATTAAATTGAAGCGAACTAGTACCAACTGCAGTATTTGATGCGCCACTTGTGTTTTGTCTTAATGAACTTACTCCAACAGCGGTGTTATCTGCACCAGTTTGTGTGCCTGCAGCTCCACCAAGAGCATAAAACCCAACTGCAGTACTATTTGCACCAGTGCTACTTAGTAAGGCTCTTGATCCAACTGCAGTACATTGGCTGATATTACCTACTCCCAAGCTCATAGTTCCATAACCTATGGCTACATTATCTTGTGCAGCATTACTATTTATTCCTTTTAAAGCATCTGTTCCAACTGCAGTATTCCATTGTGCAGTTGTATTACAATTTTGTAATGCATTTTGACCAATAGCAACATTATTACTACCAGTGCTAACTGATAAGGCGTTATTACCAAAAGCGGTACTATTAGTTGCAGCCCCAGAAGTCAATGCGCCAACACCAAATGATGTACTTGTGGCTCCTATTTTACCTGCAGCAGCATTATTTCTTTTAAAGGCTATATCAACATTAGTAGCGGCGCCCGTTCCTATAAAATTGGTTCCATCAACAATGTTGGTATTACCAAGTATAGACCAATCATTTGTTAATGTTCCAGTTACTAATTTTTGCCAAACGCTACCGTCATAAAAATAGAAACCTATGGATGTTATATTAACTGCAGTTCCTGCAGCAGTACCGGTAGCAATACTATTTACATAAACTAAAGTTCCTGTTGGTGTACCTAACATGCCTTGTGCTCTTTGTCTATCTACTCTTGGAATTAATATACCATCTACGTTTGTAGTAGCTCCCGTTGCATTAACCGCAGCTATATCCAATGTTGATGTTGGTGCTGCATTAACGCCAACTTTTCCATTAACTCTTAGAATTTTATTGTCAAACTCACCATAAATTAAAGCATTTGAAGCATCAGCATTTGTATTTGCAATATATAATTTATTACTACCTGTTTCTAATCTACCTGCCTGATAGCCAATTCCAACATTTCCAGTCCCCGAAACATTATTTCTTAGCGCTTCAAATCCTAATGCCGTATTGTTTGTGCCCGAAGTGTTTAGTCTCATAGCTGCTGCGCCAACTGCCGTATTATTATCGGCGTCTGAAGAGGTTAATGCATTTCTTCCAATGGCAACATTTAATTTTCCTATAATGTTAGAGAATAATGCGCCAGAGCCTGTAGCAGTATTTTCTGTTCCTGTTGTATTTGAAAATAAAGCGAATTCACCAATTCCAACATTCCTAACTCCAGTTGATAATCCAGGCATTACATTCACACCAAAACCGGTATTTCTTACTCCAGTTTGAGTTCCGACATTAACAGTAGGGTTTAACATTGTATTAGCACCAAATGAGGTGTTTCCGTTATTTGAATTAAATGAAAATAAATCATAAACCGCATCGCCAATATAACCTGCTCTTGCATTATTTCTTTTAAAAACAATGTCTTTATCATCTGTAGTTCCAAAGAAGTTTGTGGTTGGGTTGGTTCCTGAATTTCCGGATAGTGACCAATCTGTGTTGTTACCAGTAGCTAATTGAACCCATAAAGAACCATTCCAGTAATAATAGCCATTAGGTGCAAAACCTGAATTGTAAACTAATAATGAAGTCGCTGGAGAAGTAATTGTTGCCACATCACTCGTGCTTAATAGAGCTACTCTTGGTATTAGCAAGCCTGTATTGGTTGAGGTAATATCTAAAGCTGAAGATGACGCAGGAGAAGCTGTTCCAATACCAACTTGCGCATAAATAGAATTTATAGCTAAAAGAAAGGATAAGTAAATGTAGATTTTCAATTTCATAAATCGTTGTATATTAAAAGATAATGGGTATACAAAAGTAAATCTAATTTCAGAAAATGTATAAAAAAAAGTTTAAAATCTATAAAGTGTATGAAAATGACGGTAAGATTTTAAAAAGTGTTCCCAATTATATTTTTTATTTCATTTTAGATTGCTCAATTTTGTAAATCATGCAACAATATGCTAAAAGTCAAAAACATTTCATTTTCTTATCAAGAAAAAATAACAATTAACACAATTTCTTTTGAATTAGAAAAAGGAAATAATTTGGCAGTTATTGGTGAAAGTGGTTGTGGTAAAAGTACTTTACTCAAACTTATTTATGGCTTATATGACTTAGATGAGGGACAATTATTTTGGAATACTAAAGAAGTATTTGGACCAAAATACAATCTGATTCCGGGAATGGATTTTATGAAATATTTGGCACAAGATTTTGATTTGATGCCATTTATAACCGTTTCAGAAAATATCGGGAAATATCTTTCAAATATTTATCCGGAACAAAAAAAAGAGCGCATTGCTGAACTTTTGGAAATTGTTGAAATGAAAGAATATGCCAATATAAAAGTAAAAAATTTAAGTGGCGGACAAATGCAGCGTGTTGCATTAGCAAGAGTTTTAGCTCTTGAACCCGAAGTTTTATTGTTGGATGAACCATTTAGTCATATTGATAATTTCAGAAAAAACAGCTTGCGTAGAAAACTCTTTAGTTATCTAAACGAAAAAAAAATCACCACTATTTTCGCCACACATGATAGTTCAGATGTGCTTTCTTTTGCAGATGAAGTATTGGTTTTAAAAGATGGACAGCTCATAGAAAGAGGTAATCCAAAAGCAATTTACGACAATCCAAAAACCAAATACATTGCTTCACTTTTTGGCGATGTAAACGAAATTATAATCAATGGAAAAACGGAACTTATTTATCCAAATCAATTGATTATTGTAGAAAAATCTAAGCTAAAAGTTGAGGTTGTAAAATCTTATTTTTTAGGAAATCATTATCTGATTGAAGCCAGTCATAGTAATAAAACTATATTTTTTGAAAGTGAAAATGAACTGGTCGTTGGAAGCCAAAGCTATTTAAAAAAGAAGCCCTGAAATTTTAAGTTCAGGGCTTGTCTTTCTCTATTTTCGAACTTTAGTTTTTCAAATATTTCTCCAAGAATTGGTCTTGTTCCCAAAGCAAGTGAAGAATATTTTCTTTAGCTACGTAACTATGTGCTTCTTTTGGTAATAAAACCAATCGAACTGGCGCACCCAAATTCTTCAAAGCTTGGAAATAGCGCTCGGATTGTAACGTAAATGTCCCAGGATTATTATCCGCATCGCCATGAACCAGGAGTAAAGGGGTTTTCATTTTATCAGCATTCATAAAAGGTGACATTTCATTATAAATAGCTGGAATATCCCAATAATTTCTTTGTTCACTTTGGAATCCAAATGGAGTCAAAGTTCTATTATATGCGCCACTTCTTGCAATTCCACAAGCAAATAAATTAGAATGTGTCAACAAATTTGCGGTCATAAAAGCACCATAAGAATGTCCGCCAATAGCGCATTTTTTTCTGTTGATGTACCCTAATTTATCTACAGCATCAATTGCAGCTTCAGCATCATCAACTAATTGCGTCATAAAGGTGTCATTTGGTTCTGTAGTTCCTTCACCAATAATTGGAAACGAAGCATCATCAAGTACAGCATACCCTTTGGTTACCCAATACACAAATGAACCATAATAGGGAAATGTAAACTCATTTGGATTCTGTTTGTTTTGCCCTGCTGAGTTTTTATCCTTGAATTCTTCTGGGTAAGCCCAGATTAACAAAGGTAATTTTTCTGTTTTCTTAGTTCGGTCGTAACCATCGGGTAAATAAAGTGTTCCCGATAAATCTACACCATCTTTACGTTTGTATTTGATTACTTCTTTATAAACATTTCGGATACTTTCAAACGGATTTTTGAAATTGGTAAGTTGCGTTAATTTTTTCGATTTCAGGTTTCTGAAATAATAGTTTGGAAACTCATTTTTAGATTGAATTTGAACCAAAACATCACCTTTTTTGAAATCTTCAATCGATAACAAATCTTCTTTTTTGTCTTTGAAAGCTGAGGTGTAAAGGCGTTTTGATTTTAATGTGTTCAAATTAAATTCATCAATAAAAGGAAACTGACCTTCTTTGGTAAATCCGTCACCAATTAAATAAGCATTGTTGTTTTCGATAGCCAAAACATAGCGGTTGTATTCATTCCTTTTCGTTTCAAAATTCCCAGGATCAGCATAAATGTCTTGAGAATTTCTGTCTGAAATAATTTTTGGAGCCTGAGTTGGATTAGATGGATTGATTAAATAAGTCTTTGTATTTCGGGTGTCATACCATTCATCTGATACCATTGCAGTGTTTTCATTACCCCAAATAACGCCATCAAAACGTTGTTGTGTTTTTAATAAAGATTTTGGTTCGTTAGAAAATGGTGCATCCCAAGAGAAAAGTTCATCTCTGAAATCCGCTTTTTTGGCTTGGTCACCTTCGTCAAGTGCTACAACATAAGCCAATGTTGCAGGTTTGTCAGCTCTCCAACTCATGCTTCTTTTTCCTTTTCTTACTGATGAAAATCCTTTTGGAATTACTTCATTTAGCGGAACATCATTTACGGTTTTAATTTCTTTTCCGCTGCTGTCATATACCACAGTTTTTAGTGGAAAACGACTGTAAGGAACTATATAAGAAAATGGTTTTTGTATCCTAGTAATCATTAAATAATTTCCATCAGGCGAAAAACTTTCTCCTGCATATAAATCAACAGCTTTAAATAAATCTATTTTTCCGGAAAGAGAAACTTTGTATAATTCTGAAGTCATTAAAGTTTCAAAATTAGTTTCATCGGTTTTGTTTTTTAACAAATCAGGATAGGTTCTGTTTTGTGATTTAGAGCCATCGCTTGAGGAAACTGTTGGGCCTTTTGGCAAATCTTTTTTGCTGTCAATTATTATTGGGCGATTTTTAGGGATCATTTTTACCAATAAGGTTTCGTTGTCTTTCATCCAGTTCAAAGGATTTCCCAGATTGGCATTCAAATTGGCTGCTGTAATTTTTTTGGCGGAAGCTGAAATTATATCAATAACCCATAATTCAATTCCGGTTGCAATGGTATTGGTAAAGGCAATTTTCTTTTCGTTTGGCGACCAAGTGATGTTAGCGATTCTAGCACTTTCAGGCAAACCACTAATTTGGGTTTCTGCTTTGTCAGTTACTTTTCTAATTTTTAAGTTTGAAACATAATTTACTGCACTGGCAATATTTGTAATTGGATTGATACGCAATCCTCCAAGACGCATTTCTTCCTGATTTAAATCATCAAGCGTTTTATACGTGCTTCGATAGGAGAAAAGCATGTACTCTTTTTTAGAATCCATACTAACACTCGGCGCTCTTTCATAATCTGCCAAAGCTAAAATTGTAGCAGATGGTTTTTGATAGGTAAGGTTTTCTTGGGCTGAAGCAATTGTCACACTTAACCCCAAAAGCAGTAATAAAAAGAAATATTTTTTCATAAATATAAGTTTGATTTCAATAAGTCGAATTTACGAAGCAGTTGTTACATTTCATTAAATACCAAAATAAAATTGTTACTTTTTAAAAATGTTTAATTTAGCATATCGTTTTTTAATAATTAAATAAAATTTATGTTTCATTCGAAAATATCAGGCTTAGGATTTTACGTTCCCGATAATGTTGTCACTAATGACGATTTGTCTAAAATAATGGATACCAATGATGAATGGATTCAGGAAAGAACAGGGATTCAGGAAAGAAGACACATTGTTAGAGGTCAAGATACCACTACTACAATGGGTGTAAAAGCATCAAAAATAGCTATTGAACGTTCCGGAATTTCATATGATGCTATAGATTTTATAGTTTTTGCTACTATTTCTCCTGATTATTATTTCCCTGGACCAGGTGTTGCTTTGCAAAAGGAATTGGGTTTGAATACTGTAGGAGCTTTAGATATTCGTAATCAATGTTCGGGGTTTGTATATGCTTTGTCTGTAGCTGACCAATTCATTAAAACCGGAATGTATAAGAATATTTTGGTTGTTGCTTCTGAGGTCCAATCTTTAGGATTAGATATGACTGATCGTGGTCGTGGAGTTTCGGTAATTTTTGGAGATGGGGCAGGAGCAGCAATGTTGAGCAGAAGCGATGATGACAGTGCTATTCTTTCAACACATTTGCATTCAGAGGGAGAACATGCGAAAGAGTTAGCTGTTTTAGCTCCGGGTATGGGAGGAAGATGGGTTACTGATATTTTGGCAGATAAGAATCCGGACGATGAGAGTTATTTTCCATATATGAATGGACAATTTGTTTTCAAACATGCAGTAGTACGATTTAGTGAAGTTATTAATGAAGGATTACAAGCTAACAATTTGCTGGTTTCTGATATTGATATGTTGATTCCACATCAGGCGAATTTGAGGATTTCACAGTTTATTCAGAAGAAATTTGGTTTGAAAGATGATCAGGTTTTTAATAACATTCAAAAATACGGAAACACAACGGCTGCTTCTATTCCGATTGCGTTAACCGAAGCATGGGAACAGGGAAAAATAAAAAAAGGAGACACCGTTGTTTTAGCCGCTTTCGGTAGCGGATTTACTTGGGCAAGTGCTATTATAAAATGGTAGGTTGTCTTTAGCCCCGATAGGAGCGAGCTACCATGTAGCGCGGATAGCGGGAGGATTTTTCCTTAGATAAGGAAAATTGCTGTGCTCCTAAACTTAAAAATAGAAAAAGCCATTCACTGCAGCGAATGGCTTTTTCATTACAATTAAATCAAATTCAATATTTTTTACATCATTCCGCCGCTTCCTTGGGTTTCATTTTTATCGCGTTGTTTTCTTTGTAGCGCAGCATTTTTACCGCCACCAAAACGATAATTAAATCCTAAATAAACACTTCTGCTTTCCCAGTAAAATGCACCTTCTTGTTTGTAAGGCAATGTTCCGTCAAAGCTGAAATTCATAGTGTTAAAAATATCACTTGCTCTTGCGCTGATTGTTCCTTTTCCTTTTAATATATTATAACTGGCTCCTAAATCTGTTTTGTACATGCTTTTTCTCAAAAACTGTAATCCTTGTTCTGGTCCGCGATACAATTCGAAAAGTTGAAAACGCAGGTTTTTAGTCGCTTTAAATGTATTGTTAATTCTTCCGTTGAAGATTGAAATATCTTTTTCAACGAATTGAGAAGTAACAGTTCCCCTTATTTTTTTGAAATAAATATCGGTACCAATATTGGCGCTCCACCATTTGGTGAAATCTAAATTTGCCGAAACTTCAGCGCCATAGGAATTGTTATCCTTGAAATTAGCAAACGACAATATGTTTCTGTTACTGTCATTTGGGTCAACTTCTACCAAACGTGTGATTTCGTCATTAATTATTCGGTAAAAAATCACACTTGAAATAGAACCAATTTTGGTTTTTCGAGTATAATTCAATTCAAATGAATTTGTGAACTGTGGTTTCAGATACGGATTTCCAACGGAAGTTACGGTTGGTGTACTCCATTCTCTAATTGGATTTACTTGCCCGATACTTGGTCTGTCAACTCTTCGTGAGTAGTTAAAATTAAAAGTATTTTTATCTGAAAATTTATAAGACAAATATCCACTTGGATAAACGGTATTTATTTTGTCATTAAAATTGCCAGCAATAATTTCTATAGTGTTTCCGTTTCCGTTGGTATCTTCCGTGTCAACTGCATCAAACTTGGCATCAGCTGTATAATTTTCAAAACGGGCACCAACTTGGTAACCCCATTTTGTCCATTGTTTACCATAAGTTACATAGGCAGAATGAATTGTTCTTTTGTAATTGAAATCAGAATTAAAGCTTTGATTTTTATCGAAATTATTGTTGGCATCTTCAATTCGGGTTTCTAAACCAGTTTCTAATTTAGCATCTTTGGGTAAAGGATTGGTGTAATCTAAATTGATTTTAGTATTGTTATTGATGTTGTTAATATCATTCAAATTAACAAGATCACTGGTATTTGTGAAGGTCTCAAATCTTGCATTTTCAGTTCCTTTGTTTTGGTTGTAATTGGCTTCTAATTCAATATTTTCTCCTTGTTTTTTGAACTTATGTTTGAAATCTAAATTATAAGTTCCGGACGGATTTTTGTTATGACTTTTATTCGTTTGAATAATATCTGAAAGGGCAATCGATTGATAATCTACGGTTGTTGTGCTGTTTCCGCTTGATAAAAATAGGTTTTGATTGGTATAAACAGATAAAGTATTAAAGTCATTCAAATAATAATCGACACCTATTTTATATAAATGAGAAGTGTTTTTATTTCCGAAATTAAAATCTACAGTTTTATCAGCATTGGGTTGATGACTATTTACAAATCCACGATTTTTTTGCAAACCGTGATTGAATCCGTAATTGCCATAAAAATTAAATTTTCCAACCTTGTAATTCATATCAAATGACGAATTTACTTTTGGCGTTTTAGCAAATGTTACTCCGTTATTGATACTCGCATTAAATCCTTTATTTGCATTTTTGTGTAAAACAATATTAATAATTCCACTCATTCCTTCCGGGTTGTACTTAGCCGAAGGATTTGTAATTAATTCTATTTGTTTAATGGATGCTGATGGAATTTGTTTTAGTAATTGTGCTGGATCAATGTTTGTAGGTTTTCCATCAATCAAAACCCTAACATTTTCATTCCCTCTTAAACTGATGGCATTTGTTTGTGCATCAACACTAACAGAAGGAATGTTGTTTAAAATCTCTCCGGCTGTTGCTCCGGCAGAGATTAAATCTTTACCAACGTTTATAATTTTTCTGTCAATTTTTTGTTCGTAGGTCGATTTTTCTTTTACAATTTCAACACCTTCTAATTGAATTGCATCTTCTTCGAGTGAAATGGTATTTAGATTGACATTCTTATTGGTAGACAAATCTGCAGCGACTATTTGTTTTTTGTAACCCATAAATTGAAATTCAACGGTATACTCTTTTAGTTCCAAGTTTTTTATTGTGAAACTTCCATTCTCTTGAGTAATTCCGCCTGTGATAAGCTTCCCTTCCAGTTTAACGCTAACATTAACATATGGTATGGGTTGTTTTGAATTCTTATCGATTACTTTTCCTGAGATGCTACCCAATACGAATGGCGTTTGAGTAGAATTTTGAGCTTGTAAAAAAGAAAAGGTAGTTAATAAGGTGATTAAAAAGATGTTAAGCTTCATGATGTATTGATGATTGTTTATTTATTGTACAAGTAGACTTTAAAAGCTGCTACTTGTTACAAACTTTAACATAAAAAACTCCTGAGATTATCAGGAGTTTTTGCAACATAGTAATTATGTAGGTTATCGCTTCATAGCGAAATGGGCTCTAAATTCTTGATTAACTTGATTTTCATCGGTATAAGAAACACTAAACCAATAATCGTCGGAAGGCATTAAATGGCCATTATAGGTTCCGTCCCAACCGCTGTTACTTGGTTTAATTTTGGTAAGGACTTTTCCAAAACGATCATAGATTACAATATTAGCACTTGGTTGACTTGATAAATCTTTGATATTCCAAGAGTCGTTATAACCGTCTCCGTTTGGTGTAAAGTATTTAGGGTAATTTACAACTAAAGCTTGAATAGTAGTACTTCCACAACCATATTTGTCGCGAACAGTTATAGTATGAATTCCTGAAGGAACATGTTCAAAAACATTACTGTCTTGGAATGGGCCATTGTCTAATTGGTATTCGAAATTATTTCCTTGACCTGTTGCAGTCACCGTAATAGATTGGTTATCTGCAAAATCTTCACTCACTTCATAAGCTACAATAGCAGGTTCAGATGGACTTACCGTAACATTTACAGGTGCTGAAGCACAACCCGTTGCATTACTTGTGGCAACTAAAGTAAACACACCTGGCGTAATTGCTTGATAGTTGGTTGCTGTTCCTACAGTATCTCCGGCTTCATTAGTCCAAACAAAATGATGGGTTGATGATTGCAAGCCGCTATACATAGTATAGGCATTGAGAAGTGTTCCAGTTTCACTATCAATACATATTATTCCATCAATAGGTGTAGGTTCTGGTAATTTATTAACTACAATAGTTATTGGTTTTACATCATAACAGTTAGGAGCCAATGTATTACTAACTCGGACATAAACAACTGTTTGGGTAGAAGAAGTTATTGGGTTTGAAGCCGTTGTCGCGTTTGCTAAACTTTCGTAATAAGTGACATTAAATTCACCACCCGTTTGACTTCCAAGAATTGCAGATGATAAAGTTGATAAATTAAAATTAACTATTCCGTCATTAGTTCCATCTAAATCACAAGTAGTTCTTATAGTCATAGGAATTGAATTGGCAACAGGTACATTAATGATAGTTACTGTAAAAGAACTTTCATCACTACATCTCGGAATAAATGGCGAAACAGCATAAATATAAACGGTCATAGATGTATTAATAACTGAACCTGAAGCTAAGATTGTTCCGGTTCCATTTGGACCAGTGTAAAACCTTCCTACTGATAATGTTGGTAAAGTAAAGTTTTCACAAATAGTAACATTTGGTAAATTATCTACATTAAATACTGTAACTGTAAAACTCCTTTCACTTGAACAATCAGGTGAGGTAGCAGTATGCGCAAACACATATATTGTTTGATTATTTGTTACTATATCTCCAGCATTTAATAAATTTCCAGATGCATTTGGGCCAGTATAATAATTACCAACTGTCAGAACAGGTAAAGTATAGGCGTTACATGAAAACACATTAGCTATAGGTGCAATTACGGGTGTATTATTAATAGTTATTGTAAATGAAGTTTCATCCATACAAGAAAAAGAGGTTCTTATTAAAGATTCTTTAAATATATATATTGTCTGACTTGCATTAATTACAGTCCCAGGTAAAATTTCAGTTCCGCTACCCGTTGATCCGCCAGAAGCTGTGAAATAGTGATTATTAGCAGTTAAATTAGGTAAAGTATAACTATCACAAGCAGTTACATTTGGCAATGAATCCGCTGTAGTTGAAAAAATATTTATTTGAAAAGTATTCTGAATACTACAAGCCGGAGTTGTATTTGATTCGGCATAAATATAAATCAGTTGGGATGAAGTTATAACCGTGTTTGGTGCAAGTAATGTTCCTGTTGCATTCGGACCTGTATAATATTCACCAACAGTTAAAGGTGTCAAAACATATTGGTCGCAAATATCAATATCAGAACGCGAATCAATAGCAGGAAGTTTATTAATGGTAACTGTAAAGGTATTTTGATTATAGCAAATTGAATTTAATCTTTTAAAAATATAAATAGTTTGAGTAGAAAGAATAACATCACCAGGATATAGTTGTGTTCCTGTTCCTTCAACATTAGTAAAATATTCACCATTTGTTAATGCAGGTAGTGTATAAGTTTCACAAACTGAAACATCTGGCAATACATCAATTTCTGGCTGAGCAAAAGTTAAAGTAAAGTGCATATTATCAGTACAGTTACTACCGCCACTAGCAGATTGAGCGTATATATAGATAGTTATATTATTATTTATCCAACTTCCATAAGGAAATAGAACCCCTGTGCCATTTGGTCCGCTATAATAGTTCCCAATAGGAAGCGGAGGTAAAGTATATCCATTACATTGTGAAATATCTGCAGGTTGAGGCATGCCAATAACAACATCAAAAGAATCTTCATCAGAGCAAGGTGTCGTTCCGCTTGTTACTGCATAAACATAAATAGTTTGGCTAACTGTTATTGAAGTTCCAGCGACTAACTGAGTCCCTGTTCCACCAACTCCAGTAAAATAGTTCCCTGCAGTAAGAGCAGGTAATGTGTAAGAACTACATTCAAAGACATCAGGTCTATTCCCAACTTCAATATTAGGAATAATTGTAACATTGAAACTAGAGTTTACTGTACAGATAGGTGGAATTGTTGTTGTAAAATAATAATAAATAATTTGTGAGGCAGATATTATGGTTCCTGGAAGAATTTCTGTTCCACCAGCTCCTGGAGCAGTATAATATTTTCCGTATGCTAACGCAGGTAAACTATAGCTTCCGCAACTTGTTACATCTGATGGCGTTAAATTGTTTTCATCTACAATGGTAATTTTGAAAGAACTATTGGCTCCACATGTGTTAGGCCCACCTGGTTGGTTAAATATATAAATAGTTTGTGTGGCTGTAATTACATCGCCAGCATGTAATGGCGTTCCACCACCATTTATAGCTGTAAAATAATTTCCGTTAGTTAAAGGTTGTAAAGTATAGCTTGCGCATACAATTACATTTTCTAAAGTGTCAACAACTGGTAAAGGATTTACAATTAAATTAAAGCTAGTAATACTAAAACAGGATGAATCGCTAATATTTTCAACTCTTGCATATATTGTTGTATTACTAGACACATAATATATAGGATTTAAATTTATATATGGACTTGGGTTGTTAATAGGATTTATATTATTGTTAGCATTATTTAATGATGAATAATATGTTACTACATTTATTGTTGATGATTGACCGTTTAAGATTATTGAAGTTTGTTGATTTAAATTAAAGCCTGCATTATTACTTCCATTAGTTCTTTCACAATAAATTAAGTTTGGAGCTTGATTTGCAATTGGAGCAGGAGCAAATAATAATTGAAATGATTTTACAATATAACAAGGGCTATTAGGTAATTGTATCCTAACATAAATAGTTTGCCCACTTGGGCTATTATAAATTAATGGGAGTGGGTTAATATTATTATCAGCATCATTTTGAGATATATGATAAGAAACAACGGTTAATGGATCCAATCCATTTTTAACCACAGAAGTGTTTAAATCTAAATTAAAATCACGAGTAAGTGAACCAGAATCACATTTGTAAATGTTATTTGGATTTGGAGATGTTATTTGTGGATAATACTCAATAGTAACTGTATCGGTTACCGGTAAGCATGTACTGAAAATATTTGTATAAGTAACTTCATAAGTACCAGCTTGATTAACATTTAAAGTAGAGCCAGTTTCACTTGGTAAAACAACACCATTTTTTTTCCAAACAAATGTGTGATTGGAACTGCTCAATCCAGTATCAATTGTGTGATTTGTACCATAACACAATGCATTGCCACTAGAAGTAGTTAGGTCTAATCCCAGCACGTCTTGCCCAATATTAAAACTATCTGAAGACAAGAAAATAGCAGAATCTGACTGCGGATCTGATCTGTCAGCAATTACTAATTTAATATGATATGGAACACCTGGAGTTAATGAAGAAGCTGCGGTTAAAACTTTGGTCTGCCCATTAAAATTAGTAGCAGAATTAGCTGCTCCAGAACCACCATTAAAACTCCCAAAATATTGTGCGTTTACAGATGGACAGGATGAATTATACTGAAAATCCCTAATAGTTACAACCGATATGGGTGTAGATGTATTAGGAAGAACAGCTAAATTTGTAGTTACACCGGTTGTCATATTAGTCAACAAAAAGGCAAAGGCATCAGAATATAAACATTGAAAATTTCCGTATTCTTCAGAAGCAAAGATAAAATCAAAACTGAAGTTTGGAGAAATTGGCGTAAAGTCAAATTCTAAAACAGAAGCATTCTTAGATACCATTGTAATTCCTGCAGCTGCCAACGTTGCCTCTAAACTAGTATCACCAGTCCAAGCTGTTGATCCATCATTTAGTAATGATGTGTTTGGTCCTGAAGCATTAAGAACATTTCCTGTACTTAATACAACGCCACTTTGCATCGGAAAATTTGGATTTGTATTTTGGAAAAACCCAATTCCGTTTGAAGAACCAAAGTTTGTTCCTGTACTCCATGTTATGTTATTAGCATTGACACATGGTGAATTAATTAACACATTGTTTACCAATTGAGGTACTGTGTAGCTTGTTGTACTCACTGATAGTGGTTGTGAAAAACCAAACGTGGTCAACATAATTGAGGTTAAGAGTAATAATTTTTTCATAATCTGGGGATTTTGACAGACCAAATATTGTAAATATAATCGTTTAAAAGCAAATAAAATCGATAAAATGCATAATAATTATAAATAAATAAATAATAAACTTACAAAAATTAAAATTTTAACAAAATTTACACAACTTTTTTATAAATTATACTTGCGATTAATATTATATCGTAATGTTTATCTTTGCCAACTTAAAAAGAAATTACTATGAAGCTTTCACAAATTCTTACTTTACCGATACAAAAGGCAGTACAACAACTATTTGATGTTTCAATTGATAGAGTTGAATTTCAAATTACACGTAAGGAATTTGAAGGCGATATCACTATGGTAATTTTTCCATTATTGAAAATTATCAAAGGCAATCCAACTGAAATCGGAACTAAAATTGGAAACTATTTAGTCGAAAATGTGGGAGAAGTTATCCGCTTTAATGTGGTTTCTGGATTTTTAAACATCGTAGTTTCGGATGATTATTATTTCAATTTTTTCAACGAAATAAAAGATAATGCAAACTTTGGTTTTGCTGAAGTTCCTACAAATGAAAAGGCTATTATGGTCGAATATTCTTCTCCAAACACAAACAAGCCTTTGCATCTTGGTCATGTTCGAAACAATCTTTTAGGATATTCCGTTGCCGAAATCATCAAAGCTTCTGGCAAAAAAGTCTATAAAACCCAAATCATAAACGACCGTGGAATTCATATTTGTAAATCGATGTTGGCTTGGCAAAAATTTGGAAATGGTCAAACACCTGAAAGTTCTTGTTTAAAAGGAGATAAATTGGTTGGATATTTCTATGTGAAATTTGACCAGGAATATAAAACACAAATTGCAGAATTAATAGCTCAAGGAAAATCAGAAGAAGAAGCAAAAAAGCAAGCACCGATTATCATTGAAGCGCAACAAATGCTGCTCGATTGGGAAGCTGGAAAACCTGAAGTCATTCAACTTTGGAAAAAAATGAATCAATGGGTTTACGACGGTTTTACTCAAACCTATAAAAATCTTGGTGTTGATTTCGATTCTTATTATTATGAAAGTAATACCTATTTGTTAGGAAAAGAAGTGGTGCAATTAGGATTGGAAAAAGGCATTTTCGAAAAAGACACTGACGGTTCAGTTTGGATTGATTTAACTCCTGATGGTTTAGACCGAAAAATTGTGTTGCGTTCAGACGGAACAGCGGTTTATATGACGCAAGACATTGGAACAGCAATTCAGCGTGTGAAAGATTTTCCAGATGTTGGTGGAATGGTTTATACTGTTGGAAACGAACAGGATTATCATTTTAAAGTGTTGTTTCTAATTTTAAAAAAGTTAGGTTTTGATTGGGCGAAAAGTTTGTTTCATTTATCATACGGAATGGTAGAATTGCCTTCTGGTAAAATGAAATCTCGTGAAGGAACTGTAGTTGATGCCGATGATTTGATGGAAGAAATGACTACAACAGCCGGAAAAATCGCTACTGATTTAGGGAAATTAGATGATTACACTGTTGAAGAAAAAGCCAAGTTATTCAAGATGATTGGTCTTGGTGCTTTAAAATATTACATTCTAAAAGTGGATCCTAAAAAGCAAATCCTTTTCAATCCTGAGGAATCAGTTGATTTTGCCGGAAATACAGGACCGTTTATTCAATATACTTATGCTCGAATTCAATCAATTTTGCGAAAAGCAGATTTCGATTTGAATATTGCAAATAGCCCAACAGAATTGCATCCAAAAGAAAAAGAGCTATTAAAACAAATAGAGCTCTATCCTGAAGTAATTCAAAACGCAGCCAATAATCATTCGCCAGCTTTGGTTGCTAATTATACTTATGAGTTGGTCAAAGAATACAATTCGTTCTATCAATCAGTTTCTATTTTGGGGGAAGAAAATAAGAAGAAGAAAATTTTCAGAGTACAGCTTTCACAAAAAGTAGCTGATACCATAAAATCGGCTTTCAAACTACTCGGAATCGAAGTTCCGGAAAGAATGTAGTTTTTAGAAACTCAATTTTATATTTATGTTTGGTGTCAATTCAAGCGCATATGTATCAACACTTTCCACGTTATTGTTGGTCGAATTTATTCTGTAAAAACGATTTACATCGTTCTTTTTATTCAAAAGATTTAGTATAGAAGCATTGGTCTCTAATGAAATTTTGTTATTAATTTTCCAATTTTTTGAAGCTGAAAAATTCAACTGAAAGAAATCATTGAGTTTATCGTTGTTGGGTGAATTATAAATTATTTCCGGATTTGAAGCATCAATCACAGTCAATGTTGGTGTAGTAATTGGTTTTCCTGTATGCCATTTAAAACCCAAAGCGAATTTTATTGTTTTCCATTCATAAATTCCTGCCCAAGAAATACTGTGTTTTAATTCAAAATTATTAATAAATTCATTGGGCTGAAGTGATTTGAAGAAGTATTTATTGTCGTTGTAACTATAACTTAACCAAGAATAAAATTTTCCAAAATTCTTTTGTACTAAAAACTCTGAACCAAAAATATGATAATCACCAGTCGTTTTTACAAATTCAAATTGGTTTTGAAAGAATTGACTACTCGTTGTAATTCCGGTTACTTTTTTGTAAAAATTGTCTAAAGTAATAAGCCAATTATTCTTTTTATAGCTAAATCCAACCGAAACTTGATTGCTTTTTTGAATTGGATTTGTAGTTTCATTTGCCAATGTCCATCTGCGTTTTTCGATTCCTAAAAAATCTTGTTGTAAATCGATTACTTGTGAAAGTGTTTGACTTTTTTGTTCGCCTTGAATTTCTAAACGAACAGTTTCGCTTAAAGATTGATTAAACTGAATTCTAGGTTCAATTAAGAATAGTTTAAACGTGTCAAAATAATTTCCTCTAAGTCCAACTTTTAAAAAAGTATTTTTGCTTTCTGTTTCAAAAACACCTTCTGCAATAACCGAATGCGTTCTCAAAACCTTAATACTATTTCTGGAGAAGAAAGGCGAATTGATTTCGTCAAAATTGGTTACGCCAATTTCATCAAACTGATAACCATTATTGAACTGTAATGTTTTAGAAATTTGATGTGAATTTTTTAACTGAAAACCCAAATCCAACACTTTGTTTTCCTGTTTCAAAATTTGGTTGGTTTGAATGGATTCATTTTGAGAAACAAGCGAATATTTTGAACTATAGAAATATAATTGTGAGGTATTATTTGTATTCCAATTCGTTTTCCAATTAATTGTACCGCCTAAATTTTCCTGACCTAAATCACTGTTTTTGCTTGCGTCAATTGTATATTGATTAAGAAACAGCGAGTTTTTAATAACGATAGCATCAATAGAAAGCTCATTTTTTTGTCCAATTTTTTGTTGGTATTGTGCGGTTAAATCATAGAAATAAAATTTCTCTTTTGTCTTAACATCAATAGTTTGATTGTTGTTTAGATTGGTTACAACCGTATTTTGAAAAACTTTATTTCTGTAGTTTCTGTAGGTTGGCGAACTAAAAAAGTCAGTTAAAGAACGTCTTCCAGATAGTGTGAAATTAGCTTTGTCAGAAGTTTTAATTTTGGTATAAAATTCGGCACTAATCAAGTTGCTGCTGATGCTTGAGTTTGTTTTTTCAATCGATTTGGAATGTGAAGAAATAGCAATTACACTAGAAACACCTTCATCGTAAAAAGCCGAACTCCCATTTTTTGTAACCGAAATAGTTTGTGCTAATGAAGGATTGAAAGCTGATATTAGACCAAAAAAATGTCCCGTTTGAAACATCCTGATGCCATTCCAAAGGAAAAGATTTTGATCATGAGTTCCGCCACGAACATTGATATTGGAGGCCGTTTCACTTACTGAATTAATCCCCGGAATTTGTTGCAAAGTCATCAGCACATCGGGTTCAATTAATCCTGGTAAGATTCCAAATTTCCGAGGTTTTATTTCGAGTGTCCCATCATTTTTTTTATAAATTCCGGTAGTTAAATAACGTTGGGTGACAACTTCTTCTAGTTTTTGAATTATTGGAACGAGTTTTATTTTTGGGCAACCTGAAACATACAATTCATTTGGTGTAATTATTCTTTTTTCAAAGTTTAAATGAGATATTTCAATCCCGTTTGGAGAAACTAGCTGTAATTCAAAATAACCTTTTTCATCTGAAAAAACAACTACATTATTGTTTAGTACTTTAATTGTGGCATTTTCAACAGGAAGTCCCAATTCATTATCAAATAAATAACCACAAAGCGGTTTGTCTAACTTTTGATTATTGTATACAGAATAATAATTGGCACTTATTTTTTTGATTTTTAATCCTGTTTTGGATTCGATGTAAGTAATCTTAGCCGAAAGCGACAAGTCTGATTTTGGAGGAGCAATTTGATAAACGATTAATTCTTCGTCTATGTAGTTAAATTTAATATTATGGGTAAGACTAATTTCATCCAAAATTACTTTTAATGGATAAAGTTCCTTTTCTTGTTGCGCATGAGCCAACAAAAAAAGAAATAAAAACAATAATGAAAATAGTTTTTTTTTGACGAGCATTAAAAATCCACTAGAATAATTTTCTTGCTTTCAAATTTAGAAATTTTTAAATGAAATATTGAGCACACAACACCTAAAGCTGTATTAATATCATCAGTTGGCAATGTTCCGCTGAAAAGCTGTGTATTTTCTTTGCAATTTAAGGTAATTTCACAACTGTACTGTCTTTGTAATTCATCAACGATACTTTGAAGTTTTTCTTTTTTGAAAACGATTTCATTGACTGTCCACTCTGGTTTTTGTGCAGTAATATTTTTTCTGTCGAAGTATTCATTATCAAAAGTCACAGAAGTTCCTTTAGTTATAATGACTTCTTTATTGTTGTAGTTTACTTTAACTCTTCCTTCATAACAAGTAACATCAAAGCGATTTTTTCGGGCTTTAACATTGAATTGTGTTCCAAGAACCGTTACAGTTCCAAGGTTTGTATTAACTTGAAATTTTTTACCGTGCGCTACTTTAAAATAGGCTTCTCCTTGTAAATTTAGCTTACGATTGTTATCCCAATTCCATTGTTTATATTCAATTTCGGAACCGCTATTTAGTACAATTTGAGAATTATCAGGTAAAGAAAAGCTAGTTTTTTTACCGTTTTCTGCAATTTCTGTTGAAGTAATCGTGGTTCTGAAAAACAAGGTCAAACCAAGCAATACAACAAAAATAGCAGCAACTCGCATCCATTTAGATTGATAAAACGGAATAACTTTTGGTGCCGATTTTTTATGCTTGATGGTACTTTGATACAACAAATCTGTGTCAAAATCAGGCGCTTTCAATTGACTTGAATACTCCGCAATTTTAACGTAAGTGGCATATTCTGCAGTGTTTTGAAAAGTTTGTAATTCCTTTTCAGTCATTTCTCCAGCAAGCCATTTTGCTAATTCGTATTTTTCTTCTATTGCTTTCATTTGATTAAGAACATTTTAATTTTAAAAAACCCTACTTGAACTCTTCTATATCAATTCTTAAAGAAACTAATGCACCATGAATTCTTTTTTCGACGGCTTTAACGCTGATATCTAGCATTATTGCAATTTCGTGGTATTTTTTTCCTTCAATTCGATGTAAAAGAAAAGCAGTCCTTTGCCCTTCAGTTAATTTTTCAATTGCTTTTTCCAGTTTTTGTTTAAATTGGTCTTCTTCCAACAAATATTCTGGATTCAAATTAGTTTTATCGTTGCCAGCATTGTTTTGTACATATTTCAAAACTACTTTTTGATGTGCTATTTCATTTAAAGAAGTATTATTTGCAATAGTATATAAGTAGGACTTGGCTTTTTTCAATGGAACTTTTTTACAATTTTCCCATAACTTAATAAAAGCATCTTGAGTTGCATCATTGGCTTTTTCCTCGTTTCCAAATTTGAAATACAAGTAATTTCGTAATGATTTAACATTAGCTTTAAAAAATTTTGAAAAAATTAATTCTTCACAAATGCCATTAGAATCGGTTTCTTCCATTTATTTATTTGAATTATTCGAGAGTTTAAAATTAATTTTTTTTTCGTAAGTAGGGTTTTTTATTGCAACTTTGTTTAAATAAAGTCAGAAGACACAAAATAAAATGAAAAAAAGCTACTTATTATTGTATTCTTTATTTGCGTTGATGTTCTTTTCGTGTCAAGACGAAACAGAAACAATTAAAATCAACTCAGAAAATAGTTTTACTAAAACGTCACCAATATCCTCACTCATAGCTAGAGTTTCACAATATGAAACTACTGCAGATAATGTTTTAGACGGAACGAGTAATTGTAGCATTAAGTTACCTGCGCACATAACAATTGACGGACAATATGTTTATGTGTCCTCCGAAACTGATTTTCAAGCAGTTCAGAATATCAAAAACCAAAGCAGTTCAGATGATGATAAAGTTCACTTTGGCTATCCTATAACCATTATATATCCAAATTACAGCGAATATAGTGTAACAAGTGAAGAACAATTTGATGATATTTTGGATGGATATGGTGATGACAGTCCTTATCACGACATTAATTGTATCGATTTTGATTATCCAATTTCAATTAACATCTACAATTCAAATAATCAAGTCGCAAGTTCAGTTGTTATTCATAATGATAATGCGCTTTACAGTTTTGTAGAAAACTTAGCAACTGGAGAAATTGTTGGGATTGTATTTCCTGTAACCTTAACAAAAACGGTCGGTGGTAATGTTATTGTCAATAATAACACGCAACTTGAAACTGCAATAAATACTGCGGTTGATGAGTGTAATACTTCTGGACCAAGTCCACTTGTTTTATCGGAAGTCTTAACTTCTGGAACTTGGAATATTTCTTATTTTTATGGTGATAATGATGAAACGTATTATTACAATGGCTACAATTTTACTTTCAATACAAATGGTACATCAATAGCTGTAAAGAATAGCGCAACAATCAATGGTAGTTGGGATATTCACAACGATGGGAATACTCAGCGATTAGACCTAAATTTTAACGGCACAGCATTAGAAGAACTACATGAAGGATGGAAATTACTTGAGTTAACTGCAACAAGAATAAGATTAAAACACGAAAGTGGTGGTGGAAGCGATAATCATTATTTGAATTTCACTAAAAACTAAAATGAAAATATTTCACAAAAAATTTTTAAATCAACAAGAAGAAATTAAAAATAATTCAGAAGATATATCAACTCAAACTAAAACTAGAATGAGTTATGTTTTGAATCAGTTTTTGATTTGGGGTATTATACTTTTAATTATTTTCTTCGTCTTTAAATTTTTCATTTTCGAGTTTGTTTAACTTAAGAATCTTCTTGATACTAAAATTATAAATCAGCTATTGTGCTGATTTTTTTATTACAATTTTTTTAAACAATTCAATAATTTTTTCAATAATTGAGTAGGGTTTTGTTACTTCAATTTGTTTCATTACTATAAATCAAAATCTAATATTTATTTTCAGATTTTAGTTTGATAAAAAAAATAGTAATTCCAAATCTAAAAATTATGTTAAAGAAAGTGTTTACCATCTCAGGAATAGTAATCATAGTATTACTTGCTTCATTTTTCTCAGTACGTTATTACATCAATAATGGAGGTAAAAGAGATATTGCATCAGAAGATATCGCATACAAAGTTCCGTCTAGTCAAATAGTGGCTGAATTTACTTCTAATGCAACTGCTTCAAACAAAAAATATCTTGAAAAACCAGTAGCAGTCTCTGGAATTGTTACTTCAGTTAATGATAAAGAAGTTATAATTGATAATTCTGTTAATTGTAATCTAACTAAAGCTAATAATTCATTTAAAAATGGTCAGAAAGTGACTGTAAAAGGAAGAGTTATCGGTTATGATGACCTTTTGGGTGAAGTGAAACTTGACCAATGCAATTTATGCGCTAATTAGTGACTATTTTAAAGTATCTAACCACCTTAATTAATAAAAAATGAAGTTAAACAAATTAATACTATCAGCTTTTTTGCTATTTGCTTTTAATGCAGCAAATGCGCAAGATGATTTAATGAAAGAACTTGATTCTGTTCCAAAAACAAAACAAGCTGCTTCGTCTGCATTCAAAGGACTGCAGGTTTGTAATATGCAGTCAACAAAATTAGCAGCCAAAAATGAATGGTACTTTTTAGTAGCTCACCGCTTTGGTGATTTAAAAGAAGGAATTAATAATTTCTTTGGTTTAGATAATGCATTGACAAAAATTGGCGGAATTTATGGAGCAACCGATTGGTTGTCTTTAGGATTATCCAGACATACCTATCAAAAAACATTTGAATTGTCTATAAAATATAGATTAGCTAACCAAATGGAAAATGGATTCCCATTCACTATAGTTGGTTATAATACTATGGATATTAATTCTTCTAAATTTGATCCAAATTTATACCCTGACTTTAAAGAATCAAACCGATTTGCTTTTACTAGTCAGTTGCTTATTTCAAGAAAATTCTCTGATGCCATTTCACTTGAAGTTAATCCGGTTTTTATTCATAAAAACTTATATGATATTCAGCCAGATACTGACAGAAAAGACCAAATGGCAATTGGTGTTGGAGGAAGATGCAAAATTTCAAAACGGATTAGTTTTAACTTAGAATATGCGGCTAGATTAACTCCAGTAGAGCATGAATATTATCACAATCCTTTAACAGCTGGTTTTGATATAGAAACTGGTGGTCACGTATTTCAGTTAGTTTTCTCTAGCTCTCAGCCAATGAATGATGTTGCTTATTTTACCAACACTACCGGAAGATGGGATGCAGGAGGAAGTATTTATTTTGGGTTTAACATGTATAGAGCTTTTTAATATTATGAAAACAGTAAAAATTCTTTTTTTAGTAGCCATTGGAACATTAATTGTTTCATGTGAATCGAATACTTATTCGGAAATATCAGGTTTTGTTGCCAATCCAACGTATGAAGGTAAAATAAAACAGATAATGACAGCTCAATGTACATCTTGTCATAGTGTTAATGGTACACGACCAGATTCACCGTTAGAAACCTATCAACAAGTGGTAGATAATGCCGATAATATTGCATGCAGATTAGATGGTGCATCATGTGGATTAATGCCACAATCAGGTAGATTACCGCAAGTTCAAATAGATATGTTTAACGCATGGATTGCTCAAGGGCTAATCGAACAATAATAAATAAAATAATTATGAAAAAAATTGCAATTGTAGTAGTAGCGCTTTTGATAGGAAGTGCAACATTTTCACAAAAAATGATTACTCGTTCTGGAGAAATTAAGTTCGATGCCACAGTACCTGGAGCCATGGATGAAGTTATTGGAACAAACAAAACAGTGTCCAGTATTTTTGATAAAGCTACAGGAGAAGTTGTTGTTCAGGCCATGGTCAAATCTTTTAAATTCAAATCGCCCTTGATGGAAGAACATTTCAATGAAAACTACATGGAAAGTGATAAACTTCCAAAAGCCAGTTTCAAAGGAAAAGTAATCAACTATGATGCTAAATCTGGTAATTATGAAGTGGAAGGAGATTTGACAATGCACGGTGTAACCAATAAAGTTAAATCCAAAATGGCTGTTAACACTGAGGGTGATAAAGTTTCAATTTCCGGTAGCTTTTCAGTTAAACTTTCAGACTATAAAATTGACGTTCCTGCTTTAGCTAAAAAGACTTTGGCCGAAACTTCCAAAATTAGTATAAAACTAACATTAGAAAATAAATAAATAATAAAAACAGATTAAATGATTTTTCATTTAATAACTAAAAACATTTGAATCATGAAAAAAATTATTCTTAGCATTCTTGGAATTTACCTTATGTTCGGCTTATCGCTTAATATGTCTGCACAAAATACACCAGGTAATTTAACATTTACATTAACTTGTCCAAAGCATACATCTGGAAATTATGAAACAGATGGTAGATATGCAGTTGCCATTTGGATAGAAAGTTGCACTCCATGCGGAACTACTGCTGGGACTTCAACTTTTGTAAAAACCAAAGCTCGTTATTGGGGAAGTAACACTTCTGACCATTTACCAACATGGGTTTCAAAATCAGGAAGTAGTGTTGTAGATGCAGCTACTGGAGCAACAATGGGTAGAGGCGCAACTGGAACTCCAAATTCTTTAGCCAATGCTTTTTTAACTCATACCTATACTTGGAATGGTACAAACGTAGCTGGTACCGTTGTCGCTGATGGGTCTTATAGAGTAGCTGTTCAGGAAACTTGGGGACATGGTAGTGCTACTGTAACAAGATATTTTCCTTTTACTAAAGGTGTAAATACTGATTCACAAACACCAACAGCAGATACTAATTTTACTGCAATTGCTTTAAGTTGGGCAGCAACATTAGGTGTTGAAGATTTTAATACTACACCAGATTTTGTAGTTTATCCAAATCCATCAAAAGGTATTTTTAATATTGATTACAAAAATCAAGTTAATACTATTAAGGTTGTAAATATTTTAGGAGAAGTTGTTTACAGTGAAGATGTAGATTTTTCTTTGTCAGACACTTCAAAAAAGATAGACCTTTCTTCTTTTGCTAATGGAATTTATATTTTTAATTTAACAAATGATAAAGGAACGTCAACATATAAAGTTCTTTTAGATAAATAATTTTTTTGAGATTAAATTTTAAAAAAGCATTCATTTATGGATGCTTTTTTTATTCGTTATCAGTTACTTCTGAGAGTATTAATTTTATTCCGGGTGTTTCATAAATTTGATAATTTCCTTTTTCATCAGAATAAATTAGATAAGCTTCAAGTTCAGTATGATGCTCTAAAAAAGTTTTAGCCTTTTCTAATCCCATTACTAAAATGCCTGTTGCATTAGCATCTGAAGCAATGCATTGTTTGGAAAACACTGAGGCACTTAGTAAATTATTTTTAGTAGGATAACCTGTCTTTGGGTCTATATGATGGGCGTATTTAACGCCTTCTTCAATAATAAATCTTCTGTAATTTCCCGAAGTAGCGACAGCTAAATTTTCTAATTTCACAATTGCTTTTAAAGGATTTAATTCGGTTTTATTATCAATAGGTTTTTCAATTCCAATACTCCAATTGTCGCCATTTGGTTTTTTACCGTTGGCATATACTTCGCCTCCAATTTCAACGATGTAATTGTGAATTCCTTTTGCATTTAAAAATCCAGAAACAACATCCACAGAATATCCTTGAGCAAAGGCATTAAAATCAAGAGCTACACGAGGGTCTTTTTTAACAATTGTGTTTCCTTTTAATTCAATCAAATCAAAACCTACAAACTTAAGGATGCTGTCAATTTTTTCTTTTTCAATTTTTTGTTTTTTTCCTGGTCCAAATCCCCAAGCATTTACTAATGGATAAACCGTTGGGTCAAATGCACCATTGGTGTTTTTCCATACTTCTTTCGCTTTTTTGAAACAAGTTTTAAAGTATTTGTCAACTTTGACATTTTTTTGATTGGAGTTTATTCTGGAAATAATAGAATTGGTAATATAAGTAGAAACCGATTTGTCAAAATCGTGCAATAATTGCTCAATCTCGGGTTGTAAATCCCTATTCTTTTTGTCAAAATAGGTGATGTGATAGGTAGTTCCCTGTGCACTTCCTTCAATTTTAATAGGTTCACTTTGGTTATATCCTAAAAAAGGAACCAGTAACGCACTTAATAGCAGTATTTTTTTCATTTAATTACAATTTATATTTGGCAATTTTGATTTGAAATTGGAATCTATTTTACAACATTTTTTAAAATCCTCACAGGCACTTTGCTGTTGACCAATTTTTAGTTTTAATTTTCCTCTTCTTAAATAGAATTCAGCATTAGTGTCACTCAACTCAATAGCTTTGTCAAAATCGTTCATCGCTTCTTTATATTTTTTTAACTTTATTTTTAGCAAAGCTCTGTCTGCATATACTTCAGCGTGATCAGGCCTTATTTTTATAGCATTTGCATAATCATCCATAACGCCAACATAGTTTTTCAAAGCCACTTTATTCAATCCACGGAAATAGTACGCATCGGAATTGTTAGGTTCATATTTAATGGTTTTTGTGTAGTCTAAAATAGCGCCTTTATGATCCTTTATTTTTTCTTTAACCATAGCCCTGAAAAAATAACTATCGGCAAATGTAGTGTCAATTGCTATTTCCTTACTGTAGTCTAAAATTGCATTTTTATAATCATGAAGCAACTCATAAAGCTGTCCTCTCAAGTTGTAAGCACTAGAATCATTTGGATATAATTGGATAATTTTAGTATAACAATCTAAACTTTGCTTAAATTCCTCTTTATAGAAATGTTGGGAAGCTTGTTCCTGATATTGTTTTTTTAAAGATTGGCTGTAACTGCTTATTGTACAAATCATAAGCAGAAAAAAAGTAAATATTTTATTCATAGTTAGCATCTGAATTCTTGACATAAAAATAATGAAATAAAGCTTGTCATAACTATTGAAAACTAATAAATTTTAATTAAATCATGATAATTATTTAGCAACGATTTTTGCAAGTTTTTTTATTAGTTTACTACAAAACTTCTAAATCAAATCCTTAAATTTGCACTTCATTATAGCAAATACAGCATATGTTCAATAATTTAAGTGATAAACTAGATAAAGCATTTCATATTCTAAAAGGACACGGAAAAATTACCGAAGTCAATGTAGCCGAAACTTTGAAAGAAGTCCGTCGTGCGTTGCTTGATGCCGATGTTAATTTTAAAATTGCCAAAGATTTTACCACAAAAGTTAAGGAAAAAGCAATTGGTGAAAATGTACTAACAACATTGCAACCTGGACAACTTTTGGTTAAAATTGTAAAAGACGAATTAACTGAATTAATGGGTGGCGATGCTACTGGTATTAACCTTTCCGGAAATCCAACGGTGATTTTAATGTCAGGTCTACAAGGTTCGGGTAAAACAACTTTCTCCGGAAAACTAGCCAATTATCTTAAAACTAAAAAGAATAAAAAACCGCTTTTAGTAGCTTGCGATATTTATCGCCCTGCGGCAATTAATCAGTTGCATATTGTTGGAGACCAAGTTGGTGTTGAAGTTTATTCGGAACCCGAAAATAAAAACCCAGTTGATATTTCATTGAAAGCCATAGCTTACGCAAAAGCGAATGGATTCAATGTAGTAATTGTAGATACTGCCGGTCGTTTGGCTATTGATGAACAAATGATGAACGAAATCGCGAATGTTCATGCTGCCATCAAACCACAGGAAACCTTATTTGTTGTTGATGCGATGACTGGTCAAGATGCTGTGAATACGGCGAAAGCATTCAATGACAGATTAAATTTTGACGGCGTTATTTTAACCAAATTGGACGGTGATACGCGTGGTGGTGCTGCCATTTCAATTAAATCGGTTGTTGATAAGCCAATCAAGTTTATTGGTACTGGAGAAAAAATGGAAGCTATAGATGTGTTCTATCCATCTCGTATGGCTGAAAGGATTCTTGGTATGGGTGACGTTGTTTCTTTGGTAGAAAGAGCTCAAGAGCAATATGACGAAGAAGAAGCCAGAAAAATACAAAAGAAAATCGCCAAAAATGAATTTGGTTTCGATGATTTCTTAGCACAAATCCAGCAAGTCAAAAAAATGGGTAATATGAAAGACTTAGTCGGAATGATTCCGGGTGCCGGAAAAGCACTTAAAGATGTTGAAATTGAAGACGACGCTTTCAAACATATTGAAGCGATTATTCACTCGATGACGCCAAAAGAAAGAAGCAAACCTTCGCTTATTGATATGAAAAGAAAAACCAGAATAGCCAAAGGTTCCGGTAGAAAAATAGAAGAAGTAAACCAACTGATGAAGCAATTCGACCAAATGAGCAAAATGATGAAAATGATGCAAGGTGGAGGCGGAAAGAATTTGATGAAGATGATGGGTGGAATGAAATAAGTAGAGACGCGATTTATCGCGTTTTTTTTATAAATAATAACAACACTACAAAAAATGGAATTATTAGATGGAAAAAAAATATCCAGTGATATTAAAGCCGAAATCACAGCTGAGGTTAACAAAATGAAAGCCAATAAGGAGAAAGTCCCTCATCTCGCAGCATTAATTGTTGGTAATGATGGAGCAAGTTTAACTTACGTTGGAAGTAAAGTAAAAGCATGTGAATTAGTCGGATTTGAATCGACTTTAGTCAAAATGCCAAGTACCACATCAGAAACCGAGTTGCTCAAAAAAATTGAAGAACTTAATGCAAATGATGACATTGACGGATTCATTGTCCAGCTACCCTTACCAGAACAAATTGACACCCAAAAAATATTGATGGCAATTGATCCAAGTAAGGACGTAGACGGTTTTCATCCCGAAAATTTTGGAAAAATGGCGTTAGATATGACCACTTTTATTCCGGCAACACCTTTTGGAATTTTGGAATTATTAGAGCGATACAATGTTGAAACCAAAGGAAAACATACTGTAGTAATCGGAAGAAGTCACATTGTTGGACGCCCAATGAGCATCCTGATGGGAAGAAAAGGTTTTCCGGGAAATTCAACCGTAACACTTACGCACAGTTACACTAAAAATATTGCCCAAATAACAACCCAAGCTGATATTATAATCACAGCACTCGGCGTTCCTAATTATCTAAAAGCCGAAATGGTTAAAGACGGAGCAGTAGTAATTGATGTTGGTATTACGCGTGTTGCTGACGAAAATGACTCAAGAGGTTACAGAATTACGGGCGACGTAGATTTTGATGCGGTTTCGAAAAAAGCATCTTATATTACCCCAGTTCCAGGCGGCGTTGGTCCGATGACAATAGCCATGCTTTTGAAAAATACCTTATTGGCAAGAGAACAGAAAAGACAACGAATTGAATAAAAAAATCCTGAGTGAACCCTCAGGATTTTTTTATAAAAGATTTGTGTCAAAATTTTCATTTAAAAAAAATGACACAAAAAACCCCAAGTGAAAACTCAGGGCCTTTATTTATATAATTAAGTTTTACAATTTAGCCAACCAAAGTGAAGCATTCATGTGCAAGCGTGAGTGCGAAGCCAATTCTGTCCAACCCGGATAAAGTGTATCTCCTGTTGCTCCGGTTCCGTCATCGGCGGGTGAACTATCACCAATTACAACAACTCTTCCTGTTCCGAAAGTTGCTGTAGCACACATGATATTAGTAGTTCCTTGAGAAGAACTTCCTCTCCAAATTAATCCTTGTACCGTAGTATTTGCCGTAGTATTTATTGACATGGAAGCTCCGGCAGAATATTTCAGTTGGGTTACTGTTCCTTGTGAACCATTCAAAATCGGATTAGTTGTTGCGCTTAATCTATTTGAAGTAGTTTCTGAAAAATTATTCAACGTAATGGTAATTCCAAAAGGATTCGTTTGAACAGTGTTAGTTGACATCAGGTCATTCCAAATTGCAGGAGAATCCCAACCGTCATTATTTCTGTCGGAAACCGTGTGGTCTGAAATCATAAATAACCCGCCACCGTTTTTTACAAAGGTTAAAATTGCTGTTTTCTCTGCAGCCGTAAATCTTGTATTAGGTTCATCTACAACAAAAACATCGTAGTTTTTTAAATCTTGAGCATTAGTTCCACCATAAGTAATAGTGGTTCCCGATGGTAATGTTTCTACTGTATGTCCTAATTTGGCTAAAGCAATTCCCCAGGATGACAATCCGCCACGCCAAAAACTTTCGGTAGTCGTAGCAGTAACATTTGCTTGTGCTGGAGTAGGAAAACGTTGCGGTGATGAATCGGCATCTAAAACCCAGTCTGCATTTCCTGCTGTTTCTGCTTTAGTAGCATCAAATAAAAATTTCTTTGGAGTAGCTGTGGTAATGGCAGCAGTTGAAGTAGCTTTGTTAGAAGTATCGGCACTATTTTCATTATCACAAGAAAAGGTTATAATTGCGAAACTTGCAATTACAATTTTACTAAATATATTCATTTGGTTTTGGTTTGGTTAATGGTTTAAGAACAAGTAAATATATACTTTACCCTAATGAAAAAAACTATTTCTTGTTTTTTCCGTTTTTATACTGCACTTTTTCAACCACTTGAATTTTTGTTGCTGGTTTTTTGTCTTTTGGATTGAAAGGTTTTTTTTTAAAATCTGTTTTTGGTTTAGGTTTGAACTCGGTGTTTGGTTTGAATTCAGTTTTAGCTTTTTCAGAAATGTTTTTCTTTACAACTTCCTGATTCTGTCTAATAACATCCATAGCATTTTTCGGATTCTCTTTGGTGCCCCGAAGATGAATAACCAATCCGTTTAAAAAATTACGTAATACTTGATCCCCGCATTCCATAAAATCTGCATGATCTTGGTTTCGGAAAATATTTCCTATTTCGCCTTTTGACATTCTGAAATCTACCAATTCTAAAATTTCTACAATTTGGTCATCACGCAGTTGCAAGGCTACACGCAGTTTTTTAAATATATCGTTGTTATTCATTTTTTTATTTTTAGATTTTTCACTTTGTACTTTAAACTTCGTATATCGTACTTAGAACAACCAAAGGTACGCCTTTTTAAAACTTTCGCGCCACAATTTTTCGTTGTGCTGTCCTCCTTTGACAATCACTTCTTTGTTTAATTTTTTGCATTCGCAACGCTTGGTATTTACCCAATGTTCTATGTTTTTCAGATCACTTATAACATCGCCATCGCCTTCGTTATCTCCACATAGGAAATAAACTTTAGCATGAAACTCTTTGGTTTGTGCCAACAAATCGTTCATTTCATTTCTGCCATACCAAAATGACGGTGAGAAGCAACCCACTTTCCCGAATACCTCAGGATATTTTATTGCAGCATAAAACGAAACTAATCCGCCAAGTGAACTGCCAAAAATGGCTGTGTTTCTTGCATTGGTTTTGGTCCGATAAGTAGCATCAACTTTTGGTTTCAGTGTTTTTACAATAAAATTTAAATAATCATCCGCTTTACCACCACCATATTTTGGATTTTTATAGGGTGTTAGTTCATCAATACGTTTGTCTCCGCCATGTTCAATCCCGACGACAATAACCTGAGCATTAATACTGTCTAATGTTTCATCAATATTCCATTCGCCATAAGGAGCAGTACTTGCATCAAACAAATTTTGAGCGTCATGCATGTAAATTACAGGATATTTTTTGGTGGAAATGCTGTAGTTTTTTGGCAAATAGACCCAAATATTTTTAGAGGTTTTGAGTTGTGGAGCATCAATTGTGAAGGTAGAAACCCGAGGACTTGCCGTGCTTTGTTGAGCAATAGTTCTAGTAAAAACAGTTAAAAGGAGTAACCAAAAAAAGTGTTTCAAAATGACAATGATTTATGGTTTCTCTTCAATTGATTGGTCTTCTTTTACCTCTTCTTTTTTACCTTTTTTACTTTTTTTGCCAGACTTCATTTTCTCGGCTAAGATTTTATATTTTTCTTTTTGATCTTTATTCAAATAAGAGTTTATAATAACTTCAGTACGATCCATCATTGCTTTTATTTCTTTTGATTTTTCTTCATCAGAACTTTCCTTTTTCATCAGAATTTCAACATTTTTTCTATTACTAGTAACCTCATTTTTAATAGCAATAGTTTGAAGTTCGTCGAGTGACAACTCCTTTTTTAACTGTTCCATAAATTTATCAAGTTGTTTTGATCTATTTTCATCGATTTCTTGTTGAGAAGGTTTTGATGGTTCAGAACTTCTACCTAAATCTTGATTAACGCCATAGCTGTGTTGATTATAGTTTTGTGCAAATACACCAGAAGACAAGATAAGCAAAGTAAAAAGTAATGTTTTTAAAGTTTTCATGATAAATAAAATTATAGCGATAAAATTATATAAAAATTGGATAGTATCAATTATAAAAAATAAATGATTTTATATATATAAAAATTATATTTTAGCTAAAAATTTATAAAAAGGCATGAACGATTACAACGAAAGATTGGCACTTTTATCTGAAATGATTGCGTTTTCTGTCATTGACGGAAGATTGCATGAAAGAGAATATCTTTTCTTGACTATGATTGCAGAACAACTTCAGGTAGATAAAGGAGATTTTAAGAACTTGTTTCATCAGGAAGAATATCCGGTTGTTATAAAGTCAGAATTCGAACGCATCCAACAATTTTATCGCTTGGCTTTACTGATGCATTGTGACGGTATTTTACACGAACGCGAACAAATTAAAATTCACGAAATCGGTATCAATATGGGTTTAAATCCACATGCTATTAAGCGTGTTTTGAAAGCTATGAAATGTTCGCCAAACAAAATGATTTCCCCAGAGTTTTTGCTTGAAGTTTTTCAGGAGCAGTTAAACTGATTTATTCAATTATAATTTTTTGATTATCGGAAGTATTATTTTCAAATGTAGCTTTCAAAATATAAATTCCTTTTGAAATAGAGGTAGTGGCATTAATTACATTTGTTGAATAGTCTCCGGTGTAGACCAATTTTCCCAAAACATCAAAAATTTCAATTTTGCTTATTTGATTTATAGTATCAATTTTAAAAGTCCCATTACTTGGATTAGGATAAATTGAGAACTTATTTGCATTTATACCTATTACTGATAGTGAATTTGCAGATATATCTATATCATCAATAGCTAAAATATTTCCATTTTCAAAATCATCTACCCAAGCCAAATAAATTGTTTGTCCAGCATAAGTAGATAAATTAACAGAGGTTTTTGCTGTATTTATTAATAAAGTATTTGGAGTATTTGGAACACTTAATAGGTTGGTGGTAAAACTGTTTTTTAAATTGTTTGTTGTAGCGATTTTTAGTTTAAAACCATCTTGACGCGGAAAAATATCAAAACAACGTGCTTTAAATGTTAGCAAAGTATTGGTAGCATTACTTGGAATTGCTATTGCCGGACTTACTAACCATCTATCTGCTGGCCCGGCTTCAATAAATGCGGAGGATGTTGATGCAGCTTTATTTGGGGTTTCTTCAGCCCATTCAACAATTTCCCATGCATTTGTAAAAATTGAATCGTATCCATTGTTTAAAGTATGGTCATCATTATAAATTACCCATCCAGAAGCTAATAAATCTGTTGTTGTTTCGAAATTTTCTTCAAAAATACTTTGCGAATAGGATTTGATACTTGATATAAATAGTAGTAGGAGAATAGTAATTTTTTTCATGAAGTCCTAAGAATTAAATAGTTTTGACTATTTAACATTTGTAACTAAAAAAAGCCTACCTGAAATATGGATTAAAAGTTTTTCAGGAACAGTTGAATTAGAAAACGGGCAATTTTTTCTCAAAAGCTTTTCTGTCACTTCCTCTAAAATTCACTTCTCCACAATAGGTATAGCCTAACTTTTCTAAAATTTTCAGCATCGGAATGTTGTCAAAATTAGTGTCAACTTTGATGCTAAAGATATTTTTTTTAATTACTAAATCTTCTGTAAAAAGGAAAATTTTCTGAGCCAAACCTTTTCCTGTATAATTGTCTGAAATGGCAACTCTATGTACTACGGCAAAATCTCCGTTGGTCAGCCAAGTTCCTTTCAGCTGTTCATAAGCAGGTTCATCGTTAAAAAGTATGGCAGCGTAACTCGTAATAGTTTCATTATCAGTTAAGACATAACCAATGCCTTTTGTGATATCTGTCCGGATTACATCTTCGTTTGGGTAACCATCCTGCCATTGCTGACTTCCATCATTCTTTCTGCGTGCAATGGCTTGCTGAATGATTTTCCATATTTTAGGGATGTCTGATGTAGTTGCTTTTCTGAAATCGTAATTCATTCTAAACTATTAAATCCTATCTTGTAAACTCTTAATCTCATCTCTAAACTTCGCCGCCTGCATAAAGTCGAGATCTTTAGCCGCTTTTTCCATGGCTTTTCTGGCGTCTCGGATTTTCTTTTCTATTTCTGGTTTGGATAAATATAAACTTTCCGGTTCGGCAGCTTTCGCGATTTTATCTTCAAAATATTGAGTAGAAACTGAGTTACTGCCCAAAGCACTACCCAGACTTTTGTTCAGCGCCATTGGTTCCAATCCGTGTAACGTATTGTAAGCTATTTGTTTTTCGCGACGGTAATTGGTGTCGTCTATAGTTTTTTGCATACTGTTAGTGATTTTGTCAGCATACATAATTGCTTTTCCGTTTACGTTTCGCGCAGCACGACCAACGGTTTGAGTTAATGAACGATGACTTCGTAAGAAACCTTCTTTATCGGCATCTAAAATTGCGACTAAAGAGACTTCCGGTAAATCTAATCCTTCCCGCAATAAGTTTACACCAATCAAAACATCAAACAAACCTTTTCGCAAATCCTGCATGATTTCAACACGTTCCAAAGTATCCACATCGGAATGAATGTAACGACAACGAATGGAAACTTTTGTCAAATATTTGGTTAATTCTTCCGCCATTCTTTTGGTTAAAGTTGTCACTAAAACTCTTTCATCGGCTTCACATCTTAGCTGAATTTCTTCAATCAAATCATCTATCTGATTCAAACTCGGACGCACTTCTATAATTGGATCCAATAATCCGGTTGGACGGATAACTTGCTCTACATAAATCCCTTCTGATTTTTGCAATTCATAATCGGCAGGTGTTGCCGATACATAAATAACTTGGTTTTGCATGCTTTCAAATTCCTCAAATTTTAAAGGCCGATTGTCCATTGCAGCTGGTAATCTAAAACCATATTCAACTAAATTCTCTTTCCGACTTCTATCGCCACCATACATGGCATGAACCTGTGAAATCGTAACGTGACTTTCATCTACAACCATTAAATAATCATCTGGAAAATAATCAAGTAAACAGAAAGGTCTGGTGCCGGGAAGACGTCGGTCTAAATAGCGTGAATAATTTTCAATTCCGGAGCAATAGCCTAATTCGCGTATCATTTCTAAATCAAAATTGGTGCGTTCTTCCAAGCGTTTTGCTTCAAGATGTTTGCCAATTTCTTTGAAATAATCGACTTGTTTTACTAAGTCTTGCTGGATATCCCAAATCGCTGCTTGCAACACATCTGGCGAAGTGACAAACATATTCGCTGGATATATATTTAACTTTTCATAACGTTCTATTACTTTGGTACTTTTTGCATCAAAAGCTTCTATTTCTTCAATTTCATCACCAAAAAAATGCACCCGATATGGTTCATCGGCATAACTCGGAAAAATATCAACGGTATCGCCTTTGATTCGGAAAGTTCCTGGTAAAAACTCAGCTTCTGTTCTAGAATATAAACTCTGAACCAAACGGTGTAATAATTTGGTTCGAGAAATCATTTCATTTTTTGCAATTGAAACTACATTTTTCTGAAATTCCACCGGATTTCCAATTCCATACAAACACGAAACCGAAGAAACCACAATGATATCACGACGTCCTGAAAGCAGGGCAGAAGTGGTGCTCAAACGTAGTTTTTCTAATTCTTCGTTAATAGAAAGATCTTTTTCAATGTAAGTACCTGTAACTGGTATAAAAGCTTCGGGCTGATAATAATCGTAATAGGATACAAAATATTGCACCGAATTATTTGGAAAAAACTGCTTAAATTCAGAATACAATTGCGCTGCCAAGGTTTTATTGTGTGCTAAAACCAAAGTTGGTTTATCGACTTGTTGTACCACATTGGCAACGGTAAATGTTTTGCCAGAACCAGTTACACCAAGTAGCGTTTGGTATTTATCACCGTTGAGAATTCCAGCAGTAAGTTTCTCAATTGCTTGCGGTTGATCGCCGGTAGGTTTATAATCGGATACGACTTGGAATTTCATAGCAAATATTCAGAATTGTAAAGATAGGAAGATTCTAAATCAAACTATGAATTTTAGCATATTGCAACAGCATTATTGTCTTAGCATCTTTGATTTCTCCGGATGCAATCATGTTATAAGCAATATCAAAATCAAATTCTAAAACTTCGATGTTTTCTTGTTCATCTGCAACACCACCACCATCATTGACTTTCATGTCTTTGGTATATTCAGCGGCGAAAAAATGTACAATTTCAGTTACTGAACCTGGAGACATATATACTTCAAAAAGTTTTTGAACTGCTGAAATTTTATAACCTGTTTCTTCTTCTGTTTCTCTTCGAATACATTCTTCAGCATTGTCTTTGTCCAATAATCCGGCGCAGGCTTCAATTAACATTCCAGTTTCATTCCCGTTTAAATAAGTCGGCATACGGAATTGACGCGTTAGGATTACGGTTTTAGAATTCTTATTATAAAGTAAAATAGTAGCTCCATTTCCTCTATCATAAGCTTCTCGAGATTGGGTTTCCCAATTGCCATCTTTTTTTTGATAGTTATAGGTTATTTTTCTTAAGGTATACCAATTATTCGAAAGCAGTTCGGTAGTTAGAATTTCTATTTTTGGGTTGCTCATGAGTTTAGGGAATTAATAAAATCTTGTTGTTGTTTTGGAGATTGGAAAGTCCACGCGACAATACGGCTTATCTTTTGACCTTGAGCCATATCTATAGTTTTGATTTCTGCCGCACCGACTTTGTTCAGTAGATTGTAAATATTTTTCAGATTCTCTTTTTTGGATACCAATGTCGTAAACCACAAACATTGCATAGGATATTTTACACTTTCGTATATCATTTGGGTAATGAAACCTAATTCGCCACCTTTACACCATAACTCGGCGCTTTGACCGCCAAAGTTTAAAATTGGCTTTTCTGATTTTTTATTTTCTAAAGTGTTTACTTTGCGTAACGCACTTTTCGCAGCTTCTTCTGCAGAAGCATGAAACGGTGGATTACAAATGGTAAAAGCAAATTTATCTTCGGGTAGAATAATATTTTTGAAGATAAATCTAGGTTCTATTTGTGACTGCAAACTAATTGCGTCAATCAATTTTGGATTATTAGTTATGATTTTTTTGCAATTCTGAAGTGCTTTTTCATCGATATCTGTCCCAACAAAACTCCAGCCATAAACCGAGTTTCCAATTATTGGATAAATGCAATTGGCACCAATGCCTATGTCTAAACCAACTATTTTTTCGCCTTCAGGTATAATTCCGTTGTTGGTCGTTGCCAACAAATCGGCGATGTAATGAATGTAATCGGCTCTTCCCGGAATTGGCGGACAAAGATAACCAGCAGGAATATCCCAATTCTGAATATCGTAATTCAATATCAGTATGGCTTTATTAAGAATTTTTACAGCTTCGGGATTACTGAAATCAATAGATTCTGTTTGATGTTCATTAACAGAAACAAAGTTTTTTAATTCAGGACAAGCTTTTATTAAGGTATCAAAATTATACCGAAACCGATGAGGATTTCTGGGATGCAAACTTGTTTTTTCTGTGGTATTTTGATTTTTTTTCATTTCAGTTTAATCCCAACATTCCATTAATAATAAATCACCCTCTTTATGGGTTATTGAAACGATACCATCTTCAGAAACATGATTGCTACTTCCGGTTCGGTAACCAATAGTTAAGTCTTCATTACTTAAAGAATAGAAAAGATTATGAGTAGAGATTCCGCTAACTTTTCCAATTGGAATTAAAGAAAGAAATGTGTTGGCAGTATACCATTTCTCAAAAGTATTTGGAAGCAAATACACTTTCGAATGGTCGTCAAGAATAACGATTTTCAATAGATTTCGATAGGCAACAATATTCGTTAAATTAGTAATCGTATGATCAGCACGTCGTCCGGTTGCCCAGATTACATTGGCAGCTTTGTGTCCTTTTTGGATTAAGTAATCAAAGGCTTTTTCCAAGTCAGTTTTGTCTTGATTTGGTTTGTACACTATTTCTATTGGATATTGTTTTTCTTTATAATAATCGGCATCAAATCCACGGTCAAAATCACCTAATAAAACATCGACTTTGATTCCCAATTCTAATACACGTTCGATAGCCGAATCTAAAACAATAACTAATGGTGACCATTCTAATAATTGGCCTAATAGTTCTTGACTACATGCTTCACCATTGGCAATAATTAATGCAGGTTCTTGGTCGTCGCGAACAATATGGTGTGATGACATTATAAGGATAAAATTAGAAGTTGGAAGTACGAATTGTAAAAGTAATTAAAAAAACTTCGTACTTCTAACCTTGTAGCTCTGACTTTTTATTGTACAACATAATTCCTAAAATCAGTTTCCGAAATATTAAAATACCCTAAAGCATAGTTGTTTGGATTTGTTTGATTGATGATGTTTCCACGAACTGTTGCCGGTGGTGTAGAAAAAGGACCATTACTACCTCCTGAAATTAAAATAAGTTTGCTCATGTAATCGAAATAGCGTTTGGAAACTCCATAAATAGTGATGTCTAAGTTATCGCCGCTTTTAATATTTTCATCGGTATAATAGCCAAAAAATTCATTGCCTTGATAAAACTCATCATCGCTAACATCATAACTTGGAATAGCATTCACATTAGCTTTATATTTAAACAAATAGTAATTATTCACAACAGCAGGATCATTGTAAAAGGTTTTGATTTCTATATCACTTCCATTAAAACCTCCTTCGTTGTTTTGAGTAATATTAGTAATAGGCGAGACGCTTTTTAGACTTTCGGTTGCAGTATAAGTTTCTCCATTTAGAATAATTGTCAGGACATACGTTTTGTCAATTTCGGGCACAAAATTATGACAAAGGTAGATTCCGGAGTTAGGAATTTCTTCAGAAAAATTGAAAGTAATATTATCACTATTGGTTACAAATAGCAATGCTCCTGAAACTGTTGGAATAGTGGTGCTGTAAAAACCTGTTGTGGTCGATAATTTGATTTGTTGTTCATTACCCAAAGTCCCTTTTTGCCATTGAATTGAACCATTAACGACAAGCTTTGGTGCTGCAGTATCTAAATCAACTTGAACAACATCTTCACAACTTGTTATAAAAATAGTGAATAGGAAAAATAATGTGATTTTATAGAGTTTCATAAGATTAAAATTTAAAGTTATAACTAACACCTGGAACAATTCCGAATATGGACAAGCGAATTGCTTCATTTGCACCACTGTCTACATTTTGTCTGAAAGAAATTGATGCTGCATTTTTACGTCCGTATAGATTGTAAATACTAAAAACCCATTCGCTTTGCCATCCTTTTTTCTTGTTGGGTTTCGGAGTATAAGTAGCTGAAATATCTAAGTGATGATAAACCGGGAGACTATTTTCATTTCGCAATCCATAAGTCGGAACAGTGATGCCTTCATATTCGTATTGACCATTTGGATAGGTTACGGGTTGCCCTGACTGCAAGACAAAATTAGCTCCAAAAACCCATTTTGGATTAAAATTATAAGAACTTGTGATCGATAAGTTATGTAATTTATCATAGGCAGAACGGTACCAGTTTCCGTTGTTTATTCCTGTTTCTGAAGCATTTCTTCCAGGTGTTCTTTGCTGAGATTTCGATAGGGTATAGGATATCCAACCGTTTAACTTTCCGGTATTTTTTCGGAATAAAACTTCTAAACCATAAGCTCTCATTTCGCCATTTAAGATTACTTGTTCAATGGCTTCGTTTGCAATTAAGTCGGCACCATCAATGTAGTCGATACGGTTTTTGATTTTTTTATAGAAGGTTTCTACTTCTAACGAATACTTATCTTCTTTAAAGTTTCTAAAGTAACCCAAAGCCACTTGGTCTAAAATCTGCGGTTTTATGTAGTTGTCACTCGGAGTCCAAACATCCAAAGGTGTTGGAGATGCTGTGTTAGAAATTAATTGAAGGTATTGCGATATTCTATTGTAACTGGCTTTTATCGATTCGTTTTCGTTTAACTGATAAGAAGCTGCAAAGCGAGGTTCGAGATTGTTGAAGCTTTCAATCACTTTATTGCTACCATAAAATTTTGTTCCGGTTGGTGTTCCTTTTTCATAAATCTGTAAATCAGAATTAAAGATTACCGCTTGATTATTTTGATAAAGATTTACTGTAGAGCTTCCCAATCGATAAAACAAACTGTAGCGCAGACCATAAGAAAGAGAAAAGTCTTTGGTTACTTTTTGTTCAGCATCGATATAAATAGAAGGCTCAAAAGCATATTTCTTTTCAAGTTGTTTGTAATTTATTCCTGAATCAGAGCCTGATGGTTCTATGGTTCCGGGATTAAAATCATAATAACTGCTGTTAACACCGTAATTTAATTTTACCTTATCGGTAACATAATGCTTGAAATCATACTTGATATTGTAGTTTTTGATACCAGAATTCCATAAAAACCCTAATAAATTCAAATCCAAACCATAATAGTAATCACTGTAAATCGCCGAAAGATTCGTAAATAATTTATCCGAAAACAGGTGATTCCAACGCAGGTTTAAGGTCGAATTACCATAAGTATTTATAAAACTATTGTTTAAACTAAAAACGTCACGACCAAAATATCCGGAAAGGAATAAATTGTTGTTAGGATTCAGTTTATAATTAATTTTGGTATTTAAATCATAAAAATAGGCCGAGTTTTTATTGTCGGTTAACTTTAAAAATAAATGTGCGTAGGAAGCTCTTCCGGCAAATAGAAATGAACCTTTGTCTTTTACTATTGGTCCTTCTGCAAGCAGTCGGCTCGAAATTAATCCGATACCGCCGTTCATGCTGAATTTATTACTATTGCCATCTTTTTGGTAAATGTCTAAAACTGACGAAACCCTTCCTCCAAATCGGGCAGGAATTCCGCCTTTATATAATTTTAAATCCTTAATAGCATCTGGATTGAAAACTGAAAAGAATCCAAAAACGTGAGATGAGTTAAATATGGTAGCTTCGTCTAATAAAATTAAATTCTGATCAGCACCTCCACCACGAACATTGAATCCCGATTGACCTTCACCGGCATTAGTGACACCTGGTAAAGTTAAAAGTGCTTTTAAAATATCAACTTCGCCCAAAACAACAGGAATCTTTTTTATAGTTCCGATAGAGAGTTTGTTAACGCTCATTTCAGGTTTGCGAATGTTAGTCGCGGTTTTTTCGGTATTGATAACTACTTCTTCTAAAGCTTGTCCGGTTTCATTTAGATTAAAATTCTTCTTGATGTCTTTATCTAATGAAATAGTTTCTTCGATAGTTTCATAACCTAAATAACTGATTTGGATTTTATAGGTTCCTTTTGGAATCGTAATAGAATAAAAACCGTATTCATTGGTAATAACTCCTGCTTTTATTTCTGGGATGAATAGGTTAACTCCAATTAGGGTCTCGTTGGTTCTTATGTCTGCAATAGTTCCGCTAAGAGTAAATTTTTCTTGGGAAAATGAGATAGTAGTTACTAAAATTAGTAACATAAATATGATTTTTTTTTGCATATAATTGATGATTTTATTTTGATTCCCCGTTTGGCGGACAAAGGTAGGTATTGTTACAAATGATTATGTTAATCAATGGTTAATTCAGAACAACTTTTGAAAAGAATTTGAATACTTTTACGGCTTAAATAAATTATTTGATGAAAGCAATTTTCGCTTTTTTATTTTTAATTCTTATCTCCTTCAAGGGTTTCTCTCAATTTGAGTTGCCTAAGAAAACATTGAATATTGCCCCAATTTCAAACCCTAAAGGAAGTGTTTCTCCCACATCTTCAAAAGCGATAACCTATCCAAGTATTTTTGATAAAAAAGACAAACTAGGAGAAAGTTTTTCATTACTAAAGAAAAAGCCAGAAGAAGAGAAAAGTATATTCGAAAAAGAACAATTTGCTAGTCCGGCTAAAGGCTATACTGAAAAAGCTAATAAAATGCTGAAAACAGAAGGCTATGCTAGTGTAGTTGAAAACAGCGATTTCTTTTTCGGAGAATTTAAAGTTTATACCGAAACTATATATATTGGTTGTAGAGATTATGGTAACGTAGATGGTGACTTGATTGCTATTTATTTAAATGGGGAAAAAGTTATTCCATTATATGAATTAGAATCAGGTTTTAATAAATATACTTTTAATTTAAAATTAGGATTAAATACAATACAAATAGAGGCCTTAAACACTGGTGAGTTTTTTCCAAACACAGGTGCCTTTACCTTTTTTGATGGGAATGAAAAGTTAATCACTGCCCAACAATGGGGTTTAAATACAGGCTATAAAGCAGTTGTAAAAATTTTTAGAATCAATGGTATTGAACTTGAAGTAAAGAAATAAAAAAGCGGCCTTATTATTCAAACAAGACCGCTTTTAAATATGTTTTAAGATTGTATTTTATCCCAATTTCACATCTAGGTTTTCTTTAATAGCTGCCAAGAAACCTTCTGTAGTTAAATAATCAGCAGCCGTTAGCCCCTCAGGTTTCACCAACATGGCTAAGTCTTTTGTCATTTTCCCGCTTTCAACTGTTTCTATACAAACTTGTTCTAGTTTTAAGCAAAAATCAATTAATTCTTGATTGTTGTCTAATTTTCCTCTGTGCTCTAATCCTCTTGTCCAAGCAAAGATTGATGCAATTGGATTAGTAGAAGTTGCGCGTCCTTTTTGGTGTTCTCTGAAGTGACGCGTTACGGTTCCATGTGCCGCTTCTGCTTCAACCGTTTTTCCATCTGGAGTAACCAAAACAGAGGTCATTAATCCTAATGAACCAAATCCTTGTGCTACTGTATCCGATTGAACATCGCCATCATAGTTTTTACAGGCCCAAACAAATCCGCCGTTCCATTTCATGCAAGAAGCAACCATGTCGTCAATTAATCTGTGTTCGTATGTGATTCCAATGGCATCAAATTGTGATTTGTAATGTTGTTGGAAAACTTCTTCGAAGATATCTTTAAACCTTCCGTCATACGCTTTTAAGATGGTATTTTTAGTTGAAAGGTATAATGGCCATTTTTTGGTCAACGCCATTTGAAAAGACGAATGTGCAAATCCGTAGATGCTTTCATCTGTATTATACATAGACATTGCCACACCGTCACCTTTAAAGTCGTAAACATTCCAAGTTGTAGTTTCTCCGGCTTCATTCGTAAATGACATGGTTAACGTTCCTTTTCCTTTAATAACTTTATCGGTTGCTTTGTATTGATCGCCAAAAGCATGACGACCAATAACGATAGGTTTTGTCCAACCTTGAACATAACGAGGAACATTTTTCATGATAATTGGTTCACGAAAAACAGTTCCGCCAACGATATTACGGATAGTTCCGTTAGGAGATTTCCACATTTCAGAAAGATTGAATTCTTTTACTCTTTCTTCATCTGGAGTAATGGTAGCACATTTGATACCTACGTTATATTTTTTGATGGCTTCTGCTGAGTCGATAGTGACTTGGTCTTTAGTAGCGTCTCTATGCTCTATACCTAAGTCGTAATATTTAATATCTAAGTCTAGGTAAGGCAGAATTAATTGTTCTTTTATAAAGTTCCAAATAATTCGTGTCATTTCATCGCCATCCAATTCTACTACTGGATTGGCTACTTTAATTTTTGCCATTTTGTTGAGGTTTTACTCCGCTACGCTCCATACAATTCGGCAGCGCCTCGGGTGTTGTTTAAAAATTTTCGCGATAGCAAATATAATTAATATGATAGAAATTCGGTTGACAACTATTGCGAAATCGATTGAATTATCAAATTGTCATTTTACCTTTGAAAAAATATTGATTTGATAAAATATTAGATTTAAAATGACAGAATAAAAAAAGTCCCGGTACAATCGGGACTTTTTTTATGAATAGAAAGATTCGAATTATCTTCTTCTTTCTTTGATTTTTGCTTTTTTACCAGTAAGTTCTCTAAAGTAGTAGATACGAGCTCTTCTAACTTTACCTCTTTGGTTCACTTCTACTTTTTGTAAAGCTGGCATGTTAACTGGGAAGATACGCTCTACACCAACGGCACCAGACATTTTACGGATTGTAAAAGTTTCAGTTATTCCTGCACCTTTTCTTTGGATTACAACTCCTTTGAAAAACTGAGTTCTTGTTTTTTCACCCTCTTTAATTTCGTAGTAAACTGTGATTGTATCACCAGCACCGAAAGTAGGGAAATCTTTTTTGGTTGATAATTCGTTATTAACGAAATCTACTAAATTTGCCATTTTTATACTTATTATGGTTTTAAATCTGAGCAACATTCACGGTTTTCGCCAGAGGTTGGTCAAATGTGGGGGCAAAGATAGGAAAGAATTGATAATTAACAATTAATAATTGATAATTTTTTTATGATGCAAATGGCTCATTATCAATTGTTAATTATCCATTATTCATTGTCCAGCAAATCTGGACGACGATTTTTGGTATGTTCAAACGCCATGTCCTCACGCCATTTGTCAATTTTAGCAAAATGTCCGCTGGTTAAAACTTCCGGAACTTTCCAACCTTTGTAGTCTGCTGGTCGTGTATAAATTGGTCCGGATAATAAATTATCTTGAAAACTATCAGTCAGTGCTGAGGTTTCATCTGATAAAACACCTGGAATCAAACGTATAATGGCATCGCAAAATACGATAGCACCAATTTCACCACCAGAAAGTACATAATCACCAATCGAAATTTCTTTGGTAATAAAATGATCGCGCACCCGTTGGTCAACACCTTTGTAATGTCCGCAAAGAATAATTATGTTTTCATACATCGAAGCAGTATTGGCCATTTTCTGGTTTAAGGTTTCACCATCAGGCGACATATAAATAATTTCGTCGTAGCTTCTTTCGCTTTTTAAATGCGTTATACAATCATCTATTGGCTGAACCATCATTACCATTCCAGCTCCACCACCAAATTGATAATCGTCAACACTTTTTTGTTTGTTATTGGTGTAATCTCGTAAATTGTGAAAATGAACTTCCACTAATCCCTTTTCAATAGCGCGTTTCATTATCGAAGCTTCGAAAGGACTTTTCATTAATTCGGGTAAAATAGTTATGATATCTATACGCATTGTGCAAAGATACAAAGTTAAACCCCAAACTGCTCTAAATGATGATTGGTGTGTTTCCACATTAATGCATCCCAATCGTCATAGGTCATTTTTCCCCAAAAAGGATGATTCATTAATATAATTGAAGATTTTCCCTCTGATGCAAATCGACTAAAGTTGGCAATAAAATCGGATTTTGCTTTTTCAAATTCAATATGATTTGTTACAATAAACTCTTTGGCAGTTGGTGAGTTTTTGCCCATATCACCACCATAAAAGACCTTTTTCTTAAGCATTCGCCCCAATAGTTTCAATAGAAAATTAATCTTTATATCTTTTTTACCAAAAGCCACATCACTTGTTATGGTACAATGTTGTAACATTTGGTCAACAGTCATTTTTCCCCATAGTGCTTTTGTTTCTGGAGTTAGTTTATGGATTCTAGCAATGATTAAATCGTTATCAGCTTTGTTGTAAATAGAACTCATGTTTTCAGTTTTTATTGGTAACCAAAATTACAATTTTAAGTATTATCTTTGCCCCACAAAATAAAAATTCACACAATGGAAAATGGAATATACGCTAAATTCAATACTTCAAAAGGTTCGATTTTAGTAAAGCTAACACACGATTTAACTCCAGGAACAGTTGGTAATTTTGTTGGATTAGCTGAAGGACAATTAGAAAATTCAGCAAAACCAATGGGAAAACCATATTACGATGGATTAAAATTTCACCGAGTAATTCCTGATTTTATGGTTCAAGGTGGTTGTCCACAAGGAGTTGGGACTGGTGGTCCAGGTTATAATTTTGATGATGAGTTTCATCCAACTTTAAAACATGATAAACCAGGTGTTTTATCAATGGCAAATTCAGGTCCTGGAAGTAATGGTTCACAGTTTTTTATCACTCATGTTCCAACCAATTGGTTAGACGGAAAACATACAGTTTTTGGTAACGTTGTAGAAGGACAAGATGTTGTTGATGCTATAGCTCAAGGCGATTTGATTGACAATATAGAAATAGTTAGAGTAGGAGACGAAGCTAAAAAATGGAATGCAATCGAAGCATTCAGAACATTTGAAGGTTCTCGTGCCAAAAGAATTGAAGAAGCAAAAAAGCAAGCGGAAGAATCTATGGAAAAATTAGCAGCAGGTTTCGATAAAACGGAAAGCGGTCTACGTTATAAAATGATTCAAAAAGGTTCAGGAAAACAAGCTGAAAGTGGTAAAACGGTTTCAGTTCATTATGAAGGTTCTTTAGAAAGTGGAAAAGTATTTGATTCTTCTTATCCAAGAAAAAAACCAATTGAATTCAGATTAGGTCAAGGTCAAGTTATTGAAGGTTGGGACGAAGGAATAGCTCTTTTGAAAGTAGGAGACAAAGCGCGTTTTGTTATTCCACCTTATTTAGGATATGGTTCAAGCGGAGCAGGAGGTGTAATTCCACCAGATGCAACTCTAATTTTTGATGTTGAATTAATGGATGTGAAATAAGAGTTTATTGCTCAGTAATTAGTGAGCAGTTTTATTTAATATTTTAGTTAAAATTAAAATCCCAATGAAAATCTATTGGGATTTTTTTTATATTTACTAAATACAATTAAAATAAAAACATGAAATATAAAGTACTTGCTCTCGCCGTTTTATCCGTAATCATTTATTCGTGTGCTTCTAAATCGAGTGTGCCAACCACAGAAGTTAAAAAACCGGAAACAACTGTTTCTGCTAAACCAGCACAGACAGTAATGTCTGCTGAATTAGCAGAAGGTAAATCGCTTTACGAAAACAATTGTGCAAAATGTCATAAGCTTTATGATACCAAAGAATTTTCATCCGAAGAATGGAAACCAATAGTAGCAAGTATGCAAAAGAAAGCACATTTAGATGATTTAGCTGGACAAAAAATTTACAACTATGTAACCATGAACTAAAAAAAATCCCGACCTGAAAATACAGGTCGGGATTTTTATTTAAACAGTAAATCCGTCTGGTAAAACTGCACCTTTCTTAACTACTATAATGCCATCCTTAATTGTATATAAATCTGTATTTATATCCTCTAAATGTTTACCGCCATTGAGTCGGACATCGTTTCCAATTCTACAATTTTTATCAACAATGGTGTTATTGATAAAGCAACGTTCACCAATTCCGATGTTAGCAATATTATGCAAATTATTATTTCTGATTTCTTCTAAATTTTGATAGTAATCATTACCCATTAAATAAGAATTTATAACAGTAGTGCCAAAATCAATTCTGCTTCTAATTCCAATTACAGAATGTTCTATTGTTGTCCCGTTGATTATACAACCTTCAGCAACAACTGATTTATCTACTGTTGATGCACCTGTGATTTTTGATGGTGGTAAAACCCTTGCACGTGTGTAGATTTTACTTGAATTATCAAAAAGATTGAATTTTGGAATATCATCTGTTAAACCTAAATTAGCTTCAAAAAATGAATCTATATTACCAATATCTGTCCAATATCCTTCATATTGATAGCTCAGTATTTTATGTTTTCCAATGGCTTGTGGAATAATTTCTTTTCCAAAATCTTTAGTGTCTGGATTTTTCATTAATTCCACCAACAAATCACGATTGAAGATATAAATCCCCATAGAGGCTAAGTAAAGTTTACCTTCAGCTTTCGATTCTTCACTTACATCAGAAGTCCAATTAGGCAACAATTCGGCACTCGGTTTTTCGATAAATGAGGTTATAAAATTCTCTGAATCGGTTTTTAAAATTCCAAAATCAGGGGCATCTTTATCATCTACAGGTAAGGTCGCTATTGAAATTGAAGCACCACTTTTTTCATGTGCTTTAATCATTTCGTTAAAATCCATTTGATACAATTGATCACCGGATAAAATCAAAGCATAATCAAAATCATGGTTCATAAAATGCTGCATGCATTGTCTAACTGCGTCCGCTGTTCCTTGAAACCATGTTGGGTTATCCGGAGTTTGTTCTGCCGCCAAAATATCAACAAAAGCCGTGCTAAAATGGCTAAAATGATAGGTGTTTTTGATATGCTGATTTAGTGAAGCCGAATTAAATTGCGTCAAAACAAACATTCTTTTAATGTCTGAATTAATACAATTTGAAATTGGTATATCAACCAAACGATATTTTCCAGCTATTGGAACAGCTGGTTTAGAACGGCTCTCAGTTAACGGTGCTAATCTTGAGCCTTGTCCGCCACCCAAAATAATGGCTAATGTGCTTTTGTTTATCATTTTTTATGTCATTGCGAGGAGTTGCTAGCTATTAAGCAAAACAATCTGATCCTCTTTGTTATTTTATGCTTTTTCTTTTTCGAATCGGGTTATGACTTCTTGGTAATAGTTAAATGTTTTTTTGGCAATAGATTCCCAACTGAATATTTCTAAAACTCTTTCTCTTCCTGCCTTTCCCATTGTTTTGGCTAAATTTTCATCGGCTATTAATTGATTGATTTTTTCTGCAAAGTTCTTTTGAAATGCTTCTGGATTTTTCGGATTAAAATCGGTTCGAGAAATACTTTCAAGTGGAATTAAGTAACCTGTTTTTCCTTCTTGAATTATTTCAGGAATACCACCAACAGCACTTCCTACAACTGGAGTTTCGCACGATAACGCTTCCAAATTAATAATTCCAAAAGGTTCATAAAGCGAAGGGCAAGCAAAAACTCGAGCATGGCTATATAATACTTTGACTTTTTCGCGTGGCAACATTTCTGAAATTAAAATAACACCATCACGTTGCGATTTTAAATCGGCAATAAGTTCTTCGGTTTCTTTTGCTATTTCTGGAGTGTCTGGTGCACCGGCACACAATACAATTTGACAATTTTTCGAAAAATACTTTGCCGCCGAAATTAATTGTGAGATTCCTTTTTGACGCGTAATTCGCCCAACAAAAAGTACAAAAGGAATGTTTGGATTAATGCCGTATTCTTCTAATAATTGGTTGTCAAAAGTAGGTTTGTAAAATTCTGGATCAATGCCGTTGTGAATAACGGTTACTTTTTCAGGTTTGATTCCGTAGGCTTCTACTACATCCGTTTTCATTTGTTCACTAACAGCAATAACGCCATCGGCAGTATTATACGCTTTATGTTCTATCCAACGCGAGAGAAAATAGCCATTCCCTAATTGTTCTACTTTCCAAGGACGATGTGTTTCTAAACTATGTGTGGTGAGAATTAAAGGAACTTGAAGCAATTCGCGCGAGAATATTCCGGCCAAGTGTGTGTACCAAGTATGACAATGAATAACGTCAGCTTGTATCGTATGCTGTGACATCTCAACATTTTTACTCAAATTCTGAAACATTTTAATATGCGGATTTGTTGCATCTTCCATTTTAGTCAAAGAAGATTGAATTCCCAAAACGTTCATAGTTGATGTATGCTCGTTTTGATTGCCAAAGCAGCGTACTTCAACGTCACCTAATTTAGCTAATTCCTTACTTAAAAAATCGATATGAACACCGGCGCCACCATAAATATTCGGCGGAAATTCATTAGTGAAAAGGGCTATTTTCATTTAGAAAATGTATTTTTTTTGAATGTATATTAATTCTTTAAAATTAATAAAATAAAATGTTTTTACTACATTTATAACTATATAAAAACTATACAAACGAAATTTTTATGGAACATTTACTTTCTTGGGAAGATTTCGAAAAAGTAACTATGCGTATAGGAACCATCATAGAAGTTAATGAATTTCCTCAAGCTAGAAATCCGGCATACCAATTGAAGATTGATTTTGGTTCCGCAATTGGAATTAAAAAATCATCAGCCCAAATTACAAAACGGTATAGTAAAGAAGCATTAATTGGCAAACAAATTGTAGCTGTTGTTAATTTTCCGAAGAAACAAATAGGTACTTTTATGAGTGAATGTTTAGTTCTTGGTTCTGTTGGTTTGGAGAAAGATATTGTATTACTTTCTTCTGATTTAAAAGTAGAAAATGGGTTGAGGATAGGATAAAAAAAAGTCCAAAACTATATAGCTTCGGACTTTTAAATATGGTTAATGCCTAATTACTTAAACTTAAATATCGTCAAAATCAATATCTGTGAAACTTTTTTCTGAAGCAGGTTTCTCTTCAACAGTTTCTTGTTGGTATTCTCTTTTAAAATCTCTTTGATGTCTTTCAGATATCACTTCTTCGCCTTTGTGGTTTAAAACATAAGCGGTCATTTCTTCTAAAATTTCTGAGAAAGCTGCGAAGTCTTCTTTGTATAAATAAATTTTGTGTTTTTTGAAGTGAAAAGAACCATCTTCTTCTGTAAATTTTTTACTTTCTGTAATGGTAATGTAGTAATCATCGGCTTTTGTAGCTCTCACATCGAAGAAATATGTTCTTCTTCCGGCTCTTAAAACTTTAGAAAAAATCTCATCTTTTTCTAACATATCATTTTCTCTCATATACTTTCGGTCAATTAGTAGTGTTTCAATACAGTTCAAAAATGGTAAATTTTTTGTTACGAAACAACATTTAGTTTAATTCTTTTTCTGAAAGTTGTTTCGCATACAATTCGGCATAATAACCCTCTTGGTTTACTAATTGATTATGAGTGCCTTCTTGAATAATTTGACCTTCGTCGATGATAATAATTTTGTCTGCATTTTTTGCTGAAGAAACACGGTGACTCACAATAATAGTAGTTTTGTCTTTTGAGATTTCAAGAAGATTATTCAAAATTTGCTCTTCTGTTTCAGTATCAACAGCCGAAAGACAATCGTCAAACAACAATATTTCAGGATTTTTGATAATTGCTCGCGCAATAGAAACACGTTGCTTTTGACCACCGGACAGTGTGATACCTCTTTCGCCCAAAATGGTTTCGTATTGCTTTTTGAAATTTACTATATTGTCATGGACAACTGCTTTTTTTGCTGCATTTATAACCTCATCATCAGTAGCGTTTTCTTTACCAAATTTTATGTTGTTTTTAATGGAGTCCGAAAATAGAAATGCATCTTGAGGTACAATACCAATACTGTCTCTCAAATCATATAAATTAACTTGGTCAATCTTTTTGCCGTCGATAGTTATTGTACCTTCTTTGATATCATACATTCGGGTAATCAATGATAAAATACTTGATTTTCCTGAACCGGTCTTACCCAAAATCGCTAAAGTTTCTCCTTTTTTAACTTTAAATGATATGTTTTGTAAAGCAGTTATTTCGGTATCCTCGTAGGTGAAAGTTACATTGTTAAATGCAATCTCGCCTTGAATGTTAGATTTCTCAGTGGTTTTGTTTTTAATTTCAGGTTCAATTTTCAGGAATTCATTAATTCTTTTCTGTGAAGCTTCCGCTTCTTGAACCAAAGACGAAACCCAACCAATAGAAGCTACAGGCCATGTCAACATATTGACATAGAGAATGAATTCGGCAATGGTTCCAATACTTTTAATTGTTCCGTTGATGTACATCATTCCACCAAAATAAATTACTATCAGATTACTAACACCAATAAGCGCAATCATTAACGGACCAAAAAGCGATTGCACAATTGCTAAACTCATGCTTTTTGTTTTGCTTTCTTTTGCTAAATCTTCTAAATTATTTTGGTATTGTTTTTCAAGAGAATAGGCTTTTAACACACGTATTCCTGAAAATATTTCTTGAGTAAAACTGGAAACTTTAGATAAATATTGTTGGAATATAGTGCTGCGTTTATTGATTTCCTTACTCAATCTGAAAATAATAAAGGAAAGAATTGGCAACGGGAAAATAGTATAAAAAGTCAATAATGGAGAGACGTTATACATATATATTATAACAACTGTAAATCGAATAAAGGTGTTGATGGTATACATTACGGCTGGCCCAACATACATACGGACTTTGGCTACGTCTTCGCTGATACGATTCATTAAATCACCTGTACGATTGCGTTTATAAAAATTCTGATCTAAAACTTCATAATGTTTAAAGACTTCATTTTTCAAATCAAATTCGACGTGACGCGACATAACTATTAAGGTTTGTCTCATCAAGAAAGTTAAAACTCCGGCAATTAATGTTGTACCCACAATCCATAAGATATTATGAATTAATTCGGTTTTAATCACTTCAGAACTTATATTATTTTTATGGAATTCTTCAATAGCTTTAAATGATTTGCTAATGAGTTTTGGTGTGAAGAGAGAAAAAATTTGTGCAACAATAGTAATGATAATTCCCAATAAAAAATGGAATTTATATTTGACAAAATATTTGTTTAAATACTGAAGTTCTTTCATTGAAAATTGGCAAATTCGGATTTTAAAAACTTTTTTTTGTTAAAAAACTAAAAACAATCAAATTGTTATATTCTTTAAATAAACGGATTATATTAATAAATTATCAATTTATTTTGATTTAAATGAATTTTATTGAATAAAATTATAATTTTGTCTTGATTTTCTAGAAAATTCTAAATTTAAATTAATACAAATGACATCAGAAATCACTACACCAACAGAACTTAAAAAAATGAATCCCGTTTTTGGTCAACTATCTTTTGATAATCATGAACAAATTGTTTTTTGTAATGACAAAGATACAGGATTAAAAGCAATTATTGGAATTCATAATTCAGTTTTGGGACCAGCATTGGGTGGAACAAGAATGTGGAATTATGAGAACGAATGGGAAGCTTTGAATGATGTTTTGCGTCTTTCACGCGGAATGACCTATAAATCTGCCATAACAGGTTTAAATCTGGGTGGAGGGAAAGCCGTAATTATTGGTGATGCTAAAGCAGATAAAACTCCGGAAATGATTACACGTTTTGGTCAATTTGTAAATTCTCTTAGTGGAAAGTACATTACAGCAGAAGATGTTGGAACTACCACCGAAGATATGAACAGGATTCATGAAGTAACTAAATATGTTACCGGAATCTCTATTGAAAAAGGAGGTTCGGGTAATCCTTCTCCAGTAACTGCTTATGGTGTTTACATGGGAATGAAAGCGGCGACAAAATATCAGTTTGGTTCTGATAGTTTAGCCGGAAAGAAAGTTCTGGTTCAAGGAAACGGTCATGTTGGAGAGACTTTAATTAGTCATTTGACTAAAGAAGGAGCTCTTGTTTTTGTAACGGATATTTACCAGGACAAAATGGAAAATATGGTTGCGAAATATGGAGCTAAAATTTTCACAGGAGCAGATATTTACAGCGCAGATGTTGATATTTATTCGCCTTGTGCTTTAGGTGCCACAATCAATGACGATACTATTTATAAAATTAGAGCTAAAGTAATTGCAGGTGCAGCTAATAATCAATTAGCGGTTGAGGCTATTCATGGACCAATTTTAAGAGAAAGAGGTATTGCTTATGCACCTGATTTCTTGATTAATGCAGGTGGAATCATAAATGTTTATGGCGAATTATATAAATATAGTGACGGGGAAGCAATCAGAAAAACGGAAAACATTTATAACACTACACTTGAGATATTTAGTTTTGCGGACAACAATAATTTGACCACACAACAAGCAGCTATGCAAATAGCTCAAAACAGAATTGATGAAAGAAAAAAAGAAAACGCTTCTAAATAAAGCCGTTTCAAAATAAAATAATTACTATTTTTGCAGAGCGAAAGATTTTCTTTCGCTTTGTTAATTTTTAAAAGTTCTTACAGGTGTTAAATAGAAGACATATCCGAGTTAAAGTAATGCAATCCATTTATGCATTGCATCAAAAAAGTTCTGATGATATTGAAAAAGAAGAGAAGTTTTTACTTCACAGTATCGATAGTATTCAGGATTTGTATCTAATCATGATGTCTTCACTGATTGAAATCAGAAAAAAAGAAGTTGTCTTTCTTGAAGCTTCGAGCAAAAAACATTTAGCAACACCCGAAGAAAAAAATCCCAATAAAAAATTTGTTAACAATGCGGTTCTTCAATTATTAGAAGACAACAGCTCATTAAGTATTGCTTTAGAAAAAAGAAAGATTAACAATTGGTCGATGAACGATGATTATATTTTGATTTTACTTAACGAAATCAAACAAAGTGAATTGTATCAGAAATACATGAGTACCAAAAAAAGTTCTTTTGAAGAAGATAAAGAGTTTGTGGTCGATATGTTTACTGAGTTAATTGCGCCAAATGAAAAATTATACGAATATTTGGAAGACAACAAGCTAACATGGGTTGATGATATTCCTTTAGTGAATACCCAAATTCAGAAACAGTTAAAGCAAATTTCAGAATCAGCCGAATTTAGAGTAACCAAGTTATACAAAGACCAGGAAGATCAGGAATTTGTGAGCTTGCTTTTTAGAAAAACAGTGCTAAATGAAATTGAACTGGCCAAAGAATACATCGACAAGACTCCAAATTGGGATGCTGAAAGGATTGCGGAAATAGATACCATCATTTTGAAAATGGCTATCTGTGAGTTTTTAAAATTCCCGTCAATTCCGGTAAAAGTGACAATCAACGAATATTTGGAATTAGCCAAAGAATATTCAACTCCAAAAAGCAGCATCTTTATTAATGGAATATTAGACAATTTGGTCAAAGAATTTCAAAACGAAAATAAAATTCAAAAAACAGGAAGAGGATTAATTCAAAATTAAATTTATTATTATGGGACAAATAAGTCAGTTTTTGCCGTTTTTACTAATGTTTGTGGTTATCTATTTCTTTATGATCAGGCCACAACAAAAGAAAATCAAACAAGAAAAAGAATTCGAAGCAGCTTTAAAAGTAGGCGATAAAATCATTACTAAAAGTGGTTTTCATGGAAAAATAGCTGAGCTAACAGAAACTACAGCCGTGATTGAAACCATGTCAGGAAAACTTAAAATTGAGCGTTCTGCTATTTCGTTAGAATTAACAGCAGCGTTGAATAAGAAAGCTTAAGTTTAGCTTCTAAAATATTTACCGCAAATTCGCAAATTATTTATTACAGATGCTGTGATTTTAATTTGCTAATTTGCGGTTTCGTTTTTTATTCCAATTTATAAAGCACATCTCGTATTTCTTTAAAATGTTCCCAAGGAATAAAATGATCGGCATCTTTTATGGGGATGATTTCAAGTGATTTAGCATTTACAAATTCCTTTCTCATATATGTTACGTTACTGTAAGGAACCAAAGGGTCCTTAGTACCATGCATGATGATTACTTTCGAAGTGATATTCTGCAATTTTGGCTTCAAATCATACAAGTCACTTTTCAGCCACCATAACTCATCATTGGAAGGGCGAAGCGCACCTGGAATTATATATCGAATGGGTTTTATTTTAATTACAGCACGCCAATTTTCGGGCGTTTCAGCTTTAGGATCGACTGAGCCAGCCAGAATAACTAAAGTTTCATAATCGTTAGGTTTTTCGGCTGCCATTTGTACAATTGTTGGTCCACCTAAAGAATGTCCGATTAAATAAATAGGTTTCCCATTGGCAATTTGTTTTGTGAATTTTTCAATGATATGAGTCTGAGTTTTTAAGTTTTCGGCTTGGCCAAAATTACTGTAACCAAATCCAATTCGGTCTATGGAAATCATTCTAAATTTATTTAGTAGCAAACTGTCTTTTAGATAATCTTTATAAGCATCCCAACTTCCTGGTGAGCCATGCACAAAGAAGAGTATACTGGCATTTTTATTTCCTGTTTCTATATAATGAATAGTGAAGCCATCTATCTCCTTAGATGAATCAATGTAGTTTGTTTTGGTAGCAGCAAAAAAGGTTTTGGTCTCCTTACTTGTCATTCGCATCTTCATGCACGATTGACAAAAAATCAAATAGCAGATTGATAGCGATAAAAAAATAGTTTTCAGCTTGTTCTTACGCACATTAAAAAAACTATTTTTCATAAACTGAGGTTATTGTTTTCTGTATTTATCATTCAAACCTTTACCATCCAAAAGCATAGGTTTTATTTTTTCAAATCGTGTGATTTTAGTTTTTTCTTGTTTGGCGGTTGCAATAAATTCCCAAAATTCTTTTTGTTTATAAGAGCTAAATTGCTCAAAGGCTTCATTCAGTTTACGGTCTTTTTTCAATTCATTTTTAAAGAAGTCGCATTGCATTGCTTCTTTCTTTTCGGGTTTAATCGAAAGTCCTGCTTTTTCGTTGATGATTGCTTCTTTGATATAATGTATAACCAGTTTCTCATTAACATCTTTCGCCAAAGTAAAGCGCCATTGTCGCAAACCTTTTGTCACACCTTCATTTGCATTTACCAACACCTTAGCTTCGTCTTTTAGAAAAACACCATTCCAAAACCAAAGAGTAAAATAGTTCTTGAAACCAGCTATACCCAATACGTTTTTGTTATTAAGGGTATAAACTTCGCCGCCCCATTTATTGGTTTCAACCAACTCGGTTTTTTGAATAATTCCGCGCAACAAAGCAAGTTCTTCGCCCCATTGATTAATTTTATCCCAAGTTTTTTTTTCTGACATGACTAATCACTAGTTGGTGATTACTACTTTTTCTTCTTCCCTTTTTTCTCTTTTTTTACAGAAAAATCAGTAGTAGCAGTAAGTTCTACAATTTTGATGATGACATCAATTGCTTTTTGCATGCTTTCTACCGGCACATATTCATATTTTCCATGAAAGTTATGTCCACCGGCAAAAATATTTGGACATGGTAACCCCATGTAAGATAAACGGCAACCGTCAGTTCCGCCTCGAATAGGTTTTATTAATGGTTTTATGTTTAATGATTTCATAGCTTTTTCAGCCAAATCAACAATAAACATAACCGGTTCAACTTTTTCTTTCATATTGTAATATTGATCTTTAATAGTCGTAATTACAATATCTTCACCAAACTGTTTTGCGAATTTTTTATTGAATTTTTTGGTGATTTTGTGAACTAGTTCTTTACGTTTTTTGAATTTTTTCAAATCGTGGTCACGAATGATTAAATCCAGTTTGCTTTCTTCGATACTTCCCGAAATTCCGGTTACATGGAAGAAACCCTCGTAACCTTTAGTTTCTTGAGGTGTTTCTCCTTTAGGCAATTCATTGATAAAATCATTTGCAATAAGCATAGAGTTTATCATTTTTCCTTTAGCATAACCTGGATGAACGCTTTTCCCTTTGAAGATGATTTTGACACCGGCAGCATTAAAGTTTTCATATTCTAATTCGCCAATCTGACTACCGTCCATAGTATAAGCCCAATCTGCACCAAACTTTTTTACATCAAAAAAATCGGCACCGCGACCAATTTCTTCATCGGGTGTAAAGCCTACTCGAATTTTTCCGTGTTTAATTTGAGGATTATTTATCAAATATTCCATAGCAGTTATAATCTCGGTGATACCGGCTTTGTCATCGGCACCAAGAAGTGTCAAACCATTGGTTGTAATTAACGTTTGTCCTTTGTATAGCAATAAATCTTTAAAATAATTAGGAGATAAAACGATGTTTTGTGCTGCGTTTAAAACAATATCGCCACCATCATAGTTAGAAACTATTTGTGGTTTTACATCTTTTCCCGTAAAATCCGGAGTTGTGTCAAAGTGAGAAATGAAACCAATTGTTGGAACTTGATGGTCAACATTTGACGGCAAGGTTGCCATGATATAACCGTGTTTATCAATAGTGACTTCTTTCAGACCGATGGTTTTTAGTTCTTCTACCAGTTTATTGGCCAGGTCAAACTGTTTTTTGGTACTTGGGGTTGTGTCAGAATTTGGATCTGACTCGGTATCGATAGTTACGTAACTTACAAAGCGGTCAATAATATGTTGCATTTGATTATATTTTTTGTAAAGATAATAATATAGGTGTCATAAAAACACCTGACAGGTTTTTGAAACCTAATCAGGTGTAAAATGATTTTAGATAAAACAGATTCTTTTCTCATCCAAAAAGGCAAGACGGAATGATAAATAGTATGGAGTTAAATCAAAACAAACCATTCAAAGTTTTATTGGTAATCCCAATTTTAGTAGAATCAAAATTCATTTTGTTTTGCAACAATGTAGCATAAACACTTCTAAAATCGACTTCATATTTCAAATCGCCATTGTCTAAATCAGCCAGATTTGGATTGTTGCCCATGATTTTTCCTTTGTTGTTTCCGCCAATAATAAAAATTGGAGCGGCCGTTCCGTGGTCAGTTCCGTTGCCGTTGTCTTTTACACGTCTTCCGAATTCTGAAAACACTATTAAAGTAACATTTTGAAGCAGTTGTGCTTTTTTCAACTCGGAATAAAAACTATAAATGGCATCATTCAATTCGGTTAAATTGCGTTGCTGAATAGTAACTTGATTATCGTGAGTGTCATAACCGTTTTGAGAAGTATAATATACTTTTGAGTTCAGATTTCCTTTAATTAATCGGGCAATCCACTCTAAATTTTTGCCCAAACCTGTTTTTGGATAAGTATTTTCCGAAGTTGATTTTGCTAATGCTTTTTGAATTTCATCCGAGCCTTCAGAAACCGAATTGGCAATTTTACGCACAAAATCCAATTGAGGATTATCTGAAAGTTTTGCCACATCGTCATTCTCAGTTCGCATCTTAAAGCGATTTGGATCTTTTACCGTTATCGAATTCGGTTCATTGCTTTTGAGCGATAAATTATTAATACTGTCAAAGTTTATTCCGGCTGTTGGTTCGTGTCCGTTGCATTGCAAATCCAAATAACGCCCAAGCCAACCACTACTTAAATATTCATTAGAAGCCGAAGCCGTTTGCCATATTTCCTGGCTTCTAAAATGCGAACGATTCGGTTCAGGATAACCCACATTCTGAATGATGGTCAAATCGCCGTTTTGTTGCATGGTTGCAAAATCTTTCAGCGCGGGATGAAATGCCATGCCTTTGTTTCTGCCGATAATATTGTTTTTATCCAATGCAATTTTAGTGCGATATTCATAATATAAAGGGTCTTCATAAGGAATAAACGTATTCAAACCGTCATTGCCGCCATTCAACTGAATAAAGACCAAACATTGTTCACCAACAATCAAATTGGATTGCGAACCAAAAGCATGAAGAAAATTCGGCAGAAGTAAGGTTCCGCCTGTGAATGTTCCTGTAAGCGTGAGAAAGTTTCTTCTGTTCATGATTATATTATTTGAAATTCAGGTGTTTTTATCATGTTGTTAAACAAACGCATCACAGCATTATCGGAGCCTTTTGCTTTTGGATTGAAATCATATTTTAAAATCGTTTCCCAATCTTTCTGTAAACTTTCATCGGCTTGAAACAGTAATCGGTCTTGCAGCTCGGTTATAATAGTTTTATTATTTCCGGTTTTATTCCAATTTAGTGACACTTTTATCAATTGGTCGATGTTTTCATTTATCATGTCATTGTCAGTAAATTGAGCTCTTCGGCTAATATTTCTTCCGTTGCATAATAAGTCGGCTACGTTGTTTCGCTGTAAATATACTTGTGAACTCAGCCATTCTTTTCCGCCATTCCAACCTTTAACATTGGGCTGATTAAATAAATCCATGCCTTGTTGTTTCAAATAAAAAGCCAATAATTTTGGATTTAATTGTTCTACATTCAACTCATTCATCAGTTGTAAAATATAAACCAACGGATCTTTTATTTTGCTTCCGGTGTTGTCTTTTGAAAATTCTTCTGTAAAGATTTTGGTTAACAATGGCTTGATTTCAAAATCAACTTTTCTGAAATAATCACCATAATAAGTAACCAATTCTTCTTTCGGATTATCATAAACAAACCATTTTAGAATTTTTCGAGTAATCAAATACGGAACCGCTTTTTGCTCGAAAATGATATCAATCATTTCGTCTGCTTTGAACTTTCCGGTTTTACCAAAATAAGTAATGGTGTCATCGTTTTCCAGAAATGGTCTGTATACTGCGTGGTCTTCTCCGAGGTTTAGTCCGGCCAAACCTTTAGCGCCATTTTTAATATCATCTTCTGTATAATTTCCAATGCCAAGTGTAAAAAGTTCGAGCAATTCCCTACTTAAATTTTCATTGATATCATCTCTTCTGTTATCAACATTATCTAAATAACGGACCATTGCATTAGATTGAATAACCTTTTTTGTTAGGGTTTTGAAGTTTCCAAAAGCATTTTCGCGAAGGATTTGATTGTGCTGAAAAATCCAATGATTGACTTTTACTTTTTGAAACGTGCACACAAAATGATTATGCCAAAAGCAAGTCATTTTTTCTCGTAAAGGAAAATTTTCAGCAATCATTTTTTGTAGCCACCAAGCTTTCATTTCTTGCGAAACTTTAATTTCTGCTTTCAGTAATTCTTTGACATTCGCCGAATTTGAACTCTTTATTTCTTGACGTTTTGCTCGCAATTCTTTTAGCGATTTTGGGCTATTGTCAAGGAATGAAGGAACCATTTTGTCAAAGGAAGAGGAAAAAGATTTTTCCAGAAAATTTGACAAACCCATTTCCATAATAGCTTTACTCTGTTTTCCAGAAAACCCTAATCGAAGTGACCAAAGTGTGTTCTTATTCATAGTGTGATTTTATCGTCTTCTTCCTGCTTTAACTCTTGTGTTTCTTACTTTCACAGCTTTTACGCCGCCTCTTCTGTTTTTGTGAATTACGGTTGTACCTCTTCTGTTGTGCACTACTAATGTTGAGGAATGTCTTCTAGGATAATAAACGTTACGAACTGCAGTAACACGTCTAACAGAAACATAATGGTAGTGTGGATGATAACGAAGTCTATAACCATAAAAAACAGAATGCGCTATTGGTCGCCATGGACGCCACCATCTTGGATAAGCTCTCCAACGATAAGGAGAAACCCAAACCACATATGAAGGTGCATATAAATAACGGACACTTGGCCAAACCCAGACATTAACAGTTGGTGCTGAATTATCAACAACCGCAACATTAGAATCAGCTTTCAATTTTTGAACAGCGCCTTTTTCTTCAGAAGAAGGTTCTACTATAGTGTTTTTCGGAAATAAGTCTTCATCTCCTTCAATCTGTAAAACGGCATTCCCCTCGTTGGTTTTTTCAATTGCAATTAATGCAATATCTTGTTTTTCGGTTTCATTAAGATAGGTGCTCATAACGATCATGTGAGAATCATTTTCTTTTATATCTTCCACATTTACATAGTCAGTTTGACCATCACCGTCTAAGTCAAGGTTGTTGACCTGATTGTTTTCCTGATTAAGTGCTTTTTCAAATTCTTCTAATGAATTAGCGTTTTTGAAAAGTTCTAAAGCACCTTCTAAACTAAAATTATCTCCAGTATTTTCTGGGCGATTGTCTTCTTGACCGAAAGCTGAAGTTATTCCTAGAATAACTAAAAGCAGCACAATATGTTTCTTCATAAGTAAAAATTTTGGAGTAAGACCTTCTAACAAAGTTAAGGTTTAAATCGTTATGATAATTTGTGAATTTCACAATGAAAGGTATTTGTTTTTAGCTAAAATTAAAAATAGTGTATCTTTGAAATCAAATTGTTACCTTATGATTACCTCAGCAACCGAAACCCAATTAGAACATTATTTTTATCAATTTCGTCAAAACATTATTGGTATTGACCAAGAGTTTGAAACGCCTTATGGGAAGAAGAAAATAGTCTACACAGATTGGACTGCTAGTGGAAGATTATACCGACCAATAGAAGAAAAACTGATGAATGATTTTGGTCCTTTTGTGGCCAACACACATACTGAAACTACTGTTTCAGGAACCGTTATGACTATGGCTTATCGTGAAGCTAAACGCATTATTAAACGACATGTAAATGCCAATGATGATGATGTTCTGATTAATACTGGTACGGGAATGACAGGTGTTGTCAATAAGTTTCAGCGTATTCTTGGTCTTAAGATTCCTGAAAATCTTAGAGAGTTTACTAACGTTCCAAACGAATTGAAACCTATAGTTTTTATTTCCCACATGGAACACCATTCTAATCAAACTTCATGGTTGGAAACACGTGCAGATGTTGTCGTTATTCCAGCTAATGAAGATGGTTTATTTTGTCTAGAAGAATTCAAAAATCTACTCAAAAAATATAGTGATAGAAGTTATAAAATTGCTTCAATCACTTCATGTTCAAATGTTACTGGCATTAGAACTCCGTATCATGAAGTAGCAAAAATAATGCATCAGCATAACGGTGTTTGTTTTGTGGATTTTGCCTGTTCCGGACCTTATGTCGACATTGATATGCATCCTGATAGTGAAAGTTATTTAGATGCTATTTTCTTCTCGCCACATAAGTTTTTAGGTGGTCCAGGAACTTCTGGAGTTTTGGTTTTTAATAAAAATTTATATAAAAATAGTGTTCCTGATTGTCCAGGTGGTGGAACTGTAAGTTGGACGAATCCTTGGGGTGAACATAAATATATCGATAATATAGAAGATAGAGAAGATGGCGGAACTCCGGGTTTTCTGCAAGTAATAAAAACAGCGTTGGCAATTCAGTTGAAAGAGCAAATGGGCGTAAAAAAAATTTTGGATAGAGAACATGAAATCGTTGATTATGTTTTTTTAGAATTAAATAACATTGACAATATTCATATTTTAGCCAATCAGCATCAGCAAAGGTTAGGAGTTATTTCCTTTTATATTGATGACTTGCATTTTAATTTGGGTGTAAAATTATTGAACGATAAATTTGGAATTCAAACACGTGGTGGTTGCAGTTGTGCCGGAACTTATGGACACTATCTATTACACGTTGACCAAGAAACTTCACATGATTTAGTTTGCCAAATTACTTCAGGAGATTTAATTAAAAAACCAGGATGGATTAGAATGTCTATTCATCCAACAACTACTTCAGATGAAATTAAAATGGTTTGTGAGAGTGTTAAGGCATTGGCTAAAAGCCATAAAGAATGGGCTAACGATTACGAATACAATTTTAAAACAAATGAATTTGTACATGAAAAAGCATTGAAAGAGGAGCAAAAAATGGTAAAAGGTTGGTTTAAGCTTTAAAACTTAACACGAATCCCGATAGCTATCTAGAGACCACTGAACACTTACTTCTTTCTGTGTTTCCAACGTTTGTGCGTCCATAAATAAAATTCAGGTGCTTCGTAGATTTGTTTCTCAACTCTTCTCAAAAACTCGTCCGAAATCTGAAAGTCAGGCACTTCTTTTGGATTGTCAACCATAAGTTCAAAAGTAGCCTCATAGTACCCACGTTTTATCTTTTTATTTTTCATAAAAATAACATTCATGTCAAATCGTTTGGCTAACATTTCAGCACCAGTATGAACAGGAACTTTTATTCCCATGAATTCTGTCCAATGATTAGCTTTTGAAACTATCGGCGATTGATCGCTGGCAAAACCATAAACTCCCATATGGTTTGTTTTTGCATTTCTTTCAATAGTTGGGATAGTTTCTCTCGTACTAAGCAGAGTGGCTTTGAACCTAGAACGAATGTCTTTTACTAATTTGTCAAAATAGTTATTATTGATTTTTTTATAAATACCATAACCTTCAAACGTAATATGATAATTCATAGAAATGGCCCATTCATAAGAAGCATAATGAGCACAAAGCAAAGCGATACTTTTACCTTTTTTTTCCATGTCTAGATACAAATCTAAGTTGGTAAAAACATATCGTTTTTCCATTTCTTTTTGAGAAATCGTCATTGTTTTAATCATTTCCAGAAACATATCACACAAGTGATGATAGAATTTTTTCTCAATATCTAATCGTTCTTTTTCTGACAAATGGGGTAATGCCATAGCTATATTATCACGAACTACTTTTTTGCGGTAGCCAATAATGTTATAAACCAAAAAACAAACACCATCTGAAAATATATACAGTAACCTAAAAGGGAGTATCGAAATAATCCAAATCATTGGGTAGACAATAAGAAAAAGAATCAACTGCATGAACTATATATTTTATGCAAATATAAAGTTTAATGTTATTTTAACGTGTTCTATTTAACAATTGCTAAATAAGTATTATTATTTTTACTGAAATATTTCAAATGATGGACAACATTTTTGTATTGGCAATAATTGGAGCCAATGTTTTATTTAGTATCAAAGGATTCAACGACGAATCTTTTTTTAGAAAGTATCAATTTCATGTCGGAAGTATTCGTGCAGGTGAGCAAATAAGAATGATTTCCTCCGCTTTTCTTCATGCTGATATAGTTCATTTAGCATTTAATATGATAGCTTTATATTCTTTTGCCCCAGTAATTACTCAGACTTTAGGGAATCTGACTTTTCTTTTAATCTATGCAGGAAGTCTGATTTTTGGCAGTTTACTCACTATGGTTTTTCATGGTAATGAATATAGTTATCGTGCTGTAGGTGCTTCTGGAGCTGTAACCGGAATTATATATTCTGCGATTTTATTATATCCTGATATGACTATTGGAATATTCGGAATTATACCAATGCCGGCTTATATTTTCGGAATTGGTTATTTGCTATATTCGATCTACGGAATGAAATCAAGAAGAGACAATATTGGACACACTGCGCATTTTGGCGGTGCTATTGGAGGTTATGCTATTACGTTGTTAAAAGAGCCAGCATTGCTCCAAGAAAGCACTTTTATGGTTATTCTTTTAGCAGTACCCATTATCATTCTTTTTGTGATGGCAAAAATGGGGAAATTATAATTGGCACAACTTTTGAAAAGCCGAAACAACAATCAAATAAAAACAAATATCATGAAAAAAACATTTTTAATTATAGCAACGATTTTTGCTGTAACATTACAAGCACAAGAGCAAAAAAATTCTATACCTCAAATTACAGTTACAGGAGAAGGAAAAGTTAAAATAGTTCCAGACCAAGCTATAGTTACGGTTGGCTTTCAAAATTCAGGGAAAGATGCCAAAGAAGTAAAATCTTTGAATGATGAAGTGGTTGATAAAGTGATTAAGTTTTTAAAGAAAAGTGGTGTTCCGGTAACAGATTACAAAACAAACAATGTGAGCTTGAATAAAAGTTATGATTACGAAAAAAAGAAATATAATTTTCAAGCCAATCAAACGTTGAGTATTACCCTAAAAGATTTGACAAAGTATGATGAGATCATGATGGGATTGAATGATGCAGGTGTGAATAACATTCAAGGTGTAGAATTTAAATCATCTAAAATGGAAGATTATGAAAGAGATGCCAGAAAAAAAGCAATGGTAGATGCCAAACAAAAAGCACAGGATTATGTTTCAGTTCTTGGACAAAAAATAGGTAAAGCATTGTTGATTACCGATAACTCCCAAAGCTATTATCCGCAACCTATGTATAAAGGAAATGTGATGGCAATGGCTGCAGATGGCGCCGCACCAAGAGAAACATTAGCGGTTGGTGAAATTGAAATAAATACGAATGTAAGCGTGACTTTTGCATTAGAATAATAAGTTCGCATGATTATAAAATTGGAAAAACTCCTCAGGAAACTGAGGAGTTTTTTTAGATTGAATTGACAGGATTACTTCGTTAACTTAAGCATAGTGTCATTTTAAAACAAAATACCTTTACTATTGCTTGTTTTTTTTTAAAAAACATTTTGGGGAGAGCAGGATTTTGCTTCGAATCATCCTTCAGAGCTACGCTCTGAAAATGAAATCAAATAAAAAACGCTCAAGCAAGCTTGGCGTTTTCTTTTTTAAATCCATTTATTCGTGGGGAGAGCAGGATTCGAACCTGCGAAGTTCACACAGCAGATTTACAGTCTGCCCTCGTTGGCCGCTTGAGTATCTCCCCATTTGCATATTGCGATTGCAAATATAAAAACACTTTTCAGCTTCACAAATAAAAAAATGACTAATTCGCAACCCTTTTCTTAATGTTTTGGTTATAAGTGAAATAAAAAATCTCCTTAAGGATACTTTTTCTATTCTTTATTATTTTAAGCTTAAAAGTTGTTTGATTCTTGATTTCAAATCATCACCTCTTGTGTCTACAGCAACAATTTTTCCTGTAGCATCCAACAAAAAGGTTGTCGGTATTTGAGTAACTCCATATTGCACTGCAATAGGATCTTTCATTTCTTTTAGATTGGAAATTTGTGCCCAGCTTAATTTATCCTGTTCAATTGCCTTTGTCCAACTTCCTTTATTTTCATCGAGAGAAACACTAATTATATTTAATCCTTTACTATGAAATTCATTGTAAAGAGCAACAACAGTAGGATTTTCTTGTCTGCAAGGAGGGCACCAAGAAGCCCAAAAATCAATCAAAGTAACTTTCCCTAAACTTTCTTTTAAAGAAACCATTTTTCCATTTGGAGTTGGCGCTTTAAAATTAGGAGCTAACTGACCAACGCTAACTACTTTAAGGCTGGCTTTTTTTTTAAACTATCAATGTTTTGTTTAATTGATTTCCCTGGTTTTGTTTTTTGCAATGTTGGATCCAATGCGTTGTAAAGTCCTTCAATATCTTTTGTGTATTTCGGATTGTTTGACATCATTTGGATGATTAAAACACTGATAAATGATTTAGGATGTGTTTTTGGATAACCAAAAGTGTAATCAGTAATGTCTTTTTGAATTACATCATACTCTTTTCTTAATCGGTTCATTGTCACAGTATCATTGTTTTTCTGTGCTTCATTCATTAAAGTCATGTTTTTCATTTGAAAAGCCATAACGGTTTTTTGCAGTTTCTTTTGAATTTTAGTAGATTCATCATTGAATGTAGCAAACTCGTCATTACTGTAAGTACCTGCTGTTTTAGATTTGAATATACTGTCTTTATCAACTGTAATTTCAATTTCACCACCTTCAAGGATAAAAGGAACTTTGCCGTTTACTTTATCAATTTGAATAAAGCTAATTTCCGGTTCTGTCGTTTTTCCTTTGATCTCAAACTTTCCATCAACAATTTTTACAGTATCGATAGCTTGTGGTCCCATGCCCATTGGACTTTGTTTTTCCAGGTAAACTAAACCAGTCTTCATTCCTTTTACAGTTCCTGTAATTTCATATTCACCTTCAGCTAAGTTCTTGCATGAAAACAGAACTACAGCAACAGCTACTAAAAGAAGTATTTTTTTCATTTTTTTATTTTAAATTTTTAAAGAATGCAAATGTATTTAATTTGCTTATTGAATAATTACATATTTAAACTTTTTTTTGATTTATTTTTTTGTCGATGGGCATATAAATTTTGTACAGCTAACATTTGTTTGTTTAATTCCGTTCATTCCTTTTTCAACATTAATAAGGTTATGAATTCCTCTCGATTTTAAAATGGATGCCATAATAACTGAACGGTAACCGCCGGCACAATGTATATAAAAATTGTCACCTTTTGGAACCATTTGAAAGTTTTCATTAATGGTATCTAAAGGAATATTTAAAGCGCTTTCAACATGTTCGGCTTGGTATTCGCTTGGTTTTCTGGCGTCAACAATTATGCTGTTCGAATTTAATTCTCTAGCAAATTCATTAGGTGAAATAGAACGTAGGCTATCTGTTTCGAAACCCGCTTTTTTCCATGCTTCTATGCCATCTTTCAAATAGCCTAAAACATGATCAAAACCAACGCGAGATAATCTGGTGATAGTTTCTTCCTCTTTTCCTTCAGGAACAATCAGCAAAAGTTTTTGGTTGACATCACGTATCATTGAACCAACCCAAGGAGCAAAATTTCCTTGAATTCCAATAAAAATTGAATTAGGAATATGCGCTTTTACAAAGTCATCTTCGTGTCTGACATCCAAAACCACAACATCACCTTGATTGGCAACTGCTTCAAATTCTCTTGGCGAAAGGCCAATATTACTCTTTTCAATTACACTGTCTAAACTCTCGTATCCTTTGATATTTAGCATCACGTTTTGAGGAAAATAGGCTGGTGGTGTGCCTAAATCCTCTAATAATTCTTTGGTAAATTCTTCTTTAGTCATATCAGCTCTCAAAGCATAATTGGTTCGTTTTTGATTGCCTAAAGTATCTGTAGTTTCTTTACTCATGTTTTTACCACAAGCACTTCCGGCACCATGACTAGGATATACAATCAAATCATCAGAAAGCGGCATGATTTTATTTCGAAGTGAATCAAAAAGATAACCAGCCAATTTCTCTTGAGTCAAATCTTCTACTAAAGCCTGAGCCAAATCTGGGCGGCCAACATCTCCTATAAATAAAGTGTCTCCGGTAATAATTCCGTGTTGTTTTCCATTTTCATCAATAAGAAGATAGCAAGTACTCTCTATAGTGTGTCCCGGAGTATAAATCGCTTTGACAGTGTAATGACCAACTTTAAACTCTTGGTTATCTTTAGCAATTATAGCTTTAAATTCCGGATTTGCTGTTGGACCATACACAATTTCTCCACCACTTTTTTGTGCCAAATCTAAATGTCCGGAGACAAAATCAGCATGAAAATGAGTTTCAAAAATGTATTTAATCTTCGCATTATCTTTATTGGCTCTATCCAAGTAAGGCTGAACTTCACGCAATGGATCAAAAATAGCGGCTTCACCATTGCTTTCAAGATAGTAAGCTGCTTGAGCAATGCATCCGGTATATATTTGTTCGATTTTCATAAAAAAGGTTTTACAACGTACTGTTTTCCGCCGTAGCAGATTGAGTGGCAAAATTAATGTATAGTAACAAAAATAAGCAACGAATTTAGAATACTTTATGATAAAAGTTCTTTATAAAGAATAAAGAATGACATTATCAAAACAAAAAAACCAAATATTTTTTTCAAATGCTTTTCATTGATATAATGTTGAATATAAAGGCCAATAAAAATTCCAACTACAGAAAAAGTAGTAAATGAAATTAGAAAAGCCCAATCAATCTCCATGTTTTGGACATCACCAATAAATCCTAATAGTGAATTAATAGTAATAATCAGTAATGAAGTCCCGATGGCTTTTTTCATTGGTAATTTGGCAAATTTCAATAAGGCAGGAATAATTAAAAAACCACCACCGGCACCAATCAATCCAATTAAAATACCTACTAAGAATAGTTGTAAAATAACTACAGCCAATGATTTAGACTTAGCATTCACAGCGACATCTTCTCTTTTGTTTTTTAACATTGAATAGGCAGCCATAAACATGATAATGGCAAAAATCAACATTAAAAAAGTAGCTTTTGATAATTGGACGGAACCAAAGTATAATATAGTTTCTGGTATTTTTGGGACAATAAATTTCCGAGTTATATAAACCCCAATCACCGAGGGAATGGCAAATTGCAAACCCGTTTTTGGTACAACAAGCCCTTTTTTTAAATTTTGTATCGTTCCAAAACCAGAAGTAGTTCCAACAATAAATAAGGAATATGCAGTGGCAGTTATTGGATTATAATGTAGAAGGTAAACCAATATAGGAACCGTTAGTATCGAACCGCCGCCACCAGTAATTCCTAATACTATACCAATAAATAAAGCTCCGATATATCCTAAAATTTCTAACATTGCTAAAGATTGATGGTGTAAAAATAGTGTAATTGTATCAAAAAAGAATGGTTTAGTATTTTGCAATTAGATTATAAATGTTTTTTTTTAAAGTTTTTTCCTTATTAAATGGATATTAATACTTTTTTATAGTTAATTCAGTAGTGGAATTATGATTTAACTTTTTCTTATAAATATATTTGTGTACCACAATTTAAGAATAATGTTTAAAAAAATAATGTTGCTATTGGCATTTCTTGCTTTTTCGGTAAGTAATGCACAAATTGTTATAAACGAATTAGATTCGGATACGCCAAGTACAAACGATAAACAGTTTATCGAATTAAAATCTACAGTAGCCAATTTATCGCTAAATGGTTACGTACTTGTATTTTTTAACGGAACAGGGACTTTAGCCACTAAGAGTTATTATGTTATTGATTTAGATGGATTGACTACAGATGTCAATGGAATTATAGTGCTTGGAAACCAACTAGTTTCTCCAGTTCCAACCAAACTTTTAACAGATAGTACTTTTCAGAATGGACCTGATGGAGTTGCTATTTATTTAGGAAATGCAACAGATTTTCCAAATAATACGATTGCAACAACAACCAATTTGATAGATGCTTTAGTATATGATACAAGCGATGTTGATGCGACAGCTTTGATGACTGCACTGGGCGTAATTTCGCAAATTGATGAAAATGCGAATGGAGCACAAACTACTCAATCCATTCAAAGAAAAAACGATGGAACATATGAAACCAAAGCACCAACTCCGGGCGCAAATAACGATGGAAGTGGTTTTGTTTTTAATGGAATTACAATTTCAACTTCAACCGCCGTTGCAGGACAAGTTACAGAGGGAAGTTCTATGAACATAATTTTCACTACGCAAACACCTATAACATCAGCTTTAAATTTCACTTTTTCGATCAATACCGGAACTATCAACAATGCAGATTACACCGGAAGTACTTCAGTAGCCATGGTCGCAGGAACATCAAGTTATACGGCAACAATTAACTTTGTAGATGATGTTTTAGATGAAGGAGATGAAACGGCAATAATTAAATTTGGAACACTCCCTTCTGTTTACTGTCGCATAAATGATTTCATAGAGATAAGGGTTATTGATAATGATTTTGTTGTTTCACCATGGGGAACACCATTAAATCCAACTTATGGAATAGTAACACCAACAATTCCAATTGGGTATTATGACTCTTTGGAAGGAAAATCAGGCGCAACTTTAAAGCAAGCTATTCAGGACATTATTGCTAATCCAAGTGTGGTTCATGCTCATAATTATGGTGATGTTGAAACTATTTTAAAGAAAGCCGATCAAAATCCTTTGAATAGTAATCAGGTTTGGTTGATGTATGTAGAACAACCACGCTCTAAATTAGATATTCAAGAAACCGGAATCAACACAGGAAAGTGGAATAGAGAGCATATTTATCCACAATCTCGTGGCGGTTACAGTGATGGAACATCATCAATACCTGACGGAATAAATGTTTGGTTGCCAACCAATGCCAATGATATTATGGCAGGTCATGGTGATGCACATCATATAAGAGCCGAAGACGGTCCGGAAAATAGTATCAGAAATAACAAAGATTATGGCGAATATCTTGGGCCAACAGGAACACAAGGAAGTTGGCATGGTGATGTAGCTCGAGCACTGTTTTATATGGCTTGTAGATATAATGGTTTAAGTGTTGTCAATGGAAATCCGGCAAATTCTACTGTGGGACAACTTGGAGATTTAGCATTGTTGTTACAATGGAATCATGCTGACCCAAAAGACGATTTCGAAATGAATAGAAACAACTACATTTATACTTGGCAAGTAAATAGAAATCCGTTTATTGATTATCCGGATTTAGCAGATTATGTTTTTGGAGCCAACTTTGGACAGACATGGTTTGCACCTTTGTCAAATACTACTTTTGATGCTGCCAGAGTTGTACTGTATCCAAATCCAACTAAAGGGAATGTAACCATTTTTGGAATTACAACTGATGCAAAAGTCGAAATGTTTTCTACTCTTGGACAAAAAGTTTATGAGCAAAATTTTTCAGGTGAAACAAGCATAAATCTAAACTTAGCACCAGGGATTTATTTAGCAAAAATAACGGCTAACAGCAAAACAGTATTCAAAAAAATCGTAGTAGAGTAATTTTTGATTGAGGTTAATTAGGTTTCATTTGAGATGACTGAAGTAAAATAAAGTATATTTTGTTTAAAATAAAAATCTTGCGAAGTTGCAAAGTATAAGAATTATTGTTTTGCAAGGAGTTGTCATTTATTTCATATCACAAGAAAAAATAGCTGTGTTTAGATTCAATTTATTTTACTTGAAAATGAAAAAATTAATTACTATTGATTTCATCCAAGATATCTTCCAGATTGTTGTTTAATTCTAGAATGTCATGCAAGAATAGGTTTTTGAAAGTATGATATTTTATTTCTGTTTGCTTGTTGTATGTAGTTAGATCTTTTTTAAAGACAATATTTTCTTTTTCTAGACGGTTCTTTAATTCGATAAACTGATTTTTAGTCTGTTTATAGCTATCAGTTAAAGCCTCTTTTTCCATTTTATCTAAGGCTTTTTCGCTTTTTGCTTGCAATGATTTTAAATTGGTTGTTGTTATAGCTAATAAATTATCTGCGGTAGAATTAAATTTAAGCCAGTCTGCCATTGCTGTTTTGGCATCTACTTTTTCATTTTTAAAAATTTTCTCATTTATGTTTGTATTGGTTTCTTCTGTTTCTTTAGCACAGGTAAGCATTAATAAAAAAAGAATCAAGATAAATGAGCTGTTCTTAGTAATAGGTTTCATTGTGGTAATTTTTTAGAATTAATAATAATCCTTGGGTAATTTGTGAATAGTCTGATAATACCAATCTATAGTATAGCAAATATCGTTATTTGTATTAGCAATATAACTGATGCTAATCAAAGTTCCGCTTGATATGTATCACATTTTCAACGTTTTAATTGGATTAGTTTTGTTAGTAACCATAACTCCTTTGAAAATGAAAAACTCTTTTTTACTATTGATTTTCTATAGCCCCATCAAATGCTTAACAATACGTTTTACATTTTGTAAAAATAGTTACCTAAATTATGATGTCGAATGTGTTTGCTATTATAGCAATGCCATATACAAATTACCGAGATTATATTTTGAAACACTATTAAATAACAGAATGAGGGCAGTTTGAAAATTTTAAAAATGAATCAAAAAGTTTGTAATATCACTAATTATTATTATGTTATTAAAAAAAATCCTCGCAAAAGCGGGGATTTTTAATTAGTAAACCTTAGATTAAGTCACTTTAATATGTTTAACAGGTTCCTTAATGCTGACTTCACTTTTTGGAAGTTTCAATTTCAACACTCCATTCTCATACTTAGCGTCGATTTTGTCGGCAACTAAATTGTCAGGCAAAACAAATGAACGGTAAAGCGAACTATATGAAAACTCTCTTGTGAGATAGTTTTTGTCCTCACTTTTGGTTTCGGCTTCTTTTTCGGCGCTGATGGTTAGCATACCGTTTTTCATTTCGATATTGAAATCTTTTTTGTCGAGACCAGGTGCTGCTAACTCAATTTGATACTCTTTTTTGTTTTCGACGATATTGGCTTCAGGCAATACGTTCTGGAAACTCATATCTGGAAAAGTACCATTTATATCCATTAAAAATCGATCATTGTTGAAGAAATCATCCATAAGTTTAGGAAACAATCTTCCGTTTCTTTTTTTTGTTGCTACTAGTGTCATGATAATTTGATTTATAATTAAACAATAATTTATTAGAACAAATTTAGGATACTATACTAGTATAAGGAATGACGGCAATCACACTATATCTTGATTTGCATCATTACTAAACAGATAAAATTAATGGAATATAGGACTTAATTTCTTAGGTTACTGAGTTTCTGTGGATTGAGTAATATTAATTCATTACGACTTTTATCAATGAGTCCTTCGTTTTCAAAGTCAGTTAGCGTACGACTAACGGTTTCCGGAGCAGTACCAGATAAATTGGCTATTTCGTAACGGGTGAGATTGATTTTTTCACCATTATGGCAATGTTGTTTATGATAATTCAATAAAGAATCCGCTATTTTTTTACGAACAGAAGAGTATGCTATCTTAATCAATTGTTCCTCCTTATCACACACCTCATTGGAAAGTATTTTAATAAATTTACTGGCCACATCAGGATATTGACTAATTAATTTTTCAACTTCTTGTATCGGAAAAAAACTAAGAGAACATTCTTCCATGGCAATGGCATTATCAATATAACTATCACTTGAAAACAAGACGTTGGTGCCCAAGAATTGATCCGCATCATAGATAGCAGTAGTAAGTTCCCGTCCGTCATCAGCAATTTTAGTAGTTTTAATTTTTCCTTTGAGGATTAAATAAATGCCGGTTACTTTATCGCCTTCATAATACAACGCTTGTTTTTTTCTTACTATTCTATGTTTTCTCTCTTCAATGATTTTATTTAACTCAGTAAGCCCTTTTACATCAGTGGACAACTGTTGCATTTGTTGTATGGATTTGCTGTAGAAGTCTTTTTGAAGTGTTCTTTTCTTTAGAAGTGTCTCAATAGCATTTAAGAGTTCAATGGCATCAAATGGCTTGGTAAGATAATCATCGGCACCCATTTCCATACCTTTACGTAAATCCTGTTTTTGTGTTTTGGCTGTAATAAAAATAAAAGGAATGATACTGGTTTCAGGATGCTTGTTTAATGTGAAGAGAACCCCATAGCCATCCAGTTCATCCATCATGATATCACATAAAATTACGTCAGGCAGGAGCTTTAGTGCCATTTCTACACCTAGCTTTCCGTTAACGGCAGTAAAAACTTCATAATCTGACAATTGAAGGATTTCAGTAATATTATCCCGCATTTCAAAATTGTCCTCAATAACAAGTACTTTTTTCATATAATAAAGAATTAAATACTGTAGATTAGTTATAACTATAAGGGGCGAGGCAAGATTATTATTCTGATTAAGATGCCATATCGAATTTACAGAAAAAATCAATGTAAATCAATAAAAAACAATCATTTATTATTTATTCCTATTTAACAAATGTTAATATGTAAATATAAATTAGAACTCTAAGTTAGTATAATATGATTGGTAAGAGTTAACTAAAAAACGAACTTGTTTAAAATCATTTTTTTGAATGATTTCTATCAGTATTACTTGTGATGACCTAGCTTAAATTTGTTAAGATTTTGTATCAGAGCTTTCAGTATTCTGATAGTTTTTTAAAATAACAATTAAATTTTTTTACAATGAAAAGTAATGAACAACTACAAAAAGATGTAATGGATGCCCTTAAATGGGAACCACAACTTCATGCCGCCGAAATTGGTGTTATAGTGCATGACGGAATTGTAACCTTAACAGGAACAGTAGATAATTACAGTAAAAAGATAGCTGCTGAAACAGCTGCTAAGGAAGTTGCGGGAGTGAAAGCACTAGTTGAAAAGATTGATGTTAAATACTCATTCACCGAAACCAAAACTGACGATGAAATTGCAGCAGAGGTGTTAAAAGCTTTGCGAAACAACTGGAATGTTCCAGATGAAAAAATTAAAATTGAGGTAGATGATGCCTGGGTAACACTTAATGGGGACGTAACATGGAATTATCAGAAAGAAGCCGCTAAACATGCTATTGAAAATGTACCAGGAGTCAAAGGGGTATTCAATCACATTCAGATTAAATCGTTGCATAAAAGCGAGCTTGAGAAAAAGGTTATCGAAAATGCTTTGCGACGTCATTGGTCTATCAATGCTGATGATATTAGGGTTTCAGTCAATAATAATAAAGTTATATTAAATGGAACCGTTACATCACTCAATCAAAAAGAGGAAGCCGAAAAAATAGCATGGAAAACACCAGGAGTGTTGTTCGTAGATAACAATTTGGTTATTGATTACAAATACGACTACGCTGTTTAATAAAAAAGGCGGGGAGTATTGCTCCCGTCTTTTTTATTTACGTTATACTCTAAAAAGAAAATATATGTCTATTACTTTCTGCACGGAATAGTGTAAATATTCTTGAATAGTAATTTACTTAAACATACTGCTTATGTGTTTTTCAGTAACTGCGAGTTTTACTGCTGGAACAGTCTTTCCGCTATAGGATATGCTTCAATAAAAAAAGTACACCAGCCTTCGCAATATCTTTTTGCGGCTATCCCATTATTGTTTGCTGTTCAGCAATTTGCAGAAGGCATATTGTGGATTGTCCTGCCAAATGAAAGCATTATAAAGCTCAAAAAAATTGCCGCTTCAGTTTTTATTATTATTGCTCAAATTGTTTGGCCCGTCTGGGTATCTTTGTCAATACAATAGCTTAAAATAATCTTTTTGCAAGACTACTACTCTCTATTTTATAGGGCTTGGGTTGGTAGTTTCTTTATGCATGACTTGGTTTTTTCATGAATTTTGAAGTAAAAGCTGAAAATAGACGGTTATCATATTTCATGTCTGCAAAATTACCCTGATATTTTTTAATTGGGTTGGAGGCTATTTATATGCAGTTGTAACTATTATTCCTTCTTTCATATCTCCTTTTAAAAGAATGGTAGCATGGGGTTTGGCCATTTTAGTATTTTATTTGCTTACTAATATATATTATGATAACTATCTCATTTCAATGTGGTATTTTTTTTGCAGCAATAATTAGTACTATAGTTTATATTTTGCTAAAGGATTTATATAATAAATCAGCACAGTTATCTATACAAGTGGCGAATGATTTACCATAAACACGAGTGGTATGAACCGCAAAAAAGAAAAATAAACTATCTATTTTAAAGTCAAGATAAAATAATTTGAACTACTTTTAATAGTAATTTGTCCAAAGAAGATGAACTCTCAAGAGAAAATAGATTTCAAAGCCTTAACTAAAGACGTTTTTGATTATAAAACAGCTATGGATGCTGCCGATATTGTGGCTATAACTGATGAAAAAGGAATAATACAATATGCCAACGATAATTTCTGTAAAATTTCAAAATATAGTGAAGAAGAATTAATTGGACAGAACCACCATATTATTAATTCGGGTTTCCATTCTAAAGATTTTTTCAAGCAACTATGGAAGACTATAAGTAATGGAAAAATATGGAAAGGAGAAATCAAAAACAAGGCTAAAGACGGAACCATATATTGGGTAGATACTACGATTTTTCCTTTCCTTAATGAAAAAGGAAAACCTTATAAATACTTGGCTATTCGTTCGGATATTACAGAACGAAAACAAAGTATTGAAGCTCTTAAAAAAAGTGAAGAACGCTACAGAGCTATCTTTTCCAATGCTTTGGTACCTATCTTCACTATGGATGTCGCTACCTCTAAAATAACTGAAGTGAATACTCCAGGTGTAAAATTGTTTGGCTATGAATCCAAAGAAGATTTAATAAAAAACTTTGACCCAAAGGATCATTATTTACATCCAAATGAACGGGAAAAGAATATGATTATCATCATGGAGCATGGAGAGTTGAGAAACATCCAGCATATGAAAAGAAAAGACGGTAGTTTATTTTGGTGCAGTGTTTTTGTCAAACTCAATGAAGAAAAAACGATTTCTCAAACAATCCTATTAGACATAACTTCACAAATAGCCTTTCAAGAAGAATTGGAAGCCAAAGTAGCAGAGCGGACGTTGGAACTTTCAGAATCATTAAAAAGAGAAAAAGAACTGAATGAGGCGAAATCTAATTTTGTAGGTATGGCTTCTCATGAATTTCGGACTCCTTTAAGCACAATTCTTTCTAGTATTTCATTAATGAAAAATTATGCAGAGAAAGGGCAGCAAGAACTTATTACAAAACACATTGACAGGATTACCGGTTCGGTTAATCATCTAAATGCTATATTGAATGATTTTTTTACACTGGAAAAACTACGAAAAGGTTTTGTCGATTTTGAAGTGAATCAATTTAGTTTACCCGATTTCATATCTGAAACCATAAGTGAAGTAGATGCTTTAGTCAAAATTAATGAGCAAAGTATTCACTATTCACATACCGGAGAATCCTATATTAACCAATCCTCAAAAATACTTAAAAACGTACTGCTAAACCTCTTATCAAATGCCAGTAAATATTCTGAACACGGAAAGGAAATTCAAATTGAATCTCAGGTAATCGATACTTTAGTAACCATAAGTATTCTGGATCACGGAATAGGTATTCCGTTTAAAGACCAGAAAAAATTATTTACCGAGTTCTATCGCGCCAGTAATGCCAAAAATATTCAGGGTACTGGTTTGGGGCTAACCATCGTTAAGAATTATATTGCTCTATTGGAAGGCTCTATAAGTTTTACCAGTAAAGAAGGTAAAGGAACGGTATTTACCCTTTCTTTTCCCAGATATCTTTCTGAAGATTCATGGTAACTCAGCCGATTCATATACCGGAATGGCAAAAAAGTCATTCATAAATTTGTTTCTTTGGTTTAGGGTCATAATACCTGTTTCTTTCAAATAAGCTTTAATTCTAAAAAAACGAGGATCTTCACTCAGCATATTGTAAAGGTCAGCTTTAGCATCAGTAGGCCCAAAAAGCAGCACTGTGCTATAAAGTAAAATGGTTTCACCGATTTTTTTGAAATATTTGGCATTGCATTCTTTTGCCAATTTGCACAGGTGTTTCTCACCTTTATTTTTTTCTTCTATTAATTTTGAAGCAAATTTAGATTCTATGGTTTGGATCTCGTTTGGTATTTCTGAAAGCTCCATGATATGCGCAATGGAGTAATCCATAAATATGCCTATTGGGTTTGAAGTATTCATAATTAGTTATTGGGTTATATTATTAGAATTGGTTTATATTAATTTAAAATCAAATTATTTATATAGAGGGTTCACGAAATGGTCATGAACAAATTTTTTTCTTTGATTCAATGTCATTTTACTTGTTTCTTCCAGATGAATTCTGGTATTAAAGAAACTATTGTCTTCGCTTAACAGATTAAAAAGCTCTGTTTTGGCATTCGTAGGACCAAAGAGAATAACTTTATTATAAGCTAGTAAAAACTTTGCTATTTCTTTGAAGTAATCTGCTTTGAATTGTCTTTCCTTAGAATGTAAGTGATTTTCGCCTTTGGCTAATCCATTTGCTTTTTCGTTGGAAGAGAATTTTGATTTGATGGTTTTTACTTCAAAAGGGGTTTCCGAAAATTCCATTATATGTGCTGAAGCATAATCCATCCAAACACCAACTTTTTTCGTTCCGTTCATAATTTTAATGGCTTTAGTTTATTTTCATTTCATTTCTTTTTCTTCTTAAAATAGCCTTTCAATAAAAAATTATTTTTAGCGGCTTCCTCAAGTTCTTTGAAATCTTTGACTCTTTTTTCAAGATTCGTTAGGGTAGAGTCGACAGATTTTGCTAGTTTAGGATTGTTGATAAGTTTGGATAAGACATTATCATCGCTATTTATTTTTGAAGTGAATTTTACCAAATCTGATGAACTGCTTTCCAGATTGCGAAGGGTTTTTTCAAAGGCTTGAGCTATAGTGTCGTTAGTGAGTATTTGAGAGAGTATATTGTTTTTGTCGTTTAATTTGGAGGTAAAAGCAGCAATGTCATTGGAGCTGTTTTGCAAGTTATTAAGGCTGTTTTCTATGCTTTTGGTCCATTCTTTATCAGTAAATATTTTAGACATAGCTCCGTTTTTGTTGTTTAATGTAGGAGCGAATTGGGCAATTTCTGAGGCGCTGATTTGAAGATTGGCTATGGTATTGTCTATTCTGACAGCAAAATTCTTATCGGTCATTATCTTGGCTAAAAGCCCATTTTTATCATTCATTTTATTGCTGAATTTGATAAGTTCATCCGTAATTTGTTTGGTGTTATCAGCACTTTTTTTAACACTTGTCAGGATGTCTTCTATTTCTATGGTTTTGAAAGAGGGGATAATATCATTGTTTTTGACTATGGTATTAGAACTGTTACCTGGTGAAATAATAAGTACTTTATCGCCAACCAAACCATCAGATCCTATGCTGGCAATGGCATCAGTTTTAATATATTTTTGCACATCTTTCTTGATTAATAATTTCACTAAAACCAAGGAATCCGAAATAAAGGTAATTTTGTTAACGGTTCCTATATTAATTCCGGAAAGACGAACATTACTGCCTTGTTTTAAGCCACTAACATTTTTAAATTCAGAACGCAACACAAAGTTGGAACCAAATAAGTTCCTATTTACACCAATAAAATAAATTGCCACAATGAACAGTAGAATGCCCATAATGACAAAACCGCCCAATTTCCAATTATTTGTTGACTCGTTGTTCATGATATACTGTGTTTATTTTTCAAAAAATGATTTTACCCAATCGTCGGCATTATTTTCAATGTCGCTATAACTCCCTTCCGCTTTAATTATACCGTCTTTTAAAACAATGATTCTGTCACCGGTATATTTAGCACAGGTTAAATCGTGTGTTATAATGATTGAAGTAGCATTATATTTTAGTTTAATTTTACTTATAAGCTCTATAATTTCATGTGCCGTTATGGTATCTAAACCAGCTGTTGGCTCATCATAGATTATAATATCAGGTTTAATGATTAAGGCTCTTGCCAATCCTATTCTTTTTCGCATCCCTCCGGATAATTCTGCTGGCATTTTATCAATCGCTTCCAAGAGTCCAACATTGTTCAGTGCCTCAATGATGGCTGCATCAACTTCGTGTTCTTTAAGTTTTTTGTTGTTGTGTTGTAACGTAAAAGCCAAATTTTGCTTAACAGACATAGAGTCATACAAAGCCCCGTTTTGAAATAGAAAGCCAATTTTCATTCGGATTTGATTGAGTTCTTGTTCATTAAGTTTTGTGATATCTTTTCCCATTACAATTATTTCGCCTTTGTCGGTTTTTGTCAGTCCAACCAAACACTTAACTGCTACCGATTTGCCGGAACCTGATCTGCCAAGAATTACAAGGTTTTCTCCTTTATAGACTGAAAAATTTATTCCGTTCAATACCTTATTGCTACCATAGTATTTGTGAACATTTTTAAATGCTATCAGTGGTTGGTTTGAGGCCAGTTCCTTAGGAGTGATTGTAATATTTTCTTTGGTTTCCATGATTATTTAAAAAAACAAATCGGTTACTTGAACCGCTATCATATCAATAATAAAAATCGTAAGCGAAGTAGATACCACGGCAGAATTAGCAGCTCTACCCACACTTTCAGTTCCGCTTGAAGCATTAAATCCTTCATAGCAGCCAATAATTCCGATAAAAAAGCCAAAAAAGAATGTTTTAATAGTAGCTGGTAGAATATCCAAGTATTCCAAAGATTCAAAGACCTGAGAAAAATAGCGGATTATGTTAACCTCACCATGCATATTTACTCCGATATAACCACCTAGTATTCCAATTAAATCGGCATAAATCACTAAAATAGGAATCATTAAGGTCGTGGCCAGAGTCCGGGTAACCACCAAGTATTTATAAGGGTTTATGGCCGATACTTCCATAGCATCAATTTGTTCGGTTACTTTCATTGAACCCAATTCGGCACCAATACCTGAAGATATTCTACCGGCGCAAATTAAAGCCGTAATCACCGGAGCAATTTCTCTAATTAAAGATAAGGAAACCATTCCTGGAATCCAGGATTCTGCCCCGAACTTAGCCATAGCTGGACGCGATTGTATTGTCAGCACTAATCCCATGATAAAGCCAGTTATTGTTACCAAGGGTAATGACTTGTAACCAACAGTATAACACTGACGTATAAATTCCCTGAACTCGAAACCTGACCTAAAAATTTCTTTAAAAAATCGGGAAGAGAATGCAGCAACATTGCCTACGTGACTAAAACTGTTTTTAAAATTAAGTTCCAAAATAATGGATTTAATAAGGCTATGATTAGTTCTGTTTTCTATATATTAAAAGTGGTACTTTGGTCGTAAAAGAAAAATCTGTTGATTGACTGGAAAGCAACAAACGGTCAAACCATCTGCGGTTTTGCTTGGTAAAGAGCACTACCAATGAAGGTTTGAATAAGGCTAATACTTTTCTTAAATGATCGTTTAAAGGATAGAGTGTATTTAATTTTTTATAATGAAAAGTTACTTCCTTGGTTTCATATTTTTGGGCTATTTTTGTTAATTTATTCTGGTTTTCTTTCAGCCCTATTTCATAATCAAAATGAAGAACTTTTACAGAAGCCTTTAAAGAAGCTGAAAGTTCCAAAACATTTTTTATTTCATTTTCCAGATTCTCCATATCAGACGCATAACATAAATCGGTTATAGGTTTTAGTCGATAATTTTTCGGAATTACAAATACAGGAATAGGAGAGTTAGTGATAAGGTGCGAAGCAACTGTCCCAAACAGTTTTGCCATAACCCCTGTTCCTCTTGCTCCGACACAAATAAAATTAATTCTGTGTTTTTTAGCATAAGAAACAATTTGACCACTGATGTCATTACCTGATTTGCAAACACAAGTGTACTTGACACCAGATGGTAATTTAGAGGTATAAACTTCTTTTATTAGTTTTACCAATCGGTCTTTACTGCGTAGTACTTCTTTTTCCTGAAATTGGGCATAATAAATATAATCCCATGTGGCATTGGATGTCGGGACCATCATACTCACCATATGATAGAAAATTATTTCTGATTTGGATTGTGATGCCAATTGAATGGCAAAGCGAATGGTTTTTCTGGAGTTAGCCGAAAAATCCACTGTTACTAATATTTTATTCATTTTGAATGATTTTAATTTGGTATATTGTTATTAATTCCAATTTTGAGGTAACGCAATAGGAGAGCTACTCATTTGAAATAACATAGTGTTTCCTTTATCATCCTCGAAGTATCCTAAGGCATAAAGACGGTTTATTATTTTATCTCTGTCAATATGTTCATAGGTTACTTCTACCTGATTATTCTCGGGATTAATGATTACTTCTGCGACACCATTTAACTTTAATAACCCTTTTTTGATAGTGCCTTCATCGTTTTGGAAAAGTAAATTGGTTACTATTATTTTTTCTGTTTCCATTGTTGTTTGATTTAAAATTTGAATTAAAAAATATTTAATCAGGTTGTTCGTTTTCTTTGGTTGAGAATTCCCAAAAGGTATATATTGGACAATACTCTATAATCGCAGAAAATAGCATCATGAATGTTATAAGTAGGAAAAGCAAATTTGTTTTGGAATCTACTATTTGGATAAAATAGATGGCAAAAGCTGTTGCCGCCAATGTAATCCTGATGGATTTATCTAATGTACCTATGTTGGATTTTACAAATAGCATTTTTAGATTTTTTTAATAAACTGCTTGATTTAACTTTTGATTTACAGCCAATAGATTGTTTACTGTCCATACCCCAGGAGAATTCCAGGCTATTCTTTCAGCTTCCTCTTTTTGAAAATAAGCGGTTACATTTCCGGTTAATGTCACAACATTGCCCGAAACAGCTACCTCAATATCTTTATCATAAAGCGATGAGTTTCTATGAATAGCGCTTTCAATAGCCCGTTTTTCTATCTTATCAAAATCGGCTGATTTAATTTGGATAGAATTTACGACTCCCTTTACTCCAGGGATGTTTTCCACCGCTTTTTTGGCGGAATGTTTCTGATAGTTCCAATCGACAACTCCCTGAAGGTAAACCCATCCTTGACTGACTACGATTTTCAATTTATCTTCTGGTACTGAAACGTTCCACTTGAGTGCTTCTATAGCTTCCTTAGCAATGTCCTCATCAGTTCTGATTGCATGGTTATAGTCTATTTCAATTTTTTCGACTACAGCTTTTACACCGGCAACTTTTTTTGCCGCATTTTCAGCTTCTAATTTTTGGGTATAATTATCAACTGTTCCGGTTAGAGTAACGATACCGTCTTTTGCAATAACACCAATAGATGCGGCATCCAGTAGTGGTTCCCAGGCAATCGCCTCCTGTACTTTTTTTTGTAAAACTTCATTTGCATTCATAATCTCAGTGCTTAATTCTTTACATTTTTTAAAAGGAATCAACCCCAATTTCATTAGAAACAGACCAAATACCGGGAGCATTCCAAGCTAATCGTTCGGCTTCTTCTTTTTCAAAAAAGGAATTGACCAAACCGGAGAGCTTCACATCATTATTTTTAACAGTTACTTCAATATGGTCATGTTGTAAAGCAGCATTACTGTATATGGCTTTTTCAATAGCTTTTTTCTTTACATCATCGTTGCGGTCTGATTTTGTTTTGATATTATTAGTAACACCACGAACACCCATTAGAGCAATTACAGCATTTTTAGCAGCTTCTTTCTGATAATTCCAATTTACATTTCCCTCTAAGGTAACCCATCCTTTTTCCACTTTTAGTTTAATTCTTTGGTCAGGAATAGAAAAATCAGATTTGAATACATCCAATATTTTTTCGGCTATATAATTATCATTAATACTCTTTGAATCGGCCGACTTAATCTCAATTCTTTCTACTATGGCTTTGACACCATTCACTTTTTTAACAGCATTTTCTGCTTCATTTTTTTTATAATAATTATCAACTGTACCGGTTAAAGTCACTATGCCGTTTTTGGTAGTGACACCAATTTCAGTAGCATGTAGCTGAGGTTCCCATTTAAGAGCATCTTGCACATTTTTTTGTAAAAGTTCATCTGTTCTCATAATTGTTTGTTTTAAGATTTACTATTGTTTTACTCTAAAATGTTATCTAGGAAAAGTGAATTATTTAAAAATTCATCTTCAAATTCTAATTTGATATTCTTTTGCCATTTTTTTGTGACATTGGAATCGTTTTTAGCCACTGTTGTTTTCTTTGAAAGTTGTTTGGTAGCAGTTGATTTTTTCTCTTTTTTATGGAGTGGAACTCCTTTTATTTTTTTTGGTATTGTCATAGCTTTAGTTTTTAAATGGTTTTATTTTTAACTTTTTCTATCATATTACTTTTCAACAAACCCTTCGGCCAGCATTTTTTTATGGATAGCACAGGCAATTTCATCCGTTAATTTTTCAACTCCATCAGGATCGTAGGTTTCGGTTATCCCTGACCAAATAATTTTATCGTCGGGAATCGAATAAATCACGGTTTCAATTATGAATTTTTTTGTTATGGTATAGTAGCCGGGTGTGCTGTAATAACCCCAACTTCTGTAGTAATAGTGGCTAAAATCCCGATAGTAAACGGGATACATATAATGCTGCTCGGGTGTATATATTTTTTCTTTATCCACATCAATCAATCGCATGGTAATAGCTGCATCAAAACCGTCATTTTTTATTTTGTTTCGAAGTGCTTCTTCATTTTTCGGATTAAAGTTTTCGCCTAAATAGGAATAAGAAGTAATTCCTTTTGCGTGGAGATATTTTACCATCTCATCTTCGGCACGGCGACGATTGGTTTCATTTCGCAATAAGGCAACAACTAGTACCTTTTTCCAATCACCGGAATGGATTTGTTTATCAGGATCTCTCCAGCTACTGATAATTTGGGTAGAACTACAAGAGTTGATAAGGGCAATAAAAAGGGCAAACAGTAAATAATGTGTTTTTTTTAACATGATATTTTGACTTTAGATTTGGCTATTGTCCTTGATTTTTATCTTTAAAAAAAGGCAGTATTGTTATATCAAAGTTCTTCAAACTGACTCAAAAATAGTATGATGCGCATCACATTGAAATATGATAGTGGTCAGTTCGGAAACTAAAAGAAGGCACATTATTTAATAATGTACTGTCTTTGTTGATGGATTTTTTCAAGTTTTACGCTGGTTTTGTAAAATAAAAAAGGAAATACCAAAGTGAAGTAACAGGATAAAAAGTCTGATAGAAGTTCTTAAAAATAGTAGCTTTGTGATAATAGGTAAGATTTAGTTAGATTTCTCCAGTATTGTTTGGATAATTTCATCTTTGTTTAAAACTCCCGATTGATACCAAAGTTGTTTGCCGTTTTGAAATAGCATCATCGTAGGAACTCCTTTAACCTTATAAGATGCTGCTATTTCCAGATTCTTATCTAAATCCATTTTAATGATAGAAACACGTTCACCCAAACTGTCTTTAACTTGTTTCAAACAGGGTTAAGTGCTTGAAAAGGATCGCACCAATTAGTATAAAAATCTATTAGAACAGGTTTGTCGGAGAGAAGATAATGTCAATCATGCTATTCTTGATTATAATCAGATTGCAGCTACAGCTATATGAATATTAGTTATCATTGACACTTTTCTCTATAATTATAAGAAAATATTTACTTGTCCCGGAATTTTTCACAACGATGCGTTGTAGTGTATATAAAGGCAAGGTAGAGTCAGCTTTACCAAACACTATAAAAGCAGTAGTGAAACCATAATTTTTTACAGAATCCGCAGTTGCAAAGTTCCAAACTCCATAAGGATAAGCAAAGCAGGTTACAGGTCTATGAGTGATGTTTTCCAACAGTGTCTTTGGTTTAGCGAGTTGAATTTGCCAGTCCTTTTTATCGTACTCGGTAACCTTATTATGGTCCCATGTATGACATCCTATGATATGGCCCCGGTCCGAAAGTGCCTTAATTTCGCTTTGATTCATATAATGTTTCTTGTCTAAAGTAACCGTCATGATAAAAAAAACACCTTTGAAATGGTGCCTTTCTAGTATCCTGGCTCCAATACTATACTGTTCTTTTCTACCATCATCAAAAGTAATTAGAATGGGTTTTTCAGGCAAAGGATGATGTTTGGTGTAAAAATCTTTAAGTTCATCAGGGGTTATACTGGTATAGCCATTATCTGCCAAAGCCTTTATTTGAGAGGAAAAGGAGGCCGGCGAGACACTATATGTTTTTTGATTGGCACTATCGTTCTTGTTAATGTCTCGTATGGCATGGTAGCACAATACCGGTACATGCTTTCCTTTGAAATTTTTGGTTGTTGTTTGTGCTTCCTTACTAAGTATTGTTTTTTTGTGATTGGCTTGTTCATTTTTTCTTTCATTATCAAAACAAGAGATGTAGGCAGTAAGCAGAAAAAGTACTAAACTGAGTAAAAGAAATTGAGACTTTAAAGGTGTTGAAGTCATGATTTTATTGATATTGAATATAAATAGGTTTCGGAGTGAATTGCAATAGCTCTTTTGGGGTGTACAAAATCTGCTTGCCTCTAGTGTCATTTTTATAAAATAATTTAAAACCTGTAAACTGAACCGGTTCCTTGTAAATAGCCATATGATAGGATGATCGCTTCAATACCTTGTTGCCAAAGCCATCCATATTCATTACGATTTGCACTTCGGGACAGGTTTTTATTTTTTGATAATCTGTAACCATCGGTTGGGTAAAACGGTGTATCACTAATATTTTCGGAGGAAGATGGTTCTCTTTTACAAGTTGGGCAAGAATGGTAATTGCTTCGTTAATGGCTTCAGATGACAAAGTACCAATTTTTGTTCCCGGTATTTCACCATCTTTCATGGCAAATTCAGGGTCAATAGCTAAATGAACAGTAGCAAGTTTAAGAAAACCCTTCAAAGAATTTACTTCCTCTTTAATTGAACTTTGTCCTATTTGTACATCTAAAAAAACAATGCCATGTATACTGTTTGCCCACGCGACGATGGTATCAATCTGACGGAAAGGCATTCTAAGCCTATATTTATTGTTTTTTCCAGGTTTGCTTTGAGCCGTGATAGCAATATAATGTAGTGCCGGAACAGTGGGAATTGTGGGGTCAGCTAACTGCCATTGTGCTTCTTCTTCCCGAAGTTTTTTCAGCATCTTATCCTTAGGAAGTTCTCCGAGAATTCCCATTCTTTTGGAGTACAAATTGCCATAAAATGCTACCACTCTTTTATAGGGTAGAATAGCACCAGGTAGAGGGTAATGCGTTTTGCTTTTCCATTTTTTAGAAACATCGTTAGAATATAATGCCTTTATTCTTCTGGTATAATCGGCGGTATCTATTGTGATACTATCTGTTTTTTTAGGAACAATAGCATCGTGGATTGAGATTACTTTTTGTATTTTTTGTTTATTCTGACATCCTGAAATAAATACCGTCGGTAATCCCAGTAACGGTAAACAAAACAAAAGTCTGTTCAGATTTTTCATAAAGAGGTAAATTAAGATTCATTTTTGAGATAGTAGAAAGCATAAATTTTAATTTAAAACAGCAAACCATATTTATTTCTCGCCTTAATTTATTAATAATTTTCATTGCTCTTTTTGAAACAAACTTTTATGCCAATAGTAGTCTAAAGCTTATTCATAGCATCTTTAAGTTCAATAGGATCCTGAAGTTCATCCAGTGATTTAGACGTATAATGAATCTGTAAACTTGGAACTTCATTACCAATACTTATAAGTGTAATTTTTACAGCCGTTCTTTCCGTATTCCAGAGGGAATAGAGATTAAGATTTCCATCAGCAATGGCTTGTTTTTTATTGGTTTTGTCAAATTCGGTATCTGTGCTATTCCAAACTTCTTTTTCTTTATCAGGTTCGCCATATTTCTTTGAAAGCAGCTTTAAAAAAACGGAATAATCCTGATAATAAAGTTCGGAATTACTGTATTTTCTTGAAAAAATATAAATTCCACTGATTAACTTATTTTTTTCATTAAAAATATATAAAACCTTGAAATTGGAACCCAATAGTTTGTCATCATATTCCAATTCATAATTTTTTAATTTAGAGAAAAATGGTGCTTTTTCTTCGGCGCGGACTTTTTCTATTGGACTTCCCCAGCTAAAATTCCGGAAATCCTTGTTTTGTGTCCAACCAGAATTAATCCCGACAATTAGTAACAACGATGCAATTAGTATTTTTTTCATATCCTTAAGGTTTTATTTTTTTGTTTTTATTCTGTTTTGGTTTGTATCTGGTTATTGTTAATCTTTTTGAATTACATAATTTTATTTAGGGTTATACCATAAGAAACAGTATATAAAAACAAAGGTCTCGGCTATGAACCGAGACCTCAGTATGACGCCTGCTAAAACTATAATTCATTTCTAAGTGTTGGGCTGAAGCTTCTTTCGAAACAACAACATTTCCACCCGGGAAACTATACTTCACTTTCAGCATTAACTTTCTAATTTTCCTTTTGGAATTTTAGTTGTACAACCGCCTACGACAAGCATCAATTCTTTTATATTAAGGAATATCTATGAACTTAATTCTTACTCAAAGGTAAAATGGTTTTTTCAAAATGATAATGATAGTAATCATCTATTTAAATGATTGTTATCAATTAATTGTAAAATTTGAATAAATATTTTTGACAGTTGTTTTATTATTAAAAAACAACAAAACTCTTCGGAATGGAACATCAAAAAAAGTTGATATAATTAAACAGAATAATCATGAAAAGAATAATAAGTATTTTACTTGCCACAGCATTGGTTTGTACTTCCTGCCAAGGTCAGGAACATAAGAAAGAGAAAAAAGAAAAAGTGACATCTCAATCCGCCAACGAAAAGCCTAAGGTTGAAATCAAAGTCAATAAAAAATATGATAAGCAAGGAAACTTGATTGCTTATGATTCAACTTATACTTCATTTTATGCAAACAGAAAAGGAGATAAAGTTTTAATGGACAGTTTGTTTCGGGAGTTCAAGCCTATATTTAATAAGCAATTTCCACTCATGAAAGACGAAAATTTTAATCAGTTGTTCTATAGTGACACCTTGCTATATAATGATTTCTTTCATGATGATTTTTTCAGAAAAAGAATGGAGTTGAATCAGGAATATATGCGCAAAATGATGCAGCAAATGGACTCTATAAAAAATGCTTATTTTAAAAAACAAGGCAAGGAGTTAAAACAAAAAAAATAAAAAGTATTTACTTCACTTTTTTAGAGGCAATTCAAGTATAAAAGATGTCCCATTGTTTGCAGAACTACTAAAACGGATTGTTCCTTTTAATATCTCTACATATTTTTTTACAATATGTAAACCAAGTCCGGTACCTTTAATATTGGTTACATTATTGGCCCGATAGAATTTTTTAAATAATTTTTTCTGATCGTTATCGGGTATTCCGATTCCTTCATCCTGTATTGTAATGCTAATAAAGTCAGCATTCACCTCAGTTATAAAATGAATTACTTTATTTTCATCAGAGTATTTTATTGCATTTGAAAGCAGGTTTAAAATAATATTTCTTAAAATTATTTTGTCTTGTAATATTTCTTTCTCACCATGGTGAACGTAATTAATGTACTGTCCAGGTTTCAAAATTCCATTGACCTCTTCTATGACATCCATTGAGAAATCATATAAATTAAATTTCTCTCTTTTTATTTCTATTTTTCCCTGTTCTATTTTTTCAATTGAAAGAAAGTCATTCAAAATAGTATTAAGATCTTTTACACAGGCCTTAATTCGTGATATATGCTTTGGTATATTTTGTTTTTGTTCTTCTTTGTGATAGGTCTCAATAAGTGAAATACTGGAAAGAATTGCGCTCAAAGGTGTACGGAATTCATGTGAAGCCATCATTACAAAACGGGATTTCAATTCATTTAATTCTTTTTCCCGTTCAAGGGCATGGGTGAGTGACACTGTTCGCTCTTCCACTTTAGCTTCAAGTTCTTCATGAGCACGGCTTATTTCTGAATTGTCACTAATAAAAGCAACAGCTAAATTTTCGTTATCCAATTGATAATGGGCTAAACTTATTATAACCGGAAATTTAGAGCCGTCTTTTTTAATTCCTAATAAATTCAAACCATGTCCCATAACCCGGGCTCGTGGATTTTTAAAATAGTCGTCTCGATTCTTTACATGTTCCTTTTTATATGCTTCGGGTAGAAGAATTTCAACGGTTTTACCAATGAGTTCGACATTTAAATAATCAAATAATTTTTCAATACATGGATTGGCCAGTTGGATTTCTCCATCACTGTTTATCACCAGAATACCTATAGTGGCATAGTTAAAAATAGCTTTGAAACCTGCTTCTTTCTCAAGAGATATGGTACTCGGATTGTCCATTAATAAAAAATAAACGATGGTGTTAGTCTATGATAACTAAAACTAAGAAATCCCCTTGATTGCAATTTAGTTTCTCAATTACTTTATCAAGGTAATTAAGGGTAAGATTAATTTTTCCATTTTCAAGCCGCCAAATATATTGTCTGTCTACGTCGAGCAAATCACCAAGCGCTTGCTGTGATATGGCTTTTTCCTCTCTTTTTGATTTTATCATCATTCCGATGATTTCCCTCGACGTTTGCATCTTGTGGATTTATTTATTATTACTTCAACAGAAAGTAACGGATGCATCCAAATAGGGATGGAATGACGCTAGTTTGTATTGTAATACACTCAAATGTACCACTATTTTAAACGGAAACTGTAATAAAAGGATTTTGTTTTCAATTACTGCTATTTGCTAATAATTTTGGTTTCAAAATGACCAAAATAAAGCTTTGAAACTATTACTGGCAATAGCTTTATATAGGTAGTAAAATGATTTTTTAAATGTGCTGGTCTGACAGACTTATAGACAAAGAAATGAATTGTTTTTTTTCTTTTTCTTGTATCTTTAAAAAGTATTCCATTGTCTTCATTGGTAAGTTTTCATGGGAGAAAAAACGAATTGCGGAATAAAGATCATGCCAATCGCCAAGTTTCTTTTCTTGCTTTTTAATGGTTAGGGAATTTAATTCAATCTCGAGTCTTATTTTTTTAGGCAAAGCATTATAGACGTACATCATTTTTTTTAATTTAGTTCTATACCGATGTAATAGCTTTCTGTCTGCAATTTCAAGCAGCTTATTTGCTTTTTCCTTCTCTTTTTTAAAATATTTTTTAATTGGTTTTTTTCCATCGAGTATTTTTGGCAAGCATAATTCTTTATGAAATTCATTTATTTGCCTGATGTATTTTGGTCCGTTTCGGATAAATTTTCGAATTAAAATATTTTCTCTGTTTTGTAATTTAGTAATAAGTCTTTCAGGAGAATTAGGAATTGCACTGAGCAGCTGAATATTTATTTGAAGTTCTCTTATTGTTCCAGCATCATTAAACAATTGTTTCAACTTTGTCAAATCATTTTTTACTTTATAAACATCCTGAGCAAAATAGACTATTGCTTTTATTTTTTTTATTTCTACACGCAAACGATGAAGGCCTTCAGGTTTTTGGTATTTTGCAAAAGCAGTTAGACATTGCTCTGTTGTGCTAAGGAAATTTGTAACAAAATAATATAGTAAGTTCTCTTCCATTAAATGTTAGCTGCTAAAAAAATGGTTGGAATTTAGTTCATGTCTTGCTTATTAAATATAATATTTTCGTCTTTCAAAGTTTTATTACAGACGATTTTAAGTACAACCTCAAGCAAAAAGAATGTTGTTTTTATTCGAAACGATTAAAGTATTTTTTAGTTGCTATTTCCCGATACAGAAATTCGCAAAGATATTTCCCAAAAGCTCATCATTCGTTACTTCACCTGTAATTTCGCCAAAGTAATATAAAGCTTGTTTGATGTCAATTGCCATTAAATCAGAAGGTAAATTTGTTTGCATTCCAAATTTTACTTTTTGAATTTCTTCCAAAGCTTTTAAAAGCGAATCATAATGTCGCGTGTTGGTTACTATAGTTTCATTATTGCGCAAAGCACCAGTATTAACAAACGAAAGGAGTTGGTTTTTTAGTTGCTCGATGCCCGATTTTTCTTTGGCAGAAAGCAATAAGATATTCGGAATATTAGTTTTGAGATTGGAGACCTGAGCTTCTGATAATTTATCGGCTTTATTGCCAATAACCACTAAAGCTTTCATTGGAAATTGATTTTTTATTTTTTCCAATTCAATCTGAACTTCTTTTAAATTATCGTTATCTAAACTCAATTGAGAACTATCTATCAAATAAATAACCACTTGTGCCTGCTCAATTTTTTCAAATGTTTTTTTGATGCCAATGCTTTCAACAACATCTTTTGTTTCTCTAATTCCAGCGGTGTCAATAAATCGAAAACCGATTCCACCAATCACCAATTCGTCTTCAATTGTATCGCGTGTTGTTCCGGCAATTTCAGAAACTATGGCTCTTTCTTCATTTAATAATGCATTCAGAAGTGTTGATTTCCCTACGTTTGGTTCTCCGACAATTGCTACTGGAATACCGTTTTTAATTACGTTACCAACTGCAAAGGAATCTATTAAACGTTTTAAGACAAACTCAATTCGGGTTAATAATTCACTAAACTGAGTTCTATCAGCAAACTCGACATCTTCTTCTGCAAAGTCTAACTCGAGTTCGATAAGTGAAGCAAAATTCAACAGTTCTTCTCTTAGTTTGGCTATTTCATTCGAAAAACCGCCACGCATTTGCTGCATTGCAATCTGATGACTCGCTTCATTATCCGAAGAAATCAAATCGGCAACAGCTTCAGCTTGTGATAAATCTAATTTCCCATTTAAAAAGGCTCTCAATGTAAACTCACCAGCTTGAGCCATACGGCAGCCTTTTCGCAATAGCAATTGAATAATTTGTTGCTGAATATAAGTAGAGCCGTGACACGAAATCTCAACTACATCTTCTCCCGTATACGAATGTGGATTTTTGAATAGGGAAAGCAAAACCTGGTCATATACTTTTCCTTCATCCATGATATGCCCAAGATGAATAGTATGTGTTTTTTGATTTGAAATCAATTTTCCGGAAACGGATTGAAATACTTTCGCTGCAATGGTCAGAGCTTCCTTACCCGAAAGGCGGATAACAGCAATCGCGCCGGCACCCGAAGGCGATGCTAAAGCAACAATAGTTTCCTGTGAAATCATTTCTAAAATTTTAACTTCGTTCAATTCAACCTAAAGGTCTTGGGTGACAAAGTTAAGAAAACGGATTAAGTAAAAATTTTAAAATTTAGTGCAATTTAAAATGAAAGTTAAATCTTTACTATGCTGACAATTATCATTATTATTTGGATACTATAGTCTTAAATTTGGTATATTATTAAAGACGTGTAATCATGAAAAAAATACTTTTCCCAACAGACTTTTCTGAAACCTCAGAAAATGCGTTTGTGTATGCAATTGAATTGGCCAAAATATTTAATGCCGAATTAATTTTACTACATACTTTTGATTTGCCAATCATTGACAGTCAAGCGATGCCAATTAATTACGGAACTATTTATGAAACTATTGAGTTAGCCAATTTTGAGCATTTTAAAAAAGAATTGCCAAAACTTAGAGCAATCATGGAAGAAAGAAATATAGAGCATATTGCTATGAATCACATTCTTATGGATGGTGATTTGATTTACAACATAAAAAAAGTAATCAATCAAGAGCATATCGATTTTGTTGTTATGGGAACCAAAGGAGCAACGGGTTGGATTGATTCTTTTATTGGAACCAATACGGGAAGTGTAATATCCGATATATCAGTTCCGGTTTTAAGCGTGCCAATTGAAGCAAAGTATAGTAAAATTGAGACTATTGCCTTCACCACTCGATTCAGAAAAAAAGATATAGAAGCTTTAGTCAAAGTATTGTTGTTTGCCAAAAAAGTAAATGCTAAAGTTAAATGTCTCTATGTAAAAACCTCAAATTCTGATGTTACTAATGATGATATTAAAAGATGGGAGTCTATTTTTAATACAGAAGAAAATCTAAAGTTTTTTATAATTCCTAATGAAAATGTAAAAGAGACTATAGAAGATTTTCTAACTGGTCAGGACATAGATTTGTTGGCTATGCTAACGTATAAACGGAATTTTTTTGTGGAACTTTTCACAAACACTACCACACAAAAACTATCGTATCATTTGAAAACACCAATATTAGCATTTCACGAATAAAAAAAGTCCCTCTTTCAAAAAGAGGGACTTTTTAGTTTTTATGTACTATTATTATTTTTTAATGTCTGCTGGGTTTACAGCTACTTGTACACCCGGAAGTTTAATTGGAGCACCTAGCTGAGCTAAGAAACTTCCTTGCACTTCACCTGTTTTGTAGGTTGTAAATCCGATGCGGTATAATCCCATTACAAGAGATTTTATTGGGTTAGAAGTATCGCTTGTGATTCTCATCAAAGAGTTATATTTACTTCCCGACGGTTGAGCAGGCATTTCACCTGAATCATCATTACTATCAATTTTTGTCCAACTAGCCGATTTAGCTTTACCGGCAACATCTTCAATTTTGAAAATCCCTTCTGCTCTTTCAAATGTTACCCAAGTGTCAAAGAAATTTTTTGTGTCTGCTGCATTAGCCGTGTAATCAGCAGATTGATAATCTTTCTCACCCGGTTTTACACTATCAGGAACTGGAGAAATCATTCTGATTCCAATTTCAGGAGCGGCAACCGGAATCCAAACATAGATGTAATACATTTTTTTTCCGCCTTTAACTTCATCAGGTTTTGAACCTGGCTTGATAAATCCAAAGTAACTCGTTAAATCAGTGTATGGAACTCTGATTTCTTTTCCCATAAGTGATTTTTTAGCTAAATCTGCTCCAAACTTATCAAGTTTTTGAGCTGTGGCAGTCATTCCAACAGCAAGGCATAATAATCCTGCAAGTACGTTTTTCTTCATTTTTAATTGTTTTTAGGTTATTGTCCTACTCTTAAGGATTTTCGGTGTCTCCATAAAATTGTTTAAAAGTTAAAAATAATATTTTTATGTTAGTAAATACAAAATAAAAAATAGCATCACGAAAGAAATTATCGATAGTGTTTTATAAAAAATACTTTTTTCTTTGATATAAACAAATGCCGTATAGGTAAACATAAAATAGCAAAGTAAAACAATCATATTAGGAAACGTTTTGTATAACGGACGAAGTAAATAGGGTATCTGATTTGATTTTGCTTTAAAACCTACACCGGATAATTCTTTTAGATTAAAAGAAGTGATAAATAGCCAACTCAAAACAATTAACATGGCTAAAGAAAAAACCATTATACCAAGCGTGTATTTATTGAAGATTTTTTTGGTTGTCATATGTGAATTTAATTTGGCAGAAAATTTAATTCATAAATTTATGACTTTAAGTTTTTAAAGGTAAATAAAAATGATAACTGCAGAAATTTCAAAGATAACTGTATTAAAGGTGTTGAAATTCGTATTTTTTTTGAATGAAAAGTCTACTTCAATTAGTTAAGAAACTCCAATAAAAAACCGCAATCTCTTTCGAAATTACGGTTTTCAGGTATAAAGGTTAGTTTATATTTAGTTGTTCAACATTACCGGCATTACAAGCATGGTAACGGTTTCGCCTTCATCTAAGCCATCAATTGGCGTTAAAATTCCGGCACGGTTTGGCATTGACATTTCCAACATAATTTCATCAGAAGTTAAATTAGTCAACATTTCAGATAAGAATCTTGAGTTGAAGCCAATTTGCATATCATCGCCTTGATAATCACAAGTCAATCTTTCTTCAGCTTTGTTTGAGTAATCAATATCTTCAGCAGAAATATTCAATTCGGCACCAGCAATTTTTAAACGAATTTGGTGTGTAGTTTTGTTAGAGAAAATAGCAACACGACGCACAGAATTCAATAATAAAATTCGGTTAATCATTAATTTATTTGGATTCTCTTTTGGAATTACCGCTTCATAGTTTGGGTATTTTCCATCAATCAAACGACAAGTCAAAATATAACTTTCAAAAGAGAAAGTGGCATTCGAATCGTTGTATTCAATTGTCACATCAGCATCTGAGGTTCCAAGAATACTTTTCAAAATATTCAAAGGTTTCTTTGGCATAATGAAGTCGGCAACCTGCGAAGCTTTCACATCGGCACGCGCATATTTCACTAATTTATGAGCATCAGTTGCGACAAATATCAAACCTTCAGGAGAGAATTGGAAAAACACACCGCTCATTACCGGACGTAAATCATCGTTTCCGGCAGCAAAAATAGTTTTGCTAATCGCGGTTGCCAAAACCTCTGAAGGAACAACAGTTGATGACGGATTATCTAAACTTACCGATTTTGGAAATTCTTCTCCTGGTGCATAAGCAATAGCATATTTCCCTGAATTGGAACTAATTTCGATTGTACTGTTTTCTTCTACAGTGAAAGTCAACGGTTGCTCTGGAAATGTTTTTAGGATGTCTAATAACAATTTCGCCGGAACAGCAACGCTTCCTTTGCTGGTTGAATCAATTTCTAAAGTAGCTGACATAGTTGTCTCTAAATCGGAAGCTGAAACACTTAAGTTTTTATGGTCTAACTCAAATAAGAAGTTGTCTAAAATAGGCAAAGTATTACTACTATTGATAACGCTACCTAGAACTTGTAATTGTTTTAATAAGTATGAACTCGATACTATAAATTTCATCTGAATTTTTTATTTATTTTTTATTGGAAGATGGAATGCCCATCTAATACCATTTCATCACAAACGCCGTTCGAGGCATTTCATCTGAATTTAATTTTTACAAATATATCTTAAACTAATAGATTTCAAAAAGTTTTTTATTAACATTACGTGCTATATTTTCGCTTACGCAGAAAGGTAAATGCCACACCAAATAACAACAAGATAACTAATGGAACTGCCACAGTTATAACCTGTGATTGCGTATAGGTAGCATAGACTTTTTCTTTATCTAAAATTGGTAAATTGACTTCCTTGCTTCTAATGTTAATAAGTCCGTTGTCATCTAACAAATAATTGACGCAATTCATCATAAATTCCTTGTTGGCATACAAATTATTGGTCCATTTGTCATAACCCAATTCTAGCGGTTGGAAATTTTTGTCTAATTGATTTCTGATAACATCGCCATCCGAAATGACAATCATTTTTCCTTCTTTCCCCGAAGTTTTAAATGTGGAATCTTTAAACGGTAATACTCTGTTTTCGTATACCGAATGAAATTTTCCTTCCAGCAAAACAGCTACCGGATAATTCCCAGTTCCAACAAAATCTTTTTGGTCTGGTCGTTCCGAGGCCATTTTCAAATTCACTTCAACAGGTGTACCTACAAGTCTCGAATATTGTGATGATTGCAATAAAATAGTTTTGTCAATAGCATTATTCAACGGTTCAATCGGACTCGTAAATTGAAACTTTATTCCATCCAAATTACTAACTATAGGGTTGTTTTTAAACGTTGGATATATCAACGGTGAATAAAACCAAGGATATTGAGTATACTGTGTTGCGCTTCCTTGTCCGCCCGATGCCAGAGCAATTGGAGTATTTTGTAAATCAAAAATTAAATCAGGACGAATTCGGATGCCATATTTAAAGAACATATCATTCAGATTCAAATCACTCGGGAATGCCAAGTTAGAACCCGATTGATTGTAAAGGCTATCCATTTCCATATTGACCTGATCGACTAACCAAAGCGTTTTTCCACCATTGATGACAAATTGGTCTAAGACTTGTTTTTCTTCGTCAGAAAATGCTTCTGTGGGTTTAGCAATAATAGCTAAATCATATTTCTTTAAATATTTCAAACTGGCTACCGGACTTTTGGCAACCGAATCTAAAGTAAATGGTCCAATATAATAATTGTCTCTAACCGATTTTATAAAATCAGCCATCAAAGCATCCGGTAACTCGCCATTTCCTTGAATGACGGCTACTTTCCTTTGCTTGGCTTTTTCAACAGTATTGATAGCATTGGCAAAAGCATATTCTAAATGCTGCACCGAACTCACCACTTTTTCGGCTGTTGAGGCACCCATCATATTTTTAAGTAACGGCACTTTTACCGAACGATTGCCACAAGTAGCTATTGCCCATGGAAAAACTACTTCCTGAGTTTGTTGTCCTTTGTCATTCACGGTAACATTTACCGGAGTTAAGCCACGTTGTATAAAAGATTGCATGATGCTGTCTTTCTCTTCTTCTTTTTCTAACGGATTAACAAATTGGAAGATAATATTAGAATTATTCGATTTAAATTCTTCTAATAATTGTTGGGTTTCCGTTTGTAATTTTTTGAATTCTCCCGGAAAATTGCCTTCCAGAAACACATCAATATATAAAGGTTCTTTGACATCGGCAACAATGTTTAAAGACGTTTGCGAAAGTGTATAGCGTTTGTCTGCAGTTAAGTCAAAACGTTTAAAGACGAAATGCCCAGCTACATTTACTATTACTATAATTCCAATAGTAATAAGGATTTTTTTGAAATTATTTTTGGTAGCGCTCATTACGATTTTAAGGATTTAAGTTTAAAAACTGTGAACGATAAAAATAGAAATGATATACTTACAAAATACAGAATATCTCTAGTGTCCAAAACGCCTCGCGACATACTTTTAAAATGATAATCCATACCAATTCGGGAAACTGCATCTTCAAAACCTTTAGCGTGAGTTGAAATGCCTTCAAATCCAAAATAAAAAAGGAAACATAAAAATACCGAAAGTAAAAATGCCACAATCTGATTTTCAGAAAGCGTAGACGTAAAAATTCCGATAGAAGTATATGCAGCAACCAGAAATAGCAATCCAAAATAAGAACCCATTGTTCTTCCCATATCGATATTGCCTTCGGGCATGCCTAAACTATTGATAACATAAACATATACCAAAGTTGGTAAAAGCGCAATTACAATCAGTAAAAACGAACCTAGAAATTTTCCATTTACAATTTGCCAAAGCGATAACGGTTTGGTTAATAACAATTCAATTGTGCCTTGCTTTTTCTCATCCGAAAAGCTTCGCATCGTTACTGCCGGAATCAGGAAAATGAAAATCCAAGGTGCTAACGTAAAAAAAGGACTTAAATCGGCAAAACCACTTTGCAAGATATTGTATTCGCCATCAAAAACCCAAAGGAATAATCCGTTGAGCAATAGAAATAATCCAATCACGAGGTAACCAATTGGGGAACCAAAGAAAGATTTTATTTCGCGTAACGCTATTGATTTCATATTTTTTGTTGTCTGTTATCCGTTTTCTGTTTTCTGTTTTTAACCGATAACTGAAAACCGACAACTTTTTAAGTTAAACTTACTAATTTATCCACACTCCAAGCTTCCGGTTTTTCATTAAATAGTTTTTTGGTGAATGTCCAAACATCGTAAAACAATTCAGAACGACGGTAATTTTCTAAATCATCTTCGGTTTCCCAAAAGCTGTAAGTAAAGAAAATGCACGGATTATTTTTATCCTGATACAATTCCAAAAAGCTATTGCCTTTTGCTCCTCGTATTTTTTCTTTCATCAAATCAAAATTCGCCAAAAACTTTGGAATATTTTCTTCGTGAAAACTCATTTTTACTATTCTTATAAACATAATTTTCTTTTAACTTATTCCTTAATTCTTAAACTCAATCGTTATCACATCTCGATAACTCAATCCCAATAAACTGGAAGCCGAGCCAACAGTCTCGGGATTACTTCTAAAAATAGCAATTTCCAAAAAACCGGCTTCGTTAAAAATTGCTAGTTTTTCTCCTTCATAATACTTTAAAGGGTATTTTTCGGAAATCCCTATATCGGAGTATTTTGGCAAAATGGTTTTAATAGTTTTATTCTTAAATTGAATTTCATAAGGTCGAGCCTTGCCCATTTCTAAGAACATTTTTTTTGAAATATTGGTCACGGCATTTCCTAAATGATCGTTATAAATAACGTAGCCTTTAATCTGATTTTCCTGAACAATGGCTTGTAATTCGGTTACTTCTTTAATGGTTTTAATTTCTTTACCAATAACATTAAGTAATCCGCCTTTGGCTAAATGACACGCTACTTTTACGAATACATCCAAATCGGTGGCGTCATTCGGCAAACGATCGTGTATATTAATGGTAACCAGTTTTTGCGGAACAATCTTTTGTATCAGTATACTCAAAATCCCATTGTCAGCACAAACAAAGTACTGATCGTTCCATTGCATGGCAATATGTTGATTTTCAGTATTCAATTCGATGTCAACGCCAATTAAATGAACGGTTCCTTTTGGAAAACTACTATAAGCTGCACCTATTATATAAGCAGCTTCAGCAACATTGAAAGCGTCAATATTATGAGAAATATCAATAATTGTAGCTTCGCGAAACTCTGACAACAACTTACCTTTTAAAGCACCGACAAAGTGGTCTTTTAATCCGTAATCGGTGGTTAAGGTGATTATTGACATAAATTGTTTATAACTTGGTTGAAATCGGTTCCAAAAATAGTGAAACCTAATGTTTTATTTAATTAAATTTGGATACAAAGCTAATTTATTTTTAGCATTGGAAATGCAGATTTCCTTTTTGATTAACATTTTATTTCTATGCATAAATACATTTTTTTTCTTTTCTTCACATTACTTTTTTTTAATGCTAAGGGACAACAATTAGTTTATAAATCAGGAGGTAAAATTTATAACACTGAAAATAAGAAATTATCTCCGGATGAAGTCAGGGAAATACTTAAAGTTGATAAAAATTCATTAGGCTTATACAATTCAGGAAGAAATAAAAAGACAATGGGAAATATATTGCTAATTGGAGGTCTTGGATTTATGGCAGCAGATTTGCTTAATGGAGTTATGAATACTACTGCAACTGACTCGCACCCATATCCAAGCGTTTTAACCTTTATTGGTGCTGCTGCTATAGTAGCTTCTATTCCGGTTAAAATAGGTTATTCCAAAAAAATAAAGCAAGCGATGGATGACTTCAACAAGTTTCATCCCGACAAAAAAACAGCAGGTATTTCCAATGGAAAATTAGAATTTGTTGCTAAAGGGAATGGATTGGGATTACGACTTACACTGAATTAATAATTTTAATACTACCGCTTTTGAACGAACGTATCATTGAATTACACGACATCGCACCAAAAGAATTTTGGGGCGCTCAAGATGCTCATCTTGAAACTATTAAAAGGTATTATCCTAAACTCAAAATTGTCGCTCGTGGCACAACCCTCAAGGCATTTGGCGAAAAAGAAGAACTCGATGAGTTCGAAAAGCGTTTCAATCGTTTGATGTTGCATTTCACGCGTTATAACAATATTGATGACAATGTAATTGATCGAGTCATTCATAGTAATTCACACGAAGAGCAGCGCATGCCTGACAGTGATAAAATCTTGGTGCATGGAATAGGAGGAAAGCTAATTAAAGCGATGACGCCAAACCAACAAAAGCTGGTAGATTTTGTAGCCAAAAATGATATGGTTTTTGCTGTTGGTCCGGCCGGAACAGGTAAAACCTATACCGGAGTTGCCTTAGCAGTGAAAGCACTAAAAGAAAAGCAGGTAAAACGAATTATTCTAACACGTCCTGCAGTGGAAGCTGGAGAAAATCTTGGTTTTTTGCCTGGAGATATGAAAGAAAAACTGGATCCGTATATGCAACCTTTATATGATGCCTTGCGCGATATGTTGCCACCACAAACTTTGGAAGATTATATTCTGAAAGGAATTATACAAATTGCGCCTCTGGCTTTTATGCGTGGAAGAACTTTGGATAATGCTTTCGTAATTTTGGATGAAGCTCAGAATACAACGCACTCGCAGATGAAAATGTTCTTAACCCGTATGGGGAAAAGTGCGAAGTTTATCATCACAGGTGATCCGGGACAAGTTGATTTACCGCGCAGAACGATTTCCGGTCTCAAAGAAGCGATACTGGTTTTAAAAGATGTTGAAGGTATTGGGATTATCTATCTTGATGACAAAGATATCGTTCGCCACAGATTAGTCAAAAAAGTGATTGATGCATACAAGAGTATTGAGAATAATGACTATTAATTGATTTATATTCTAAAAAGTAAAACCCTGTCATTTTTTTGATAGGGTTTCTTTTTTAATCTACATTGATGTTTAAAAAGTAATCTCAAATTCCTATTTTTGCATCCACAACAACACAACATAATGAATACTATAACTACAACCCATTTTCAGTTTCCGGGACAAAAATCAGTTTATCGAGGCAAAGTACGTGAAGTCTATAACATCAACGACGAATTATTGGTAATGATTGCTACAGACAGATTATCTGCCTTTGATGTCGTAATGCCCAAAGGGATTCCTTATAAAGGACAAATTCTAAATCAAATTGCTACTAAGTTTATGCATTTGACACAAGATATTGTTCCAAATTGGCTTATTGCAACTCCCGATCCAAACGTTGCTGTTGGTCATTTATGCGAGCCTTTTAAGGTAGAAATGGTCATCCGTGGTTATCTTTCAGGTCACGCTGCACGGGAATATGCTCTTGGTAAAAGAACAATCTGCGGTGTAACTATGGCAGAAGGTTTAAAAGAGAATGACAAATTTCCAACACCAATTATTACGCCAACAACAAAAGCTGATAACGGTTCGCACGACGAAGACATTTCGCGTGAAGCTATTTTGGAAAACGGAATTGTCTCAGAAGAAGATTATTTGGTTTTAGAAAAGTATACCAGAGCTTTATACCAACGCGGAACTGATATTGCAGCTGGTAGAGGATTAATTTTGGTGGATACAAAATATGAATTCGGAAAAACTAAAGACGGAAAGATTGTCTTAATTGATGAAATTCACACACCCGATTCTTCCCGTTATTTTTATGCTGACGGTTATCAGGAAAGACAAGACAAAGGAGAAGAACAAAAACAATTATCAAAAGAGTTTGTTCGCCGTTGGTTGATTGGAAATGGTTTTCAGGGAAAAGAAGGGCAACAAATTCCAAATATGACCGATGAATATATAGAAACAGTTTCCGAACGCTATATAGAATTGTATGAAAAAATATTAGGAGAAAAATTCATCAAAGCAGATATTGCAAATATCAATAAAAGAATAGAAAAGAATGTGTTGAATTTTCTAAACCAATAAAATAACAACCTAATAAAGTTTAACTAACCATCCGTCAAAGCGGATGGTTTTTCTTTGTAAAAATATTTTGTTTAAAGATAATAAGTTAATAAACTGACACGCTTGTCATATTTTGTAACGAATTAAACACTCGATAGTCTTATCCTCTAATCATTAACATTTAAATCATTAATCATGAAAAAAACAATCATTATGCTGGGATTAGTCCTGGTGACTTTTACCGATGTTGCTGTCGCAAGCAGTCTTTCAACTTCTTCAACTCCAAAAGAAATTGTAAATTTCAACAACACGCCACTTTGTAACGCTATTGTCAAAGGAGATTTAGCAACAGTTAAAAAATTCGTTGAGTACGGAAGCGACGTAAACGAAATGTCAAACGGATTATCACCATTAATGTTGGCCGCTCGTTACAATAAAGTAGATATTCTTAAATATTTGTTAGAAAAAGGAGCCGACAAACAAATCAAAGACGAAAGAGGAAATACTGCATTAAAATACGCTGAGTATTCTAAATCACAAGAAGCTGTTGACTATTTGAAACAAGCTTAAAATCAAAACTAAAAGAACCGTTTATTTATAAGCGGTGCTTTTTTTATTTCCAAACATCAATAAAAATGGCTTAAATGTTAATATTTTGTTAATATTAAGTACTATGCAAAACAAGATACCTTTTTTTAGCCATATATTTGCATAGGATATTAATCTAAATAATAAAATCATCAATCATAAAAAATAAATCATCATGAATTCAACGAATCACGAATACCAAAAAAGAAATCTAAAAAATGTTAGTAAAACATCAATCATTTTTTTAGGACTAGTTGTTTTAAGCTTTACTAACACAAATGCAACTACAGAGTTCGAAACTCAAGTTTTAGACCAACAAGAATCAGCTACATTAATTTTAGAAACTTCAAGCAACAATGAAGTATCAAATGAAACTGACATAGCAATTTTTAATCCATCTGCAGTTATTGAAACTACTTATGTAAGAACAATCGAAAATGTGATAGCGGAAAATAAGTTAATTATCGAAAGCAAAGAAGAAACTGTTCAACCTCTTTCAATAGAAACAACAGTTGAAGACAGTATTGATGAAGATAATCAAATTATTGAAAGTACTGTTTCAAAAGAATTTTTTCCTTTAGATTTTGAAAAAATAAATAGTAAAATTCAATGTGTTAAAATAAACAATAGCAATACTACTATTTCAGTAGATATAAAATTATAAGTTTAGGTTGATTGCTTTCGCAGCCATGCGAAAGTTAAAAAAAAGCATCCCGATTTATTGGGATGCTTTTTGTTTTGTATTATTTGAAATAAGAAAAAGTCTCATTATTTTCTATTTTCAATAAGCTTTCATAAATTAACTTAATAACGTTTTCTACATCTTCTCTATGAACCATCTCAACCGTAGTATGCATATAACGCAACGGTAAAGAAATCAAAGCCGAAGCTACACCACCATTACTATAAGCAAAAGCATCAGTATCTGTTCCTGTTGCTCTTGAAGTGGCATGTCGTTGAAACGGAATTTTATTTGCTTCTGCCGTATCTACAATCAAATCTCTCAATGTATTATGAACAGCCGGCGCATAAGCAATCACCGGACCTTTACCCATTTGTAAATCGCCTTCGATTTTCTTTTCAATCATTGGAGTTGTTGTGTCATGGCAAACATCGGTTACTATGGCAACATTAGGTTTTATAGTATTGGTGATCATTTCTGCACCACGAAGTCCAATTTCTTCTTGAACAGAATTGGTAACGTATAATCCAAAAGGTAATTTCTTTTTATTTTCTTTCAATAGTCGTGCAACTTCGGCAATCATAAAGCCACCCATTCTATTGTCAATGGCTCGGCAAACAAATTTATTGCCATTCAAAATCATAAATTCATCAGGATACGTAATAACGCAACCAACATGAACGCCTAGTTTTTCAACTTCAGCTTTCGTTGTACAACCACAATCAATGAATATATTGTGCAAAGTTGCTGATTCTTCTTTCCCTCTATTTCGAGTGTGAATCGCCGGCCAACCAAAAACACCTTTTACAATACCTTTTTTAGTATGAATGTTAACTCTTTTAGAAGGAGCTATTTGATGATCGGAGCCACCATTTCTTATTACATATATCAATCCTTCGGCAGTTATATAATTCACATACCAAGAAATTTCATCCGAGTGACCTTCAATAACCACTTTATATTTAGCATCCGGATTTATTACTCCCACTGCCGAACCATAAGTATCAGTTATAAAAGTATCGACATAGGGTTTCAAATAATCCATCCAAAGTTTTTGACCATTCGATTCATAACCCGTCGGGGAGGCATTATTTAAATAGGTTTCTAAAAAGGAAAGTGACGATTTGGTAAGTATAGATTTTGTTGCCATAAATATTTTTTTGCTAAAATATAAATTTGGCATTACAGTTGTTAGGGATATTCCATATTTTTACCCTAATAAATATATTGATGAAATCAAAGATTCACAAATCCCCAAAAAACAATTTTATAAGTATGAGTAAAAAGTTAATTTATTTCTTTTTATTGCTTCCCGTTTCTTTTATTTCAAATGCACAGGTCACAAACGATTCCCTGGCAAAAAGAGATGCCATGATTGAAGCAAACGACACTATTGTTCCACTGGAAGAAGTGGTTGTCTATAGACATAAGTGGAGCGCAGCTGAGAAAAAGGAATTTCAATTACTTCAAAACAGAGTCTATAAAGTATATCCAATTGCCAAAATTGCCGCCGACAGACTGACAGTTCTGAATAAGAATATGGATAAAATGAAAACCAATAGAGAGAAAAAGAAATACTTCAAAATTGTTGAAGATTATATGGAAAATGAGTTTACAGGACAATTAAAAAAACTCTCTAGAAAACAAGGGCAAATCTTAGTCAAACTAATCCACCGTCAAACAGGCTATACTACTTTCGAATTGATTAAAGATTATAAAAGCGGTTGGAAAGCATTTTGGTCTAATAATACCGCCAGATTATTCGATATAAACCTCAAAACAAAATATGCGCCTTATGAAGTGAATGAAGATTTTTTAATAGAATCCATTCTCGACAGAGCTTTTGTAAGAGGTAGTTTGGTCAATCAAAAACCTGCAAATCCAGTAGATATAGATGAACTATATGATTACTGGGAGAAGAAAGCTAAAGAACTCAAAAAGTAAACAATTTTTTTTAATTTTAGGAGCACACCTATTCCTGTTCTCAGGAAGTTCAGTCCCGCTATCCGCGCTACGAGGTAGCTGCTGCTATCGGGGCTAAAGACACGTTAAGCTATATCCATGACATAAGCATTCCCCTCTTGAGGGGTGGCCGCAGGCCGGGGTGGTAAAATATCATACGCTTAAAGTATGGCCAAGCATAGATACTCCATAGATAAAGCTTACATAGAGCGTATTTAAGCGTTGTGGATTATGTAAAACAGGTTTTTCAATGTAGCTTTTTATAAATCCACGATGTAAAGCTATTGTAAACTACAAGTTATCAACATCTTAAAAAAAAGGCAAAAAAACCTCAAAAAACATTTGGATTGAGGTTGAATTAGTTTTTATATTTGCACCCCGCAATAGATTAAAAGTTCATAATAATACTGAAAAAACGAGGAATTAAAATAATTCAAAAATAATTTTAAAAAGCCTTGTTAGTTAGAAAAGAATAGTTACTTTTGCACCCGCTTTGAGAATGAAGGCGGATTAAAATTAGAATAAACGTTCATAGACATATTGAATTGACAGCCGTTTTAACAGAGATGTTAAAACAACAAAAGAGAGTAAGAGAATCGAAAAGATTTGAATAAAAGACTAGCCTTTGTCTAAATTACGATGCAGATAGCGATATCAGCATAACACTATACGATGAAGAGTTTGATCCTGGCTCAGGATGAACGCTAGCGGCAGGCTTAACACATGCAAGTCGAGGGGTAAGGTAGCAATATCTGAGACCGGCGCACGGGTGCGTAACGCGTATGCAATCTACCTTTTACAGAGGGATAGCCCAGAGAAATTTGGATTAATACCTCATAGCATAGCAGCTTCGCATGAAGTCACTATTAAAGTTCCAACGGTAAAAGATGAGCATGCGTCCTATTAGCTAGATGGTAAGGTAACGGCTTACCATGGCTACGATAGGTAGGGGTCCTGAGAGGGAGATCCCCCACACTGGTACTGAGACACGGACCAGACTCCTACGGGAGGCAGCAGTGAGGAATATTGGACAATGGGCGCAAGCCTGATCCAGCCATGCCGCGTGCAGGAAGACGCATCTATGGTGTGTAAACTGCTTTTGTACGGGAAGAAACACTCCTACGTGTAGGAGCTTGACGGTACCGTAAGAATAAGGATCGGCTAACTCCGTGCCAGCAGCCGCGGTAATACGGAGGATCCAAGCGTTATCCGGAATCATTGGGTTTAAAGGGTCCGTAGGCGGTTTGGTAAGTCAGTGGTGAAAGCCCATCGCTTAACGATGGAACGGCCATTGATACTGCCAGACTTGAATTACTAGGAAGTAACTAGAATATGTAGTGTAGCGGTGAAATGCTTAGATATTACATGGAATACCAATTGCGAAGGCAGGTTACTACTAGTGGATTGACGCTGATGGACGAAAGCGTGGGGAGCGAACAGGATTAGATACCCTGGTAGTCCACGCCGTAAACGATGGATACTAGCTGTTGGGCGCAAGCTCAGTGGCTAAGCGAAAGTGATAAGTATCCCACCTGGGGAGTACGTTCGCAAGAATGAAACTCAAAGGAATTGACGGGGGCCCGCACAAGCGGTGGAGCATGTGGTTTAATTCGATGATACGCGAGGAACCTTACCAAGGCTTAAATGTAGATTGACCGGTTTGGAAACAGACTTTTCGCAAGACAATTTACAAGGTGCTGCATGGTTGTCGTCAGCTCGTGCCGTGAGGTGTCAGGTTAAGTCCTATAACGAGCGCAACCCCTGTTGTTAGTTGCCAGCGAGTCAAGTCGGGAACTCTAACAAGACTGCCAGTGTAAACTGTGAGGAAGGTGGGGATGACGTCAAATCATCACGGCCCTTACGCCTTGGGCTACACACGTGCTACAATGGACGGTACAGAGAGCAGCCACTACGCGAGTAGGAGCGAATCTATAAAACCGTTCTCAGTTCGGATCGGAGTCTGCAACTCGACTCCGTGAAGCTGGAATCGCTAGTAATCGGATATCAGCCATGATCCGGTGAATACGTTCCCGGGCCTTGTACACACCGCCCGTCAAGCCATGGAAGCTGGGGGTACCTGAAGTCGGTGACCGTAAGGAGCTGCCTAGGGTAAAACTGGTAACTAGGGCTAAGTCGTAACAAGGTAGCCGTACCGGAAGGTGCGGCTGGAACACCTCCTTTCTAGAGACGATAATAAGGTATAGTTACAAATCATAAATTCAATTACTCTCGCTGTTAGTTCAAATATTATAATAAGCAAAAAAACAGAGTCTCGTAGCTCAGCTGGTTAGAGTACTACACTGATAATGTAGGGGTCCCCAGTTCGAGTCTGGGCGGGACTACTTTTTAATTAACAATTGATAATTAACAATTGATAATGAAAGTAAACTGTAAAAGCTTAAAAAGGAAATTCTAGAATTGGTTAAAAACTCAATTGAAAAAATAATTATCAATTATCAATTGACAATTATCCATTAGATTGGGGGATTAGCTCAGCTGGCTAGAGCGCCTGCCTTGCACGCAGGAGGTCATCGGTTCGACTCCGATATTCTCCACAAATTGATTTGAAGATTAATCAATTTGAAGATTTGAAGATTCATTTTCAAATTCTCAAATCATCAAATTTTCAAATTAATAAAGTTCATTGACATATTGAGATAAGAAAATATTTAAAAAGTAGAAAGCGTTTGCTACTAGTAATAGTGGTAAACAAAAAACAACGGCACATTTAATTATGTGTTGGGTACAATAAGCAAAATAAGGGCGTATGGGGGATGCCTAGGCTCTCAGAGGCGATGAAAGGCGTGATAAGCTGCGAAAAGCTACGGGGATTGGCACACACGAATTGATCCGTAGATACCTGAATGGGGCAACCCGGCATGTTGAAGACATGTCACTCCGATAGGAGAGCAAACCCGCTGAACTGAAACATCTAAGTAGGCGGAGGAGAAGAAAACAAAAGTGATTCCGTAAGTAGTGGCGAGCGAACGCGGATTAGCCCAAACCAGTGTTGTTACGGCAATGCTGGGGTTGTAGGACCACGACATTTCTTGCGGATTGAATTAGAATAACCTGGAAAGGTTAACCACAGAGGGTGATAGTCCCGTATAAGTAAGAGAAGATAAGGATAGTGGTATCCTGAGTAGGGCGGGGCACGTGAAACCCTGTCTGAATTTGGCGGGACCATCCGCTAAGGCTAAATACTCCTGAGAGACCGATAGTGAACCAGTACCGTGAGGGAAAGGTGAAAAGAACCGTGAATAACGGAGTGAAATAGATCCTGAAACCATACGCTTACAAGCGGTCGGAGCCCTTTCGTGGGGTGACGGCGTGCCTTTTGCATAATGAGCCTACGAGTTAACGTTGCTGGCAAGGTTAAGTGATTAAGTCACGGATCCGTAGCGAAAGCGAGTCTGAATAGGGCGCTTTAGTCAGTAGTGTTAGACGCGAAACCGTGTGATCTACCCATGGGCAGGATGAAGCTGTGGTAACACATAGTGGAGGTCCGAACCGGTTGACGTTGAAAAGTCTTCGGATGACCTGTGGGTAGGGGTGAAAGGCCAATCAAACTCGGAAATAGCTCGTACTCCCCGAAATGCATTTAGGTGCAGCGTTGGTTATAAAGTTATATAGAGGTAGAGCTACTGATTGGATGCGGGGGCTTCACCGCCTACCAATTCCTGACAAACTCCGAATGCTATATAATGTTCACCAACAGTGAGGGCTTGGGTGCTAAGGTCCAAGTCCGAGAGGGAAAGAACCCAGACCATCAGCTAAGGTCCCAAAATCTATACTAAGTTGAAATAACGAGGTTTGTCTGCCCAGACAGCTAGGATGTTGGCTTGGAAGCAGCCATTCATTTAAAGAGTGCGTAACAGCTCACTAGTCGAGCGGACGAGCATGGATAATAATCGGGCATAAGTATAGTACCGAAGCTATGGATTTGTATGTAAATACAAGTGGTAGGGGAGCATTCTAACAGGGTTGAAGGTGTGTCGTAAGGCATGCTGGACTGGTTAGAAAAGAAAATGTAGGCATAAGTAACGATAATGCGGGCGAGAAACCCGCACACCGAAAGACTAAGGTTTCCTCAGCTATGCTAATCAGCTGAGGGTTAGTCGGGTCCTAAGGCGAACCCGAAAGGGACAGTCGATGGCTAACGGGTTAATATTCCCGTACTACTGTTAATTGTGATGGAGTGACGGAGTGATGAAAGCGCCGCGAACTGACGGAATAGTTCGTTAAAGCACCTACCTATAAGTCTTGTAGTTAAATGCGCAGGATTTGGGGAAATGCGATAGTACACGGAGTCTTCGGACAAAGTGATAGTGCGCCTAAGGGCTTCCAAGAAAACCTTCTAAACTTAGATTAACAGTACCCGTACCGTAAACCGACACAGGTAGTCGAGGAGAGAATCCTAAGGTGCTCGAGAGATTCATGGCTAAGGAATTAGGCAAAATAGACCTGTAACTTCGGGAGAAAGGTCGCCCTCAGTAATGAGGGCCGCAGTGAAGAGGTCCAGGCGACTGTTTATCAAAAACACAGGGCTCTGCAAAATCGTAAGATGAAGTATAGGGCCTGACACCTGCCCGGTGCTGGAAGGTTAAGAGGAGATGTTATTCGCAAGAAGAAGCATTGAATTGAAGCCCCAGTAAACGGCGGCCGTAACTATAACGGTCCTAAGGTAGCGAAATTCCTTGTCGGGTAAGTTCCGACCTGCACGAATGGTGTAACGATCTGGACACTGTCTCAGCCATGAGCTCGGTGAAATTGTAGTAGCGGTGAAGATGCCGCTTACCCGCAATGGGACGAAAAGACCCTGTGCACCTTTACTATAGCTTAGTATTGGTCTTGGATAAGTGATGTGTAGGATAGGTGGGAGACTATGAAGTGGCGTCGCCAGGCGTTGTGGAGTCATTGTTGAAATACCACCCTTTGCTTATCTGAGGTCTAACCCCGTAATTCGGGGGACATTGCTTGGTGGGTAGTTTGACTGGGGTGGTCGCCTCCAAAAGAGTAACGGAGGCTTCTAAAGGTTCCCTCAGCACGCTTGGTAACCGTGCGTAGAGTGCAATGGCATAAGGGAGCTTGACTGAGAGACATACAGGTCGATCAGGTACGAAAGTAGAGCATAGTGATCCGGTGGTTCCGCATGGAAGGGCCATCGCTCAAAGGATAAAAGGTACGCCGGGGATAACAGGCTGATCTCCCCCAAGAGCTCATATCGACGGGGGGGTTTGGCACCTCGATGTCGGCTCGTCACATCCTGGGGCTGGAGAAGGTCCCAAGGGTTGGGCTGTTCGCCCATTAAAGTGGCACGCGAGCTGGGTTCAGAACGTCGTGAGACAGTTCGGTCTCTATCTATTGTGGGCGCAAGAAATTTGAGTGGATCTGATTCTAGTACGAGAGGACCGAATTGGACAAACCTCTGGTGTATCTGTTGTTCCGCCAGGAGCACCGCAGAGTAGCTACGTTTGGAAGGGATAAGCGCTGAAAGCATATAAGCGCGAAACCCACCACAAGATGAGATTTCTTTTAAGGGTCGTAGGAGATGACTACGTTGATAGGCTATAGATGTAAAGGCAGTAATGTCATAGTCGAGTAGTACTAATAACCCGTAAGCTTATGTACACCGCTTGCGCCCCTTCGGGGGCGCAGCAAACTTTCTTTCTTTTTAAACAATTTTTATCTCAGTATGTTAAGATATTGTCCAATTGATAATTAACAATTAATAATTGATAATTAACGTTGGAAATAGTTGCTCAAGCAATTATAACCTTTTAAGGTGGTTATTGCGTCGGGGCTCACCTCTTCCCATTCCGAACAGAGAAGTTAAGCCCGACTGCGCAGATGGTACTGCAGTTATGTGGGAGAGTATGTCGCTGCCTTTTTTTAGAAGAGCCCTTCACGAAAGTGAAGGGCTTTTTTTTGTTACCTATATAACATCCCTACGGGATTGGTAAACTAAAGTTCACCTCTTACTATCAAATAGAAAGCTATCATATCAATATTATAAGCGGTTTTAAAATGTAAAGTCGGCGACTTTATAAAGTAAACTCGTCGATGTTATAATTGGTTGAGGGCTATTCAACAATTAAAAGAGACGCTAAAATGCACTTTGGCGGTACGCATGTTCGATAATAATTAGTTGTTTTAATTATTTCCCTGTAGGTTCATTATAATCTTTACTTCGTTCCCCTTGGATGAACATTTTTAAAGTATTGAAATGGATGGTAAATTCTACAGCTGTCCAATTCATGTCATCATCTTCATCAGAATCTGATTTTGTTGTATACTGATACCAAAGGGTATAAGCAGCACTATCGAAACCTTTTATGAATTTTGGTGCGCCTGAATCGTCACATTCTATTCCCCAATTCATCGCTCTTTTGGGTTGTTCATGCAATTGGTAAAATCCTGTTCCGCCTCCATTTAATTCGACTACTGGCTCAGTTCCCTTAAATGTGTATGTCCCAGTTATTGGGTAATCAATACTGTTAGTAATGTAATGAATTGCATCTTTGGCTTCAATTTTAGTTTGCGCGTAGCTGTTAGTTACAAATAAAAAAACAATAAAGAGAATTTTAACTGATTTCATGATTATAAAATTTATTCATTAGTAATCCATTTTCTTGCGTTAACAAACGCCTCAATCCAAGGGGAGACCTCGTCTTTATTATCGGTTGGATAATATGCCCAATTCCATGGAAAAGTTGAACGTTCAATATGAGGCATCATAACCAAGTGTCTACCCGTTTTGTCACATAGCATGGCTGTGTTATAATCGGAACCATTTGGGTTTGCCGGATAACTTTCGTAACCATATTTTGCTACAATAGTATATTGATTTTCTGCTTCTGGCAAATTAAATTTTCCTTCACCGTGTGAAACCCATACTCCAAGTGTTGTACCGGCTAAGGTTTTGAGCATGATGGAATTATTTTCCTGAACTTTTACAGAAGTAAAAATGCTCTCATGTTTATGACTGTCATTGTGAAGCATTTTTCCGTGCACTTTATGTTCCGGATTTATTAATTCTAATTCCATGAACAGTTGACAACCATTACAAATTCCGACTGAAAGGGTATCTTCTCTTTTGAAGAAGCTTTTTAAGGCAGTGTTGGCTTTTTCGTTGTATTTAAAAGCTCCGGCCCAACCTTTAGCGGAACCTAACACATCTGAATTGGAGAATCCACCAACGGCACCAATAAACTGAACATCTTCAAGGTTTTCTCTTCCCGTAATCAAATCGGTCATGTGAATGTCTTTGACATCAAATCCTGCTAAATACAATGCATTTGCCATCTCACGTTCCGAATTACTTCCTTTTTCTCGAATAATAGCTGCTTTTGGACGCGGATTTACATTGTCAATTTCAGGTTTTTTTCCGGTGAAATGGGCTGGGAATTTATACTCTAATTTTTGATTTGAATAGTTGTCAAAACGTTCTTTGGCTTTGTTGTTTTTGGTTTGTTTTTGGTCGAGCAGGAAAGAAGTTTTGAACCAAATATCTCTATTATTTTGAATTTTAAATTCTAAGTTTTGACTCGAGCCTTGGGCGAACTGAGCGGGGCTAATTATTAATTTGCCTGATTCTACAACGTTTCCGATTTTGAAGAACTCAACACTATTTGAATTTAAGGCTTTTTCGAATGTAGCATCATCTTTTGCCTGAAGTACCAACGCAATGTTTTCTGAGAATAAAATTTTAACCAAATCTTTTTCAGCTAATGAATTGAAGTCGATTTTTGCACCCAAATTCACATCTGCAAAACACATTTCTAATAAAGTGGTAATCAATCCACCTGAACCAATATCATGTCCGGCAACGATTTGTCTGTCTTTGATTAAATCCTGAATTGTATTAAATCCTCTTTTAAAGAAATCTGCATTTTTAATTGTTGGTGTATCGTTTCCAATTTTATTTAATATTTGAGAAAATGAACTTCCACCCAATTTAAATTCGTCTTGTGACAGATTGATATAATAAATGGAACCACCATTTCTTTGTAAAACGGGTTCAACTATTTTAGTAATATTGGAGCAATTTCCAGCAGCTGAAACGATAACAGTTCCTGGTGCAATCACTTCTTCATTAGGGTATTTCTGCTTCATTGAAAGTGAATCTTTTCCGGTAGGAATATTAATTCCCAGTTCGATGGCAAAATCAGAACACGCCTTTACAGCTTCATATAATCGAGCATCTTCGCCTTCATTTTTACACGCCCACATCCAGTTGGCAGAAAGTGAAACGCTTTTCAAATTGTCTTTCAAAGGAGCAAAAACAATATTCGACAGGGCTTCACCTATAGAGTTTCTGGAACCTGCAGTTGGATTTATTAGCGCTGAAACAGGAGAATGTCCTATTGATGTTGCAATTCCTTCTTTTCCATGAAAGTCTAATGCCATTACCCCAACATTGTTTAACGGTAATTGTAACGGACCAACGCATTGTTGTTTGGCTACTTTTCCGCCAACACAACGGTCGACTTTATTGGTTAACCAATCTTTGCAAGCCACCGCTTCAAGCTGCAACACTTGCTCTAAATAGTGTTGAATTTTATCTTGACTATAATTTATTTCGGTATATTTTATTTGAGAATTGGTATCGGTCATGATAACTTTTGGAGAACTCCCGAACATATCTTTCAAAGCAAAATCCATTGGTTTAGCACCTGTAGTTTTGCTTTCAAAAGTGAAACGATGATTATCAGTCACTTCGCCCACTTCATACATTGGGGCACGTTCACGCTCGGCAATTTTTCTAAGGGTTTCGATATCGTTTTTACCGATAATCAATCCCATTCTCTCTTGTGATTCGTTTCCGATGATTTCTTTGGCTGATAATGTTGGGTCGCCCAGAGGTAATTTATCTAAATCAATCAAACCGCCTGTTTCTTCTACTAATTCAGAAAGACAATTTAAATGGCCACCAGCACCGTGATCGTGAATGGAGACAATCGGATTTACATCGCTTTCTACCATAGCTCTGATGGCATTGGCAGCCCTTTTTTGCATTTCGGGATTGGAACGTTGGATGGCGTTAAGTTCGATACCAGAACCAAAAGCGCCAGTATCAGCAGATGAAACAGCTGCACCACCCATTCCGATTCTGTAATTTTCACCGCCGAGGACAACAATTTTATCACCTTTTTTTGGTGTGTGTTTTTTGGCTTGTTCTTCTTTTCCGTAGCCAATTCCACCCGCAAGCATGATTACTTTATCAAAACCTAACTTCCGATTATTTTCTTCGTGTTCGAAGGTTAAAACTGAACCTGTAATTAGAGGTTGCCCAAATTTGTTACCAAAATCAGAAGCGCCATTGGAGGCTTTTATTAAAATATCCATTGGAGTTTGGTACAGCCATTTTCTTTCGGTCATCCCGTTTTCCCATGTACGGTTTTCGGTTAATCTTGAATAGGATGTCATGTAAACCGCTGTTCCGGCTAGTGGTAATGATCCTTGTCCACCAGCTAAACGGTCGCGAATTTCTCCACCGGATCCTGTTGCAGCTCCATTAAATGGTTCAACTGTAGTTGGGAAATTATGGGTTTCGGCTTTTATGGAGATCACGGAATTGAATGCTGATTCCTGATAGAAATCGGCTTTATCACCCGTTTTTGGAGCGAATTGCGTCACCTTCGGACCTTTAATAAAAGCTACATTATCTTTATAGGCTGAAACAATATCGTTTGGATTCAATTCTGAAGTTTTCTTTATCATTTTAAATAAAGACATTTCCTTTTCGACACCATCAATGATAAAAATTCCGTTGAAAATTTTGTGTCTACAGTGTTCTGAATTTACTTGGGAGAAACCAAATACTTCTGAATCGGTAAGTTTTCGGTTTAGTTTTTTGGATAGGTTTTCTAAATAAATAACTTCATCATCGCTTAATGACAAACCTTCTTGTTTGTTATATTCCGCAATATTATCAATTTCCAAAATAGGTTCCGGTTTGATGTTTATAGAGAAAATGTCCTGATGTAATTCATCATACTTCTGCGAAAGCATTGGATCAAAATCGGTAAAAGCAGCAGTAACTTTTTGGAATTCTTCAATTCGGATGATGCCTTCAATTCCCATGTTTTCTGTAATCTCTACCGCATTGGTGCTCCATGGAGTTATCATAGCGGCACGTGGACCAATAAAAAAATCCGTCAGGACGGATTTTTCTATTTTATGTGCGTTAGCGAATAGCCAATTTAGTTTTGAAATGGTTTCAGCCGAAAGTTCGTTTTGCGATTGTACGGCAAAAACAGTGGTACTTTCGTTTCCGAAGAAATGAATCATTGTGTTGTTGTTTTATTCCGCTGCGCTCCATGCAATTCGCCTCGCCTCGGGTGTTGTTGTAGTTGCAAATTTAGAGTAAAAAATGTTTTGTAAAAAATAAGTTTTTAACTAATTGTCAAGAATGTGATTTATTATAAAAATCTTACAATATATTTTATACTTTTGACTCATAAATTATTATCATGAAGAACTTTTACACCGCTTTTATTTTTTTTGTTTTTACAACTTTTTTGCAAGCGCAGGTAATTAATTTTCCTGATGCTAATTTTAAGGCAAAATTGCTTTTAGCTTCGCCAAATAACTGGACTGCAAAAAACATTTCGAATGCCTATTTTAAGATAGATTCTAATAACGATGGTGAAATTGAAGTAAGTGAGGCATTAGAAGTATATTACTTGGATGTTCGTTCAAACTATGATGGTACTGGGCCTAATAATATTACTTCGTTGATAGGAATTGAATATTTCACAAATGTGTATGATTTAGATTGTGCATTCAATCAGATTTCTGACCTAGATGTTTCGAGTTTAACAAATTTGCAAATATTCAGATGTGATAGTAATATACTTACCAATCTGAACATTAGTGGTCTTACCCATTTAATAAGCCTTTCTTATGGGAATAATAGTATCCCAATTTTCCATAATTACCTTCCCAATTTAGATTTAAGTCATCTAATTAACTTGGAAGAACTTTATTGCGGAGAAAGTCATTTGACTAATTTAGATGTGAGTGCTTTGATAAATTTGAGGATTTTGATATGCTATTATAATCAACTAACAAGTCTTGATGTGAGCGGGTTGAATAATTTAAGAACTATTTTTTGTGAAGGAAATTTAATGGAAGAATTATATCTTAATAATTTCAGCAATCAACAATCATTTCACTTTGGTTATAATAGCAATCTCAAGAGAGTTTTTCTAAAAGCAGGAAAGACTTTTACTTATAATGAGATGGCTAATATTGACTTTCCACAAGTTCCTAATTTGGAATATTTATGTGTTGATGAAGCTAATCTTGCCTCATTTCAAACCAAATTAGCGGGATATAATTATACCAATTGTAACCTCAATGCATATTGTACATTTTCTCCAGGTGGTAACTATTACACGATACAAGGAAACTCAAAATTTGATTCTCAAAATAATGGCTGCGATGTCAGTGATTTGAATTATCCTAACCTAAAATTATTTATTGCAAGTGGAAGTAATAGTGTAAATGTTGTCTCGGATTTAAATGGTAATTATAATTTCCCACTTTTTAATGGTACTCATACAATTACTCCAGTCTCAGAAACTCCATCTTATTTCACTATTTCCCCAGCAAATTTTCAAGTAACATTTCCAACTCAAGCAAGTCCTTTTAATCAAAATTTTTGCATTACACCAAATGGTACTCATCAAGATGTTGAGATATGGATTATTCCATTGACAGCTGCCAGACCAGGCTTTGATGCACGATATAGAATTCTGTACAAAAATAAAGGGAATACCACTGTATCCGGAAGCCTAACTTTTGCTTTTGATGATGATCATATGGATTTTGTTTCCGCCATCCCAACACAAAACAATCAAAGTTATAGCTTGTTGAGTTGGAATTATGCTAATCTGCAGCCTTTTGAAATTAGGCAAATTGAAGTTAAATTAAATATCAATTCTTCTGTTGAAGTTCCTGCAGTTAATGTTGGAGATGTAATAAAATTTTCATCAACTATAACGCCATTAACCGGAGATGAATATACAAGTGATAATTCTAGCGATTTAAGACAGGTTGTTGTCGGTTCTATTGATCCTAATGATAAAACATGTATTGAAGGTAATGTCGTTGAACCTAATATGATTGGAGCGTATGTTCACTATATGATACGTTTTGAAAATACCGGTACCTATGCCGCTGAAAATGTAGTTGTAACGGATTTGATTGACTTGACTAAATTTGACATTTCCTCTTTATTTCCTCAGAGTTCGAGTCATCCTTTTGTTACAAGGATAAAAGACAATAAAGTTGAGTTTATTTTTGAAAATATCAATTTGCCTTTTGATGATGCCAATAATGACGGCTATATAACATTTAAGATTAAAACCAAACCTACCTTGATTGTTGGTGACAGCTTTAGCAATAATGCCGGTATTTATTTTGATTATAATTTTCCGGTAGTTACCAATACGGCTACCACTACTATTCAGGCTTTAGCAACTCAAGACTTTGAATTTTCAAATTATTTTAACTTATTTCCCAATCCAACTAATACCATTTTAAATATTAAGGCCGTAAAAGACATTTCTTTAAAATCTATTTCAGTTTATAACACTTTAGGTCAGTTGGTCTTGACTTATCCTAATATAAATCAATTGGACGCCATCGATGTTTCCAATCTTAAAACAGGGAATTACTTTATCAAGTTAGTTACAGATAAAGGAATTACAAGCAGTAAGTTTATAAAAAAATAAAAAAGTATAAAAAAAGACTCTTTATAAAGAAGCTTTTTTTATACTTGAGAAGTAAATTAATTTGATGGAAAAGTTATCCAATTGTATGCCCCTATATCAAAAGGGCTAACTCTTGGATTTCCGAGAATATCAAACGGAATTCCGGCATCAATTCCAGTTCCTTTAGCAAAAGAATCTTCACCAATGACTAGTTTGTTTTTGCTTATGTCAAAGAAATCTGGTTTTTTGTTTACAAGATTTCCGTTTTGTTCTAATCTGATTGCATCATACAATATGTTGGTAAGGATTATTGATCCACTGGAAACATTTAGTTTTACTAAACAATTTTGGAAGCTGCTGTTAAATATTGTCCCTTTTTTATTTAAAATAAGTTCATTGGTATTAGAACCGTAAATAATGCAATTTGTAAAATTGGCTTGAAGTGGGAAAAACTCTGTATCAGTATCTTTAAAATAATCTGCTACATAAACTGCCAATTGTTTTGAACTACTCCAATTATTATTAAAAGTGCAGTTAGTAAAATTGTAATCACCACCATAGACTGTTGCTAAACAAAATTGACCACAAGTATTAATGACTATTTTTTTTCCGTCTATTCTACTGTTAGATGAAAAAATACCATAATTAGAACAGTCGTAAATTTGAGTGTTTTCAATGGCAATTGGTGCGCCTATATTAGGTTCAATCAACAAACCTATAACAGCATTTTTGATAGTTAAATTTTTAATTCTATGATTGTTTGTGCCACTTCCTTGTCGAAGATAAACAGTTCCCCATTGTCCGGGTACACTAGAGAAATCTGGTTCTAAACGATCGCCTTCAAAAATAACTTCGTTTTCTAAAGCATCAGTTGCAGAAGCTGTTCCGTTAACATGTAGTGTTCCGCCTTGTTGCACAACTAATCCGGAATCGGCATGAAAGTGAACCCTTGCTCCAGCGGGTATAGTTAATGTTTCTCCATTGGGGACACTGGCGTAACCATAAACTACATAAGGTTTGTCCGTTTTAAACAAGTATTCATCACCATTATCAAGATGGTTGTGACTTAGGTTTCGGCCGTTGGTTTCAAGTATTGTTCCATCATCGTTAAAACCTATTGGTATTGATTCAGTAATCCCGTTTTGCTTATTTGGAAAAATAAAATAAGCATCCTGTATAAGTGTGACCAATTCTACTTTTTGCAAATTAGCACCGCTGTCAAATTCTATTTGATCGGTATAAAGAAAGTCAGAAGGGTTGGCATCACCTATTCCTGCTGTAGTTTCTATGAAAATATACATGCTGTCTTTTGCCAATAATTCAACATCATGGAAAACTCTGTTTTCATCGCCTGTCATTCCGTCAACGGTAATTCTGTATTTTGTTCCCACGCCTTTAGCTAGCCTAATGGTTGGGATTTTGATATCCTTGCTACTTTTGTTGTAAACTTTTAAAGTGTAAGTACTAGAGCCAATATTGGTGAAAACAGTGTCTAAGTAAATGGTGTCTTTAGAGAAACTTAATTTTCCGTTACTTTTTTCAAAAACAAAGTCTTGGCGACAAGAACTAACGGTAATGGCTAAACCAACAAAAAAAAGAATAATGAGTTTACGCATCTGCAATAGTAATTTTGGTAAATGTAAGTATTAATTTGAAAATTTGGAAATGTGTTAATTTGAAAATTCTATTTAATTAACGCAAAAATGTAGGTTTTATTATAATTGATAATTAAAACCCAAACTTGATTTGTTTTTCAAATGCTAAATAAGTAGTATTTTTACAAAAAAAAGCTATGTCATTCGATAAAGATAAAATCCTCCAACTTTGTAACGATTGGTGCAAAAATACGTTGATGGAAACACTAGAAATTGAGTATATTGATGCAGGAGAAGGTTTTTTAACTGCAAAAATGCCAGTTAATTCTAGAGTCCATCAGCCGATGGGATTACTGCATGGAGGTGCAACAGTTGCTTTGGCAGAAAGTGTTGGGAGTGCAGCATCACTAATGTATATCAATCCCGAAAAACAGGAAAGCCGAGGCATTGAAATTTCAGCGAATCATTTAAAAAGTAAAAGGGAAGGAACGGTTTTTTGTACCGCAAAAATTATTCATCAGGGTAGAAGCATTCACCTTTGGGAAATAAAAATTACCGATGAAGAAGGGAAGTTAATTTCACTTTGTAAACTGACTAATATGATTTTACCAAGAAGATAATGACGGATTTATTTATAAAAGTCAAAACCCATCAAGAGCAAAAATTGCCATTTGTGTTGTTTTGTAAACCCGATTCAGATAAGATTGTCGGAGTGTTTCAAAAGAATGACCATCTTTATTTTTTAGATAGTTTTGAAGAAAAAGGTTTTGTTTTTGCTCCGTTTGATGCAGAAGAAGTTCCATTTATTCCTTTGGAACATTCCGATGTATATGTTGAAAATGTAAATTTGGGTGATTATTTTTTTGAAAATAGAACATCAAAAACAAATAGCGTAACCAGCAATGATTTTTTTGAGGATTTAGTTGCCAAAGCAGTAAAAGCTATTAATGAAAATAAGTTTTTGAAAGTTGTTTTATCTAGAAAAGAAGAGATAGACAATCCCGATTTTGATATTGAAATTACAATGAATAAAATGATAAGTCTTTATTCGAGTGCTTTTAAGTATTGTTTTTTTCATCCAAAAATTGGTACTTGGCTTGGTGCCACTCCAGAGCAATTTTTAAAAACCGACGGTACTGCATTAAAGACTGTTGCGCTTGCAGGAACACAGTTGGCAAAGAATTCGAAGACTATTATTTGGCAAAATAAAGAGGAAACAGAGCAACAACTTGTGACAGATTTTATTGTGGATAGTTTAGAAGATTTGGTTAAAGAAATTACCATTTCAAGCCCTTATTCATTTCAAGCCGGTAATTTGTGGCATATTAAATCAGATATTTTAGCCCGATTAAAATCGAAAAAGTCACTAAAAAAAATCATAACAGCCTTGCATCCAACTTCAGCGGTTTGTGGATTACCAAAACAAGCAGCAAAGGAATTTATACTAGCCAATGAAGGATATAATAGAGAATATTATTCAGGTTTTTTAGGTGAATTGAATATTGATTTGGTTACTTTTAGAACCTTGCAAACCGATTTATTTGTCAATTTAAGATGTATGAAAATCATCAAGAATAAAGCACAACTGTACATAGGTTGCGGAATTACAAAAGATAGTATTCCTTCTGATGAATACATTGAAACGGTCAATAAATCAATGACAATGAAAAAAATTATAAATTGATAATTGATAATTGATAATTGATAATTGATAATTGATAATTGATAATTTTGGCAATAATTAACGGATAATTAAACATATGAAACTAGATATATTGGCTTTTGGCGCACATCCTGACGATGTGGAATTAGGTTGCAGCGGAACTATTGCCAAAGAAATTTCTTTAGGAAAAAAAGTTGGCATTGTAGATTTAACCCGAGGTGAATTAGGAACCCGCGGTTCTGTTGAAATCAGAGAATCTGAATCGGCGCTTGCTGCCGAAATTCTGGGAATATCAGTTCGCGAAAATCTGAATATGAGAGATGGTTTTTTTGTAAACGATGAAGCACATCAACTTAAAATCATCGAAATGATTAGAAAGTATAGACCGGAAATAGTGCTTTGTAATGCTATTCGTGATCGACATATAGACCACGGTAAAGGAAGTAAATTAGTTTCAGATGCTTGTTTTTTGTCAGGTTTGAGAAGAATAGAAACTGATTTTGAAGGTGAAGGGCAAGAAGCCTGGAGACCAAAAGTGGTTTATCATTATATTCAATGGGAAAATATTGAGCCTGATTTTGTGGTAGATATCTCTGGATTTGTAGATAAAAAAACGGATTCAATTTTGGCATATGCTTCACAGTTTTATTCTGAAAATTCTAACGAACCAGTAACGCCAATTGCAACTAAAAATTTCCTGGAAAGTATACATTATCGTTCGCAGGATTTTGGAAGATTAGTTGGTGTAGAGCATGCTGAAGGTTTCACTGTCGAAAGACATTTGGCAGTCAATAGCTTAAGCGATTTAAAGTAACTTTTTAAATTTTTTCTTTGCAAACGCAAAGATTTATAATATATTTGCACTCGTTAAAAATGGTGGTTGTAGCTCAGCTGGTTAGAGTATTGGTTTGTGGTGCCGAGGGTCGCCGGTTCGAACCCGGTCAGCCACCCTTAAGTAAAAAGTCCTGATGTTTCAGGACTTTTTTTGTTTTGCTATTATTTACTATCGGTCTTATCAACTACTAATTTATTTTCGCGGTTAGCAATTTCACTAACAATAGCAAACCCATATTTTGTTCTGCTGGTTAAAGCATCAAATTCTATTTTGCTTACTTCGTCTGTCGCTCTGTGATAATCTTCATGGGTTCCGTTAAAAAGGAAAACTACCGGAATTCCGTTTTTGGCAAAGTTATAATGGTCAGAACGATAGTAGAAGTGGTTTGGATCGCTTTTATCATTGTATTTATAATCAATATTCAGGAAATTATATTTCTTATTAACGTCTTCACAAACGTTATATAAATCAGTCGACAAATAATCGGAGCCAATTAAATACACATAATTATTACTGTTTTCATGAAATTTATCGCGTCTTCCAATCATGTCAATATTAACATCTGCAACAGTATTAGTGACAGGAAACAATGGGTTTTCAGAATAAAATTCCGAACCAAGCAAACCGTGTTCTTCACCTGTCATGTGTAAAATTAAGATGGAGCGTTTTGGACCATGACCTTCCTCTTTAGCTTTTTGAAAAGCAGCAGCAATTTCCATAATGGCTACTGTTCCTGAGCCATCATCATCGGCACCATTATAAACTTCTCCATTTTTAATTCCGATATGATCATAATGCGCAGAAACAACCACAATTTCCTCTGGTTTTTCTGAACCTTCAATAAAGGCCCAAATGTTTTCAGAGTCGGGAAGAACATCATTGCTTTTGGCATATAAATACGCCGCAGGAATATGTTGGTAATAATCAGTAGCTCCTTTCGGGAAACCAACGCCATGTTTTTTGTAGAAATCAATTATATAACGGCCCGCTTTTTTTTGACCTTCACTTCCTGTGTCTCTTCCTTGCATTTCGTCTGAAGCAATAGCAGTTAAATTAGCCTTTAAACTCTCGATTGTTATGTTTTTAAAATCATCAGATGGAGATTCAGTTTTTTGTACAATTACTCTCTGAGTTGAGCAGCTTAATAATAAAAAAGTAAACAGTACTAATGCAATTGTTTTTTTAATCATGATTTTTTTAATGGATATTGATAAAGGTGTATATTATAAATGCTAAAAGTAAGGCGCTTATTAAAACAACATTGATGCAAAACATGGTTATACTTTTTAAGAATGAAATAATCCTAGTTTCCCCATAAAATCGATGATGTGCTGGGAAAAAATAGTAAAACATCCAAATATAAGTAATGGCTTTGCCAAGAATTCTAATGAAATGCGTAAACGAATTTTCGACAAAACAATCCATTATTTTTTTGAAAAAGAAAATCAGCAATACCGAAAGTAATAAAAAGGAGAAGTAGTGTAATGTAAAGATTCCGTGATCAAAATAATACCAACGTTTTTTGCCATGAAAAAGCCATAATACCAAGGCAAAAAGCGGCATATAAATAAATAATACTTTAGGAAAATTGTGTTGTGCTTCTTCCAAAAACTTCTCCATCATTTCTTCCTTAGTGTTTTTGGCTTTGACTATCAATGATTTTTTAACAATAGTGTATTCAATATCATTTAGTTTTTGATTGGCAGGACCATTTTTTTGCAAGGAATCTAATTCTTTTACATTTTTGTAACCAAAATTTAAAAACCCTTCATTTTGCTCTTGATTGGTTACATGCTTCTTTTTTTGTGCTTCCTCATCGGCTTTTATCATTTCAGAAAGCTTTATTTTTTTTTCAATAACACTATCTTTAACCACACCGTTTTTATCTTTTACAGGTACAGTTGTCGTTTGATCTGTATTGACTAAGTCATCAGGATTAGTCGGAAATATGGTAATCAGAAAGAACGTCACAAAGCTGATGAAAATATACAGTCTAACAGGAGCCAAATAGGAAAGGCGCTTGCCCGAAAGATATTCTTTAGTAAGCGAAGCGGGTTTAAGGAATAAGTTTTTTATGGTTTTCCAAAAGGCATTTTCATAATGCGTTAAATCTTCAAAAAAATGGATAAATAAATGGTGAAAAGTTTTACGGGTATCCGTGTTTTCTTGTCCACAATTGGGACAAAATCTATTTTCTACAACGTAATTACAATTCAGGCAAGTTTTGTCTTTTCTTAAAGGACTTTTGGACATAAGAAATGGTTATAAAAAATCAAAATGTAAATCTATTAAAATTATTTCTATTTTTGAGACACAAAATATAAAACCATGCAATCAAAGGCTACAACACCAGAACAATATTTAGCTGAATTACCGGAAGATAGAAAACAAGCCATGCTAAAACTTCGAAATGCTATAAAAGATAATTTGCCAAAAGGTTTTGAAGAAGTTATTAGCTATGGAATGTTGGGTTTTGTGGTGCCGCATTCTATTTATCCGGCGGGTTATCATTGTACACCAAAATTACCACTGCCTTTCATTAATTTAGCTTCGCAGAAAAACTTTATTGCTTTATATCACATGGGAATTTATGGCGATAAAAATTTATTAGATTGGTTTGTTACAGAATATTCGAAATGCGCTAAAAACAAAATAGACACAGGAAAAGGTTGTCTTCGTTTTAAGAAGTTGGACGATATCCCTTTTGAATTAATAGGTGAATTGGCAACCAAAATTTCAGTAGAAGATTGGATTACTATGTATGAATACAACTGGAAATCAAGGACTAAATGATTGCAATACAAAATAACACCGACGAAAATTTTAACAGTATAAGAGCCATAGCTAAAGAGGTTTGGCCAATAGCTTATGGTGCGATTTTAAGTCAGGAGCAGCTCGATTATATGATGAAAATGATGTACAGTATTCCCTCGTTGCAGTTGCAAGCCAATGCTAAAAAGCATCGTTTTATTTTGGCAAAAGAAGGTGAAACGGTTTTGGGCTTTGCTTCCTATGAATTCAATTACATTAAAAAACCTAAAACAAAAGTGCATAAAATCTATATTTTGCCCAATCAACAAGGGAAAGGCATCGGAAAAGAACTCATTACTTTTATTATAAAACAGGCAAAAGAGCGTCATCAAAAAGGATTGATTTTGAACGTGAATAAAAAAAACATAGCCGTTCGGTTTTATGAAAGATTAGGTTTTGAAATAAGTTTTGAAGAAATTCTCGATATAGGTAATGGTTATGTAATGGATGATTATGTTATGGAAAAATCAATTTAAATACAACTATGAAGTTTCTAAAAAAGATAAACAGCAAAGCAAAATCAGATGTCAATACAGGCTTTGGAACCAATGCGTCCAGTTATGGCGGCCGGTTTATTACTAAAAACGGTAATGCTAATGTCAAAAAATCAGGTATCGGTCTTTTTGAAAGTATTAGTTGGTATCACACGATGCTCAATATTCCGAGATGGAAATTTTTAGTTATCATAGTATTATTTTATTTTTTAGTGAATTTTATTTTCGCCAGTTTGTATTATGCTGTTGGTGTTGAGCATTTAAACGGAATGACAGCCACAACCGCTTTAGAGAAATTTGGACAAGCCTTTTTCTTTAGTATACAAACATTTACCACGGTTGGTTACGGACATATTAGTCCAAGTGGGTTTGCAACTAGTTTTGTTGCGGCAGTTGAAGCCTTATTTGGTCTGCTGAGTTTTGCTATTGCTACCGGTTTGTTTTATGGAAGATTCAGTAAGCCGAAAGCCCATATAAAATTTTCAGTAAATGCTTTGATTGCTCCTTTTCAAAACGGAACCGCTTTGATGATGCGATTGACACCATTCAAAAACACTAATCTGACCGATGCTGAAGCCAAAATAACACTCGGAATGAAATTGGAGGAAAACGGGGTTTTAGTAAACAAGTTTTATACACTTGATTTAGAATTGTCAAAAATAAATGCGTTGAATTTGAGTTGGACATTGGTACATCCGATAACAGAAAATAGTCCCTTATTTAATTTGACTAAAGAAGATTATAAAAACATTGATGGTGAATTCTTAGTATTTCTGAAGGTCTTTGATGATATGTTTAGCACGACAGTAGTAAAACGGGCTTCTTACTCGTTTGATGAGATAGTTTATGGAGCTAAATTTTTACCGATGTTTTCACGCAGTGATAATCAAAATAAAACGGTACTTCACATAGATAAACTAAATTCATTTGAAAAAGTAAAGCTGTAGATTTCTCTACAGCTTTACTTTTTTATTAATCTATATTTTTTATTTTTTAATAAATTTTTGAGAATAGCTTCTGCCTTCAGAATCAGAAATTGATAAGATATAAGTTCCGGTGGTCAGTTTCTCAACATTAATTGGTTGACTTACATCATTTAGTGTAAGCACTACTTTTCCAGTTAAATCGTATACTATAGCTGAATTAAGCATCACATTAGAATTTTGTTGCAACTGAATGTTGACTACATTTTTAGCTGGATTTGGATAAATTGAGAATACACCATTGTTATATGAATTGATAGCTAATGTTGAACCTTCCACTACCAAAAGCCTGCTGTTAGTGGTCACATTGTTAATGGTATCAATAATTCCTGACGGCCATTTTATAACTACTTGATCAATAGTAGTTGCTTGCCCAAGTCCAAAATGAGCGGTTATAGTACTCATATTCTCAAACCCTGTTCCGCTTTGTACATATCTGATTTGTTGTCCCCAAGAACCATGAATTTCAACTCTTGCACCAATTCCGTTTCGGTTACTTTGAATTCCTTGTAAATCAACATTCAACCATTTATTCGTATTGCCATTATTAAATAAAACATTACTGCCATTTTGAATGTCTAAAAACCCATCATTATTTAAATCCCCAATAGGTCTGTCAACACTAGATATATTGTACATGTTAGGGTTAGGAGTAAAGTGAAAATTACCATCGCCAAACATGATATTGTTACCAGAGCCTAATACATCTAAAAATCCATCATTGTCAAAATCCTGAGCTACATATTCTCTACCCATAAAAGTATTTGTGTCATAACCAGAGCCGGCAGTTACGCTTGTAAATGTTCCGTCACCATTATTTTTTTTGACATTAGTAAATCCATTAGAAGCCGAGTTTACCCCAACAATCACATCCATCCAACCATCATTATTAAAATCACCACAAGCTCCTGACCAAGTTTGTTCTGGATTAGCCATATTAGCTTCTGCTGCTACATTTGTATAAGTTCCGTTGCCATTGTTTTTAAGCAACATATCAATATTTCCACCAACACCCGATCCACCTTGACCACATTTTGCAAGATACATATCAACATCACCATCATTATCATAATCAAACCAATTAGAAGCATAATTTCCACCGGATGGGAAATCACCAATACCACCTTGGTTATGATTTAAATTGGTTCCGTCGTTCATATAATATCGGTTTGGTGCATTGTCATCACAAGCAAATGCATCCAGTTTTCCATCATTATTGATGTCTATAAAATTTGTTCTTTGTACTAAATACGATTGTGTTTTTCTATCACTTGTATAAGCAGATCCGTTGCTATTTGCTTTAAGGAAACAAACACCACTTCCAGAGCCATAAACTAAATCATTATAACCATTATTGTCATAATCACCAGCAGCAATACTCCATGATGGTAATACAGTTGTGTTTGGAACTGTATATGTTGTTGTAGAAAAAGTACCACCAGGTTGTTGATAAGTTATTGCTAGATGAGTGACGTCTACCGCCGATACAATATCATCTAAATAGTCACCATTCATATCAACAATACAGTTGTTATAACCACCTGTTACACCTGTTATAGCCTGAGATGTAAATGATAATCTATCAGGACCAACTGGTGCGGCTTCCATTACTGTAAAGTCAAAAGCTAACGAACTGTATTTGTTATCAAAAGCAAACGTATACGTTGTGTTTGTTGTCGCTGCAAAAGTTATTTGAGAAGATAATGCTCCATTGTAATCATCATTTGAATCGATACAAACTAATGAACTACAATCTCCGGAATAAACTACTAAACGTGTGTCACTATTATTATTTTGAGCTAAAAGTGTAGAAACCGTTATATTGATATTTTGTGTAGCTGTGAACTTATACCATTTACCCTTAACAGCCGTACCTCCTTGTAAACCACACAATAGTGTTGGAGCTGTTCCGTTTTCACTTGTAAATGCAGGAGCTGTTGTAGTAGAATTTAGGGCAACAGGTACTGCAGTAGCACAAGTTGATTGCGCTATTGCAAATGATACACTAAAAAATGTAAAAAGAGCAGATGTAATTTTTTTCATAATACGTTTTTTGTATAATTATTTTAAAGCATTAATTGCAAGTCTGGGTTAATGACGAAATATACTGTTCTAAAAGTGCAACACCTTCATCATGAACAATAGTTCTCCCAAGCAATGGCATCCTTTCACTTTCTTCGTTAGACATTAATCGATAATGCATGATTGATTTATTATAGTTACCAGGACTAATTACCTTTATTAATGTGGCACTAATTTGTTCATCAGCTTCTAAACAAATACCAATATTGGAGTCAATATTTGTTTGACTAAAAGGCAATCGAATTGGTCTGTAATAACAACGCGCTTGATCTTGATGGCAATGGGCGCAGTTGGCATCTAAATAGGACCGTAGTCTTAAATCTATTGGTTGTGTTGTATCGTGATAATCTATGGTTGAAACGATTGTAGACGGAAAACTTTCTAAATAACCCTGGTCAACTAATTTTTGTAAAATCTTTTTACTCGCATTACCGTAGGTGTGATTATGATTTAAATTTTGTGGTTTAACACCAATTGGTGTTCCAGTTTCATTAATTTTATGACAAGCAAAACATTCAGCATCTGAAGGTATTCTGTAGTCTGTAGTCACTGTTTCGCCACTAGGTTTTGTAAACGTAATTGTTTTTGAACTTCCATTAGTAAAGTCTACACCAGAAACTAAATTAGCTTCAGTTTGTTCGTCGTTCCATAAATATTCATAAAATTTCCAACCATCTTCTTTTCGTATCATTAATCTGGTTTCAATAATTTTTGTAACATTTCCGGGTTGGATAGTATTGTAATAAAAGGATTTTATCAAAACGGTTCCAACCGGAAAATTAAGAATCTTATTGTCGGCAACATAAGTCGCTGCAACACCAGATGGCATCCAAATAAATCTTTTTTTAGAAGCATAATCCGTGAAAAGTGAACTGGCAGGTTCATACGGAATAACATTCAATGATGGAATTTGGTCTTTTATATCGCCTTCAAAAAAATGATAATCCGAAAGTTTCTGATAAGGAACTAAAGTTAAATCAGCAGTAACCGGAGAAACCGGAATATATTCATCACCTTTTTCAGAACATGAAATAAAAATGCAAAGTGTTAGAAGAATTGCAACCGAGAGAAAGTAATATTTTTTCATAAATTATTAAAATGCAGACCAAATATAATAATAATTTAATGACCTTCTAAAATTTATTATAATTTCTAAAAGATAAAACGAGTTTGTTTATATTATGATAATACTAAGATATTTTATCTGTCTATAACTCTTCTTCTTTATTAGCTCTTTGCAAGATATTCTCAGGTAATGCTTTTTTGGCTTTAGCGCCCATTTTTTTTAGGTTTTCAACTCTGGTGATTAGATTTCCACTACCATCAACCAGTTTGTTCATCGCATTGTCATATTCTGTTTTGGAGTCTTTTATTTTATTTCCCACCTTAACCAAGTCGGCCACAAAACCTTCAAATTTATCGTATAAAGCTCCGGCTTGTCGTGCAATTTCTAGAGCATTTTCCTGTTGCTTTTGATTCGTCCACATACTGTCAATAGTTCGCAATGTTGCCAATAATGTGGAAGGCGTAACAATCACAATATTTTTTTCAAAAGCTTTGTTATAAAGAGAAGTGTCTTCATTCAATGCCAAAGCAAAAGCGGATTCAATTGGAATAAAAAGCAGCACAAAATCAGGGCTTTCCATCTGATATAAATCGTGATAATTTTTCTCGCTTAGTTGGTCAACATGACGTTTGATGGACATCACATGTTCTTTTAAATGCTGTGCTTTTTTATCATCATCCTCTTCATTAATATAGCGTTCGTAAGCTGTTAAGGTTACTTTCGAATCGACAACCATTTTCTTTCCATCAGGCAAATTAATCACCACATCCGGAAAAACCCGATTGCCTTCTTCAGTCACAAAACTTTGCTGCACTTCATATTCGCGTCCTTTTTCTAAACCGGATTTTTCTAAGACCCGCTCCAAAATCAATTCGCCCCAATTGCCCTGCATTTTACTGTCGCCTTTAAGTGCTTTGGTTAGGTTCAAAGTTTCCTTGCTCATCTGCTCATTCATTTCGCGTAAGCCCAATATTTGCTGACGTAATGCGGCGTGATAATCAATGCTTTCTTTGTGTGTGTCTTCGACTTTCTTTTCAAAAAGCTGAATTTTATTCTGCAGCGGTTCCAAGATGTTTTTAAGGTTTTCCTTGTTTTGTTCCGTGAATTTAGTCGTTTTTTCTTCTAGAATTTTGTTTGCTAGATTTTCGAATTCTTTGGTGAATTTCTCCTGTAGCTTTTCTACTTCTTCCTTTTGTTCTTTGTTGCGTTCCCAAAGATTTTCAAAATCAGTTTCTTTTTTTGATAATTGAATGGCTAACGATTCTTTCTCGGCTCGAATAGTTTCGCGTTCCTGAACCGTTTGATTTAATTGCGATTTGAATTGTTCAATTTGCTGCAACAAACCGTTTAGTTTTTCTTCCAATGACGCTTTGTCTAATTTTGAATTGGCGGCTAAAAGTGTTTTTCCGATATAAATTCCAATGAATAAAGCAATGACAAAGGCGAAGATGATATATAAAGAAGCTGACATTATAATAGTATGTTTTTTGTAAAAATAAGCATTAAATTGAAATTGACTATTTCAAAAATGTATTTTTGTTGCAAATAAAAACGATGCATCACCATTTCCTAATTCATAAACCTCACGGCTATTTAAGTCAATTCATTTATGAAAAAAAGCGATACAAAAAGTTGTTGGGCGAATTGCATAATTTCCCCGAAGGAACGATGGCAATTGGCCGTTTAGATGAAGATTCCGAAGGTTTACTTTTGCTAACGACTGACGGTATGATGAGTGAATTGGTTAGAAGTAAAACTGTCGAGAAAGAATATTATGCTCAAGTGGACGGAATCATAAACGAAGAAGCAATTACCCAACTTAAAAAAGGTGTCGAAATTGGTTTCAAAGGAATCCGATACACAACCAAAGAATGTAAAGCCAAAATCATAAACCAGCTTCCAAACAGCATTGGCGAAGGAAGAAGAATTCGCGATGAACGACACGGACCAACAAGCTGGCTTTCGATAACACTAACCGAAGGTAAATTCCGCCAAGTGCGAAAAATGACAGCAGCAGTTGGATTTCCAACATTAAGATTGGTCAGAATCCGAGTAGGAAACCTACATTTGCAAAATCTAAAAGCGGGAGAAGTTCTCGAAGTTTCTAGCTTTTTCACAAATAACCAAATTACCGAATAACCAAATTAACTTACATGCTCAACATCGTTTTAGTAGAACCCGAAATCCCAAATAACACCGGAAACATCGGTCGATTGTCTGTTGGAACTGAAAGTCGGTTACATTTAATTCATCCATTCGGATTTGTAATCAATGACAAAAACCTAAAACGTTCCGGTTTGGATTATTGGGTGCATTTAGACGTAACGGAATATCAAAATGTAGCCGAATGGATGAAGCAGATTCAAGACAAATCAAGAGTTTTCCTGATGAGTTCGCATGCAACAAAATCTATTTATGAAGCCGAGTTTCAGGATGGCGATTGGTTGGTTTTTGGTAAAGAAAGTGTTGGTTTAAGCAAAGAAGTTTTAGCCCAATTCGAAAACCATTTAACGATTCCAATGTCGAATTTAATCCGAAGTTATAATATTGCTAATTCGGTAGCGTTTGTCGTTGGAGAAGCGAAAAGACAAATAGCAATTAACAATTGATAGTTAACAATTGATAATTATTTTTGAGTTCATGGAGGTAATTATCAATTATCCATTGTCAATTAATAACAAACTTCCCTTTTTCGCCATCAAAAGTGATGGACGAATCTTTAAAAAGTGTATTAAAAATTCCTTTTGTAATTAAATTGCAAGGTTGGTCTTGTTCCACTGAACTTTCGGTCATAACTATCATTTCATCCGAAAGTTGGATTGCCAAATCAATATCGTGAGTAGAAAATAAAATGCATTTATTGGTTTCTTGAGATAACTTTTTCAACAATTTAAAAACCGAAACTTTGTGAAATAAATCTAAATGTGTTGTCGGTTCATCCAAAATTATCAAAGGCGTATCTTGTGCCAAAGCTCTTGCAATTAAAACAATCTGTAATTGCCCGTCACTAATTTCATGATGCTTTTTGTCAAGCAAATGTTCAATATGTGTGAGTGTAATCGCCTGATTTATTTTTTCTAAATCTTCTGTAGAAAGTTTGCCCAACCAATTGGTGTAAGGTTGTCTTCCTAACGCAATCAATTCAAAAACAGTCAAATTACTCGGCGGTAGTTTTTCGGTTAATACCAAACTTAAATTTTGTGCCAACGCTATCGGTTCGTAGTGATGAATGTCTTTTTCGTTTAGTGTAACAGTTCCTGCTAATGGTTTTTGTATTACGCTAATTGTTCGCAATAAAGTCGATTTTCCAATACCATTTCCGCCCACTAAAGAAATTAACGTTCCTTCTTTAAAAGTCAAGTTGAGGTTTTCAGCAATAATGTTCTTTCCTTTTTTGGATTGGTATCCAATGGATAAATTTGACGTTGAAAGTATGATTTTATTTGAACTCATTTTTTTAGTTTAAACACATAGGAACATAGTTTTTTATTCTGGGGCTATTTTTTAAATTATTCTATGTTTCTATGTGTTTGAAATTTACTGAATACTTTTCTTTCTGATAATTAACCAAATCACAACCGGCGCACCAATAATTGACGTTATAGCATTTATTGGTAACGTAAAATCAAAACCCGGCATTTGTGAAACGGTATCACAAAATAGCATTATAATAGAACCAATTAACAGCGTTGCAAAAAATAGCACTTTATGATTACTTGTCTGGAATAACAATTTCCCCAAATGTGGAACGGCTAATCCAATAAATGCAATTGGTCCGGCAAAAGCGGTGATGCTTCCCGCCAAAATACTCGTAGCAAATATGATGGTATAACGTGCTTTCTTGATGTTCAAGCCCATGCTTTTGGCATAGTTTTCTCCGAGTAGCAAGGCATCTAAAGATTTTAAAGAAAACAGGCTGAACAGTAATCCAACTAAAGTACAAACCGCTAAAATCGAAATGTTTTGCCACGATAAATTGCCAATGCTTCCCATCGACCAAAACGTATATTTCTGTAATTGTTCAGCCGAACTAAAATAGGTAAATACACTAACAATCGCACTGGTAAAACTACTAAACATTAATCCAACAATGAGTATCGACATAGTGTCACGCAAACGTTGAGAAACAATTAAAATCATTACTAAGACTAAAGAACTTCCAATACAGGAAGCCAAAATAATCCCATAAGAAGAAAGCAGGAATTGTGCAAAAACCGCAGGTAAAAATCCAGCGCCAAGAATGACAAAAGCAACACCTAAACTAGAACCTGAACTCAAACCAAGTACATAAGGTCCGGCTAATGGGTTTCGGAACAAAGTCTGCATCAATAAGCCTGAAATAGAAAGTCCGATTCCCACTAGAATAGCTGTGATGGCTTTTGGTAAACGGAAATTAACAATAATGTATTCCCAGGTTTCTTTTGAAGCATGGCCACCAAACAAACTTTTGAAAACCTCTTTCATCGGAATGGCAACTTGTCCCATTGAAATGTTCAATAGCAAGGTCAATAGCAATGTCAATGACAATAAAGAGAAAAGAAGTGTATTTCGGTTTTGCGTTTTCAAATTTGTGATAATCTGTGAAATCTGTGGTTTATTTTAATTTCTCAAAGAAAAAGGGTTGGTAACCAACTAACAATTCCGGATGTAGAATCTTGACAATATCTTTCAATACAATATCAGGTCGGTTGGGTGCTAATTCATAATAAAGAATGCCTCCGGTTTTTCCTTTTTTTCCGCTGAACGAATATACATTTTTATTCTTGAAAGCATCAAATTTAGCATAATGTAGGTTCACATCAGTCATTTCTTTAAGTGAAGAAAATTGTCCGGAAGTTATCCAAATATCTGCGCTTTTCGCCTTTTCAAAAACGGTTTCAAAAGACAAAGATAAGCTTCCTGTACCGCTGGTTTCCTGCCACAAATAATTTCCATTGGCTTGTTTCAAAAGCAAACTTCCCCAACTGGTTCCTTTGGGCAAATACCATCGGTCTTCAAACATATCTCCGGCTAAAACGGTTGGCTTGTTTTTAGCCATTTTGGCTATGGCAATGGTTTTTAAATAATCCTTTTCAATTTTGGTAAAGATGGCTGTAGCTTCTTTCTGTTTGACATATAAAGCTCCGAAAAACTTAATCCATTCGGCTTTTCCTAAGGCATTTTCTTCGTTCCAATCGCCGTTAAGCATCACTTTTAGGCCGCTCTTTTGTAAATTATCTAACGTTGGGTTTTTGTTGTCGATGCCATAACCGATTATAACATTTGGTTGTAAATCGAGTAGGACTTCAGTATTTAAATCCTGATTATTACCTAGTTCTTTTAGGTTGCCGGCATCAATTCGAGCTCTTACTTTTTCGGAAGAAATATAATCACAATGCGGAAAACCAACTATCGTATTGACTTCATCAAGCATTTCTAGTGAAGGAATATGCGTTGTTGAGGTTACGACTATTGTTTTAATCGGAACCGAAATAATGGTGTTTTGTTTTAAACTATCGGGAACAATTCCGTTTTTTTCTTTTAGAATATAAGTATAGGTTTTGGTAGCCTTTGGCCAAGGATTTTTAACGGTTACTACCGAATAACCAAAATAGTTTTCAATGGAGAAACCTTTAGCGTAATGAATTTCGTTTTTTGGAGAAATAGTAGTTTCTGACTTAGTTTCATTTTTGCATTGTACAAGGAAAAAAGAAAGAGTACCTAAAAATAAAGCATTACAAAAGGTCTTCATTAAATTGTTTTTTGCAAAAGTATTGTTTTGTTTTTAATTTATACTTTACATTTGCTCCCGAATTAAGGTTGCGATTTCTGTTTTTCAAAATCGCATTAAAAGGGAATCAAGTAAAAAATTACGAATTGAGAATTACGAATTACGAATTCAAAACTCAACTCACAATTTATAATCTTGAGCTGTTCCCGCAACTGTAAGCTATCAAGCTTGTTGTTATCTACAAAACCACTGTCGTGGAATTTAGGAATTAGGAGTTAGGAATTAGGATTTTATAATCCGTAATCCTTAAATCTCAAATCTCAAATCCTGATGGGAAGGTCAACAACAAGACGCAAGCCAGGAGACCTGCCTAATTCATCGAGTAACAAACTTTCGGGAAAAGAGGTTTGGGTATGGGTAAATTCTATGCTTTTCTCCCAAGATTATTAAATTATTGTTGAATTAAAAAATGAAAAAAACAGTAAGAGCAGTAGCTATTTTGGCTATGCTAAACACTTGTGCCTATGCGCAAGAAAAGGATTCTACCAAGGTAAATGCCTTGGATGAAGTAGTGGTTTCTGATACCAAATTTGCACTCCGTCAAGAAAAATCAGGAAAAGTAATTGAGGTTATCACGGCCAAGGATTTAGAAAAGAAGTCTGGTCAAAGTCTGGCAAACGTCTTATCGCAAGTCGCCGGAGTTGAAATCAACGGAAACCAATCGGCAAACGGAAAAAACCTAGGCTACTACATCCGAGGAGGAAAAAACCGTCAGGTGTTGATTTTGATTGATGGTATTCCGGTTACCGATGCTTCCGGAATTAGTTTTGAGTATGATTTGCGGTTATTGCCGGCAGAACAAATCGAGAAAATTGAGATTATGAAAGGCGCTTCAAGCACGCTTTATGGTACTGGTGCAGCAACTGGAGTGATTAACATTACGTTGAAAAAATCGGCAAAAAAAGAAATTCAAGGCAATGCGTATGTCAATATTGGCTCGAATAACACCGCGGACAATCACAAATACAACGGACAAGATTTTAACCAAGGGCTTTCCGTGAATGGCAACTTCAAAAAGGCAAACTATTTAGCCGGATTCAATAGTACTGAAACCAAAGGCATGTCGCAAATTGCAGGGCAAAATTATGAACCCGATTCTTTTTCGAGACAAAATCTTATGGCAAAGCTTGGTTTTAAAGCGACACAGAAATTGACTTTAGATTTCTTTGGTAATTATGATAGAATCAAAAACAAGTATGATTTAGCTTTTGACAATACAGGTTTTGATGATACGGCTGATAATGTTACAACTTCGAAACAAATTCGGTTTGGGTTTTCGCCAAAATACAAATACACTAAAGGAGAATTTGTATTGAACTCTGGTTTTACCAAAATAACACGCGATTATAAGGAGTTAAACACGTTCTCCAACACGATTGATTATTCTTTGTATGAATCACGAAGTATTGTTGTTGATGGATTTAATAAATACAAATTTAGTAACCAACTGTTCCTGATTTTGGGTGTCAATTATCAGTTTAACGATATGAAAAGTCAAACGCCTTTCAGCACTCTTACAAACGAAAATACCAAGTTCAACATCATTGATGGTTATACTACTTTGGTGTATAATGCTAACTTTGGTTTGAACATTAATGCCGGAGCGCGATTGAATAATCATAGCGCTTATGGTAATAATTTTGTTTACAATTTTAATCCATCTTACAATTTCAAGACTTCATTTCCTTTGAAAGTTTTGGCTTCTTACAGCACAGCTTATGTCACACCAAGTTTGTATCAATTGTATTCAGAATATGGCAATGCCAATTTAACTCCGGAAAAAAATGCTACCGTTGAAGCTGGTTTTGAAACGGAGTTGGTAAACAAAAAAGTAAGACTGAACGCTGTGGGGTTCTTCCGTAACCAAACCAACGCCATTGATTTTTATTTTGATCCATCTACTTTTGATGCTTACTATATTAATGTAAATGGAGAAACCAAAGCAAGAGGCGTTGAAACATCTTTAAACATTGCCCTAACATCTAAACTACAACTTAACGGAAACTATACTTTTACACAAGTGGATAAAGCGGTAGACCGATTAATTCCGAAACACAAAGTTAATGCGGGTTTTGATTTTCAAGCAACAAGCAGAACACTTTTTAGTGTAAACTACCAGTATTTTGATGGGCGTAACGATGCGTTTTTTGATGGAAATACCTTTGGCGTAGTAACAACAAAGTTGGGTTCTTACCAATTGGTAAATGCTTTAGTTAAATATGAATTGATTAAAAGTAGGTTGACTATTTTTGGTTCAGCTACCAATATTTTCAACGAAGAATTTGTTGAAAATGTGGGGTATTCTACTCGAGGCAGGAATTTTAAATTGGGGTTGAATATAATTTTATAAATGAAAAAGGCTAACTGAGAGGTTAGCCTTTTTTACTTTGTTTACTTTTTTAAAGTTATTTATTCTTTAGAAAATTTAATTCCTTTATCGATGCCGTTTATTTTAAGGATATAAACACCTTGAGCAAAATCTTCAACATTTATCGTGTTTGAATTATTTAGTACATCAGACTTTAATTCTCTACCATTGATGTCAAAAATTGAATATTTAGTATCACCATCAAATGATTTAGTTGCAGTAATAGTAATAGTGTTTGAAACAGGATTAGGAGCTATTGAAACTCTGTTTTTAACGAAATCATCAACTGATAAAAATGGGTTTGTCTCATAGGAACCAACATCTACAGTTGTGTCTTGAATTCTAGTAGTGGCATCTAAATCTAAATTGTATAACGAATTTACAAATGAATTATTACCCGTATTAACGGCATTAGATGTTGAAGGTACTCTATAGTTATAAGCATCTTGCGTAAACGGAGCATTGTTTCCATCGCCCATAGAAATCATACCAGGATTAGTGGTTGAAATGTTAGTAGAGTTATCTGGCAGATAATTACCTAAAATAATACAATTGTTGGCATTACCATTTAATAATTGTCGGTAACATACATTACCCCAAATAATCGAATTAGCAATAATACTATTATTAGCTGAAGATAAAACTATTAGGGTAGAGGTAGAGGTTGAAGTACTAATATTTCTATTTCCTGAAATAGTACAATTGATGATTTTATGAACCTGTTGATTGCTTATTGGCGCTAAACTCAATACGGCTCCTTCATCAGCAAGATTACCTACAATTAAACTATTGTACATTTCCAATTTAGCACTTGAATTACTTAAGCGTATAGCGCCTCCAGTATTAGTTGCAGAATTACCGCTTATTTTGCATCGGTCAATAAAAAGACTTCCGTTTTCGCTTTGTATTCCTCCACCATAGGATGCGGTATTAGTATAGATTTCGCAATTAATTATTTTTACATTTCCAAGATTAGCGTATACAGCACCACCGTATACGGCGTTGTTACTTCTCATTTTACAATTTAGTAAAGTCATGGTTTGAGCACCACCTGTGCTACTTCCAACAGCCGCACCATAAAAAGCATAATTGGCTAGAAATTCACAATTTGAAATAGTAGGTTCGCCATTGTTATTTCTGATGGCACCTCCATAGGTTGATGATAGGTTATTATAGGCATTTATTATTTTAAACCCATCAAATTTTGTTAAGTTGCTAGCGTTGGTAAACGTAACTACGCTGTAGCAGTTGTCAGTTTGTGTTCCTGCTGCTCCAATGTCACCATTTAAAGTAGTGGTATTAACAGTCAAATCTCTTTGTGCTAAACTAGTTTCAGTTCCAGCGAACCCACCATAAACTTCAACTCCGTTTGGAATGGTAAAAGTGGCACTTCTTGTGGTGCCTGCTGGTTTGTATACTCCGGCGGCAACCCAAACCTGATCACCAACAATAGCATTAGAGAATGCTAATTCAATAGTTGTAAATGCATTTGTCCAATTGGCACCGTTATTAGTCCCAGTGGCGTTTTTATTTACATAATAAACCGTTGCATTCGCATTAAAAAAAGCACATAATACTACTAGTAAAAGTAATTTTGTTTTCATAAAGGTATGTTTAATTTTGCTTACTCTAAAACTTGGTTTTCAGCGCTCCCAATTGAAATAAATAATAAAAAAATAAATCGAACTAGTAAAATAATTCGATTTTCTAAAGTAGGTTATAATTTTTGGGGATAATTATGGTGCGAATATAAAAACATCTTTTGTGTAAAGCAATAAAAACTTACAGAAATAGTTTTTCAATTAAAAAAGCATAATTATTTTATTTTCTAATTACATCTTACTCCATTCTATTTAGAAAAAACGAGACTATTTTTCCGATGGCAATGATTTAGTCATAATTATATAATATTAGCCTATAAGTTTTTGGTAATTAGGAGTTTAGTAGTGAGTACATTTATAGTAATTCAAATAATTGATTTATGAAAACTTTATTTAACATCCGAATAGGCTTATTGTTATTGATGCAGTAGTTTTATTTTCATGTGCATCACAGTATGCCAATCATGGAACCGCTTCTAATAGAACAGGAACCAATGACGCTACAAATGGAAACGGAAAAGCACCAAAAGGGAATTCACACAATCTCAAAAATTAAACTAATTTCGTGCTAATAGTAAATGCATTATTCGGGTTTTGTTCGGTATTTGTTCGGTATTTGTTCGGGGTTGTGGTACCCTAATGGGCATTTTACCGAACAAACCCCGAACAAACCCCGAACAAACTATTTAGATAAACCTATTTATTATCTAAATACATCTCACTCCGCAACGGATTTATTGATTTAGCATCTGTAAAATCACGTTCTATAGTGCTTGGTACTTGAGGCACCATTTTCCCGCTGGCGATGATTTGATTGATGGCTACATTCAATAAAGGTTCGTCAACATTACCCAGAATGCCCAAATTACCAAAGTTTTCGGGCAATGAAGTTGTTGGTAAAATTCCATTAGTATAATCTCCAAAATTATCTTTGTTAACTATTTTCAACACGATTGGTTGCATAGCATATTTATGATTCGGATTTACATTGGATTTTGCAAAAGTTGGCGAATCGTATAAGGTTATCGAACCAACATTTTTTCCGGTTGTTACATCTCCAATTTGAACCACATCGATATAAGATTTTAAACAGTTTATTACTAATTCACTTGCTGAAGCCGTAGCTTTTGTTGTCAGTATATATACTTTGTTGAGGTGCAAGCCATTTAAACCAGAAGCAAATTTGTTTTCTAAAGAACCAGGATTATTGGCTAAATAATAGGCTTGCGCTTTGGCATTCCATTGTTGTCGGGCAAATAATTGACCGGTGAACTGCCCTGTAATCATGCTTGCTAATTTGGTAGCGGTATTGATAGAACCACCAGAATTATAACGTAAATCCAACACTAAATCGGTTACATTTTGCGAAACAAAACTACCAAAAGCGGTATTCAATTGACTGTCATAACTAGCGTAAAATCCGTTGTACATTAAATAGCCAATGTTGTGCGTTCCCTGATTAATAACGGTGCTCATTAATATTGGATTTTCAGCTAAATTGGTTTTGGTCAAACTTAATGATTGACCGTTTGGTGTAATTGCACCTCCATCATAATCGGCAAAATTTACAGTGTAGGTATCATTGGACAAAAGTGATTGGTAATTGTCAATAGTTAATGGTGTTCCGTTAATAGCATAAAAAATAGCGCCTCTGGAAATTGCTTTAGTAGAAGCATCAGAATTTGGAATGATATACCGAACCCATCCATAAATATCTGTAGTACTTCCGGTTTTATATCGCAAACCATAATCCATTCCGTTATTTAGCGTATTTCCTGAAAGCACGCCTTCCAAAACAGTATAATCGCTGTAAATCACACTAAATCTATCTGTTGGAGAAGGCACACGAAGCGCATTGAATAACTCCGTTGGTGATGCAAAAGTCTCCAAAAAGGTATTTAATTGGGATTGATTGGCAAATCGGTCATCAGCTAAATCAGTAACATCAGCCTGCCACAAATAGTATAAATTCATCCCTTTCCAGACAAAATCTTTTATTTCAACACTAGCCGGAACAGCATTGTCATCCATATCGGAACAACCAAACGGAATGACAAATAAGAATAGTAATAACGATAAAACGATAGATTTTTTCATAGCAGCTTTTATTTTAATAAACGTAAATTTACAAAGTTTAGGTTAATAATTTTAACCCGTTGGGTGAAATTCGAATTTGATAATTTTTAAACACATAGAAACATAGTTTTTAATGATTTTGTAAAGGCGTTTCACTTTTTTATAGTAAAACAAAGCTCTGTGTAACCAAGAATTGGTCTATATTGTTTTTCTTTCTATGTTTCTATGTGTTAAAATTTGATAATTTTTTAGTGATTTTAAATTTATTTTAATTAAACCCAACAGGTTAATAATTTTATTTTGTTTGTAACAAATAAAAATGTGAGTCGTCTTGCCCTTGTATCCAACTAATCAAATAAGTTTCAATGAATCAAAATGAGTTTATGCAGCTTGTAAATCCTTTTAAGGATAAGCTCTTTCGAGTTGCAAAACGTTTACTCGTTAGCACCGAAGAAGCAGAAGATGCAACTCAGGAAGTTTTGGTAAAATTGTGGAACAGAAACGAAACGTTGGACGAATATAAAAGTGTTGAAGCAGTTGCAATGACCATGACAAAAAATTATTGTTTAGACCAGTTGAAATCTAAACGTGCGGGCAATATGAGAATTGTTCACAATAATTTCACAGACAGAGAAGCAAGTTTGCAACAAAAAATTGAAGATAGCGACACTTGGAAATGGGTTGAAAAAATAATGAATGACTTACCCGAACAACAAAAGCTGATAGTTCAAATGCGAGACATTGAAGAAATGGAATTCGAAGAAATGAGCACTGTTTTAGAAATGAATGAGCAAGCCATTCGAACGTCATTATCAAGAGCACGAAAAGTTATAAGAGAAAAAATGATAAAAACACATCATTATGGCATTGGATAGAATAGAAAAATTACTAGAAAAATACTTCGAAGCAGAAACCACTATTGCAGAAGAAAAAGAATTGAAAGATTACTTTGCTTCATCGGATGTTGCGCAGCATCTAGAACAATATAAACCAATATTTGGTTATGCAGTTCAAGCAAAACAAGAACAATTTACAGCAACAATTCCATTAAACACTAAGAAACACAAACGTGTAGTTTGGTTGTCAGTTGCAGCATCTGTGGCGGTTTTACTTGGCGTGGGTTTATTTACATTCAATAATTATAATCAACCAAAGTCAAATGATTTAGGTACTTATGATGATCCGGAAGTAGCCTTCAGAGAAACGCAAAAAGCGTTGGCTATGATTTCGCAACATGTAAATAAAGGTATTGGAAGCATAGGTTATTTAAATGAATATGAACAATCAAAAAACAGAATTTTTAAAAAGTAAACAATCAGAAATCATGAGAAAATTAATTTTAAGTTTAGTATTAGTGTTAAGCACAACTACCTTTTTTGCACAAAGTGTGTTTGACAAGTTTGAAGACCAAGAAGGAATAACATCTGTAGTCGTTAACAAAAAAATGTTTGCGCTTTTGAGCAAAATGGAAGTAAAAGACAAAGAATCACAGCAATATGTGAATTTGATAAAAAAATTAGACAACCTAAGGGTTTTTGTTACACAAAGTGATAAGAAATCAGACGAGATGAAATCGATTTCAGATAAATATATCAAATCATCATCACTTGAGGAGTTAATGAAAATAAATGATAAAGGTAAAAGCGTCAAAATTTATGTAAAATCCGGAGCATCTGACTCACAAATTAAAGAGCTGATGATGTTTGTAGAAGGTTCAGGAAACGAAGAAACGGTTTTGATGTCCTTGATTGGTGATTTTGATTTGAACGAGCTTTCTGTATTGACAGATAAAATGAATTTACCTGGAGGCGATGACCTGAAAAAAGCATCAAAAGCATCAAAGGGTAAAAAGTAAAATCATGAAAATTACATTTTACCTCGCCACACTAATATCATTATTACTTACAAGTTGTAATAATGAACCAACGCTTCAGAAGTATTTTGTAGAAAGTGCTGAAAAGAAAAATTTTGTAGCGTTGGATGTTTCTCCGGGTATCATCAATATTGATAAAACAAAGCTAACAGCTGAACAAAAAACAGCGTTAGGATCATTTGATAAAATGAATGTTTTGGCTTTCAAATTGGACACTACTAACAAAGCAGAATATGATGTTGAAAGTCAAAAAGTAACTCAAATCCTTAAGAATGAAGAATACCAAGAGTTGATGAAAGTGGGTTCTGGTAAAGATGGAGCTTCGGTCAGTTTTGTTGGCGATGTGGATAATATCGATGAGTTTATCTTTTTTGCTAAAAAGAAAGAAAACGGTTTTGCCGTGGTTAGAATTTTAGGAAACGATATGAATCCCAATAATATCTTAAACATGATATCGTTATTAAAAAGTGCCAACATTAATATGGAACAATTGAAACCATTGCAAGGATTAATTAAATAAATTTTGAGGTTAGTTATTAAAATATCCCATTCCGAATAGTTGGAATGGGATATTTTTTGATTTACCCTTGACGAAGATAGGATTGAATTTGTTTTTCCCACAAAGCTCCGCTTTGAAAATAAAAGATAGTAAAAAATATTTACAGCGATCTTGAATTTTCCTATTTATTGTTGATCACGATGGGATTGACTTTGTCTTTCCCACAAAGCTCCGCTTTGAAAATAAAAAGATAGTAAAAAAACATCAAGCGAGCTTGATGTTTTTTTACTATCTTTTTATTTATTCGTGACCACGATGGGATTCGAACCCACACGTTCTTTCGAACACCAGCCCCTCAAGCTGGCAAGTCTACCAATTTCTCCACATGGCCAAAAAACAAAAAAAGCCATTCGCCATGGCGAACGACTTTTTGTGACCCGACTGGGGCTCGAACCCAGGACCCCATCATTAAAAGTGATGTGCTCTACCAACTGAGCTATCGAGTCTTTAAGTGTGTTTAAGAAAAAAAATGTGACCCGACTGGGGCTCGAACCCAGGACCCCATCATTAAAAGTGATGTGCTCTACCAACTGAGCTATCGAGTCTTTTTCTTTTCTTGAATGCGGGTGCAAATATAAGACCTTATTATTTATATTTCAAAGCAATTTTATTATAAATTTGGCTTTTTTTGACAATGGCTGTTAATGGCTTAATATATAAGGTTTTAATGTAATGAAGAAAGTTATTTTAGTTGGATATATGGCTGTTGGGAAGACTACAATAGCTAAGTTGTTATCAGAAAAAATAGGAGTTAAATATGTAGACTTAGATAATTTGATTGAAGAAAAGACCAATTTAAGTATCAGTAAACTATTTAAACAGAAAGGGGAAATTTATTTTAGAAAAATTGAGTATGAAATCTTCAAAGAAATCATGGAAAATGAGGAAAGTTTAATTATTAGTACGGGTGGAGGAACACCTTGTTATGCAGATAGTCATTTGCTTTTGACCGGAGAAAACAGCATCTCATTTTATTTAAAAGCTTCATTAAGTGTTATTGCGGAAAGACTTAAAAAAGAAAAAATGATCAGACCACTTGTTGCTAATCAATCTGAAGAACAATTAAATGAGTTTATTGCAAAGCATTTGTTTGAAAGAAGTTATTATTATAATCAAGCCACTTATACAATTTTAGTTGATGATAAGAATCCACAACTCATAACAGAAGAAATTATTCGTTTATTAGACTAAATAGGCATAATTATTATTGTTTTCGAAAACAACATGAACGTGCTCTTTTAGTGAAGTAGAAAGTGAAATCCCTTTAAAATCAGCTTTTACGGGAAATTTTTTATGATTTCGGTCAACCAGAACGGCAGTTTTAATTTTTTTTACGGGAGTTTCCAAAAAATGTTTGACACCATATATTAAGGTTGTCCCTGAGTTTAGAACATCGTCGACTAGAACTATATTCTTCTCAAAGTAAATTTCTTTTGGGATAGAAGTCGTGATTTCGTTAAAAGGATTTTGTTTGTCTATTTTAACTTCACATAACGTTATTTTTATATCAGATATAGCTTTTAAAATCTCTCCAATTTTTTCAGCAAAAACATAACCATTATTGGCAATTCCAGCCAAAATTATTTCATCTTCTTCAGCAAAAGTTTCGAATATTTGATAAGATATTCTTTTTATTTTATGTTTAATTTCTAGATCGTTTAGTATGATGTTTTGACTCATTGTAATGTTTTTCCAAAGATAAAAAAGAGATTCCTTTTTTTACAACTTTTAAAATTAAATGTTTTTATAAATCAGTTAAAATGAAAAAGAATTTTATTACAATTAAATAAATATTAATCGATATTATTTTACACTTAAACGATTTTACTTGATATAATGGTTTCAAACACATTTTTTTTTAAAAATTCATATAATTTTACGACATTTGCTAATTGTATAATAATGATTGTGATTAATTTACAGTTTCTAACTTAGTTTAAGTTACATTACTTTTTTCAAAGTTTAAGTAAAGAATATGATTAAAATTTTTACCCCAAATTTAGCCTTGTTCAAAAAGAAGCAATTTTTTGTTTTTTTTTCGACTGCTATTTTTATACTAGTAAATCAGTTTAGTTTTTCTCAGGTATCTACTTATGGTTTTGGGGAATCTATTTCAAGTTATACAGCATTAACGTCCCCATCAACTGCCTATACAGCTCCATGGGATGATCATGTTTTAGGAAGTGCTTTTTTAGCACCTATTGGATTTACATTTAATTATGAAGGAGTAAACCAAACGCAATGTTATATTAGTCCGAATGGTTTTATTTCTTTTGGTGTTCAACCAACTCCAACCAACTATTTACCTTTAAGTGTGGCAACACCTTATACTAATGGAGGAGCTATTAGTGCTTTGGGAAGGGATTTGATTTCGGGTACACCTACTGATAATATCGTTTACAGTACTATTGGTACTTCACCCAATAGAGTTTTTGTAGTTCAATGGACTAATGCAGCAAGAAAGATAGCTCCAGGAAATTTTAATTTTCAAATTAGGTTAAATGAAACAACAAATGTTATTGAGATTTTATACGGTGTTTGTTCGCCTACGGTTGCAACAACTTACGATGCACAAGTTGGAATTCGTGGGGTGAACAATAGTTTTTTACAGGGTGATATTAATAATCGTTTACAAGGCTCTAGTAATATAAATGTACCATGGTCTGGAAAAACAATTAACGGAACAGCTAATTCAAGTACAGTTCGAACCAGTATTACAGAATACCCAAATAGCGGTCTAAAATACACCTATACACCTTCAACAAATTGTGTAACTCCAACGGGAGTTCCTTCAGCTTTTTCAGTAGGAACTACAAGTGTGACTGCAACTAGTTTTGTTGGAAATAGCTTTACAGCGGCAGTTCCGTCACCGACAAATTATTTAATACTAAGAAGTACAGTTAATACAGCACCTACTAACATTCAGATTCCAAATAGAGTTTATTGGGCTGTTAACGATGTGATTTCGGCAACATACACTGTAGTCAGTATTTCTAATGCTACTACTTTTACCCAAACAGGTTTGACACCAAATACGGTTTATTATTATTGGGCAATACCATACAATTCGGGTTGTATAGGAGGTCCGTTTTATAATTTAAGTAGTATGATTTCAACATCAAAAACTACTTGTATATCAGAACCATTAAGCGTTGCTTCTTCCTCTATTGGAGGGAATTCATTTACAGCTTCATGGAATGCTGTTACCGGAGCAACCGATTATGCTATTGATGTTTCAACTACAAATACTTTTAGTACGCTTTTACCAGGTTATTCTAATGCTTCAACAAGTAATTCAACAAGTTTGTCTATAATTGGTTTAAGTCCATTAACTACTTATTATTTTAGAGTTCGTGCTGTTGGCTTGAGTTGCAATACCAATAGTTTGACTGTGTCTGCAACAACATTGTGTGGTGCTTTTCCAATACCTTATTTTCAAAATTTTGACGCAACACCAGTTAATACTTTACCCACTTGTTTTACAGTTGCCAATGACAATGCAGATGGTGTAGCATGGCAAGTTCAAAATACATTACCAGCTTCGTCGCCTAATTCTTATCACTTAGCTACAAATACAGCTAGTACAGATGATTGGTTTTTTACTCCTGGATTAAATTTATTAACAAGCGTTACTTATCGTTTGAAATTTAAATACAACACATTAACTGCCGGATTATTTTCTGAAGATCTTAAAGTTCGTATAGGATCTGGTGCTTCAGCAGCAGGAATGAATATAACTATATTGGATTTACCCGGTTTTGTTAATACAGTATATCAAACAGCCATTGTAGATTTTACACCAATAGCTGATGGTGTTTTTTATCTTGGGTTTCAAGGCAATAGTTCCGCCAATCAATCTAAAATTTTAATAGATGATATTAGTGTTATTGTATCTCCTACATGTTTTGAGCCAGATAACATTGTAGTTAATTCTGTAGGTATAAACGATGTTACTATCTCTTGGGATCCACCATTATCTCCACCTTCCAATGGTTATGACTATTATGTTAGTAACTCAAATTCTCAACCAGCAATAACAGCAACACCAACAGGTTCCGTTGGGGTTGGAGTTAATTCAGCTACTATTACTGGGCTTTCCGCTGCTACTTTGTATTATGTATGGGTTCGAGGTAATTGTGGAGGATCAGACAGTAGTGTTTGGAGTTTGTACCAAACTTTTAGTACAGATTGTTCAACTTCAAATTATTTAAGTGTAACTAATGGAGTTTTATGTGGAGGAGGATCAACAACATTGACAGCTACTGCTAGTTCAGGTTCAGTTATTGAATGGTTTGCAGACTCAGCAGGAACAATACTTTTAGGAACTGGAAATAGTTTTGTAACTCCAACACTTTCTGCTACAACCTCATACTATGCACAATCAAAAGCTCCAGGTGGTTTAGTCACTGTTGGACCTGTTTCGCCACTTAGTCATGGTGGGTCTTTAGGAACATCAACTACTCCAGTAAAGATTAGTTTTTCTGTCATTGCTTCCACAAATTTACAGTCAATAGATATTTATCCCTTAGTTTCTGGACAAAGTGGGACATTTACAATAAGAAATTCTTCAGATGTAATAATTGCATCCTATCCTTATTTTACTAGTGTGGCTGGAGGAAATACACCTCAAACTATAAATTTTAATATTGATTTAACTCCTGGTACTTATAAATTGTCAACGGATGTTTTGCCTACTTCAGGATTGTTAATTAATGTAGTAAGTAATGATTATAGTTCTTATACATCCTCAGTGGCGAATCTTTTAGGTACTGACAATGATAACTCCACATATTGGTATGCTTATAACTGGAAACTTTCAAATATTTGTAAATCACTACTTACTAAAGTTGATGCCGTTATAACTACTGCACCAGTAATTTCGTTAAGTCAAACAAGTGCAACTATTTGTAGTGGCGAGACGATTCCTCTTGTTACGGTTTCTGGCTCAACAGCATCCTATACTACTTTTGTATGGACTCCGTCAACAGGAATTGTTGGTTCAATAGGAGCTGGATATACATTTAGTCCTACAATTACGACTCTTTATACCTTAACAGCCTCTCAATCCTCCGGAAGTCTTTGTGTTTCAAATTTGAGCTTCACCGTAACTGTTAATCCAGAACCTCCTCCAATTACTGTTGTTCCTGCTACGGCAACTATATGTCAAGGGCAAACACAACTCTTAACATCTAGTTTAGCAACAGCTACTCAAGTTACAATTTATGAGGAAACATTTAATGGAGCAAATAGTTGGACAACATATAATTCTTCAACAGGAGGAACTATAGCAAATTCCGACTGGACACTTCGTAATAGTGTATATAGTTATACTGGTACTTGGTCTGGTGGAATTAATTTAAGTAGTAATGATGCTTCTCGTTTTTATTTCACTAATTCAGATGCACAAGGCTCATCCCCAGGCAGTCCAAGAACAAGAACATATTTAGAGTCTCCAACAATTAATTTAGCAGCCTATAATACTGCAAGTTTAAGTTTTTGGCATTATTTAAGATTATTAGGAGGCAATATAGCGCGAGTTGAAGCATCAATAAATGGTGGTACTACTTGGACTACGGTTTCTACTCAAACGTCTTCTACACCTGCTGTTAATTCTATGGGTTTTGTAAATGTTACTGTAAGCTTAAATAGTTTAGTTGGAAATCCCGCGGTTAAATTTAGATTCTATTTTGATGCTTTTTATGGTTATGGTTGGGCAGTAGATAATTTTAAAATTACAGGTAACTTAGCGCTAGAAGTAAATTGGTCACCAGTAACCAATTTATATTTTGATAGTGCAGCAACTAATCCATACATAGCAGGAACACCAGCTTCATTTATCTATGCAAAACCAAATGGTACAATAACATACACTGGTACAGCATTGGGAGCAAATGGTTGTTCTACGAGTTCTACAGCTACAATTACAGTACAGCCATCTGTTACTACAGGGACATTGTCTGCAAACCAAACTATTTGCTCTGCATGGCTGCCTAATGATTTAATTTTGACAGCCTTCTCTGGGCCAATTGTTAGATGGGAATACGCAACAAATGCAACTTTTACAACTGGATTAACCTCTATAACTAATACAACTAGTACTTTAACATCTGCTATTATTGGAAGTTTTAGTGGTACGCGCTATTATAGAGTAGTATTACAAAGCGGTTCATGTCCTCTGGTTTATAGTAATTCTGTTTCTATAACTTTTGTATCTACAACTTGGAACGGAACTGCATGGAGTAATGGACTCCCAAATAGTTCAACTAGAGCCATTTTTAATGGTAGTTTTTCTTCAACTACCAATTTGCAAGCGTGTTCTGTTGAGGTGATTTCTGGAACTGTTGTCTTCAACACTGGTCATACATTAACTGTGCAAAATGATGTTAGAGTAACAGGCGGTTCGCTAACTTTTGATAATAACTCAAGTTTAGTTCAAGTCAATTCTTTAGATAACAATGGTATTCCTATTTCAAATACTGGAAATATTACTTATAAAAGAGTATCAACACCAATGTTTAAATTTGATTATACTTATTGGTCTAGTCCAGTTAGTCCTCAAATTTTATTGGATGTTTCTCCTCTATCACCTACAAGTTTATTTTTGCAGTTTAATTCTGCTACTAATTCTTGGCAATATATTTCTAATCCTGGAACCACTAGTATGGTTTCTGGTAAAGGATATATTTGGAGAGCACCTACAAATTTTCCAATTGCTGCACCAGCAACACCACAAGCATTTACAGCAAATTTTATTGGAGTACCAAACACTGGAACTATTACAATACCAACAACAGGTGTAGCAAGTCAGTTTAATTTATTAGGGAACCCATACCCAAGTGCTCTCTCAGCAGATGCTTTTTTATTGGACGCTTCTAATGCTGCTACATTAAGTGGGACGTTATATTTTTGGACACACAATACACCATTAAATGCTTCCTACCAATATACAGGAAGTGATTACGCAATATATAATTATTTAGGAGGAGTTGTTGGAGGTGTTCCTAGTGGAGCTACTAATAATCCTGGTGTTAGCGTTTTACCTCCAAATGGTAAAATTGCATCGGGTCAAGGATTTTTTATCAAAGGACTATCTAATGGAAACGCCACTTTTAAAAACACGATGCGTATCGCAGGTAATAATGATCAGTTTTTTAAAATGACAACACCTAATACTACAGTTACATCTGAAATAGAAAAACATCGTTATTGGATAAATGTATACAATACACAAGGCGCTTTTAAACAAGTATTATTAGGCTATGTTGACGGAGCAACTATGGGATTAGATCGTTTGTTTGATGGAGAAATGGTAGATGTTGGTAATGCAATTACACTTTATTCAAAGGTAGATGATACAAAATTAAGTATACAAGGTAGACCATTGCCATTTGATGTAAATGATTATATTCCATTAGGATATAAATCAACTATTGCCAGTACTTACAACATTTCTTTAATAGATTATGATGGATTATTTACAACTCAAAATATATATTTAGAAGATAAAATTTTAAATATAATATATGATTTGAAAAATGGACCGTATAGTTTTACTACAAGTATTGGTACTTTTGATGATCGTTTTGTGTTGCGTTACACTACTGAAACTTTAGGAAACTTAAACCCAGTATTTAATGAAAATACTGTTGTGATTTATAAAAACAAGCCAAGCAATGAGTTTGAGGTTTCTTCAGGAAACATTATGATGTCTACTTTAAAAGTTTTTGATATCCGAGGAAGGTTGCTACTAGAAAAAAACAATATCAATTCCTTGCAAACTAATTTCAGTATTGGTTTAACTAATGAAGTTTTGTTGGTTCAAATAAAATCAGTTGATGGAATTGTGGTGACGAAGAAAGTAATAAATTAATATAAGTTTACTTTTCAACCGATATTATATTTTGACAACTTATTTATTCAGTACCTAATTCAAGATCATCTAAATCTCTTCTGTCCTTTTTTGTTGGCCTTCCAGTTCCGGTTTTGCGATAATGTTCTTTGGAAAGTTTAAGTAACTCTAGATGAGCAAAGGTTTCAGGAGGTGTTTCATCTTTTCTGTAAATGTCTACTAGTTTTGCACCAACACGATTTTGTGGTATATCTAAAACCTGAATCAAATATGTAATTTGATCTTTTCTAAAGGTAACTTTATCCATCGGAAAAACCTCCCTTGAAGGCTTAGCTACTTGACCATTAACAGTAATATGATTTTTTCGGCAAGCTTCTGTTACCATGTTTCTGGTTTTGTAATAGCGGACGCACCATAAATATTTATCTACTCTCATTTTTTTTCCAAAATCAACGTTAAATTGTTTACAAAAATAAATCAATATTGTATCTTGCGAGCTCAAAATTCAAACAATAATGAATAACTTTTTAAAAATTATTTTTCTTTTTACTCTAGTTTTAACAGTATTTTCTTGCTCTAAAAGTGATAGTAGTTCGGAACCTCTTCGCGATTACGCTGAACAATATACAAAGGATTTAGCCAATATCGAAACCTATATGCATACCCATTATATTGAAGTAGTTAATAATCCGGGAGCAACTGACGATCAGGATGTCACTTTTACTTTAATTCCAGAAGGAGGAACTCAAACATCTATTTGGGACCAAACACAATATCCAATAAAAACAAGGATGGTTAAGGTTCGACAAAATGATATTGATGTTGTATATAAAATATACTTTTTAGAATTAAGACAAGGTTCTGGTGCCACAAGTAAATCACCATGTAATGTCGATAGAGTTTTAACATCTTACAGAGGAGAATATATTTTTAGTAGTACAGAAACTATTAGCGGAGTTGATGTTACAACTATCAAATCAGAAGAATTTGAAGAATCAATTAATCCACAAACTTATTTTAATCTGACTGGAGTCATAAGAGGTTGGAGTGAAATATTTCCACAGTTTAAAACAGGAACCTATTCAGGGAATCCTGATGGGACAACATCTTTTAATGATTTTGGTGCTGGAGTAATGTTTGTTCCATCCGGATTAGCCTATTTTAGTAATTCTACAGGTGGAATCCCTTCTTATTCGCCTCTTATATTTAGTTTTAAATTATATGAAATCCAAAGAGCAGATCAAGATGCTGATGGGATACCATCTTATCAAGAAGATTTGGCAACGTCAATTGTAAATAATGATGGTACCGTTTCTATCACAACAGGTGTTCCAGATGGTTATGTTTACGTTTTGCCAGAAGGTGTTGCAAATCCTGATAATACTGACGACGGCACGCCTATTTTGCAACCTGATGGAAGTTATAAAAATGAAGAAGTTCCAGATTTTTTAGACGTTGATGATGATGGTGATTTTTATACAACTGCGAGTGAAATCAAAAACCCTATAACTGGTGATGCCTATCCTTTAGCAGATATACCAACTTGTGGAGGTTCAGGAAATGGAAAGAAAAATTACCTGGATCCAAGTTGTCATGGCAATTAATAAAAAATCCCGTTCAATTTGAACGGGATTTTTTTAATATATAATTTGAGAAGAATTACTTTCTCTTGATTACTCTTTCTACAGCTTCAACAATAGCTTGATTGTTTAATTTGTATTTTTCCATTAATTGCTCCGGAGTTCCGCTTTCACCAAAGCTATCATTTACCGCAACAAACTCTTGTGGTGTTGGATTGTTCAAAGCTAAAACTCTGGCGACACTTTCACCTAAACCACCTAAGATATTATGTTCTTCAGCGGTAATCACACAGCCCGTTTTTGCTACTGATTTCAAAATAGCAGCGTCATCCAAAGGTTTAATTGTATGAATGTTTATTACTTCAGCCGAAATGCCTTTAGCTTCCAACGCTTCCGCCGCAATTAAAGCTTCCCAAACTAAATGTCCAGTAGCAATAATGGTTACATCGTTACCTTCGTTAAGTATAATCGCTTTTCCAATTACGAAAGGTTCATCCGAAGGCGTAAAGTTAGGTACAACAGGACGACCAAAGCGTAAATAAACTGGGCCGTGATGGTCTGCTATCGCCAAAGTTGCTGCTTTCGTTTGGTTATAATCACAAGTATTGATTACCGTCATGCCTGGTAGCATTTTCATCAAACCGATATCTTCTAAAATTTGGTGTGTTGCTCCATCTTCTCCTAAAGTCAATCCAGCATGCGACGCACATATCTTAACATTCTTATCAGAATACGCTACCGATTGACGAATTTGATCATAAACTCTTCCGGTAGAAAAATTAGCAAACGTTCCCGTAAACGGAATTTTACCACCAATAGTTAAACCAGCTGCTATCCCAATCATATTGGCTTCTGCAATCCCAATTTGAAAAAATCGTTCTGGATGGTTTTTCTTAAAATCGTCAAACTTTAATGAACCAATTAAGTCGGCACAAAGTGCTACAACATTTTCATTCTTTTGTCCCAGTTCGGTCATTCCAGCTCCAAAACCCGAACGAGTATCTTTACTTCCTGTGTTTGTATATTTTTTCATAATTCTAATAGTCTCCTAAAGTTTCAGCATTCTGTGCCAATCCATTTGCTAATTGTTCATCGTTTGGTGCTTTACCATGCCAGGCGTGAGTGTACATCATAAAATCAACTCCATGTCCCATAACGGTGTGCAACAAGACACAAACTGGTTTTCCTTTTCCGGTTCTGCTTTTGGCTTCAGTCATACCTTTAATGATAGCCTCGATGTTGTTTCCTTCTTTGATTTCTAATACATCCCAATCAAAAGCTTCAAATTTAGCTTTCAAATTTCCTAAGTTCAAAACATCATTAGTTGAACCATCAATTTGTTGCCCGTTTAAATCAACTGTTGCAATTAAATTGTCAATTTTTTTAGCTGAAGCATACATAATCGCTTCCCAATTTTGACCTTCTTGTAATTCTCCGTCACCATGAAGAGAATAGATTAAATTAGTATCACCATTTAGTTTTTTAGCTTGCGCCGCACCAATAGCCACCGACATTCCTTGTCCTAAAGAACCAGAGGCAATTCGAACGCCAGGCAATCCTTCATGGGTTGTTGGATGACCTTGTAAACGGGTGTTTAGTTTTCTAAAAGTAGCCAATTCGGCAACGGGGAAATAACCGCTACGTGCCAAAACACTATAGAAAATAGGAGAAATATGACCGTTGGATAAGAAGAATAAATCTTCACCAATACCGTCCATAGTGAAACCCGCATTTCTTTTCATTTGATGTTGATACAATACCGTTAAAAACTCTGCGCATCCTAAAGAACCACCAGGATGACCTGAGTTTACAGCGTGTACCATGCGAAGAATGTCTCTTCTGGTTTGTGTTGTAAAATCTTGAAGTTGTTGTGTGTTAGACATTTTTTGTAGTTAAAAATTATAATGGCGCAAAGATAATCAGATAATTCGATTTAAATATTTTAGTTGTTTTTAAAGTTATGAAAAGTTATAAAAACCCCTAAGATTTAGCACTTTTAAATAATAAGATTCAAATAATTAAGATATAAATTTAGCAATACTAAATGCAGCAGCAGCAGCAATTAAACCAATAGCGGTTACTTTTAAAGCCCCTTTAATCTTAGGTTGTCCAGTTACTTTACTTTTAAAATAGCCAAATACAAAAAGACATAAAGTAGTAATGATGGCAGAAACTAGTAATCCGTCTTGTGGATTAGAAGTGAAAAAATAAGCTGACAAAGGCAAAAGGCCACCAATAAAATAAGCGACTCCGATAGTTAGAGCACTATTTCTGGCTCTTTTTGGATGTGGTTCCTCTAGACCCAATTCAAATTTCATCATAAAATCAACCCACTTTTTCTTGTCTTTGGCTAATTGATTTGCTATTAGAGTTTGTCCAGCTTCATCAATTCCATAATCAGCAAAAATTTCTTTTACTTCATCAATTTCTTTTTGATGGTAGTTATCCACTTCAAAATATTCTCTTTTTAGTTCGCTTTCGTAATGTTCTTGTTCTGTTTTTCCGGCTAAATAGCCTCCTAATCCCATCGCGATGCAACCTGCAACTATTTCGGCAATTCCGGCTGTGATGACTATGCCATTATCATGAACAGCACCGCTTAATCCTGCTGCTAGTGCAAAAGGAACGGTTAAGCCATCGCTCATTCCGATTACTACATCGGTTATAAAATCGGAACTTTTTAAATGCTGTTCTTGGTAAATAGTATCGCTCATAATTGTTGTTTTAGGTAATTTTAACAAAGATATATTTATTTACAATCAAATTGCTTTGTGGTTTCTATATTTCTATAAGTGACTAATTTGGTAATAAAATATAACTGTTAAATAAATTATTAAATCCCAAATCCTGAATCCTAATTCTTTTATCTTTGCCGACTGATTAAAAGAAATAGATGAAATTTGATTTATTAGCGAAAGACCTTAATTCAAAAGCGCGTGCCGGAAGTATAACTACTGACCACGGCGTAATTGAAACTCCAATATTTATGCCTGTTGGTACCGTTGCTTCTGTCAAAGGAGTGCACCAACGGGAACTTAAAGAAGAGATTAATCCAGATATAATTCTCGGGAACACCTATCATTTATACCTGCGTCCACAAACCGCTATTCTCGAAAAAGCGGGTGGCTTACATAAGTTTATGAATTGGGATAGAAATATCCTAACAGATTCTGGTGGTTACCAAGTGTATTCGCTTTCGGCTAACCGAAAAATAAAAGAAGAAGGTGTTAAATTCAAATCGCATATCGATGGCTCTTTGCATTTTTTTACACCCGAAAATGTAATGGAAATTCAACGAACAATTGGTGCCGATATCATTATGGCTTTTGATGAATGTACGCCATATCCATGCGATTATCGCTATGCGCAAAAATCAATGAAGATGACACATCGTTGGTTAGACAGATGCATCAATCATTTAGAAAAAGTACCCACAAAATATGGCTTTGACCAAACTTTTTTCCCAATTGTTCAAGGAAGTACTTATAAAGATTTACGTCAACAATCAGCGGAATATATTGCTAACTCTGGACAACAAGGAAATGCAATTGGCGGTTTATCAGTTGGTGAACCAGCAGAAGAAATGTATGCCATGACTGAAGTGGTTTGTGAAATTCTGCCCGAAGACAAACCTCGTTATTTAATGGGGGTTGGGACACCAATAAATATTTTAGAAAACATTGCTCTCGGAATTGATATGTTTGATTGTGTTATGCCTACACGTAACGCCCGCAACGGAATGCTATTTACTGCAAACGGAACAATAAATATCAAAAACAAAAAATGGGAAGACGATTTTTCACCAGTAGATGAAATGGGTCATACTTTTGTAGATACTGAATATACCAAAGCTTATTTACGTCATCTTTTTGCTGCTAATGAATATTTAGGTAAACAAATTGCAACAATTCATAACTTAGGCTTCTATATGTGGTTGGTTCGTGAAGCAAGAAAACATATCTTAGCGGGAGATTTCAGATCATGGAAAGACATGATGGTAAAACAAATGAGCCAAAGATTATAGTCTATGCTAAAAATAATTGACAAATACATTCTAAAACGCTACTTAGGAACATTCATCGTTATGTTGCTGATGTTTATTCCGATTGGAATTGTGATTGATGTATCGGAAAAAGTCAATAAAATGATTGAGAATCACGTGGCATTCTCAGCTATAGCAAGATATTATTTAGATTTTACCATTTATTTCGCCAACCTTTTATTTCCAATTTTTTTATTTCTATCGGTTATTTGGTTTACTTCAAAACTTGCCAATAATACCGAAATTATTGCGATATTGAGTTCAGGTATTTCATTCTCTAGATTTCTTAGACCCTATATTATTGGCGCCACGATTGTTTCTCTTTTTGCTTTAATGATGACTATTTATTTGGTGCCTAATGCTAGTGCTGGATTTAAAAGTTTTAGATTCATTTACTTAACTACAGATGGAGTCAGTGATATGCGTAATAATACCGATGTGTTTCGTCAAACTAGTAAAAACGAATATATTTTTGTGAGTAATTTTAATGAAGTTTCCAAAACGGCTTTTAATTTTTCTATGGAAAAATTTGAGAAAGATAAGTTGAAATATAAATTACTTGCCAGCAGAATTAAATGGAATCCAGTCAAAAAAAATTATACATTATACAATTACACCAAAAGAAAAGTTGGTGAGTTTGGGGATATAATAGAATCTGGAGAAGTTAAAGACACTGTTTTTAAATTTGATTTAGAAGATCTAACTCCGGTGGTTTACATTGCTGAAACTTTGCCATTAAATGAATTAAATAAATTTATAGACAAAGAAAAAGCTCGTGGTTCTTCAAATATAAACGTTTATTTAGTAGTGCTTTATAAAAAATATAGTATTCCGGTTTCTGCTTTTATCTTAACTATCATTGCGGTTGCAGTTTCTTCAATGAAACGAAGAGGCGGAATGGGGACTAATTTAGCAATTGGAATTATTCTTGCATTTGCTTTTGTCTTTTTGGATAAAGTGTTTGGGGTTTTAGCCGAAAAAGCTACTGCACCGCCATTACTTGCAGTTTGGACTCCCAATATTATTTTTGGCATCTTAGCCATTTATTTGCTCAGAAATGCCAAGCGATAATCTCAAGAGTTATTTACACCTCCATTTAATTGTTTTCATTTGGGGATTCACAGCAGTATTGGGTGCGCTGATTTCTCTTGATGCTTTGCCCTTGGTTTGGTTTCGAATGCTTTTTGCGGTAGGATTTATTTCGGTTTATTTGGTATACAAAAAAATACCACTAAAGATTTCGACGAAAACGACATTTCAATTTTTATTTGCCGGATTAATCATTGCCCTACATTGGTACACTTTTTTTCACGCGATTAAAATCTCAAACATATCGGTCACTTTAGCTTGTCTTTCCACTGGAGCTTTTTTCGCTTCTTTGCTAGAACCCATTTTGTATGGAAAAAAGATTGTCTATTACGAAGTCTTCTTCGGATTACTCGTCGTAGTTGGACTTTATATTATTTTTAATGTACAAGGAAATTATCTTTGGGGAATGTTGACTGCTTTAACATCAGCTTTTCTTTCGGCACTTTTTGCCGTTATCAATAGCAAATTTGTAAAAGAGTACGACCCAATTGTAATCTCTTTTTATGAACTAAGTGGAGGTGTAGTTTTTTTTACTTTTCTTTTGTTAGTTACCCATAGTTTTTCACCAACTTTCTTCTTGCTTTCTGTAAAAGATTTGATGTATTTAATGATTTTAAGTTCGGTTTGTACGGCTTATGCTTTTATTGCTTCTACCTCTATAATGAAATTTTTAAGTCCATATACAGTGATGCTTACCATCAATTTGGAACCTATTTATGGGATAATTTTAGCCGTATTGATATTTAAAGAAAAAGAGAGAATGAGCTTTGAGTTTTACATTGGAGCGGTAATTATTTTGATTACAGTATTGTTGAATTCTGTGATAAAAAGTTATAAAAAACGAATTTAAAAGAGCACTATTGAAAGATTAATTTTGTTTACAATAAACTTAAAAAGTACTTTTTATCACGATTTAAAATTTTATATTTGCTATTCGATTAAATCAAAACAAACTAACCTATGGAATATTTAGATTTTGAACTTCCTATAAAAGAACTGGAAGATCAACTCGATAAATGCCAAATAATTGGATCGGAATCCAATGTAGATGTCACTGCGACTTGCAAACAAATCGAAAAAAAATTAGAAGAAACCAAACGAAAAATATACAAAAATCTAACGGCTTGGCAACGTGTTCAATTATCACGTCATCCGAACCGACCGTATACTTTAGAGCATATTACCAATTTGACAAAAGGTACATTCTTGGAGCTTTTTGGTGATAGAAATTTTAAAGATGATAAAGCGATGATTGGCGGATTAGGTCAAATTGACGGTCAGTCCTTTATGCTTATCGGACAACAAAAAGGAATCAATACTAAAATGCGTCAGCTACGTAATTTCGGAATGGCAAGTCCTGAAGGGTATCGTAAAGCTTTGCGTTTGATGAAAATGGCAGAAAAGTTCAATATTCCTGTTGTAACTTTAATTGATACACCTGGTGCATATCCTGGTTTAGAAGCAGAAGAAAGAGGACAAGGTGAAGCTATAGCCCGAAATATTTTTGAAATGATTCGTTTGAAAGTACCAATAATTTGCGTCATTGTAGGCGAAGGTGCTTCTGGTGGTGCATTAGGAATAGGTGTTGGAGATAGAGTTTTGATGATGGAAAATACTTGGTATTCGGTTATTTCTCCTGAATCATGTTCTTCTATTTTATGGAAAAGCTGGGAGTATAAAGAGCAAGCTGCCGAAGCCTTGAAACTGACTTCTACCGATATGAAAAAAATGAAATTGGTTGATGATGTTATTCCGGAACCGCTTGGTGGTGCACATTATGATAAAGCAACGGCTTTCAAAACGGTTGAACAATATATTATGAAAGCGTTTAACGAATTAAAAGATTTATCAACAGCAGATTTAGTTGCTCAAAGGATGGACAAATACAGCAAAATGGGCGAATATAAAGAGTAATTTCTTATAAAATATACTAAAATCCGAAGCCCTACAGTTTCGGATTTTTTTTTGGTTGTTAACAAAAAAAAGAAACTTATAAACATATTTTTTGAATAACTCAATCCCAATAATCACATCAAAATAGTTACTTTCGCTACATGGAAAATCTCAGAAATATGAACCCTATAAAAGTAGATAAAACTACTATTATAAACCTAGAAAAAGGTAAGCTCCCGCCACAAGTACTCGATTTAGAGGAAGCTGTGCTCGGCGCCATGATGATTGATAAAAAAGGGGTTGATGAGGTAATCGATATTTTACAACCAGATGCTTTTTATAAGGAAGCACACAAGCACATTTTTGAAGCTATTTTTCAATTATTCACAGATTCTCAGCCTATTGACTTATTAACAGTTTCGGCTCAGCTAAAAAAGAGCGCCAAATTAGATTTAGCGGGTGGTGATTTTTACCTTATTCAGCTTACTCAAAAGATATCATCTTCGGCTCACATCGAGTTTCATTCCAGAATTATTTTACAGAAATATATTCAACGTAGCTTAATAAAAATCTCTTCCGAAATCATCGAAGAATCGTATGATGAAACTACAGATGTTTTTGATTTATTAGATAAAGCGGAATCGAAATTATATGAAGTTACTCAAGGAAATATAAAAAGAAGTTCTGAAACAGCTCAAAGTCTTGTAATCCAAGCCAAAAAACGTATTGAAGAAATCGCTAATAAAGAAGGCTTAAGCGGAATTGCAACTGGTTTTGAAAAGTTAGATAAAATAACTTCGGGTTGGCAACCTTCAGATTTGATCATTATTGCAGCTCGTCCAGGTATGGGAAAAACAGCTTTTGTACTTTCTATGGCACGAAATATAGCAATAGATTTTGGACAACCTGTAGCCCTATTTTCTCTTGAGATGTCTTCAGTACAGTTAATTACACGTTTGATTTCCTCTGAAACAGGTTTGTCTTCCGAAAAATTAAGAACCGGAAAACTCGAAAAACACGAGTGGGAGCAACTTTCCACGAAAGTGAAAGACTTAGAAAAAGCACCATTATATATCGATGATTCACCATCGCTTTCTATCTTTGATTTAAGAGCAAAAGCGCGTCGTTTGTCATCGCAACATGGAATAAAACTTATCATTGTCGATTATCTTCAATTGATGACTGCCGGTGGAAGCAACGGAAAGGGAATGGGTAATCGTGAACAGGAAATCTCAACTATTTCCAGAAATTTAAAGGCATTAGCCAAAGAATTGGAAGTTCCAGTTATTGCCTTATCTCAGTTATCGCGGGCTGTTGAAACACGTGGTTCGAGCAAGAGACCATTGCTTTCTGACTTACGTGAATCGGGAGCAATTGAGCAGGATGCCGATATAGTATCATTTATTTATCGCCCCGAATATTATAAAATTGATGAATGGGATGATGAAGAAGCTTCACCAACTGCAGGCCAGGCCGAATTTATAATTGCCAAACACAGAAACGGTTCTTTAGAAAGTATCCGATTGAAGTTCATTGGAAATTTAGGAAAGTTCGATAACCTCGAGGAATATGGTAGCACTTTTGATGATTTACCATCGAAAATGAATCACGATGATAATCCGTTTATGACTAAGAATTTACCATCCGCCAACGAAGCTTTTGGAAGCAATATTAATTCCAATGACGACGACAGCGACGTACCATTTTAAAAATACAATCCCGACTAATTCTCGGGATTTTTTTATGTTTTTCTTCACAGTAAATCTATTATCTTTGGTTTCATTATTTCACTAAAGATGTTTAAAAAGACACTCTATATTTTCCTGATGCTTCTTTCCTTTTCTGCTAAGGCAAATTTTATTTTGTTGCCCATGGATGAAACTACGCAAAAAAATCATCTTAAAGCATACGGAATTACCTATTGGGCGCTAGATAAAAGTTACAAAGCCAGTTGGTTGTTAAACTATCGTGGCGGTTCCTTTTTGTTACCCGATGTTCCCGAGATTAGAAAGGAATGCCAAATCAGGGGAGTAAGTTTCGAAATTTTATCCGATGCAGAAATGCAATCAATTTTAGCTGATATATCAAGCCCATCACAAAACATGGAAACCGTGGTTTTGGAAAAAGCACCAAAGATTGCAGTATATTCTCCACCAGGAAAACAACCTTGGGATGATGCCGTTACGATGGTTTTGACCTATGCCGAAATTCCGTTTAAAGTGGTTTATGATGAAGAAGTTTTGAGCGATCAATTATTATTGTATGATTGGCTCCACTTGCATCACGAGGATTTTACGGGTCAATACGGAAAGTTTTATGGAGCCTACAGAAACGCACCTTGGTATATCGAACAAAAGAAAGATGCCGAAGCTTTGGCAGCCAAATTAGGTTTTGCTAAAGTCTCTCAAGAGAAATTGGCTGTTGCCAAAAAGATTAAGGACTTCGTTATTGGTGGTGGATTTATGTTTGCTATGTGTTCGGCAACCGATAGTTTTGATATTGCTTTAGCAGCAAACGGAGCTGATATATGTGAACCCATGTTTGATGGCGATGATAGCGAACCCAATTATCAATCAAAAATTGATTATTCAAAAACTTTTGCTTTCAAAGATTTTATTTTGGACAGAAAGCCCGATCATTATGAGTTTTCGGATATTGACATGACTGAAAAAAGAAGAATTCCGTTTGAAAAAGATTATTTCACTTTGATGGAATTCTCCGCAAAATGGGATGTTATTCCTAGCATGTTGTGCCAAAATCATACGCAACTTATCAAAGGTTTTATGGGACAAACGACTTCTTTTGACAGTGAATTGATAAAGTCAAACGTATTGATTTTAGGGAAAAACGAATTGAATGACGAAGCAAGATATATTCATGGGCAAAAAGGAAAAGGATTTTTCACTTTTTATGGCGGTCATGATCCCGAAGATTACCAACATCGAGTAGGAGATGAGCCAACCGTTTTAGATTTGCATCCCAACTCACCTGGTTTTAGATTGATATTGAATAACGTATTGTTTCCGGCTGCTAGAAAGAAACCGCAGAAGACTTAATCAAGAAGTTTTTACTATATCCTCAATTATCTTCAAATGATGCTTCGTATGCAATTTTAAAAACCAAATCGTAGCTTTTAAATTCAAATCTCCAAAAAAAGGATGTGTAAAATAGCTGTTAGGCGGAAGTGTTGAAATGTCGGCAATGTTCTTTCTGGCAAATTCGAGTTTGTTCTTTAATTCTTCCATCTTAGCAGTATCAATAGGCTTGACCGATTTAGGCACTCTGACTTTTCCTCTCGGAATTTTATTTACTATTTTGATTAAGAGCCGCATCTTATTAAACTTCCATCTATAATTTTTTGGACTGGAGTTTTTGAGTTCTTGAACTACGGCATTAATAACGATTAAGCTATGGTCAATTTGCCAACCAATAGTTGATTGCGAAACAGCTAAATTGGTTTTTTCGTAATTTGGAATATGAAATTCCAGTTGGCCTAAAATTAAAAGTAGTTTTCTCATCTATTAAAAAGATAAAATCCCAAACTGTTGTGGTTTGGGATTTTTAGTATTTATTATTTAAGCTTCACTTTCTTTATCCAAATATTCTTGAACAATTTCAATAGCATTGGTCACAACATCACTTAATGCTGTAATGAAACTTCCTTCTTCGGCATTATCGATAGCATGTTTAATAGCTTCAACTTCTTTTTTGATTATCTCTGTAGTAACTGTTTTACCTGATTCGGCAATACCTTCCATAATGAGTCCGATGATTTCTTCTTCCGTTCTACCGCGCAAATGTTTTTCTTGTCGAATGATAATATGATCAAACATACGAGCCGCAATATTGGCACATTCCTTAATGTCTTCGTCACGACGGTCACCAACACCAGCAATAATTCCAATTTTTTTGGTGGCTTCAACACTTTGTAAAAAGTCTTCAATACCTTTATACCCAGCAGGATTGTGAGCAAAATCAATTAATACTTTGAATTTTTTAAACTCAAAAATATTCATTCTTCCAGGTGTTTGTGCAGCACTTGGAATAAATGTTTGTAATGATAAACTAATGTCATCCGTTTTAAATCCTTGTAAATAACTTGCTAAAGTGGCAGCTAGAACATTGGCAATCATGAATTTGGCTTTTCCACCCATAGTTAACGGAACGTGAGTAGCTCTTTCGACTCTCATTTTCCATTCTCCTTTTTTGATGGTAATAAATCCATTTTCATAAACAGCTACAATCTTTCCTTCTTTAGAAAACTGTTTTACAATTGGATTATTTTCATCCATACTAAAATAGGCAACATTGCAACTTAATTCGTTTGCGATTTTTAAACATTGCTCATCTTCAGCATTCAAAATGGCCCAACCATCTTTCTTAACACTTTTGACAACCGTACTTTTTACTCGAGCCAAATCATCTAAAGTGTGAATATCGCTCAAGCCCAAATGGTCTTCCTGAATATTAGTAATAATAGCAATATCGCATCGGCTAAAGCCAAGTCCGGAACGAAGAATTCCGCCGCGAGCGGTTTCCAAAACAGCAAATTCGACCGTTGGATCTTTCAAAATATATTCAGCAGAAACGGGTCCGGTAGTATCTCCTTTTTCCATCATATGGTTTTGAACATAAATTCCATCCGATGTGGTGAAACCAACTTTATAACCATTATTTTTTACAATATGTGCTAAAAGTCTTGTCGTAGTAGTCTTTCCATTGGTTCCAGTAACTGCAATTATTGGAATTCGACTCGGTTTCCCAGGAGGATAAAGCATGTCAATAACTGGTGCAGCAACGTTTCTTGGCAGTCCTTCTGATGGTGCTAAGTGCATTCGGAATCCTGGTGCAGCATTAACTTCAAGAATACAACCTCCATTTTCTTTCAAAGGTTGGGTTAGGTTTTCAGCCATGATATCCACACCACAAATATCTAAACCAATGACACGCGAAATTCTTTCGCAAAGGAAGATGTTTTCAGGGTGCATCATATCGGTAACATCTATAGAAGTTCCGCCAGTACTCAAGTTTGCAGTTGATTTTAGGTATACAGTTTCATCTTTTTTAGGAACGGTTTCTAAAGTGTAATTTAATTTTTCTAATAAATCGGTGGTATCTCTATCAACGTCAATTTGGGTTAACACATTTTCATGTCCGTAACCACGACGTGGATCTTTATTGGTTTCGTCAATTAATTGTTGGATGGTATTTTTTCCGTCACCTTTGACATGTGCTGGTTCTCTTTTGGCAGCAGCTACTAATTTATTATCAATAACTAAAACCCTGAAATCATAGCCCGTAATAAATTTTTCAACGATAACGCGATGGCTATATTTTTTGGCATAAGCTAAACCTTCTACTGCATCTTCTCTATTTTTTACGTTGATAGAAGCTCCTTTTCCGTGATTTCCATCTAAAGGTTTTAAAACAATTGGGTAGCCAATTTTTCTGATAACTTCATCTAAATCTTCTTCGTCAACACAAATTCCTCCATTGGCAACCGGAATTGAAGCGGCATCGAGCATTTTTTTAGTTTGTTCTTTATTACAAGCAATATCCACAGCTATGCTACTTGTTTTGCAGGTAATTGTAGCTTGAAAACGCATTTGATTGATACCATAACCTAATTGTACTAATGAATTTGTTCCTAATCGTATCCAAGGAATATCTCTTGCAACAGCTTCTTCAACAATACTTCCTGTAGAAGGTCCAAGACGAACACGCTCTCTAATTTCACGCATTTTTTGAATATCAGCTTCAAGATCATAATCAGTTCCGGCAATTAAAGCTTCTGCAATAGCAACGGCACTTTCGGCTGCAAACATTCCTACATTTTCTTCAGTGTAACTAAAAACAACGTTGTATATTCCTGGAGTTTTGGTTTCGCGAGTTCTTCCAAAACCAGTTTCCATTCCGGCCAAGGTTTGAATTTCTAAAGCAATATGTTCAATTACATGACCCATCCATGTGCCTCGCTCAATACGGGAAAAGAAACCGCCGCGTGTACCTTCGGAGCAACGATGTTCAATCATAGTTGGAAACATAGCTTCTATTCTTTCACGAAAACCTTCAATTTTATTGGTTGGAAATTGTTCCATTTCTTCCAAATCAAGGCGCATTTGGATTAATTTTTTACGTTGAACACTCCAAATATTTGGACCACGAAGTGCTTGTATTTTATCTATTTTCATGATTAAGAATAATTAGTAAAAGTATTTAGTAATGATTTTGTTAAAAATAGGAAATTTTTATTGTTGGGATGTATTTTTTTTGAAGAAATGGCAAAAAAATAAAAAGGGTATTATAATTTTTTAAAGTTTCAGAATCTCAAAATGTTATGTTTTAGATAAAAAAATGTTTTGTGAAGTTGAATTAAGATAAAGTAACTGAAAAGATTCTTATATTGCACTACAATCTTTTGATGTTTAACTTATTGATTCTTTAAGCTTTGAAAAAAAATCTACTTTATCTATTTATAATTATTGTATCAACTTCTTTTGCTCAGCAACGAAAAGGGCAACTTTATTTGACCTCAGATTCTAAGCACGATTTGTTTGTTTCTTTTGGTTTAAACGTTCCACTTTATTCAACGTCTTTTTTTCAAGAACTTAAAGAAAGTAATCCTGATTTTAAAGTACTTGTTGAAGAGTATGGGATTGAGTTTCAAAAAGGCATTACGATTTCGGAGAACACATTAAATACTATGGAAGAAAATGCCAAGCAGCTCCATGGAAATTATGACGCCGTTAGAAAGCTTCGGAATATATTTAAAATCAAAATTGAAAATCCTACTAACTCACGTCTTTTGGAAGTTGGTATGGCTCTTGAAAAATTGGATGTTGTTGAATACTGTTGTTTGACTTCTCTTCAACCCATAAAACCACCCGTTGATATTGCGCCGACTACAGCAAATTATGAAGCTAATCAAGGTTATATTCAATCAAATCCTGGAGTAAATATGCAATATGCGTGGAATTTAGGTTTGAATGGACAAAATATAAAATTGAGAGATGTTGAATATGGTTTTAATAAAAACCATGAGGAATTAGCTGATGCTAATGCCAGTTTAGCTAGTGGAATGACCATTTCTACAAGCGCTACTGAAGCCTATACGGAGCATGGAACAGGCGTTTTTGGAATTTTGTATGCTGATAAAGGAAGTTATGGTATTTCAGGTTTAGCTTATGGTGCTCAAGAATTAATCTTATTTCCCGAATGGCAGCAATCCGGCTATGATAGAATTAATGCGGTTTCTCAATGTATTAATAATTCTACTAGTGGTAATGTTATTGTTTATGAAATGCAAACCACCGCATTTACTTCTACTGATTATGTAATGGCAGAATACAATCAAGTTATTTGGGATTTAACCAAAGCAGCAACTGATTCTGGTATTACTATAGTTGCAGCTGCAGGCAATGGTTCGGTTAATTTAGATTCATCAACCTTTGCAAGTTATATGGCAAGAGGTGATAGCGGTGCCATAATTGTTGGTGCTGGTACTTCAACAGTAAATCATGATAAACTTTCTTTTAGTACTTATGGTTCAAGAGTTGATTTACAAGCTTGGGGAGAAAATGTACAAACAATAGGTAAATTAGGAAATTTTTACACCTTGATAGGGAATGATTTTAATCAAAGTTATGTAACATTTAACGGAACAAGTTCAGCTACACCAATTGTAGCCTCATGTGCAGCAATATTACAATCCTATTATTTTAGTTTAAGAAATGCCTATTTGAGTCCTCAGCAATTAAAAAATATAATGCAAGAAACTGGAATTGCTCAAGGAACAGGTGTGTCTGGAAATATAGGACCTATTCCTAATATGCAAGCAGCCATTCAAAGAGTTTTCAATGAATCTTTGGGCGTTAAGGGAGAAGAAAAATTTCAATTTCATATTTATCCAAATCCAATAGCGAATCAGTTTACTATAATGTCAAGTGATTTGATTTCTACTGATGCTGTTATTGAAATTTATACAAGTTTAGGACAATTGGTTTATACTTCTAATTTACCAATTGATAAGATTATTGATGCATCTCAATTATCAAGTGGATTGTACTTTGTTAAAGTTTCTGAAATGGGGAAAAGTTTTATTCAAAAAATTATTAAAAACTAATTCTAGTTTTGGGTAATAAAATCAACTATTTTAAGGTATAATTCTCCGTCATGCATGCTGTGTCCTAATCCAGTTGTTTCTATATAGATGGTGTTTTCCCAAGTGCTGGCATATTTCCGACCTTCATCTATTAGTACTACTTTATCCTCTTTATCATGTGCGATAAAAGCTTTTTGGGTAAAGTTTTTGGCAAATTTGTGACCCGAAAAATCATCGATATGAATGTTGAATTTTTCGTGGTAATAATTCTCTAATTGCATTTTAATTCTGTTGTTTAAACTCAGAAGTTTAATGAAGTTGTCACTCAAAATTTTAAAATCGGAAGGCGCTCCAAGTAGAACTATTTTTTCAATTTCTGTATTTTGATATTTGTTCAGATAATAAGCAATAGCAGCGCCACCAATAGAATGACCAATGATAATTTTAGGTTGGTATTTTTGGATTAAAACATGAAGGTATTCTGCGTATTTTGGTGCGTTGAATTCTTTACCATCACTTAATCCATGAGCTGGTGCGTCAATAGCAATAATGGTTTTACCTAAAGGTTTTAAATAAAGTAATAATTTTTTCCAACGAGAAGCATTGCTTTCCCATCCATGAACCAATAGTATTATTTCGTCGTTGCCATGCCAAATGTAGGTTTGAAACTTTTCATTTTGGCATTCAAAGGTTTCATAAGTTACGTTCTGTAATGTTTTTGGCATTTTCTCTTTTTTGATTCTGCCTTTTCTGGGTTGACTAAAAAGTTCGTATGCTTTGTTTTTAGCTACTTCCAAATTGACATAGCTCAATACGTTGAGATATATCCCAACTGATTTAGTGATAATAAAGAATTGAATTTTCTTCATAAAAAAATCCCGAATAAATCGGGATTAGTATATTATAGGTGAGCAAATAATTTTTGCATTTTTTCTCTTTCTTCTTCTGCTAAAGAAGCATCTACTAAGATTCTTCCTGAATGTTCATCGGTGATGATTTTCTTTCTAGCAGCAATTTCTACTTGTGTTTGTGGTGGAATCGTAAAGAATGAACCAGCCGAAGCACCACGTTCAATGGATACAACTGCTAAACCATTACGAACACTTGAACGAATTCTTTTGTAAGCTGCTAATAATCTTTCTTCGATTAGCGCTTCATATTCAGCTGATTTCTCGGTTAAGAAGGCTTCCTCTTTTTGAGTTTCTGCCATGATATCACTCAATTCAGCTTTCTTATGTTTTAAGTGAGTTGATTTTTGATCTAATTTTTCTTTAGAATTTGAAATCACTTCCTTTTTATGATCTATAGAAGCTTTTAATTCTTTAATTTGTTTTTCAGCTAATTGAATTTCTAATTCTTGAAATTCTACTTCTTTTGTCAAAGAATTGAATTCTCTATTGTTACGAACTTCTTTTTGTTGAGCCGTATATTTTTTTATGGCTGCCTGATGATCGTCAATATTGTTTTTCTTAGTTTTGATTTGCTCTTCTATAGTAACCAAATCACTTTTTAATTTATCTAAACGAGTGCTTAAACCAGTAACTTCATCCTCTAAATCTTCCACTTCCAAAGGCAATTCGCCTCGTACATTTCTGATTTCATCAATTCTTGTATCTATGATTTGAAGGTCATAAATAGCTCTTAATTTGTCTTCAACATTTAGTTCTTTTGTAGTCGCCATATTTTATAAGTACTTAACTGGATTTGTATTTTCTTCCGAAAAAATGATTGCAAAATTAGGGATTTTTTTCTTAAGAAAATCAACAATATAATTTTTTGTAAATCTTTCACTTTCAAAGTGCCCAATATCGGCCAAAACCAATTGATTTTCAGCTTCATAAAAGTTGTGATACTTCAAATCAGAAGTCAGGAAAACATCAGCATTTGCCTGAATTGCAATCTTAATAGCAAAACTTCCTGAACCGCCAAGCACAGCAACTTTTTGAATTGGTTTTCCTCGCAATATACTGTGCCGAATTCCGCCACATTGCATTTTGTCTTTTACAAACGCAAAAAAATGGTCTTCGTTCATTGGTTTTTCTAGTTCGCCAATCATTCCCAAACCAATGTTTTGGTGTGTATTTTGCAAATCATAAATCTCATACGCCACTTCTTCGTATACATGATTTTTAAAAAGTGCTTTTAGTATATTGGATTGTAATTGTTTTTCAAAAGTGACTTCGATTTTAATTTCAGGTGTTTCAACAAATTCGAATCGTTCTCCAAGTTGAGGATTGCTGTCTTCGTTTCCCATATAAGTCCCAATACCTTTTGAATTAAAACTACAATCTTCATAATTGCCAATCTTTCCGGCACCGGCATCAAATAAGGCATTGCGCAATTCTTCTACGTTTTCGGGAATGGTATAGGTAATTAGTTTTTGAATAAAGTTCTGTTTGGGAATTAAAATCTTTGTGTTAATCAAACCCAACGCATCTGAAAAAATCTTATTAACACCGTTTTTATGATTGTCTAAAGCTGTATGAACTGCATAAATGGCAATATCATTTTTGATGGCTTTAAGAACTGAACGCTCTACATAATTTTTACCCGTAATTTTTTTTATACCTGAGAAAATGATTGGATGAAAGCAAACAACCAAATTACATTTTTTGGTAATGGCTTCCTCTATAACAGTTTCCAAAGCATCGTGACAAACCAGAATTCCTGTAGCATCGTTTTCCTGATTTCCAACAAGCAAACCAACGTTATCAAAATCTTCGGCATAAGCCAAAGGCGCCATTTCTTCTAAAATTGATAGTATTTCTTTTATTTTCATGTTGCCCATTGATTTAAATAGTCTTTAATTACCCAAATACCGTTTACTTTTTCAAGTAGCAAAAAACTACCGCTGTTGTGCTCAATGTTTCTGTAAAAAGCAATTTTAACTAAAGCAAAATTATTGTTATCAAAATATATTGGTTTGTTTATAATCAGTAAACGTTGGTTGTTTAGACCTTCTCGATCAGAAACAGTTTTAAATTCTTCAAAAGATAAACACGCATTAACTTTGCTTTTCAAATATTGATTTTGATTGTCAAATAACAGGTTGTAAGCTACAGACCAATCTTCATCAATGCCAACAATAATTTCTTTTTTGATTTCGGCAGCGTTTTTTTTGAGTAAATCACTTTGGGATATTACTTCCAAAACTTCTTCGTTATTTGGTGCTTTTTTGCAATAAAAATTAAGCAATTGTAATCTTCCTTTGGCAATAACTTTTTCGGTTTTATAATATTTGGTAAAAATTATTTTTAGAATAGCAGCATTGTCATTTTCCTGAGAAAATGCTGCTGATGAAATAAGAAAAAAAATCAAAAATATTTTTAGACACTGTTTTTTCATTGCGTATTGTAATCAGAATAATTTTTATTCAAAGATAAAAAATCGTTACTTTCGTAGTATGAATTTGTTGCGAAAATTACTCTTTCCTTTTGCCATATTGTATGGTTTTATAACTTTTTTAAGAAATTATCTTTATGATAAAGGTATACTAAAATCGTATTCAGTTGATATTCCTGTTATTGCTGTTGGGAATTTAAATTTTGGTGGTACTGGAAAAACACCTCAAATTGAGTATTTAATTCGGCTACTTTCGCCTAATTATAAAGTGGCAACCTTAAGTCGTGGTTATAAAAGAAAGTCAGAAGGATTTATTTTGGCTGATGCCAATGCTAATGCGGAAACTCTGGGTGATGAACCTTTTCAGTATTTTAAAAAATTTCCAACTATTCAGGTTGCTGTTGATGCTGACAGACGCAACGGAATCGAACAATTGTTAAAACAAAAAACAAAGCCAGAAATCATTTTGTTAGATGATGCATTTCAACATCGCAAAGTAAAAGCAGGTTTTTATATACTCTTGACGGCTTATGACGATTTGTTTTGCGATGATTATATATTGCCAACAGGCAATCTTCGCGAAAGCAGAAACGGAGCTAAAAGAGCGAATTTAATCATTGTAACTAAATGCCCGGCAAACAGTACAGAACTTCAACAAGAAAACATCAAAAAGAAATTAGGAATTGATTTACCAATTTTTTTTAGCTGTGTTTCTTATGACGATAAAGTCTATAATGAAGAAACAACTTTAGCAGTTAGTGAAGTTAAATTAATACAAAAAATTTTACTTGCCGGAATTGCAAAACCAAGACCTTTTTTCGAATTTTTACAAGCTGATACTGATGAAATTATGACATTTTCTGACCATCATCATTTTAGTGAGAGCGAAATTTTATCCATTAAAAGTAGAGCCATTGATAAAATCATCGTTACAACTGAAAAAGATTTTGTACGTTTGGATGCTAAAATTTTAAGAAAGCAATTATTTTATTTACCAATAAAAAGTCAATTTTTGAGTAATCAAGAGACTTTTGATCAAACTATTTTAAACTATGTGGGAACTTGTACAAGAAACCGTTAATTATATTAAAAATAAAACCAATTTCACGCCTGAATATGGTGTTATTTTAGGATCTGGATTAGGAAGTTTTACTGACGATATCACTATTGAATTTACATTACCATACAACGAAATTCCAAATTTTCCTGTGTCAACTGTTCAAGGACATAAAGGAGCTTTGGTTTTTGGAACTATTGGCGATAAAAAAGTGATGGCAATGCAAGGGCGCTTTCATTTTTATGAAGGTTACGACATGAAGCAAGTAACTTTTCCGGTTCGTGTGATGAAATATCTTGGAGTTACTAAATTAGTTGTTTCCAATGCTTCTGGTGGGGTAAATTCTGATTATGAAGTAGGTTCAGTTGTGATTATTAAAGATCATATTAATTTTTTCCCAGAGCATCCGTTACGAGGGAAAAATGACGAGCGTTTTGGCCCTAGATTTTTGAATATGAATGAAGCTTATAATAAAGCTATGATTCAAAAAGCCAAAGTAATAGCAGTTGAAAATAATATTACAGTTCATGATGGTGTTTACCTTGGTTTGCAAGGTCCAACGTTTGAAACTTTTGCTGAATACAAAATGGTAAAAATTCTTGGTGCTGATTGTGTTGGAATGTCTACAGTTCCTGAAGTAATTGTAGCTCGACACATGGGAATCGAATGTTTTGGATTGTCTGTAGTTACAGATATGGGAGATGTTGAAGCAAGTATGGAAGAAGTGAGCCACGATGAAGTTCTAAAAGCAGCAGCAAAAGCGGAACCTCAAGTTAGAAAGTTAATCAAAGAATTAATTCTACAGTTCTAACTCAAATTCAAGGCAATAATTCTGTAGAAATTTTCGGGTTCAAAAGGTTTGGTGATGACATCGGTCATGCCAAAAGATAATAGCATTTCTCTATTTTCATTTAGAGAAATAGCCGTTAACGCAATGATTGGCTTTTTTATATCAAACTCTCTTATTTTTTGTGTTGCAATAGTGCCATTTATGCCTGGTAAATGAACATCCATTAATACTAAATCGAAATTATTTTCTTTGCTCAATAATTCAACAGCATCTTCACCATTGTCAATAATTTGACATATAACCTCCTTTTTCTCCAGCATCTTTTTAGTTACCATTTGGTTGATTTTATTATCTTCTACAACCAAAATATTTTTACCTATTAATATATCATCCGAGTACATTTTTGGTTTTTCAGTGATAACTTCTTTGGTTCCTTTAAATAGATTTAATTCGAAATCAAATGTTGTCCCAACACCAACTTGGCTTTCTAAATTGATTTCTCCTCCAAGTAAATCTACTATTTTTTTAACAATGGTTAAACCTAAACCTGTTCCGCCATATTTTCTGTTTATTTCAATTGAACCTTGCGAAAAACTCTCAAAAATAGTTTCCTGTTTATCTTCGGGTATCCCAATTCCAGTATCACTTACTGCAAAATTTATTCTTGAAAAATCATCCCCTGTTTCGATTAATTTAGCCATCACTTTAACTTCCCCATTTTTAGTAAATTTGAGTGCGTTATTAATCAAATTGATAAATATTTGAGAGAGTTTGGTTGGGTCGCCAAGAACTATTTCGGGGATATTTTCATCAATTTCTAAAGTGAATTTATTGTTGTTATTTGAAGCAATTTCAGTCATTGAATTTTGAATATCCAGCAGCAATTGTTTGATGTTAAAATTGATATATTCAATTTCAATGTTGCTTGATTCAATTCGGTTAATTTCTAAGATTTCATTAATAAACGTCAATAAGTAATTGCCTGAAAATTTTAACGAATTTAAATAATGCAATTGATTTGGTTTTGGGTTGTCTTCAAGCAACAAATGTGTAATTCCATTGATTGCATTTAATGGAGTTCTTAATTCATGACTTACAGTTGAAAGGAATTCTGCTCTAGCTTTAGATGCTTTTTCAGCATTATCTTTTGCTATTTGTAATTCAAAATTTTTCTCTTTTAAGATATTGTTTGATTGGCTTCTGATAATATTATTTTTATATAATGACAAACTCAAAAGCGACAAAATGGTAATCAGAGCAATAGCTAAAATACTAATAAGCTTAGCAAATTTATTAGTCTTTTGTTGAGCTTCATATTCTTTTGTCATTTGCTCAATGGCCTTCATTCGTTCACTTTCTTTGAAACTTACATAATCATTAACATTTAATTTTTTATTGTACAGATGGGAAAGACTGTCTTTTAATTCTATGTGTGCTTTAAGATAGATGTACGATTTTTTTAAGTCAAGAAGTTTCTCGTAAGACATACTTAAATCTAATAATATCTTAGCTTTTTGATCTAAATTTTTATCTTTTGTACTTAAGGTTAACGCTCTATTAAGATAGTTAACGCTTAAATTGTAATGGTTTAATTTTTCTTCAATCGTTCCTAATTGGTATAAAGCTTCGGCTTTGGTTTTAAATAAATCTTTACTATCGTCTTTTGAAATGATTTCATTAAATAACTTGGAAGCCAATTCTGTCTTTCCGTTATTTTTATATAAAATACCTTTTTGTAAATTCATAAAGGGAGAAGCATCGATTTTCAAAACTTTATAAACGGATTCTGCTTTATCAAAACTATCTTCAGCTTTGTCAAATTCTTCCAAACTCATATAACAAAGGCCCATATTGTAGTAACACAAGGCATAATCGGTTGATGGCAAAAGTTGATTGTATAATTCGGCACTATTGGTGAAAGACTCCAGAGCATCATTCATTTTTTTTAACTCAAAATACGTTAAGCCAAGCGAAAATAAGGCATCTGCCTTTCCTTTAATTTTATTATTAAGTTTGGCGTAATTAAAAGCTTTCTGAGAAAAAGCTAATGAAGATTTATAGTTGTTTGTCTTTTTATTGAAGTTGGCCAGTTGTATGTAATAAGCAGTACTATCAATTTTTTTTATTGACATTCTTTGCCCAAAAAAGACAATAGGAAATAACAGGAAAATCAAAATCCATTTCATTTAGCTTGGCCAATAAAAATTAGGGAGGCTAAATGTAGGGAAATTATTTTCTTAACAAAAGAATTAAGTCAATTATTCTGGAAGAATAACCAATTTCATTATCATACCAACCAACAACTTTTACCATTTTTCCGATGACGGAAGTTAATTGCGAGTCAAAAAGACACGAATTTTTATTGCCAATAATATCAACAGAAACGATTGGGTCTTCTGTGTAATCCAGAATTCCTTTGAGAAAAGTTTGAGATGCATTTTTAAAGGCAGCATTGATTTCAGCAATCGAAACTTCTTTTTTTACATAACAGGTAATATCAGTTAAAGAGCCATCAGGAACTGGTACTCTAATGCCACTACCGCCAATTTTACCTTCCATTTCCGGAAAAATTTTAGTTAATGCTTTGGCTGCACCTGTTGTTGTTGGAACAATACTTTGGCTTGCACCCCGAGCCCTACGTAAATCTTTATGCGGTTGATCGTGTAAACTTTGGTCAGTTGTGTAGGAATGCACGGTTGTGATATAAGCTTGCTCAATACCACACAGTTCGTTAATGATTTTTATCATTGGAGCTGCGTTATTGGTTGTGCAACTAGCGTTAGAAACTATATTTTCAGTTCCGTCCAGGATATTTTCATTTACACCAAGAACTACAGTTTTAATTTCTGGTACTTCAGAAGGTGCTGATAGAATTACTTTTTTGGCTCCAGCTAAAATGTGTTTGTTAATATCATCAAATGTGTTGAATTTACCAGTACATTCTATTACAAAATCAATATTGTTCCAATTAATATTATTGATTTCTCTTTGGTGAAAGAACAAATACGGCTTTCCGTCAACGATTATCGATGTGTCATCAAAGGAAACATCATAAGGTAAAACACCATGAATACTATCGTATTTTATCAAATGAGCCATCGTTCTATTGTCGGCAATATCATTAATGGCGACGACTTCAATTGAAGAATGATTAAGCAGCAACCGGAAAAGATTTCTTCCAATACGGCCAAAACCATTAATGGCGACAAGTGTTTTTTTCATTTAGAATTTAAAATTCAAAATAATTATAGAATATGCTTTTCAGCGTGATAAGAGGAACGTACTAACGGACCGCTTTCAACATGACGGAATCCCATTTCTTTACCCAATTTTTCGTATTTCGCGAATTGTTCCGGAGTAATGAATTCTTTTACAGGCAAATGTTTTTTGCTTGGTTGTAAGTATTGTCCAATGGTAACAATATCAACATTTTGGTCACGCAAATCGCTCATGGTTTGTATCACTTCTTCTTCAGTTTCACCAAGACCAAGCATGATGCCCGATTTGGTTCTACGAATTCCTTGATCTTTTAAGTATTTTAGAACAGCCAAACTTCTGTCATATTTCGCCTGAATACGAACTTCACGTGTCAAACGACGAACGGTTTCTACATTGTGCGATACTACTTCAGGATTGGCTTCTACAATTCTGTCGATGATTCTTTCTACACCTTGAAAATCGGGAATTAGCGTTTCCAAAGTTGTTTCGGGATTCATTCGGCGGATTGCTTGAACGGTTTCTAACCAAATGATAGACCCCATATCTTTTAAATCATCGCGATCAACGCTAGTAATTACGGCATGTTTGATTTTCATGATTTTAATAGAACGCGCTACTTTTTCGGGTTCATCCCAATCTACCGTTTCCGGACGACCAGTTTTTACACCACAAAAACCACAGGAGCGTGTACAAATATTTCCCAAAATCATAAAAGTAGCGGTGCCTTCGCCCCAGCATTCACCCATATTTGGGCAACTACCCGAAGCACAAATAGTGTTGAGTTTGTATTTATCGACTAAGCCACGGAGTTCAGTATATTTTTGACCAATAGGTAGTTTTACTTTCAGCCATTTAGGCTTTCCTACAGGCAAATTAGTATCTAAAAGGGTTTCCATGTTCCATTTTTTTCGCTACAAAGATACAAAGGTAAATTTTAGAATGGCGTTAACACCATTTGGATTTTTTTGTTTTTTGTGATTGTTTTTTCATCACAAATTTATCTAATGAGATTTTAAAATAATCAATATAAAACAAAAAAGTGAACTATATCACTATTTGCAAATACTATCAATGAACTTTAGTTGATCCAATGAATAAACACTATCTTTCAAGAGTAAACAAAAACATAATTTATAGCCAAAAAAATATGACAACAACAAATGTAAAAGCATATGGGACAGGTGCTCCTGATGCTCCTTTAGGGCAAATGACCATTGAGCGCAGAGAGGTTTTAGAAAATGATATAGAAATCGAAATCCTGTTTTGTGGCGTTTGTCACTCTGATTTGCACACTGCAAGAAACGATTGGGGATTCACAACTTATCCTACGGTTCCAGGACATGAAATTATAGGTAAAGTAACTAGAGTAGGAAGCGGTGTAGCCAAACTAAAAGTAGGTGACTTTGCTGGAGTAGGCTGTTTAGTCGATTCTTGCCGAACATGTAATAGCTGCAAACAAGACTTAGAACAATACTGCTTAAACGGATGGATTGGTACTTACAATAGTGTCGACAAACATCTTGGCGGAATTACGTACGGTGGCTATTCTGAAAAAGTAGTAGTAGATGAGAATTATGTTTTGAAAGTACCAGCTAATTTAGATTTAGCTGCTGTCGCTCCATTACTTTGTGCCGGAATAACTACATGGTCTCCATTACGTCATTGGAAAGTAGGTAAAGGAAGTAAAGTAGCTGTAGTAGGTTTAGGCGGATTAGGGCACATGGCTATAAAATTAGCGAAAGGATTAGGTGCTGAAGTAACTTTGTTTTCAAGATCTCCAGGCAAAGAAAAAGATGCTTTAGATTTAGGTGCCGATGCCGTAATCATATCTACAGATGATGCTCATATGGCTTCAGTAGCGGGAAAATTTGATTTAATTATTGATACAGTGCCTTATGTACACGATGTAAATCCGTATATCACTACGTTAGGAATTAGCGGAACGTTGGTTTTGGTTGGTTATTTAGGTGGATTAGACCCCGTTTTAAATACTGTTCCCTTAATAATGGGAAGAAAAGCTGTAGCTGCTTCCTTAATAGGAGGTATTGCAGAAACCCAAGAAATGCTCGATTTTTGTGGGGAACACAACATTGTATCCGAAATTGAAATTATTAAGATGCAGGATATCAATGAAGCATACGAAAGAATGTTAAAAAGCGATGTGCGTTACCGTTTTGTAATCGATATGGCGTCTTTGAAAAATGAATAGCGCAACAAAAAATAATTAAAAAAGCAGCTTTATCGCTGCTTTTTTTTGTTTAATATTAAAAGAGTCTTTCCATTACTCTACAAAGTCCAAATCTTTATCATGAGTTTCTTTGATAGTAAATGTTGCATAAATTCCCAATCCAAAAGCAATAGCGCCTATAACTGCGGCAGAAACAATTACGCTGCGAGTTTGTTTTAGATAATCAAAACCAATAAGCATAATCGGGACAGAACCTCTAACCATATTAGGAACGCTCGTGGTTGCAGTACTTCTTAAGTTAGTGCCAAACTGTTCTGCTGCTACAGTGACAAACATAGCCCAATAACCGCCACCCAGTCCAACCCAGGCACAATAGAAATAATACATATTTTCAGTTTTGTGTCCACTTAAGAAAAGTAAGCAAACGCCAACAGCGTTAAATAAAAGCATTGTTAAAATAGTTTTCTTTCGTGAGCGGAATGCATGCGAAATGAATCCGCTAGAAAAATCACCAATCGATGCAAAAATATAGCACCACATAATCGCTTTTCCGGGATTGATTGAAACGATTCCCATTTCGGGTGCGAATTGGTTTGCCATAAAAACCAAAATCCCGATGCAATACCAGATGGGAATTCCAATAAAAACACAACGCATATATTTAAGAAAAAGCTCTTTATTAGAAAAAAAGGAAAAGAAATCACCGCGTTTTATTGCTTTGTTTTCTTTGACAGTTTTAAATATTCCGCTTTCAGCTACGCTAATTCGCAATACTAATAATGCCAAACCCAGTAATCCGCCAATGATGTAAGCTGTTGTCCAACTTCCGGCTAATTCAACAGTAAATTGGGCAACTACAGCACCAAGTACGCCAAAACCAGCCACAATTGAAGTTCCGATAGCACGCAATTCTTTAGGTAGGGTTTCTGAAACTAATGTTATTCCTGCACCTAATTCGCCAGCTAAACCAATACCAGCAATGAAACGTAAGACAGCATAAATGGTTCCTTTGTCCGCAAAATTCATTTGAGGTAAAAATCCGCAAGAGATATTGGCTAACGAATAAACTATAATAGAACCAAATAAAACCGAAAGCCGTCCTTTTTTATCTCCAAAAACACCCCAAATAATTCCGCCAAGGACTAGTCCAATCATTTGATAATTAATAATCATCGTGCCCACTTTATCTGCATCCAAACCCATACTTTTTAAACTTGGAATACGGACAATGCCAAAAAGTAATAAATCATAAATATCAACAAAATATCCAAGTGAGGCAATAATTACTGGGAAACTAAATAGAATTCGGAATTTTTCTTTGGTGGTAAAGAGTTTCATTTCTATGGATTTTATTTGTTAAATATAGAAATAAAAATAAAAACCTGTAAGAATGTGATTCCTGTAGGTCCATTTTTGTAAAGTCATTTGATTTTACTCCAAGTGTTCATTTCGTTTTTTAATCAAATCATCTTTAATCAACATAACTAAAATAGCTTTTTATCTAATATAGGAAAGGAATGTGAAATATTGATTTAGTCATAAGGATTTACAATTTGTTTTTGTAGTTAAGAGTAAAAAATGCTTTATTTTTACGCTGAAATAGAGCGATTTATTTTCCTTAACTTATTATTTTAACAAATTTTAGTTTTTACATGAATTCAATTAAATGGAAAACAGTTAAAGATTTTGAAGACATAACTTATAAAAAATGCAATGGTGTTGCTAGAATAGCTTTCAATCGCCCTGATGTTCGCAATGCATTTCGTCCTAAAACCACAGCTGAATTATTACAGGCTTTTCATGATGCGCAAGAAGATACTTCAATTGGGGTGATTCTGCTTTCGGCTGAAGGACCAAGTTCCAAAGATGGTGTTTGGTCATTTTGTTCAGGAGGTGACCAAAAAGCAAGAGGTCATCAAGGTTATGTTGGAGATGATGGATATCATAGATTAAATATTTTAGATGTTCAACGTCTAATTCGCTTTATGCCAAAAGCTGTTATTTGTGTTGTTCCCGGCTGGGCAGTTGGTGGCGGACATAGTTTGCACGTGGTTTGCGATTTGACTTTAGCCAGCAAAGAGCATGCAATTTTTAAACAAACCGATGCTGATGTAACGAGCTTTGATGGCGGTTATGGTTCGGCTTATTTGGCAAAAATGGTTGGACAAAAGAAAGCGCGTGAAATATTCTTTTTGGGAAGAAATTATTCGGCTCAAGAAGCTTTTGATATGGGAATGGTCAATGCCGTTATTCCTCATGCTGAACTTGAAGATACAGCTTATCAATGGGCGCAAGAAATTCTGGAAAAATCACCAACATCTATAAAAATGCTAAAATTTGCAATGAATTTAACAGATGACGGTATGGTTGGACAACAGGTTTTTGCAGGAGAAGCTACAAGATTAGCCTATATGACTGATGAAGCCAAAGAAGGAAGAGATGCATTTTTAGAAAAAAGAAAACCAAATTTTGAAAAGAAATGGTTGCCATAAAAAGTGTTCAGTAAGCAGTAGCAGAAAGCAGAAAAAATAATTAGATTTAATATTATATCAAATGAAACATTGGATTGAAGCCGCACGATTAAGAACATTGCCACTTTCGGTTTCGGGAATTATTGTTGGTAGTTTTTATGCTATGTCACAAGCTATGTTTAATTGGAACATTGTGATTTTTGCTTTGCTCACAACCTTAGGATTGCAGATTCTTTCCAATTTTGCCAATGATTATGGTGACGGAATAAAAGGCACTGATAACGATGATAGAGTTGGACCAAAACGAGCCATTCAAAAAGGAGTTATTACGCCATTTGCAATGAAAAACGCAATGATTTTAACTTCAATTGTTACCTTAGGTTTTGCCATTTCACTAATCTATTTTGCTTTCAAGGAAAGTTATCTGCTTTATTCACTTATCTTTTTGTTTTTGGGAATTTTAGCTATCGCTTCGGCTATTCGATATACTGTTGGAAATAGCGCTTATGGATATCGCGGATATGGTGATGTTTTTGTTTTTATTTTCTTCGGATTAGTAAGCACGTTTGGTGTGTATTTTATGTTTTCAAAAGAAATAGATTGGCTTTTATTATTGCCTGCAACAGCAATAGGTTTTTTGAGCGTTGGTGTGTTGAATTTAAACAATATGCGTGATGAAGCTAGCGATCGAAAAGCTGGTAAGAATACAATTGTTGTTCAAAAGGGCGGTGCGTGGGCAAAAAAATACCATTATTTTTTAGTTTTGTCTGCCATGGTTTTGGTAGTTGCTTTTGCTTTTTTAAATGACTTTCATTTTGATCAATACATTTTTGTAGCCGCTTACTTTCCATTAGCTGGTCATTTGATAAGAGTGCGTAAAAACAGAAATCCAAAACTGTTAGATCCTGAGTTAAAGAAATTAGCATTGAGCACCTTCTTTCTCTCAATTTTACTGGCTTTGAGTTTAATCTATTTTATTTCTGATTTATTGGTTAATTATATCTAATTATGAAAATTACATTCTACGGACATGCTTGTATCGGAATTGAAGTCAGCGGAAAATACATCTTAGTTGATCCGTTTATTTCAGGAAATGAAAAAGCTACTCATATTGATATTGCTGCCTTAAAAGCAGATTATATTCTCATAACGCATGCTCATTTTGATCATATTGCAGATGTTGAGGTTATTGCTAAAAACAACAATTCGATTATTGTTTCCAATTGGGAAATAGCTACTTATTTTGGTAATAAAGGGTTTCAATATCATCCGATGAATCACGGCGGAAGCTGGCAGTTTGATTTTGGAAGAGTTAAATATGTTGCCGCAATACACTCAAGTTCTTTTCCTGACGCTACTTATGGCGGAAATCCCGGTGGTTTTGTAATTGAAGGCGAGCACAAAAATATTTACATTTCCGGTGACACAGCACTTACAATGGATATGAAACTAATTCCGATGCGAACTAAATTGGATTTAGCGATTTTGCCAATAGGTAATTGTTTCACTATGGATGTTGAAGATGCTATCATGGCTGCAGATTTTGTTGATTGCGATAAGATTTTAGGTTGTCATTATGATACATTTGGTTTTATTATTATCAATCACGATGAAGCCAAAAAGAAATTCTTTGACGCTGGAAAAGATTTAATGCTTTTAGATATTGGAGAAAGCATTTCGCTTTAATGATGAAAGCATCTTACTTCAAATACATACTCAATTTCAAACAAGCCTCAGGAACTTCAAGAGGCATTTTAACCGATAAAGAAACCTGGTTTATCATCTTGGAAAAAGACGGTAAAAAAGGAATAGGTGAGTGCGGAATTCTTCGTGGATTATCTGCAGATGACAGACCCGATTATGAAGAAAAATTAAAATGGACATGTGAAAATATGCATCTCGGAGAGCAAAAACTTTGGGAAGAATTAGTCGAATTTCCATCAATTCAATTTGGAATTGAGATGGCTTTTTTGTCTTTAAAAAGTGAAAATCCATTTGTTTTATTTCCTTCTGATTTTACAAAAAACACTAAAAGCATTTCGATAAATGGTTTGGTTTGGATGGGTAATGAAGCGTTCATGAAAGCTCAAATTGAGGACAAAATTTCACAAGGTTTTAGTTGTGTAAAATTGAAGATTGGAGCCATAGATTTTGATAAAGAAATCGATTTGTTGCGCTTTATCCGAGCTAATTTTGATGAAAAAGCTATTGAAATTCGGGTTGATGCTAACGGTGCTTTCAATGAAAATGAAGCTTTATATAAAATTAACCAAATAACTGGTTTTAAACTTCATAGTATTGAACAACCCATTAAAAAAAAACACACTGACACGATGTCAGTCTTGTGTAAAAATAGCCAAATTCCTATAGCTTTAGATGAAGAGCTTATTGGCGTTTTTTTTACTAAGGAAAAGGAGAATTTACTTCAAGAAATTAAGCCACAATACATCGTTTTAAAGCCAAGTTTTGTTGGCGGATTTAGAGGAACTTTAGAGTGGATTTCTATAGCTGAAAAATTAAATATTGGTTGGTGGATTACTTCCGCTTTGGAAAGTAATGTTGGTTTGAACGCCATTGCTCAATTTACTTTTTTGCAAAGTAATTTGATGCCTCAAGGATTAGGAACAGGAAGTTTATATACTAATAATTTTGACTCTCCGTTGACGGTTTCTAATGGACAACTTTGGTATGATAAAAACAAAGAATGGAATTTTAATTTATAAAAAACCTGCTCAATTGAACAGGTTTTTCTTTTGAAAATTATGTTATCCTGGATGTATATCTAACTCTTTAATTTCTGTTTTATATTTAGCTGGGAGCAATATATTTTTAAAGAATTTATCAATCTTTATATTTCGACTGAATTTGTAAATAGGGATAACAATCGTGAGTAAGGAGAAATCATTTAGATATAATTCCTTTTTTACATGTTTTGGAACTACTAATTTTTGAGCTTCTATCAGCACTTTATATCTCAGTACTCCAAGATGCTTTTTATATTGTTTAAATAGGTCAAAAGTGTATTTGCTTTGTTTTAAGTTTTCCTTCAAATGTGATTCTCTTATAGGTAGCCAATCTTTATAATTTAAAGGCAACTCAGATAACCCCATTCTTGTTCCGACACGATGAAAAACATTATAGACTTCTTCTTTTTCATCGTAAGTCAATTTTGTTTCCAAAAGCTCATAAGATGCAATTGAGTAATGAATTAACATAAATAACACATCGCGATAAGCCCAATCTGGAATCTGAGTACCTCTGTTTTGTTCTACTTTACCGTGTATTTTTCTGAGTACATCAATCGAAGCATTCGCATCATCCTTAGGCGAAAAGACAATCGACTTTGCATACTTTACTGTAGAAAACAATCTTCCCAAAGGATCCGAAGGCAGTTTTCCTGTAAAATAGAGCCAGTCTACAGCCTTATTTAGCGCAAACTCAGCAGAAGCTCCGGCAAATATAAAAAGCACCGTATCGCTCTTTCCCCAGATTTCTCTAACTATTGAATCTTTTTCAACGAATAGTTCCATTATAATTTATTTATCAGTTACAAATTCACTTACTCCAATCGATTTTTCTAGAGAAATACATCACAGCTCCAAGTATTAAGAACAATCCAATGCTGCCAACCAATAATGCGTAATCTTCCATTTGAATAATCACGTAGATGAAGGTGTATAAAACTGAAAGCGAAATTCCGATGAACATTGGAAACTTTCTATTTTTCAAAATCGAAATAGAATACATAGTTATCATAGCGACAACTGAAGTTCCGGCAACGGTATAAGCAAAGCTAAACGTACTGTGTTCTGTAATTGAAATCAGCAAAGTATAAAACATAATCAGCGCCAACCCAATCATAGAATACTGGAAAATATGAATATTGATTTTGCTAACCGATTGAATTAGGAAGAAAATCAGGAAAGTCAAACCAATAACCAGAAAACCATATTTTGAAGCACGTTCGTTTTGTTGGTATTCATCAACAGTTTGGATAAGTTTTACTCCAAACAGATAATCATCCAAATCAGGCAAAGCGTTCACATATTGTTGTGTAAATGTTCGGTTGATATCCAGAATTTTCCAATCGGCGTGAAAACCTTTATTATTTATGGTTTTTGTGGTATCGCTCGCAGCAAATGAACCTTCAAAACTTGGTGATTCCCAATCAGAATCTACGCTTACGGTAGTAACTTTTCCAACAGGAATAAACTTCACGCTATTGCTTCCGTTGTAGGTTATTCCAAAATTAAAATTGATTTTATCATTTTTGATTAAGGCTTTGTAATCAAAGCTGTTTGTGGCTAAAATACTGTAATCACTTTTGTCATTATTTTGTGGTTCAAAAGAGAATTTGTCATTGTTTAATTGAATTTTCAATTCGCTTTTGATGCTTTTTAGATTGGTAGTTTTTACAATTATGGATGCTTTGTTCCATTGAATATTTTCTTCGGTTATGCCCAATTTTGTAAAATTTGGACTTGTGAAATTTCCATTGAAATTCATGTCTGCCTTGAAGACAACATGATTAAAAATACCGCGTTTCAGCGATTCATTTTTCTTGATATTTGAAGTATTTTTCAATTCATTCGGAAAGAAATAAGCATAATTACTTACTGCTTTTCTCTCGATTGTTGTTACTCCAGTTTTGGGATTGGTGACATTGTAGGCTTCATAACTGGTGTACGGAATTCGTAAAATCGGTCCGTAGAATAAAATGTCTTTTCCCCATAAATTGGTCACTTCATCAACCATTGCTGTTTTTCGTTGTGAACGTTCCCGAATTAAATCCTGCACAAAAAATAGCGGAATTAATAAGACTAAAGTTAGGAATCCTACCATTAGCATTTTTGCGGTTGTTGATTGAAAGAAGCCAGTTCTTTCTTCTTGTGGTTCTTTTTCTGAAATTTCCATGATTTAATTGTTTTTATGTTTGAGTTAATAATTGTGAAATACGATTTTAATTTATTTAAAAGTACTTTGAAATTCAAAGTTTATGGATAAAAAAATAGATTAACTTTTTTGGATTAGTTTTTCCAATGCTTCAATGTGTTCTCTAAATGCTTTTTTTCCTTCAGTCGTTGCAATATACCTCGTGTTTGGTTTCTTTCCGATGAATTGTTTTTCAATCATAATATAGTTTTCGGTCTCCAAGGCTTTGGTATGACTGGCAAGATTTCCATCGGTAACGCCTAGCATTTCTTTGAGCATATTAAAATCGGCACTTTCATTGACCATCAGCACTGACATAATCCCGAGACGAATTCGGTGATCAAAAGATTTGTTGATATTTTGTATGATGGTTTTCAAGATTAATTTCTATCGTATTTAAAATACATCATACTTCCGTAAACAATGTGACAAACACCAAATCCCAATGCCCAAAATAACAATCCATATCCGAGAAACCATGTTGAAAGCAACCCTAGCAAAATCATGGTAATTCCTAAATAACGAATATCACCAATGGTGTATTTACTAGCATTTACACAAGCTAAACCATAAAACAATAAAGTTAAAGGAGCAACCAAACCAAACATTTCCTTTTCAATTAAAAACAAAATGAAGAATCCACCTGACGCTAATGGAATCATAAAGTTAATTAGCAATCGTTTTGAAGAAGCGTTCCAAATACTATCATTATTTTTTTTAGCTTTTTTAGCACTCATTACAACTGCAGTAATAATAGAAGCAATCAAAACAGTAAACGCAATAATAAATAGTCTTTCAATCATAGGTTGAGTGACTATTAGATTATCATATTCACCTAAAGTTGTCGTATCAAAATAGATAGTGTTGTAAGCAAGCCAAGCGCCAATCAGCGCATAAATTCCCGCTAATATTCCGGAAAATCCACTCAATGAAATAAATCGGGATGATTTATCCATGATGTTTTTGATTTCTGAAATGTCTTTAAGGTATTTTTCGTTTTCCATTTTAAAGTACTTTGAAAAACAAAGTAAATGAATATTTTTTCTGTGACCAAATGTTTTTTAATATATTTTTGATAAAAATTAAATTATGAAAAAAATCGTCTTATCCGTTTTATTATTCACATCCATTATTTATTCGCAAAGCAACGACCAACAAATGCTAAAGAATATTTACAATTATTCATTGACGAAATCAAATTGCTATTCTTGGTTAGATGATTTGTCCAACAAAATTGGTTCCCGAATGTCGGGTTCAGTTGGAGCAGAAAAAGGAGTGGCTTATGTAAAAGCACAACTCGAAACTTTAGGATTGGATAAAGTATATCTTCAGGAAGTTATGGTGCCAAAATGGGTAAGAGGTGAAAAAGAAACCGCTTATATTTTAGATAATAAAACCAAAGTAAATATACCAATTTGTGCACTTGGCGGTTCAATTGCCACTTCAAAAAATGGATTAACAGCTGAAGTTATTGAAGTGCATAGTTTAAAAGAATTGGAAACTCTTGGTATAGATAAAATAAAAGGGAAAATTGTTTTTTATAACCGACCTTTTGAACCTGAAAATATAGACGCTTTCAAATCGTATGGTAATTGCGTTGACCAAAGATATTATGGAGCTAGAGACGCAGCCAAATATGGTGCAGTGGCTACTATTGTGCGTTCAATGAATTTTAGGTTAGACGATTTTCCACATACAGGAGCACAAAGTTATGGTGATTTGCCAAAGGAACAATATGTTCCAACTGCAGCAATTAGTACTAATGCAGCAGAATTATTGAGTAAAAAACTTAAAGAGAATAATACTTTAAAATTCTTTATGAAACTTTCTTGTCAAACATTTGATGATGTGATTTCCTATAATGTAGTTGGTGAAATCAAAGGTTTCGAGCATCCTGAAAAAATTATGATTGTAGGAGGACATCTTGATTCTTGGGATTTGGCAGACGGTTCACATGATGATGGCGCTGGTGTTGTGCAGAGTATTGAAGTAATTGAACTGTTTAAAAAACTAAATTACAAACCAAAAAATACGATCAGAGTGGTGCTTTTTATGAATGAAGAATTTGGAAGCAGAGGCGGGAAAAAATATGAAGAGTTATCAAAAACATATAAGGAAAACCACATTTTTGCCCTTGAAAGTGATGCTGGTGGATTTTCGCCAAGAGGATTTTCCTTTGAATGTGATGGCGTTAATTTCGAAAAAATAACCAACTGGAAATATTTATTCGAGCCTTATTTGATACATAGTTTTACAATTGGAGAAACAGGTTCTGATATTGGACATCTAACTTCTGCAAAAATTGTAAAAGCAGGATTGATTCCGGATTCGCAACGCTATTTCGATTATCATCATGCAGCAAATGATAAATTTGATGCAGTAAATAAACGAGAACTAGAACTTGGTGCAGCAACGATGGCTTCGTTAATGTACTTGTTCGATCAATACGGAATTGACTAATTAATAAAACCTATCATAAAAAAAACGTCCCAATATTTTCGGGACGTTTTTTATTTAATTTTCTCTGTTGATATAAATCCAACCCGTTTTCGCTGGAAGATTATCTTTGAAATCAATAACATAATAATAAGTACCATCCGGTAATTCATCACCTTTATCAGATTGTCCTTTCCATTCATTGGTATAACCACCTTTGGTATAGACTTTCATTCCATATCTATTGAAAATGCTCAAATGTTTTACATTCAATAAAGTCAGGTCAAAGAATTCGTTATCCCCATCATTGTTTACAGAAATTCCTTTTTGAATACCACAGAAAATTCTAGGTAATGTAATCGGTTCTGTTCTGTAACAACCATCAGAATTAGTAACAGTTAATGAAAAAGTGATAGGCAATTCTTCAATTGGTTCCGTTGAATTTAAATATTCAGTTACATTAAAAGTGCTTGAATTATTACCAACAGCTTGATTATTGCTATTAAACCAAACAAAATTAGCTGTGTTAAGATTAATGGTGTTATTAACTGCGGTAACTTCCAAAATAAAATCTTCACCTACACATTGCCCTGATAATTCGAAATCAAAAGCACTTTGAACCGTTACAGAAAGACTACCATTAATAGCACATTGTCCAGCTGTTGGAGTAAATGTGTAAGTTCCAGAAGTTGTATTGTCAATTACAGCTGGTGACCAAGTTCCTGTTATTCCTTCAATCGATGGCGATGGAAGAGAAGGAGCAGTTTCACCGGTACATAACGGAGCAATAGCATTAAATGTCGGAGTACTATTTGGATTAACAACAATTGTCATTGTAGTTGGAACAGCACATAAACCTATAGTAGGCGTAAATGTGTATAAAGTTGTTCCCAAATTATTCAATGCTGGTGACCAAGTTCCAGTAATGCCTTCTATGGAAGTAGTTGGTAAAGCAGTTAATTGTGCTCCAGAACAAATTGGAAGTACTTGAGTAAAAGTCGGAGTACTATTTGGGCTAATAATCGCCGTCAAAGTTGCAGTAGTTGCACAAATTCCGAAAGTTGGTGTAAAAGTATACACTGTTGTCCCTTCAATAGAATAATCCAAGGTTGAAGGATTCCAGATTCCAGTTATTCCATTCTGAGAAGTAGTTGGTAATTCTACTTGTGGAGATACTCCGGCGCAACTTATAATTGAAGTTCCAATTTCAAAAACTGGAGTTGTATTTGGATTAACTGTTACAACGACACTACCTGAAGTGGCACACTGTCCGGCAGTTGGATTAAACGTATAAGGTAATGTTTGTTCGTTATCAACTATACTTGGAGTCCATGTTCCGGTAAAACCTTCAATAGAAGTTGCTGGCAAGCTTGGAGCAATTCCGCCACTACAAATAGCAGGAATAGTATTAAATGTAGCCGCTACAGGTTCATTTACTGTTATTGTTAAATCAGTAGTTGTAGCACATTGGGTTAGCACATTTGGACTAAATGTAATATCATCTAAAGAGAAATCATTTCCATTTGACAAAATTATTCTGTCATAAATGGCTATTTGTGCGGAAGTAGATGTTCCTGAATTCCATGTATAGCTAATTTGTGCCCATTCGCAATTGGTAGCAGGTGCTGTTATTGCTCCAATGGATGTTCCGTTAATAGTTACGTCAATATTGGCTCGATTTGGAGTTGCTACTGTTTGTAACCAATAGCTAAAAGTGTAGTCTTGATTTGGTATTACGGTAACTGTTTGTGCCCATACTTTATCATTTCCTGCATTAGTAGTTGAGCCATCAACAACCATTATATTCCCAGACGTAGCAGTATGTCCTGTGCACGATGGAAAAAATTGGAACCATAAATTTGCAGCGGTTACTATACCATAAGCTTTTTGAACTCCAGATAATCCAGCATCATTTAAATACTGATAATCAGAAGTAAATCCAGTATTGCCAGCTGAAAAATCACCATTAGGAATCAAATTAGTAGAAGAAGAACTCGACGAATTTGGTGTAAAAGTATAGGTGGTGGTAGCTGTATTGTTAAACGCTGGTGACCAAGTTCCTGTAATCCCTTCAATTGAAGTAGTTGGTAACGGATTCAAAGTTTCACCGCTACATATTGGTAAAATTGGTTCAAATGTTGGGGTTGTAATTGGGTCAAAAAGAGAATAGGAGCCACTAGCTATCAAACAACCATTTGCATGTATGAATATATTATTATAATCACCAGCATTCAATCCGGTAATAGTGTAGTCTCCATTAGTAGTCGATGTAATAACTGTACTTACGGGACTTCCATCATCTTCATAAGATAAATCATATTGGGTATTAGGAGCTAGATTTGTAATTAAAATCGAACCATCTGTTCCATTACATGTAGTTGGATTTGTTCCAAAATAGCCTGGGGTATTTTGTAATGTATAAGTAGCGATATAATTATTACCATTATTATTTATATAAATAGTATCATCACATTGTGTTGTAGCATTTACATCTCCAGTAACATCATAGAAGACCTCCAAGACATAGTCACCGGCAGGATAAGCTGTCAAATCTATCGGAGATTCATTATTGTTTAAGACTTCTTGCCATTTTTGATCACCCGGATTACAAGGGCCACCACTCGGGAAAGAACCACTTACGCAATTGTTATAAAATGGTAAATCTAAAATAGTAAAGGCACCTGGAGTTCCTGATTGTGGATAAATTCTATAATTCAATCGAGCGCTACAAACATTTGCGGTTACTGACTTAAATGTTTTTACTTCGGCACCTCTTAATTTAAAAGTGTTTGAGTTAGAAATATAAGTTCCAAAATCAGTATTAGGGAAAACATTTGTAACTGGTCCAATGATAGAAGCACCCGAACCAACAGTGTTAAAGAAATCATTATTCTCACAATTCGTCAACCAAACTGCGCTTGCAAAACTACCAAAAGAACAATCTTGATAAACTGTAACTGATAATGTGGTGGTTGAAGCACATTGACCAGAATTTGGAGTAAAGGTGTATGTTGCAGTTTGTGTATTGTCAACAACATTTGGTAACCATGTTCCCGTAATTCCATTTAATGAAGTTAAAGGTAATGTTGGTGCAACACCACCAGTACAAATTGGCGCAGGTGATATAAACGTTGGTACTACTACATTGTTATTTACAGTAACGACAACACTTGCTGAACTTGCACATTGACCAGAATTTGGAGTAAAGGCATAAGTAGCAGTTTGTGTATTGTCGACAACCGTTGGTAACCAAGTTCCAGCAATTCCATTTAATGAACTTAGAGGTAATGTAGGAGCAGTGGTTCCAAGACAAATAGATGCTGGTGTTGTAAATGTTGGTGTTATATTGTCATTTACGGTTACAATAATACTTCCCGGACTTGCACATTGTCCTATAGTTGGTGTAAAATTGTAAGTTGTGGTTTGTGAATTATTTATTGTGTTTGGCAGCCAAGTTCCTGTAATGCTTTCGATTGAAGTTAAAGGTAATAAAGGAGTAGTTCCACCATTACAAATAGCAGGAATGGCATTAAAAGTTGAGATAACAGGCGTATTAACAGTAACGGTTCCCGAAGCGTTAGGACTGGTCGCTCCACTTGTTGTATCAGTAATGATGACACTATAAATTCCAGCTACATTAGTAAAGAAACTAGCTACATTTCCAGGGTTTGAAGCTCCTGAAGGCACTGTCCATATATAATTATATGTTCCTAAAGTACTAGGTGTCGCAATTACGTTCGCCGGTGTTCCTTGACATACTATTGGATTATTAACACTTACGTTCAAAGTAGCAAGTGGGATAGGACAAATTGTAGCAACTTTTAAAGCATAAGCTAAATAAGCGTGGGTAAGGCCGCCTGTTGTTAAATAATTTATTGAAAAACTAGTTACTGGAGTTGTACTTCCAAACCATGATGCATATGCGCTATTATTACCACCTATACTTGTTGCAACAGCGCCTGTCAGAGTAGTAGTAACATTAGTTGATGTTGTAGAGGTGAATGTTACACCAACAAAATCAAATGAATCATCCCAAGTATCTATATCAATGTCAGCCATACTATATCTATCAATGATTACAGGGGTAGAGAATGTAAATGTCAATCTTCTTGAAGGAGGAGTATCAGAAGGTCCATTAGTAGCAAATGTGTTGTTGCCGGTTACCACTAGGTTTGTAGCAGTACCAGCAGGACTATCAATAGTTACAGCGTTACCAGCACCAGTGAAAGAAAGGGTAACTGTTCCACCCGGATAAGTTCCAGATAAAGTACTTGCGTCACTAGCTGAATTCCACACAACATAACTACCAGCTAGATTTTGGTAGGCAGGCGTCCAATTACTTGTTTCTGAACCTGAACAAACACTTCTAACATAATATTTATTACAACAATTTGGTGTAAGACCAGTTACAGTATATGGATTTGAGTTAGTTGAAATCCAACCAGTAGCGCTATTTGTAGGTGCTGGAGAACCGCAAGGTAAAGTTAGAATTTGCCAAGAATTTGCATTTCCTGCTTCAACCCAACTTAATTGCGATGTTGTAGTAACTACATTACTCGCTGTTACACCCAGAGGATTAGGACAAGCAGCTGCTGGAGCACAAGTAATATTTGATGACCAACCAGCTTGAGTTATCGATCCATTTGATATAAATACAAAATATAAACATCCATTTGTAGCAGATGAAGTGATTGGTGGAGGTAAATTTGTACCCGAATAAGAACCAATTAAAGGAGCTGTTGCACTATTACCATTGTAGATTCTTAAAATATCATTGTTGTTTTCAGTATCAAAAGAAGTAAAAGTTATGGTGACTTTATCTGTTGGTGATGAAGGACAAATTAGCGTTCCTATATTTGAATTATTTGCATAATTACTTAATACTCCTGAGTCCAAAAAATTTCCACCACAGCCTGGAGGTGCGATTTGAGTTGTTATTGTTGCCAAATTTGACCATTCACTAACACCATCACTGCCACAATTTCCACGAACATATAGGTTATAGCATGTATTTGGAAATAATCCGTTGAGCACAAAAGGATTTGTTAAAGCTGTCACCCAACCTGTCGTTGTTTCATTTGGAGTTGGTGAGCCACAAGTTAATGCTAAAACTTGCCAAGAAGTAGCATTACCCACATTGGTCCACGCTAGGTTAACCGAATTGTTAGTAACAGTTGATGTTGTTAAGTTTGTTGGTTTACGACATAAAGGTGCCGGAGCACAAGTTACATTAGAAGTCCAACCAGCTTGGGTTCCTGTAAAGTCAGATGTAAAAACAAAAGTTAAGCATCCACTGGTAGCGTTTGAAGTAAAGGTTGGTGGAATAGCAGTTCCAGTATACGATCCTAATAAAGGTGCTGAAGCATTGTCTCCGTCATATATTCTTAAAAAATCAAAACCACTTTCAAGACTGAATGAAGTAAACGATACAGTTACCAAATCTCCAATATTTGTTGGACAAATGGTTGTTGTTATGTTAGCATTATTATTATAGATTCCAGTCGGGCCACCGGTATCAACAAAGTTTCCACCACAAACTGGTGGTAAAGCTTGAGTTGTAAAAGTAGTTAAAGCTGACCAGGCACTGCTATCTGAAGCCGAGCAAGCCGCTCTTACATATACATCATAACAAGTTAATGAAGTTAACCCAGTTAGAGTAAACGGATTTGAATTCGCATTAACAAATCCCGTTGAAGCAGCTGTTGGTGAAGGAGAACCACATGTTAAAGCCAAGACCTGCCAAGAACTTGGTATTGTTGTATCAGGGTTTGCAGGTTGTGTCCAACTTAAAATTGCTGAAGTTGCTGTAACTGTTGAATTTGTTAAAGATATAGGTTTGCTACAAGTTGGAGCAGGTGTACATGTTACATTCGAAATCCAACCTGTTTGATTAATACTACTATCAGAAGTAAAAACAAAAGTTAAACAACCATTGGGTGTACTTGAAGTATAAGTTGGAGGCAAAGATGTACCTGTATATGTTCCAAGTAATGGAGCCGAAACATTACTTCCATCATAAATTTTAAGACTATCACAACAACTTTCTAATGAGAAAGCAGTGAAAGTTACAGTCACTAAATCTCCAGTATTTACAGGACAAATTGTTGTGGTTACGTTAGCGTTATCAGTATAATTTCCAGTTGTACCACCAGTATCAACAAAATTTCCACCACAAACTGGCGGTAGAGCCTGAGTTGTAAAAGTAGTTAAAGCTGACCAGGCACTTCTATCTGAAGCCGAACATGCTGCTCTTACATAGACAGCATAACAGGTAGTTGGATTCAATCCAGTTAAAGTAAATGGATTTGTAGAAGCAGTAACAAACCCGGTTGAAGAAGCCGTTGGTGCTGGAGAACCACAAGGCAAAGCTAAAACTTGCCAAGCATTTGCAGTTGTTGTATTTGGATTTGCTGGTTGTGTCCAACTTAAAATTACTGAGGTTGCAGTAACTGTAGAATTTGTTAAGGATATGGGTTTACTACATGTTGGAGCAGGCGAACACGTTACATTGGCTATCCAACCTGTCTGATTTATACTGCTGTCAGAAGTAAAAACAAAAGTTAAACAACCATTTGGTATACTCGAAGTATATGTAGGAGGCAAAGTTGTACCTGTGTATGTGCCCAATAAAGCTCCAGCTGGACTGCTTCCATCATAAATTTTGAGACTATCGCAACAACTTTCTAATGAAAATGAAGTAAATGTAACTGTTACCAAATCGCCAACATTGGTCGGGCAAATAGTAGTTGTTGAGTTTGCATTATCACTATAGTTTCCGGTTGTCCCACCTGTATCAACAAAGTTTCCACCGCAAATTGGTGGTGCAGCTTGGGTTGTAAAAGAACTTGCAATTCTTGACCAAGCACTACTATCTGAAGCCGAACAAACCGCTCTAACATAAATATCATAACAGCTTACTGGAGATAATCCAGTTAAAGTGAATGGATTTGAGGTTGCGCTAACAAATCCGGTTGAACTAGCAGTTGGCGCAGCTGAACCACATGGTAAAGCCAAAACCTGCCAAGCCGTGGCAACTGATGAATTGGGATTTGCAGGTTGTGTCCAACTTACACTAACCGAACTTGAAGTTACCGTCGAATTGGTTACCGCTGTAGGTATACTACATGTTGGCGCTGGTGCACAAGTAACATTACTTACCCAACCAGCGGCTGTAGTTGTAGCATTTGAAGTAAATACAAATGTTAAGCATCCGCTAACTGCAGAAGATGTAAAAGCTGGCGGTAAAGTAGTTCCAGTTAAAGTGGCTAATAAAGGAGCTGAGGCATTATTTCCATCATATACTTTCAACAAATCAGAACTATTTTGAATGTTAAAAGAAGTAAATGTAACCGTAACTTGGTCTCCAGGATTTGTAGGGCATATCGTTGTAGTTATATTTTCATTATTAGCATAATTGCCTCCTACACCACCAGAGTCAACAAAATTACCACCACAAACAGGTGGAGCTGTTCCGGTTGTAAAATTAGCAGAAACTGCAGACCATGCACTTGTAAATCCGGTTGAACATACTGCTCTAACATAATACTTATAAGTTGTATTTGGAAGCAATCCGGTTACTATATATGGTAATGTACTTGTTGTATTTGTTGGTATTCCTGTAGGTGTTCCAGATGCAGGAACAACTTCTATTTCCCAAGTAGTTCCTGAGCCGTTTGGATTCAGCCAGTTTAAAGTAGCTCCATTTGTTGTAATAGCAGAGAAAGTTAATCCGGTTGGGGACAAACATTGAGAGTTAATACCAACGCTATCTATTAACCATCTATCACCATCTATAGAGGTAGTAGGTTGTGTAAATACTTTTACAAAAGAAATATAAACAAAAGTGCCAGCAAAAGCAGATAAATCAACTGTTTTTTCAGTATAGATATTAAAGTTTGTTGTAGGTACAATCAATTCTGATTCTGTCCATTGTTGTACTAACGAATAGGCAGAAATATCAATTTGTGAGGCAGAGGCGGGAGCTACTTTTATTTGATAAATTGTTCCTTGATTTCCACTGGTAAACATTCTTGTAAAAAAATGTAATTCACCGTTGGTTGGAATTTGTACTGCTGGTGTAGCTAAATAATTTTCGGAAGTGTTACCTTGACCAATATTATCCCTGGATATATAAGCGGCATTCGTACCTTGATAAACCGTTACCGGCGTTGAAATTGTAGCATTTATTCCCCAACGTTGTGTGCCAATACTATTATCAAAAACGGCCCAATTTCCTGATTCTAAAGTCCAGTTAGTTGAAGGAAAGGCATCGGGACCAGTTGTGTTTTCAAAACCTTCTGTGAATTGCGAATAGGTATTAAATGAAAATAGTAATAGCGTTAGAAAGAATAAAAATTTTTTCATATTGGTTGGTTTTAGGTCGAAGATGAAATGAAAAATTATATTTTGAAGATTCCGCCAAAAGCAATTATTCGTTGTAAAAATAAAAAATGTTGTGATGCTCTATCTGATAGGTCTTTGGTTGTTCTTATGTCGTTCATATTGATATATCCGCCTTTCATTTCGGCTTCAATAAAAAAGTATTTGAAGAAAGTCAAATTCAAACCAACTTTAGCAGAAACTCCAAATCCAGAAACATGAAAATCGTCGTGTCTTTCTTTGCCAAGTAAAGTAGCATTCGTTTTTGGATATAATATTCCAGCTCCGACACCTTCAGTGATGTTCACTTGAAATTTATCAGTATTTCTAATTTTGAAAAGTTTTGAAACATCATCCACACGAGAAAACTCTGTATTAATATAATTCAAACCATCAGTGTGTTCAAATTTCAGAAAAGTACCATCTGTCATATCAATCGTATGATTTCCGGATGGTAAATAAACTCCGGCATAGTCAGGATACGATGCTCCAACAACACCAGCAATTTCAACATTTTGATTTTGAATCATCACATATTTCATATGGTCAAGCCCAATAGAAATATTATAATGGTCATTGATAAAGTAACCGATTCTCAAATTGGTTTGCGGAATCGTCATTCGTGATGGATTCACATAGTCTAATTGCCAACCTTTTGGTTTGTCATTTGCCATAACATCATAAAGGGTAAAATCATAATCTGGCCCTTTGAAGTGAATGTCTGATTTGGAAAAACTTTCGCGATTTCCACCCCAAAACACATACATTTTTCCCTTGTTATGTGCGGTATATTTATCTGGATTAGCTATTTTTTCTTGTGCAGAAACAGCTTGTGTCAAAGCAAAAGAAGTTATGAATGAAAATAAAATTATTTTTTTCAAGATGTTTTGTATTAAAATTGATTGATTGTTTTTCTTATAGCTACTAAACGGGTCATTAAACCTTCAAAATAGTCTAAATGCAACATATTAGCACCATCGCTTTTAGCATTAGCCGGGTCAAAATGGGTTTCGATAAAAATACCATCAACGCCAACAACAATTCCGGCTTTGGCAATAGTTTCAATCATGTCTGGTCTTCCGCCCGTTACACCAGCCGTTTGATTGGGTTGTTGTAACGAATGAGTAACATCTAAAACAGTTGTTGCGTACTGTTGCATTGTTGGAATTCCGCGAAAGTCAACTATCATATCCTGATAGCCAAACATACTTCCTCTATCGGTAACCATTACATTCTCATTGTTGCAATCCAATACTTTTTGAACCGCATGTTTCATGCTTTCTGGACTCATGAATTGTCCTTTTTTAAGATTGACTACTTTACCAGTATTTGCCGCTGCTACTACTAAATCCGTCTGGCGAACCAAAAAAGCTGGAATTTGTAACACATCAACATATTGAGCTGCTTTATCAGCATCTTCATTTGTATGAATGTCTGTAACGGTTGGAACATGAAAAGTTTCAGAAACTTTACGTAGTATTCTTAACGCTTTCTCATCACCAATGCCTGAAAAACTATCAATCCGAGAGCGATTTGCTTTTTTGAAAGAACCTTTAAATACGTATGGAATTTGTAATTTGTCTGTTATTGTAACTAGTTTTTCGGCTATTTTCATCGCCATTTCTTCTCCTTCAATTGCACATGGACCAGCAAGAACAAAGAAATTTCCACTATCAATGTTTTTGATTTGTGGAATAGTATTTAAATTCATAAACTTATTGTTTTTAAGACCGCTAAGGTAAGCATATTTTGAATATTTCTTACAGTATAATTAGTTATTGTTTAATAGAAAGTCCAAGTGGTACAAGTAAATATCCTTTCTCATAAATGTTTAAATACAATTTTATTGACTTAGTTTGTCCTTCCCATTTTAACTCATAAATATCAAGAAAACCTGCTCCAATTTCTGTTTTTTTTGTAGGGAATGGACAACAACTTTCAATTTTAGAAAAGGTTATTTTCTCCCCTTTTGGTCCAGCTAAAGCATTTAAAAAACGTTCTGCATTTAGGTTTTCATCTTTAGTATTTTTGTAAAAAACATTGATAGGATAATCAGGGTTATATCCATACTTTTTGTCTTTACTGTATTCTGTTAAAACAAAAGTGTTGTTTGCTGATACTATTGGAATTGGTGCATTGTCATCTACATTTTTTAAAGTAGATTTTGTACTAACGCAAGATGAGGTTGTTATTGCGATAAGAATTGCGACTAAAAAAGGCTTGATTTTCATGATAAATAATTTTTTTTTCTTTCCTTTTACAATTATCATGCAAAAAAATTACATATCAAAAATAAGGAATTTATAGCAATAGTTTATCGATGCAGTTCAAATGAATTTCTATTTTTGTAAAAAAGATATTGTATGGAATTTTTAACTCACACTTGGCATTGGTCGGTTACAGGTTTTCTTATCGCAACGGTTATGCTCACGCTCAATTATTTCGGAAAAGTATTTGGCATGTCGTCCAACTTACGCTCGTTATGTGCTATGACCGGCATTGGAAAAAAAATTTCCTTTTTTGATTGGGATTGGAAATCGCAACGCTGGAATTTAGCCATAGTTATAGGTGCAATGATTGGCGGTTATGTGGCAGTTCATTTTTTAAGCGATGCTTCGAATGTCGATATAAATCCAAAAACTATTGAACAATTATCTGCTATTGGAATTGATGCCCCAAATGGGAAATTATTACCTGATGCATTATTTGGAAGCCAAATATTTCGTTCACCAAAAATGATAAGCATCTTACTTATTGGCGGATTATTAATAGGTTTTGGTTCCCGATATGCCGGAGGTTGTACTTCAGGTCACGCCATTGCCGGAATGAGTAATTTGCAATTGCCTTCATTGAAAGCGGTTATTGGATTTTTTATTGGTGGATTAATAATGTCACATTATATTTTACCCTTACTTTTTTAAGCTATGAATCATATAAAATATTTACTTGTTGGATTTTTCTTTGGTATCGTTTTAACAAAAGCTGAGGCTGTTTCCTGGTATCGAATTTATGAAATGTTTCAATTTCAATCTTTCCATATGTATGGCATTATCATGACTGCTATAGTTACCGGAGTTATTGGCATCCAAATCATAAAAAGGAATAAATTAAAAGACATCGATGGTAATCTTTTGATTGTGCAGGATAAAGAAAAAGGAAATGTGCGTTATTGGCTTGGCGGAATTATCTTTGGATTAGGCTGGGCAATGGTTGGCGCTTGTCCGGGACCAATATTTATTTTATTTGGCGCTGGTTTTATGAGTGTCGGATTGATATTAGTCGGAGCTGTTTTAGGTACGTTTTTGTATGGTGTTTTTAAGGATAAATTGCCTCATTAATATTCAAATAGCATTTTAATCGAAAGGTTGTTTTTTTTGATTCAATTTCAAAATTCCATAAGTAATACAAAACTGTGCAATCAGATACGTCAGCATTATCCAAAAAGTCGCTAGCGGAATTGGCGCATGAAATTTATCAATAGCCAAAATACTATCCGAAGTCACAAAGAAAAAAGCACCAATAAGTATTATGTATTTTGAATTGGTTTCCCAATTAAAAGCTCCTTTTAAAGCTATAACCAACATGATTGAAATAGTCATAGCATAAAAACTTACAGGTACTTTTAAATCGCCCAAACTAGGAAATAGTAGCGAAAGCATACTTTTCAAATAGATTATTATCCCAATAAACCCAATCCAAAACAACGGGTTTTTAGCATGTTTGTTTTCTGATGTTTGTCTGAAGAAAAGACGGATAAACAAAATGTGAGCAATCAGAAATGCTATTAATCCGAAGATAAAATACAATTCTCCTTTGTCGGCAAACATCAAAATACAATCGCCAATCCAGGAAAAGAGCAAAGCAAAAAGCAACCATCTTTTAGTTTCAAAAGGAGTGCTTTTAACGACAGCGTAAAATAAAAATGGAAGAAGAAAAGGTTTTAAATGCCAAGTTAAAGAGTCATTTCCAGTCAGTAAAAGCACAGAATAGACTATCCCCAAAATCAGAAAAACTTGAAGCAATCGTTGACTAGTTATCATAAGATAATGAATTTTGAGTATTCTTGAACTCTATAAAAACGAAATAGCAACTCATTACTAATGATAAAGTAAAATAGGTGATAAGCATTTCATTTGAAAAAGATAATAGGGATGACATTCCAAACCAATCACCATAGTAATACAGTATTCCCATTGAAAAAAGGAATCGCAATCCTTCCCAAAATACAGAAAATTTACGGGTGTCCATTAATTCAGTATAACTGTAAACAGTCAGAAAAATATATAATCCGTATACAAAAATTGTTGGTAGACCAATGGTGGCAATGTTTCCAAAAAGATAGCTTATTAATCCCAAAGTAGTAAACAATTGAACTAGCGACCAATACATCAAAAGTTGTGAATGTTGATGACCATATTTATCAAAACGATATACATCTGTAATTTTATCAATCGGATATTTTTTATCAAAATTTTTTGGACGCCAACCAGTTGGTTTAAACCAAATTGTGAATTTATCTTTCCAGTTTTCGGCATGATAAGCATCTTTAATTAAAAGCCACAAGTGTTGAAAATTAATTTTAATAGGATTCCAAGTATGCGCAGGTCGCGTTATTCCAAAAACAGGAGGAACCGAATCTAATTCTTCCTGAAAAGTACCGAAAAGTTTGTCCCAAAAGATAAATATTTGTCCGTGGTTTTTATCCATATATTCAGGATTAATAGCATGATGAACTCTATGGTGCGAAGGAGTAACCATAAATTTTTCCAGAAAACCCAATTTGCCAATATATCGTGTATGATACCAGAATTGTAAAAATAAATGTATCGGCAACAAAATAGCAATCACTGTAGATGGAACACCAAAAAGTGCAGCTGGCAACAAAAGGAATGTAAATAAATTGATAAAACTAGAAATTGGTTGACGTAATGCACATGCTAAATTGAACTCTTCGCTGCTATGATGAATGGCGTGTTTATTCCAAAAGAAGTTAATTTGATGTGCCCAACGATGACTCCAATAGCCATAAAAATCAATTACAAAAAAAGCAATTACATACGTAAGAATTGTAGCTTCAACATGAATAAGTGCCAAATGTGTAACCATCCATTCATAAGAAATAATTGCAATGCTTAAACCCAATGCATCTTTAACAGCATTGGTCATTCCGGAACTGATACTCGAAATACTGTCCATCATAGGTGCATGATTGACGCCTTTGAAATAGCCATATATTTTTTCGATTACAATTAGCAAAAGAAAAAAAGGCATAGCAATCAATAAGATTTTCCCGTATTGTTCCATAATAATTAATTTGTCTCTCAAATATATAAAAATCCGCTACTATCTTTTCAATGTGAAGTGAGATTTAAATTCTTTCCATTGCGATTGTTCAAGATATTCCACTTTAAACCAATAGTCGTCTGCAGGAAGTAAATGCCCATTGAAAGTTCCGTCCCAACCTGGACCATCAGTGCTCAACTGTTTTAATAATTTGGCATAACGATCGAAAATATAGAGTCGTGCATTGTGTTGATTTTCCAACCCGATAACATTCCAAGTATCATGAAAACCATCACCATTTGGTGTAAAGTAATGCGGATAATTAATGGTTTGAACACCAGAAATTACAATTTCACCACAACTGGTATTTCCTTTTACATCACGAATGGTAACAGTATGTTCTCCCAATGATGCATATTCGAAAATAGTACTGCTTTGGAATGGGCCATCATCTAAACTATATTCATAAATACCAAATCCAACCACATTTACAGTTATAATTTGATTGTCATTAAATGCGTTACTAACTGTATACGGAGGAGATGAAACTTGTGCTGGTCCTGATTGAATTACGGTAAACGGATTTGAAACATTAGAAACACAACCCAATGGACTTGTGCTTGTAGCTACAACAGTATAATCTCCGGGAGCAACAGTTGTAATATTATAAGTTGAAGCAGTTGCGGTTGGAATTAAAGTTCCTTCTAATGACCAGGCAAAAGAATAATTAGGATTTGTGATTCCGCTATCTAAAGTTAAGCCGCTTAGAAATGCATTAGTTCCATATTCAACGCAAATAGTATCTCTTGGAGAAGAAATAGTAGGTTCAGCTAATGGTTCAACTGTTAAATCAAATGATGCCAATCGATAGCAACCTGTTGTTAAATCGTCCACACGAACCCAAAGCGTATGTGTATAAGCTTGATAATTTGCTAAATTGGTAATTGCGTTATTTCCTGTTAAAGCATCCGATTGGGTATCATAAAAAGCAACAGAAACATTGGTTTGACTTCCAATAATTCCAATGGTATAAGAACCTAAATCTAATGCAAAATAGCCATCATTAGTTCCATCGGTATCACAGGTTCCAAAATTTGAAGGAATGACTATAGTCGGTTGAGGATTAATAACTAGGGTAAATTCGCTATTGTAATTTACACAACCAGTAGCATTATTTACAACTCTAATAAAGATGTTTTGGGGATTTGTTTGGTTAATGAATTGCGTTGGATTTGCGATAGCATTGGTGCCAAATTGAGCATTAGAAGCAGTAGTGTAATAACTAATAGTGTAATCAGATGCCAATTGTCCGCTTGCGAGTAAAGCAGTTGTGGTAGTAGTTAAATCTGTCATCACACTTCCATCAGTATCGTCATCACAAACCTGAAACGACATTGGTTGAACAATAGTTGGTAATGGATTAACCGTTAAAGGCTGTTCCACCAAAACAAAACAATTATGTCCAAGATAATCAACTCTATTGTTTTCGACTCTAATCCATATATTCTGTCCAACCAAAGCAGCAGTTGGATTTAATATTTCATTGGTTGCAGCCAAAGCATCAGCTTGTGTAGGATAATAATGTAGCACTAGAGTTGGGTCGCCATTTATTATGATAGAAGCATTTAAGGTCAAATTAAAAGTTTCTAACAAATCTCCAGTATTGTTTACATCACATTGTGCTGGCAAAGGTCTGATTCCGTTAGTTCTTGGCGTTGGAATTGGTAATACTCGAATATCTAATGAAGTATAACTTCTGCAACCTTGGGCATTAGTAACCATAACACCTAATGTTTGTACAGCAGGTAACGCATTTGTATATGTTGTTGGATTTGGAATTGCAACACTCGAAGCGGTGACAGGATAACTTGGATAATAGGTTACAGTCATATTTGGTAATCCACCTGTAATTTGATTGTTTTTAACGGTTAAATCAAATTGGGTATACTGATTATTTGGAATAGCGTCAGCATCGCAAATACTCAAAGGTGTTGGTGTAGTTAATGCTAAAGGCGGATTAATCAATAATTCGAATGAACCAACTGCAAAACAATTTGAATTATTATTTTCAACTCTCACCCATATTATTTCATGATTAGCTCCAACATAATGACTTGACGGAATAATAGGCGCAATACCTGCAATGGCGTCAGTTTGAGAAGTATAATAGGTAACCGTATAATTTGATGCAGCTGAAGTTTGTATAGCTAAAACAGGAGCATCATTTTGGGTTAAATCAAAGATCATTGATAGATTCTGTGGATTATTATCCTCATCACATTGAATTAAATTAGGAACTGTAAATGGAGTTATTGGTTGTGGATTTACATTTAATTCGATAGGGATAATGCTTCTACAACCGTTCACATTATCAATTGCCGAAGCATAAATATATTGAACAAACGCAGTTATATTATCATATGGACTAACTAATGGATTGTTTCCTAATTGAGCGTCATCAATAGTTTCATGATAGGTAATGGTATAATTAGCACCTTGTAATATATCAGCCGTTAAGGTATTCAAATCGAAAGTCCCAAATCCATCTTGATTGCCATCACAAATAGTGTAAGGTTGACTTTGAGGAATAGGTGATGGTAATGGTTCAACTCTTATATCCATAGTTGATAAAACAAAACAACCAGTAATTGCATTTTCCACTCGTATCCATAATGTTTGTACATTAGGAACACCATTAGTGTAAAGAAGAGGTAAAGGACTTATATCTGCTAATGCATCTGCTTGACTGAAATGAAAGGTGACATTCATGCCGGTTTGCCCAATTAATATATCAGTAATTTTTGAGCCTAAATCAAATTCTTCATAAGATAAAGGTGCATGCGTATCACACAAAGTATAAGGTGGATAATTTGGTTGAGTAGCCAAAGGTAAAGGATCGACAAATAATTGTAATGTTACAATATCATAACAACCAGTAGTACTATTTGTAATTCTAATCCAAATAGTTTGTGTGTTTATGGTTTGATTGCTATAGTTGCTAAAATTTATTATTGGATTTGTTGTCAATTGAGCATCCGCCAAACTTGTATAATAGCCAATTGAATGTATTGATTGATTTATGGAACCAAATACCTGCGATGCAACAGTTGTTAAATTAAAGCTTGCAAAACCATCATTATTGGTATCGCAAATATGATAATCGTTAGGCTCAGTTGCTTCCGGAGTAGGATTTACAATTAATTCTAAAGTTATTATTTTATAGCAGGTTGATGATTCTGTTGACTCTACTCTAATGTAAATAGTTTGGTGGTCAATATGAATATTAAAATAATTAGAAGGATTTGGAATAGTGGTTCCATTGATTTCAGCATCTGTTATCGTTTCATGAAAGCTTACCGGATAAAGAGTTCCTCCTGTGATTGTCGGAATTACTTGTGTCATATCAAAAACTCCAAATCCATCATTATTTGGATCACAATAATACAATGGACTTATTGCTGTAATTTGAGGTAATGAATAAACGGTAATTGTTAAGTTACTACCAGAAGCACACAATCCAGCTGAAGGTGTAAAATGATAAGTTGTAGTGCTGGTATTATTTAAAGCTGGAGACCAAGTTCCTGTAACTCCTTCATTTGAAAGTGTTGGCAACGGCGATAATGGACTTCCTGAACAAATAGGGCCTACAGGATTAAAAGTTGTCATTTTTATTGGAATAATGGTTACCGAAGTAGTAGCCGTTACAGCAGTACACCCTCCACTAGCGGCAATAATATAAGTAACTGTATAAGTATTTGGCGTAGAAGTTGAAGGCGTAATCGCTCCTGTTGCCGCATTGATAGAAAGTCCAGCAGTAGAAGAATACAAACCACCTGTATAAGTTCCAGTTCCTGTTAAAGTCACCGCTTGTGCTAAAGCTAGAGAAGAACAAAATGGTGTTCCGACATAACTAATTGTAGCTGTAGGCAATGCCGTAATAGTTACTGAAGTAGTTGCCACAACTGCTGCACAACCCGCACTAGCAGCAATAGTATAGGTAACAGTATACGTATTTGGAGTAGAAGTCGAAGGCGTAATTGCACCCGTTGCCACATTAATAGAAAGCCCAGCAGTTGATGAATAGACTCCACCTGTGTAAGCACCTGTTCCTGTTAAAGATACTGCTTGTGCGACAGCTAGAGAAGAACAAAAAGGTGTTCCGATATAACTAATTGTAGCTGTAGGCAATGCCGTAATGGTTACCGAACTAGTAGCAGTAACGGCAGCACAACCTGTACTAGCAGCAATAGTATAAGTAACGGTGTAGGTATTTGGAGTAGAAGTCGAAGGTGTAATAGCACCCGTTGCCGCATTTATAGAAAGCCCAGCAGTAGAAGAATACAAACCACCTGTATAAGCACCAGTTCCAGTTAAAGTCACCGCTTGCGCAGTAGCCACAGAAGAACAAAAAGGCGTTCCTACATAAGATATAGTAGCTGTAGGCAATTCCGTAATGGTTACCGAAGTAGTTGCAGTTACAGCAGCACAACCCGCACTAGCAGCAATAGTATAAGTAACGGTGTAGGTATTTGGAGTAGAAGTCGAAGGCGTAATAGCACCTGTTGCAGCATTAATAGAAAGCCCAACAGTTGATGAATACACTCCACCTGTGTAAGCACCTGTTCCTGTTAAAGTTACTGCTTGTGGGACAGCTAGAGAAGAACAAAAAGGTGTTCCGACATAACTAATTGTAGCTGTAGGCAATGGCGTAATAGTTACCGAAGTAGTTGTAGTTACAGCAGCACATCCAGCACTAGCAGCAATAGTATAGGTAACGGTATACGTATTTGGAGTAGAAGTCGAAGGCGTAATAGCACCCGTTGCAGCATTAATAGAAAGCCCAGCAGTTGATGAATAGACACCACCAGTATAAGCACCAGTCCCTGTTAACGTCACCGCTTGCGCAGTAGCTGTTGAAGAACAAAATGGAGTTGCATAAGATATAATAGCCGTAGGCAATGCCGTAATAGTTACTGAAGTAGTTGCCACAACTGCTGCACAACCAGCACTAGCAGCAATAGTATAAGTAACGGTGTAGGTATTTGGAGTAGAAGTCGAAGGAGTAATAGCACCTGTTGCAGCATTAATAGAAAGCCCAGCAGTAGAGGAATACACACCACCCGTATAAGCACCAGTTCCAGTTAAAGTCACCGCTTGTGGGACAGCTAGAGAAGAACAAAAAGGTGTTCCGACATAACTAATTGTAGCTGTAGGCAATGGCGTAATAGTTACCGAAGTAGTTGTAGTTACAGCAGCACATCCAGCACTAGCAGCAATAGTATAGGTAACGGTATACGTATTTGGAGTAGAAGTCGAAGGCGTAATAGCACCCGTTGCAGCATTTATAGAAAGCCCAGCGGTAGACGAAAAGATTCCACCTGTATAAGCACCAGTTCCAGTTAAAGTTACTGCTTGTCCAGTAGCTAAAGAAGAACAGAAAGGAGTTGCATATGAAATAGTTGCAGTAGGCAATGCCGTAATAGTTACTGAAGTAGTTGCCACAACTGCTGCACAACCAGCACTAGCAGCAATAGTATAGGTAACAGTATACGTATTTGGAGTAGAAGTCGAAGGCGTAATAGCACCTGTTGCAGCATTAATAGAAAGCCCAGCAGTTGATGAATACACTCCACCTGTGTAAGCACCTGTTCCTGTTAAAGTTACTGCTTGTGCGACAGCTAGAGAAGAACAAAAAGGTGTTCCGACATAACTAATTGTAGCTGTAGGTAATGGCGTAATAGTTACCGAAGTAGTTGCAGTAACCGCAGCACAACCTCCACTAGCAGCAATAGTATAAGTAATGGTATAGGTATTTGGAGTAGAAGTCGAAGGTGTAATAGCACCCGTTGCAGCATTTATAGAAAGCCCAGCGGTTGAAGAATACAGACCACCTGTATAGGTTCCAGTACCACTTAAAGTTACTGCTTGTGCAGCAGCTAGAGAAGTACAAAAAGGAGTTGCTGCATATGAGATAGTAGCTGTAGGAGGATTACAATTAGCTGCAGTACAAGTTGCTGTGCTAAAAGTAAAACAAGCACCAACACCACCAGTTGGAGTTAATGTAATAGTTACCGAATCACCTGGAGTTAGACTATTTACAGTATAATTCAATACATTTCCGATGGCTCCAACGTTTACCAAAGGATTAGCATTTACTTGATAAGAGACTGAATAACCAGTAGCTCCTGCGACTGCAGTCCAAGTAAATTGGACAGAAGTAGTGGTAGATATTCCGCAATTAACAGTTGGAGATAGAATAGGATTAATAGTTACTGAAGTAGTTGCCACAACGGCAGCACAACCTCCACTAGCAGCAATAGTATATGTAACGGTATACGTATTTGTAGTAGAAGTCGAAGGTGTAATAGCACCCGTTGCAGTATTAATAGAAAGCCCAGCAGTAGAGGAATACACCCCACCTGTGTAAGCGCCAGTTCCATTTAAAGTTACCGCTTGAGCAGTAGTCAGAGAAGAACAAAAAGGAGTACCTGCATAAAATATAGTAGCTGTAGGCAGAGCAGTAATAGTTAATGATGTAGTAGCAACCACAGGGGAACAACCAGCACTAGCAGCAATAGTATACGTAACGGTGTACGTATTTGGAGAAGAAGTTGAAGGAGTAATATCTCCCGTAGCACTATTAATGGAAAGTCCAGCAGGAGCAGAATAGACACCACCTGTGTAAGCACCTGTTCCTGTTAGCGTCACACTTTGAGCGGTAGCTACCGAAGAGCAGAATGGTGTTGCATAACTAATGGAGGCAGTTGGTGGATTGCAATTAGCAGCGGTACAAGTTGCCGTACCAAAATCAAAGCAAGAGGTTGCGGCTCCCATTGGTGTTAGAGTAATTGTTACTATATCTCCAGGTGTTAAACTATTTACAGTATAATTTAAAACATTACCTATGGCTCCAACATTGACGATTGGATTAGCATTTACTTGATAAGAGACTGAATAACCGATTGCCCCAGCGACTGTAGTCCAAGTGAATTGAACGGATGTGGTGGTAGATACACCACAATTAATAGTTGGCGTTACTATTGGATTAATAGTTACCGAAGTGGTTGCAGTTACAGCAGCACAACCCGCACTAGCAACAATAGTATAAGTAACGGTGTAGGTATTCGGAGTTGAAGTTGAAGGTGTGATTACTCCAGTTGCAGGATTAATGGAAAGTCCAGCAGTTGAAGAATATACTCCACCAGTATAAGTAGCTGTTCCTGTTAGCGTCACACTTTGAGCGGTAGCTACCGAAGAACAGAAAGGTGTTGCATAAGATATAGTAGCTGTAGGCAATGCCGTAATGGTTACCGAAGTTGTAGCTACAACGGCAGCACAACCACCAGCGGCAGCAATAGTATATGTAACGGTGTAGGTATTTGGAGTAGAAGTCGAAGGCGTAATAGCACCCGTAGCCGCATTGATAGAAAGTCCAGCGGTAGAAGAATACACCCCGCCCGTATAAGCATCAGTTCCTGATAAAGTTACCGCTTGTGCAATAGCTGTAGAAGAACAAAATGGAGTTCCTGCATAATTAATTGTTGCCGTAGGTAATGGTGTAATAGTTACCGAAGTAGTAGCAGTTACAGCAGCACAACCAGCACTAGCAGCTATAGTATAGGTAACGGTGTAAGTATTCGGAGTAGAAGTTGATGGTGTAATCTCTCCCGTAGTAGCATTTATAGAAAGCCCAGCAGTTGATGAATATACACCACCAGTGTAAGCACCAGTCCCTGTTAAAGTCACCGCTTGCGCAGTAGCCACAGAAGAACAAAAAGGAGTACCTGCATACGATATTGTAGCTGTAGGCAATGCCGTAATAGTTACTGAAGTAGTTGCCACAACTGCTGTACAACCCGCACTAGCAGCAATAGTATACGTTACAGTATAAGTATTTGGAGTAGAAGTCGAAGGCGTAATTGCTCCTGTAGCAGCATTTATAGAAAGCCCAGCGGTAGAAGAATACACACCACCTGTATAGGTTCCAGTACCACTTAAAGTTACTGCTTGTGCAGCAGCTAGAGAAGTACAAAAAGGAGTTGCTGCATATGAGATAGTAGCTGTAGGAGGATTACAATTAGCTGCAGTACAAGTTGCTGTGCTAAAAGTAAAACAAGCACCAACACCACCAGTTGGAGTTAATGTAATAGTTACCGAATCACCTGGAGTTAGACTATTTACAGTATAATTCAATACATTTCCGATGGCTCCAACGTTTACCAAAGGATTAGCATTTACTTGATAAGAGACTGAATAATCAGTAGCTCCTGCGACTGCAGCCCAAGTAAATTGTACAGAAGTAGTGGTAGATATTCCGCAATTAACAGTTGGAGATAGAATAGGATTAATAGTTACTGAAGTTGTAGCTACAACGGCAGCACAACCTCCACTAGCAGCAATAGTATATGTAACGGGATACGTATTTGGGGTAGAAGTCGAAGGAGTAATTGCTCCCGTAGCCGCATTGATAGAAAGCCCAGCAGTTGATGAATACACACCACCTGTATAAGCACCAGTCCCTGTTAACGTCACCGCTTGCGCAGTAGCCACAGAAGAACAAAAAGGAGTACCTGCATACGATATTGTAGCTGTAGGCAATGCCGTAATAGTTACTGAAGTAGTTGCCACAACTGCTGTACAACCTGCACTAGCAGCAATAGTATAGGTAACGGTATACGTATTTGGAGTAGAAGTCGAAGGAGTAATAGCACCCGTTGCCGCATTTATAGAAAGCCCAGCAGTTGATGAATAGACTCCGCCTGTATAAGCACCAGTTCCAGTTAAAGTTACCGTTTGTCCAGTAGCCACAGAAGAACAAAAAGGCGTTCCTACATAAGATATAGTAGCTGTAGGCAATTCCGTAATGGTTACCGAAGTAGTTGCAGTTACAGCAGCACAACCCGCACTAGCAGCAATAGTATAAGTAACGGTGTAGGTATTTGGAGTAGAAGTCGAAGGCGTAATAGCACCTGTTGCAGCATTAATAGAAAGCCCAACAGTTGATGAATACACTCCACCTGTGTAAGCACCTGTTCCTGTTAAAGTTACTGCTTGTGGGACAGCTAGAGAAGAACAAAAAGGTGTTCCGACATAACTAATTGTAGCTGTAGGCAATGCCGTAATAGTTACTGAAGTAGTTGCCACAACTGCTGTACATCCTGCACTAGCAGCAATAGTATAGGTAACGGTGTAGGTATTTGGAGTAGAAGTCGAAGGTGTAATAGCTCCCGTTGCCGCATTGATAGAAAGCCCAGCAGTTGATGAATAGACACCACCAGTATAAGCACCAGTTCCAGTTAAAGTTACTGCCTGTGCTATAGCTTGAGAAGAACAAAAAGGCGTTCCTACATAAGATATAGTAGCCGTTGGTAATGGTGTAATGGTTACCGAAGTAGTTGCAGTTACAGCAGCACAACCCGCACTAGCAGCAATAGTATAAGTAACGGTGTAGGTATTTGGAGTAGAAGTCGAAGGAGTAATTGCTCCCGTAGCCGCATTGATAGAAAGCCCAGCAGTAGAGGAATACACACCACCTGTATAAGCACCAGTTCCAGTTAAAGTCACCGCTTGTAGGACAGCTAGAGAAGAACAAAAAGGTGTTCCGACATAACTAATTGTAGCTGTAGGCAATGGCGTAATAGTTACCGAAGTAGTTGTAGTTACAGCAGCACATCCAGCACTAGCAGCAATAGTATAGGTAACGGTATACGTATTTGGAGTAGAAGTCGAAGGCGTAATAGCACCCGTTGCAGCATTAATAGAAAGCCCAGCAGTTGATGAATAGACACCACCAGTATAAGCACCAGTCCCTGTTAACGTCACCGCTTGCGCAGTAGCTGTTGAAGAACAAAATGGAGTTGCATAAGATATAATAGCCGTAGGCAATGCCGTAATAGTTACTGAAGTAGTTGCCACAACTGCTGCACAACCAGCACTAGCAGCAATAGTATAAGTAACGGTGTAGGTATTTGGAGTAGAAGTCGAAGGAGTAATAGCACCTGTTGCAGCATTAATAGAAAGCCCAGCAGTAGAGGAATACACACCACCCGTATAAGCACCAGTTCCAGTTAAAGTCACCGCTTGTGGGACAGCTAGAGAAGAACAAAAAGGTGTTCCGACATAACTAATTGTAGCTGTAGGCAATGGCGTAATAGTTACCGAAGTAGTTGTAGTTACAGCAGCACATCCAGCACTAGCAGCAATAGTATAGGTAACGGTATACGTATTTGGAGTAGAAGTCGAAGGCGTAATAGCACCCGTTGCAGCATTTATAGAAAGCCCAGCGGTAGACGAAAAGATTCCACCTGTATAAGCACCAGTTCCAGTTAAAGTTACTGCTTGTCCAGTAGCTAAAGAAGAACAGAAAGGAGTTGCATATGAAATAGTTGCAGTAGGCAATGCCGTAATAGTTACTGAAGTAGTTGCCACAACTGCTGCACAACCAGCACTAGCAGCAATAGTATAGGTAACAGTATACGTATTTGGAGTAGAAGTCGAAGGCGTAATAGCACCTGTTGCAGCATTAATAGAAAGCCCAGCAGTTGATGAATACACTCCACCTGTGTAAGCACCTGTTCCTGTTAAAGTTACTGCTTGTGCGACAGCTAGAGAAGAACAAAAAGGTGTTCCGACATAACTAATTGTAGCTGTAGGTAATGGCGTAATAGTTACCGAAGTAGTTGCAGTAACCGCAGCACAACCTCCACTAGCAGCAATAGTATAAGTAATGGTATAGGTATTTGGAGTAGAAGTCGAAGGTGTAATAGCACCCGTTGCAGCATTTATAGAAAGCCCAGCGGTTGAAGAATACAGACCACCTGTATAGGTTCCAGTACCACTTAAAGTTACTGCTTGTGCAGCAGCTAGAGAAGTACAAAAAGGAGTTGCTGCATATGAGATAGTAGCTGTAGGAGGATTACAATTAGCTGCAGTACAAGTTGCTGTGCTAAAAGTAAAACAAGCACCAACACCACCAGTTGGAGTTAATGTAATAGTTACCGAATCACCTGGAGTTAGACTATTTACAGTATAATTCAATACATTTCCGATGGCTCCAACGTTTACCAAAGGATTAGCATTTACTTGATAAGAGACTGAATAACCAGTAGCTCCTGCGACTGCAGTCCAAGTAAATTGGACAGAAGTAGTGGTAGATATTCCGCAATTAACAGTTGGAGATAGAATAGGATTAATAGTTACTGAAGTAGTTGCCACAACGGCAGCACAACCTCCACTAGCAGCAATAGTATATGTAACGGTATACGTATTTGTAGTAGAAGTCGAAGGTGTAATAGCACCCGTTGCAGTATTAATAGAAAGCCCAGCAGTAGAGGAATACACCCCACCTGTGTAAGCGCCAGTTCCATTTAAAGTTACCGCTTGAGCAGTAGTCAGAGAAGAACAAAAAGGAGTACCTGCATAAAATATAGTAGCTGTAGGCAGAGCAGTAATAGTTAATGATGTAGTAGCAACCACAGGGGAACAACCAGCACTAGCAGCAATAGTATACGTAACGGTGTACGTATTTGGAGAAGAAGTTGAAGGAGTAATATCTCCCGTAGCACTATTAATGGAAAGTCCAGCAGGAGCAGAATAGACACCACCTGTGTAAGCACCTGTTCCTGTTAGCGTCACACTTTGAGCGGTAGCTACCGAAGAGCAGAATGGTGTTGCATAACTAATGGAGGCAGTTGGTGGATTGCAATTAGCAGCGGTACAAGTTGCCGTACCAAAATCAAAGCAAGAGGTTGCGGCTCCCATTGGTGTTAGAGTAATTGTTACTATATCTCCAGGTGTTAAACTATTTACAGTATAATTTAAAACATTACCTATGGCTCCAACATTGACGATTGGATTAGCATTTACTTGATAAGAGACTGAATAACCGATTGCCCCAGCGACTGTAGTCCAAGTGAATTGAACGGATGTGGTGGTAGATACACCACAATTAATAGTTGGCGTTACTATTGGATTAATAGTTACCGAAGTGGTTGCAGTTACAGCAGCACAACCCGCACTAGCAACAATAGTATAAGTAACGGTGTAGGTATTCGGAGTTGAAGTTGAAGGTGTGATTACTCCAGTTGCAGGATTAATGGAAAGTCCAGCAGTTGAAGAATATACTCCACCAGTATAAGTAGCTGTTCCTGTTAGCGTCACACTTTGAGCGGTAGCTACCGAAGAACAGAAAGGTGTTGCATAAGATATAGTAGCTGTAGGCAATGCCGTAATGGTTACCGAAGTTGTAGCTACAACGGCAGCACAACCACCAGCGGCAGCAATAGTATATGTAACGGTGTAGGTATTTGGAGTAGAAGTCGAAGGCGTAATAGCACCCGTAGCCGCATTGATAGAAAGTCCAGCGGTAGAAGAATACACCCCGCCCGTATAAGCATCAGTTCCTGATAAAGTTACCGCTTGTGCAATAGCTGTAGAAGAACAAAATGGAGTTCCTGCATAATTAATTGTTGCCGTAGGTAATGGTGTAATAGTTACCGAAGTAGTAGCAGTTACAGCAGCACAACCAGCACTAGCAGCTATAGTATAGGTAACGGTGTAAGTATTCGGAGTAGAAGTTGATGGTGTAATCTCTCCCGTAGTAGCATTTATAGAAAGCCCAGCAGTTGATGAATATACACCACCAGTGTAAGCACCAGTCCCTGTTAAAGTCACCGCTTGCGCAGTAGCCACAGAAGAACAAAAAGGAGTACCTGCATACGATATTGTAGCTGTAGGCAATGCCGTAATAGTTACTGAAGTAGTTGCCACAACTGCTGTACAACCCGCACTAGCAGCAATAGTATACGTTACAGTATAAGTATTTGGAGTAGAAGTCGAAGGCGTAATTGCTCCTGTAGCAGCATTTATAGAAAGCCCAGCGGTAGAAGAATACACACCACCTGTATAGGTTCCAGTACCACTTAAAGTTACTGCTTGTGCAGCAGCTAGAGAAGTACAAAAAGGAGTTGCTGCATATGAGATAGTAGCTGTAGGAAGATTACAATTAGCTGCAGTACAAGTTGCTGTGCTAAAAGTAAAACAAGCACCAACACCACCAGTTGGAGTTAATGTAATAGTTACCGAATCACCTGGAGTTAGACTATTTACAGTATAATTCAATACATTTCCGATGGCTCCAACGTTTACCAAAGGATTAGCATTTACTTGATAAGAGACTGAATAACCAGTAGCTCCTGCGACTGCAGCCCAAGTAAATTGTACAGAAGTAGTGGTAGATATTCCGCAATTAACAGTTGGAGATAGAATAGGATTAATAGTTACTGAAGTTGTAGCTACAACGGCAGCACAACCTCCACTAGCAGCAATAGTATATGTAACGGGATACGTATTTGGGGTAGAAGTCGAAGGAGTAATTGCTCCCGTAGCCGCATTGATAGAAAGCCCAGCAGTTGATGAATACACACCACCTGTATAAGCACCAGTCCCTGTTAACGTCACCGCTTGCGCAGTAGCCACAGAAGAACAAAAAGGAGTACCTGCATACGATATTGTAGCTGTAGGCAATGCCGTAATAGTTACTGAAGTAGTTGCCACAACTGCTGTACAACCTGCACTAGCAGCAATAGTATAGGTAACGGTATACGTATTTGGAGTAGAAGTCGAAGGAGTAATAGCACCCGTTGCCGCATTTATAGAAAGCCCAGCAGTTGATGAATAGACTCCGCCTGTATAAGCACCAGTTCCAGTTAAAGTTACCGTTTGTCCAGTAGCCACAGAAGAACAAAAAGGCGTTCCTACATAAGATATAGTAGCTGTAGGCAATTCCGTAATGGTTACCGAAGTAGTTGCAGTTACAGTAGCACAACCCGCACTAGCAGCAATAGTATAGGTAACGGTATACGTATTTGGAGTAGAAGTCGAAGGAGTAATTGCTCCTGTAGCAGCATTGATAGAAAGCCCAGCAGTTGATGAATAGACTCCACCTGTATAAGCACCAGTTCCAGTTAAAGTCACCGCTTGTGCAGTAGCTAAAGAAGAACAGAAAGGAGTGCCTGCATACGATATAGTAACTGTAGGCAATGCCGTAATAGTTACCGAAGTAGTTGCAGTTACAACAGCACAACCCGCACTAGCAGCAATAGTATAGGTAACGGTATACGTATTTGGAGTAGAAGTCGAAGGTGTAATCTCTCCCGTAGCAGCATTTATAGAAAGTCCAGCAGTAGAAGAATACACTCCGCTAGTATAAGCTCCGGTGCCGTTTAAAGTCACGTTTTGTGTAGCAGCAAGTGAAGAACAAAAAGGTGCTCCGACATAACTAATTGTTGCCGTAGGCAATTCAGTAATAGTTATCGAAGTAGTTGCAGTTACAGCAGCACAACCCGCACTAGCAGCAATAGTATAGGTAACGGTATACGTATTTGGAGTAGAAGTCGAAGGAGTAATAGCTCCCGTTGCAGCATTAATAGAAAGCCCAGCAGTTGATGAATAGACACCACCAGTATAAGCACCAGTTCCAGTTAAAGTTACTGCCTGTGCTATAGCTTGAGAAGAACAAAAAGGCGTTCCTACATAAGATATAGTAGCCGTTGGTAATGGTGTAATGGTTACCGAAGTAGTTGCAGTTACAGCAGCACAACCCGCACTAGCAGCAATAGTATAGGTAACGGTATACGTATTAGGAGTAGAAGTCGAAGGTGTAATAGCTCCCGTTGCCGAATTGATAGAAAGCCCAGCGGTAGAAGAATACACACCCCCTGTATAAGCTCCAGTTCCAGTTAAAGTCACCGCTTGTGCTACAGCTAGAGAAGAACAAAAAGGTGTTCCGACATAACTAATTGTAGCTGTAGGCAATGCCGTAATGGTTACCGAAGTAGTAGCAGTAACCGCAGCACAACCCGCACTAGCAGCAATAGTATAGGTAACAGTATACGTATTTGAAGTAGAAGTCGAAGGTGTAATAGCACCCGTTGCCGCATTGATAAAAAGCCCAGCAGTTGATGAATAGACACCACCTGTATAAGCACCAGTTCCAGTTAAAGTTACTGCCTGTGCTATAGCTTGAGAAGAACAAAAAGGCGTTCCTACATAAGATATAGTAGCCGTTGGTAATGGTGTAATGGTTACCGAAGTAGTTGCAGTTACAGCAGCACAACCCGCACTAGCAGCAATAGTATAAGTAACGGTGTAGGTATTTGGAGTAGAAGTCGAAGGAGTAATTGCTCCCGTAGCCGCATTGATAGAAAGCCCAGCAGTAGAGGAATACACACCACCTGTATAAGCACCAGTTCCAGTTAAAGTCACCGCTTGTAGGACAGCTAGAGAAGAACAAAAAGGTGTTCCGACATAACTAATTGTAGCTGTAGGCAATGGCGTAATAGTTACCGAAGTAGTTGTAGTTACAGCAGCACATCCAGCACTAGCAGCAATAGTATAGGTAACGGTATACGTATTTGGAGTAGAAGTCGAAGGCGTAATAGCACCCGTAGCTGCATTTATAGAAAGCCCAGCAGTTGATGAATAGACACCACCAGTATAAGCACCAGTCCCTGTTAACGTCACCGCTTGCGCAGTAGCTATTGAAGAACAAAATGGAGTTGCATAAGATATAATAGCCGTAGGCAATGCCGTAATAGTTACTGAAGTAGTTGCCACAACTGCTGCACAACCAGCACTAGCAGCAATAGTATAGGTAACAGTATACGTATTTGGAGTAGAAGTCGAAGGCGTAATAGCACCTGTTGCAGCATTAATAGAAAGCCCAGCAGTTGATGAATACACTCCACCTGTGTAAGCACCTGTTCCTGTTAAAGTTACTGCTTGTGCGACAGCTAGAGAAGAACAAAAAGGTATTCCGACATAACTAATTGTAGCTGTAGGTAATGGCGTAATGGTTACCGAAGTAGTTGCAGTAACCGCAGCACAACCTCCACTAGCAGCAATAGTATAAGTAATGGTATAGGTATTTGGAGTAGAAGTTGAAGGTGTAATAGCACCCGTTGCAGCATTTATAGAAAGCCCAGCGGTTGAAGAATACAGACCACCTGTATAGGTTCCAGTACCACTTAAAGTTACTGCCTGTGCAGCAGCTAGAGAAGTACAAAAAGGAGTTGCTGCATATGAGATAGTAGCTGTAGGAGGATTACAATTAGCTGCAGTACAAGTTGCTGTGCTAAAAGTAAAACAAGCACTAACACCACCAGTTGGAGTTAATGTAATAGTTACCGAATCACCTGGAGTTAGACTATTTACAGTATAATTCAATACATTTCCGATGGCTCCAACGTTTACCAAAGGATTAGCATTTACTTGATAAGAGACTGAATAACCAGTAGCTCCTGCGACTGCAGCCCAAGTAAATTGTACAGAAGTAGTGGTAGATATTCCGCAATTAACAGTTGGAGATAGAATAGGATTAATAGTTACTGAAGTAGTTGCCACAACGGCAGCACAACCTGCACTAGCAGAAATGCTATACGTAACTGTATAGGTATTAGGAATAGAAGTTGAAGGAGTAATTGCTCCCGTAGCCGCATTGATAGAAAGCCCAGCAGTAGAGGAATACACACCACCTGTATAAGCACCAGTTCCAGTTAAAGTCACTGATTGTGCTGCAACTATTGAAGTACAAAAAGGAGTTGCATAAGATATCGTTGCAGTAGGCAATGGCGTTATAGTTACCGAAGTAGTTGCCACAACTGCTGTACAACCCGCACTAGCAGCAATAGTATAGGTAACGGTATACGTATTTGGAGTAGAAGACGAAGGCGTTATTGCTCCTGTAGCCGCATTGATAGAAAGCCCAGCAGTAGAGGAATACACACCACCTGTATATGCTCCAGTTCCAGTTAAAGTCACCGCTTGTGCAGCAGCTATGGAAGAACAAAAAGGTGTTGCATAAGATATAATAGCCGTAGGCAATGTCGTAATAGTTACTGTAGTTGTTGCAGTAACTGCAGCACAGCCACCACTAGCAGCAATGCTATACGTAACTGTATAGGTATTAGGAATAGAAGTTGAAGGAGTAATTGCTCCCGTAGCTGCATTGATAGAAAGTCCAGCGGTAGAAGAATATACTCCACCTATATAAACACCAGTTCCTGTTAAAGTTACCGCTTGTGAAGCAGCTAAAGAAGAACAGAAAGGAGTTCCAGCATAACTGATAGTAGCTGTTGGTAAAGGAGAAACAGTTACTGGAATAGTAACCAAAGGAGAGGTGCAACTTCCTAGAGATGCAGGACCAACTACTTGAAGAGAAATAGTATACGTGGTTGCTGATGCAAAACTAATAGTATAAGGTCCAGCACCCGAACCACTAACAACGGTAATTCCAACTGGCCAAGTCCAATTATAGGTTGCTCCAGGACAGGAAGTTCCGGTAAAGGTAACTGTTGCGTTTTGATTTTGACATACTGGATTTGGTGTAACTGTAAATGTTGCTATTGGTTTTGGTCTTACAGTTAAAGGGACAATTAACGGTGTTCCAGGACATCCATTATTGGTTGGAATGATAGTATAATTTATTAAAAGATCTGAACAAGTATTGTTTGGGATAGCATAACTAATAGGAGAACCTGTTCCGCTATTACCATCAGAGCCAGACCAACTAATACTAGCCCCGGCAGGATTTGGAGTAAGATTAATAGTTGCAGATGATGCTGTGCCAAGTGTAGGTCCAGAGCAAATTGAATAGCTTGGTGATGCTGATGTAACAGATGGTAATGGTTTTACTGTAATAATTAAAGTTGTTGTGCTTGCACATTGCCCAGGAGTTGGTGTAAATGTGTAAGTTGTAGTAGTCGTATTGTCAAGTGCTGGAGCCCATGTCCCAGTAATACCATTAGTTGAAGTTGTTGGTAAAGCAGCTAATGCGCTACCGTAACATATTGGAGAGATAGCGTTAAAAGTAGGCACAATAGTAGCAGGTGTTACATTTACTGTAACAGTGTCATTAGCGGTACATCCAATACCATTATTAGCAGTTAAAGTATATGTAGTGGTTAAAGTTGGGCAAACAGTGGGTGATAAAGTCGTCGAATTGGTCATGGCCGTTGTTGGTGACCATGAATATGCTGGCAGATTATTGTTGAATGTTATGGTCCAACCTGTTATAGTACCTCCAATAAGTGCTGCATCATCTCTAACAAAAAGTTGCCAATTTCCATTTGTAGTGCAACCGTTTAATAAATTGAATGATTGTTCAGGTGCGTAAGTTCCAGTAAAAGGAGCAGTTCCAGCAGTAATTGGATTGACAGAAGTAGGTGTAAAACAAGTATTAACATAATCTATTCCATCAGCACCATTATCTGTTGATAACTGTATCCTCGTTCCATCAGGGCATACTAGAAAGATATCTAAATCTTCAACCCAAAGATGGTCTATAGAAAGACAAACAGAAGCTATAGAACTTGCTGTGATGGCAGCTGGAGAAACACCAGATACAGTTATTGGAGAATTAACACCTGTGTTGGTGTTGTCTGGTACTATATAACTTCCTCCATTTGTGAATGAAAGAGGACCAGTTGAACCTACAGCATTTGTTGAACCTCCTAAAGTAATGCAATTACCAGTACAAACAGTACCTCCAGTTCCGGCATCCACAGTTGGAAGCGGACTTACAGTTACAGTATGAGTAATGGCGTTCTGACATCCTCCTGGGACAGCTGTTAGCAAAAGAGTTGCAGTGTAACTTCCTGCTGAGGAATAGGTATGGCTTGGATTTTCCAAATTAGAGGTAAATCCATCTCCAAAAGTCCAATTGTAAGTAAAATTACCATTAGTAGTATTGGTAAATTGAGTAGCAGTTCCTATACAAACAGTTGTGTTAGTAAAAGTAGGATTGGGACTGGCAAAAGTAGCAGTGGTTCCTGCAAAATTTAATGTAAAACCTGAATTAGAAGCTGCCGTAAATCGGTCAACTAAAATAGTATAAGTTTGACCAGCAGTTACTGTGAATGTCGAGTTGCATTGTACTCCCGCACACCCTAATCCTGTTGTTCCAGCTGCACCAGTAGTTGGGCTCCAGTTACAAGACAACTCAGTTCCAGGACAAGATGCTGTTGTATTAAATACTGCAAAATCATAATCAATTACCGAAGTAGGAGTTATAGTAAAAGCTAAAGTTCCAGAAGTAGCAACAGTGAAAGTATACCAGTTTGAAGAACGCTCACCTGGTGTTCCAAAACAAGAAGGTAATTCTTGACTAGATCCTACCCCTCCAGCACCATTTGGGACAGTAACATTACCAACACTGCATAAAGTTTGAGCACCAACACAGTCTTGAGTTGGTAAAGCAGGTCCAATTGGTAAAGCTTCTTGGGCACAAATTCCGAAAGTACCTGTAGTATTTCCGTTACCATCAACAAGCATATAATACGTGTTGCCAATAGTTAAACCATGTAAAATTACATCAGCATGAAATAAGCCGCCAGCTGTGTTTACATCTTCTTGACAAGCAATTTGAGTTAAACTTCCACAAGCGCCACTATAAACAGCTAATTGTGTATTAGCTAAGGTACCACCGAAATTGGTAGAAATTTCAATATCAGCAGTAGTAGCTACAAATGAAAACCAAACAGTATGACTTAAAGTATTGGGTGACCAACAAGCTGGCGTTGCAGGATCCCCAACAGAAGTTGCTCCAACATTGGTATATAAAATTGAACTACAACTTCCAACTCCTATTGTAATAGGAATAGCTGTACCAACACCACAAACATCGTTAGAGGGTTGAGCATATGTAAAATTCGAAAAACCAACACATACTATAAGTATATGTAAATATTTAATCCAAGTTTTCATCCTATTGGTAATTATTTCCTCTCTACTTCGTTTTGTAAATTTCGCAAGTAGGCATCACGATCAATAGGTTTGTCATTTTTTATGTAGAAAATAGCTGGGGAAACTTTTTCATTTGTGGGAAAGTTATTTTTAGAATAAATAATATCTGAGAAACCCGCAATAATAAATTTTATTTTTTTGGTATTTTCAAATAGTAATTCTCCGCTTGAATTGATATCATTATAATTTCCAGTATCAATAATAATGGTATCTCCTTCTTTGGCAAGATAATAAGCTGATTGTATATTTAATTTTGGAGTAGTAGTAGAAGTTCCATTATTTTTATCATTACCTATAACAAAAGTGTATAAATCTCCTTTTGTGGAATTATCATTAATATAAAAAGTAGTAGCTCCAGCATTTAAAAATGATAAAACAAAAAAACACAAAATACTATTAGTATGTTTTTTAGGTGCTCTAAATTTGATATGTAAAACTTTTACCATAGATTAAATTAAGTACTATTATATAGTAAATCAAATATATTAAATTGATTGTATTAACCTAAACAAATGTTAAGTATTTCTAATTTTTTTTTTATAAAAAAGAATAATTACATGCAAATTAATAAGTAATTTAACACTTTTACATTCTTGCATTAATGTAAAGAGTATTGAATTGACTTGATTTTAAAGTAGTAATAAAGAAATCCTATGACAAGCTTAATTCTAATTGTAAAAACTACAAAAAAAACAATAAGTTTATTGAATTATTGTAACAAGATTAATTTTTAAAAAAGCTATTCTGCTAATCGAAGTAACTTATTTTTGTCGACTATCTTGATGCGTTTGCCCACCAGTTCAATGAGGTTACTTTTGTTAAGTTCCGAAAGTAATCGTATGCAACTTTCGGTGGCAGTGCCAATCATTCCAGCCAATTCCTCACGAGATAATTGTAAACGAAGTGTTCCATCAGTATCCGTTCCAAAATTTTCTTCTAAGTAAATTAGGGTTCCGGCTAAACGTTCCTTCACACTTTTCTGAGCCATATCTACCATATGTTCATCAGCTTCTTTCAAATCACCGCAAATGGATTTCATTACATTCATCGAGAAATCATTGTTTTGCGTAAAGAACTGCATGATTTCTTTTTTCGGAATAAAGCACACTTCCATATCTTCTAAAGCTACGGCACTCAGATTAGCAGGTTCTTCACTAATCATAGAGCGTTGCCCGAGTAACTCGCCCGGTTTAACTAATTTTACAATCTGGTCTTTTCCGTTAGAACTGAGTTTAGAGAGTTTGCAAACACCGTCTTTGATGCAATATATTCCGTTTGTAATTTCGCCCTCCTCAAAAACAGGCTCACCTTTTTTAATAGTGTACGATGTTTTACAATTAGCCATTTTGAGCAACTCTTCTTTATTCAGAGCTTTAAGAGAACTGAATTGACGTACGATACATTGCTCACATTTTGACATAAAGAAGAATTGTTTTTTCGTAGTACAAATATATTCAAAAGGATGACATATATCATATTTTTATGTTAACAGTTAGTGGAAATTTGTCCCAGGTAAAATGAGCAAATTATGAATACATCACAGTGTTTCCATTGTGGTAACGAAATTATTAAAAAGGACGAGGTATTTTTTGATAATAAGAACTTTTGTTGTAACGGGTGCAAAACCGTTTACGAAATTTTTAGTCAAAACGACCTATCTTGTTACTATGATTTCCAAGCATCTCCCGGTGCCACACCACTTGACATTAAAGGGAAATATGATTTTTTAGCCAATGATAAAATTGTCGACAAGTTGTTGGAATTCAAAGAGAATGCAACGCATATTGTCTCACTTTATATTCCTCATATACATTGTAGTTCGTGTATTTGGATTTTGGAGAATCTGCAAAAACTACAACTTGGAATAAGTACTTCTCAAGTTAATTTTCCTAACAAAAAAGTACGAATTACTTATAACCCCGAAAAAACTTCGTTACAACAAATTGTAGAAATGTTGTGTTCTATTGGTTACGAACCTTACATCAGTTTGGAAAACTTTGACGAAGGCAAGAAGAAAGTTGATCGCTCTTTGATTTATAAAATTGGCGTGGCTTTTTTCTGTTTTGGAAACATTATGTTGTTATCGTTTCCCGAGTATTTTGAAGTAAATGAGTTTTGGATTGACCAATACCGTGGTTTTTTGCGTTGGTTGATTTTTGCACTTTCATTGCCTTCTTTCCTTTATTCAGCTTCTGGTTATTATGTGGCAGCTTGGAAAAGCATCAGACAAGGAATGTTAAATATTGAAATTCCAATTGCTTTGGGAATTGTTGTCATGTTTATCCGAAGCACAGTTGATATTGTATTTAACTACGGACAAGGTTTTTTTGACAGTATGTGTGGCTTGATTTTCTTTATGTTATTAGGAAAATTGTTTCAGCAAAAAACGTATGATTTCCTCTCATTTGAACGCGATTATAAATCCTATTTTCCTATTGCTATTACAAAGATTCTGCCTGATGGGAATGAAGTAGCCGTTCAAGTGTATGATATTGAAAAAGGCGATAGATTATTAATTAGAAATCAGGAATTAATTCCGGTTGATGGTATTTTGATTTCAGAATCAGCCTCAATTGATTACAGTTTTGTAACAGGAGAAGCAGTTCCTATTGATAAAAAATCTGGAGACAAAATTTTTGCAGGCGGAAAACAATTGGGTAAAGTCATCGAGATGGAAGTATTACTTTCTGTCTCTCAAAGTTATTTGACGCAATTATGGAGTAATGATGTGTTTCAAAAAAGAGTCGACCAAAAACATAAATCTATTACAGATAAAATCAGTCGTTATTTTACTCCAGCTTTACTTATATTAGCTTTTACATCTTTTACTTATTGGGTTTTTATAGATGTAACTACTGCCTTTAATGTCTTTACCGCCATACTAATTGTAGCCTGTCCTTGTGCTTTAGCATTGACAGCTCCTTTCACTTTGGGTAATGTTTTACGCATTATGGGTAACCGAAAATTATATCTCAAGAATGCCATTGTGGTCGAACAATTAGCCAAAGTAAATACCATAGTTTTTGATAAAACGGGAACAATAACAACACATAAAAAATCGGCTATAGTTCAAGAAGGAAATTTTGATGAATCAGATTTAATTTTGCTGAAAAATGCGCTTCGTGGTTCCAATCATCCATTGAGCCGAAGATTGTATGACTTTCTACCATCTTTTCCAAAGGACACCATTTCATATTTTGAAGAAATTACAGGAAAAGGAATTCAAGCAGCTATAAATGGGAAATCTATTAGAATTGGTTCCGCTTCATTCGTTGGTTATTCTGATGAAAATGTATTGAAACAAACTAACGTGTACATTAGCATTAATGGAATATATATCGGTAAATTTATTTTTGACAATCAATACCGTGACGGATTAGAAGAGCTTTTTAGCAAACTAAGCAAAAAGTATGAAATAAAAGTGCTTTCTGGTGATAACGAAGGTGAGAAAGAATCTTTAGAACAATTATTGCCCAATACTATAGAACTAATTTTCAACCAAAAACCAGAGCAAAAATTATCCTTTATCGAAAACCTGCAAAAAGAAGGTAAGAACGTCTTGATGATTGGTGATGGATTGAATGACGCTGGTGCTTTAGCGCAAAGCAATATAGGGATTTCTATTTCAGAAAACGTGAATGTGTTTTCACCTGCCTGCGATGGTATTCTTGACGCTTCCCAGTTTAAAAAAATACATTTCTTTTTAGGGTATTCTAAAAATGCAATGCGAACTATTTATATGAGTTTTGGGTTGTCCTTATTATATAATGTTGTCGGATTGAGTTTTGCTGTTTCTGGAAACTTACTCCCAATTGTTGCGGCCATCATTATGCCGTTGAGCACCATTACAATTGTGAGTTTTGTGACAATTATGAGTAATTATTATGCGACTAAAAATAGAATTCTATAACATTTAGCATCAATTAAACTTTATATTAAATCAAATTTTCAAGTATGATAAATATCATATTTTAAGAATAGTCCCAACAGTAACTTTGTCACACACAAATTAGAGGTATGAGTGTCATTTATTTATTAATATCCATCAGTATCATAGTAGCAGGAGTGTTTTTATACGCCTTTTTAAGAGCCGTAAAAACCGGTCAATATGACGATGATTATACTCCGTCAGTCCGAATGCTTTTTGACGATGAATTAGTTAAAGGAAGTATCAAAAATGACCTTCCCTCTTCCAAAACAGAGAATATCAAAACTAAAGTAAAAACCAAAATAATTTAAACAATGGAAATGCAACAATTTTATTACGACAACAAAATTGTAAAGAAGTTTCTCTACGCCAGTATAATTTTTGGCTTAGTGGGAATGTTAGTAGGGCTACTATTAGCCATATTCTACCTTTTTCCAAACTTAACAGACGGAGTATCGTTTTTGAGTTATGGAAGATTGAGACCTTTACATACCAATGCTGTGATTTTTGCCTTTGTAGGTAATGCCATGTTTGCCGGAGTATACTACTCTTTGCAACGTTTACTAAAGGCCAGAATGTTTAGCAATTTTTTAAGTAATCTTCACTTTTGGGGATGGCAATTGATTATTGTAGCGGCGGCTATTACGCTTCCGTTAGGATACACTACTTCTAAAGAATACGCTGAATTAGAATGGCCAATTGATATAGCCATCGCTCTAATTTGGGTAGCCTTTGGTGTCAATATGATTGGAACCATTTTAAAAAGAAGAGAGCGTCACTTATATGTTGCCATTTGGTTTTACATAGCCACTTTCGTAACTGTTGCTGTATTACATATTTTTAATAGTTTAGAATTACCTGTGTCAGCTTTAAAAAGTTATTCGGTTTATGCTGGAGTTCAAGATGCTTTGGTGCAATGGTGGTACGGACATAACGCAGTAGCATTTTTCTTAACCACTCCGTTCTTAGGAATGATGTACTATTTTGTGCCAAAAGCAGCTAACAGACCGGTATATTCTTATAGACTTTCTATCATCCACTTTTGGTCATTAATTTTTCTTTATATATGGGCTGGACCACACCATTTGCTTTATTCTTGCTTACCTGATTGGGCACAAAACTTAGGAGTTGTTTTCTCTATTATGTTGATTGCACCATCTTGGGGAGGTATGATTAATGGATTACTAACGCTACGTGGAGTTTGGGATAAAGTGCGTACCGATTCAGTATTGAAATTTTTTGTAGTTGCAATTACTGGTTATGGTATGGCAACTTTCGAAGGTCCAATGTTATCGCTCAAAAACGTAAACGCTATTGCCCACTTTACCGACTGGATTATTGCGCACGTACACGTTGGTGCTTTAGCTTGGAACGGATTCTTAATATTTGGTATGATTTATTGGTTGATTCCGCGATTGACTAAAACAACTTTATATTCTGAAAAGTTGGCCAATTTCCACTTTTGGATTGGAACTTTAGGAATTGTACTGTATGCTTTGCCAATGTATGTTGCCGGATTTACTCAGGCTTCTATGTGGAAACAATTCAAACCGGATGGGACGTTACAATACGGTAACTTCTTAGAAACGGTTACCCAAATTATGCCAATGTACTGGATGAGAGCCATCGGAGGATCTTTCTACTTAATCGGTATGTTAGTATTGATATACAATGTTATTAAAACCGTTAAACAAGGAAGTACTGTTGAAGACGAATTAGCCGAAGCTCCTGAATTAACTAAAATAACTAAAGGAAGATTGAAAGGTGAAAAATTCCACCCTTGGTTGGAAAGAAGACCTATACAATTGACTTTATTAGCCACTATTGCAATTCTTATTGGAGGTATCATTCAAATTGTACCAACTATTATGGTTAAATCAAATATACCAACTATTGCAGCTGTTAAACCTTATACTCCGCTTGAATTACAAGGTCGCGATTTATACATCCGTGAAGGTTGTGTAGGTTGTCACTCTCAAATGATAAGACCGTTCCGTTCAGAAGTAGTGCGTTATGGTGAATATTCTAAATCGGGTGAATATGTTTATGATCATCCATTCCTTTGGGGTTCAAAACGTACTGGTCCGGATTTGCATAGAGAAGGAGGCAAGTACAATGACAACTGGCATTTCAATCATATGTGGAGTCCGCAAAGTATTTCACCTGGTTCAATCATGCCAGGATATAAATGGCTATTTGATAATGAAGCTATGGATTATTCTAACACAGAAGCTAAAATGAAAGCCATGCAAACCCTAGGTGTTCCTTATACCGATGCTGACATAGCCAATGCCAAACAAAGTATAGAAAAACAGTCTTCAACGATAGAAAAAAATCTATATAATGACCCTGATTTTGTGAAATCATACGAAGCCAGTAAAGCAAAAGCAGCCGCAAAAGGAGAAGCTTTCGTACCAATGAAAGACAGAGAAATAGTTGCCTTAATTGCCTACTTACAACGTTTGGGAACTGATATTAAAGTAAAAAACACTAAATAGTAAAGCCATGTTAAAGTTTGTACAACATAATTTAGAAACCATAGCCGGAGTAGCAATATATCCTATAATCTCTCTGCTGATTTGCTTTACCTTTTTTGTAGGTCTGTTCTTTTGGGTGTTTACTTATAAAAAAGAAACTCTTCAGGAAATGAGCGAACTTCCAATGAAAAATTAATTAACCAAAAGTTATAACCATGAAAAAATTAATTCCAGTATATGTCAGAGTACCGTTGATTTTTGCCTTTGTTTTTGCAGCATTGGAATATTTCATCGACTCAGGCGATAAACCAGCTTTTATCAAATACCCAATGGTGTCTTTGTTTTTAGCAGTGTTTCTTTTCTTACTAGTTGCCATCGAAATGGTAATTAGTGCGGTAGATAATGTTACATATCACATGCTAACAGAAGAGCAGAAAAAACAATTGGCAGAGGTACAATCAGTTCCTTTTACCGAAAGTGCTTTCTACCAAAATATCTTGAAAAAACTAACTCGCTCAAAAACTATTGAGCAGGAAGCTGATGTAATGTTAGACCATAATTACGATGGTATTCGTGAGTTAGATAATGTATTGCCACCATGGTGGGTGTACTTGTTCTATGGTACTATTCTTTTTGCAGCGGTATATTTAGTTCGTTTCGAAATTATGGGCGATTATAATCAAGACCAAGAGTTTCAAACCGAAATGACCGAAGCAAAGGCAGCTGTAGATGCTTATTTGAAAACAGCTCCAGATGCTATGAACAAAGACAAAGTAACTTTATTAACAGATGCTCCAAGTATTGCTGCTGGTAAAGCTATTTTTACTACGAACTGTATTGCTTGTCACAGAGCAGATGCCGGAGGACAAATTGGTCCAAACCTTACCGATGAATATTGGATAAATGGTGGTGGAATCAAAAATGTATTCAACACTATTATGGAAGGTGGTCGCGACGGAAAAGGAATGATTTCCTGGAAAGCCACCATCAAACCTTCCGATATTCAAAAGGTTGCCAGTTATGTATTGTCATTACAAAATTCACATCCTGTAAATCCAAAACCTACAGAAGAGGAAGCTAAAGAATGGAAAGGGGAAGCTGCGCCAGCTGTAATACCTGCCAAAGCTGTTGCGGATAGTACAAAAGTAGCTGTAAAATAATAGAATTAAACATTTTTATAAAACACAATATAATGTCTGACGAGCACGAAGAGGATAGTTTTAGAGATAGTATAAGTACTATTGATGCCAAAGGTAAACGAGCTTGGATTTTTACTAAAATCCCAAAAGGGAAACTATATGAGCGCAGAAAATGGTTGAGTTATTTCTTGTTACTGTTTCTGTTTTCTGCGCCCTTTATAAAGATTAACCACCATCAGTTTATGATGTTCAACGTTTTAGAACGACGTTTTAACTTGTTTGGTTTTCCTTTTTGGCCTCAAGATTTCCACATCTTTGTTATAATTATGATTATTGGAGTCGTAGGATTGACATTATTTACTGTTGCATTCGGACGAATATTTTGCGGTTGGTTTTGTCCACAAACCATTTTCATGGAAATGGTATTCCGCCGAATAGAATTTTGGATTGACGGTGACCGAGGTGCACAAATTCGCTTAGCTAAACAAGAATGGAACGCCGAGAAAATAGGAAAGCGTTTAGCTAAATGGTTTATCTTTTTTGTGATTTCGTTTTGGATTGCCAATGTATTTTTAGCCTATTTAATTAGTAGTGATAAATTAATCTTATTAGTTAAAGAAGGCCCTGCAAACAATACCTCTACGCTGATTGCCTTATTAATTTTTACCGCTGTATTCTACTTTATCTACGCCTGGTTTAGAGAGCAAGTATGTATTATTGCTTGTCCTTATGGCAGAATGCAAGGCGTTTTGTTGGACAACAAATCCATAAATGTTGCTTACGATTATGTACGCGGTGAAAAAGAAGTAGGTAGAGCCAAATTCAACAAAAACGAGGATAGAGCTACAACAGGGAAAGGTGATTGTATTGATTGCAGTTTGTGTGTGCATGTTTGCCCAACCGGAATCGACATCCGACACGGAACACAATTAGAATGTACCAATTGCACTGCTTGTATAGATGTTTGTGATAGCATGATGGAGAATGTCGGTTTGCCTAAAGGATTAATTAGATATGCGAGTGAAGATGAAATTTCCAAAAAGGAACCTTTCAAATTTACAAACAGGATGAAAGGATATGTAGCAATTTTGGCAATTCTAACAGGTGTTTTCATCGGAATGTTGTTTTTAAGAAATGAAGTGGAAGCTACTATCTTACGTCTGCCAGGGCAATTATTTCAACACAAAGGCGATAAGATTAGTAATATTTATACATTCAAAATAGTAAATAAAACTTCAATCAATTTTGACAAAGTACACATCGAAGTAGTCAATCAAAAAGGTGAAGTTAAAATGGTTGGACCACGTTATTTCAAAGTACCAAGAGAAGGAATTACCGAAGGGACTTTATTTATTGAAATTAAACAGGCTCTTTTGGAAAGTGACAGAACAAAACTAGTATTAGATGTTTATAATGAAAACAAGTTAATTGATACCGAAACAACCAATTTCTTGGGACCAAGAAGTTTCGATTAACACAAAATAAAAGGTATGAAAATTAAAATTAATTGGGGAACTGCAATCGTGATAGCGTTTGCATTATTTATGAGTTTTATATTGTTTTTTGTGTTCCGTGTTCAATCGGACAGCAAATATGACAATGAGTTAGTTACCGAAGAATATTATAAAAAAGAAGCTTTGGTTCAAAATGAAATTAATAGTGAACAAAATGCCAATGCGTTACCCCAAAAACTTGTCTTTGGGAACACTGCGGATGGCATAATGATTAGCTTTCCAAAAAATTTAGATTTTAATAAAATTAAAGGAATAGTATCCCTTTATAGACCGTCCAACAAAAAGTTAGATTTTGTCAACCCAATTGCTTTATCTGACTCCGATTTGCTCATACCTAAAAAGAATCTGGTGGGCGGTCTCTGGGATATTACTGTCGAATGGACATATGATGGTAAAACCTATTTGAATAAAGAAGAATTGTATTTTCAGCAATAATTCAAAATTGGGGTCATGCTTTACACCGCACTTTTATTTGGCTTAATCTCCAGTTTGCACTGCATTGGTATGTGTGGACCAATAGCGATGATGCTGCCTGTATCTCGCACGAATCCAACACAAAAAGCATTGCAGATTTTGTTATATCATGCAGGAAGATTAACCTCTTATGCTGTTTTGGGTTTTCTCTTTGGATTGCTTGGCAGAGGATTATATTTAGCCGGAATACAACAACACATTTCTATAGTAGTTGGCGTTTTGATGATTGTAATGGCTTTAGTGCCCGAAAAGATATTTGCACGGTACAATTTTTCCAAACCAATTTATAAACTGATTTCTAAAATTAAAACTAATTTGGGTCAACAGTTTAAAAGAAAAACACCTGATGCACTTTTTACTATAGGTTTGTTTAACGGCTTATTGCCTTGTGGATTAGTTTATGCCGCGTTGTTTGGTGCTATTGCTATGCAAAATGTCGGATTAAGCACACTCTATATGTTGCTTTACGGATTAGGAACTGTGCCGTTGATGAGTGCGGTCGTTTATATTGCCAATTTTTTAAGCTTTCCTTTTCGAAATAAATTGCAAAAAATTGTGCCTTTAGTAACTGTAGTTATTGGAGTACTCTTTGTACTCAGGGGAATGGGATTAGATATAGCTTATATGTCGCCAAGCAATACTCATTTGTTTGTACAGGCTGTTGCCAATTGTCATAGATAGGAATTAATAACCAAATTAAGATAGTATGGAAAAACACGATTTATTACATGAATTCCCAGAACATAAAGATAAAATTCACGAGCTGAAAATTTCGAATGAGCATTTCAGAAAATTATTTGATGATTACCATGAAATTGAGCATCAGATTCACCGTATTAATATGGGTTCAGAACTAGCTAATGATACTTTCGTACACGAATTAAAAGCCAAATTATTGTTTATGAAAGATGAAATATATTCCTATTTGAATAAATAGTTTTAAGCCAAATAAAGAAATCACGCCTAAAGACGTGGTTTTTTTGTTTGAGGCAAACTATACCGTCATTGAAAACAATTTGTTTTTGGGAACGTTACGGTTTAATCGTAAATCAAAAGCCATACAGATGTTGCGCACAAAAGGTTTGCCTTTTTCGGTTACAGATAACGTATCTTGAGTTAATATGATTAACCCATCGTTTTCCATTTCAGTTAATTGGGATAAGACTATTGGTAAGTCTTCAAAATAATAATTTTTATTGTGCCAAGAAGTTTTAAATTGACACATTAAATTTAGGATGTGTTGGCGAATAATTAAGTCTTCTGGTGTCAATATATGTCCTCTAAAAACGGGTAATTCGTTTTCATCTAATCGGGCGTAATACCTTTCTAATTCTTTTTCGTTTTGTGCAAAAGCATACCAACTATCACTAATAGAAGAAACGCCTAAACCAATCATCAGTTTGGTTTTTGAAGCCGTATAACCCATAAAATTGCGATGCAGTTTGTTTTCTTTAAAAGCTTTGTACATACTATCGGTTTCTAAAGCAAAATGATCCATACCAATTTCGTGATATCCTTTTTGTGCTAGTAGCTTTTTACCTTCTTCATACAGCAATCGCTTTGCATCATCTTTTGGAACATCTTCATCTTTAAATCCACGTTGCCCATTACCTTTAATCCATGGCACATGAGCATAACTATAAAAGGCTAATCTATCAGGCGAAAGGGAATTAGTTTTTTCAATGGTATCAATCACATTGGCTAATGTTTGAAAAGGTAAACCAAAAACTAAATCATGCGAAATAGAAGTATATCCAATTTCCCTAGCCCAAAAAGTTACTTTGGCCACATTATGAAAAGGCTGGATTCTATGAATTGCGGTTTGCACTTTTTCGGCATAGTCTTGTACACCGAAACTCACTCTTCGAAAGCCTAAGTCATATAGTTTTTGCAAATGAGCCCGCGTAGTATTATTGGGATGTCCTTCAAAGCTAAATTCATGTTCAGCAGCAACTTTTACTTTTTTTAGAATTCCTTTAATTAATTGTTCTAAATTTTCAGGTGAAAAAAAAGTTGGGGTTCCACCACCAAGATGTATTTCTTTGATAACAGGTTTTGAAGGAAGCAAATCACAATACAACTGCCACTCTTTTAGTACTGCTTCAATATATGGATGTTCCACTTCATGGCGCTTAGTGATGCGTTTATGACAACCGCAAAACGTGCACAAACTTTCACAAAACGGTAGATGGATATACAAACTGATACCTTCTGTGTCATTACTTTCAGCAAAACTTTGCAACAATGTTTGTTTCCAATTTGTTTCCGAAAAACAGTTCTCATCCCAATAAGGAACCGTTGGATAACTAGTATATCTCGGACCGGGAACGTTATATTTTTGAACTAATGAAATTGACATAATGCACCTTTTCTTGATACCAAAAGTAATGCACCTTTTTAAGGTAATAAATGACAATTGTCATACAGGAAAAAAAACTACCTACCTATAATGAAATTTATGTATTCAAGATTTTAAGGGAGATTATTTATGGGTTCTTATTCAAGTTTGGCAACTTTATTTTTCTAACCATTCTAACAATTAATGTAATTATGGAAATTAACCAACCTATAGGGTAAGGAAGGATTAGTAACCCCCACCACCATGAAAGTTTAGAAGTACCACCAAAGCCACCGAGAGATGATAAGTAAAATAAGAAAAAAATACCAATGATAATCATTATCAATGTAACCGAAAATAGCTTGTAATGTTTGTCTTTTGTTAAATAGGTGGCTAATGCAATTAACACACTACCAATTAGGATTATAACAGCACCTTCTAAAGGGTCTATTATACCAATTATAAGCCCAACGACACCAGTAATATAAAGAACACGTGTCCAATGTATAGTTTCTTTCATAATAGTTGCATTTTTAAGTGGAACATTTATAAATTTTACTAATTAAAGTTACAAAAAAAACAACACTCTTAAGTGCTGTTTTTCTATAAGTTTTTGATTTATTATTTTTTGGGTATCGCCTCATTTATGGGTACTCTGTCCAGCTATTGACTTACTTGATCTACTTTATCATTATTATCAAAATGATACAAGATATGTATTCGTTGCGTCATTGATTTTCCTCTTTTATATTTAGCGGTTACTTGATACCAGGACAAGAGCCAAATGCCTATTTTTTCCATTTATTGCGGTTTGTTCACTTTTATAGGCAACCAAATACCATTTTTGAATGAGATGATTTCTATAACATTTTTTTTAAAACCGCTTATTATAGAGCTAAAATACTGGAATAATAAAGAATTAGGAATAATAGTCTTTGATAATCAGAAGACTATAGTACATAAAAACAAAGCTGAATCTGAATTGATTCAGCTTTGTTTATTTTAAGACGTGTTGGTTCTTAATGAAAAGAGACTGATGTAGAATTTATTCTACACAAATATTTGTAATGTACTACGTTGATTTGTCTCCAAGAATACTAAATTTGCCTAGTATTTCTCTACTAAATTAAAAAATAGAAGAAATAGTGTTGAGTGTTTTTTTAGATTCACTTGATAAAATTAAAAGATATCCCCAAGTCTCTTTTAACATTATAAAATTATTTATGTACTACAATGGTATTGCGGTAAATTAGTTTTTATGATGATTTTTTATTTTATAATCTGAGTTATTTTCGGTTTTTACGTGCTTGTACGTTTAAATCAAATGAAGATAACAGCAAATTTCATTTACTTGAAACAATTAAAGTTTGAGCATAGAAAAGTAGTTCACTACACCTTATTGTCCAGTATTATCTTATTACAAGTTATCGCTATTGTAACTTGGTACAACGAAACCAAACTTTCCGAAGCTTTTGAGAATATGGCTTCTGCGGGCAGAATGAGTCGTTTAAATAGTTCGTTGGTTAAGTCTCAGGGCTATTTTAATACCTATATAACCAACAAAGATGCAACATCTTTAAAAAACTATGCTGCCAACCTAAACGAAGTAAGTGCTTTGATTAGCAGTTTGCGTCTGGAAAACGATGACAATAAAAACACCACTGCACTCTTAAAAAAGAAGACTAAAACACAAGCCGATATTTTGAGAGTAAAATCGGCTATAGATTCTGTTATCGAAAAGCAATCAAGTCAATACAAAAATGATTTTCCTAAGGCATTTAAGTTCGAAGCCTTTGGTACCAAAAAGTTCCTCGATGATGTCAAAACCGATTCTTATGTAAAGGTAGATAGCGCCAGTCAAAAAGGATTGTTCTCCAGATTAGGCGATGCTATTGCCAATCGCGTTAATGTACAAAAGGAGTATGTGAATACGGTAGTTACTATGCAGTACAAAGACAAAGTAACTACGGGCGATATCGAAGAGCAAATGGCTAATGTAGTTACCATTACCAATAAGTATTATGCTAATGAGTTTGCCAAATTAAAAGAGTCTTTTGCTAACTTGAGAAAAAATGATGTAAAGTTAATGGAACTCAACAACCAGTTGTTAGCGTTAACCCAAACCATGAATGATTATTCAAATGGGACTCATTTACTACAACCCGATGCACAACAGTTGGAAGACCAATACAAGTCCAACAAAGCCGTCAGAAGTTATAGCATTGTTTTGCTGATACTGCTAATGCTAGTAGTTTCGGTAATCCTTTTCAATTTTACCCACGTGGCTTTTGAATACGAAAACCGATTGACATTGGCTACAGCCAAAATCCGTCAAAGCTTGCAGTTTAAAAACCGAATTACAGGAATGATAAGCCATGAGATTCGTTCTCCGTTGAGTATCATCGGAATGTATAGCAAAAAGGCAAGTGCTTCCTCAAAAGATGCGGCCCTCAAAGAAACCTTCAAATCGATAGAGTTTACTACTAATTCCTTATTGTTGTTATCCAATCAGATTTTGGAATACTCAAAAGAGGAAAACCATGAGCCAAGCTTAAAGTGCAGGAATATAAATCTGAAGGATGAAATTTATCAGATAGTACATTCGATGACATCTTTAGCAGAAGTCAAAGGAAATACTTTAAAGCTGGTCTCAAATATAAAAGAGGATACGGTGGTTTATTCTGACGCTGCAAAGATTCATCAGCTGTTTTATAACCTAATTGGCAATGCTAATAAATTTACCGAAAACGGACGCATTAACGTCAGTACTATGCTGAAAGAGCTTTCGGAATATGAGATGAACCTTGCTGTTGTTATATCGGACAATGGCATAGGAATTGCTACCGACGATTTGCAAAATATATTTGAGTCCTATTATCAGGGTACGGTTTCAGAGAAAGTGAATGATTTAGGAGTTGGTTTGGGGCTGAATATATGTAAAGAGATTATCGAATTGTTCGACGGAAAAATCACTGTTGAAAGTAACACCGGAAAAGGAACCAAAGTAACATTCAACCTGATACTAACACAAGCCGAATAACCAATTAAGCCAAAAAACCAACCCATGAAAATAGCAAACAACTATACTTTTTTAATTGCAGACGACCATAGTGTTGTCAGACAAGGCATTTCGTTAGTGGTTAAAGAGTTGTTTGTAAATGCTAAAATACATACCGCCGGAACTTTCAAAGACACGCTCAAAGTAGTCAAAGAAACCAAGTTAGACTTACTGATTTTAGATATTAACTTCCCCGATGGCAATAGTATAAACATCATTCCTGAAGTGAAAACTATTCAGCCCGATATTAAAATTCTAATCTTTACTGCTTTTGATGAAAGTATTTATGCGATGCGCTATCTCAATGCCGGAGCTTCGGGTTACTTAAACAAAGGATGCACCGAGGAAGAAATAAAGCTGGCTGTGAAGAGCATGATTGGAACCGGGAAATATGTTACCCAAACCATCAAAGACCGAATTTTAGATTCCTATATCTCAAAAACACCCGTTAACCCATTAGAAAAACTCTCTGTTAGAGAAGTTGAAGTTGCTCGATTACTAATCAAAGGCTATGGCAATTTAGAGATTTCAGAATTACTACAGATTAAAAAAACGACAGTAAGTACTTTTAAAAACAGAGTATTCGAAAAGTTGGGCATCGACAATTTAGCCTCATTGATAGAACTTTTCCAACTCTATTTTGAGGAAAGCAAATAGGCAGTAAACCCCTTTTTTCATAACACCTTAGATAGTAAATACTTGCTAGTATTGGCTTTTGGTTTTATGCTTTCTGATAACCTATTTCATTCATTCTTTAAACGATTTTTTGTAGAAACAATTCTACGAAATGATTTCGAATGTACTACAAGTTATTGATTTCGTTGAAATTATATTTGTATTGATATGTTAAAAAACAATTGAATAAAGTACACGCTAATGAATGACACAAATACCTATAGCACTACTCTGAAAGAACAAAAATTAGATTTGATAGATAGAGTAGAAGCTTATAGAGCCTACAATAGTCGGCTGTTGAATTTGTTTTATACTATTTCTCATAATTTAAATTCGCATACGGCAAATTTTAAGTTGCTGTTAGACGTTATGGATTATGAAGATGATTCTATTGAAAACAAAAAGACACTCTCACATTTACGCACAGTTTCCGATGGTTTGAACCAAACGATAACCGATTTATTTAAGTTGGTTACTATAGAGAGCAATGCCGAAGTGATCAAAGAAAGGTTGAATTTGAATCAGAATTTAGAAAAAGTGCGACAGCTTATTATTGGCTGTAAAAACGAACACCAGCTAACATTTATAAACAAAGTGCCCGATGATGTCTTTGTGAATTTTAATCAGGCATATTTAGAAAGCATATTACTGAATTTCACTACCAACGCCATAAAATATGCACATCAGGACAGACCGCCTGTAGTGGAGTTTACTTTTTTAACCGAGAATGGGAAAAAGGTTTTAGCCATTACCGATAACGGATTAGGCATTGATTTAGACCGGTATGGCCATTCTTTATTTGGCTTGTACAAAACGTTTCATCAGCATGAAGAGGCCAAAGGCTTTGGATTATACATTTCAAAATACCAAATAGAAGCCATGAATGGAAGCGTTAGTGTGGAAAGTAAAGTAGGAGCAGGAAGTACTTTTAAAATACACTTTAGCAATTAAATTATAAAATAATAAATAAGCATACGATGGGAAAATTTATAATCACCAAAAGACTTAACGGAGAATTTCAATTTAATTTAAAGTCAAATAATGGTCTGGTAATTCTCACCAGTGAAGGATATACCACCAAAGAAAATTGTGAAAACGGCATTCAATCGGTGAAAAGGTATTCACAGGATGACGTGCTATTTCAAAAGTGCAAATCGGTTAATAACAAATATTACTTTACGCTAAAAGCAGGCAATGGTCAAATTATTGGCACCAGCCAACTATATGGTAGTGATTTTGCTACCGAGAAAGGAATTGCATCGGTAAAAAACAATGCAGTTGAAGCTGCTACTGAGGACAAGACTAGCAAACGAATTTTACAATACGCTAATTAACATACTGAAACCCGTTTGCCCCAAATGGAGTTCTCTAGGTAAGTGACTTGAAAAAATGGTTATTATTTTGGTTTAGGGTTAAATTGATTGCAACTTTTATCAAGCGTTGGATATTGAGACTGTCCCTTACTTACCTAGTTTACTTTTATGTTGCATCATTTAGATAAATCTGTCCCGATATTTTGGGACAGCTTTATTTAAATTTGTATTTCAATTTACTGCTTGGTCATCACAAAGGGTTTTCCGTTTTGTATAAAAGTAAACTCCGTTTTAGCTTCATTGTATTGAAATTCAATGCCAAATCTATTTGATTTAAAAATGTTCTTTCCAGATGGTTTTAACCTAAACGAATTGCCATCGGTTAAAGCAGCATTTAAGTTTTCATCTAATTCAGATACTATTACTTTAAATCCTAGTTGCTGATTAAAAAAAACACCTGTATATTCAGCTAAAATAATGTCTTTTTCAAGTAAACTTTTATTGGCAAACCATGTGTTATTATTTGAATTATAATCTGGGAAAACATGGTCAGGGTCAAGAGTAATATTTTCAATTTCTTCGTTGGTATCTAATTTGAATTTCCAACTTGTGTTTCGCATCCAAACTTCTACAGGCAGTTTAATTCTCCTAACCGTTCCGCTTTTGGTTTTGATGTCTAAAATAACAGGCATCACCATTTTATCTAGGTTGTCAATAGTTATAATGGCTCCTTGTGTAGGATCATTTTTAGGATACATGATAGAACGAATGCTTTGGTCCAATCGCCAGTTATTGGCAAACCAACCTCGCCAAAACCAATTCAAATTTTCGCCAGCCACATTTTCCATAGTTCTAAAAAAGTCATCGGGTTGTGGGTGTTTAAATGCCCAACGAGCAATATAAGTTTTGAAAGCATTATCAAATCTTTCAATACCTATAATCTGTTCTCTTAATATAGCAAGGGCTTCAGCGGGTTTTGAATAATTTAAAGTTCCGGTATTACTTTCTTTCATATTGTCGGGTGAACTCATTACGGTTTCTAATTCGGGAGCCGTAATATCATCAGCCTCTCTATGCAGATCGCTTTTGGCACTTTTATATTCACCATTATTAAAATCAACTCCGCTTAAAGAATTAATAAAAGTATTGAACCCTTCATCCATCCAAGCAAATAAGCGCTCATTAGAACCTACTATCATTGGAAACCAGCTATGTCCAAACTCATGATCAGTAACACCCCACAAGCTTGGCCCTCTGTCAGTATAACCACAAAATACAATGCCCGGATATTCCATGCCGCTAACATTACTGGCTACATTAATAGCTGTAGGATATGGAAATTCAAACCATCGTTTGGAGTAATTTTCAATACAAGATTTAGTATATTCTGTTGAGCGTTGCCATGCATTACTACTATTACTTTCAATAGGATAAGCACTTACAGCTACTGATTTTTTTCCACTTGGCAAATTAATTCTAGCGGCATCAATTATAAAAGCTGGTGAGGAAGCCCAGGAAACATCTCTAGAGTTTATCATCTTAAAGTGCCACGTGAGTGATGTTTTACCCGTTGGTCTTGAAGCTTGGTTTGTAACTTCATCGGCAGAACGAATTACTACAGTTTTGTCACTTTTTTTGGCAAAAGTCCATCGTTGTTGTTGTTCAGCGGTATAAACTTCAGCGGGATTGACCAATTCGCCCGAGCAAACAACTATATGACTAGCTGGTGCGGTAATTTTAATATCAAAATCACCATATTCTAAATAAAACTCTCCTGGTCCAGTGTAGGGAAAAGTGTTCCATCCGTTGACATCATCATAAACACACATTCTAGGATACCATTGTGCTATAGAAAATATCTTACCATTTTTAGTGTCTAATACGCCCATTCGATCAGAACCATATTTTGGAGAGATAAACGAATATGTTATTTTAATTTTAATAGTACCACCATTTGCTGTAATTGCTTCGGGTAAAATAATTTGCAGCCGCGTATCGGTAGTTATAAATTGAGGAATAACTTCTTCTAGTTTTCCTTTTTTAGAAATAAGAAGATTAACCGATTTTATTTTAAAACCACCATCAAGTATTTCTCCCGCTGCACCATTTCTACTTCCTGATAAAGGAATGATAGCGTTTCCTCGTGAATCTGCTTTAAATAAGTTTTGGTCTAAGCTAAGCCATAAAAAGTTTAGCTTGTCTGGACTATTGTTAGTGTAAGTAAGGATTTCTGTTCCTGTAATTTCACTATTGTTTTCATTCAGATTAGCAGTTAGTTCGTAATTGGCTTTATTTTGCCAATATTTAGGACCAGGTTGCCCGCCAGCAGATCGAGTTTCTGTGCTTGTTTTTGTATAGAAGTTGTTCCCAAATGCAACTTGATAATCATAATTGGAAATAGCTGGAGATTCTTGAGCATACAATCCAGATGCCACAAGTAGAAGTGAAGCTATTAATTTTATTTTTGAATAAGATAATATCATGTTGTATTAATTATTTTTAAGTTTTAAAAATATATCTTTTTTATGTGTCTTTTTTGATAATTGACAACTTTAACTGAATTTTATAAATTGTAGTATGTTTAGATGCTTCTTGCAACTGATTTTGCATTGGATAATTATCACTATTTTAATCGAATAGCTAGTTTATTAAAAAATAACTTTATTTTTTACTGAAAAACTTTTTGCAATCAATAAAAGGTTATTATATTTGCACTCGCATTAAGAAATTAATGTACGCTCAAACTGGAGAAATGGCAGAGCGGTCGAATGCGGCAGTCTTGAAAACTGTTGACTGTCACAGGTCCGGGGGTTCGAATCCCTCTTTCTCCGCAACACTAAACCGTAAACGACTTATAAATAAGTGTTTACGGTTTTTTTATTCTCTTCTTGTCCGACGGTTGTCCCAATTTTAAAAAAAATATTCAGTTTTTTAATTTCTTTTTCTATTATTGTCCGATATTGATTAATTCAGTCAAATAGTAAGCTTGATTAATTTTTGTTTTATAAAATTGAAAGTATAAAAGTTTATTTTTGGATTGAAAAGAACAAAATAGATACTAAGATAATCTACATAAAAATAATAATGGATTACGAAGATATAGAAAACAGAAAATTTGTAAAGAAATTTAAGCTCGAAGAATTAGGGCTTTCAAATATAGAAAATCTCATTTTGCAAAATGTTTTTATTGAAGATGAAATTTTTATTGACAATGTGAAAACTGATTCAATAGAATTTGATACTATGATAACATTAGGAGCAAAAGAGTATCATATAAATCAAGACATTTTAAAAGAAATATATACTTCCATTCATTTTTTTGTTGAAGTTGTAGCAACGGACACGCAATTTGATTTAAACAAGATTTTAACCAATTTAGAGGGACGAATTGAAAATATTGAAAAAATAAAATATTTAGAAAAGAAACACAAAGATTTATACTCACAAGTTAAAAATGAACCAGAGTATCTAATCTATGCCGAAATAAAAGAGTTTAATGGATATAAAAATTGGGAGGAATTAATTATTGATATTCTCAATGGAGAAAGTGCTTTTATTCAGAAGTATTTAACATCAGATATTGAAATGTCAGATGTTCCCAAAGAGATTTTAAGTTTATGGGTAAAATATTATACCATAAAGACACAAATAGATTTTTGTAAAGAGCAAATTAATAAACTTAAAAACACTAAACAGAAATCAAGCATTGTTGATACTTCATTACAAGTTTTTCTACTTGAGGAAATAATAAACATAAAAGACTGGAGCAGCATAAGTGCAACAAAAAAAGGCGAAATTCTTAGTCATTTACTAGTTAAAAATAAAGACAACATTAAAAAGATTTATCTTGAGCTTGACAAAAAAAGTTCTGAAAATTCAGAAAAACTTTTAAATGATAGAAAACAAGCAGATGAAATTATAAAAAAACTATTAGGGTAACCATCAGGGTTACCCTAATAGTTTTAACCCCATTCGACTAAATTAAGTTTGTGCCATAATTAATAAAATAAATAATTAAATTATGGTTAAAGAAATCTTGCAACTCGAAAGCACAAACGCTAATGATTTTAAAAACGAAATCGTAAAAGACATTACCCAAGCACTTAAAGGATATGCTACTAATATGCTAAATCCCGATAACGAAACATTATTAACAAGAGAAGAAACCGCAAAACTCCTTTCGGTTAGTTTAGTTACTTTATGGGACTGGACAAAAAAAGATATTATTCCTGCGTATCGAATTGGAAATAAAGTTCGCTATAAAAAAAGTGAGGTTTTAAAATCATTGAATCAAAAAAACCAATTTGGTCAACTTTAAAACACTTTTTTATGCAAATTAATAATCAAGCTTTAATTTCAGATGCTTTAAGTCATTTGAATTTCTTAAAAAACGATTTTGCGAGGTTACGAGTGGATTATAATAGAGATACTAATCTAGTATATGCAACTGGAAAATACATTGAATCTTGCGAATTAATCGGGCAACTCATAAAAGGCTACGATAATCATAATTTCAAATTATTATCAAACAATATCAATAGCGTTTTATTAAAAGATTCTGAATTGCATGGTGTTTTAATCACAATCAGGAAAAATAAGCACTCCCATAACTTTGACCCTTCAAAAATGGCATCTATAATTTTTGAAATATGAAAGAGTATATCCGTGTGGGAACAGAATATTTTAAGGAAGTGTTATGTCCTCTTATGAGTGGCGACAATATGAAATCATTGATAAAATGGAATAAAGCCACCATTATTGATGATTTTGGGAAAGACAGTTTGAAAGGCATAAAAAAATATGAAACTTTCTGTACGTTTCCGTCACATATTAATTATCAAAGAGAGATTAATAATTTTTACAATAAGTATGAACCTCTTTCTTATTGCGTGAGTGAGAAAGGAGATTGGGAAAATATAAAACTCTTTCTGCAACATCTTTTTGGTAAGCAGTATGAATTAGCATTAGATTACTTAACAATTCTTTGGAAGTACCCTAGTCAAATCTTGCCGATTTTGTGTTTAGTAAGCGTTGAGAGAAATACAGGTAAAAGTACTTTTCTAAAACTCTTAAAACTGATTTTTGAAGGCAATATGACAATCAATAAGAACGAAGACTTTAGAAGCCGTTTTAATTCCGATTGGGCTGGAAAATTAATTGTGGCTGTTGATGAAGTATTACTGGACAAAAAAGAAGACAGCGAACGAATAAAAAACCTTTCAACCTCTAATCATTACAAACTAGAGGGTAAAGGAGTTGATAAGGCTGAAATCGAGTTTTTCGGCAAGTTTATTCTATGCTCAAATAATGAAGAAAACTTTATTAAGATAGATGATTTAGAAATTCGATACTGGGTAATTAAAGTCAATCCTTTTGCAAAAGAAAACCCGGACTTATTAGAGCAAATGAGAAAAGAAATTGCCTCATTCGCATATCATTTAACTCATAGGAAAATTGAAACCCAAAGAACAACCCGAATGTGGTTTACTAAAGAGCAGATTTATACCAAAGCATTAGATGTTTTAGTTCGTGGAAACAGAACTTCTATTGAAAAGGAAATTGAAGAGTTTCTAATTGACCAGTTCTGCACTCTTGAATTGGATGAATTGTATTATACTACTAAAGATTTGCACGAACAATTAAACCTAGCCAATATCAGAGTAGGAAAAAATTATGTGTCCAAAATAATTACAGAGAATTTTAAACTTGAACCTAAAAATAGTAGCTACAATTTTTACAGTTTGGATTTATCTACAATGAATAACGGTAAATGGAGCGTTTATACGGAAAATCGAAAAGGGAGATTCTATACTTTCAAGAAAGAGGAGTTTATCAAATAATTGTTGATTTGTTGACAAACAAGAAAAAAGTCAATAAAAATAATACTTTACAAGTCAACGGAACATCAACAAGCTTTCAACAAAATATATTTCATACGAAGCAGTTATTTTTTTGTTGACAGCGTGTTGACAATTTGTTGAAGTCATAAACCTAATAAACAAAAGGCTTTACAGCATAATTTCAACAAATCAACAAAAACAACATCCTCTTGCATTTAATTTTAATGTTAGAGTAACAGGGTTACTAAACGATAAGATTGTTTTAGTATTAAACCATTGCAATGGAATTGCAATTATCTCCATAAATTATTGCAATAGCATTGCAATCCCTCGTAATCCCTTTAAAACAGACTGTAATAGTATTAATCAATCATTGCAATGGTATTGCAATGATTGATTAATTTAGCAATTCTCAAAACTGCTTTTAGTCTTTAATTATAGTTAAGCTAAAACTTCATTCTTTGAATTCTAACCGCATTTAAAATCGCCAACAATGCTACTCCAACATCTGCAAAAACGGCTTCCCACATTGTTGCTAATCCTCCTGCACCAAGTACCAAAACTATTGCTTTTACTGTAAAGGCTAAACCTATATTTTGCCAAACAATTTGCTTTGTTTTTTTGCCAATATTGATAGCAGTAAAGATTTTATAAGGTTGGTCGTTTTGAATTACGATGTCGGCTGTTTCTATTGTGGCATCACTTCCTAAACCACCCATTGCAATTCCTGCATCAGCAAGAGCAACTACAGGCGCATCATTAACACCATCGCCAACAAAAGCAATTTTTAGGTTTTGTGATTTCAGTTCCTGCACTTTTTCTACTTTGTTTTCTGGCAATAAATCGCCATGTGCTAAATCTATGCTTAATTCTTCAGCAACTGCATTTACAACAGCCTGTTTATCTCCCGAAAGCATTACAGTTTTGATGTTTACTTTATGTAAACTTTCAATTGCTTGTTTTGCATCTTCTTTGATTTCATCGGCAATTAGAAAGTAACCTGCATACTTTTGATTGATTGCAATAACGATAATTGTAAAAGGCGTATTGTCAATTTCAGCATCGTAACTGATATTGTATTTTTTCATCAGTTTTACATTTCCTGCCAAGATTTCATTTCCGTCCACCTTGCCTTTTAATCCGTGTCCTGCAATTTCTTCTACATCAGTAACAGTTGCACCTTTTTCTTTTCCTTTTGCGTGTTCAATAATAGCTGTTCCCACTGGATGCGTTGATTTGGTTTCAAGTGATGCAACCCATTTTACTAAATCTGCTTCCGAAACATCAACGGCTACTACTTTTTGAACTTTGAAAACTCCTTTGGTTAGTGTTCCTGTTTTATCCATTACAACTACTTGAATAGATGCCATTATATCAAGAAAACTAGAACCTTTAAAAAGAATACCGTTTTTACTCGCTGCTCCAATTCCTCCAAAATAGCCCAAAGGAATACTGATAACTAAAGCACAAGGACAAGAAATAACCAAGAATACTAATGCTCTATACAACCAATCTCTAAACACATAATTATCTACAAAAAGCATTGGCAAAACGCAAATTGCAATTGCTAAAAACACTACTATTGGCGTGTAAATTTTGGCAAATTTTCTAATAAACAATTCTGTTGGTGCTTTTTTGGCTGTTGCTTCCTGCACCATTTCGAGAATTTTTGAAAGTTTACTATCTGTGTAAGCAGTAGTAACTTCAACTTGAACAACGGTGTTTAAGTTTATCATTCCTGCCAAAACGGTTTCGCCTTTTAGCTTACTATCGGGTTTGCTTTCTCCAGTTAATGCGGCTGTGTTAAACGTGGCATTGTATGAAAGTAATTTACCATCTAATGCTAATTTTTCTCCAGGTTTTAATTGGATGATTTCGCCAACAGTTATTTCAGAAGCTTTTTTAGAAATGGCAATATTTTCCTTTAAAACGGTAGCTTCATCTGGTCGTTGGTCTAACAGTAATTTTATATTAGATTTTGCTCTTTGAACTGCCAACGTTTGAAATATTTCGCCAATGGCATAAAATAACATTACGGCTACACCTTCGGGAAATTGTCCTATTGAAAATGCTCCAATTGTGGCAATGCACATTAATAGAAATTCTGAAAATATTTCGCCTTTGCGGATGCTTTCAAATGCTTCTTTGAGAACTGGAAAACCAACAGGAACGTAAGCGACAATATACCACGCTATTCTTACCCAACCTGAAAACCAAGTTTGAGGAAAATAGTTATCGAAACCAATTGCAATGAGTAACAAAGAGAAACTAATAATTGCAGGTGTAAACATTTGCAATGTGGTTTGGTCTCCGCTTGAATGGTCATGGTCGTGTCCATCATCATCGGAATGTTTATGCTCTTTATGAGTAGTGCAACAACCGCTATCCTTATCAGTTTTCATATTTATTTTTTCTTCGAGTGTGCAACAAAGCTGTTTGCCATTAGCATCATATTTGTGTTGGTGCGCCATTACTATATTTTTTTAAATCCACAAAACTGAAAATTTTGTGTTGTATCAAAAGGTGTTGTATGATTTTCTGTAAAACATTTAACGGCTTGAAAACTTTGGTTAAAAGCTCTTTTCATGGTGCTTTCTGAATACTGTTTTATTTCTAAACCACTACATTTTAAAGGTCCATTTTCTGAAAAAGTTCCTAATAGAAAATTTCCGTTTTGGCTTATTGCATTTCCAATTATAGCAACGTATTTCTTGATGCTTTCTTCTTCTGTCAAAAAGTGGAAAACGGCTCTATCGTGCCAAAAATCAAATGTTGTTTCGGGTTGAAATTCAGTAATATCAGAAACAATCCAATTAACCAAATGTGCTTTGTCTGCTAATCTCTTTTTTGCTCTTTCTAATGCAAATTCTGAAATGTCTAAAACCCAAATGTTTTGATACCCTTTTTCTAATAAAGTATCGACAAAATTACTATCGCCACCACCAATATCAATAATATTGGCGGTTTTAGATAGGTTTAGATTTTCTAAATAATCCATTGCAGTTTTAGGATATTCTTGTGTCCAACTGACTTCGTTTGGTTGTTTTGTAGCAAAAACATTTTCCCAATGTGCTTTTTGATTTCCCATAATTATTATGCTTTACAACATCCGTCCAATGAAGCAATTCCCTCTGAAGTTGCTTTTACTTCATCGGCATCATAACCCAATTTAGAAATAGCCACTTTTATAGCTTGTAAATCAGTTTTCTTCGGGTTGTAGTAGATTGTAAAAGTCATTGCTTTATCATCAAGCTCATACATTTTTACGCCTTTGATTTTTAGCATTTCTGTTTTGAATTTTAATCCACACGTTTCACATTCTTTACAATGGTCACAGTTTAAAGTGGTTTTAATAACTGCTTTTTGATTTGTCTTTTGTGCTACTGATGTATTTGAAATAAACAATACAGCTATTATCAATAGCGTTGATTTTAGTACATTCTTCATTTTGATTATTTTTTAAATTATTATTGTGTTTTATTTACTCTTCTTCTCCGCTTCCTTTTGTCAATTCTGACAATAAATAATAAGCACCTTTAATTACCACTTTAGCATTGGAGGCTACTTTGTCTATTGCCTTTACTTCCGTGTATCCCATATCTGTTGCACCAGTCGTTATTTTTATTTGCTGAAACGTATTCTTGGCTGTTTCAATAAATATAAAATGCTCTTCTCCGTTGTTTACAATAGCTTCCGTTGGCAATGCAATGGCGTTAGCATTGTTTATTTTTACTCTTGCTTCAACATACATACCCGGCAAAACGGTTTCTGTAATCTCGTTTATTTTGGCGTGAACTATTACCGCTTGTTCGTTAGGTTCAAACGCTTTATTTATAGCATAAATAGTAGCAGGATGCGTGTGCGCAATATCATTGGCATCACTGAATGTAATTTGTTGTCCGATTTGTATTTTATGGATGTCTTTTTCAAAAACTTTCAAATCTAAATGTAAAAAACGGTTATCAATGATTTCAAAAAGTAAGGCGTTGGGTTCGGCATATTTTCCCATACTTAAATTGATGTGTTGAATGTAACCACTTATCGGAGCAGTAATGGCGATGTTTGAAGCAATATTTTTTGAAGAAAGATTACTAACGTTAATACCCAATTGCATCAATTTAGATTTAAACGTTTCTCTTTTGGCTTGTGCAATCTGTAATTCCCTTTGTGCTTGTTGATAGGTTTTACCTGCATTGATGTTGTCATCCCTTAATTCCTTTTGGCGTTGGTATTCCTTTTCCAAATAAGAGAGATTAGCATTGTTTTCTAAATAATCCTGTTGCAATTGTAAAACTTCGGTGTTGACGATAGTAGCTAATGTTTTCCCTGCCTTTACAAATTCGCCCTCTTGAACGTAAATGTTTTTTACAATTCCACCACTCAAAATACTCACTTGTGCTTGGTATTGTGGAGGCAAAGAAAGTTTACCGTTGATTTTTAACGAAGAAGTTAGATTCTTGTTTTCAAAACTACCTAACTCTAATCCGATAGCCTTTATTTGAGCATCTGTAAAGTGTATAATAGTTTGGCTTTTTGATTCGGGAGCAGCTTCTTCTTTTTTAGCTTCTTCAGAACTGTTCTTGCACGAGCTAAAGGTCAGTATAGCTATTAGTGCGATGAATATATTGTGTTTCATAGTGATGAATTTTATTTGTTTATTAAGTACTGAATATTGATAACCGTTTGATTGTAATTATTCAATACCGTTAGATAATCTGTTTTTATTTTATTGGCATCTTTTAGATTTTGGGCATACTCAATATATCCAATGTCTCCCGATTTGTATAACCGTTGTGCGGAAGTTATTATACTTTCAGCCATTGGTAAACCCTCCGCTTTATAGTAGTTGAGTTGTTCCAAATACTGTTTTTGCTGTTCAAATTGTTGCAAGTAAATTGTGGCTAATTCCTGTTGGGATTTTTCCAATTCCTTTTTTGCAATCTGTGTTTCAATTTCAGCCGCTTGGCTTCGTGCTTTAATACCGTTTCTGAACAAAGGAATATTAATGCCAACACTTCCGTAATAGAATGGTTTTTCTTTGTCTAAACTTTGTCCGTTAAAGCCCAAATTAAAAGAGGGGATTGCTTTTGCTTTTTCAACTTTTACGCTTAATTCTTTAGCAATAATTTGTTGTTGCAAATACTTTAAAATTGGATGGTCTTTAACTAAAGTGCTATCCGTTAAACTGATTTCGGGCAAAGCTTCATACTTTGATGGTGCTGTGTAATTTTCATTGCTTTTTGTCCATTTTTGAAGTTCAGCTAAATAATATACAACCTGTGTATTGGCTTGTGCCAGTTGATTTTTCAATTCTTTGCGCTGTAATGATGCGCTGATTTTCTCTAATCTATTGCTTTCGCCAACTTGAAATTTTTTATCGGCATACTTTTCATAGTCCGCAAAAACCTTGTCTGCATCAACCAGTAAATTATATTGTTGCCAACTGTAAAGCCAATTGTAATAGGCATTAGAAACATTTTTTATCAATTCACTTTTTGTAACTTCTTCAAAGGATTTCGCTACGGTTACATTCTGATTTAAAAGTTTTCTGTCCGCTTTATTAGTCAATCTAAAACCTTGTGCTACACCAACATTGTAATCAAAAAGTTTACTGTTCATTTGACCTAAATTACTATTGATGTTGAAAGGATCTAAAACAGTAGCCGTTTTTGTTAAGGTTTGCTGTTGCTTGGTTTGCAATGATGCCTGTTGAATAGCAGGGTAATTCTTTATTGCTAATTGCAAAGCATCATTTAACTGTAACGGATTGGTTTGTGCCTTTGCTGTATAGGATAAACTACTAACTAAAAACAATGCAATAACCGTAATTACAGGATTTGTCTTTTTAGGTTTTCTTGGTGTCATAACTAAATAATATAAAACTGGTAAAACAAATAAGGTCAGTAATGTAGAAGTTAGTAAACCACCAATTACAACTGTCGCTAAAGGTTTTTGTACTTCTGCACCTGCACTGGTTGACAATGCCATTGGTAAAAAACCTAATGAGGCTACTGTTGCTGTTGCTAAAATTGGTCTTAACCTTGCAGCACTTCCTTTGTAAATACGCTTTAATAAATCATCTTCTCCCTCTTCTTTGAGACTATTGTAATAACTGATTAATACAATACCATTGAGTACAGCTACCCCGAATAATGCAATGAATCCAACTCCTGCGGAAATACTAAAATTCATTCCACGAACCCATAAAGCCAATATGCCACCAATAGCCGCCAATGGAATAGCTGAAAATATAATGGTTGCTTCTTTGATGGATTTGAATGTAATAAACAGTAAAAAGAAAATCAGCAATAATGCTACAGGAACAGCCAATTGTAAACGTCCTTTAGCTTCCTGCAAGTTTTGAAACTGTCCACCATAAGTAATAAAATAGCCTTCGGGAAGTTTAAGTTTAGCATCTAGCTTTTTCTGAATGTCTAAAACCACACTTTCCACATCACGACCTCTAACATTGGCTTCAATAACAATTCTGCGTTGTGCATCTTCACGGCTTATTTGCGATGGCGAGGTTTTAAACGTTACTTCGGCTACCTCGTTTAATGGTATTTGATTGCCATTTGGAGTAGGAATAAGTAAGCTTCTAAGAGCATCAATATCGGTATTCTCATTTTTTGGAATACGAACCACTAAATCAAATTTTCTTTCTCCCTCATAAACAACTCCAGTAGTTCCCCCTGCATAAGCGGTATTTATAATTCGGTTCACATTGGCTATATTTAAACCATACTGCGCAATCTTATTTCGATTATAATTGACCACTAAATTAGGCATCCCTGTTACTTGCTCTACTTTAATATCAGCTAAACCATCAATTGATTTTAAGAGTGGTAGTGCTTTATTGGCTTCTGAAAAAAGGCGGTCTAAATTATCCCCAAATATCTTTATGGCAATATCCGATTTAACACCCGCAATCAATTCATTAAAACGCATTTGAATTGGTTGTTCAAAAGACAAATTACATCCCGGAATAGCACTTAATTTTTCATTCATCTTTTCAGCTAAATCTTCTTTGTTGTGTGCTGTTGTCCATTCTTTTTTATCTTTTAAAACCATTATTACATCGGCACTTTCAATTGGCATTGGGTCGGTTGGAATTTCGCTACTTCCTATCTTACTTACTGTTTCTTTAACTTCTGGAAATTGCTTTACAATTTTCTCTAATTGTGTGGCTACTTCAATACTTTGAGGTAAGCTACTTCCTTGACGAATGGTGTAATTCATTGCAAAATCGCCCTCGTCTAATTCGGGGATAAATTCGCCACCCAAAGAATTGAATATAAATAATGATGCGATGAATAGAAAAATGGCAGTTCCAATGACCATAAATTTTCGCTCTAAAGCTTTTACTAAATAGGGTTGATACCAATTGTTCAGTTTATTCATAAACCTATCTGTAAAATTAGGTTTGTCGTGTACTTGTTTACTTAGAAAAAGACTACTTGCCCAAGGCACATAAGTAAGGGAAAGTATTAATGCTCCCAAAATTGCAAAACTCACTGTTTGAGCCATTGGCATAAACATTTTACCCTCAACACCACTTAATACAAATAGGGGAATGTAAACTATTAAGATTATGATTTGTCCAAATATGGCACTACTCATAATTTTTGATGAACTTTTGATTACTTCCTTATCCATTTGATTTTGCGAAAGGATATTACTTTTATAATGCTTGGAAAAAATGTGCAAAGTGGCTTCGACAATGATAACTGCACCATCCACTATAAGCCCGAAATCCAACGCACCCATACTCATTAGATTGGCACTTAACCCAAACATATTCATAATGATTATGGCAAAGAGCATAGCTAAAGGAATTACGGAAGCAACTATTAATCCAGCCCGTAAGCTTCCTAAAAAGAGAACCAAAACAAGAATTACGATTAATGCACCCTCAAGTAAATTTGTACTAACTGTATGAACTGTTTTATTGATAAGTTTTGTTCTATCCAAGAAAACATCTAATTTAACCCCTTTAGGCAATGATTTTTCTATTGATTTAATCTTCTCTTTTACACGCTCAATAACTCGTACTGCATTTTCTCCTTTTTGCATTAAGACAACACCTCCAACAGTTTCTCCGTTTCCGTTCCTTGTCATTGCACCATAACGAGGTGCAAAACCAAATTTTACTTCTGCAATATCTTTTATCAGAATAGGAACACCAGTATTATTTTTAACTACAATGTTATTGATGTCTTCTAAATTTTGAATTAATCCTTCTCCTCTTATAAAATAGATATTTGGACCTTTATCAATGTAGCTTCCGCCTGTGTTTTCGTTGTTGTTTTGTAAAGCTTCAAAAACATCAATTAACGTTAGGTTGTTGGCGGCTAATCGTTCTGGTTTTACGGAAACCTCGTATTGTTTAAGTTTGCCACCAAAACTACTAACATCAACAACTCCTACCGTTCCCAATAATTGACGGCGCACAATCCAATCTTGAATAGTTCTTAATTCGGTTAAATTGTATTTTTTCTCATACCCCTTTTGTGGTACTAAAACATATTGAAAAATTTCTCCAAGTCCTGTGGTCGGTGGTAATAATTCGGGAGTTCCATACTGCTTTGGAATACTTTCCGCAGCAGTTGTTATTTTTTCATCTACTCGTTGACGAGCAATGTTAACAGGCACATTGTCTTTGAAAACAATTGTTATAACTGATAATCCCGAACGGCTTGTACTTCGTAATTCAACCATTTCCTGCAATGATTTGAATTCCGTTTCTAATGGATAGGTAATAAATTGTTCTACTTCTTGGGTTGCTAAATTCGGGGCGTTTGTAATTACTTGAACTTGATTGTTGGTTACATCAGGTAGTGCATCTACACTCAATTGTGTAAATGAATAGATACCAAACGAAACAAAAATAGCAAGTAAAACCCCTGTAATCAGTTTATTATTTACTGAAAAGTTTATGATTTTATTTATCATTTTAATAGTATAATGAATGAGTAATTAGGCACTAATGCCCATTAAATACTGTGGAAAGACCACAACTCTATTACCCGAAATTACTCGGGCTTCATTATGCTATTTGAGGCGGTTGCCAAATGCTTCCGAAGAAATTTGAAGCAAAAACTGATTTGTATTCGGGTACTTTATTATCAATAATAGTCTTAATTGAAATCAGACTATAAGAGAACGTATTGTTTAGTGAAAACCCTTGACAGCCACAGCAACTGCAAACACACATAGGGGAACACACATCATTATCGTGGTGTGGTGTAGATTGGTTGCTTATCGCTACTTTTTTGGAAGTTGAAAACGCCTCTCCATCTGCACAAGGCATACAGGAAAGTCCAATCAAATAGAATGATAATATGAGGGTTAGTATTTTCACGATTGTAAAAGTAGTATTTTTTTAATAAAAAAGTAGGCAAATAATATATTTCACTATTTGCCTAATGTTCTTTAAATGTAATTTTGATTTATTTTTTTGCCACTAAATCCATTCCGCATTTAGGACATTTTCCCGGTTTATCACTTGTAACTTCGGGATGCATTGGGCAAGTGTAAGTCATTGCCATAGTGTGTTTTTTAGTTTTCATTTTTTTGCTTTTAGTCATCATAGAACACTTATCCATTTTTCCGTTCATATCCATGCAATCACCATTTTTCATTGTCATTTTTTTGCCATCTTTCATTACGCATTCGCCATTTTTCATGCAGGTAGTACCATTTTTCATTTTCATGTCTTTGTCCATAGGCATCATTTTACCATCTTTCATGCACATCATTTTACCGTCTTTCATCATGCAACAATCTTTCATCATTGCTTTTTTTGTTTTGGTTTGTGCGTAAGTGTTACTTGTTGTAAGTGATGCTGCAATGAATAGCATTACAGTAAACATTTTTGCCAACATTTTTGTGTTTTTCATAATATATAAATTTAGTTTTTTCAGTTGCGCTGTTACCCGCCCTTCAGATTGCTGTTGCCCAGAAAATTATTTGAATTAATAATAATTACTTAATAAAGGTGATTTAACTTATCCAATAAAGCATTATGCTATTTTAAATTATAGTTGCATGATTCGTTCTTTTTAAATTGTTGTTAATACCTCAAATTAGCCCCAATTCCAAATCCCATATCACTATCGTAATGGGTTCTGATACTTACATTTCTTCCAATTATATATCGTGCATCGACCATATACTCCTTATCTGTATTTACCATAAATCCCATTCTTAGTCTTTTGGAAACAGGAATATCTTCTCTCATCAGTTGGAAGCGTATTTTACCATCTGCAAATAATTCGGATTGAAATATTACTAACATAGGTAAAGTGTAATCTACACCAACAGTAAGTGTTGACCTATTATCTTTTGAATTGGATTGACCAAATAGATTACTTTCTTCTTCATCAATTCCCATTTTTCTGTATCTCCAATCAAAACCAACAAAAGGCATTAACCATTGCATTTTTCCAATATACCTACCTATATGTGTTTCCGTTTCATAACCATGCATATTATTATATCCTAATCTCCATTCCGTTCCAATACTCCAACGTGTATTGGCAATCATCAAAGCCCCATCATTTCCATTATTAGCAAAATCATTTTCAATCATTAAATGAATTTTTCTGTCATCAGCAAATAGTTTTCGCTGTGCTAATTTTGGATTTGGAATTTCGGGGTTGGCTGCTTGGTTTTCATAGGTAAAAACTCTTCCCATTCCTGACATCATGTGGTAGAGAATATGACAGTGAAAGAACCAATCTCCCTCAACATTGGCGTTAAATTCGAGAGTATCAGTTTCCATTGGCATTATATCCACAATGTTTTTTAGTGGAGCATAATCGCCTTGACCATTTAACACCCTAAAATCGTGACCATGTAAGTGCATTGGGTGTCGCATCATAGAACCGTTGTGCAAAATGATTCTAATATTTTCGCCTTTCTTGATTAGGATTTTATCGGTTTCTGAAACTACTTTGTTATCTAAACTCCAAACATAACGGTTCATATTTCCTGTGAGTTCAAATTTTAATTCTTTTACTGGAGCGTCTTTTGGAAGTGTAGTTTTAGTAGGCGATTTTAGCATTGCATAATTTAAAGTAACAATATCTGAAAGTTTGTTACTGTCATAATCGCTTTCAGTCATTTTCATATCCCCCATTTTACCATCTGCTTTTGCTTTGGTTTCGCCTGTTATTTCTGGATACATAACTACATTCATATCCATTTGGTTTAATGACATTTGCATACCCATATCGTCTAAATCACCGTTCATTTTCATCATGCTGTTCATCATTTTCATTCCTTCAAAATATTTGAGTTTTGGCAATGGAGAAACTAATTGATTGATGCCACCACCAATATATATTGAAGTTGATTTTGTTCGGTCTTCGGGTGTTGCCAACAATTCATAGGCGGTTTTTTCAGCAGGAATAGTAACAATAATATCATAGGTTTCGGAAACAGCTACTATTAATCTATCAACTTCAACTGGTTCGACATCGTTACCATCGTTGGCTACTACTGTAACTTTTCCACCTGCATAGGTTAACCAGAAATAAGTTGATGCTCCGCCATTTGAAATTCTTAAACGGACTTTATCGCCACCTTTGAATTGAGATAATTGACTTTCGTTTTTACCATTGATTAGAAATTTATCATAATAGACATCGCTCACATCCATTGCGTTCATTCGCTTCCACTCATTGGTTACTTTGGTTTTAAAATGTCCACTTCTTATGGCTTCTGCATAACTTTGGGTTGTTCCTTTTTTAATGGCAAACCAATCCGTAGCATTGTGTAGCATACGGTGTACGTTTTCGGGTTTCATATCCGTCCACTCACTTAAAATAATTGGAACGGTTGGTAAATCATCAATTCCTTTTCTGAAAGTTGGGTCTTCATTTCTTTTATTCATAATGAATGAACCGTACATTCCTATTTGTTCTTGCAAGCCAGTATGACTATGATACCAATGTGTTCCGTGTTGGATAATTGGAAATTTGTATAAATGTGTGGTGTGTGGTTTAATTGGCATTTGTGTAAGGTTTGGAACGCCATCGTATTGATTTGGTAAAAACAAACCGTGCCAGTGCATAGAAGTTTCTTCGTTTAACTCATTATGTACATAGATTTCAGCAATATCGCCCTCAGTGAAAGTTAAGGTTGGCATTGGAATTTGTCCATTTACCGCTATTGCTCGTTTTTCTTTACCCGAAAAATTCACAATAGTATCACGAACATATAAGTCATAACGAACAGTTTTTGAAGGCTCATTTTTTGCTGTAAAAGTGGTTTGTTTTGATTCCGCTTTTGGGTAAGAAATACTATTGTTAGTTGTAACTTCTTTCTCTGAATTAGCTTCGCTCTGTTCGCCTTTGGCTCGGGTTTGAGTTTTATCCTGTTTTGGAACTGCTTTTTCTTTAGTTACTTTAGGCTTTTCTTTTATGAGCGTCATACCACATTTAGGGCAGTTTCCCGGTTTAGGTAAATGAATTTCGGGATGCATAATACAAGTGTAAAATGTTTGCTGTGTCTCCTTTTTGACTTGAGCATTGCCAAATGAGCATATAGATATAAAGAATGTTATTAGAATTAAATTTTTCATCTTTTTATTTAAAGTTTTAAATTTCGTAAACGCAAGGCATTTACAATTACTGATACTGAACTAAATGACATTGCTAAAGCGGCAATCATTGGGGACAATAAAATTCCAAAAAAGGGATATAAAACACCTGCTGCAATTGGAACTCCCAACACATTGTAGAAAAACGCAAAAAATAAGTTCTGCTTAATGTTTTTCATAACTGCATGACTTAAATTTTTGGCTTTTACGATACCTAGTAAATCGCCTTTAACTAAAGTTATTTTGGCACTTTCTATAGCTACATCTGTTCCTGTTCCCATTGCTATTCCAATGTTGGACTGCGCTAATGCCGGAGCATCGTTTATTCCGTCTCCTGCCATCGCTACAATTTTTCCTTCTGCCTGTAAGCGTTTAATTTCTTTGAGTTTATCTTCTGGTAAGCATCCTGCTTTATAAGCCGTTAAGTTTAGTTCATCAGCAACAGCTTTGGCAGTATTGACATTATCTCCAGTAAGCATAATTACTTCTACACCTTGACGCATTAGTTCTTTTATAGCTTCTTTACTCGATATTTTAATTGCATCGGTAATTGATACAAAACCAACTGCTACGCTATCAACAGCTATATATGAAACGGTTTTTCCTAGTTTTTGCTCGGCAATAATTTTGTTTTCCAAATCATTTGAAACATTTGCCTTTACTTGTTCCATTAGTTTTTTATTTCCTAATGCTACTTTTTTATTGGTTACTGTTCCTGTAACTCCTTTGCCTGCAACGGCTTCAAAATCTTTAACTTCAACTAATAAAATGGATTTTGTTTTTGCATAATTCACAACAGCTTGCGCCAATGGATGCTCGCTATATTGATTTAATGAAGCTATGCTTTTCAATAAATCCTCTTCGTTATTATCTGACGAATAGATTTTTTCAACAGATGGTTTTCCCTCTGTTATGGTTCCTGTTTTATCAGTAATTAGTACATTTACTTTATTCATGTTTTCTAAAGCTTCAGCATTTTTTATCAAAACGCCTGATTGCGCACCTTTACCAACACCAACCATTACTGACATTGGAGTTGCCAATCCTAAAGCACAAGGACAGGCAATAATTAAAACGGCAATAGCATTTATAAATCCGTAAACTAATGCAGGTTCGGGACCAAATTTTGCCCAAATGAAAAAGGTAATTACGGAAATAATTACAACAATTGGCACAAAGTATTTTGCGATGCTATCGGCTAATTTTTGAATTGGTGCTCGTGAACGACTGGCATCATTTACCATTTGAACGATTTGAGAAAGTAAGGTTTCTGAACCCACTTTTTCAGCTACCATCACAAATGATTTGTTACCGTTTATTGTTCCTGCAATTACATTATCGTCTTTCTTTTTGTCAACGGGTATTGGTTCGCCTGTAATCATAGCTTCATCAATACTACTTTCGCCATCGGTTATTTTTCCATCTACAGGAATTTTGTCTCCTGGTTTTACTCTTAATAAATCGCCTTTTTTGATGTCGTGAATCGAGATTACTTTATCGCTTCCATCAATAACCAAAGTAGCTTCAGTAGGAGCCAATTTTAATAATTCTTTTATTGCGCCACTGGTTTGACTGTGCGCTCTGGCTTCTAATAATTGTCCTAACAAAACCAAAGTTAGAATGACAGTTGTAGCTTCAAAATAGAGTAATACTGTTCCGTGTTCGGTTTTAAATTCACTTGGAAAAATATCGGGAAAAAACATTCCGACTAAACTAAATAGAAAAGCCACTCCTGTACCAATTCCGATAAGGGTAAACATATTCAAATTCCATGTAATGATTGACTTCCAAGCACGAACAAAAAATATCCAACAGGCATAAAAAACTACAGGAAGAGATAGAATTAATTGTACCCAATTCCATTTTGAAGCGTCCATTAGTTGAAGTAATGGATTGTTGTGTGCCATTTCTATCATTGCAATAGCGAAAATTGGAACTGTAAATACAATCGCTACTTTCATTTTCTTTACCAAATCCTTGTACGTTTTTTGGTCTTCGTTGTCAGTTGGATTCATAGGTACTAAATCCATTCCGCAAATTGGACATGAACCTGGAGTTTCACTAATTACTTCGGGATGCATAGGACAAGTATATAAGGCTTTACTAACGGTCAATTCTGGTGCTTTGACTAAATCCATTCCACAAACAGGGCAGTCGCCTGCTTTGTCATAGACTTTTTCACCCTCGCAGTGCATTGGGCAATGGTATTTTCCACCTGCATTAGCGGGAACCATATTTTCTTTTTTATCACTATGAGAATGGGTGGAGCAACAGGATTTTGCAGTAGATTCATTTGCAGTAGATTCCTGTGAACTCTTTCCATTGGTCATTTCAATAGTGTATTTTCCAACGACAGTTAATACTTCTTGCAATTGTGTTGTTGGAATGTGTTTTTCCATAGTTATAGTAGCAATTGGTGGGCTTAATGAAACTTTAGCTTCAACACCATCAATAGCATTTAATGTTTTTTCGACTTTGGTGCGACAACCGTCACAAGTCATTCCGGCTATGTTGTAAGTATGTATCATCTTGCTAAAATTTGTGTTAGGTTACTCATTTTTATTAAGAGTATTTATCCAATTGATTATTTCTTCTTTTTGATTGACAGTAAGTAGTGCATTTTTATGAATAAGTGTATAGGAACTTAAAGGCATTTCATCAGATTTTATTTGTTTGCTTATTGCATCTAATTTACTTCTTTGTTTCCTGTTAGAATAATTTCCAAATTCATTAAAATTTAATTCTTTCTTTCCCTCATTAATATGTCCGTCCATAAAGAAACGAATAGGTTGTATATAGGAGTACCAAGGATAATCGGTATTATCACTATGGCAATCATAACAGGATGTTCTTAAAGAAGTCTCAACGTTTTTCGGAACCTTATACATTTCTGTAAAGTTTGATGAAAAATACTGCTCATAACCAATGTTACGAGCAGGTTGATAACATTGCATCAACAAAAAAATAATGAACCCAATAATTGCTATTTTTTTGATGCGTTTTTTCATTTAATACGTTTTTTTGACAGTACCACAAGTAAGCATTTTGTTACCTTGATATGGGTTTTTGATTTCTTTGACTTCACTTATCCAAATAGCACCTTTACCATCGTTTGCCATTGGGCAATAATCTTGGTATAGTTTTCTGTTTGAACCAAACATTTTAATCAAATCGTTGATGTCTTTGCTTAACAATACAAAATGTTCTCTTTGATGTTCTAATTTATCTCCATTTGCTCCAATATGTTCAGCGTGTTCTTTAGCATCATCAGCTATATCAAGATAATCTTTTTTCTGTTTTGCATTTAGTGTTTTGGTATCAAATCGGTTAAATGATTCTAATAGCATTTTTCCTTTATCAGCTGCACCTTTAGAATCATCTTTTGCTAATTTGTTTTTAAGATTTATATAACAAGTTATAATATCAGTGACATAATCTGACGATGTTACCGCAGAAGTAACAGCAGTTTCTTCAACTTTTGCTACGGTATCAGTTGATTTTGGTTCAGCTACATTTTTAATTTTTTGTGTAACTGGCTCTGTTAACTCCATCCCGCATTTAGAACATTTCTCTCCCTTTTTACCAGTAACTTCTGGGTGCATTGAACACGCATACAGTTGTGAATTTGTATCTGCTTTTTCGGTAGCCTTAACTTCTGTTTCTTTACTTTTTTGGTTACATGAAACCAATACGAAAACCATTACTATGGCTGAAATCATTATATTTTTCATTTGATTATTTTATTTGATTGTTTCTACTGTTTTACCACAAGTCAACATTTGAGAACCGTAGTAAGGATTTTTTACTGCATTTTCTTTGCTTAACCAATTTGCATCCTGCATAGGACAGTATTGATAATATACAGGCTCTGTAGGTTTTGAAACTTTTATCAATTCATAAGTGTTTTTAGATAATGACTTAAAAGAATCTCTTTGCTTTTTGATGTCTTGTGTTTCTGAAATACTTTTCGCATCAGCTTTCAAATCTTTCAAAACTTTCATCCAAACCATGTGAACGTCCATTTTCAAAGCTTCCATTTTTACGGTTTCAATTGATGTTAGTAATTCATTCGCTTTAGATGCGGTTGTTTTAGCATCTGTTTTTACTAAAGCATCTTTCAATGAGAAATAATTATCAAAGACAGATTGTAGTTGATTACTTTCTTGATTTTCAGACATTGGATTATGGTTATCCTCTACTAATACAGTTTCTCTCGATATTGCATCCACTTTTATAGGAGTTTTTACAGGTACTTTAGCTTCTCGGTCATATTGGCAACAGCCGGGAAGTTTTGAGTAAACATCAGCAGGAGCGAGGAATTTATCACTATCATAACCAACAAGAGCAATTCGTTTTAGTATTTCATCTTGATTGGTTTTGTTTTCATCATAAGTCAGGGTAGCCATTTTGGTATCTTCATTCCAATCGACATGAGAAATGTTTTTTAGATTTCCTGCTTTTTCTATTTTGGTTTTGCACATACCACAGTTACCATAGATTTTTACGCTTTCTGTTTTAGTGTTTTTAATTTGTGCGTTTGATATTCCTGATAACAATACAAGGATTGCCATCATTATTTTATTTAATGAGTTCATTGTTAAGAAATTAATTTTAAATTGAATTAGTTAAACAAAAACAAAACGAAGCATACTATGTTCAAATTTTGAAATTGAATTTAACCGAGAAAATAAATGAATTTAAAAGCAAATTTATGCTTTCGATTTGACACACTTATGGCTGTCAAAATTGGGATTTAGCTTATTTTTGGAATTAACCAAAGGGAATAGAAACCAGAAGAGATAAAGGTTTCAGCATTAGAATATTTTTGTTTTTCGGAAGAAAAATCAAAACTATTGTTTTTTAAAATAAATTCAGATGAAATGGTAAAACCATTAGTTGCTGATGGACACGCACATTTTGAATGACCACATTTACCACCACATCCATCATTGTTTTTTGATTTAGAATGACTGTCTCTATCGCAACAATCATCTTTATTTGCTTTTGAAGAAACTTCTTTTTTTACTGGGTGTTTATCAGCAGAACAAGAACCACAAGCATAAGTATTATTAGGCATAAAGAATATGCCTAATAACAGAAGTAATATGAAGTGGTATTTTTTCATTTTAAAACTAAACACATCAAAAGTAGTTAAATTGAATTAGTATTTCACCAAACATTTGTTAAAACGTTATGCTTTTTTGAGAATTATTTAAAATTATCAATGAGAGGCTTATTATTAAAAAGGTATTTGATTTATTGAATAAGATTTTTCATTCTCTTGAATTGTTAAGAATTATATTATATCAATTTGCTACATCTGTTTTATCAAACTAATCGATTTTTCTAAAATGTAAGCACCCTCAATAGCATTCTTATCAAAAACCATCATATAACTATATTGTTCTCCCGAAGATTTTTCCCAAGCCAACCCCAAACGAAGTTTAGCAGCACTATCCGAATTGTCACGGTCAGAACCTTTGGTTTCAACCAATATTACTTTATTCGATTTGGTTACAATAATAAAATCAGGATAATGATTAGACTTAAATCCATTTAGTGAAAATCCTTTTCCACGTCCTAAATTTCGGTGCCAAAAAGATATATTCTCCAAGCTCGAAATTTGCATTATAAATTCCTGTTCCAAAGAGTTCATATCACCCTCGTGAGTGTATAAAGAGTTTCCAATATCATTACCGATTTTTGATGGAATAATAACCGTTTCAAATCTCCAGTTAGGCATTGTTTTTATTTTTTTAATTGCAACCCAATCCTTAAAAATGCCTTCTGCTTCAATATCAGCCAAATCATTAATCTTCTTTTTAATCATATCCGAATAGGTAAGTTTGTATTGATTAAAATCAATCAACTCCTGTGGGGATAAGTTTTCTAAAATTCGGGTAACGTATTTCTTAATTTCGGCATCAGCAATAGGTGGCATTTTATCAATTTGCTTTAATACAAAATGCACCAAATCTTTAATCTGTCCCTCTTTTGGCTTTGCTAAAATATATTCTGTTATTTGTTCCTGAACATTACTCTTTTCTATCTTAAAAGGTGACATTTTATATTCTCCTTTCCGTATTTCTTCTGCATCAATTTTATACAAATCAGAAGACATACTTTTGAATGGAATTTGAATATCCTTATCAGATAATTTAAAATCTTTCAATAAGTTTACCCTATCCAATAATGCGGTAGAGCCTTCTTCTAAAAGCAAAAATTCGTTTTTAGGAATTTCAATTACAAATTTTGGTAATATTATTGCTTTGGCTTGTTCTGCAACGCTTTCACGCATTGGATATTGCTTTATTTTCATACCTACTTCTGTATAAATTTGTGTATTACTAATATTGGTAGCACCTTGAGTTACCATTTGTTCAAAAGCTTCATTTTGAGAAATTGCCATTTCTTCAATTTCAAAAACAGTTGATGGTATTGTTGAAACAACTTCAGGGGAAAACGAGACTTTTTGAGTGTCAAATATGGCTGGTTCTGTTGTTGAAACCTCTTTCTGTTCCGGAAAGAAAAAATCATCCAAAGTTTCTTGTGTGGCAGTTTGTTTTACTGCTTCTGTCATTATATCCTTTTCTCGATAATCTTTTTCACTAAAGCCTGATTGTTGCAAACCTTTGATAATGTTTTGCAATGTATCTTGAAATTTTGCCGAAGCGGTAATTACATAAGACAAATTCAACATTGTGCTGTTATGTCTCATTACATAAGGCTGTCGCAATACACGACCTAAAATTTGGGTAACATCAACTTCCGAAGATTTATCGGCTAATGATGCCAGGATATAAGCAAATGGGCAATCCCAACCTTCTTTTAGAGCATTAATAGTAATGATATAGCGAACTGGACAGTCTCTACTCATTAAATCAATTCCTTTTAGTTCATCTTTATTAGCAGTCTTAATCTTAATTTGTTCATCAGGAATCCCAATTGCTATTAATTGAGCTTTCAATTTATCAAAAGTGGTATTCTCTTCTTTGGTTTTGGATTGGGCTTGAAACAAAACAATCGGACGAATGTATTTCCCTCCATCTTGTTCCAATTTAATAGCCTCCAATTCCAATTTATGTTGCAAATGCAAAGCACTTTCAACAACACCTTCAATATTTTGATGATTGTAAACAATGACAGGAAGTTTGACCATGTGTTCTTTCTTCAATTCAAAAGCCGAAACCAAACTTACAATATTGGCATTTTGCTTGGGTGTAGCGGTCAAATCAAGAATAAAACTAGGATTAAGGTTATTTAGCATTTCAACACTCAAATCACTTTCGGCATTATGACTTTCATCAACTACCAAAATGGGATTTAAACTTCTAATAACATTTATTAAAGCTTCCTTTTCTGTCCCCTCTAAAACTATAGTGTCATCAATGCTATTTGAGAAACTGGATAAATTAGAGTTCTGCTCGTTAAATTTTCTATCTTCTTTATTTTTGGCTCTGATTGAGGAAAAATTGACTACCATTACACTCAATTGTTCTCTTACAGATGAAGCATTAAATCCAGCACCTTGTAACAAATCTTTTTTCTCAAAAACTTGAACACGGTTGTTAAACAATGAATTTAATTTTTGACAATATGGATGATCGGGATTAGACAAGTTTTTAACTGTTTGGTCTAAAAGATTACTCCAAGGCACTAACCAAACTACGGCTCTAGGTTTATCATCAGCCATTGCATCAAAAATAGTTTTCAACGCATTACAGGCTATAAAGGTTTTTCCGCCCGCAGTAGGCACTTTAATACTTAAATGAACAGCCTCCGGCACGGTGTTTTGATAAGGTCGCATTCCTTCTCCCGTGAGTGGATTATAACTTCCAACTTTGTCTTGCCAATAGCTATTAAAAGCAGTATCGGCTTTTTTATGAAGCTGCAAATATTCAAAATACTTGTGCAAATCATCAATAACTTGCTTTTGATAACTTTTTAGTTCCATACTTAAAATCGGGTTATATCTCTAGGAATTTTTTTGAACTCAATATTTTTTTCTCGCAAAAAGGTTTCGGGCAAAAGGCAGTTATCAGCATAGATAATGTAGCGTTCTGCTTTCTGTTGAATGTAACTCGCTAATGATTCATAATCAAGAGTTGTCAAGCTATCTTGATTATAAATAAAATAATAGGCTGTATCGTTGTGAACACCAAGATAGGGATTGGCATTTTTGGCAATGGCTTTGGTACTTCGGGTTTCTGTAAACCAAACATATTCCCTTATTTTATCAACGCCAACCGTTTCATTAAGATTATTATTGTCATCAAACAAAGGCTCGCCTAAAGTGTAAAAATTGAAACTACCTCCAGTAGCTTCTACATCAGCATAACCACCAATAACACGTTTAACACGTTCCGCTGTAATGGTTTCGGCATAATCTTCCATTTCTATCAAAATGAATTTACGATTACCACCGTCTTGTTTATTCAAATTTAAAACGGCATGAGCTGTAGTGCCTGAACCAGCAAAGCTATCAAGCACAATACTATTTTCATCTGTACCTAAAAGCAAAACTCTTTTAATCAGTTCTATTGGCTTTGGAAATTGAAAAACTTCTGCTAATCCTAGATTACGGAGTAATGATGTACCTTGTTCACTAATCATTTCTGTTTCAGTCCAAATAGTTTTAGCTTTCACAGTTCCTTTTCTATACTTATCATAAACTCCCCAACTACCATCTTGCTTTGGTTTACCAAAAATTGAATCCATATCATTTTCGTGGGTAATGTTTTCTTCAACTTTTTTTGTTCCCCATCTCCAACAACTTTCTTCTTTTTGACTATTTAGTGGGAGAACTTCAATAGTAAAATCATCATCCTTTTTTAATGATATTGGACAAAACCCATTCTTATCTGGATTTTTTGGATTTACATAAATTGGGAAAAATAAATTTGGACGATTAAATCTACCAAATTTTGGATTTCTATTTCTTAACTCTCTTATTGAATATTTTCCTAATTCATCTTCATAGGGATATTCCCCAACCTCAGTAGGCAATTCATTGATATTAGAAATTTCACTTTTAGAAAAGCATATTAGATATTCGTGAGTTTTAGCAATTTGCTTATATGTTTGTCCACGTTTGTTAGATTGAACAATAATTTCAGCTTGAAAATTTTTTTCGCCAAAGATTTCATTCAACATAAACTTCATTGAATGAATCTCATTATCATCAAGACTTATGAATATAAATCCATTTTTAGAAAGCAATTTATGTAGCAACTTCAATCTCGGATACATCATACATAACCACTTGTCATGTCTTGTCAAATCTTCACTTTCTTTGCCTACAACTTTGCCTAACCATTTTTTTATTTGTGGAGCATTTACATTATCGTTGTACACCCAACTTTCGTTCCCTGTGTTATAAGGAGGGTCTATATAAATACAATTTACCTTTCCTTCGTATTTAGGTAATAATGATTTTAGTGCTTCAAGATTATCGCCATTAATGATAAGGTTTCCTGTTGCAATAGAAGTTTCGGTTTTTCCATTTTCGGAAAAACCATATTCGTGGTTAAGTACTTTATAAGGAACTTCTTGATGATGATTGATAATTTTGTCTTTACCAATCCAATGTAGTGTGGGCATATATTTTTGGTGTTACCAAAAATACGACGTGGGCTAAATCCTCAAATGTCCACTTTCTTAGGTTCCGCAAAAAACCCTTGTAGCACGAACAAAGAGAACCGCCCACGTTTACCGTAGGCGTTTCAGCTTTGAACTCCCAGTGCTACAATTTTTAAATTTTGCGGATTTAAGAAAGCAGGGAAATCATTAGCAAAACGCTATATTTTTATATTATTTAATTAATCTATCTCTATATTTTTTGTTTTGTTTATTACGCAAATATAGTTTATTAAAAAACATAAAAAAAGGCTCTCAAAAAATTGAAAAGCCTTTTCCTAAATTATACTCTTAGTTATTATATATGTGTTTTATTTATTACCTTTTTAACACAACATTTTCCTTTATCTAGCTTCGGTTGTGAGTTATTGCAATGGTATTGCAATGTTTTCTAATATTAATTGCAATGCCATTGCAATAGTTCTTATACTAAATCTATTCTTGATTTATTTAGCAATTCTCAAAACTGATTTCTTTTCTTGTTTTTGACTTTGTATGTTCCAATAAACCGCCATTTGTTGTGCATAATCTATTGGGGTTTTGCCGATGTAATTTAAAAACTCCTTTTCGGTGCTATGTCCTGTTACATTCAATAATAAACCTGTCGGAATATCTCCGTAATAATTTGTAGCAAATGAACGTCTGCAAATATGTGAAGTGACCAACTTCCATTTTGGAAAATCTCCATTTTCTTTTCGAGAAGTTTCAGGGTTTATTATTGAACCCGAAATTGTTTCATTCAATTTGGCTTCTTGGCAAACATCTTTGATGTACAAATTAAATTTAGCTTTTGAACTTTCTATGTTTTTGCTGTAAAGAGGTGGGAAGTTTCCATTTCTTTTATCTAAAATTGCTCTTACTTTATCGTGTACAAGTATGGAAACTCTCTTTTTAGTTTTTTGTTGGATAAGTTCTATAAAATCCAAATTACCAATTTTCTTAATATCTTGTTTTGTTAATTGCAGTAAATCTCCAACACGCTGACCAATGTAACAACCTATCAAAAGCCAATCTCTGGCATCTTGTAAATGTGCCTGTTTCAATTCAACTTTTTCGATTTTCTTTAAATCATTCCAATTAAGATAAATTTTATCAATTTGAACACTAAAACCTTTAATTTGTTGAAGTTGTGGACTAACAGTATAGCCCGACTTTTGAGCATCTAAACAAATAGTTTTTAAAAATTTGATATAACGCCCTGCCGTATTTCTGCCTAACTTTTCTACTTCAAGCAAATATTTGAGAAAATCATTTCTAAATTTTAAATCAATCTCAGATAGTTTATACTTGTGGCGTTTATACTCTTGGAACCCCTGTATTTTTAATTTTATTGTTTTGTACTTTGTAATTGTTGCTTTAGATGTTCCGAGTTCTCCAGTTCGGTCATTGGTTTTTAACTCCAATTTTTCTACATAGAGGTCGCAATAATTAAGAATGAAATTGTTATCTGTTTTTTCGGCTTTATTAAAATGGGAATTTAAACACTCATTTAGCCAATCTTTATTGACTATATCTGCACCTGTACCACTTTTATTATATCTGCTAATTATATAGGATTCTAAAGTGTCTAATTCATTTTGCAAATTGTCTCTTTCAGCAAACTGGGAGACTTTCCGTATTTTACCACTTGCGTTATTAAAATAAGCTGGATTGATAACTAACGGAATTGCTAGTTTAATATCAGTTTCTCTATTTGCAACAAATCGGATGTATATTTTTGATGGATTATTATTTCCTCTAATCGAATATTTTATCGTAGCCATATTTCATATTTTAGTTACGACAAATATAAATAGTAGAATTATTATAAAAAAATATTTTGTCCGACATTTGTCCGACCAAAAGCGAATTTACACTAATTTAACCTAATGCAAATTAATTTTGTTTTTTATTAAAAACCCTTTAAATACTTAACTTAACGAGGTTTTTTGTTCTAATTCAATTATTTAGAGTTAATTAGCAATTAAGCTATTTCGTTCCCTCTTTCTCCGCAAAGAAAACCCGAAACGAAAGTTTCGGGTTTTTTATTTTCCAGCCGCGTCAAAAGCCCTGCTTTTGTAAGTGTCTGGAAAATAAAAACCCAAACGGCATGAAATGCCGTTTGGGTTTCCTTTGCTCAGGATCCCTTTTTGGACTCAACGAAGTTAATCCCGAATTTATGTTACGAACTAAAGATTTTTTTAAACTCTAAAGACTTTGTGCCTTACTGCCACTGACAGTCCTCATCTTAATATAAATCTTTGTCAGGTATGCCTTCCCAACGGTCCTAAAAATTACTTCAATTATACATTTTAGTAAAACTTAATTATCTTTGAAATAATTAAGAAATACTAAGTGTCGAAAATTCCTATAAGACATATTCTACAAACTCAAAAAGAACCTGACTTGTCAGGAAGTTTCAGCATAAGAGAAATTCAAGAGTTGTTAGAGGGAAAAGATATGATTCAAGAGCTACACAGACATGATTTCTTTTATATACTCATTTTAAAATTTGGTAACGGACTCCATGAAATAGACTTTACACAATATGATATTGTAAACCACACCGTTTTCTTAATGCGACCGGGACAGGTACATCAACTTAATCTCAAAGCTGCAAGTACAGGGTATTTAATACAATTTAAAAGTGATTTTCTCTATACTCATAACAGTGTTTCACAGCAGCATTTAAGAAAGATAAGCCAAAATAATCTTTACCTGCTTGGACCGGAAGGCTACCAAAAAACAGAAACGATTTTAGCAGACATTTTAAAAGAGTATTCCACAAAAGCGAAAGGTTATCAGGAAGTTCTGAAAGCCAACCTGAGTATTTTACTAATAGAACTGCTTAGACAAAGACAAAATATACCTGTCCCTCCAACGAAAGCCACTCCTTATGCACAAGAGAAACTGGAGGAATTTTTAGAGCTGGTGGAATCGAATATCGCCAAATACAAACAAGTATCTCAATATACTCAATTGCTAAATCTTACTTCTTATCAACTTAATGCCATTACTAAAACATTACTCCACAAAACACCTTCCGATATTCTCAATGAAAGCATTCTTTTAGAATCAAAAAGACAACTTCTTGCCACCTCAAACCAAGTAAGTCAAATTGCCTATCACTTGGGTTACGAGGATGCGTCTTATTTTATAAGATTCTTCAAAAAGCATGTTGGGAGTTCACCCGAGGCCTTCCGAAACAATTCCAAATAAGTCCTATTCAACTTTATTTTTGTCCTATTCCCATCATTGTTGTTGCATTTACTTTTGCTGAATAAATATTCAAAATAATAATCGGTATGAAAACAAAAATGAAATTAATGGCTGCCTTCAAAATCTGGGTGGCAATTTACCCCTCTATTACATTATTCCTTTATCTGTTAAGCAAATCCTCACTGGAATTACCTTTGTATTTAAAGACTTTAATGCTAACGCTTATATTAGTGCCTTGGGTTGTGTTCGTTGGTGTTCCTTTTGTGGATTTTATCATGCGTCAACTATCAATAGACATAAACAAGAAATAATCCAGAATGAATGATGACAACTCAACAGTACCATCACATTCCAGACGGGAATTTATAAGGCAAAGCGGACTCGCACTGGTGGCACTTTCATTACCATTTCCAACACTAAAATTTTCAAAAGACGATACTATGAAAGAGAATAAAAAATTTGATGTAATCATTGTAGGCGGAAGTTATTCCGGACTTGCTGCAGCTATGGCTTTGGGCAGAGCTTTGAAAAAAGTGCTAATTATTGACGGCGGAAAACCTTGTAATGCGCAAACACCACATTCACATAACTTCCTTACCCAAGATGGAAAAACGCCATTAGAAATTGCAACTCTTGCCAAACAACAAGTTGAAAATTATGATTCTGTTACCTTTTTTGAAGGTTTTGCAACCAATGGAAAAAAGATACGGAATCAATTTGAAATTCAGGTAACAACGAGCGAAACATTTCTGGCTGACAAGCTAATTTTTGCAACGGGTATAAAAGATAAAATGCCAGCCATAGAAGGATTTTCAGATTGTTGGGGCATTTCGATGTTGCATTGTCCTTATTGCCATGGATACGAAGTTAGAAATGAAAAAACGGGTATATTAGGCAATGGGGAACACGGAAATGAATTAGCCAAACTGATTTCTAATTGGACAAACGACTTAACTTTGTATACCAATGGAAAATCAACATTGAGTGACAAACAAACAGAGAAACTTTTAAAACATCAGATAAAAATAGTAGAAAAAGAAATTCAAAAACTAGATCACAACAATGGATACATACAAAATATCATTTTCAAAGACGGTACAAAAGCTGAAGTAAAGGCAATGTATTCCCGAAACTCGTTTGAACAAAATTGTGCTATTCCCGAATCGTTAGGTTGCGAATTAAATGACGAAGGCTATATCAAGGTAAATCCTTCTCAAGAAACTTCTATTGATGGCGTTTATGCCTGCGGTGATAATGTAACCCGATTGCGCTCTGTTGCAAATTCAGTAGCAATGGGGACAGCAGCCGGAATGATGGTTAGTAAAAAAATGATTTTAGAACAATTTTAAAAAAAACAATAATGAATAAATCTTGGGATGCTGATTATAAAGCCATGTGGAATGAACGATACATGGACAACGAATTTGTTTACGGAAAAGAACCTAATTTATTTTTCAAAGAATGGATTCAAAAATTCGAACCGGGTTCAATACTAATGCCCGCTGATGGCGAAGGGCGTAATGGCGTTTTTGCAGCACAATTAGGATGGAAAGTAACCTCAACTGATTTAAGTGAAGAAGGAATGTCAAAAGCATTTGAATTGGCAAAAGAAAAAAAGGTTGACCTGGAATATAGTGTTGGAGATCTCGAAGAACTCCAGTTTGAGCCATTGTCATTCGATGCTATTGGTTTAATCTACGCACATTTTGCTGCTGAAAAAAAATCAGTGTTGCATAAGAAATTAAATGACTATCTAAAACCCGGAGGCATTATTATTTTCGAAGCTTTCAGTAAATTGCATTTGCTTTACAATAGTATTGACCCAAAAGTCGGTGGTCCAAAAGATTTTGATATGTTGTTCTCTACTGCTGAAATAGCAGCTGACTTTGACAATTATGAGATATTACTTTTAGAAGAAAAAGAAATTACATTAGAAGAAGGCAAATACCATATCGGAAAAGGTTCTGTAATTCGGTTTGTTGGCAGAAAAAAATAAGCTATAGCTTAGCACACCCAATAATTAGCTGAGTAAGCCCTGAAATTAATAAGTTTCAGGGTTTTTTTGTTTGTGGTTTATAGCTGAAAAACAATTTAAAATATGTCCTATTCAACTTCATTTTTGTCCTATCCTGCAGCCTATCTCCTGAAATATCTTTGCTAAATAAATAATTAATTAAAATTTTAACAAATGAAAATTATCATCGTAGGTGCAACTGGCACCATGGGAACGTACTTATCAAGTGCCTTTGAAAAAGAAAATGAAATCATTAGAGCAGCTTCTGAAGGAGGAGACTTTCAAGTCGATATTACTTCACCAGAAGCCATTGAAAAATTCTTTCAAGCAGTAGGACCTTTTGACGCTCTTATTTCAACAGCTGGACCAACTTTCGTTGGACCATGGAAAAAATTAGACGATACAACATTCAGAAAAGGTGTAGAAGGAAAAATGATGGGACAAATTAATTTAGTGCTTATCGGACAACATTATATTAATCCTAAAGGATCATTCACTTTAATTACTGGTGCTTTAACAGAAGAACCACAAATCAACTTCGCCAATGCATCAGCTGCCAACGGAGCAGTAGAAGGATTTGTTCGTGGAGCTGCCATCGAATTGGAAAATGGTATTCGTATCAATGCAGTTAGTCCAACAGTTATCGAAAACTCTCCACATTATTTCCCTTATTTTCCGGGAGAAATTCCAACCACTATGAAACAATTGGAGTTCATGTTCCGCAAAAGTGTTTTTGGATCGGTTACAGGACACGTAATCAAACCGTAATTTTTTTATTCGCGAAAGCGATAGTATCCGTAGGTCATTATTTTGCAATGGTAATGACCTTCGGTTTATGAATGGGTTTCAATCGAACTTCAGAGAAATGAAGTTACAATCAAAAAATTTAATCAAATAACTGTTGGGATTTATACCAACAAATTACAATACTTATGAAAAATTTAATCTATACAATAACACTTTTGGTCACAATGATGGTGTCATCAACACAGGCGCAAAATAAAATCAGCTTGATGCGTTACGATGATGACTTTTCGATGGTGAAAAAAGACAGTATCAAAAAAGGGTTCAATCAGCTAAAATATATTCCTCTGGGAAAGAACAATTCCATTTCTTTTGGAGGCGAATTGCGTGAACAGTTTCAGGTGTATAACAACATCAACTTTGGTGATGTGCCTCCTACTTTTCAAGATGTTTCAGTCAATCAACTTTGGCACCGATTAATGGTACATTCTAATATAGAATTAGGAAATCATTTTCGTTTTTTCATCCAGCTTAACAGCACACTTCGCTTCCTGAATGACAACCCAATTATTCCCGAAATTGATGAAAACCAGTTAAGTCTTCATCTGGCATTTGCAGAATTAAAAGTAACCAACTGGAATTTCAGACTAGGCCATCAGGAAATGTATTATGGCAACCATCGTTTAATTACTGTTCGAGAAGGACCAAACACAAGACAAGCCTTTGATGGATTGGTAGTTAAACATAAATTCAAAAATGGGACAATGGACTTCTTTGCCGTTTCTAAAGTAATTTCAAAACAATATGTCTTTGATGACGAAAGCATGCATGATGGTTTATATGGTATCTATGGAACACACTATTTTTCTAATCGCAAACTGGGATTGGACTATTATCTAGTCGATTTCCAATCAAAAGCTAGAATGTACAATTATTTAAGCGGATTTGAAGACCGTCAAACATTTGGTATACGTTTGTTCTCAAATATGAAAACCATAAACTTTGAATTTGAAGGTGGGTATCAAACAGGTAAATTCAATGATTTAACTATTGAAGCGTATAACTTTTTAGCGGATGTTAATCTAACGGTCTTGCCTGCCAAAAAAGGAATAATTGGTTTTGCCGCTAATGTGGCTTCAGGGGATAAAGACAATAGTGACAACAAATTAAACACCTATAATTTATTGTATGCTAAACCTGCTTATGGTCTTGCAGTTCCAATTGGAGCAACAAACATCATCAGTTTCTATCCTTACCTTAAAATAAATCCTATCCAAAAGCTAAACATACTGGCACAAGTATTCTTTATGGCAAGAAACAGCAATCAGGACGGAACCTATTCGCCAGGTATGATTGAAAACAGACCAAGACCTAATGCCCTTTTTGTTTCGGATAAAAAAACACTAGGCCAATTCTATGTTTTGGAAACCAACTATCAACAAAATAAGAATCTATCTTTCTCATTGGATGCCTCCTATTTTGAAGCGGGCAGCTATCCAAAAGCTACAGGAAATGGAAAAGATGTAAGCTATCTTTCTTTTAAAACAACATTCAAATTTTAAAATGTTAATCAAGGTTTGATTACGCTATTAAAGCAATTCTAATTTTTAAAACAAATATTCTAAATCCAAAAAAATGGCTGAATCAATTAAAATTCCAGTATATAGCGAAGAAAAAAATACATTTGAATATGACCTAGAAGCTATGCTTGGTAAAGAAACTTTAGACATCTTCAATTTGGATGCAACGCTTTTAGCAAAAAAAATCAAAAACCCATTAAAAATCAAAGTAGGTGATAAAGCACCATTTTTTAAACTTCCTAATGCCAATGGTACTATAATTTCAATGGAGAGTTTAATAAATAAAGGACCTGTTGTTGTTACTTTTTATAGAGGCAATTGGTGTCCCTATTGTAATCTTGTATTAAATGCTTATCAGAGAATAGTGCCAGAAATTAAAGCATTTGGGGCTAACTTAATTGCTATTTCTCCACAAAACCCTGTTAGTTCTTTGTACATGCAAGCCAAACATGACCTCGGTTATGACGTGTTAAGTGATGCTGGAAATAGTGTAGCAAAATTATTTACAACTATAATAGATAGTGAAACCGAAATTATAAATGAAGCCCAAAAACTGGGGGTTGATTTTTATGATTTCTATGATTTTTACAACCATGATACTAAGGATATTCCAGTTCCAGCGGTGTTTATAATTGATAAAAACGGGACAATTGTTTTTGCAAAATCTGAAAACGGTGATTATAGACTTCGAGTTGAACCACAAGATATTTTAGATGCATTATCTAATATATCCGGATTTTAGGATTTTTTACTATTGGGATATTGCTTCTGCATTGACTTTTCGGCATCTTGCAGACGAATATCCCCAATTGGAATACTATATTTTCTAATGATTTTAAAATCATCGAATATTGTTCTTCTAAATCCCTAAATTTGAAGTTATGAAAAAATCAATCGTTATTTTATTACATATTGGTTTTTGGTTTTGTTATTTACTTTTAATAGCAATCATGTTAGCTGTTTTCTACAGGAGCAGTAATCAAGCAGTCGATCAAACAGTAAGAGTTTTAAATGCCTTCAAATCCCTTTTCCTATTTGCCTTTCTTCCATCATTTCTAACATTTTATGGTTGCTATTTACTAGTTTTTCCAAAATACCTACAACAAAAGAAGTTTTTCCTTTCCTTTATTTTTGGGGTATTAATTTCAATTGCTGCTTCTACAATTGCCTATATCCTGATGCGCTATTTAATTGAATCTGGTTTTCTTAATGACATGGATAAAGGAGGCGTAAATGGTAGGTCAACCGCTATAAGAACAATATTATTTATGAGTTTTATTGCTGCAATAGTAGGTTTAGCAGCATTAATTATTAAAGGTTTTATCACCTGGTTTAATGAAATAAAATTAAAAGAAGAGTTGAAGCAAAAAAATCATGAAACCGAAATGGCATTGATAAAATCGCAGTTGGACCCTCATTTTTTATTTAATACACTAAATAACATTGATGTACTGATTTTAAAAGATGCAACCGAAGCTTCCAATTATTTAAACAAGCTTTCCGACATCTTGCGTTTTATGCTTTACGAAACCAAAACAGATGAAATTTTACTGCGAAAAGAGATTGAATACATTGAGAAATACATCGAATTACAAAAAATTAGGACGGCAAATGCGAATTATGTTAGCTTTCAAGTAATAGGTAATCCAGCGAACATAACAATTGCTCCAATGGTTTTTATTCCCTTTATTGAAAATGCTTTTAAGCACAGCACCAATAAGAAAATAGACAATGCTATTACGGTTCAGTTAGTTATTAATCAGAATGAAATTCTGTTTGTTTGTGAAAATAAATATGATTCCAATCGAAAAGTAGTGCAAGAAAGCAATGGTTTAGGCAATGATCTTATTCAAAAACGGCTACATTTGATCTATCCCGAGCAACATCAATTAGAAATTGACAAACAAACGAACCTTTACAGTGTAAAATTAACAATCAAAAATGGATAGCTATTCCTGTATCATCATAGAAGACGAACCTTTGGCCCTTGAGAGAACCAAGAGTTTTGTCGACAAAATACCCTTTCTGAATTTATGTGGTACATTCGAAAATGCACTGGATGGGTTGGCGTATTTAAAAGCTAATAAAGTTGATTTACTTTTTTTAGACATTAATATGGATGAGTTATCTGGTATCGAATTACTGGAGAGTTCCAAAATAGAAAGTCAGGTTATTATAACTACGGCCTACCAAGAATATGCTATAAAAGGTTACGAACTCAACGTCACCGACTATTTATTAAAACCATTTACATTCGATAGATTCTTAAAAGCGGTAAACAAAGCACAAGAAAATACCATTCAACCTTTACCTTCAACGCAACAGGACTTTATTTTTGTAAAGACTGAAAACCGATTAGTAAAAATCGATTTAAGCGATATTTTATTTATTGAAGGAATGCGGGATTACCGCAGAATCCATACCTTAAATAAAAAAATAATGACGCTTCAAAACTTTAGTGAACTAGAGCAAATCATACCATCCAATCTGGTCTGCAGAGTGCATAAATCCTATATGGTTGGGATTAACAAAATAGAATCCATTGAACGGATGAGAATAAAAATTGCTAATCAGATAATTCCAATTTCTGAAACCTATAAAGAACTGTTTTTTAAGATGATAAATAACAGAATCTAGCTTTTCAGCAAATGCCTTGCAGACTTAAAACGCTAGTTTGCAGACAGCTTCAGGTACTTCGCATAATAATATTGTAGCCCTTGTTTCATTCTTGGACTTTTGTATAAAATTATACATAAGAACAAGTATGAGAACTAAAAATGCAATTCTAATTATTCTATTATTTATTGGCTTTTTAATGCAAGCGCAACCTAAAACCCAAAACCCATTAGCTGGTTCTTGGATGGGAAAAACGAATACCAAAGACTTATCTTCATCTGAATTAGTGCTTTTTAGATTTGAATTAAAAAATAATTCAATCAAAGGCTTCATGGATTTCCCTGATAAAAGACTAAAAGACATTTCCCTTGATAAAGTATGGATGGTTGAGGATAGTGTTTTCGCTGACGCGAGAAAATCATTAGGTTGGCCAGAAACTGCTCCTTTAATTTTCAAAGGAAAAATTATGCCCGGAGATTCTATTATTACTGGAATGTGGGGTGGTAATACCGCTTTAAAATTAAGCCGAACCAATTATGTATTTAAATTAAAAACAAATCTAAATCCAAAAATTGCTGGATATAAAATAATTAAGTTAATAGAGACCACACCCATTAAAGACCAACAAGCCACTGGTGATTGTTGGAGTTTTGCTACCACTTCATTCATAGAAACCGAAGCCATTAGATTGGGTAAAAAAACCATTGTGCTTTCTCCTATGTTTTTTGTTAGACCTACTTATATCAATAAAGCCGAAAATTATATCAGACGAAATGGTGCCAGTGCTTTTTCAGAAGGCGATTTAACTTTTAGTGTTTTAAAAGCCTACAAGGAATATGGAGCCATTCCAGAAAGTGTTTATTCCGGAAAAAATGATGCTGATACTAAACATGATCATGGTGATATGAATAAAGCCTTATTAGAAAAGGCTAATTATTATAAAAATTCCCATGGAGATTTGACACCAGAACTATACCGAAATGACATGGATAAAATCCTAACGCAAACTATGGGCGAAGTACCCTATACTTTTGAGTATGATGGTAAACAATACAATACTATATCATTTGCCAATGAAATGATTGGAATCAATCCTGATGATTATGTAGAAATAACTTCCTATACGCATCATCCTTTTTATGCAAAGTTCAATTTAGAGATTGAAGCCAACTGGAACAACAATCAGTATTTAAATCTTCCAATCGATGATTTCACTACCGTAATCGATAATGCTTTGATGAAAAATTATTCGGTTTGCTGGGATGGAGATATTTACGAAGGATTTAAAAATGGTTTCGCAGTATTGGATAATCCTAAAATCATAACTCAAGATATTAGACAGGCAGCTTTCGATAATCGCACCACCGAAGATGTACACAACATGCACATTATTGGAATGGCAGAAAACGAAAAAGGCAATCGCTTTTATATCCTAAAAAACTCATCTGACAATAGTGATTGTGGTGGGTATCTCTATATGTCAAAAGAATATTTGCAATTAAAAACAATTTCTGTAATGGTCAATAAAAATGCCATCCCTAAAGAAATAACTAAGAAGGTAGGCAAAAATCTGTAATGCTATTACCAATTGAAATTTAAAAATCCTTTTAAAAAATAAAAATATGAACGCAAAGTTAATTTACCTCTTAACCACAACACTGCTGCTTTTTTTTAGTAATATGTATTCGCAAGACACAAACACAGGTAACCTGTCAGCTCAAAAATTTACCTTAAGCGGAACGGTTACCGATGCCAAAAGCAATGAAACTATAATTGGTGTCAACGTGTATATTCCTGAATTAAAAACAGGAACAACAACCAATGAATATGGTTTCTACTCTATAACAATTCCCAAAGGAAATTATATCGTCCAATTGAGTTTTGTGAGTTTTCAAACGTTATCAGAAAGCGTTACGCTGAACAAAAACACCAAAACCAACTTTCAACTTTTCAGTAGCGAAGAGCAATTACAAGAAGTAGTGGTTACCGCCGAAAAAAAAGCAACCAACATCAGAAAAGCAGAAATGAGTATCAACAAACTTTCTATTGCTACTATAAAAAAGATGCCTGTCGTTCTTGGTGAAGTTGATGTGCTCAAATCGCTGTTACTACTGCCTGGAGTTACTAATGCTGGAGAAGGAGCTTCTGGCTTCAATGTTAGGGGAGGTGGTGCCGATCAGAATTTAATTCTTTTAGACGAAGCAACCATATTTAATTCTTCCCATGTTTTTGGCTTCTTTTCAGTCTTTAACCCTGATGCCATAAAGGATTTGAAATTATACAAAGGTGGAATTCCAGCAAGATTTGGAGGAAGAGCCTCTTCTGTTTTAGATATGTATCAAAAAGACGGCAGCAGTAGCGGTTTCCATATGAATGGAGGCATTGGATTAATTTCCAGCAGATTATTAGCCGAAGGTCCTATAGTAAAGGGAAGAGGTTCATTCCTAATAGGTGGTCGCGCTTCTTATGCCCATTTATTTTTAAAACTTTCGGATAAACACAAAAATGACGCTGCCTATTTCTATGATTTAAACACAAAAGTATCCTATAAATTAAACCCAAACAATAATGTCTTCTTATCAGGGTATTTCGGTCGCGATGTTTTTAGTTTAAATAAAAGTTTTACCAATACGTATGGTAATTCCATCTTAAACTTGCGTTGGAATCATTTATACAATGACAAATTATTTTCAAATCTGTCACTAATTTATAGCGATTACTATTTTGGATTAGGTTTGGATTTAGCCGATTTCAATTGGGATTCCGGAATAAAAAACTACACTGTAAAATATGATTTCAAGAATTACATTTCTGATAAATTCAAATTAAATTTTGGTATCAATAGTATTTATTATGATTTCAACCCAGGAACCATTTCACCAACAAGTGCAAATTCGGGAATAAATTATAAACAATTAGATAAAAAATATGCTTTTGAACCAGCCATATACCTAGATGCCCAACAAGAAATTTCTAAAAAAATAGCACTTTCGTATGGTTTAAGATACAGCCTCTTTTATAGACTTGGTCAATCCAACATAAATCTTTATACCAACAACGAACCCGTAATTTTTGATCAGGATACACAAACGTATCAAAAAGCAACGCCAATCGGAACCCGGTATTATGATAAAAACAAAGTAATTCAAAGCTATAATTATTTAGAACCTCGTTTTTCTATTGCTTATGAATTGAATAAAAATCAATCTATAAAAGCCAGTTACAACAGAATGGTTCAGTATTTACAATTAGTTTCCAATACTTCATCGCCAACACCACTTGACGTTTGGATGCCAAGTGACAACTTCATCAAACCCCAAATTGCTGACCAAGTGGCTTTGGGATATTTCAAAAATTTTAGTAATGATAACTATTCCCTTGAAGTAGAAACCTTCTACAAGAAAATCCAAAACAGAATGGATTATATCGATGGCGCTGATTTGGTTGCTAACGAAGCAATTGAACAAGTGGTCCTCAACGGTAAAATGCGCTCTTATGGTTTAGAATTAATGTTACGAAAAAATGAAGGCAAATTAACAGGTTGGATTTCATACACTTTATCAAAATCAGAACAACAAACTCCGGGAAGAAACAGTTCTGAAACAGGAATAAACAGCGGAAAATGGTATAGCTCTGCCTATGATAAATTACACAATCTAGCCGTTACAAGCTCCTATACTTTAAATAAAAAATGGAGTTTTGGAGCTAACTTTATACTCCAATCCGGACAGCCGGTAACCTATCCAAACGGTCAGTATACTTATCAGGATATTTTGGTACCCAGTTATGGACTAAGAAATGAAAATAGATTACCGGTTTACCATCACTTAGATATTTCGGCAACCTTAACGCCTCATAGTAATGAAAAACGCAGCTGGAAATCAGAATGGGTATTTAGTATTTATAATGTCTACAACCGTAAGAATGCTGCTTCAATAAATTTTAAACAAAATGCCGATACTGGAAATAATGAAGCCTTAAGAACTTCCATTTTCGGAATGGTTCCTTCTGTAAGCTATAATTTTAAATTTTAAATACTAAACACCATGAAAAATAAAGTAAATTTAATAATCGTAATACTCGCAGCTACATTTTTAAACAGCTGCCAGGATGTAGTTGACATTCCTTTAAACACAGCAAACCCTAGGCTAGTAATTGATGCCTCTCTGATTTGGCAAAAAGGGACAGCTGGCAACAACCAGGTTATAAAATTGTCTACCACAACTGATTTTTATACCAATGTAATACCAGCAGTTTCCGGGGCAACGGTATTGGTAAAAAACAGCTCCAATGTTGTTTTTAACTTTACAGAAACACCTAATACGGGAGTTTATCTTTGTTCCAATTTTGTTCCGGTGATTGACGAAACCTACACTTTAACGGTGGTCAATAACGGACAGCAATATACCGCTTCTGAAACCCTAAAATCAGTATCGGCAATAACTTCAGTGACACAAGAATTTCAAACGGGTCTTGGAAATGACTTCCTGAAAATTAAAACTTTTTTCAACGATCCGCCAAACGTTGATAATTATTATCTCTATAAATACAAATTCTCAAATAACCTAAAACCGGAATACTCTATTGATGACGATACCTTTTTTCAGGGAAATACCTTTTTCAGTTTGGTACTCGAAGCGGATACTAATCCTGGCGAACAGATTGAAATTACGCACTATGGTATATCACAAGCCTATTATAATTATATGAGTATACTGCTAAGTGTGGCTGGTAGTTCCGGAGGAGGACCGTTTCAGTCTCCACCAGCCACAGTGAGAGGAAATATAAAAAACGAAACCAATTTTGAAAACTATGCACTTGGCTATTTCAGAGTAAGTGAATCGGATGTAACGAATTATACCATTCAATAAATTCACTAGCAATTAAAATCTAACACTACAATTTAAGCTATTTAATTTAACCATCAAATTTAAATCTTATGGAAATAATTACCACCAAAAAAAGAATTTTAAATGCTCCAATAACTTTAATCCTACTCGGTCTTTTAGTGTGTTTTATTGCCTTTATAATCGCTCAGCAAGTAACATCGAAAATACTTGATTTAACGTTATTAGATAAAAATTACAGAAACCTCATAAAAGGAATAATTGCATCTGCTGCTGTAATTGGCGCCTATAGTTACTTTTTTAGAAAAATTGAACAAAGAGAGATAACAGAATTTTCTAGTAAAGGAATAATCAACTATAGTATTACAGGAATACTGATAGGGTCACTATTACAGAGCCTGACAGTGTTAGTGATTGCTTTAAATGGTGGTTTTGAAATTGTTGCTATTAATGCGATTTCCAATATGATTATTCCTTTCACGGTAGCCTTTTCAGTAGCGATTTTTGAAGAAATTTTAATAAGGGGAATTATTTTTCGAATCGCAGAAGAAAAGTTAGGCAGTTATATCGCGCTATTACTCTCTGCCATTATTTTCGGGGCATTGCATTTAATAAATCCAAATAGTACTTTATTCTCCGGAGTATGTGTTGCTATAGAAGCCGGATTCCTTATGGGGGCTGCCTATATTTACAAGCGAAATCTATGGTTTCCAATCGCTATACATTTTGCCTGGAATTTTACGCAATCGGGGATTTTTGGAGCCATAACTTCCGGTAATGAAAAAACAAGCAGTTTCCTAACTACAAAAATTTCAGGAAATAGCTTAATAACAGGTGGTGAATTTGGTCCGGAAGCAACAATACAAGCTATCATCTTTTGCTTATTGGCTTCAATGATTTTAATCCGATTAGGTAAAGCCAAACTTATAAGTCCTTCTTGGAATAGATAAATATTTTTTCTACCACTCCTTCCCAACGCTCCTAAAAAAAATACCGTCACAGTTATTAGTGCAATAACATGTTCACTACTTGACTTGCGCCGGAAATGCTCCTAGCTTTTTGCGAATACCTTTAAAAAAATAAATACACAGTGAGCAAATTTTTTCTCTCAAGCTTCTTTAAATAATCTAGTATTGTAGAAATAGTAACAATAAGTAAATAAGATGCCTTTACAATCAGCTAAATCAAAAATTAGCGTTCTTCACTAGAATGCAATTTGTTTTATAGTACTTTTACTTTTCTAAAATTCATTCTAATGCACGAACCAATCAAAAAATTATTCCCTTATTTCTCAAATTCACTCATTGATGATATTGATACTAACGCCACAATTCAAGAATTCAAAACAGGCGATGTATTAATGAGAACAGGTCAATATATAAGAAATACAATATTGGTTATCAGCGGCAGAATAAAAATATACAGAGAAGATGAAAATGGCGGAGAGTTTTTCATGTATTACCTCCAACCTGGTCAAGCTTGCGCAATATCAATGATTTGTGCTACAAAAAATGAAACTAGCCAAATTATGGCAAAAGTTGTCGAAGATGTAGAATTGATAATGGTACCTCTTTCTTTAATGGATAAATGGATGATGCAACATCGAAGTTGGTACGAATTTGTAATTGAAACCTATCGTAGCCGATTTGAAGAAGTCTTAGATGTAGTAGATAATATTGCTTTTAAAGCAATGGATGAACGATTAGTCTTTTATTTAAAAAGACACAAAGAAGCCAATAATTCAAACAAACTAAACCTATCCCACCAAGAAATTGCAACAGAGTTAAATACGTCACGAGAAGTAATCTCAAGATTACTAAAAAAAATGGAGCAACGCGGACTTTTAATTTTGCAACGAAATCAGATAGAACTCTTAAAAGTCTGATAAGTTATCATTTCATCACTATTTATTTTACTACATTCTTTTATTACATTCGTTTCTCCTTTATGTGATATATATCACAAACTATCTAAACGATTGGCTGTAATTTTACAAAAAATTAATTGCCCTATTTATATACCTATAATACATTTTATCAAAATGCTATAGTTGTAAAGCCGGTGTACATTTTGTTTTTAACAACTATTTTTTTAACTCTAAAACCTAAAATATGTTTGGAATACTCAAAAATATGTTTTCAAAAGAAGATAACAATTTGTCTCAAAAAATAAATGATGAAGCTTTCTTGGTTGATGTTCGTTCGTCAGCCGAATTTGCTCAAGGACATGTAAAAGGTTCTGTAAACATCCCTTTAGATCAAATACCAAACCTGTTGTCCAAATTTAAAGGCAAAAAAAATATTGTGGTGTTTTGTAGAAGCGGAGCCCGCAGTAGTCAGGCTAAAGCCATTTTAGAACGAAATGGCATTACAAACGTAACCAACGGTAGAACTTGGCAAAATGTCGAGTCACTTTTAACCAAATAAAAACAAGAAATCATGAAAAAAAATATGGGAACAACCGACAAGCTAATCCGAATCGTGTTAGCTGTTATAGTAGCAATTTTATATTTTACCAATACCATCAGTGGGACAGTTGCGATAGTATTAGGAGCGTTAGCAGTGGTCTTTGTATTAACCAGCTTAATTAGCTTTTGCCCATTGTATGCTCCGTTTGGCATCAATACCTGTTCTAATAAAACAAAATAATGGAACAACAAATTATCGTCGAAAACATTAAATGTGGCGGTTGCATGAATAGTATTCAAACCGCCTTATTAAAGTTAGACAAAGTAGAAAAAGTGGTTATCGACAAAGAGACAGATACCATTACCATTACTGGGGATGTCGAAAAAGCCCTTCTAATAAAGAAGCTCAATGAGTTAGGCTATCCCGAAAAAGGAGATAACTCACTCCTAAAAATAGCAAAGTCCTATGTGAATTGTGCTATTGGGAAAATGAATTAAAAGACAATACGATGAAACAACTTTTGTTTACAAACTGGCACACGATGCGTTGGGTAAGATTGGGATTTGCCTTTTTTCTATTCTTTCAAGCATATACTACACACGAATGGTTTTTTATAGCTTTTGGTATATTCTTCTTTGCCCAAGCCATTTTTAACTTAGGATGTGGCGCAAGTGGATGTAACCTTTCATACACTAAAAAAGAGAATAATGAATAATTCATTTCAGGAAATTATAAATTCAGATAAACCTGTATTGCTAGATTTTTATGCAACTTGGTGTGGCCCATGCAAAATGTTAGGTCCAGTACTTAAAAATGTTAAAGATAGTTTAGGCGATCGAATTACTATTATAAAGATAGATGTGGATAAAAATCAGGAACTGGCGGCAAAATACCAAATCCGAGGTGTTCCTACCATGATGTTATTTCAAAACGGAGCGCAATTATGGCGGCAATCAGGTGTATTAACTAAAGAGCAGATAACGGAGACTATTTTACAAAATACTAAATAACAAATCGCAAACCATGTCAGATCAACACCAATATCAAGTAAAATTAAACTGGATTGAAGATAGAAAAGGAATACTACAGTCGGATGTATTAAACAGTAAAATAGAAGTAGTTACGCCTCCTGAATTCCCAAAAGGAATTCCTGGTTTATGGTCGCCGGAACATTTGTTCGTGGCTTCAGTAAATAGTTGCTTTATGACAACATTCTTAGCGGTTTCCGAAAATTCTAGATTTGAATTTACAAAGTTTGAATGCAATGCCGTTGGAACTTTAGACAGGGTTGAAGGCAAATTTTGCATTACTGAAATAACACTTTCACCCATACTAACCATTAAAGAAGAAACATTAAAAGACAAAGGAATTAGAGTAATGGAAATGAGCGAGAAAGCTTGCCTTATTTCAAATTCAATCACTTCTAAAGTGATACTACAACCCAAAGTCAACATCGAATAATTATAAAACAACAATTGAAGCAACTATGGAAAAAATAATCTTTGGGATCATACTGTTGCACCTTGTGATAGGTTTTGGATGGCTATTCTACAAATTAGAAATCCAAAAAAAGAAACCTGAAAATGATTCCGAAAGCAATAAAAAAAATAATAATATATAATAATCTTAATACAATACATATGAAAAAAATTGTTTCAATGATGGCTTTAGCAGCTATCTTATTTTCAGTCAATAGCAATGCTCAAGCTGGCAAGCCAAGAGCAAAACAAAAAGCTAAAACAGAAAAAACATGTTCTGCAGCAGAAATGAAGAAATGTGCTATGGATAAAAAAATGTGTACTGCAGCAGAAATGAAAAATTGTCCAAAAGAAAGAAAAGCTGCCTGTTGTGCCGCTAAGACCAAATCCTGATTTTTTACAGTAAGATTTTTTCAAGTGCTTGATTTATCAGGCACTTTTTTTTGGCTGTGTGACAATAGTTACTGACTACAGAATTTCGCCATAATATCTTTGCTTCATAATTCAGAACAACCATTATGAAGAATCAATTTCTTATCACCATCGGAATTTTAAGTTACTCCATTTTTGGCTACAGTCAAGATACCTTGTCTATTTCTAAAAAAGAAATTCAAGAAAAAATAGCCGATGCCAATCTTCAGATAAAGCAGGCTGAAAAAACCTATCAATCAGCCAAAGCAGATTACCAACAATCCAATGCGCTCTTTTTGCCCAACATTACAGCTAGTCATACCGGAATTTCAACTACGAATCCATTGATGGCATTTGGTTCTAAACTAAATCAGGAAATACTAACGGCTTCCGACTTTAATCCGACTCTGTTAAACAATCCGGCCAAAACACAAAACTTTGCTACTGTAATTAGTATCCAACAACCATTACTCAATGCTGACGGACTTTACGAGAGAAAAGCGGCCTTTGCTAAAATGCAAGCCTATCAACTGCAAACCGAACGTACTAAGGAATACATGCAGTTAGAAGTAAGCAAAGCTTATATGCAATTGCAGTTGGCATACAAAGCGGTAACTGTTTTGACAAAAGCAGAAAGAACAGCGCAAGCAAATTTAAAATTAATTGACAATTATTTCAAACAAGGATTAGTGCAAAAAACGGATGTTTTAAATGTTCAAATTCGGGTAAATGAGGTTACTAATCAATTGCAATATGCAAAAAGCAACATTCAAAATGCTTCTGATTATTTAGGTTTTTTATTGAATGAAGACACTAAAAATAAAACCTACAAACCTTCGGAAGAATTGGAAAGCAACATTAGCGTAGCTACAGTTACAACAGAGGTTCCCGAAAACAGAAAAGACATACAAGCCATGACTTTATCGACATCGGCTTATCAAAAAATGTACTTGTCAAGCAAAATGAATTTCTTGCCACGATTGAATGCCTTTGGTAGCTATGAACTATATGATCAAACGTTATTCGGTACTAAAGCAAATGGATATACTGTAGGAGCCCAATTGTCCTGGAGCGTATTTGACGGCTATAAATCCATTGGTAAAATGGACAAAGCCAAAGCCGATTTTCAAAAAGCCAGTATCGAAACGCAACAATACAAAAAACAAAGCCAACTAGAAGTCAATAAAACAAATCGTCAGTTACTCGATGCCGAAAACAAAGTCAAGTTATCTCAATTAGCTTTCGAGCAATCCCAAGAGGCATACAGAATTCGTCAAAATAGATTTACACAAGGATTAGAAAAAACAACTGATTTACTACAATCAGAAACCCAAACAATTCAAAAAGAACTAGAGCATGTGCAAGCCGTTTTCGAATACAATTTCACCAAACAATATTTACAATTTTTAACCAATTAATCATGAAAAAGATATATATACCACTACTCACAATCGGATTAACATTAATGCTTTCTTGTGGAAAGGAGAAAAAAGAAGTAACCAACAATGAAGCTGGCATTCTTGTAAAAGTAAGTGGCATCGTAGCTGACAACAATCCTGATTTTGTTTCAGCCAGCGGTAAGATTGAAGCCGAAAACAGTGCTAATGTAAGCACTCGCATGATGGGCTATGTGACCAAGGTAAATGTCAAAGTGGGTCAAAAAGTAACTGCAGGACAATTGTTGGTAAGTATCAACAACGCCGATTTGCAGGCCAAAAAAGCCCAAGTAGATGCATCAATTTTACAAGCTACGGCAACGTATAACAATGCAAAAAAAGATTTCGATCGCTTTACAGCATTATTCAACCAACAAAGCGCTTCTCAAAAAGAACTGGATGATATGACCTCACGCTATGAAATGGCAAAAGCAGGTTTAGAAGGAGCCAAACAAATGCGTAACGAAGTCATGGCGCAGTTTTCTTACTCCAATATTACCGCTCCATTCTCAGGAGAAGTGACCAATACTTTTATCAAAGAAGGCGATATGGCCAATCCCGGAATGCCATTAGTAAGCATTGAAGGTGCTTCGCGCTTACAAATAACAGCAATGGTTTCTGAAAGTGATATTACTTCCATTCAAAACGGTATGAACGTGAAAGTTTTGGTAAAATCGACCAATCAGACTTTAACAGGAAAAGTGATTGAAGTAAGTGGTTCGGCAAAAAACACAGGCGGACAATATTTGGTCAAAATAAATTTAAACAACAGTAATACTAAAGTGCTATCGGGCATGTTTGTCAATGTACAGTTTCCATTGGTTAGTAAGAAACAAGCAACTACAACCACCACAAACAAAGTTGTAGTGCCCGAAAGCGCTTTAATTCATCAAGGACAACTAACCGGAATTTATACCATAGGCAACAAAGATATAGCCATATTAAGATGGCTGCGCATTGGCAAAACCTATGGCAGTCAGGTAGAAATATTATCTGGTTTATCAGCTAACGAACAATACATCCTTTCAGCAGAAGGTAAATTATATAACGGAGCAAAAGTAGTTATCCAATAATCATTGTTTACTGTCTAAGAAGCTAATATTCTAAAAATCTAAAAAATGCAAGAAGGTATATCAGGTAAAATCGCCCATTTTTTCATCCATTCCAAGTTAACTATTCTGTTAATGGTAGGATTGATGATCATTGGTGTCTATAGTTCGTTCTTAATTCCCCGTGAAGAAGAACCACAAATTAATGTGCCAATGGCTGACGTAATGGTTGGCTATCCGGGAGCAAACCCGATAGAAGTAGAAAGTCGTGTGGTAAAACCCTTAGAAAAAATACTCTCCAACATCAAAGGTGTAGAACATGTACATAGTATGGCAATGAACGGTCAGGCAATGTTGATAGTACAATTTTATGTGGGTCAGGATGTAGAACGTTCGTATGTAAAACTATACGACGAGTTGGCCAAGCACGAAAATATGTTTCCGCAAGGCGTTTACAAACCTATTGTAAAAACACGTTCCATTGATGATGTCCCAATGTTAGGATTGACCTTATGGAGTGATAAATTGAATGATTTTGAATTACGTCAAATTGCTGAAGAAGTAACTTCAGAGGTAGAAAAAGTAAAAGATGTTGCCATCACCAGAGAAATTGGAGGGCGAAATCGTGAAGTAAAAGTAGTCTTAGACAAAGATAAAATGGCCGAAAACGGTATAGATGCTTTGGGCATTATGCAAATGATTCAAGCCAATAATGGCAGCTCGCAATCGGGCAGTTTTGTAAATAGCGATAAAGAATATTTAGTTACCACAGGACAGTTTTTAAAATCATCCGAAGATGTTGAGAATTTAGTAGTAGGTGTCAATGCCAATTTACCGGTATATTTAAAACAAGTAGCCAAAGTAGAAGACGGTCCATCAACGCCAAGCAGCTATGTATCGTTTGGTTATGGCAAAGCCAATGAAAAATTCAAAACAGCAAAGTCAGAATATCCAGCAGTAACCATTTCTATCGGAAAAGTAAAAGGAGCCGATGCCATGAAGATATCGGAAAAGATTTTGGATCGGGTCAACCAATTGAAAAAAACAATTATTACTGACGATGTTCATGTAGAAGTGACCCGTAATTACGGAGAAACTGCTTCTGATAAAGTGGGTGAATTATTGCTTCACTTGGGAATTGCCATTATTGCCGTTACACTTTTAGTAATATTGGCAATGGGTTGGCGAGGTGGATTAGTAGTATTTTTTTCAGTACCACTGACTTTTGCCTTAACCTTATTTGCCTATTACCTATTAGGCTATACTCTAAACAGAATTACGCTTTTCGCCTTAGTTTTTGTGGTTGGTATAGTTGTAGATGACAGCATCATCATTGCCGAGAACATGCACCGCCATTTCAAAATGAAGCGACTGCCATTCAAACAAGCGGCAATATATGCTATAAATGAAGTAGGAAATCCAACCATCTTAGCGACTTTTACCGTTATTGCCGCTATTCTACCTATGGCCTTTGTATCAGGCATGATGGGACCTTATATGAGTCCGATGCCTATTGGAGCTTCTATAGCGATGTTACTATCTTTATTTGTTGCCTTAACTGTTACACCTTATCTGGGCTATCATTTGTTACAGGAAAAAGAAACTCAGGAACACAAAGCAGAACAGGGTTTAGAAACATCATTCATTTATAAAATCTACAACAAACTCGAAAGACCATTGTTGGAAAGCAGTAAGAAGCGTAGACTTTTAGTGGGGATTACAGTCTTACTACTTTTGGGTTCAGTAACTATGTTCTTCACCAAATCGGTAGTGGTAAAAATGCTGCCTTTTGATAATAAAAACGAATTCCAAGTAGTGATTGATATGCCAGAAGGAACCACCTTAGAAAGAACCGCAGCTGTTACACAGGAAATAGCGCAATACCTTTCAACCGTTCCAGAAGTAGTAAACTATCAAAACTATATAGGAACATCAGCACCAATTACTTTTAACGGATTGGTGCGTCATTATGATTTGCGTGGTGGAAGTAACATGGCAGATATTCAAGTGAATTTATTGCATAAAGAAGACCGTGATATGCAAAGTCATGGCATTGCCAAAGAAGTGCGTCCCGAAGTGCAAAAAATTGCCGAAAAATATGGTGCCAATGTTAAGATTATTGAAGTGCCGCCGGGACCACCTGTATTGTCCACTTTGGTAGCGGAGATTTATGGGCCAAATTACAAAGACCAAATCAAAGTAGCCAATCAGGTAAAAAACATTTTAGCTACAACATCCGATATTGTGGATGTAGATTGGATGACCGAAGACAACCAAACCGAATACCGTTTGGAAGTCGATAAAGAGAAAGCGATGCTTAATGGCATTGCGCCACAACAAGTAATTGGAAACTTAACTTATTTACTAAAAGAATATCCGGTTTCAAATCTCTATGATGAAAACTCGAACGACAATGTAGGCATCGTGCTTTCACTTGATGATAAAGACAAAACCAGTTTACAAGACATCGAAAACCTAAAAATAAAAGGCAATCGCGGCAATGTAGTTCCGGTGAGTGATTTGGTGAAAGTAGTTCAGGACACTTTACAAAAAACCATTTACCGCAAAGACCAAAAACGGGTAGTTTATGTAACAGCAGATATGGCGGGAGCATTGGAAAGTCCCGTATACGCCATTTTGGGGATGAATGAAAAACTGCAAAAAATGGCATTGCCCAAAGGCTATAAAGTAAACGAGCTTTATATGGAACAACCTACAGACGAAAGTGATTTTACGGTAAAATGGGATGGGGAATGGCAAATAACCTTAGAAGTATTCCGTGATTTAGGGCTCGCTTTTATGATTGTTATCGTAATCATTTACATGCTGATTGTAGGTTGGTTCCAAAACTTTAAAACACCAATGGTGATGATGATGGCGATTCCTCTTTCGTTAATCGGAATTGTATTGGGTCACTGGTTATTGGGAGCATTTTTTACAGCTACTTCCTTTATCGGAATGATTGCCTTAGCCGGAGTTATGGTGAGGAACTCGGTATTACTAATAGACTTTATCGAGATTCGATTACAAGAGGGTATTCCCTTAAAACAAGCCATTATAGAAGCAGGAGCCGTCAGAACTACACCAATATTATTAACTACCGGAGCTGTAGTAATTGGAGCTTCTATTATACTATTTGACCCTATATTTCAAGGATTGGCGATATCGTTAGTATTTGGAGCTATAGTTTCTACGATACTAACGCTCTTAGTAGTGCCAATCATCTACTATGTAACCGAAAGGAAAAAATGGGAAAAATAATTCTTTAAAAAGTAAAAAAAATGAAATTAGTAATTATCACTTCAAGCATAGCCTTTCAAAAGGATATCAAAACCATTTTAAAAAAAGCGGATGTCAAAACCTATTCATTCAGGGAAGTAACCGGGTATATGGATTTTTCAGATACAGCAACCCCTGAAAATTGGTTTGCTTCAGAAGTAAACGAAACGGAATCCATTCTCTTTTATGCTTTCGTTAAAAAAGAAAACGTAAACCACCTTTTTAATTTAATAACTGAATTCAATACTGCTCAAGTGTCGTTATCACACATTCACATTGCAGTACTCAACATCGAAAAATCTAGTAATTCAACAACCTAAAAATCTAAAATATGATCAACAGACTAATAAGAGCTATAGCTGGAATTTTTATCATAATCAGTCTTCTATTGGCTGTATATGTAAATCAGAATTGGTTATGGTTTACCGCTTTTGTAGGTGTCAATCTTTTACAATCATCTTTTACCAAATGGTGTTTGATGGAAGATATTTTAAAGAAACTCGGCATTAAAGACTAAAAATTGAAAAGAGGCATTCTCTTACTAATACTGGTTGTTTTAGCTGGTAGTAAGGTAAAAGCGCAAGAGCATACTAATAGTTGGTTTAGAGCAACTTTGAGTATACCCATTGGAACTAAATTTAAGACTGATTTCGAAGGGCAACTCCGTCGTCAAAATGGTTTTGATAACGAAAACCCTTTGGATAAAAAACTATTATATTCATTCAGAACTTGGTGCTATTTCAAACAAAGTGAAAAGGTCACATTTGCAATATCTCCTTTTGCCTATTTTTCAAACTACAAAATTATCCAAAAGCAATCGGATGAATCAGCTAGCCCTACCAGTGAATATAGATTCTCGGCAGCTATCGAAGTGCAGCACAAAATGACCTCAAATTTATTTCTTCTCAATAGAACGGCTTTCGAATACCGAGTATTTGAAGGAGCAACAGAGAATGTTATTCGAGTAAGGCAACGCCTAGGGTTGCGATATGATTTAAATCCAAAATACAATCTGGATATTGGCGATGAAATATTCATAAATGCCTATGGAACGGATTCCCAACATCTATTTGATCAAAACAGAACAGTAGCTAACATAACATTTAAGCCTAATGATGCTATAAAATTCGATTTAGGCTATAACCATATCTCAAGACTACCAAAAAGTACTAGTGATTTAATAAGGGAAAACAATTTGTACTTGAATTTCACTTACACCTTAATTAAAAAACAAATCATTCCATTTTAGAACAGATTTTGAAATTAGCATGTCCGATAATGTCCGGTTTTGTCCTTTACTGTCCCTTTGCTCTATAATTATTCGTGTTTTGTTCGATACATGTTCGATATTCGTTCGGTAGCGCTTTGGCAAAATGGAGCTTTTACCGAACAAGTACCGAACCAATATAGAACAGGATACTAAGAAGGCCTAAAAATGTTGAATTTTTTTAAAGCCATTCTTATCCATATAAATAACAAGACCTAAGAATTATATAACTTATTTTAAGAAATGTTTACTTATTTAACCAATTATAAACATCACATTTGTAATAGAAAGTTATTTTTCAATACAATCGCTTAGTGCGAATTTTGAATTAATCGGTAAGTTTCTCAACAAAAATGGAAGCCCTAGAAATTGAAAAAGGAAAATCACATATCATTGTCGAAATCATTCAGTACATACCTAATGCTGTATTAAGTAAAACAATAATTAAAAAAACTACAGGTAACATTACGGCTTCCTCTTTTGATGCTGGAGAAGAATTAGCCGAAAAAACTTCTCCATTTGACAATTATATACAAATAATTGATGGAACTGCTGAAATTATTTTCAACAAGATAAAACACAAACTAACTCTAGGACAAGGAATTATTATTCCTGCACATGCCAGACATCGCTTTAATGCCAATGTGCAATTCAAAATGATTTCTACCATAATTAAAAGCGGTTACGAAGATTAAATTATAAATTCTTGATAACTTTATTTTGAAAACAAATTTATATGAAGCTCTACATAAAATACATGGTAAGTATCCGCTGTAAAATGGTGGTCAAAGAAGAGTTAGACAAACTGGATCTTCGCTATGTTATTTTAGATTTAGGGACTGTTGAATTAATAGATGATTTAACACCTGGTCAACGAAGTATTTTAAAAATAGGACTTTTGAAATCCGGATTGGAATTGATGGATGACAAAAAAGCAGTTTTAATAGAAAAAATCAAAAACATTATTATCGAAATGGTTCATTATACTGATGAACTTCCTAAAGTAAATTATTCCGATTACATCAGTGAAAAATTAGGGCTTGATTACACCCATATTTCTAAATTGTTTTCTGAAATAAAAGGAATAACTATAGAACAATTCATTATCGCTCATAAAATAGAACGTGTAAAAGAATTGCTTTTATACGGCGAATTAAATCTCTCCCAAATATCTTATATGCTCAATTATAGTAGCGTATCCCATTTATCCCATCAGTTCAAAAAAGTAACCGGACTGACGCCAAGTTTCTTCAAACAACTCAAAGGCAAAAAAAGAATTACGCTCGAAAACATCTGAATTGTACAACTTATTTTGTTTATAGTGTAACATATTTCGAATAGAAAGCATCAAATTTGAGTAAATTAATAAAACTATCTATTCTTGAAATTATTTATCAAATACATGGTCAGCAATCGCTGCAAATTAGCAGTTAGAGACGAATTGAAAAAATTGGGTCTGCATTTTATTGTCGTCGATTTAGGTGAAGTTGAAATCATGGAAAACATCACTTTCGAGAAACGTGAAATGTTAAAAAAAGGCCTGCTCGAGTCTGGTTTAGAACTTATGGATGATAAAAAAGCCATCCTCATTGAACGCATAAAAAATATTATTATTGAAATGATCCACCATACAGAACAAGAAATAAAAGTGAATTTCTCTGATTATTTAAGCGAAAAATTAAACCACAATTACACCTATCTCGCCAATTTATTTTCGGAAGTCCAAGGAACAACAATAGAACAATTCATCATTTCTCATAAAATTGAGCGCATCAAAGAACTCATGATTTATGGAGAACTAAATATTACCGAAATCGCATGGAAAATGAATTATAGTAGTGTGGCGCATTTATCCACCCAATTCAAAAAAGTAACCGGACTTTCGCCATCGCATTTTAAACAACTAAAAGATAAAAGGAGAAATTCTATAGAGGATATTTAACTACTTAAAACAGCAATTATGAATATCAAAAGAATTTTTGGCGCCATATTAACAATACTTGGAATTGTTGGACTTATATATACTGCAAACCTATTTTTAAACACTTCTGGTGGCAATCGTGACATTAAAATGCTAATCATTTATGGTGTTTTGGGATTGTTGTTTTTTGGTACCGGTATAAGTTTAGTTCGTACCACAAAAGACGAATCATAATTGTAAAAAAGCCCAAATGACTTATACTTTAAATAAAAAATACACACTCTTTTATTACATTGCAATTGCTTTGATTGCCATACTATTGGCCATTTTTTATTACAATACTTTAGTAGTAAAGTCATCAGAAAAAATGGTAAATCACACCAATCTTGTTATCAATAAAACTAATGAAATTCTTTTAGATATCATCAATATAGAAACAGGTGTTAGAGGATTTGCCTTAACAAATAATAAAGCATTTTTAGCCCCTTATAACGAAAGTTTAAATCAAATTAATCAAGATATAAACGCTCTTTTACTACTAACAAAAGACAATCCCAATCAACAAATAAGGGTAAAAAAATTAAAAGAATCTATTGCTGAACGAATCGGTTTGTCAAAATTATTGATTGATAATAAAAAGAAAAACGGAGGCAACAAAGATATTGAATTAGCTGCCATTCTAAAAGGGAAGATAGCCATGGATGCCATCAGGCTAAACATCAAAACCATCAATTCTGAAGAATTAGCTTTATTAAAAGAACGAAAAGACGAAAATGTTTCTAGTGTAAAATTATCAAAAATTTCACTCTTCGGATTATTCTTGTTTTTAGTACTTTTAGTTATTTTTATTTATTATTTATCTAAAAATCATAACAAGCGAAATGCTGAATTAGAGCTGCATAATAAACATCAAAAAGACGTTTCTCAATATTCCTTAAGTTTAATTGAAGCCAGTTTAGACCCATTAGTAACGATCAATAATGAAGGTAAAATAACCGATTTAAATCAAGCCACAGTAAAGGTAACCGGAATAGAAAAAGAGCAATTAATTGGTTCCGATTTCATCAATTATTTCACCGATCATCAAAAAGCACTCGAAGTATATTTAGATGTGTTTGCCAATGGTTCTGTTGTAGATGCACCGCTAACCATTCGACACAAAAACGGAAAATTAACCGATGTACTTTTTAATGGTTCTGTTTATAAAGATGAATTAGGAGTAATTAAAGGTGTTGTAATTGTTGCTCGTGATATTGCCGAACAAAAATGGGCTTTAGACTTGCGTAGTGCTAATAATGAATTGGCGTACCAAAATGAAGAAAAAGAAAAACGCGCCGCCGAGTTGGTCATTGCCAACGAAGAATTGGCTTTTCAGAACGAAGAAAAAGAAAACCGTGCAAACGAACTAATTCTTGCTAATGAAGAATTAGCTTATCAAAATCAGGAAAAAGAAAACCGCGCCGAAGAATTAGTACTTGCCAACAAAGAATTAGAATACCAAAATAAAATTAAAGAAAAAAAAGCAGCCGAATTGGTTATTGCCAATAAAGAATTAGCTTTTCAAAAAGACGAAAAACAAAATCGTGCTGATGAGTTAGAAATTGCCAACAAAGAACTTTTATTTCAAATTGACGAAAAGCAAAATCGCGCCGATGAATTAGAAATTGCCGATAAGGAATTAAATTTCCAAAACGAAGAAAAAGAAAAACGAGTTCTAGAAAGTAAAGTCTTAGAGGCTTATACTGATTCCTTAGAATTAGCATCTCAATATTCCTTAAGCTTAATTGAAGCCAGTCGTGATCCTCTATTTACCATTAGTCCAGAAGGCAAAATTACCGATACCAATCAAGCGTCAGTTAGAGTTACACATGTATCCAAAGAAGATTTACTAGGTTCTGACTTTATTACTTATTTTACTGACCCACAAAAAGCTAAAGAAGGGTATGAAGAAGTTTTTGCTAAAGGTTTTGTGGTCGATTATCCGCTTACCATAAAAGACCACAAACTAACCGACGTACTTTTTAACGGGTCGGTTTATAAAAATGATAAAGGAAATGTTATTGGTGCCGTAGTGGTAGCAAGAGATATTACCGAACAAAAGAAAGCTGAAAAAGAATTAATCGAAGCCAAAATATATGCAGAACTGGCAACTTCTATTGCAGAAGATGCCAAAGTAATAGCCGAAACAGCGACAACAAAAGCCGAAGAAGCTGTGAAATCAAAACAGCAGTTCTTATCAAATATGAGTCACGAGATTCGAACGCCAATGAATGCCATTATAGGTTTTACCAAAGTAGTACTCAAAACCGAATTAACAGCCAAACAAAAAGAATACTTAACGGCAATAAAAATGAGCGGCGATGCCTTAATTGTATTGATTAATGACATTCTGGATTTAGCTAAAGTGGACGCCGGAAAAATGACTTTCGAAAAAACGCCTTTCAAACTTCATTTGTCAATAAAAGCCATGTTGCATCTTTTTGAAACCAAAATTCAGGAGAAAAATTTAAAGTTAATTACCCATTACGATAAGAACATTCCCGAAGTTTTATTAGGTGACTCCGTTAGATTACATCAAATTATTTTAAATTTAGTAAGTAATGCCGTGAAGTTTACCAATGAAGGTAAGATAACAGTAAGTGTGAACTTGCAATCAGAAACCGATGAAGAGGTTCTACTTAAATTTGCTATTGCTGATACTGGAATTGGAATAAAAGAAACGAAAACGGAGAAAATTTTTGAAAACTTTCAACAAGCCACCAGCGGCACTTCTAGAATATTTGGAGGAACAGGTTTGGGATTGGCTATTGTAAAACAATTAGTCGAAGCTCAGAAAGGAACCATTACTGTTGACAGTACCTTTGGAAAAGGTTCTACTTTTAGTTTCATTTTAAAATTTATGAAAACAAATGCCGATGCCGTACTGGAACCGGAAATACTCGAATTAAATACCGATATCAAAGACACCAAAATATTAGTGGTGGAAGACATGGAGCTCAATCAATTACTGATGAAAACCTTGTTAGACGATTTCGGATTTGAATGTGAAATTGCGGCTAATGGTAAAATTGCGGTTGAAAAACTCAAAAAGAACAACTATGATATTGTATTAATGGATTTGCAAATGCCCGAAATGAACGGCTTTGAAGCAACAGAATACATTAGAAAGACCATGAAGTTAACCCTTCCAATTATTGCGCTTACGGCAGATGTAACTACTGTAGATGTTGCCAAATGCAAAGAAGTAGGCATGAACGATTATATTTCAAAACCAGTGGACGAACGTTTGTTATACAGCAAATTAATTGGATTGATTAAGAAACCAGTAGTCATCATCGAACATGTAATTGATGGTGAAAATGAAACCGATATGATAAAATACGTGGATTTAAGTTATTTAACAAAATTGACCAAATCCAATCCAAAATTAATGACCGAAATGATACAAGCGTATTTAAAACAAACGCCACCATTAATTTCTTCAATGAAAGAAAGTCATAAAAATAAAGATTGGTTGTTATTAAAAGCAACAGTGCATAAAATGATTCCTTCATTTGCTATTATGGGAATCAATCCACAATTTACTGAATTGGCAAAGAAAATTCAGGAATATGCAGAGCGATTAGAAGCATCAGTCGAGTTAAATGAATTGGTTGTAAAACTCGAAAAAGTGTGTGTGCAATCGTGTTCAGAATTGGAAAATGAATTAAATAATTTAAATAAATAATATCGTGAAAAACGAAAATAAAATCAAATTGTTCTTAGTAGATGATGATGCGGTATTTTTAAAAGCATTAGAAATTGAGTTTCTTCATCATGGCGATTTTGAAATAGAAACCTTTGCCACTGGTGAACTTTGCGTTGCTGCTTTATCCAAAACCCCCGATATTATCATACTCGATTTTCATCTTGACGGCATTGTTAAAAATGCGATGAACGGAATTCAAACCTTAGATAAAATCAAAGAATTTGACACTGAAATACCGGTTATTATGTTATCCTCACAAGATAAAATTGACGTTGCTGTAAGTTGCATGCATCACAAAGCGTTTGATTATGTGGTGAAAAGTGAAACCGCTTTTGTCCGATTACAAAAAGCAATCAATACGGTTTTTAAATACCAAAAAATAGAAAAAGAACTCAAATGGTATATGGATAGAATGTAACTTTCATTCAGATTTTTACAATCTTTTTACATAGAATCATTAAAATTGAGTAAACTATTTTGTACCTTGTTATTTGAAATTTGTTCGTTAAGTAAGACTGAAAAACTACAATTATGTCTGTAAAAAATTTCAATATCAAAGGGTTGTCAAACGAAGAAGTGATTCTCTCAAGAAGAACTCATGGCGAAAATTCCATACATCTAAAAGAAGAAAACCACTTTTTAAAAGCCATTTTAAAATTTGTAAAAGATCCAATGGTATTGCTGTTATTGTTTGCTTCAACTATTTATTTTATTAGTGGAGAACTAGTTAATGGTTTTTTTTTGGCATCATCAATTGTACTAATTTCACTTATTTCTTCTTATCAAAATGCCCGTAGCCGAAATGCATTAGCTAAATTAAAAGAGTTTACAAAACCAAATTGTAAAGTCATCAGAAATGGAAAAACCATTGAAATAAAAACGGAAGAATTAGTCATTGGCGATAGTTTACTAATAGAAGAAGGAACGTCCATTTCGGCAGATGGCACTATTATACATTCTAATGACTTTTCGGTAAATGAAGCCATCTTAACCGGTGAATCTATGTCGGTTACCAAAGATAAGTCGGGTACAGACAACTTAGTTTTTCAAGGAACAACCGTAGCTAGCGGATTAGCCATTGCAACAATTACAGCCATTGGTAATGAAACCAAACTAGGTAAAATTGGCAAAAGTCTCGAAGCTATTACAGAAGAAAAAACACCTTTAGAACTACAAATAGGGAATTTCGTGAAGAAAATGGCAATCATTGGAGCCCTAGTTTTTGGAATTGTTTGGGTATTAAATTATTTTCATTCCTATAATATACTCGATAGTTTACTCAAAGCATTAACCTTAGCGATGAGTATTTTACCTGAAGAGATTCCTATTGCTTTTACCACATTTATGGCACTTGGCGCTTGGCGTATGATGAAAGAAGGCATTATAGTAAAGCAAATGAAAACCGTTGAAACACTCGGAAGTGCTACAGTAATTTGTATTGATAAAACAGGTACAATTACAGAAAATACCATGAGTTTAGCGAAAGTATTTGCATTAAAATCTGAAAAAATTACGGATTTAGAAACCGAATTGAACGATGACGAAAAAGAGTTAATTTCATTATCAATGTGGGCAAGTGAACCTATGCCTTTTGATCCAATGGAAGTGGCAGTTCACGAAGCCTATTCAAAATTCATCAAAAAAGACGAACGTTCTCATTTTAAAATGGTGCACGAATATCCTTTATCGGGCAAACCGCCAATGATGACCCATATTTTTGGAGGTAAATCAGGAAATCGAATTATCGCTGCAAAAGGCGGAGCTGAAGCAATCATGTCAATGGCTAAATTATCGGCAAAAGAAAAAGAGCAAATTTTAGCCACGATATCAAGTCTTTCTATAGAAGGATATCGTGTATTAGCAGTTGGTGAAGCTATTTTTGAAGGCAAAAATTATCCAAAAACGCAACAAGAATTTCAATTGGATTTCAAAGGACTATTAGCATTTTATGACCCACCCAAAAAGGACATTCATTTAGTATTGCAACATTTTTACAAAGCCGGAATTTCCGTAAAAATAATCACTGGCGACAATGCTGAAACCACTTCTTCTGTTGCCAAACAAATTGGATTTATAGGTTATGAAAATAGCATTTCGGGAGATGATTTGATGAAATTATCAGACGCGGAATTTAAAATGAAAGTTGCAGAAATTAATTTGTTTACTCGAATGTTTCCCGAAGCCAAACTTCTTATCATTAACGCCTTAAAAGCTACTGGAGAAATAGTTGCAATGACGGGCGATGGTGTAAATGACGGTCCAGCATTAAAAGCCGCTCACATTGGAATTGCGATGGGCAAAAAAGGAACGGAAATAGCAAAACAAGCGGCATCTTTAATCCTAATAAATGACGATTTAGACAAAATGGTTAATGCCATTTCTATGGGAAGAAAAATATATGCCAATCTAAAAAAAGCCATTCAGTTTATTATTTCTATCCATATTCCAATTATCCTGACAGTATTTATTCCGTTGGCTTTGGGATGGGTATATCCTAACATTTTTTCACCCATTCACATCATATTTTTAGAATTGATAATGGGACCAACCTGTTCTATAGTGTATGAAAATGAACCTATCGAAAAAAATACCATGTTGCAAAAACCGCGTCTGTTTACAAGCACTTTTTTTAATTGGAAAGAACTTTCTACAAGTATCATTCAAGGTTTGATGATAACAGTTGGGACATTATTTTTGTATCAATATGCCATTTATCTTGGGCTTACCGAAGCAACTATTAGAACAATGGTTTTTGTAGTTTTAGTTACAGCCAATATATTTCTAACCTTGGTCAATCGCTCTTTTTACTATTCTATTTTTACAACATTAGCCTATAAAAACAATTTAGTTTCAGTAATTATCGGAATTACAATTGCCATTACCGGATTGTTACTTTATGTAGAACCTTTGACCAATTTCTTTGGCTTTGAACATTTAAGTATTTCGCAGTTATCTATGAGTATTGGCATTGGTTTTTTAGCTGTTATTTGGTATGAATTAGTTAAGTTGTATAAGCGAGTATCTACTTCATAATATAGGAATTCTGCAACTCTTTTAAAATAGTATATAACTTCTTTCAAGTTTAAACACCAACTTTGCTTAACCTTATATAGCTATATTACAACTAGTTTGCCGTTTTCATTGTCAATTTTGTGTTTTACATTATTATCGAAATCATATAAATAACTTTTTGTTGAAAGGTTATTTTAATAAAAAGAAAAAAGCCGAAGCAAAAAAGAAAAAAGAATTGAAGGAGAGTTCTAAAAAATAAAAATGAAAACTATGAATTTTGAAACATTAAGCAAAATTTGTGTAACACTACAAATGCTAATTATCATCAATTTTACAGGATAACATAAACAAATAAAAAGATGAAAAAATTAAACTATTATTTATTGGTATTCCTTCTATCAATAGGTGCTTTTGCAAATACACCAAATACGGTGGAAAAAAATCCAAGTACTATAAGCAATAAAACAGAAATGCCTGTTGAAGTTAAAAATATGCTCGATCGTTTAGATGAAATTAAAGCCATGGATAAATCCGAAATGAAATCTTCTGAGAAAAAAGAATTGAGAAAAGAAGTTCGTGCCATCAAAAAAAGTTTAAAAGCTAGAGGAAATGGGGTTTATTTATCTATTGGCGCCATCATTATAATCATTCTATTATTAATTATTTTATTATAATTTTCTGATAGCGTACACTAACTTATTATTAAAAAAATGAAAACACTAAAAGTAATTGCGATTGTATTGATGTTAATCGTAACAAGTTCAATAACCGCACAAGTCACAGTAAATATTGGTGCTCGTCCGGTTTGGGGACCAGCATATACAACCGAAGAATATTATTATTTATCCGACATAGATTCGTATTACGATATCCGTCAATCACAGTTTATATACCTTAATAACGGAACATGGGTTCGATCAAGAGCCTTACCAAGACGTTACAGGAATTACAATTTAAATACGGGTCACATAGTTGTTTTAAATAATTATCATGGTCGTAGTCCATACACTCATTTTAAAAAGCATAAAGTGAAATTTTATAATAATGGTACACACTGGAAAGGCAACGGTGATCGAAAAGAAAATCATGGCAACGGAAAAGGAAAACGGAATAAATAGTTGAGAGAATAGTGATTAAAGATTGCTTAAGTTTAGTTTATTGGTTAATTTTTAACTTTAGAAAGCACCAAAGTCAATTTTGGTGCTTTTTATTTAGCATATATAGGATGAAAACAGAAAAAGAGCTTAACGAGAATATTTCAAAGATAACAATGACCATTCGTAAGGAATTTCCGGAATTGATAAAATTCTTAAACGAAATGCCTGAGACAATTCCGGATGCTTTACACCCAGAAATAACCATTAAAATCTTGCAAGACTATTTCAACTCTTTAGAAAATTTACTATTGAAATATGCTCCAAATCATATCAGTATGGGTAGAACCCTTTAAAACATAACCTAATGAAAAATCATAAAAAAGATAGTGATAACGTATGAATATTATTTATTTAAAAGTGGAACTAGTTTTTGAAAAATTAACTTCAATTGCCACCCGAATTTTAGGGAACGCTATTACATTTATTTTGGCATTTATACTTGTAATATATTGGTGGGCAACAAATTTATTTACCTCAAATAATCAGCATCAAAACATTGGAGACATCATTTTTGGTATTACATTCTTGAGTTTGTTCGTCATTCAAAAATCATTCAACAGATATTCTGCTTTAATACATTTAAAAATTAATGAGCTTATTTCTTCCCATGAACCAGCAAATAATTCGGTAATGAATACGTCTCAAAAAACCGAACAAGAAATCAGAGAATTAGCCAGAGAGTATATCGATGAAGAAATTGAAAAAATTATAAAGGAAGATGCAGATGAAAGTCAAATATAAATTTACTAAAAACTGTGAATTTTAAAACTCTTTGAAACAACTATATAAAACATAATGGCAAAATTCACCGCAACTTTGTTGTGTTATGAAAAGCATTCTAATACTAAAAAAAAGACTATGAACACAGCTATCTTAAACGGAGATTGGGAAGAACAAAAAGGGAAACTCAAACAAAAATTTGCCAAGCTAACCGACAATGATTTATTATTTATGGGAGGTAAAAAAGAAGAAATGATGGGTAAACTTCAAATCAAATTAGGGAAGACTAAAGAAGAACTAATTAAGATTCTTGAAAATCTATAATTATGAAAAAACTATTTATTTTCTGAAGGAAAAATGCATTAATCATTTTTTTCTTTACTTATTCAATTTTATAAATTAAAAAAATATTATGAGCAATCTTCTTTACACAATCGCAGTTATTTTAATTATTTTTTGGGCTATAGGATTCTTTGCCTACAGTGCCGGAAGTATTATTCACATTTTATTAGTTATTGCCATTATTGCAATACTATTGAGGTTAATTCAAGGTAAAAAAATATAAAAATAAAGCAACTTACTCAAAATTCGTTACTACCTTTTTACTTATAATCAACCAAATGAATTTTCGGTTTTCTGTTTTCTGGATATGTCAAAGTTATTTAATAAACCACGTATTCAGTAATCTCTAATCCGTATCCAATCATTCCGACACGTTTGGCTTGTGTCGTATTTGAAATCAGACGTATTTTAGAGATATCTATATCATGAAGTATTTGTGCACCAATACCAAAATCTTTTACGTCCATTTTGATTTGTGGCACTTTAAAAATACCTTCCGCTTGTAAATTCTTCAACTCCGTCAACCTATTTAGCAAATCTGAAGAATCTACTTCTTGATTGATAAATAGGATTGCACCTTTTTCTTCTTGGATAATTCGGTTAAAAACATCGTCCAGTTTTTTATCAATAGTTGAGGCTAGCGTATTGAGGATATCATTATTGGCTTGTGTAGAATTAATTCTGGTAAGTATTGGGTCACCTAAATTCCAGCTTCCTTTGGTCAATGCCAAATGTACTTGCTTATTAGTTGTTTGTTGGTAAGCTCGCAAACGGAATTTACCGAAACGGGTTTCAATTTCAAAATCATCTTTCTTGACAATCAAGCTATCGTGTTGCATTCTATAGGCAACTAAATCTTCAATGGATACTAATTTCAGGTCAAATTTCTTAGCTACTTCAACTAGTTGAGGTAAGCGCGCCATTGTACCATCTTCATTCATGATTTCTACAATCACACCAGCAGCTTTAAAACCTGCTAATCTTGCAAAATCAATAGCAGCTTCAGTATGACCTGTTCTGCGCAATACGCCTCCTTGTTTAGCCGTTAAGGGAAAGATATGTCCTGGTCGAGCCAAATCATATGGTTTTGTATCTTCATTTACCAAAGCTAATATCGTTTTAGCTCTATCTGATGCTGATATTCCTGTGGTAACACCATGGCCTTTTAAATCTACTGAAACAGTGAAGGCGGTTTGCATGTGGTCGGTGTTGTTCTTCACCATTGAATGCAATTCTAACTCATCACAACGCTTTTCGGTCAATGGCGCACAGATTAATCCTTTTCCGTGAGTAGCCATGAAGTTTATCATTTCCGGAGTTACCTTTTCGGCTGCAGCCAAAAAATCTCCTTCGTTTTCACGGTCTTCATCATCAACTACAATAATAATTTTGCCTTGTCGAATGTCTTCTATAGCTTCTTCTATTGTGTTGAGTTTTATTTTACTTGAGCTCATTAATTAGTACTTTTAGTATATTCGGAAACGATTTCTTTTAGATAACTTCTATTGAAGAAATAAAACAAGATAAAGAATGGAAACCCTGCCAATATAATCTGATATATATTTAAATCTGCTTTTTTATGAGTAATTGTTCCTATTTTACCCAATAATAGTTGAGACTTTATCAATGCGGAATAGAAAATACCGGCAACTGTAAGCGTCAATATAATAGCAATAACCGTTTCAGGTTTTCCAAGGAAAGATATTCCTAAAAGCAGCAAATAGGCAACCAAAGATATTGTATTATAGATATTATATTGCTTGTTGAGTTTTTCCCAATCTGAATCTTTTTCAACCTTAACGGGTTTGATGTTTACAACAGGTTGTTCTGTTAGTTGTTCTTCACTTTTGGATGGTATAAATCGGTTATAAATATCTGTTATCCAATCAAAACTAATCGTAAATCCTTTATCATCAGTAGCTCTTTTGGTTAATATTATTGCTAAAGGAGTCAAAACAAAAGTAGACATCCAACAACCCAAGAAAGGTGTTAATTCATCTTGTTGTGCCACTTTTTTCCCAAAAGTATTAATGAAGTGGAAAATGATAAAAATAAGTATCGCAAAAACTATAGGCAATCCTAATCCGCCTTTTCTGATAATAGCACCCAAAGGTGCACCAATAAAGAACATTAGCAAACAAGCAAAAGCAATTACGAATTTGTCATAAAAAGCAATCCAATGTTGGTTGATATTCATTTTTTTGTCTTCCAATTCAAAGCGAGAACTTTCTAAAGAAAAGTTGGTAGCATCAACGTTACTGCTTGCTACTCGGAGCATTTGTGTTTTATCACTTTCAGAGAAATTAGCTAAGATATTGGCAGTGTTAAGTGATGGTAAATTGGTATTAGTAGTAAAACTTGAAGTAGTCATTGCTGAACGTAGGTTTATATTTTCAGCAATGGAAACTAGGTCTTTTTTATAATTTTTTTGTAAGGAATCAAGAGTGAATTTTAGTTCACTAATATTGAGCATCGTATTGGTATTGGTGATTTGTTCTTCGTCTAAATTCGCACTGTTCAACTTTGACAAGTCAATATTGAAAACATAGGTTTTGAATTCGCTTTTTGCGAAAGGGACTTTATTGCGATCTTCAAATTTTTTAGGAATAATGTCTTCATAATAATTCCCGTCTTTCAATACTAATTTCAGAATGTTTGAGTTTTCACTACTTATTAATTCTCCTTTTTTAGCTTTGATAACGGTGTTGCTTCCAGCACCAATAGTGGACAATTTATGAATGGTAACACCGCTAAGATATCTGCCATTATCGCCAGTTTTTTTTTCAACTTTAATGTTATAAGTTCCAACTTGGCTGAATTGTCCTTCGGCTATAGCCATTGCCGGTTTTACTTGGGCTATATTTCTACGGAAGTTGATGAATTTATATTCGGCATACGGAATTACATTATTAGCAAAGAAAAAGGCAACAATACTAAGTAATGTAATAAAGTAAATTAAGGTTCTCATGGAACGTTGCAATGATATTCCGGAAGATTTCATTGCGGCAAACTCATAATTTTCGGCTAAACTTCCAAAAGTCATAATGGAAGCTAATAAAACAGATAAGGGTAATACAAGTGGAATAATACTTGGCATTTTAAACAAAAGGAACTTCAAAATCATTATGAAATCTAAGTCCTTACCAGCCAATTCAGATATGAACAGCCAAACTACTTGCAAAACGAATATGAAAAATAGAATTACAAATACCGTAGCAAATGTAATGAGGAAGGATTTTAATAAGTACTTGTCAAGTATTTTCACCCGAAATTAATCTAGTTTATTGATGTAGTAATTTGGATATTTACTGGCGGCAAAGGTAAACTGATTTTTTGATAATGGCTGATTGGTTTTAAAAGAATTAACAGTAAGTGTGGTTTTAGTTCCGTTTTTGCCCATTTCAATGACGTTGTAGATGTTCTTGGTTTGGGAATCAATGCCTAAAAGGATTTCTTTTCGTTGGTCTTTTGTATTGGTTGGCACTAATTTGATATACTGTATTTTTCGACCTTTTACATCTTGAAGAATATCCCAGCTAAATTTATAACCGCTGTTAAAAAAGGTAAGCATTTTTGATGGTGTAATTGAGTTATCGTCTTTTTCAGTTAAACTTGATATGGTAACTTCTTCGTCTTCTGGGACGATGGTGTAGTTTTTTTTACCGTCAAATATTTTGGTAACACCCATGAAATTCAACACATATTTGTTGTCTTGAATTATCACATTTCCCTTACTTTCTTTGTTAATGTTCTCTTTTAGATTGTTTAGAGTATACTTAAAATCGATAACGATATTATCGTAGGATTTAATCTTTGTTGTTACTTGGTCTAACAAATCTTTTGCTTTTTTATCTTGAGCATTAGTAGTAAAAGTTACTAAAAATAAAATAACAATTGATACTATTTTGTTCATCTTAATCATTGTTTTGTTCATTATTAAAGAATTGGTCTAATGAAGCTAAATCAGTAATATTAACACTTCTTGCTTTGCTTCCTTCAAACTGACCTACAATACCGGCGGCTTCTAACTGATCAATCAATCGTCCTGCGCGGTTGTAACCCAATTTCAGCTTCCTTTGCAATAATGATGCCGAACCTTGCTGCGCGGTTACAATTATTTCGGCAGCATCTCTAAACAAGCTATCTCTTTCGGATATGTCAAATTCTAAATTTATACTACTGCCTTCTTCACCAACATATTCAGGTAATAAATAAGCACTGGCATAGGCTTTTTGGGAACCAATATAATCTACAATTCTTTCGACTTCTGGTGTGTCTACAAAAGCACATTGAACACGCACTAAATCATTTCCGTTTGAATAAAGTAAATCGCCTCGCCCTATTAATTGGTCAGCTCCTTGTGTATCTAAAATCGTTCTTGAATCTATCTTAGAAGTAACTCTAAAAGCGATACGTGCCGGGAAATTCGCTTTGATAAGTCCTGTAATTACATTCACCGATGGACGTTGTGTGGCAATGATTAAATGAATTCCGATGGCACGAGCCAACTGGGCCAAACGAGCAATTGGCGTTTCCACTTCTTTACCGGCAGTCATAATTAAATCGGCAAACTCATCAACCACCAAAACAATATAAGGCAGAAAACGATGTCCGTTTTCAGGATTTAATTTACGGGCTTTGAACTTGTCGTTATATTCTTTAATGTTACGAACCATTGCGTCTTTCAAGAGCGAATAACGGTTGTCCATTTCAATACATAACGAATTTAAGGTATGAATTACTTTGGTGTTGTCAGTAATGATAGCATCACTATCATCAGGTAATTTTGCCAAATAATGACGTTCTATTTTATTGAAAAGCGTTAGTTCTACTTTCTTCGGGTCAACTAAAACAAACTTAACTTCGGCTGGATGCTTTTTGTATAATAATGAAGTCAATACCGCATTTAATCCAACAGACTTTCCTTGTCCTGTAGCTCCAGCCATCAAAAGGTGAGGCATTTTTGCCAAATCAACTACAAAAGTTTCGTTGGAAATAGTTTTTCCTAAAGCAATTGGTAATTCCATTTCAGCTTCCTGAAATTTAGCTGAAGAAATCACAGTTTTCATTGGAACCATCGTTGGATTCTTGTTTGGTACTTCAATACCAATTGTTCCTTTTCCCGGAATTGGAGCAATGATACGAATGCCTAATGCTGCCAGAGATAATGCAATATCGTCTTCTAAGCTTTTGATTTTGGAAATACGAATACCGGCTTCCGGTACAATTTCATATAATGTAACTGATGGTCCAACTGTAGCTTTGATTTGAGCAATATCTATTTTGTAGTTTTTTAAAGTTTCTACAATTCGGTTTTTGTTCTCTTCTAATTCTTCCTGATTGATGGTAATGCCAACAGAAGTGTATTCTTTTAGCAAATCAATTGTGGGAAATTTGTAGTTTGATAATTCTAATGTAGGATCAAATTCGCCAAAGTCAGCTACTAATTTGGCTGCCAAATTTTCTTCGATTACATCTTCATCTGTAGCTTTTTCAATTACAAAAGCTTCGTCTTTAGTTTCAATAATCTGAGGTTGTGGAGTAGGCGTTACAACCATTTTTATTGTTGGCTCTAAATTTATTTCTGAAGCATTTTCGATAGTTGGTTTTAAAGCTTCTTTGTTAATTTCAAATTGAGAAGTTTTTATGGTTGGTTCTGCTAGTTCTTCGGTTTCTTCATCAACAGCAAATTCCTCTAAGTTGTAATCTGTTCCACTATTTGAAGAAACTAATCCGTTTAAATCATCTTTGATGTCCTTATGTTTCCCTTCAAAGAAAGTTTTAATAGCATCTGGAGAGATTTTTATTTTGAAAATTAAATAGATAACAATCGCAAAGACAATTGCAAGTAATGTCCCGACTTTACCAATGTAATCTTGAATAAATTGATTGAGTTCATAGCCTATTGTACCTCCTAATTCGGGAATACTAGTCGCAAAAAAGCCAAATGCTATCGATAAAATTATAATCGCAAACAAATCCCAAAACCAAGTGTTTTTGAGTTTTCGGATGGGTAAGTCTAGTAGTAAAAAGGCACCGCTCAAAAAACACAACTTCACAAATAGGAAGGAAGCAACGCCAAAGCCACGATAGATGAATAAATCGGCTATATAAGCCCCAAATTTACCCAGCCAGTTTTCTACAAGAACAGTTCTATCGGTAATCGAATCAACAGCACTTTGATCGGCCTGTCCCGTAACAAAGAAGGAAATGAAGGAAACCAAAAAACCAATTGACAATAAAACCAAAAGAAACCCAAAAAGCATTCGATATTGCTTTTTAGTCTTTAAAATTTTAATATCCGATTGGGGATCTTTTTCCTTAGATTCTTTTTTTACTGTTTTTGCCATTGGTTAGTTATACATGCTATAAAAATAGAAATTTAATCGAAAGATTATAGAAATTTAGGAACATAAATTAATAATCCTACTGCAATGGCAGCAGTTGCTGCAAACATTACAGCTCCTGCCGCAATGTCTTTTATAAAACCAATTCTGTCATGAAATTCTGGATGAATAAAGTCGGCCATTTTTTCGACAGCTGTATTCAGACTTTCAATACCCAACACTAAACCAAAAGCTAAAGTTTGCAACATCCATTCTTCTCTTGAAATATGAAAAATAAATCCAGCAATAATTAGCATAATGGCTATTGAAAACTGAACCATAACGCTATGTTCAGTTGTGATGAGTTTATAAGCGCCTTTAATAGCATAACCAATACTTTTTAATCTACCTGTGAAAAAAGAGTTGTCTTTTTCGAATTCCATTTTAAAAATACTAAAGAGCAGCTAAAGCTGATTCATAATTTGGTTCGTTAGCTATTTCCGGAACTTGTTCAGTATATTTTACTACTCCGTTCTCGTCCAAAATAATAACTACTCTTGAGTGTAAACCTGACAATACGCTATCTACAATTTCTAATCCGTACTCTTTTCCAAAACTTCCTGTTTTAAAATCGGATAAATTAATAACGTTTTCTAGGCCTTCAGCACCACAAAAGCGATTTTGAGCAAACGGCAAATCTCTTGAAATACACAACACTTTAGTATTTTCTAATTTACTGGCATCGGCATTAAAAGTTCTTACAGAAGTAGCACAAGTTCCAGTATCAATACTCGGAAATATATTTAACACCAATTTGCTTCCGGCAAAATCCGCTAAAGTTGCAACTCCTAAATCTGTTTTTACTAATTGAAAATCAGGTGCTTTTGAACCTACTTTTGGTAATTCACCACTTGTGTTTATTGGATTTCCTCCTAATGTTATTGAAGCCATAATAATATTTTTTTTGAGTGTCAAAAGTAGTAAAAATATTTTAGGTAATTGTGATACTAATTTTTTTGATAAATTAATAACATTACTAATTTTAATAGAATTTATTTGATTTATATTATTTGTTTATTGTAATATTGCAATATATTAATTAAATTAATTTTATGGGAGCATCTAAATCAGAATCGTTTTCAGAAGAGTATAACGGAATGGCAACGTTATTTAAAGCTTTGTCGCATCCGGCCAGAATTGCAATTGTCGATTATTTATTGTCGGTTGATAGTTGTATTTGTGGCGATATTGTTAACGAATTACCGTTGGCACAACCCACAATTTCACAACATTTAAAAGAATTAAAAAATGCGAATATCATTAAAGGGACAATTGAAGGAACAGCTATTTGCTATTGCATAAATCCTGATACCATTGATAAAATTGAAAATCATTTTGGAATGATTCGCCATAAACTAAAGAATAAATGCTGTTAAATACTAGGGAAAAGGGAAGTGAAATAAGAATAAGATTTTCTTTCTAACAATCTAAGAAGTCTAACAATCTAAAAATCTAATCATGAAACTATCAGAAATTAAAAAAGAATTGAATGCTCTAACTACCATAGCTTTTCAATTGCCTAACGGTGAATTAGTACCCAATCATTTTCACGTAACCGAAGTGGGTAAAGTGACTAAAAATTTTATCGATTGTGGCGGAACTATTCGTAATGAAGAAGTCGCTAACTTTCAATTGTGGGAAGCTAATGACTTTGATCATCGTTTGCATCCGGAAAAATTGGTTCATATAATTGAACTTTCAGAAAAAGTTTTGAAAATACCCGATTTAGAAATTGAAGTCGAATATCAAATGAAAGATACTATTGGTAAATTCAGCCTTGGTTTTAATGGAACGACTTTCCTTTTAACTTCAAAACAAACCGACTGTTTAGCCAAAGACAATTGCGGAATTCCAGCTGAAAAAATCAAAGCTAGAATAGGAGAATGGAAAGAGAAAGCTGCATGTTGTAGTCCGGATTCAAGTTGTTGTTAATATGGAAAAAGGTAGAAAAGAACATTGGGAAAATGTATTTGCAACCAAGCATGAAAAAGAAGTAAGTTGGTACCAACAAATGCCGGAAACTTCAATAAATTTCTTTAGTAATAATCAAATTCCAAAAGACGCACGGATTATCGATATTGGTGGTGGTGATAGTTATTTGATTGATTCGCTTTTAAAGCTTGGGTATACCAATTTATATCTTTTGGATATTTCAGAAAATGCTATACAAAGAATCAAAACAAGACTTGGAAATAAAGCTTCCTCCGTAACGTTTATAGTTTCCGATGTTTTGGATTTTAAACCAAAAGTAAAATTCGATGTTTGGCACGATAGAGCCAGTTTTCATTTTTTAACTAATGAAGAAGAAATTGCTACATATCAAAAATTGGTAGCTAATTCCATAACTAAAAATGGGTATTTATTTATCGGTGCTTTTTCTGAAAACGGACCATTGAAATGTAGTGGATTAAATATCACACAATATTCTGAAGCCAAGTTTAATGATTTATTCAATACCGATTTTGAATTAAACACCTCTTTTACCCAAGACCATCAAACTCCTTTTAACACCGTTCAAAATTTTATTTTTTGTTCTTATAAAAAGAAATAGATATGTATTCAATACTTCAAAAAAACCTTGAAAATAGTGCTCTTATTCCACTTTCAGAAGAACGCAAAACAGTGCTAAAACCTTTAATCGATTTTATTCAGGATAAAATCAATAATAATAAGGAAATCAGACTAAATTTCATTTGCACTCATAATTCAAGAAGAAGTCATTTGTCTCAAATTTGGGCACAAACGATGGCATTTCACTTCGGAATTAAAAATGTATTTTGTTATTCGGGTGGAACTGAAGCAACGGCTATGTTTCCCAAAGTTGGAGAAATTCTGGCAAATCAAGGTTTTCAAATTCAGTCATTAAGTGAAGGTACAAACCCAGTTTATGCAGTCAAATTCGATGACAATCAATATCCAATTATTTGTTTTTCTAAAACGTATTTTGATGATTTTAATCCAAAAAGCAAATTTGGTGCAATAATGACATGCAATAATGCTGATGAAGGTTGCCCAATGGTTTTGGGTGCTGAAGCCCGATTTCCAATAAAATACGATGATCCAAAAGCATTTGACGGAACTAGTTTAATGAACGAAAAATACGTAGAGCGCAGTTTACAAATAGCAAGTGAAATGTATTTTGTGTTTTCTCAGATAAAGAAATAAACTATGAAAAAAAGATTAGGATTCTTAGACCGATTTTTAATGCTTTGGATTTTTTTGGCGATGTTAGTTGGAGTTGGAATCGGATATTTTATTCCAAGTTCTGCAAATTATATCAATTCATTTTCATCAGGAACTACCAATATTCCTTTAGCTATTGGTTTGATTCTAATGATGTATCCGCCATTAACCAAAATTGATTTTTCTCAAGTTCCTAAAATGTTCAAGCAGCCTAAACTCTTATCCGCATCTTTTTTTATTACATGGATAGTCGGGCCTTTTTTGATGTTTTTACTAGCGACTATTTTCCTTAAAGATTATCCAGAATACATGACAGGCTTAATTATTATTGGCATTGCACCTTGTATTGCTATGGTGATTGTTTGGAACGAATTAGCCGAAGGGAATAGAGAACTAACAGCAGGTTTAATTGGAATTAATAGTTTATTGCAGGTTTTCTTTTTTAGTTTGTATGCTTATTTTTATTTGAAAATTATGTTGCCATTATTTGGTTTCAAAGGATTAGAATTAAATATTACTATAGCTGAAATTGCAAAAACAGTGGGCATTTATTTAGGAATTCCTTTTGCTTTTGCTGTCATTAGCAGATTTCTAATTAAAAGATTTATTGGCGATAAATGGTTTAACCAAAAGTTCATTCCGTTTGTTTCACCTATAACATTGATTGCACTTTTATTTACGATTGTTGTAATGTTTAGTTTAAAAGGTGCCATGATTGTCGATTTACCTATGGATGTAATCCGAATTGCTATTCCATTAGTTATCTTTTTTGCGATCATGTTTTTCTTGATGTTTTTTGTATCCAAAAAAATTGGAGCCACTTATCGAGATGCTGCAGCTTTATCCTTCACGGCTTCTGGAAATAATTTTGAATTAGCTATAGCCGTTTCAATAGGCGTTTTCGGAATCAATAGCGGACAAGCTTTTGCGGGAGTCATAGGCCCTTTGGTAGAAGTACCAGCGCTTATTACTCTGGTCAATGTTGCCTTTTGGCTTAAGAAGAAATATTATAAAGCATAAAAAAGTCCCGAAAAATCAGGACTTTTCTTTTTATGTTAAAAACCTAAAGTTTTTTGCCACAGATTACACGGATTAAAACGGATTTCAATTAGACTCTTAAATAAATCAGTGCTAATCTGTTTAATCCGTGTAATCTGTGGCAAATTTTTAAACGTGTAAAGCCCTATTGTCAGTAGCTGCCAACGCTGCTTCCTTAATTGCTTCCGCAAAGGTTGGATGGGCATGAGACATTCTAGATATATCTTCGGCAGAGGCTCTAAATTCCATTGCCGTTACAGCCTCAGCAATCAAATCGGCACAACGGGCACCAATCATGTGAACACCTAAAACTTCATCGGTTTTAGCATCTGCTAATATCTTAACAAATCCATCTAAATCACCACCAGCTCTTGCTCTTCCTAATGCTTTGAAAGGAAAACTTCCCGCTTTGTAGGCAACACCAGCTTCTTTTAACTGCTCTTCGGTTTTACCAACAGCAGCAACTTCAGGCCAAGTGTATACAACACCCGGAATTAAATTATAATCGATATGTGGTTTTTGTCCGGCGATGATTTCCGCAACCATCGTTCCTTCTTCTTCGGCTTTGTGAGCTAACATGGCTCCGCGAACTACATCGCCAATCGCATAAATAGAAGGAACATTCGTTTTCAAATGATCATTAACTTCAATCATACCTCGGTCAGTAACTTTTACTCCGGCTTTATCAGCATTTAAACCATCCGTATAAGGTCGACGGCCAACTGCTACTAAGCAATAATCTCCATCAAATGTTACCGTATTTCCTTTGGCATCATCGGCTTGAACGCTTATGTTTTTGCCTTTTCTGTCTACTGATTTCACTTTATGAGAAGTGTAGAATTTCATGCCTTGTTTTTTCAACACTTTAGTTAATTCTTTAGACAAACCAGCATCCATTCCCGGAATAATTCTGTCCAAATACTCAACAACAGAAACTTGTGCGCCTAATCGTAAGTACACTTGCCCTAATTCAATTCCGATAACACCGCCACCAATAATGATTAAATGTTTTGGAACTTCAGGTAATTTTAAGGCTTCTGTTGAAGTTATAATTCTTTCTTTATCTAATTTGATAAAAGGCAAAGAAGATGGTTTTGAACCTGTAGCAATGATTATATTTTTACCTTCGATGGTTTCTGATGTTCCATCAGCTTTTGCAATGGCAACGTGAGTAGCATCAACAAAAGATCCCAATCCTTCAAAAACGGTAATTTTATTTTTATCCATTAGGAATTTCACACCGCCCGAAGTTTGATCAACAACCGCTTGTTTGCGTGCAATCATTTTTTCAAGATTTACCTTTACTTCGCCAGAAACTTCAATTCCATGATCTGCAAAATGTTGTAGCTCTTCATAATGATGTGAAGAAGCTAATAATGCTTTTGATGGAATACAACCTACATTAAGGCAAGTGCCACCGAGCGTGGAATATTTTTCAATAATAGCGGTTTTGAAACCTAATTGGGCACAACGAATTGCCGAAACATATCCGCCCGGACCAGAACCTATAATGACTACGTCAAATGAACTCATAAGTTTATATTTATGATTTGTGTTTTATTTTTTGTGTCACAAAATTACAAATGTTTTTTGGTATATCGTTTTGCAGATTGTTTTTTTAAAAAGGAAATCGATTTGTGGTTTAGCTGACGTTTTTTAGTTGTCATTTTAAACAATTAATTTTAAAGTCAATCTATTTAAAAAAGAACTTTTTTATACTTTTTTTTTGCATTCATTTATACAGTAAGCTATAACACTAAAACGCTGTATCCCTTGCTATTCAATGAAAACGTTTTCGTAGATTTATTTTTTTCATGACAATTGTCAGTTTTTTTTATGACTTTAAATAGGAACTTTGACCTGTAAGTTATATACTTACGTATGAGCAAAATTTATAACAAAAAATAATTACGATGAAAAACATTAGAATCATTCAGGAATTACACGAATTGGGAATTACAGGATATCATGAAGTTTCCTATAATCCTTCTTATGAAGAATTATTTCAGGCCGAAGTTTCTCATAAAAGAAAAGGATACGAAAAAGGGGCTTTAACAGATACTGGTGCAGTAGCAGTTAAAACAGGAATTTTTACAGGACGTTCTCCTAAAGACAGATACATTGTTAAAGATGATATTACTAAAGATACTATTTACTGGGATGACAAAGTAAATTTTCCAACAACAATTGAAGTTTGGGACGATTTGAAAGCAAAAGTCTTAGACCAACTTTCAACTTCTCCAAAATTATATGTTGTAGATGCCTTTTGCGGTACCAATGCAGATACCAGATTAAAAGTGCGTTTCGTTATGGAAGTTGCCTGGCAAGCTCACTTTGTAACTAATATGTTTATCAGACCTTCTATTTATGAATTGGAAACATTTGGCAAACCCGACTTTGTGGTTATGAATGGTTCAAAATGTACCAATCCGGATTGGAAAGAACAAGGCTTAAATTCTGAAAACTTTGTATTATTTAATTTAACAGAAAAAATCCAAATCATTGGCGGAACATGGTATGGCGGAGAAATGAAAAAAGGAATGTTCTCTATGATGAATTATTATTTACCATTAAAAGGTATGGCATCAATGCACTGTTCTGCCAATGTTGGTGAAAAAGGCGATGTTGCCATCTTCTTTGGTTTATCTGGAACAGGAAAAACAACTTTGTCTGCTGACCCAAAACGATATTTGATTGGAGATGATGAGCATGGCTGGGATAACAACGGCGTCTTTAATTACGAAGGTGGCTGTTATGCTAAAGTTATTGATTTGACTGAAGCCCAAGAACCCGATATTTGGAGAGCGATTAAAAGAGATGCTTTGTTAGAAAATGTGATTGTGGATGAATATGGCGAAATCAATTATTTTGACCATTCTATCACTGAAAATTCTAGAGTTTCTTATCCGATATATCATATCAACAAAATTGTTTTGCCTTCTAAAGCAGGACATGCCAGTAAAATTATTTATTTATCTGCCGATGCATTTGGTGTATTGCCTCCGGTTTCTATCTTAGATGAAGATCAAGCGCAATATCATTTCTTGTGTGGATTTACTTCAAAACTTGCCGGAACTGAAAGAGGTATAACAGAGCCTCAGCCATCATTCTCACCCGCTTTTGGTGAAGCATTCCTAACTTTACACCCAACGATGTATTCTAAAACTTTGGTTGCCAAAATGAAAGAACACAATGCTAAAGCATATCTTGTAAACACAGGGTGGAATGGAACTGGTAAACGTATTTCTTTAAAAAATACTCGTGCGATAATCGATGCTATTATTGACGGAAGTATCGAAAATGCGGAAACGATAAAAGTACCTTTCTTAAACCTTACTGCTCCTAAAAAATTAGCAAATGTAGATGATATTCTTGATCCAAGAACTTCATATAAAGAGGTTGCAGATTGGGAGAAAAAAGCAAAAGACTTAACAGCACTTTACAATAAAAACTTCGAGCAATATACTAATACCGAAGAAGGCAAAAGATTAATCTCTGCCGGACCTCATTTATAATTGGCTCAAAATAAAAATACCTTGGGAAATTTTACTAAATTACCCAAGGTATTTTATAAAACAAAAACAAAATGAACTGGATAAAAGATTTACTCACTCATGAGTCTTTCGCGCAAACTATTATCATATTCGGATTAGTTATTGCATTGGGAATTTGGTTTGGCAAAATAAAAATATTCGGTATTTCTCTCGGTGTTACATGGGTACTTTTTGTAGGGTTATTGTTTTCCTTTATGGGAGTCACAATTAACCATGAATTACAAGATTTTTTAAAAGAATTTGGTCTGGTATTATTTGTTTATACGCTCGGACTTCAAGTCGGACCTGGTTTTTTTGCTTCACTCAATAGAAATGCACTTGTTTCGAATGTGTTAGCCACATTTGTTGTACTACTTGGTGTCTTAACAACTTTAGCCCTTTTTTTTCTCTCCGGAAATACCATATCAATAATGACTGGTGTTATGAGTGGTGCGGTTACGAATACTCCTGGACTAGGAGCTGCACAAACAACCATAACTAATTTACATCATTTGGCTGCTGATAATTCTATGGTAACATTGGCTTATGCAGTAGCATATCCGTTTGGGGTTTTTGGTATTATTATATCCATGATTGTTCTGAAAAGAGTTTTTAGAATAAACATAAAAGAAGAAATAATAAAGCATGAGGAAGCCAATAATGCAAGAGAAGACAAGGTAATTTCTAAACATTTGAAATTAGAAAACCAACAATTAATAGGGAAGTCAATTCATACTATTTTTGAAATGATTGATACACCAATTATTATATCAAGGATGTTTCACAATGGCATTATAATAACTCCAACCCCAACCGAAATACTGGCAAAAAACGATGTGTTGCTTGTCGTTGCTCCAAAGAATTTATTTGAAAAATTACATGTGCTAATTGGCCCTGAAAGCGATATGGATTTAAAAGCTGCCATGGATAGTAATTTAGTGTCCAATAGGGTAGTGGTTACCAATAAAAACATCACTCATAAACGTCTTGGTGATATACCAGAGATGAACCAACACGATTTTACCTTCACTCGCTTGCACCGTGCCGGTATAGAAATGGTTCCTAATGGTAACATTACACTTCAATTAGGTGATACAATTAAAGTCGTAGGTACTAAAGAAGGATTAGAACGCATAACAGACGTTTTAGGAAACTCATTAAAACGATTGGAAGTGCCTGATTTGGGACCTATATTTATGGGAATTGTAATTGGTGTTATCTTTGGGAGCATACCCTTTCAAATCCCTAATATCCCAGTTCCTGTTAAAATTGGATTGGCAGGCGGCCCATTAATCGTGGCCTTACTTTTAAGCCGGTTTGGAAACAAGTTGTATCTGAATAATTACACTACTGCCAGTGCCAATTTGATGATAAGGGAATTGGGGATTACCTTGTTCTTAGCCAGTGTAGGTTTGAGTAGCGGCTCTAAATTAGCCGAAGCTTTTGCTGGAGGAAACGGGTTTATTTGGATAGGATTTGGTATTTTGATTACGGTGATTCCTTTACTATTGGTAGGTGTTATTGCTCAACGCTTTTTCAAAAAAAGTTATTTTGAAGTATGTGGTCTTTTAGCCGGTGCTTCTACTGATCCGCCTGCGTTGGCTTTTGCTTTAAAAATTTCTGGTAGTGATATTCCCTCAGCAACCTATGCCACAGTGTATCCACTAACAATGATTTTGAGAATAGTCGCCGCACAATTATTGATTTTAATGTTTACATGACAGTTACATAATTGTAGTATTTAAATTCCACATCAAATATGAAAAAGTGTAAGAAGGAATTTGGGAACTTAAACTTATAAGATAAATTTTAGTTTTATTTTTTATTAATAAGTAATAGAATACAAGAACTGAAAATACATCTTTTTTTTGTGTTAATTAATTGAAAATCAATAATAATTGAATTTAATTTAATAACTTTAACATAGAATATTAGAAGAAGTTGTTTTGAATGAACAATTTAATACAATGTTCAACAAGGGGAAACTTTAACAGTAAAAGCAATCCTTAATTATATGCAAATCTGAGCGTAACTTATGTTGCCGTAAAGAAGATATTTATCCTTTTGCAGTTGGTAAAAACCAATAAATTAAAATAAGAAGTACAGCTACTGACTGTTTAAAGCAAAAGAGGGTAATAAGAAACAAACCAGATTGTGTAGAAAATCCGTTATAGAGTTCTCTGTAACGGATTTTTTGTTTTGGAGGAACAAAAAAATCCCAACGTTCTTTAACGGATTTTTTTGTGGTGTATTTTTGTAATTGATAAGTTACAATTCAGGTTTATTCAGTACCTTTAAATCCTCTTAATAAACTGATTATGAAAAACAACTACTTTTCTTTCTTGTTCTTATTCTTTAGTTTGGGAGCTATAGGGCAGATTGTTACTATTCCTGATGTAAATTTTAAAACTTTATTATTGGCCTCGAATGTTTCAAACGCCATTGCTAAAAATTCTAGCGGAACCAATATAAAGATTGATATCAATAATGACAATGAAATTCAGGTTACTGAAGCATTGAATGTAGCACAGCTAAATGTTTCTACAAATTCCATTGCAACTAATAATATTTCTTCGATGGATGGTATACAGTATTTTACAAACCTTACCTATTTGGATTGTAGTAGCAATTCCATAACGGATTTAAATTTGACTGCGTTGATTAATCTTCAGTTTCTACAAGCCAATAACGGTACATTAAGCTCATTGAATGTTACTGGTTTAAATAATTTGATAAAGTTATATTGTTATAATAATACTATGAGCGCACTTAACTTGTCTGGATTGACAAACCTTCAATGGTTATGGTGTGAAAATAATAGTATTACTTCTCTTGATTTTAATGGACTTACTGCTTTAAAATATGCTTTTTGTAGTAACAACCAACTAAGCAGTATTATCAATACAGCTAATCTGGGTATTATAGAATTTCTTAGCGCCAACAATAACTTAAATAGTTTGGATTTAACTGGATTAACATTGCTTAGATATTTAGATTTTAGTGCCAATAATATTAGCTCAGTTAATTTGCAGTCAACCCTAACTTCATTAGAAACGTTATACTGTTCGGGCAATCCATTGACTACTATAAATGTAAATGGTCTTATGGGATTAAGATTACTTTCGGTTTCTAATACATTAGTTACCAATATCGATTGTTCTCAATCTGGGACTTCTCAATTAATTGCAACTGATTGCCCTAATTTGCAAACAATAAATGTTAGAAATGGTGTCTTTTCTTTTAGCGATCCCGATTTGCTTTTTTTTGCATTTAGAATACATAACAACCCACTGTTAGTTTCAATCTGTACCGATGATGGAGAACAAAATCAATTGGCATTGACCAATTACAATACCAGTGGTAATGTTTTAGTTTATAATGGTAGTAATTGTGATATTCTAGTTTCAGTGAATATGTCAGTTGATGATTTTAATAAAGCGGTAGTTACCATTTATCCCAACCCAACTTCGGGTATAGTAAACATAGAAGTTTCTAATAATCAAGTTATAAATAAGGCAAGTATTACCAATGTATTAGGACAAACTATAATGACTTTTGAAAACGCTTCAACTATTGATATAAGCTCATTAACCAAAGGAACTTATTTTATTACAGTCGAAACTTTATCTGGTAGGAAAACCCAAAGGATAATTAAACTATAAGAAAATGAAAGATTATTTAGGGTTATTGATTTTTTTGAGTGTAACAATACATGCACAGATTGTTACTATCCCCGATGCGAATTTTAAAGCAAAGCTTTTGGAAGCTGATACCACCAATCAAATTGCATCAAGTTCTTCGTCCTATTTTCTCCCAATGAAAATTGATGCCAATAGTAATGGGGAAATTGAAGTTAATGAAGCTCTTTTGGTGCAAATGCTTTATGTTGAGAATGCTGCTATCAGTTCATTGACCGGGATAGATTCGTTTTCTAATTTAAGGCAGCTTTTTTGTAAAAATAATTCAATGACATCACTTAATGTAAATAACCTTATATTTTTAAGACGGTTGGATTGTTCCCATAATTTATTATCAAACTTAAACTGTCAGGATATTGAAAATAGGATGGATTTTTTAGATTGCAGTTATAACAATCTGACTTCTTTACTTTTGCCAAATTTTTATGTGTTTCTTGACATGGGCGATCAAATGATGTATGCAAACTGTTCTCATAATCAGCTAAATACTATTGTGCTTAAAGAAGATGAACAATTAAGCCTGCTTGATTTGTCGTATAATAACCTGACTTCATTGCCTTTTCATCATCTCGAAATATATGGAGACTTAATTTTGTCCCATAATCCGTTGACATATGTTAATCTTGATAATGTCTACGTAGGCTCGCAATCACCAGATCCTCCTTATGGTTATTTGGGATGTGAATATACCAATCTAACCGAATTAAGGATTCCATTCAATGTAACTTATTCAAATATCACCAATAATCCCAATCTAATTCATTTGGATATAAAAAATGGTCTGAATGATTTTGAATGGTATTATGAGTTAGATCAAAATGGTGAAGAAACCGGAAATATTATTTATTCGAGAGCGAATATTTCCAATAATCCACAACTAGCATTACTTTGTGTGGATGGAATAGAATTAGGCTATTATGCCAGTATAGTACCTGCTACAGTTCAGGTAACGCAGAATTGTACATTAGGAATTGCAACTACTGAAAACAATTTATTTACAATTTATCCCAATCCAACTTCGGATATAATAAACATTGAAGTTTTCAATAATGAACCAATCATCAAAACAACTATCAATAATGTTTTGGGACAAACAATTCTAACTTTTGAAAATACCACAGTTCTTGATGTAAGTTCATTAGCCAAGGGAGCGTATTTCATAACAGTGGAAACAGAGGTCGGCAACGAAACAAAACGAATTCTCAAACAATAAAACAAAAAATCCCGACAGCTCGGGATTTTTTGTTTTAAGCTTATTTCTGATTCAGTTTACTGTTTTTATGACTAAATCCAAAATAGATAGTAAGCCCAATCAGTAACCAACAAGTAAAATAAATCCAATTCCAAATACTTAACTCGGCCATCATATACAAACAGCATACTAATCCGAGTAATGGTATCAAGGAAAGATTCTGCTTCCATGACCAAACCGCAAAGCATAGTAAAGATATCAGAAATATCCACATCGGGATTTTATGTTTAAACAAACTAAAACCGCTTTCGTATTTTAACGAATTATCAATTGGCATATCATCTACTACCTGTTTGTAGGTGCTTTCATTTTGACTGAATTCACTCAGTAGTTTTTCAACATCAACAGTATTTACATCTTTCTTTAAGGTTGCCAAATAATCATAAACTTTCTTACTGTCTTCCTTGCTCAATGAAGTCACAATATCTGCCGGAGCATTGATTTGTTTTTCATTCGTTAAGAAATCCATAGTGGATTGTTTGTTTACTGTAAAAGCTATCGATATACCAATTAGTATCAATAAAGGAAACACATATTTTGAATTAACATAAGGTGTTTTAAATTTCCCTCTTGGGATGTCAGGTTTATTTTGTAATACCAAAACTCCTGCACAAACCAATACAAAAGCAAATAAGGTTCCAATACTGCACAAATCAGTAACCATAGTTAAATTTAAAAATAAGGCCGGAATAGCAACCACAAAACCTGTTACTATAGTCGCATAAGAGGGTGTGTGGTATTTAGGATGCACTTTAGAGAAGCGTTTTGGTAATAATCCGTCACGGCTCATACTCATCCAGATACGTGGTTGACCCATTTGGAAGACTAAGAGAACACTCGCCATTGCAACAACAGCACTCACCGCAATAATACCCGACATCCATTTCAAATTCAATTTATCAAATACAAATGCTAGTGGATCACCCACATTCAAATCGGCATAATTTACCATACCGGTTAATACCAAAGCTATAACGACATACAAAACGGTACAAATTATAATCGCCCACATCATCCCTTTGGGTAAATCACGCTGCGGATCTTTACACTCTTCTGCAGTAGTAGATATAGCGTCAAAACCAATATAGGCAAAGAATACAGCTGATACACCTTTCAATATTCCACCAACACCATTGGGTGTAAATGGATGCCAGTTGGCGGTATCAACATAAAAAACACCAACAGCAATAACCAATAAAATAACACAAAGTTTTATTACAACCATTAAATTACTGGCGTTACGCGACTCTTTCATACCGCGATAAACTAAATAAGTAATTACAATAATGATGAATAGAGCTGGTAAATCAGCAACAAAATGAAAAGAACCAAGCGTTGGAGAGGTTATCCATGCAGAGTAAGCAGCTTGTAATCCTTCAGATAAATTACCAAATGACTTACCGCTGTGCATTAAAGCCGTTGCATCTTTATAACCATTTGAAGCAGTAAGGTAATCCATCTGAACCCATTGGGGAAGATGAATGCCACCACTTTCGAGTAAGCCGGTAAAGTAATCACTCCAGGAAATTGCAACAGTAATATTTCCAATAGCATATTCCATAATAAGCGCCCAGCCAATAATCCAAGCGACTATTTCACCAAAAGCTACATAAGAATAAGTATAAGCACTACCTGAAACCGGTACCATTGAAGCAAATTCTGCATAAGCAAAGGCTGCAAAACTACAAGCAATGGCTGTAAAAATGAATAAGAAAATCACACCAGGACCACCATCAGCACTGGCTTTTCCAATGGTACTAAATATTCCGGCTCCAATAATTGCAGCAATACCAAATGCAGTTAAATCACGCGCTGTTAAATGCTTGCCTAAAGCCTGATGTCCGTCAGCTTCATTTTTAGCAACTTGATTTAGGATGTCTTGTACTGTTTTTTTTCGGAATAAATTGGAAAATCGCATACGGTTAGTTTTTGGTTCTAGTGAAAACAAATATATAAAAGATTTGATAGAAAGAAGGGAATGTTATGTGGAGGTGCAGAATTCTCAAATTGAAAGAAATATTTTATTCAATTTGGCTCTCTTTTCTAAATAAGTTTTGACAATTTACAAATAGTAATATATAATTAAAAACTATCGCAAAAGATGACAGTTATCATTAGTTTTGGTTCATAAAAAATGTAATTTTATACCAATATAAATAATACAGTATGGGAAATAATGATGCTCAGGGAAAATGTCCGTTTACAAGCGGAACCCTAAAACAAAGCGCAGGAAATGGTACATCTAACAGAGATTGGTGGCCAAATATGTTGAACATAAATATCTTGCGTCAAAACTCTTCACTTTCTAATCCGATGGGAGAAGATTTTAATTACGCTGATGAGTTTAAAAAATTAGACCTAACTGCGGTTAAAAATGACCTTTACAACCTTATGACCGATTCGCAAGATTGGTGGCCTGCTGATTATGGTCATTACGGACCATTCTTTATCAGAATGGCATGGCACAGTGCAGGAACTTACAGAATTCAAGATGGTCGTGGTGGCGCAGGTTCAGGAACACAACGTTTTGCACCCCTTAACAGCTGGCCGGATAATGGTAACCTAGATAAAGCACGTTTGCTACTTTGGCCTATCAAACAGAAATACGGAAAAAAACTCTCTTGGGCTGATTTGATGATACTTGCCGGAAATTGTGCTCTAGAATCAATGGGTTTTGAAACCTTTGGTTTTGGTGGAGGACGTGAAGATGTATGGGAACCTGAACAAGATATTTATTGGGGTTCTGAAACAGAATGGTTAGGCGACAAACGGTATACCGGTAATCGTGAATTAGAAAATCCACTTGGTGCTGTGCAAATGGGGCTAATTTATGTAAACCCAGAAGGACCAAACGGAAATCCTGACCCACTTAAATCGGCAATAGACATTCGCGAGACTTTTGGACGTATGGCAATGAATGACTACGAAACAGTAGCATTAGTTGCAGGTGGACACACTTTTGGAAAAGCTCACGGAGCTGCTGATCCAGCAAAATATGTTGGAAGAGAACCTGCAGCAGCCGGTATTGAAGAACAAAGTCAAGGTTGGAGAAATACTTTTGGAACAGGTCATGGAGATGATACAATCACTAGTGGAATAGAAGGTGCATGGACACCTAATCCAACGAAATGGGATAACGACTATTTTGAAGTACTGTTAGGATACGAATGGGAATTAACAAAAAGCCCTGCCGGAGCCAATCAATGGACACCAACAGCAGCATCCAATGCTCGAAAAGCACCTGCAGCTGGAAATCCTTCCAACACGCAAGCACTAATGATGACTACTGCCGATATGGCTTTAAAGATGGATCCAATTTATGCTCCAATTTCTAAACATTTCCATGAAAATCCAGCTGAGTTTGCAGATGCTTTTGCCAGAGCATGGTTCAAGTTAACGCACCGCGACATGGGTCCACGTAATCTATATCTTGGTTCAGAAGTTCCATCAGAAGAATTGATTTGGCAAGATCCTGTTCCTGCCGTTACACACAAACTAATTGATGAAAATGATATTGCAGCGCTTAAAGCTAAAATACTTGCTTCTGGGTTAACTGTCTCTCAGTTGGTTTCTACTGCCTGGGCATCAGCATCAACATTCCGAGGTTCTGACAAACGTGGTGGGGCTAATGGCGGACGTATTCGTTTGGCTCCACAAAAAAACTGGGAAGTAAATAATCCGACTCAATTAGCCAAAGTATTGGAAACTCTTGAGGGAATTCAAAAAGATTTTGGTAAACCGGTTTCTATGGCTGATTTAATTGTTTTAGGTGGCTGTGCAGCTATTGAACAGGCCGCAAAAAATGCAGGACATAATGTGAAAGTCCCTTTTAAACCAGGTCGCACCGATGCATCTCAAGAACAAACTGATGTAGAATCATTTGCAGTACTTGAGCCTAAAGCCGATGGTTTCCGTAATTATGTAAAATCAAATCCTTTTGCAAAAGCAGAAGAATTGCTTTTAGATAAAGCACAATTGTTAACATTAACAGCACCCGAAATGACAGTGCTTGTTGGTGGTATGCGGGTGTTAAACACAAACTTTAATCACTCTCAAAATGGTGTTTTTACTAAGAATCCAGAAACACTTACCAATGATTTCTTTATCAATGGTATGGATTTAGGCACTAAATGGAGTGCTACTTCAGATAAACAAGACACATTTGAAGGGCGTAACCGTAAAACAGGCGAAGTAAAATGGACAGGAACACGCGTTGATTTAATCTTTGGTTCAAACTCAGAATTACGCGCTCTTGCTGAGGTTTATGCTTGTGAAGATGCTAAAGAGAAATTCGTCAATGATTTTGTTGCAGCCTGGAATAAGGTGATGAATTTAGATAGATTCGATTTAGCTTAAGCCATTTCACTTAGATAGAATAAAAAATGCCTCTCAATTTTGAGAGGCATTTTTTTATGGAGTAAAAACCGTTTTATAATTATGCCAATAACGATAAATCAAAAATAAGTTTGCCAAAAATAATACTGCAGCAATTGGAAGCGTTTCTGGTGACATAAAATAATTGATTAATAAAATATTTAGCGTAACAGGCAAAATAACAATGTTTGCTAGGGTAACATATTTACCAGCTACATAAGATAAACCACAAAGTAACTCAACCGCTTTTGCCAAAGGCATTAAGTAAGTTGAAGCCACTAATCCCAATTGGAATGCTTTAAAATCTCCAGTAGTAACAGGTTCAGGCATTAGATGCAAAAAATAACTGATGGATGCAAATAGGAGAAAAAGTCCTATCAATACTCGAATAACAATAGTAGCGATTTTCATAATAGTTTACATTTTTGGTTAGTATACCAAATTTAAATAAAAAATACCAAAGGTTTGCACCAATGGTATTTATTTCAATATCAATTTAGTAACAGTTATTTTTTGACAAACTTTCTGTAAGCTACTATTCCAAAAACAATTAATAAAATAAATGCCCACAACTGAACGATAAATGCAATAATAGCCTCAAACATAAACCAACCTGTTTTCAAACTATCCCAAATTTGTAATCCAATATGTGGTCGGTAGGCATTAATACTTTTTTCATTGGCTACAATTTCCTGTAAAACGCTTTCTCTTTGGTACAAATACAAAGTCACCGTACTATAATTTACCTGATCTTCTAAACTAAGATTCTGCAGAACGGTTTCATCGTTTTCGGTTGCGCGGCCTAGTACTTTATCTTCGGCATTGTTAATGTCATTTAGTTTTTTGCCTTTGGTATCAATCCCTTTTTCCAGTCTTTTTTGGTGAGAAGCCAATCTTTTTTGCGCCATTTTATTAGATAATAATTGCAAGGCGACATCATCAGCTTTTATCAATCGACTGTCTAGAAAGGCAACTTCTTTCACCATCGATTTTAAAACGGTATCTAATTGGGTGTTTGGGACACGAAGGGTGATGGTATTGTCAACAGTAAATCGGGTAGTTTCGAGTGTACTGTCTTGACTAATTTTTGTTTCCGATTTTTCATTGATGTTGCTTTTCAAATCGGTGAAGGTTACAAAACCACCATTTTTAGCCACTATATTTTCAATAGCATAGGTTGATTTGGCAACATTTTTGACTTTGAATTTTAAATCGGCAGTTCGTACAAATTTCCGATTACTTTCTTTTTTCTCAACGGCTGCATCAGAAGAGATTGTTTTTTCAACCGCTGTAGTGTCAGCCGATACTTCAGCAGTATTGTCTGTTGCTTCAGCTTGTTTACACGCAAAGGCAAATCCAAAAAGGAGCAATGTCAAACCAAGTTTTGTTCTTTTTTTCATTTTAAATTCATTTTAAATAGTTAATAATAGTTACAATTTCAATTTCAAAAAGTGAGTGTAGTTTTCTATCAATAGCTAAAATGAATTTCTTGTTAAATGTTGTTTTGTGCTTACTAAAAAGCATGCCAAAAATTTCAGCTTATTCAATTCTAACGACCAATTATTTTATTGTAATTTTGAGTGCTATAAAAATCATCTCATTGAGAACTATAATTTCGAAAAAAATCAACAATCCTGAGCTATTCAAAAACCAATTATTACATTGGTCACAACAGTTTAGGGAAGTGGTTTTTTTAGATTCAAACAATTATCATCAACAGCAATCCAGTTTTGACTGTGTATTGGCTGTCGATGCTTTTACTTCTGTGAAAACAGATTATCACAATGCTTTTGAAGATTTAAAACAATACCAGCAACAAACTAAAGATTGGCTGTTTGGTTATTTGTCCTATGATGTAAAAAATGATATAGAAGAATTGTATTCCAATAACTTTGACGGTTTGTATTTTCCCGATTTATTTTTCTTTCAGCCAAAGAAGCTGTTTCTGCTAAAAGGAAATCAGTTAGAAGTTCAGTATTTGCGCTTATGTGATGATGAAATAGAATCTGATTTAATCGGTATAGAGAATAATTGTAAATTGTCAATTATCAATTATCAATTATCAATTAAACAACGCATTTCAAAAGAAAGTTATCTTTCAAAAGTAAACAAAATGCTCGAATATATTCATCGTGGAGATATTTATGAAGCTAACTTTTGCATGGAATTTTATGCCGAAAATGCTACTGTTGAACCCATCGAAATCTATCAAAAGCTAAATGCAATTTCCAAACCACCATTTGCAATATTCTTCAAAAATAAGGAACAGTATTTACTTTGCGCTTCTCCGGAACGCTATCTAAGAAAAGAAGGATATAAAATTATTTCGCAACCGATAAAAGGAACAGCCAAGCGTTTTTCAGACGAAACGTTAGACAATAATTCAAAAAAAGAATTAGAGCAAAACCCAAAAGAACGTTCCGAAAACATCATGATTGTTGATTTGGTCCGCAATGATTTATCGCATACAGCAATTAAAGGTTCAGTTGAAGTTGAAGAATTGTGTGGTATTTATACTTTCGATCAAGTTCATCAAATGATTTCAACAGTTGTTTCCACTGTGGAAAACACAATTTCTCCAGTAGAAATTCTACGTACCACTTTTCCAATGGGAAGCATGACTGGAGCACCAAAGATTTCAGCCATGAAGATTATTGAAGAACTCGAAGAATCAAAACGAGGCTTATACAGCGGTGCGGTAGGCTATTTTACACCCAATAATGATTTCGATTTCAATGTCGTTATCCGAAGTATTCTATATAATGCCAAGGAAAAGTACCTATCGTTTTCAGTCGGAAGCGCCATCACTTCGCAATCCAATCCCGAACAGGAATATGAAGAATGTCTGTTGAAAGCCAAAGCTATGTTTGAAGTTTTGAGTTGAGAGTTTATAAAATACTAAATTCGTCACTTAAATAGTTAATGGTCATTGTTGCGCACAGCATCGTAAAATTTAACCTAAAATAATTTGAAAATAAAAATTTACAAACCTAAAAGCGATATTTTACAAAATCATATCGAATGTTTTTATTCATTACAAAGAAATAATAATGATGAAGACATAACCTATTTTGGGTTTCCTTCAAACACCGTTTATGTTACTTTATGTCAAAACGCTAAAATAAGCATTGATGAAAATGATGTAACTATTGAAAATCATCCAAATGAAGAAATAAAATCGATTTTAATAATTGATAATCAAAAACAAGGTTCAACCACTTACAAAGGTTCAACCAATGAAATCACTATTTACTTTAAACCGCTTGGAATTAATTTTTTTTTAGAGGAATCATTGTCTAATTTTATAATAAATACTATTTCAGAATTTAATCCTTTTGAAGATTATACTTCTACAATAAATGAGGTTTTTAAAATTAAAGAAGATGCTGCTAAAATTGAATTTCTGGAAAACTATTTAGTTTCAAAATACAATGATTTTAAACATTCTTTTTTGCATGAAGCCATAGAGAAAATTGCAAACGAAAACACATCCAAAATTAGCATTGCAGCATTATCAGAACGTTTTGAAATCTCAAGAACAACTTTACACAAACAATTTTTACTACATATTGGGACCAATCCCAGTCAATTTATAAAAATCGAGCGGTTTAGAAGTGCCATAAAAATGTTTACAAAAAACGCAAGTAAAGAACAACTCATAGATATCGCCTATCTGGCTGATTATTTTGATCAATCGCATATGGCAAAAGATTTTAAATCATTAACGGGATATTCTCCAAAAGTATTTTTTTCCAAACTATCACTAATAGAAAACAATCAAATCAATTGGATTTTTTCATGATGGTTTACATCCTTACAAGTGTGATTCGTTTAAATTATTAATCTTTGCCTTTAGTAATCAAAAATCAATCAAAATGAAGTCATCAATCAAAATTATTATCGCACTTTTTCTATGTAGTATAAATTCTTGTTTTGCTCAACAAAACATAAAAATAGTGCAGGCAAAGACTCAAAGAGTTTCAATAAAAGATGGGGACAATCCAATTACAAAGTGGTGGGAATATTTGCAAAAAGATGTAAAACCAGTAGTATATCACATTGCAAAAATCAATCAAAACAGAAAAGTAATCTTCTATACTGATATTGACAGTATTTCATTTAATGTAAAACCCAACAATAAATATGATTTCAAGGTGCTTTTAAATGCAAAAGATACTTGTTATGCTCAAATTTCAACAGTTATTCCCTCGTATTACAAAGACTGTAAAAATTGTAAAATAACAAGCGATACAATCCCATTTACGCTTGGTAACGATCATTATATTCACATAAAAGGCAAAGTAAATAATTCGGAAATAATAGACTTCATTTTTGATACAGGCGCAGGAACTTGTGTGCTAAATGAAAGAGGACAAAAAATTGCAAAAATAAAGTTGGATGGACAAACTGATGGAGAAGGTACATCAGGCTTTACTGTTGACCAAACAAGTAGTTCAAACCTTTTGCAACTTTCGGCATTGAAATGGAAAAATCTTTCACTTACTTACATTGATTACAAAGGCGCTATTAATACTGATGGAGTACTTGGGTACAATATTTTTGAGGATAAAGTTGTAGAAATTGATTATGAAAAAAAACTGCTAATTATTCATAGTGAAATGCCAACTACTATTGCCGGCTATTCAAAACAACAAATAAGACACGATTTGAATGGTACATTTATTCAAGCAACTTTAAACAATGGAGTAAAAGACTTCACTGGTTGGTATTTATTTGATACAGGAGGTAGTTTAACCGTTCAAGTTAGTGGGGACTATGCAAAAAACAATGAACTTTATAGCACCATGAAGAATTTAGGAAAAAGTAGTGCAACAGGAAATGGAAAAGGGTTTTATCAAAATGAAATAGTGGAATTACCACTTTTAAAACTATTTGGCTATTCTATCCCACAAGTTCCAATTCACATTTCAAGTTCAGACAAAAGTTTTTACGGCGAAGCAGGAATTATTGGTAATAATTTACTTAAAAGGTTCAATGTAATTATAGACTATCCCAAGGCTACAATGTATTTAAAACCCAATAGTTTAATGGCATTGAGCTTTAAAAAAAAAGATAGCAAATCATTGGATTTAGTTGTTGGTCTTTCATTAGTAGCAACGCTTTTAATTATTCTTATTTTTATGTATAAAAGAAGAAAAAATAGTAGTACAATCTTATTTTCAAAAAATTAAAATTAATTCAGAAAGGAATATGAAATATTTAAAAATTTACTTATCACTAACAATGATTTTAGCTTTTCTGACTTCGTGTAATACAACAAAAAACATTTATCAGATAACGAAGAATTACAAGCCCGATGACCCGCAACTTTATGAAACAATCGTAAAATTAGACAGCACCTTTTTTGCTGCTTACAACACCTGTGATATCAATCTTGAAAAGTATGCTTCTTTTTTTTCTGAAAATATTGAATTTTACCACGACCAAGGAGGCTTAATGACTTCAAAACAAGATATAATTGATGCTACAAAAAGAAACATTTGTGGTAAAGTAACTAGAGAACTTGTAAAAGGTAGTATTGAAGTATATCCAATAAAAGATTTTGGAGCTATTGAAATGGGGTTGCACAAATTCCACAATAATCAAGAGCCAGCGGGTACACCATCAAAAGTGGGGCGGTTTCTGGTTATTTGGCAACATAAAAACAATGATTGGAAAATAACACGAGTAGTAAGTTTACATTAAAGATATCTCAAATAATTCAAACCTAATAAAATGAAGAATTTAATCATCAGCATATTTTTTACCGGCATCTTAAACATTGTTACTGCTCAAGAAGGGAATGTTGTCCCGTCTCAAATCTCACAAAAATACGCGATAACCTACAGTCAACTAAAAGAATATGAGGGATTATTTGAATATGTAAATAACTCCACTTTAACAATTGCAGCTTCACCCAAAGACACTATTTTGTACGCCATAATCAACGAGAGTAAATATAAATTATCTCCAATAGAAAGAGATTTATTTATGGATATGACTAAAAATAAAATCCGTTTTTTTAGAAATAAAAAGAATCAGATTGCAAGTTATTCTACAGGAAAGGACACTTTTAAAGTGTTGCGAAAAAACATAAAATTCCCAATGGGAATGTGGTATCCAAGACTTTCTAATATAAAAGACTATAAATATTCTTATCAGCAACCAAAAAATAGTGATGACGGTTTAAAAACAGGAAATTTAGACAATACTGGATTAGATAAATCACTCCTAACCGAAATGACACAACAAATTGTTGATGGAAAATACCCTAATGTTCATAGCATTTTGATAATCAAAGACGGTAAATTAGTGTTTGAAGAATACTTTTACGAACATGGCAAAGACAAACTGCACGAACTTCGTTCGGCAACTAAAAGCTTCGTTTCTGCCTTAACAGGAATTGCCATAGATAAAGGATTTATTAAAAGTAAAAACGAAAAGGTACTATCTTTTTTTCCGGAATATGAATTTGCAAATAATTCAGAAGACAAGAAAAAAATTACAATTGAAAACCTTTTAACCAATCAAAGCGGACTAGATTGTGATGTTAGTAACCCGAATTCTGTGGGAAATGAAACGACAATGAACAATTCTGATGATTGGGTAAAATTCACATTAGATTTGCCAATGATTGATAGACCAGGAGGAAAGGGTATGTATTGTTCGGGAAATCCTATAACGCTCGGTAGAATTATTGAAAAAGTTACGAACCAAAAAGTACCCGAATTTGCAAAAGAAAATCTTTTTAATCCACTCGGCATCAAAAAATTTGTTTGGAATTTTAAACCCAACAAATCAAGTGTTGAAACATTTTGCCAAGTATATTTAACTTCTAGAGATATGGCAAAATTTGGTTTACTTTATCTCAACAAAGGGAATTGGAATGGAAAACAAATCCTATCAAAAGAGTGGGTTGAACAATCTCTTAAAAAATATTCAGTTGTTCAAGGTGTTGACTATGGATACTTGTGGTGGAATAAATATTTAGAAGTTGATGGAACAAGATATTATACCTTTGGAGCACAAGGAAATGGTGGACAAAAAATATATCTTTTACAAGAACAAAATATGGTAATCGTAATTACAGGAGGTAACTATAATTCACAATCGCCAAGTGATGAGCTAATTAAAAAGTATATTTTATCAGCATTCAATAAAAAATGATAACTATAAATTTAGAAGATAGTAATCTATGAAAGGAACAATTTATTTTTTTCTATTTATAATTATTTTGAGTTGTTCTACTTTTAAAACACAGATAAGCGATGATTTAAACTTTGTTGTTAGACTGGACACATTAAAATTATATGACAAAGAGAGAGAAAGAGAAATCCCTATCGCTATTTATCAACTCAAATCAAGTAAGAGACAAAAAAAACAAAGAGTTGTAATTTTCAGTCATGGTTATGGGCAAAATAAAGGTAGCGATTATTTGGCATATTCTTATTTGACAGCGTTTTTAGCTTCAAAAGAATTATTTGTTGTAAGTATTCAACACGAACTTTCTACTGATAGTTTGTTACCATTAAAAGGAAATCCACAAATAGTTAGACGACCATTTTGGGAGCGTGGTGTAGACAATATTCATTTTGTCATCAATAAACTTAAAGAAACAAATCCTGAGTTAGACTTTAATCACATTACATTGATTGGACATTCCAACGGAGGAGATATGACGGCCCTTTTTCCTCAGAAATACCCAAATATGATTGATAAAATAATTACGCTAGACAACCGAAGAATGGCCTTTCCAAAATCTAATAAACCTAAGATTTATTCTTTACGATCAAGTGACCAACCAGCAGACCAAGGCGTTTTGCCTACAGAAAAGGAAATTAAAAAGTTGGAAATGACAATTATAAAATTATCAAATACAACTCATAACGAAATGGACAATAATGCAAATGATGAACAACGCAAAGAAATTCAAAAATACATATTAAAGTTTCTAAAAGATTGATAAATGGAATAATAACAAACCGCCAACTCAGTTTTACGTTATTTATGGTTTTTGGTTAAATAATAACTCGTTGCCTCCCCTTTTTTATTAACTCGCCCAAAGTGCTAAAGTGCCATCAAAGTGCCATCAAAGCGCCGTGTAAGTGCCGTGTAAGTGCCACACAAGTGCCATAAGGATGCTGCATAAGTGCGGTTGCTTTTCAATGAACTGGCAAGTAAGAAATAAAAGAATTGTAAATGGAAGATGAAAAAATGTTAAATTCGTCAATAAAAAAACAATGCTTCAGAAATTCCAAAATCATATAAATAGCAATCTTCCTTTCCTAATAGGGAAGAAGCTCCTTTTGGCAACAAGTGGAGGCATTGACAGCATGGTTTTGTTGCAGTTGTGTCATCTGTTAAAGTTGGATATCAGAGTTGCTCATTGCAATTTTCAACTGCGAGGTAATGAAAGCGATGAAGACGAAAAATTTGTAAAATACCAATGTGAAATGATGGATGTTTTACTGTTTGTTAATCGGTTTGATACTAAAAAATTTGCGGAACAACAAAAGTTATCCATTCAGGTTGTCGCCCGAAACCTGCGTTATGAATGGTTTAACACACTTTTAATCAATAACGATTACGACTATATTCTAACAGCGCATCATCTAGATGACAGCCTGGAAACCTTTTTGATCAATTTCACCCGTGGTTCCGGATTAGATGGTTTGACCGGAATTCCGCAGCAAAACGCGAATATCGTCCGTCCGTTATTAGCTTTCTCCAGAAATGAAATTGAGGCTTTCGCCAAAGAAAATAATATCCAATGGAGAGAAGACAGCAGCAATGCCTCCGATACATATTTGCGAAATAAATTACGACACAATGTAATTCCGGTGCTGAAAGAACTCAATCCAAGTTTGTTAGATTCTTTTGAGAATACGATTTCTAATCTGCAACAAGCAAAATCTCTTGGTAATGACGCCTCACAAATGGTATACAAACAAGTGGTTTCAGAAGAAGATACTATCAAAATCGATATTGCTAAAGTATTGAAATTTCAAAATCACAAAGCCTATTTATACCAATGGCTATCCAATTATGGTTTCACCGATTGGAACGCCGTTTATGATTTAATTAAGGCACAATCAGGAAAACAAGTGTTTTCTGAAACGCATATTTTACTAAAAGACAGAAATCATTTGATTTTGTTTCCAAAACAAAATGAGAACGAAAGGATGAGTTTTTCAGTAAAAAAAGAACAAAAGGAAGTTAAATTTCCCTTAAAAATGGCGTTTTGTAACGTAGCCGACATTTCGGTTCAGACAACTAATACTATATTTGTTGACGAAGAGAAATTGCATTTTCCTTTAGAAATAAAACGATGGCATGAAGGTGATTTCTTCTATCCAATTGGAATGAATGGTAAAAAGAAGCTAAGCAAGTTTTTTAAAGACGAAAAATATTCTTTGTTGGATAAAGCAAATACTTGGCTTTTATGTTCTGACAACCAAATCGTCTGGGTTATCGGAAAAAGACAGGACGAACGATTTAAAGTTACCGAAACGACGACACAAATTTTAAAAATAAATTATACACCCTAATGAAGAAACTATTATTTTTTCTTTTGCCTTTTTTGGCTTTTGCCAACCTAAATGCACAAATTATAAAACCAGTAAAATGGTCAACCAAAGTAGAAAAGCTAACGGAAACCGAATTTAATTTGGTGATGGAAGGCAAGATCGACGAAGGTTGGCATGTGTATTCTCAATTCACACCAGATGGTGGACCATTGCCAGCCGAATTTGTATTCAAAGACACAAAAGGCAATTATGAATTGATTGGAAAAGTTAAAGAAAGTCCATACAAAAAAGAGTTCAATGATATTTTTGGTGTCGATGAATATTTCTTTGAAAAGAGCGTAACTTTTACTCAAAAAGTAAAAATTATTAATGTAAAATTGGCTTCTATAAAAGCTAAAATTGATTACCAAGTATGCAAACAAGCGTGTATCAATGACAATATGAATTTTACGTTTCAGCTACCCAATAAAGAACAAATTGGTAAAGAAACAGCCACTAACATTTCAGCAACAGATACAGCAAGTACATCACAGTTTACGGTTAGTGAACCGGTCAAGCCAGAACCAAAAGTAATAGCTGAGGCTCCGAAAAAAGAAGAACAAAAAGGCTTATGGACTATTTTCTTCCTAGCATTTTTAGGAGGTTTAGCCGCACTACTTACACCTTGTGTTTTTCCAATGATTCCAATGACGGTTAGCTTTTTTACCAAACAAAGTAAAAATCCTGGACAAGGGAAACGAAATGCCATTCTTTACGGTATTTCTATCATTGCGATTTATGTGGTTTTAGGATTAGCCATTACAGCTATTTTTGGTGCCGATGCCTTAAATGCTTTATCTACAAATCCTTGGTTCAATGTGTTTTTCTTTTTACTTCTTATAGTTTTTGCTGCCTCTTTCCTTGGCGCTTTCGAAATCATGCTGCCTAATTCCTGGGCAAATAAAGTCGACAAACAAGCTGATAGAGGTGGAGTTATTGGAATTCTTTTCATGGCTTTGGCCTTAGCAATAGTTTCTTTTTCTTGCACCGGACCAATTGTAGGTACGCTTTTAGTAGAATCAGCTTCTAGAGGTGGGATTGCGCCAATCGTTGGTATGCTTGGTTTTTCTTCGGCTTTAGCCTTACCATTTATGCTTTTTGCCATGTTCCCAAGTTGGTTACAATCATTGCCAAAATCGGGCGGTTGGTTAAATACAGTAAAGGTTTCACTTGGTTTTTTAGAATTAGCTTTAGCGTTTAAATTTTTATCCAATGCCGATTTAGTATTACAATTGCATCTGCTGGAAAGAGAAGTTTTCTTAGCAATTTGGATCGCTGTTTTCGGAACCTGGGCATTGTATTTATTAGGCAAAATAATGACGCCACATGATAGTCCGTTGACTCATATTTCTGTGGGAAGACTATCATTGGGATTACTCGTTTTGGCTTTCACCATTTATATGATTCCGGGATTATTTGGCGCTCCTTTAAAATTAATAAGTGCCTTCCCACCGCCACAAACGTATAGCGAAAGCCCAACTGGATTTTTCGGAAACTCAAGTGTTTCTTCTAAAAAAGTATTACCCGATGGAGCCGAAATAGGACCACACGGATTAACAGTTTTCAATGATTATGACAAAGGGTTGGCTTATGCAAAATCTATAAATAAACCTGTTATGCTTGATTTTACAGGCTATGCTTGCGTTAATTGCCGTAAGATGGAAAACAATGTGTGGTCGGATGAAAAGGTTTTAAATGTATTGAAAAACGAGGTTGTTTTAATTTCATTGTATATTGATGATAAAAGAGAATTACCAAAGAATGAACAAACCGTTTCAAAAGAAACTGGAAATGAAATTACCACAATTGGCGATAAATGGACAGAATTTATAATCACCAAATACAAAACCAACACACAGCCGTTCTACGTTTTAATCAATTTAAAAGAAGAAAAACTGAATACACCAATTAGTTATACTCCAAACATCGACGACTATTTAGCTTGGCTGAAAGACGGAATTTCAAAGTTTAAATAAACAAAAAATCCTTCTCAACTGAGAAGGATTTTTTTTATCCTAAAACTTCAGCGACTTCATTTTTTAAATAACTAAGTGCAACTGTAGTAGCTGATTGTCCGTCGAGTAGATTGCTTAAAATCTTTTCCCTTAACTGATCTGCAGTGGTAACAGTCTCATCCAAAGTAGTCTTTCTGATATTTTGAATGATGGTGTTTTTAGCAGTCAAAAGCATCGTCCAAAGCTCGTTAGTAATATATATTTGTTGCGTAATGTTGTGCTCGTATTCCTGTTCAATATGATGAATCAAAAGATTTTGATAATCAACTTTGTCATCACTCAAAGGAGCTACTCTAATCAGCAACTTCGCCGGATTAATGCGCTCTAAAAACAAAGCCAATCTTTCATACGCCTGCAAACGCAAAGGCAACGAATGTTTCTGATTCTCTCTTTGTAACAACCAACGTCTGGTATTTTGTTGGTCTTTAAAGTAATTATCAAACAAATAATATGCTACACCACCTGTAATCAGTGAAGGAACAGCATACATCAGTAATTCTATTATTTTATCTGAATTCATAGCTAAATTATATCTAAAATTGTTCACAAATATAATAGAAATACCCATAAAAGTCTATTGCTTTTCACGTTTAGTAACATTAAATTTGTTGACGAAGATTTTAAAACTTCAGCGACTTTTAAAAAATGCAACACTACATTTCTCAACTCAACGAAGCCCAACAACAACCCGTTTTTCAGAAAGATGGTCCAATGATTATTATCGCTGGAGCAGGTTCAGGAAAAACCCGTGTGTTAACGGTTCGTATTTCCTATTTGATGAGTTTGGGTGTCGATGCGTTTAATATTTTGGCATTAACCTTTACCAATAAGGCGGCACGTGAAATGAAAAAACGTATCGCTGATATTGTCGGAACTAATGAAGCTAAAAATCTATGGATGGGAACGTTTCATTCAGTGTTCGCAAGAATCCTAAGAAGTGAAGCCGATAAATTAGGTTATCCGTCAAACTTTACTATTTACGATACACAAGATAGTGTCCGACTCATTTCAGCCATTATCAAAGAAATGCAATTGGATAAAGATATTTATAAACCGAAACAGGTTTTAAGCAGAATATCATCGTATAAAAATTCATTAATTACTGTCAAAGCATATCTCAACAATCCTGAACTGCAAGAGCAGGACGCCATGAGTAAAAAGCCAAGATTGGGTGAAATCTATGCCAATTATGTAGACAGATGTTTCAAAGCTGGAGCAATGGATTTTGATGATTTGTTATTAAAAACCAACGAACTCCTAAATCGTTTTCCGGATGTGTTGGCCAAATACCAAGACCGTTTTAGATACATTTTGGTTGATGAGTACCAAGATACTAATCATTCACAGTATTTGATTGTGCGTGCGTTGAGCGACAGATTTCAAAACATTTGTGTCGTTGGTGATGATGCCCAAAGTATCTATGCTTTTCGTGGAGCCAACATCAATAACATTCTGAACTTCCAAAAGGATTATGAAAATGTAAAGACCTATCGATTAGAACAAAACTATCGCTCGACCAAAAACATTGTTGAAGCAGCCAATTCGATTATTGATAAGAATAAAACCAAACTCGATAAAGTTGTTTGGACAGCCAATGATTATGGCGCTAAAATAAAAGTACATCGCAGTGTTACTGATGGAGAAGAAGGCCGATTTGTAGCTGGTGAAATCTTTGAGCAAAAGATGCGCAATCAAATGATCAACGGTCAGTTTGCGATTTTGTATCGTACCAATGCACAATCTCGAGCCATGGAAGACGCCCTACGTAAACGTGATATTCCGTATCGAATTTATGGCGGTTTGTCTTTCTATCAAAGAAAGGAAATCAAAGATGTTTTGTGCTATTTGCGATTGGTAATAAATCCAAAAGACGAAGAAGCATTGATTCGTGTAATTAATTATCCCGCTCGTGGTATTGGAGACACCACTATTGAAAAACTTACGGTTGCCGCTAATCATTACAAGCGTTCCATTTTTGAAGTAATGGAAAATATCGACAAGATTGATTTAAAATTAAACTCGGGCACCAAACAAAAAATAGATGATTTTGTGACGATGATTAAGAGTTTTCAAGTCATCAACGAACAACAGGATGCATTTGTTTTAACGGAGCATGTAGCAAAAAAAACAGGCTTAATCCAGGAACTCAAAAAAGACGGAACTCCCGAAGGCATCGCCCGTATTGAAAACATAGAAACCTTAATGGGCGGTATCAAAGACTTCATCGAAGGCCAAAGAGAAATTGATGGCGCGCGTGGGGCTTTATCCGAATTCATGGAAGATGTAGCATTGGCAACTGATTTAGATCGAGATACTGGCGATGATGACAGAGTGGCTTTGATGACGATTCACTTGGCAAAAGGATTAGAGTTTCCGTATGTTTTTGTAGTTGGTATGGAAGAAGATTTGTTTCCGAGTGCCATGAGTATGAATACCAGAAGTGAACTCGAAGAAGAGCGAAGATTGTTTTATGTTGCCTTAACCCGAGCGGAACATCAAGCCTATTTAACTTATGCGCAATCGCGTTACCGTTGGGGTAAATTAACCGATGCCGAACCTTCTCGTTTTATCGAAGAAATAAAAGATGAATATTTAGAATATATCAATCCGTTGGACACAGGTTATCGATACAAGCCAACAATAGATTTGGATATTTTTGGTGATATTGATAAATCCAAATTGCGGTTAGCCAAACCAACAGCCGGAATGCCACCAAAGAAATATGGTGATGAACCGGTTTCATCTTTAAATATTCGTAAATTGAAACCAATTGGGAATGCACCGAGTAACAACACGAATTTGTTTGATAGTAAATTAACAATTGGAAATGTAGTCATTCACGAACGCTTTGGTAAAGGCGAAGTTGTTAGTTTAGAAGGCACAGGCGCAGACAAAAAAGCAGAAATAAAATTTGAAGTAGGTGGAATTAAGAAGCTGCTTTTGAGATTTGCTAAGCTTGATGTGATTGGATAAGAAACAAGAAGCAAGAGACAAGAAGCAAGAATAAATAACTATATAGAGACAAGTCTTTTATCTTTTCTCTTTCATCTATTTTCTAATTTATGGCCGAATTTATAAAAATATACGAAGACAAACCAAGCGAAGCTGCTATCAAGAAGGTTGTGGATGTTTTGCGCAATGGTGGTTTGATAATATATCCAACGGATACTGTTTATGGATTAGGTTGCGATATTACAAATACCAAAGCTTTGGAACGTATTGCTAAAATCAAAGGAATCAAACTTGAGAAAGCTAATTTTTCTTTTGTTTGTAGTGATTTGAGCAACTTGTCTGATTACGTTCGTCAAATAGATACATCAACTTTTAAAATTCTAAAAAGAAGTTTGCCTGGACCGTATACTTTTATTTTGCCTGGAAGCAATGATTTGCCAAAAGAATTCCGCAAAAAGAAAACTGTCGGAATTAGAATTCCGGATAATAATATTGCACTCGAAATTGTAAAACTATTAGGAAACCCAATTGTATCAACCTCTATTCACGATGAAGATGAAGTATTAGAATATTCTACTGACCCGGAATTGATTTTTGAAAAATGGCAACACTTTGTTGACTTAGTCATTGATGGTGGTTATGGTGATAATGTTGGTTCTACGATTATTGATTTATCGGGATACGAACCAGTAGTCATTAGGGAAGGAAAAGGCGATACTGATATTTTTTAGAAAGGAAATAGAAGAATAAAGCAAGATAAAATAAAAACGTCCCAATAAATTAGGACGTTTTTTATTTAGATAAGAGTCTTTGATCTTGCTTCTTGTTTCTTTTCTCTCAAAAATTATTTCTTCTGATTTTTCATTTCTTTTTCAATCATATCGTAGAATTCATCAATTTTTGGTAAAACTACAATACGTGTTCTTCTGTTTTTTGCTCTGTTATCAGCAGAATTGTTATCCACTAATGGAATAAATTCACTTCTTCCGGCTGCAATTAATTGAGATGGTTTAACACCTAAATCTTTTGTCAATACTCTAACAATAGCAGTTGAACGCTTTACACTCAAATCCCAGTTGTCAAGTAATATTGCATTTCCTGTAAAAGGGACATTATCTGTATGACCTTCAACCATACATTCAAATGTAGGACGGCTATTGATTACTTTAGCTACTTTGCCTAAAACTTCTTTAGCTCTGTCACTTACAACATAACTTCCGCTCTTGAATAATAATTTATCAGCAATCGATATGAAAACTACACCTTTTTCAACATTGATTTCAATATCTGGATCAGAAATTCCAACAGAGCTTTTTAAGCTAGTAACCAAGGCTAATGTAACGCTGTCTTTTTTAGTCAAAGCATCTTGAAGTCTTGAAATTTTTAAATCTTTTTCTTTTAAACTTTCCAATGATTTTTCTAAGTTTTGAGCACCTTTTGTAGTTAAAACAGTCAAATCTTTTGTATTACTAATCAAATCTGAATTGTTTTGTTTAAGGTAATCATTTTGTTTAGAAAGCGCGTCTTTTTCAGAAAGACATAAGTTCAATTTAACGGTAGTTGAATTCAATAAATCTTGACATTCTTTGTTTTGTGCTTCAAGAGCAGCAATTTTTTTCTTTGTGCCACAAGAGGTTAGGGTAAGGGCAACTAGCGAAAGTGCGAAAATTACTTTTTTCATAAGATAGGGTAATTAAAATTTCAACAAAAGTAAGGATAATTTAGGTTTGAAAGAGTCAAATACAATGATAAACTCTTGTTAAAATTATTTTTTAAAAACGGTGGTATTTTTTATGAAGTAGCTATAGAGAATACTTTTAGAATAATAATAGGAATCAGACTGAGCTCCTTTTCGTTTTTTTAACGTTTTGTTTATCATGCTATAAAATGCGAGATGTGCTTTGATAATTGCCCAGCAATGAATAAGTTTTCCTTTAAAAATAAATTGAATTCCAGCAATTCCATCAAGTATCAGACGCACAAAAAGAATTGGAACCAACTTATTTTCGGGCAAATTTTTGGTAAGCATCAATAATGAATTCCTGAAATTTAGGAAAGTTTTCTTCGGATTGCTTTCATTTAAAGTCGCACCACCAATATGATAAACCACAGAAACCGAAGTGTATTTGGCTTTATAACCCAAATTAAAAGCACGCCAGCACAAATCAATCTCTTCCTGATGGGCAAAGAAATCGGCATCAAAACCATTTAGTTTCCTATAAATTTCTTTTCTGATAAAAAAACAAGCACCACTTGCCCAAAAAATTTCTAACTCATCATCATATTGACCATTGTCTTTTTCTATTGTTTCAAAAATGCGTCCTCGACAAAAAGGATAACCAAACTGATCAATGAAACCTCCAGCAGCACCAGCATATTCAAAGTAGTCTTTGTTTTTATAATCTAAAATTTTGGGTTGAATGATTCCAATTTCAGGTTGATTTTCAAAAATAGAAAGAATTGGAGCAAGCCAGTTTTGAGTAACTTCAATATCGGAGTTAACTAATGCATAATATTCTTCTTCTACTTTCTCCAACGCTAAATTATATCCTTTAGCAAAACCATAATTACCCTCATTTTTTATAATAGTAATCGTTGGAAACTTTTCTTTTACAACCGCAATCGAATTATCTGTTGATGCATTATCGGCCACATATATTTTAGCTTCATCAGAATACGCCACAACAGAAGGCAAAAACTGCTCTAACAATTTGGCTCCATTCCAGTTTAATATGACTACGGCTATTTTCTTCAATGTTATTTGCTTATAAAATTTGGTAGCTCTTCAAGAAAAACATATTGCTCATTTTCAAAGTCCATTTGACAAAAGTAATGATTTAGTCCGTTGGTTACCATTAGGTATTTTGCTTTCATTTTCAGGTTATAACGTGCAATTTGGTCGAAGGTTTCCTGAGTTATTTTTACTTCTGGCGCTTTACATTCTACTAATAAAAATAGTTCCCCATTGGGATGAAAAACTACAGCGTCGTAGCGTTTGTTGATATCATTTACTTTAATTAGTTTCTCAACATTAATATATGATTTTGGATAATTCTTCTCTTGTAGTAAAAATTGAACTGTATGTTGACGAACCCATTCTTCGGGAGTTAGAATGATAAACTTTTTCCTGATGTCATCAAAAATAGACACTTTATTTTCACTATTTTTGAAGCGAAAGTTATAGGAAGGAAAGTTGAGTTTTTGCATCCAACAAATCTATTATCAATTAAACGAATAACCAAATAACCGAATCAACTTATTTTGGAAGAAGTAGTAAAAATTATCAACGACATCAAAGCAGGAAACATCAAGCCAATCTATTTTCTGATGGGTGAAGAGCCTTATTATATTGATAGAATCACGGAATATTTAGAAGATAATCTTTTAACAGAAGATGAAAAAGGGTTTAACCAAATGGTGCTTTATGGCCGTGATACTACTATTGATGATATCGTTGCGAATGCCAAACGTTACCCAATGATGGCAGAACGTCAAGTGGTAATTGTTAAAGAAGCACAGGAATTATCTAGAACAATTGACCAATTAGAAAAATATGCTGAAAATCCACAACCTACTACGGTTTTGGTTTTTGCTTACAAATATAAATCTCTTGACAAACGCAAGAAAGTAACAAAAACGCTCGAAAAACATGGTTTGGTCTACGAAAGCAAAAAAATGTATGACAACAAAGTCGGTGAGTGGATTAAACGCGTTTTACAAGGCAGAGGTTATGGAATAGAACCAAAAGCTATGGCAATGCTTGTTGAGTTTCTGGGAAACGATTTGAGTAGGATTGCCAACGAATTGACCAAACTGGAAATCATTTTGCCAAAAGGAAGCACAATTACACCCAATCATATAGAAGAAAATATTGGCTTCAGTAAAGATTTTAATGTGTTTGAATTTCGAAAAGCCATCGGAGATAAAAACCAATTCAAAGCCTATCAAATTGCCAATTATTTTGCACAGAACCAAAAAGACAATCCAATTGTTATGACCAACGGATTGGTATTCAGTTTCTTTTCTGCTTTACTTCAATATCATGGTTTAAAAGACAAATCGCCAAGTAACGTTGCCAAAATATTAAGGGTAAGTCCATTTTTTGTAAATGATTATATCACTGCTGCACATAATTATCCAATGAAAAAAGTAAGTGCCATTGTTGGAAAACTACGCGATATTGATGTAAAAAGCAAAGGTGTTGGAGCTAATGCTTTACCTCAAGGCGATTTGCTAAAGGAAATGTTGGTGAGTATTTTTAATTAATTTTCTATCTTTATCAAAATCAAAAAACATGAAAAAACTATTCCTCTTCACCATTCTATTAACGGTACTAATTACACAAGCTCAAGATACTTATATCCATTGTGGTAAATTAATAGATACTAAAAATGGTAAAGTACTAACTAATAAAACCATAATAGTTTCTGGTAAAACTATAAAGAGCATTGAAGAGGGTTTTGTTAATTCAACCAATGTAACAGACAAAATTATTGACCTCAAAAACAAAACGGTTATGCCGGGTTGGATTGATATGCACGTCCATTTAGAGGAAGAAAGTAGTCCAACACATTATATCGAAGAATTTACCTTGAATGATGCTGATATTGCTTTTAATGCTGAGGTTTTTGCCAAGCATACTCTTATGGCGGGTTTTACAACGGTCAGAGATTTAGGCGGAAGCGGTGTTAATGTATCGCTTAGAAATGCCATAAATGCCGGCAAAGTTATTGGTCCACGAATCTTTACTGCCGAAAAAGCTTTGGCATCAACAGGAGGCCATGCCGACCCAACAAACGGTTACAGAAAAGACTTGATGGGAAATCCTGGTCCAAAAGATGGTGTCGTTAATAGTATAGAAGATGCTAAACAAGCTGTACGACAACGCTACAAAAATGGCGCCGATTGGATAAAGATAACAGCTACAGGCGGCGTGTTAAGCGTTGCTAAAAGTGGCACTAATCCGCAATTCACTCAAGAAGAAATGGATGCCATTGTTGCCACAGCCAAAGACTATGGGATGAAAGTAGCCGCACACGCTCACGGCGATGAAGGAATGCAACGAGCCATAAAAGCTGGTGTAAAAACTATAGAGCATGGCACAGAAATGAGCGATACTACGATGGACATGATGATAAAATACAATTGCTTTTTAATACCAACATTATCTGCTGGGAAGTTCGTTGCCGAGAAAGCAAAAATTGCCAATTATTACCCAGCCATTGTAGTTCCTAAAGCGTTGTCTATTGGACCAAGATTGCAAGCTATGTTTGCAAGTGCTTATAAAAAAGGAGTACCATTTGGTTTTGGTACAGATGCTGGTGTGTTTCCTCACGGTGAAAACGCCAAGGAATTCATTTATATGACCGAAGCAGGTGTTCCTTTTATTAGAGCACTGCAAGCTGCCACTTTTACCAATGCCATGTTACTTGATATGGACAAACAAATTGGAATTATAGCACCAGGTTTTTTAGCCGATATTGTCGCTACTAATGATGATCCTTCTCAAGTTGTGTCTACCGTTACTAATGTTGTTTTTGTTATGAAAGAAGGCGTAGTTTATAAATAGTTGTCAAACTTTCAATTATTTAAATCTTTAACATAATTATACAAATTGTTCATAAGACAATTGCTTACTTTTACATTGTATGGAAAGTAAAGAAGTAATAATTTTAGGTGGAGGTTTAGCTGGTTTGACAGCGGCTATTCATCTTTTAAAACTCGATTGTAAGGTTTTACTTTTTGAAAAAAATGAATTTCCCAAGCATAAGGTCTGTGGTGAATATATATCGAATGAAGTGTTACCTTACTTGCAATCCTTAGCCCTAAATTTAGAAACACTGCATCCAAAAAAGATTTCAAAACTAAATTTTTCATTGGTTTCAGGAAAAACTATTAAAGCCAATTTGCCTCTTGGTGGAGTTGGAGTAAGTAGATTCGCTTTAGATTATTATCTCTATCAAGAAGTACTCAAAAGAGGAGGTAAGATTGTTCAAGAAACAGTTTCTAATGTGGTTTTTCTTGAGGATAAATTTCGTGTAACTACAAACAATAGTGTTTTTTGTGCCAAAGTTGTTTTGGGTGCTTTTGGAAAACGTTCAAATTTGGATGTTGTCCTAAAGCGCAATTTCATCAGTAAACCCTCAAACTGGTTAGGAGTAAAAGCCCATTATAAAGTTAATTTTGCTGACGATGTGGTTGGCTTACATCATTTTAATGGAGGCTATTGTGGTGTGTCTAAAGTGGAAACCGATTTAGTTAACATTTGTTACTTAGGAAATTATGAAACTTTTAAAAAATATAAAAGCATAACAGCCTATCAGGAAAATGTAGTATGTAAAAATCCTAATTTAAAAGCTATTTTCACGGATGCGATAATTCAATTTGAAACTCCCTTGACGATAAGTCAGATATCTTTTGAACCCAAAAAAAGTGTAGAAAACAAAATGTTAATGATTGGCGACACAGCCGGATTGATTCATCCATTATGTGGTAATGGTATGGCAATGGCAATTCATAGTGCAAAATTAGCTTCTGAATCGGTTATCAATTTTTTTGAAGGTCGTTGTTCCAGAACCGAAATGGAAAGACAGTACTCAAAATTATGGAGAAAAAATTTTGCTAATCGAATACAAACAGGCAGGTTGTTAGGAAATTTGCTTCAAAAAGAAAAGCTGGCCAATGTTGTTTTAACTATCGTTACAACCATTCCGTTTTTATTACCGCTGTTAATTAAAAAAACCCACGGTCGACCGTTATGATGCCACTCAATACAAAATACCGAACAAATCAATCCGAGATTATGGATGATTTTGAGATGGAAGGTGAAGAGCTTCGTGATGCACTGGACAAAATCGCCAAAATAAATCAGCTGTTAGGTGGCAACCAACTGACACTCGAAGGCGTCAAAAAAATCATGAGACATAAGCCGAAGGATGTTTGTACAACTATTGTAGATGTAGGTTGTGGTAATGGTGATATGTTACGAACCTTAGCTCTTTATGCTGAAAATAACAACTTAAATTTTAAATTAATTGGCATCGATGCAAATCAATTTACAATCAATTATGCTAAAAAATTATCACTTCATTATCCTACTGTTACATACCGCTGTGAAGATATATTTGACACCACTTTTTCATCGCTACACTATGATATCGTACTGTGTACATTGACACTTCATCATTTTAAAGAGGAAGAAATTATAAAACTATTAGAAGTATTTAAAACCAACGCGAGGCTCGGAATTGTGATTAATGATTTGCACAGAAGCGCCATTTCCTATCGATTATTTCAGGCTTTGTGTTTTGTCTTCGGATTGAATACCATGTCAAGAGAAGATGGACTGATTTCGATTTTAAGAGGTTTTAAAAAGCAGGAATTAGAGCAATTCTCTAAGAAATTGAACTTTGCTAACTACACCATACAATGGAAATGGGCATTTCGATACCAATGGATAATCAACCTACAGTTAGTTGTAAATTTTGAACAAAAAGAATAATACAGAATACCAATGAGCGTTACAATAAAAACAGTTGCTAAAGAATTACCCAAATATTCAAGAACTACAGAAGAAATACTTCCGTTTCTTAATACATGGCTTATTGGACAAGATGAGCGTTTTATTAGGAAAGTAAGCAAGATATTTGAAGGTGCGCTGGTAGATAAACGGTACTCGATAATGGATCCAATTGAAGTATTTACCAAAACATCATTTGAGGAAAGAAACGACATTTATGTTCGAGAAGTGATTGCCCTTGGTGAAAAAGTACTTGACAAAGCTTTAAAGAAAGCTGACTGGAAACCGGAAACACTCGACTATATTATAACAGTAAGTTGTACCGGAATTATGATTCCGTCATTAGATGCCTATTTAATCAATTCACTTAAATTACGTCAGGATATTATCAGATTGCCAGTTACCGAAATGGGTTGTGCAGCAGGAATTTCGGGGATGATTTACGCTAAGAATTTTCTTCAGGCCAATCTAGGAAAACGGGCAGCTATTATTGCAGTAGAAAGCCCAACGGCCACATTTCAACTCGATGATTATTCGATGGCAAATATTGTTTCTGCGGCTATCTTTGGCGATGGCGCTGCTTGTGTTTTACTTTCGTCTCATGAAGAGGATGAAGGGCCAAAAATTCTGGCAGATGAAATGTATCACTTTTATGATGCGATTCACATGATGGGTTTTAAACTTACCAATTCTGGTCTGCAAATGGTTTTGGATATTGAAGTTCCCGAAACTATTGCATCACATTTTCCAGATATTATTCATCCTTTTTTAGAAAAAAATCAATTAAAAATCGAAGATATAGACCATCTGATTTTCCATCCAGGAGGTAAAAAAATTGTACAGACAGTGGAAGATTTGTTTTCCGATTTAGGAAAGAATATAGATGATACCAAAGAAGTGTTACGATTGTATGGTAACATGTCGAGTGCCACAGTATTATATGTTTTAGAACGTATAATGGATAATAAACCAAAGCAAGGAGAAAAGGGATTATTATTGAGTTTTGGACCAGGATTTTCAGCGCAACGTATATTAATTGAATTCTAAAATGTATAAAAGTATTATAAATAAATTACCCTATTCAAAGCCTTTCTTATTTGTAGATGAGTTGCTGCATATCGATGAAAATGGCGTGGAAGGAAAGTATACTTTTAGAGATGATTTAGAATTTTACAAAGGACATTTTAAAGGCAATCCAATAACACCGGGTGTTATATTAACCGAAACTATGGCACAAATCGGAGTTGTTTGTTTTGGAATTTATTTATTAGGAAATGATTTTAATGATAAATCAAAAGTCGCATTAACATCAGCTGAAATTGAATACCTGAAACCGGTTTATCCCAATGAAACGGTAACCGTAGTTTCAGAAAAAGTATATTTTAGATTTGGTAAGTTGAAGTGCAAAGTTAAAATGCTTACTGCAAATAAAGAAGAAGTTTGCCATGGCACTATAGCCGGAATTATTTTATAAAATGGAAAGAAGAGTAGTGATAACAGGTCTGGGAATTGTTGCTCCAAATGGAGTGGGACTCGCTGCGTTTACTCATGCGATTAAAAACGGAATTTCAGGCATAAAACATGATGCTGAACTTGAACGCTTACAATTTTCCTGTCAGATTTCGGGAACTCCAGAAATCTCAGAAGCATTAAAAAGAGACTATTTTACAGAGTTGGAACTTAGAAATTTTAATTCAACTGGAATTTTATATGGTGTTATTGCCGGAATGGAGGCATGGAAAGATGCCGGTCTACCCATCGAGCAGAAGGAAAACCCGGATTGGGATTCGGGTACAATTTTCGGAACCGGAACTTCAGGTATTGAAAAGTTTAGAGAAAGCATTTATAAAATCGATAATCTGGAAACCCGTAAACTAGGAAGCACTGCTGTTGCTCAAACAATGAACAGCGGCGTGAGTGCTTATTTGGGAGGAAAACTCGGTTTGGGAAATCAAGTCACAACTAATTCTTCTGCTTGTACCACAGGAACCGAAAGTATTTTGATGGCTTATGAACGCATTAAACTCGGTCAAGCCAAAAGAATGTTAGCAGGAAGTACTAGCGATAGTGGACCTTATATTTGGGGTGGATTTGACGCTATGAAAGTGTGCACATTTAAACACAACGAAACACCAGAACAAGGTTCCAGACCAATGTCGGCTACAGCTTCAGGGTTTGTACCAGGGAGCGGTGCAGGTGCATTAGTATTAGAAGATTTAGAAACTGCTATAGCTCGTGGTGCCCTAATTTATGCAGAGGTTCTAGGAGGAAATATAAACTCCGGTGGACAACGCGGACTAGGAACAATGACAGCTCCAAATCCAGTTGCGGTGCAAAAATGCATAACAGCTGCTATGGCTCATGCCGGAATTAACTCGGATGCTATTGATGCCATAAACGGACATTTAACGGCGACCAGTAAAGACGGTTTGGAAATACAGAATTGGAGTGAGGCACTGAACAGAAAGGGAATTGATTTTCCCTATATCAACTCATTAAAATCAATGGTTGGCCATTGTTTGTCAGCCGCAGGAAGTATTGAAAGTGTTGCTTCGGTGCTTCAGGTTTATCACGGATTTGTTTTTCCGAATATAAACTGTGAGGATATAAATTCTGATATCATCAATACAATTGACATCTCTAGAATTCCGCAACAACTTATTGAAAAAGATATCACTATCTTAGCCAAAGCCAGTTTCGGATTTGGAGATGTGAATGGCTGTGTGATTATAAAAAAAATATAACTAAACTATGGATAAAGCTGCTATCATTGAAAAATTGAAAACGATCGTAAAACCTTTTGTCAAGAATGAACAGGCCTTCGATAACATCAATGAGAATACCGATTTTATTAAGGATTTAAATATAAATTCGGCTAATTTGGTTGATATTGTTTTAGACGTAGAAGATGCTTTTGAGATAACAATAGACAATGAATCTATGGAAAAGATGCTTTCTGTAAAAGCTACTATAGAAATAATTCAAAGCAAACTTTCAGAAAAGTGATTGGAAATGATATTATAGATTTAGCTCTTGCCAAAAAAGAAAGCAATTGGAAACGCAGAGGATTTTTAGACAAACTTTTTACTCCAAATGAGCAACTGTATATTTTGAACTCTGATGATCCCGAAACAGCAGTTTGGAATTTATGGAGCAGAAAAGAAGCCTGCTACAAAATTTACAATCGCCAAACTAATATAAGGGGATTTATTCCACTTCGATTAGAATGTTTTGATATAGAATCAAAAGAAGGAATAATTCATGGTATTGTTGTTTGCTATGATACCACTTATTATACCCAAACTACAATCAATTCAGAGTTTGTTGAAACCAATGCATTGCTTCACCCTATATTTTTTTATAAAATAAAAACGCTTTCATCCAGCGAACAGCTTATCAAAACCAATGAATTACCATTCTATTATGATTTGATAAACAAGATTTTAAATCCAGCTTCCAAAAGTCATCATGGTAAGTTTGAAAGAATAATAAGTTTTTAAATTATTGCATAAATGCAGTAGTACATTTTGTTCCAAAACATATTTTTTTACGATATTTGCTTTCGCTAAAAAATAAATACCACAAATTATGGGAATGAATAAAAATACCGTTTTAGGATGGGCAACCTTAATCATGATTATCATGGGATTCACTCTAATCGGATTAGGAGTATATCGTTATGCTGATACTGCAGGTTGGGGTTTCGGAGCAGTAGGTGTCGGTTTCTTAGCCAATGCTTGGGTTTTTAGTTCGCTTAAAGGGCGATTGTAATCTAAATAATCTAATAATCTAACTATCTAATAATCTAAATATGTCTGACGATAAAAAAGTAATTTTCTCCATGCAACGATTGAGTAAATCGTATCAAGGAAGTGATAAGCAAGTACTAAAAAACATCTATTTAAGTTTCTTCTACGGAGCAAAAATTGGAATTCTAGGATTAAATGGTTCGGGTAAATCTTCCTTGTTGAAAATTATTGCCGGAGTAGATAAAAATTACCAAGGTGATGTAGTATTTCAACCAGGTTATACGGTTGGTTATTTAGAACAAGAGCCAAAACTAGATGAAACTAAAACGGTTTTAGAAATAGTAAAGGAAGGTGTAGCAGAAACAATGGCGCTTTTGGACGAATTCAATACAATAAATGACAGTTTTGGTTTGCCTGAAGTATATGAAGATGCCGATAAGATGGATAAATTAATGGCTCGTCAAGCGGAATTGCAAGATAGAATTGATGCTTGTGGTGCTTGGGAAATTGATAATAAATTAGAAGTCGCAATGGATGCACTTCGCACACCAGAAGGTGATATGCCAATCAGTGTATTATCGGGTGGAGAAAAACGCCGTGTGGCTTTGTGTCGTTTGCTATTACAACAACCTGATGTATTGTTATTGGATGAGCCAACCAACCACTTGGATGCTGAAAGCGTACTTTGGTTAGAACAACATTTAGCGCAATATGCCGGAACCGTAATCGCAGTAACACACGATAGGTATTTCTTAGATAACGTTGCCGGTTGGATTTTGGAATTAGATAGAGGAGAAGGTATTCCGTGGAAAGGAAACTATTCTTCTTGGCTTGACCAAAAAACAAAGCGAATGGAGCAAGAAGAAAAAGTGGCTTCTAAACGCAGAAAAACTCTAGAACGAGAGTTAGATTGGGTTCGTCAAGGTGCCAAAGGAAGACAAACCAAACAAAAAGCACGTCTACAAAATTACGACAAACTCTTAAACGAAGACCAAAAAGAACTCGACGAGAAATTAGAAATCTACATTCCCAATGGTCCACGTTTAGGAACCAATGTTATTGAAGCTAAAAATGTAGCCAAAGCTTTTGGAGATAAGTTATTATATGACAACTTAAACTTCACTTTACCTCAAGCCGGAATTGTTGGAATCATCGGTCCAAACGGTGCCGGTAAATCTACTATTTTCAGAATGATTATGGGAGAAGAAAAACCGGATGCAGGCGAATTTACCATTGGTGATACGGTTAAGATTGCTTATGTTGACCAAGCCCACTCAAATATTGATGCCAATAAATCAATATGGGAAAACTTCTGTGACGGACAAGAATTAATCATGATGGGTGGAAGACAAGTGAACTCGAGAGCTTACTTATCCCGTTTTAATTTTGGAGGAAGCGATCAAAACAAAAAAGTAGCCACATTATCAGGTGGTGAACGTAACCGTTTGCACTTGGCGATGACATTGAAAGAAGAAGGAAACGTATTATTATTAGATGAACCAACAAATGATTTAGACATCAATACGCTTCGTGCTTTAGAAGAAGGGTTAGAAAATTTTGCCGGTTGTGCTGTAGTAATTAGTCACGACAGATGGTTTTTGGATAGAATTTGCACACATATTTTGGCGTTTGAAGGTAACTCTGAAGTTTACTATTTTGAAGGCGGATTTTCAGAATATGAAGAGAACAAAAAGAAACGTTTGGGTGTTGATGTGACTCCAAAACGAATCAAGTATAGAAAATTAATTAGAAATTAATTAAAAGCATTGAAAATCCCGAGCAATCGGGATTTTTTCTTGAATAAAAATTTTATATTTGAGCGTTGAACAATCCTTATGATTAAAGCCAAATCAATTAGTTTACTTGTGTTTTTATTTTTTTGTTATGCCAATACGGTAGCGCAAGATTATAAGAAAGAAAAAGCGGAAATTGATAAATTACTTAATCAAGCTGTAACCGATTTTAATGAGGCAAAATACGACATTGCATTAGAATCTTCAAAGCAAGCATTGATTAGCTCTTTTGCTATTAATGACGATTTATATATTGCTCAATCCTACAATACGCTTGGTGTTATTTACAATGAATGTTCCGATACTAAAAAAGCAATTGAATTTTATAACAAAGCGCTTACTTATGCCAAAAGTACCAATAATGACAAACTCTTCAATTGGATATATGGCAATTTAGGAAGTGTTTATTATTACAACCAAGTTGATGTTCCAAAAGGAATCAATTATTATAAAAAGGCATTATTTTATGCCGAAAAAATCAAGGACAGCACCGACATCAATAATACAAAGATGAATCTTGTCAGTGCTTATTTTGCGATTGACAAATACGATGAAGGAAATCTCTATTTAAAAGACATTCAGGAAAATGTACTGAAGTATGGTGACCAAGAAATCAAAATGAGAATGAATTCGCTGCTTGGGATTTATGCTACATATCATAATAGAAAAACCGAAGCAGAACAATATTATGCTAAAGCTCACAAAATAGCCAAGGAGATTCAATCTGACTCCTACTTAATTAGTATTTATGAAAACTTGGTTCGCCATCACAAACATTATGATGAACCTGAAAAAGCAAAGGAGTATAAAGCAAAATTAGATTCATTAAATAAAGTTGTTTATTCAGATGACAAACTCGACAACCTTGAGAATACAGCGGTACAAATTGAGTTGGACGAATACAAAAATCAATTGGAACGAATTGAGAAAGTAAACGAAAAGCATCAAAAAAGCATTAAACAGTCAAAATTGATTGTTATTTTATTTATAGTCATCCTGATAATTTTGTTGTTGTTTCTATTGACTTTGTACAAAAATATAAAGCTAAGAGAACAAGCCAATATCGAATTACAAAAAGCTAATGAGCAACTTGTTTTGGCCAAAGAAGCCGCAGAAGAAGCATCGCAGCTCAAATCCCAGTTTGTGTCTACAATTACTCATGAGCTAAGAACTCCATTGTACGGAGTTATTGGAATTACCAATATTATTTTAGACGAACATAAAGAACTTGGTAATAGTCCACACTTAAAATCCTTAAAATTTTCTGCAAAATACCTGCTTTCACTTGTGAATGATATTCTTCAAATCAATAAGATAGAAGAGAAACGCATTGTATTAGAAAACCTGATTTTTAACCTTACGGATGAAATCACTTTGATAAAAAATTCGGTTGAATATATAGCCGATAAAAACAATGATGTATTTACTGTTGAAATTGATACGGCCATTCCTGAGTTTTTAATTGGCGATAAACTCCGCTTGTCACAAATCATAATGAATTTAGTGAGTAATGCGTTGAAGTTTACCAAAAACGGTGAAGTTGCTGTCATTGCCGATTTGAAAAAAGTAGAAGGCAAAGTCTATTTTATTGAATTTAAAGTAAAAGATACCGGAATTGGCATTGCAAAAGAACATCAGGATAAAGTCTTTGATAAATTTGTTCAAATAGAACGGAAAGAGGAAGATTATCAAGGTACAGGTTTGGGATTGTCTATTGTTTCTAGTTTGGTGAAATTATTTGACAGCGAAATTCATCTGGAAAGCGAGGAAAATGTTGGCACCACTTTTTCATTCACTATCGGATTTGAATTTGATGAAGATAAATCAATAGAAATTATCAATAATATTGAAGTAGATTTATCAACCAGTCATTTATACAATATTTTGGTTGTAGAAGACAATAAAATCAATCAGGTTGTGACCAAAAAAATTATCCAGAGCAGCAATATGAGTTGTACAATTGTAGATGATGGTTATGCTGCTTTGGTAGCATTAGAACGAGAATCGTTTGATTTGATATTAATGGATATCAATATGCCCTTAATCAACGGTTTTGATACTACAAGAAAAATTAGAGAAAAAGGAATAACCATTCCAATTATTGCTTTGACAGCTTTTGATAAACAGGAAGTCGCAGAACAAGCAATTTCAGCCGGTATGAATGATGTAATGGTAAAACCTTTTGAACCATCGAAGTTATTTCAGGTAATTCACAATCAAATTAAAAATAAAGAAAACGCTGATTAGTACCAGCGTTTTTTATTCTTTTTAGAAGCTTCCGATTTTCTTGAATTGTTTTCCTTTCCTTCGGGTTTCTTTTTGTTTCTTAAATCAGGTTTCGCATCCGGATTGGGTTCAGCATCTTTCCATGGAAACGGATGGTCTTTTATAGTTTTCACATCTACCTTTATCAATTTCTGAATATCTTTCCAGTAAGGCTCTTCATCTTTACTGCAAAATGAAATAGAAATCCCGCCATTTCCAGCACGACCGGTTCTACCAATTCGGTGTACATAAGTCTCCGGAATATTTGGCAAATCAAAATTGATTACATAAGGTAAACTTTCAATGTCAATTCCACGAGCAGCTATATCGGTTGCAACCAAAACAGATATTTCTTTGTTCTTAAAATGATCTAAAACACGTTGTCTTGCCGTTTGTGATTTGTCACCGTGAATGGCTTCTGAATTTACTCCATGTTTTTTCAAGGCTTTCACAACATTGTCGGCGCCATGTTTGGTTCTGACGAAAACTAACAAATTGTTGAGGTTTTCATTTCGTATTAAATGGTATAATAAACCACGTTTGTCTTCTTTTCCAACAAAATAAATACGTTGTTCAATTTTTTCAGCCGTTGATGAAACTGGAGTAACCGATACATATTCTGGTTTGTTTAAAAAAGTATCCGCTAATTCTCTTATAGCCATTGGCATCGTTGCCGAAAATAATAAAGTCTGCCTGTTGGTTGGAACCAATTTGACAATTTTTCTAACATCGTTAATAAAACCCATATCGAGCATCAAATCGGATTCATCTAAAACCAAATAATGCAAGCTGTCAAAATCGATAAAACCTTGTTTGTGTAAATCCAATAATCTTCCAGGTGTGGCAATTAAGATGTCAACGCCTTTCTTTAATTGATCTACTTGTGATACTTGCGAAACGCCACCAAATATGGTTAGTTGTCGAATGTTGGTATATTTTCCATAAGTGTCAAAACTCTCTCCAATTTGAACGGCTAATTCACGAGTTGGTGTCACTACTAAACAACGAATTTCTTTTGTTTTTTTTGACGAACCTATCATTCGGTGTAGGTTATGTATAATCGGAATAGCAAAAGCTGCTGTTTTTCCTGTGCCTGTTTGAGCGCAGCCTACTAAATCTTTTCCGGCTAAAATAAATGGGATTGCCTTTTCCTGAATAGGTGTTGGGCTGGTGTATCCTTCTTCAAAGACCGCTCTTTGAATACTTTTGGATAATGATAAATCTTCGAATAACATATAATATACTTACCGTTAAGTAGTAAGTCGGCGTAAAGATAGGGTTTTATAAGTTATGAGTTATGAGTTGTAACTTATGAGTTATTTTCTGAGGTAGAAAGTCAATCTTATAACTCATAATTTATAATTATATTATTTCTTTTCTCGATTTAATAAAATCAGTAACTAAATAACCGATCAGTTTACCGATGAGGTGATTGTTTTTTTCTTCGCCTAATTCGGGTGCGCCTTCGCATATGTGAAGATAACTTGCATTTTTACTTTTGCCAAAAAAGTAAACAAACTGACGTAATTCTTCTACCGAAAATCCACTCATAGTCATAGCACTACTAGCAATATTCGGTAAGGCATCCAAATCAATTTCGATGCCATAAGCATCATTTCTTATAAATTCAAGTGCAGTGTTGAGTTCCTGTTGAAAGTTCTTTTGCTGGCGTACTTTGATTTCATCATAAGTGTTGAAAGTAACCCGATCTTCGATTTTCTTTAAATTATCGAGTACATTTTTAGAAGTATAATTTTCGTGTAACCCGAAAATAAAATATTTTTTCAAAAAACCTTCTTCATACGCATATGAAAAACCATTACCGCTATGTCTTCCTTCCAGAATTCTAAAGTCGGAATGTGCGTCAAAATTGATGGCATTAATAGGTTTCCCAAGTCCAAGAGCAGTTCCTTTTATATTTCCGTAAGCATTGTTGTGACCACCACCAATAATTATAGGAGTTTTTCCATATTTTATTATGCAACTAATAATATGTACAACTTCTTTATCAATTTTTTCAACGAGTGTACTTAACTTTTTTCGGTCTGCCGTATTATGGAAATCTAGGTCTTTAGCTGTTTCCATTTCTTTAGCGACATCGAGTGCTCCTAAGACGACTATTTGACTTCCTTTACAAAAGCGATTATGCTGAATATTAGCTATGCTTACAATTGCACTTTCCCAGGCAGAATAAGCTCCGGGACGACCAAAATTAGCTCGAACACCAACATCTTCCGGAATTCCAAACAATACATATTGTGCTTCACAGTTCTTTAAATACTCATGATAATTCTCACCTTTTGGAATAGTGAGCATTTTTTCCCCAAATTTTACTTCCCCACTTCTGTGATTGGTAACCTTAGCTAAATCGGTAATTGAAAACGGAATTATATTCTCCATCTAAAAAAAATATTTCACCAAAAATATAATAAAAATGTTTATCTTTCGTTACTATTTAATATAGTAACACATTTGTTTTAACAAAAAAATCTACAACATGGAAAATCAAAACAGTCATTCAAAATTAAAAGCTATTATTGGGATTTTAGCTGTTTTATTAATAGGAAGTTTAATTTATATTTTTAAACTTACATCTGATGCAAATACATTACAGACTACAGTTACCACTGTAAAATCAGAAAAAGAATCTGTTTTAAAGGATTTAGCGGATTTAAAAACTACTTACGATGCAGCAATAGCAGAAAACACTTCTATGTCTGATGAGTTAATTGCTGAAAGAGATAAAGTTGTAAAACTGATGGCTGAATTGAAAACTACAAAAGGTGATAATGCATCTTTGCTAAAATATAAATCACAGTACAAAGCTCTAGAGCAAAAAATGCAGAATTTGATGCAAGAGGTAGAGGTTTTGAAAAAGCAAAATCAAAGTTTAACTACAAATTTAGATAGTACAAAAGTAGTTTTGGAAGACAACAAAAAATACAATCAGGTCTTAGTGGGGCAAAATGAAGAACTAGCCAAAACTGTTGAATTAGGATCTAAATTATCGGTTGCAAATTTGAAAACGGCTTCTTATAAAGTAAGAAGTTCTGGAAAACAAATAGCAACTGATAAAGCAAGCAGAACCGATATGCTTAAAATTAACTTCACTATAGCAGAAAACAAAATAGCTAAATCTGGTGATAAAACATATTACGTTCAGGTTATTGATTCTAAAAACAATGTTTTAGGTGATAAAGCCACTATTTCTTTCGGAGATAATTCTTTGACATACAGTTTTACAACAACAGTAAAATATGAAAACAAAACTGTCGAAGTCTCAGAACAATTGCCAGGTAAAGATTTTGCAAAAGGAACTTATTTTGTAAATGTATTTGACAAAGGAGAATTGGTTTCAAAAAGCAGTTTTAGCTTACGATAATCTTTAATAAATAATTACTTAAGAAGTCTCGATTTATCGGGACTTTTTTTATGAAACTAACTTTCCGTTAAGCAATACTTCTTCAATCAAATTGGTGCCAAAAGAATAAGGCAATTCATAAAATGAATTTAATGGTTTTGTGATAATGAGATTAGCTTTTTTACCAACGGTTATGCTTCCGTGGGTTGCTGAAATTCCCATTGCGTAAGCACCATTAATAGTAGCAGCACTAATAGCTTCTTCGGGAGTCATTTTCATTTTGATGCAAGCGGTCGCAACCACAAAATTCATATTTCCTGATGGCGAAGTGCCCGGATTAAAATCGGAAGCCAAGGCAAGGGGCAAACCTGCAGAAATAATTTTTCGTGCTGGCGTATACGGAATGCTTATAAAATAGGAGCAACTTGGTAAAGCAACAGGCATGGTTTCAGAATTTTTAAGTACTTCAATATCGTCATCGGAAACAATTTCTAAATGATCAACTGTAAGGGCTTTGTGTTTTACGCAAGCTGCAATGCCGTTGATGGCGTTAAACTGATTGACATGAATTTTTGAACGTAATCCATATTGCAAGCCGGCTTCCATAATCCGTTCCGTTTCTGCTACTGAAAAGTAACCAGTTTCACAAAAAGCATCGATATAATCTGCCAGTTTTTCTTCAGCAATTTTTGGCAACATTTCATTAAGTAATAAATCAATATAGGCCGTGTGATTTTCTTTGAATTCGGCTGGGAAAGCATGTGCTCCAAGGAAAGTAGCCTTAATTGTGATTGGATAGTTTTGAGCTAATTTTTTAATCACGCGAAGCATTTTAAGTTCGCCTTCAACCGTTAGTCCGTAACCCGATTTAATTTCGATTGCTCCGGTACCTTGTTGGATAACTTCTTCTAGTCTTTTTTTGGATTGGTTATAAATTTCTTCTTCGGATGCTTCATTTAGTTTTTTTGCAGAATTTAAAATTCCACCGCCACGATTAGCGATTTCTTCATAAGTCAAACCATTAATTCTATCTACAAATTCTTGTTCGCGGTTGCCAACATAAACAATATGCGTATGACTGTCGCACCAAGTAGGTAAAATCATTTTCCCCGAAGCATCAATCGTTTTATCAGGGTTTATTTTTGGGCAATCTTCCATCGAACCAAAAGCGGCAATCAAATCATTTTCAATCAACAAATAGGCATTTTTAATAGTTGGTAAAATTGCCATTTCGCTTCCGGAAACTTTTTCAACCGAAGTTTTTCTAACTTGCAATAGTTCTTTTATGTTGATGATTAACGTTTGCATAAAATGATTTTTGGTAAAAATAGTTCTAAAAAAAGAAATAGTATTAAATTTAAACAAATTTAGAATTCGTGAGAAAAATTAAATATAAAAAAGGAAGAAAAGTCCAGCCAACTTTGCTGGAATATACAGGCGTTCATAAGTATACACATACTGAAGTTCAGCTTTTTGTTTATGATGATAACGACTTGGCAGAATTTCATGAGTTCGATATTGATGAAATGCAAAAACATGTGAATTTTGCAAAAACAAATTGGTTAAATGTTCACGGTTTAAATGAAAATGAGGTTATAAAAGGTATTGGCGATTATTTAGGCGTAGATAATTTTATGCTTTCGGATATTTTAAACACTACTAAGCGAACTAAGCTTGATGAATACCATGATACTTTGTTTTTCAATGTTAAATCTCTTTTACCCGAGGAAGACTCAAATAATATCAAAGTAGAGCAAATTAGCTTTTTATTAAAGAATGGAATTTTAGTATCTTTTCAAGAGAAACGAAGTGATTTTTTTACACATATTCGGGAACGTATGCGAACCCATTCGGGAATTGTTAGGACTAAAAAAGCAGATTATTTATTGTATCTTTTGCTTGATGCTATTATGGAAAACTTCTACATTACCATTGAAAATGAAGAAGACAAAGTAGAGGAACTTATTAATTTATCAAAAAAAGATACAAACCTTTCTGTTTTGGAACAAATAGAAAAACATCGTGATAATTTTAATTTTTTAAAACGTTCTATTATTCCGTTACGTGATTCGTTATATTCAATAAAAAGTATAAAAGATGATAATGTTTTTGATGCTATTGAATCTAATAATTTTACTTTTTTTGAACGTTTACATCAAAAATGTTTAGAACTTTTGGAACAAATAGAATATGATATGACTACTTTAGAAAGTGCATCAAATTTCTTTTTTTCAACCCAAAATCACAAGATGAATGAAGTGATGAAGACCTTGACAGTAGTTTCGGTTTTCTTTATGCCATTAACATTTATCGTTGGAGTATACGGAATGAATTTTGAAAACATGCCTGAATTGCATTGGCAGTATGGCTATTTTATAATCTTGGGTTGTATGTTATTACTATTGCTGGGAATGATCTATTATTTTAAAAGAAGAAATTGGTATTAAAGACCCAAGCGCGAAGCGCGAATTGTATGGAGCGCAGCGGAATAAATTACGAATTAGTTTCATTACAATCCTTTTTTAATACAGACTTTAAAAATAGTAACCCTAAAATTCCGGCGATTAAGGATGAAATCAAAATCATAATCTTTGAATTATTTATGTGTTCAGCATCTGAAAAGGCTAGAAGCGTTATGAATATTGACATGGTAAATCCAATTCCACCTAAAAATCCAACACCAATTATGGCTTTCCAATTGATGTCTTCAGGAAGCGAGCAGATTTTTAATTTCACTGCCAAATAACTAAAAAGTGCAATTCCTATAGGCTTTCCGATGATTAATCCGAAAGCAATTCCCAGTGTGTAATTATGTGACAAAGCAGTTTGCCAATCAGAATTTATCAAAATAGCGGTATTTGCCAACGCAAAAATTGGTAGAATAAAATAGGCAACAGGTTTATGTAAAAGATTTTGTAAAATTATGGATGGTGATTTTTCATTTCCTTTACCAAACGGAATAGCAAATGCCAATAAAACACCCGTAATCGTGGCATGAACACCTGAATTAAGCATAAAATACCACATAAAAACTCCACCAATTAAATAAGGAATAAGGTTGTGGACTTTTAATCGGTTTAAAATTAACAAACCTCCAAAAATGGATAAAGCGATTATTAAATTCACCCAATTTAAATCGCTTGTATAGAAAATAGCAATTATTAGAATCGCACCTAAATCATCGATTACCGCTAAAGCGGTGAGAAATACTTTTAATGAAGTGTGGACTTTATTTCCTAAAAGCGATAATATTCCCAATGCAAACGCAATGTCGGTTGCCATTGGTATTCCTGCACCGGATTGAGTTTTTGCTCCAAAATTTAAAAGTAAAAATAAACCTGCGGGGAGTAACATACCGCCAATTGCTCCTGAGATTGGCAGTAATGCATTTTTGATATTGGAAAGTTCTCCTTCATAAATTTCGCGTTCTAATTCTAAACCGATTAACAAAAAGAAAAAGGTCATTAGTCCATCATTTATCCAATGTTCAAGTGAATGATTCCCTATCTCAAAGTGCCAAATATTTAAGTAATTTTCACTCCATATCGAATTTGCTAAAAATAATGAAAGTAATGTACAAGCAATTAATGTGAATCCTCCCGCTTTTTCGCTATCAAAAAAGTCTTTGAAAAGTTTTGTAATTTTCATATATCAAATATAAAAAAAAGCACCCTTTTCAGGATGCTTTTAGAGTTTGATTTTAGTTTTTTTTGTATTATAGAGCGGTAATTATGAATTCAGATCTTCTGTTAAGTTGATGTTCTGCTTCTGTACATTCTACACCATCAGCACATTTGTTAACTAATTCGTTTTCACCTAAACCTTCAGATGTTAAACGATTAGTAGCAATTCCGTTTTTGACTAACCAATCTTTAGTCGATTTCGCTCTTCTTTTAGATAACTTATCGTTATAAGAGAACGAAGCTCTGCTATCTGTATGCGAACGAATATTGATTTTCATAGTTGGATTTTGGTTTAACACATCCAATAATTTGGCTAAATCTACAGCCGCATCAGGTCTAATGTTCCATTTGTCTAAGTCAAAATAAATGATATTGATTTTGAAGCAATTGGCTAAATCGTCACCAATTTTAACTTTACATGTAGATGTTTTAAGCTCAAAGTTTAGTTCTGTTTTACCAGTTTCTTTACCAATAATTACCGGAGATTCTTTTGTTGTATAATCTTCAAGAGAAGCTCTTACAAAATATTTTTTACCACATTCAACTTCTGTAAATTCGTATTTTCCCTGAGCATCAGAAGTTGTTTCTTTAATTTGATTGAATTTTTCATCAAAAAGAATCAATTTGGCATTTGGTAAAACAACTTTAGTATCTTCATCAGTTACCACACCATAAAGGATTTGTTCACACCAAATTGGTTTTGTTTCCACAAATTTATAAATATCATCACTTCCTTGTCCGCCATCTCTGTTAGAAGATAAGAACCCTTTTTTAGATTTAGAATTGATAATGAAGGCAAAATCATCTTTTGGACTATTGGCTTCTTCACCAACATTCAACACTTCTTTAAAATTAGTGCTGCCATCTTTTGGGATTTTAGTGATATAAATATCTAAACCACCTAATCCAGGTTGACCGTCAGAGGCAAAGTATAGTTCATTTTCATCTGATATGAAAGGATAGGTTTCTCTACCTTCAGTATTAATAGCATCTCCAAGGTTTTCAGTTGAACCAAAACTACCATCATCATTTATTTTTACTTTATACAAATCGGATTGTCCATGAGTTCCAGGCATATCAGAGGCAAAGTACAATGTTTTTTCATCTGGCGATAGGGCAGGATGGGCTGTTTGATAGCTATCACTGTTAAAGGAAAGCGGTGTAATATTATTCCATTGTCCGTCTTTATCAACAGTGGCTTTGTAAATTTTTAATAGTGTTACTTTACTGGCATCATACCCTCTACCATCAAGGTAATTATTACGGGTAAAATATACTGTTTTTCCATCTTTAGTAAAGGCTGGTGTATCTTCATGGAATTTGGTATTTATTTTTTTGCCAAACTTACCTACGGCACCAAGAGAACCATCTTCAGCTATTGGAGAATCATAAAGATTGGTGAAATATTGTCCTGTCCAAGTGTGGATTCTTTTGGAGAAATTTCCAGTATCCCGAGCCGATGAAAACACCACTTTAGTTCCCATATAAGCTGTTCCATAATCGGAATATTTGGTATTAACACCAGCGTTTTCGATTTTATAACGACCTGAATTAGCTTTGATTTCGGCTAAATAATTTTTGTTTTGTGAAAGTATTTTAGCTCTGCTATCATTTCCACTTTTTTCAGAAAATTTAGCTAACATAGCATCAGCTTTGTCACTTTCTTTAACCGCTTTTAAAGTTTGAGCAAAACGATAATAGAATTCAGGTTCTTGTTCTGGACTTGTTGCGTAAAGTTCAGCATACCATTTGTTAGCTTTTTCTAATTCCGCATTAAAATAGTAGGCGTTTCCTATTTTTAGAAGCATATCAGGCGATTTATATCCTTTTTGATAGATTCGTTCGTAGGTTTTAATAGCATCGATATAGGCGTATTTTGCATACTCTTTGTCACCTTTTGCTTCTTTTTTGTTAGCAACCTGAGCATAACTATTCACACAAGTGATAGCTAATAGTACTAAATATGTAATTTTATTTTTCATAATCATTGTGTTATTAGAAGAATCTAGGTGATACCATTTTGCTTACTTTGTTGAACAGCTCAAATCTTAAGAATACCTCATGAGAACCCGAGTTATATCTTCTTAAGTGTGTTGTTTCCATATCATAGCTATAGCCAATAAATAAGCCATCGGTTATTTGAAAACCAGCCAAAGCACTTACAGCAGCATCCCAACGATAGGCTCCGCCAAGCATTAACTTATCAAAGAATAGGAAGTTAGCAGAAGCATCAACTTGAAGCGGAGAACCCGTTACGACTTTAGTTAAGAAAGCGGGTTTGAATTTTATTGAAGGAGAAATATCAAATACATAACCACCAATAGCATAGAAATTCATTCTTTCTTGAAACACCGCTACATCATTATCGTTGTATTTCGAGTCTTGCAAGAAGTTTGGCACGGAAAGTCCTAAATATAATTTATCAGAATGCAAGTAAACACCAGCTCCAAAGTTTGGAGAAAATTCATTGTTAAAATTTTGAAGATTTGGGTCATTAGCTTGAGCCGGAGTCAATTTATCTGTGTCCAGATTAAACATGTTTCCGGAAGCTTTTATACCAAAGGATAAATTATAGTCTTCATTCATTGGAATAGTGTATGATAAATCAGCCGAAATAGTATTATCACTAGTAGGACCAATTCTATCATTTACCAAAGATATCCCTAAACCAAGATTACTGTTTTTGATTGGGGTATTCAAAGAGAAGGCGTTGGTAACTGGTGCACCATCTAAACCTACCCATTGGGTACGATGCAATCCAAAAATACTCATAACTCCTCTTGATCCTGCATATGCTGGATTGATGTTTATGGTGTTGTACATGTATTGGGTATACTGTGCGTCTTGCTGAGCAAAACCAGAGTAACACGTTAACATCAATGCGAAAATTAAAATTTTTGTTCTCATATTTTCTATTTTTTACCTGAGGGTTATTAGCCCTCAGGAGTTAGTAGGGTTTTTTTATCTGGTAAGGTATAAATATCCGTCTTTAGTGAAAGAAGCTCCGCCATCAGTCCATTGAATAACATAGAAGTAAGTTCCGGTTGGTAATTCAGCTGATTTGCTTACTGTAGCTCTTCCTTCGGATATTCCTTCAAATCTTTTTCCAAGGTTATCATAGTTTTTAGTTTCGTACACTAAAACACCCCAACGGTTGAATATTTCAACCTTATTGCTTGGATAACAATCAAAGTCTCCAATATGATCAATTTGGAACCATTCATTTATACCATCACCATTAGGAGTAAACGCATTGTGAATTACAATTGCTTCACAAGCCAATGGACGACAATCGTCATTTACATTCATCAATATATCATAGTTTTCAATACAACTTCCATTTGGAAGTGTATATCTAAAGATGTAATCTCCAAGTACTACTCCAAAAGGATTGAATATAGTTCCAGTTAAGCCACTAGCATTGTTAACATTTGTCCAAGTTCCATTTGTTGGTGTACCCGTTGGTAGCAAAGTAATTAAGTCTACACTATCAAATTCAGCTAAATTACATCTTTTAACAGATATTTCTTTAACAGTTGTAGTTGTTATTGTCACGTTAATAGTCTGGTTAATTGACGTTGTATTTCCACAAGCATCAGATACTGTCCAACTTCTAGTTATAATATAGCTTCCTCCAATAGGATCTGTTTGTGTTGATGTAAATATTGGAGTGCCAACTGTAGAACAATTATCAGTAAATACAAGTGTTGGAACCTCAGGGATTTCAGCACAAGTTACCATCATTTTTAAAGGTATTTCAGTTACTAGTACTGGTCCAGATGTATCAGAGACGCTAATTGTTTGAGTTACTGATTTTGTGTTACCACAAGCATCAGTTGCGGTCCAAGTTCTTACTATTTGATAGTTAGAAGGACAGTTTCCTTGTAAAACAGATTCAGTCATAGCAACCGTTGCATTTCCACAATTATCGCTTGCAGTTAATACAGCAGGATTTGGAACACTATCACAAGAAACACTAATGTTTGCAGGCGCAACCTGATTGAAAGTCGGAGCCACAGTATCATTAACTGTAATTGTTTGTGATGTTGAAGAAGTATTACCACAAGCATCAACGAAAGTCCAAGTTCTTACTAGAGTGAATGAATTAGGACAGTTCCCAGGTGTTGTAGCATCTACACCTTGAACGGTTATAGTACCACTACAGTTATCAACAGCAGTAAGCGAAATCATTGCAGGAACTTCACCAGTACAACTAGCAGTTATAGAAGCTGGAGCTTCTGGAGCGATAGGCGCCGTAGTATCTTGAACGGTAATCACCTGAGTGAATACCGACGAAGTATTGTTACAAGCATCAGTTACTGTCCATGTGTTGGTATATGTACCAGCGTTAGGACATTCTTCAGAAGCTACAAACTGACCAGCCGTTTTAATGATGTTAGTCACATCACTATCACAGTTGTCTGAAGCTGTTGGGAATAATCCTTGAGCGGTAGCTAAAGCCTCAGCATCACTACATTCTACAGTTTGATTTAATGAAGCTGCAGCAGTAGACCATGTTGGAGCAGTAGTATCTTGAACAGTAATCACCTGAGTGAATACAGCCGAAGTATTGTTACATGCATCTGTTACTGTCCATGTATTAGTATAAGTACCTGAGTTAGGACATTCTTCAGAAGCTACAAACTGACCCGCATTTTTAACGATGTTAGTTACATCACTATCACAGTTGTCTGAAGCTGTTGGGAATAATCCTTGAGCAGTAGCTAAAGCCTCAGCATCACTACATTCTACAGTTTGATTTAATGAAGCCTCAGCAGTAGACCAAGTTGGAGCCGTAGTATCTTGAACAGTAATCACCTGAGTGAATACAGCCGAAGTATTGTTACATGCATCTGTTACTGTCCATGTGTTGGTATACGTACCAGCGTTAGAACATCCTTCAGAAGCTATGAACTGACCCGCATTTTTAACGATGTTAGTCACATCATTATCACAGTTGTCTGAAGCTGTTGGGAATAATCCTTGAGCAGTAGCTAAAGCCTCAGCATCACTACATTCTACAGTTTGATTTAATGAAGCTACAGCAGTAGACCATGTTGGTGCTGAATTATCTTGAACAGTAATCACCTGAGTGAATACAGCCGAAGTATTATTACATGCATCCGTTACTGTCCATGTGTTAGTATAAGTACCTGAGTTAGGACATTCTTCAGAAGCTATAAACTGACCAGCCGTTTTAATGATGTTAGTCACATCACTATCACAGTTGTCTGAAGCTGTTGGGAATAATCCTTGAGCAGTAGCTAAAGCCTCAGCATCACTACATTCTACAGTTTGATTTAAAGAAGCCTCAGCAGTAGACCAAGTTGGAGCCGTAGTATCTTGAACAGTAATCACCTGAGTGAATACAGCCGAAGTATTATTACATGCATCCGTTACAGTCCATGTATTAGTATAAGTACCTGAGTTAGGACATTCTTCAGAAGCTACAAACTGACCAGCCGTTTTAATGATGTTAGTTACATCACTATCACAGTTGTCTGAAGCTGTTGGGAAAAATCCTTGAGCAGTAGCTAAAGCCTCAGCATCACTACATTCTACAGTTTGATTTAATGAAGTTGCAGCAGTAGACCAAGTTGGTGCTGAATTATCTTGAACAGTAATCACCTGAGTAAATACCTCCGAAGTATTGTTACAAGCATCAGTTACTGTCCATGTGTTGGTATATGTACCAGCGTTAGGACATTCTTCAGAAGCTACAAACTGACCCGCATTTTTAACGATGTTAGTCACATCATTATCACAGTTGTCTGAAGCTGTTGGGAATAATCCTTGAGCAGTAGCTAAAGCCTCAGCATCACTACATTCAACAGTTTGATTTAAAGAAGCTTCAGTTGTAGACCAAGTTGGAGCAGTAGTATCTTGAACAGTAATCACCTGAGTGAATACAGCCGAAGTATTATTACATGCATCCGTTACAGTCCATGTATTAGTATAAGTACCTGAGTTAGGACATTCTTCAGAAGCTACGAACTGACCAGCCGTTTTAACGATGTTAGTCACATCACTATCACAGTTGTCTGTTGCTGTTGGGAATAACTCTTGAGCAGCAGCTAAAGCCGTTGCATCGCTACATTCCACAGTTTGATTTAATGAAGCTGCAGCTATAGACCAAGTTGGTGCTACAGTATCTTGAACAGTAATCACCTGAGTGAATACAGCCGAAGTATTATTACAAGCATCCTTTACAGTCCAAGTATTGGTATAAGTACCTGAGTTAGGACATTGTTCAGAAGCTACGAACTGACCAGCGGTTTTAACGATGTTAGTCACATCACTATCACAGTTGTCTGTTGCTGTTGGGAATAACTCTTGAGCAGCAGCTAAAGCTTCAGCATCATTACATTCTACAGTTTGATTTAAAGAAGCTGCAGTTGTAGACCAAGTTGGAGCGCTAGTATCTTGAACAGTAATCACCTGAGTGAATACAGCCGAAGTATTGTTACACGCATCTGTTACAGTCCACGTATTAGTATAAGTACCAGCATTAGGACATTCTTCAGAAGCTACGAACTGACCTTCATTTTTAACGATGTTAGTTAGATCACTATCACAGTTGTCAGTTGCAGATGGGAACAATTCTTGAGCCGAAGCTAAAGCCGCTGTGTTACTACATTGAACAGTTTGATTTAATGAAGCTTCAAGCGAAGACCAAGTTGGTGCTGTTGTATCTTGAACGGTAAATGTAGCAGTTGTTGAACTGGCATTATTACAAGCATCAGTTGCAGTAAATATTACTGTTACAGCCTCTGAACAATTATTGCCAATTGTATTAAAATTATTTGACCAAGTTACATTCGAACAGTTATCAGTAGCAATAGCTCCTCCATTAGAAGCAATCCACTGTTCTAAAGAACCAGTCATTCCATTACCACATTGTACAATTAGATTAGCTGCATTAGTTGTTATTTGTGGAGCTGTTGTATCTTGAACGGTAATCACCTGAGTGAATACCTCCGAAGTATTGTTACACGCATCTGTTACAGTCCACGTATTAGTATAAGTACCAGCATTAGGGCATTCTTCAGAAGCTACGAACTGACCAGCGGTTTTAACGATGTTAGTCACATCGCTATCACAGTCGTCTGTTGCAGTTGGGAACAATTCTTGAGCATTAGTTAAAGCAGTTGCATCACTACATTCTACAGTTTGATTCAATGAAGTTTCAAGTGTAGACCAAGTTGGAGCTGTTATATCTTGAACGTTAATAGTTTGAGAAGCTGTTGATATATTTCCACAAGTATCTGTTGCAGTCCAAGTTCTAGTTATAGAATAGAAACCAGCACAAGAACCATTTGTAGTAACATCAGCAAAAGTCAACGTTATATCTTCTGTACAAGCATCAGTTGCAGTTGCAGTTGCAAAGCTTGGTGTTGCAGGACAAGATATTGTTGAAGTTGCCGGTAATTCAGAAATTACGGGTGCAACGTTGTCGATTACATTTATAGTTTGAATTGCAGTAGATGAATTACCACAATCGTCAGTAGCGGTCCAAGTTCTTGTTACGGAATAACTAGAAGGACAATTACCATTTGTAGTAGCATCTACAAAAGTTAATGTTACATCATCATCACAAGCATCAGTTGCAGTTGCAGTTGAGAAGCTAGGAGTTGCAGGACAAGATATTGTTGATGTTGCAGGCAATTCAGAAATTACAGGTGCAACTGTATCAATAACATTTATTGTTTGAGTTGCGGTAGCAATATTTCCACAAGCGTCAATTGCAGTCCAAGTTCTAGTTGCAGAATAACTTCCAGAACAAGTTCCATTTGTAACACTATCAACAAAAGTTAAAGTCACACTATCAGAACAAGTATCAGTAGCAGTTGCAGTTACAAAACTTGGCGTTGCAGGGCATGATATTGCTGAAGTTGTAGGCAAATCTGAAATTACTGGTGCAATATTATCGATAACATTAATAGTTTGTGAAGCGGTTGAAGTATTTCCACAACCATCAATTGCCGTCCAAGTTCTAGTTACTGAATAACTTCCAGAACAATTTCCACCAATTTTTACATCAGCGAAAGTTAATGTAGCACCAGAATTGCAATTGTCAGTTGCTGTTGGTGTTGCAAAGCTTGGAATTTCAGAACATGATATTGTGGATGCAGCTGGTAAAGTTGAAATTACTGGCGCAGTTGTATCCTGAACAAATATGGTTTGTGAAGCAGTTGAAGAATTACCACAATCGTCGGTAGCTATCCAAGTTCTTGTTACATTATAACTTCCAAGGCATTCTCCAGCTACTGTTACGTCTGAAAATGTCAATGTTACAGTTTCGGAACAAGCATCTGTTGCTGTTGCAATCGCAAAAGATGGAGTTGCAGGACAAGATATTGTTGATGTTGCAGGCAATTCTGATATTACTGGTGCAACATTATCAAAAACATTTATGGTTTGAGATGCAGTAGAAGTGTTTCCACATTCGTCAATAGCTGTCCAAGTTCTAGTTACAGAATAAGAGCCAGCGCATTCTTGATTCGTTTTTTCATCTACAAACGTCAAACTTACATTTTGTGTGCAAGCATCAGTTGCCGTTGGAGTTACAAAAGATGGAGTTTCTGGGCAAGATATTATTGAAGTTTCAGGCAATTCGGAAATTACCGGAGCCTCGTTATCAACAACAGTTATAGTTTGCGATGCAGTAGATGAGTTACCACATGCATCTATTGCAGTCCAAGTTCTTGTTACCGAATATCTAAAAGGGCAATTACCATTTGTAGTAACATCATTGAATGTTAAATCAACAGAAGAACAACTGTCACTAACTAAAGGTTCAACAAAAGAAGGCGTTGCCGGACAAGAAATTATAGTAGCTGCAGGCAATTCTGAAATTACGGGTGCAACATTGTCGATTACATTTATAGTTTGCGAAGCAGTAGATGAGTTTCCACAATCGTCAGTTGCAATCCAAGTTCTCGTTACAGAATAATTCCCGGGACAATTACTATTTGTAGTTACATCTTCAATAGTTATTGTTAAATCTTGATCACAAGTATCAGTAATTGTTGGATTGGCAAAAGAAGGCGTTGCAGGACAAGAAATTGTAGTAATTGGAGGCAATTCGGAAATTACTGGCGCAACATTATCAATTACATTTATAGTTTGTGAAGCAGTAGAGATGTTTCCGCAAAGATCTCTTGCAGTCCAAGTTCTAGTTACAGAATAGGAACCAGCACAAGATCCATTTGTAGTAACATCTACAAAAGACAATGATAAATCTGTATCACATGCATCAGTTATAGTTGCTTGCGCAAAAGAAGGCATTGCAGGACAAGAAATTGTAGTAGTTGCAGGCAATTGAGAAATTACTGGTGCAACGTTGTCAATTACATTTATAGTTTGTGAAGCTGTAGAAATGTTTCCACATAAATCTATTGCTGTCCAAGTTCTAGTTACAGAATAACTTCCAGCGCAGTTTCCAGCTGTTCTTACATCTGCAAAAGTCAATCTTACATTTCCAGAACAAGCATCCGTTGCCGTTGCCGTTGCAAAAGATGGAGATGCAGGACACGAAATTGTTGTTGCAGTTGGTAAAGTTGAAATTACCGGAGGAACATTATCAATTACATTTATAGTTTGAGTTGCAGTAGATGAATTTCCACAAGCATCAGTTGCTGTCCAAGTTCTAGTGACAGAATAACTTGCTAAACATTCTCCATTTAGATCATTTGTTCTTACATCAGCAAAAGTTAATGTAGCACCAGAATTACAATTGTCGGTTGCAGTTGGTGTTGCAAAGCTTGGAGATGCAGGACACGAAATTGTAGTTACAGCTGGTAATGTTGAAATTACAGGTGCAACATTATCAATTACATTTATAGTTTGAGAAGCTGTAGCAGTATTTCCTGAAGCATCAGTTGCTGTCCAAGTTCTAGTTATTGAATAAGAACCAGCACAAGCTCCATTCGTTCTAACATCGTTTGATGTTAGCGTTGCAGCACCACATGTATCACTTGCAGTTGGAGTTGTAAAACTCGGAGTTGCTGGGCATGAAATTGTAGATGTTCCTGGTAAAGTCGAAATTACAGGTGCAGTTGTATCAACAACAGTAATAGAAATAGTTGCTGTGTTACTGCAGTTTGTTGGATTTAATACTTGACAGATTTTATAAGTAAATGTATAGATTCCAACTGCAATTCCTGATGTAACGTTTACATCTCCATTTGAACTAAAAGATATATTAGGATTGCTTCCTGTAAGTAATGTGAAAGTTACCAGATTAGATGCAAATGGCGCCCCATTTAAAGTATCGTTTGTTAAGACATTACCTATTAAACCTGAAGTAGTACAATTAATATTTGTATATGTATTGTTAACAGCTACTATTGCTGGAGCTGTACATGTAATTGTTACAGTTGCAGGATCACAATTAGTAAGTGGATTTAATTTTTCACATAAGTTATATACAATAGTATAAGTACCTGCTGGAGTTCCTGAAGGAATAACCACTTGACCAGTTGTAGTATCTATAAATGGAACTGGGTTTCCACCAATAGGAGTAGCCGGAGTTGTAACAGTTATATTAACTTGTGAAATAAGAGCTTGATTACCATTAAGAGTATCTGGACCATTTCCGTTGTTGTTTAAAATATTACCAGCATTAGGATTACCTGTAGTTCCGTTTCCACCAGCAATAGTGTCATTTTGAGCTATAATTGCAGGACATTTAGTAATAGTAAATGGGAAATTACATCCACTTCCACCACCTGAGGGAACTGCATAATAAGTAACAGTTGAGCCAGCAACTAATGGAATAGGATTAGCATCAGTATATTGAATAGAATTTACTGTTACTGGGAAAGTATTGTAAAACAATGAACCAACTGGAAAATTCGAAGCAATTTCAGATGTCCCAACGCTAGTGTTTGCACTACAATAGGAGAAATGTCTAGTATAATCAGTGTTTGGACAGTTTTGTGCGACATAACTAGTACCATTTATTCCAATATTAATAGGAGTAGGGATTGGTTCACCAGCACAACTACCATTTTGAGTATATCCTTGAATGAAATTTGAATTAGTTAAGCCTACAAGAGTAGTAGCACCAATACCAGTAGAATTACCTGCAACAGCCATGTTACTTCCACAAGTAGCATTGCTTAAAATAGCACAATCTGTGGTTGATTTTAATTTAAATGTTAATCTAGCTAATAAAGAGCTAGGATTAGCTGGTAAAACCAAAGTTCCGAAATCCCAAACAATAGATCCCGTTGCTCCTAAACTAGGACTAAATGAAATGTTGTTAGGGGTTGGAGTGGTTTGAGGACTAAATATAGTACCCACAGCACTTCCAGCAACATAAGTTGCATTATAAGGAATAGGAACAATTACTTTATAATTATTTACTGCTTCAGTACCAATATTTTTAATATCAACTGTATAACCCGCATCTTGACCTGGTAATATTGTGTAAGGCAGTACAGCAGGTACGTTATTAATAGTTGTTGCAGAAACTACTGCTTCAACCTCTGGAACATAAGCATCAACAGACATTGCAATGGTAAAAATAGAATACGTATCAGAAGTTGTTCCATATTTAAAATTTGTTGAAGTTTGACTATTGCCAATAATAGTATTTCCTGTATTTGGAATGTTTACAATAGCGATGTCAATCCCAGTATTGTTTACTAACTGAGGATTTCTTGCTCCACCGGCATTAATAGATGAATTGAAAAAGTTAGTAGTTGAATTACCTGAATGACTTAAACTAGTATAATTTGTTGTGTTTAGATTTCTAATTTTAAAATAATCTCCTACATAACTTACATCACCTTCACTAGCCATTAATCCTAATTTAACTCCAACATTTCCTGATTGTACAGTATTGAAACCAGTTACGGGCAAATCAAAACCAGATGAATTTGTCGAGGCAACATAGGCATAACCATCAAAAATAGTTACGTCTCTCCATTTCATTTTAGAATTTTCATAAATAACAATAATTCCCCATCCTCCAGAATATCCAGTTCCGCCTGGATTGCCTTCTAATAAAGCCATATCAGCAACTGTATATTGACCAACTCCGTTAGTTTTTACATAGTCAGTAATTTCGGCATAGGCAGAATAAATATCATCTTCTGAACCAGAAGGATAATAGATATCATTTGTACCAGCAGTAATAGTGGTATATGAACTAGAGGTAGGACCTTTAAGTTTTACTATCCTTTTGTTAAAGGTTTTAGTCACACTATTCTTAGTTACATTAAATGTTGCATTAGCAGATGATTTTCCTGTCCAGTATAATCCTGCATATACAATATTAGAACACGCTGGTACAGCACCATTTTCAGTTGATAAAACCAAAGTTGAAGATGATGAGTTGAATGTGCTTGAATCTCCGTCAGTATCAACATAAATCATCGAAGCGTCATTATTTACTGTTGTGGCAGTATAATTTTGAGGTGTTAAACAAGTATTACCTAACATTGTAAAATCACCTTTCACGTTATATATTTTCTTTGTAGGAGAATATTGTGAAGTCCTTTGGGTAAAAGCTTTTTTTACTTGAGCATTAGCCATATTATTAAATCCAAATAGGATTGCAAATATTGCTAGTGTATAAGTGGACTTTCTTACGATTGAATTGAAGTATAAATTTTTCATATAGTCTCTTTTTTATCAATTTTTATTGATTGCTATCTCCTTTATCTATTTTATAAAATATGTTAAATCTAGAATCATAGTTAACAATATTACTAGAGATATTTTGGCTTGTAGTTTCTAGATTTGTTATAAAATAAATATATTTCAAATTCGGAAAATTAGAAAATTTAGCTAAATCAATAGTTGAACCTAATTCATTTGCGGTATTGATGCGTATTATAGCAATTTCAATATTATCTTTTAAAGTAATTGAATTGTCTATTTGATTAAGTGAACCTAAATCCGTAAAAAGATTAACAGGTTGATCACCATAAGTTTTAACATCTCCAGAATAAAAATATACTGAAGGTTGTACTTTAGTTATCAAATCTCTCACTTGGTCAGTGTTCAAAACACTTACTCCAGTTGTAGTACGAGCAGTTGTTTCACTGCTTGCAGTTGATAGAAAAGAATTCATCTCTCTTACAACAATAGTTCCACTTCTTGTGCTTTGTGCTTTGATGCTTGAGCAAAAGAAAACTAGTATTAATACTAATAATAATTTTTGTTTCATGATTTGTTTGTTTTTTTCAAGCCAAAAATTTGCTTGATGGTTAAATGATACATTTGGGTCAATCGTTTTCATACAATTAGTTTTAAAATTAATTTACAAAATAGAATTTGGGCTAGAAGTATTCTTAGATGTAGGCATATAGGTAATAGTTATTGGGTTATACTATTTGATGGCTAAATTATGCAGAAAACCAGAAGTACTAAATTTTTTTCTGTGATTAACTCAAATACTCGTTAAAGTGCCCTTTTTACTAATTTTGAAGTTTTTAATCGATTTTTATTCCATATTAACTAGTGTTTTTATTAGTTATAAACAAAAAAAGCATCCGTTTAAGGATGCTTTTTAGCCATAAATATTCTTTTTGCTTTTTATAGAGCGGTAATTATGAATTCAGATCTTCTGTTAAGTTGGTGTTCTGCTTCTGTACATTCTACACCGTCAGCACATTTGTTAACGAGTTCTCTTTCACCCAAACCTTCAGATGTTAAACGATTAGCAGCAATTCCGTTTTTGATTAACCAATCTTTAGTTGATTTCGCTCTGTTTTTAGATAATACATCATTGTATTTATCAGAAGCTCTACTATCTGTATGCGAACGAATGTTAATTTTCATTGATGGATTTTGTTCTAAAACATCTAGTAATTTAGCTAAATCAATCGCAGCATCAGGTCTGATGTTCCATTTGTCTAAGTCAAAATAAATGATATTGATTTTGAAACAATTGGCCAAATCATCACCAATTTTAACTTTACATCCTTCGTTTTTAAGCTCAATGTTTAGCTCTGTTTTACCAGTATTTTTCCCAATAATTACCGGAGATTCTTTGGTGGTATAATCCTCAAGAGAAGCTCTTACAAAATATTTTTTACCGCATTCAACTTCGGCAAACTCATATTTACCTTCTGCATCAGAAGTTGTTTCTTTAATTTGATTAAAATTGTCATCAAAAAGAATCAATTTAGCATTTGGCAAAACGGCTTTAGTATCTTCATCAGTTACCACACCATAAAGAAGTTGCTCACACCAAATAGGTTTTGTTTCAACAAATTTATAGATATCATCACTTCCCTGTCCGCCATCTCTGTTAGAAGATAAGAACCCTTTTTTAGATTTAGAATTGATAATCAAAGCAAAATCATCTTTTGGACTATTGGCTTCCTCACCAACATTCAACACTTCTTTAAAATTAGTACTACCATCTTTTGGGATTTTAGTGATATATATATCCAAACCACCTATTCCAGGTTGACCGTCAGAGGCAAAGTATAGTTCATTGTCATCTGAGATGAAAGGATAGGTTTCTCTACCTTCGGTATTAATAGCATCACCAAGATTTTCGGGAGTACCAAAGCTGCCATCCTCATTTATTTTTACTTTATACAAATCAGATTGTCCATGAGTTCCAGGCATATCAGAGGCAAAGTACAATGTTTTTTCATCTGGAGATAGGGCAGGATGTGCCGTTTGATAACTATCACTGTTAAATGAAACAGGTGTAATGTCATTCCATTGCCCATCTTTATCAACAGTGGCTTTGTAAATTTTCAAAAGAGTTACTTTACTAACATCATAACCTCTTTTATCAAGATAGTTATTACGAGTGAAGTATACCGTTTTTCCATCTTTAGTAAAGGCTGGCGTGTCTTCATGGAATTTGGTATTTATTTTTTTGCCAAACTTACCTACGGCACCAAGAGAACCATCTTCAGCTATTGGAGAATCATAAAGATTGGTGAAATATTGTCCTGTCCAAGTGTGAATTCTTTTGGAGAAATTTCCAGTATCACGAGCCGATGAAAACACCACTTTAGTTCCCATATAAGCTGTTCCATAATCGGAATATTTGGTATTAATACCAGCGTTTTCGATTTTATAACGACCTGAATTAGCTTTGATTTCTGCTAAATAATTTTTGTTTTGTGAAAGTATTTTAGCTCTACTATCGTTTCCGCTTTTTTCAGAAAATTTGGCTAACATAGCGTTAGCTTTCTCACTTTCTTTAACCGCTTTTAAAGTTTGAGCAAAACGATAATAGAATTCTGGTTCTTGTTCTGGAGTGGTTGCGTAAAGTTCAGCATACCATTTGTTAGCTTTTTCCAGTTCAGCATTGAAATAGTAGGCGTTCCCTATTTTTAGAAGCATATCAGGCGATTTATATCCTTTTTGATAGATTCGTTCATAGGTTTTAATAGCATCGATATAAGCGTATTTACTATACTCTTTATCACCTTTTGCTTCTTTTTTGTTAGCAACCTGAGCATAACTATTCACACAAGTGATAGCTAATAGTACTAAATATGTAATTTTATTTTTCATAATCATTGTGTTATTAGAAGAATCTAGGTGATACCATTTTGCTTACTTTGTTGAACAGCTCAAATCTTAAGAATACCTCATGAGAACCCGAGTTATATCTTCTTAAGTGTGTTGTTTCCATATCATAGCTATAGCCAATAAATAAGCCATCGGTTATTTGAAAACCAGCCAGAGCACTTACTGCTGCATCCCAACGATAGGCTCCACCAAGCATTAACTTATCAAAGAATAAGAAGTTAGCAGAAGCATCAACTTGAAGCGGAGAACCCGTTACGACTTTAGTTAAGAAAGCGGGTTTGAATTTTATTGAAGGCGAAATATCAAATACATAACCACCAATAGCATAGAAATTCATTCTTTCTTGAAACACCGCTACATCATTATCGTTGTATTTCGAGTCTTGCAAGAAGTTTGGCACGGAAAGTCCTAAATATAATTTATCAGAATGCAAGTAAATACCAGCTCCAAAGTTTGGAGAAAATTCATTGTTAAAATTTTGAAGATTTGGGTCATTAGCTTGAGCCGGAGTCAATTTATCTGTGTCCAGATTAAACATGTTTCCGGAAGCTTTTATACCAAAGGATAAATTATAGTCTTCATTCATTGGAATAGTGTATGATAAATCAGCCGAAATAGTATTATCACTAGTAGGACCAATTCTATCATTTACCAAAGATATCCCTAAACCAAGATTACTGTTTTTGATTGGGGTATTCAAAGAGAAGGCGTTGGTAACTGGTGCACCATCTAAACCTACCCATTGGGTACGATGCAATCCAAAAATACTCATAACTCCTCTTGATCCTGCATATGCTGGATTGATGTTTATGGTGTTGTACATGTATTGGGTATACTGTGCGTCTTGCTGAGCAAAACCAGAGTAACACGTTAACATCAATGCGAAAATTAAAATTTTTGTTCTCATATTTTCTATTTTTTACCTGAGGGTTATTAGCCCTCAGGAGTTAGTAGGGTTTTTTTATCTGGTAAGGTATAAATATCCGTCTTTATTTACAGTCTGTCCATCAGTAGTTGTCCAACTGATGATGTAGAAGTAAGTTCCAGTTGGCAGTTCAGCTGATTTGCTTACCGTAGCTCTTCCTTCTGAAATACCTTCAAATTTCTTAGAACTATTATCGTAGTTTTTAGTTTCGTATACTAAAACACCCCAACGGTTGTATATTTCTACGTTATTGCTTGGATAACAATTAAAATCTTCAATATGTTCAATGTCAAAGAAATCATTTATAGTATCACCATTAGGAGTAAATGCATTGTGAATTACAATAGATTCACAAGGTAAGACACCACAATCTGTATCTACAGTCATTTTAATTTCAATTCTTCTTGGACATAATCCAGTTGTAATAGTATAACTGAAAGTATATGTTCCTGCCGGAATATTGAAGGCATTGAACGTAGTTCCATTTGTAAATCCACCAACATTATCCACGTTTGTCCATACTACATCTGCAGGCACATCATTTGGATTTGTTAATAAATCACGTAAAACATAAGGTGTATCTTCATTAGTACAACTTGTTTTAAGAACTTCAGTTACATCAGTTGTTTGTGTCACATGTACTGATTGAATAACAGTAGTTACATTTCCACAAGCATCAGTTACTGTCCAAGTTCTAGTAATAGTATAAACATTGTCTACTATTTCTGATGTAGTTATAACAGGTTCTGTTGTTACTACAGTTGAAGAACAATTATCAGTAAATACAAGGGTTGGAACCTCAGGGATTTCATCACATGTTGCCATGATTTTTAGAGGTATTTCAGTTACTAGTACTGGTCCAGATGTATCAGAGACGCTAATTGTTTGAGTTACTGATTTTGTGTTACCACAAGTATCAGTTGCAGTCCAAGTTCTTACTATTTGATAGTTAGAAGGACAGTTTCCTTGTAAAACAGATTCAGTCATAGCAACCGTTGCAGTTCCACAATTATCGCTTGCAGTTAATACAGCAGGATTTGGAACACTATCACAAGAAACACTAATGTTTGCAGGTGCAACCTGATTGAAAGTCGGAGCCACAGTATCATTAACTGTAATTGTTTGTGATGTTGAAGAAGTATTACCACAAGCATCAACGAAAGTCCAAGTTCTTACTAGAGTGAATGAATTAGGACAGTTACCAGGTGTTATAGCATCTACACCTTGAACGGTTATAGTACCACTACAGTTATCAACAGCAGTAAGCGAAATCATTGCAGGAACTTCACCAGCACAAGCAACGTTTACAGTTGCTGGAGCTTCTGGAGCTACCGGCGCAATGGTATCATTTACATTAATAGTTTGTGATACAGAAGATGTATTGTTACAAGCATCCGTAAATGTCCAAGTTCTAGTTACAGTGAACGAGTTAGGACAGTTTCCAGGAACAGCGGTATCCACACCTTGAGCAGTTATCTCACCAGAGCAATTATCAATTGCAGTTAGCGAAGTATTTGCAGGTATATCACCAGCACAAGCAACGTTTACAGTTGCTGGAGCTTCTGGAGCTACCGGCGCAATGGTATCATTTACATTAATAGTTTGTGATACAGAAGATGTATTGTTACAAGCATCCGTAAATGTCCAAGTTCTAGTTACAGTGAACGAGTTAGGACAGTTTCCAGGAACAGCGGTATCCACACCTTGAGCAGTTATCTCACCAGAGCAATTATCAATTGCAGTTAGCGAAGTATTTGCAGGTATATCACCAGCACAAGCAACGTTTACAGTTGCTGGAGCTTCTGGAGCTACCGGCGCAATGGTATCATTTACATTAATAGTTTGTGATACAGAAGATGTATTGTTACAAGCATCCGTAAATGTCCAAGTTCTAGTTACAGTGAACGAGTTAGGACAGTTTCCAGGAACAGAGGTATCCACACCTTGAGCAGTTATCTCACCTGAGCAATTATCAATTGCAGTAAGCGAAATCATTGCAGGAACTTCACCAGCACAAGCAACGTTTACAGTTGCTGGAGCTTCTGGAGCTACAGGCGCAATGGTATCATTTACATTAATAGTTTGTGATACAGAAGATGTATTGTTACAAGCATCCGTAAATGTCCAAGTTCTAGTTACAGTGAACGAGTTAGGACAGTTTCCAGGATCAGCGGTATCCACACCTTGAGCAGTTATCTCACCTGAACAATTATCAATTGCAGTTAGTGAAGTATTTGCAGGAACATCACCAGCACAAGCAACGTTTACAGTTGCTGGAGCTTCTGGAGTTACAGGCGCAATGGTATCATTTACATTAATAGTTTGTGATACAGAAGATGTATTGTTACAAGCATCCGTAAATGTCCAAGTTCTAGTTACAGTGAACGAGTTAGGACAGTTTCCAGGAACAGAGGTATCCACACCTTGAGCAGTTATCTCACCTGAACAATTATCAATTGCAGTTAGTGAAGTATTTGCAGGTATATCACCAGCACAAGCAACGTTTACAGTTGCTGGAGCTTCTGGAGCTACAGGCGCAATGGTATCATTTACATTAATAGTTTGTGATACAGAAGATGTATTGTTGCAAGCATCCGTAAATGTCCAAGTTCTAGTTACAGTGAACGAGTTAGGACAGTTTCCAGGAACAGCGGTATCTACACCTTGAGCAGTTATCTCACCTGAGCAATTATCAATTGCAGTTAGAGAAGTATTTGCAGGTATATCACCAGCACAAGCAACGTTTACAGTTGCTGGAGCTTCTGGAGCTACAGGCGCAATGGTATCATTTACATTAATAGTTTGTGATACAGAAGATGTATTGTTACAAGCATCCGTAAATGTCCAAGTTCTAGTTACAGTGAACGAGTTAGGACAGTTCCCAGGAACAGCGGTATCCACACCTTGAGCAGTTATCTCACCAGAGCAATTATCAATTGCAGTTAGCGAAGTATTTGCAGGTATATCACCAGCACAAGCAACGTTTACAGTTGCTGGAGCTTCTGGAGCTATCGGCGCAATGGTATCATTTACATTAATAGTTTGTGATACAGAAGATGTATTGTTACAAGCATCCGTAAATGTCCAAGTTCTAGTTACAGTGAACGAGTTAGGACAGTTTCCAGGAACAGCGGTATCCACACCTTGAGCAGTTATCTCACCAGAGCAATTATCAATTGCAGTTAGAGAAGTATTTGCAGGTATATCACCAGCACAAGCAACGTTTACAGTTGCTGGAGCTTCTGGAGCTACAGGCGCAATGGTATCATTTACATTAATAGTTTGTGATACAGAAGATGTATTGTTACAAGCATCCGTAAATGTCCAAGTTCTAGTTACAGTGAACGAGTTAGGACAGTTTCCAGGAACAGCGGTATCCACACCTTGAGCAGTTATCTCACCAGAGCAATTATCAATTGCAGTTAGCGAAGTATTTGCAGGTATATCACCAGCACAAGCAACGTTTACAGTTGCTGGAGCTTCTGGAGCTACCGGCGCAATGGTATCATTTACATTAATAGTTTGTGATACAGAAGATGTATTGTTACAAGCATCCGTAAATGTCCAAGTTCTAGTTACAGTGAACGAGTTAGGACAGTTTCCAGGAACAGCGGTATCCACACCTTGAGCAGTTATCTCACCAGAGCAATTATCAATTGCAGTTAGCGAAGTATTTGCAGGTATATCACCAGCACAAGCAACGTTTACAGTTGCTGGAGCTTCTGGAGCTACAGGCGCAATGGTATCATTTACATTAATAGTTTGTGATACAGAAGATGTATTGTTACAAGCATCCGTAAATGTCCAAGTTCTAGTTACAGTGAACGAGTTAGGACAGTTTCCAGGAACAGAGGTATCCACACCTTGAGCAGTTATCTCACCTGAACAATTATCAATTGCAGTTAGCGAAGTATTTGCAGGTATATCACCAGCACAAGCAACGTTTACAGTTGCTGGAGCTTCTGGAACTACAGGCGCAATGGTATCATTTACATTAATAGTTTGTGATACAGAAGATGTATTGTTGCAAGCATCCGTAAATGTCCAAGTTCTAGTTACAGTGAACGAGTTAGGACAGTTTCCAGGAACAGCGGTATCCACACCTTGAGCAGTTATCTCACCAGAGCAATTATCAATTGCAGTTAGAGAAGTATTTGCAGGTATATCACCAGCACAAGCAACGTTTACAGTTGCTGGAGCTTCTGGAGCTACAGGCTCGATTAAATCTTGTATTACAACAGTAACTGTAGCTTCATCACAATTGTTAGGATTTAATATTTCACAGATTCTATAAGTAAATGTATATGAACCACAACTTCCAAAGCTATTTAAATTGACATTACCAGCATTATCAATATTTAAATTGTTATAACTACCGCTTAGTATTGTTAAGTTTACTTCATTAGTTGATAAACCAATAGTGCTATTCAAGGTGTCATTTGATAAAATATTTCCAATTAAACCAATGTCCGAACATTGAATGTTTACATAGTTGTCATCTATAGCTTCAATAGCAGCTGCACCAACCGAAACCGAAACCGTAGCAGTATCACAGTTACCTGGATTTAATATTTCACAGATTTGGTATACTAAAGAGTATGAACCAGCAGGCGTTCCAGGAGCCACAAGTACGTCAGTACCAGAAAGCGTAATACCTGGATTAGTAGAAGATACGAAAGTAGTGTTTACTTGCGAAGCTAAAACCGGTACACCATTAAGAGTATCATTAACCAGTACATTAGTGAAAGCCGTTCCACCAGTTAAACCGTTTACAGCAGCACCTGTATCATCATTAGCGATAATAGAAGCAGCAGAAACAGCAACCGAAACCGTAGCAGTATCACAGTTACCTGGATTTAATATTTCACAGATTTGGTATACTAAAGAGTATGAACCAGCAGGCGTTCCAGGAGCCACAAGTACGTCAGTACCAGAAAGCGTAATACCTGGATTAGTAGAAGATACGAAAGTAGTGTTTACTTGCGAAGCTAAAACCGGCACACCGTTAAGAGTATCATTAACCAGTACATTAGTGAAAGCCGTTCCACCAGTTAAACCGTTTACAGCAGCACCCGTATCATCATTAGCGATAATAGAAGCAGCAGAAACAGCAACCGAAACCGTAGCAGTATCACAGTTACCTGGATTTAATATTTCACAGATTTGGTATACTAAAGAGTATGAACCAGCAGGCGTTCCAGGAGCCACAAGTACATCAGTACCAGAAAGCGTAATACCTGGATTAGTAGAAGATACGAAAGTAGTGTTTACTTGCGAAGCTAAAACCGGTACACCATTAAGAGTATCATTAACCAGTACATTAGTGAAAGCCGTTCCACCAGTTAAACCGTTTACAGCAGCACCCGTATCATCATTAGCGATAATAGAAGAAGCAGAAACAGCAACCGAAACCGTAGCGGTATCACAGTTACCTGGATTTAATATTTCACAGATTTGGTATACTAAACTATACGAACCAGCAGGCGTTCCAGGAGCCACAAGTACATCCGTACCAGAAAGCGTAATACCTGGATTAGTAGAAGATACGAAAGTAGTGTTTACTTGCGAAGCTAAAACCGGTACACCATTAAGAGTATCATTAACTAGTACATTAGTGAAAGCCGTTCCACCAGTTAAACCGTTTACAGCAGCACCCGTATCATCATTAGCGATAATAGAAGAAGCAGAAACAGCAACCGAAACCGTAGCGGTATCACAGTTACCTGGATTTAATATTTCACAGATTTGGTATACTAAAGAGTATGAACCAGCAGGCGTTCCAGGAGCCACAAGTACATCAGTACCAGAAAGCGTAATACCTGGATTAGTAGAAGATACGAAAGTAGTGTTTACTTGCGAAGCTAAAACCGGCACACCATTAAGAGTATCATTAACCAGTACATTAGTGAAAGCCGTTCCACCAGTTAAACCGTTTACAGCAGCACCCGTATCATCATTAGCGATAATAGAAGCAGCAGAAACAGCAACCGAAACCGTAGCAGTATCACAGTTACCTGGATTTAATATTTCACAGATTTGGTATACTAAAGAGTATGAACCAGCAGGCGTTCCAGGAGCCACAAGTACGTCAGTACCAGAAAGCGTAATACCTGGATTAGTAGAAGATACGAAAGTAGTGTTTACTTGCGAAGCTAAAACCGGCACACCGTTAAGAGTATCATTAACCAGTACATTAGTGAAAGCCGTTCCACCAGTTAAACCGTTAACCACAGCACCCGTATCATCATTAGCGATAATAGAAGCAGCAGAAACAGCAACCGAAACCGTAGCAGTATCACAGTTACCTGGATTTAATATTTCACAGATTTGGTATACTAAACTATACGAACCAGCAGGCGTTCCAGGAGCCACAAGTACATCAGTACCAGAAAGCGTAATACCTGGATTAGTAGAAGATACGAAAGTAGTGTTTACTTGCGAAGCTAAAGCCGGCACACCGTTAAGAGTATCATTAACCAGTACATTAGTGAAAGCCGTTCCACCAGTTAAACCGTTTACAGCAGCACCCGTATCATCATTAGCGATAATAGAAGCAGCAGAAACAGCAACCGAAACCGTAGCGGTATCACAGTTACCTGGATTTAATATTTCACAGATTTGGTATACTAAACTATACGAACCAGCAGGCGTTCCAGGAGCCACAAGTACATCAGTACCAGAAAGCGTAATACCTGGATTAGTAGAAGATACGAAAGTAGTGTTTACTTGCGAAGCTAAAACCGGCACACCGTTAAGAGTATCATTAACCAGTACATTAGTGAAAGCCGTTCCACCAGTTAAACCGTTTACAGCAGCACCTGTATCATCATTAGCGATAATAGAAGCAGCAGAAACAGCAACCGAAACCGTAGCGGTATCACAGTTACCTGGATTTAATATTTCACAGATTTGGTATACTAAACTATACGAACCAGCAGGCGTTCCAGGAGCCACAAGTACATCAGTACCAGAAAGCGTAATACCTGGATTAGTAGAAGATACGAAAGTAGTGTTTACTTGCGAAGCTAAAACCAGCACACCGTTAAGAGTATCATTAACCAGTACATTAGTGAAAGCCGTTCCACCAGTTAAACCGTTTACAGCAGCACCTGTATCATCATTAGCGATAATAGAAGCAGCAGAAACAGCAACCGAAACCGTAGCAGTATCACAGTTACCTAGATTTAATATTTCACAGATTTGGTATACTAAACTATACGAACCAGCAGGCGTTCCAGGAGCCACAAGTACATCAGTACCAGAAAGCGTAATACCTGGATTAGTAGAAGATACGAAAGTAGTGTTTACTTGCGAAGCTAAAACCGGCACACCGTTAAGAGTATCATTAACCAGTACATTAGTGAAAGCCGTTCCACCAGTTAAACCGTTAACCACAGCACCCGTATCATCATTAGCGATAATAGAAGCAGCAGAAACAGCAACCGAAACCGTAGCAGTATCACAGTTACCTGGATTTAATATTTCACAGATTTGGTATACTAAACTATACGAACCAGCAGGCGTTCCAGGAGCCACAAGTACATCAGTACCAGAAAGCGTAATACCTGGATTAGTAGAAGATACGAAAGTAGTGTTTACTTGCGAAGCTAAAACCGGCACACCATTAAGAGTATCATTAACCAGTACATTAGTGAAAGCCGTTCCACCAGTTAAACCGTTTACAGCAGCACCTGTATCATCATTAGCGATGATAGAAGCAGCAGAAACAGCAACAGTTACAATTGCTGTTGCACAACTACATGTTGCTTTAACACCACATATTTGATACGTTAAAGTGTAATTACCAGCAGGAGTTCCAGGTGCTACAACAACATTAGTTCCTGATAATGTAACTCCAGGGTTAGTTGAAGAAACAAAAGTTGTAGTTACTTGTGAACTTGTTATTGGGTTTCCGTCTAAAGTATCATTCACTAAAACGTTAGTAAATGAAATTCCACCTACAAAACCATTAATAGAATTTCCAGAATCATTATTAGCTATAAATACAGCTGGACTAACATTTATTGTTTGTGAAGCATTACTTGAATTATTACAATCGTCTTTTGCTGTCCAAGTTCTAGTGATTGAATATGATCCATCACAATTCGTTGAAGTAGGTACATCATTGAAAGTTAAAGTAGCTGTACTACAATTATCTGAAGCAATTGCTTGCTGAAATAAAGGTGTTGAACTATATGATATTGTACTTGGATTTGGAAGAGTTTCAAATATTGGCGCCGTAGTATCTTCAATAGTTATTACTTGCGTGAAAGTAGCAGACGAATTATTACACACATCTTTAGCTACCCAAGTATTAGTATAAGTACCATTATTTGGACAAGAACCAGCAGTAAACGTACTAGCCGTTTTAGTATAAGTTACTGTTCCACCACAATTATCGGTAGCTGTTGGAGCTAAAGCTTGAGCCGTTGCTAAACCAGCAGCATCGCTACATTGAAGAGTAGTATTTAAAGCAGTAGCTGTAGTTGACCAAATTGGTGCCGTAGTATCTTCAATAGTAATTACTTGCGTGAAAGTAGCAGACGAATTATTACATACATCTTTAGCTACCCAAGTATTGGTATAAGTACCATTATTTGGACAAGAACCAGCAGTAAACGTACCAGCCGTTTTAGTATAAGTTACTGTTCCACCACAATTATCAGTAGCTGTTGGAGCTAAAGCTTGAGCCGTTGCTAAACCAGCAGCATCGCTACATTGAAGAGTAGTATTTAAAGCAGTAGCTGTAGTTGACCAAATTGGTGCCGTAGTATCTTCAATAGTAATTACTTGCGTGAAAGTAGCAGACGAATTATTACATACATCTTTAGCTACCCAAGTATTGGTATAAGTACCATTATTTGGACAAGAACCAGCAGTAAACGTACCAGCCGTTTTAGTATAAGTTACTGTTCCACCACAATTATCAGTAGCTGTTGGAGCTAAAGCTTGAGCCGTTGCTAAACCAGCAGCATCGCTACATTGAAGAGTAGTATTTAAAGCAGTAGCTGTAGTTGACCAAATTGGTGCCGTAGTATCTTCAATAGTAATTACTTGCGTGAAAGTAGCAGACGAATTATTACATACATCTTTAGCTACCCAAGTATTGGTATAAGTACCATTATTTGGACAAGAACCAGCAGTAAACGTACCAGCCGTTTTAGTATAAGTTACTGTTCCACCACAATTATCAGTAGCTGTTGGAGCTAAAGCTTGAGCCGTTGCTAAACCAGCAGCATCGCTACATTGAAGAGTAGTATTTAAAGCAGTAGCTGTAGTTGACCAAATTGGTGCCGTAGTATCTTCAATAGTAATTACTTGCGTGAAAGTAGCAGACGAATTATTACATACATCTTTAGCAACCCAAGTATTAGTATAAGTACCGTTATTTGGACAAGAACCAGCAGTAAAGGTACCAGCCGTTTTAGTATAAGTTACTGTTCCACCACAATTATCAGTAGCCGTTGGAGCTAAAGCTTGAGCCGTTGCTAAACCAGTAGCATCGCTACATTGAAGAGTAGTATTTAAAGCAGTAGCTGTAGTTGACCAAATTGGTGCCGTAGTATCTTCAATAGTTATTACTTGCGTGAAAGTAGCAGACGAATTATTACATACATCTTTAGCAACCCAAGTATTAGTATAAGTACCGTTATTTGGACAAGAACCAGCAGTAAACGTACCAGCCGTTTTAGTATAAGTTACTGTTCCACCACAATTATCGGTAGCTGTTGGAGCTAAAGCTTGAGCCGTTGCTAAACCAGCAGCATCGCTACATTGAAGAGTAGTATTTAAAGCAGTAGCTGTAGTTGACCAAATTGGTACCGTAGTATCTTCAATAGTAATTACTTGCGTGAAAGTAGCAGACGAATTATTACACACATCTTTAGCTACCCAAGTATTGGTATAAGTACCGTTATTTGGACAAGAACCAGCAGTAAACGTACCAGCCGTTTTAGTATAAGTTACTGTTCCACCACAATTATCAGTAGCCGTTGGAGCTAAAGCTTGAGCCGTTGCTAAACCAGCAGCATCGCTACATTGAAGTGTAGTATTTAAAGCAGTAGCTGTAGTTGACCAAATTGGTGCCGTAGTATCTTCAATAGTTATTACTTGCGTGAAAGTAGCAGACGAATTATTACACACATCTTTAGCTACCCAAGTATTGGTATAAGTACCGTTATTTGGACAAGAACCAACAGTAAAGGTACCAGCCGTTTTAGTATAAGTTACTGTTCCACCACAATTATCAGTAGCTGTTGGAGCTAAAGCTTGAGCCGTTGCTAAACCAGCAGCATCGCTACATTGAAGAGTAGTATTTAAAGCAGTAGCTGTAGTTGACCAAATTGGAGCCGTAGTATCTTCAATAGTAATTACTTGCGTGAAAGTAGCAGACGAATTATTACACACATCTTTAGCTACCCAAGTATTAGTATAAGTACCGTTATTTGGACAAGAACCAGCAGTAAACGTACCAGCCGTTTTAATATAAGTTACTGTTCCACCACAATTATCGGTAGCTGTTGGAGCTAAAGCTTGAGCCGTTGCTAAACCAGCAGCATCGCTACATTGAAGTGTAGTATTTAAAGCAGTAGCTGTAGTTGACCATGTTGGAGCCGTAGTATCTTCAATAGTAATTACTTGCGTGAAAGTAGCAGACGAATTATTACACACATCTTTAGCTACCCAAGTATTGGTATAAGTACCGTTATTTGGACAAGAACCAGCAGTAAAGGTACCAGCCGTTTTAGTATAAGTTACTGTTCCACCACAATTATCAGTAGCCGTTGGAGCTAAAGCTTGAGCCGTTGCTAAACCAGCAGCATCGCTACATTGAAGTGTAGTATTTAAAGCAGTAGCTGTAGTTGACCAAATTGGTGCCGTAGTATCTTCAATAGTTATTACTTGCGTGAAAGTAGCAGACGAATTATTACACACATCTTTAGCAACCCAAGTATTAGTATAAGTACCATTATTTGGACAAGAACCAGCAGTAAACGTACCAGCCGTTTTAATATAAGTTACTGTTCCACCACAATTATCAGTAGCTGTTGGAGCTAAAGCTTGAGCCGTTGTTAAACCAGTAGCATCGCTACATTGAAGTGTAGTATTTAAAGCAGTAGCTGTAGTTGACCAAATTGGAGCCGTAGTATCTTCAATAGTAATTACTTGCGTGAAAGTAGCAGACGAATTATTACACACATCTTTAGCTACCCAAGTATTAGTATAAGTACCATTATTTGGACAAGAACCAGCAGTAAACGTACCAGCCGTTTTAATATAAGTTACTGTTCCACCACAATTATCAGTAGCTGTTGGAGCTAAAGCTTGAGCCGTTGCTAAACCAGCAGCATCGCTACATTGAAGAGTAGTATTTAAAGCAGTAGCTGTAGTTGACCAAATTGGTGCCGTAGTATCTTCAATAGTTATTACTTGCGTGAAAGTAGCAGACGAATTATTACACACATCTTTAGCTACCCAAGTATTAGTATAAGTACCGTTATTTGGACAAGAACCAGCAGTAAACGTACCAGCCGTTTTAGTATAAGTTACTGTTCCACCACAATTATCAGTAGCTGTTGGAGCTAAAGCTTGAGCCGTTGCTAAACCAGCAGCATCGCTACATTGAAGAGTAGTATTTAAAGCAGTAGCTGTAGTTGACCAAGTTGGTGCCGTAGTATCTTCAATAGTTATTACTTGCGTGAAAGTAGCAGACGAATTATTACATACATCTTTAGCAACCCAAGTATTAGTATAAGTACCGTTATTTGGACAAGAACCAGCAGTAAACGTACCAGCCGTTTTAGTATAAGTTACTGTTCCACCACAATTATCAGTAGCTGTTGGAGCTAAAGCTTGAGCCGTTGCTAAACCAGCAGCATCGCTACATTGAAGAGAAGTATTTAAAGCAGTAGCTGTAGTTGACCAAATTGGCGCCGTAGTATCTTCAATAGTTATTACTTGCGTGAAAGTAGCAGACGAATTATTACATACATCTTTAGCTACCCAAGTATTGGTATAAGTACCATTATTTGGACAAGAACCAGCAGTAAACGTACCAGCCGTTTTAGTATAAGTTACTGTTCCACCACAATTATCAGTAGCTGTTGGAGCTAAAGCTTGAGCCGTTGCTAAACCAGCAGCATCGCTACATTGAAGAGTAGTATTTAAAGCAGTAGCTGTAGTTGACCAAGTTGGTGCCGTAGTATCTTCAATAGTTATTACTTGCGTGAAAGTAGCAGACGAATTATTACATACATCTTTAGCAACCCAAGTATTAGTATAAGTACCGTTATTTGGACAAGAACCAGCAGTAAAGGTACCAGCCGTTTTAGTATAAGTTACTGTTCCACCACAATTATCAGTAGCCGTTGGAGCTAAAGCTTGAGCCGTTGCTAAACCAGCAGCATCGCTACATTGAAGAGTAGTATTTAAAGCAGTAGCTGTAGTTGACCAAGTTGGCGCTGTAGTATCTTGAACAATAATAGTCTGAAAAGCTGTTGAAGTATTTCCTGAAGCATCAGTTGCTGTCCAAGTTCTAGTAATAGAATAGGAATTAGCACAAGTACCATTTGTTCTAACATCATTAGAAGTTAGAGTAGCAGCACCACATGTATCACTTGCAGTTGGAGTTGTAAAACTCGGAGTTGCTGGGCATGAAATTGTAGATGTTCCTGGTAAAGTCGAAATTACAGGTGCAGTCGTATCAACAACAGTAATAGAAATAGTTGCTGTATTACTGCAGTTTGTTGGATTTAATACTTGACAAATTTTATATGTAAAAGTATAAACTCCAGCTGCAATTCCTGATGTAACATTTACATCTCCATTTGAACTAATAGAGATTTTAGGATTACTTCCTGAAAGTAATGTGAAAGTTACCAGATTAGCTGCAAATGGTCCACCATTTAATGTGTCATTTGTTAAAACATTACCTATTAAACCTGAAGTTGTACAATTAATATTTGTATAAGTATCGTTAACAGCTAAAATAGCTGGAGCAGTAACAGTAATAGTTACCGTTGCAGGATCACAGTTAGTTGTAGGGTTTAATTTTTCACACAAGTTATATACTATGGTGTAGGTTCCGGCTGGTGTACCGGCAGGAACAGAAACTTGTCCCGTAGCAGTATCTATAGAAGGAACAGGATTGCCACCTATTGAAGTTGCTGGTGTCGTAACCGTAATATTAACTTGTGAAATAGTAGCCTGAACACCATTTAAAGTATCAGCACCACTTCCGTTGTTATTTAATACGTTTCCAGCATTAGGATTTCCTGTTGTTCCATTGCCTCCGGTAAGAGCATCATTTTGAGCTACAATAACAGGACATTTAGTAATGGTGAAAGGAAAATTACATCCGGTTCCACCACCTGAAGGAACTGCATAATAAGTAACAGTTGAACCAGAAACTAAAGGAATAGGATTGGCATCTGTATATTGAATCGAATTGATTGTTACTGGGAAAGTATTATAAAATAATGTCCCTAATGGAAAATTAGAAGCAATTTCAGAAGTTCCTACACTTGTACTAGCACTACAGTAAGAAAAATGTCTGGTATAATCACTATTTGGACAATTTTGTGTAACATAATTTGTTCCATTTATTGCTATGTTTATTGGAGTAGGAATAGCTACACCTGCACAACTTCCATTTTGAGTATAACCTTGAATGAAATCTGAATTGTTTAAAGGCACATTTGTAGTATTTCCAATTCCGGTAGAATTTCCATTCACCGACATGGCACTACCACAGGTTGCATTACTTAAAATCGCACAATCTGTTGTTGCTTTTAATTTAAAAGTTAATCTGGCCAATAATGTTCCTGGTCCATTAGGAGAAACAGGTAAAACTAAAGTACCAAAATCCCAAACAATTGAACCCGTAGCTCCTAAACTAGGATTAAACGTAATGCTATTTGGAGTAGGTGTTGTTTGAGGACTGAAAACTGAACCGGCAGCACTTCCTGCAACATAAGTTGCATTAAAAGGAATTGGGACAACTAATTTAAAGTTTTTCACAGCCTCAGTACCAATATTCTTGATGTCAACTGTATAACCAGCGTCTTGACCTGGTAATATAGTATACGGTTGTACAGCAGGAGTACCATTGATAGTTGTTGCTGAAATTACAGCTTCAACCTCAGGGACATATGCATCTACCGACATAGCAATTGCAAATATTGAATATGTATCTGAACTTGTACCGTATTTAAAATTAGTTGATGTTTGACTATTACCAATTATTGTGTTGTTAGTATTTGGAATGTTAACAACTGCAATATCGATACCCGTATTATTTACCAAATTTGGGTTTCGTGTACCACCTGTATTGATTGAAGAGTTAAAGAAATTAGTTGCAGAATTACCAGAATGACTTAAAGAAGTATAATTTGTTGTATTAAGATTTCTAATTTTAAAATAATCGCCTGTAAAACTTACATCACCTTCACTCGCCATCAAACCAAGTTTTACGCCAACGTTTCCTGATTGAACGGTATTAAAACCAGAAACTGGTAAATCAAATCCTGTGGTATTTGTAGAAGCTACATAAGCATAACCATCAAAAATAGTTACGTCTCTCCATTTCATTTTAGAGTTTTCATAGATTACAATCATTCCCCATCCACCAGAATATCCAGTCCCTCCCGGATCACCTTCTAATAATGCCATGTCAGCTACAGTATACTGTCCTAGACCATTGGTCTTTACATAATCGGTAACTTCAGCATAAGCAGAGTATATATCATCATCAGTACCTGATGGATAATAAATATCTGTCGCAGCTGCAGTTATAGTCGTGTAAGATGAAGATGCAGGACCTTTAAACTTAACAATTCGTTTATTGAATGTTTTTGTAACGCTGTTTTTGGTTACGTTAAAAGTTACATTTGGAGAAGATTTACCAGTCCAATATAAACCGGCATAAATGATATTCGAACAAGCAGGTACTGCAACTCCACCTTCAGTTGATAAAACTAGTGTGGAAGAAGATGAGTTAAACGTGCTTGAATCACCATCGGTATCAACATACACCATTGTTTGACCATTGTTGTTGGTTGTTGCGCTATAATTTTGCGGACTCAAACAGGTATTACCTAACATGGCAAAATCACCTTTCACATTATATATCTTTTTGGTAGGACTATATTGTGAAGTTCTTTGTGTAAAAGTCTTTTTAACCTGCGCATTAACAGTATTGTTAAATCCAAGAAAGATTGCCAATATAGCTATGGAGTAGGTAAGCTTTTTTACGATTGAATTGAAGTATAAATTTTTCATATATTCTCTTTTTATCAATTTTTATTGATTGTTATCGCCTTTGTCGATTTTATAAAATATGTTAAACCTTTTGTCATAATTAACAATATGACTTGCGATATTTTCACTAGTTGTATTGAGACTTGATATAAAATAAACGAATTTCAAATTAGGAAAATTTGAAAGGCTAGATAAATCAATAGTAGAATTTAATTGACTAGAATCAGTAATTTGAACAGTTACAATCTCAATATTTTGTTTTAAAGTAATTGAGCTGTCTAAACGATTAAGCATGCCTAAATCAGTATAAAGTTTAACGGGTTGTTCACCATAGGTTTTGGCTTCACCAGAATAAAAATAGGTAGCTGAATGTACATTAGATATCAGATCTTTTAAGTGATTAGTATTCACTGCAGGTGTCCCATTTGCAATACGGGCTGAAGTTTCACTGTTACTCAAAGATAGAAATGAATTCATTTCTTTGATCACGATAGTTTCATTTTTAATTGCTCTTGTACCTTGGGCAAAGACACCTGAGTAAAAAGAAACTAACATTAAAATTAGTAATAGTTTTTGTTTCATGAGTTGACTTGATTTTTCAAACAAGTAAATTGTTTGACGGTTAATTATTTGGGTTTGATTATTTAAAAATTTCTTTTCTTAAAACAGTTTAAAAAAATCGCATTTTTGGCTAGGAAGATTTTTTGTAGGCATTTAGGTAGCATAGATTTTGGGTTAAACTATAAAACAAAGTTATTCACAAGTTATTAACAAATTTAAATTTTATCTATAAAAAGTAAAAGAAAACGATTAAGTGCATTTTTTTTGATTTCATGCAGATGTTTAACTTTGTTTTTGGGCATAATTTGTTTGTTTTTTGACATGGTGATTTGGGTATTTAGGGTTATTTTTTTGTAATTATTTAGGTTTTACAATTCGAAAGTAGATAGTTTTAATTAAACCACCAAAAAAAATATCGACAAAGTGCGTTATTTTATAGATAAAGTGCATTTATTAACATATTTAAATAGAAAAATACTACAATTTTTATTGTTATAAGTATTTTATTCCATTTTTTATTTTTAACATTAATTTATAATTTTCTCAACTAAGAAATATTGAAGCAGAATAAACGACAATTTAAAATAAAATTACTTTTATTACTTGTTGATTCTGATTGTTTATTTAGTATTTAAAGTCTTTAGATAAAATACATTTTATATGATATAAAAACTTAAATTTATGCATTCAATTGCTTACAAGAAATTTATAATGAAAGAGCTAATAGTAGTAAGACATGCAAAATCTAGTTGGGATGCACCACTTCGAGATAAGGATAGGCCATTAACTAGCAAAGGTATTCAAGATGCTCATTTGGTATCTTCTTATATTAGCAATCTAATACCAAAAACATTTTTGGTTTGGAGTAGTACCGCTAAAAGAGCTTCTGAAACAGCGATAATTTTTGCACAAAATATTTCCTTTCCTGTAGAAAGTATAGTTTTTAAAGAAGAGCTATATACTTTTGACGAAATAAAATTGGAGCGTATTATCAAATCATGTCCAAATGAATATGAAAACTTAATTCTTTTTGGACATAATGAAGCAATTACAAATTTTGTCAATAAATTTGGGAGCGTTTTTATCGACAATGTTTCCACCTCTGGTTTTGTAAACATTATATTTGACCAAAATGGTTGGGATAGCATTGAAAAAGGCATTACCAAGAAAGTTATTTTCCCAAGAGATTTAAAATAATTATGAGTACAGAACCCCGTTTTCGATATATAGATAGAGAAAAAAGTTGGTTAGCATTTAATGCCAGAGTTCTACAAGAAGCAGCTGACGAAGCAGTTCCATTATTAGAAAGACTTCGTTTTATAGGCATTTTTTCCAATAACTTAGATGAGTTTTTTCGCGTACGTTTTGCCGCTATTCGACGTTTGAGTCTTTCCGGAGAAACAGGCGAAAAAATTCTCGGCGGTATAACTGCCCAACAACTGGTGAAAGACATCACCGAAATTGTTATTAAACAACAAGAAGAAAGTTTACGTGTACTCACTACTATTGAAAAAGAGCTAGAGAAGCAAAACATAATCATTATCAACGAGAATGAAGTTTCCGAAGAACATGAAAACTTTATTAAGGATTTATTTATCCAAAAAATAAGCCCTGAATTAGTTACCATCATCTTAAATGATTTAGCCGAATTTCCACTATTAAAAGACACTTCAGGATATCTCGCTGTTAAATTAGTAATGAAGACGGAACAGAAATCAAAAATGTTAGGTTTGATAAAAAACAAACCTGAAGTACGTTATGCTATTATCGAAATCCCCAAAAACATCAACAGAGTTCAAGAACTTCCTGTAAAAGATGGTAAACAATATTTAATGTTGTTAGACGATATTATTCGCTACAACATAAACAGTATTTTTAATATTTTTGATTACGAAAGCATTTCGGCTCACATGATAAAAATCACACGTGATGCTCAGTTGGATATTGATAGCGACATGAGTAAAAGTATGCTCGAAAAGATTGCAACTTCTGTAAAAGACAGACGTATTGGTGAACCTGTTCGTTTTGTATATGATCAACATATCGGAAAAGATACACTCAAATTTTTCCTTTCCAAAATGGGAATTGATGTTTCCGATGGTGTTATTCCGGGCGGAAGATATCACAACCGTAGAGATTATATGAACTTTCCAAACCTTGGTCGATTTGACTTGTTGTATCCGCCAAGAGTGCCGCTTCCGGTAGAAGGCTTGTCATTAGATGGAAGTCTGCTGAATAAAATCGCCCAAAAAGATTACTTGATTAATGCGCCATTTCAGTCGTTTTCTTATCTGATAAAGTTCTTGCGTGAGGCCGCTTTAGATCCAAAAGTAACTTCCATTAAAATCACTTTATATCGTTTGGCAAAAAACTCTCAAATTGTAAGTTCACTTATAAATGCTGCTAAAAACGGCAAAAAGGTTACGGTTCAAATTGAACTCCAAGCTCGTTTTGATGAAGCCAGTAATATTTCGTATGCCGAACAAATGCAACAAGAAGGAATAGAACTTATTTTTGGGATTAAAGGATTGAAAGTTCACAGCAAAATATGTTTGATTGACCGAATTGAAGAAGGAAAATTAAAACGTTACGGCTTTATTTCTACCGGAAATTTCAACGAGAGTACGGCAAAAATTTATACCGATTTGACACTTTTTACCAGTCATCAACAAATACTGAAAGACGTTTCTAAAATATTTGATTTCTTTGATGTTAACTACAGAATTCATCGTTACAAACACCTAATTGTTTCGCCACATTACACTCGTTCTAGATTCTACAAGTTAATTGACAGAGAAATAAACAACGCTATAATGGGTCGTCCGGCATACATTAATTTAAAAATGAATAGTATTTCGGATTACCCAATGATTGACAAATTATATGAAGCTAGTAATGCAGGTGTAAAGATTAAATTGCAGGTGCGAGGCATTTGCTCCTTAATTCCTGGCGTCAAAGGAATGAGCGAAAATATTGAAGCTGTTAGCATTGTAGACTACTTTTTAGAACATACACGTTCCTATATTTTTTGTAACAATGATGATCCTGAAGTATTTATTTCATCGGCCGATTTTATGACGCGTAATTTAGATGGACGAGTAGAAGTTACCAGCCCAATATATGATGAAGAAATCAAAAAGCAAATTATTGACACCTTTAATATAGGATGGAAAGGAAATGTAAAAGCTCGTTATCATTCAGAAAAATTTGAAAATAAATACCGAGTTCGAGCTGAAGGAGAAACTATTTTCAGAGCGCAACATGAAACCTACAACTATTATAAAGAAAGACTTGAAGGTACGTCAAATAACCAAATAATCGAATAAACCAATTAATGATTTCAATAAAAAAATATGCAGCAATAGATATTGGTTCCAATGCCATGCGATTGCTTATTACTAACATCATTGAACAACAAGGCAAGGAAACACAATTTAACAAAAGTTCCTTGATTCGGGTACCAATTCGTTTAGGGCAAGATGCTTTTACTGTCGGTGAAATCTCAGATGAAAATATTGACAGAATGGTTGATGCCATGAAAGCTTTCAAACTCTTAATGAAAGTTTATAAGGTAGAAAGATACAAAGCCTGCGCTACATCTGCTATGCGCGAAGCCTATAACGGAAAAGAAGTAGCCAATATTATCAGAGAAAAATGTGATATTGATATTGATATTATTGACGGAAAAATTGAAGCTACCATTATTGCTTCTTCCGATTTACACGATTTCTTAAAAACGGATCAAACCTATTTATATGTTGATGTTGGAGGTGGAAGCACCGAATTCTCTTTATTTACCAATGGCAAAATGATTGCGTCCAAATCATTCAAAATCGGAACTGTTCGTATGCTGAACAATGTGGTAAGCGACATTGTTTGGGAAGAAATTGAAAAATGGATAAAAACAAACACCGCAGAATTTGAAAATGTTATCCTTATCGGCTCTGGAGGAAACATCAACAAGTTGTTCAAACTCTCAGGCAAATTACAAGACAAACCGTTATCGTATTTATACTTAAACTCTCAATACCAATATTTGAATTCATTGACTTACGAACAACGCATCGCAGAGTTAGCCATGAATACTGACCGTGCTGATGTAATTATACCAGCAACTAAAGTGTATCTAAATGCTATGAAATGGAGTGGAGCACGTCAGCTTTTTGTACCAAAAATTGGTTTGGCAGACGGAATTGTAAAAGCGATGTATCAGGGGAAATTATAATTTACTCATTGACTTCTAACCCAAAAAGATTACGCATCAATTCTAAATTGGGATTAAGTTCTACCAAACGGTTGTATTTGTCTATTGTTCGGCTACTTTTTTTAAGTACTAAAGTTTCATTTACCTTAACTTCAATAGTAATATCGTGATTATGCAGCTTTCCTCTTAAGTAGCCCACTAATTCTTTATCTTTTTCGAAATCCAGTTTTGAACTTTCATTCGGTAACTCGTGAATAATGGTTGTGCCTTCGAGTGTTGGTTTGTTTATCGTTATTAAAGAAGCAACAATATGATGACCTTTATCTTCCATGCGACGTGCGTATTCAAACCATTGTTCGTGCATTTCCGTTTCAGAAAACGGCTCGCTTGCCAAATGAATCACTTCTTTTACTGTCGACTTATGGGCCTCAACCATTTCTTTCTTAGCACGAATGCTAGCTAAAGACATTGAGGAAACCTTTGGTTGAAGGTTATCAGTTATTGGTTGTTGGTTGTCGGTTGTTGGTTGATTGTTTATATTTATTTGTTTCTCAACAATTTCTTCTGCCTTCTGAATGTATTCTACTAATTGCTTTTGGCTTTTGGCTAATGGCTCTTTAACTTCAGCTATAGAATAACTGTTATTACGATAATAAGTAGGCGGAATTATTAACTCAGGCTTTTTTTTTTCTCCATCAAAACCGATAGAGCTTAATTGCATTAACGCGAGTTCTACTAAAAGGCGTTGATTTTGAGAAACCTTATATTTCAAATCACAATCATTAGCAATCTCAATCCCTTTTAATAAAAAGTCTTGAGACGCTTTTTGGGATTGTTGTCCGTATAATCTTTGTGCCGCTTCACCCATTTCCAACAACGAAAGTGTAGCGGGTGTTTTGGCAACTAATAAATCTCTAAAATGCGATGCTAATCCAGCAATGAAATGATGACCATCAAAACCTTTGGATAAAATATCATTATACCCTAGCAAGACTTCCGGAATTTTGTTTTCCAGAATCAAATCGGTCATATTGATGTACGTCTCATAATCTAAAACGTTCAGATTCTCAGTTACCGCCTGACGTGTTAAGTTGTTTCCACAATAGGAAACCACACGATCAAAAATGGACAAAGCATCACGCATAGCGCCATCCGCTTTTTGTGCAATAATGTGTAAAGCGTCATCTTCAAATTCCACGCCTTGACTTTTAGCAACATCAGCCAAATGTTCTTTAGCATCTTTAACCGTAATTCTTTTAAAGTCAAAAATCTGGCAACGCGATAATATAGTTGGAATAATTTTGTGTTTTTCGGTCGTAGCCAAAATAAAGATGGCGTGCTTTGGCGGTTCTTCAAGTGTTTTTAAAAAGGCATTGAAAGCTGCCGAAGACAACATATGAACCTCGTCAATAATATAAACTTTATATTGTCCGGTTTGTGGCGGTATGCGAACTTGGTCAATTAAGTTTCTAATATCATCAACCGAATTGTTAGAAGCGGCATCTAGTTCAAACACATTAAAAGCAAAATCCTCATTGGGATCATCATAACCAGGCTGATTAATTTTGCGTGCTAAAATCCTGGCACAGGTAGTTTTTCCAACACCTCTCGGACCGGTAAATAATAGGGCAGAAGCCAAGTGATTACTTTCTATGGCATTAAGCAAAGTATTCGTAATTGCTTGTTGACCCACAACGTCTTTAAACGTTTGTGGACGATACTTGCGTGCTGATACTACAAATTGTTCCATAGATTTTTACTGGATTACAAATATAGAATAATAGTTGATTTGGTTATTTGGGAATGTGGTTATTTGGAAAAAACTTTTCCACAATTTCTGATGCTATTGTTTATTTCCTTTAATACTTAATTCATGTAAAACCTGTGCGGCATGACTTTCGGAATTGGGTGAAAATCCAGCCACAAATACTCCTTTTTCTCCAGTGCTCGATTTGATACCATAGACAATAGCTTCTTCATCCGGATTGGTATCACCTTCATAACGATATATATGCAGAATTTGATAATTCTCAGGATTACTCATTATGGCATCTTCCTGCAGATTAAAATCAACAACAAAATCCATAGCTTTAAGTTCTTCCAAAGCTTTTAAAACAGAAGCATAATGATATCGATTTTTCATAAGGTATTATTTCCATAAAGATAAAAAATAATTCCCAAATTCTTAATCCTAATTCCTAAATCCCAATTTCCTATCTTTGCCACGCAGACCGCCTTATCGTCCTGAGCAATCGGGGAGGAAAGTCCGGACACCAAAGAGTAGCATATTGGGTAACGCCCAACCGTTGAAAGACGAGGACAAGTGCAACAGAAAGCAAGTACAGTTCGGCTGTAGTGAAACCAGGTAAACTCTATGCGGTGAAATTCCAAGTATATCGGCATTTAAGGATTACTCGTCCGTTGCCGAAGGGTAGGAAGCTTGATCTCGTTAGTAATAACGAGACTAGATAAATGATAAGGGCCCGCCTCGGCGAGGTACAGAATCCGGCTTATAGGTCTGCTTTTTTATTTTTTAATGATTTTTGCTGTCGAAGTTGTATTGCCTTGATTTATTTTAAGAGTATAAATTCCGCTTGAATAATTAGAAAAATCAAGTTGTAATTCAGTTGAAGTAAAGAGTTTTTTACCAGTTAAATCAAATACAGAAATCTCAATCGAGTCTGTAGTTCCTTTCGGGATAATATTTACAATATCATTTAAAGGATTCGGAAAAACAGTAAACATGGTGTCATTATTTTCTACAACAGAAAGTGAACTTGTACAAGGCGTATAATTAATTGCTGCATCCCACAAATCCGTTTTTGCAGTTCTCAAACCACATTGTGTCCCATCAGGAGTTGCTTTAATTTCTACATAACAATCGGTAGCAGCATTATATTGAGGCCATGTAGCTAGTCCTGTTCCATTAGGATTTCCGGTGTTGGCAAAATTCACCCAATAAGACAACATAGCATCTTGAACTTGTTCATCTTCGTTGTGAAATAAAGGTCCAGAACCAAGCGTAGCATTTTCCCAATTATTGAAAACATAAAAAAGTTCCATACCATGATAACTTCCCAGAGGTTGAAGTATTGAAACGGTATGTTTGTGAGTGAAAAAATAACGCCAAACAGGCTCTGTTTGATTAGAACTTACACATTGTGCTGTTCTTCTTGTCGAGGCTGTAAACTGTGAGTCTGTTAGTATGCCAATATAGGATTGTTTAGCTGTTGTGTTATCTGCGCCAGATGGATATAAACTATTTGCTTGCGGTAATAATGCAGTCGGTACAATACTGTTTTTTAATAAAGTCACCATTAACGGTGTAACTGTTTCGGGTGCAGAAATACTCATTTCTTCTGAATTACTACCAATTATCAACGGAACTTTATTAAAATTTCCTGATTGAAATTGGGCTGATGGAACGCTATTAAAAACAACATTATCTACTACTGGCAACCAGTTCAAGCCAACAGCACCACCGCTTAAAGGAGCCGTTTCATTAGCTACAAGTTGATCACTTGTTAAGCTTCGCATGTAAGCAATTTTGTCAGTATCTGTACCTGTTGTGGTGTAAGTGTTTACATAATCAATACCAAGATTTCTTCCTGTAGAATAATTGTTTATGACTGGAGCAGCACTTTCAATGCAAGCTCTTTGAAATAGATTAGCGGCTAATGGGCTAGTCAATAAATTCCCGACATTGATTCCGCCAGCGCTTTCTCCAAAAATCATTATTTTATTAACATCTCCACCAAAATTGGCTATATTGTTTTGAATCCATCTTAAGGCTAAAATTTGATCCATTACAGCATAGTTTCCTGAAACATTATTAACGTTTTCAGTTTCTAAACCGGGATGCACTAAAAAACCTAGAGGTCCAAGTCGGTATTGTATAGTGACAATTACAGCATTTCCTCTGTCTGCTAAGTTTTTCCCAAAAAACATTTGTGTTCCACCATTTACTTCACTGGTACTTCCTTGTTGATTTCCTCCACCATGAATAAAGACCATTACAGGTTTCGTGGTATTGGTTAAATTGGGAGTCCAAATATTTAGATAAAGACAATCTTCATTCCCTTCAATTGTAGATGACGAACCACCTGTATCAAAGTTTTTTTGAGGACAAACCGGAGAAAAAGCATTTGTAGTTAATATGCCTGTCCAATTTACTGGATTTTGTGGCGCTTTCCAACGTAAGTCATTTATAGGAGGTTTTGCAAAAGGAATACCTAAGAACTGATAGACTGTTCCGTTTAAACTTCCTTGAATAGTCCCGAATTGAGTATTTACTGTTTGCGAATTTGTCTGAGAAATAAAAAATAAAAAAAGGAGTGGTAAAACTTTATTCATAGTCTGTGGATTTAAAAAGCAACCTTTCGACTAAAATAATTTAAAAAGGTTTAATAATTGTGAAAATTAACTTCCTTTTTTTATTTTAAACTCCAATCCAATATTCCGAACACTTTCGATTGAAATAGCAGTATCATCCTTAAAATATTTTCTGAGTCTGCTGATGAAAACATCCATACTTCTGCCTGAGAAATAATCGTCGTTTTTCCATACTGCCTTTAATATTTGTTCACGCTTCAGTAATTGATTTTTATAGTTGAAAAGAAACGTAATTAGTGAAGCTTCTTTTTCCGTGAGTTGTTGGGTTTTGTTTCCTATTTTTAATTCTAATCGATATGTGTGAAAAAGATAGTTTCCAATTTGAATCTCATTGGCATTAGATAATTTAGTCACAGAATTGGTAGCCCTTTTTAAAATATTGGTAATCCTCAAAACTAATTCATCGGCTTCAAAAGGTTTTATAATATAATCATCTGCCCCGAGTTTTAAGCCTTTGATTTTATCTTCATTTTGGTTTCGGGCAGTCAAGAATAGAAACGGAATTTCTGGACGAAGACTAACACATTGTTCTGCCAAAGTAAATCCGTCCGTTTTAGGCATCATAACATCAAAAATGCAGATATTAAAAATTTCCTTTTGAAAGAGCTTCCAGGCTTCTTCGCCATCCTTTGCCCAATGTACTTCAAACTGATAAATCTCTAAATAGTGTTTCAGCACATTGGCAAAATCAATATCATCTTCGGCTAATAGTATTTTTTTCATGAATTAAACGGAAGGTATACTAATAGTAAAAGAAGCTCCTTTTCCAAGTTCACTTACAACTTTTACAGTTCCTTGATGTGCTTTTATGATTTGGTCAACATAATACAATCCGAGACCAAGGCCTTTCGTATTGTGAACATTTCCTTGTTCGACGCGATAGAATTTTTCAAAAAGAAACGGCTGTTTTGTTTTGGCAATTCCGATACCATCATCCTGAATGCTGATGTGGAAAATCTCATTTTCAAGCGAAGTTACTAAAGTAATATTCTGGCAGCCATACTTCACGGCGTTTTCGAGAACATTAGTGATTGCTGTTGTCAAATGAAATTTATCAAGTAATAAATTTATTTCTGTAGTATTGAAATTGTATTTAATCTTTACGTTTGGATATGCGAGATTGAAATCAGTAATAATGGTTTGCAACAAGGCGTTGGTTTTTACCTTTTCTTTTTGAAGTTCAATGTCTTCAAAGCCCAAAGAATTGCTCATCACCTGATCGATGATATTTTGCAAACGTATATTTTGACGGTTTACAGTATCCAGAATGGTGTCAAAAACAGCTTCGTTTTCTTTTATTTCCTTGCGAGCTAACATTTTGGTTGAAACACTTAATGTAGTCAAAGGTGTTTTCAATTCGTGGGTAATGTTATTGATGAAATCAGTTTTGACATCGCTCACTTTCTTTTGTTTGATTAGAGCTTTGATGGCGATTACGAATAGCGTTACCAAAACCAACATCGAAAGTATCGACAAAATCAATAGCGTTGCCATTCGCCCTAATATGATTTGCTCCCAATTTTTTACCGAAACATACAAACAGTCTTCTGTCAGTAATTTATAGTTGTCATTTTTAAATCCGCTTGTGGTTCCAACATAGTTTCTAACTAAAAAAGCATCGTCCAAAGAAGCCAGATTTCCATAAATAGCATTCGAGATAACCGGTTTCTCTGAAAAAAGAGTGTCTGTCTTTGTAGTGTTGTCAAGCATTACGAATTTATTAGCAACAACTGCAAAACTGATTTCTTCATCAGGGAAAGCACGCTTTAATTTTTTTCTTAAACGGTTGGTCAATACATCGCGGTATTCGTTATCGAGTAAATCAGCTTTAACCTGATTTCTATAGCTTTTGTCGTTAATGAATTTTTCGGCTAGGCTTTTATAAAGGATTTCTTTTCTGAAGAAAATACTCGAATCCAATTCGGTAAAATTACTGGTGATGTTCCCGATTTTGTCTTTGACTTCGGCATGAAACTGTTCTACTTTATAGTCATACGCAGTCTTCACTAAATACACCTGAATGGCACAAAGCAAGAGTAATATTATAGCCGAAAATCCGATTAAGAAATTTATTTTTTGTTTCATGAATGCAAAATTGACTTTTCAAAAATAAGTGAATTATACCAAAATAAAACGTTTAACCCTGCATTAACCTTCAATTAACTTTCGGAACTAAATAATAGAAACACTTTTGTGAAAATTTTAATCCATGAAAATGAACAAATTCTCTTTACTGTTAATTTTATTTGTTACCCAATTTGTCTTAGCGCAAGAAAAGGAAAAGAGAAAAGAACAGGAAAAGGAAAAACCTGAAGAATTAAAAGAGGTTGTAGTAGAAAATGAAACCAAAACGTTTGCCTATAAAAATGGAAACATTAAGGTTGATGTGGCAAATTCTATTTTCAATTCGTCTCCAAATACTCTTGATTTGCTGGCTAAGTTGCCTAAAATCCAAATCACGCCCGAAAAAGATGGTATTTCAGTAATTGGCAAAGGCACGCCGTTGTTGTATATAGACAATCAAAGTGTTGATATGGAAGAATTCAATGCGTTGGCTGTAGAAGATATAAAAACCATTGAAATCATTAATAATCCGTCTTCAAAATACGAAGCTAACGGAAGAGTAGTCATTCTAATAACCCGAAAGTTCAGTAAAAAAGAAGGCTTTAAAGTGGTGCTTTCTGAAAATGCTTCTTTCAAGAAATATTTCAATAATTACTCGGGAATTAATGCCAGTTTTAAAACCGGAAAACTTGAGTTCAAAACCAATTTCAATTATAATCAGATTACCGTTTGGGAAAGCAATGGAAATGATTTGACGATGCCCGATTATGATATTCACTCCAATTATTTAGTTACAGCTATTACCAAAAGACCGCAATTTTTATACGGTAGCGGGCTTTTCTACAAAATCAATGAAGACGATTATCTGACTTTAAATGGCAGCAGAAAAAGTCAAGATGATATTTTTGATATTAATACAAATACGTTCAATCAGGAACAAAGCACTATAAATTATATTAATACTTTGAATAGGAATGATGAAAATCGTGAATTCACCAATTGTTTTTTGAACTACAATCATAAAATTAAAAGTTTAGAGGCTAACTTATTTTCGGGATTTCAGTATTCTAATTTTAATCAGCAGATGGCGAGTGTTGTTTTTAATGATTATAATGATACGGGTTCTGAATTAACACAACACCGAAATCAAAAGTTTGATGTAAATGTTTTTTCAGGCAGAACCGATTTGGAGAAAAAGTTTAAAAACGAAATGCAATTAGAACTTGGAGCCTTGTATTTGTCTGCCAATGCGGATACTCATTTTACTATCGAAAACATAAATCCAGTAAGCACAACCAAATCGGATTATAATTATAAAGAGCAAAACATTGCGGCTTATTCTCAGCTTAGCGGAAGTTATAAAAAGCTAAATTATACAGTTGGTTTACGAGCTGAAAACACCATTGTAAAAGGAAAGTATGCTGCAGAAAATACTTTTTCTGTTGATAAGGATTACATCAACCTATTTCCAAAAGCTGAAATCGGAATGACAATCGACAGTTCTAATACCATTAGTGTGAATTATGCTAAAAGCATCGTGCGTCCTAATTATTCATCTACAAGTCAGGCTTCCGCCTATATTAATCCTTATTTTGTTTGGGCGAATAATATTAATCTGAATCCAACTATAACAGACGAAATTTCACTTGATTATGGCTATAAAGACAAATCACTTAGATTGGTATTTTACAAAACTAAGAATCCAATTTATTATGGAGCAAGTTATAATGATTCACAAGACTTATTAACTTTTATGACTACCAATTTTGAAAAAGAATCTGGAATTTCAATAGAACTAACGATTCCGTTTAAATATAAATTTTGGACGACAACCAATGTGGTGAATCTTGGCTACACCAAAATTGTGGACAGTACAGCTTTGATGATGGAAACCAAACCTTCGGTCTATATTTATTCTAATCATATTTTTAGCTTGCCAAAAGAAATAGAAGTATCACTTACCGGTTGGGGCTATACCAAACAAAAGTTAGGCATTTTTGAAAGAAGTGGTCTCGTAACTTTTGATGCAGCTGTTACCAAAAAGTTTTTTACAGCTTTTGATTGTGCGTTGAGTTGGAGTGATATTTTTAGAAAAATGAATTACCGAGGCAACTTTACTATAAATAATATTGCGGCAAAAGGAATCTATTACACCGATTCGAGTGCAATTTCTCTTTCGATAAAATATTCTTTCGGAAAGATTAAAAAATCAGAATTCAAGGAAAGAAGCGTTGACGAAAACTCAGGTAGAATTAATTGATTTATTCTTCTTCAGTTTCCTTATCTGAGGCAAATTCAAAAAAAGTAAACACCGAACCACCGTAATTCTTTTGGAAGGAATAATTTGACATGTTTTCCAATTTGGTGTATTTCGAATGTTCAACAATGAGCATCCCTTCTTCATCTAACAATTCTCTTTCAAAAATAAGTTCAACGATTTTTTCGAATTCCTTTTGTTCCATTCCGTAAGGCGGATCAGCAAAAATAATATCGTAGTTACCACTATGTTTTTCAAGAAATTTAAATACGTCGCTTTTGATTGCCGTAATATCAAACTCAAATTCTTTGGCGGTTTTCTTAATGAAGTTTACACAACCCATATCGCCATCAACACAAAGTATTGGCGAACAACCTCGCGAACCAAACTCATAACTAATACTTCCGGTTCCGGCAAAAAGTTCCAAAACTTTCAGTTCCGAAAAATTAAAATGATTGTTCAAAACGTTGAATAACGCTTCTTTGCTCATATCAGTCGTAGGACGAACGGGAAGATTTTTGGGAGGCGCTATTCTTCTGCCTTTATATTTGCCCGAGATGATTCTCATGAGTGTAACAATATAAAATGCTCACGCTTTTCGGCATCGGTTAAATTGCTTTGCATAAAACTCACATCAAACAAATTGGTATTTCGCACGTATTTATATGCAATGTTGTAAAGCGAATCGTCTTCGGTAATCTTGCCTAATAATTCCAATTTGAAACTTTCTGGATTCAAATGCAACTGTTCGGCAGTGAATACTATATAATAGATAAAATCTTCCGGAGTCTTATATTCAAAAGTATTATAAAGTTGTAGTTTTTGATTTTGGATTACCACAATTTCAAAATGAGTATCACTTACATGCACAAACATTTGGCGTTCGTCATTGTTTTTGGAAATATCCAACAATTTTTTTACCAAAACGGTATTCGCGTGTTTGTAGTCAAATGTGCCAAATTGGTCAATGAAATAATTATTCAGATTCACATACGGAATATACACATTATTCATTTCGTAATTTCCCAACTCATCAAAAGCAAAGAAATCGGTTTCAAAAACTTTGGTATTAAATTGTAAATAACTGCCTAAATAGTCTTCGTCAAATAAAGCTGTTGGTACAAATGTCGAAAGATTATTGCTGTGAATAATAATGACTTCGTCGTAACCTACTTTTAGTTCCGGGTTATTCTGAAACGCTTCGGCAAACAAATCTTCTATTTTGGTAGTGAGTTGGACTTTACCCAAAACAACTTTTTGGAGTTTAGTAGCTTTGTTCGTCAGTGTATCAAACGTAGCAAAAGACAAACCATTCAGGGAAACCTGAATTGCCAGTTTTTGATACATTTTGTCGATAACACTACTGTTTTGCCACATATTATTTTGAATTAGTGCGGATGGCAAACTTACGAAAATCAATGTCAATGTCAATGGCAAAAATCAATATCAATGGCAAAAATTAATGTCAATGTCAATTGTAGTGTTCTAATAGTTAATAGATTTATAATTGTTTATTGCAATTGATATTGTCATTGCCATTGAAACCTTTATATTTGAAACTCCATTTTATTCAATCTTTTCATGACTTCCAGCCAGTTTTACAGTGTGTTACAAAAACAGTTTCCGTTTCAACCAACCGTAAAGCAGGATATTTTTTTTCAACAAATTGCTGAGTTTTTAACCAATTCGAATTCCAACGAAATATTTGTACTAAAAGGTTACGCCGGAACAGGAAAAACAACCGTGATTTCTACCATTGTTAATAATCTCATAGAAATCAACAAAAAATATGTTTTGTTGGCACCAACCGGAAGAGCTGCCAAAGTGATTGCGAATTACTCAAACAAACCAGCCTTTACCATTCACAAGAAAATCTATTTTCCGAAGAAAGGAAAATCAGGTGGCGTTTCGTTTACAATGCAAACCAACAAACACAAAAACACCATTTTTATTGTAGATGAATCGTCCATGATTTCAGATGTGAATACCGAATCCAAACTTTATGAAAACGGTTCATTGCTCGATGATTTGATTTCGTATGTATATAATGGTGACAATTGCAAAATGATTTTGCTGGGCGATACAGCCCAATTAGCGCCAGTGCAATTAGATGTCAGTCCGGCATTGGATACCGAAAAATTAGCCATGAATTATAATAAAGAGATTTTTTCAATCGAGTTGGATGAAGTCATGCGACAGGAAGAAAAATCAGGGATTTTATATAACGCAACCGAACTGAGAGAATTGATGAAAAGCAGTTTTCTAGATGATTTTAAATTCGACTTAAAAGGGTATAAAGATATTGTCCGTTTGACGGATGGTTTCGATATTCAGGATGCCATTCAAAGTGCTTATAGCAATTACAGTATTGAAGATACGTGTTTTATTGTGCGTTCTAACAAAAGAGCGAATCAGTATAATCAGCAAATTCGTTCCCGAATTTTGGATAAGGAAAGTGATTTGTCAGTTGGCGATTATTTAATGGTGGTTAAGAACAATTATTTTTGGCTAAAAGAAACCGATGAAGCCGGATTTATTGCCAATGGCGATATCATTGAGGTTTTAGAAATTTATGGTTTCAAGGAATTATATAATTTCAAATTTGCCAAAGTTAAAATCAGAATGGTCGATTATCCCAATCAAATACCTTTTGAAACGGTACTGTTATTAGACACAATTACAAGCGAATCGCCTTCATTAACGTTTGAAGAAAGCAATCGGTTGTATCAGGAAGTTATGAAAGATTACGAAGGTGAACCGCAATACCGCAAGTTCCAGAAAGTAAAAAGCAACGAATATTTCAACGCCTTACAGGTAAAATTCTCTTATGCAATTACCTGCCACAAATCCCAAGGCGGACAATGGAATACCGTTTTTATAGAGCAACCGTATCTACCAAATGGTGTCGATTTAGATTATATCCGTTGGCTTTACACAGCAGTGACTCGTGCTAAAGACAAATTGTATTTAATTGGATTTAAAGATGACAATTTTGTAGAATAGATTTATTGAGGAATTAATTATATTTGAATAAACTAATTTGAAATGAAAATCATCGCCGTAATTCCAGCCCGTTATGCTTCTACACGTTTTCCTGCCAAACTGATGCAGGATTTGGGAGGTAAAACAGTTATTCAACGAACTTATGAAGCAGCGGTAAATACCAGATTATTTGACGATGTATTCGTAGTTACCGATTCGATTTTGATTTACGATGAAATCATTAACAATGGTGGCAAAGCTATCATGAGTGTCAAAGAGCACGAAAGTGGTAGCGACCGAATTGCCGAAGCAGTAGAGAATCTGGATGTAGATATTGTTGTGAATGTACAAGGCGACGAACCGTTCATTAACAAAGAGCCATTAGCAAAAGTGTTGCATGTTTTTAGAAATGATTTTGACCAAAAAGTTGATTTGGCTTCACTGATGTTTCAAATTACGGATACTGACGAAATCGAAAATCCCAATAACGTAAAAGTAGTAACCGATCAAAATGGCTTTGCCTTGTACTTTTCGCGCTCTGTAATTCCGTATCCACGAGATGCAAATGCTGGAGTTCGATATATGAAACACATCGGGATTTATGCTTTCCGCAAACAGGCACTTTTAGATTTTTATCGTTTGCCAATGAAATCACTTGAAGCTTCGGAAAAATTGGAACAACTTCGATACTTAGAATTTGGTAAGCGAATTAAAATGGTCGAAACCAATCAGGGAAGCATTGGTATTGATACTCCAGAAGATTTGGAAAAAGCTAGGAAGATGATTTAAATATCTTTATTTTCATTGTCAAAATAGCCTTTTGATTTTACTTTTGTAGAAAAGAAATTCAAAAACAAAATCACAAATGACAAGAAGAACATCGCTTGAACGCAAGCCAAAAATTTTCCATAAGTGGTAATCGGATGATAATCCCCAAAACCAATGGTGTTTGTAGTCATTAAACTAAAATAGACTGCATCAGACCAATGTCCAAAAGGAATATTAGTATTATTTCCCAAAGTATAAAAAACGCCAAAAGAGATAACTACCTCTAAATAGTTAAAAAACAACAACAACATAGAACGCTTATAAGAACGAGGACGTGCAAACAAATCGGAAGCAAAAATCAGTGTTGGAATGTATAGAATGGTTTCCAGAATTAGATAGACCAACAACCAAATTAAAATTTTGTGGTCTTGCCAATGATTCATGAGAATTAGTATTGGAAAGAATGTTTTGATTAATATATAACAATCCATCGCTAAATCTTTGTAAGCGTAATTTATTTTAGATGCTAATGTTTTAACATAAATACCAGGGAAACACAATTGAGAAATGGAAAGAAACAAACGAAATATTTTTTCAATGCCATTATCATCTTGGTGGTCGTTATTCCAAATAGAACGGATGTTTAAAATTCTTCTGTCTATTGGATTGTATTTTGGTTTGTAGTTTTCATCAACTTTACCAATCAATAATTTTTTAAAAAATCCCATTAGTTTAGTTTTTTAATAGTAAACAATTCGTTGTGTATTTCCACTTTTGGGTACATTCGTAAAGAATAATTGCCACCAAATTTTGATTTATAAATTAGATTTCGTTCTTCTTGTTTTTTGTCAATTACCATTGTATTGAACAAAATAAAACCGTTCAGATTCAGTAAAGAGTTTATTCTTTGTATAAAAAAATCCTGAAACAAAAAGTTCGGCATAGTAGCATCTTCAAAAATATCAATGATGATTAAATCGTATTTTAATTTGGTTTTCAATACATACTCAAAAGCATCATCAATCACAATTTCCAGATTCGGGATTTTATTTAATTCAAAATATTCATTGGCAATTTTGATAATGGCTTCATCAATTTCAACACCGGTAATTTTTCCTTTAAATTTGATTTCATCAGTCAAAGTCTTAATCACACTTCCTCCGGCAACGCCAAGAACCAAAATGCTTTCAAAATTCCGAATGCGTTCAAAACCTATATATTTCAAGCCTTTTCTAAGAATCCGTTGCAGGCTGCCATACGAATAATTGGTGCTTTTACTGTCTAAAACTAATTCGCCATTGTTCCAAGTTACTTCAAGCGATTGGCTTACCGCAGATTTTTTTTGGTAAACGTTAATTGGAATAAAATAGCTAAACAGTTTTCGAATCATCGATAAATATTTTTATCAAAAGTAAGACAGAAACACTAAATTTACGAAAAATATAACCGAATGAAGCAGCAACTTTATAAATTTATTTTCTTTAAATTACTTGGCTGGAAATTGATTGGCACACTTGACAAGTCAATCAAAAAGTCCGTTGTTATCGTTATTCCGCATACTGCGAATGTTGATTTTTTTATTGCCTTGTTGGTTCGTGGAATAATGAATGTTGAAATCAACTTTGTGGGCAAAAAGGAATTGTTTGTTTTTCCGTTTGGTTATTATTTTAGAAGTGTTGGTGGTGCACCATTAGACAGAAGTGGTGGCAAAAATAACGTAGATGCAACTGCCGAGATATTCAGTAAACATGAAACCTTTCGATTGTCATTATCGCCCGAAGGAACACGCAAAAAAGTAACTGAACTGCGAACTGGATTTTATTATATTGCACTAAAAGCAAACGTTCCTATTATTCCTGTTGCTTTTGATTATGGCAAAAAGGAAGTTAAAGTTGGTAATCCTTTTACCGTAACGGGCAATTATGAAGAAGATATGAAAGTTATTTTACCTTTCTATAAAGGAGTTAAAGGCAAAAACCCAGAAAGAGGATTTGAAGTTTAAAACCAAACAAATGAATTATTTAGAACTGCATAAACAATACAAAGAAGAATCAATTTCCGGTCGCTATATAACATTGCAACATATTGAATCTTTGATTTTAAAACAAAAGGCTGAAATTATTGGTCAATCTGTTTTGGGTAAACCGATATACAAATTGCAGTTCGGAACTGGAAAAAATAAAATTTTAATGTGGTCACAAATGCACGGAAACGAAAGCACCACAACCAAAGCGCTATTTGATTTTATTAATTTTTTGGATTCTAATACTACAGAAAGCAACTCCTTTCTAGACAATTTTACTTTTTGTTTGTTACCGATGCTCAATCCTGACGGAGCAAAATTATATACCAGAGAAAACGCCAACGGAATAGATTTAAACCGTGATGCCCAAAACCTTTCACAACCAGAAAGTGTAGTTTTAAGAAAAGAATTCGAAGCATTTAAACCCAATTATTGTTATAATCTTCATGACCAGCGTACTATTTATGGTGCCGGAGAATCAGGACATTCAGCTACAGTTTCGTTTTTAGCGCCAGCTTATAATGAAAATCGAGATCTCAATGAAGTTCGTATTAAAGCTATGAATATAATTGTGTCGATGAACAATACTTTGCAGCAATTTATTCCAAATCAAGTTGGTCGGTTTGACGATTCTTTTAATATAAATTGTGTTGGAGATACATTTCAATATTTAAATGTGCCAACAATACTTTTTGAAGCAGGACATTTTGCCAACGATTATGAAAGAGAAATTTCCAGAAAATATATTTTTATCGCTTTAGTTTCGGGAATCAAGTTTTTAAACGAAAACGATATAGTTCTCAACGAAATTGGCAATTACCTAAAAATTTCGCAAAATAAAGTCGTTTTTTATGATTTTGTTTATAAAAATGTTAAAATAAATTATGATAATAACAAAAAAATTATCAATTTTGCTGCTCAGTTCAAAGAAGTTCTAAATAACGAAAAAGTAACTTTTGAAGCAGTGATTGCTCAAATTGATAATTTAGAAAATTATTTTGGTCATATAGAAATTGACGCTAGAGACGAAACCTATTACGACGGCGAAAGTAATTTTCCTATTTTAGATAAGAAAGCTAACTTTTATTTAGGAAAAAGTATTCAAATAGTTAACGGAAATATCAAGTAGTTAGTTATTCTTTTTTGAACTTTAAATTTTAAAATTGGGTTTTAATAAAAATATATTTTATGAGTAAGTTTAAATTAGACGAAGTAGACCACCAAATCTTAGATATGCTGATTGACAATACCAGAATTCCATTTACTGATATTGCTAAAAAATTGTTAATTTCAGCAGGAACTGTGCATGTTAGGGTAAAGAAAATGGAAGACCAAGGCATTATAATGGGTTCTTCATTGTCTTTAGATTATGAAAAACTTGGCTATTCTTTTATTGCTTATGTTGGTGTGTTTTTGAATAACACTTCTCAAACAAAATTTGTTTTAGAAAGAATCAGTGAAATTCCTTATGTGACAGTAGCTCACGTAACTACAGGAAAATTCAACATCTTCTGTAAAATTAGAGCAAAAGATACCAAACATGCTAAAGATGTAATCTTTATGCTTGATGATATTGATGGTGTTTACAGAACAGAAACTATGATTTCATTAGAAGAAAGCATAAACGACAAAAAACGTTTGATGCATACCATTTTCCAAGAATTAGACTAAGAACTATTATTGATATATAATTCTAACCTCATTCTTTAACATCGAATGAGGTTTTTTTTTACTAATTTAATGCCTAAAGTTTTAGCCATGTATACTTTACCAAAAATTGAGCGTTTCAACCAAAATGTTTTATCCAAGTACCATATATATAATAGCGTTTTTATAACGTTACCTTTTGATGCTATTGATAATACAGGCGTTTTGTTACCATTATTTTCAGAAGTTTGTGAAACAGGTTTTAAAAAGAATTGGTCACCAAAACAGATTGTAGATTTCTTTTCCGAAAAGTATTTAGATAATGCTTCAGATGAAATGAAAATCGATTTAATGTTTCGATTTATTCAATATGTTGAACGTCAAATTGTGCTTTTTGATGCTATCGAAGATGCTGCTTTCTCGGTTGTAAATAACCTTGAAGGTAGAGGATCGTTGCGCGACATTAAAGAAAAATCAGAAGCTAAGGACAAGCATGAAGAACTAATTGAATTTTTGGAAAACTTTAGCGTTCGAACTGTGCTTACGGCTCATCCTACACAATTTTATCCAGGTTCAGTTCTGGGCATAATCACTGATTTGACCGAAGCCATTCGCCAAAACGACTTATTGCAAATCAAACAATTGTTAGCACAATTAGGTAAAACACCTTTCATCAAAAAGGAAAAACCAACACCATACGATGAAGCTGTGAGTTTGATTTGGTATCTCGAAAATGTTTTTTATCAAACTATTGGAGAGATGATGCAGTATATGCAAAAAAATATATTTGATGGTAACATCATCGAAAATCCTATTATTAATTTAGGTTTTTGGCCTGGTGGCGATAGAGATGGAAATCCGTTTGTAACTCCCGAAATCACTGAAAAAGTTGCCAAAAGACTACGAACTTCCATACTCAAATGTTATTATTTTGATGTAAGGGCTTTAAAGCGAAAATTAACTTTCAACCAAGTTGATACGATAATTGCCACTTTGGAATACAAGCTGTATCGTTCGGTTTTTTATTCTCAAGGTGAATTATTTATTTCTTTAGATGAGTTAAATAATGATCTAAATATTATAAAACAAATTATAATTAATGAGCATCAGTCTTTGTATTTGGATGAAATAAATATGTTATTGCAAAAAATAAATCAGTTTGGTTTTCATTTTGCTGATTTAGATATTCGTCAAAATAGTCGTATTCACAATGAAGTTTTTAATGATATTTTAGATTTTTTAAAAAAGGAGAAAACACTTTATTTTCCGAATGATTTTGATACATTTTCCGAAGAAAATAAAATGGATTTTATTTCAAAACTCCAATTTAATTTGAACAATCATTTTTTTGAAAATCAAATAACACGATCTACGCTTGACACTATAAAGTTGATGCGTGAAATTCAAAAACAGAATGGGGAAAGAGGTTGCAATCGATATATAATTAGTAACAACGAAAGTGCTCTAAATGTTATTGAAACTTTTGCCATGTTTCGATTATTGGACTGGGAAAGTCCAACTGTTGATATTGTTCCGCTATTTGAATCGGTAGACGATTTGCAAAATGCAAACGAAATCATGGAGCAATTGTATGAAAATACAGCCTATCGAAATCACATTAAACATCGAAAAGATAAGCAAACGGTGATGCTTGGTTTTTCTGACGGAACCAAAGATGGAGGTTATTTAATGGCAAATTGGAGTATATTCAAAGCCAAAGAAACCATAACAGAAGTTTCTCGAAAACACGGAATCAAAGTTATTTTCTTTGATGGTCGAGGCGGTCCACCAGCTCGTGGAGGTGGAAAAACACACAAGTTTTATGCGTCCTTAGGTTCGACTATAGAAAATCAGGAAATACAAGTTACAGTGCAAGGGCAAACAATTAGTTCCAATTTTGGAACATTGGATTCTTGTCGTTACAATTTAGAAAACTTGTTGAGTGCAGGTGTTGCAAATCAGGTTTTTAATAAAGACGAAAATAATCTTTCAGCTTATGACAAATCAATAATTGATGAACTTGCTAATCTTGGCTATCAAAAATACCTTGATTTCAAATCGCATCCAAAGTTTATTCCCTATTTGGAACAAATGAGCACGCTGAAATATTATTCAAAAACGAATATTGGCAGTCGTCCTTCTAAGAGAAATGCATCTGAACAACTTAATTTTGCTGATTTGCGAGCCATTCCATTTGTGAGTGCATGGAGTCAAATGAAACAAAATGTGCCCGGATTTTTTGGTGTTGGTACCGCTTTAAAACATTTTGAAGCAACAAACCAATGGGAAAAAGTGCAAACACTCTATGATGACTCTTTATTTTTTAGAACACTTTTAGAAAATACAGCCATGTCTTTAGCAAAATCTTTTTTTCCATTAACTGCTTATATGAAAGAAGATAAGGAGTTTGGTGAATTTTGGCAAATCATTTATGATGAATTTCTAGATACCAAAAGGTTGTTGCTTAAAATTGCGGGACATAAAGAACTCATGGAAAACTATCCTGATGGTAAAGCCTCTATTGCAGTTAGAGAACAAATTGTATTGCCTTTACTGGCAATTCAGCAATATGCTTCTTCGCAAATTAATGAAATGAAAAAGCATAAAAAAATTGACGAAAAGTTACTTAATGTATATGAAAAATTAGTAACGCGATCACTTTTTGGAAATACAAATGCTAGCCGGAATTCAGCATAGTAAATGATTTTTTTTCTAACTCAATAAAGTCTTTTAATATAATTTATTGTTTAAAAATTTAAAGAAGCATTATGTTTTCGTAACTTAGATGAGGTTTTTTGATGTTGCCAATAATCTTAATTGAGTTAATATGAAAAAAATTGCATTCCTCTTAATAGCCAGTTTTTTCTTTCTAAGTGTTTTTTCACAAAAGAACGATAAAATGCCCCATACTAAAAAAACGGAAAAAGTACAACCAAAATCCGATAAGACTTCCAAAAATGAAGTTGCAATTGAAGGTTATGATGTTGAAGAAACAATAAACATGAAATTTGGTGGTAGAAAAACAACTTATACCGTTTCAAATATAGATTTGGTTGATAAAAATGAATTGGGGCCAGACAATACTAGAGTTGTAAAACCAAAATATGTAAATGTTAAACCAAAAGAAGAGTTGCCAGTTATAGAAAAAATGACAACTACTGCTGTTACAACTTCGGCAAATGTTATAAAGCCTGTTAAAGTTATTTCAGTTGTTCCAGATGGGAAATTGCAGTATGCCAAAATAAAAATAATAGAAAACTACGAAAGAGTTTTACAGAAAGGTTACAAAACAGAAGAAATGCTAATGGCAGTAGCAGATTATCATTTTTTTGCTGACAATTTAGTTACTGCTGCCAAATGGTATTCACAACTATTTGAATTTTGCCCTGATGAATTAGAACCTGTTTACTATTTTAGATATGCTAAGTCATTAGAAAGCATTGGTCAAACCGAAAAAGCAAAAGAGATGATGGCTTTATATCAAACTAAAAAGTTATAAAAGAACAGATATTCTTCATAGGCTTTTACAAAATAAATAGTGAACTTTGCTTCACAAATAAATCATTTACATGAAACAATCCGATTTACAACCTAAAGAATTCGCAGGAAATTTTGGTACTTATATTAACCAAGTTTCCATTGAATATACACTTATTGAAGAACTTGAAATCTCTGTGCACCGCTTTATAAAATTTGTTCAAAATATTCCGTTGGATAAATTTGATTACCGATATGCTGAAGGAAAATGGACGATTAAAGATATTATCCAACACTTGATTGATGCTGAAAGAATATTTGCTTATCGTGCCTTACGCTTTGCCAGAAACGACAAAACCGAATTAGCAGGATTTGAAGAGAATGATTATGTTGACCAAGCTAATGCTACAAAAAGAAGCATTCAAGAATTATTGACTGAAATGGCTGTTGTCAGACAAGCCACTTTATCTTTATTCAAATCATTTTCAAACGAAGAATTATTGCGAATAGGAATCGCTTCGCATAATCAAATTTCGGTTAGAGCATTAGGATTTACTATCATTGGACATCAAAATCATCATCAAAGGGTTTTTGAGGAAAGATATCTTTAAGCTGTAACTTATAAGCTGGGAAGCTCGAAGAATTTGTCAATTCATTTAAAATATAAAATCCCAAACTCAATTGAATTTGGGATTTTATATTTTATACTTCACGCTTCTAACTTAAAGCTTTGTTCTATTCTTCGTCGTCTTCGTCTTCGTCTTCTACAAAGTTATCTGAGGTCTCAAAATCATCATCGTCATCGTCATCGTCGCCATCGTCGGTCCCACCTTTGTCATTTAATAAATCCTCTTCTTCATCATCTTCACTTTCAGTTAATGCATCTTCATCATCATCTAATCCTTTGATTGGATCAATTGGTTCCACAACAGAGTCAATATCTTCCTCGTCATATTTTTCCATACGACTAGCCAATTTTGTACTCACTTTTACCAGGTAAATAGTGTCTTCTGTTTTGACTTCAACAGCTTCAATCAATTCGTTTTGAGCATTTCTAAAACGAATGATGTCAGAATCGTCGTAACCTTCTGGAAACTTATCTACTAATAAATTCAGAATGTCACCGGTTAGTTTAGCATAATCTACAATAATTCTTCTCATAAAAAAACATTTTATAAATCTAGTAAGTAAGCAAAGATTAAAGGTACAACAATAGTTGCATCTGATTCAACTATAAACTTAGGTGTATGAATATCTAATTTTCCCCAGGTAATTTTTTCATTAGGAACAGCTCCTGAATAAGAACCATAACTGGTAGTTGAGTCTGATATTTGGCAAAAATAACTCCAAAACGGAACTTCATGCATTTCCATATCTTGATACAGCATTGGTACCACACAAATTGGAAAATCTCCGGCAATTCCGCCACCAATCTGAAAGAAGCCCAAACCTTTTCCGGTTGAATTTTTTGGATACCAATCGGCTAGCCACATCATATATTCGATTCCACTTTTCATCGTGGTCGCATTGAATTCTCCTTTGATACAATAAGAAGCAAATATATTTCCCATAGTGCTGTCTTCCCAACCTGGAACTACAATCGGTAAATTCTTTTCGGCTGCAGCAACCATCCAGGAATCTTTTGGGTCAATTTCATAATATTGTTCTAACACACCCGAATTGATCATTTGATACATGAATTCATGTGGAAAATAACGTTCTCCTTTTGAGTTGGCGTTGTTCCAAATGTCATATAAATGCGATTGCAATCTGCGGAACGCTTCTTCTTCGGGAATACAAGTATCAGTAACTCTATTGAAATGATTCTCTAATAAATCCCATTCTTCCTGCGGACTTAAATCACGATAATTTGGAACTCTTTTATAAGAATTGTGAGCTACCAAATTCATAATGTCTTCTTCCAAATTAGCCCCAGTACAAGAAATAATATGTACTTTATCTTGTCTAATCATTTCGGCTAATGATTTTCCCAGCTCAGCTGTACTCATGGCTCCAGCAAGTGAAATCAACATTTTACCATTGTCAAGTAAATGTGCTTCATATCCTTTTGCAGCGTCAACTAGTGCTGCTGCATTGAAATGAAGGTAATGTTTTTCTATAAATTGACTAATTGGTCCTTTACTCATTTTAAGTTTCTTGTTTTATTCTGTTGCGATTCAACAATTTGCCGCGCTTACGATTTTACTTATAGTTTGTGGTTCAAAGAAAGCCTATTTTTTTTATAATTACAAACTATTTTTTTTACATTTTTTATTTCATGAACACGATTTTTACAATGAAAAAAGCAACTACTTTTTATCGTAGCCCAATATTTTCAGTACGTCATCAGAACTTTGTTGTTCAGAGAATATTTCAGTAGCTAATATTCCATTCTCATCGCGGTCAATCAAAATATGTTTGGGTTGTGGAATTAAACAGTGATGTAATCCACCAAAACCACCAATGGTTTCCTGATATGCTCCAGTATTGAAAAAGCCAATATATAATGGTTTTTCTTTATTGTACTTCGGTAAATACACAGCATTCATGTGTTGCTCAGAATTGTAATAATCATCGCTATCGCAAGTCATTCCGCCCAAAAGAACTCTTTCATATGTATCATTCCAACGATTTACTGCCAGCATCACAAAACGCTTGTTAATTGCCCAAGTGTCGGGTAAAGTGGTGATAAATGAACTGTCAATCATGTTCCAATTCTCTCTGTCGTTTTGTTTCTTTTGATATAAAATCTGATAAATAGCGCCACCAGATTCGCCTACAGTAAAAGAACCAAATTCGGTAAAAATATGAGGAACATCAATTTCTGCTTCATCACAAGAGATTTTGATTTGATTCACGATTTCGTCAATCATATATTGGTAATCAAATTCAAATGCTAAGGAATTTTTGATTGGAAAACCACCACCAATATTCAAGCTATCCAAAGTTGTACATTCTTTTTTTAGTGCTACATATACTTTGATACATTTAACCAATTCATTCCAATAATATGCAGTATCATTGATTCCGGTGTTGATAAAGAAATGGAGCATTTTTAACTCAACTTGCTTATTTTCTTGAATTTGTTTTCTGTAAAAAGGAACAATGTCTTTGTAGCCAATTCCAAGACGAGAGGTGTAGAACTCAAATTTTGGTTCTTCTTCAGCTGCAATACGTATTCCTATTTTGAATTTGCCATCAATAGCTTCCTGCAACAAATCTAATTCTTCATAATTATCAATAATTGGAACCGTTTTATTGAAGCCGTTGTTAATTAATCGGGCAATGTTTTCTATATATTGTTCTCTTTTGAAGCCGTTGCAAATTATATATGTGCTTTTGGTTATTTTACCTTGACCAATTAAATTTTCTACAATGTTTATATCATATGCCGAAGACGTTTCGATATGAATATTGTTTTTAAAAGCTTCATTCATTATAAAACTAAAATGGGAACTTTTAGTACAATAGCAATAATAATACTTGGCTTCATACTTATTTTTTTCCATCGCTTTTCTGAACCAACTTTTAGCTTTATTGATGTTGTTGGAAATTTGCGGTAAATAAGTGAATTTTAGAGGCGTACCATATTGTTCTACTAATTTCATCAAATCGATATGGTGAAATTGTAGCTGATTTTCTTTGTTTAAAGTAAACTCTTCTTGAGGAAAGTAGAACGTTTGGTTGATTAAATCGAAATATTTAGTATTCATTTGGCAGTAGAAAATTAGAGATTAAATTATTTTATAAAACAAAATAATATGGAATTCAAACTCTAATATTGGCATAAATAATAGGAAGTTTTTCTTGAAATAAAAAAGTGATTGGCGAACACAAAGCCATCAAATCATTTTTGAGTATGTAAAAATGATTAGAAGCAGTGAAGAAGTTTAGGTTAGTTTCTTGACTATAAATGCTGTAAACAGAAGTGTTGACACTTTTTTTCATTAGGGCAAATGTAAAAAATAATATATTCGAAATGCAACTACTTGGAATAAAATTATGTTAACTTTTATAATCGGCAAAAGATTTTATAATTAATTCATTTTCAATCTCTTGATTGATTTTTATATTTCCAATTCCGTCAAGTAATGCAAATTGTATTTTACCATATTCATTTTTTTTATCGTGAATAAGTAAATCGAGTATAGGTTGTATATCATTTTCTTCAAAAACTATGGTTTCAAAAACAGTAGTAATCATATTTTTTATCTCTAAATATTCTTTTGCCGAAAGAAGTCCTTTCTGCCAAGAGATATAACTTTCCAATACCATTCCTACAGCAATAGCTTCTCCATGCAACAAGGTTTTTTTGTTTTCGTTTTCCAAAAAATAACTCTCGATGGCATGACCTAAAGTATGTCCAAAATTCAATGCTTTTCTAATCCCATTCTCTGTTGGATCCTGCATCACAATTTCGTTTTTAATTTCAATAGAACGATGGATTAATTGTGGTAAATAATCATGCTGAGCAGATTGTAAATTTCTAAAATGAGTCCAATATATTTGATCATGAATTAAACCATGTTTTACCATTTCAGCGAAACCAGATCGCATTTCATTTTGGGGTAAAGTTGATAAATATTCTGTGTTAATAAGCACCATTTTTGGCACGTTGATAACTCCAATTTGGTTTTTTAGGTTGCCCAAATCAACTCCGTTTTTGCCACCAACAGAAGCGTCAACCATCGCTAACAATGTTGTTGGTATGTGAATGAAATCAATTCCTCTTTTAAATGTGGAAGCTACAAATCCACCAATATCAGTAATTACACCGCCACCAATATTAATCAGCAAACTTTTTCGGTCGCCACCAAGTTCTGTTAAAATGTTCCAAATTTCTACGCAAGTGGTAATGTTTTTTTCGCTTTCACCTGGCTCAATTTCTATAATTTCAATCGTTTTTTCAGTAGCCAAAAAAGGGAGAAATTTGGTCAAACAATATTCGTTAGAGTTCGTATCTGTTAAGATGAATATATTGGAATAGTTTTTTTCTTCAATAAATTTATTTAGTGATTGATATTCATCTTCTCCAAAATAAATAGGGTAACCGTTGGCCTCGATAAACTCCATAGTGTATTTACATTTTGAGCAAAAATAAGCATATTATTTAAGCACAGTTTAATGAAAATTAACTTATTTTTTTATTTTTTAATACTTCTGGAACAGAAAAAAATATTACTTTTGTTCAACAATTTTATATAAAGATTAAACAATTATATTTTGAAATCAATTATTGCTACTATTGAAAATAAAGTATTTGATGAAATTCAAATCGATAGAATCATAGAAATGGCTTGGGAAGACCGAACTCCGTTTGATGCTATAAAATTTCAATTTGGTTTATCTGAGGCTGATGTCAAAGCGTTAATGAAAAAAGAATTGAAATTTAGAAGTTACAAACTTTGGCGAGAACGTGTTGAAAATTGTAAAACAAAGCACACCGCAAAACGAGTAGATGACATTGATAGATTCAAATGTAACAGACAAAGAGCCATTTCAAATAATAAAATCTCAAAGCGTTAATACATGGAAAATAAAAAACCAGACAATATAGTCTATTCTGATACAGAAGGATATAATGCCAGTTTGTTGCCTTATGCTTCAAGCGTTGGTGCACCCGTAATCAGAGTTGATGATTTAGTTTCCTGGAAAAGCAGAGGTATAACTAATGTGAATAAAGAATTCGAAAGTAAGTTCAACGAACTCAAAACTCAGTACCAAAATTTAATTGAAGAATTTGAGTGGAACGAATTAGTTTACAGTGCCAGATTTTCATTTGAACCTGTCGTTGGTGAAATATATCATTGTTACAGAGGAGATGACGGAATTCATTTTCTTTCTTTAATAGCCCCACAAGAATGGAACAAAGAACACATCGGTACTTTTAAACTAAACAGCGATAAAAAGTGGATTTTACTTCACAAAAAAGAAACTATTTTTTGATAAAATTCGGAACATGAGCAACAAAATATATTTCAATACAGCGTCAATAGATAAATTAGAAAAACAACTTAGAGTACATCTTATAAATAGTTTAGGTGGATTCAAAAGTGTTGCTTTGGTTGGTACTTCTGACAATCAAGGAAAAACTAATTTGGGTATTTTTAGTTCATTTTTTCATATTGGTGCGAATCCACCTTTAATCGGAATGATTTTTCGTCCAAGTCCACCAGAGCGTGATACCATGAGAAATATTTTAAATACTCGTTTTTATACCGTAAATCATATAAACGAGTCTACATATAAACAAGCACACCAAACATCGGCTAGATACGATAAAGAAATATCTGAATTTGATGCTACTGGATTGAAAGCCGAATACAAGAATAACTTTTTTGCACCTTTTGTAACCGAATCTGCAATTCAGTTGGGCATCGAATTTAAAGAGAAAATAGACATTTCTATCAATAATACCATTTTGATTATTGGCGAAATAATTCAAATTTACATACCTGAAAATTGTTTACATAAAGATGGTTTTGTCGATTTAGAAAAAGCAAATACCATCACTTGTTCAGGGTTGGATAGTTATCACAAAACAGTCCAATTAGACCGATTAAGTTACGCAAAACCCGATAAAAAAATTACATCATTACTTAAAATTGATTAAAAAAGCTGTCAATATTGTTTGGTTCAAACGTGATTTACGTTTTACAGATCACGAACCACTTTTTATGGCACAGCAAGAAAATATTCCAATTCTTTTAGTATACTTTTTTGAGCCATCAGTAATGGCTTACGATGATTCGGATGTTCGTCATTGGCGGTTTATCTATGAATCATTACAAGAAATGCAAGCCAAACTGAAATCAGTTGATTGCGAAATTTATTTTTTTTACAATGAAGTGCCTTCTGTTTTTACAGAATTACTAACTATTTATGATGTGAAAACAGTTTTTTCTCATCAAGAAATTGGCAACAAAGTCACTTTTGACAGAGATATTGCCATGCAATCTTTTTTTGATGAAAATGCTATTTTTTGGAAACAATCTCAAATGCATGGAGTTATCCGTAAATTAATATCTAGAAAAGATTGGGATAAACGTTGGGAAAATGTCATGCGGGCTGAACCCAAAGCAATCAATTTAAATGAGCTAAAAATCGAAACTTTGGAAGCTGATTTTTACAAAAAATTAAAAGGAAATGAACTTCCAAAAGAAATTACAACTCGCCATAAAAATTTCCAGCAAGGTGGCGAATATTGGGCTTGGCGGTATTTAGATAGTTTTGTAAAAGAGCGTCATGTTAATTACAGCAAGCACATTTCGAAACCCAATTTGAGCAGAAAAGGTTGTAGCAGATTATCACCCTATTTAACTTATGGTAATATCAGCATGCGAATGGTGTATCAATATACCAATCAGTTTTATGAAAGTTCATCCAATAAAAGAGCAATGCTCAATTTTGTTTCTCGTTTACACTGGCATTGTCATTTCATCCAAAAATTTGAAGATGAATGCCGAATGGAATTTGAAAACATCAACAAAGCATACGATTCATTGGTAAAACCCAAAAATGAAATATATATAAAAGCTTGGCAGGAAGGCAAAACCGGAGTTCCAATTGTTGATGCATGCATGCGATGTGTTGTAGCAACAGGTTATTTAAATTTCCGAATGCGCGCTATGGTAGTTTCATTTTTTACTTTCAATTTGTGGCAAGATTGGCGCGAATTACATTTTTTAGCACGACAGTTTTTAGATTATGAACCCGGAATTCATTATCCACAATTGCAAATGCAATCCGGAACAACCGGAATTAATACCATCAGAATTTACAATCCAATAAAGAACTCAGAAGAACACGATTCAGACGGAATTTTTATTAAACAATGGTTGCCCGAATTGGCTGAAATTCCGATAGAATTAATTCACGAACCCAGGAAAATGAATGCTATTGAACAACAATTTTATAATTGCGAAATAGGTAAAGATTATCCATTTCCGATTGTTGATATTGATGCAACCCGAAAATTTGCTAGTGATATTGTTTGGAGTTTCCGAATGAAGGAAGATGTAAAAGAAGAAGGAAAACGCATTTTAAAAAAACATGTCAATAGCTCAAAGGCAGTTTCGAGAAGTAAACAGCAAAAAAATAAATCCAAATGAATATATTTTTAAAAGCCAACTGGGAAAACATCATCATGGTTAATTATGAAATTGCCCCGGAAATTTTGATGCCTTATTTACCCAAAGGAGTTGAACTTGATTTGTTTGAAGGTAAAGCTTACATTAGTCTAGTTGGTTTTATGTTTAAAAAAACGAAACTATTCAATGTGTCCATTCCAAAATTGGGAACCTTCGAGGAAATTAACCTGCGATTTTACGTTACTCGAACTGAATCAGATTTAGTAAAGCGAGGCGTGGTTTTTATCAACGAAACTATTCCTTATAAGATAGTGGCTTGGATAGCTAACAAATTATACAAAGAACATTACACCGTTGTTCCCACTAAACACAGCATTGTCAAAGATTCCATCAACCAAAAAATAAAATTTGAATGGTTGGTCCAAAAAAAGTGGAATAGCATTTATGTCGAAAACAGGATGTCATCTCATCAAATGAAAAAGGATTCACTGGAAAAGTTTATCTACGAACATTATTATGGCTACACCAAAATTAATGAGCAAACCACTGAAGAATATCGCTTGCATCATCCCAGTTGGAAGATTCATGAAGTTGTAGATTATGAAATTGCATGCGATTTTAAAGCGATGTATAGCAACGATTTTTCTGTTTTAAACGAAACAAAACCAACTGCTGTTTTTATAGCCGAAGGTTCTTCAGTAGCCATTGAATGGAAACGGAAAAAAATATATACCAATAATGAACGGAGTTAAAAAACAAAACTTACCCAGCAAAATTTGCGTGGTTTGTAACCGACCTTTTTCCTGGCGTAAGAAATGGGAGAAAGTTTGGGACGAAGTCAAATATTGTAGTGATAAATGCAGAATGAATAAAATTAAATAGCCACAGATTCTCAGATTAATAGTCATCAAAATCTGTGAATTAGTGGCAAATAAAAATAGAATATGTTTAAAACTATACGGTTAATTCTCGGAGATCAACTTAACAGTAATCATTCTTGGTTTGATACCATTGATGATTCGGTTACTTATGTAATGATGGAAGTCAGAACTGAAACCGATTATGCCACGCATCACATTCAGAAAGTAGTTGGTTTTTTTGAAGCGATGCAAGCTTTTTATTTGGAATTAAAATCGAAAGGGCATCAAGTGATTTATATCAAATTAAATGACAATGACAACCTACAATCATTTGAAAAAAATATTCAAAATCTAATTTCAAAACACAACTTTACTTGCTTTGAATATCAACTTCCAGATGAATATAGAGTTGATATTATTTTAAAAAATCTCTGTAAATCAATCACAATCTCAAATTCAGTTGTCGATTCGGAGCATTTTTTCACCACTCGAAACGAACTTGGAAATTTCTTTGAAGGTAAGAAAACCTTTTTGATGGAAAGTTTTTATCGCATGCTTCGAAAAAAGCATAATGTGCTGATGGAGGGCGATAAACCCGCAACAGGTCAATGGAATTACGATGGCGATAATCGAAAAAAGTTACCTAAAAATCACAAACCAACGTTACCATTAGTTTTTAATAATGATGTTACTGAAATTTTTAATCAGATACAGAAAACGAATATAAAAACAATCGGATCTATTGATGCTGCCAATTTTGTTTGGCCCATTAACCGAAAACAATCTCTAGAATTATTAGATTTTTTTCTTGAACAATGCTTGCCATTATTTGGAAGTTATCAAGACGCGATGTCTCCAAATGAATGGTCATTATACCATTCCCGGATTTCATTTTCTATGAATGTAAAAATGATTTCACCACAAGAAGTTATTGAAAAGGCTATACAAGAATGGAAAAAAAGACCTAACGAAATTGAGTACAATCAATTGGAAGGTTTTGTTCGTCAGATAATTGGTTGGCGCGAATACATGCGTGGGATTTATTGTCTCAAGATGCCTGAATATGCTACTATGAATTTTTTCAATAATCAAGAGAAATTGCCAGATTGGTTTTGGACAGGGAAAACAAAGATGAATTGTTTGAAAGATGCTATTTCCCAATCGTTGCAATATGCTTATGCACATCATATTCAGCGGTTGATGATAACAGGAAATTTTGCGCTTTTAGCCGGAATTCATCCTGACGAATTAGATGAATGGTATTTAGGAATTTACATTGATGCCATTGAATGGGTTGAAATCACGAATACTCGAGGCATGAGCCAGTTTGCCGATGGTGGCATTGTAGGTACAAAACCGTATGTAAGTTCTGCGGCTTACATTGATAAAATGAGTAATTATTGTGGCAGTTGTTTTTATAAAAAAGACTTGAAAACCGGAGAAAAAGCTTGTCCATTCAATAGTTTGTATTGGAATTTTTATGACAGAAATGAAGATAAATTAAGCAAAAATCCAAGAATTGGAATGATGTACAATGTTTGGCGAAAAATGAAACCGGAAACCAAGACAGCACTATTAGAACAAGCCGATTATTATTTGAAAAATATAAATGAATTATGAAAACTGCACTCGTTTGGTTTAAAACAGATTTACGTTTACACGATAATGAAACCTTGAGTAAAGCAATTGCTCAAAGCGAATTTATTATCCCGTTTTATTGTTTTGATGAATCTCATTTTACAACAACCGATTTTGGGTTTAAAAAAACAGGAAGTTTTAGAGCTCAATTTTTATTGGAATCACTCATTGATTTAGATGCGAGTTTAAGAGCAATTGGTTCTGGACTTATTGTTTTGAAAGGCAAACCGGAAATTGAAATACCTAAACTTGTACAACGTTTCAAAGCAAGCAAAGTCTTTGCGAAAAAAGAAGTTTGTTATGAAGAAAAGCAAACCGAGTTATTAGTTCAAGCTGAACTTTTTAAAGTAAGATGTGAACTCCAAACTTTTAGCACAAGCACCTTGTATCACGCAGAAGATTTGCCATTTTCTATCAAAGACATTCCGGATGTGTTCACTAATTTTAGAAAAAAAACGGAGAAAGATGCTATGATAAGAAACGCATTTGTCGCACCAACTCAAATAAAATCTCTTGAAATTGAACCTGTAGATTTGCCTTCTTTGGAAGTATTAGATTTAGAATTTACAACAATTGATAAAAGAGCTGCTATCCATTTTAAAGGAGGCGAATCGGAAGCAATAAAACGGTTAAATCATTATTTTTTTGAATCTAAATGTATTTCTAACTATAAAGAAACCAGAAACGGATTGGTTGGAGCTGATTATTCTTCTAAATTTTCTGCTTGGTTGGCCATGGGCTGTATTTCGCCAAGATTCATCTATCAAGAATTAAAAAAATATGAAACGAAATACGAAGAAAATGAATCGACTTATTGGTTGGTTTTTGAATTGTTATGGCGTGATTATTTTAGGTTTATGATGAAAAAATACAACATTAAATTTTTCCAACAAGCGGGAATTCAAGACAAAGGAATTACGGTTAATAAGCATAATAGAAAGCAACTTCAGGAATGGATTGATGGACAAACAGGTGTCGATTTTGTTGATGCCAATATGTTAGAATTGAAATTAACAGGATTCATGAGCAATCGCGGGCGTCAAAATGTAGCAAGTTATTTATGCAATGATTTAAAATTGGATTGGCGCTATGGAGCAGCTTATTTTGAAGAACAACTTATTGATTATGATGTGAGTAATAATTGGGGCAATTGGGCTTATTTAGCTGGTGTTGGTAATGATCCAAGAGGAAATCTGTATTTTAACATCGAAAAACAAGCCAATGATTATGATAAAAATAAAGTTTATCGAAATTTATGGTTGGATGATTAAATAACTTCTAAAATTTAAGAAAATGAAAATTCTATTAACTGGTGCAAATGGTTATGTTGGAAGACGTTTACTGCCAGAACTTTTAAATCAAGGTCACGAAATTGTTTGTGCGGTCCGCGATAAAAATAGATTGGGATTGGATGCTTACACACTTTCATTAATTACCATTTGGGAAGTAGATTTTTTAGAAGAAGTTACTTTTGAAAATTGTCCAACGAATATTGATATCGCTTACTTTTTAATTCATTCTATGTCCAGTTCTACAGAATCTTTTGATAAAATGGAAGCAATAACGGCTAATCATTTTAATCAATATTCTGAATATATGAATAGCAAGCAAGTCATATATTTAAGTGGTATTGTCAATGATCCAAATTTATCTAAACACATGCTTTCCAGAAACAGTGTGGAGAAAATATTGTATGGCGGCGTACATAATCTGACCGTTTTAAAAGCCGGAATTATTGTAGGTTCTGGCAGTTCTTCTTTCGAAATAATTCGCGATTTATGTGAAAAATTGCCCATAATGATAACCCCAAAATGGGTGCTCACCAAGACGCAGCCCATCGCCATTCGGGATGTTATTCAGTATTTAATTGGAGTACAAAACAACGATGAGTGTTTTAATCAATCTTTCGATATTGGTGGGCCAAATATTATCACGTACAAGCAAATGATGCAATTGTATGCTAAAACCCGCGGAATCAAATTGGGCATAATTACCGTTCCGATTATGACACCAAAACTATCTTCTTATTGGCTGTATTTTGTGACTTCAACATCCTATAAATTAGCGATTAATCTAGTTGACAGTATGAAAGTGGAAGTAGTTTGTAAAGATAATCGACTTCAAAAAATGCTTAACATAAAATCAATTTCTTATGTAGATGCTATTAAATTGGCTTTTGAAAAAATTGAGCAAAACCTAGTGATTTCAAGTTGGAAAGATAGTTTAGCCAGCGGTCGTATTAAAAACAATTTATCCAATTACATTCAGATACCCAATTTTGGTTGTTTAAAAGATAGCAAGAAAATTAAAATCACGAATCCAATTCAGGTTATCGAAAATATTTGGTCGATTGGCGGCGATAAAGGGTGGTATTATGGCAATTGGATGTGGCAGCTGAGAGGATTTGTTGACAAACTCTTTGGCGGTGTTGGTTTACGCCGTGGCCGAACAAGTCCAACGCATTTAGACAATGGTGATTCACTTGATTTTTGGCGTGTAATTTTGGCCGACAAAGAAAATAAACGATTATTACTTTATGCAGAAATGCGAATTCCGGGCGAAGCATGGCTCGAATTTAGGGTTGACGAAAATAATGTTTTACATCAAATAGCAACCTTCAGACCCATCGGAATTTTTGGCAGATTATATTGGTATAGTATGTTGCCTTTTCACTTTTTCATTTTTAACGGAATGATAAAAAGAATAGCATTTTCAAAATAGAAACTATCAAATTCTAATTATATTTGTGCTATTACTAATTATACCTTGCATTTTATATTAAATGGACAAAATATTCAACAACACTCAAGTTGCCTTTGCGCTCAAAACAGATACCGAATTAGATAGAGCTTATTTTTTGTTTAAAATGATTGACAATGAACCTTTAGTCCGAATAGGAACTGCGGTTACTAACTTTGCTTTAAAGGCGCATTTGCCAGTAGAAAGTTTGATTAGAGCAACCGTATTTGATCATTTTTGTGGCGGCACTACAGAAGAAGATTGTCTTTCTGTAGTTGATAAAATGTTTGAAAAGGGAGTTTCCTCTGTTTTGGATTATTCGGTGGAAGGAAAAGAAGAAGAAGAACAGTTTGATGCCGCCTTAGCAATGACATTAAAAACGGTTGAATTTGCGAAAGAAAAAAAAGCGATTCCGTTTGCCGTTTTCAAACCTACAGGATTAGGTCGATTTGATTTATACACAAAAATAGGCGAAAAGAAACCACTTTCTGTAGAAGAAAAAAAGGAATGGGATAGAGTAGTGGCTCGATTCGAATTGATTTGTAAAACAGCTCATGAAAAAGACGTTGCGCTTTTAATTGATGGAGAAGAAAGCTGGATGCAAGACGCTGCAGATGATTTGGTTACCGAAATGATGCGAAAGTATAACAAAAAGAAAGCGGTTGTTTTCAATACGCTGCAATTATATCGTTGGGATAGATTAGATTTTTTAAAAAAATTACATGAGCAAGCCAAAGCTGAAGACTTTTTTATTGGAATGAAAATAGTCCGAGGTGCTTACATGGAAAAAGAAAATAAACGTGCCGAAGAAATGGGATATCCGTCACCAATCTGCGACAGTAAAGAAGCCACTGATAGAAATTATGATGCGACAATGGACTATATGATGGATAATTTAGATTGCATGTCCATTTTTGCTGGAACTCATAACGAATCAAGTTCCTATAAATTGATAGAAATGATGCAGGCTAAAGGCATTTCTAAAAATGATGAACGAATTTGGTTCGGACAATTATATGGAATGAGTGATAATATCAGTTATAACTTGGCAGAATATGGCTATAATGTTGCTAAATATTTACCTTTTGGTCCAGTTAGAGATGTGATGCCATATTTGATTAGAAGGGCAGAAGAGAATACTTCAGTAGCCGGACAGACGAGTAGGGAGTTAAATCTGTTAAAGATAGAAAGAGATAGAAGAAAGACTAAAAAATAACGCTAAAAAATCCCATTTGTTGAGTTTTTTTATAGGTCAATTTCGTTAAAAAAATACTAAGCTGTTATTTAAATCAATATATTTGACTTTTGTTTTTTAAACAAATCCCAAAAATATGTTAATGACCTACTTAAAAGTTATTTTAAAATGAATATGATTACTCATCTATTAAAAAAACTACTAGTCCTAATAGTAATTTTAATTTCCTGCCATGGAAATTCTCAAAATCTTTTAAATAATGGAGGTTTTGAAACAGGTACTGTTATAGGATATTTTGTTAATGCAGCCGCATATACACAATTAACACCTCCTTTTTCTGGCACCACCGCTTCAGGTAACTTTGCTATTACGAAAGACCCACAACCCGTAAATACAACTTCTTTTATAAGTGGAGGTGATCATACTAGTGGTACTGGATATATGTTGGTTTTTGATGGCAACACGACTGCTGGGCAACAAAATTTTTGGGATGCAGGAACTGGTGGTAGTGGTGTTTGCGGAATGATAATTGGTGGGACTTATACCTTTAGTTATTGGGTGAAATCAATAGCAACAACTGTTACAAATGTTGCTACTCAAGCAGATATTCGTGTTCAAATACTTAATGCATCTTCGATAACATTAGTTTCAGGTAATACTTTAGCACCTTTACCAGCATCAGGTTGGCAACAAGTTGTTTACACTTTTGTGCCAACGAGTAATTGTGTTAATATTAAATTGTATGATAATAATAAGAGTTTTGTTGGTAATGATTTTGCAATAGATGATATGTCGGTTACTGCACCATTGATTCCATTGTCTTTAGCATATACCTCCAGTAATTCTTCTTGTCCAAATGGAAATACCGGAACTATTACAGCTGCAGCAAGCAATGGCGTTTTGCCCTATGTTAGTTATAATTTAACTGGGCCGATAACTCCTCAAACTAATCCAACAGGTTTCTTTACAGGACTTCCGCCCGGAACTTATTCTGTTTCTGTTACAGACAGTGCTGGTACAACAGTTTCGCAACCTAATATTGTTATAACTGAACCAACTGATATAGTAACCAGTGGTAATGTAGCGATTTGTCTAGGTGATTCAACTACCTTGACAGTAAGTGGCGGCGTTGGTCCATATAATTGGACTGCAGCTCCAGCGGATCCTACTTTAATTACACCAAGTCCTAATCCAACTGTTACCCCAACACAAACCACTGTCTATACAGTAACTCCAAGTATTACTACAACTATTAATTTAATTGCAAATGGCAATTTTTCGAGTGGTAACGTGGGCTTTACTTCAAGTTATAGTTACTTCACTCCATCAAATGCTGGCTTTGTTCAAAAGGCTTATGGTATAGTAACAAACGCTAATAGTTGGGAAGTAGGATTTTCAGCTGCGTGTGTTGATCATACATCAGGAACAGGTCAAATGATGGTTGTTGATGGGTCAACAACAAATGGTGGAAACGATCTGGTTTGGGGGCAAAATGTAACTGTTAATCCAGGTCAGAATTATACATTTTCCTATTGGGTGCAAACAGTATCAGCAGGAAGTCCTGCTATCATAAGAACAGTAATTAACGGAACAGTAATAGGAAGTGGTAGTGCTTCAGCAACAGTTTGTGGTTGGACACAATATTCCTATGTTTGGAATTCGGGCGCCAGTACTTTGGCACAAATTCAACTATTTGACAGTGTTGTGGCCGCAGGAGGTAATGATTTTACCCTAGACGATATTGCTCTCACCACGAATTCATTTTGTAATTTATCAAAGACAATTACTGTAACGGTAAATTCATCTACATCACCTGTAATTACTTGTGGAACTGCTACATCAACCTCAGTAACATTCAATTGGGCTGCTTTAGCAGGTACAACGGGTTATGCCATTTCTTATTCAATAAATGGTGGTCTTATTATCAATCCAGCAAGTATTACATCAACAACTTATACAGTTAATGGATTAAATCCGAATGATTCGGTTAAAATATTTGTTACACCAATTGGCACTGGATGTTATACAGCTTCTAATGCAACATGTGTTTCAAGTACATCTTTACCTTGTCCTATTCCTGTACCTTTAGTAAGTGTAACACAACAGCCAACTTGTACTGTTCCAACAGGAACAATTGTTTTTACTAGTCCTTTAAACACTCCTTTCCCGGCTCCTAGTGAATTATTTATTTCTGAAGTAACAGATGCTGATTCAGGTTCATTAACTTATATAGAAATATATAATGGCACGGGATCTAGTGTTAATTTAGCCAATTATAAGCTTAAAATATTTAATAACGGAAATGGAACTCCTTCAACAAATTGCGATTTTGCATTATCAGGAACTCTTTTGAATAATGCAGTAGTAGTTGTTGCAGTTGGGAGTGCAACAAATCTTGGAAATATTACACCTAATTTAGTTTTTGCTTCATGTGGAGGTATAAACAATAATGATAATATTAGATTATCCAATAGTGCCGATGTTGTTATTGATTTATGGGGTGACACTACAGGAACAGTATTTACTCCTGCTAATTCACCGGGTTATACTTATAGAAGGAATGTACAAGCACCACATCCAAGTTTAGTATGGAATCCTGCTGACTGGACTTCATTTGATCCAGAGGATTACACTGATGTTGGAAGCTACCAAATGTCTGTTTATGAATATAGTGTAAATGGAACAACTTATCAATCAAGTCCAACATTTACCGGATTAGCACCTAATACTTATAATGTAACAATCAGAGATTTGATATCAGGATGTGTATCAAACCCAATTGCATTAACTGTAAATCCAGTTCCTACAATTGTTGCTCCAACTGCAACTGCAACCGTGCAACCATCATGTACTATACCAACAGGAACAATTGTTGTCAGTTTGCCGCTTGGGGCTAATTATAATTACAGTATTAATGGTGTAACTTATCAAGCAAGTCCAACATTTAGTGGATTAACGCCAAATACTTATCCTGTAACTGTAAGAAATATTGCTACAGGTTGTACATCTACAGCCACAAATGTAACTATCAATGCTGCTGCTGCTGCACCGAATGTTTCTGCTTCAACATTAAGTCAAGCTAATTGTACTGTTAAACTTACTGGAAATTCAACAAATATAGGTGTTACCATTACTTGGAATGGTCCAAGTCTTCCCGTAAACTCTCCTAATCCTAGTACAGCAACTGTTTCAGGTACTTATACAGTTACTGTTTTAGACCCACTTTCAGGATGTTCAAGTTCAACTACGGTAAATGTTGTAATTCCAAACCAACCTTCGACTCCAATTGTTACAATCACACAGCCCACCTGTACAGTATCTACCGGCTCTATAGTAATCACATCTCCTTTGGGAGCAAATTTAGTTTACAGCATAGATGGAACTACCTATCAGGCAAGTCCAACATTTTCTAATTTATCACCTGGGAATTATAGTGTTACAGTTAAAGATTCAGTTTCGGGCTGTATATCTCCAGTCCTCGCAGCAGTAATAAATCCGGTTCCAGTTCCACCGACTGCAGCACCAGTCATGTTTTGTGATGGACCTACTACAAATTCAACTCAAGTTGGATTTGATTTTAATAGTATTGGACAAAATAGTTTTACCTATAGTTACACAATAGCTGGTGGCCCACCAGTAACAGGTGTTATCCCATTTTCACCTTCAAGTTATATTGTAACGGGTGTAACTCAAGGTCAGGCTGTTACTTTAACAATCACTTGGAATGGGGTTTGTGCACCGAGTTTAACCAGAACTTGTTATGCAAGTTGCTTGACACCAGTCACTCCAACATTTACTGCTGTTGCACCCATTTGTTCAGGTCAGACTTTAACTGCTTTGCCAACCACTTCTTTAAATGCAATAACAGGAACGTGGTCACCCGCACTGAATAATACAACTACTACAACTTATACTTTTACACCAGCTACCGGACAATGTGCAGCGACAACGACTTTGCAGATTGTAGTTAATCCAAATGTTATTCCAACATTTACCGCGGTTGGATCAATTTGTTCCGGACAGACTTTATCTGCTTTGCCAACAACTTCATTAAACGGAATAACGGGAACTTGGTCACCAGCATTAAATAATACAACTACAACAACTTATACATTTACACCAACTGCTGGTTTATGTGCACAGAATACCACTATGCAAATAGTTGTTAATCCAAATGTTACTCCAACCTTTACTGCGATTACTCCAATTTGTACTGGACAAACATTGGCACCATTACCAACTACCTCTAATAATGGAATAACCGGAACATGGTCACCAGCATTAAATAATACAGCAACAACACTCTATACTTTCACACCAAGTGCAGGACAATGTGCCACTACTGCAACTTTAACAATTACGGTTAACGGTAATACTATTATTCCAACATTTACCGCAGTTGCTCCAATTTGTTCAGGTCAGACATTATTACCTTTGCCAACAACTTCTTTGAATGGAATTTTAGGGACTTGGTCACCTGCGTTGAATAATACGACTACTACCACCTATACTTTTGCACCTAATTCTGGACAGTGTGCCCTTACTAAAACTTTAACAATTACAGTTAATGGGAATACTATAACTCCAACATTTACTGCAGTTGCTCCTATTTGTTCAGGTCAGACATTATCACCTTTGCCAACGACATCTAATAATGGAATTAACGGAAGCTGGTCTCCGGCATTAAATAATACTGCTACAACTACTTATACTTTTACACCAGCTATTGGTCAATGTGCTTTGACAACAACTTTGCAAATAGTTGTTAATCCTAATATAGTACCAACTTTTAATGCTGTTGCACCAATCTGTTCAGGTCAGACACTATCAGCTTTGCCAACGACATCTTTAAATGCTATAACTGGAGTTTGGTCGCCGGCACTTAATAATACTGCTACTACAACGTATACATTTACGCCTACTGCGGGCCAGTGTGCTACTTCTAAAACTTTACAAATACAAGTATTGCCTATAGTAGTTCCTACTTTTAATACTGTATCTCCTATATGTTCAGGGGCAGTTTTAGCACCTTTACCAACAACATCATTAAATGGTATTTCTGGTTCTTGGAGTCCAGCACTTAATAATACTATTACAACAACGTATACTTTTTTACCAAATGTTGGTCAATGTGCTAATTCAGCTACTATTCAAATTCAAGTTATCGTTCCAGTAGTTCCAACGCTAAGTATTGTAGAATCTTGTAATTCAAATACTGTAACTGTAACCAATCCAATAGGTGCGAATTTCCAATATTCATTAGACGGTTTACCTTATCAATCTAGTCCAATTTTCAATAATCTGGCTCCCGGAAATCACAGTATTGTATCGAATCAGATTCCTGCAAATTGTGTGTCTAATCCCGCAAACTTTATTATAAATACCATTATTAATGATGTAGTTGTAAATCAAACTCCTTTGCCATTACAAATTTGTGATCCTAATAATGATGGTTATGAGACTTTTGATTTAACCCTAGCGACTAATTCAATAACTGGAGGAAACCCTTATAATGTTTCTTTTCATGAAACCATAGATGATGCCACTTTAAACGGAACAACTATACCAAATCCAGCAAGTTATCCTAGTATTCAATTAAATTCGCAATTGATTTATGTACGGGTTGAATCTACAGTAACCTCTTGTTATGAAATTGTACAACTTCAACTTGTTGTTAATCCCACTCCGGTAGCCACCGAGCCGGATGCTTATGAGTTGTGTGATTACACTGGAGCTGTAGGCTATGAGACTTTTGATTTGACTACAAGAATTCAGGAGGTATTAGGTTCATTGAATCCGTTGACCCATTCAGTAACATTTTACACTTCTCAGGCTGCAGCCGAATTGGGAACAGGTAATATTACCAACACTACGAGTTACACCAATGGTATTATTGACACCGAAACGATTTATGTTCGTGTAGAAATTATCGCTACGGGTTGTTATGATATAGTACCGTTGCAATTAATTGTTAACCCATTACCACAAGCTACCCAGCCAAACTACCCACAATACTCATTGTGTGATACCACAGGTTTAACAGGATTTGAAACTTTTGATTTAGCTTCGCAAATAGCTCCGATATTATTAGGACAAACAGGCATGGATGTTACGTTTTATCCAAGTTTATTGGATGCGCAGAATGATACGAATGTGATTATTAATTTGCAGTATACCAATGTTCCGGTTTATGTTCAGACTTTAGGGATTCGGGTTACAAACCGACTGACAGGTTGTTATGTTATCTCTACAATGGACATCCGGGTAGAGCCCTTACCAACACTAATTCCGCCAACACAGCCTTATACTGTTTGTGATGAAGATCAGGATGGTTATGCCAATTTTGATTTGGCGAGTTTATTACCGGGATTGTTAAACGGCATCGCCACGTATACCCTGACTATCCATGAGACGTTACCCGATGCGAATTCAGGAGCCAACCCTATTAATACAACAGTACCTTACTTTAGTATTGACCCGTTTGTACAAATTTTATTCGTACGGGCACAGGATAATGCTACAGGTTGCTATAGCATCCTACCAATAGAGTTGAATGCCGACCCAAGTCCGATTGCACCAATAAACCTGAACACTATCACCGTATGTGATCAGGACAGCAATCCTCAGGATGCGCGTACGGCAATAGATTTAACCCAACAAACAGCCGCTGTTTTAGCACAGCAAACGTTAGCTGCAACCAACTATACCGTTACCTATTACACCACACAATTATTAGCACAAGGCGGAGCATTCCCAATTATTCCTGCCGCTAACTATATTGGTACTAATTTAGATGTAATATGGGTTAGGGTAGAAAACAATACGACCCATTGTTACAATATCGGTTCATTCCAATTAGCCATTAATACGCCATTGTTACTCACTACACCGGCACCGCTTAGTTTGTGTGATGATGATGCCAATCCAAATGATCAGCACCATGCGTTTAATTTAACAGTTAGAGACACCCAAATCAACCAGGGAACAGGCTATGCGGTAACGTATTATCCAAGTTTATTGGATGCACAAAATAATACCAATGCTATCTCCGCTGCAAACGCTTTGGCGTATATTAATGTTCCTCCAGCAGTACAAACTTTAGGCGTAGTAGTTACCACAACGGTAGGCTGTAAAAGCATTACCACTTTGGATATTAGAGTATTGCCAATCCCAACACCTAATACTAATCCAAGACCTTTGGCACCTAAATGTGATGATACCAATCCGGGGGATATGTTAGAGCTATTTGATTTGACCACCAACGCAGCATATATTGCCAATGGAGACCCGAATGTAACACTACATTATTATGCTACACAAGCGGATGCGGCAGTACCACAGAATGAAATCCTCACCCCTACAGCAGCATTAGTGGGTACTAACGTTTGGATTAGAGTAGAGAACAATAGAGTAGACTACCTGGGTAATAACTGTTACGTACTGGTAGAACAACCATTAACAGTAAATCCATTGCCAATCGTAGTGCAACCACTGGCTCCTTACAGAGCCTGTGATGACAATGCCGATGGTATCTCCGTATTTGATTTGACAAATCCATTACTGGCACAGGCTGTACTTGGCGCTACCCAAGCACCAGCAAATTATACGATAAGCTATTACCTAACGGCAGTAGGTGCTAATCCATTAACCAATACGGGAGAGACTCCACTACCAAGTAGCTACACCAATGTAACGCCAAACGCACAAAACATCTACATAAGAGTGGTTAACAATGCCACAGGTTGTGTGAATACAGGAATCTTACCATTGGCAGTAGAGGCGTATGCGACAGCTACAGGACCACAACTATTTAATCAGTGTGATAGTTATGCTGACCCTTACGACGGCGTTGAGCTTATTGATTTAACTACTTACGCTACCGCGATACTAAACGGACAAAATCCGACTGTATTTATACTGAGTTATTATACTACTCAGGCCGATGCCATAGCAGGAACCAATGCCTTAACACTGGCAGAAGCACAAGCGTATGAAACCGACCCAGATACAGATACGATATGGGTTAAGGTAGAGAACAGCAGTAATTTGATTACACCTTTATGTTATGCTATAACCACGATAGACATCAAAGTAGAGCGTTACCCTAATCCGATAATCAATACGGATAATGGAGTGAATACTATTTGTGTAGACTTTAATACGAATGTAGTGGAAAGACCACTGCTATTAGATAGCGGAATGGCGATACCTGGTAATTATACCTTTGAATGGTTTGAGGCAGGCGCTCCAACTACCGTTATTGGAACAGGAGCAACGTATACAGTAGACACTGCAGCGGCAGCAGGAGCCACAAGAGATTACACAGTTCATGTGACGAGTAACAGTCTATTAGCTTGTGATACAACCTCGGCTAGCTTTCAGGTGATACAATCAGGGCAGGCTGTTATACCGGTTGGTACTATAGGATATACGGTGACTAATGCTTTTAGTGCTTCTCAAATTATTACCGTGTTAATTGACGGTTATGGCACGTATGAGTACAGTTTGGATGATGGACCAAGACAGGCGAGCAATGTGTTTGAGAATGTTAGTTTAGGCACCCACATTATCCATGTTTGGGATACCGAAGGTGGTGTGGCCTATAGTTGTGAAGAGCTTATCATAAATGATGTGCAAATTATAGATTACCCCCATTATTTCACTCCAAATGGCGATGGTATACACGATACATGGAATATTGTTGGATTGGGTGGACAACCTAACGCTAGGATTTACATCTTTGACCGTTATGGTAAACTGTTGAAACAAATCAGTTCAACCGGACTAGGTTGGGATGGAACATTTAATGGTCATTTAATGCCGTCTGATGACTATTGGTTTACGGTTGATTATAATGAGAATCTGTCGGCTAAACAGTTTAAGGCGCACTTTACTTTGAAGCGGTAAACTTCAGTTTTAAATATAAAGCCCCGATTATAAGTCGGGGTTTTTTTATGTCCTGAATACCTCTTTGAAGCTGCATAAACAGTAATCAATTAATTCATACGTATGAGTCAATCAATTCATACGTACAAACCAATCAATTCATGCTTACCAATTAATCAATTCATACGTACAAACTGTTTGGCTTGTACGTATGAATTTTGTTAGAGTTCAAAAGGAAGACATAAGTCCCAATAGCCCCGATAGGAGCTAGCTACCCTGCCTGCCGGCAGGCATGTAGCGCGGATAGCGGGAGCAGTGGTGTAAAGAAGCAGGAAGGTCGTGCTCCTAAAAATATAAAATCCCGCTAAAGGCAGGATTTATATTGGGTTTGGAATATTTATTTTTGATTATAAACCTTTAAGGCCTCTTTTAGAATGGCTACTGAACGAATTAAATCTTCTTTTTTAAGCACATACGCAATTCGGACTTCATCTAAACCAACATTGGGTGTAGAATAAAAACCTGCTGCCGGAGCGACCATTACGGTTTCTTTATTATTTTCGTAAGACTCTAAGAGCCATTGGGCAAAATTATCAGCATTTTTAACCGGTAGTTTAGCGATGCAATAAAAAGCTCCTTTAGGCGTGGCTACTTTTACACCTTCAATTTTTTGTAATTCTGCAATCAATGCATCTCTTCTTTCTTTGTACTCTTTAATTACATCATCAAAATAACTTTGTGGGGTATCTAAGGCTGCTTCGCTGGCAATTTGAGCATAGGTTGGCGGACTCAACCTGGCTTGTGCAAACTTCATAGCTGTTGCCATTACTTCTTTGTTTTTAGAAACAATACATCCAATTCGGGCGCCACACATGCTGTATCTTTTGGAGACAGAATCAATCATAATGGCATTTTCTTCTAAACCTGGAACATTCATTACCGAAAAATGTTTATCGTTTTCATCATAGATAAATTCTCTGTACACTTCATCAGCAATTAGAAATAAGTCGTGCTTTTTAACGATTTCTGCCAATTGCAAAATTTCCTCTTTTGAATATAAATAACCTGTTGGATTTCCGGGATTGCAAATTAATATGGCTTTTGTTTTTGGCGTGATTAATTTTTCAAAAGCGGCTATTGGAGGCAAGGCAAAACCTTCATCAATAGTTGAAATAACGGGAACCACTTTTACTCCAGAAGCAGTTGAAAAGCCATTGTAATTAGCATAAAAAGGTTCGGGAATAATAATTTCATCATCCACATCCATAGTACTGCCCATGGCAAACAATAAGGCTTCTGAGCCACCAGTTGTAATGATGATATCGGCAATATCAATTGGCAATTCATGTGATTTATAATAGGCGGAAAGCTTAGTTCTATAACTTTCAAAACCAGCTGAATGGCTGTATTCTAAAACTTTAATATCGTTGTTTTTTACTGCATTTAGTGCAACATCAGGTGTTTTAATATCAGGTTGACCAATGTTTAAATGATAAACTTTATGGCCTTTCTTTTTAGCAATTTCAGCGTAAGGAACCAATTTTCTAATTGGTGACTCAGGCATTTTTTGACCTTTCAATGATATTTTTGGCATGATTTTTTTATTTTGAACTGCAAATTTGCGACTTTTTTCAGTGGTATACAATTCGGAAGGTTATATATAATTTGTTAAAAATACAATTAGCAGACAATTATTTTTTATTTTTATATAAAATCATTTGTAATGCGTTTAAAACTGCTATTTTTTTTTCTGTTTTTTTCTGTTTATGGTTTTAGCCAATCTGAATTTCAAATAAATAATTTAAAAAAGAAAGTTGTTATTCCTTTTAAACTTATTAATAATCTAATTTTTATTCCAGTAACCATAAATGGTGAAGAGTTAACTTTTTTATTAGATACTGGTGTTGAACAAACCATACTTTTTAGCTTGGACGATAAAGATGAAGTTAAACTATTTGATGTAGAGAAATTAAAACTAAAAGGATTAGGGAGTAAGGATGCCGTTGATTCGTATAAGTCTTCTAAAAATAAAGTTGCAATAAAAGATTTTGTTGATTATAATCATGAAATTTATATAGTTCTTGACCAAGAGTTTAATTTTTCTTCCCAAGTTGGAATTCCGGTAAACGGAATTATTGGTTACAACTTTTTTAGAAAGCATATTGTTGAGATTAATTATGATAGAAAAAAAATTATTGTCTATGATCATAGCTATAAAAATATCAATAATAGATTTCAAAAGAAATTTATCAAAGAATTCATAACGGTTGAAGATAAGAAACCCTATTATATTGCAACTATTAAATCTGGTGAAGAAGCAATTCCGTCAAAATTATTGCTAGATACTGGAAACAGTGATGCTGTTTGGGTTTTTACAAATAAAACGGATAAAATTAAATTACCTGAAAAAAATATTCAAGACTATTTAGGTAGAGGGTTTAGCGGAAATGTATTTGGGAAAAGAGCCAGATTGAACAGCTTTGAGTTTGGTAAAAAAACCTTCAATTTTCCTTTAGTAACTTTCCCCGATTCGTCATCAGTAAAAAGCGTTAATTTTGTTCCAAATAGAATTGGTTCTGTTGGAAGTGAAATCATTTCGAGATTTACAATTGTGTTTGATTATTTAAATGGTGCAATCTATACCAAACCCAACAACAAAATAAAATCACCATTCAATTTTAATATGAGTGGAATTGAAATTGAGCATGCCGGACTTGAATGGGTAAAAGAAACATTCGACGATAGGTCTGCACAAGGAATTAAGATTTATACAGATGCCAGTGAAGAAAGAGTTCAAAATAATTTGAAAGTCCATTTCGAATTAAAACCAATTTTCAAAATTGCAAGTGTTAGAGTTGGTTCTGAAGCCGAAAAGTCCGGACTCAAAGTTGGTGATAGAATCCTAAAAATAAACCATCAAATAGCGCACGGTTATACTATCGAAATGATAAATGAATTGTTAAGATCAGAAGAAGGTAAAACAATCGAAATAGAAATTGAAAGAGATAATAAAACGTATAAATTCGAATTTCAACTCAAAAAAATTATATAAAAAAAGCGTCTTGTTTTTAGAACAAGACGCTTTTTTTATTGCATCATAGGGCTAGTTTTCTTTTTCTCTAAGAGATTCACAACGGGTTTCTCAATAACTTCACCTTTTATTTTTATAGCAACTCGGCCTTCTTCCACATTCACCGCATTACTTTCTACGGTAATCGTTTTTCTGATTGGTCCGGTGTGCATATTGTATTTTACATCAATTTTTCCGGTTTTTCCAGGAGCAATTGGTTCAGTTGGTTTTGATGGAACCGTACAACCGCAAGTTGATTGCACATTAGTAATAATTAGAGGTTCATCGCCAGTATTGGTAAACTCAAAAGTACGAAGACCGCTGTCATCATCCTTATTTACAGTTCCATAATCAATAGTATTGTCTTTATCCTTGAACTCAATTCTTGCGCCTTTTTGTGCAAAAAGGGCAGCGTTCATCAAAAGTACGGCTAGAAGTATATATTTTTTCATCGGTCAAATGTTTTAATTGGTTCGTAAATTTACCTTGTTTAAATTAATACACAAAAATTTAATTCTTAATTTTTTCTAAAGTCTTTATTAATTACTTTTGCAGTCAGTTTACAAAAGGCATGCCAGAAGGTTTAGAAGCGAAAGGCTTGGGATTTATCAGTAATCCATTATCCCGCTGTCCGAGCTACAAGGTAGCTTCTACCATCGGGGCTAAATAAAAAAAGTATCGCACTTTTGTAATCTAAAAATCTAACAATCTAAGAAGTCTAACAATCTATATATGATTCCCGCCCAGTTTAACGCCTCCGCCGTAGAAAAAAAATGGTACGACTACTGGATGAAAAACAACTATTTTCATTCCAAACCCGACCATAGAAAGCCATATACTATAACAATACCGCCACCAAACGTGACCGGAGTCTTGCACATGGGACATATGTTAAATAACACTATTCAGGATGTTTTAATTCGACGTGCGAGGTTAAAAGGTTTCAACGCTTGTTGGGTTCCGGGAACAGATCACGCTTCTATTGCTACTGAAGCTAAAGTTGTTGCGAAATTGAAAAGCGAAGGTATCAACAAAAATGACTTAACCCGTGAAGAATTTTTGGTACATGCTTATGCCTGGACCGATAAATATGGTGGAACTATCTTAGAACAATTAAAACAATTAGGTTGTTCCTGCGATTGGGACAGAACCAAATTCACAATGGATCCTGATATGTCAGCATCTGTAATTCGTTCGTTCGTAGATTTATACAACAAAGGCTATATCTATCGCGGTTACCGAATGGTAAACTGGGATCCGGAAGCCAAAACAACATTATCTGACGAAGAAGTAATCTTCGAAGAAAGACAAGGTAAATTATACTTTTTAAAATATCAAATCGAAGGAACTTCAGATTTCTTAACAGTTGCAACTACGCGTCCGGAAACTATTTTCGGAGATACTGCTATTTGTATCAACCCAAATGACGAACGTTTCACTCATCTGAAAGGAAAAAAAGCGATTGTACCAATATGTGGCAGAGTTATTCCAATTATTGAAGATGACTATGTTGATGTTGAATTCGGGACAGGCTGTTTGAAGGTAACTCCAGCTCACGATATGAATGATAAAACCTTAGGTGAAAAACACAACCTTGAAATTATTGATATCTTCAACGAAGATGCCTCTTTAAATTCATATGGATTGCATTACCAAGGAAAAGACCGATTCATAGTACGTGAGGAAATTGTTAAAGAACTAGAAACTATCGGAGCTTTAGCTAAAACAGAAAACTATTTAAACAAAGTAGGAACTTCTGAAAGAACCAAAGCAGTAATCGAACCACGCTTATCAGACCAATGGTTTTTGAGTATGGAAGAATTGGTAAAACCTGCCATCAAAGCGGTGTTGGAAACCAAAGAAATTAAATTATATCCTTCGCGATTTGATAACACCTATCGTCATTGGTTGGAAAACATACGCGATTGGAATATTTCCCGTCAATTATGGTGGGGACAACAAATTCCGGCCTATTTCTATGGGGACGGAAAAGAAGATTTTGTAGTTGCTGAAAATATTCAAGACGCACTAGAATTAGCTAAAACGAAAACCCACAACCCACAACTGACAACCAGCAACCTCACACAGGACGCTGACGCACTAGACACTTGGTTCTCCTCATGGCTATGGCCAATGGCTGTTTTTGGTGGAATCATGGAACCGGAAAACGAAGATTTCAAATACTATTATCCAACGAATGATTTGGTTACTGGTCCGGATATTTTATTCTTCTGGGTTGCCCGAATGATAATTGCAGGTTATGAATATACTGGACAAAAGCCGTTTTCAAATGTATACTTAACAGGTTTAGTACGTGATAAGCAAAGACGAAAAATGTCAAAATCGTTAGGTAATTCTCCAGAACCATTAGGACTTATTGAAAAATTTGGTGCCGATGGCGTTCGTGTTGGATTGCTTTTGAGCGCCTCAGCAGGAAACGATATCATGTTTGATGAAGAATTGTGCAACAACGGAAAAGCATTTGCCAACAAAATATGGAATGCCTTTAGATTAATCAAAGGTTGGGAAGTTGTAGATATTCCTCAACCGGAAAGCTCTAAAGTTGCTATTGAATGGTATGAATCAAAATTGCAGCAAACACTAGTAGAAATCGAAGATCATTTCGAGAAATACAGATTATCTGATGCATTGATGGCAATCTACAAATTAGTCTGGGATGATTTCTGTTCATGGTTTTTGGAAATGATAAAACCTTCCTACCAACAACCCATAGACAGAGCGACATTCAACAAAGCTATTGAAATGTTGGAAGCAAATCTCAAGTTATTGCATCCGTTTATGCCATTCTTAACCGAAGAAATTTGGCAATATATTGCAGTTAGAACTCCGGAAGAAGCCTTGATTATTGCGGAGTATCCAAAAGTAACTTCGTTTAACGAAAAGCTAATCGCTGATTTCGAATTTACGTCAGAAGTTATTGCTGGTTTGAGAACAATCCGTAAAGAGAAGAATATTGCAATGAAAGACGCTATCGATTTAAAAGTGGTAAACAACGAAAAGGTTTCGACTTATTTTGACAGCGTTATTATGAAGTTAGGCAACATTGTTTCTCTAGAATATATTACAGAGAAAGTTGATGGTGCTTTAACATACAGAGTAAAATCTAATGAATATTTTATTCCGGTTTCAGGCAATATTGATATTGCTGCTGAGATTGCAAAGTTGACAGAAGAATTAAAATATACTCAAGGTTTCCTTAGAAGTGTTCAAGGCAAATTAGCTAATGAGAAGTTTGTTGGTGGTGCGCCTGAAAAAGTTTTAGAAATAGAGCGTAAAAAAGAAGCTGATGCTTTGGCAAAGATTGCCACGATAGAGCAAAGTTTAAAGAGTTTGCAGTAATAGCAAGTCTTTAGTAATATAGCTCCGCAAAGTCTCCTGACTTTGCGGATTTTTATGAATTATTTTTTGCTAAAAGTATTTTAATAAATAATCAACACAATAAAAAAGATTATCCGTTAAAGTAATTGTAAATTTTTGTTAAGTAGTTTACAACCGTGATGTTAAGTTAGTAATTTCGTTTGGCTTAACTTTTTCCATGAAACAATTTTTACTTATATCCTTTTTTTTAGTTTTTGTTCAAACTTCGATTGCGCAGGAACTTGCAGTATATGATAAGTTTGATGATTTTGAAAAAGCTATTATTAAAAATGATGACAAGGTATATGTTGTTAATTTTTGGGCAACATGGTGCGCACCTTGCGTAAAAGAGTTACCGTATTTTGAAAAACTGCATCAGGAAAATAAAAACATAACGGTAATTCTCGTAAGTCTTGACAGTAAAAAAGAAATCGAAAAGAAACTCATTCCATTCATCAAAAGAAAAAAAATAACTGCCCAAGTAGTTTCGCTAAACGATAAAGACTATAATACTTGGCTTCCCAAAATAGACGGTAATTGGTCAGGTTCCATTCCGGCGACATTCATTTTTAGCGGAAATCAAAAGTTATTTGCCGAGCGTGAATTTGAAAATTTCAATGAACTTAACGACTACGTAAACACATTTATTAATCAAAAAAAGTAATTTATTATGAGAGTTATTCCACTAGTTTTTGCCCTTATTTCTTCCTTTATAATAGGAGAAAGTATCGTGTCGGATGGTTATCAACCCGGAGACAAAGCAACCGATTTCAAACTAAAATCAGTTGATGGGAAAATGTATAGCATGACCGATTATAAAGATGCTAAAGGTTTTATTGTTGTGTTTACTTGTAACACTTGCCCGTTTGCTATAAAGTACGACGATAGAGTAAATGCTTTGTCTAAAAAATATAAACCGAAAGGCTATGTGCTGTTAGCCATAAATCCAAATGATCCTGATGTACAACCTAAAGATTCCTATGAATTAATGCAGGCAAAAGCTAAAGACAAGGGTTTTTCTTTTCCGTATTTAGTAGATGAAGGACAAATGATTTATCCACAATATGGTGCAACAAAAACGCCACATGTATTTTTACTCGACAAAAATTTGGTGGTAAAATATATTGGTGCCATTGATGATAATTCGGATGATGCTTCTGCTGTGAAAGAAAAGTATCTTGAAAACGCTATTGCCGCATTGGAAAGCGGAAAAAATCCTTCACCTGCGACAACAAAAGCTATCGGCTGTTCGATAAAAACAAATAAGAAAGTTTAAACTGAAAGTCCTGAGTAATCGGGACTTTTTTATTTGATAATAGCTTTTCTAATCCCAATCAATGCAAAGAGTAGTAATGTATAGGCAATAAAAAAGGGAACTATAAATTCAATCCAACCCAAAGGCAACATCACTGCAATAATCAATAACTGAAATCCTAATCCATACAAAGAAAGCAAAGTCATAAACCAATTTGGGAAAGATTTTACTTTATAAGCTTGTTGGTCTAAAGCATGAATGATTTTGTCAAATGTTCCGTAAACAATGGTGTAAATTCTAAATAAAATATTGACTGATTGTTGACTTTCTCCAGGCAAAGCTTTGGGCGTTTTGTATTCGAATATTTTGCTGGTCGAATCACCACCAACCGATTTAGTTCTCAAAATCACATAGTAATAATTGTATAAAGTTCCTTGCAATTGGATACCTATAAAAGCCAGAAAAGTAAACCAAATCGAGGTTTTAGAAACATAACAAATCGCCATCAAAAACAAAAAATTCAAAATGATATCGAACACACTGTCTAAGTATCTCCCGGAATAAGAAGGTGTTTTTTTTAGTCGGGCCAATTCGCCATCAGCAGCATCAATTCCCGATTTTAAAACAATAAAAAATCCGGCAAGGAAATAATGTTTAGTAAGGATGCAATAGATAGCAATTAAACCTGAAAGCCCAAAAAGTAAGGTGACATGAATAGGAGTAAAGCGAGTATTCTTTAATTGTTGTGCAAAAAATCTTCCGAAAGTCCTTCCGTAATCTGATAAATCTAAAAATTTATCCTGGGCAGCAAGTTTAGACATTTAAGGTTAGTAAACTAGAAAATGCGACAATATAGTCTGGGTAAGCGTATTATTTTGATAATCTGTGCAGTGTGAATGTCATCGCTGTTAATAAAAAGAAAGCGGTAATTTGATGAATCAATCCCAACCAAAGCGGAACACTATATAACAAAGTGAAAACTCCTAATGTAAATTGCAAAAAAACAATTAACACCAAGGCATTCAGACCGTTTTGTTGTTGCGCTGATAAAGTATATTTTTTGCTTTTGAAATATAAAAACAAAATCAATCCAACCACAACATACGCCATGGTTCTGTGTATAAACTGAACACCACTTTTACCTTCAGTGAATCTAGCTAACCACGAATCTTTTTCTAAAATAATGCTTTCATGGAAGAATTGTCCATCGCTCATTAATGGCCAATGATTGTGAAGTAATCCGGCATTTAAACCGGCTACAAATCCGCCATAAATAATCTGGATTAAAAGAAAAACTAAGGTTATTCGAGCTAGTTTTTTCAATTCGACAACAACAAATTTCTTTTCGGGATAAATCAAATCCAACGCTACCCAAAGTGTATAGGCAAAGGTTATGAAAGCAAAAGTGAGGTGCAAAGCTAAACGAAAATGACTCACATCTGGATTGTCAACTAAACCGCTTTTTACCATAAACCAACCAAAGAATCCTTGCAAAGCACCCATTCCTAATAGGATGTAGCATTTATGTAATGTGCCTTTGTCGATTCTTTTTTTAACTAAAAAATAAACAAACGGCGCTAAGAACGCCAAGCCAATGATACGACCGATAAAACGGTGAAACCATTCCCAGAAATAAATAAATTTATAATCAGCAAGTTGGAAATCGTTATGAATATTAATTTTTTGGTATTCAGGAAACTGTTTATATGCGTTGAAAGTTTCCTGCCATTTTGCATCGGTTAGTGGTGGCAAAGTATCAGTAACCAAATGCCAGTCGGTCATTGATAAACCCGAATTGGTCAGTCGCGTAATACCACCAACAACAACCATGATAAACACTAAAACACAACCTGAAAGTAGCCAGTAAATTACGGCTTTGTCTTTTTTCATTGCTATAAATTATTTTGCAAAATTAACTATTGATTATCAAACTCAGTCTTCAACAATAGTTAATCTAATATCAATTTATGTTACTTTTTTTAAGCCTAATTTTTCGGCTTTCGCCAAAACAAAATCATATGCGGATTGATATTCATTAGGAATTTCACCTTCTAGAATAGCCTCTTTCACAGCTTCTTTTAAAACTCCGATTTCTCTGGAAGGTTTTAAATTGAAGATTTCCATAATTTCTTCACCCGAAATTGGTGGCTGAAAATTACGAACATGGTCACGCTCTTCTACTTCAATAATCTTACGTCGAACAATGTCAAAATTGTTGTGGTACTTTTTAAATTTTGTTGGATTTTTAGTTGTGATATCTGCCTCACACAGTGTCATCAAATTATCAACATCTTCACCGGCATCAAAAACCAATCTACGTACAGCCGAATCGGTAACTATATCTTCTGAAAGTACTATTGGACGTGAACTTAGCATTACCATTTTGGCCACAAATTTCATTTTTTGATTTAATGGCATGTGCAATCTTTCGAAGATTTTCTTTACCATTTTTCCGCCAAGGAATTCGTGTCCGTGAAAGGTCCAACCTTGTTTTTTATTGAATTTTTTGGTTGGTGCTTTTCCAATATCGTGCAATAAAGCTGCCCAACGAAGCCATACATCATCGGTATTCGGGCAAATATTATCAACAACTTCGAGTGTGTGATAAAAATTGTTTTTATGAGTATGTCCTTCAATTTCTTCCACATTATTCAATGCTGTCAATTCGGGAAGAATACTATCTAAAAGTCCGGTTTTGTATAAATGTAAAAAGCCAATCGATGGTTTTTCTGTGGATAGAATTTTGTTCAATTCATCCACAATTCGTTCGCCGGAAATAATCTTGATTCGGTCTTTATTTCTTTCTATTGCCTTTAATGATTGTTCTTCAATTACAAAATTTAATTGCGTCGAAAAACGAATCGCACGCATCATCCGTAAAGGATCATCAGAATAAGTTATATCTGGACTTAAAGGTGTTTTAATGATTTTGTTTTCTAAATCACTCAAACCATTAAATGGGTCAATTAATTCGCCATAATTTGTTGAATTCAAAGAAAAAGCCAACGCATTAATCGTAAAATCACGACGGTTTTGATCGTCTTCTAAAGTTCCGTTTTCTACAACTGGATTTCGGCTGTGTTCAGCATAGCTTTCTTTCCGGGCACCAACAAATTCAATGTCAATTTCTTTGTAGCGTAACATTGCTGTTCCATAATTTTTGAAAACCTGAACTTTGGGTTTGTTTGGTAATAATTCGGAAACCTTTAAAGCTAAATCAATTCCGGAGCCAATGGCCACAATATCAATATCTTTTTTGAAATCGCGCTGCAACAAATAATCACGAACAAAACCACCAATCACATAACTTTCAAGGTTAAGTTCTTGAGATGCTTTTGAAATGATTTCAAAGATTTTATTATCTAATGCTATTTTGAAGTTTTTTGACACTAAGTATGATAAGTTACTTGCGAATAATTTTTACCTGATTATCTAACGAAAGCTTAATAATCGTTGACGGTTTATCGCAAATTTTTTCGTGGTGCAAATTTACTACATAGTCGACACCTTTTATAATTTCGGGACTAATTTCTTTGAAAGATTTTGGAGTAAACATTCCTGAGATATTTGCCGAAGTTGAAACCAATGGCTTTTTCATGCGTTCCATCAGTTTGAAACAAAACGGTTCTTTGACTATTCTAACACCAAGCGTTTTGTCATCGGCAATAATATTGGCTGCAACATTTCGTGGATTATCCAAAATTAAAGTGGTTGGTTTCTCCGATAAATCAAGGATTTGCCATGCGTTTTCTGGTATTTCTTTAAAAACATTGTACATCATTTTTTCGCCATTCATTAGTACAATCATGCTTTTAGATTCTTCACGTTGTTTCAAAGCGTAAATCTTTTTCACTGCTTCAGCATTGGTCGCATCACAGCCAATTCCCCAAACGGTATCAGTAGGATAGAGGATGATGCCGCCATTTTGTATGACTTCGAATGCTTTGTGTACTTCAGAATTTATATCCATTAAGTTTTTTAATTTTTAGGGTAAGCTTATTTGTATAAGTCATTAAACCAATTGAGTATATAATTTAGCTTCTTTTCCGAATACATATCCAAATTTTGAATGTTTAAAAACAGTTTCTTTAATCTCTTTTGTCCCCAAAAAAGCTTCCATTTTATTATACTCAAAGATTTTTCGGTTGAGCCAAAGTGTACTAAACTATACTCTTTTTTTGATAGATACGTTTGATTTAAAATTTCTAAATGAGCTGCATGTGCTTGAACCATAAAGAATGTCGGCACTCTAAAACGGTGTCTAATATTATCTCTAAGAATGGTTTCATTTTTGCTGAAATAATCACTAAAAACTGATTTTCGGATTGGGAAAGGTGTATGATTTAATTTGAAGTATTTTTTAATCCCCAATATTTTAGACGAATTCTCATGAGCTTTTTTATAAGTTATCTTAGAAATTCTTTTCTTTTTGAGTCCTATTGATTTTAGAAAATCTTTAAAACCACTATTTTCAATAGCTGCCCATTTTCCTCTTAGAATAGGAAACCCATCTGAGGTAAAGAAATCAGTTGATTTGGTTTCATTTATCAAAAACATATCGTCATTGAAGTAAATAAAATGCTCAGCTAGATTTGGTATTCTAAATAATAAAGTTTCAATAGGATAACAATTAAAAGTTGGTAAATATTCTAGATACCCTTTAAAAATATCTTTGTGGTCAATAATTTTTATATCATGAAATTCAGACTTATCAAGATTGTCTTTCAGAAAAGAAGGAGTTTGTTCATCTGTGACAATGTAAATTGTTCTGATATACGGTGCAAACTTTCGGATTGATTTGACGCAATATTCAATTTCGTTTACCTCATTAAATCGAGTTAAAAACCCTTTTGATTTTAGCAATGATTTATCTTCTATGTATTGCGCTAGTTTTTTTTTGTGTTTTTCGTCATTTCCATCTACCCATGCAATAACAGCATCAATTTCAAAATTATTTTTTAAATGATTTGTCATTTAACCTATTCATATTTGTTAATTATATAAAAAGCAAAGTTATAATTTATATACTTTACTTGAGCATTTTGGTAAAATTAGCTTTTTTTTCTTACTCCAAAAACGATAAGGTTACTTTTGCTTAAAATCCAATTTATTCTTTATGTTTGTATAGTATGAAGTTGTCCATAATTATCTCGACTTACAATTCAGAAGAATGGTTGCACAAGGTGTTGCTTGGCTATACTATTCAAACTGAAAATGATTTTGAGATTATAGTTGCTGATGATGGTTCAACCACTAAAACCAAAGCGGTTATCGAATCGTTCAAAGACAAATTTAAATATCCGATACTTCACGTTTGGCAAGAAGATAAAGGTTTCAGAAAATGCCGAATTCTAAACTCAGCCATTCTAAAATCAAATTCGGATTATTTATTGTTTACCGATGGTGATTGCATTCCGAGGAAAGATTTTGTTGCCAATCATCTTAAGCAAAAAGAAAAAGGCTATTTCCTTTCCGGAGGCTATTTTAAACTTCCGATGACTATTTCAAAAGTTATTTCAGACGAAGTTATTCTTTCCCAAAAATGTTTTGATGCTTCATGGCTTAAAAAGCAAGGGTTGAAACTCAATTTCAAAATAACCAAACTTGTTCATAATCGCTATTTTGCTGGTTTTATGAATTGGATAACGCCAACAAAACGTTCCTGGAACGGACATAATTCTTCCGGATTTAAAGCGGATATTTTGGCAATAAATGGTTTTAATGAATTGTTAGATTATGGTGGAGAAGACAGGGAAATGGGCGAACGCTTATTTAATTTAGGATTGTTTTCGAAGCAAATTCGATACAGTGCAATTTGTTTGCATTTAGATCATTCTAGAAATTATGTAAACCCCGAAAAAGTTGCCTGTAATCTGGAAGTTCGAAAATTCAATAAAAAGAATAAAATTACCCGAATTGAATTGGGAATAGATAAACATTAAAATAATATGTAATTTTACAGCATGACAGCATCGGTTATTTTTAGTACGTATAATTCAGAAGATTGGCTCGAAAAAACCATTATAGGTTTTAGTGTGCAAACGTTCAAAGATTTTGAAATTATCATTGCCGATGATGGTTCGCGTGAAGCTACGAAAGTCTTAATTGACAGATTACGTGCCGAAATATCCATTCCGATAATTCACGTTTGGCAAGAAGATAATGGTTTTCAGAAATCGCAAATTCTCAACAAAGCAATTATTGCTTCTACCGCTGATTATTTAATTTTTACGGATGGCGATTGCATACCGAGAGCAGATTTTGTTCAAGTTCATATTGATTATAGAGAACAAGGTTATTTCCTTTCTGGCGGCTATTACAAATTGCCGATGGATATTTCAAAAGCGATTACTAAAGAAGATATCATTGCTCAAAACTGTTTCAATTTGAATTGGCTTAAATCACAGGGATTAAAATCAAGCGGTAAAAATATAAAATTCATTGCTTCCGGAATTTCTGCCAAAATTCTGAATTTCATAACACCAACAAATGCTTCTTGGAATGGTCATAATTCTTCGGGCTGGAAAAGGGATTTGGTTGATGTCAACGGGTTCAATCAGGAAATGCAATACGGTGGTCAAGACCGAGAATTAGGGGAAAGATTATTTAATAAAGGATTGAAATCCAAACAAATTAGATATTCTGCTATTTGTGTACATCTTGATCACAAGCGTGGTTATGTGAATAAAGAAACTTGGAAGAAGAATTACGATATAAGAGCTAACACTCGAAAAAATAAAGTGATTAAAACGCCAATCGGAATAGATTCTAATATTTAATAAAGACTTACTTATGCGTATTTGTATAACTCGTTCCAGTCGAAATGCATACTCCGAAACTTTTATTCGGGACCAAATTGCTGAATTTTCAAAACTGGCAGATGTTTATACCCTTTACAGTGGAAGACTTCCTGAAAAAAAGGAAGACGGCAAATTATTGAATTCGAAGTTTTTCTGGTTGCTTCATAAAATCGTAAAAGGATTTGTCGGAAGGAATAATTTTTTTGGAAATTATGGTGTAAAAAAATACCTTATCGATAACAAAATTGACGTTGTTTTGGCAAATTACGGAATGCCTGCGTCTCATCTTATGCCTGTTTGCAAAAGTCTGAACATTCCTTTACTTGTAATTTTTCATGGACATGATGCCACTGATATTAAACTGATAAACGAATACCGCAGCAAATACAAAAAGCTTTTTGACTACGCTTCTTACATTCTTCCTGTTTCTCAGGATATGAAACAAAAATTGATAGCTTTAGGTGCAAATGAAGAAAAAATAAGAGTGATTCCGTGTGGTGTAAATTCCTTTAAATTTAAACCTGAAGAAAGTACTTTAGAGAGAAATAATTTTATTGCAGTTGGACGCTTCACAGAAAAAAAAGGACCATTACACACAATAAAAGCATTTTATAAAGTGCTGCAAAAATTTCCTGAAACCAAATTAGTAATGGTTGGAGGAAAATCAGATCTTTTTTTAAAATGTGAAAAACTAGTTGATGAGTTGAATTTAAATAACTCCGTGGTTTTTACCGGAATACTTAATTCAGAAGAAGTAGCCAATTTAATGAAAACTTCTCTGGCTTTTGTTCAGCATTCAATCACAGCTCCTAATGGTGATATGGAAGGAACTCCAGTGGGTATTCTAGAAGCCAGTGCATCAGGGCTTCCTGTTGTTAGTACGTTGCATGGTGGTATAAAAGAGGCAGTCATTCATGGTCAAACAGGCTTTTTGGTTGCTGAAAAAGATGAAAATGGAATGGCAGATTTTATGATTCAACTTTTGGAAAAACCGGAAAAGGCAAAAGAAATGGGAATCAAAGGACGAAATCATATTATCGAAAATTATCTTCAGGAGAATCAAATAAAAAAAATCTATGAACTCGCTAAACAAGCAATAAGTTCATAGATTTTATTATGTAAAAAAGTATCGGTTTAAACCGCTACATCATATTCTCTCAAAGCATCGTTAAGTGATGTTTTTAAATCGGTTGAAGGTTTGCGTGTTCCAATAATTAAAGCACACGGAACTTGAAAATCGCCGGCAGCAAATTTCTTAGTATAACTTCCCGGAATTACTACAGAACGAGCTGGAACAAATCCTTTATATTCTATAGGTTCACTTCCCGTAACATCAATGATTTTAGTTGATGCAGTCAGACAAACATTAGCACCAAGAACCGCTTCTTTTTCGACACGAACACCTTCAACTACTATGCAACGTGAACCAATAAAAGCACCATCTTCGATAATAACTGGTGCTGCTTGTAAAGGTTCTAACACGCCACCAATTCCAACACCACCGGAAAGGTGTACATTTTTGCCAATTTGGGCACAGCTTCCAACGGTCGCCCATGTATCAACCATTGTCCCTTCATCTACATAAGCTCCAATATTTACATAACTTGGCATCAAAATAACGCCTTTAGAAATGTAAGCACCATAACGAGCTGTTGCTGGTGGAACCACGCGGATTCCTTTTTCGGCATAACCGGTTTTTAGCAACATTTTATCGTGATATTCAAAAATTCCGGCTTCCCAGGTTTCCATTTTCTGAATCGGGAAATACATCACGACCGCTTTTTTAACCCATTCGTTTACTTGCCAACCGTGAGCAGTTGGTTCAGCAACTCGCAATGTACCTGAATCAAGTAATGCAATAACTTCTCGAATGGTTTTTAGCGTAGCTTCGTCTTTTAATAATTCTCGGTTATCCCAAGCTTTTTCAATGATGGATTGTAAATTATTCATGGCTTTTTAGTTTGAAGAGCAAAGATACCTTTTTTAGACGATTGGTAAAAATGCATTTTATTTAACTTTAACTTATGAATTGATTTGATATTTTTGAAACTTAATATTGATGCTATGAAATATATATTACTTCTTATTTTTGTTTGTCTGTTTAGCTGTCAACAGCAATCAAAAAATAAAGCTGATTCAAAAACTGATTCTATTAAGAACGAAGTTTTAAATTCTCACAATGCTAAAAATTCGTTAGATTACATTGGAACTTACAAAGGAATTTTACCTTGTGCCGACTGTCAAGGTTTGGATACTGAGATTGCAATCAATGAAAATGGCACCTTTTCTATTAAAACAAAGTATCAGGGAAAAGGAGATAAAGTATTTGTGCAAAAAGGACATTTTACATGGAATAAAAAAGGGAATATTATTGTATTGACGGATATAAAAAATGGACCAAATCAATATTTTGTTGCAGAAAATAAATTAATACAACTTGATATTTCAGGTAAAAAAATCAGTGGGAATTTAGCCGAAGACTACGTTTTATCAAAGCAGGCTATAGACACTTCAGCTATTGAAACAGCCGAAGAAAGTAAAGTAACAGTTGATTTGGATAGCAGAATCATTACTACAACTGTAATCGAAAAGGTTAATCCTGCTGTGGGAAAATATCCTTTGGCTGGAACCAAATGGAAATTAGTTTCATTGCGTAAAATAAAAGCAGCTCAAAAAGGTAAAAACGTTTATTATATGAAACTTAATTCAAAAGACGGTAGATTTGTTGCGCTTTCGGGCTGCAATAATATTCTTGGTCATTATGTAATGCCATCATCTACTAGCTTGACTTTTTCTGGAATAGTTTCCAACAAAATGGATTGCGCCGATGCGGAATTGGAAAGCTACTTTTTTACAACATTAGCTGAAACAAACAGTTATAAATTAGAAAATGAAATATTAATTTTGTTTGGAGCAGATAAAAAACAACTGGCTAAGTTTGAAGTCATAAAATAAAAATAAATGTCAAGAATTCTCGCCATTGATTATGGAATAAAACGAACTGGAATCGCCGTAACCGACGAGTTGCAAATTATTGCGTCTGGATTGACAACGATTCCATCGGAAACCGCGATTGCTTTTTTAACTACTTATTTTTCAAAAGAAAACGTTTCCAAAGTACTTATTGGCGAACCAAAACAAATGAATGGGCAGCCATCTGAAAGTACTCCGATTATCGAAAAATTTATTTCCGATTTTAAAACTGCTTTTCCCAATATGAAAATAGAACGAGTAGATGAACGTTTTACTTCTAAAATGGCTTTTCAAACGATGATTGAAAGTGGATTAAAAAAGAAACAACGTCAAAACAAAGCATTAGTAGATGAAATTGCAGCCACTATTTTACTTCAAGATTATCTGACACGTAAAATGATTTAATTTCCTTATTTTTGCAAAAAAAAATAAAAAATGATTATTCCTATTTACGGTTATGGTGAGCCGGTTTTGCGACAAGTTGGCGAAGAGATTTCTCCAGATTATCCTAATCTTTCTGCCATTATTGCCAATATGTATGATACCATGTACAACGCTTATGGTGTTGGATTAGCTGCACCACAAGTAGGTTTGCCAATTCGATTGTTTATTATTGATACGGAGCCTTTTAGTGACAGTAAAGAGTTGACAAAGGAAGAGCAACAGCAATTAAAGAATTTCAAGCAAACTTTTATTAATGCCAAAATGCTGCTCGAAGACGGCGAAGAATGGAGTTTCAATGAAGGCTGCCTAAGCATTCCCGATGTTCGCGAAGATGTCTATCGCAACGAAAGAATAACTATTGAATATTGTGATGAAAATTTCAACAAAAAGACAGAAGTGTTCGATGGTTTGATTGCGCGTGTTATCCAACATGAATACGATCATATTGAAGGCGTTTTGTTTACCGATAAAATTTCAACCTTGAAGAAAACACTCATTAAAAAGAAGTTACAAAATATCATGGATGGCAAAGCTTTTCCGGATTACAGAATGAAATTTGCCAATAAAAAAGGAAGGTAGTTTTCAATAACAATGTCAATTGCAAAAATCAATATCAAAAATTAATATCAATGACAATATCAAAAATCAATATCAATACCAATCAAATTGTATTTATTTAGTTTTAAATTTGAAATTGATTTTTTGCAATTGACATTCTAATTGACATTGCCATTGAATTTTGAATTATATATATTTGTGCCCTTAATTAAATTAAAAAATGAACGTAGAAAAAATATTAGCCATTGCAGGAAAACCAGGATTGTTTGAATTGAAATTGCAAACCCGTTCGGGCTTTTTAGCAGAATCATTATTAGACGGAAAGAAAATTACGGTTGGATTAAGAAGTAATGTTAGCTTGCTTTCAGAAATATCAATGTATACTTATTCAGAAGAAAAACCATTGGTTGAAATCATGCGAGCTATTGCTATCAAAGAAAATGAAGAGCCAACATCGGTTTCACATAAAGAAGATAATACGAAGTTAATTGCTTATTTTAAAGAAATTTTACCAGATTACGATGAAGACAGAGTTTATGCTTCCGATATCAAAAAAGTATTAAACTGGTACAATATTCTTCAGTCAAAAGGAATGGTTTCAAAGGAAGAACCAAAAGTAGAGAACGCAGAAGAAATAAAAGAGCAAGTAGTTGAAGAAGTGAAGATTAAAAAGGAAGCTAAACCTAAAACCAAAAAATAGTTAATTACTTTCTAATAAATATAAATCCTATTGCTGATTCCGGTAATAGGATTTTTTATTTTTATAGGATTATACATTTCGTTATTTCGAGTGATTTTGGCTCGTTATTTTCAACGAGACGGAATTGTATCGAGAAGCATAAATTTAAAAATATGAACACACGCCAACAGCAACTGGAAGCCTTCAACAGATTACTGGACATTATGGACGATTTACGCGCCAAATGTCCTTGGGATAAAAAGCAAACGCTCGAAAGTCTGCGTCATCTTACTATTGAAGAAACCTATGAATTGGGCGATGCTATTTTAAACAACGATTTGCCAGAAATCAAAAAAGAATTAGGCGACTTGTTGTTGCACATTGTTTTTTATGCCAAAATTGGTAGCGAAACCAATGATTTTGATATGGCCGATGTTTGTAATGAAATTTGCGACAAATTAATCCATCGTCATCCGCATATTTATGGCGATGTTGTCGTTGCCGATGAAGAAGAAGTAAAGCAAAACTGGGAAAAGCTAAAACTCAAAGAAGGCAAAAAATCAGTTTTAGAAGGCGTTCCAAAGGGTTTACCAGCTTTAGTAAAAGCAAGCCGAATTCAGGATAAAGTAAAAGGAGTGGGTTTCGATTGGGAAGAACCGCATCAAGTTTGGGACAAAGTGAAGGAAGAATTAGAGGAGTTACAGGAAGAAGTCAATGCCGGAAACCAAGACAAAATTGAAGCCGAGTTTGGAGATGTATTATTCTCGATGATTAATTATGCCCGATTCTTAAAAGTAAATCCCGAAGATGCTTTAGAACGCACCAATAAAAAATTCATCAAACGCTTTATGTATCTAGAAAGTAAAGCTGGCGAACTCGGAAAACCACTAATGGATATGACTTTAGCAGAGATGGATGTTTTTTGGAATGAAGCAAAGAAACTTTAATTATATTTGAGAAATTAACTAATCATCCTAGGCGTAGCCGAATTGTATGTAGCGCAGCGGAATAAATAAACCAAAATATGTCCGAAGAAAAACACGAATTAAAACGCTCATTAGGCTTACTCGACGCCACAAGTTTGGTAGCAGGTTCCATGATTGGTTCAGGAATTTTTTTAGTAACCGCAGCCATGGCGAGAGATATTGGTTCTGCTGCCTGGATATTAGTAATTTGGTTAGTCACAGGTTTGTTGACCATGTCGGCAGCTTTAAGTTATGGTGAGTTGGCCGGAATGATGCCCAATGCTGGCGGACAATACGTTTACATACAGCGCGCTTACGGAAAATTAATTTCATTCTTATACGGTTGGACCGTTTTTACCGTAATTCAGACAGGAACTATTGCTGCTGTAGCAGTTGCTTTTGCAAATTATACAGCGGTTTTCTTTCCGATTCTGGAAAATAAAATTTTGACTATTGGCGAGGGTTTTTCGTTTACGAACAAACAGGTTTTAGCCATGTTTATAATCGCTTTGCTAACTTTTATCAATACCAAAGGCATTAGAAGCGGGAAAATAATTCAAGTGGTTTTTACTTCTGCCAAGTTAATAGCTTTGTTTGCCTTGATAACGTTGGGTATTTACATAGGTTTTCATACCAATACTTTTGCCGATAATTTTGCCAATATGTGGGAAGCTAAAAAAACTGTATTAGAAGAAAATGGGACGCTGACAATCACTAAACTATCTGGAATTGCATTGCTTGGAGCCATGGGTGCAACCATAATCAATTCATTGTTTTCAAGTGATGCTTGGAACAACGTAACCTTTATTGCAGGTGAAATTAAAGATCCAAAAAAGAACATTCCGAGAAGTTTGTTTTTAGGGACATTGATAGTTACTATTATTTATATTTTGGCCAATATTGCTTATCTGGCCTTATTGCCTTTAAACGGTACACCTGACGGAACTGTAGTTCAAAACGGAATTATGTTTGCCAGCCAAGATAGAGTAGGAGCCGCTGCTGCCAGTGCCATTGTTGGAAATGTTGGCGTTTTAGTGATGGCTGCGTTAATTATGGTATCTACTTTTGGATGTAATATTGGATTGATTTTATCAGGAGGAAGATTGTTTTATGCGATGGCGAAAGATGGTTTGTTCTTCAAACAAGCGGGTGAATTAAACAATTATGATGTTCCGGCGAAAGCGTTATGGGTGCAATGTCTATGGGCTTGTTTCTTGTGTTTAACCGGCCGGTATGGAGATTTATTAGCCTATGCCACTTTTGCATCCTTACTGTTTTATATTTTAACGATTGGTGGTTTATTTATTCTTCGTAAAAAAGAACCTGATGCAGAACGACCTTACAAAGCATTTGGTTATCCGTTTGTTCCAATATTATATATTATTATCACTGGTCTGATTTGTATCGATTTATTGATTTACGATACACGAAATACAGGTTTAGGGTTGATTATCGTAGTATTAGGAATTCCAGTATATTATCTTTTTATGAAGAAAAAAGAATAAAAAAAATCCCCGATTCGAAACTTCAAATTGGGGATTTTTATTGAATTATATTTATTATTGTTTTGGTGCTGGTGCTGTTTCCAACATTTCAATTTCAAAAATAATGTTAGCGTTTGGAGGAATTGCATTTCCCATACCTCTTTCTCCATAACCTAATTTTGAAGGAATGAAAACCAAAGCCTTATCTCCATAATTCATCAAACTTAATGCTTCAACAAATCCAGGGATTAACCCATCTTTCTTACCATAAGGGAAAGGGAAAGGTTGATAACCGTTTTGTTTAGCTTTGTTTTCATCATACATTCCATATTCTTTTTCAATATTTTCATAACTACTCTGAAATAAAGAACCATCTTCAAAATATCCGGCATAGTTAATATAAACATTACTGCCTTCAACTGGTTTTTTACCTTCACCCGCTTTAATGATTTTATATTTTAAACCACTGGCAGTTTCGGTTGCAGTAGTTTTAGTATCGTTTAAATATTTTGCTTTTGCTGCAATAACAGCTCCAAATTTAACTTTGTATTCTGCTTTTCTCTGTGCCTCTAATTCAGCTTGTTTTTTATTGTTTTCAGCAGCGATAGCAGCCTCTTTTGCATCATCTTCAGCTTTGTTTGCCATATAATCTGCAAAAGTCTTTACAGCATCAAATTTCTTTGCATCAGCGCCTTTTCTGACAATGGTAATTTTATTGATTACGTCATCCTGAGCGATTTTATTTACCACATCCTGACCTGTAATTACATAACCAAAAATAGTATGCTTTCCTGTTAACCAATCGGTATTTTTATGGGTTATGAAGAATTGAGAACCATTTGTTTTTGGACCTGAATTGGCCATTGCCAAAATTCCGGCTCTGTCAAATTTTGCATCAGTAAACTCATCTTTAAAGGCATAACCTGGACCACCAGAACCGTTTCCTGCCGGATCTCCACCCTGAATCATGAAATCGGCAATTACTCTGTGGAATTTTAAGCCATCAAAGAAAGGTTTTCCTTTTAACTTTTCATCGGTAACGAAAGTATTTGTTCCTTCTGAAAGGGAAATGAAATTGGCAACAGTAACTGGTGTTTTTTGGTATTCTAACTGAATAACGATTTTTCCTTTTGCTGTTTCTATTTCAGCAAATATTCCTTCATTGGCTGTAGCTGTTTTTTTTGCAGTTACTACTGTTTTTGTTGACTTTGCTGCCGGTTTTTTGGACGTTTGTGCCGTTGCACTTATCATTCCAAGGCAAATCAAAAGAAGAATGTTGAATTTAATTTTACTCATGATTAATTAATTTTATACTTATGATTTATTACTATTTATAATTTACTTTTTTAATTCGACTTCAAAAATTAAATTAGCATTTGGTGGAATTACATTTCCGGCACCTTGTTCTCCAAACCCTATTTGAGAAGGAATAAAAAACACTGCTTTTTCACCTATTTTTAACTTGCTTAATCCTTCAATAAAACCAGGAATCATTTTGTTAGATCCAATCACATAAGGCAATGCCGAATAGCCATTTTGCATAGCTTTTTGTTCATCATACTTACCAAATTCTTTAGCAATATTTGGGTCGCTGGTATCAAAAAGTGTTCCGTCTTCAAGAAACCCTGATAAATTTATATATACCATGGAACCATCTTTTGGCTTTTCACCATTTGATTTTTGTGTAATTTTGAACTTTAAACCACTTGGAGTTTTAGTAGTTGTTTTATTCAATGTTATAAAATATAAAACTTTTTTGTCTTTGACAGCTTTATATTTTGCATCATATATTTTTTTATTTTCAGCATCTATAGCAGCTTGCTTTTTTTGATTTTCAGCTTCCGTTTTGAAATAATCAGTAAAAATTTTTACAGCATCAAATTTCTTAACATCTTCTCCTTTTCTGATAATAGTAACCTTTTTAATATAATCATCCTGAACTATTGAGCTTGCTACAGTCATTCCGTCGCCAACAATATGGCCAAAAACAGAATGTTTTCCGTCTAACCATGGCGTTGGAACTAAAGTGATAAAAAATTGACTGCTGTTTGTATTTGGACCCGAATTAGCCATCGATAAAACACCAGGTTTGTCATGTCGCAAGTCAGTGAATTCATCTTTACACTTGTAACCAGCATCACCAGAACCATTGCCTAATGGATCACCGGTTTGAATCATAAAGTCTTCAGAATCACCATTAGATTTAGAGATAACACGGTGAAACTTTAAACCATCATAAAAGGGTTTTCCTTTAAATTCTTGAGATACAAATTGGTTTTTACCTTCTGCTAAAGTGACAAAATTGGCTACGCTAACAGGAGCTTTTTCGTATTCAAGTTCTAATAAAATGTTTCCTTTTGAGGTTTCAATTTCGGCATACAAGCCATCTTTTAGGTCTTTATATTCATCTTTACACGATGTAAAACACAGCCCAATAACTGCTAAAAAAAGGGAAATCTTTTTATTCATTTTTTGGTAAATTAACTTGAGGTATTATTTTTTCTTTTGGTTTAAAATCATTCAATGTAACAGTGCAAATTAAGGGTTGATTAGATTTGATTCGCTTATTATCACCGTGATAACCATAAGCCATATGTGAAGGAAAAAGGAAAGTTATTTTTTCGTTTTTACGCATTAATTTTATTCCGTCACGCAATCCCATCATGATATTTTGTTTATCAACAACATAAGTTTGAGGGCGTAATTCAACTTCTGAATACACTACATTACCTTTTAAATCCATGATTTCATAATCAAAATCAGCGACATCTCCTTTTTTAGGGCGAAGCGTGTCGCGTTCATTCTTGATTTGATAATGATACCAATATCCTTTTTTGGATGCTAAGTATTCTATTTTTGGATTGCTTTTAATTATCGAATCAATTTTTCCTTCTTCGCCGGCTATTAATTTTTTATTTCGTGCCGCTGATTCTTTCATAAATGTTCCTGATGAATGCGAGATTGGCATTCGAGCTTGTTGCTGTTGTTTACAACTCAGGAAAGTCATAAAAACCACAAAAAGCAACATTATTTTCGACAAGTTTTTCATGTTCTTAAATTGTTATTTTTGAGATTAAATCTTCAAATTTATTGGTCGTTGCTTTCATGCTTTCGTTTGATTTTCCTCCAGCAGCATTAATGTGTCCGCCACCATTGAAGTGTTCTCTGGCAAATTGATTTACATCAAAATTACCTTGTGAACGGAACGAAATTTTAATAATATTTTCATCACGATGTTCGATAAAAATTGCTGAAAAATGAATCCCTTTTATGCTTAATCCGTAGTTTACAATGCCTTCGGTATCGCCTTTTTGATAATGAAATTCATCTAATTCTTTTTGGGAAAGCGTAATGTAAGCCGTTTTATATTCCGGAAAAACTTTTATGTTTTGCAATGCTCTTCCAAGAAGTTGTAGTCTGTTAGCTGAATTATCGTCAAACAAGGAATTATGGATCTCGCTATTTTCAACACCTAAGTCAATTAATTCGGCAACAATTCGGTGTGTTTTGCTGGTTGTGGAAGGAAAGCGAAACGAACCCGAATCGGTTGTAATTCCGGTATAAATACAAGTCGCTATTGTTTTGTCAATCAGTTCTTTTTTATCCAAATATGAAATTAGATTATATATCATTTCACAAGTCGAACCAATAGAAGTGTCAGAATAAGTAACCGTTGCGTAAGTATCCGGCTTCTGATGATGATCAATCATAATCATTGGCGCTGAAAGCTTGTTTAACACTTGTTCCATTTCACCGGTTCTTTGTAACGAATTGAAATCTAAAGTAAAAACCAGTTCAGCTTCATTCAATATTTTGGTGCAATTTTCTCTGTCATTTTCATAAATCAAAACAGTTTCAGCACTTGGTAACCAAGCCAGAAAATTTGGAAAATCATTTGGAGAAATTACTGTTGGTTTATGGTTAAGTTTCAGAAGGAAATGATATAATGCTAAGGTCGAACCCATAGCATCACCATCAGGACTTCGGTGTGGAATAATGGCAATTTTTTTTGGCGTTGCCAATAAATTTTTAATGGCTAAAATATCTTCTTTTTTCATCGTTGGCGAATGTACTAAAAAATGAAATATAGATTGCAGAGTTTAAGGAGATTTTAAGTTTTATTTGGAGAGCAAAAGACCAAACCAAACCGCAAAAAGACCAAGAAGAATGCTTAACGCCATGTATCCAAATGCCAATAATGAATTGTTGTTTTGCAAAAGATTAAAATTCTCCACACTAAAAGTTGAGAAAGTAGTGTAACCTCCGCAGAATCCGGTTATTAAAAACCATTTTAATTGACTGTCTGTCAGATTATTTTTTGCTAAAATTCCAATAAATAAACCAATTAAAAAGCAACCAAAAACATTGGCAATAAATGTCGCCAACGGAAACTGATTGGACCAAAATTTAGAAACAAAGACAGCTGTCAGATAACGAAGAACGCTTCCGATGGCGCCCCCAATTGCTATGTATAAAATTGTTTTGAGCATTACTAATTAAGATTAAGGAATTAGGAATTAGGATTTCTATTTCGTCTTACATCTTCAAACTTCCTACTTCCAGCTGGAGCTGATTTGGGCAAACTTGCTTCTTCTGTTTTGCTCGAAGGTTCAATGAGTTTATTTAATTGTTTGATTTCTTCAGCAGTTAATTCGCGATAACGACCAACATGAACATCCAAAGAAATATTGATGATTCTCGTTCTTTTCAAGGCCGTAACTTCATAATCAAGATACTCGCACATTCGTCGAATTTGACGGTTTAAACCTTGTGTCAAAATAATTCTGAAGACAAATTTGCTAATTTGTTCTACTTTACATTTTCGGGTAACCGTATCTAAAATTGGAACGCCGTTGCTCATTTTTTGAATGAATCTGTCTGTAATAGGATGGTTAACGGTAACGATGTATTCCTTTTCGTGATTGTTTCGGGCACGTAGAATTTTATTCACAATATCGCCGTCATCGGTCATAAAAATAAGGCCTTCGCTGGCTTTGTCCAATCGTCCAATTGGGAAAATTCGTTTTGGATAATTGATATAATCAACAATATTATCACGAACACTTTGATTTGTTGTACACTCAATACCAACGGGTTTGTTGAATGCCAGATAAATAGGTTTTTCTCTTTTTTCTCTAACCAATTTTCCATCCACGCGAACTTCATCATCTATAGAAACTTTTGTTCCCATTTCAGGAACAATTCCGTTAATGGTAATTCGTCCTTCTTCCAATAATTTATCGGCTTCACGGCGGGAACAATAGCCCGATTCGGAAAGAAATTTATTGATGCGTGTCTGATTGATTTCCATTGGGCAAATATAAGATAATTTAAGAAGTTGAATTTAAATTCTTTTATTGATAAGTAAGTTAATAAATGGTTTCAAAAAAGCAAAAAAAAGGTTTGTAAGTAGTTAGATTTTGCTATTTTTACCCACATGAATATACAAGGAAAACTTATAATTATTGGCGGTGCTGTTGATAAAGGCAGTTTCACTGAGACAGATTTGGATAAAAGTGCAGCAAAGAATTTGAACTTTTTTGAAGCAGGTATTTTAAAAAGAATCATCGACGAATCGAAACATAAAGGGAATTCACGTATTGAAGTTATTACAACTGCTTCAAAAATTCCAAAAGAAATCGGTCCAGAATATGTAAAAGCACTTCACTATTTGGGTGCTGATAATGTTGATGTTCTGAATATTGAGCGTCGTGAAGAAGCTATGGATCCTGTAGTTTTGAATCGTTTGAAAGCTGCCGATGTTGTGATGTTTACCGGTGGTGATCAATTGCGATTGACTTCTATTCTTGGCGGAACACCTTTTCACGATATTTTATTAGACAAATACCTCAACGAAGATTTTGTTTATGCAGGAACTTCTGCCGGTGCTGCTGCGGCTTCAAACAATATGATTTATCAAGGAAGTAGTTCAGAAGCTTTGTTGAAAGGTGAGGTTAAAATCACTTCAGGATTAGGATTAATTGACGGAGTAATTATCGATACGCATTTTGTACAGCGTGGTCGAATTGGTAGATTATTTCAAGCGGTTGTTGGAAACCCAAAAGTACTTGGAATCGGACTTGGAGAAGATACAGGCTTGCTGATTACACACAATACAAAAATGGAAGCTATTGGATCTGGATTAGTTATCATAGTTGATGGAAGAGAAATAAAAGACACTAATCTAACGCAAGTCGAATTGGGTCAACCAATATCAATCAACCATTTAGTTACTCATGTGTTGAGCATACATGATACTTTTGATTTGACTACTTTTAAGATGACTATTAAATCTTCACAATACGTATAAAAGGATGGTTAGATTATTGGATTTTTAGATAATTAGATTTCCAACAATCCAACATCCAACAATCTACAATCTAAATGAAAATAATAATCCACGGCGGTTTTTTCTCGGAATCATCAACCAATCACGAAACCAAAGTTGCCAAACAGCAGGCGTTACTTCGTATTGTTAAAGATTCGTATTACTTTTTGAAAACACATACTGCTTTGGAAACGGTGGTTTATGCTGTATCACTTTTAGAAGATGATGAATTATTCAACGCCGGAATTGGTTCACAGATTCAAGCTGATGGGAAAATAAGAATGAGCGCTTCATTGATGGATGGTGCTACGATGAAAATGAGTGGCGTAATCAATATTGAAGAAGTAAAAAACCCAGTACAGGTAGCAGAAATTTTATTGAGTTATGATGATAAAGTACTCGGTGGAAGCGGAGCAACTAACTTTGCGAGGGAACATGGATTCAAAAAATTCTCTACTGAAATTCCGCAACGCCGTTCCGAATACGAAGCCAAATTGGCTGCAACCCGAATAGGAACTGTTGGCTGTGTAGCTTTAGATAAAGATGGGAAAATTGCAGTTGCAACTTCAACCGGAGGAAAAGGATTTGAGATTCCGGGAAGAATATCTGATTCGGCAACCGTTGCCGGAAATTATGCTAACGAATTTTGTGGCGTAAGCTTAACCGGAGTTGGAGAAGACATAGTGAGTGGAGCAGTGGCAGCCAAAATAGTAACTCGTGTTACAGATGGATTTTCATTAGAAAAAGCTTTTGAAAAAACCTTTAAAGAATTACTTCCTTTTGATGGTTTTGCCGGTGCAATTGCTATTGATAGCAAAGGAAATATCTTCCATCAGGATTCGCATCCAAGTATGGTGTTTGCCAGTTTTGATGGTGAAAAGGAAGAAGTTTTTAATTAATATTTTTATATGAATTAGTCCTAAATAATCTGTACCACTTATTTAGGACTAGTAAGATCTTTTATTCTTTAATCACTTTTGCAGTGAAGGTTTCAGTTGCATTTGAAATAGCGATGAAGTACATTCCGTTAGATAATGAACTTAAATCTATATTATCCTTTTGTGTACCACTTGATTTATCCATTCTATTTTCTTGTATTGTTTGTCCTTGAATGTTAGTTACTCTCAAAGTGATTTTTGAAGCATTTTCTAAATTATAATTCACGGATACCATTCCTTTAGTTGGATTTGGATAAACACTTGCTTTTAGTAGTTTAATTTCATTAGTTGATAAAGGAGTTATTGGGCACGCTACAGCTTGAAGTGTATTGAAAGCCGTGTTACTTCCAATTCCTAATTCACCTTCCAATCCTCTTCCTGTTGACCAAACATCTGTATTAAAATCTACCGCATGTGAATGGGTATGACCTGCAGAAATTGCAGACCAAGTGTTTGCGGTACCAACTTGAGTTAAAACATTTGTATTTACCAAATTTCCTAATCCTAATTGTCCTTGATTATTGAATCCACATGACCACAATGTATTATCGTTTTTTATCGCTAATGAATGTGTTTGTCCTGCAGAAGCTTCAATATATAATGTTACTGCACCAGAATTGGCAAAACTTATAGCAATAGGAACATTAGATGCTGTGTTTGTGCCATCACCTAATTGTCCATTGGTATTGTTTCCCCAAGTATATAAAATATTGTTGCTATTAATCGCCATACTATGATCAGTGCCTGCAGAAATGACAGCCCAATTTGTGGCAGTTCCAATTTGAATAGGAACCAAACTTGTGGTATTTGTACCGTCACCTAATTGTCCGAAAGTATTATTTCCCCATGCCCAAAGTGCTCCTGATGCGTCTATGGCTAATGAATGTTGGTCGCCAGCATCAATTTTTCGCCAGTTGTTGGAAGTTCCTACTTGTGCAGGAAGATTTAAATCGGGAGTTGTGAGACCGTTACCTAATTGACCAGTAAAATCCCAGCCCCAAGACCATAGTGTTCCTGTGTTTTTGATAGCTAAACTAAAACGATTTCCTGCCGAAACTTTTAGCCAATCGGTTGCTGTTCCCACTTGAGTAACATTTGGTGTAGCTGAATTAAACACCCCATTTCCCAATTGACCAAATTGACCATTTCCCCATGCCCATAAAGTTCCAGTAGTTTTTACTGCCAAAGAATGTACAGTACCCGCAGACACTGTCAGCCAGTTTGTGTCAGTACCAATTTGAACAGGAAGATTTTGATTGGCTAAATTTCCTAATCCTAAACCTAATAAATTTGAGTTTTGACCCCAACCCCAAAGCGTACCATCGGCTTTGATGCCAAGTGTAAAATTTTGACCAGCAGAAATTTCACGCCAACAAGCTGAGCCTACTTGTGAATAAATCAACGATGAAGATGAAAAGATAAAACTTAGAATAAGTAGTAATTTTTTCATAGTAGTTTTGTTTAAGGGTGAATAAATACATTAAAATTTCTTTATTATTGATAATCAGAGAATAAAGATGATTGTAAGTTACTGTTTTTTTGAATATAAATTAGTTTTGTAAACAAAAAAAATCCAGTCGAAAGACCGGATTTTTTTATTGTAAGTAAGTTAAATAAGATTGTACAAACGTTTATTTTACTTTTTTAAGTACTGCTTTGAATGCTTCTGGGTGATTCATTGCTAAATCGGCAAGAACTTTACGGTTCAATTCGATTCCGTTAGCTTTTACTTTCCCCATAAACTGTGAATAAGACATTCCTTCTAAACGAGCTCCAGCGTTAATACGTTGAATCCATAAAGCACGAAAATTTCTTTTGTTCACTTTTCTGTCACGGTAAGCGTAGCACATTGCTTTCTCAACCGCATTTTTAGCAACCGTCCAAACGTTTTTACGACGACCAAAGAAACCTTTGGCTTGCTTCATTATCTTTTTTCTTCTTGCTCTTTTAGCAACTGAATTTACTGATCTTGGCATAATTTTTCTGTTTTTTTGTAGCAGGCGTACCGAATTTAATCAAGGTAACTTTGTGGCCATACTCCAAGGTTATTTAAATAATTTGTAACCTAAAGAATTTTTGTAATTGATAATTGATAGTTGACAATTAATAATTAATTATCCATTGTCAATTGTACATTGTCAATTATTAGATAATTCTTAATTGTTGTTTGATGCTTTTCTCATCTGTTTTGTGAACCAAAGCAGAGTGCGTTAAAGCTAATTTACGCTTTTTAGATTTTTTAGTCAGGATGTGACTTTTAAAAGCGTGTTTTCTCTTGATTTTTCCAGAGCCAGTTACTTTGAATCGCTTCTTAGCACTGGATTTTGTTTTCATTTTAGGCATTTTTTCCTAGTTTATTTAATTTAACTTACTTACTTTTCTTTTTTGGAGCAATGAACATAATCATTCTCTTTCCTTCCAGAACCGGCATTGCTTCTACTTTTCCATATTCTTCTAAATCTTGTGCCAATCGTAGCAATAAGATTTGACCTTGCTCTTTATATATAATCGAACGTCCTTTGAAGAAAACGAATGCTTTCAATTTGGAACCTTCTTTTAAAAACTTCTCAGCATTTTTTCTCTTAAATTCGTAATCGTGCTCATCAGTTTGTGGACCAAAACGAATTTCTTTTACAACAATTTGCGTAGATTTAGCTTTGAGCTGCTTATCTCTTTTCTTTTGTTCGTATATGAATTTTCCATAATCCATTAATTTACAAACAGGAGGAACTGCATTCGGAGAAATTTCTACCAAATCTACTTCTTGCTCTTCAGCTAAACGTAAAGCTTCAGTGAATTTAAATACACCTGGCTCAATGTTTTCTCCTACTAGACGAACTTCTGAAACGCCGCGAATTAATTCATTAATTCGGTGGGCTGCTGTTTTTTCTACTCGAGGACTATATCCTCTGTTGTTTCTAATTGCTATGGCTTTATTTTTTTAATTAAACTTCAAATGTTTTTAGTGTTTTTCCTATTTCTTCATTCACAATTGTTGCAAATTCTTCAATAGTAACCGAAATATTTCCTTTTCCTTCTTGTCCATGACGGCGAACAGAGATTGTTCCGTTTTTCTCTTCTTCCTCACCAACTATCAGCATAAACGGCATTTTCTGCACTTCGGCCTCTCTAATTTTCTTCCCAATCGTCTCGTTGCGGTTGTCAATTAGGGCGCGAATTTCGTGATTTTCTAGCAATTCTAAAACTTTTTTCGCATAATTTTCATATTTCTCACTTAAAGACAATATAATAGCCTGTTCCGGCATCAGCCAAAGCGGGAAATTTCCTGCCGTATGTTCGAGTAAAATTGCAATAAATCGTTCCATAGAACCAAAAGGTGCTCTGTGAATCATTACAGGTCTATGTAATTCATTGTCAGAACCTTTGTAAGTCAATTCAAAACGTTCAGGCAAGTTGTAATCAACCTGAATTGTGCCCAATTGCCATTGTCTTCCTAAAGCATCTTTTACCATGAAATCCAGTTTCGGACCATAGAATGCTGCTTCGCCATATTCAATAACATAATTCAAACCTTTGTCGCTTGCTGCACTAATGATAGCACTTTCGGCTTTTTCCCAGTTTTCATCACTTCCAATATATTTATCTCTATTTTCCTGATCTCTTAAAGAAACCTGAGCGGTAAAGTTTTCAAATCCTAATGAACCGAATACATATAGCACTAAATCGATAACTTTTTTGAACTCAGAATCCAATTGGTCTGGCGTACAGAAAATATGCGCATCATCCTGTGTAAAGCCACGAACACGAGTTAAACCATGAAGTTCTCCTGATTGTTCGTAACGGTAAACGGTTCCGAATTCAGCATAACGTTTTGGCAAATCCTTATAGGACCAAGGTTTATTGTTGTAAATCTCGCAGTGATGCGGACAGTTCATAGGTTTTAATAAAAACTCTTCGCCTTCAGCGGGAGTATGAATAGGCTGAAAACTATCAGCACCATATTTCGCATAGTGTCCAGAAGTTACATATAATTCTTTTTGCCCAATATGTGGCGTAACTACTTGCTCGTAACCCGCTTTTTTCTGCGCTTTTTTCAAAAACTGCTCTAATCTGTCTCTCAAAGCTGCTCCTCTTGGTAACCATAATGGCAAACCTTGACCAACTTTTTGTGAAAAGGCAAACAATTCTAATTCTTTTCCTAATTTTCTATGATCACGACGTTTCGCTTCTTCAAGTAATTCTAAGTATTCAGTCAAGTCTTTCTGCTTCGGAAAAGAAACTCCATAAACTCTTGTCAACTGCTTGTTCTTTTCATCACCACGCCAATAAGCACCGGCAACGCTCATGATTTTCATAGCCTTGATGATTCCAGTATTCGGAATATGACCACCACGACACAAATCGAAGAAGTTAGCATGGTCACAAAACGTAATGGTTCCGTCTTCTAAATTCGAAATCAGTTCGGTTTTGTACTCATTATTTTTATAAACTTCCAAAGCTTCTGCTTTAGAAACCGGACGCATTTTAAATTCATGCTTCTCTCTCGAAACTTCTAAAACGCGGTCCTCTATTTTTTTAAAATCGGCATCCGTAATTTTTTGGTCACCAAAATCCACATCATAATAAAAGCCATTGTCAATAGCCGGTCCAAGCGTTAATTTAATTCCTGGAAATTGCTCTTCCAAAACCTGCGCCATTACATGCGAAGTCGAATGCCAAAAAGCTTTTTTGCCTTCCTTGTCATTCCACGTATATAATATAAGAGAACCGTCGGTGGTTAATTCCGTTTCCGTTTCAACTGTTGTACCATTAAAAGCAGCCGAAATCACATTTCGAGCTAATCCTTCACTGATGCTTTTTGCAACATCCATCGGAGTTGTGCCTTTCGCAAACTCCTTAACCGAACCGTCAGGTAGCGTAATCTTTATCATTCCTAAAATTTTATGGACTGCAAATATATAAGATTAACAAAACACATACAATATATAGAGCGTAATATATTAAAGTATTTTAGGAGCACACCTATTCCTGTTCTCAGGAAGTTCAGTCCCGCTATCCGCGCTACGAGGTAGCTGCTGCTATCGGGGCTAAAGACACGTTAAGCTATATCCATGACATAAGCATTCCCCTCTTGAGGGGTGGCCGCAGGCCGGGGTGGTAAAATATCATACGCTTAAAGTATGGCCAAGCATAGATACTCCATAGATAAAGCGTACATAGAGCGTATTTAAGCGTTGTGGATTATGTAAAACAGGTTTTTCAATGTAGCTTTTTATAAATCCACGATGTAAAGCTATTGTAAACTACAAGTTATCAACATCTTAAAAAAAAGGCAAAAAAACCTCAAAAAACATTTGGATTGAGGTTGAATTAGTTTTTATATTTGCACCCCGCAAGAGATTAAAAGTTCATAATAATACTGAAAAAACGAGGAATTAAAATAATTCAAAAATAATTTTAAAAAGCCTTGTTAGTTAGAAAAGAATAGTTACTTTTGCACCCGCTTTGAGAATGAAGGCGGATTAAAATTAGAATAAACGTTCATAGACATATTGAATTGACAGCCGTTTTAACAGAGATGTTAAAACAACAAAAGAGAGTAAGAGAATCGAAAAGATTTGAATAAAAGACTAGCCTTTGTCTAAATTACGATGCAGATAGCGATATCAGCATAACAATATACGATGAAGAGTTTGATCCTGGCTCAGGATGAACGCTAGCGGCAGGCTTAACACATGCAAGTCGAGGGGTAAGGTAGCAATATCTGAGACCGGCGCACGGGTGCGTAACGCGTATGCAATCTACCTTTTACAGAGGGATAGCCCAGAGAAATTTGGATTAATACCTCATAGCATAGCAACTTCGCATGAAGTCACTATTAAAGTTCCAACGGTAAAAGATGAGCATGCGTCCTATTAGCTAGATGGTAAGGTAACGGCTTACCATGGCTACGATAGGTAGGGGTCCTGAGAGGGAGATCCCCCACACTGGTACTGAGACACGGACCAGACTCCTACGGGAGGCAGCAGTGAGGAATATTGGACAATGGGCGCAAGCCTGATCCAGCCATGCCGCGTGCAGGAAGACGCATCTATGGTGTGTAAACTGCTTTTGTACGGGAAGAAACACTCCTACGTGTAGGAGCTTGACGGTACCGTAAGAATAAGGATCGGCTAACTCCGTGCCAGCAGCCGCGGTAATACGGAGGATCCAAGCGTTATCCGGAATCATTGGGTTTAAAGGGTCCGTAGGCGGTTTGGTAAGTCAGTGGTGAAAGCCCATCGCTTAACGATGGAACGGCCATTGATACTGCCAGACTTGAATTACTAGGAAGTAACTAGAATATGTAGTGTAGCGGTGAAATGCTTAGATATTACATGGAATACCAATTGCGAAGGCAGGTTACTACTAGTGGATTGACGCTGATGGACGAAAGCGTGGGGAGCGAACAGGATTAGATACCCTGGTAGTCCACGCCGTAAACGATGGATACTAGCTGTTGGGCGCAAGCTCAGTGGCTAAGCGAAAGTGATAAGTATCCCACCTGGGGAGTACGTTCGCAAGAATGAAACTCAAAGGAATTGACGGGGGCCCGCACAAGCGGTGGAGCATGTGGTTTAATTCGATGATACGCGAGGAACCTTACCAAGGCTTAAATGTAGATTGACCGGTTTGGAAACAGACTTTTCGCAAGACAATTTACAAGGTGCTGCATGGTTGTCGTCAGCTCGTGCCGTGAGGTGTCAGGTTAAGTCCTATAACGAGCGCAACCCCTGTTGTTAGTTGCCAGCGAGTCAAGTCGGGAACTCTAACAAGACTGCCAGTGTAAACTGTGAGGAAGGTGGGGATGACGTCAAATCATCACGGCCCTTACGCCTTGGGCTACACACGTGCTACAATGGACGGTACAGAGAGCAGCCACTACGTGAGTAGGAGCGAATCTATAAAACCGTTCTCAGTTCGGATCGGAGTCTGCAACTCGACTCCGTGAAGCTGGAATCGCTAGTAATCGGATATCAGCCATGATCCGGTGAATACGTTCCCGGGCCTTGTACACACCGCCCGTCAAGCCATGGAAGCTGGGGGTACCTGAAGTCGGTGACCGTAAGGAGCTGCCTAGGGTAAAACTGGTAACTAGGGCTAAGTCGTAACAAGGTAGCCGTACCGGAAGGTGCGGCTGGAACACCTCCTTTCTAGAGACGATAAGAAGGACTAGGCCTTCAAAGATTACAATTCCATTACTCTCGCTGTTAGTTCAAATATTATAATAAGCAAAAAAACAGAGTCTCGTAGCTCAGCTGGTTAGAGTACTACACTGATAATGTAGGGGTCCCCAGTTCGAGTCTGGGCGGGACTACTTTTTAATTAACAATTGCTTCGCCAGTTCGCTTACGCTCGGGTGATAATTAACAATTGATAATTAAAGTAAACTGTAAAAGCTTAAAAAGGAAATTCTAGAATTGGTTAAAAACTCAATTGAAAAAATAATTATCAATTATCAATTGACAATTATCCATTAGATTGGGGGATTAGCTCAGCTGGCTAGAGCGCCTGCCTTGCACGCAGGAGGTCATCGGTTCGACTCCGATATTCTCCACAAATTGATTTGAAGATTAATCAATTTGAAGATTTGAAGATTCATTTTCAAATTCTCAAATCATCAAATTTTCAAATTAATAAAGTTCATTGACATATTGAGATAAGAAAATATTTAAAAAGTAGAAAGCGTTTGCTACTAGTAATAGTGGTAAACAAAAAACAACGGCACATTTAATTATGTGTTGGGTACAATAAGCAAAATAAGGGCGTATGGGGGATGCCTAGGCTCTCAGAGGCGATGAAAGGCGTGATAAGCTGCGAAAAGCTACGGGGATTGGCACACACGAATTGATCCGTAGATACCTGAATGGGGCAACCCGGCATGTTGAAGACATGTCACTCCGATAGGAGAGCAAACCCGCTGAACTGAAACATCTAAGTAGGCGGAGGAGAAGAAAACAAAAGTGATTCCGTAAGTAGTGGCGAGCGAACGCGGATTAGCCCAAACCAGTGTTGTTACGGCAATTCTGGGGTTGTAGGACCACGACATTTCTTGCGGATTGAATTAGAATAACCTGGAAAGGTTAACCACAGAGGGTGATAGTCCCGTATAAGTAAGAGAAGATAAGGATAGTGGTATCCTGAGTAGGGCGGGGCACGTGAAACCCTGTCTGAATTTGGCGGGACCATCCGCTAAGGCTAAATACTCCTGAGAGACCGATAGTGAACCAGTACCGTGAGGGAAAGGTGAAAAGAACCGTGAATAACGGAGTGAAATAGATCCTGAAACCATACGCTTACAAGCGGTCGGAGCCCTTTCGTGGGGTGACGGCGTGCCTTTTGCATAATGAGCCTACGAGTTAACGTTGCTGGCAAGGTTAAGTGATTAAGTCACGGATCCGTAGCGAAAGCGAGTCTGAATAGGGCGCTTTAGTCAGTAGTGTTAGACGCGAAACCGTGTGATCTACCCATGGGCAGGATGAAGCTGTGGTAACACATAGTGGAGGTCCGAACCGGTTGACGTTGAAAAGTCTTCGGATGACCTGTGGGTAGGGGTGAAAGGCCAATCAAACTCGGAAATAGCTCGTACTCCCCGAAATGCATTTAGGTGCAGCGTTGGTTATAAAGTTATATAGAGGTAGAGCTACTGATTGGATGCGGGGGCTTCACCGCCTACCAATTCCTGACAAACTCCGAATGCTATATAATGTTCACCAACAGTGAGGGCTTGGGTGCTAAGGTCCAAGTCCGAGAGGGAAAGAACCCAGACCATCAGCTAAGGTCCCAAAATCTATACTAAGTTGAAATAACGAGGTTTGTCTGCCCAGACAGCTAGGATGTTGGCTTGGAAGCAGCCATTCATTTAAAGAGTGCGTAACAGCTCACTAGTCGAGCGGACGAGCATGGATAATAATCGGGCATAAGTATAGTACCGAAGCTATGGATTTGTATGTAAATACAAGTGGTAGGGGAGCATTCTAACAGGGTTGAAGGTGTGTCGTAAGGCATGCTGGACTGGTTAGAAAAGAAAATGTAGGCATAAGTAACGATAATGCGGGCGAGAAACCCGCACACCGAAAGACTAAGGTTTCCTCAGCTATGCTAATCAGCTGAGGGTTAGTCGGGTCCTAAGGCGAACCCGAAAGGGACAGTCGATGGCTAACGGGTTAATATTCCCGTACTACTGTTAATTGTGATGGAGTGACGGAGTGATGAAAGCGCCGCGAACTGACGGAATAGTTCGTTAAAGCACCTACCTATAAGTCTTGTAGTTAAATGCGCAGGATTTGGGGAAATGCGATAGTACACGGAGTCTTCGGACAAAGTGATAGTGCGCCTAAGGGCTTCCAAGAAAACCTTCTAAACTTAGATTAACAGTACCCGTACCGTAAACCGACACAGGTAGTCGAGGAGAGAATCCTAAGGTGCTCGAGAGATTCATGGCTAAGGAATTAGGCAAAATAGACCTGTAACTTCGGGAGAAAGGTCGCCCTCAGTAATGAGGGCCGCAGTGAAGAGGTCCAGGCGACTGTTTATCAAAAACACAGGGCTCTGCAAAATCGTAAGATGAAGTATAGGGCCTGACACCTGCCCGGTGCTGGAAGGTTAAGAGGAGATGTTATTCGCAAGAAGAAGCATTGAATTGAAGCCCCAGTAAACGGCGGCCGTAACTATAACGGTCCTAAGGTAGCGAAATTCCTTGTCGGGTAAGTTCCGACCTGCACGAATGGTGTAACGATCTGGACACTGTCTCAGCCATGAGCTCGGTGAAATTGTAGTAGCGGTGAAGATGCCGCTTACCCGCAATGGGACGAAAAGACCCTGTGCACCTTTACTATAGCTTAGTATTGGTCTTGGATAAGTGATGTGTAGGATAGGTGGGAGACTATGAAGTGGCGTCGCCAGGCGTTGTGGAGTCATTGTTGAAATACCACCCTTTGCTTATCTGAGGTCTAACCCCGTAATTCGGGGGACATTGCTTGGTGGGTAGTTTGACTGGGGTGGTCGCCTCCAAAAGAGTAACGGAGGCTTCTAAAGGTTCCCTCAGCACGCTTGGTAACCGTGCGTAGAGTGCAATGGCATAAGGGAGCTTGACTGAGAGACATACAGGTCGATCAGGTACGAAAGTAGAGCATAGTGATCCGGTGGTTCCGCATGGAAGGGCCATCGCTCAAAGGATAAAAGGTACGCCGGGGATAACAGGCTGATCTCCCCCAAGAGCTCATATCGACGGGGGGGTTTGGCACCTCGATGTCGGCTCGTCACATCCTGGGGCTGGAGAAGGTCCCAAGGGTTGGGCTGTTCGCCCATTAAAGTGGCACGCGAGCTGGGTTCAGAACGTCGTGAGACAGTTCGGTCTCTATCTATTGTGGGCGCAAGAAATTTGAGTGGATCTGATTCTAGTACGAGAGGACCGAATTGGACAAACCTCTGGTGTATCTGTTGTTCCGCCAGGAGCACCGCAGAGTAGCTACGTTTGGAAGGGATAAGCGCTGAAAGCATATAAGCGCGAAACCCACCACAAGATGAGATTTCTTTTAAGGGTCGTAGGAGATGACTACGTTGATAGGCTATAGATGTAAAGGCAGTAATGTCATAGTCGAGTAGTACTAATAACCCGTAAGCTTATGTACACCGCTTGCGCCCCTTCGGGGGCGCAGCAAACTTTCTTTCTTTTTAAACAATTTTTATCTCAGTATGTTAAGATATTGTCCAATTGATAATTAACAATTAATAATTGATAATTAACGTTGGAAATAGTTGCTCAAGCAATTATAACCTTTTAAGGTGGTTATTGCGTCGGGGCTCACCTCTTCCCATTCCGAACAGAGAAGTTAAGCCCGACTGCGCAGATGGTACTGCAGTTATGTGGGAGAGTATGTCGCTGCCTTTTTTTAGAAAGCCCTTCACGAAAGTGAAGGGCTTTTTTGTTACCTATATAACATCCCTACGGGATTGGCGAACTAAAGTTCGCGTACCTACCTGCCGGCAGAAAGGCTTTTTTTAGAAAACACTATTCATTTATTTGGATAGGGTTTTTTGTTTTATAAGGTTTTGATAAATCAAAACTACCTGAAGCCCACTGGACTTCCTCCTCTTAATATCAAAGATTTTTTGTTTTCAATACGGTGGACAAAATGTCGACGCATTGGAAAACAAAATATTGTAGCCGCGTCGACAAAATGTCCAAGCCGCTTCGATAAAATGTTCAAGCTGCGTCGACAAAATGTTGAAGCCTTATAAATAAAAACTTGAGGCTGCGTCAACAAATTTTTCAGGCAGCCTCGAATAAATGTTGAAGCCTTAGTATTACTTTCTTTTTTAATTCCGAATTTGTCGCCATAATCTTTAAATCGTTTTTAAAGGATATTGGCAAACATTTTGAATAGGACATTCTGAGCACTTTGGATTGGTTGGTCTGCAGGTTTCTCTTCCTAGAAAAGAAATAGCCATTCCTATTTCACCCCAAATTTCTTTAGGTAAAGTTTGCATTAATAGCTTTTCTACTTTGTTTCCGTCGTTTGCTTCTGGTATGATTCTGGTTCGTGGAGCCACTCGAATAACATGTAAATCAGCAATAATTCCCTCGGCGGGAGAATTTGTTTCTCGCAGGATAACATTGGCAGATTTTCTTCCAATACCTTTTAGAGCTACCAATTCATCCATTGTTGTTGGAATGTTTTTATCAGTTTTGAGTGTTTGCGCAATTTCGATAAGCCAACTTGCCTTTGTTCCGAAGTTTCTAACTTTTGAGATGTATGGTATTAATGCCTCTATATTGGAAACCGCTAAACTTTCCATATTTGGATATATCTCAAATAGTGGAGGAGCAATTTTGTTAATATTGGCATCAGAATCTTGAGCGGATAGAACAACCATTACTAGAAGTTGATAGGTATTTTGATGGTCTAAAGGATGTTTTTTTCCTTTGTATTTGGCGATTAATGGTTTAAGGATTTCTGCCCAGTTTGGTGTTTCGTTAAATAGTTCCATTGTATTTTAATTTGAAATAAAGTTAAGAATACTTTCAATTACTTTTTTATCTCCTAAAATTTTTCGGTGTCCCAATTTCTCTGTAATAAGAATTTCACCTTTCTTTAAATTGCGATGAATATTATAAGCTGCTTTGACCGATATTTCATCATCGTGTTCATCATGAATAATCAGAACAGGAATTTCTACTGATTTGGCTGCAAAACTTGCGGAATAACTTTCCATTTCTACTCCAAATTTTTTCTCAAAATGTATTTTCATCCTATATGCTGTTTCGTATTTTAACTCTAATTTTAAAACAAAATCGTCTAAAATATCTTGAATTATATCGCCACTACCAATAATAACAGCTTTCTTAATTGATAAACCTTGTTTAATAGCATTCAAAATTGACATACCACCAAGAGAATGTCCGATAGCAAATTCAAACGGACCAAATTGTTTTTCAATTTCTAAAATCGAAGCAATAAATTCAGTCATTATAGTGGTTTTACTTCCTGACTTTCCGTGTGCCGGAGCATCAAAACTGATAGTTGAGAATCCTTTTTGAAGCAGTTCGTCAGCAATTTTAAACAATTGTGTTCCTCTTCCGGACCAACCATGGGCTAATAATACTTTGCGTTTACTTTCTCCATATTGGTAAATTACAATCTCTTTATTTATTTTAGGGATAAATAGCTTTGTTTGTATACTTTTTTCTTCCATGTGTAATTCTCGCTTCGGAATGCTGTGTTTTAGAGGTGTTGTAAATAGTTTAGCGGCAAAAAGAGTTGCTAATTTTGGCGAAATTGCTTGTAATAATTTAGCTGTTCGTGTAATTACTTTAGGAATTTGCAATGATTGATTGGGTATGTCGCTTTTTTTTGTCATTTCAATAAAATTTTACTGCAATTTATAAGGTATTATATTTTTTTCTAAATTACAACTTCCTAAAATTACAATTAAAATGCAAAACCAAACCCGAATAATAATTGAAAATGTTTCTCCACAACTTGACGGTGGAGCTTTTTTTATCAAACGAATTGTAGGTCAAAAAGTTGTTGTTACTGCTAATGTTTTTTCTGATGGTCATGATGTAGTTGCTTGCAGTGTGAAGTTTAAACACGAAAAAGACAAAAAATGGCAAGAAGTTAGAATGTTCGAAACAGGGAATGATGAATGGAGAGCTGAATTTAAAGTTGATAAACAAGGGTTTTATTCCTATTTAGTTGAAGGTTGGGTTGATTATGCCTTAAATTGGCAACACGGAACACAACGAAAAATAGAAGATAATCAGCAGGTAAAATCAGAGCTGTTGGAAGGAGCCGAATATTGTCAGGCAATTTTAAAAGAAGTTTCTGCTGCAGAAAAAACGTATTTGACTTCAGCCATAAAAGCATTTCAGGATGAAAAACAATATGATAAAGCAATAGCCATTGCATTGTCATCAGAATTACATGAAATATTTAAACACCATCCAACTCGAACATTAGCCAACATATCTTCTGAATTAAAGATTTATGTAGATAGAAAAAAAGCCTTATTCAGCACCTGGTATGAATTTTTTCCACGTTCGGCATCACAAGAAAAAGGCAAGCATGGAACTTTTAAAGATTGTGAAAAATTGTTGACCAGAGTTGCCGCTATGGGTTTTGATACCTTATATTTCCCGCCAATTCATCCTATTGGAGAAGTAAATAGAAAAGGAAAAAATAACGCTACAAACGCAGCAAAAGGTGATGTAGGTTCGCCTTGGGGAATTGGTTCCAAACATGGAGGGCATAAAGCAACTCATCCCGAATTAGGTACAATTGAAGATTTTAAATCATTGGTTCAAGCGGCAAAAAGACTAAATATAGAAGTTGCTATGGATTATGCTTTGCAAGCAGCACCCGATCATCCGTATGTGAAAGATTTTCCACAATGGTTCAAATGGCGTCCAGACGGAACAGTACAATATGCTGAAAATCCACCTAAGAAATACCAAGATATTCAACCCATTTATTTTGAAAGTGGCGATTGGAAAAACCTGTGGAAAGAGTTATTAGATGTTGCTTTATTTTGGGTTGAAGAATGTGATATTAAAGTTTTCAGAGTGGATAATCCACATACAAAACCCTTTTATTTTTGGGGTTGGCTTATTGCTGAAATCAAGAAAAAGCATCCTGATGTATTGTTTTTAGCGGAAGCTTTTACGCGTCCAAAGATTATGCATGAGTTGGCTAAACAAGGGTTCACCCAATCCTATACTTATTTTACATGGAGAAACACCAAAGCCGAACTGATTGAATATGTTGAAGAATTAACCAAAACAGAACAAAGCGAATTCTTCCGCCCAAACTTCTGGCCAAATACGCCTGATATTTTACCGTATGCTTTACAAAGCGGACATGAAAGCGTATACCTTCACAAATATTTTTTGGCAGCGACTTTGAGTTCTAGTATTGGAATTTATGGGCCAGTTTACGAATACATGGTTTCAGACGCAATGCCAGGAAAGGAAGAATATCACAACTCTGAGAAGTATGAATTTTACAACTGGGATTGGACAGTTCAGAACAAATTAATCACTGTAATTTCAAGATTAAATAAAATCAGACACGAGCAACCATCGTTGCAACAAACCAATAACATACAGTTTTGTGCTACCGATAGCGACCAAGTTTTGGCGTACTACAAATACGATGATGACAAATTGGACGAAACTTTGATGGTTTGCAGTATTGATCCTTATTATGCAAAACAAACTTGGGTTCAATTACCTTTACAAGCATTAGGAATCCAAGCAGGTCAGCCCATTCGCGTTGTTGAATTGATTACCGGAAATAGTTATATCTGGGATAAAGAATGGAACTTTGTAGAATTAAATCCAGCTTTGCCATTCCATTTATTTAAAATATTGAAATAACCATGGAAAACGATAACCAAGATACTTTTTCGACCCCATTTGTTTTTAAAACTGATTGGAAACATGCATTTGAAGATGAAGAGTTTATCAAGGTATTCTCATCGGATATTTTAGAAAATTACATCATCAATAAACGATGGTATGGCGGAAAGGCAAGTACTTTGAAGTATATTGAAGTGGTAGACCATTTTAAAATTACTTCTAAGAAGAATGTTTATTTTGGTGTCTTGCTTGAAGTGAATTTTAAGGAAGCGTTTTATCAGCATTATTTTATGCCTTTGGCTTTTATGGCTGAAGAAGAATTAGATACTAATACGATAATCGCTCCAGTAAAAATGGGCCGTCAAAAAGGTTTTTTGGTAGATGCTTTACATCAGGAAGACTTCAGAAAACTATTGTTTGAAAATATAGCGCAATCAAAAAATAATCCCGAGTTAAAACTGGTTTTTCACAAAGGAAACAAGTTTGATGATAAAGAATACAAGTCTTCAAAATTCATGGGTGTCGAGCAAAGTAACACCTCTATCATCTACAATAATGCATTCGTTTTAAAGATTTTCCGCCGAATTTATGTCAGCACCAATCCCGATTATGAGATTAGCCGTTTCCTTACGGAGCGTATGAATTTTAAAAGTTCGCCTGCGTATGTCGGAAGCATCAGTTTGGCTTTGCCTGAAGGAAATATCACATTAGGTTTGATGCAGGAATTGGTACCCAATCAAGGCGATGCGTGGAAGTTTATGTTAGAAGAAATTGATGTAGTTTTTAGTAATCTGAAAACTAAGAAAATCAAAATTGATAAGTTGCCCGATATTCCGTTGTTCAAACGCGTGAAGATTAACGATATTCCACATGAGATTATAGATTGGGTTGGATTGAGTTTGTTTCTTCGTATTCAAACCATGGCAAAACGCACGGCTGAAATGCACATCGCACTTGGCGGAGATATACACGATACGGCTTTTACGCCAACAACATACAATGGCGATTACACCGTTTGGTTGAAAAACAGAATGTTATATCAGTTTCAAAACCGACTGAATATTATTGAAAATAGTTTGCATAAATTAGATGGTTTAGCGCTTGAATTAGCACACCAGTTTATGGAAAATAAAAAGATGGTTCGTAAGCATTTTGTTGATTTCGACTGGACGAAAATGAAATCAGAGCGCATCCGAATTCACGGCGATTATCATTTAGGACAAATTTTAGTCAACGGTGATGATTTTTATCTTCTCGATTTTGAAGGTGAACCCGAAAGTACCATTCGTGATCGAAAAGTTAAGCAACCGCCATTGAAAGATGTTGCTGGATTATTCCGTTCTTTTCACTACGCCATTTATGCAACGATTTTCAACAACAAAGACAAATATCCGTTTGATCAAGAGCATCTTTTTAAAGCTGCCGAAATATTGTTTAATTACTTCGTAGGAACCTTTTTGGAAACCTATGTCGAGAAAGCACAAGCAGGAAATCTGAATATTGGGTACAACCATGAAATTGATTTCCTTTTAAAATATTGCCTGATAGAAAAAGCAGTTTACGAATTGGGTTATGAGTTAAACTCTCGTCCGCGTTGGGCTGTGATTCCGTTAAGAGGAATTCAGAGTATTATGGGGTATTAGGAGCGAAAGGCTCGGGCATTATAGCAGGCTATGTTCCCGCTTTCTGTCTCGTTCCAAAAAACGAGACTGCCAATCGGGGCTAGTTAGGATTTGAATTGATTAGAAAATTGTAATCGATTATAGAGATTGTCACCCTGAGCGCAGTCGAAGGGCTCATAGTTACTAAGAAATAAGAATGAAGTTTTATTACGTTTATATATTAAGATGTAATGATAATTCCCTTTACACCGGAATTACCAACAATTTGGAAAGAAGAGTAAACGAGCATAATGATGGAAAGTTACCCGATGCTTATACTTTCAAAAGAAGACTAGTATTTTTGGAATGGTTTCAAGATTTTACTGAACCAAACCAAGCTATTTATTTTGAAAAGAAATTAAAACGATGGTCAAAAGCAAAGAAAGAAGCGTTGATAAAAGGAGATTTTGACATGATTGAAACATTGGCAGAGTGCAGAAATGCAACACATTATAAATACAAACCATAAAGCCCTTCGACTGCGCTCAGGGTGACAAACCGCAGACAACGGACAACTGATAACTAACAACAATAACAAAATGAACCAAGTACAAGTACATTCCCTTTTTACCGATTTTGATATCGATTTATTCAAAGCAGGAAAACATTTCAGATTATACGAAAAAATGGGTGCGCATCTTACCGAAGTCAACGGTGTCAAAGGCGTTTATTTTGCCGTTTGGGCACCATCGGCACGTTCGGTTTCTGTCGTTGGCGATTTCAATTATTGGATTCAAGGCGAGCATCTGTTAAATGTGCGTTGGGATAGTTCGGGAATCTGGGAAGGCTTTATTCCGGGTGTAGAAAAAGGCACAACTTATAAATATAAAATTCAGTCCAACAACAACGGAATTATTACAGAAAAAGCGGATCCGTTTGCGTTGTATTGTGAACATCCGCCACAAACAGCTTCTATTATATGGGATTTAGACTATAAGTGGAAAGACAAAAAATGGATGGATATCCGTAAAGACAAAAATGGTTTAGATAACCCTTTTTCGGTATATGAAGTGCATTTGGGTTCATGGCGCAGAAACAGCGAAGGTAAATTTTTGACTTATCTTGAACTGGCTGACCAATTGGTTGATTACGTTAAAGAAACCGGTTTTACGCATGTCGAGTTTATGCCAATTATGGAATATCCTTATGATCCTTCTTGGGGTTATCAGTTGGTAGGCTATTTTGCACCAACTTCACGCTTCGGTAAGCCACAGGATTTTATGGTTTTAGTTGATAAATTACACCAAGCCGGAATTGGAGTGATATTAGATTGGGTTCCATCACATTTCCCTGATGATGCTCATGGTTTAGGATTTTTTGATGGTTCAAATCTTTACGAACATCCGGACAGACGAAAAGGCTATCATCCTGATTGGAAGAGTTTGGTGTTCAACTATGGAAGAAATGAAGTGCGTTCTTTCTTGATCAGCAATGCTATTTTCTGGTTGAAAAATTATCATGCTGATGGATTACGAGTTGATGCTGTTGCGTCAATGTTATACTTAGATTATTCTAGAGAAGATGGCGAATGGGAGCCGAATATATACGGTGGAAGAGAAAACCTGGACACCATTAGTTTCTTAAAAGATTTCAACGAAGCGGTATATGCCGATTTTCCTGATACGCAAACTATTGCTGAAGAAAGCACGAGTTTTCCAATGGTTTCCAGACCAACATTTATTGGTGGTTTAGGTTTCGGGATGAAATGGATGATGGGTTGGATGCACGATACATTACAGTATTTCAAAAAAGAAAGTGTCTACAGAAAATACCATCAAAACGATTTGACTTTCTCAATGACCTATGCTTTTACCGAGAATTTTATGTTGCCGTTATCACACGATGAAGTTGTTTATGGTAAGCAATCAATTTTAGGAAGAATGCCAGGTGACGAATGGCAGAAATTTGCTAATTTACGTTTGCTATATGGTTATATGTTTACGCATCCCGGAGGTAAATTATTGTTTCAAGGTGCAGAATTTGGACAAAGCTCTGAATGGAATTTTGAAGGAAGTTTGGATTGGCATTTATTGCAATTTGGTTACCATGCGGGTATCAAAAAATGCATAACCGATTTGAATGCGCTATACAAAAGCAATCCGGCTTTTTATGAAAAGCAATTCCATGTAGATGGTTTTGAATGGATCAATTATTCCGATGCTGAAAATGCAGTTTTGAGTTATATCCGTAAAGGAAACAACGAAAAAGAAAGCTTAATTGTGATATGTAATTTTACGCCTGTTGTTCGCGAGAAATATAGAATTGGCTTACCAACAAAAGGAAAACTTACTCAAATCTTCAACTCTGACAGCACAGAATATGGTGGAAGTGGAGTCGTAACATCCAAGCCAATCAAAATTGAAAATATGCCTTGGAATTATAGAGATTATTCAGCGGAGTTAGTCTTGCCGCCATTGGGAGTTACGGTTTATAAGATTTCGTAAAAGCATATATTTGATTTGCCACGAATACACGAATAACTTTTTGTTTTTTATTTAAAACATATTCGTGCATTCGTGGCTAACTTTTTATCACTATTCGCAAACGTTGTAGTTAAAAACTACTATAATAAGTTGATGTGATTTAGATTTCATCTTTGTAAATTTGACCACAATACATTAAAAAATCAATATGATTACCAACCAAGAACTTGAATTTAAAGGCGATCAATTCCCTTCAAAAATAGTTAGTTTTAAACAAGATGTTGACAACATCTATTTCAATACTGACAACAATGTAATTCTAAAAATAACCATACTTCGCGATAGTTTAATTCGTTTCAGATACACCACCAAAGGGTATTTTAGTAACGATTTTTCATATGCAATTGATAAAACACAATCTCACGGTTACAATCAACTCGAGGTTATAGAAGAAAATGCTTTTTATCTTATAAAAACCAGTAAAGTATTTTGTAAAATCACAAAGAAAAACCTAAAAATATCGATTCATGATATTGATGGATTCACGATTTTAGAAGACGAAATTGGGTTTCATTGGGAAGAAAGTTATGAGCATGGTGGAAACATCGTGAAAATGAGTAAAATGTCTAAAGACGGTGAAAGTTTTTACGGAATGGGAGACAAGCCAACTCATTTAAACCTCAAAGGAAAACGCGTAGAAAATTGGGCAACCGATCAATATGCCTTTCACAAAGACCAAGAGCCACTATATAAAGTGGTTCCTTTTTATATAGGACTTCACCATCAAAAAGCTTATGGTGTGTTCTTTGACAACACATTCAGAACTTTTTTTGATTTTTGTCAGGAACGTAGAAATGTCACCAGCTTTTGGGCTGAAGGTGGCGAAATGAATTACTATTTTGTGTATGGTCCAAAAATGTCTGATGTCGTTACGACTTACACGCATTTGACAGGAAAACCAGAATTGCCTCCTATGTGGACTTTGGGTTATCACCAATGTAAATGGAGTTATTATCCGGAAAGTAAAGTAAAAGAAGTTACTGCTAAATTTAGAGAGTTAAAAATTCCTTGCGATGCTATTTATTTAGATATTGATTATATGGAGGGCTTTCGTTGTTTTACGTGGAGCAAAGAATATTTTCCTGAACCAAAACGAATGGTTGCCGAATTAGCCAAAGATGGTTTCAAAACTGTTGTTATCATTGATCCGGGAATAAAAATAGACAAAGATTATTGGGTGTATCAGGAAGCATTGAAAAATGATTATTTCTGCAAACGGGCGGATGGTCCTTTTATGAAAGGGAAAGTCTGGCCTGGTGAATGCAATTTTCCTGATTACACTAATCCGGAAGTTAGAGAATGGTGGGCTGGATTATTCAAAGAATTGATTTCAGAAATTGGAGTGAAAGGTGTTTGGAATGACATGAACGAGCCAGCAGTAATGGATGTTCCCGGAAAAACTTTCCCTTATGATGTCCGTCACGATTACGACGGAAATCCATGTAGTCACCGAAAAGCACACAACATTTACGGAACACAAATGGCACGAGCAACTTACGAAGGTGTGAAACGTTTCGCTTATCCAAAAAGACCTTTTATTATTACACGTTCGGCTTACTCCGGAGCGCAACGCTATACTTCATCATGGACAGGTGATAACGTAGCAAGTTGGGAACATTTATGGATTGCCAATATCCAAATGCAGCGAATGTCAATGTCTGGCATGGGATTCACGGGTTCTGATATTGGTGGATTTTCAGAGCAACCTTCAGGTGAATTATATGCCCGTTGGATTCAATTGGGTGTATTTCATCCATTTTGTAGAACGCATTCTTCAGGCGATCATGGGGAACAAGAGCCATGGTCATTTGGCGAAGAAGTGATTGACATTACTCGAAAATTTGTTGAATTACGTTATCAGTTGTTACCTTATTTATACACTATGTTTTGGCAATATGTAAACGAAGGAACTCCAATGTTAAAACCTTTGGTTTATTATGACCAAGATGATATGCATACGCATTACAGAACTGATGAATTTATATTTGGTAACCAGATTTTGGTTTGCCCAATATTAGAGCCAAACGCTTTGGGCAGAAGAATGTATTTACCAAAAGGTAACTGGTATAATTACTGGACAAATGAATTGACAGAAGGGAAAAAAGAGCTTTGGATAAAAACCGATTTTGACCAAATTCCGATTTTCATTAAGGAAGGTGCTATTATTCCAAAGTATCCTGTGCAACAATATGTTGGCGAATTGCAATTTGATGAAATTACTTTAGATGTCTATTATAAATTAGGCAAAGAAAAATCAGTTGTGTATGAAGATGCCGAAGATGGTTATGATTATAACAAAGGAAGATTTTCATTACGGACCTTTTCGTTAAACGGAAAAGAAAAAGAGCTTATCATCTTGCAACACAAAGAAGGAACTTTTGAAACAAATTACTCTAACTTTAAGATTAATTTAAAAGCATTGCCGTTCAAAGTGAAGAGAGTAGAAGTTGATAATGAAAAAATTTCTTTGGATTCAGTAAAATTAAATGGCGACAACACATTAATATTATATAAAGATTTCACAGAATTACATATCATAGGTGCGTAAAAAAATCCTAAATTTGTTACTAATTAAAAGTAATAATATGAAAAATAGAATTTTATTTTGCGGTATCTTGATGATAACCTTGATTATATCATGTGCCAAAAATCCATTCACAGGAAAAAACACTTTAGCTTTAGTGCCAAATAGTGAAATTTTGCCTTCAGCGTTTGCACAATACGGAACATTCATAAAAGAAAACAAAGTAATTGCAGGAACTACAGATGCAAAAAGAGTAGAAACTGTTGGGACTAAAATAAAAAATGCTGCCGAGAAATGGTTGAATGCTAATGGCTATCAAGGATATTTAAAAGATTATCAGTGGGAATACAAATTAGTCGAAAGCAAAGAAGTAAATGCATGGTGTATGCCAGGCGGAAAGATTGTAGTTTATTCAGGAATCCTTCCTATTACTAAAGACGATGCGGGTTTGGCTACCGTTTTAGGTCACGAAGTTTCTCATGCATTGGCTAATCACGGTCAACAAAGAATGAGTGCCGGTATGTTACAACAACTCGGTGCCGCAGGTGTTGCTGCTGCTACTGGAGGCAAAAGTGCAGAAACACAACAAATTGCAATGACGGCTTATGGAGCTACAACTCAATATGGAGGAATGCTGCCTTTTAGCAGAAGTCATGAAAGTGAAGCTGATAAAATTGGTTTAACCTTAATGGCAATTGCAGGTTACAATCCAGAGCAAGCTGTGGTTTTTTGGTCAAGAATGTCAGCGGCTTCGGGAGGAAATAAGCCAGCAGAATTTATGAGTACACACCCATCTGACGAAACCAGAATTGCTAATTTAAAAAGATTGGTGCCGGAAGCAAAAGCTGAAGCCTTGAAGTTTGGCGTAACGTTTAAATAACATTACAATTCTAAAAAAAGAGTATATTTAATCCCGATAATAATCGGGATTTTTTATTTAAAAGACATTTTATGCCTATACTTCCAAAAGGTCATCCAAAACTACTCAACGCCTGGGCTTTCTATGATTGGGCAAATTCAGTTTATAGTTTGGTTATTGCTTCTGCCGTTTTCCCCATTTTTTATAATCAGCTTTTTGAAAAAAGACATAGCCTTTACATCGAAGTTTTTGGGCACAACTTCAAAAACTCGGCATTGATTAGTTTTGTTACGGCTGCAGCATTTTTATGTGTGGCTTTATTTTCACCATTACTTTCCGGTATTGCAGATTATATGGGGAACAAGAAGATTTTTATGCGGGTTTTCAATTATATTGGAGCTTTATCTTGTGTTGGTTTGTATTTTTTTGATTTAAATAATATTCTTCTCGGTCTTACATTTTACTTTTTTGGACTAATTGGCTTTTGGGGAAGTTGGGTGTTTTATAATTCCTATTTGCCCGATATAGCTTTTCCGGAACAACAAGATAAAACTAGTGCTAGAGGATATTCTTTGGGTTATGTAGGAAGCGTTATATTGTTAGTGATTAATCTGGCAATGATAATGAAACCGGCACTTTTTCATATCACTAATAGTATTGAAAATCCAGCTGCTATGAAAGCGATGCGCTATTCGTTTGCTATGGTTGGAATATGGTGGATTTTATTTAGTCAATACACTTATTATTATTTGCCAAAAGGAAATTCAAATAAACAAAAAGTTAATTTTTCTATTATTTTTAATGGTTTCAGGGAATTAAAGAAAGTTTGGAAAATGCTTAAATCCAATATTCCTTTAAAAAGGTATTTGTTGAGTTTTTTTGTTTTTAGTATGGCGGTGCAAACAGTTATGCTCATAGCAACCTATTTTGGCTCACAAGAAATTAAATGGAGCAGCCCGGAAGAAAGCCAAATCGGATTGATAACGTGTATTTTATTAATTCAATTAATAGCCATACTTGGAGCTTTTCTAACATCGAGAGCTTCAGCTAAATTTGGAAATATTAAAGTTTTAATTGTCTTGAATGCTTTTTGGCTTTTACTTTGTGGGTTTGCTTATTTTATTACTACTCCAATGCAGTTTTATGTTATGGCAAGTTTAGTTGGTTTGGTTATGGGTGGAATTCAATCCTTAGCTAGATCAACTTATTCAAAGCTTTTACCTAAGACAGAGGATACTACTTCATTCTTTAGTTTTTATGATGTTTCCGAAAAAATTGGGATTGTCATCGGCATGATGGTTTACGGATTAATTGATCAAATCACCGGGAGTCCAAGGTTTGCAATCGTTTTTTTGGGAGTATTTTTCCTAGCCGGATTGTTATTATTGTTGAGAATTCCCAAAAAAGTATTGTCATAAATTCAAAAAAAATTATATTTGGTCATTATATATAAAACGGCTATGAAAAACATAAAATTAATAGGAAGCATATTTTTTATACTAACGGCTTTTACTTTCACTTCATGTGAGAATGAACCAGTAGATAGCGCCATCAATTTAGATGATTTTGGAACATGCGCAACTCCAACTTCTTTAGTAGCAAGTGCATTCAATAATAATACAGTAACATTAAGTTGGATAGCCGGTAATGATGAGACATCATGGACAATTGAATATGGAATCGTAGGTTTTGCACATGGAGCAGGAACAACAGTAACATCATCAAATACAACTATCATTATTACAGGTTTGAATTCTAGTAATAGTTATGATTTTTATGTAAAGTCTAATTGCAGCGCTACATCAACCAGCAATTGGGTAGGGCCAGAAACAGTTGAAGCAGTTCAGGCTAATCCTAATTGTGCTAATCCAGGTGGTCTTACGGCTACCAGAGATGCCGGTTCAAATACTAATGTGAATCTACTTTGGATTGCAGGAAATACCGAGACGCAATGGGAAATACAATTTGGTGCAAGTGGTTTTGCTCTAGGCGCTGGTACCATTGTTACTTCGAGCAATACTACTACAACAATAACAGGTGTTTCTGCGTCTGGCAGTTATGATTTTTATGTAAGAGCTAAATGTTCTGCTACAGAAAACAGTGGTTGGATTGGACCAGTAGTAGTAGCAGCTGTTGGTGGCGGACCATCAGGGACTGTGCCTGGAACTTATAGACTGACTGCTTTTAACACCACACCTCCTACGGATTTGAATGGAGACGGAACTTCTTCTACAAATCAAATGAACGAAGTAACCTGCTTTAATAATGCACTTTTAGTAGTAAATGCTAATAATACTTATTTAGCTAATTCAAAAGGAGCTGAATTAAATATAACCGGTGGTTATGATTGTTTTACAGATCCTGATGATCTTGGAACTTGGACACTTAGTGGTAATCAACTTACGCTTACAAGTTCTGATATTACAAATCCACCTCAAATTTTTATTGTTTCAGGAAATACATTATCTGCAACATTTTCTAATGGGACAGTACTTTCCAATCAAGGAGGCGTAGTTGTAGAATTAACAGCTGATATTACTTTTGTTTATACAAAACAATAGAATCTTAATTTTTCATTTAATACATAAAACCGTCTCGTCATATATATGAGACGGTTTTTTTGTGGCACAATACTTGACTATTAGTGGCGCTAATCGATGATAGTAGTCTATATATCGATTTTAATAAAAATCAACTGTTATACATCGATTTTAATTTATTTCCTTGAAAAGATGTCCTACATTTGTTTAACATTATATAATTTCTAATGTCAATTTGACTTAATAAAATGCCATGTCAAACCGTAATATAATATCTTTTGACAATCTGTCACTACAAGAATTCGATACCGAAACAGATTTAATTCCGCTTTTAACACCCGAAGACGAGGAAGAAATGAATAACGAAGAATTACCCAATTCTTTGCCCATTTTGCCTTTACGCAATACGGTTCTTTTTCCTGGTGTTGTAATTCCAATTTCGGCAGGTAGAGATAAATCTATCAAACTTATAAACGATGCCAATGCCGGAAATAAAATCATCGGTGTTGTTGCCCAAAAAAATGAAGAAGACGAAGATCCAACTAAAAATGATATTTATACTGTTGGAACTGTAGCACAGATTCTTCGAGTATTAAAAATGCCTGACGGAAATATTACAGTAATTCTGCAAGGAAAAAAGCGTTTTGCCATTGATGCTGTAACTTCTGAAAAGCCCTATATCAAAGCTACTATAAAAGAAGTTGAAGAAAAACGACCAGGCAAACACGATACCGAATTCCAAGCAATAATTGATTCAACAAGAGAGTTAGCTATTCAAATTATAAAGGAAAGTCCAAATATTCCAACTGAAGCTACTTTTGCTATTAAAAATATCGAAAGCCAGTCTTTTTTAGTCAATTTTGTTTCTTCAAACATGAATCTTACTGTTAAAGAGAAGCAAGATTTGTTAATGACTAATGCTTTAAAAGAAAGAGCTTTAGAAACGTTACGTTACATGAATGTAGAGTTGCAAAAATTGGAACTGAAAAACGATATTCAATCTAAAGTTCGTTTCGATTTAGACCAACAACAAAGAGAATATTTTCTGCACCAGCAAATGAAAACCATCCAGGAAGAATTAGGAGGTGTTTCGAATGAGCAGGAAATTGAAGACATGCGTCAAAAAGCTAAGACTAAAACCTGGGATGCCAAAACGGCCAAGCATTTTGAAAAAGAAATTACCAAAATGCAGCGTATGAATCCACAAGCTCCCGATTTTGGCATACAAAGAAATTACCTGGAATTGTTTTTAGAATTGCCATGGAGTCATTATTCCAGAGATAATTTCGATTTAAAACGCGCACAAAAAATTATTGACCGCGACCATTTTGGTTTAGAAGATGTTAAGAAAAGAATCATAGAACATTTGGCAGTATTGAAATTGCGAAACGATATGAAATCGCCAATAATCTGTTTAACAGGACCTCCAGGTGTTGGAAAAACGTCTATCGGAAAATCTATAGCTGAAGCTTTAGGAAGAGAATATGTCCGAATTTCACTTGGTGGTTTACGAGACGAAGCAGAAATACGCGGACACAGAAAAACGTATATCGGTGCCATGCCGGGAAGAATTATTCAAAGTTTGAAAAAAGCAGGAACTTCCAATCCGGTTTTTGTTTTAGATGAAATTGATAAATTATCAAATTCGCACCAAGGTGATCCATCATCAGCTTTGCTTGAAGTTTTAGATCCTGAGCAAAACAGCGAGTTTTATGATAACTTTTTAGAAATGGGTTATGATTTATCTAAAGTCATGTTCATAGCTACATCTAATAATATGGCAACGATTCAGCCAGCGTTAAAAGATAGAATGGAAGTCATTAAAATGGCAGGTTACACTACTGAAGAGAAAGTAGAAATTGCACGTCAGCATTTATTTCCTAAACAATTAAAAGAACACGGTTTAAATGCAAAAGATTTAACTATTGGCAAAAAGCAATTAGAAAAGATTGTGGAAGGCTATACCCGTGAATCCGGAGTTAGAAGTTTGGAACAAAAGTTAGCTCAAGTTATTCGGAATGCGGCCAAATCGGTAGCGATGGAAGAAGAATATAATACAAAAGTCACCGACGAAGATATTGTTAAAATTCTGGGTGCTCCAAAATTAGAACGCGACAAATCAGAAAGTAACGATGTGGCTGGAGTTGTTACAGGCTTGGCTTGGACATCAGTTGGAGGCGATATTTTATTTATAGAGTCATTGATTTCATTAGGAAAAGGAAATTTAACCTTAACGGGAAATTTGGGAACAGTAATGAAAGAATCGGCAACAATTGCTTTAGAATACATAAAAGCTAATGCTGAAATTTTTGGTTTAGAACCGGAAATGATTTCCAAATATAACATTCATTTACACGTTCCGGAAGGCGCAACACCAAAAGACGGACCAAGTGCCGGAATTGCTATGTTAACTTCGTTAGTTTCTCTTTTGACACAACGCAAAATAAAGAAAAACTTAGCCATGACAGGTGAAATCACTTTACGTGGAAAAGTATTGCCTGTTGGTGGGATTAAAGAAAAAATCCTCGCAGCCAAAAGAGCCAACATCAAAGAGATTATTTTGTGTCATGAAAACAAAAGTGACATTGACGAAATCAAAGCCGAATACATTGATGGACTAACGTTTCATTACGTAAAAGAAATGAGCGAAGTTATTGATGTAGCGTTGACAAATCAGAAAGTAAAAAACGCTAAAAAATTGTAAACTATTTTAAAAATAAAGGGCAAAGGCATAAGTAAAATAACGCTTATGCCTTTTTCTTTTAACTTTTTTTCATACCATATAAAATAATATCTTCGCATTTCCGTTATAGTATATAGCATAAGTCATTTTTGATGTTAAAAAAAGCAATTTGTATTGGATTTTGTCTCGCTAATTTGGTCAGTTTTGGTCAAATTGGAGGAAAGTCAATATACCAATTTCTGAATTTAGTGACTTCTCCCAGGCAAGCAGCTTTAGGTGGAAAAGTAATTACCTTTTACGATAGCGATGTCAATCAGGGACACTTTAATCCGGCTAATATTAATCCGGAAATGGATAATAAATTGGCGCTGAACTACGGAAGTTATTTTGGCGAAGTTACTTATGGAACAGCATCTTATGCCTACACTTATGACCGACACGTTCAAACATTTTTTGGAGGCGTAAACTATGTGAATTACGGAAAATTTGATGGTTACGATGAAAACGGTTTGCAAACATCGAGTTTTACAGGAAGTGAAATCGCATTGACTTTTGGCTATGCCTATAATATTCCGGGTTCTGATTTTTATGTTGGGGCTAATGCAAAATTGATTAATTCCACTTTAGAAAGCTATAATTCATTCGGAGCAGCAGTAGATATTGGAGCTTTATTTATAGATACTCGTAATGATGTCAATTGGGCTATCTCCATCAGAAATATTGGAACACAGATTACAACTTATGCCGACACAAGAGAAAAATTACCTTTAGAAGTTTTGATTGGTGTTTCGCAATTGATGGAAAATGTTCCGATTCGTTGGCACTTAACCTTAGAAAATATGCAGCAATGGCAGTTGGCATTTTCAAACCCAAACAGGGCACAAGGTTCCTTAGACGGCGGTTCGACTCCGGAGAAAGTTTCTGTTTTTGGAAATGCTTTACGCCATGTTATTATTGGAGCCGAATTGTTTCCGGATAAAGGTTTTAATATACGTGTAGGCTATAATTTTAGAAGAGCAGAAGAATTACGTATCTTGGAACAACGAAATTTCTCCGGAATTTCAGTAGGTTTTGGATTGAAAATGGGTAATTTAAAATTAAACTATTCTTATTCACGATACACTTTGGCTGCGAATACCAGCTTATTTGGATTAACCATTGATTTTTCGGGTAACCGATATTAAACTTAAATTTAAAATTTTGAAACCGAAGGTTCACGAACACCAAAAAAATAAATTAAAAAATTGTGAGTAAAAAAATTACTATTGCTATTGACGGGTTTTCTTCTACAGGAAAAAGTACTTTAGCCAAACAACTAGCCAAACATTTGGGATATGTATACGTTGATACTGGAGCTATGTATCGGGCGGTGACTTTTTTCGCCATGCAAAATGGTTATATCGCCACAGATTTTTTTGATAAACAAACCTTGATTAACAGTTTGCCTTCTATAAAATTGCATTTCGAATTCAATGCTGAATTGGGCTTTGCTGAAATGTATTTGAATGATGTTAATGTAGAAAAAGAAATCAGAACCCTTGAAGTTTCTAATTTTGTAAGTTTAGTGGCAGAGGTTTCTGAAGTTCGTGCCAAATTGGTGGAGCAACAACAGGAAATGGGAAAAGGCAAAGGCATCGTGATGGATGGTCGTGATATTGGAACCGTAGTTTTTCCCAAAGCTGAACTAAAAGTCTTTATGACGGCAAGTTCTGAAACACGTGCTCAAAGACGTTTTGAAGAATTACAACAAAAAGGACAAGCAGTTTCTTTTGAAGAAGTTTTAAAAAATGTAGAACAGCGCGACTATATTGATACACATCGTGATGATTCTCCGTTGCGAAAAGCCGATGATGCTATTGAAATTGACAATTCTTATCTTACTCGGGAGGAACAATTCAACGCCGTTTTAGAAATGGTGGAAGATGTGACGAAATCGATGTAAATATTTGTTTATCTCGATATAAATAGTAGATTTACGTCCTATTTTAACTAAACCAAAACTATCTTTTATGAGTATAAAATTCAGATTGACTATAATGAGTTTTCTCCAATTCTTCGTTTGGGGAGCGTGGTTAATAACCGTTGGAAATTATTGGTTTGCGACAAAACAATGGAGTGGTGCCGAATTCGGAGCCATATTTTCAACCCTTGGAATATCTTCTATCATTATGCCTGCAATCACAGGTATTATTGCTGATAAATTCATTAACGCTGAAAAACTTTATGGTATTCTCCATATCTTGGGAGGCTTGGCGCTTTGCTATATTCCAATGGTGGATAATCCTACTACTTTTTATTGGGTGATTTTTGCGGCTATGCTTTGTTATATGCCAACTATTTCGTTATCCAATTCGGTGGCTTATAATATTTTAAAGACTAATAATTTTGATGTTGTTAAAGTGTTTCCACCCATCAGAGTTTGGGGAACCATTGGTTTTATTGCTGCTATGTGGTTAACCAATTTATCCGGAAATAAAGCGTCTGCGAACATGTTTTATATTTCGGCTGTTTCGGCTGTTATACTCGGAATTTACTCTTTTACGTTGCCAAAATGTCCGCCACAAAAACTGATTTCTGAAAATGCTACAACTGCTCAAAAGTTAGGTTTAGATGCCTTCAAATTATTTGGAACTTATAAAATGGCTTTGTTCTTTTTGTTTTCAATGTTCTTAGGTGGCGCGTTGCAATTGACCAATATGTATGGCGATGTTTACTTATCTGAATTTGGAAAAATCCCAGAGTATGCGAATAGTATTATTGTTCAAAAATCAACATTAATTATGTCGATTTCACAGATATCGGAAACCTTATTTATTTTGGCAATTCCATTTTTCTTAAAGCGATTCGGAATCAAACAAGTAATGTTAATTTCGATGTTTGCCTGGGTTTTACGTTTTGGTTTGTTTGCTTATGGAAATCCGGCTGATGGATTGTGGATGATTATTATGTCGTGTATCGTCTACGGAATGGCATTTGATTTCTTTAATATTTCGGGTTCATTATTCGTAGAAACTACAACCGATTCTAAAATTCGTTCTTCTGCACAAGGGTTGTTTATGATGATGTCAAACGGCTTTGGAGCTTTCTTTGGTGGACTGGTAAGTGGAATTGTAATTGATAAATTCTTTACTCAGGATGGTGTTAGAGATTGGCATGGCATCTGGCTTTCTTTTGCAGGTTATGCTTTAGTAATTGCCATATTGTTTGCCATAATGTTTAAGCACAAACACGATCCTAATGCTGTGGCAAATGTGAGTCATTAATAGGGTTACTAGACCTGACAGGTTTTTAAAACCTGTCAGGTCTTTTATACCATTCCCGTCTAGCCCTGATGGGAGCGACTACCGCGTAGTGCGGACAGCAGGAAAACGGAAACCAAGAAAGCCCAAACCATTCGCTCCTAAATTTACAATGCCAATCTCTAATTTTACTTTGCGCCTTCGCATCTTTGCGTGAAAAATAATTGCTCGCAAAGATGCGAAGGCGCAAAGAAAAGTAAATGTTTATTTTTTGCTTTTATGGATGTTAAATTTCTCTTTGTAAATATTTTGTAATTAAGAAATTATGCTTACTTTTGCCAACCTTTTGGCGAAGAAGAGTTTCCTTTAGGTATCAAACATTTATATATAAACACTGTTGTGTTTTTATCGCATCAAGAAACTCAAGAGACACAGCATACAAATTATTTATCAGCATGGCTGTATTAAACAAAGAACAACAAGAGTTTTTAACGGATTTTAACTGGCACAACTACGCAGAAGGAATTGATCCTGTAGATGAGAAAAACTTACAAGAATTTGAAGAGTTAGTTACTAAAACTTTCATCTCAACAGATCAAGAAGAAGTAGTAGAAGGTGTTGTAGTTAGAATTACTGACAGAGACGCAATTGTTGACATTAACGCGAAATCAGAAGGTGTTATTTCATTGAATGAATTCCGTTACAACCCAAACTTAAAAGTGGGTGACAAAGTAGAAGTATTAATTGACATCCGTGAGGACAAAACAGGTCAATTAGTATTATCTCACAGAAAAGCAAGAACAATCAAATCTTGGGATAGAGTTATTTCTGCCAACGAAACTGGAGAAATCGTTCAAGGTTTTGTTAAATGTAGAACTAAAGGTGGTATGATTGTAGATGTTTTCGGAATTGAAGCCTTCTTACCAGGTTCACAAATTGATGTGAAACCAATCCGTGATTACGATGTATACGTAAACAAAATGATGGAATTCAAAGTGGTTAAAATTAACCACGAATTCAAAAACGTTGTTGTTTCGCACAAAGCGCTTATCGAAGCGGATATCGAAGTTCAGAAAAAAGAAATCATTGGTCAATTAGAAAAAGGACAAGTATTAGAAGGTGTTGTTAAAAACATTACTTCTTATGGTGTGTTTATTGACTTAGGTGGTGTTGATGGATTAATCCACATTACTGACCTTTCTTGGTCAAGAATCAACCACCCAAGTGAAGTTCTTGAATTAGATCAAAAATTAAACGTTGTAATCCTTGATTTTGATGATGAGAAAACAAGAATTCAATTAGGTTTAAAACAATTAAACGCTCACCCTTGGGATGCTCTTGATGCTAAATTAGCTATCGGAGACAAAGTGAAAGGTAAAGTAGTTGTAATCGCTGATTACGGTGCATTTATCGAAGTAGCTGAAGGTGTTGAAGGTTTAATCCACGTTTCTGAAATGTCTTGGTCAACTCACTTAAGAAGTGCACAAGATTTCGTCAAAGTTGGTGATGTTGTTGAAGCCGTTATCTTGACTCTTGATAGAGATGATAGAAAAATGTCTTTAGGTATCAAACAATTAACGCAAGATCCTTGGACAGATATCACGTCTAAATATCCTGTTGGTTCTAAACACACAGGTATAGTTAGAAACTTTACAAACTTTGGTATTTTTGTTGAATTAGAAGAAGGTATTGATGGATTAGTTTACATCTCTGATTTATCTTGGACTAAGAAAATCAAACATCCATCTGAATTTGTAAACGTTGGTGACAAATTAGATGTAGTAGTATTAGAGTTAGATGTTGACGGACGTAAATTATCTTTAGGTCACAAACAAACTACTGATAATCCTTGGGACAAACATGAAGATGCTTACGCTGTTGGAACTATCCACAACGGAACTATCGCTGAGATTGTTGACAAAGGTGCTACTGTAGATTTCGGCGATGATGTTGTTGCGTTTATTCCAACTCGTCATTTAGAAAAAGAAGACGGTAAGAAATTGAAAAAAGGTGAAGTAGCTGACTTTAAAGTTATTGAATTCAATAAAGAATTCAAAAGAGTTGTAGCATCTCACACAGCTATCTTTAGAGAAGAAGAAGAGAAAAATGTAAAAGCAGTTGCTGAATCAGTTGCAGCTTCTAACAATGCTCCAGCTCAAACTCTAGGAGATAACAATGATATCCTTGCCGGATTAAAAGCAAAAATGGAAAAAACAGAGAAGAAGAAATAATTCACTGTTCCTAATAATAAAAAAGCCCCGAGTAATCGGGGCTTTTTTTATTTAATTATTATAGTATTTACGCTGCCAAATCTCTTCATTAAAGTTTTTACCCATCATAAAAAAGTAATAAGCGAAAACCGCAAAGATGGATTTAAAAGCAAAAAGAAATATAATTACTGAAGCCAAAGGAACCGATTTGCTCAAATTATTTTCGGGAACTAATGCGGCTACAACGATACTCAATAGGATACTCGTTATGGTGAAGGTTCCTAAATTTTTGATTGGTAAGACCAGTATTTTTCTTAAAGGATTCATCTCTGTTCCCCATTGGTGAATAAGATAATAGTAATCGTTACCAATTGGGACAAACAAAAGCGGGTCATCATAGTTTAAAAGCTGAAACGCTTTACTCGGCGCAATGATTTTGAATCCTTCCAGTGAAGTGTTGTGTTCTTTCTCCATCATTCTAATTTTAGTAATAGCTTCTTCCGGAATTTCATTTTTAAAGATATCACTCTCTAAAAACCGCAATCGATATTCGATACAAATTTTTTTGATTTGCTCTAAATGAAATAGCTTATCTGTTTCTAATAAGTCAAACTGCAACAGATTCATTTTTGTTGAACTTTGTTGTTTTAGTTTATCGATGATTTGATTTCTTTCACTATCATTTTCTTCAAAAATCGATTTTACTTCGGCAATAATTGCTGCTTCCGATTTAAACTTTCTTCTTTTGGAAAGCAATTCTTTTTCGAGGTTTACACTATTTACTAACATTCTCACTATTTTTTTAAAAGGTTGACACAACGTAAATTATACGTTCCAATTTATAAAATAAATTCTCATTGCACCTTTAGTTGCTCCATAAATTTTATGTTGACAGTTGTTAAAGTTTTTAGAAAAAATCTTATTTACAAAACCATAAAAGAGGTAATGGCGTATATGGTTATATAACTTTAAAAAAACATAGTATTATGAAAACAAAAAAAATTTTAACCACTGCATTCTTTGCTTTAACTCTTTTCGCTGCAACAGCTACTTTTGCTCAAAAAGAAAAAACCGTTACCGTTGGAGGTGCTCCAATGTATCCGTCTAAAAATATTATTGAAAATGCCGTAAACTCAAAAGACCATACTACATTGGTTGCCGCCGTAAAAGCCGCCGGTTTAGTAGAGACTTTACAATCAAAAGGACCATTCACCGTTTTTGCCCCAACAAATGAAGCTTTCGCCAAGTTGCCAAAAGGAACTGTAGAAACTTTATTAAAACCTGAAAACCTAAAATTATTGCAAACTATTTTAACCTATCACGTAGTCGCAGGCAGAATGAATTCGGCTGATATTGCTAAAGCGATAAAAGTTGGAAACGGTAAAGCCACTTTAAAAACCGTAAGCGGTGGAACATTAACTGCTTGGATGAAAGGTAAAGAACTTTACATTACTGATGAAAATGGTATTAGTGCCAAAGTTACGATTGCTGATGTGAACCAATCTAATGGAGTAATTCATGTTATTGATGCAGTTGTGACTCCAAAATCATAATTTTTATACTTGTACTTCGAAACTATTTAGTGCAAAAAAAGAAAAGTCCCGATTTCTCGGGACTTTTATATTATTGACCTGATAGGTTTTTAAAACCTGCCAGGTTTAGTCGTTTATAACTTATTGTCTCAAACTTGCACCCACTTCAGCTTCTAAATTCTTCTGCAATTTGCTCATAATTTTATCAATCTGCTCATCAGTTAAGGTTTTAGTAGTGTCCTGTAGCGTGAAACTCACAGCATACGACTTCTTGCCTTCCGGCAGGTTTTTACCTTCATAGACATCAAATAAATTAATGTCTTTCAGCAAAGATTTTTCCGTTTGACGGGCAATGTTATATATTGAATCAAAAGCAACGGTAGTATCAACTAATAAAGCTAAATCTCTGCGTACTTCGGGATATTTTGGAATATCAGTAAACTTGATTTTATTGTTAATCGATTTCAAAATCAGATTCCAATTAAAATCGGCAAAGAATACTTCCTGCTTGATGTCGAAATGTTTTAAGATAGATTTCTTCACGGTTCCAAATTCAACCAATATATCATTACCACTGGCAATCGCCATTCCTTCTGCAAATACATCAGAAGCTAAGGGTTTACTTTCTATTTTACAAATACCCAATCGATTTAAAATCGAATTCACATACCCTTTAAACAAAAAGAAATCAGATGGTTTTTCAGCAGTTGTCCAGCTTTCAGCAACTCTATTTCCGGTGACAAATAGTGTTAAGTGTTTAGGTTCATTATAACCTGAAGGTAATTTGTGATAAGTTTTTCCGAATTCGAATAATTTCAAATCACTATTTCTTCTGTTGATATTATAAGACACCGCTTCTAAACCAGAGAATAACAACGATTGACGCATCGCTGATAAATCATTACTCAGCGGATTTAACATCATCACGTTGTATTCTTCTTTCAACATATCAGATAATTTTACATAATCTGGAGATGTTAACGAGTTAGCCATCATTTCGTGAAATCCAAGTGAATTTAATTGTGTAGCGACGATATTTTGTACTTTATAATCTTCTGTTCTTGGTGAGTTGGCAACAGTAGCATTTAATTTTTTGGTAAAATTGATGTTATTGTAACCATAGACCCGAAGAATTTCTTCGATAACATCAACTTCGCGCTGCACATCAACACGATAGGAAGGAATTATTAAACCTAAACCGGCATCGGTAACGCTGTTTACTTTTATATCTAAAGAGGCTAGAATTTTCTTGATAGTTTCTTTTGGTAATTCTTGTCCGATTAATTTCGCGGTTTTATCAAAATTCAGGAAAACAGGAAAGTCTTCAATCTTTTTTGGATAAATATCAACGATATCAGAAGTGATTTCGCCACCGGCAATTTCTTTGATTAAAAGTGCTGCACGTTTCAAAGCAAATTCAGTAATGTTTGCATCGATTCCTCTTTCAAAACGGAAAGAAGCATCGGTATTCAACCCATGTCTTTTTGCCGATTTTCTGACACTCACCGGATTAAAATAAGCACTTTCTAAGAAAATGGAGTTTGTAGTTTCGGTAACTCCGGAGCCTTTTCCACCAAAAACACCAGCAATACAAAGCGGTCCTTTTTCGTCACAAATCATCAAATCTTCTTCATGCAAGGTTCTTTCTACATCGTCTAAAGTGACAAATTTTGTTCCGGCAGCTAGTGTTTTTACAATAATTTTTCCGTTGATTTTGGAAGCGTCAAAAGCATGTAATGGTTGCCCTAAATCATGTAAAATATAATTAGTAACGTCAACAATATTATTTTTCGGAGTCAAACCAATAGCTTTCAAACGGTTTTGCAACCAAGCTGGCGATGATTTTATTGTAACTCCAGAAATGGTAACACCGCAATATCTGGGAGCTAATTTACTGTCTTTAACGTCTACATCAATTTTGAGAGTCCTTTTGTCAATTCGGAACGTACTTACCGTTGGCGTGATTAACTCGATACTGCTGTTTTTTTGTAATAAGCTGGCACGTAAATCTCTTGCAACACCATAATGCGACATAGCATCAGCGCGGTTTGGCGTTAAACCAATTTCGAAAACTTCATCATTTTCTATATTGAAAACTTTAGCACAAGGCGTTCCTGGTTTTAGCGTAGCATCCAAAATCATAATCCCTTCATGACTGGTTCCTAAACCTAATTCGTCTTCGGCACATATCATTCCGTGACTTTCCTGGCCACGTATTTTTCCTTTTTTGATTTCAAATTCAACGCCCTCTTTGTCAAACAATTTGGTTCCGATAGTAGCGACAGGTACTTTTAGTCCTTTGGCAACATTATTGGCACCGCAAACAATTTGCACCGGAGTTCCATCACCTAAATCAACAGTAGTAATACTCAATCTGTCGGCATCAGGGTGTTTTTCACAAGTCAAAACATGACCTACAACAACGCCTTCCAAACCACCACGAACCGATTGGTATTTTTCAACAACTTCTACTTCCAAACCTAAATCGGTCAGTAAAGTTGCAGTTTCTTCTGATTTTAAATCTATTTTAATGAATTGTTTTAACCAATTGTATGAAATCTTCATATGTGTTTATTTGATTTTTCAAGCTGCAAAGATAATTATCAATTGTCAATTATCAATTATTAATTAACTGATATAATTCCAGATATTTTTCTTTTTGGAAAGTTCTATAAAAACATTTCTCAACGTTTGATGTTCAGGCAAAGTCATTGATGGATCTTTTTTCAAAAGTCTTAGAGCCTCATTTCTGGCGACCATCAAAATATCTCGGTCTCTAACCAAATCTGCAATTTGAAGTTGTAGAATACCACTTTGTTGTTTTCCCATAATATCGCCTGGACCACGCAATTTTAAATCAACTTCTGCAATTTCGAACCCATCGTTGGTTTGACACATAGTATCCAATCGTACTTTACTATCACTAGATAATTTAAACGACGTCATTAATATACAATAACTTTGTTCTGCGCCACGACCCACACGTCCACGTAGTTGGTGCAATTGCGACAAGCCAAAACGTTCGGCACTTTCAATAATCATAACACTTGCATTCGGAATGTTTACACCAACTTCAATCACCGTTGTTGCCACCATAATATTGGTTTTTCCTTCAGCAAAGCGTTTCATTTCGGCATCTTTATCAGCGGGTTTCATTTTACCGTGAACGATTGAAATGCTGTATTGCGGCAAAGGGAAATCTCTCGAGATACTTTCGTAACCATCCATCAAATCCTTGTAGTCCATGGTTTCACTTTCTTGAATTAATGGATATACAATATAGATTTGTCTGCCTTTGGCAATTTCGTCTTTAATAAACTTCCAAACTTTTAATCGGTTGCTGTCATAGCGATGTACAGTTTGAATAGGTTTTCGTCCCGGCGGCAATTCATCAATCACCGAAATATCCAAATCGCCATACAAACTCATAGCTAAAGTTCGCGGAATAGGAGTAGCGGTCATTACTAAAATGTGTGGTGGAATATCATTTTTTTTCCAAAGTTTAGAACGTTGCTCCACACCAAAACGATGTTGCTCGTCAATGATAGCCAAACCCAAATTATGAAATTGCACTTTGTCTTCGAGCAAAGCATGTGTACCAATAAGAATGTGTAAACTTCCGTTTTCTAAAGCTTCGTGGATGATTTTTCTATCAGCAGTTTTGGTTGAGCCAGTTAGTATTTTTATATTGATGTTTAAGTGTTTAGCCAATTCAGTCAAACCGTTATAATGTTGGTTAGCCAAAATTTCTGTTGGCGCCATCAAACAACTTTGAAAGCCATTATCTAAAGCAATTAGCATTGCCATGAGTGCCACAATTGTTTTTCCTGAACCAACATCGCCTTGCAAAAGTCGGTTCATTTGAGCATTCGTACCCATATCATTTCTGATTTCCTTGAGTACTTTTTTTTGCGCATTCGTCAATTCAAATGGTAAATGATTTTGGAAGAAATTATTAAAATAGTCACCCACAACAGTAAACGGATGGCCTTTGATTTTATGCTTTCGAACCAGATTTTTGGTAATCAATTGCAATTGGATAAAGAATAATTCTTCAAACTTTAATCGGAATTGTGCTTTCGACAAAAGTTCCTGGCTTTTTGGAAAATGAATATTAAACAACGCGGCGTTCTTTGGAATCAGTTTTAACTCATCCAAAAGATAAGCTGGCAAGGTTTCGATGAACTTTGCTTGTGTTTCAACAAACAATTGCTGCATCATTTTATTGACAACTCGGTTAGAAATTCCGCGATTAGTCAAGGTTTCCGTTGATGGATAAACAGGTTGCATAGCCGAACGTAAGCTTTGCTCGTGTTCGGTAAACAATTCCATTTCAGGATGCGCCATATTGAAAGTGTTTCCAAAAGAGGCAACTTTCCCAAAAATCACATACGGAATGTTGAGTTTCAAACTGTCGCGAATCCATTTGTGCCCTTGAAACCAAGTAAGTTCAATTTGACCGGTTTCATCCACGAAAGTGGCTACTAATCGCTTTTTGGCTTTACCAAATTCAACTGTTTTGATATTAATTATTTTGCCAATGATTTGAACTTCGCTGTCATTCTTTTGCAACTCGTTGATTTTGTAATAATGAGTTCTGTCAATATATCGATTCGGAAAAAAATTGACTAAGTCTTCATAGCGATGAATGCCCAATTCTTTACGCAGTAACTCACCACGTTGAGGTCCAACGCCTTTAAGGTATTCTATGGGAGTTTGCAGAAGATTGTTAGACATCTTAGATTGTTAGACTACTTAGATTATGGATTTTCTTTAGTATAGCGAAGATAGTTTTTTTGCTGAAAATTAAAGTACATTTTTTATGTACAAATTCACTCAGCCACATAGCTACTCAGCCACTCAGTTACTCTAAAGAGAAAAATGATTATATTCGTATCAGATATTGTATTGCAATGCGACATTTATTTTTCTTTCTTTTTACCGTTTTCACTTTTGCACAACAAACCCAAAAAGTGGATTTTAAAACTGCTTATGGTAATATTTCGATTGACCCAATCGAGAAGAAAGTTTCGGGTTCCGTTCGGTATATTTTTGAACTTAAACAAGTTATCGATACTATTAAAATTGATGCGCAGAAGATGGTTGTAACTAATGTTAAAATCAATAATAAAACTGTAAAATTTACTAATAACGGAAAAACAATAAACCTTTTTGAAGGCTTTACAATAGGGAAAAATACGGTTGCTTTTAACTACGAAGCCACTCCAAAACAAACAATGTATTTTAATGGTGATTTCAGCAGCGAAAGCTTAAGTAATCAGCAAGTTTGGACGCAAGGTCAAGGGAAATATACCAGCCATTGGTTTCCGAGTTTTGACGATGTGAATGAAAAAGTGGTTTTTAATCTGAATATTAGTTTTGATAAAAAATATCAGGTTTTATCTAATGGCGTTTTACTTAACGAATATCCCAATAAAAATGAAATGATATGGGAATATCAAATGCAAAAACCAATGAGTTCCTATTTGTTGGCAATTGCTATTGGCGATTTCAGACATCAGGTTGTCGCTTCCAAAACAGGCATTCCGCTTCAATTGTTTATTCAAACCAAAGACACAGCTAAATTTGAAGCAACCTATCGCTATTCAAAACAAATATTTGATTATCTCGAAACGGAAATAGGAGTGAAGTATCCTTGGAAAATCTACAAGCAAATTCCAGTGGAAGATTTTCTCTATGCCGGAATGGAGAATACTTCGGCGACAATTTTTTCAGAAGATTTTGTTGTAGATGCTATAGGTTTTAATGATAGAAATTATGTCAATGTAAACGCACATGAGCTGGCTCATCAATGGTTTGGCGATTTGGTAACTGCAAAATCGGGAAAACATCATTGGTTACAGGAAGGTTTTGCAACCTATTACGCTTTGCTGGCAGAGCGACAGATTTTTGGTGACGATTATTTTTACCATCAATTATACCGAAGTTCTTTGCAACTAAGGAATGCTGCAAGAACGGATACGATTCCGGTGATGAATGAAAAAGCGAGTACCTTTTCCTTTTATCAAAAAGGCGCTTGGGCATTGCACTTAATTAGGGAAACTATTGGTCCAAAATTATTTCAGAAAGCAGTAATCAACTATTTGAAAAAATACCAATTTCAAAATGCTGAAACTGATGATTTCCTGACAGAAATTAGAAAAGTATCCGATTTTGATACCGAAACATTTAAAAAAGTCTGGTTAGAAGATTATCGTTTCAGAAGTGATGAAGCTAATGCATTGTTGAAGAAAAATGAATTCATTCGAACACTTTTTGAAACCCAAAAAATGCGTTTGAAACCATTTGTAGAGAATAAAGAAAGATTTAAGGAATTGCTACAATCGAATGTTTTTTATCCTGTAAAAACAGAGATTTTGTATCAGATGAAAGACGTTCCGTTTGAAGATAAAAAAGAATTATTGTTTTTGGCATTGCAAACAAATGATGTTAAAGTGCGCCAGTCTGTTGCAGAGTTTACGGATGAAATTCCGTTAGAATTTAAAGCTAATTATGAAACCTTGTTAGAAGATGCTTCCTATGATACTAAAGAAATTGCATTTATGAACTTGTGGAAAAACTTTCCTGAAAGCCGAACTATTTATTTGGACAAAGCCCAAAATTGGATTGGCGGAAACGATAAAAGTTTACGTTCTTTATTTTTAACTTTTTCCATCGAAAATCAAAGTCCAGAAAAAGAAAAATATTACAATGAGCTAGTTGATTATACTTCATCAAAGTATGAAAGTTCCGTTCGGCAGAATGCAATTATTAATGCGTTAGCAGTAAATGAAAACGATCTAACTGTATTAAAAAATTTGTTAAACGCAACCACACACTACAAATGGCAGTTTACAAAATTTGCCCGTGATAAAATAAGAGAGTTATTGGCTGGCGGCGCGAAGCCTCAATTTCAAATGATATATCAAACGCTTTCTGAAAAGGAAAAGGCACAATTAGATAAACTTTTAGAAGAAAAAAAATAAAACTCTCACTAACTAAGAGCATGTAAAGTAATCAATTTGTTATAAACTCAATTTTTAGCATCATCTTGATTCAATTTATTACCCTTTAAATAAAAATGTACACTTTTTGCCTACTTCCCATTTATTCCTTTAAGTTATTTTTACTCTGTAAAAAGTAAGAAATGTTAGTTAAAGTTTTTGGAAGTGCCGTTTTTGGGGTTGAAGCAACGACAATTACCGTAGAAGTAAACATCGATAAAGGTGTAGGTTACCATTTGGTTGGTTTACCTGATAATGCAATCAAAGAAAGTAGTTATCGTATTGCAGCAGCATTAAAAAATAATGGTTACAATTTACCAGTAAAAAAAATCACCATAAATATGGCTCCAGCTGATTTACGCAAAGAAGGTTCCGCTTATGACTTGACTTTAGCAATCGGTATTCTTGCTGCTTCAGGACAAATAAAAGCTGAGGAAGTAGAGAAGTATTTAATCATGGGCGAGTTATCTCTCGATGGTGGTTTGCAACCTATAAAAGGAGCGCTCTCTATTGCAATCAAAGCTAAAGAAGAAGGTTTTAAAGGTTTTTTTCTTCCAATTCAAAATGTAAAAGAAGCTGCTATAGTTGCAGGTTTAGATGTTTATGGTGTTGAAAATGTACTGCAGGTTATTGATTTTTTTGAAGGAAATGGCACTTTAGAACCTACAATTATTGACACAACAGAAGAGTTTAATAAAACATTAGATTTTCCTGAATTTGATTTTTCGGATGTAAAAGGCCAAGAAAGTATCAAACGGTGCATGGAAATTGCCGCTGCCGGTGGACATAATATTATTTTGATTGGTCCGCCAGGTTCCGGAAAAACAATGCTTGCCAAACGATTACCAAGTATTTTGCCACCAATGACAATGAGCGAAGCATTAGAAACTACAAAAATTCATAGCGTTGCCGGAAAAGTAAAAGACACCGGATTAATGAACCAACGACCTTTTAGAAGTCCGCATCACACAGCTTCATCTGTTTCCTTAGTTGGCGGCGGTAGTTACCCGCAACCTGGAGAAATTTCATTAGCACACAATGGCGTTTTGTTTTTAGATGAATTGCCTGAATTTAAAAGGGAAGTTTTAGAAGTAATGCGTCAACCGTTGGAAGACAGAGAAGTTACAATATCGAGAGCAAAATTCACGATTACATATCCATCATCGTTTATGTTGGTAGCGAGTATGAATCCAAGTCCAAGTGGTTATTTTAATGATAGTGATTCGCCTGTCAGTTCATCGTCAGCGGAAATGCAACGTTATCTAAGTAAAATTTCCGGACCATTATTAGACCGTATTGACATTCATATCGAAGTTACTCCAGTTCCTTTTGACAAACTTACGGAAACTCGAAAAGGCGAAAGCAGCATAAAAATTAGAAAACGAGTAACATCCGCCAGAGAAATTCAGTCAAAGCGTTTTGCGGAGTTAAATACGATTCATTATAATGCGCAAATGAGTACGAAGCAAATTCGGGAATTTTGTGCTTTGGATGAAATATCCTTGCAGCTTTTAAAAACGGCTATGGAGCGTTTAAACCTTTCGGCTAGAGCTTTTGACAGAATTTTGAAAGTATCGAGAACAATTGCTGATTTAGAAAATGCAGAAATTGTGAATTCCAATCATATTGCAGAAGCTATACAGTATCGAAGTTTGGATAGAGATGGATGGTTGGGCTAAGCAAATTTATAATACCGCGCGCCAATTAATACTGGATTTTCCTTCTCAATGCTGTCTAAATAAAATTCCTTTTTAGGAGCAATGACCGATTGTTTTAATTCTTTTTTATGCAATTTTTCATAAGTGGTAAAATCAATAGCAGTGCAGTTTTCTAGCATTTCGAATAGTTTTACTTTTTCAATTTGGTTTTGCCAATTTTCAGAAACTTCAGCTTCAAACACTTTCGATTTGGAACCACTGCCATAAGCAACGAAACCAAATTTTGCATTTGTTAAATCAGATTTTTGTTGGAAATGATAGCATAAAGTAGAAAGTAATCCTAAGAAAATAGAGCCTGTATAAATGTTGCCAACTTGTCCTGAAGCGATTTCTGAAGGAAATATTTTTTCATTTATAAGCGCAACATATTCTGGACTTTTTGCTAAAGCTTTGATTTTATCTTTGGTAGTTTCTCCTAATTGCGATTCTAAAAGTACCGGATTTTCTTTGGCAAAAATTTCTATAAAAGTACGTCTTCCCTGAAAGCAATAAGGAAGGTGCATCAGAATATTTGTCCAGTTTTCATAGAGTTTTCCGGTTTGATTGCATTCTGATTTAAAATGTTCGTATGCTTCACAAATTCTGTTAATATAACATTGATTAGAATATTGCCCGTCAAAAATGGGTTGCTCTTTATAAATGGCGATTTCGTTTTCTAAAATCCCATTCCATTCCGGATTATTTTCGAGTTGTAATGCTTCTTCTTTGGTGAAATATCTTCTTGGTTTAAAGAAATCGAAAACACCTTGAGTAGAAACCCCAACTTCATTCGAAAAGCTCAATATTCTTGGATTGGCAGTTATCAGTATGGCAATTGAACCTGCACCTTGTGTGTATTCTCCTGTAGAATTTAAATCATATTTGGCGTTGTCAGCAGCAATTACAATCGCTTTTTTTGTTGGATTCAACCGAATATAATCCAAGCAGTTTTGCAAAGCATCAATCGCACCAATACAGGCAAAAGTTAAATCGACTACATCGCAATTTCTGAAACTTGCTTCTCCAAAAATCATTTCTAAATTAGACAATACATAAGAAGCAACTGGTTTCGAACTGTCGACTCCACTTTCAGTTCCCACATAAATTCTGTTGATTTCATTCAGATTTAAATTTTCTTGTTGTATCAGTTTCAAAACTGCATTCGAAGCCATTGTCACCACATCTTGATACACATCTGGAAAACTCATTTTATGCAAGCCTAAACCTTTGATAAGTTTGTCAGGTTCGATGTTGCGGTTTTGGGCTAAAGTGGTTATGGGTAAATAGAGTTGTGGAATATCGAATGCGATGCTATCAATGCCTACTTTCATTTTTTTAATTTTTTGCTTTGCAAAATTAAAAAAGGCAACTTCAATTTGTATTGAAATTACCTCTAAAATAAGTGTGTTAAACACGATTTATGATTAATTCAACAAAATCATTATAAAATTTTAGAATTATGATTTTTAATATAAATTACTACGATTTTTAATCTAAAAGAGCTGAAAAAGTATCCCCTTGTTTAATGTCTCCCGAATTATATCCTTTTTTGAACCAATACATACGTTGTTCAGATGTTCCGTGAGTGAATGTGTCAGGTTGTACTTGGCCACTCATTTTGCTTTGAATTGCATCATCGCCAACAGCATTGGCAGCACTTAATGCTTCCTCGATGTCACCAGCTTCTAGATATTTTTGGTTGTAATGTGCCCAAACTCCGGCATAAAAATCAGCTTGAAGTTCTAAACATACTGATAGTTTATTAGCTTCAACTTCACTTTTCCCCGATTGCAACTGACGCACTTTATCTGAAGTTCCAAGCAGTTTTTGAATATGATGTCCTACTTCATGAGCAATTACATAAGCCGTAGCAAAATCTCCACCTTCGGCTCCGAAACGAGATTTTAATTCTTTCATAAATTCTAAATCCACATATACTTTTTGATCTCCTGGGCAATAAAACGGTCCTGAAGCAGAAGTTGCACCACCACAAGCTGTTTCTACAGCTTCAGAAAACAAGACCATTTTTGGCTCTTCATATTGCATTCCGTTTTCTTGGAATATTTGTCCCCAAGTATCTTCGGTATAGGCTAATACCGTTTTGGCAAAATCTCCAATTTCTTTTTGTTCAGCAGTTAATGTTACAGGTTCACCCGATTGTTCGGTTTGTTGTCCTTGCTGACTTTGTTGTATTGTATCTACAAATGGTGCGGCTTCGGGAAAAAATGCCTTTATTAAAAAGAATACAATTGCAATGACACCACCGCCAGCTGCTAATTTTCCACCACCAGACATTCCTCTTCTGTCTTCTACGTTATCACTTTGACGATTGCCAATCCATTTCATAATTGTAAATTTTAGTTATTAGTTATCCATTGACTTATGATTTTAATCAAAAAATCTTTATCAATTGGTTTTGGAATATAGTCGTTCATTCCAAATTGTATACATTTTTCTTTTTCACCAACAATGGTTCCGGCTGTTAGAGCGATAATTGGAATCTTTTCAGCTTTTGGATTTTTTCTAATTTCCACTGTTGCGTCATAGCCGTTCATTACGGGCATTTGAATGTCCATTAAAATCAAATCTGGGATTATCGTTTGTATTTTTTCTAATGCTAATTCTCCGTTTTCTAATTCAAATATTTGCGCATTCGGTAAGATTTGTTTCATCAAAGTTTTTGCCAAAAGCATATTAATCTTATTGTCTTCAACGATAAAAATTATTTTTTCTTCGTTGGTAACTATAGAATCTAACGGATGTTTTTTCGTGTCAAGTATGATATTTTTATCTGCTTTTTCTTGGTTTGAATAATCAACTTCAAGCACAAAACTAAATTCACTTCCTTCTCCGAATTCGCTTCCAAGTTCTAATTGGCTGTCCATCAGACTTAGGAGTTGGTTTGAAATTGAAAGCCCTAAGCCAGTTCCGCCAAATCGTTTTGTAGTTGAATTATCTTCTTGCGAAAACGCTTCAAAAATTCGCAATTGGTTTTTTTCTTTTATACCAATTCCGGTATCTTTTACTGAGAATTTTAATTTTATCTTATTATTATCGAGATACTCAATAACAGAAACTGATAAATCAATGGTTCCTTTTTCAGTAAATTTAACAGCATTACTTAACAGATTGATTAAAATTTGTTTCAACCGAATATAATCAACGGATATATATTTTGGCACTTTTTGGTCGATGTCTAAATTAATTTTGAGCTTTTTTAAATTAGCTTCATATTTTATTAAATCGACAACTTGATTCATAATTTCAGTTAGACTTATGTTTTCAATATTAAGTTCCAACTTACCCGATTCTATTTTTGAAAAATCGAGAATATTATTGATAACTTCCATCAGTGAATTTGCTGATTGATTGATGGTGTCCATATATTTTTTTTGAATGCTTTCAAGATTGGTGTGCATCAAAAGTTCAGTAAATCCAATAATACCATTTAAAGGCGTTCTGATTTCGTGGCTCATATTGGCTAAAAATTCTGATTTTGCTTTGTTGGCAGCTTGAGCATAATTTTTTTCTTTGATAGCATCTTCGGCTTCCATTCTTTGGGTGATATCAATAAAAATTCCAACTATGAATTCAATTTTTCCATCTTTAAGAATTGGTTCTCCAAATTCTTCTACCCAGATAAAATGGCCATCTTTATGAATTATTCTGTAGATTAAATGAATCTTTTGATTTTCTTTAAATAATTCATCTGCTTTGTTTTTGACTAATTTTAAATCATCTGGATGTACCAAATCGATATAATAAATTTTATTTTGGAGAAAATCATCTTTATGATAGCCTGTTAATTTTTCGATTTCATCATTCAAATATATTTTGGACCATTTATCATCATAACGCGATAGATGAACCGTTTCAGGAATATTATTGGCTAGAAGTTGGAATTTTTCCTCACTTTCTTTAATAATCGCTTCGTTAAGATTTCGTTCAATAGCATAGGAAATATTGTTTGCCAGAGTTTGTAATGTTGTTATTTCATCATTTGTCCATTCTCTTTCTTTTTGATTTACTATAAATACGATGATACCATACAAGTTCTCTTTAACGAAAATGGGCAGTATTAATATTGATTTTGTATCTAACGATGTAAAAAAATCTTTAGTAACTTGATTTTTTATTTTTTTAACTACTGAAAAATAGGGTTTGTTTTGCAACATATTTTCCATTACATCAGAAATATTGTCGTAAGGGACATTTAAAATCAAAGGGTTTAGCTCGGTTAAAGATTTTGTTTCTCCCGACCATCTGTATTTTTGAATTAAAGATTGATTTTTTGAATCATTTTCAAAAAAGGATAATTTGTCAACTTGAGTAACATTCCCTACATTTTCTATAATACCGTGAAAAATTTCATCTGTATTTTTAGACATTAAAAATTTTTGCGTGTTCTTGCTAATTACGGTTAGAATTTCACTTTTATAGGATAATTTTTTATCTGATTCTAATAGCAACTGAGATTCAATTGCGATAGCTATCAAATCGGCAATAGATCTCGAAAAGTTTATGTCTTCATTATCCCATTCAGTTGTAGTTTCAATTTTCTCGAAACACAGAATCCCGATAATTTCACCGTTAATAAATATTGGAGTGTCTAACAAAGACTTAATATCATTTTTAGGAAAATAGTCAAAACAAAGTTCTTGAGTAATAGGATTGTCATAGACATTAGAAGCTACAATTTGTGACCCAGTTTCTATGTTTCTAAAATAAATAGGATGTTTTTTCTTTTCTATAAAAAAGTTTTTTTCAAAACGGTCACTTTGCAAATAATAAATGTTTTCACAGCGTATCTCTTCTTTAAGAAATTTCCAATAACTAACTCTGTCTATCGAACAATTTGTGCTAGCTACTTTTAATATGTTTTTGAGTATTACGTTGAAAGTTTCTTTGTTTGAATAACTTTGAGAGGTTAATTTTTTTAATGTTTCATTATGTATTCTAACTTTTTTACTTCTGTTATAATGCTCTATTTCAAGATTTTTTACAAGTGTAATATCTCTTGCAATAGCTGAAAAACCAACGATTTCATTGTTTTGATTTTTCTTCATGGTTACTTTTTGAGAAACCCAAATGGTCTCTCCATCTTTCTTAAGTAACGGAAAAACAAGATCATTGTATTGATTACTTTCCTTTGGAATATCTTTATAGAAATCGACTACAAAGTCTAGGTAATCTTTTCTAATAAATTTATAAAAGTGCTTTTCTAAAATTTCACTTCTCGTGTACCCTAATGTTTCTTTAGTGAATTGATTTACATAAGTAATATTGGCTTTTAAATCGATTTCATATATTAAATCAGCAGCTGATTCAATTAAACTTCTGTATTGGTTTTCTATATTAACTTGTTCGGTTACATCTTGGCCTATACCAATAACTATATCATCTGAATATTTTTTGTCTTTCCATTGAATAAATTTGAAATCACCATTTTTACATTTCAATTTTCTGACGTAACTTCTATTGTCAATGTAAGTTTCATGATAAACTTCACCTATAAACTCTGGATCCTCTGTTAATTTCCAATAGCCCATTCCCATAACATCTTCTGGTTTATAGCCAAGTATTGGCTCAATCGATTGGCTACAAAATGAGATTTCCCCTTTTTTATTTGAGGTTAAAATAAGGGAGTTTCCATTATTTACAATTATATCAGAAAAAATAAATTTATTTCTGGTTTCTATAAAAATTAGATGCCTTGATATATGAATGGCAATAATTGAAATAAATGCACAAATTAATAATATGATATATTTATTCTCAATTAATTCAAGTTGATAGCTAACGATTAAAAGAAGTAATATTGAAATAATAAATGCCCAATAATGAATGATATTTTTTATAACAAAATAAGAAAGGAAAAAGGCAACGACTAAACTTATATAAGCAATTAATTCAAAAGGTGTAAAAAATACATTGTAAAATATAAATGAAAAATAGACAAAATAAAAGAAGGTAAAAATTGCATTAGTGTTTTTGGAGAGGAATTTGAATTTACCACTTAAAAAATAAAACAAAATTAAAATACCTCCCATGAAATAATTTATAATCAAATGACTTGTAGCCCTTAGTTGAAAAGTATCGACAATGGTCTCAATCAAAGGAATGGTGATGCCAAAAAATAAAAAATATATTTTGAATTGCTCTTCTTTTGGATCAAAGTAAGAATTTTTAGTATTTAAATTTAACTTTTTTTGTAGTGTTTTGCTAATGGCAAAATAAAGTAGTGTTAATACAAATAATAATAAAAAAATTATCAAGTAATTATCGAAGTATGCTAGTGATAAATAATTATTCAAATGAATCTGGATTTAACGGATTTAACAATGCAAAAATTAGGATTTTATATTATTTGATAAATGTACATAAAAATAAAAAAGTATTTTTTTAAGAAAACCATTTTATTACTCTTTTGATTGTATTTAATTTGCCTTTGTATGGAGCATACCTAATCGGTATATCGAGCCAGTTTGCTTTTTTTACAATGGCTTTTCGGTGTGTAAAAGTGTCAAAACTTAATTTGCCATGATAAGCACCAATACCGCTGTTTCCAATGCCACCAAAAGGTAATCTTTTGTTAGAAAAATAGACAATAGTATCATTAATACAGCCGCCTCCAAAGGAATAATTTTGAATAATATTTTTAGCAAAAACTGTATCATCACTAAATACATAAAGTGACAATGGTTTCTCGTATCTGGAAATTATAGAAGCCAAATTAGCTTCGTCTTCGTACGATAGAATGGGAAGAATTGGTCCAAAAATTTCGTCTTTCATCACCAAACTATCCAAGCTTGGTTCATCAACTAAAGTAGGAGCAATATAATAATCCTGACTGTTCATTTTTCCACCAGCAAGTATACTTTCATTTGTTAACATTGCGGTTAATCTGTCCCAGTTTCTTTGATTAATAATTCTTGTAAAATCAGGAGAAGACTCAGGATTTTCACCATAAGCATTGGTAATTTCTTCTTTTAATAATTCGACAAATGCTACTTTAATTTTCTTCGAAACCAACAAATAATCTGGCGCAATACAGGTTTGACCAGCATTCAAGAACTTCCCCCAAACGATTCTTTTGGCAGCTAGTTTTAAATTGGCAGTTTCATCAATAATACATGGATTTTTTCCGCCAAGTTCAAGTGTAACTGGGGTTAGATTTTCTGCTGCCGCTTTAGCTACTATTTTACCAACAGTAACGCTTCCGGTGAAGAAAATATAATCCCAACGTTTTGCTAATAATTCTTGAGCAATATCGGCACTTCCTTCAATACATTCAACATGATTTTTATCAAAAGTTTCTCTTATTATTTTGGAAACAATTTTGGATGTGTTTGGCGTCAGCTCTGAAGGTTTTACTACTACTTGATTTCCAGCAGCAACTGCAGCAATCAACGGACACAAGACTAATTGATATGGATAATTCCAAGGAGAAATAATTAATACTTTTCCGTAAGGTTCTTTATAGATATAATCTGTAGAAGGAAAATTTAAAATAGAAGGCAAAACCATTGTTGGTCTTGCCCATTTATTAATATTTTTTATAGTATGATTAAGTTCAGCAAGTATGTAGCCAGTTTCACTTAAAACTGCTTCAAAAGTTGGTTTTTTGAAATCATCATATAATGCCTGTACAATTTCTTTTTCATGTAACTGAACACAATTCAGCAATTTTGTTAATGATTGTTTTCTGTAATTTATATCGGTTTTAAAAATCATAACATGACTAAATTAGTTAGCAAGTTACGTTTTTACCAATTAAAATTCAATTTTATTTTTTTATAAAAAAGCCAACCTATAACCAGTATAAATGTTAGCTTGTTTTCCGTCTGCTAATGAAGTGATAATTGAATTGGAACCAAGATAAAATCCAGCTAATCTGAAACCGAAACCAACATTAGTTCCTGAAATTTCATCCTGAGAAACCGGAAGATAAGCTTCAAAAAATCCTAAGTTAATTCTAGGTGTTACTGAAAAAATATTTCTGGCTGTAATCTGGGCATTACTTTCATCTTTTTTCATTTTTTGCTGTAAATAACCAGTAACATACACTTTTGGAACAATTTTAAAATCAGCATATAATGTTAACAATGTCGGTAAACTAACTTTAAAATCGGTTTTATTTTGGTCTGAGATATTAAGATAACCTTTGTCAAATAAAACCTGTTCAACTTCACTAAGATTGTTTACGTTATTAAACAGACTTAAATCTAGGCCTTGAAGATTTTGAGGAGTTGAATGTATATCTAAAGTGTAATTAGTATTGTGATTATTATTGTCTTTAAAAGTCATACTTCCCATGTTTTTGATGGCAAGTCCACCTTTTATTTTATAATTACTTTTACCATCTTTCCATTCATAGTTTACACCGATATCAGTTGAAAGACCATTTAGTTTTCCAAAAATAGATTGGCTGTAATCATTAAAATTAGTAAAACTATCGGCAAGACTTCCTGAATAGGCAATGTTTAAAGTAGCAGGCTGATTGGTAGTCAAGTAAGCTCCAGAAGCATTTTCTGTAATTGTCCCGTTAAGGTTGCTCAAACCAAAATTTGAATAGGAACCAGGAAATAACATATTTAAAGTAATTCCGGCACTAAAACTGTATTTGTCATTATCAATGATGGTTCTGGCCGCTGAAAACCCTACAGTTCCATACGAAGTTCCATCTAATCTCTGATTATTTGGATTGTTTAAAAGTGTAGTGTTTAAGACTAAGTTAGTATTAGAAATTGCGTTTCCAATAGTTGGATCAACATCAACCATATCAAATTTTACATTGGCTTTAGTAGTCAAGCCAAATCCCCATTTCATCCATCTCATGGCAAAACTAGGACCAATGATTGTTGCATCAACACGCATGTTTACAGGCGCTGTTCCTGTGAAAAGCAAATCTTCTAAGTTCGTATTTGAGGTAAGATCTTTAAACCCAATTTTATTATTGGAGACATCAAAACTGAGACCGTAGAAGTTGATTTCAAATTTCTTAGAAAGACTGGAAAACTCTGCTGGATTGAGCACACCATTTAAAATTCCAACACGATTGGAAGTACTAATTCCGGAAAAATGTTCTTGGGCAAAAGTGATAAAACCAAATAGCAAAAACGAGGTTACAATTATTTTTTTCATAGTAGGTGTATTTAGGGTTATACATTTTATATAACGTAAAAGTACACTTTTTAGTATTAAATAGAACTCCAAATAGCATCTTTCGGAGTGGGCGCAAAGATTTCTAAAGATTCTTTTGAAACCGGATGAATAAAAATAAGCTTGCGCGCATGAAGATGAATTCCACCATCAGGATTACTACGGTCAAAACCATATTTTAAATCTCCTTTTATTGGGCAATCAATTGCCGCTAATTGTGCTCTAATTTGATGATGTCTTCCTGTGTAAAGATTTATTTCTAAAGCAAAATAATTGTCAAGCGTTTTGATGATCTTATAATCTAAAATGGCTTTTTTACTTTCGGGAACTTCTTTTATGTGGGCTTTGGAAGTATTGTTTTTTTCGTTGCGTTTCAGATAATGAACTAATGTATCTTGCTCTTTTTCCGGTTTGTTTTTGACAATGGCCCAATAGGTTTTTTGCGTTTCCCGATTAGCAAATAGTTCATTAAGTCGAGTCAAAGCTTTTGATGTTCGGGCAAATACTACAATTCCGGTTGTTGGTCGGTCTAATCTGTGAACGACACCAAGAAAGACTTTTCCGGGTTTTTGGTATTTTTCTTTGATGTATTCTTTAACAACTTCAGATAACGGTTTGTCACCCGTTTTATCGCCTTGTACAATATCGCCAACGCGTTTGTTTACCACAATTATGTGATTGTCTTCGTGAAGAATCTGGAGGTTGTCTTTTGTGGAAATTATTTTCATTTTAATTTGAACCATTAAGAAATTAAGTTAATTAAGGCTTAATGAATCTTAATTTCTTAATGGTTTGAATTTTATCCTTTTAACTATGCTAGTATTGTTCGTTCACATTCGGAAAATCTTCCGATTTTACATCAGCAACATAATTCCCAATGGCTTTGGTCATTTGTTCGTATAAATCTAGATAGCGTCTTAAAAATCTTGGGCTAAATTCATTGTTCATTCCCAACATATCATGAATTACTAAAACTTGACCGTCAACGCCACCGCCAGCACCAATTCCGATTACTGGAATAGAAATTGTCTTAGCTACTTTTTCTGCCAAAGAAGCTGGAATTTTTTCTAATACTAAAGCAAAGCATCCCAATTTTTCTAACAATTTAGCATCTTCAATTAGTTGTTCTGCTTCGGCTTCCTCTTTGGCACGAACCGTATACGTTCCAAATTTGTATATTGATTGTGGTGTTAAACCCAAATGTCCCATTACCGGAATTCCAGCATTTAAAATACGTTTAATACTTTCTTTTATTTCACTTCCACCTTCTAGTTTTACAGAATGCGCGCCACTTTCCTTCATTATTCTAATGGCAGAACGAAGTGCTTCTTTTGGATCAGATTGATAACTTCCAAAAGGCAAATCAACAACGACCAAAGCACGTTCAATAGCACGAACAACGCTTGAGGCATGGTATATCATTTGGTCAAGCGTAATGGGTAACGTTGTTTCATGGCCCGCCATAACATTACTAGCAGAATCGCCTACTAAAATCACATCAACACCGGCAGAATCAACAATTTTTGCCATCGAAAAATCGTAAGCGGTAAGCATAGCTATTTTTTCGCCATTGGCTTTCATATCAAATAATGACTTTGTGGTAATTCTTTTGTAATCTTTTTTTGCAGTTGACATATTCGTTGGTTTTGAACCGCAAAAGTATTAAATCTATTTTTGATGCAACAAAAGTAAAGCGCTTAATGTGAAATTATACTACTTTTGTCAAAACTGATTAGGAGCGAAAGGTTCGGGCAAAGAGTAAACCATTTTCCTGCTTTCCGCACTACAAGGTAGTTGCTACAATCAGGGCTAGTTAGCCAACCATATACAATAAACGACAAACTATAAATACACAATGCCCAAAATATTAATCATCGAAGACGAAGTATCTATCCGCAGAGTATTGACCAAAATACTTCTTGAGGAAAGCGATACTTATATCGTAGAAGAAGCCGAAGACGGAAAAATTGGTCTTGAAAAAATAAAAAACGAAGATTACGATTTGGTACTTTGCGATATTAAAATGCCAAAAATGAACGGCGAAGAATTGCTCGAAGCCGTAAAAAAAATCAAGCCCGAAATTCCAATGGTGATGATTTCTGGTCATGGTGATTTAGAAACTGCTGTGAACACTATGCGTCTTGGCGCGTTTGATTATATTTCAAAACCACCCGATTTGAATAGGTTATTAAACACCGTTCGAAATGCTTTAGACAAAAAGCAATTGGTGGTTGAAAATAAAATACTCAAGAAAAAAGTTTCCAAAAACTACGAAATTATTGGAGAAAGCGAACCAATCAATCAAATTAAATTGATGATTGAGAAAGTAGCGTTGACCGATGCCAGAGTTTTAATTACGGGACCAAACGGAACCGGAAAAGAATTAGTCGCTCACCAATTACACGAAAAAAGTGAAAGAGTAAATGCTCCAATGATTGAAGTGAATTGTGCCGCGATTCCATCGGAACTCATAGAAAGCGAATTATTCGGACACGTGAAAGGCGCATTTACATCTGCCGTAAAAGACAGAGCCGGAAAATTTGAAGCGGCTGATGGCGGAACCATTTTTCTGGACGAAATTGGCGATATGAGTTTATCGGCGCAAGCCAAAGTTTTACGTGCTTTACAGGAAAGTTTGATACAAAGAGTTGGTGCAGACAAAGACATCAAAATCAACGTGAGAGTAGTGGCAGCAACCAATAAAGATTTGAAAAAGGAAATCGCAGAAGGACGATTTAGAGAAGATTTGTACCATCGATTGGCAGTGATTTTAATCAAAGTTCCCTCATTGAATGACCGACGTGATGATATTCCGTTATTGGTTGAACATTTTGCTTCCAAGATTGCAGAAGAACAAGGAAATATTTCGAAATCTTTTTCTAAACAAGCGGTCAAATTATTACAAGAGTACGATTGGACAGGTAATATTCGTGAACTACGCAATGTTGTTGAACGGTTGATAATCCTAGGCGGAAATGAAATTTCGGAAACTGATGTAAAACTATTTGCTTCTAAATAAAAGTAATCAGTTGTCTGTTCTCGGCATTTAACCGACAACTAATAACTGATAACCGACAACTAAAAAATATGAACTTAAAAAAAATAAACCCCAACCTCCAAAAAGCACTCATTGAAAACGGTTTAACCGAAGCAAATGAAATGCAACAGGAAACCTTTTCTACTATTAAAAGCGGAGCCGATGCTGTAATTCAATCTGCCGAAGGAACAGGAAAGACAACGACAATTGTTTTAAACGTTATACAAAAATTAGAAAAAACCTTAGACGAAAGTACCAGAGCTTTAATCCTAGTTGAAAACAAAGAAAAAGTGTTGGAAATGGAAGAACTATTTTTAAAATATGGAACTTACACCGATTTGAGTATATTAGGAGTTCATGACAAAGGCGACATCGATTATGATAAAAATGTTGTTTCTATGGGATTGGATATTTTAATTGGAACCCCAAATAAAATCAACGCTATGTTTTCATCGGCAGGATTTAACAGCAATACAATTAAGTTGCTGGTTGTTGATGATGCTGATGTATTATTCAGAAGCAGAATGGATGCTGTTGTGCTTCGTTTGTCTAACAGTATTGAAAAAACCCAACGCCTATTCTTTTGTTCTCAAATCACAGAAAGAGTAGAGTCGTTAGCAGATAAAATAATGATTGAACCGCTTTTCTTCGAAATGGATGAGGAATAAGTGTTAAGTGATTAGTGATCAGATAGATTTTAACCAAAACTCATAACTCATAATTTATAATTCATAACTCAAAAAAATGGGCTTAATAAAAATATTTTCAGGAGAAGAAATCTTAGCAATTACCTTAAAGGAAAAACTAGAAGAAGCAAATCTCAATGTTGTCATTAGAAATAACAATCAAGCCAATGTTTTGCCAAGTATTCAAACGGCAAAAGCAGTAGAATTATTTATTCAGGAAATTGATTTTGGCAAAGCAAGTCCCGTGATAGAAGAGTTTAGGTTGAGTATTTAATTTATTTAAATATTTTCAATCGGCTAACTAATACTGTAATAAATATTCCGAAAACGCCTATAATCGCAAACGAATATTTTAAACTTGTCATCTCTGCAATAAAGCCAATTAACGGTGGCCCAATCAAAAAACCCAGAAAACTTATACTGGAAACTATTGTCAGTGCAATGCCAGTTGGAACTTTTTCATTGTTTCCGGCGATATTAAATATGATTGGAACCACATTAGAAACTCCGAGACCAACGACCATAAAAGCAATAGTGCATGGAATTAAATATGGAAAAAGAACTGCCGAATACAATCCTGCAGAAATTACGATTCCGCTGATGAGAAGTACCTTTTTATTGCCGTATTTGTGTACTAATACATCACTCAAAAACCGACCGGAAGCCATGCTAATCATGAAAGTAGTATAACCCAAAGCAACTAAAGCACCTGGCGCTTTTACTATTTCTTTGAAATAAACTCCGCTCCAATCAAACATAATTCCCTCGCTAGCCATACAGCAAAAACAAATTATTCCTAACCAAATTAATGTAGTATCGGGATTCTTAAAAAACGAATAACTCGATTGTTCTTCTTGTTTTTTTACTTCAGTTTTTACTATAAATTTATAGTTGAATACTATAATTAACAGTATCAAAACAAAAGCAATAATGAAATGCTTAAACGGACTAAGTTTCAAGGCCAACATTAATAAACTCAACAGCGCACCACAGAAGCCCGCTAAACTCCACGAACCATGGAATGAACCTGTAATAGGTTTCTCAAAGAGTTGCTGTGTATAAACGCCTTGTGTATTAATCGCAATACCGCATAAATTGGCAAAGAACCCAAATAGAAATAAACCAATTGCTAATTCTAATTTTATTGTTGCCAATCCTAATAGTACAAGGGAAAAGGCATAAAGCAAAAGCCCAATAATTGAAATTGTACGACTACCGTATTTGGTTACAATTTTACCCGAAATTGGCATTCCCAATAGTTGTCCAATTGGCAAAGCAAAAAGTAATGTTCCCAATCCGGCTTCGCTCAAATGTAACATCGATTTGATATCCGGAATTCGGCTTGCCCATGTCGAAAAACAAAATCCCATCCCAAAAAAGAACAATGAAGTTGCTATTCGAACTCTTTTTAAATAAGATAGTTTTGCATTCCTAAAACCCTTTTTAATCTTGGCTTTAGGCAAAATTTTGGATAGAAAACTGTAGTCGAGTAGTGGCATCGAGTATGTAAGTTTGTCGTGCTAAAGATAAATAAAACAAAGGATACATTTTCAAATTGCAGCATTTCTAAATTAGACTATCTTTGCCGCTTCAAAAAATCTAACAATCTATATGATTACAGTTAACGATATTTCAGTTCAATTTGGTGGCACTTCACTTTTTAGCGATGTTTCTTTTGCGATTAATGAAAATGATAAAATTGCCTTAATGGGTAAAAATGGCGCCGGTAAATCGACACTTTTAAAGATAATTGCAGGAGAAGCAAAGCCTTCAACCGGAAATATTTCTGCTCCAAAAGACGCTGTGATTGCTTATTTGCCTCAGCATTTATTGACTAAAGATGGTTCAACTGTTATGGAAGAAACTTCTAAAGCATTTGGCGAAATCTTCAAAATGAAAGCCGAAATTGACGAAATCAACGAGCAATTAACCATCAGAACCGATTATGAAAGTGATGAGTATATGAAACTAATCGAACGCGTTTCCGACTTAAGCGAGAAGTTTTATGCTATTGAAGAAATCAACTATGAAGCTGAGGTCGAAAAAATATTAACCGGTCTTGGATTTGAAAGAGAAGATTTTACCCGTCAAACTTCCGAGTTTTCCGGTGGATGGAGAATGCGAATTGAATTAGCCAAAATCTTATTGCAAAAACCCGATTTGATTTTGTTAGATGAGCCAACAAATCACATGGATATTGAAAGTATCCAATGGTTGGAAGATTTCTTGATTAATTCGGCAAAAGCGGTTGTGGTGATTTCACACGATAGAGCGTTTGTAGATAATATCACCAATCGTACAATTGAAGTGACCATGGGAAGAATTTACGATTACAAAGCCAAATATTCTCATTATTTAGAACTCAGAAAAGACCGAAGAATTCACCAACAAAAAGCCTATGACGAGCAGCAAAAAATGATTGCTGAAAATCAGGAATTTATTGATCGTTTTAAAGGAACTTTCTCCAAGACTTTGTCGGTACAATCTCGTGTAAAAATGCTGGAAAAGATTGTTCAGGTAGAAATTGATGAAATTGATACTTCCGCTTTAAAATTGAAATTCCCACCGTCAATTCGTTCCGGACAATATCCGGTAATTGTTAAGGATTTAGAAAAATCTTATGGAAATCATCTGATTTTTAAAGATGCCAATATAGTAATAGAACGTGGTGATAAAGTAGCTTTCGTTGGAAAAAACGGAGAAGGAAAATCAACGATGATTAAAGCCATCATGAAAGAAATCGAAATTAATAGTGGAAGCGTTGACATTGGTCATAATGCGATGATTGGCTATTTTGCCCAAAATCAGGCGTCGTTATTAGACGAAAACGCAACTATATTTTCGACTATTGATGACATTGCAGTTGGAGATGTTCGTACTAAAATTAAAGATATTTTGGGTGCTTTTATGTTTCACGGCGATGATGTTACCAAAAAAGTAAAAGTACTTTCGGGTGGAGAAAAAACTCGTTTGGCAATGATAAAATTATTGCTGGAACCAGTTAATTTATTAATTCTGGATGAGCCGTCTAATCACTTAGATATGAAAACTAAAGACATTATTAAAGATGCTTTACGCGACTTTGACGGAACCTTAATTTTGGTTTCTCACGACAGGGATTTCCTTGACGGATTGGCGACCAAAGTTTTCGAATTTGGACACAAACGAGTGAAAGAACATTTTGAAGATATCAAAGGTTTCTTGGCGCATAAGAAAATGGAAAGCCTGCGTGAGATTGAAAAGTAACAGACATTTTTAATTATTTTAAACTTTGTGTCTTTGCGGCTTTGCGAGCGATTTTCATTTCTCGCAAAGACGCGAAGACGCAAAGAAAAGTTATTGATTTTTGAGCACTAATTTATAGATTGTCGATACCAATTCTTCAGAATCATTATCTTCACAAAGCAGCAATTCTATTTCAGTTGCTGTTTTTTTATATAATGTCAATCCTTCAAATTTGTGTTTGTCACTGATTTGAATATAATTTTTTAGTTTCATTGTTTTGAAATCAATGGTTCCTATAATGCTTCCCATAACTTCGCCATCATCATAAGTAGAGCTTGTGTTTTCGGCTGCAGCCAAAAAGTAAATGGTTTCATCAATCAAGATTGCATCGGTGAAAGTAGCTTCAATTTTATTAATTTTTGGAAGTGTTGTCAATACAAATTCAACCGTTTTATTTTTTTTATCATAACTAAAAACACCATTTTGGGCATTGACGCCATTGCCACGTTGAAAATAATAAATGATAGTTTTAGTAATAATGGCACCTTCAATATTCAATTCATCTTCCGCTAATGAAATCGTATCTCGAAGTCGTTTATAAATTTTAGCCAAACTCTTTTCTTTGACTTCTTTATTTTCAAGAGTAAAAGTAACTCTGACATCTCTTTTTTTGGTTGAACCTGATCCAAATAAATAGAGTTTATTATCAAATAGAGTTATCGCTTCAAAATCAGCTTTATCTTTTTTGGCAATGTTTTCCTGACTGTTTTCAAACAGTTTTAGTTTTTTAAGTGTTTTGTCATTGATATTGTATTGATACAAAAATGTGCTGTTGTCAGAAACAATAAATAATGAATTGTCTTGAAATACTATTCCTGATGTAGCACCAATTCCTTTGATGGTTGTGAAGGCTGAAAGTTGAAATTTTTCCATAAGTTTACAAATATAAATACTTACGTTATGAAAAGCATAAATCCAGATGATTTTAGAGTAATTGATAAAATCGAATTGTCAAAAATTCCAACCCAGTTAAATATTGATGCCGATGATGATGAGAAAAGGGAAGAATTATTAAAAATTCAACAAAAACTGAGCAAACGTCAAGATGCTATGTATGCGCACAATCGATATGGCGTTTTGATTTGTCTCCAAGGTATGGACACGAGTGGAAAAGACAGTTTAATTCGAGAAGTTTTTAAGGAGTTCAATCCGCGTGGCGTTGTGGTGCATAGTTTTAAAACGCCCAATTCAACCGAGTTAGAACATGATTATTTGTGGCGTCATTATTTGGCTTTGCCCGAAAAAGGGAAGTTTGCGGTTTTCAATAGGACACATTACGAAAATGTATTAGTAACTAGAGTTCATCCAGAATACATTATGTTTGAGAACATTCCAGGAATTGAAAAGGTGGAAGATATTACTCCAATTTTTTGGGAAAACAGAATGGAGCAAATCAATAATTTTGAAAAGCACATTACGCAAAACGGAACGCTGGTTTTGAAATTTTATTTTCACATGAGCAAGGAAGAGCAACGTAAAAGATTGCTAAAGCGATTAGAAAATCCGGAAGACAATTGGAAGTTTTCTACAGGAGATTTAAAAGAGCGCGAACGTTGGGATGATTATATGAAATACTACGAAGAAGCTATCAATAAAACGGCGAAAGTGCATGCACCATGGTTTGTAATTCCGGCCGATGATAAAGAAATGGCTAGAGTTATCGTAGCTAAAATCATTTGGGAAGAAATGCAAAAACTCACCGATATAAAAGAACCAGAATTAGACCCAAAAGTAAAAGCAAATATCGATTTATATAAAGCGCAATTGAAAGGATAAAAAAAATGCTCTGATAGTTTCAGAGCATTTTTTTAAATATCTTATGAATTACAATTCAAAACCATAAGCTAAACGAAGTCCAAGTTGACCTACGCCTTTACCAATTTTGTTATCATTATAATTCGGAAAATCATTATAACGTTCGTAACGCAAACTAATATCAATGTATTTTGTAGCATAACCAATGCTTGGCGCTAGTAATAATGAATTCTTATTGTAATCGTTTGTAACAGCAAATGCTGCACCAATTTCACCCATCAGATAAAAAGTATCTTTAAAAATAAATGCTTTAAAACCCGCTTTTACAGGAATAAATCCTAAATCATTGTCTTCACCATTTACAAATAGATTTGTAAAACCAGAAGTTAAAGTAACAGAATATCTTTTTGATAAATCGTATTGCAATCTGGCGTCAGCACCAAGTGAGTACTCATAAGGATCATCAAATACGGTTCCTGCATTAATTCCAAAACCTAATTTAAATTTTTGATCATAATTCTTTACTTCGGTTTCTTGTGCTACAATAACATTGGTAAAAAACATTGAAACTGCAAATACCGATACTAATTTAATTTTTGTTGTAATTTTCATAATTGTTGTTTTTTGATTTTATACCTAATTAGTTTAAAAAGGTTTCTTTAAAATCAGGTGCAAAAGTAGTGGGTTCCAAAAAAATAGATGTTACAAAAAATATTCAATTCATTACATAATTCACGGTTTTAAAAAGATATTTATAAAAAAAAATGCTTCTCTTTGCATTCCTAAACTTAGGAATAAAAAATTGCAAAATGAATTTCTCCCAATATACCAAAGAGTTCTCCTATAATTTAAGATTAGCCTATCCGGTAATCATTGGAATGCTTGGTCATACACTAATAGGTATTGTTGATAATATCATGGTTGGAAAATTAGGCAGCACAGAGTTAGCTGCTGTTTCTTTAGGTAACAGTATGATTTTTATTGCCATGTCGCTTGGTATCGGATTTTCAACGGCTATTACACCAATTGTTGCCGAAGCTGATGCAGAAACTGATACTTCAAAAATCCGTTCCGCTTTTCACCACGGTTTGTTTTTGTGCGTAATTTTAGGTTTTGCACTTTTTGGATTAGTAGTTTTGGCAAAGCCAATAATGGAATTATTACACCAACCCAAAGAAGTAATTGCACTCGCAAAACCTTTTGTTGATTGGGTTGCATTTTCGTTAGTTCCGCTTATTATTTATCAAGGTTACAAACAGTTTGCCGATGGTCTGTCGATGACTAAAGTTTCAATGTATGCGATTGTTATGGCCAATATTTTACATGTATTTATTAATTACTGTTTAATTTATGGCGTTTGGATTTTTCCAAAAATGGGAATCCTTGGTGCAGGTTTAGGAACTGTTATTTCCCGTATTGCGATGGTTACTTTTATGCACATCATCTTATCACGAAAAGAGCAGCTAAAACAATACTTCCAGGGTTTTAGTTTTGATGAAATCAAGAAAGAAATGATAAAAAAAATCGTCAATCTTGGATTTCCATCTGCCATGCAAATGCTTTTTGAAGTAGTACTTTTTACGGCCGGAATCTGGCTTTGTGGCAACATCGGAAAAACCAGTCAGGCTGCCAATCAAATTGCTTTGAGTTTGGCATCGATGACGTTTATGTTTGCTATGGGCCTTAGCGTAGTTTCTATGATTCGAATAAGTAACCAAAAAGGATTGAACGATTACAAGCAATTGGTCATTGTAGCACGTTCTATATTTTTATTAGCCATTCTTATCGAAATTTTGTTTGCTGTAATGTTTGTTGCTTTACATCAAATCTTACCTTATTTGTTTTTAAATATGGATAATCAATCACAACTAGTAGACAATCAAGAAGTAATTACTATTGCGGCAAAATTACTTTTGGTTGCAGCTGTATTTCAAATTTCAGATGGAATTCAAGTGGTTGTTTTGGGTGCGTTACGTGGTTTGCAGGATGTTAAGATTCCGATGTACATAACTTTTGTTGCCTATTGGATTATTGGTTTTCCGATTTCGTTTTATCTCGGAGAATATACATCGTTAAAAGCTGTTGGTGTTTGGATTGGACTTTTGGCTGGATTAACTGCTGCTGCTGTATTCCTGTTTATTAGATTCCATTATCTGACAAAAAAATTGATTTCGACAACTACTTCTAAATAATTTGTAACTTACTTTTAACAGTTGCGTATAATCACCGTATAATTTAAAAACTTAAAAAATGATCTTCTCACTCATTATTGGTATTATCTTAATTGTTATCAGCTTTACATTAAAAAACAACGAAAACCCACTTTCAAAATTTGCTAATCTTTTTAGGATTTTTGGATTAGTGATTATTCTTATCGGATTATTATCATCAGTATTCAAACAAATTGACGCAGGTAAAGTGGGCGTAAAATCGCTATACGGAAATGTGCAACCCGATGTTTTAGAAAGTGGTTTGCATATTGTTAATCCGTTGTTAGACATTACCATTTTTGATGTTCAAACTCAAAATTACACTATGTCTGCTATTCATGGAGAAGGAGCACAAGAAGGTGATGATGCCATCAGAGTTTTATCTAATGATGGTTTGGAAGTCGTAATTGACTTAACCGTTTTGTATAGAGTGTTACCAACAGAAGCTCCAAAGATTTTAAAAGGAATTGGTCAAGATTATACGGATAAAATCGTGCGTCCGGTAACCCGAACACGCATTCGTGACAACGCAGTTTATTATGATGCCGTAGCTTTATATTCGACTAAAAGAAACGAATTTCAACAACGAATTTTTAAATCAATTGAAGATGATTTCAAAAAAAGAGGCTTGGTTTTAGAACAACTTTTGATTAGAAATATCAATCTTCCGGTTTCCGTAAAAGCTTCTATCGAAAGTAAAATTAATGCCGAGCAAGATGCTCAAAAAATGACATTCGTTTTGCAAAAAGAAAAACAAGAAGCCGAACGTAAAAGGGTAGAAGCACAAGGTATTGCGGATTATCAAAGAATTATCTCATCCGGCTTGACCGATAAACAATTACAATACGAACAAATCAAAGCGCAAAAAGAAATAGCAACCTCGTCTAATGCCAAAATCATTTTTATGGGCAAAGGAAGTGCTCCGGTAATTTTGTCTGATAAATAATCTTTGTTGTCGGTTATCTGTTATGAGTTATCTGTTTTAACTATTTTTGCAACAGACTATTGATAACAGAAAACAGACAACCGATAACACAAATAAACATGGAATTACCAAAATTTTTACTAGCCGATAACTCTGATTTACCAGAAGATGATATTTTTATAATTCACCTTGATTTCCCTCGCTTTATTATCAATTTAAAAGATGATGAGGTCGAATTTCTGGAAGATTTAGAAGGAGAAGACGAAACCGAATTAGAAAGCGAGATGGAACATCTAATTACTTTAGCTGGTGAATTCTATGATAGAGAAATGGAGCGCTACGAAGAGTAGTCTTTTAGTTTTAGTATAGAACAGTTTTTAACTTGGATTAACAAGTTGAAAACTGTTTTTGTTTTAAGAGAATCCATTTTTAAGCGCATAAACCGCCAAGCCTACACGTGTTTTTAGCTCTAGTTTTTCAAACAGATTATCACGATAGCTTTCTACGGTTCTTGGACTGCAGCACATTAGCTCTGCTATTTCCTTGTAACTCATTTCGGTAATAGTATATTTCAAAAACTCTTTTTCTCTTTCGGTAAGCTTTGATATCGAACTGCTGGTAGTGCCGTTCATATTAGAATAAATAATTTTAGAAGCCCAATCAGGATAGAAAAATCCGTCTTGAACCAATTTGTTTAGCGCCATTTCAAGATCACGTGGATGCGTATTTTTTAGCAGATAACTTTTGGCTCCATTTCGTATCATTTTGATAACACTCTGTTCATCGTTTTGCATACTTAACACCATTATTTTTATTTCAGGATAACTTTCTTTTAACCATAGTGCAGTTTCAAAACCATTCATTTCCGGCATACTAATATCGAGCATTACGATATTGGGAACGGTTTTCAAGGCTTTTATTTTATGAATAAGTTCTTTACCATTTTCACATTCAAAAATGACTTCAAAGTTTTCAAATTTTGAAATAATACCTTTCAAAGCTTGTGCTATGAGTATATGATCATCAACTATGGCAATGGTGTTTTTCATTTAAAACGGTATAGTTACGGTTATCTTTGTTCCAATAGCTAGTTTACTTTCCAGTTTAAATTCGCCATTAAGCATTTCGGTTCTTTTCTTCATGTTTCTGAGGCCAATTCCGTTTGAGTAGGTTTTATCCTTGTCAAATCCTTTGCCATCATCAACCAATACAAGTTCAACAGAATTTTTAACAGTGGTCAATACTAAAGTTAAGTTTTGGCAATCAGCATGTTTGATGCTATTTTGAAAAAACTCTTGTACAATGCGTGTCAAAACTGCTTTCGACTGATAGTTTAAATCAATATTTTTATTATTGCTGATAAATTTTACTTTATATGAATTGAGTTTTCGCACTCGTTCGGATTCGTTCTCAATCAGTTTGTAGATGTTGTTTTTTTCTATAGAATTGTCAGTAAGCGATTTGCTTAATTCTCTCATTTCATCCAAAGACTCATTAATTAAAGCACTAATGTTGTAAATGTTGTCCGTTATGTTAGGTGCTTTATTTTCATGCCCTAATTGTTGAGTGTATAAACTGGCTAAGGTTAGTTTCTGTCCAATATTATCATGAATTTCTTTACCAATGTATTCCATGGTTTGTTGTTGCATTTCGATTTTGGTTGTAAATAGTTGCACTTCATACCGATGCTCAACTTCCTGTTTTTCTTTGTCTACAATAAAATATTTATAGATGAAAGCACCGATAAAGCAAATATTTTCAAAGAAATAACCGTAACATAAATAGTGAAAACCGGTATAAATACTTGCATTAGTTATAGAATCCCAAAGAGCTAAAATCCCGGAAACAAATAAAAAGGTTGTTCCTATAAATAAATATCGGAAGAACACAATCTTTAACCCTTTTCCAAGGTGATAATAAAATAGTATTGCAATCAGATAAATAATCAATCGTGTTATCACAAAGAATTCAAAGCTCACTCTGACAAAATGCGGAAAAATAAACATTATTAAAAAGTAGATACCAATAAAACCAATAAAAGCATGATACGTCTTTTTGAGCTTTTCATATTTCACATCTTGAAATACCATTGCATGATAAATAAAAGAACAAAACAATAAAGCACTTAGCATTTGCAAGCCATCAACTAGGAGCTGCATAACATTACGGCGAACTGTTTTAATAGGGAAGTCGCCAGTATCTTTTATATAAACAGTTATAACAAATAACAAAAGTGTCAAGATATACAAACTGTAATACCTATAAATTTTAGATTTAAAAAAGTAATTCAGATAGGCACTAGTAAAACCAACCAGCGATAAAAAACCTATGGTGAAAAAACAAATACCAATAAAAAAGGGGTCATTTAAAATCATGCAGCGTTTTTTATATTCAATCAAATACAAATCACTCGGTAGTGAATGATTCAATAATTAGGAACTTACAAAAGTAACGCTAACTATAAATAAATGAATTCCGCCAGACAACCCTATTTATATCCGTTAAACGACGGTATTTTTTTAGGTTCATCCAACATAGTAAATATAGTTTTTTACTCATCAATTCCTATAACGAATTAATTCAATTTTGTAATAGAGATTTATATTTAGCATACTTAAATCTACTACTCAAAATAATGTGTTAGTAAAAGTAACCCAAACACTTTTTAATAGTCGCTGACTTTGAGTTAATAACCTTAAAGAAAAATAAATAATTGTGGTTTATTTGAGTTGCTCCTGAGGCCAGTTGCGTTTGCCCGCTGGCTTTTAGGGCAATAAGTGAGAATTAAATTGCCCTTTTATAGAAATAAAATAATAGTAAAAAGTTAGTTAGTTTATTCCGAAAAGTCCCGAACTCATCACTCGGGATTTTTATTTAAAATACTTTTTTAACAAATTCATAGCAGCAAAATGTGAAATTTCATCTTTATACAGTATTTCAGAAAATAAATTTTTATGATTTCGAAATAAAGAATATTTTTATAAATCAATTACCTATTGAACTTTAAAACACAAGAATATTATTAAACGCCATCTAATATTTACTCTTTTTTTTCTGCTGCTTTGGAATACTTCAAAAGCACAATCTTCTTTTTTAAATTTTTCAATTTCAACGCTTACTCTAGATGAAGGACTTTCACAAGGTTCTAATTACTATAGATATGAAGACAGTTTGGGTTTTGTATGGATAACAGGAAATGATGCTGTAAATAGATATGACGGAAATTATGTCAAAGTCTATAAAAAAGACCAGTATTTTGAAAACTGCAAAAATCTGCAACAAGGTTATGGTTTTGCTGAAGACGATAGTCATAATATTTATATTGGCAGTACAACTGGATTGTATGTTTACGTAAGAAGAAAAGATCGATTTAATGTAAAGTTTTTATTTCCAAAGGGAAAAGATCAGACAGTTTTTTCTATTGGATTTGCTAATGGTAAAGTATGGTGTCATAATAAAGATTTTGATATCATTGCCTATGACATAAAATCAAATACGGCTAAATTTTATAATACTTCAAGCAGCTATAAAGTTGCTTCTTTTCATGTTTATGATAATTCTCAAAACCCAATTTTTACTCGTATTCCTTTTATTGATGCTAATGATAACTTATGGATACTTAATCCTAATGGGTTGCTGTTTTTTGATACAAAGACCAAAAAATCGCATCGTTATTTAGAAAAATATTTGACTGATAATGAGTTTAAAATTATTTCGTCAAGTTATGATAAATACACTAACACAATTTTAATTGGAACCAATACTTATTTGTTACTTTTTGATTGTAATTCACGCAGTATTTTCAAAAAAAATGAATATAACACGAGAATAGAAGGAATTGCAGTTAATAAAAGTATAATTGTTGTAAAAGATAAAGAAAGATTTGACATATATAAAAAAGACTTTGAAAAAATATATAATCAAAAATTAAATGAAAATTTTGCAACTACCTACTGCTATTCATTTGATAAAATGAATAGATTATGGATGTGTCGTGATGGTTTTGGACAAATGATTTTAGATTTTAATCCACCATTGCTAAATAAAGTTTCCAGTACCAATGAGTTGTTTAAATCTGGTGTTGGCAATTTTTCGGAATTCACTGACGGTTCATTTTTAGTGCAAGACAACGTCGTTTTTGATAAAGAAGAAAGACATTTAAAAAAAATTAATGCAAATGTTAACCCTGCTTTAATTATAAAGGAAGTAACCGATTTAAAACATAAAATCATTTGGCAACTAGTTCAAAATAATGATCTAACAATTGATTTATTTCAAATAGATGAAAATAAGCAACTAAAGTTTTATGGCACACTTTCTAACATCCAACAAATAGGGTTATTACAAGATATAGTACTATTAGAGAATCAATTAGTATGTTCCTTTCAAAGCGGATTATACATAATAGATACAAAAGAAAAAAAGCTAAATAAGCTAGCCAATCAAACAAAGAAAAACCCTTTTAAAATCAACCCCATTTCAAAAAACAGGATAGTAGTTTCCTATCTTAATCAGGAAGCCACATTATACCAATTGAATGAATCATATAATATAGTGCATTCACAAAATATACTAAACGGACTTCAGCCTTTTTATTTTCAAGAAGATACCAACAAAAATAGAGTTTGGGTAGGAACGAATAATGGTATTTTAGTTTTAAACTCTAATTTTAAGATTATTAAAAAAATTGATGCTAATAATAACTTGTCAGGAACTTATATATATGGAATTCTTTTAGACGAAAAGGGAAATTGCTGGGCAAGTCATCAACGAGGTTTAAGTTATATTAATGGCGACAATTATAATATAATCAATTTTACCAAAGAAGATGGGATTCAAGATTGGGATTTTAATAACAGAGCTTATTATAAATCAACTGATGGCACGCTTTTTTTTGGTGGCATGAAAGGCTTTAATTATTTTAAACCACCATTAAAATATGATAATGCTATATATAAATCTAAAGTATATATAGATGAAATTTTGGTTAATCAAGAAAAACTACATTCAAACACGAATAACGATTTCATCCGTAAATTAAATTTAGATTATAATCAAAACAATATCACTATTCACGCTATAGTGTGCAATATCTATAAAGGAAAACAATCTCCTATAGTTTACAGAATAAACAATAATAAATGGATATACAAAAACAGTGATTGTACTATTGATTTGGCCAATCTTGCTCCCGATACTTATAAACTAGAGTTGGGTGTTTATGATAAATTTCAAAATAAAGTTATAATTCAAAAAACAATTACTATTGCTATTGATTTTCCAATCTATAAAAAAGTTTGGTTTTGGTTGCTTATTTTAGGATATGCACTTGTTGTAATATTGTATTTAGTTTACAGAAGACGTCTTGCCAAACAAGAAATAGAGTTTAAGCAACAACTTGCGCTAGAACAACAACGAAATAAAATTACTGCCGATTTACACGATGATATCGGAGCAACACTAAGTAGTTTACAAATCAATAGTGCTGTCGCTAATAGATTAATAACTAAAAATCCAGAGGAAGCCCAACTAATATTAAATAAAATTGAAGACCAATCTCAAAATATAGCTGATAAAATAGGTGATATTATTTGGAGTATGAAACCGGGGAAAGATGAATTTATGAGTATTAGTACTCGTATTAAAAACTTTGCTAACGATATTTTGGGAGCTACGACCATCGAATATGAAATAAAAATAGATACCTCTATTGACACCATAATTAAAGACATTAGTACTAGGAAAAACATAGTGCTTATTATCAAAGAAGCTATTAATAATTCTGTCAAATATAGTAAAGCGACAAAAGTTCAAATTAGCCTTTCTATTATAGAAAACAATATCGTTTTAGAACTTAAAGACAATGGTATTGGCTTTGATACCAATCAAATAAAAGGAAACGGAATGACCAATATGCGTAAAAGAGTTGAAGAATTAAACGGAAAGTTTAAAGTAAATTCTACAATTAATAATGGCACAACCATCAAAGCATTAATTCCGCTATCCCTTAATTAAGGGATAAATCCATAAGAAAATCATCGTTACATTTGAGCTATGCCAATACGAATTTTTATTTATGATGATAGCACCGAGAGACGCGATAGTCTTAAGGCGTTGCTTAGTTTCAATGACGAACTTAAGTTTGTAGGCGAAGCAGTGAATTGTGTTAATGTACTTTCAGAAATAGAAACCTATTATCCCGATGTAGTTTTAATGGACATCAATATGCCCGAAGTTGATGGTATAGAAGGTTTGCGCCAAATAAAAATGCATCATCCTGAAGTGAAAGTACTAATGCAAACTGCTTTTGATGATAGTGAAAAGATATTTATTTGTATCAAAAACGGAGCAAGCGGTTATATCCTTAAAAACGACAAACCGCAACGCATACTTCAAGCCATTGAAGAAGTGAATCAAGGTGGTGCAGCTATGAATCCGGCCATTGCCCAGAAAGTTTTAGATTATTTTATTCCAAAAGCAATCAATAATCCGCTTTCGCCAAAAGAAAACCAAGTCCTAGCATACCTCGCCGAAGGTCTATCTTATAAAATGGTTGCCGATAAGATGGGCATCAGTTATGCTACGGTGAATACTCATGCCAAACGCATATACGAAAAACTTCACATCTCATCTTTAGGTGAAGCCATAGCTTATTATTACAAAAATCTTAAAAATTAGCTTCCCATTTTTAAAACATAGAAGTCCCTTTATCACTTGATTAAGGGATTTTTTGTTTGTAGGAATTGGTAATATTTGTTAAGCAAAATTATATAACCATGAAACAAAACAAATCACTCAAAATTATCCTTACGCTTTGCTGCTTTTTAGCCTTTAGTATAAGTGCGTTGGCAAGTGCTCCACAAAATCCACCTGTTACTGGTATTGGAGTTGTAGTAAAGAAAAACCCCGGTGGCGGAGCCAGCAAAGCCACTACAGGCAAAGACGGCAGCTTTAGTTTAGAGTTAGTCAAAGGGTCGTATTTGGTGTCTCTAGACAAAGACCAACTGCTCAAAGCAGGACAAGATCTAGTAACAAACTTAAACCCAAAAAGTACTTACGTATTTAATGGCGATGGCACACAACTGGTTATTGCCGAAAACGAAAACATCATTATGTCGCAATTAGAAGGCGATGCAGGTTCCGATTTATTGCTGATTACCGCACTAAAACCTACCACCTTGCAAGGAAGTTTGCTTTGGGATAGTACCGTTGTTAATCAACCGCAAGCAAAAACAGAAGATCGTGTAGGTCATGTAACCTTACTAAGACGAAACGCTTCGCAAAGCCTGCAAGTGTTTTGCCCATTAGGCACCCTAGGTTTAAATGGTAAATGTGTGCCTATAAAAGAGTTTGAAAATTCACCACAAGGCAAATCAGAAGATCGTATAGGACATGTAACCTTATTGAAAAAGTATGGTAGCTCCATGAAAGTAGCAGAAACAGAAGGTGGGCCTCATCCACCATATATTATTAAAGGCGGTACTCATAAAGTAAAACGAACCGGTCATGTAACCTTATTGCGTTTTTCTAAGCCGCAAATTTATGTTGGCGGTGGTATTTCAAACCCATCCGCAACTACTAAAGAAGCAGGTATTGTAAACGGTATAGATATAAACGTTAGTTTGTACAAACCTATATGGGAGTGGGGCAATACCTCATTAGGGATAAACGCTGGTGGTGGCTACACCATGGGCAATAGTGATTATGCTTTAGACAGTCGCTACACTGTATATCAATTGCAAGGACAAAGCGCACCACCAACGGTAGTGGCAAAAGGAAATGGAAGCCCAAAAGCGCAAGGTTTCAAATTTGAAGCAGGGCCACAAATGAATATTCATTTAGGCGATGTAACAGTTTCACCAATCTTGAATGCTGCTTATTTAAGTATCTCGCAAAAGGAATTTACCGTTACCGAAACCGTACAAGAAAACACGGTGGACTATCCGTATGTTTTACTAGCCCAAAAAGCAACTAAAACCAGTGGTTTGGGTGTAATTCCAAAAGTAAGATTGGCTTATAACATTACACCAACTATAGGTATATGGGTAGAAGGCAGCTACACTATGGGTTCAACAATTAGTACAGAAAGTACCCGTTTTGTACTAGACCCAACCATTCCTAGCAATAGTTATAACCTAGGGCATTTTAACGAAGGGCAATATATTACTACTAAAACGGATACTAAATACAGTGATATGGGTATAAGTGGTGGGGTTGTGATTAGTTTGGGGAAGAAAGAAAATAGTGGTGGTGGCGCAGCCGCAGCTTCTTATGCTGCTACCGGAAAAGTTATCGCTACTTCAGATATTGTAGGGGAATGGAAATCATTGGTAGCAGCCGGAACACCATGGTTTATTTCAGGAGGAAGTGCTTGCCAGTTAGAGCCTGGTTGTGGTGCAGGTGGAATTTATTGCAAAGCAAATTCGCCTTCATTTAGTGAGCCAAATTACGTATTGAATGAAGACGAAATAATGACCGCTAGTGCCATAAAACTTGTTGGCACAAACAATATTGTGATATACAACTTAGGTCTCAAAAACAAATTAACTGCTAAAACGCTTCAAAAGTTTATTGATAAAAAAGTAGATGTGCAACCCACTGTTCTTCCTTTGTCATTACTTTCTTCATTGTATAAAAGTATCGGTCTTCCTGAACCTAAACAACCTATTACATTCGGTAAAGAAAATATTACTTACGAAGTAATGAATACCACTAATGAAGGGAAAGACGTGCAGGTAATTCAAATAAATGAAAAAACCAAAATCAATATTGATGGCAAAGAATATAATGTAACAGTAATCACAACAAGTGGTAGAGGATCTGGCTCTCCAAAACAACAAGGTTTTTAATAAATAAAATCTAATTAAAATTTCAATTATGAGAATAGTTATAAAGGTTTCGATGTATTGTTTGTTTTTGGTTTTAACACCATTTATGCTACAATCACAGGTAAAAAGTAAAGCCGGAGTTAGAACTATGATTCCGATAAAATCAGAAGTAACTAAAGATGTTACTAATGAATGTTGCTCGGGATCTTATTTTATAAGCCAAACCTATTGTTGGGATTACACAAAAGTAACTCAACAAAACAAAAGAATAATTGCTTCAGGAAATAGCATAGCAATAAAAGGTTCAGGTCAATTAAGTGAAGCATTAAAAGGATGTAAAGAGTTTAACAAAGAAACTTGTGGAGAAACTATCACACAAAGTGTTGGAAGTATTTTAAGTTTTAGCGGAAACTTTTATTGTAATTCAGGAAAAGAAGGTTGTCAAAGCCGAGTTGTGATTAAAATAAAAACACCTACTGGCGCATGGACAATACTAAGTGGTACTTATAGCTTTGATGAGCTGGGCTTGTACGAAATTAAATATGAAGGTTATTGTGACAACAAAACTGAGGAACCCTGTAAGACCTGTTCTCATTATATTAGTGTCAATGAGCTACCTAAAGACTGTTGCAGTGGAAGTGGTTGGGAAGGCGCAAGCTATCAATTGGTAGCAGGTAGTGAGGCTAATATTATATATGGAGCTATACAACCCTTTACAACTGTTCCTCCATCTGGTGGAAATTTGACTCCCAATTCTCTCAGCGCAGAATTAGCGGTGAATATTGAAAACCTTAAATACCGTTGTGCAGATGCTACATGTGCCAAACAATTTTTTATTAAGCGCATCAATTTAGATAATCCGTCAATGATTATCGCCAATGACACATTACCCTTAAATCAAGTAAGTACTTCAATTTACGATCAATCTTACAAGCAAAAAGTATTTGTTTACGCTATGTGTGGCGGTAAAGTTTGCGGTGTTCCATTAATACTTACTACAGAAAGTAATAAGAAAAATGTCGGCGCGGGTAAAGGTGGAGGCGAAAATAACCCATGTGATAACTGTGATGCAATAAAAAACTTAGTTATAAATGGTGATTTTGAAAATTGGAATAATGGATTAGGTTATGTAAGTTTTTTTACACCATCGTTTTCTAATCCTGGATACGTTAATGACGATAAATTTTTTGTTGGATCTTTAGGAAATAGTAAGTGTTTAGAAATACAGGCAAAAAATGACGGAATGGGTAACGGAATTATTCTAACAGGGAGATCACTTTGGCGAGGCGTTCCCATTACAGTTGAAAAAGATAAAAAATATCACTTCTGTTTCGAAATGCTAACTTATTTTCAGGATACTTATGAACGAGATTCCTATGGAAACAATTTAGCTGGCAATCCAAGCATTATAATTGATGTATATATAAATGGGCAATTAATAATAAATAGAGCAATAGTTGGGGGGATTTACACTTATAACTATAATTCAAAACAATATCAATCTTCAGGATGGGTTAAAAAAGATGCGATATGGACTTCAAATTCTACAACAGCTAATATTGAAATTAAAATTAGAGATTGGCAAAACAGGTGGACTAGACTGTGGAAATTTGGTATTGATGATATTGTTTTCAAGGAATGTCAATAACAGAAAAGTTATATAAACTCAATTAAAGTTAGCACATGCACAAAGAACTTTTCCATATTCAATTACCTGTTTTTTTATCCAATCTTTTGGGTATGGTTGAGTTTACGATTTATTCGTATGCGTTTTGTATTGTCTTAGGTGCTTTATTGGCGACGGTTTATACCAAGTGGCGTGCTAAAAAAGAATTGGGCATTACAGCATTGCCCAATTCTTTCTTCTATCTCATTTTTATTATGGGCTTTGTGGGTGGTAAATTGTTTTATTACTTAGAGAAACCCTTGTATTATCTAAATAATCCAAAACTTATTTTAGATAATTTTTCGGGTGGCTTTGTGTTTTATGGTTCGTTTGTAACGATAGTTCCATTTGTGGTTTGGTATTTAAAAAAACACAAAATACCGGTTTTATCCATGCTAGATATTTTTGCCACCACTACCTTAATAGCGCATTTTTTCGGAAGAATAGGTTGCTTTCTAGGAGGTTGTTGCTATGGGTTGCCTACTAATAGTTTCATGGGTGTTGTTTTTCCAAACTCTAATGGCATTGGTGTACATCCAACCCAACTTTATGAAGCCTTTCTATTATTGATGATCCTGCTACTTATCCTTTCTGTTAAACAAAACAAACAATTTGACGGGCAACAGTTCTTAACCTATATTATTTTATATGGCTTTTGCAGAATATTTTTAGAATTATTTAGAGGTGATGAAAGAGGGTATGTCATTGATGGTTTTCTTTCTCATTCGCAATGCATAGCATTAGTTATTATCATTATTGCTGTTATTTATTATAAAAAATTACTAATCCAAAACTTTAAATTATATGAAAATTAAAAAAATCAAAACTTATTTAGTGTCAACAGCTGTTGTTACTGTATTGTTAATCACTGCAACCTTAGTAATTGGTCCAAGTTGTACCTCGCCTCAAGCATCAGCACCAGCAGGATGTAATACGGGACTATCTCCATTTAAAACGCTTTGGAGTGATGTCGTTACAGCCCATCCAGCCTATACCGATTCCAATACAATGGATTTGGATGTTCATGAATATACATTTACACTAAACGCCAATCAAACAGTTTGTTCTATTGGTTATCAAGGAAATGCCAATTTATATACTGCTAGTGTTCCTTATACTATTGAGATTTATAACAATACTGATGCTACAATGGTATACTCAGGGAATATTATTTTTAATTCTAACTCAACAGATTATCATTCGGTTAATGGTATTTCTTTGCTTGCAGGAAAGTCATATTCAATAAGAAGAATTGTTTCTAATTATCTTGGTAATGTAATCAATACTACAGGAAGAATGTTATCCTTTACTACTGGAAATCCTTTTCCGGTTACTTCAAATGGAATGACTATTACTTCATCCAACTTTTATAGTTTAGGAACACCCGGTCCAGATTCTAATATCGGAATTCCCTATATCGATCTCATTTTTGAGATGTAGTTTGAATTAGCTCACTAAAACAAATACTAGAAAATTTCTACTTAAAATACTTCCCTAACAAATTCATAGCCGCTGCAAAAGGTGATAATTCATTATTTTGCGCGGCTTTGTTGTTCTGTTGTATTGGCTTTATAACAAAAATTTAATTTAAGATTTTAATTTCCTAACGTATTCTCTTAAAAGTAATTTCCCTTAATCTATCCATTAATTTCGCAGAAGGTTTATAAATCACTTTCACTTTGGTAATCGATGATTTGCCCAATTCCTCCTGTGTGTCGGCAGCAGTTCCCTGCAATGTTAGTTTTAGGGTTCCTAAATGATCAATAGCTACAATATTTCCATCAGTCAATTCTTCTGCGATTACCGTGGTTAAACCCACAATAACTCCGTAACAATCCGCAGCGCTCATAGTAGACTGCATGGCTACCTTACGCGCTAAATCTTCTAAGTCTACTTTGCCCTGACTCACCGCACAAGGGTAATATTTAACTTCTGGCGGAGAAGTCTGCATGTTTTTTTTGGGAACCATTTTAAAGTGAATAGCCATACTTTTTTATTTTAGTAGTGTGATACAATTAAATCATAAGTACAAATTTAATAAAAGATGTACATCTTTTACTCAAAACATGTACATCTTTTTGTGTAAACATGTACATCTTTTTCTACAAAGATGTACATGTTTAAAGAAAATAGCGCTTACTTTATAAAATAATACTAATTATGATTAAAAAAGAGATGAGTACAAAACGTTCTCTTTTACTTCTTGAAATAAAATTCTAGTAGTTTTTGCGCTGCGGCAAAAGGGGAAAGTTCATTAGCAAGCACCGCTTGTTGTGAAGAAGTGATAAGTTTGGCAATTTCAGGATGATTATAAAAGTTATTTTTTAACTGCTCGTTAATAGTTTCCATCATCCAATATTGGTTTTGCTCTTTGCGTTTTTCTTCAAAATAATGATTGGCTTTGACTAATTCAAAATAGTTAGATATCGTTTCCCAAACACTGTCAATTCCGTCTTTTGTAATTGAACTACAAGTCGCTACGGTCGGAATCCAACCTGATTTTTTCGCAGGAAACAAATGCAAAGCACGATTGAATTCGGTCTTCGCTAATTTAGCTTTATTGATATTATCGCCGTCAGCTTTGTTAATGACAATCGCATCCGCCATTTCCATTATGCCTCTTTTGATACCCTGTAGTTCATCGCCAGCTCCAGAAATCTTTAGCAATAAAAAGAAATCAACCATCGAGTGAACTGCGGTTTCACTTTGACCTACACCAACCGTTTCTATAATTATGGTATCAAATCCAGCGGCTTCACAAAGGATAATCGTTTCTCTAGTTTTTCGGGCAACGCCACCCAATGTTTCTCCCGAGGCGGAAGGACGTATATAAGCATTTTCATCTTTTACTAATTCCTCCATTCGGGTTTTATCTCCCAAAATGCTTCCGTGCGAAATTGTACTGCTTGGGTCAATAGTTAAGACCGCGACTTTTTTACCTAACGACGTAAGATATTTACCAAATGCTTCAATAAAAGTTGATTTTCCAACTCCGGGAACGCCGGTAATTCCTATTCGAACTGATTTGTTAGCATAAGGCAAACAGCCATTTATTATTTCGTTAGCTTTCGCCAAATGCGTAACACTTGTACTTTCTACCAAAGTAATGGCCCGACTTAAAGCCACTTTATCATGCGCTAAAATTCCGGAAATAAGTTCTGCTGCTGAAGGTTGTACTTTTCTGCTTTGGGAAATTTTCTCTAAGGAAGATGCGCTGAAAGTTTCAGGTTGCGGAATACCTTCTTTTTCATGTAACGCTGATTTTGTGTTTTGCTTTTGGTTCAATGGGAAATCGTTTGGGTAAATTTAGTAAAATATTACTTCCTGTTACACAGAGATTCACAGAGATTTTAAAGAGACTCACAAAGAAGCTTTTTAAAACTCAGTGAATCTTTTTATTTTTTCTCTGTGTATCTCTGTGTAATAAAACAAACTTTCCGACCTTTGCAAACTAATTTAAGTATTTCGAATGGATAACATTCTGTTGATTTTTCTCTGTTTACTTATGGGTTTGGGAATGCAACGACTCGCAGCCTTTCCCAAAAACGGACACTTAGCACTTAATCAGTTTGTTATTTATGTTGCTTTACCAGCATTGGCTTTGTACTATATTCCTAAAGTTTCGATTTCTACGGATTTGTTATATCCATTAGGAGTTGCCTGGATTGGATTTCTCTTATCTTTTGCTTTTTTCTATGCCATCGGAAAAAAATTAGGTTGGCCCAATCGACTTATCGGTTGTTTGATAATTACGGCTGGTTTAGGGAATACTTCATTTGTTGGCTTTCCAATTATTCAGGCACTTTATGGAGAAGAAGGTTTAAAGACCGCGATCATTGTTGATCAGCCTGGTTCGTTTGTAGTCATGGCAACACTCGGAATTATTACGGCCGGAATTTTTGCTAAAGGCAGTTCAAGTTCGGGTGATATACTAAAAAAAATACTACTGTTTCCGCCATTTATCGCTTTTGTCATTGCGGTTGTGATGAATGTTTTAAAGTTTGATTTTAATGAACATTTAGAAACTGTTTTTCAAAAATTGGGTGCAACAGTAACACCTGTTGCTTTGGTTTCCGTCGGATTGCAATTAAAAATTGACAAAAGAAGTCAGCATTGGAAATTTCTGAGGCTGGGATTGCTTTTTAAATTAATTATTACACCAGCGATTTTCTTTTTACTCTATAAAATTATATTGAAAGGCAAAGGGATAGCTGTTGATGTTTCGGTGATGGAATCAGCAATGGCGCCAATGATAACAGGAGTAATTTTAGCCTCAAATTATGGCTTGAAACCAAAATTAAGCAGCATGATGGTTGGAATCGGAATTCCATTATCCTTTGCCACGCTTGCGTTTTGGTATTTTATTTTAAACACATTTTAAATGGAAACTACTAGTAATATATCTACTGAAAATAAGGAATTATTGCATAAAACAATTTATTCTATCCTGTTTTCCATCAGTTTTGCTCATTTGTTAAACGATTTAATTCAGGCGATAATTCCATCGGTTTACCCAATTTTAAAGCAAAATTACCACTTATCATTTTCCCAAATCGGATTGATAACCTTTGCTTTTCAACTAGCAGCCTCACTGCTTCAGCCTTTTGTGGGTTATTATACAGATAAACATCCAAAGCCTTTTTCACAGATTTATGGAATGCTGTTTTCTTTGGCGGGAATTGTTTCGTTATCGTTTGCTGATAATTTTTATTGGATTTTACTTTCAGTGGTTTTGATTGGAATTGGTTCTTCTATTTTTCATCCGGAATCGGCACGAATTTCTAATATGGCTTCAGGCGGGAAACGAGGTTTGGCACAATCTATATTTCAGGTTGGCGGCAATTTTGGGACAGCACTCGGACCACTTTTGGTAGCGTTAATTGTAGTTCCAAATTCACAAAAATACATTCTTTGGTTTGTAATTGCTGTGGTTATTGCACTCGGAATTATTAGCAAAATTGCCTTTTGGTACCGAGACCATTTGATTTTTAGAAAGAATAAAAAGACAGTATTTATCGATTATCACAATTTGTCTAAAAGCAAAGTGAAATGGGCGATAGCGGTGTTGTTAATCGTCATTTTCTCTAAGTTCTTTTACACAGCAAGTTTGTCGACGTATTATACTTTTTTCCTTATGGATAAGTTTCATCTTAGTATAAAACAAGCACAGTTTCACATGTTCATTTACTTAATCGCGTATGCGCTTGGAACCATACTTGGCGGGCCGTTAGGAGATAAAATCGGACGCAAACACGTGATTTGGCTTTCTGTTTTTGGAGCTACACCATTTGCATTAATGCTGCCTTATGTTAACTTATTTTGGACAGATGTTTTAATGATTACCATCGGAATTATAATGTCATCTGCTTTCCCGGCCATATTAGTTTATGCACAGGAATTGGTTCCGAAAAAACTCGGAATGGTTTCCGGATTGTTCTACGGTTTTGCCTTCGGAATGGGCGCTTTAGGTTCGGCTTTGCTGGGTAAATTAGCGGATTATACTTCTATTCAATATGTGTATCACGTTTGTTCGTTTCTGCCTTTGATTGGAATTATTTGTTATTTCCTTCCTAATTTGAAGAAAAAATAGAAGCGAATGTTTTGGGCTTATCAATCGACTATTTTCCCGCTTTCCGTTTCAATATCTTTGACAAAGTTTTAAACTTTGTCAAAGATGATTTCCACTACAATCGGGGCTAAAAATAATTTGTCTTTTTCTTTTGTTATCGTTACTTTTACCTTTCTAATTTAACCTAATGTCACTCAGTCCCGAAATTCTTCAAAAATTATCGAATATAGTTGGTGTTAACTATCTGTTCACTGACAATGAAACCCTAAATCATTACGGTCATGACGAAACGGAAGATTATGTTTTTCCGCCAAACGTTGTGTTGAAACCTGCCAATGCACATGAAATTTCAGCCATATTGAAAGTGGCCAATGAATATAAAATTCCGACGACACCCATTGGAGCCAGAACAGGTTTGAGCGGAGGTGCTTTATCAGTATATGAAGGCATTGGATTATCAATGGAGCGCTTGAATAAAATTCTGGAAATTGATGAACAGAATCTGCAAGTCACTGTTGAGCCAGCCGTTATCAATCAAGTATTGCGGGAAGCTGTTGCCGAAAAAGGATTGTTCTATCCTGTTGATCCAAGCAGCATGGGAAGTTGTTGGATTGGCGGAAATATTGCTGAAAATGCTGGTGGCGCGAGAGCTGTAAAATATGGTGTGACCAAAGATTATGTTCTTAACTTAGAAGTGGTTTTACCTAATGGTGAAATCATTTGGACAGGAGCCAATACTTTAAAAAATTCTACTGGTTATAACCTAACGCAATTAATGGTTGGTAGTGAAGGAACACTCGGAGTTATTACAAAAGCAGTGTTGAAACTCTTGCCAAAAAACACCCATAATGTTTTGATGTTGGTTCCGTTTTATAAAGCTAACGAAGCTTGCGAAGCGGTTTCGGCTATTTTCCGTGCCGGAATCGTTCCAAGTGCATTAGAGTTTATGGAACGTGATGCTATTGATTGGACATTGCGGTTGGTAGAAGGCATAAGTGTAAATGTTAAACCTGAACACCAAGCGCATTTGCTGATTGAAGTGGATGGGAATTATCCTGAAATTTTGATGCTCGAAGCTGAGAAAATCATGACGGTTGTTGAGAAATTTGACATCGATGAGGTTTTGTTTGCCGATACCGAAGACCAAAAAGCTGCTTTGTGGAAGATGCGTCGTTCCGTTGCTGAAGCCGTTAAATCAAATTCGATTTATAAAGAAGAAGACACCGTAGTCCCAAGATATATGTTGCCTGAATTACTCACCGGAATCAAGAAAATAGGAGAGAAGTATGGCTTCAAATCGGTTTGTTATGGTCATGCCGGCGATGGGAATCTACATGTTAACATCATTAAAGGCGATATGACCGATGACAATTGGGAAACTCAGGTTCCGATAGGAATTCGTCAAATATTTGAACTGACAGTTTCCTTAAAAGGTACACTTTCAGGCGAACACGGCATTGGTTATGTTCAAAAGAATTTTATGGATATAGCTTTTTCCAAAGCGCATTTGGAGTTGATGGAAAGTATTAAGCGTGTCTTTGACCACAATAATATTCTAAATCCCGGAAAAATATTCCCAGACGAACTTTAATAAAATACGTTATTTGCCGTATTGCTACTTTTTGAGACTGCAGGTATTTTTACATCATTATTAATCTAAACAATAAAAATGATGAAAAAATTACTAATCGTTGCAGTATTACTTGCCGGTTCACTTACAGTACAAGCACAAAAAGACACAAAATTCGGAGTAAAAGCTGGAGTTGATTTAGCTTCCATTAAAGTAAAAGTAGCCGGGAGTACTGCTACTGCCTCGGAAACAGGATTCTTTTTAGGAGGTTTTGCTACAATTGGTGTTTCAGAAAAATTTGCTGTGCAACCTGAGGTATTGTATGTTGCTATTTCAGATTCTAACTTTTTTAGCGTTCCGGTTTTGGCGAAATATACTTTTGCTGAAAAGTTCAGTGCTTTAGTTGGACCAAGTTTTAACTATTTTTCAGATGCAACTGAAGACAAATTAAAAGTAAATATTGATTTAGGGGCAACCTATGATGTTACAGAAGAAATTGACGTAAATGCTAAGTATTCTTTAGGTTTTGGAGATGTAGCTGTAAACGGAATCTTTATTGGAGCAGGTTACAAGTTTTAAATTTTAGTTAGTTATTATAATGAAAAAACCATCTGCCGCGGCGGATGGTTTTTCATTTTAATCTCTTTTAGGAGAATTTTTCTTATCGCGTTTTTCAGCTTTTTTTTCTTTTGCCGTCTTTAGAGGTTCTTTCTTAGCGGCTTTCTGAACGTCTTTTCCTTTTGCCATGGTATATTTTAATTAGTTACTAATAGTAAGATAAAGGTAAATACTATTTTTTATAAACCCAATTCTTTTTTTACTCTTTCACCAAAAATTGTTTCAAATGAAGCTAACTGATTGGCATCATCTAAGTTGAAAAATCTCCAAGTATTATTGGTCGTTTCGTCCATAATTGCAATATAAGTCGAAATTCTTCTTACGTTGAAACTGTTTCTTTTTGGCTCAAAAGTAACTTCATTTGTTTTGTTAATTTGCTTTAACCAAGTAGCTTTTTCAGAAGCAGTTTCTGTGTTTAATTTGGTTTCAAAAAAGTAGCGCATCGGATTTCGAAATGTAATCACACAAAATGATTTGCCTTCTAGTTTCTTTATTGTGCCATACTGAAAAGCTAAAGTTTCTAATTGTTCACGCAAGCGGTATTCATCATTTTCATAATATTTCTCAAGCTTTTCCAGCATAACATCTTTACCTAAAGTTATTACCATATTTGGATAAGAAAAGGAAACAATAGTTTCAAAATCCATCAGATAATTAGCCTCATATAAATTTTTGGTAGCTATTTTCAAACTTTCTGTAGTTTGTGAGAAAGTTGAAATACTTAGGAAAAGGAAAACAAAAAGAAGTTTATTTTTCATTTACAATTTAATTATATTTCAAATATAAAAAAATCCCAATAGTTTATGCTATTGGGAATTATATTTATGGATACCAACTTAATTTTACAATTCTTCCAGTTGAATCCTTTTTTTGTATTGTTTGATTTTTTTAAAATAGGTAGGCGTCAGTCCAGTTACTTTTTTAAATTGGTTAGATAAGTGGGCAACACTACTATATTCCATTAAGTGACCTATTTCAGTAAGTGATAACTCATCGTAAAGAAGCAATTCTTTTACACGCTCTATTTTATTTAAAATGATGTAATTTACAATGGTAGTTCCGGTAACTTCGGAAAAAAGATTCGCAAGATGTGTGTAGTTATAGTCTAATTCCTTACTCAGATATTCAGAAAAATTTACTTTGGGATATTTTTCGGAGTAATGTACCAGTTCTATAATGGCATTTTTAGTCTTTTCGATTAGCATTGATTTTTTATCATCCATCAATTCCAATCCTTTTTTTAGCAATCCTTTGCGGAGTAATTCTCTATCCTCGGCATGAATATTTTTTTTAAGCACCACTTCTCCCAAATCAATAGTTGAATGTGCTAATTTCAATTTGTCTAATTCCTCTTTCACTGCTATTTTGCAACGAAGCGAAACCATGTATTTAATGTGTATTTTCAATGTAAATGGGAATTGCGTTATAAAAGGAAGTAACTTTTGAAATCCAATAGTTATTTATGTTTCGGATTCCTGTAAAGGTACTCTATTTGACGGCGCGAAGGTATTTTACTTCATAGAAAAGGTTTTATATAATTTATGATTTAATTTATATATTTCACAGTTTTTGAATCAGGTAAAAAAAATCCCCAACAATTTTCACTGTTGAGGATTAAATTCTTAAGTATGCCTTCTGCAAATTGTTTTCTAAAATCTTATTCGTGAACCAAAACCCATTCACCCGAAGCCAACATACTTTCTGCTTTTTTGAATTTCATGTTTTCGGTTTTGCCGCTCATTACGTGTTTAATCGTGACAGTGTCGTTACGGTTAATTTTTGGAGTTTCTCTAACAATTGTCTCAGTTACTTGAGGTCGTTGCGAAGCAGCTTGACTAGCTTCACGGTTTGAACTTTCACTGCTTTGAATTTCATCTTTACTTTCGATGTAATTTTGTTTTTCACGAACCTGACGAGCTTCTTGAATGCTATTGTTTTGCTGTGGTAAATCACCTTTAAACAAGAATGATATCACTTCTTTATTAACGCCATCAAGCATTGTTCTGAATAAGTTGAAAGCTTCTAATTTATAGATTAGCAATGGATCTTTTTGTTCATGAACCGCCAATTGAACCGATTGTTTCAACTCGTCCATTTTGCGTAAATGTTTTTTCCAAGCTTCATCTACAATAGCTAATGTTATATTTTTTTCGAAGTCAGCCACTAATTGTGCTCCATGAGTATCGTATGCTTTTTTCAAATCGGTTACTACATTCAGCGTTTTGATTCCATCTGAAAACGGAACAATAATTCTCTCAAATGTATTTCCTTCTTTTTTGTATACATCTGTAATAATCGGCAATGCTTCACGAGCACTTCTTTCCGTTTTCTCAACATAATAAGCCATTGCAGCTTTATATACTTTACCAGTGATTTCCATTTCTGATAATTTCTCAAAATCACTTTGTGAAATTGGAGAAGTTATAGAGAAGTATCTAATCAACTCAAATTCGAAGTTTTTGAAATCGTTTTTGCTTTTATTTTCACTTACGATTAATTCGCAAGTATCATACATCATATTGGCAATGTCAAGTTTCAGACGTTCTCCGTGCAATGCATGGCGGCGACGTTTGTAAACCACTTCACGTTGTGCATTCATAACATCATCATATTCAAGCAAACGTTTACGGGTTCCGAAGTTGTTTTCCTCGACTTTTTTCTGAGCACGTTCAATAGATTTAGTCATCATTGAATGTTGGATTACTTCACCTTCTTTCAATCCCATTCTGTCCATGATTTTGGCTACTCTGTCTGAACCGAATAAACGCATCAAATTATCTTCAAGAGAAACATAGAACTGAGAACTTCCCGGATCACCTTGACGACCAGCACGACCACGCAACTGACGGTCAACACGACGTGAATCGTGACGTTCAGTTCCAATAATTGCTAAGCCACCAGCAGCTTTTACTTCTGGAGTTAGCTTGATATCGGTTCCACGACCAGCCATGTTTGTAGCGATTGTTACCACTCCAGGTTTACCCGCTTCTTCTACAATTTGTGCTTCTTGTTTATGCATTTTCGCATTCAATACATTGTGATTTACACCACGTATTTTCAACATTCGGCTCAATAATTCTGAAATCTCTACAGATGTTGTTCCAATAAGAACTGGTCTTCCGGCTTGAGATAATTGAGTAACATCTTCAATAACAGCATTGAATTTTTCACGAACCGAACGGTAAATTAAATCTTCTTTATCAATTCTTGACATTCCTCGGTTAGTTGGAATTTCGACAACATCTAATTTATAGATTTCCCAAAGTTCACCCGCTTCTGTTACTGCTGTTCCAGTCATTCCGGCTAATTTGCTGTACATACGGAAATAATTCTGTAGTGTAATGGTAGCAAATGTTTGTGTTGCAGCTTCAATGGTAACTTGTTCTTTGGCTTCAATGGCTTGGTGTAATCCGTCAGAATAACGACGACCATCCATGATACGACCTGTTTGCTCATCGACAATTAAAATTTTATTGTCCATGATAACATATTCTACATCTTTTTCAAACAGCGTATAGGCTTTTAATAGTTGAGTAAGAGTGTGAATTCTTTCTGATTTGATTCCAAAATCCTGGAATAATTTTTCTTTGGCTTCCGCTTCTTTGTCTTTATCAAGATTTTGTTTTTCGATGTTGGCAATTTCGGTTCCTATATCTGGTAAAACAAAGAACTTATCATCAGTATCTTTCGAAAGAAATTGGATTCCGTTATCTGATAATTCTACTTGATTGTTTTTTTCTTCTATTACAAAATACATTGCTTCGTCAACTTCCGGCATTTTACGGTTGTTGTCTGACATGTATTCGTTTTCGGTTTTTTGCAATAATTGTTTAACACCTTCTTCACTCAAGAATTTGATAAGTGCTTTATTTTTTGGTAATGCTCTATAAGCTCTCAACAGTTGAAAACCAGCATCTTTCATGTTTCCTTCTTTGAAGAAACGTTTAGCTTCGGTTAGAAATCCGTTTGCCAATTGACGTTGTAAGTTGTATAGGTTTTCGATTTTTGGTTTCAATTCGTTGAATTCGTGACGGTCACCATCTGGCACCGGGCCAGAAATAATCAATGGTGTTCTGGCATCATCAATCAATACAGAATCTACCTCATCGACAATCGCGTAGTTGTGTTTTCTTTGCACCAAATCTTCCGGCGAATGCGCCATATTATCACGCAGGTAATCAAAACCAAATTCGTTATTAGTACCATAAGTAATATCGGCTTCGTAAGCTTTTCTACGTGCATCTGAATTTGGTGAGTGATTATCAATACAATCGACTGTTAAACCATGAAATTCAAATAGTGGAGCTTTCCATGTACTATCCCGTTTTGCTAAGTAATCATTCACGGTTACTAAGTGAACCCCATTTCCTGTTAAAGCATTTAAGTAGAGTGGAAGTGTAGCCACCAAAGTTTTTCCTTCACCTGTTTGCATTTCGGCAATTTTTCCTTCGTGTAATACGATACCTCCAATCAGCTGGACATCGTAGTGAATCATGTCCCAAGTGATTTCTTTTCCGGCAGCATTCCATTGGTTTGACCAATTGGTTTGGTCTCCAACTAAAGTAATATAAGGTTTTGTAGCCGAAAGTTCTCTGTCTTTTTCAGTTGAAGTAACAGTAATAGTTGAATTTTCTTTAAAACGTTTAGCCGTTTCTTTAATTACGGCGAAAGCTTCAGGAAGGATTTCCATCAATACTTTTTCTGAGATTTCGTAAGCTTCTTTTTCTAAAGCGTCAATGGCATTGTAGATATCTTCTCTTAAATCGATATCAGCCGTATTTTCGGCTTCTATTTTTTTAGCTTCAATATCGGCGTCTTGTTTGGCGCGTGCTTGTTTGATTTTTTCTTTGAACTCTGCTGTTTTAGCTCTTAACTCATCGTGAGAAAGTGCTGCTAATACAGGTTCTAATGCTTTTATTTTGGTTATATAAGGTTGTGTAGCTTTGACATCTTTTTGAGATTTGTCGCCTACAAAAGCTTTGATAATGCTATTTATGAAACTCATAATTGGGTTGGTATTTATATTTTAATGTTATCAGTTTTCGGTTATCAGTATTGTTCGTTGGTAAAAAAGATTTTAATAAATTTAGCTTATTGAAAAACTTTTAAAACAGAGAACAGACAACCGATTATGGTGTGCAAATTTAAACAAAAAAAAAGCCCTAAACGGACTTTTCTCTTTTGTGATTTTTTATTTTTTAATATTCATCCTCATTCCAAAGGTAATCTTCGTCGGTTGGATAATCAGGCCAAATTTCTTCCATAGATTCGTAGATTTCTCCTTCATCTTCTATAGATTGTAAATTCTCAACTACTTCAAGAGGAGCACCTGTTCTGATGGCGTAATCTATAAGTTCATCTTTGGTTGCTGGCCAAGGCGCATCACTTAAATACGATGCTAATTCTAACGTCCAATACATCTTCTATCGATTTTAATTTAATGCAAAAATAAATTTATTACTGAAAAAGTCAAGTTTTTTTTGATTTATTTTTAAATATGTTTAAGAACGTTGTTTTGCAAGTGGTCAGTGTTCAGTTTTTAGAGATCTGTAAACCACAGTTTTTTCAATACTGTTTACTGAACACTATTTCCTCGGAATCCATTGTACTTCATCTGCAGACAAATCTTTGGACAACTTTCGTGCCAATACAAAAAGGTAGTCAGAAAGTCGGTTTAGGTACTTTATTACAAGTTCATCGGTAGGCTCTAATTCATGTAAATGCACAGCTAAACGTTCCGCTCTACGGCAAACGCAGCGTGAAATGTGACAATATGACACAGTAGTATGTCCACCAGGCAAAATAAAGTGTGTCATTTGCGGTAAGGAATCTTCCATGGTGTCTATTTCCTTTTCTAGAAATTCAATATCACTTTCTGTTATTCCTAGATTTTGTAATCTAGGTTGTCCATTTTTTAGTGTTTCTTTTTCTGGTGGAGTTGCCAGAATTGCGCCAACTGTAAACAAGCGGTCTTGTATTTCAATCAGAACATTTTTGTATAATTGATTGATTTCCTGATCGCGAATTAAACCAATGTGTGAGTTTAGTTCGTCAACAGTTCCGTAACTTTCAATACGTATATGGTGTTTTGGAACACGAGTTCCACCAAATAATGATGTGTTTCCTAAGTCACCTGTTTTGGTATATACTTTCATTATGAATTTTAATATTTCATTTCAAAAATAGCAAAAATTAAAGTTTTAATGGATTATTACTAATTTAAATCAATTAATAACTGAAGTATTTTGCTTAATCATATTCAATTCATATATTTGTTTAAAATAAAGTATAATTTAATGAACAAAATTAAATCTCAATTTAGTATAAAGGATTTAGAAAATCTATCAGGGATAAAATCTCATACTATTAGAATTTGGGAAAAACGATACCAGTTATTTAAGCCCAGTAGAACCGAAACAAATATTCGTTATTACTCTTTAGATGAATTTCAAAAACTTCTGAATGTTTCTTTTTTAAATAATTACGGTTATAAGATTTCTAGGATTGCTAAATTATCAGACTTAGAATTAAATAATTTAGTCAAAGAAGTTTATTCTGATAAAACAAATTCTGTCTTTGCAATAAATATTTTAAAAATAGCAATGCTTAATTTTGATGCCGTTTTGTTTAATGAAACACACAATGAATTAACGAAAACCAAGAGTTTTTCATCTATCTTTATAGAAATATACATTCCTTTTCTCAGTGAAATAGGGATGTTATGGCAAACTAATTCAATTAAACCAATTCACGAACACTTTATAAGTAATTTGATTTATCAAAAACTTGTTGAAAATATCTGTTCAATTCAAATTAAAAATAAACTTATTGACTCTGAAAAGACTTTTGTGCTTTTCCTTCCAGAAAACGAAGCACATGAAATTTCTTTGATGTTTATTAACTATCTCCTTATAAATAAAGGATATAAAACCATTTACTTTGGGTCTAGCATTCCTTTTATAGACTTATTAGAAATTAATAAATTTTATGATAATGTCGAATATGTTTCTCACTTTACTGTTATGCCTACAGCAGATGAAATAGATGATTACATTTTGAATTTTTATAATAAAATTTTAAAAGAAAATTCAAGTAAACTACATATTTCTGGTCGCCAATCTTCTTCTTTAAAATTAAATGTCCCTTCAGTATTTCAATATAATTCTGCAGAAAAATTAATAGATGCTTTGTAAAATTATATTTATTTTGTTTAATTATATTGTATATTTGTTCAACGTTATTTTAAAAAAATGAAAATCACAATAATTGGGTCAGGTTTTTCTTCTTTGGCAGCTTCTTGTTATTTAGCTAAAGCAGGTTGTGAAGTTGATGTTTACGAAAAAAACAGCACTATTGGAGGCAGAGCCAGACAACTAAAAAAGAATGGATTTACTTTTGACATTGGGCCAACATGGTATTGGATGCCTGATGTATTTGAAAAATTTTTTAATGATTTTGATAAAAAAGCATCTGATTATTATTTGTTAGAAAAATTATCTCCAGCATACAAAGTGTTCTTTAATGAAAATGACAGTATAGAAATTGCAGATAATCTAAAATCAATTGTATCAACTTTTGAGTCAATTGAAAAAGGAAGCGGAAAGAAATTAGAAAGCTTTATAGAGGAAGCTAAAACGAACTATGATATTGCAATCAAAGATTTAGTTTACAGACCGGGTGATTCTATAGTTGAATTGATTACTCCTCAAACGGCTTTGCGCGTTACTCAGTTTTTTTCTACTATAAGTAAAACAGTAAAATCTAAATTTAAAGATTTTCGTTTGCAACAAATTTTGGAATTTCCAGTTTTGTTTCTTGGAGCTAAACCATCAAATACACCAGGTTTTTACAATTTTATGAATTATGCCGATTTTGGTTTGGGAACTTGGCATCCTAAAGGAGGTATGTATAAAGTTGTGGAAGCCATGGAGAGTTTAGCAAAAGAACTAGGCGTAAAATTTCATGTAGACGCGAATGTTGAAAAAATTAATATTGAAAACAATACTGTTGTTGGGATTCAAGTGAATGGTAAAACTATTCAAACTGATGTCATTTTAAGTGGAGCTGACTATCATTTCACTGAAACTTTATTAGAAAAACCGTATCGTCAATACTCAGAAAAATATTGGGACAAAAAAACATTTGCACCATCTTCTCTCTTGTTTTATGTAGGGTTTGATAAAAAAATAAAAAATGTAAATCATCATACTTTATTTTTTGATGCGCCATTTGAGCAACATGCAATAGAAATTTATGATACAAAACAATGGCCTCAAAATCCTTTGTTTTATGCTAGTTTTCCATCCAAAACAGATGATTCTTGTGCTCCTGCTGATTTTGAAGCTGGTATTTTCTTAATTCCATTAGCAATTGATTTAGAAGATACTCCTGAGATTAGAGAAAAATATTTCAATAAAATTATCGAACGATTTGAAAAATTAACGAATCAATCGGTAAAAGAAAACATTATCTTTAAAGAATCATTTTGTGTCAACGATTTTAAAAAAGAGTACAATTCATATAAAGGTAATGCATACGGATTAGCGAATATATTAACTCAAACTGCTTTTTTAAGACCAAAAATAAAAAGTAAAAAAGTAGCTAATTTATATTTCACAGGGCAACTTACTGTTCCCGGTCCAGGTGTTCCACCGGCCTTAATTTCCGGAAAAATTGCAAGTGATAAAATAATTAAAACATATAAATAATGAAAAAATTATTTGATAAATCTTCATTGGATTGCAGTAAAATAATTACTAAAAATTATAGTACATCATTTTCTCTGGCAATAAAATTACTTTCATCAAAAATTCAAGATGATATATATGCTATATATGGTTTTGTAAGGTGTGCAGATGAAATTGTTGATACTTTCAATGATTTTAACCAAGAAGAATTATTGACAGAATTTGAAATCGATTTTTACAAAGCATATGACAGAAAGATAAGTGTTAATCCACTTTTAAATGCCTTCCAAGATGTAGTGCACAGGTATGACATTATGGATTTAGTTGTTCCTTTTTTAAAGAGTATGCGAATGGATTTAAATAAAAAAGAATACTTGACCATAAGTGAATATGAAGAATATATATTTGGCTCTGCTGATGTAGTAGGATTGATGTGTTTGAAAGTTTTCGTGAATGGAGATGAAAAAAAATATAACGAATTGAAAGATAGCGCTATGAAACTAGGTTCTGCCTTTCAAAAAGTAAATTTTTTACGAGATTTAAAACACGATTATGAAACTTTAGGAAGGGTTTATTTTCCAGAAATAAATTTGTTAACTTTATCTAATGAAGATAAATATAAGATTATTAAAGAAATTGAAGACGATTTTAAAATTGCTTTAACTGGAATTAGAAATCTACCTAAAGAAGCTAAATTTGGAGTCTATACCGCTTATAAATATTATATGAGTTTGTTAAAAAGAATAGCTAAAACCCAACCTGAAGAAATTTTAAGCAAAAGGATAAGAGTCGATGATGTTAGTAAGTTGTTTATTGTTGGAAAATCGTACGTTAAGTACCAATTAAATTATATGTTATGATAGCATTACAATACTTTGTAATTACTTTAATTACCTTTCTTATTATGGAATGTGTAACATGGCTTACACACAAATATGTTATGCATGGTTTTTTGTGGTATTTACATGAAGACCATCACCAACCAAAATATTTATCTTTTTTTGAAAAGAACGATTTGTTTTTTATCATTTTCGCTATACCAAGTATTTTGCTTTTTTATTTTGGAGTTAATCCACAATTAAACTATTTGTTTTTTATTGGATTAGGTATTTTACTATACGGAATGGCTTATTTTTTTATTCACGAAATTATAATACACCAGCGGATAAAAATGTTTACCAGAACCAAGATTAAATATTTTGTTGGGTTAAGAAAAGCGCACAAAATACACCACAAACATCTTGGCAAAGAAGAAGGAGAATGTTTTGGAATGTTGTACGTACCAAGAAAATATTTTTCTATTTAATATAGAGAGTTTTTTTTATTTTGAAGTATCACTTTCAATCATGCCGTCTTTCATCCTAATAACTCTGTGAGCATATTTGGCTATGTCCTCTTCGTGTGTAACAACTATAACTGTATTGCCGTTTTTGTGAATATCGTTGAAAAGATTCATAATTTCAATCGATGTTTTACTATCTAAATTTCCAGTAGGCTCATCAGCCAAAATGATTGAAGGTTTATTAACCAATGCTCTGGCGATAGCCACACGTTGGCGCTGTCCACCCGAAAGCTGGTTGGGTTGGTGATCCATTCTGTCAGAAAGAGCTACTTGTTTCAAAACTTCCGTGGCACGCTCGTTTCTTTCTGATTTAGAAAAACCAGCATAAATCATTGGTAATGCTACATTATCTAAAGCGGTTGTTCTTGGCAATAGGTTAAAGGTTTGAAATACAAAACCAATTTCTTTGTTTCTGATTTCGGCTAAATCGTCATCGTGCATTTGGCTGATATCTTTCCCATTGAGTATATATGTCCCCGATGTTGGTGTATCTAAACATCCCAAAAGATTCATTAGTGTAGATTTTCCAGAACCTGATGGTCCCATTAAAGCAACATATTCTCCTTTGTTGATTTGTAAATCGATGCCTTTTAAAACGTTGATTGTTTCATTTCCGAGTTGGAAATCACGCGTTAATTTCTTGATGTTTATTAATGGATTTGCCATTTTTTAATTCTGAATTTGTATTAAAGTTATAAAAACTAAGTTAATTTATGAAGTGATGTAACCATTGTCCAAAATCATAGCCAGCTCTTACTAAAATTATAATTCCTAAAATAACAACAAACGGCAATAGAATTTTAAATTGTTTTGATTTTAAAAATTTTTGAGTTTCCATTATTTTAAATTTTAAGTTCAGCTATAGGTAGACGCTACCTTCAAATTGTTACAGTTAGTAATGTTGTAATTGTGTAAATCGTTTTTATAAATGTGTAACGGCTTACTATATAAAAGCAAGTAGTTTTACATCAAACAATTAACAATAATAGTATTATGAAAAAAAGTGCATTAACAATCGGAATTTTGGCTACTATAATTTTAGCTTTCGCATCTTGTAAAGATGAAAAACAGGCCGAGGCCGAAAAAACAGTTACTAATTATGTAACTTATGTCGACTCAGTTGGAAATGTTACCTCTGACGATGCCAAAGCAAATTGGTCTGATATAGATGCTGGTTATCAAGCAAAAGTTTCTGAAGCAGAAATGTCTTTAGCTGAAGCAAAGGATGCAGAAGCATTAAGAGAAAAATTAGCGGTTAGTAAAGCAAAATATGAGTCTTTGAAAGCAAAGTATCAAGCAGAATTGGATGCTAAAAAAGTAGTAGTTGTTAAAACGCCAAATCAATTGTTGAGAGATAGATTTTTTGGAGAAGGAAAAGTGGGTGAAGACATGAATTTTTCTTGGGTAAACAAAGACAATATTTTAAAAGTATATGATCAATTTTTCCAATCATATAAAGACAATAAAGGTGATTTTTCAAGAGAAGATTATGATGAAACTAAACTGATATATGAAGCATTAGACAGCAGAAAAAATACAGTTGAAAAAGAAGGTTTGTCTTCTGAAGACAACACTAAAATAGCTTCTATAAAATTCAAGTTTGCACCTATGTTTAAAATAAACAGAATTGGCGCTAAAACAAGAGAAATGGAAAAAGCAAAAGAATAAAAAATAAGGTTGGTTTTTTAATGAAAGAAATGGCAAGCAGGGATGTTTGCCATTTTTTATATATGTTTATAATAAAAAACCTTTTTTAGCGTTATATTTATTGTAAGTATTATCTAACTCAAATAAAAAATCATGAAAAAAACAATCCTTTTTTTATTCTTACTTTCTATGAATTTTCAAGGTTATACACAATGTTGGAAATCAGTTTCAGCAAGTATATATACTACAATGGCGATAAAGAATGATGGTACTTTATGGGCTTGGGGTGGCAATTTTCATGGAATGGTAGGAGACGGAACGCTTATCGATAAAAATACACCAACGCAAATAGGTACAGCAACCGATTGGAAAATAGTTTCTGCCGGTGAAAGTCATTCAATGGCAATTAAAAATGATGGCTCTCTGTGGTCATGGGGATACAATGGTTATGGCGAATTAGGTGATGGTACCAATGTTGATAAAATAGTGCCAACACAAATAGGAACTGGAACTGATTGGGAAATAGTATCCGCAACTTATTGGTCAAATATGGCAATAAAGAAAGATGGAACATTATGGGGTTGGGGCTTTAATTTTGATTATGGACAATTAGGAGACGGCACTAAAATTAATAGAAATACTCCTGTTCAAATAGGAAACGAAACGGACTGGCTTAAAGTTTCTGCCGGACCAGCACATACAGTTGCCCTAAAAACGAATGGGACTTTATGGGCTTGGGGTAATAATGTTTATGGACAATTTGGAAATGGTAATAATATCAATTCTCTTGTACCAATACAAATTGGAACAGATTCCGATTGGGTTGAAGCTTTAGCCGGAGAATATCACACATTAGCTTTGAAGACTAATGGTACAATTTGGTCTACAGGATTAAACTCTGACGGAAGACTTGGTGATGGAACTATAAGCGCGAGAAATTTACTTCTACAAGTTGGGACTGCTGATGATTGGCAAAGTATTGGAATTGGAAAATATAATTCCATTGGAATTAAAAACAATGGCACTTTGTGGACTTGCGGAATGAATTATCATGGTTTGTTAGGCGATGGTACTTCAACAGAAAGACATGTATTAACTCAAATTGGTACAGCTACTAATTGGAAGACAGCTCAAACAGGTGAATATCATACGGTAGCACTAAAAAAAGATGATACTTTTTTGATTTGGGGAGATAATATGTACGGTCAGTTGGGTAATGATGGCATGAGTACTTTTTCGCTTTCTCCGTCAACAATTACTTGTTCAGCCATCTTAGCATTAGAAGAGCAAAATAACTTATCTTATTCAATTTATCCCAATCCAACAAAATCTATTTTAAATATTCAGTTTTCAACTGTTACGGACATTTATAGAATTTTAATAGTTGATATGACAGGGAAAAAAGTTTTGGAACAAAATGGCAATGCTAATCGAATTAACGTTCAAAATCTGGCGCAAGGATCATACATCATTTCAGTAGTAACTAACGAAAAAGTAATCAATCAAAAGTTTATTAAAAACTAAACTCTAATCACAAAATCTTCCTTCGGTTGTTCTTTTCTAAAGAATACTAATCCCCATTGAAAAGTATCAATAGTAACAGTAACTTTCGGATGAATTTTTATAATCTCCCAAGCCTCTTCCATATCATGCGACCAATGAATATCATCAAAAATCCAAACGCTTTCATTAGTCACTGTTGGCAATAACAATTCGAAATAGTTTAAGGTTGCAAGTTTAGAATGATTGCCATCGAAGTAAATAAGTTGGCAATATTCAGTTTTTAGTTTGCAGCTTGTTAAGAATGAATTAAACTCGGTTGCAACTGAATTGATATTTGCTAGCCCAAATTCTTCAAATTGCTTTTTGGCTTTAGCCAAAGTAGTATCACAACCTTCTAACGTGGTAATTTTTGCTTTAGAATTTCCAAGAGATAACGCTGAAGTCGCCAATCCTAATGAAGTTCCGATTTCCAGAATATTTTCCGGTTGGAAATATTTTGTAATCCTGAAAAGCAGTTCTGCTCTTTTACTAGAAATTCCGGCATTTTTTGCAATTTGGTTTATTGCTCTTGTATTGCTTTTAAAAACTTTTGAACCCGCACCAAAATCAGTAACTTCAATAGTGCTATGGTTTTCTAAAAGTGTTTTTTTATAGCTTTTCAGAATGGAATATTCGGCATAGCTTTTCTTATCATAAAAACATTTGGTAACCAAATTAAACACAAACGGCGAGTGCACTCCGTGTTCGTTTTTTGAGTTCCAGAAGAAGTTTAGATATGATTTTAATGTTTGTAGCACAAAGTATCTCAATGTTTGGCACAAAGTAACACAAAGTATATACAATAAAAAAACTTAGCGAAACATAGTGTTTGACATAGTGTTTGACTTAGTGTAACATTGTGAACCCTTATTCCATTTTTGAAGAAAGCTCAAACCAACGTTCTTCTTTTAATTCCATTTTCTTAATAATAACTTCCAGCTCTTTGGCTTTAGCTGTAATATCAGCATCAGTCACTTTACCTTCCGAAAATAACTTTTCAATTTGTTTTTTCTCGTATTCCAAGTCTTTAATTTCGCGTTCAATTTTGTTGAATTCCTTTTGTTCATTAAAATTCAGTCCGACAGAAGTATTATTTTTTTCTTTCCAATTGACTTTTTCAGTACTTACACTCGATAAGTTTTTTGGCTCAGCCGAATCTTCATAAGCTCTGAAATCGGAATAATTTCCCGGGAAATCTTCAATTTGTCCTTCGCCTCTAAAGATGAATAAGTGGTCCACAATTTTATCCATAAAATAGCGATCATGAGAAACCACCAATAAACATCCTGGATAATCCAATAAGAAACTTTCCAACACATTCAAAGTCACAATATCCAAATCATTTGTAGGCTCATCCAAAATCAAAAAGTTTGGATTCTGAATAAGTACTGTACACAAATACAAGCGTTTTAACTCACCACCGCTCAATTTTTCTACAAAGTCATATTGCTTTTTGGCATCAAATAAAAAGCGTTCTAACAACTGCGAAGCCGAAATAATTTTCCCTTTTGTTAACGGAATATATTCGCCATATTCTTTAATAATATCAATAACCTTTTGTCCCGGTTTTGGATTAATACCGCTTTGTGTGTAATAACCCACTTTAATCGTATCACCAATCACTACTTTACCAGCATCAGGAAGCAAAGTTTTGGTCAGAATATTTAAAAATGTCGATTTTCCAGTTCCATTTTTTCCAATAATGCCAATGCGTTCTCCACGTTGAAAATCATAAGTAAAATTATCCAATATGGTTTTGTCCTTGAATTTTTTGTAGAGTTTATGAAGTTCAATAATCTTGCTGCCCATGCGTTCCATGTTGATTTCAAGCTCGACAACATTTTCTTTTCTACGGCTTTCGGCAACGGATTTAATTTGATAAAAATCATCTTGTCTCGATTTCGATTTGGTTGTTCTAGCTTTTGGTTGGCGACGCATCCAGGCCAATTCTTTTACGAAAAGATTCTGCGCCTTATCAATCGTTGAGTTTTCCATGGCAATGCGCTCTTCTTTCTTTTGAAGATAATAGGAGTAATTGCCTTTGTATTGGTATAATTTACCGTTGTCTAATTCGATGATTTCATTACAAACACGCTCCAAAAAGAAACGATCGTGTGTCACCATAAACAACGTAATATTTTCTTTGGCGAAATAACTTTCTAACCACTCAATCATCTCTAAATCTAAGTGATTCGTAGGTTCATCTAAAATCAATAAATCAGGACGATTAATTAAAATGATAGCCAATGACAAGCGTTTCTTTTGTCCACCGGAAAGCGATTTCACTTTCAGTTTTAAATCCTCGAGTTTTAATTTGGACAAAATTTGTTTGAATTGCGTTTCAAAATCCCAAGCATTGTATCGGTCCATTTCATCAAAAGCCAATTGGTATTTTTCCTCGTCTTCCGGATTCTCAAGCGCTTTTTCATAGCGTTCAATTACATGTAGCACTTCATTATCCGAAGCAAAAATACTTTCCTCAATCGTCAACTCGTCTTGCAGATTACTTTTTTGGGAAAGAAATGCCATTTTCAATCCTTTTCGAATCACAACTTGTCCCGTATCAGGTTCGTCTTCGCCATTGATAATGTTCATGATACAGGTTTTTCCTGAACCATTTTTGGCAATGAAAGCAATTTTTTGGTCTTTGTTGATGCCAAAAGAAATGTCTTTAAACAACGTTCTTTCGCCAAACGATTTCGATATATTTTCTACAGAAAGGTAATTCACAAGTAACAATTTTTTGCAAAAGTAAGTCATTGCGAGGGACAAAACAATCTTTGTTTTTAAGGAAAACGCCGAAATCTAAAAATCTAACAGTCTAAAAATCTAACAATCTATTATATTTGCCCAATGCAACTATCAATCATCATCCTTAATTATAACGTGCGCTACTTTTTGGAGTTGTGCGTATTAAGTGTGCAAAAAGCCATTCAAAATCTGGATGCTGAAATCATTGTGATTGATAACAATTCTTCTGATGATAGTTGTGCCATGATGAAACAACGTTTTCCAAATATCAAACTAATTGAAAACAAAGAGAATTCGGGTTTTCCAAAAGGGAATAATATTGCGGTTAAACAAGCTAAAGGCGAATACATTTGTATTTTAAATCCGGATACTGTCGTTGCTGAAGATACGTTTGAAAAAGTGCTGGCTTTCGCCAAAAGCAAATCAGATTTAGGAATCGTAGGCTGCAAACTTATTGACGGAACCGGAAACTTTCTGCCTGAAAGCAAACGCGGCATTCCGACACCTTGGGTAGCTTTTACCAAGATTTTTGGGTTGTATAAGTTGTTTCCGAAATCATCGTTATTTAATAAATATTACGCTTGGCATTTAGGTGAAAACCAAACTGGGAAAGTGGATATTCTTGTCGGTGCTTTTATGGTCTTGAAGCGCGATTTGTATAATGAGCTTGGCGGTTTTGATGAAAATTGTTTTATGTATTCAGATGATATTGATTTGAGTTATAGGGTCTTGCAGAAAGGGAAAAGCAATTATTATTTCCATGAAACAACCGTGATTCATTACAAAGGCGAAAGCACAGTAAAAGATGGAACTTATATGAATCGTTTTCAGCAAGCAATGAATTTCTTTTATAAAAAGCATTTCAATGTTTCCTTTTTCTTTTCGCTATTTATGAAAATCGGAATTGTCTTCTTTTCTTTTGTTAAATTGTTTCAGGGAAGAGCCAAACCAAAACTAAGTCCAGAAAATTATCTGTTAGTTTCTGATAATGAAACTACAAAAGAAAAATTAGAAAACAAACTTCAAAAAAATACCGAAAGAACAGTTTTTGAAAACGGAAAAATAGTATTTTCGCAATCGATTTCGGAGAAGAAAAATAGTGAGATAATTTTGGATACAAACTATTTGAGTTTTACAGAAGCTATCTCTTTTTTCGAAACAAATAAAAATAAGTCGTTTACTTTTAAACTGTTACCAATCCAAAGTAATTTCATCATTGGAAGTAACAGCAGTAACGATAGAGGCGAAGTAATTAATTTATAGAAAAGCAAAATTATCGCTTATTCTTTTAGTATTTTTGCAGCAGACTCAAGGCCAAAGGCCGAACTGTTACGAAGTAAAATTGAAAACACAACTTTAGTTTACACATATGGCAAAGTTTGAATTGAAATTACCAAAAATGGGTGAAAGTGTTGCGGAAGCAACCATTACCAATTGGTTAAAAAACGTAGGCGAAAAAATAGAAGCTGACGAAGCTGTACTTGAAATCGCTACCGATAAAGTAGATAGCGAAGTGCCAAGCGAAGTTTCAGGAACTTTAACCGAAATTTTATTCCAGGTGAATGATGTGGTAAAAGTAGGTCAAACTATAGCTATTATTGAAACAGAAGGTGACACGAGCGTAAGCGAACTGGCGAAGCAAAGTGTTGCTCCAGAACCAGTTTCGGAAGCACTACCAACTCCTGTTGCGGTTGCAGAAGTTGCTAAAACAGTTGAAGTAGCTAAAGAAGCTGTTGCTCCAGTCGACTTCAAATCATCAGACAAATTCTATTCACCTTTAGTAAAAAATATTGCTACTGCAGAAGGAATTTCATTAGCTGAATTGGAAACAATTACTGGTTCAGGAAAAGATGGAAGAGTAGCTAAAGAAGACATCTTAAATTATATTCAAAATAGAGGAAGTCAATCAGCAGTTAAACCGAAAACTGAAAACCAACAACCGATAACAGAGAACCGACAATCGATAACTCAAGCAGTTCCCGTTTCAGTAAACGGCGGTGATGAAATTATTGAAATGGATAGAATGCGTAAGCTGATTGCAGGTTATATGGTCGCTTCTGTACAAACTTCAGCGCACGTACAATCGTTTATTGAAGTCGATGTTACAAACATTGTTAAATGGAGAGACCGAGTTAAAACAGCATTCGAAAAACGCGAAGGTGAAAAACTTACCTTCACACCAATTTTCATGGAAGCTGTCGCGAAAGCATTAAAGGATTTCCCTGGCTTGAATATTTCTGTTGATGGTGATTACATTATCAAAAGAAAAAATATCAATCTTGGAATGGCAGCAGCTTTACCAAATGGAAACCTAATCGTCCCTGTTATTAAAAATGCTGACCAGTTAAACCTTGTTGGAATGGCAAAAGCGGTAAACGATTTAGGAAACCGTGCCAAAGCCGGAAAACTAAAACCAGACGATACGCAAGGCGGAACTTATACGGTGACTAATGTTGGAACTTTCGGCTCTGTGTTCGGAACTCCAATCATCAATCAACCACAAGTCGGTATCTTGGCACTGGGTGCCATCAGAAAAGTACCGGCAGTTATCGAAACTCCGGAAGGAGATTTTATCGGAATCCGTCAAAAAATGTTCTTGTCTCACTCCTACGACCACAGGGTTGTAGATGGCGCACTAGGAGGAAGTTTTGTAAAACGGGTAGCCGATTATTTAGAAGCATTTGATGTAAACAGAGAATATTAAAAATTTAAAAAAGGAAAAACTTTATTTATGAGAAACATTAAAATTATTTTAGTATTATTTTTATTGACATCAGCTTTTGTTGGTTGTAGTTCAGATTCTGGAGGTGGAGAAACTTTTAGCACAGTTGTTTTGACAACAAAACCGGCAGTATTAACGAACAACAATTTAGTAGTTTCATGCGGTGGGACTCTGTCTTCCTCTTTTTCTAATTCAAATGATTGCGAAGCGGGGATATGTTATAGTACTGTTCCAAATCCAACTGTTTTAAATCAAGTAGTTAATACAGTATTAAATTTAGATTTTACTTGTTCGTTTGGAGACGTTGTTTTTGGAGAAACTTATTACATAAAGGCTTTCATAAGAAATTTTACCACAGGAGAAGTAAAATATGGAAATGAAATTTCAATAACAATACCTAACTCTATCACAACAGATATAGTAAAAAATATTTCGTGTTCCGGTTTTAGTGTAGATGTTACTGTTGCAAGTAGTTTATCAGCTAATACCGAAAGAGGTATTTGCTATAGTACAAGTCATAACCCAACGATTGACAACCAATCTTTTTCTAATTCTACCGCTGGTGAAGGAACTTTTGCAATGACAATAACTAATCTGTCAATTCATGATTTTGTTTTTCCTAATACTACTTATTATTTAAAGAGTTATGTTAAATTTTCAGGTGTCTACTATTATGGTAATGAAGTTAGCTTTAAAGTGCCCGGTTATATTGGTGGTTCAGGCGGTTATGTTTTCTTTGACAAAGGAGAAACAACTAATGGCTGGAGGTATTTAGAAGCAGCGCCAAGCAACTTAGTCTATAACAACAATGTTAACTGGCTATTTAATTGGAATGGTTGCAATAGTACTACATTTTTAAATGGTATATCTAATGATATCGGAACGGGATTAGAAAATACAGCTATAATTAGAGCTACCTGCAACTTTACTGACAATGCTGCAGCAATGGCTTCCTCTACAAGTTTAAATGGCAAATCAGATTGGTTTTTACCTTCTATCGAAGAATTAAAGAAACTTTATACGTTGAGAGCAGAAAATGTCTATCCAGTATTTGGTAGTGCTTACCCAATAATCAGTTCTTCTCAGTTATCAAATAATAGTAATTTTGGAATTAATTATTCTAATGGTAACCAAGTTACAATGTTTAAAAGTGATTATGGAAGAATATGGCAAGTAAGAAGATTTTAAGCCAATAAAATATATCATAAATAAAAAACCTTTCTATTTGAAAGGTTTTTTTGTTTTATAAAGCTAATGAATTTCATAACTTTTCCATATTTAAATCTAAGATTTATTAAACAAAAAACCGTTAAAGATGTAAATCAGTATAGATTTTTTGTAATATTTTAAGACTATAACAGATGTACTTTTGTAGTAAAATTAAATCTCATTAATATGAAAAAACTAACTAGTTGTGCAATCCTCATTTTTACATTTTGTAATTCATTTGCACAAGAAATAGAGACGACAATTGTTGTAGATTCTGCTCAAGTAAAAATCGAATCCAGTAAAGCTACCATCGATGAAAAAAAATCGGAACTCAAATCCGACATTTATAATCAAAATATAATCAGTAGAGAACAAAGAAAAAAAGAGGATAAGGCAAACGACGAACAAAGAGAATTAGCCAAAGCTCAAAAAAAACTTAAAAAAGAGCAAAAACAAGCGCAAAAAGAAAACAGAGTGATTGCTAATAATAATGATAAATTAAATGATGCTAAAAAAAGAGAAATTAAGCTAAATCAAAGATTAATAAACGCAAACAAAGATTTGGTTAAACTTCAAGAAAAATATGAAAAGAAAAAAGCTGCCGGAAATCTGTCTGCAGTAGAAAGTAGTAAGTTTGAAGTTAAAATCACAAAAAAACAATTAGATGTCAGAAAAATTGAAGAAGACATTTCAAATTTAATAAAGGAGTAAATAAAAATTTTGATTACTTTCCTGTAATAAGTTGATAAAAGCCCGATACAAATATCGGGCTTTTGCTTTTTTGTGCTTTTGTGTTTCTCATTACAGCTTCATTTTTATGTTTTAAGTTAGAAAAAGTAATTAAGCATTAGTTGTTTTTAATATTGTCGTCCGCAATTTCAATATTGTCGTCGGCGGTTTCAATATTGCCGTTAACATTTCTGATACTGTTAACTACTTTTCAAACTTAATCTGTTGTAAAACTAAAGTCGCTTTCATATATTTTAGTAAAACAATTATCATCCTCAAAAAAGTCTACAGGATAATATAGTAGTTCATCTCTCTCTAAAACGGTTTTGTAAAAAGTATCAAGTTGCATCACCTTGGGCTTAAAATTAAATATATCAGAGTTAGTTTCATTAAGAACAGTAGCACAGAATTCGGAACAATAAAGCGTATTTCCATCATTTAAATTAAAAGAGAAATCAAAATAAATCTTTTTGGAACTATATCTCTTGCATATTTTTTTCAAGTTTTTAAAATCAATAGTATTGTTATCACATTTCCATATACTTAAATAATAAACACTTTCATTTATAAAACTTTTTAAATCAGTAATTACAAGTGCCGTTTGACTCGAATCAATATCTACAACATGATAAATTCTTATGTCATTATGCTCCCAAAAACCTATGCCTACATGAGTAATTTTACGGTCGTGACTATTAAATTTTTCTGCTATTATCCCCGATTTTGTTTGGGTTCCTCGACTAAAAATATAAATCGTGTTCTTTTCCAATTTTAAATTGGCAATTTTATCCTGAGAATAAACGTTTATTGCAAAAATCAAAGAAGTAAAATGGCAAACAATAAGTATTGCTTTAGAAATAATTCGATACATAATAACGGCCTATTTTATAGTTACATTTAAAGTAAACTTAAAAGCTACATTGTCTTTAAATTCTGGATTTGTGTAAGCGCCATATCTATAAAAAGTTCCAAAACCAAATCCGATATTGGCAACATTCAGATAATTCATTTTGACTAAGTTGTCAAATTGAATACCAGTCTCGAAGTAAATCTTATCTTTTGTTTTAAATGCAATAAATTTATGGAAGTCGCTATCGGAAAGGTTTCCCCATCCAATATTATTATGTAAAGAAATACTTGGTTGAAATTTACTTGACTTAAAGAGTAAGCCACCAAAGTTATGTGACAAAAAGAGCGTTACATATTTATCAGATAAAAACTCATAAGGTTTCATAGTTTGAAAAGTATTCTTCATGATAAATGGCGTGTCAGTATCATAACTTCCTTCTCCGGTAAATAGCAATCCATAGGGCAAAGAACTATTTATGTAGCCAGTTTCGAGTGTGTATTTTGTAGTTCCTAAATTCCTAGTAAATATAGATTGCTCAATCGCGGCTTCTATTTTTGTATAATTGAAATCACCATTAATAATATTTTTTAGTCCTTTAGAAAAAGAAAGAAGTAGTACTGGATATTTTGTTCCATAACTAACTTTTTGATGAAATGATGCTACATACTTTTCTTTGTAGGCAAATCTTAAATTTACATTTAAAGTAGTGTTTTTGTAGTTCGTAAAAGATTGTATGTTGTGTGCAAATTCGTATTTATATTTTGGATTTGTACTGGTTTGATGCAACATAATATCCCAAACGAAATACCTCAGGCTTCTTAAATGAATGCTGAATGTATTTTGCTTTATTTGATCATATTGATAACCAATAAATTTTCTATAACTTAATAAATTTTCTTCAAAAGAGTCTAATCCGTAACTGCCAGTCTCAATTAAGTTGTTTTGGTATTTGACACCAATATTAAATTCGTTTTTTTGAGAAATTTTATAACGTATTTCACCTCCATATTTTAAAGCTTCATCTTTGATACCATAACCCAAAAACCCTCCAAAACTGATTTTTTTTGAAATTTTATCGTTAGTAAAAAGACCAGAACCAATTCTGAGGTTCTCATACTTATTGTATATAAATGTCTTAGACAAATCAATATCAACAGCATTTATAGGAAGTCTGTTTTGAGTAATCTTTTCAATAACGGACAAATAGGAATCTAAGTTGTTTTTTTTACCAATGCTATCAATCACCCGATAGGTTTTTAATTCTGTAGTATTTAGTTTTTCGTTTCGATATTTTTTCCAAAAGATACTATCTCTATTAGTTGCATTTTCATCTAATCTAACTTCCTCTAAAGAGAATTTTTTCTTATCCAGAGGTGCATTTATACTGATGATATTAATGTAACTTTTCCCATCGAGTGTGATAGGCGTTTTTTTATTGGGTAACTCATTAAAAACCAACGCAAAATTTAATTGTTCCGGAAACCAATATTCATTATTTATAAAGGTGTAGCGTTGCTGGATTTTAATGTCAATTTTCCCTTTTTCAAAAGGAGAAGCAATTACATTTTGAACGGCATATTTATTAGTATTGATATACAATAATCCTTTTAATCCTTCAAAGTTTTTATCCTTCTTTGGTTTGTATGATATAATATAAATGGTGTCTTTTTCTTCTTCAATAGTATCTTCAATATGAAATTTATATTTAGTCAAACTTCCTTTACTTATCGGATTTAGGTAATTAATATCAAAGAGTTTTATATTGTCGTTATAAAATGAAAAGGGTTGAAAATCAGTTGCAATTGAAGCAAAAGAAGGATTCTGAAACCCCGAAACTTTAGTTGCCAAAACAACTTCTTCATTATTGTTAGGTTTCACAAACTTTTTCTGGGTAACTGATTCCATCATGAAAAAATGAATTCCCTTAATTTGTTTCCGAATATTTATACTATCGGTTTTATCTATACTATTTGATTTATAATCGCATATTATTTTGTTGTACGATGTATATTGAAACGAATGTAAATTTTCAGGATTATTTTTTTCTTTATTTGCAATTACTTTTCGAATGATTGCATTGGCTGGATTCTCTTTGGTTAGTATGACAATTTCGTCAAGTGTATTTTGTAGCGGAGTTAACTCAATTAAAATTTTCGCATAGTTTTTTCCTTCTATTAGGATTTCTTTCTTTTGATAACCAACATAACTACAACTTATTGGAATAGTATCAGAAAATGACTTAAATGAAAACGCACCATTAATATCTGTAATTATCTGAATGTTTTTATTGATAAGAATATTGGCAAAGGCAAGTCGTTCTTTAGTTTCACTATCTATCACAACTCCATGAATCAAGTCTTGACCATATGAAATGGTCAAGACTAGTAGTAATATAGCGCAAAGTCTGCACTTCATTTTAAATATTTTATTAAAGGTCTATTATTTTTGTTTTTCACTCTCACCCAAAATAGCACCCGCAACACCACCAATTAACCCACAAACAGGTCCGCAAATAGCATTTCCGGTTACTGCTCCTAAGGTTACCCAGCAAATCCAACAACGATTAGCTTGAGTTGGAAAAACAGTTCCGTTTGTGTTAAAGGTATTAACTATGGATAGTGTTGATAAAACCATTTGCTTTTCCGAACTTGAAATAGTACTCTTATTGACATCATCAACTAGCCCAGTTATGTTGGTGCTTTTTAATGATTTTAGTAAAATGGCTTTAGAAAAAGTTGCCAAATTCGAATTATTAATAGCTGTTTCTACAGTTGTACTTTTAATAGAATTTAAAATTTTAGCAAATTCTTCTAACTTTATATTGTAATTTAAAGATAATCTTTTAGAATAATAATCTAATGTTTCCTGATTTAAGTCTTTAATTTTTCCTTCTTTATAATCCTTAGAGATTATTTTATAAGCATTGATAAAATCATCTCCAACTTTGTTGTAAGGATTGTTTTTTTGTCCGTTACAAATGTTTGCAAAAGCAAATAAGGCAATTACACCGAATAATAAATTTTTCATAATCTTGTATATAATTTTAATTATTTACATTCCAACTTAGGTCGTCAAAACATTATACAGTAGGAATGTTTATTTGTGGTCAGTTTATCATTATACTATTTAATAACCAACCTTATAAACCAAATAGTATTTTCTGTTTATATGCAATACAAAAAGCCAGAAAACCATTTTTTGTATAGTATCACTTTGTGGAGGTAAGCCACCTTTTTACCATAGAAAAGAGTTAAATTGTTATGATTTTGTAAATGTAAAAAGTAGGATTCATTTTTTGGTATACTAAAAGTGTACTTTTTGAAGAAGTTCCAAAATAAAAAATGTTTTTAAAATCGAAGTTTTGTTTTAATCTTTATTGATAGCAATAACGGTTTTATCATTAAACTTGTATTCTCCTTTTTTTTTAAAATAGAATCAAACTATGAATCAATCGAAATAATTTTGAGATAACAATTAAAGCACCTAATCATTTGTTCGATGACTTAAATAAAAGAATGGATTTTATCATCAATCGATTTGGAGAAGCAAAATAGTTTTTGTTACTATCTTATTGCATTTCAGTTTAGGTTTTAAAAATAGGTAATTTTAACAGTAAAAAAATTAAATAATCGACCAACGGTAACTGCAATATTTTATATTTGTCGACTAACTTTTTAAAATGGAATTAAAACTCACGCGTCCTATTTGTTTTTTTGATTTAGAAACCACAGGTATCGAAGTCGCTAAAGACAGAATTGTGGAAATCTCAATATTTAAAGTATTTCCCAACGGAAATAAAGAAAGCAAAACCTGGTTAGTAAATCCAACTATTCCAATTCCCGCATTTGCTACAGCTGTACATGGAATTACAAATGAAAAAGTAGCCAACGAACCAACATTCAAAGAACTGGCAACGCAAGTACACAATATGATTAAGGATTCTGATTTGGCCGGATTTAATTCAGACCGATTTGATATTCCGCTATTAGCCGAAGAATTATTGCGCGCTGAAGTTGATTTTGATATGAAAAACCGAGTATCAGTTGATGTGCAAACTATCTTTCACAAAAAAGAAGAAAGAACACTAAGCGCTGCTTATAAATTTTATTGCAGTCAAAGTCTAGAAAATGCGCACAGTGCCGAAGCAGACACCATGGCGACATACGAAATTCTAAAAGCACAATTAGACCGATACGAAGATTTGGAAAACGATATGAAAACACTTTCTGAATTTACTACGAGAAAAAAATCAGTTGATTTTGCAGGTTTCATTGCGTTAAATAATGAAGGACAAGAGATTTTCACTTTCGGAAAACACAAAGGAGCATTAGTTGATGAGGTCTTAGATAAAGAACCAGGCTATTTTGGTTGGATTCAAAACGCGGAATTTCCCTTATATACAAAGAAGGTTTTAACCGGAATCAAATTAAGGAAGTTAAACACTAAATAGTTTTCGGTTGTATTTATAAACAACAAAAGCTGACAACAGACAATAGATAACAGAAAATGAAAATAATCTGCATCGGAAGAAATTACGTAAATCACATTGCCGAACTCAATAATGAGCGTCCGGATGAACCGATAATTTTCATGAAACCTGATACTGCAATTTTACCAAAGAAAACACCTTTTACAATTCCTGAATTCAGCAATGACGTTCACCATGAAATAGAGGTTTTGGTAAAAATATCAAAAGTCGGAAAATATATCGAAACCAAGTTTGCACATAAATACTATGACGAAATAGGTTTAGGTATCGATTTTACGGCTAGAGATATCCAAGATAAATTGAAAGATAAAGGGTTACCATGGGAAAAAGCAAAAGCTTTTGATGGTTCAGCGATTATTGGTGACTTTCAACCGAAAAATAATTTTAATTCAATGGAAAACATTACTTTTGAATTGAAGAATAACGGTAAATCCGTTCAAAAAGCAAATACAAGTTATATGCTATGGAAAATCGACGAAATAATTTCATATGTTTCGAAGTATTTTACGCTCAAAAAAGGTGACATTATTTTTACCGGCACACCCGAAGGCGTTGCTAAAGTAGCACCAAACGATATCCTGGAAGGATTTATAGAAAATAAAAAAGTATTAAGATTACATATTAAATAATGGCAATAAACTACAACCTCGCAAAAGTTTACGCTCTTTCAGACAATGATCCTGAATTCGTAATGCAAATTATAACTCTGTTTGTAACAGAAGTTCCTGAAGACTTAAAACAAATTGATTTAGGTATCAAAACAAAAGACCATAAATTAGCTTATAGTTATGCACACAAAATAAAACCTAGTTTGGATTTGTTGGGAATGACCGTAGCTTTTGAAGAGATTCTGCAAGTAGAAGCCTGGACAAAAGCTGAAGGAAAACGCAAAGAAATAGTTGACACTTTCGCAAGCATCCAAAGTCAGGTGGAAAAAGCAGTAAAAGAAATCAAAAAAGATTTCGATTTATAATATAAGAAGCGAACGGCTTGGGAAATCGCAGATTCAGCGTAGCTAATTATCAGTAATGGCAATTCCCGCTTTTCGTTACAATATCTTTGAGAAAGATTATTTTCACTTCAAATGCGAACATTCACTGAACACCGCCAACAAATATTAACTCAGTGAAGTAATCGGGGCTAGTCAGGCTACCTTATTTTCTTTGTAAACAAAACTCAGTCACTCAGCAACTATAAAATGAAAGCAACCATAGTAACCATTGGCGACGAAATTCTAATCGGTCAAATTGTTGATACCAACTCGGGTTACATCGCCAAAGCGTTAGATAAAATTGGCGTACAAACTATCGAAATGCTTTCCATTTCCGATGATAAACAGCAAATTCTAAACACATTTTCGACATTACAAAATCAGGTCGATTTAGTAATCATAACCGGCGGCCTCGGACCAACAAAGGATGATATTACTAAGTATACTTTCTGTGAATATTTTGACGATACTTTAGATAGAAATCAGGAGGTTGAAGACCATATCGTGGCGTTGTTTGCCAAACTTAATTTCAATCCGACACAAATTAACAAAGACCAAGCCTTATTGCCTTCAAAAGCTCAGGTTTTAAAAAACAATTATGGCACCGCTTCTGGTATGTGGATGCAAAAAGGCAAAACCGTTTTTGTATCTATGCCAGGTGTTCCTTATGAAATGAAAGGGATTGTAAACGAACAACTCATCCCGAAAATTGTAGCCGAATTCAAAAGACCATATATTATCCACAAAACTATTCTAACATACGGACAAGGTGAAAGTTTAGTAGCAGAACGAATTGAATATTGGGAAAACAATTTACCAGAATTTATAAAGCTTGCCTATTTGCCTAGTCCCGGAAGAGTGCGTTTGCGCTTAACTGCTCGTGGAGAAAATAAGGAAGTTTTAGAAAAAGCTATTCAGGAAAATGTACAATCCTTAACCAAAATCATCGGAGATATCATCGTTGGTTTTGATGAAGATGAAACGATAGAAGTTATAATTGGAAGATTATTACGTCAACAGGGAAAGACTATTTCAACAGCGGAAAGTTGTACAGGTGGGAAAATTGCCCAAATGCTAACATCAGTTTCCGGTGCTTCAGATTATTTTCGAGGAAGCGTGGTAAGTTATGCCACGGATACTAAAATTTCAGTGCTTGGTGTTGATGCTAAAACTATTGAAAAATATACCGTTGTAAGTAAAGAAGTAGCTTCGGAAATGGCATTGGGAATTCAAAAACTAATGAAAACGGATTACGCAATTGCTACAACAGGAAATGCTGGACCAACAAAAGGTGATGCCGATGCTGAAGTTGGAACTGTTTTTATTGCATTGGCAACACCTATAGCGGTTTTTGTTGAAGATTTTAATTTTGGACAACCACGTGAAAAAGTGATAGATAGATCGGTAAATAAAGCATTGGAAATATTACAGAAAGCAATTTTAAAAAATGCTTTTAACTAAAGCACCGTTGTTAATAAATTTGTTCAAAAAAGACATTCTTTTTAGCCAATAAAAAACAAATAAAAAAAAAGGAAAAAATCTGCAATAATATTTTTGCTACTACAATATATTTTTCTTAAGTTTGCACCCTCGAATTGAATAACGATAAAAGATAAGTATAATGTCAAGAGTTTGTGACCTTACAGGTAAAAGAGCGATGGTAGGAAATAATGTTTCTCACGCTATGAACAAAACTAAGAGAAAATTTTCTGTTAACTTAGTTAAAAAACGTTTCTATCTTGCTGAAGAAGACAGATGGATTACTCTAAGAGTAGCTGCGTCTACAATTAAAACAATCAATAAAAATGGATTGGCGGCTGTTTTGAAAAAAGCAAAAGTTGAAGGATTTATTAAATAATTCCATATCCAATAAAAATAAAGTAAGATGGCAAAGAAAGGTAATAGAATACAAGTTATTTTAGAGTGTACAGAGCACAAAGGAACAGGTCTTCCGGGAACGTCTCGTTACATTACAAACAAAAACAAAAAAAATACTCCGGATAGGTTAGAGATTAAAAAATTTAATCCAATCTTGAAGAGAATGACTGTTCATAAAGAAATTAAATAATATCCTCAAAAAAAGGATTTTAAAGAAATAAATCATGGCAAAGAAAACCGTAGCAACCCTGCAAACAGCTTCTAAAAGATTATCAAAAGCAATCAAAATGGTAAAATCTCCAAAAACAGGAGCTTATACTTTTGTTGAAAGCATTATGACACCAGAAGAAGTGGATAGTTTCTTAGCAAAGAAATAATTCCAATAAAATTATATATCAAAGCTACTTTCACTCGGAAGTAGCTTTTTTATTTTTATATTTACGCCATAATTTCTGTACTTTCAATAAACAAAAATGAGTTTTTTTAAAAGAATATTTTCCTCCGAAAAGAAAGAAACCCTAGATAAAGGTTTAGAACAAACTAAAACCACTTTCTTTTCCAAACTAACCAAAGCTGTTGCCGGAAAATCAAAAGTTGATGATGAAGTTCTGGACAATCTTGAGGAAATTTTAGTTTCTTCAGATGTCGGCGTTGCTACTACACTAAAAATCATTAAGCGAATTGAAAAGCGTGTTTCTAATGATAAGTATATGGGAACAGACGAACTCAACCAAATTCTCCGTGAAGAAATAGCCGGGCTTTTATCGGAAACTAAATCTGGTGAAGAAACGGAATTTACAGTTCCATCCAATAAAAAACCATATGTAATCATGGTCGTTGGCGTTAATGGTGTTGGAAAAACTACAACCATTGGAAAGTTAGCCTATCAATTCAAAAAAGCGGGTTACAAAGTTGTTCTTGGTGCTGCCGATACGTTTCGTGCTGCTGCTATTGACCAATTGCAAATTTGGGCTGATAGAGTGGGTGTGCCGATTGTAAAACAGCAAATGGGAAGTGATCCTGCTTCGGTAGCTTTTGATACGTTACAAAGTGCGGTTACCCAAAATGCCGATGTTGTTATTATTGATACCGCAGGTCGTTTGCACAATAAAGTAAATTTGATGAATGAGTTAACCAAAGTAAAACGTGTAATGCAAAAAGTGGTAGAAGACGCACCACACGATGTGTTATTAGTTTTGGATGGTTCAACAGGACAAAATGCTTTTGAACAAGCAACTCAATTTACAGCAGCTACAGAAGTTTCGTGTCTAACAGTTACAAAATTGGACGGAACTGCAAAAGGAGGAGTTGTTATTGGAATTTCAGACCAGTTTCAAATACCAGTAAAATATATTGGAGTAGGTGAAGGTATTGAAGATTTACAAGTTTTTAATAAATTTGAATTCGTAGATTCGTTTTTTAAATAAATATGAAAAATTATTATCAGATATTAGGAATTGATTACTTGGCATCTTTAGAAGAAATCAAAAAGGCTTACAAATTTCAATCTTCAAAACTTCATCCAGATAAACATAAAGGAGATGTTTTTTTTGAAGAAAAATTTAAAGAAATATTAGAAGCTTATGAAATTCTTTCAAATATTGATAGTAGAAAAGAATATGATTTAAAATTCGGATTTACTAAAAAAAATGAAGCTGATAAGGAAGCTGAAAAAAATACCCAATCTAAATCAGAAACTAATAATCCTCAAGATTCTAGTTCTCCTAAAAGGAAAGATGTTCAAAAAACAATAATTAATAATAAGATTTTGAGATTTTTTAAGGAATCATCCTCATTAAAATTAATAGCCATTAGTATCGGAATTGTGGCATTGAGTTATTTTATAGAAAAACCATTACCAAGTATTTTCCTTGGGTTGCGACTGTTTGCTTTTGTATTATTTGTTTATGCTGTAATCAGATTTAGGAAGTAAGTTTACTGATACAATGCACTAATTTTTGTCCATAGCGTTGCGTCAAAATCAGATAAAGCTAAGTTTACCGTATCTGCAGCATCACCCATTCTGATGACTACCATCTTTTTACTTGGAATCACATAGATTTTCTGATCATTTTTACCTAATGCCATAAACATATCGTTTGGTCCGCTAGGAATAATGCTTCCGTTAAGTTGTAACTGACTTTGTGGTAAATGATAACTTGCTTTTCCGTTTAGCCACCATAAATAACCATAAGCAAGATTAATATTTTGTGAAGTAGTTGTTGCCTGATTAATATAGGTTTCGTCAATAATTTGTGTCCCATTCCATTTTCCTTTGTTCAATGCCATTAATCCAAATCGAGCCATACTTCGGGTATTACTATAATAAACACTTAAACCACCATTTGGATTCCAAGTTCCTGTCATTCCCAGTTTATCCCTTAATTTCGTATTAAAATAATTTGTCCAAGTTTGCCCTGAAGCATTAGCAATAACATCTTGTAATTTTACATATACATTGTGATATGCCCATCGCGTTCCGGCATCGGCAACATACTGAAGATTTGCAGGCGATACATCATCTCCTAAAGCATCATTCAATCCAGAACTCATTGACAATAAATTTTTGCAGGTAATTAGGTTTTCTTTAGCTAATGGTGCGCTTGTCCATCCTGTTCCTAAATAGTCAGATACTTTGTCATTTATGTTCAGCAATCCTTCCTGCTGTGCAATTCCGGTCATGGTTGATGTTAATGTTTTTCCTGCACTTGCCCAATACCATGGAGTTGTAGCAGTATGTCCATTGAAATAATTCTCCATAACAATTCTTCCGTTAATTAAAATGATAAAAGATTTGGAATGTTTTAATTCTAAATAATCCAATAGAGGTTGTACGGCACTTTGATTCCAACCTAAATCTGCAATAGATTTTGTTGTCCAAGTGGCACTTCCGTCATTAGGAGGAAAATACATGGTCTCATCTGTGGTAGTGGTAACTTCATTCCCGTAAGCAGTCCCAGCACTATTTGTGGCATATGCTCGTATATAATAAATGGTGTTTGCTGTAAGTCCGGTAATATTAGATGTAAACGTTCCCAAACCTGTTCCGTCTGTTGTTTTACTGTCAGCAATTGTTGGATTGTGATTGATGCTCCAGCAAACACCACGCAGTGTAATTGCTGATCCTCCATCTGAAGTGATGGTTCCACCGCTTGTAGCCGATATTGAAGTTGTTTCGCTAATTGAAGTTGTTGTTACAGCAGCTAATGAACCTGAATCTGAACCTGAGTCAGAACTGCAACTAAAAAGGAAAAGTAAAATAAATGGAAGTAGTATTATTTTTTTCATTTTGAAGAATTTTGACTTTCGACTTTAAAGATATAAAATAGTTTAATGTGCAAAATATTAATTTATATTTCCTGTGACTTTGTAAATTTTAAAATTAAATTTGTCATTCATCAATTCGATTTTAATCCATGAAAAAAATAGGTTTGTTTCTTTTTGTATTGCTACTGATTTCGTGTCATTCTAATGTAAAAAATGAAGACATCAAAAAACTTAATGGTTACTGGGAAATCAAACAAGTGAAATTCTCAACTGGGAAAACGAAAGAGTATAAAATAAATGAAACTATCGATTATTTTGAGTTAAAAGATAATCAAGGCTTTCGCCAAAAAGTAATGCCACAGTTCGACGGAAAATTTCGAACCAATGGTATTAAAGAAGGCATCAAAGTGGTAGTTAAGGATAATGCTTTCTTTATCGAATACAATACAAAATTTGGTAATTGGAAAGAAGAAATTATAACTATTCAAGATTCAACTTTAGTTTTGAAAAATAAAGAAAATTTAGAATACACTTATAAAAAATTTAAACCATTTTCATTTAAATAATGGCAAGACGAATTAGCAACGAAGGTTCTATCGGAGACGTTTTGAAACAGTTTATTGAAAAAAATAAACTCCAGTCTGGCATGGACAAAATCGACGTTGCAACTGCATGGAAATCGCTTATGGGAAATGGTGTTAATAGTTACACTAAAGAAGTTGTTTTAAAGGGAACAACACTTTATGTTTCATTAACTTCGGCAGTATTGCGTGAAGAATTGAGTTATGGTAAGCAGAAGATTATCAAAATGATTAATGAAGAACTTGGTAAAGAAGTGATTAAAGATGTAATCTTACGTTAAGTATTGATTTCTAAATCTTTGATATAATCTTCATGTTCAAAATAAAAATATTCGAACTGCGTCATTGTCTCGTTGAAAAAATCAAAAATGGCTTCCCAATTATTTTTATTGTTCAAGCTTACTCCTGATTTTTCTATCCAAATTCGGCTAATAATTTTACCGCTTTCGAGATAGAAATTGCGTTCTAAAATAGCTTCAGGAAGATAATCTTCGAGTAAAATTGTTTTTAACGACTCTATTTTTTCAAAATAAATTTTGCGCTTTTCTTCGTCTTTGCTTTCAATATCTAATAGCACTTGCGCTTTTTTATTATCGATGTAAAACTTAAAAGTAACATCCTTTATTTTGGTGTCATACAGTAGCCATTTTCTAGGGTAAGCCTCAGCAAAAGCGGTCCAAAATTCTTTTTTTATGAGTAATGCTTCTTCTTTGCTATACATTTTAGTATGATAAAAGTTTGAGTGCTTTGATATTTTAAGGTAACTTTATATTCCTAAACTGATCAAGATGTATTTCGACGAGTTTTTAAAATATGCGCCAAAAGTACTAAATGTTGAGCTTCCAGCGATGAAAGCTCACAAAAAAATGGTTCCGCCTAACAGAGAAGAATTAATAAACAATACCGATTTCACTAAAATAATTCCAAAGAAAGCAGCAGTCATGATGCTTTTTTATCCAAAAAATAGCCAAACTCATTTGGCATTAATTCTTCGAACTTCTTATAATGGTGTGCATTCCTCTCAAATAGCATTTCCTGGTGGAAAAGTTGAACCTGGAGATATTGATTTAAAACAAACTGCCATAAGAGAAACCCACGAAGAAATAGGAGTCCATCCCAATACTATTAATGTAATTCGACCTTTTACCGAAGTTTATATTCCACCGAGTAATTATATGGTTTATCCTTTTTTTGGCTACAGCCATGATGAATTAGTATTCGAATTACAGTATGATGAAGTGGCAGGAATGGTTGAATTACCACTAAAAGATTTTTTGGATGATAAAATTATTGTTACCAATATTATGAATACTTCTTATGCTGGCAGTATTGAAGTTCCAGGTTTTCAGGTTGAAGAGCACTTCATTTGGGGAGCAACAGCCATGATGTTGAGTGAATTAAAAGAAACACTAAAATTGGTTTTATAAAGTTTTAGTTTTTGTAGATTTGCTTTGCTAATAAAATTAAATTATGGGTTTATTAAAAAGAAATCCTTTTGGTCATATACTTTTTATCAAAAAATGGTTAATCCGTATTTTTGGTGTCATAACTCACAGAAGATACAGAGGTTTTAACGAATTGCATATCGAAGGTTCCGAAATTATTGCCTCTTTACCGGATAAAAACGTATTGTTTATTTCAAACCATCAGACTTATTTTGCCGACGTAGTTGCTATGTTTCATGTTTTTAATGCCAGTCTTTCCGGAAGACATGACAATATAAAAAACGTAGGTTATTTGTGGCAGCCCAAAATGAATATCTATTATGTTGCTGCTAGTGAAACTATGAAATCTGGCTTATTACCAAGAATTTTGTCTTATGTAGGTTCTATTTCAGTAGAACGTACATGGCGTGCCGGAGGAAAAGATGTAACCGAAAAACGCGAAGTAAATCCAAACGATACTGAAAACATCAGAATTGCACTCGAAGATGGTTGGGTAATTACGTTTCCACAAGGAACTACAAAGTCGTTTAAACCAGTTCGTAAAGGAACAGCACATATTATCAAACAATATAAACCAATAGTAGTTCCTATCGTCATTGATGGTTTCCGACGTTCATTTGACAAAAAAGGGTTACGTCTGAAAAAGAAAAATATACTGCAATCCTTCATTATCAAAGAGCCATTGGTTATTGATTACGAAAATGAAACAATTGAGCAGATTGTAGAAAAAGTAGAATTTGCTATCGAGCAACATCCTTCGTTTTTAAAAGTAATTCCAGCTGAAGAAATTGAAGAACAAGAGCGTTTAAATAATCTTAGGAAATGGAATGTTGATAAAAAAGAAATCCCGTCATAAAACGGGATTTTTTTTATTTACAAATCTATTTTCTTTAATTCTTTATAATTGGTATTGAGTTTTCGTAGTAAGATACCATATAATAATCGGTAGAACAACCAAAACAAGCCAACAATAATAACAAAGGTTAAAAGGATAACACCTAATGTGATGCATAATGTATGATAATTATCTTCATGAGCAATTTTGTTTTTTAGCAATTCCATTTTTGGATTAAAAAGGAACTGAATAACAAAGCCTGCAGTAAGGCTTACTACTGCCATTGCAAGATTATAATACACATAGTATTGTACTACTTTACGTGTCTTCAAAATGTCGTGCATTAATTGTTTGGCCGATGCAGTGGTTGAAATTTTGATATAGTTTTTATAAAAATGATAGATGAACCAAAGAATCACTATGTAATTAATAAAATTCAATATCTTAAAATACACAATTGTACTCTCGGCATGCATTTTTCTAATATAATCATCTGTATTCCAAACCACACTAATTAGTGTCCAAGACAGAACTTCAATAATACTGATAATCAAAATCCATTTTACAATAGAGGATGATTTTTTGTGCAGCATTTTATAAATTTCGACTTCCGAAATTTGCTCGTAAGAATGGCTGTCTTTTTGCCAAGCTTTTTTTAATAAATCCAACTCTTCCATAATCCTTAGGGATTTAATATTTTTTTTAATTTACCTTTAATTCTGTTCATTTTTACTCGAGCATTTACTTCGCTAATTCCAAGTGTCTCTGATATTTCAGTATAATCTTTATCTTCTAAATACAGAAATACAAGAGCTTTTTCAATATCATTTAACTGCTGTACCGCTTGATACATCAATTTAATTTGCTCTTCTTCTTCAAAGTTGTAATCTTCTTGTGATAAGAAATGCTTTTGTGCTTCGTAAGGAGTAGTTGCAACGGCACGTGTACTTTTTCTATAAAGTGTAATGGCAGTGTTTAGCGCCACACGATAGGCCCAAGTTGAGAATTTAGATTCGCCTCTAAATTTAGGGAATGCTTTCCAAAGCTGAATAGTTACTTCCTGAAACAAATCCTTATGTGCATCTTCATTATTGGTATATAACCTACATATCTTGTGGATAATGTTCTGATTGTCCTTTAATTGTTTTACAAATATTTGTTCCAAGTTGTCACTCATAGTCGAGTTAGTATAGAAAGCATAGGTTTTGTTACATTCGCAAAACTACACATTTTAAAATGCAATTTCAAGCTTCTAATTTCCTTATCTTTGCCGAACAAAATTATAAGCTTTCAAGATGAAAATAGGACATTATAATACACTCAAAATAGCACGAGAAACCAAAGTCGGACTTTTTTTAACCGATGGAAAAGACGACGTTTTATTACCAGTAAAATATGTTCCTAAAGAATATGCAATAGGCGATGAGCTAATTGTTTTTCTTTATCTTGACCATGAAGAAAGACCTGTTGCTACGACATTAGAGCCTTATATTTTGTTGGATGAATTTGGATTACTTCGCGTAAATTATGTTAATAATATTGGTGCTTTTTTAGATTGGGGTTTAGAGAAAGATATATTGGTTCCATTCAAAGAACAAGCAAGACCAATGGAAAAAGGAAAGCGTTATTTAGTCTTTGCTTACATGGATGAAAAAACAAATCGAATTGTAGCTTCAAGCAAAACCAACCAGTTTTTGAATAATGAAAATTTAACTGTTGCTGAAGGCGATGAAGTAGACTTAATTATTTCACATATTACCGAATTAGGAATAAACGTTATCATCAATGAAATCCATAAAGGATTACTATACAAAGATCAAGTATATGACGATATCCGAACAGGTGATAGAATGACAGGTTATATAAAAACCATTCGACCTGATAATAAAATTGATGTTTCGCTGCAAAAAATAGGGTATCAAAATATTGAACCTAATGCGGAGAAAATTCTGGACGAACTAAGAGCAAGCAGAGGTTTTTTGCGATTGAATGACAACAGCCATCCGGAAGATATAAAAACAGTATTGAAGATGAGTAAAAAGACATTTAAGAAAGCCATCGGTTCACTTTACAAAGACAAACTTATCGAAATTAAAGACGACGGAATTTATCTTATAAAGGAATAATTATTCTTGGCATTCGGTTTCAAACGGAAGTGGCTTTTCTATTTCGGTTTTCTTCTTATAAAAAAGGCTACTTACCATACTCAGAGTTGAATAAGGCCTGTTTGAATATTTATTTCCCAAACATATTACAGTTACAGTGTCTTTTTTAACAGGAACAAATGAAGTATTGTTGCCGTGCCACCAACCGTTGTGGTATATCATTTTTTCATTGTTTGGTGGTAAAAATCGCATACGCATTCCCAAGCCATAATCTTTAATCGGTTTTGCCACATGACCAGCACTATAGCCAAAATAAGCTTCCTGCAAAAGTTCAGAGTTTATGAAATTAGGAGAATATGTTCCCATATCAAACTTTACTAAATCTCTTGGTGTCGAATAAATATTTTTATCACCATACAAAGCATCAAATTGATCCCAAGGAAAAATAGTGTTTCCTCTATACGATTTTGAAGCAGTTTCTCTATCGGTTTCGTAATTGAAAACAAAAGTATTAGTCATTCCTAATGGCTTAAAAACTAATTCCTGCATTGCTTTACGATAATTTAAACCTGTTGCTTTTTCAATAATTAAAGCCAAGATTACATAATTTGTATTGCAATAATCAAAATGTGTATCATTCGGAGTTTTTAATCTGAATTTATTTTGGACTAACAAATCCAAAATATCCTGATTGGAAAGGATTTTCTTTTTGTTCCATCTCTTCTTCATCAATCCTGGAAAGTTCGCATAATGTTGCAAACCACTTCTATGATTGAGAAGCGTTCTAATAGTTGTTTCTTTATATGGAAATTTTGGAAGCCAATCAGTTACTTTTTGGTCTAACATAATATTATCTTGCTGAACTAATCTCAAAACAGCCATACAAGTCAAAACTTTACTAACGGATGCCAAATGAATAGGTGTAGAAGCAGTAATTTTTTCGCCAGTTCGGGCATTCGCATATCCTTTATAATCTTCATAAAGTACTCGACCATTTTTGACTACAATAAATCCACCGCTGTAAAAAGGAGAATTAATGTTTTTATTATAAAATGAATCTATATAATGTGTTTTTTCAGCAACGTATTCCTCTGACACGTTTCCCATTTTTATTGGAAATGGTGAACTTATATGCAAACTATCCCCAGGATTTTTATGATATAAATTCACAAAATTACCGCCAGTTTTTGGATTGGAAAAGTAGAATAATATCGATAAAAAAAAGGTAATTAATGTAATCTTCATAGACTACAATATTACCAATATTTAGTCAAAAATAAAACCTTTAGTTTCTAAAAGTTTTACACTAGTTATTAAAAAATAATAAACCTGACAAGTATTTTAATCCAAGTCAGGTTCAAGGGCAAAAAGCAAAAAACAACTAACTAATTTTTCTAAAGAGCAACTTTTATTGGAAGTGTATAAAGGACTCTTACTTTTTCTCCGTCCTTAAAACCTGGAGACCATTTTATTTTTAGCGATTTCAATACACGGATTGCTTCCCTTTCAATTGATTTATCAGAACTTCTCAAGGCTTTAATATCAGTCATAGAGCCATCTTTTTCGATTACAAAAGACATAATAACATTCATTGAACTTACATTTTCATCAACATTTGGTTTTTCAAAATTGTAGCCTACATAATCATAGAACTTTTTTATTCCACCCGGAAATTCTGGAAGTCTGTCCAGTTCGCTAGTTATTTTAGGGTTATTATCCACCACTGGAATAGTAGCTGTTGTTGGAGCACTATCGCCAATTGTCGGTGTGTCAATTCCACCGCCAGTACCAGGTATCGTATTTTGATTTGTTGGCAGATTGTTGTTCGTCTGAACGTTGTCTGTTACAAGTGGATTAGATGCTACTAAGAAGTTTAGATTATTTGTTGGTTCAGCAGGACTTTGAGTATGCGTCTGAACCTTTTTCGGTTTGGCAGTCTCAGTTTTTGGAGGATGAAAGTCAGATAAAGTTATGACTGTGCCTGTCTCTCCAATAGGTTTTACAATGGAATCACTGATAAATGAAGAGAAAAATAGCCACAAACCAATAGCAGCGAGAACGAATAGTACTCCGCCAAGCAATGCAAATAAAGTAGTTTTTTGATTTTCCTGACGCAATTGGTAGGCACCATAAGCTTTGTTTTTGTCTTCAAAAACCAGATCAATCCAGTTTTTTTCATAGATACTAACGTTTGACATAATTAAATGATTTTAAGGTTAAGTATCTATGTTACATAAGCGAGTGAATTTATTATATAACGCAGAAGTACAGCAAAATATTGTGTGACTTGTTAAATAGTTTTTTACAGAGTAGAAAATGAATTGTCAGGCAAAAAAGATTATTGCTTGTTTTCAATAATTTCTGCCAGTAATTTTTTGGCACGAAGTAATTTTATTTTAACATTGCTCAAAGGTTCGTTGAGTTGTTCTGAAATTTCTTGGTAACTCATTTCTTGAAAATAACGAAGCTGTATTACTTCTTGATAATGAGGTTTTAATTCTTTGATAAATTGCAGTAATCTAGATAAGTTTTGTTCGGTTATCAAAGCATCTTCAACGGATGGCGTAGTATCGGCTATATTATAGGCCAGCTGGTCTTCTTCATCTGTAATTTCAACAAAAACTGTAGATTTTTTTTTGCGAAGCATATCGATATGTACATTTTTGGCAATGGCAATCAACCAAGTGTTGAACTGAAATTCGGGATTATAAGTGGCAATTTTATCAAAAGCTTTTGAAAAAGTTTCTATGGCAATATCTTCAGCATCGGTTTCGTTTTCGGTACGTTTTAGCATAAAGCCATATACTTCATTCCAGTAATGGTCAAGTAAATAGGTAAAGGCAACTTGGTCGCCTTTTTTAGCTTTTTCTATGTATGGATTTATCTCCAATGTACTGGTTTTGAGAAAGTATTAGTAACAAAAATGTTTAATTGTGTAAGAATCAATACGATTTCAATGATTGGAAACCAATACATTACGTCTTTCTCTTTAAGCTTTCCGGCTGCAAAACCCATTGTGATCCATGCAAAAATATAGCGGAAACCAATGATGCTTAGCACCGCAATCCATTGAAATTGAAAGGCTAATAAAATGATTGGTAATATAAGAAATAGTAATTGCGAGACATAGAATATCCCCAATTGGTTTTGGTCAAATATTTTATAATGTTTGGCTGTAGACACATGACGGCGTTTTTGGGTAAACCAATCTTTAAATGAAGTTTTTGGTTTGGAATAAGTGAAACTATCCGGCAAATAACAAATAGTTGTATTTTTTTTTTCAGCTGCTTGATTAATGAATAAATCATCGTCTCCAGAACGTATTTTCATATGATCCATAAAGCCGCGCACTTTAAAAAACTCTTCGCGTTTGTAGGCTAAATTTCGACCAACACCCATATAAGGTTTGCCCAATTTTGCCCAAGAAAAATATTGTGTTCCTGTTAGTAACGTTTCAAATCGGATGATTTTATTTAGGAATGAACCTCCAATTTTGTTATACGCACCATAGCCTAAAACGATTGTTTTCTCTACTGAAAATTGAGAACTCATATTGGCAATCCAATCTTTAGATGATGGCACACAATCAGCATCGGTAAATAAAAGATATTCGTGTTTTGCAGCTTTAATTCCTAAGGTCAGCGCATATTTTTTGTTTCCCCAAAAAGCTTCATTATTTTCTACTTTAACCAATTTGATGTTGGAATGAAGTTTTTCAAATTCTTCAAAAATTTCTAATGTATTATCGCTTGAAGCATCGTCAATCAATACAATTTCAAATTGTGGATAATTTTGTTCGACAAGCAACGCAATTAAATTTCTAACATTTTCTTCCTCGTTTTTTGCACAAACAATAACTGAAATCGGAATTCTTTTAGGTGTTCCGGATTGTGGTTTAGCAAAGGAGAATTTACCAAAAACTACAACATAGTAAAGGAATTGAACGAGAACAATGACAATAAATAAACAGAATAATGATAATAACATAGTGCTTTTTCGACTTTTAAAAAGGACTGCAAATGTACAAAATCAATTATGATTTATGTGTTATGAGTTGTGATTTTTTGCTCTGATTATTTTCGATTCATTTTCATTTCCTTAGCTACTTCAATAGATTGATAATCATTAGAGTTTTCCAGTTTTGAAATGATATTTTGGTAGTTTTTGTCATCTCGGTTTTGTGACAACTTTTTCTTGGCTTCGATAGCTGTGATTTCAATTTCGAAAGAAACAATTCCACGAGCCTGAAGCATGGTTTTCTTTGATAAATCTTCTACACGAACCGGTTTTTCAGATTTGGCTTCGTATTTATCTACCAATCTTTTCAAAGCTTGAATGCTTTCTTCCAACGAATGTAGTTGTACTTTTCCATAGACATGAACCGCCAGGTAATTCCATGTTGGTACATTTTCGTGGTCGTACCAAGAAGAGGAAATATAGGAATGTGCGCCAGAAAAAACAGCTAAAACTGCATCATTGGTTTTAAAACTGTCAGCTTGTGGATTTTCTTTGGAAACATGTCCGACTAAAAATTGTTTTCCATCTTTTTCTTCCAAAAGAAGCGGAATATGTGTTGCCCATAGCTTTCCGTTAGTTTGGTTTATCAAAATCCCAAAACCATTTTGATGAATGAAGTTTTGGATGTCTTCTTGTTTTTCGTTTTTATATAGCTCTGGAATATACATTTTGATAAATTAAATCACATTAACTTCAGCTTCAATCGCTATTCCAAATTCCTTTAAAACCGTAGCTTGAATATCTTTAGAAACCGCTAATATTTCTTGCCCAGTTGCATTGCCATAATTTACTAAAACCAAAGCCTGATTTTTATGGATTCCGGCATCGCCAAAACGTTTTCCTTTGAAACCTGCTCTTTCTATTAACCAACCAGCCGGAACTTTGACTTCGGTGTCTGAAATTACATAATACGGCATTTCGGGATGTAAGGCGTGTGCTTTTTCGTATTGCTCTTTTGAGATAATCGGGTTTTTGAAAAAACTTCCGCTATTGCCCAATTCTTTTGGGTCGGGTAATTTACTTTGTCTAATCGCTATCACCGCATTGGAAACATCCTTAAGAGTAGGAGTAATTACGTTTTGTTTCTCTAATTCCTTAGTAATATCTCCGTAAGAAATATTGATTTTGTGATTGTGTTTGGTCAGTCTAAAAATTACGGATGTAATGATAAACTGATCTTTCGCTTCATGCTTAAAAATGCTTTCCCGATACCCAAAATGACACTCATCTTTAGTGAACGTTTTCATTTCCTGAGTCACAATATTCATAGCATCACAGGAAACAAAAGTGTCTTTTATTTCTGTGCCATATGCACCAATATTTTGGACTGGAGTTGTGCCAACATTTCCCGGAATAAGCGACATGTTTTCTAATCCGCCAAAGTTTTGGTCAATCGTCCAAAGTACAAATTCGTGCCAGTTTTCTCCAGCCATGCTTTCAACCCAAACAAAATCATCATCTTCCTTCAAGACTTTTTTTCCTTTCAAATCAATATGAATCACAAGAGCCTGAATGTCTTTTGTCAATAGCATATTACTTCCACCACCAAGTATGAACTTTGGTTTCGATTGGTGTTCCTGTAAAACGGTTTTTAAATCATCGATGGAATTTACAGCTACAAACTGTTTTGCTTTGGCTTCGATGCCAAAAGTGTTGTATTTTTTTAAAGAGAAGTTATTTTGGATAGTCATGCTCACAAAAGTAAGACAAAGGAACTTTTAAACAAACTTGTTATAGTAGTTTTTTTGCCATTTGTGTAGCATGAATATTGGCATGAAATAAGGTAGAATTTTGGTGTTTCCTTTTCTGACTTCGGCAACTAATTTAGTAGCATCAATGTTTTCTAAAAAGGGAATTTCGAAAATAGGGCTTTTGGCAAAATGGTCTAATTCGTCTATAAATTTTGGGAAACGCAATAAATAACTTCCCCAAGGCGCGCTAAGTCCAATTTTTCTGAAATCAACAATTTCTTTTGGAAGTTTGTCTTCCATTGTTGTTTTTAGAATGAACTTTCCTTTTTTACCGGTAAACATCCATTTGTCATCTAATGTTCCTAAACCGGCGATTAATCGTTGGTCTAAAAATGGTTCCCTACATTCAATAGAAGTTCCCATAGTGCAACGATCATTTCTATCCAATAACGAACACATATAAGTGTGTTGGTCAAAATATAATGCTTGTCGCTGTAGATTTTTTGGATATAATTCTTGTGCTTCTTTTAAAATTTGATAACGATATTCATTGGCAGGTTTTTCTTTATTTCCATAAAATAAATTAATATCATCAGGATAAACATTACAACCATTAAATATTACTAAATCAGAATTATTATTGATTTTTGAATAGCGTAATAATTTATCGTATCGTGGTTTCTTATTAAAAGTTTCGAATGAAGTAAGTTGCGAAATCACTTTTAACAGCGATGGACTTTTCAGTGCTTTGTACCGAACATAACCACCCATTAATTCATCGGCACCTTCACCAGAAAGCAACACTTTTACTTTTGGTTTTGCCAATTTAGCAATGGCTAATAAATGTGGTTCATTGAGATGCATTATGGGTTCATCTTGAAAATAGGCGGTTTCAATCAGGTTTTGATATAAACTTTCATTCTCCAATTTGGTATGATTGAAAGTATACCCATATTCCTCAGTTATTTTTTTTGCCAAATGATATTCATTGTGTTCTTCTTCGGAAAAACTGATATTGAACGTTTCAATTTTTTCAAATTTTTGTTCATGCAATGAGGATAGTATCGAACAAGAATCTAATCCACCACTAAGCAAAACACCAACGGCAACATCGCTCACCATTCTTAGTCGAACCGATTCAAAAAAAGTTTCTTCAAACCATTTTTTTGGATTCAGAATTTGGGTGTGATTCTGAATTTTTTCTTTCAAATTCCACCATCTTGTAATGTTGCTTTTTCCTTGTTCATCAATAGTTATGTAATGTCCTGGCAAAACTTTTTTGATGTGAGCAAACAAAGTATTCTCACCAGCCACAAATCGATTAAAGAAATACTCTTCCATGCCATTTTCAGAAACTTCCAACGGAACACCAGCGGTAAAAAGGGCTTTTTGCTCAGAGGCAAAATATAAAGTGTTTTGATAGATACAGTAATACAAAGGTTTTACACCCATTCTATCGCGACAAAGGGTCAACTTTTTTTCTTGAGTGTCCCAAATGGCAAAAGCAAACATTCCGTTAAGTTTGTGCAACATTTCCATGCCATACACTTCATAAAGCTTTAGTAAAACTTCGGTGTCGGAACCCGATTTTAGTAGGATTCCTTTGCTTTTTAATTCAGGATAAAAGGATTGATAATTATAAATTTCACCATTAAACACAATAATATACCTTCCGTCATCTGAAAAAAAGGGTTGATGTCCGGCTGATGAAGTATCAATAATAGACAAACGTCTATGGCCGAAACCAATGTTGTTATTTATATAAATACCTTTGTCATCTGGACCGCGATGCTCCAGAATGTCACGCATTTTTATAAGTTGATTTTGGTCAACTTGTTTATAGTTTAAATGGAAAATTCCATTAATCCCGCACATAGATTTAAGTGGTAGTTGATTTAGTGTTCATTAAATCATGATAAGTACAAGCAATTTTTTTCATATTCGTTTTGTAGTCTGCATTCTCTTCGACAAGCTTACGATTTTCAGCTATCGCTTTTTTTGTAAAATCGTTATTGTTAAATGCCCACTGTAATTCTTCGGCTAATTTAATGTGATTTTCTGAAGTTACAAGTATTCCGTTTACTTTTTGTGTTATCCAACTTCTATTGCCGGGTAAATCACTTACAATAGGAAAACATCCACACGCCATTGCTTCAAAAAGGGATGCAGAAACTCCTTCGGTTATGGGCATACTTATATAAAAATTAGCTTGTTGCAGGTATTTTGGAATAGTAGTATTGTCAATTCTTCCCAAAAATTCAACTTCGCGTTCTATGTTCATTTCTTTTACCAAATCGGTTAAGTTTTTCAATTCTGTTCCATCACCAATGAAGGTTAGTGTGAACGGAATATTACGCTGTTTAATAAGTGAAAATGCTTTTAAAATCAAATCATGTCTATATTCAGGTTCGAGAGCACGGGTTACTATAGCATTAATCATTGTACTGCTTGAGGCATCATTAAACTCGAAAAAGTCTAAGTTTATTCCTTTTGGTAAAACCAGCACTTTTGACATAGTTACATTACTTTCTCTCATGTGGTTTTCCATAACATTTCCCCAGGCATGAATCAAATCCGCTTTTTTGAAGGCATAATCCTGAAGTAGTTTTTTAAAAATATAAAGAGGAGAATTTTGTGGCCATAAATCAGTAATGCCTTGTTGTGCAATTGCTGTAGGTTTTACGCCCGAAATGGCTGCTAAATACCCGTAACTAGTTGTTCGTTCTGCAATAACCATGTCAGGATTAAATTTTTTGACAATACTTTTTATAGTCAAAATTGCTTTGGTTAATTCAAAAAGTCTTTTAATTCTGTTGATGCCGTTACTGCTAGTTTGAAGTTCCCAAGTGACAATTTCAAAGTCGCCAAATTCTTTTAGACCGTTAATCCAAGTAATAGCATCAGCACGATAGGTTTCCCCAAGAAATAAAATTCTCTTTTTTGACATAGTATGATTCTAAGTTTATAACCCAGAAGTGACAAAGATAGTTTTTAGATTTTATTGTAATTGAAATTTATTCTTCGGTTTCTAAGGCACGCTTTAAAAAGTCATTCATTGGTTTTAAAATAATTAACTTTTCAGATACAATTTTGCTGAAATTTGGATCTGAAAATAAGGTGTCATCAATTTTTTCAGCAGCTGTAAAACTTTTTAATTTTAAAAATTCAATTGCGGGATGATTTGGCTCAAAATCTTTTGGTGCTTTTTTTAGCGTATTATTTTCATCTCGAGTAAGCGCTCCAAATTCGGTTTTGAATTTTTTATCGCTAACAATAGCTTCCAAATCGTCATAAAAAAAAGCAATTTCTTTTCGGATGCGTTTTAATTCATTTGGTTCTGGACACCAAACTCCGCCTGCTATAAAGGATTTTCCTTTTTCAAAATGAATGTAATAACCTGGACTGTTTTTAGAAAATTTATTTTGGGTAAACCAAACTCCCATATTGGTTTTATAGGGCGATTTGTCTTTTGAAAAACGAATATCGCGATTGATTCTAAACGTACAGTTTTTAACTTCCAACGGTTCCAAAGATTTGTCTAAAGGCTTTAAGGCTGCCAAAATGGATGCAATATAATTGTGATAATCTTTCTTGTAGTTTTCATACCTTTTCTTGTTGGCATGCATCCATTCAGTATTGTTGTTGGCAATTAAATCTTCGAGAAATTGTAACGCTTCTTTGGTAATCATATTACAAATGTTTTATTAAATCTTCTTCTGAAATATAACCTACGTTTCGCCAAACTTCTTTTCCTTTTTCGTAAACAATAATCGTTGGCAAACCGTCTAGTTTTAATTGTTCAACAATAGTTTTATTTTCATCAGCATCGAGCGAAACAATTTTTACTTTGGCTGCCATTTCGGTTTCAAGCTTCAAAATATAAGGTTTCATTTTTTGACAAGGCGCACACCATTTGGCATTGAAATCAATCATTACTTTATCGTTTGACTTTATCAATTCGCCATATTCCTGGTCACACATTCCTATGATTTTATCACTTGGCTTAGCATTAGCGTTGTTTTCTAAATTCCATTTCATGATGCCTCCATCAAGATTGTAGATTTCTTTGAAACCCAATTCAGCTAATTTAGCTGCGGCTTGTGAGCTTCTTCCACCAACTTTGCAATACACAAAAATTGGTTTTGATTTGTCAAAAGTAGCAGCTTTGGCAACAAAATCTTCTCCATTCCAATTTACATTTTTTGCATCGCCTATGTGTTCAACGCTATATTCTGCTGGAGTTCTAACATCAACTAATTGTGGATTTTCATTGGTTTTCAGCTTTTCAGCAAAAGATTTTGCGTCAATGGTATGAACAGCTTTAGATGGTTGTCCGTGACAACTTATAAATAGAAAACTCAGTAATAAGGATATGAATTTTGATTTCATAGTTTAAAATTTTGATGCTAAATTACAAATTTGAGCAATATTAAAGGTTAAAAATTTTATAAGTCTGATGTGTTGTTTTTACAATGTTTTCTGTCCGTTCCGGATGCGTATCTGAAATAAATAACTGACCAAATTCTTCGTTGTTAACCATTTCAATTATTTTGCTAACGCGAAACTCATCAAGCTTATCAAAGATATCGTCAAATAGTAAAATCGGTTTTTCGCCGCTTTGTTTTTTGACAAAATCAAATTGTGCCAATTTTAAGGCAATAAGAAATGACTTTTGTTGGCCTTGAGAACCAAATTTTTTAATCGGATAATTATCAATTTCAAAAGATAAATCGTCTTTGTGAACGCCAACGGAAGTATAGTGTAAAGCTCTGTCTTTGCTGATGTTTTCTTCCAATAAAGTCAATGTGTCTTTTTCAAACAAATCACTTTGATAAACCAATTGAACGGTTTCGGCAGAGTTGGTAATTTCGCGATGGTAATTGTTAAAAATCGGAATAAAATCTACCAGAAACTTTTTTCGTTTTTCAAAAATAGATTGTCCAATAGTATTGAGTTGCTCATTATATATAGACAAAGTATCGGTTTCAAAAACATGATTCAGTGCAAAATATTTCAACAATGCATTGCGCTGGCTGATGATTTTTTGATACTGAATCAACTGTTGTAAATAGGAGCTATCTAACTGCGAAATTACGGTATCAATAAATTTTCTTCTGGTTTCACTACCTTCAATAATCAAATCACTGTCGGCAGGCGAAATAATAACCAACGGAATAAAGCCAATATGATCTGAGAATTTCTCGTAAATTTTACCGTTTCGTTTTAAGATTTTCTTTTGTCCTTTTTTTAAACTGCATAAAATCTGTTCGGTTCGTTCGTTTTTTTCAAATTCGCCATCAACAACAAAAAATTCCTCACCGTGTTTGATGTTTTGTATTGCCAAGGGGTTGAAATAACTTTTACCGTTTGCCAAATGGTAAATAGCGTCAAGGATATTTGTTTTTCCAATGCCATTTTTCCCAACGAAACAATTGATTTTGGAATCCAATTCGAATTCGATTTCTGAAAAATTTTTGTAATTGAGTAATGAAATTCGCTTTAAAAACAATTTAGTTTTTGTTTAAAATTAATGCTCTAAACTTAGGTGGTGCAAATTATTCAAAAATATCGAGAAAAATAGCTTTCATTTATGAATAAAAATTTTATTTTTGCGCACACTAAATTAAAAATAAATGGCAACTTTTAACAAAAGAGGATATAAAGAACCAAAACCAAAAGCAGAAAAATTAGACAATAACTATATTGAAGATGTAAATGTTGATGCAAAAGATAGTGCAACAGCAAAAGCATTTGATACTCTAGATCAATCAGCTTCAAGAGCAGAAGATTTTGTAGCTAAAAATCAAAAATATATATTAGGATTTCTTACTGTTGTCGCATTAGCTACAGTTTCTTATTTATTATATCAAAAATTTGTTGCTGAACCAAAACAGGAAGAAGCAGCAAACGAATTATTTGTTGCACAGCAAAACTTCCAAAAAGCGGTTGATGCTAACGGAACAAAATCAGATTCTTTATATAATTTAGTTTTGAAAGGTTCTGAAGGAAAATTTGGAGTAGTAAAAATTGCTGACGAATATTCAGGTACAGATGCTGGAAATATTGCTAACTACTATGCAGGAATTTCTTATTTAAATACAAAAAAATATACTGAAGCTATTTCAAGTTTAGAAAAATTCAAATCGGATGATGTTATGTTAAGCACCATTGCCATTGGAGCAATTGGAGATGCTTATGCACAACAAAACAAGCAAAAAGAAGCTTTAGAGTATTATGTAAAAGCAGCTGATGCTAACAAAAATGAATTAACTAGACCAAGATATTTATTAAAAGCTGGAAAAACCGCTTTGGTTTTAGGAAATAAAGCTGATGCGTTAAAGTATTTCACTGATATCAAAGATAATTATGATACAGCTCCGGAAGCTCAAAGTATTGATGCTTTGATTGGTTTAGCACAGTAATTGATTTAGGATTCAGGAATTAGGATTAAGGATTTTTACTTACTGCTAAATCCCAAATCCCAAATCCCAAATCCAGATTTAAATCATGGCTACGGCAAACAAAAACTTATCCAATTACGATAAAAATACAATCCCAAACGCGAAAGATTTTCGGTTTGGGATTGTTGTTTCAGAATGGAACGATCATATCACAAACGGTTTATATAATGGGGCAGAAGCAGCTTTGTTAGATTGTGGTGCCAAACCAGAAAATATCATTCGTTGGAATGTTCCTGGAAGTTTTGAACTTGTTTATGGCGCACAGCGAATGATTGTAACGCAAGAAGTGGATGTAGTTATTACCATTGGCTGCGTGATAAAAGGAGAAACTATGCATTTCGAATTTGTTTGCGAAGGTGTAACCCAAGGCATCAAAGATTTGAATGTACAAACCGATGTTCCTGTAATTTTTTGTTTGTTAACAGATAATAACGAACAGCAATCCATCGACAGAAGTGGTGGCGTTCATGGAAACAAAGGAACGGAAGCTGCAATTGCTGCGATTAAAATGGCGGAATTGAGAAAGAATTCGAATTCATAATATTCCTTTTTCAATATAAAATTGAAGCCTGTTCCATTGTGAATAGGTTTTTTATTTTTAGACAATTATTAACAACAAATCCCAATACTTTTTCCTTAAATTTGCTTACTTCGGTAAACCAAATACTGAGTACTTATTACTGAACACTGAACTCTAAAGAATGTCGAGCATAATTCAATTACTTCCCGATCATGTTGCCAACCAAATTGCTGCTGGCGAAGTAGTGCAAAGGCCAGCTTCTGTGGTTAAAGAATTAATGGAAAATGCTGTTGATGCCAAAGCTACCAACATAAAATTGATAGTTAAAGACGCCGGAAAATCACTAATTCAGGTTATAGATAACGGTGTAGGAATGAGCATCACTGATTCGCGTTTGTGTTTTGAGCGTCATGCAACTTCTAAAATTCGTCATGCGGAAGATTTATTTTCGTTACACACTAAAGGGTTTCGTGGTGAAGCGTTAGCCTCTATTGCTGCGATTGCTCATGTGGAAATGAAAACCAAGCAAGACCAAGAAGAATTGGGAACGCACATCATTATCGAAGGTAGTAAGTTTGTTTCACAAGAACCTTCAGTGTTGCCAAAAGGCACTTCGTTTTCAGTTAAGAATTTGTTTTTTAATATTCCGGCGCGACGTAATTTCTTAAAATCGGATACGGTGGAGCAGCGTTATATTGTTGATGAATTTCAGCGTGTGGCGATGGCGCATCCCAATATTCATTTTACGATGTATCATAATGGCAGCGAAATGTTTAATTTGCCAGTTTCGAATTTCAGACAACGAATTGTAAATATTTTTTCGGGTAAAACCAATGAAAAATTAGTTCCGGCAAAAGAAGAAACCGAAATCGTAAACCTTCACGGCTTTATCGGAAAACCTGAGTTCTCAAAGAAAAATAGAGGCGAACAATTCTTTTTTGTCAACAACCGATTTATTAAAAGTGGTTATTTACATCATGCTGTTATGGCAGCTTATGAAGGTTTGCTTTCAACTGGTGCACAGCCGAGTTATTTTTTATACTTAGATGTACCGCCACACACTATTGACATCAATATTCATCCAACAAAAACTGAAATTAAATTTGACGATGAACATGCTTTGTACGCTATTTTGCGTTCGTCAATTAAGCACAGTTTGGGGCAATTTAATGTAGCTCCGATATTGGATTTTGATAGAGATCCGAATCTAGACACACCTTATCAATACCAAAATAAAGAAGCCGAATACCCAACAATTCAAGTCGACCGACAGTACAATCCGTTTTCGGAAGAAAAGCCTAGCAAAGCATTTACTTCTTCTTCTTCTTCTTCTTCTAATTATAAAAAGCCGGAAGCGCAACCAAGTTGGGAAAGTTTGTATGTAGGTTTAAAGCAAGCCGGACAAGAGATTGCCGAAATGACTTTTGAAAATGATGCTGTTACTTCTTCGTTATTTGAAGAAAATGAAATAGAGCAGGAAGTTAAACGAACCTATCAAATTCAAAAAAAATATATCGTCAGCCCAATAAAATCGGGTATGGTTATTATCAATCAGAAGCGGGCACACGAACGTGTTTTGTATGAAGGATTTTTAACAAGTATGACAGTGCATCAGGCATCAAGTCAGCAGATGTTGTTTCCTTTGCAGTTGAATTATTCATCTGCGGAAATCGAATTGCTAGCAGAATTAAAATCTTCATTGGAGAACACAGGTTTTATTTTCGAATCAATCAACGAAGATAGCGTAGTAATTTCAGGTTTGCCTGTCAATGTGACTGAAAGTGAAATTGCTATCGTTTTGGAAGAGTTATTGAGTGATTTGCACGATGGAATTCCGGACAGCAGCTTTAGTCAAAATGATACCATTGCCAAATCTATGGCCAAAAGTTTGGCAGTAAAAACAGGAACCTATTTAACCGAAAAAGAACAAGAAAATTTGGTACACAATCTTTTTGCCTGCAGAGAACCAAATGTATCACCATTTCAAAAACCAACATTCATCACAATGAGTGTCGAAGATTTAGATAAAAAATTTAGCTTATGATGCGAATGACCGATACTGTTAAGCAGTTACTGATTATCAATATTATATTTTTTATAGGTTCACAATTTGTAGCCAAAGCTTATCCTTTGTTTTCCTTGTATTATCCAGAGAGTCCGAATTTCAGAGTATGGCAACCTTTAACCAGTATGTTTATGCATGCGCCGATGCCTAATTTGATGCATATTGTTTTCAATATGTTTGCTTTGGTATCTTTTGGTTCTGCTTTAGAACATTTTTGGGGCACAAAAAAATTCGTCTTCTTCTATATTTCATGTGGATTAGGTGCTGCAGCTTTGCACACTGCCGTAAATTATTTTCAAATACAGTATGCTTTGGAGCAACTTTCGAGTTTGAATTTTTCGAAAAGTGAAATCCATATTCTTTTAAGTGCAGACTATGGAAGTATATTTGACGAGAAGGGACAAATGCTGGCTAGCAAAGTGAAGACCATTTTGGACAATGCTAAATGCACTCAAGATCAGTTTAATATTTTAGCATCTGCAGTTCAGACATTCCAATCGACTTCACTTGGTGCTTCTGGAGCTATATATGGATTGCTTACAGCATTTGCTTTTATGTTTCCAACAGCTGAATTAGGCATAATGTTTATTCCGATTCCGATTAAAGCTAAATATTTTGTACCGGGAATAATTGCAATTGATTTATTTTTAGGATTTAAAGGAAGTTCTCTTTTTGGAGCAGGCGGAACTGGAATTGCTCACTTTGCCCACATTGGAGGCGCATTAACAGGTTTTTTAATGATGTGGTATTGGAAACGAAATCAGTTTAATAAAAATCGTTGGGATTAATAAAAAGTGTTCGGAAATTAGTGTTCAGAAATTGAAACTTTATATTTAAAGATATGAGTATAATTGAAGATTTAAAATTTCAGTATCGAGTAGGTGGCATTGCTAATAAGATGATTTATTGGAATGTTGGTTTTTTCCTATTGTCGATTATTTTTTTCTACCAATTTAAGTCGGGTGCTTTTGATTTTCCCAATTGGGTTGCTATTTCTTCCGAACCAACAACTGTTTTAACCAAACCATGGACCTTATTGACTTATGCTTTTTTCCATTATGGATTTTTGCATTTGTTTTTTAATATGATGGTTTTGAATTTTTCCAGCCGATTGTTTCTAACCTTTTTTACGCAAAAGCAATATTTAGGATTATATATTTTGAGTGCCATTTTTTCAGGATTGGCTTTTGTATTGAGTTTTTATTTTCTGCATCAAACTTCAAGTATGGTTGGTGCTTCAGCAGCGATAATGGCTTTATTAGTGGCAACAACAACGTATCAGCCATTAATGGAAATCCGATTGCTATTAATTGGAAATGTAAAACTTTGGCACATTACAGCTGTACTACTTTTATTGGATTTACTGCAAATTCAGATGGATAATACAGGGGGACATATTGCGCATTTGAGTGGAGCAGTTTTTGGTTATATTTACATTAAACTGTTGCAAAACGGAACCGATTTGAGCAAGATTGTCGATTCACTATTGAATTTGTTTAGTAAAAAGCAATCAACACCTTTCAAAAAAGTGCATGTTAATCCCAAAAAACCTCTAATCAAAAGAGAAAGTAAAATTGTTGTTAAAGATAAAACGCAACAGCAATTAGACGAAATTTTAGATAAAATTAGCCAATCGGGATATGATAGTCTGACGGCAGAGGAGAAAGAGTTTCTCTTTAAAGCTGGAAAATAAAGTGTAAATGAAAAAATTATCGTGGTTTAACAAAGTAGTATTCGGATTCAATATAGTCGTTACTGTATTGACATTTGTTGCTTATGCTTTACCATTTCTGGCACCGAAGATGTTTCCACTGCTCTCAGTATTGACATTGATTTTACCATTGTTTCTTATTTTAAACGCTTTGTTCTTTATTTATTGGCTGTTGCAATTAAAGCGTCAGGTCATTCTTTCTGGGTTGGTTTTATTGCTCGGAATTACATTCATCAATAAGTTCTACAAGTTTTCTTCCAATGATATTGAGGCATCCGAAAAAGATTTTACTGTAATGAGTTACAATGTACGTTTGTTCAATTTGTTTGATTGGATTGATAGAGATGACGTTGGGAACACTATTCTGAGTTTTATCAATGAGCAAAATCCGGATGTATTATGCATTCAGGAATATTCAGAAAATGCTAAAGTTGATTTGAGAGTTTACAAGTACAAAGCCATTTTTATGGAAGGTAAAAATATCAAAACAGGGCAAGCTATTTTTTCCAAATTTCCAATTTTTAACCAAGGCGATTTCAAGATTCCAACAGCGGGAAATAATATAATTTATGCCGATATCAGAAAAGGAAAAGACACGATTAGAGTGTATAATATTCATTTACAATCGATAAAGATTTCTCCTGATGTGAATGAGATTTCTGAGCATGTTGATTCAATTAATCAAAACAAATCACAGCAACTTTTCAACCGAATTCGAGATGCTTTTAAGAAACAGGAAAACCAAGCCGAAATTTTAGTAAAGCATAAAAATGAGTGTGCTTATCCGGTAATTATTTGTGGTGATATGAATAACAGTCCGTTTTCGTTCGTTTACAGAAGTATCAAATCCGATTTGAATGATTGTTTTGAAGAAGCAGGAAATGGTTTTGGGCAAACATATAAGTTTAAATATTATCCTGCCCGAATTGACTATATTTTTGCCAGTAAAAAAATGAAGGTAAAAAGTTTTACTACATTTGCCCAATTTGAAAATTCCGATCACTTTCCTGTGATGACAAGGCTTTCGTTTATAGAATAACTAAAGCTGTTGCTTCTTCAGATAATCCAATGCATATCTTCCTTCATTGAAAAGTAAATCTAAAATAGAAAGATTATTTAAATAACCATGTTTATTCCCAAAAACCTGAGTGTAAGGTTCAAAAAGGGAAGTGTCTTTTTTACCATTTATTAGATTTCTTAAATCGGTTTTGTCATTGATATCATGGAAATATTCGGCAGTTTCATTGTAATCAAATTCCAAACGCAAACATTTTAACACAATTGCCATTGTTTCTAGATTTAAGTCCATTAAAAAGGTATGTTTCTTTTGGAAAATCGGTAAAATATCATCTTCAAAATACTCAAAAAATGGAGAAGTTCTATAAGCAGCTTCTAGTGATTTGAAGTGTTGTTTTTGCCAATCAAAATCATTTTCAATTTTTACTTCCTTAATGCGTTGGTGTTTTTCTTTGCTGTGTTTGATTGGAACATTTAAAAGCTGAATTCCATTTGGACTGTAAATAAACATACGGTTTCGGTTCGTTTGCTTCTGAAAATTATCTTCCGTTTCAAACGTCACAATATCTGCATTAGCAATCGCCACAAAATGACTGATTGAAGGGAAATAAGAAGGATGGATTATGATGTTGTTCATTTTTTGTTGTAAGTTCTATGTTGTAAGTTGTAAGTTTTTGACCTATAACCTACAACTCACAACTTATAACAATTAAGCTTTATTCGCTTTTCTTTTCTTCCAAAAATAATCGCCTACAAAATACAAGGCTAACAAGCCAAGGAAATATTTGAAATAGGATTGTGGTTGTCCATCGCCACTCACGGTTGTGAATAATCTTTCCCAACGGATTTTGTTAAGCCCTTTTCCATTAGTGTCCCAACTCATCCATATGAAAACTGGTTTTCCTACGATGTGATCTTCTGGTGTATAACCAAAATATCTAGCGTCTAAAGAGTTGTTTCTGTTATCTCCCATCATCCAATAGTAGTTTTGTTTGAACGTATAGGTTGTTGCTTTTTTATCATTTATATAAATATCGTTGCCAATTACTTTCAATTTATTTTTCTCATATTCTGAAATGATGATTTTATAAAATGGAAGCGATTTTAAATCTAACTTAACTGTTGCACCGGCTTTTGGAATATATATTGGGCCAAAATTATCACTGTTCCAATTGTTTAAAGTTGTTGGTTTTCCATCTTGTGCATCAGGATAAATACCATCTTCAACGCCAGTTTTAATAAATCGTTTTACAGATTCAACATTTGGATCATTCTTCAACAAATCAGCTTTTTGTGCTGTTAAATTTGCTTGATAATAGCCTATTCCTAAATTTAATTTTTTGTAAATATCAGCAGTAACTCCTTGTGCATTAAAGTAAGCGTTTACAGAATCTTTAGCTAATTGTGTAACTCTGATTCTTTCATCATTTAAAAATTGTCTAACGATATTATTATCCCAAAGCTTACGCTCCATTTTGAAGACATAGTTGTATTCTTTTATTTCATTTTGTTGTAAATATGTTTCGTCAGCACCATTTTTAAGTTTAACATCATAACAGAATTGAGGTCTAGCTCTTTCAGGAAGAACTAAAAGTTTTCCATTTATAAATATATCACCATTTTTGATTTGTAAACTGTCACCAGCTATTCCAACACACCGTTTTACATAATTTGTTTTTTTGTCAATTGGTTTGCTATAGCGTCTATCGGCTGGTTTGTACATATGAAATAAAGTATCTCTTGGCCAATTGAACACTACAATATCCGAGTTTTCAATTTTTTCAAAACCTGGAAATCTAAAATATGGAAGTTGCAACTTGTTTTTCCATGATTCTGGATTATTATCATCATATAGATATGATTTTGTATGTATAAATGGCAAAGTATCGTGAACCATTGGAGCTGCAACTGTCGTCATTGGAACTCTAGCTCCGTAATGAAATTTACTCACAAAAAGAAAGTCGCCAATCAATAATGATTTTTCTAATGATGAAGATGGTATGGTGTAAGGCTGCATTACATAGGTATGCACCAAAGTTGCCACAACTATAGCAAATAGCAACGAACTAACTGTGTCGCCCGTTTTTGTGCGAGCTACTAAACTTCTGTCTGCAACGTGTTTAACATCTTGTGTGTAATTGACATAATAAATGTAAAGTCCACAAGTGAAAATACCTAACCAAGTATCAGCCGTCGAATTTTTTCCAAAACTTCTTAATGTTTCTACCCAAATTACAGGAAACATTATCAGATTGATAATTGGGATGAATAGGAGCAATGTCCACCAAGTTGGTCTGTTTAAGATTTTCATTAAAACGATGGAATTGTAAATCGGAATAAAGGCTTCCCAAGATTTTCTACCTGCTTTTTCGTATAATTTCCAGGTTCCTAAACCATGAACTAGTTGAACTATTAGGAAAAATATAAACCATTGATATAATGACATAATGCTGAGTTTAAAAGTTTGAGTATAAGTTTTAAGATTATCTTATTTGTTACAATTTTAAGATTTATTTATGTAAATCTAATACATCTTTCATCGAGAAAACACCTTTTTTGCCGATTATCCATTCGGCAGCAATCACAGCACCAAGTGCAAAACCTTCTCGATTGTGAGCTATATGTTTTATTTCGATTAAATCTACTTCAGAATTATAAAAAACACTGTGTGTACCGGGAACATCGTCGATTCGTTTTACATCAATAAAAACGTCATCTTCTTTTGGGTTTTCTATAGCCCAATTGTTTTTTTCGGTATGATTTATAATAGCATTTGCTAATGAAATAGCAGTTCCACTTGGTTTGTCAAGTTTTTGAGTGTGATGAATTTCTTCCATTGAAACTTTGTAGTCTTTGAATTTTGCCATCATCTTTGCCAGATAATCATTCAATTCAAAGAATAAATTTACTCCCAAACTAAAATTGGAACCATAAAGAAAAGCAGCATTTTTTTCGTTACAAAGTCTTTCTATTTTATGGTAATTTTCGAGCCAACCTGTAGTTCCCGATATTACCGGTATGCCTTGGTTGATAGCTGTAGATATGTTTTCAACAGCAATACTTGGTGCGCTAAAATCAATGGCAACATCCGCATTTTCTATACCATCAAAAGTATTGAATTCGTCTTTTTTCAACACAACTTCATGACCTCTTTCCAGAGCAATTCTTTCGATTACTTTGCCCATTTTACCATATCCTAATAAGGCTATTTTCATTTAGAATTTATAATTAAAAGTTAGACCTAAATTGGGTTTGTAATCAATTTCATTTTGATAAACTGCAGGTTGAAACGATAATTTATCGCTGACGTTAAACTGTATCAAATGTGCATCAACATTGGCATCAACAATATTTAAAATATAAAAGCCAACTGAAACTAATAATGATAAATCTCTATTACGTTGGTAAAATCGTTGAGCAGCAATTAACCTTGAATTATCAAGATAATCATACTCATCAGGAAGGCCAAGCAATCTTAATTTATAAGCATCTCGATAGCTATGGTATTTTTTATTGTTACTGATATAAAAATAAAGACTTGTACCGATTGCACCATATACAATGGGAATTTTCCAGTATTTTTTATTGTAGGCTTGCCCTAAACCTGGTACAATTGCAGAATAAAATGCAGCTTTTGTTGGTCGAAGTGGGTCAATTTCTTTTGATTTTAAAGTGTCTTTTGCTTTTATAGCTTGACCAATTTCCTGTGAAAAAACAGCTTGATATCCAAAAAGAAAAAAGAGTATTGCTATATAGAAAATCTTATTCACTACCCTTTTATTAGTTTGATAATGCGATTAAAATCTTCTTCAGAGTGAAATGGAATTGTAATTTTTCCTTTCCCGTTACCCGCAATTTTAACGTCTATTTTTGAACCAAAGAAATTTACAAATGCTTTTTTCTGTTCATCTTCAACTTTGAAAGATGCTGTTTTTTTTGCTTTTGGTGATGCTGGTTTGATGCTCTCCTGATAATTTTTCACCAAGGCTTCTGTCTCACGAACCGAAAGGTTTTGGCTTACAATTTTTTGATAAATATCGGTTTGAACATCTTGATTTTCGATGTTGATAATCGCACGACCGTGTCCCATACTGATAAATCCATCTCTAATTCCTGTTTGGATAATTGGATCTAACTTTAATAATCGCAAGTAGTTAGCAATTGTAGAGCGTTTTTTCCCAACACGTTCGCTCATTTGTTCTTGAGTTAATTGGATTTCGTCAATTAATCTTTGATACGAAAGCGCAATCTCAATTGGGTCTAAATCGTGACGTTGAATATTTTCTACCAAAGCCATTAATAACGACTCATTGTCATTGGCAATCCGGATGTATGCAGGAACAGTAGTTAAGCCTACTATTTTGCAAGCACGTAAACGGCGCTCACCAGAAATTAATTGGTATTTATTAAAGTCTAATTTTCGAACGGTAATAGGTTGAATCAAACCTAATTCTTTGATAGAAGAGGCTAATTCCTGAAGCGAATCTTCATTAAAATTACTTCTCGGTTGAAATGGATTTATAGCAATTGACTCGATATCTAATTCGATGATATTGCCCACAACTTTTTCGGCATTTTTATCACCAATGGACTTAATATCATTGTCAGGATCTTTCAACAATGCTGATAATCCTCTTCCTAATGCTTGTTTTTTTATAGCTTTTGCCATGGCTTAATTGCTGTTTTTCTTGATAATTTCTTGGGCTAAACTTAAGTAATTTGTTGCACCTCTGCTTGTAGCATCAAAGTTAATAATACTTTCACCAAAACTTGGTGCTTCGCTTAATTTCACATTTCGTTGAATAATAGTTTTGAAAACCATATCACTAAAATGTTTTTGCACTTCTTCAACCACCTGATTGGACAATCGTAAACGAGAGTCAAACATGGTTAATAAAAGGCCTTCGATATCCAAATTAGCGTTGTGTATTTTTTGAACACTTTTAATTGTGTTTAATAATTTCCCCAAACCTTCCAGAGCAAAATATTCACACTGAATTGGGATAACCACACTATCAGCAGCTGTTAATGCATTTAATGTTAGCAAACCTAAAGATGGTGCGCAATCAATTAAAATATAATCGTATTCGTCTTTAATACTTTCCAATGCTTGTTTAAGCATGTATTCACGGTTTTCTTTGTCAACCAATTCAATTTCAATGGCAACCAAATCAATATGCGAAGGAATTACCCAAACATTTGGAGCGCTGCATGGTATAATAGCTTCTTCCGGTATATTGCTGTGTTCAAGAATTTGATAGGTGCCAATAGTTACATTTTCGACATCAATACCTAAACCCGAACTGGCGTTGGCTTGTGGGTCGGCATCTATTAAAAGCACTTTTTTTTCTAAAACTCCCAGTGATGCAGCAAGATTTACAGAAGTTGTTGTTTTACCAACACCACCTTTTTGATTGGCAATAGCAATGATTTTACCCATTTAATTTTTAAAAATTTAGAGCCGTAAAAATACAATTATTTATGGCTTTGCCAACGGAATTTTGTTAACATTCTTGTAAAAGTGTTCAGTGTTCAGTTTTAAGTGTTCAGTAGTCTGACTGCCAAATGGCCACTATTATTTACTGCCTTTATTCTTAATCATCGCCTCAAGCATATCCCACATTTCCTGTGGAATTTTTTCTAAGATGTTAAATTGTCCGGCACCTTGTAACCATTCACCACCATCAATAACAATTACTTCTCCATTGATATACGCAGAAAAATCAGAAACTAAATAGGCCGCCAAATTGGCTAATTCCTGATGGTCGCCCACACGTTTCAAAGGTACTTTCTTAGCCATGTCAAACTTTTCAGCTAAATCTCCAGGTAATAATCTGTCCCAGGCACCTTTGGTTGGAAATGGTCCGGGAGCAATGGCGTTCATTCGGATTCCGTATTTTGCCCATTCAACAGCTAAGCTTCTTGTCATGGCTAGAACTCCGGCTTTGGCAGTAGCGCTTGGCACTACATAACCTGAACCTGTCCAGGCATAAGTAGTTACGATATTTAATACATTGCAATTGGTTTGTTTTTCAGCAATCCAATGTTTTCCAAAAGCGAGTGTACAGTTTTTAGAACCTTTTAAAACGATGTCAATAATCGTGTCAAAAGCATTGGCAGAAAGTCTTTCGGTAGGTGAGATGAAGTTTCCGGCGGCATTGTTAAGCAACACATCTACTTTACCAAAGGCTTTTAATGTTTCGGCAAGCATGGCTTCGACTTGATCGTAATGGCGAACATCACATTGAATTGGCAGACATTTTCCGCCAGTTTCCTTTTCTAATTCCGCTGCGGTGGTTTTTAGTTTTTCTAAATCGCGGGAGGAAATGGCAACTTTAGCTCCCAATTCTAAAAAATATTTAGTCATGGCTTTGCCTAAACCACTTCCGCCACCAGTTACTACTATTACTTTATCGGATAACGCATTATCGCGAAGCATTTTTGCTGAAAAATTCATAAGGTTTAATTTTTAGTAAATATATAAAACTATTATTCCTAAAAAAAACAAACTGGATTGAAGCATAGTTACTTCAACCCAGTTCACAGCAATTAACTTTTGCGTTTTATTTCTTGATAAATTTTTTGAAAATCTTTATTCATAGCAATTTTTCAATTCAAAGATATTTTTAAATTTCTGTTCAGACTAAAATTGTAGGTTGACAAAAGGTAAACATTTATTGTATGCTTTGTTTTTTTGTTGATTAATGGGTTTAATTATAAAATTTCACTTCGGATTTTAAACACAGATTCCCCAGATTTTTTACAAGTTATTCTGTGAAAATCTTGGGAAATCTGTGTTTGATTTTTTATTTTTTTTACACTGAAAGAATAAAATCGGTAAGGTTTTCTTCGGTGTTTAATTGTAGTTTTTTGCGCAAGCGATGACGCGCTGTTTTGACACTATCAGGAGAAATGTTTAAGATAGAAGCCATTTCTTTAATTGATAAATTCAGTTTGATTAGAGCACAAATTTTCAAATCATTCGAACTAATATCAGGATACTTTTGCTTTAAACGAGTATAAAAGTTTTTGTTGACACTTTCAAAATAATTATCAAAATCTTTCCAATTATTATCCTGAATAGTGTATTTGCTTACCAGTTTTTTAATTTCCTTCTCCGATGTTAGTTCTTTTTGGTTAAGCATAGTCTTAATTTCATCAAGCAATTCATTTTTTTCCAGCATTTGAATAGTAATGGCGCTTAACTGACTTTCTTTAAATTCTATATCGTTTTGAAATTGCTGTTCTTTTAGTAGTTTTTGGTTTTCCATTATATTCACTAATTCTTCCTTTGTTTTAAGTAATTGTTTGTCACGTTTGTTGATTCGTTTCAAGAAGAAATATACAATGGTGAATACAACTATTAGCAATCCTAAAAGTGATATTAAAAGATAGTTGGTTAGTTTGGCAACTTCTCTTTCAGCTGATACTAATTGCAACTTTCTGTTTTTTTCTGATACATCAAATTGAACTTCTAAGCTTTTTATAATTTGTTCTCTTTCGAAAGAATAAAAACCGTCTTTAATTCCAATTACTTCATTTTGTAATTGACTTACTTCTTTGAAGTTTCCCTCTTTCTTTTTAAGTTCAATTAAAGCTTCTATTGTTTTTATTTCAAAAGTTTTGTCAGAAATTGGTTCAGCAATTACTCGAGCTTTATTAAAAAAGTTTTCGGCTTGAAGCAAATCGTTTTCAAAAGTCATATACCATTTTCCTAACGAAACCAATGCATTTACCAGAGCTTGTTTGTTTTGAGAAGTTTCGGCTAAAGAAAGCGCTTTTTGGAAATAATTCAGGCTAAACTTATTTAGTCCCTTTTTTTTGGCAATTTCTCCTAATCGGCAATATGCTGTTGGAAGATAGGCGATGTTTTTTCCTGTTTCAAATTCTTTTAAAGCTAAGATATAATAGCGTTCAGCTTCGGTTTTTTCATTTTTTAACTCGTGCAAAGAACCAAGGCTATTATATGCTAATCCCAATGTACCGGAAGTATCGTTTTTATTTTTTAGTTCAGCTACAACTTCTTGGCTTAAACGCATGGCATCGTCATATTTTTTCTGACGAACATAAATCGTACTGATTAGTTGCAGACATTTGTAGCGACCAATCAAAGCTTTTTTGGGATTTGTTTTCTCCAAAAGTTTGTATTCATTAAGCGATTGTGTGACAAACTGCAATCCTTTTTCCAAACTCGCACCATAGGAACAAATTCCTAAATAGAGAAGTGACTCCGCATTTTCGGCGGTTTTTTTGTCTTTTTTAGCCTTTTCGTGTGCTTCCCAAAAATACTGAAAAGCTTCATTTTCGTTATCTTTTACCAAGGCGGCCCAACCTTTTTTCATTAACGGATTTTCTGAGGGCGAGGCATAACCACTCAGTGATAGCAATAAAATAAAGGAAAGGAAAACTGTTCGGATGAAATTCATAATCCAAAATTAGATTTTTTTATTGGCAATTCTAAAATTAGATGTGTACAATAAGTAAACAGTCATTGATTTATAATTTCATCAATCGCTCTGCTGCTTGAATTAATGTGGTATCATCTTTAGCAAAACAAAATCGAATACATTTAGTAGCTGTCCCATTGGCATAGAAACTTGATATGGGAATTGTCGCTACACCAATTTCGGTTACTAATTGTTTGGCAAATGTCAAATCATCTTTGTTGGAAATGTTGGCGTAAGAAGCAACTTGAAAATAAGTACCTTCACAAGGCAAGAGTTCGAGTTTTGTTTCTTTCAATAAGTTACGGAAGAAATCTCTTTTTTGTTGGTAGAAACTTCCCAAACTTTGGACATCAACGATATCTAAATATTCTGAAATCGCAACCTGTGAAATACTATTCACACTAAAAACCAAGAACTGATGTACTTTTTTGATTTCTGTCATCAAATATTCGGGTGCAATTACGTAACCAATTTTCCAGCCGGTAATATGAAACGATTTTCCAAACGAAGAAACGCTAATACTGCGATTCCATAGTTTTGGTCGATGATGTATAGAAATATGAGCTTCTTCAAAAGTAATGTATTCATAAACTTCATCTGAAAGAACGATTAGGTTAGGGAAGGAGTCAACTAATTTTTCCAACTGAACAAAATCATTTTTTGTCCAAGTTTTCCCCGTTGGATTATGCGGGTTATTGATAATAATAAGTTTTGTGTTTTCATTTGTTGCCTCTTTTATTTTTTTCCAATTTGGCGTAAAGTCATTGTTGAGTGCAACCCTTATTGGTTTGGCATTACTCAATAAAATTGGCGCTTCGTAGCAATCATAACTTGGATCCAGAATAATAACTTCATTGTTTGCATTTACTAAAGCCTGTATCGTTGCAAAAATCCCTTCAGTTGCACCTGCAGTAATTAAAATCTCATCTTTTGTTTTAACAACTCTTTGATAGGAATGTTGTGTTAGTTTAGCAATCTTTTCTAAAAGTGGAGGAAATCCACTCATTGGTGTATATTGATGGACATTTTCGGAAGCTAATCGGGCGACAATATCTGTTAGTCGTTTGTCAACTGGGAAATTTGGAAAACCTTGTGACAGATTAATTGCATTACATTCATTTGCCATTTGTGACATCATGGTAAAGATACTCGTGCCAACATTAGGAAGTTTGGACATATACTTTTTTTAGGATTTTAAAAGTACAAAAAAAGCACCTCTAATTGGAAGTGCTTCTCAAAATAAACTGTGGTAGAATTATTTTTTTTCTTCTTTAGGCATATCAGATGATCCCATATCTCGAATGCAAACATATTTACCATCTCTTTTTTCAAATAACGCCATATAATTTCCGCTGGCTTTTGCTGCTCCTGTAGAATCAACAACTTTATAACTTCCTATTTCAACTACTTGATTACCATCACTTGAAGGAAAAACTTCATTGGCAGTATAAGAAATTTTATTTCCTTTTGCTGTGTTTTTTACTTGTTCAGCCAGCTTAGCATCTACGGCTTTTTTTCCATTAAGTGGTGCTGCATTTTGGTCATAGCTGATAACATCATCAGAGTAATAGACAATTGATTCTGGTTTTCCAGCGTTCATGGCATCAGCAAATGCGGACTCCATAGTTTGTAATTCGGCTTTAATTGCTTCTTTGTCAGCAACAGGTGCAGTTGCTTCTTCTTCTTTTTTAGGTTGACAGGCAATAAATAATGCGGTAATTAGGCCTAATGCAATTCCTTTTAAAATCTTGTTTTTCATAAATTGGTTAATTAAAAATTAATAAAATTTTTGTTAAGCCTCAAGATTTAGGTTGTTAAATTTAGTTATAAATTATTTATTTTCAGTGGTTTATTAGTAAAATAATTAAAAATAGAAGTAAAAAAAAGCACTTCAATCAAGAAGTGCTCTGTATGTTAAAGGCCTTGTACAACTTTTTTTTATTGTTTTTTTGGCATATCTGAAGCACCCATGTCTCTGATGCAAACATATTTGCCATCCTTTTTTTCAAAAAGGCTCATATAATTTCCAGTAAATTTAACAGTTTCTTTGGCATCTACTACTTTGTAACTTCCAATTTCTACCACTTGATTTCCATCGCTAGAAGGAAATATTTCATTTACAGAGAACGAAATCACATCACCTGCTGCAAAACTTGTTAAATCGTCTTTTATTGATTTATCAATGGCAAATTTACCAACCAAAGGAGGTTTGTTTTGTGAAAAGCTAGTGGCATTATCGTCATAATATTCCTCAGATGCAGCACTTCTCATGTTATACATGTCTGCCATTACAGTTTCCATGGCTACAATTTCGGATTTAATTTTTTCTTTGTCAACTGCTGGTGCATCTGCAGTTTTTGAATCTTCTTTTTTAGGTTGACAGGCAATAGCTAAAGCTATAATAACGCCCAAGGCAATGCTTTTAAGTAATTTGTTTTTCATAAATTGATTTGTTTAAACTATTAATACTATAGGTAACATTTCAAGATTTAGGTTTATAAAGATAATTATAATTTATTTACAATCAGATACTAATTGGGTAAAATAAAATGAAATATATGTGAAGTTTGAGGTTTATTAATACTTGGTAAATTCAAAGTTCGTGGCCATTGAAATGATTAAGTTGTGGTTTGGATTTTCTTTGAGGAACCATTTTAGAACATGGCATTCAGAAAAAAAAAAGGTATTTGATGAAATTCAAATCTCTAATTAAGTTAAACTTGAAAGTAATTTAAAACCTAAATTTATCAAGAATTTATTTTAAATAACAAATCCTCTGGTTTAGAGGATTTGTTATTTAAAATATAATTTAGATTTTAACCATCCATCCGAAAGTGTCTTCGGCTTGTTTGTATTGAATTTTGGTTAATTTATCTTTAATATCATTAGCAAATGAATTTTCAATTTTTGGCAATTCATAATAAACATCTTGGCAAGAAAATCCAACAATTGGACTTACTACAGCAGCTGTACCAGCACCAAAAATTTCTTTAAGACTTCCGTTTTTTGCAGCAGTCAATAATTCATCTACTAAAACCGAACGTTCTTCTATCTTTATTCCATCTCGTTTGGCTATATCGATCAAACTTTTTCTTGTAATACCATCTAAAATCCTGTCGCTTATAGGTGCTGTTATTAAAGTGTCATTTATTCTAACAAAAACATTCATAGTACCTGCTTCTTCTAGTTTGGTATGTGTAGCATCATCGGTCCAAATTACTTGTTGGAAACCTTTTTCATTTGCTAATTTTGTTGGATAAAATTGTCCTGCATAATTACCTGCTGCTTTTGCTGCTCCAATTCCCCCATTTGCTGCACGGCTGTAATGATCTGCTATAATTACTTTTACTTCGCCAGCAAAATATGAGCGAGCAGGTGAAAGAATAATCATGAATCTGTATTGTGTTGATGGATTAGCAATTACTCCAGAGCCAATGGCAATCATAAAAGGTCTTATGTATAGTGAATTTCCATCTCCTTTTTTTACCCAATCTCTTTCTAAATCAATAATGGTTTTTAAACCATCTATGAAGATTTCTTCAGTAACTTCGGGCATTGCCATTCTGATAGCTGATTTATTAAAGCGATGGAAGTTCTCGTCAGGTCTAAATAGCCATACGTCATCGTTTTCATCTTTGTAAGCTTTCATACCTTCAAAAATAGCTTGGCCATAATGAAAAACTTTGGCTGACGGATCAATTAAGAAAGGTTCATAAGGTTTGATTACAGGTTTTTCCCATTTACCGTCTTTGAAATCACAAACCAACATATGGTCTGTAAATACACTTCCAAAAGTAAGGTTTTCAAAATCGACATCGTTTATTTTAGTTGAATTTGCTCTAACTATATCGATTTCGGAAGTATTTTTTAATATCATTTAAGGATAGATTTATTTTAGAAAGGATCTCAATATATTGATAATTAATTGTTTAAAATTTTCTTTCTAAAAATTAAAGTTGTTTTGCTAATTTTTGTAAAACTAATAAAAATATGGTTGCATATTGCATCTCCAATGAAAATTGAAAACTTTTTTTTAATTCCTTATTTTTGTTTAGTTTAGAAATTAAATTAACAACAAAACCTTAAAATAATTGTTGATTTACTTATTAAATTTCCTAAACTGTTTATATTCGCAAATCATTAAAAAACATTCTCATGAAAAAATTAAATGTTATCCTAATACTACTTTTATTATGTGTTGGAACTACAGTGATAGCTCAAAAAAAAATCAAATCTTTTAATAGTAAAGATTACGCTTTGTTTGGTGATAAATTTAAAGTGACTACAATTTATAGTAAAAACGAAATGTTGAAAAAGTATAAATCCCTTAAAAAAGGCGATACAATTACGGTTCAATTTCAATCGAATATCAAAGCCGTGTGCAAAAAGAAAGGTTGTTGGATGAAAATGGAATTAGCAGGTGATGAGGAGTCATTCGTAAAATTTAAAGATTATGGTTTCTTCGTTCCGTTGAATGCTGATAATAGTCAAGCTATAGTAAACGGTAAAGCTTTTGTTGATATTGAATCGGTCGAATCGTTAAGACATTATGCCAAAGATGGTGGAAAATCTTCAGCAGAAATTGCAAAAATCACTAAACCAGAAGTAACCTTTTCGTTTTTGGCGGATGGTGTTTACATCAAAAAATAAATTTTATTTTTGATGAAAAAGATAATTGTACTAGTTTTATTTTTTGGTATTTTCTCATGTCAAAATAAAGTGGAAAAACCAGATGAAAAGAAATGTTCCCCGGGTAAAGAAAAGAAATTGGAAATGTATCAAATGTCTGAAATGGCTGCTTTGATGGAACAAATGTATCTGGACAATCAACGTGTGAAGAAAAACATTATAAAAGGTGTTTCAATCGGGAAGTTTCCTGAGCATTATCTGAAGATTTATTCAGCAAAATTCACAGATGAAACCGATAATGATTTGTTTTTTAAAGAACAGGCAAAAGAGTATATTAAGGCACAACAGTTACTCTACAGCGATCCTATAAATGCCAAAAAACATTTCAATGCAGGAGTTGATGCCTGCTTAAAGTGTCATGAAAATAAATGTGGTGGACCAATTCCGAGAATCAAAAAATTATACATAAAATAATTTGAAACGCGAAATAATTCAAACTAATGATGGTTCTACTACTATTCATTTGCCAGAATGGAATGAAAGTTATCATTCAAAACATGGCGCTATTCAAGAAGCATATCACGTATTTATAAAAAATGGATTATTACTTTTCGAAGAAAGACCAATAGCTGTATTAGAAATTGGTTTTGGTACTGGTTTGAATTGTTTTATCACTTATTTAGAAGCCAAAAAGAATAATCAGACTATTGATTATATTGGAGTAGAAGCCTATCCAGTTACTTTAGATGAAGCCATGCAAATGAATTACGCATCTGAAATTGATGCAACTGAAATCAATGTTTTTAAGGAATTTCACGAATCTGTTTGGGATGAAAAACAAAATATTAGTTATAATTTTTCGTTAACCAAACGTCAGCAGTTTTTTCAGGATATTAAAGATGAATGCGTTTTTGATTTAATTTATTTTGATGCTTTTGGTTTTAGAGTGCAACCTGAACTTTGGAGTGAGGAAATATTTGTTGCTATGTTTAAAGCTTTAAAACCAAATGGCGTTTTGGTTACATACGCATGTCGGACTTCAATAAAAAATGCTATGCTTTCGGCAGGATTTTCTGTAGAAAAGTTACCTGGTGCTCCAGGTAAAAGAGAAATGTTACGAGCCAGCAAAGGGCCTAAAAAAAAATAACATTTATTATTGTTTTATTTAACAGTCAAATTAATTATCGATTAAGAAATATTTTTAAATTTGATGTAAGTAAAAAACGTTCTTATTTATTATCTAATCAAATGAATTACTTTTTATGTCTAAACAGATGCTAGACTATACAAAGTCTGTTTTGAAAGGTGTGAGTTTTGATGTCAATCTTTTCTGTAAAGAACTTGAAAAAGCCTGTAAGGTGTTATTACCTTATGAGATAGAAGAATTGGTAACTTGGCTAACTAAATTTATAAAAGAAAAACCTGAACTGCAGCATTGTATGTTGCTAATTAATAATAAATAAAACTAAAGGGACTTAAACGGTCCCTTTTTTTATTGTTTCAAGGTAGGGAAACTCTGTCGTAATCTGTTTTGTATATCAGATTAATAACATTCAAAAATTTTACAGTTATGGGACAGATGATATATGATTACACAAGATCTTCCATCATTAAAGCTGCAAACAATAAAGACCTTTTTGTTAAAGTTTTAAAAACAGCTGCCAGGGAATTGTTGCCGCATGAAAGAGAAAAATTAATTAATTGGTTGTTTTATTTTACTGCTGATAAACCTGAAATTCAAAAATGGCTTTATGAGGCTATGGATAAAAAGATTTTAGTAAGTTAAAACTTAAAAATAATTTTAATTATTGCATATTGTCGATAAAAAAAGTATTTAAACGATGTATTTCATCGATTTTTTTTGGTGACAGAATCTTTTTAACATACTTTTACTAAACGTTCTTACAATAAGATAACCCCAAATCTTAACCAACCATGCCTAGAATGATCTATGATTACACTAAATCGGTACTCGAAAGAGTAAGCTTCGACCCTGTTCTTTTTGTAAAAGAATTGAAAAAGGCGATTAGAAATTTATTGCCATACGAAGTTGAACAATTAAAAAAATGGTTGCAATTCTTTACAAGTGAGCATCCAGAGTTAAAACAATGTTTATCTGTAGTTAGTTAGCAGAGAGAAAATAAGGAGTTTGTGCAAAAGCTCCTTATTTTTTTTGCAATGGACTTACAATTTGCACATTCTGAAACACGATTGCTCCTTTTACAACTCCAGCAATGGTGCTCCTCAAAGCATCAATAATATGGATTTTCAATTCGTTTTTTGGAAAAATTAAACTCACTTCTCTTGCTGGTTTTGGTTCTTTAAAATGACGCAATTTAAGTTGGTCTTTTTCTTTTAAATCTAAAGTGTGTAAATAGGGAAGTAGCGTTATGCCTAAACCTTCATCTGCCAGTTTTATTAAGGTTTCAAAGCTTCCGCTTTCAATTTGAAAATGAGCTTTTTCATTGGTAGCAACATTCTTGCACAAATTCAAAATACCATCTCTAAAGCAATGTCCATCTTGAAGTAGGAGAATTTCGTCTATGTTCAAATCATCGATTTCAATTTCCTTTTTATTAAAAGTTGAATGAATCTCAGGAATATAAGCCACAAAGGGCTCAAAATATAAAACTACTTCTTTTATTTTCTCTTCTTCCAATGGTGTAGCGGCAATAGCAGCATCAAGATGACCATTATTTAATTTTAAGATTATTTCGTCTGTGTTTAACTCCTCAATGATGAGTTTAACTTTAGGATATTTTTTGATAAAATTATTTAGAAACATTGGTAATAATGTGGGCATAATCGTTGGTATAATTCCCAAACGAAATTCCCCACCAATAAATCCCTTTTGTTGATCAACGATATCCTGAATTCTATCAGCTTCGTTTACGATGTTCTTTGATTGATTGACAATTTTTTGCCCAATTTCGGTTAGTTGAATGGGTTTCTTAGTTCTGTCAAAAATCTGAATTCCGAGTTCTTCTTCAATCTTCTGAATTTGCATACTCAATGTAGGTTGGGTAACAAAACATTTTTCGGCAGCTAATGTGAAATTCTTATATTCCGCAACAGCGAGAACATATTTTAATTGAGTAATTGTCATTGTATAGTAAAATTTGATGCAAATATAAAAACAATAGGTTTAACTTATGGTTTTTGTATTTCATTTAACTAAATTTTACAATAGTTAATTTCAGCTCATAATTATTCCAAAGTATAAAGGAAATCCTAGTGTTATATTAAATGGAAAAGTTACAGCTAAAGCCATAGGTAAATATAAACCTGGATTAGCTTTTGGAACAGCAATTTTCATTGCAGCTGGCACAGCAATATAAGAAGCACTTGCTGCTAAAATTGCGAATATAAATCGGTCACCAATTTCACTAGTTACGAATTGGCTAGTATAAGCAACGATACAGCCATTTATTATAGGAATTAATATAGCGAAAACTGTTGTGAACCATCCGTTTTTAATAAAATCACCAAGTTTTTTACCACTTGTCATTCCCATATCCAAAAGGAAAATAACTAAAAACCCTTTGAATAAATCTGTAGTAAATGGTTTGATTCCATTTGCTTGATTATCGCTGGCAAGCATTCCGATAATTAAACTACCAATAATTAAAAATACACTTCCATTTGTGAAAGAATGTTTAACTATGTGTGATAATTTTATTGTGTTGTTCTTTTTGAACCAAGATATTAACATTACTCCTATGATTATAGCAGGAGCTTCCATCATTGCCATTATGGCTACCATATGGCCATTGAAAGTCAACTTTTGAAGTTCTAAAAAGGTAACGGCTGTAACAAAAGTAACTGCACTTACAGAACCATAGGATGCCGCTATAGCACCTGCATTATCAACTCCTAATTTTTTCTTTAAAATAAAGAAAGTGTAAATAGGAATAGCTATTGAGATAAATATTCCAAAAACTATTGACCACAATATTTCAATAGTAAATGAACTATGTGCTAATTCTTGACCACCTTTAAATCCAATAGCAAACAAAAGATAAAGTGATATAAATTTTGATGATTGCGCAGGAATTTCTAAATCACTTTTAAGTTGAACGGCTAATATTCCTAGGATAAAAAATAATAAAGCTGGACTTGTTAAATTTTCAAAAAGTAAATCTAAATTCATAAGATAAGTAGTTTAAATGTAATTAGTAATAAATGATTTAATCCAAAAATTGAAGTTCTCCAGTGCGAAGGACATAAAAGGCTCCCACAATTTTTATCTCGCCTTTGGCTTCCATGGTTCTTAGTATTTCACTTTTAGCTCTTATTTGTGCAATTGTATTGCGAACATTATTCTGAGCTACTAACTTAACAAAGTCCTCATTTTTCGAGGATTTTTCACCAGCAAAATTTTGACTCATAGCTACGGCAGGTTTTATATTTTCTAGCATTGCGGTAATGTTGCCAAGCTTTACATCATCAATAGCACCTTTTACAGCACCACAATGTTGGTGACCCATTACTATTATAAGTTTGGCACCAGCCACTTTACAGGCAAACTCCATACTGCCGAGTAAATCGGTATTCACAAAATTACCAGCTACCCTTCCTACAAAAACATCCCCGATACCTTGATCAAAAACATCTTCAACAGGAACTCTGCTATCCAAACAACTTAAGACCATTGCCTCAGGATATTGCCCTCCCGTAGCTGCTTTTCTTATAGTATCAGAATGTTTTCTTATAGTGATATCATTTTTTCTAAATCGATTATTACCTTCTTTAAATTGTTTTAGCACTTCATCCGGTGTTAAAGCTTGTTGCTGTTCTTTAGTAAGCACTGAATGGTTTATAAAAGTTGTTTTGGAATAATCCAAATCAGCTTTAGATTTACAACCAGATAATAGTATCGCTAGTGCAATAAAAATCAAAAATGGAGTTTGTTTGTTATTCATCATAAATATTAGTTTAATATATTTTTAGTGTTTTTTAATTCAGATGCTCTTTTTAACCTATCATTGATTGATCTTCCCAACTCATTTTCAGGAAAATCTTCGGCTATAATTACATCTAAATTCAAAGCATCTAATCGGTGTAGTGCTGCATATAAATGCGAAGCGGCTTCTTTTAAATCACCACTGATAGAGAGTATTTCTTGATGTATTATACTTTCGTCAGTATTTTTTGAATTAAAAAGCAATAGACCAATCCTTTTGCCATTATAAAAATGAACGGCATCATTTATGTTTTTTGTAACAATAGTTACAGTTTTAGGAGCATAATGCCTTTTGATCATTCCTGGGGCACTAGGATGTTGCTCTTCAATGTTCTTTATGGTAATTGGGCCAATTTCATTTTCTATTTCTTCAATTGCAATAGAACCCAATCGATATAAAATGGGCGCATCATTTTCGAATCCAATAATGGTAGATTCTATTCCTTTTTCACAATTTCCACCATCGAGTATAAAAGGAACTTTATTGCCCAATTGTTTTTGAACATGTTCAGCCGAGGTTGGGCTTATAGAGCCAAACGGATTGGCACTTGGTGCAGCCAACGGGAAATCTAATTGTTCTAAAAGCATCAAAGCAATTGGGTGTGATGGAACACGCACTCCTACCGTATCTTTACCAGCTGTTACTATGTTAGGAATAATTTCCTTTTTAGGTAAAACTAAAGTTAAAGCACCAGGCCAAAATTTTTTTGCTAAAAGCCATGCTTTTGCAGGAATATTTTCAGATACTTTTTCTAAATAATCAATCGATTTTATGTGAACGATTAACGGATTGAATGAAGGTCTTTGTTTGATTTCAAATATTTGACGAACCGCAGTATCATTAAAAGCATTTGCTGCTAATCCGTAAACTGTCTCGGTAGGAATGGCAACAACTTTTCCTTCGTTTAATATAATTGCCGCTTTTTTGATTTCTTCTTTCATTGTTTATGGATTACAATTATCACAATACATTGGGTCTTCTGTTTTCTTTTCATTAGGAAACATTTTTTCTAATTCAAACTGGCATTTTTGACATTGATATAGATGTGATTTTATAGAATTTGTAGGTGAACCGCACCATTTGCATAGTAAACCAGGTTTTGTTTTTACAACTCCAAAACCAGGTGTATTACATTGAGGGCAAAAGGATTTAATTTTTTCTACTAACTTTTTAGCAGCTTTTTCTATAACTTTCATGCGTGTTGGATTGTACATCGCACGCATATCGGTTTCTGCAACAACTTGGGAACTATTAGCCGATAGTTTGTTATAACTTTCTTCTAATAATTCCCAGGATTGAATTCCTTTTACAACATAAGTAACTTCTTTTTCAGTAATCTTGAGTATTACTGCGTGTTCTGGAAATCCAACGTTTTTTACTAAATCAACCAAATTTTGAAAACTGTTTATAGTTGCTGCATTAAAATTTGTATCAAGACTTAACTCTCGTACTATTATTTCTAAATTATTTTTTTTGTCTATAAAAATTAAAAACTCATCATCAGCATGTGCGATAAAAATGGTTGGATGCGGACCAAATGAACCTTCACTAGCGATGCCTAAATCACAATTTGTTTTTTCCATTGCTAGAAGACATTTTTTTCTTGCCGTTGTCAAAGCACCTTCTTTTCTTTCTATTTCGCCTGTAAAAGTTCCTAATACATCTGTGTCAAAATCATCTGGAACAAAACATTTAACTCCTAAATTTTTTTCGAGTAATGGAGCAATTACACTTTCCTTTTTATGCTTTGTGGCAATAACTAATTTTCTATCTTTAAAAATTTCCAATTCCTTTTATTTAAATGAGTTCAATAGTAATGTCACTTTTAATATTCAATTTCATGCCCATTTTTTCGGCATCTTCTATAAGTTTAATAATGTCTTCACGAGTTGTAGTTAACTCTAAAACTCTATTTTTGGTATTCTCAACAGCCTTGTTATTTCTAACAAATTCACTAAAAGCATTAAGGTTATGATAGTTAATTTTACTAGTAATTACTGACATCAAAACTGTTTTAGCTTCTGCAGTTGAAAAAATACCTTCTATTAATTTGTATTGATGCTTTTCCATCATATTATATTTTATTACTCTTAGAAATTGTTACGAAATTATTAGCTATTATTTTTCTAGCCTGAGCTAATTCATTATGAATGCTTCTAATTTTCTCTGCAAATCTATAACGTCGCATATATATATTTTTATTTATATTTGTTATGATTTACATTAAATATATTTATGAATTATACTTTACATCAATTACAGATATTCTTAAAAATAGTAGAAACTAAAAGCATCACTAAAGCTGCTGAAGAGCTTAATTTGACTCAACCAGCTGTATCAATTCAATTAAAAAAACTACAAGATCAGTTCGATATTCCATTGACAGAAGTCATAGGAAGGCAATTATATGTTACCCATTTTGGTGCTGAAATAGCTGTTACTGCCCAAAAAGTATTAGATGAAGTGGCAACTATAACATATAAATCAATGACTTTTAAAGGAATTTTGTCAGGCAAACTAACTTTATCGGTTGTTTCTACGGGTAAATATGTGATGCCTTATTTCTTATCTGATTTTTTAAATAAAAATAAAGGAATCGACCTTAAAATGGATGTGACTAACAAATCTAAAGTCGTAAAAAGTTTAGAAAATAATGAAGTTGATTTTGCATTAGTCTCTATTTTGCCTGATGATATACAATTGCAATCAGAGATATTGCTAGATAATAAATTGTATTTAATAGGAAATCATAATGCTCCATCAGAAATTCAAAATAATCAGGATAATTTGTTCAATGAGTATCCATTAATCTATAGGGAAGAAGGCTCGGCTACAAGGTTAGTTATGGAAAATTATATTCACAGGAATGGATTACAGTCTGCAAAAAAAATGCAACTTACTTCTAATGAAGCTGTAAAACAAGCTGTAATTGCAGGAATAGGATATTCAATAATGCCAATAATTGGATTAAAGAACGAGCTTGAGAGAGGAGATTTGAAAATCATATCTATGAAAGGATTTCCAATCAAGTCTAATTGGTACTTGGTTTGGTTAAAAAACAAATCTTTAAGCCCTGTTGCTGCAGCTTATTTGAAATATATTAGAGAAGAGAAAATTAATTTAAAAAGCACTTATTTTTCATGGATTGATATTTATTAAAATTAAATTAAATAATGTAAATTCGTTTACTACAAATTAACACATATATGTCCGATTTTTATAAAAAAATACTAGACAACAATAAAGAATGGGTTGAAAAAACATTGGAAAAAGATCCAAATTATTTCAAAGATTTAGCCAAAGGTCAAACACCACCATTATTGTGGATAGGTTGTTCTGACAGTCGAGTTCCTGCGAATGAAATTATCGGAGCCAAGCCAGGCGAAGTTTTTGTACACAGAAACATTGCTAATATGGTTGTCCATTCTGATATGAATATGTTGAGTGTTCTGGATTATGCGGTGAATGTATTAAAAGTAAAGCACGTAATTGTTTGTGGACATTATGGTTGTGGTGGAGTAAAAGCGGCAATGGGTAACGATTCTATAGGAATTATTGACAACTGGATTCGACATATTAAAGATGTTTATCGTTTGCACGATACTTATCTAGATTCGATTGCAAATGAAGATGAGCGTTTCAATGCTTTTGTTGAAATAAATGCCAAAGAACAGGTTTTTGATTTGTCTAAAACATCCATCGTTCAGTCGGCATGGAGAAGCGGGCAGGAGCTAACCTTACATGGCTGGGTCTATGGTCTAAATTCTGGATACGTAACCGATTTAAAAGTCAATATCAGTTCTAATAAAGATTTGGATGAAGTTTATCAGCTAAAGTTTTAAAAAACAAAAATCGCTTTCCGGCAATTTTTTATTTACTCTCTTTCTTCATTTTCATTAAAAGCAGAAGGCAATAACTGCGGAATGAATTTTATCAGAATCGGTAACAGTAAACTACCGCCAGGTAAAAGAAAAATAGTTAGTGAAGGAACAGATTTGCATATGTCGAGCAACTGCGATTTGATTTTTTTCTTTTCATCTTTATCCAATTCTTTTCGAGTAGATTTCGCCAAAAGTTGCATCAATTCTTTGCTTTGCGACACTTCTTTAATCAATCGGTTTTTGTTTCTATTAATTAAAATTTGCACACTTTCGGTAGTGTGATCATAGAAATTTTTAACTGGATTGGAATTGTTGAAATAGGGAATTTCGTTTTTATGTTGAACAATAAAATCATTAATAAAATTGATGCTTTCGATTATGAAAGTTTCCGACACTTCTAATTTATCTCCCAATTTGAACAAAAAATAGCGTTCTTCATTTTCAACCTTTTCATCACTCCACAAACTGATTCCTGCCAAGTCAATCATATAGAACTTCTCTAAATCATTACTCAAATAACTCAAATCTAAATCTTCGATGGTATTAATTCCTTTATTGGATGGCTTATTGTAGCGAACAGACGATTCAAATAGTTTTTGTAATAAATCGTCATGTACAGAAATGCCAGTCTTCGATTTTAGCGAAAGAGAAACAATACTGGTAACTATATCTTCAATCTGATTGAAATACTTCTCAGGTAGTGAACCTTTTTCTAGGTGTTTTTTAAAGGCCAAAACATCTACAAAAAGCAGTGCATTCGTTATCACATGAGAGAACTTTTTGCTGAATAAATCTTCGTTAGTCTGTACTCTATCATGAATGATCTTCTCTAGTTTACTAGAGTTAGAACTGCTAGGGAGCATTTTCTGTAAAGGGTTAAAACCTTTTGGCGTAAGCAAATTATAGAAAGCAACAGCTGCGGTAATGAAATTGTTTTGATCACTATCATTTTTGGTCAGACAATACATTTGATACAATGTATTAAGCATTCCAATTTTTGAAATTTCTTCAGGAAGTCGCGCAGTAATTGGAATTGGATTTACCGAATCAAAGCTTACTATATGCCCAAAAATAAAACCTGTCGCGCGCGTTCTAAAATAAAATGCTTCTTCAGTAATTGGGATATGTTGCTCAGTAGTTTTTTGTTCTATAAAAAACTTTTCTATCCAACCGGCTGCTGATGGGTTAATCATTCTGAGGTACTATTAGAGTGCAAAACTAAACCTTTTTTAGGAACGAAAAAATCAAATTTAGAATGTATCTCTCGATTTGATGTTTTGTTCACAAAGCTTAATTATTTCTATGATACGAGCTTTTCTGGTTTCTTCTCTTTTGGCTTGATTAAGCCAATATAAATAGCTTTTTCTATAGGAAGGACTGAACGAATTATAATTGTTTAATGCTGTTTTATTTTTGGCAAAAGCCAATGCTAAATCTTTAGGCATTTCTAAATTCTCTACCATATCAAGCGTTGACCAGGAGCCATTTTGTTTAGCAATTTCAATCTTATTTAAACCACTTTCGTGCATTAAATTATCGGCTATGAGTTTTTCGATATAGGTTTTGTTGAGTTTGCTCCAAACGCTTTTGTCTTTTCGTGGCGTAAACATTTGGCGTCTGCGTTCTTCATCCAGTTTCTTAACAGTAGAATCAATCCAACCATAACAAATGGCAACCTGAACGGCTTCTTCCCAACGCATGCTTTCAGACTCACTGCTTACTTTATAAAAAATTAAATGTACGCCTTTTGACGAATGATGATTATCATGTAACCATTCGCGCCATTCCTGAGCATTTTTGAAATATAAAAGTTCTTTTTCTTCCAAGGAAAACTATTAACTATTGTATAATAGCTGAACAAGCAACTCTTGCTCCCGCATTTCCTGAAGGTTGTGTAGTGAAATCATCTGGTTTGTCATGAACAATTAGACCTTTCCCTAAAATGTCTTTCGTTGTATCTCCACAACCAATACACCATTCATCAGTTTTGAAAAGTATGGTTGCTTTTCCATCTACATCGGCGGTGAAATTACCAATATCGCCTTTGTGATGTTCGGCATCGCCCCATTTTCCGTGTTTTTTGAACGTTGGATTCCAATGTCCACCGGCGGAAGCTGCGTCTGTTGCAGAACAATCCGCTTTTTCATGGATGTGTATAGCGTGTACACCAGGTTTTAATCCGGTTAATTTGGCTTCTAAATTTACGACACCATTTTTTTCAATGAAAACGGCAGTTCCTTGCACATTGCTGCCACTTTTTGATTCAAATTGAATAGCAACCTTTTTAGAATCGCCACCAGTACTGGTACTTTTACAACTAAAAATCAGTAATCCGGCAATGATTAACCCAAATAATATTTTTTTCATGACTTCAAATTTTATGATATAAAAGTAAGCAATATTTGAACGGTCTAAAGTTTTGAAACGTTAAAGTTTACTTCGTCTTTTCACCAACAAAGTAATCTGTTTGTGATTTGAATAGTACATTAAAAGTGGTTAAGCTACCATAAATTCGGGTGATGTATTGTTGCAATTCTATTTTTTCTATTTCTTCAAGATTGCTGGCGTTAATTTTTTGTTCCATTACACGTAAACGATCCCGAAGCATTACTATTTTGTGAAAAAAGACATCTATCGGCACATCTTTGTGAGCTAAGCCAGCTTGTCCGGGCACTAATTTCATATTACCGCCTTTCCATTTATCACCAATGGCTACAGGTTCTGCAAGACCGTTCCATTTTTTTAGGATAGAAAGTAAACTTTGCTCAACGTCATACATGCTAATTGTGTCAACTTCGTTTTCAGCCGCTTCAATTACTTCAAATTCGCTATCGAGATCTATGGTTTCTAATCCGCCATCAATAAAGGTTACCCAATATTCTTTAGAAGATACATTTGTTACAACGCCTTTGCCATATTCGGCATGCTTTATTCTGGAGCCAATTCCTAAAAGTTTCATGTGTTTGTTTATTTATGATAATGAAATTTATTTTTGTTCTTCGTATATTTTTAACAATGCTAACGCTAAATTCGGTTCAACGTGATTTATTTTTCCGGTGTTAAAACTTACTCCAACACCATTGTATCCTGGAGAATAGCTAGTGCCGTTAAGTCCGATTCCGGAAAAACTTAAGAAAGAGCTATAACCGCCTTCTTTTCGCTTATACCATAATGTAGTTCCTGTGAAACCTCCTTTGGTTATTTGTATTTCGTCTTTTTCTTTGATGTCAAATACTTTAAATTGACCGCTGGCGATTTCATATTTTTGACCTTGCACTTTGTATCCTTGTGTTTTCTTTTCGTTCATATCATCGTTGCCAAAGATGACTATTTTGTTTTTCGGAATATGTTCAAAATTAGCATCAAAAATTGAGTCTTCACAGAAATAGGCAGACAAGATTAATTCTCCATTAATATCCCCATCTGTCTTTGTAAAACGCTCAAAACGATAGGCATTCGCACCTAATTTCTGCGCTTCATATTTTATAAAATAGTATAAATTAGTGGTGTGTTTTAAACTGCCGCGGGACTTTATTTTAGCCACAAATTTAGAGGTAGTAATATCGGTGCTGTCACTGAGGTAAATGAATTGTTGGTATTTTGGTTTTTGAAGTGTGTCGCCTTTTTCAAGAAACTCAATGGTTTGAGCCTGGAAATTATAAGAAAGAAAAAGTAAGAAGAGAGTTATTACCTTTTTCATTTTTTGTTTGTTTTGTTATTTTGTAAAAATAATAAAATTGGTTTATCTTGATAACAGAATAACAATTAAACTAACAAAAAAATCTTTTCATTCTTTACTATTCAAAATAACTATTGCGTCAAACGGATTCAATTTGAAACAAATTACATAAATTATTGCCGTTTCAAATGATTTTTACAACGGCTTAGGAGTAACTTCTTTTGTGGAGATGGCGGAAACCTTATTGTCAGTATTGATTGTTACAAAGAGTTCCCTTTTGTAAAGTTTCTTTTCATAATCGATATTGTATCGAAAAGTATATTCATCAGTAATCTTGTTATGGGTAATATCTGTCAGATTAATTCCTAAAAACCGTCCGTTTCTTTGATTGATTTTTTGACAAATAGCAGCAATCTTTTCTTTGGTAGCATTTTTTCGAACCTTATCTGTAGCTTCTGTAGTACTAAAGCTTTTGAATCTTGAGATATTGCAGGTTTCTAATAGTCTTGTTCCTAAATCATCGGCCCGTTTTTTCTTGATGATTTCTACTTCGGTAGGCTTCGCTAAAGTTATATCTTTTTCGACAGCCGGTTTTTTAGTTTTACAGGACACGAGTGTAAGCGAACTGGTGAAGCAAACTATAATCAATATAGAGCAAAACAAAATAATTCTTTTCATCAGATTTTAATTTTACAAACAGTTATTAACAATACGGTTTCCTCAAAATTCGGTTAAAGCTATGTCAACATTGTTATATAATTTTGAAAAACTATTATATGATTTTTTAATTGTAATGATGTTTGTAATATGGAAAGCAATCAAGATTAAGCATTAGTTTTATATTATTTAAAAAGCCACTGATTAATGTGGCTCTTTAAAAATGCATTAAAAATTAATGAACCTGAGATTTAAAGGGTCAATAGACTAATAATTTAATCTTCAGTTCTTTTTATTTTTAGGTTTTCTATACTAAAAGCATTCTGTATCTTCAACACAGTCAATTAAAATTGTTTTAGCTGAATTCTCAGTGACTTCTTGGCAATACAAATTATTTACAAATAAACCTGTTTGAAATATCATTTGAATATAATAGGTTTTTCCGGCTTCGATATTTATGGTTATAGGTTCTGCTTTTTCTTTAGCTTTTTTACCTCCAAATTGTACTGTAAAAACATGCTCTCCGGGTTCTAGTTCATGTATCGAATATTTTTTATTATTCAGTTTGCAAACAAGTTGTTTGTCAATAAAAGCTGTAAAAGCAGTAGCCGAACCTTGAAAACCAGTTGATCGGATAAAATAAACTTTAGCTTTTGTTTCTTGAGAATAACTTAAACTAGTTAGCAAACCTGCTATGATTAATAATAAAAATAGTTTAGTTGTTTTCATTTCAGTAAAAATTATAATTTTCCTACTCTTATGGTTTTTCGTTTATACCTTGATTTTTTTTTATTACTAAATACTAGAAAATCATTAGTAAAGTTACTCAAATAACAAGTATAATTAAATGATATTTGTCATGTAACCAGTTAATTAACTTTTTTTATTAGTAAAAATAATTAACAAATCACTTAAGGAATTATGTAATATAAAAACGGAAACAATTCAGTATGCGGTATATGTTTTTTGATATTGAATTTGTATTTTTGAAACGCTAATTACTAGAAAATGAAAATCGTCATATCGCCAGCCAAATCATTAAACTTTGAAAAGGAATTGCCATCAACTACTTTTTCTGAGCCACAGTTTTTAAAACAAGCGACAACAATTCAGAAAACTTTAAAAAAGAAAAAGCCCAAAGCCTTATCGCAACTCATGGATATTTCGGATAAACTAGCAGAACTTAACTGGCAACGGAATCAGGATTGGCAAACACCTTTTACTATTGAAAACGCGCGCCAGGCAATTTATACTTTTGATGGTGAAGTATATTTGGGTTTGGATGCTTACAGCTTGCCATTGGATAAATTAGAAGTGCTACAAAGCAAACTCCGTATTCTTTCAGGTTTATACGGTTTACTAAAACCATTGGATTTAATGCAGGCGTATCGACTAGAAATGGGGACATCTTTATCAATTGGTAAAAACAAAAACTTATATGAGTTTTGGAAAAAAACCATTACCAAACAACTCAACAGCGAATTGGAAAAAGGCGAGTTGTTTATTAATCTGGCAAGTAACGAATATTTTAGTGCTGTGGATATGAAAGCATTGAAAGTACCCGTAATTACACCCGAATTTAAAGACTACAAAGACGGCAATTTAAAGATGATTAGTTTTTTTGCCAAAAAGGCAAGAGGTATGATGGTTCGCTATATTATTGATACCAATGCAAAAACTGTTGATGACCTGAAAGGATTTAATTATGAAGGTTATGGTTTTGATGCGAATTTGAGTAAAGGAAATATATTGGTTTTTACTAGATAAAGTTTGTTCGGTATTTCTTCGCAAAGGGGTACCATAACCACGAACGAAACCCGAATAAAGCCCTAACAAAAGTCATTTGCAACAAAGACAAAAAAAAGCCCCGAATTCTCGGAGCATTTACTATTATTTAGTATAAAGATATTCTTCATATTCCATTCTGGTTTCACTGGTAAGTTTCCTCTGGTCTCGTGCTAATTCTCTCATGGCTTCAACACCTTTTTTGGCACAACGTTTTACTTTGTTTAATTTAGAGGAAAAGGCCAGGAGTTTTTTAGCATCTTCGGGACTTAGTTTTGTCTTTATTTCATCTACGAAAGTGGAGAACTCTTGAACTACTTCGCGATTTTCATCGTATTCGGTTTTCAAATCGTCTAACATCTCATCGATTTCTTTACTTATTTCTTTGCAATGGTCTTCACTTTTTTTGTGAAGCTCTATGATGATTTTCTTGTGATTCCTACCAAAAAGCCCCATAATTGCTAATTTAAGTTGTTTAGTTTTGACTGTATATGATCAAATTTAGGAAATAGTTTTTAAAAAACAGGCAAATTGTTAATAACTTGCAAATTAGTTAATTAGTGTATGGCTTCGCTTATGTCTACTTTGGTTTTCCCTTTTTTTATCAATAGAATAAACGGAATGCAAAATAGAAAAAGTAAGCCTAGATAAAGGAAAATATCCATGTATGACAGGACTGAGCTTTGTTTGGTAATACCAAAATCTAAGACTTTATAGGCTTTTTGCAAAGCTACTTCCGGACTAAATCCTTTAGACATAAATCCTCTTTGTAAAGCATGTAATCTGTCCTGAACAGCCACTCTTGTTGGGTCTAAATGTGCAATTAGATTTACTCTATGCTCTTGTCCAAAACGAGCGATTAATGTTGTAATAATTGCAATTCCGAATGAGCCACCAAGCTGTCGCATCATTCCGGTAAAAGCTGCACCTTCGCCAATGCTCTTTCCTTTTAAGCCTGAAAGGGATAAGGTAGTTATTGGTACAAATAGAAATCCTAAACCAATTCCGCGTACGATTAACGGCCAAAACATGTGTTCCGTTCCGGTATCGGTCGTCATGATATCGTGCATCCAATAGGTAAAAATAAAGAACATCATGAATCCAAGTGCCACTAAATAGGTTTGAGGTATGCCTTTTTGTATCATTTTACCAATAAATGGCATCAGTATGGCTACCGTAATAGAACTTGGAACTAGAAGTAAACCAGCATCAGTTGCAGTCCATCCCAAAATAGATTGGGTGTAAATTGGAACAATAAATGTGGTTCCGTATAAACCAAATCCCATGATAAAGCTCATTACAACCCCAACGCGAAGGTTACGGTCTTTGAGAACTCCGAGATTTACAATTGGGTATTTATAATTGAGTTCGCGCCAAATGAAAAAGAACAAGCCTAAGAAACTAATTATGGCCAGTCTGACAATCCAGGTATCATTAAACCAATCGTCTTGTTGCCCGTGTTCTAAAATGTATTGTAGCGAACCAATAAAAGCAGCTAATAAGCCAATTCCCAACCAATCGACCTGATTGACTTTTAGCCTTTCTCCATATTTTGGGCTTCTGACAAAAGATAAAGTCAATAGTGTTGCTACAACTCCGATAGGTACATTGATGTAGAAAATATAAGGCCATGAAAAATGATCGACAATATAACCACCTAATGGCGGACCTAGTGTTGGACCAACAATAACTCCCATGCCATAGATAGCTTGTGCCATTCCGCGTTTTTCGACAGGATAACTTTCGGTGATAATGGTTTGTGCTGTTACTAAAAGTGCTCCACCACCTAAACCTTGTATAAATCGGAAAGCTACTAATTCCCATATATTATCGGCATTCCCACACATGAATGAAGCCACGGTAAATATGATAATTGAAGCGGCAAAGTAATTTCTACGTCCAAATTGTTGCGATAACCAACTTGTCATTGGTATTACAATAACATTAGCAATTGCATAAGCAGTGATTACCCAAGCCACATCGGTTAATGTTGCACCAAGACTTCCACGCATATTATTAAGCGCAACGTTTACAATAGTCGTATCTACAATTTCTAGCAACGCACAAAGCACTGCCGTAATGGTAATTATTGTTCTTCGAAAACCATATTCTACTAAATCGTCTTGAACTACTGGTGCTTTAGCCATTTTAAATAGTTATGAATTATGAGTTATAAGTTATGAGTTTACTTCAAAATTACATCAACATCAGCATTCATTCCGGAACGTAGTAATTGTAGTTTGTCTTTTGGGTTGTTTTTGGTAAAGTTTATTCTAACCGGAAGTCTTTGCACGGTTTTTACAAAGTTTCCGCTTGCATTATCTGGAGGCAAAAGGGAGAATTTAGAACCGGTAGCCGGAGAAAATGAAGTGACTTCACCTTCAAATTCAGCACCAGGGAATGCGTCGATTTTTAGTTTTACTTTTTGACCTGCTCGCATTTTATCTAATTGTGTTTCCTTGAAATTGGCAATAACCCAGGTTTCATTGTTGTTAACGATATAAAACAACGATTGTCCAGCTTGAACTAATTGACCTGGTTGAATGTCAACCGTTGAAACTTGTCCGTCAATAGAAGCCGTCACAACGGTATAACCCAAATTCAAATTAGCTGCATCTAAACTTGCTTGTGCTTTTTTGATATTGGCAGCAGCAACCTGAACTTGTTTGTTGCTTACGTTTGTTCTGGCTGAAGCTACGTTTCTTTGAAAAGCAGAGGCTTTTTGTTGGTCAATTAAAATTTGTAACTGGCTTTGTGCTTCTTGTTTAGCAGCTTCTGCTTGTTCGAATTGTTGTTTTGTTATCGAATGATTTTTGTACAAATTGTTGTAACGGTCAAAGTCGGCTGAAGCTCTTCGCAATCTGATTTTAGCCGTTTCAATCGAACCATTGGCAGATTGCACATTGGCATCAGAAACGGAAACACCAGCTTGCGAAGTTCCGATATCGGCTTTAGCTACTTCGAAACTGTTTTCGGCCGAAGCCAAATTAGCTTTAGCTTCCTCGACTTTAACAATATAGTCGTTGTGGTCAATCACAAAAAGGGTGTCGCCTTTTTTTACTATGTTGTTATCCTTAACCAAGACTTTGGTAATGTAGCCAGAAACTCTTGGGATTATTGGGTTCATTTTTTTTGCCACTTGAGCGTCATCAGTGGTTTCGTGTGACAAAGAGTGAATGTATTTGTAACCGCCATAAGTCAAACCAAAAGCTAACAATATGATGAATATCAAACGGAACTTTTTATTTGTTTTTGTTGTATTTTCCATGGTTCTGAATATTTTATTTTTGAGAGATGTTTAAAGATGAGTTTAGTTTTCCTGAAGCAAATTGCAATTCGTAATACTTTTGAGCCACGTCTGCTTTTGAAAGAGCTTGATTTATTTTGGATTGTAATTGTTGAAAATCAGCTTCGAGTAAATCATTAGTGTCTACCAGACTGTTGTCGTATTTGTCTTTTACAATTCGGTAATTTTCGGTGGCTTGCGTTACGGCTTTTTCATAAACCAAACTTTGTTTCAACGAAAGATTGTAATTTTCAGTTGCCTGAAAGACTTCTTCTTTTATTTGATCAGTCATCAGCGATAAAGCAATTTCTGTTTCCTTGGTTTTGCTTTGTGCCAGTTTTACGTTTTTACTGTTTTTGAAGATACTGGACAAATCATAAGATACACCAACGCCAAAATTCATCGCATTAGTAACAGTCAGTACATTATTCAAATCGAAAGCAATATACCCGCCGGTTAAATTTAATGAAGGATAATAATTTGCTTTGGCGATTTTAATTCCACTTTCGGCGGCTTGTTTTTTGAGCTCTAATGATTTTAAATCGTTTCGTTCGCCTTGTTCGGTATTTCCCTGATTGCTTGCCATATCTCTTTTTACGGCTTCTATGTCGATGTCAACTTGAGTGTTTTCAGGTAATTTTAGTAAAGTGATTAATTTGTAATTGGCAATGGCTGTATTTTTCTTAGCATTATCCAAAGATAATTGCACGTTCGATTGTTGCAGTTGCGCTTTTAGCAAATCATTTCGGGCAATCAAACCATTTTCTTCCATAGCCGTGAAGTCTTTTACACGTTGGTCAGCCGATTTCAAATTGTCCTGAATTAAATTGACCATTTGCTGTGCTTTGTAAAGATTGGCAAACAATTCAACTACTTCCAAACCAATTTGCTCTTTTGAATGCTTTTCAGAGAAGGTTTCTGCTTTGTACATACTTTTAGATTCGTTGATGCTGTTCTTTAGCTTAAATCCATTAAAAACAGGCATGGTTGCATTTACTTGTCCCAACATCAATTGATCAATTTTTAAAGGAGCAGAAGAACCGGAACCGCTAGTATTTGTTTGAATATTTGAATCAACATGAGCGCTTGATAATCTCAAATATTGTCCTGAAGCTTTTACACTCGGATATCGATTGTTTTTGATAACGTCTAATTCAAGTTTAGAAGTTTCTACTTTGGCTTTGGCTAAAGATGCAGCATCACTATTGGTGACAGCCATTTGGACAGCCTCTTTTAAAGTAAGCAGCTTTTTTTGCTGCGCCAGTTCGTTAACGCTCGTGTCTTGTGCCTGATTTTTGGTAAAAACCAAAAGCAGAAAGATGAGAAGAAGTGTTTTATTAATTTGCATATACTAAATGTGCTTTTATGGTTGTTTGAATGTGTTGTGTCAGTGTGGTAGCTATATAATTTTGATATTCTTCTTCAGTTTTCAAATCAAGTATTTCAAGATAAAACGGCTTGTTCATATGAAATTGGAAATACGTTCCCATAATAATGGGAGGAAGCAGGTCAACATTAATGTCTTGTTGGAATTCACCTGAATCCTGTCCTTCTTTAATTATGTTTTTGAATGTCTCTAAATTGTTTTTCTTCATTTCATTAAAACCATCAAAATTTAGTTCTCTTTTTTTGGTAGAAAACTCAAAATGCAGAATTTGATAAATGCATCGGTTTTTGTTGATACGGTTGATATAAAGCTCGACCATTTTGTCAACCTTCGCGAAAGGTGGGATGTTTTCATTATAGAGACTTTCCAGTTGCAGGCGCATGTCTGAAATCCTGTTGAGTACCAAAGCCTCCAGCATTTTTTCTTTAGAGCCAAAATAATAGGATATCATGGCAATATTGATATTGGCTTTTTTGGCAATATCTCTAATTGATGTCCCATCAAAACCTTCTTCGGCAAATAGCTGTTCGGCTACCTGAAGAATCTCTAATTGTTTCTCATTAAATTCAGTCATGATTTGTTTGTGATTAAATCGGAAGACAAAATTAAACAAGTGTTTAAATTAAACGTTTGTTTAATTGTTTTTTAACACTAAATTAACAAAAAAGGAATCATAGATAAATACTATAGTAAATGTTTATATGGCTAAATATCAATATTATAAATTTGTCTTTCTAAAGTAAATTTTGGATAAAAGATGAAATGCCCGAAATTGGATTATCTGCAATAAAGTTAATAAAACTACTGCCGATGATAGCGCCTTTTTGATGTTTTGTGGCTTGCTGAAAAGTAGTTTTGTTACTAATTCCGAAGCCAATTATTTGAGGGTTTTTTAAATTCATTGTAGCAATTCTTTCGAAATATGCTAATTGATTTTCGTCAAAACTATCTCTGCTCCCCGTTACACTTGAACTACTGACCATATAAATAAAGGAATTGGAATTCGCATCAATCAGCCGGATTCTTTCTTCAGTAGTTTGTGGTGTAATTAAGAAAATCATAGCAATTCCATAGCTTTCAAAGAGTTGTTTGTATTCTGAAAGATAAATTTCTAAGGGTAAATCCGGAATAATCAAACCATCTATATTAGTTTCTTGACATTTTTTCAAAAAGTTTTCTATGCCAAATTGCAACACAGGGTTAAAATACCCCATGATTATTAGTGGAATTTCTACTGTTTTCCGAATATCGATGATCTGTTCAAACAGAATATCGGTGGTCATTCCGTTTTTCAAAGCTTGTGTAGAGCTTGCTTGTATGGTTGGCCCATCCGCTAATGGATCGCTAAACGGCAGCCCGATTTCAATCATGTCAACCTTGTTTTTGGCTAAATTTACTATTAAACTTTTAGTATCGTTTAAGTTAGGAAAACCTGCTGAAAAATAAATAGATAGTATTTTTTTATTTTCTGCTAATTTGTTTTGTATTCTATTCATTTTTATAAGTTGAAATAGTTAATATAGGTATTTAAATCTTTATCGCCACGACCGGATAAATTAATCACAACAACATCTTCAGGCTTGAATTTCTTCTGATGTAAAACTGCCAATGCATGTGAAGTTTCTATCGCCGGAATGATACCTTCTGTTTTCGCCAATGCAATTCCGGCTTTCATAGCATCGTCGTCAGTAATGGCAATAAATTCTGCTCTTTTTGTTTGAAACAAATGCGAGTGCATCGGACCAACGCCGGGATAATCCAAACCAGCAGAAATAGAGTAGGGTTCCGTGATTTGTCCGTCTGTGGTCTGCATCAAAAGGGTTTTGCTACCGTGAATAACACCTATTTTCCCTAGTATTGAAGTGGCTGCACTTTCACCTGAATCAACGCCTTTTCCGGCAGCTTCAACTGCAATAAGTTTTACATTTTCATTATCTAAGAAATGATAAAAAGCTCCGGCAGCATTGCTTCCGCCACCAACACAGGCGATTACATAATCGGGGTTTTCTTTATTTTCATGTTCTAAAAGCTGCTTCTGAATTTCTTCTGAAATAACACTTTGAAACCGCGCCACCATATCTGGATAAGGATGAGGTCCAACTACGGAACCAATAATGTAAAATGTATCAACCGGATTATTGATCCAATCACGAATAGCCTCATTAGTTGCGTCTTTTAGCGTTTTGGAACCAGAAGTTGCCGGTCGAACTTCTGCGCCCAGCATTTTCATTCGGGCTACATTTGGTGCTTGGCGTTCAATATCAATTTCACCCATGTATACGATGCATTGTAAGCCCATTAGTGCACAAACGGTTGCGGTTGCAACACCATGCTGACCTGCGCCGGTTTCGGCTATAATTCTGGTTTTACCTAATCTTTTAGCTAATAATATTTGCCCAATCGTATTGTTGATTTTATGTGCGCCGGTATGACACAAATCTTCCCTTTTTAAATAGATTTTAGTTTTAAATTGTTCTGACAACCGTTTTGCAAAGTATAATGGCGTTGGTCTGCCAACATATTCTTTTAAAAGCGCATGAAATTCGTCCTGAAAAGAAGGTTCTGCGGTTATTGATAAATACTGTTGTCGTAATTCTTCGACATTTGGATAGAGCATTTCTGGGATGAATGCGCCGCCAAATTCGCCATAAAATCCGTTTTCGTCTACATTGTAACTCGTTTTCATAGTTTATTCTTTAAAAGCGTTTATAAGCTGTTTTGTTTTTTCTGTTGATTTAAGTCCGGGTGAAATTTCCAATTTACTGTTGCAGTCAATAGCGATGCAGTTTTTGGAATAATCTTTTTCTAGAAACGATTTTACTTCATCTATATTTTCTATGCCGATTCCACCACTTAAAAAATAAGGTTTATCTAAATGATATTTTTCTAAAACTGACCAATCGAAAGTTATTCCGTTGCCACCATAATTGGTTCCTTTAGTATCAAAAAGAAAGTAATCAGAATAAGTATTATAATTATTTAAAGTATTAAAATTAAATTGGTTATCAATACTAAATGCTTTAATTACTTTAAATTTATTTTGCTGTAGCAAATGACAGAATTCCGGACTTTCATCGCCATGTAACTGAACAAAATCCAATTGGTGTTTTGAAACTTTTTCTTCAATTTCTTCTAAAGAAGCATTGACAAAAACACCAACTTTATGAATTGATTTATGAATATTTGGAATTGTATTTTCAAAATTACGTGGCGACTTTTCATAGAAAATGAAACCCAAATAATCAGGTTGCAATGAAGCTATTTCATTGATGTTTGCTGGATATTTCATACCGCATATTTTGATTTTGATTACCATTATCCTTTTAATTGATTGATAAATTGCTCCAGACTTTTCCCTGGATTATCGGTTTTCATAAAGTTTTCCCCAATCAAAAAGCCTTGAAATCCGTTGCTTCTCAATAGTTTTATGTCATTAGTTGTAGTTATTCCGCTTTCAGAAATCTTTACAAAATCATTTGGAATATGATTTATTAAATCAATACTGTTCTGCAAACTCACTTCAAATGTTTTGAGGTTTCGATTGTTCACACCAATCAAATCAAGGCTTGGCATAATGCTTTTTTCCAGTTCTTCCTGATTGTGGACTTCCAGTAAAACCTCTAATGCTAAAGACTGTGCAAACTCAGATAGTTGTTTGATTTCCTGTTTCGATAAAACAGCTGCAATCAACAGTATAGCATCAGCACCAAAGGATTTGGCTTCTAACAACTGATATTCATCAACAATGAATTCTTTTCGTAATAACGGAATCTGAACAGAAGCTCGTGCTAAAAGCAAATCTTCTAACGAACCACCAAAATACTGCATGTCGGTTAAAACCGAAATCCCGGAAGCGCCTGCATTTTCATAACCTTTTACAACTTCTTCTACAGAAAAACTATTGTTAATCGTGGCTTTCGAAGGCGAACGACGTTTGTGTTCGGCAATAATTCCAAATGGTGAATTTATAATTGACTTACTCAAAGACTTAGTTTTTTTGTTGAATAAATCTGAGTTTTCTAATTGGGCAACCGAAACTATGCTCTTCTTTAAATCGATTTCTTTCTTTTTACTGGCGATTATTTGATCTAATATACTCATGCTTTTTGGCTGATTTGTTGTAGTTTTTGTAATTTTTTTAAAGCGTTTCCTGATTGCAAACTCTCTCTGGCTTTTGCAAAAGAATCAATTATATTCGAATTTTCAACGGTTGAAATTGCCAAAGCGGCATTAGCACAAACCACATTTTGTTGTGCTTCAGTTCCGTTTCCTGAAATGATATTCATGAAAATATTAGCCGATTCTTCTATGGTTTCCCCTCCTTTTATATCTTCAAAGTATAATTTTGATAATTGATAATCCTCAGCATTTACAATACTTTCAGAGTTTTTTGTAATCATTTTGGCATCAGCGGTTAAAGAAATCTCATCATAACCATCCAATGCATGTAGAATCGTGTAATTCACATTCGTGTTTTGGTATAAATAGGCATACATTCGAGCCAATTCCAAGCTAAAAACGCCAACCAGTTGGTTTTTAGGAAAAGATGGATTTACCATCGGACCCAGCATATTGAAAAAGGTTTTAATCCCTAGTTCTTTCCGGATTGGTCCAACGTTTTTCATTGCCGGATGAAACAAAGGTGCGTGAAGTATGGCAATGTTGGCTTCGCCCATACATTTGGCTAAAAAATCTTTATTATTACTGAATTTTACTCCCAGAGTTTCCATCACATTGCTTGAACCTGAAACCGATGAAACGCCATAGTTTCCATGCTTTGCAACATGAATGCCACTTCCGGCAACCACGAAAGATGCTAAAGTTGAAATGTTAAATGTATCTTTTCCATCGCCGCCTGTACCACACAAATCGATAGTGTTGTAAGCTGAAAAATCGACCGGAATGCAAAGCTCCAAAAGCGCTTCCCGAAAACCGGAAAGTTCTTCAATAGTGATGTTTCGCATCATATATACCGTCAGAAAGGAAACTATTTGACTCGGGTTGTAGTGTGCGGAAGAAATGTTAACCAATACTTCTTTGGCTTCGGTTTTGGACAGTGTTTCGTGATTTATTAATCTGTTTAAAATTGTTTTCATGAGTTTACCCAGTTTTCTAAAATTTGTTTCCCAAATGGTGTCAAAACGCTTTCAGGATGAAATTGTACGCCTTTAACGTCTAATTTTTTGTGGCGTAAAGACATGATTTGTCCGTTTGCATCTGTAGAAGTAATTTCTAAAACAGTTGGAAAATTAGCAACGGCAACTACCCACGAATGATAACGCCCAACTTCAAATTCGTTTGGCAGACCATTATAAAGACTTTCGTCAATAACAGATTGAGTTACTTTTGTCGCCACACCATGATATACTTTATCTAGGTTGATTAGGCTTCCGCCAAAAACTTCTCCGATAGCTTGTTGACCTAAGCATACACCAAGAATGCTTTTACTTTCGGCATATTTGGAAATCACAGCTTTGAGCAAACCAGCTTCATCCGGAATTCCCGGACCTGGCGAAAGGAGTATTTTGTCGAAAGCTTGTAATTCTTCCAATTCAAATTCGTCGTTTCTTAAGACGGTTACTTGTGTGTTCAAATCTTCAAGATAATGAACGAGGTTGTAGGTAAAACTATCATAGTTGTCGATAACGGCTATCTTCTTCATAATTATATTGTTTCTGCTAATTCGAGTGCTTTATTTAAAGCTCCTAATTTGTTATAAACTTCCTGCATTTCATTTTCTTCCGAAGAACTTTCTACGATTCCGGCACCAGCCTGATAATGCAGTTGGTGATTTTTGGAAAGGAACGTCCGAATCATAATCGCGTGATTAAAATTGCCATCAAAATCCATGAAACCAATGGCGCCACCATAAAATGTCCGGTTGGTGTTTTCGATCTCTTCGATGAGTTGCATGGCTTTGTGTTTTGGTGCACCGCTTAATGTTCCGGCCGGAAACGTATTGGCAACCAACTTCATTGAACTTCCGTTTAGTTTTCCGGTGACTTTGGATACCAAATGAATGACATGAGAAAAGAATTGTACTTCTTTGTATTTCTCGACTTTCACTTCGGTACAATTTCGGCTTAAATCGTTTCGTGCTAAATCAACCAACATCACGTGCTCGCTGTTTTCTTTGGCGTCTTCGGATAATTTTTTAGCTAATTCGGCGTCTTGTTCGTCGTTTCCTGTTCGTTTAAAAGTTCCGGCAATTGGATGAATTTCGGCATGCTTATTTGAGATTACGAGTTGTGCTTCGGGCGAAGACCCAAATATCTTAAAGTTTCCATAATCAAAAAAGAATAAATAGGGTGAAGGGTTGATGTTTCGCAAAGCACGATACACATTGAATTCATCACCTTTAAAAGCCTGTGAAAATCTTCGAGATAAAACTAGTTGGAACACATCACCACGATGACAATGTTTTTTGGCTAAAGCCACATTTGATTTAAATTCGGCGTCCGTTAGATTGGAAAGCGAATTCCCTTCTTTGGCAAAACGGTAACTCGCGAAGGTTTTGGTTTGTAAGAGTTGTTCAATTTCCTTAATATTACTGGTATTGTCAATGCTGTGGCAAAAGATATACGCTTCATTTTTGAAATGATTTATGGCGATAATGTTTTGGTAAACCGCATAATACAAATCGGGAATTGCTAAATTATCTGGTCTTTTTTGAATGCTTATTTTTTCGAAATATTGCACAACATCGTAGTTGATATAGCCAAATAAACCGTTATTAATGAACTTGAAGTTGTTTTTTTGAGGTGTGAATTTGGAGGCAAACTCTTCAATCACCTTTGGAACATTCACGGCAGTGGAAATGCCAATTTTTTCAGAAGTTCCATCAGGATATGAACTTATTATACTATTGTTTTCAATCTTTATCGATGCGATTGGATTGCAACAGATATAGGAAAAACTGTTATCTGCAGTATGATAGTCGCTGCTTTCGAGCAAAATACTATTGGGAAATTTATCTCTGATTTTGAGATAAATACTTACCGGCGTAATCGTGTCAGCTAGAATTTGTTTGTGCTGCGTATGTAATTGAAACTGTTGCATAATGAAAGTATTAAAATGAAAAAAGACCTGTCGTGAATGACAAGCCTTTATATTATTTGGATAAATGATACCAATAATGGACTATTTCACGACGACTGACGTAAACTGTTCCACCACCAAGTATTATTTAATATGTTCTTCATTTTGTTTTTTTGTTGAACAAATATAGGAATGTGTTTTTAATTTCCAAGCAAAAAATAAAAAAAAACCTCTCTCGTTCTAAAAAACGAGACGAGGTTTTTCATAGCAATTGTTCCCTTTTTAGAACTGTAGGTTAACAGTTAAGTCGAAATCGTCATTGATAGCTTTGTCTCCAATACTGTCAAAGAAGCTTTTTGAGCCATATTTGATATCGTATTTTGTTCTGTCTATTTTCACGACAGTTGAAGCTGCATTTCCTTTTACTGTCAAATCAAAAGTTACAGGATTTGTAATTCCTTTGATTGTTAAATCAGCTGTTATAGTATAAACACCGTTAGCTTTTGTAGCGATTTTTTTGAATGCTAAGGTTGAAGTTTTAAATTTTTCAGTACTAAAGAAATCCTCTGAGTTTAAATGCCCTTCTAATTTTGTTTTCCAATCACCTGATAAATCTGTAGCTTTTAGTGAAGTCATGTCAACAGTAAAGCTACCGCCAACAAGTTTTCCGCTTTTAAAAATTAGGTTTCCGTCTTGAAAGTTAACAGTTCCTGAATGTTCTCCAGTTACTTTTTTGGCATTCCAATTAATAGTACTTTTTTCTACATTAATTTTTTTAGTTTGGGCAGTAGCAACTGTTGAACTAAAAGCTACCAGCAATGCAATTGCAATTGTTTTTAAGTTTTTCATTGTTTTTAATTTTAAGTATTGATTATAGATTGATAAATAATTCTTCGTTTGATTTACGCACTTTAGCATAGTGTTGTGTGTCATCTTCTGCATGACGATATCCGATAGGCGCTATTAATGAAGCACTAAGACCAAGTTTATCCAAACCAAGTATTTCATTAACTTTTTCAGCTTCAAATCCTTCCATTGGAGTAACATCAATATGTAATTCTGCGGCAGCGTTTAACAAATTACCCAAAGCCAAATACGTTTGTTTTGATGTCCAACTATTTCTAACCTCTAAAGGAAGAGCGGTAACTTTTGATTTCATAAAATCACTATACCCTTGTACTGCTTCCATAGGAATCCCACGTGTTTCGGTTAAATCTTTGAAATAAGCATTAATTTCATTTTCTCCGATATTGGTAATATTAGCAAATACTATCAAATGAGAGGCATCTACAATTTGTGCTTGTCCCCATGCTGCAGGTTGCAATTGTGCTCTTATTTCAGGGTTATCCACGATTAAAACTTTGTATGGTTGTAATCCATAGGATGAAGCTGATAAACGAATCGCTTCTTTTAGGGTTTCTAAATCTTCATTTGACACTTTTTTTGTTGCATCAAATTTTTTAGTGGCATAACGCCAGTTTGCGTTTTTAATAAAATTACTCATAGCTATAATTAATTGTTTAATGTTCTGTATTTTTCTAGTAAGGTATTCAATTGTTCTAATTCTTGTTGTGTTAAATTATTAGCAAAAAGTTGTTCGTGTTCCACTACAATTGGATCAAGTTCTGAAAGTATGTCCAATCCTTTTTGAGTTATAAGCACTTCAATTTTTCTGCGGTTGTCAGGACAAACTTCACGTGTTACATAATCTTTCAACAGCAATTTGTCAATCAGTCGGGTAGTGTTACTGTTTTTGGCTAACATTCGTTCCTGAATGATGCACATATTAGCTGGGCTACCTTTTTGTCCACGTAAAATTCGCAACACATTGTATTGTTCTCTTGAAATGTCATAAGGTTTTAAAATTTCATGAAATTTATCTCCAATTACGTTTTGGGTGTATGTAAAGTTCAGGATGACTTTTTTAGCGGCATCTAATGGAACAGTAGATTTTATCACTTCTTCGATCTTCATAATTGTTAGTACAATATTTGTAGGTACAAATGTAAAAAACAATTACTATTGTATATACAAATGTTATGTTATTTTTTTGTTAATTTTATTTAGGAGGAAGTTTAACCTTATATCAATGGCATTTAAATGAACAAAGAAGTATATTTGTTTTCAAATAATAAACTATGGATTTATCACAAGAAGCCTGGAAATCAAAATTGGAAAATGATCCAAATGCCGTTATCCTTGATGTTAGAACTGAAGACGAATGGAATGAAGGAATTATTCCCAACGCCATTTTAAACGATATTTATAAAGGACAAGGTTTTCTGTATAAATTAGATGAATTAGACAAATCCAAAAACTATTTTGTCTATTGTAAATCTGGAGGTAGAAGTGCGCAAGCTTGTGCTATTATGAACCAAATCGGTTTTGAAACAACCTATAATCTTGAAGGTGGCTTCATGAAATGGAAAGGCGATGTTGCCTTTCGGGATGAAAATTAATTAATGTCAAAATGAACATTCCAAATTCAAAAAATCCTCGTGTTGTTATTATTGGTGGCGGCTTTGCCGGAATTGCAATATCCAAAAAACTTAGAAACAAGAATGTTCAAGTCGTACTTATTGACAAACACAATTACCACACATTTCAACCATTATTGTATCAAGTTGCCACTGGCGGTTTAGAAGCAGGTTCGATTGCATATCCCATTAGGAAAGTTATTCAAGAATATAAAGATTTTTATTTCCGATTGACAACTGTTAAGGAAATCGATACCGAAAACCAAAAGATTATCTCAGAAATAGGTGACCTGCATTATGATTATTTAGTAATAGCTACAGGTTCTAAAACGAATTATTTTGGCAACAAAGAAATCGAACGCAATTCGATGTCAATGAAAACCATTCCGCAATCTTTAAATATAAGAAGCCTCATTCTGGAAAATTTTGAACAAGCCGTTTTAATTAAAGATGAAACGGAACGCAATGCTTTAATCAATTTTGTTCTCGTTGGTGGCGGACCCACAGGTGTTGAGTTAGCTGGTGCGTTAGCCGAGATGAAAAGAGCGATTCTTCAAAAAGATTATCCTGACTTAGATATTGATAAAATGCAAATCAATCTGATTCAGAGTAGTGATAGAATTTTGAATACAATGAGCGAGAAGTCTTCAATAGCAGCTGAAAAATTTCTATTAGATTTAGGAGTTAAAATATGGAAAAATGTTAGAGTAACAAATTACGATGGAAGAATAATAAGTACAAGTACCGACTTAACTTTTGATTCTGCTACAGTAATTTGGACAGCCGGTGTTCAAGGAGCTAAAATAAATGGATTAGATTCTAAATCTTTAGTTGAAAAAGCAGATAGAATTCTTGTGAACCAATACAATCAGGTTAAAGGCTATGAAAATATTTTTGCCATTGGCGATATTTGTTCGATGGAAATAGAAAAATATCCAAAAGGTCATCCGATGATGGCACAACCTGCGATTCAGCAAGGTAAATTATTAGGTGAAAATTTAATAAAGTTAATCCACAAAAAAACCATGAAAGCTTTCGAATATAATGACAAAGGTTCGATGGCAACGATTGGTAGAAACCTTGCTGTTGTTGATTTACCTCATTATCATTTCAGTGGTATTTTTGCCTGGTTTGTGTGGATGTTTGTGCACCTTTTTTCGTTGATTGGTTTCAAAAACAAGGCGGTGGTTTTCCTCAACTGGGTATACAATTATATTTGGTTTGACCGCGAAGGACGATTAATCATCAGACCATTTAAAAAGAAAAGTTTCATTACGTTTACAAGTGATGAAGTTTAAATTATGAAAAAGACACTTTTTTTATTCATTACATGCTTACTAATTTCCTGCAAATCAAGTTATCTTGATTCAAAGAAATCAGCTGTTTTATTAGATATAACAAGAGAAGTTGATAGCAATGCTTTTGTAAATATTAAAAATTATAGCAAGGATTTTGTATTTGACATGAAATACGCCACAGCCGATAATTTCTTAAAAGAAAAAGTATATCCATGCGATGAATGTTTTCTCAGAGTTAAAACCGTGAAAGCGTTGTTAGAAGCAAATAAATCGTTTATAACAAAAGGTTTCAGAATAAAACTCTACGACTGTTACCGACCAAAATCCATCCAGAAAAAGATGTGGAAGATTGTTCCTGATGCTAATTTTGTAGCCAATCCAAAGAAAGGTTCAATTCATAATCGTGGTGGAGCTGTCGATATTTCGCTGGTTGATTCAGTTGGAGTGGAAGTAGATATGGGAACCAAATTTGATTTCTTCGGGGAAGAAGCCAGTCATAAGTATCAAAATCTTTCACCAGAAATTTTGGCTAACAGAAAGTTTTTAAAAGAAACGATGCTACTATACAATTTCAAATCATTTGATTCAGAATGGTGGCATTATAATTTAAACGGAAGCAATAAAGACGAACTTTCTAATCAGAAATGGCATTGCCAAGATTAATTCTCAACACATTTTAGATACTCAATAAAGTAATTCTCTGGTTGGTAGGTTTTTTTGTCTAACTCAGCAGTAAACTCTGTTTTAAAAGGATAATCAATTGTTTCTCCGGAAAATCTAATTCTCATAAAGGTAACTTGTGATGTTTTAAGGTCTTCAAAATTTTCTTTTGAAAACACAAACGAACCACTTAAAATTCTGCTGTTTTCATTTTTATCATTCCGAATTAAAGTGCCACATGACTCGTTTCCAGCAAACAATAAAGTAACAATTTTTCCGTTGTTTAACTGCAAAAAAATTCTCGAATTGGCGTCGAAACAATTGGCTTTTATGAATCCTGCACTGCTTTGTAATTGTTGTGTTTCGAGACCTAAAACGCCATTATTACTTGATAAAGCAAATAGAATATCAGTAGAATTTCCGGCAAAACTTCTTTCAAAAATGATGAATTGTTTCGTTAACTTATAAGTACCCAAACTATCAGTTATATTGGTATCTGTCTCGCAAGGTTTTTGAGCAAAAACGTTTAAATTGTATAACAGAAATAAAGTAAAAACTAGGTTCTTCATGGTTTATTTTAATTTGCTGCAAAGTAAAACTATTTTAGCATTATTTGCATCAGTTGTAAAAAAACAATATGTGTTTCCGCCATCTTTTATTTTCCATTTTTTGCGAATGTTTTCTACTGTTTCTGGAAAATTTCGAGTAGTGATATTGGCTTTTTTATTTTCCAAAAACGATTTCATGTTTTGTTTATTGTATTCAAAGCAATTTTCAATTTCAAAAACTCTTCCTGGAAAATCAATTAAACTATCTGAGGTATAAAGATGCGAGTGTTGATGGAGTTTTTCAACTTCAAAATGAGATGTGATTTCATCAAATCCGCCCGATTTCATATTGGCAGCATTGGGCTCAAACAAGTATTTTTTAGGTAAGCTATAATTTGATATCGACGAACTTCCATATTTAAAAGTAAATTCTTCTGAAATGCCTTTTGCCAAATTGCAAGTAGTAATTTGGATTTCTTTCGAATAATTTTTTTCTAAAACCCAAAGCAGTTCCTTGACTTCGTTTTCTATAGCAACAATGTGAATTTCTTTTGCATTTTTTAACTCTGATAATCCGGCAGAAATATCTAAAATAGGAGCCGTTTTCACCATGATTTTATCAGCAAATCTAAAATAAAAATCAAGCAATTCAGGAATGTTCGGCAAACAATCGTTGAGCATAAATACTTTACCCTTAGCATCATTCCGCCTCGACGGATCAATGTAAATCCAGTCAAATTTTTGATTTAAAGTGGCTAGAATTTCAGAACTATCGCCTGCAAGACATCGAACATTTTTTACTTGAAATTGTTCAAAGTTATGTGCAACAATCTCGGATAATTCGGTATTGATTTCGCAATGTGTAACCTGATTTACTCTTATGGAAAAATAGTAAGCATCTACACCAAAACCACCGGTCAAATCAATCAAACTTGTACCTGAAACTAGTTTGGATTTGTATTCAGCCGTTTTTTCAGAAGAAGTTTGCTCAACGGAAATTTTACTTGGATAATAAATATTCGATGTATTTGACCATATCGGAAGTTTAGTTTTTGCTTTTTGCTTTGCTGCAATTTGATTTAGAATTGTTGTCCAATCCGCAGCTGGAAATTTATTTTTTTGCAATGCTAATTTGGCAACATCAGCACCTATATTTGAAGTAATAAACTCTTGAATTTCTTCCGATAAAATGAATTTATTCATAGGTAATAAATTTCACTAAAAGTAAAAAAAAACTCGTCTCGTTATGATCAACGAGACGAGTTTAAAAATTTTAAATTTAGTATTATGGTTGTGCAAAAGAAACTCTAGCTCCACCAGTAACAAATATTGCATTTATTCTCGCTTTTTGACCTGCAGAGAACATGTACATTCCTCTATCATCAGTATAATCCATATAGTTCATAGTCATTTCAACAGGAGTTCCTGTACAAGTGCTGTAATGAGGATATGTTGGAACGCCGTAGTTGGCAGCATTGTGAGATGGTGTATCAGAAACTAAATCATTTCCACAAGTTGCATCGCCCCAAATATGACGAAGATTTAACCAGTGACCAACTTCGTGAGTGGCTGTTCTACCAAGGTTGTATGGGTAACTTGAACTTGAATTACTTGTTACACCAAAATACAATGGGTCAATAACTACTCCATCAGTAGCAGATGCGCCACCAGGAAACTGAGCGTAACCTAAAATTCCACCACCAATAGTACAAGACCAAAGGTTTAGTTTAGTTGTTGGAGATGTTGGAGCAAGTCCACCTTTACTAGTTTTTTTCATAGCATCATTTGTGCCCCATGAAGTTTTGGTAGTTGCTTTTCTGATTACTTGGTCTAATACAAATGAGATTCCAACATTTGCTTTAACCCCAGAAAATAAAGCAGGAACGCTATTGTAATCAGAGTTTAATGCATTAAAATCTTTGTTTAGTACATCTATTTGTGATTGTATTAGTGCCAAAGAAATGTTTTCAGCAGTAGTTCTATATAATACATTCACTACTACAGGTATTTCAATTTTCCCATTTACTAAACGATTGCTTAATACTGCATTTTCAGTAAATGATTCAATTTGTGCCATTTTAACTGCCAACTCTGGATTTTCATTTAGTTGTCTTTCAAGTACTTCTTGAGAAGCACAAATTCTTCTGGATGCTTTAGGAGTGTTGGTTGTATCGTCTTCTTTTTGACAAGAAAATAAAACAAGCATAGTAGCCATTGATAAACAGATTTTTTTCATTTTTTTTGTTTTGGTTAATTAATTGTTACAATTTTATGAAAAATTTTATCAGGTTGTTAAGAAATTCACGTTAGTTTTCAACAAATCGACAAACAACACCTTTTTCTAAAATTCCATAATAATTTCAATAAAAAAAGGATGAAATAAACTACATGATTTAATTGTTAAAAATATAGTTCAAAATATTAGCGCCCATTTTTAAAGCTTTTTCACGAACATCCTTTGGGTCATTGTGCACTTCTTCATCTTCCCAGCCATCACCTAAATCGCATTCAAAGGTGTAAAGTAAAACCAATCGGTTGTCAACAAAAATTCCAAAAGCTTGAGGACGTTTGCCGTCATGTTCATGGATTTTTGGTAATCCACTGGAAAAAAGATTTGGTTTTTGAAAAATAGGATGATTAGCCGGAACTTCTACTAAATCATTGTTAGGAAAAATGCGTTTTATTTCTCTGCGAATATATTCGTCCATGCCATAATTATCATCGGCATGAAGAAATCCGCCAGACAGCAAATAGTTTCTCAAGTTGATTATTTCGGCATCGCTAAAAACCACATTACCATGACCAGTCATGTGTACAAAAGGGTAGGAGAAGATTTCAGTGCTTCCAGGTTCTACGGTAGCTGGTTTTGATTTTATATTGGTGTTGATTGTTTGGTTGGCATATTTTATCAAATTGTGTAAGGATGTTGGATTGGCATACCAATCGCCACCGCCACTATATTTGAGCAAGGCAATTTCTTGTGAGTAAGAAAGGGTTGAAAAAAACAGCAATAAGAATATATATTTTTTCATGGATTAATGTCTTTTGGCTTCGGCTAAGAGGGAATTAATTTCGTCGTTTTTAAAGCCTAAACTATCAGCTAGTAATTTTCCTTTTTGTGCAAATAGAAGTGCTTGTTTATGGTCTTTTACTTTCAAAGATAATTTGGTTGTTAGCACATATTTGTCTATTGATTCTCCCAATGAAATCAGATGTTTACTCCATTCTAAAGCTTGTAATAATCCTTTTTTATCGTTTATGGTTTCCAAGTAAGTATTGCAAATATCATAGAGCAAAACTGCGTCATTCCAAGAGAAATTTTGCACATTTTCCGTTGTTATTATTTTATATTTTTTCAAATTTCCAGTTTGTAATGCAAGCTGTATATCAAAGCGATAAAGCAAAGAATCTATTTTCCGAATTTGAAATGATTTAGCAATAAGGCGTTTTTTATTATAATTTATCGTGTCACCAAGTTCTACTAATGGTTTTAATGTTTCAGAAATGGTATAAGATATTTTTTTATCAACTCTTGATGGCGATGCCACTTTAGAAAAGCTGTCTTTGTTTTTTACCACAAATTTGAATTCATCCGTGTCAAAATTATTGATGCCGTTTGAAAAAATTCGCCAATTGAGTTCGGTAAATCTCTCTTCTTGGGTTTTGGTGCTAAAATATTTCTGAGCAATTGGTGTAGCATCCATCCCGGCTTTCCGTATTGTGGTTATATATTTTAAGCATTTATCCTGATTTGAAGGATCTTCATTATATGTTTTTAAAATATTTGGCAATTGGTTTTCAGGTAATAAAACATCCTTTCCTTCTGAAAGAAAAGCATCTTTAGTTAACTCTCCAGTGATGCAATACAATAAACTTTCATCACTATCCATAAAGACAAATGTTGGAAAACTTGAAACCTTAAATTTATTTTGAAATTTGGTTCTTAATTCTTGTCCATAGCTTGATGTCGCATCAACAGCCATTAGAATAAAATTTGTTCTGTAAAATTGGGTTACAATACTATCTGTAAAAACCTCATTCTTCATTTTGTTGCAATGCACACACCAAGTGGCATAAAAAAGGATTACAATTGGTTTTTTTTCAACCTTCGATTTAGTCAAAGTTTCAGTATAATTTTTATCCAAAAACAAGGTTTGCTTTTGTCCAACTGCCAATGCTGTATTTAGGATCAAAAAGAGAATTAAAATAAATTTTTTAATCATTTTGTTATTCATTATAAAAAATCACACTATGACAAGCTACTATTGCCGCAGTTTCTGTCCGTAGACGCGTGGCTCCCAAAGATACAGGAATAAATTTATTGTCAATAGCTTGTTGGATTTCTTTAACAGAAAAATCCCCTTCTGGACCAATTAAAATTGTGATATCTTCATTGGCTTTTAATTCATTCTTTAATGATTTTTTTTTGGTTTCTTCACAATGTGCAATGAATAATTGACCTTGTTTTTTGGTTTTGATAAAATCATTGAAAGCAGTAGGTTCATTTAATTTTGGCAAATAATAATGCAAAGATTGCTTCATCGCACTTTCCAGAATTTTCTGAAATCTATCGGTTTTAATGATTTTCCTTTCAGAATGATCGCAAATAATTGGTGTGATTTCCTGTATTCCTATTTCAGTAGCTTTTTCCAAAAACCATTCATAACGTTCGTTCATTTTGGTTGGGGCAACAGCTAAATGCAAATGAAACTTTGGTGTTTCCTGCTTTTCAAAAGAAATAATTTTCACTGTGCATTTAGTGTCCGAAGCGATAGTGATTTCAGTTGTAAATAAAAAACCTAAACCATTTGTAACGTGTAAAATATCGCTTTCTTTTTTACGCAGCACTTTAACTATATGCTTGCTTTCATCTTTGTCAAAAACAAAGGAAGTTTGGGTTTCGTTTATGTTTGGATTGTAGAATAGTTGCATACTTTTTAAAATTCTATTCGTGCTTTAGAAACCACATTAGCATCCGAAAATTTATCGTGTAAATATTTCTGATAACCCACGATTCCAATCATTGCAGCGTTATCTGTAGTATATTCAAATTTTGGTACAAAGGTCTTCCAACCGTATTTATTTTCAGCCTCTTTCAAAGTTTGTCGGATTCCGGAATTTGCTGAAACTCCACCACCAATAGCAATTTGATTAATTCCTGTTTCGGCAACAGCAAGTTTCAATTTGTCCATCAGAATTTCAATGATGGTATGTTGCACTGAAGCACAGATGTCAGCTTTGTTTTCTTCGATAAAGTTTGGATTTTCCAATACATTTTTCTGAACAAAATACAGAATCTGCGTTTTCAATCCGGAAAAACTAAAATCTAAATTTGGAACTTTAGGTTTGGTAAAAGCATACTTTTTCGGATTGCCCTCTTTTGCAAATTGGTCAATCAATGGGCCACCCGGATAAGGAAAACCTAATATTTTTGCAGTTTTATCAAATGCTTCACCAACAGCATCGTCGGTAGTTTCACCAATAATTTCCATATCGAAAAAGCTATTGACCTTCACAATTTGTGTATGCCCGCCCGAAATGGTTAATGCTAAAAACGGAAATGTAGGTTTATAAAATCCTTCTTCATCAATAAAATGTGCCAAAATATGAGCGTGCATGTGATTCACAGCAATCAATGGAATGTCTAAAGCCATAGCCAATGATTTTGCAAAAGAAGCACCAACTAAAAGGGAACCCATCAACCCTGGACCTTGAGTAAAAGCAACAGCTGACAACTGATTTTTAGTCACATTAGCTTTCTTCAAAGCGACGTCAATTACTGGAACTATATTCTGTTGATGTGCTCTCGAAGCCAATTCCGGAACAACACCACCATATTCTTCATGAATACTTTGTCTGGCCACGATATTTGAAAGTACTTTGTCATTCTTTAAAACTGCAGCTGCAGTATCATCGCATGAACTTTCGATAGCCAGTATAAAAACTTCTTCGGTATGCATAAAAGGCGCAATTTTTGATTTATATTTGACAATCCGTCTAGAAAATCAAATATAAAGATTTTTACAAAGGTAATTTTCTTTCCCAAGTCAAAATAATAATTGGAAAAAAATAAGACAAATACTGGTTTTAAGAAACTTCGAAAAGTACTTTTTCGGACAATTATTGGGCTTCTTTTACTTTTATTGCTAGTTAGTATAGCACTTTCCCTTCCATTTGTGCAAACTAAAATCGCACATTATGCCACTGACAAACTCAACAAAGAATATAAAACCAACATTAACGTAGACCAAGTAGCTATTACATTTTTTGGCGGAGTGAAACTCAAAAAGGTTTTGATTTTAGATCATCATAACGACACTTTAATTTATGCTAGTCGTATAAAAACAAGCATTTTAGATTTTAAAAAATTAGTTGATGGTAAGTTGCTTTTTGGAGATTTAAGATTAGATGATTTTTATCTTCAGATAAAGAATTACAAAGGAGAAAAAGAAACTAGTTTAGATAAGTTTATTGCAGCATTTGACGACGGTAAAAAAGCTAGTGGCAAGTTTTTGATGACTTCAAAAAATATTTATCTAACAAGAAGTAGGTTTGTGATGATTGATGAAAATCGAGCGAAACCAAAAGATGTTGACTTTACCAAACTCGATGCTCATTTGAAAGATTTCATGATCAAAGGTCCAAATGTTACTACAAACATTGCTTCTATGACTTTTCACGACCATCGTGGAGTTACGGTAGATAATTTGATTGCTGATTTTACCTATACCAAGAAAAACATCAAGTTAGAAAACCTGGCAGTCAGAACGACTGAATCTTACCTTAAAGGGACAGTTACTCTAAAATACAATAAAGACAATCACGATTTTAGCGACTTTAATAATAAAGTTAAATTTGATGTGGCGGTTGATAGCGCTACTTTATCCACCAATGATATCCGCCATTTTTATATAGAATTGGATAAAAATGAAAAGTTCTATCTGAATACTAAAATCAAAGGAACACTTAATAATTTTTATGCAACGCAACTGTATTTGCGTGACCAAAAAAATTCGATTATCAAAGGCGATGTCAATTTCAAAAACATGTTTCCACGTGCTCCGGGTTCCTTTTATATGAAAGGTGATTTTAATAAAATATCATCCAATTATAATGATTTGACAAAGTTATTGCCCAATATTTTAGGTAAAAAACTCCCAACATCAATACAAAAACTAGGGCAATTTTATTATACAGGAACAGCCGAAGTCACTCAGAAATATATCAATACCAACTTTGTGATGAACACCGCATTAGGTATCATCGAATCTGATTTGCACATGTCTGACATGAATAACATTGATAATGCTAAATACAATGGAAATATCATATTAGACAATTTTGATGTTGGTGCTATGATTAACGACAAAACCATAGGTAAGGTAAGTATGAATATAGATGTTGATGGGAAAGGGTTTACTCAAAAATACATTAATACCTCTTTTGCCGGTGATGTTTTTCAATTGAAATATAATGGTTATAATTACACCAAAATCATTGTAGACGGAAGTTTTAAACAGCCAATATTTAAAGGGAAGTTCTATGTAAACGACCCTAATTTGTTTATGGATTTCAATGGGGTTTTGGACTTGTCTAAAAAAGAAAATATTTATGATTTCCACACCAAAATTGATTATGCCAATTTGGTAAAACTGAACTTTATTAAAGATTCAATTTCCGTATTCAAAGGCGATATAGTGGTAAAAGCGACCGGGAATTCGTTTGATAATCTCAAGGGAAATTTTTTACTTACGAATGCCTCGTATCAAAATAAAAAGGATGTCTATTTTATTGATTCTCTTAATGCTAATTCAAGCTTTGATGCCAGTGGTGAAAGAGCTATAATAATCAGTTCTGCTGATGCTATTGAAGGTTCTGTGGTTGGAAAATATAAATTCAATCAATTGCAGAAAATGGTGGAGAATTCTTTGGGAAGTTTTTATTCCAATTACAAACCTAATAAAGTATTGCCAAATCAATATTTGAAATTTGATTTTGATTTAAATAGTAAACTCATTGAAATATTTAATCCTGATATTTCTCTTGCCCAAAACACAAAACTAAAAGGAAATATAAGTTCAGACACTAAAAATTTTAAATTAGATTTTAGTTCTCCAAAAATTGTAGCTTATGAGAACACCTTTGATAATATTTCACTTCAAATTGACAACAGAAACCCATTGTATAGTGCATATGTTCAATTAGATTCTATAAAAACTAAGCATTATAAAATCAGGGATTTTAGTATGATTAATACTTTTTCTAATGACACCTTACATTTCAGAACTGAATTTAAAGGCGGAAAAAAAGGCAACGACTTTTACAATTTAAATTTTTATCACACCATCAATAAGGAAAATAAAAATGTCGTTGGCTTTAATAAATCGGAACTTCAATTTAAGGATTATTTATGGTTTTTAAATGAAAAAGAGAATCCGGAAAACAATAAGATTGTCTTTGATAAAAAGCTTAGTAATTTCTCTTTCAATAATTTAATTCTTTCACACGGAAAAGAGAGCATTAATTTTATTGGTATACTGAATGGCAAGCAGAATAAGGATTTGCAACTCTCATTTGACAATGTCAATTTGAATAAAGTCACACCCGATGTCGAGAAGTTTAAGTTCGATGGAAATCTGAATGGAAAGATTAATTTCAAACAAAGTAATACCATTTTTCAGCCTACTTCAACATTACGGATTGACAGTCTAAAAGTCAATGATATTGTACTTGGTAAAATGAATTTGGATATTCAGGGTGATGAAACATTGCGTAAATTTCATTTGAATTCCAATCTGGAAAATCAAAATGTTGAAGCTTTTAGTGCCAATGGTGATATTCAAATTGTAGACGACAAGACATTATTAGATATTGATTTGAATTTTGACAAATTTAACTTAGGAGTTTTAGGAAAAATAGGTGGCGATGTGATTACCAATATAAGAGGTTTTGCCTCCGGAAATGCCAGAATTGACGGCGATATTAATCAATTAGATTATAATGGGAGGCTTTTTATCAATGAGGCCGGCCTAACTATTCCGTATCTCAACACCGATTATGTATTTGATAACAATTCAGTTGTTGACGTTACCGAAAACAAATTTATAATCAGAGAAACGAATATTACCGATACTAAATTTAATACCAAAGGAAGTATCAATGGTTTTATAAAACACAAACAATTTGGCGATTGGCAGTTAGATTTGTCTATTTATGCCAAACGACTGTTAGCCTTAAATACAGTTGATCAGGAAGACGCTGCCTATTACGGAAATGCTTTTATGAATGGTTCGGCAACTATAAAAGGACCAACGGGTAATTTGATGATAAAAGTAGATGCTGAATCGGCTAAAGGAACTGATATCAAGATTCCGATAAATGATGCTCAGGCAGTTGAAGACAGCAAATACATCCATTTCAGAACTCCGGAAGAAAAAAGAAAAAGCCAAAAAGATAAAACAATTCAAAATAAAAACTACAACGGACTAGAGTTAGAATTTGATTTTGCCATAACCGAGATTGCCAATATTGAAGTAATTTTAAACAGGGAAAGTGGTCACGGAATGAAAGGCAAAGGAAACGGAACGCTACTTTTTAGAATTAATACTTTAGGGAAATTTGAAATGTTTGGAGACTTTTCTGTTGTTTCCGGTTCCTACAATTTTAAATACGGAGGCTTAATCGATAAAAAATTTGATGTTAAAAAAGGAGGCTCTATCATTTGGACAGGAGATCCGCTGGCAGCTGTTTTGAGTCTTGAAGCAGTTTATAAAACCACGGCAAATCCTGCCGTTTTAATTGATAATCCATCGTTTAATAAAAAAGTTGATGTTGAAGTTGTTATTGGGGTCAAAGGAAATTTAACGAATCCGGAACCCGATTTTAATATTAATTTCCCTAATGTCGGAAGTTCGTTGAAATCTGAAATTCAATATAAATTAGATGATAAAGATGCAAGGCAAACACAAGCATTGTATTTACTATCAACAGGAAGTTTTTTAAGTCAGGATGGCGTTAATCAAAATCAATTATCTAATAATTTGTTTCAAAAAGCGAGTAGTCTTTTTAATGACATATTTTCAGGAAGTGATGATAAACTGCAATTGGGAATTGATTACATAACAGCAGATAGAACACCAACTCAGCAAACAGACGGAAGATTTGGAGTTACCGTTTCCTCTAAAATAAATGATAGAATTACAGTTAACGGAAAAGTCGGCGTACCAGTAGGAGGAATTACTGAAACGGCGATAGTTGGAGACCTTGAAATTCAGTATAGAGTAAATAAAGATGGTACCCTCAATCTACGAGTATTTAATAAGGAAAATGACATAACCTACATTGGTCAGGGAATTGGTTATACGCAAGGATTAGGAATATCCTATGAGGTTGATTTTGATAACCTCAAAGAATTGGTAAACAAGATTTTTAAAAATGCCAAAATAGAAAGAGCAAGTACTACTACTAATCAAGAACACGATTCAGATATCGCTCCGGATGGCATCCAAATCAAAGGCAAAAAAGATAAAAAACAACCAGATATAAAACCAAATCAAGAAGCAATTCCGACAGACGATTAACATTCAAATTGAACCAAAATAATAATAACTTAAAAACTTATCAACGAAAACGATTGAATTTAACCTATATTATCAAGATAACAAAAATAGGGGTAGAACAATGGTTCTGGTTTGCTAATTTTACATTTTAATACAGAATAAATGTCAAAAACCATAAAAAAAATAGGTGTTCTTACTTCTGGTGGTGATTCACCCGGAATGAATGCCGCAATTCGTTCTGTGGTTAGAACTTGTGCTTTTCACAACATAGAATGTGCAGGTATTTACAGAGGATATCAAGGAATGATTGAAGGTGATTTTAAAGAAATGGGTCCCAGAAGCGTTAACAATATCGTCAACAAAGGAGGAACAATTTTAAAGTCGGCACGGTCAAAAGAATTTATGACTGTTGAAGGCAGACAAAAAGCACATCAAAATTTAGTAAATGCCGGCATTGAAGCTTTAGTTGTTATTGGAGGTGACGGTTCATTTACAGGTGCTGAAATTTTCAACAATGAATTTGGATACCCGGTTATGGGGATTCCGGGAACTATTGATAACGATATTTTTGGAACCAGTCACACCTTAGGGTTCGACACCGCATTAAATACTGTTGTTGATTGTATAGATAAAATTAGAGATACGGCCAGTTCACACAACCGACTTTTTCTAGTCGAAGTTATGGGAAGAGATGCAGGTCATATTGCGCTTAATGCCGGAATCGGAGCAGGAGCAGAGGAAATTTTAATCCCGGAACAAGATTTAGGTTTGGAACGTCTTTTAGAATCGTTACGAAAAAGTAAAGCAGCAGGAAAATCATCAAGTATTGTTGTTATTGCCGAAGGGGACAAAATAGGAAAAAGCGTCTTCGAACTCAAAGACTACATCGAAGAAAATCTACCAGAATACGATATTCGTGTGTCTGTTTTGGGACATATGCAACGTGGAGGTGCACCATCTTGTTATGATAGAGTTCTAGCTTCACGTCTTGGTGTAAAAGCAGTTGAATCATTATTAGAAGGAAAATCCAATTATATGGTCGGAATCTTAAATGATAAAGTAACACTAACACCTTTAGAAAACGCTATCAAAGGTCACTCAGAAATAGATCAGGAATTATTGAGAGTTTCTGATATAATGTCAACTTAAAATAGGGGATTCGGTTATTTGGTTATTCGTTAATTCGATACCAAACAAATAACCAAATCAACAAATAACCAAATTAACAATAAAAAGAAAAAATGTCAAAAGTAAAATTAGGAATTAACGGTTTCGGAAGAATTGGAAGAATTGTTTTCAGAGAAACCTTTAACAGAGACAATGTAGAAGTAGTAGCTATCAACGATTTATTAGATGTAGATCATTTGGCTTATCTATTAAAATACGATTCAGTTCACGGTCGTTTTGCAGGTAAAGTAGAAGTAAAAGACGGAAAATTATTTGTAAATGATAAATTCATCCGTGTGACGGCAGAAAGAGACCCAAAACTTATTAAGTGGGACGACAAGGATGTTGATGTAGATATAGTAGCAGAATGTACAGGTTTCTTTACTACAATCGAAACGGCTAAAGCGCATATTGAAGGTGGAGCCAAAAAAGTAGTTATCTCTGCACCATCGGCAGATGCTCCAATGTTTGTTATGGGTGTAAATCACCTTGAAGCTAAGGCAACAGATACAGTGGTATCAAACGCATCGTGTACCACAAATTGTTTAGCACCATTGGCCAAAGTAATCAATGATAATTTCGGAATTGTTGAAGCTCTAATGACAACCGTTCACGCTACAACATCCACACAAATGACAGCTGACGGGCCATCTAGAAAAGACTGGAGAGGCGGACGTGCTGCAAGCGTAAATATAATTCCATCATCAACAGGTGCTGCAAAAGCGGTTGGAAAAGTGATTCCGGCATTGAACGGTAAATTAACAGGAATGTCTTTCCGTGTCCCTACTGTTGACGTTTCTGTAGTTGATTTAACTGTAAAAGTAGCTAAAGAAACCTCTTATGAAGAAATCATGGCAGTGTTGAAAAAAGCTTCTGAAAACGAATTAAAAGGAATTTTAGGGTATACTGAAGATGATGTTGTTTCTCAAGATTTCGTTTCAGATTCACGTACTTCAATTATTGATGCTAAAGCTGGAATTGGCTTAAATTCAACTTTCTTTAAATTAGTTTCTTGGTATGATAATGAATATGGTTATTCAAGTAAATTAATTGATTTATCAGTTCACATAGCTGGACTATAATATTTTCAAAAAATCCCATTATCTTTGTCGATGATGGGATTTTTTTATCTCTAACCAAAACCAAAAAAATACAATAAAGAATTAAGTTTTATAATTTGAGTTTAGTTCAAATTGCTAATTCCTAATTCGTAATTCCTAATTAATTATGAAATTATTAGTTGATAGTGGCTCTACCAAAGCCGATTGGATTGCCATTAATGATTACGGAAAAGTACTTTTCACTACACAAACGCTGGGTTTAAATCCGGAAGTTTTAGATAAAGAAGAAATAATCAGCCGTTTAGAGGATAAATTTGATATTTCACATAATAAAGATAAAGCCTCAGCTCTTTATTTTTATGGAGCTGGTTGTGGGACAGACAGAATGAAGAATTTTTTGACTGAAGTTTTCCAAGAATATTTTGCCAAAGCTAAAGTTTCAGTTCATGAAGATACCTATGCAGCAGTGTATGCTACCACTCCAAAAGAGGAACAAGCTATTGTTTGTATTTTAGGAACAGGTTCAAACTGTAGTTATTTTGATGGGAAAATTTTACACCAAAAAGTACAGTCTCTAGGTTATATAGCCATGGATGATTGCTCTGGAAATCGGTTTGGAAGACATTTGTTAAGAGGGTATTACTTTAATAAAATGCCAAAAGAATTAGCCAAAGAATTTCAAGAAGAATACAATGTTGACCCTGATTATATCAAGCATAATTTATATAAAGAACCTAACCCAAATGCTTACTTAGCTACCTTTGCCAAGTTTTTAATTAAACATAAAGACACGCCTTTCTGCAAGAAAATAATTCAAGCTGAAATGAAAGATTTCGCCGAAAATTATATTCTGCAATACGAAAATTGTCACGATGTTTTGGTTCATTTCGTAGGCTCTATTGCATTTTATCTAAAAGACGAATTAGTGGAAACATTAAATAAATACGATATAAAAGTAGGTAACGTACTAAGAAGACCAATTGATGGTTTAATTGCGTACCACAATATGAATAAATAACTTTATAATGTCATTCTGACAAAGGAAGAATCTCATTAAGGTCTGCTGAAAAAGCAGGCCTTTTCTTTTTTACTTTGCAAATAACTTTGCGTACTTTGCGGTTAAATAACTTAAACATGAGATTGCATTGCAAACTCGAAATTACATATGGAAATAGCCATCATTGCCCACGACGGTAAAAAAGCTGACATGGTTCAGTTTTTAAACAAGAACAAAGAAATTCTTTTCAAGGAGCATATCAAACTCATAGCAACAGGAACAACAGGAGGAAGGGCAGAAGCCGTTGGATTTAAAGTAAAGAAAATGCTATCGGGTCCGCAAGGTGGAGATGCTCAAATTGCGGCCCGTGTGGCCGAAGGAAAAACTAAAATGGTCTTGTTCTTCAAAGACCCCAACTCAAGTCATGCGCACGAACCGGATATCAGTATGCTAATTCGGATTTGCGATGTGCATAATGTTCCTTTAGCCACAAATGAAGCTACAGCACAGTTGTTATTGTTGGGATTGGATGAGTTGCAGTAATTTATTTGTGTTATCATGCAGGTCTCTGTATTAATCAACTAAATCGTCAGCGCTATTTTCACCAGCTTTACCTGGCTGCGGTTTTTCTTTTTTCCAATTCAAAAATCTAATTTTCTTGCGCTGTAGCAGATGATTTACCACTTTATGCTCTACGTAATGATGAAAAGGCAAGAGTATGGCAATCAAAATAATTTTAATAGAAAGTATTTTCCAGGGTTCACCATGCGTCAAATCGTGTATTGCAGTGTCGAACAGTAGAATCAGAAATTCAAAAAAGAAGATAAAAGCAAAAAAGCTCAAACCTCTGATGATAGTAGTACTGGAACTAAATACTCCCAGCAACACCAATAAGATAAATACAGAAGCTATCCCAGCTGTTATACCCATATATTGAATATTGTGGCTTGCTCTTGTTTCTGCTTCCTGCCGTTGGTTTTCATTTTCAATCTCCAATACCACTAAGTCACCATCTTTAGACAATACAGCTGCACTGTCTTTGTATTGCATCCAAAGCGTTTTATAATGATAGGCTTTCTGATAATCACCCTTATTCGAAAAGAGCGTGTCAAGATTGGCATAACGTTCAATGCGTGCCTCAATATTATTTTGAAATCCTTCATTAGAATCTGCTTTACCATAGTAAACGGCAGCACTATCGGCATTATTGACAAGCTTATAATAATTTCCCAGAAAATCATAATACATCCATTTGTTGATTTGGTCTTTCCCTATGGCTGCTTTCATTTTTTGTAAAGAATAAATTGCCGAATCCTTTTTACCTAGTTTTGTATAACAGGTGGCCAGTTGCCCGTAATAGTAATAGCCATTACTGATATCATCCTTTTTGAAGTAATTTTTTTTAATGTCATCCTTTTGTAAGAGGCGCAGCATTTTTAAATAGTCTTTGGCATTACTGTAAATGTCCAGTAGGTCATTATCCTCAGTTATAGGATTGTGATTTTTTTTCCGAAGCTTATTGGTTTCATTGTAATAATATTTTGCAGTCTCAAACTCACCCACATTGGTATAATAATGTGTCAATAGGTGGTAACCACCTTCAATCCAGTCAGGCCAGTTTTTCTTCTTTCCTGTTTCCAATATATGTAAGGCATATTCCTTTGCTTTTGGATACTGTTTCAAAGTGTTGTAAAACCAAAACATTTGCCAGTAGGTGCCTAAAGCGATCCGGCCATCCTTTATTTTTTCTGCCAAAGAAAGTTGATGCATGTATGATTTGTATTCCAACAATCTTTCGCCTTTAGTATTGTGTAAGTAACCTATCATCCTGCTTGCCTCGAAAGCAAGTGAATCAAGTTGGTTTTCAACTGCAATAGTATTGGCTTCTCTTATTAGCTCTAAGGCTTTAGTTGAATTACCTTTTAAATAATATTGTAGGCCACCGCTGAATAAATAATACCATCCCTGATATTCCTCATTTTTTTTCTCTTTGGCCAAGGCAAACATTTTGTCTAAGTACAACTGACCAGAGTCTGGACCTAATAACTGACTCATAAAGCGATAGGTGCGCAACTGGAGGTCTGCATTGTTGCTTAGCTCAGCGTTTAGCAATATGCTGCTCTTGTATTTGTCCATGGTTTCTACCAAAGGAGACAATTTTTGATACAGTTTGAATTTAGCTTCAGGGTCTTTGGCCTTTTTCAATTCACGGGTAAGACTGTCAACCAAACGCTCATTCTGTGCTTGCATGTTGGATAAAGAAAACACAATTGTAAGTAGCAATAATAGTAAACGTAAGTACTGCATATAGTTGTTTTTAAAGTAAATATAAATAAAATAACTTACTTACAAATTTTTGCAGTTGCTACAAACCGCTGTTAGCGGCTGCCGATGTTGTTATTAGAGTTGGTTTTCTATGTCCATCATCTCATGCAAGACTCTAATAATTTCAATTTCATCACTTTTAATTTTGTAAAAGATAAAATGTGATTTTACTTTTGAGCGAAAATATCCTTTTCTGATTTTTCCAAAATCAAAACCTGAAAATGGTTTCAAACATAAATATTCAATTTCATCAATTAATAGATTAAAATATCTGTCTGCTTGCTCAACTGACCAATTTTCAAATGTGTATAACCATATATTCTCTAAATCTTCATTAGCGCTTTTACTTAAAACATATTCCATTATTTAGAATATTTTTCATGAAGATTATTTAAAAATGAATTGCGATCAAAATCTTTAACAAAACCTGATTTTTCCCCTTTAATTAATTCTTTAATTAGTTCTTTTTTCTTCTTTTCTTCGTTTTCAAACATTCTTAACGCTGCTCGAACAACTTCGCTAGCAGAAGAAAATTTTCCGGTTTTTACTTGACTATTTATAAAGCTATCAAAATAATCGCCAAGTAAAATAGATGTGTTTTTTGCCATAATTTCTAAATTTGTTCAAATATACCAATTGTTGGTATTGAATGCAAATTTTCCGGTAAATTTTTTGGTTGCCACTAACGTTCCGCCTTTGCGTCAGGCGACTTTTAGAACGTTTTTGTTTCTATCAAAGATAAAATATTTTAGAAAGATAGGAGTGAAGCTTGTAGAATTTGCCGCTTGCGCAAAACCGCTGTTATAGGTGGTTTTTAATAGCCATCATTCCATGTAGAATTCTAACAACTTCAATTTCTTTCAAAGAAACAATTTGATAGAAAATAATATGCTCACCGGTTTTAAATCCTAACACATTTTTTTCCACGACATCATAAAATTTACCTTGGTTTGGTTTATTTGCCAACTCCTGACACGAATCCATAAGTAATGAATAATAAATAACGGCTTGATTTTCAGACCAAGTCTTTACTGTATAATCCCAAATGTCATTTAAATCTTCAACAGCTTTGTTGCTTAAATAAAACTTTGCCATTACTTTTTTCTAGCCTTAAGAGTTTCCAAATGCTTTTTAGGATCAAAGTCAACTGCTCGTCCACTTTCGATTCCTTCACGTATTGCATTTCTTAAAACAATTATACGGCTTTCTTCTTCTTCCAAAAGTCTTAGCCCAGCACGTACAACTTCGCTTGCGTTACTGAAACGTCCTTTCGAAACAGTTGTTTCTATAAAACTCTCGAAATGATTGCCCAATGATATTGATGTGTTTCTTCCCATGATTTCTTCATTTTTGGTAAAGTTACCAAATTTTGGTAATCAAGCAAATAGTTTCTTAGAAATTTTGGAAAAATCACCTATAACGTTCCGCGGCTTTGCGTCTGTTGCGGCAAGTTAAGGATAAATGTAATAAGAAATTTTGATGTTCAGCGTATTTTCCAAGAAAGACAAGCCAGCTATGGCGCAAAACCGCTGTTATGTGTAGCCTTTCTTTTCATATCATAATACCTTCTGCTATGTACCAATAACCTGGCTCTTTAAACTCTGTCATTGTTTTTGGCTCAATATCGTCAATGTTTTTCCATACAGTGGCAGGTTTCCCTGCATTTACCTTTCCCTTTGTTAATACAAATATCTTACTGATAAAGTCAATAATACAATTCTCTGTCCATTCATAATCCTGCCTAAAACTGTCAAACTTGTTTAATAAAAACTGTTTATTTTGATAACTGAAATAGTAGTTTGAATTGCTTGAATGATTATAAGCTGAACTAGACGAATTGTATTCAATTTTTAAGAGATTATTTTCTATTTCAATTTTTGTATTTAGTCCTATTCTCGCATGTATCATTGAATTACTTTGCTCAATCAAATTCAAACTATCTTTTGTGGAGTTACTAAAGGCAATAATTAAAATGCTTCTCGGGTACTTTTCTGTATACATTCTATTAACTCTCTGTTCACCTTCAAACTCACTAAAAGAATAGGTTATAAGGCTGTCTTTGCTTTCAATAACGAATGCAATATCCAAGTTATGGTCACCATTCAAATCACCTTTAGTTGAGTCAACAATTGTCCAGCCATTTGGGACAAAGCTAGACATTGTCTTCCCTACTTTTAGTATTTCAGGGGGGACAAAATAATTAACTGGTTGTCCAAGAACAAGTCCAAGTTTTAGAAAAAGTACTATAGTTAGTATCGGTCTCATAAGGTTACACATAACGTTCCGCCTTTAGTTTGCATTAATAAAATATTGATTAATTTAACCTAAAAGGAAACGGGTGAACTAAAACGTTTCGTAGGGTCGTGACCTGTTAGCGGCATCAGTCCCGTTTCCCCTTTAGGCTCTTGCTAGTACTAGTTGGAATGATGGGTTTTGAGGCCCTTTAAAGGCGATAGCACAGCAAGTTATTTTAATAATCTTAAAAACAAATGTATGAAAAAAGTAAAAGAAACCATTGGCATTGATGTATCAAAATTAACTTTAGATGTTTACCTTAAAACCACCAAAGTGCATCAGCAATTTAGTAATGACAGTAAAGGTTTTAAACAACTTATTAGCTGGTGTAAAAAACAAAAAGTGAATCTAGACGAGACTTTATTTTGCTTTGAACACACGGGTTGGTATTGTTTGTTGTTGAGTTATTTTCTTTACGAAAACAAGTATGCTTATTGCTGTGTGAATGCTATAGAAATCAAACGTTCTATGGGACTAAGACGCGGCAAGAGCGACAAGGCAGATGCTTGGGAAATAGCCAACTATGCCTGGCTTAGAAGAGATGAATTAGTTCCTTCAACACCACCGGCGAAGAAGCTAATCGAACTGCAGAGAATGATGAGTTTGCGCGAACAATTAGTCAAACAACTCACCGCAAGCAAGAACCTTTACAAAGGCATGCAGGATTTGGTTAGTGATGAAGTAAATGATGTTTCAATAGTTATCTTAAAAGAAAACATGGTTCAATTAAACAACCAGATAACAGCTATTGAAAAAGCAATGAATGAGCTGATAAAAAATGATGAAACCATGATTAACAACTATAAACTCTCCAAAACAGTCAAAGGAGTCGGAATGGTACTGGCAGTTCAAATGTTGCTGCATACCCACAATTACACCCGCTTTGAAAGCTCACGACAGTTCTCAGCGTATTGTGGCTTGGTGCCTTATCCTTACCAATCCGGAACCAGTATTCACGGTCGACATAAGATTCATGGGATAAGCGATAAAAAAATGAAGAGTTTGCTGTCAATGTCAGCTATCAGCGCCATTCAGCATGATAAAGAACTCAAATTGTATTACCAGAAAAGAGTTGAAGAAGGTAAACCAAAAATGGTAGTGTTAAACATCATCAGAAACAAAATCGTATCACGAGTATTTGCAACAGTTAACAGAGGAACGCCTTATGTAGAAATAAGTAAATTTTGTGCTTAAAAATTTGGATTTGATCTTGGAATGCTGCTTCTCGTCAGTTGCGAAGTTCGGAACGAATTATTTTCTGTTAAAGATAAAAATTCTAGCGGAACGCAAATGTGAATTTTAGAAAAATTCGCAATTGCGAGAAACAGCTGTTGTGCGTTCGGTTTAACAACCAACTTTCCCGACACAAAAATGAACTTAGCCGAGAAACGTTATTAGATTCCAAACTAGTTATTGTTGAATTCTTTTACAACCAGAATAATTACAAAAATACAGTTGAACACAACTCAGAAACGTTATTCCATTACCGATAAGATTTTCAGAATTTTTAGCAATAAAAACTAAACTTCAAGAGCTCAATTTCCTGTTACAGTTTAAGTTCAAATTTACCGAGTTTTTTCCGCAACGAAACTGACGCACAACGTTCCGCGGCTTCGCGACAGTTGCGATGCCAGCGAACGGATTATTTTCTGTTAAAGATAAAAGTTCTTCGTGAACACGTAAAAATAAAAACCAGCAATTGCGCGAAACCGCTGTTATGCAACGTTTTTATTTTTTCTTGAGTTTTATTTCAATCACGCCATTCTTTCCTTTTTCACCATATTTTTCAATGGCACTTTTCTCTTTCAACACAATAATAGAATCTACATCTTCAGGCTTTAAATCTGTTATGAATTGTTCATTCACTTCTTTTCCTTCTACGACGTAAAGTGGTTTAGGCTTTTCCTTTTCCTTTTCATAATATGAATAGCAATCAGAAATAATATCTATTCCTTGTATAAGTTGTTCAGAATAATATTTCTGGTCAACGGGATACCTTGGATTTCTGTTTTTATCGATTCTAACATAAAAATTAAGTTTGTCATCTTTTTTAATTCCCCAGTAATCTGAACAGTTTCTTGAAGTCCAAGAATCCAAAGAATCATATTTTTTTAAAATGTCAGAAGCCTTTAAAGTTTTTACTTCAATATAATTTCCATCTGGTAGATATCCTTTAAACTCTCTTGTTAGATGGATTTTTGCAATTGCATTGTCACGAGAATCGTATTTTTGGAAAATTACACCAGGAAATAGCTTACTCTCATATCCAATTCTGTTTTCAAATCTGCCATCCTGAACAAAGCCATCTGAACATAAATCCATTTCTTCGAGTTTGACTTGCTTTAATTCTGAATCTAACATTTCTAAGTCATCAATTGTCAGTTCACATAACTTGAAGTTCGAAAGGTCAACATTATTATTTTGAGATAATGTTCTAATAGAAATAAACAGTAGAAATAGAATTGATATTTTTCTCATAAGCAGATTTTCTAAAATGTTGCATAACGTCCCGCTGCTTCTCGTCAGTTGCGAAGTTCGGAACGAATTATTTTCTGTTAAAGATAAAAATTCTAGCGGAACGCAAATATGAATTTTAGAAAAATTCGCAATTGCGAGAAACAGCTGTTGTGCGTTCGGTTTAACAACCAACTTTCCCGACACAAAAATGAACTTAGCCGAGAAACGTTATTCGATTCCAAACTAGTTATTGTTGAATTCTGTTACAACCAGAATAATTACAAAAATACAGTTGAACACAACTCAGAAACGTTATTCCATTACCGATAAGATTTTCAGAATTTTTGGTAATAAAAACCAAACTTCAAGAGCTGAATTTTCTGCTACAATTTAAGTTCAAATTTACCGTGTTTTTCCGCAACGAAACTGACGCACAACGTCCCGCCTTTAGTTTGCATTAATAAAATATTGATTAATTTAACCTAAAAGGAAACGGGTGAACTAAAACGTTTCGTAGGGTCGTGACCTGTTAGCGGCATCAGTCCCGTTTCCCCTTTAGGCTCTTGCTAGTACTAGTTGGAATGATGGGTTTTGAGGCCCTTTAAAGGCGATAGCACAGCAAGTTATTTTAATAATCTTAAAAACAAATGTATGAAAAAAGTAAAAGAAACCATTGGCATTGATGTATCAAAATTAACTTTAGATGTTTACCTTAAAACCACCAAAGTGCATCAGCAATTTAGTAATGACAGTAAAGGCTTTAAACAACTTATTAGCTGGTGTAAAAAACAAAAAGTGAATCTAGACGAGACTTTATTTTGCTTTGAACACACGGGTTGGTATTGTTTGTTGTTGAGTTATTTTCTTTACGAAAACAAGTATGCTTATTGCTGTGTGAATGCTATAGAAATCAAACGTTCTATGGGACTAAGACGCGGCAAGAGCGACAAGGCAGATGCTTGGGAAATAGCCAACTATGCCTGGCTTAGAAGAGATGAATTAGTTCCTTCAACACCACCGGCGAAGAAGCTAATCGAACTGCAGAGAATGATGAGTTTGCGCGAACAATTAGTCAAACAACTCACCGCAAGCAAGAACCTTTACAAAGGCATGCAGGATTTGGTTAGTGATGAAGTAAATGATGTTTCAATAGTTATCTTAAAAGAAAACATGGTTCAATTAAACAACCAGATAACAGCTATTGAAAAAGCAATGAATGAGCTGATAAAAAATGATGAAACCATGATTAACAACTATAAACTCTCCAAAACAGTCAAAGGAGTCGGAATGGTACTGGCAGTTCAAATGTTGCTGCATACCCACAATTACACCCGCTTTGAAAGCTCACGACAGTTCTCAGCGTATTGTGGCTTGGTGCCTTATCCTTACCAATCCGGAACCAGTATTCACGGTCGACATAAGATTCATGGGATAAGCGATAAAAAAATGAAGAGTTTGCTGTCAATGTCAGCTATCAGCGCCATTCAGCATGATAAAGAACTCAAATTGTATTACCAGAAAAGAGTTGAAGAAGGTAAACCAAAAATGGTAGTGTTAAACATCATCAGAAACAAAATCGTATCACGAGTATTTGCAACAGTTAACAGAGGAACGCCTTATGTAGAAATAAGTAAATTTTGTGCTTAAAAATTTGGATTTGATCTTGGAATGCTGCTTCTCGTCAGTTGCGAAGTTCGGAACGAATTATTTTCTGTTAAAGATAAAAATTCTAGCGGAACGCAAATATGAATTTTAGAAAAATTCGCAATTGCGAGAAACAGCTGTTGTGCGTTCGGTTTAACAACCAACTTTCCCGACACAAAAATGAACTTAGCCGAGAAACGTTATTCGATTCCAAACTAGTTATTGTTGAATTCTGTTACAACCAGAATAATTACAAAAATACAGTTGAACACAACTCAGAAACGTTATTCCATTACCGATAAGATTTTCAGAATTTTTGGTAATAAAAACCAAACTTCAAGAGCTGAATTTTCTGCTACAATTTAAGTTCAAATTTACCGTGTTTTTCCGCAACGAAACTGACGCACAACGTTCCGCAGCTACACGAGGTGCAAGGCTTCGTGACTACATATTTTCTATTTAAGTAAAAAGTTCAATGCGAAACGGCAATTCCACAAAATCCTTGCATCTTGTGTAACTGCTGTTGGCAGATAGCCCATTATTCTAATTCCTTTAGTTTTTCTACTAACAAATCTATATTTTCTTTTTCAAAACCATAATCTCTTTCTTCTAAATTTAATTTTTTCTTATTATTTTTCCATATTCTCAAAGTCCATTTTCCACCACTCCTTGAAGCAATTTTTTTATATTCATATTCCAATTCTTCAAATGGAATAATATTTTCACAGTCTTTTTTTAATAAAGTAATATATTCAATTCTCAACCTATTATTTTCATAATCTATTTCAATTTTTTGGTAAATTTTTCTAGATAAAACATAAACAATATAAATTATTGATATTCCAAAAAAGAAACCATCTGCAAAAGGTATTTTATTTCTTAGATTATGTCTTAAAACTGGAGCCAAAAATTCGGCTGAAACAAAAAATGCAATTCCAATTAAAATCATAAAAAACAAATCCTTTCTTGTGTGTTTTCTATTTGGTTCAATTATTATGTTTTCGTTATTCAAATTCATCAAATTCATCGCATTTTAAATTTTCACCGAGATTTTCTGATTGGGTTTCTGCCAACGTTCCGCGGCTACCCGCAGTGCCTAGCCCTATGGGCGGCATTGCGGGTAACCGCTGTTGTGTGCTGTTGCTTGTTCTCTGCTAAGATAACAAAAACAGTTTACAGTTGCCGCTCTCGGAAGCTTGATAATTGATTTTAGATAATTGTCTCCTATCAGACCGCAATGATAGGCGCAGTTGTATAAAATCTCAGCGCTATAATTTTACGGCAATAATTTAGAGTTAAGTAGTTATAATAAAAAAATTTGACTTTATCAATTTTTTCTTATAACTTTGGCAAGCCTTTTAAGCGTCTTCGCTTTGAAAATGAATTTTCAGCAAATCCCACTTTGCAAGGCTTGACGAAAAAGTGGCTACTTTTCCGTTACTTAACTCTTTCCTTTTCCGGTTAAATTTTAGCGATAGTTATCAGGTTACGTGGCGTGCAATTGCACACAACGTTTCGCGGCTTTGCGCTGTAGCGGCAAGTTAAGGATAAATGTAATAAGAAATTTTGATGTTCTGAGTATTTTCCAAGAAAGATAAAACTAGCTATAGCGCAAAACCGCTGTTGTAGGCAGTTATTCCACTTCACTATATGAGCCAAATTCAGCGTCAATATTTTCAATTTCTTTGAGTTGAAATTTTGCAATTCCTAAACCAAGAGGAAAATATGGATGTGCATTATCATAGTCATAAAAAAACTCAATTACTGACAACGAGGAAGAAATGGTTTTAAAAATATCTTTCTCTAATAATTTATTATATAAATCTGAATCTAATTTAGTTCCGCTTTCAATAGTCTTTTGGTGAACAATTTCATTCCTAATTTTTTCAAGTTTTTTAAACTTTAACCAAAATTCTTGTTCTTTTATATCATCAGTTTTTAAGACAATAGGCAAGATTTCACAAATTTTTTGAGATGTTGAAAGCCATCTTTCAATATTCTCTTTTGTCCATGACTCTTTTATTTTTCGGTCATTTATTTTTTCGTAAATGTAATCTTCTGGTATTGCAGCATTGGCAAACGATTCTACAGCTATGTATGCGAAAATTATACTTGTTGTAATAGATTCAAAATATTCATATAACACGTCTTTGTCATTTTCTGATAGCTTGATTAGTTTTTCACTGCGATTTTCTAACAGCTTGATTAATTGTTTTTGGGATTTTTTATAAGCCTTTTTCATTAAGCTTAGAGATAATGAAATATTGTTTGGCGAAAAATAAATTATGCTTTTGTCTGCGTGTTTTGCTTGTTTCCCCTTTCCAAAAAAATATATTTTGTTAGTGTCTTTCGCATGAAGTTTAATACTTCTCTCATCTCTAATATCATGTTTAAACCAATTTTCGTCTTGATTTCCTCCAAACTCAAAGGTATGATTAAAGCTTTCAAAATACTTGTTCTTTTTCAAAATTTCTTTAGAAAAAATATTTAGAAACAATGCTCTTGGTTCTAATATTTCCTCCTTGGAATATATTGTTTTTAAATCTTCATTGTTAATTAGATTCAGAATTTCAATGTCTAAAAGAATAATTTTATTTTCCGTTAGTCCCAATATTAAAACGCCAAAATAAATTAAGTCATACTGTTCGTTTTTAAAATATGGAGTTTTTATAAATATGGTTTCTTCAACGATGAAAAATGTTTCTTTATCATCATAATCTCTATCTCGGAGCCATGACCAATTTTCAGGTAAGTTCCTCTTAATTGAATCAAAATATTTCTTGAGGCTAACATTTTTAGCTTTACTTGAAATAGTTAAATCGGTAAATCGTATTTTCTCGTTCATGCAGAGTTTATAATTGCCTACAACGTTCCGCGGCTACCCGCAGTGCCTAGCCCTATGGGCGGCATTGCGGGTAACCGCTGTTGTGTGCTGTTGCTTGTTCTCTGCTAAGATAACAAAAACAGTTTACAGTTGCCGCTCTCGGAAGCTTGATAATTGATTTTAGATAATTGTCTCCTATCAGACCGCAATGATAGGCGCAGTTGTATAAAATCTCAGCGCTATAATTTTACGGCAATAATTTAGAGTTAAGTAGTTATAATAAAAAAATTTGACTTTATCAATTTTTTCTTATAACTTTGGCAAGCCTTTTAAGCGTCTTCGCTTTGAAAATGAATTTTCAGCAAATCCCACTTTGCAAGGCTTGACGAAAAAGTGGCTACTTTTCCGTTACTTAACTCTTTCCTTTTCCGGTTAAATTTTAGCGATAGTTATCAGGTTACGTGGCGTGCAATTGCACACAACGTTCCGCGGCTACCCGCAGTGCCTAGCCCTATGGGCGGCATTGCGGGTAACCGCTGTTGTGTGCTGTTGCTTGTTCTCTGCTAAGATAACAAAAACAGTTTACAGTTGCCGCTCTCGGAAGCTTGATAATTGATTTTAGATAATTGTCTCCTATCAGACCGCAATGATAGGCGCAGTTGTATAAAATCTCAGCGCTATAATTTTACGGCAATAATTTAGAGTTAAGTAGTTATAATAAAAAAATTTGACTTTATCAATTTTTTCTTATAACTTTGGCAAGCCTTTTAAGCGTCTTCGCTTTGAAAATGAATTTTCAGCAAATCCCACTTTGCAAGGCTTGACGAAAAAGTGACTACTTTTTCATTACTTAACTCTTTCCTTTTCCGGTTAAATTTTAGCGATAGTTATCAGGTTACGTGGCGTGCAATTGCACACAACTTGTATATACCCGAAACAAACATTCGCAAAGCCAACCAAATTCAGTTGTATATGCGAATGTTTGTTTCGCTTTTATTCTTTCTCAAATATATTAAATAATTCTTACAAATCATCAATGGGATTCTTATTTTTTGTAAACTTTTAGAGAGTTGACAGCTACCTCTACATTCCGCTAGTTTTAAGTTGATAGTCGCTATTTAGCAGCTGTATTGTAGTAAAAGATAGTATTATATTTTAATACAATTTAAGGTATAAAGGCTTTTTCAGCTTCTTTTTAACTTGTTTTATATTGGTTCGATACTGGTTCGATAAAGGGTCTATTTTGCCAATGCGTTACCGAACCAATATCGAACATGTATCGAACAAACTACGAATATTTATAGAGCAAAGGGACAGTAAAGGACAATATCGGACATTATCGGACATGCCAATTAAAAAAAGGGATGCAAAAAGAAAAAGGAATTGACAATGAAAACAGCCAAGTGCTGCATTCTTTTTTCTTTGCTCTTTCTTCTTTCTTCTTTCCTTTTTCCTTTTTTTCCTTTTTCTTCTTTACTTCACTGCCACCATAGAAATCTCCACATTCACGCCTTTTGGTAAACCAGCTACCTGAACCGTTTCGCGTGCCGGTGCAGTCTTTTCGTCAAAGTAGCTTCCGTAAACCGAATTGATAGAAGCAAAGTCGCCCATATTCATTATAAAAATTGTAGTTTTTACCACATTATCAAAAGTCATGTCTGCAGCTTCAAGCACAGCTTTCATGTTTTCCATAACTTGTTTGGTTTCGGTTTTAATATCATCCAAAACCAATTCCATGGTAACAGGATGCAATGCTATTTGCCCGGATGTATAAAGCGTATTGCCAACTAAAACCGCTTGGTTATAAGGACCAATAGGTGCTGGCGCTTTGTCTGTGTAGATTATTTTTTTCATGGTTGTCTGTTATTTATCTGTTCTCTGTAGTATTTATAACTTAGGCCGATAACCGATAACCAATAACGGATAACCGATAACTATCTTAAAGTTCTATCCGCCTGATTACGTTTATCCCATTTGATATCGCTTAAAACACCTGCCTTTATTCCGATAAAGAATCCCCAATAGGGATTGTCTCCAAATGGTACCCAATTAAAATCCATTCGCCAACTTAGCAAATCCCTCTCAAATCTAAATTGAGTAAATGTAACACCTTCTTGTACAAAATCATACCCTGTTGAAACACCGATTTTCCATTTGGGAGTCAAGTCGGTATTCACAGAAACCATCAACGAGTTCCCGGATATTCTTTTCTCCCGGTTCGTATTGGAATAAGTTAATGAGTAGGCGAGCGTCATATCCCAGGGCAGCTCATACTTAAAGAACTCGGTTGGTTTATCGGGTTCCTTGTCATCTTCTTTAAATTGACTTTGCCTTCTGTCGCCCAAATCGGTATTGGTACCAAACAAGTCATCTTCTCTTCCGCCATTTCTTGTGCCTTGTGTGTTTTTCTTTTCTTCGCCACCAATATCTTTGCTGGAGAAAGCATAGTTCACAGTCATATTTGCGCTGGTCATTCTAAACAAACTTCCACCGTTGTCAATGTTCCAGGTGTTGATTCGTTTTCCGGCATTGTTAATGGCATAAGGATCAAGAGTTGCACCAAAATTTAAATTCATCTTTTGCTTAAAGAACTGTGTTCCGCCGCTCACACGCATCGGAGACCATTTTAATGAATCAGCCGTGATGTCATAACTGGTTGAGAAATTCAAGTTATTTAACAACATAATTTTTTTCAGTTCTGTTTTGGTAGAATCTTTGTCGGTTACTTTGGCTTCAAAAGTATTACTAAGATTGAAACTTAAATTGTTTGACATTGCTTTACCAGGTGCACCAAAAATTCCGCCATCAAATCGAGTATATTCTTTTATCATGGTGCCACTGCCATCCGAATCATAAGTGTCATAGTATTTTGAAAAACTCGGCGTGTAACTATAGGAAACATTCGGACGCATAACGTGTCGGAGTGATTTTATCTTTTTGTCTTCTCCAAAATTAAACGTTCCATAAACAGTTGTTCCCAATCCAAAAGAAAAGTTATAGGTTCTAAAAGCGTCAAACCCCTGTATAACATTATCAACAACTTTGTTTTGTGTGGCGTCAAATTGTCTTTTGATTGTTTTTAAATACCAAACCTCGTTATAATTTAATGAAGTAGTAGCACTAAAATATTTGAAGACTTTAAAATTAGTACTTAACGGAATGCTGTGTTGAAAACCAATTTTAGCATCCTTAAACATTTGTGGTTTAAAGAAAAGGGAATCATTAGTTTGAATTCTGTTTTCTCCTCTAAGGTTATATTGTAAATTTATGTTCTTAAAAAAACCTTTTTTAACACCGTCTTTTGAAACAAACGGATACATTCTGTCAACGCTTAAAGTCATCGTTGGCAAGGTCATACTGATTTGTTCCGTATTGGTATTTTGCGAATGCGAAGCGGCCAGGGTTAAATTGACTTGTGGAATTGAGTTGAACGTTTTAGAGTAGGATATCGATGAGCTTAATTGATTATTCAGGTTAGAACCTACATTGACCTGATTTATGGATTGTCGGAAGAACTTGCTGGTTCCAAGGTTAACAGAAGCAGTAAAACGGGAGTTTGGATTAGACTTCGCATCTTTAAAATGCGACCATTGGATGTTATAATTATTGCTTTTTGCATAATCGGGATATCCTCTTTCGCTAGTAATTTGATTTTCAATTCTAATAGTTATATTGCCATGAAACTTGTACATTTTAGCATAAGAAGATTCAAATCGCATAGCATAACTACCATTGGTGAAATAATCTCCCAAAACAGCCAAGTCATAGTTATCGCTTAACGCAAAATAATAACCTCCGTTTTGCAATGAAAAACCTCTGGTATTACTATCATTATAACTTGGAACAATTAATCCGGAACGACTTTTTTCAGTCATCGGGAAGAAAGCAAAAGGCAAGGCTAAAGGTGTTGGTACATCAGCAATCACCATATTTGTAAAACCAACCACTACTTTTTTCCCCGGAACCAGTTTAACTTTATTCGTTTGAAAATAATATTCAGGGTCATCAATGTCTTTGGCTGTGGTAAATCGGGCGCCTTTCATAAAGTAAACCGAATCGTTTTCTTTCTTGGTGATTTCGGCCTTTACTTTAAACTCGCCTTGGTCTGTTCTCGAATTCCAAACCAATGCTTTTTTAGTTTTAAAGTTAAACCGTATGGAGTCGGGCTCCACTATATTAGTACCTTGCTTAAAAACCGGTCTTTGCGTGTAAGCTCCTGTAGAATCTTTTATTCTGCCTGCATATATTTCACTTTTTTGGTAATCAATTACAATAATTCCAGATTTGAGTTCAATATCCTGATAATAGACTTCGGCTTTGTTGTAAAGGGTAATTAGCTTCTTCTTCTGATCGAATTTCTCGAAGTCAACGGCCTTTCTTTTGATTTTACTTTCCAATAAAGGCTTTTTCTTGAGACTGTCAGGCACTTTAATTTCGGTAACTTCTAAGGTAGGTTCGCTACTGGTTTCAGACTTAGTTTCCTGATTTTTAGGAGGGAAAGATTTGGTTTGCTTTGGTCGCTCTTGTGAATATGTTTTTGCGTTTCCCAGTGTTAGGAAAATTGTTAAAAAAACGATATAAAATAAGTTTCTTTGCAAAGGTTTAATGCTATTTTTGTAGAAATATGGCTTGATTTTTGACGAGGCAAACTTAAACAATTTTTCCGGTCAAAAATAAGGAAATATTGGTATTATAACCTTTAGGTTTTAATTAAAATTAACTTTTGAGTCGATGAGATTTATAAATAATATAAAAACCTGTTTTTCAGTACTCTTTCTTTTTAGCATTTTGAATAGTTTAGGACAGACAGCTTCTAATAAATTTACAATAGTGTTAGACGCAGGTCACGGAGGAAAAGATCCCGGGAATTCCTATCACGGTTATGTTGAGAAAGACATTGCATTAAAAACTACACTTAAAGTGGGTAGGTTTCTTGAAGGCGAAAAAGATTTCAATGTTGTCTATACTCGCAAAACAGACGAATTTATAGAATTGGTGAACCGTCCAAAAATAGCCAATAAAATTAATGCTGATTTATTTGTTTCCATTCACTGCAACTCGGTTAAAAACTTTGAGCCCGAGGGAACTGAGACTTTTGTAATGGCACTTAACAGAAGTGATATGAATATGGAAGTTGCCAAAAAAGAGAACTCCGTAATTTTATTAGAAGACAATTACAAGAAAACCTATCAAGGGTTTGATCCTAATAAACCGGAAACATTAATCGGATTAACGATAAAAAAAGAACAAAATCTTGACAATAGTATTGGTTTAGCTTCAGCAATTCAAGATAATTTTACTACTAAGTTAGACAGAAAATCACGTGGGATTAAGCAACAGCCTCTGTGGGTTTTAGATGCTGCAGTAATGCCGGGTGTTTTAATTGAGTTAGGATTTTTATCTAATAAAGAGGAAGGTGATTACTTAAATTCAGACGATGGGCAAACCGAAATGGCAAGACAAATAGCCAATTCAATTATACATTATAAAAGGGAATATTTTAACGAATCGGATACTAACGACTACAATAAACCGGTGGTTAGAACTTACAAACCTGAGCCAAAATCAGAGCCAAAAGAAGTTGTAGATACTGTAATTACTAAACCGGTAACTACATCAGCAGCCATTTCGGAAAAAGGCATTTATAAAATACAGCTTTTTGCCAGTTCAAGAAAGAAAGACTTATTCAATGATTTCAAAGGATTAAGGGATGTTTCATTTACGTTTGAAAATAATCTTTACCGCTATTATTATGGGAAGTCATATGATTTAGACTATGCAAAAAAAATGAATAGCGAAGCCAAAAGCCATGGATTTAAAGATGCGTTTATTGTGGTGTTTGCTGACGGAAAAGTTTCAGCAGTTAAATAATTAATTAAAAGTATATTTTGAAAGTATTAAAATCAATTAGAGTAATAAATATTGCAATCGCCATCTTATTATTCATTTCTACAAAAGTTCATTCTCAGGAATTCAAAGTAACACTCGATGCCGGTCATGGCGATCATGATTATGGTGCGGTTTATCACGGTCATATTGAAAAAAACATCACCTTAGCAGTAGTGTTGAAAGTAGGTAAAATTTTAGAAAAAAATTCTAGTATCAAAGTGATTTATACTCGAAAAACGGATCAGTTTATTGATTTGGTAGAACGTGCCAATATAGCCAACAGAGCTGATGCTAATATCTTTGTTTCAATTCATTGTAACGCTAATCCAAACAATGCTGCTGACGGAAGTGAAACCTACGTAATGGGTATGTCAAAAAACGCTTCCAATCTCGAAGCGGCCAAACGGGAAAACTCCGTTATTACCTTAGAGAAAGATTACAAATTAAAGTATGAAGGATACGACCCAAAATCGCCTGAATCACTTATTGGTTTAACCATTACACAAGAAGAGTTCTTAGATAACAGTATTGCTTTAGCTGGCAAAATTCAAAACTTTTTTATTGATGATTTGGGTAAAAAAAGCCGAGGTGTAAAACAAGCGCCTTATATGGTTTTGCACAAAGCGTACATGCCAAGAGTTTTAATAGAAATGGGTTTTATTTCCAATCCTGTTGAAGGTGCAAAATTAGATTCGGAAGAAGGGCAGCAAGAAATAGCACAAGCCATAGCCAATGCAATCATCAGTTACAAAAAGGAATATTTTGGTGCTAGCGATAGTGATACCATGATTAAACCATCCCAAAAAATGGAGCCAATAAAAATTCCTGATTCAATTGAAAAGAAAACAGCAATAAAAACTCCTGAAGTTAAAAAAACACAAGCAAAACCAGAGATTAAACCTGAGACTAAGCCAGAAGTTGTCGCTTCTGGAATTGCGTCATTCAAAGTGCAACTTTCGGCAAGCGGAAAAAAACTAGAGCTTGTCCCTAGTAATTTCAATGGCTTGAGTGCTATTTCAATAACCTCGGAAGGAACTTTGTACAAATATATGTACGGAGAAACGACCAATTATGATGAAGCAAAACGATTATTATCGGAAGCCAAAGCCAAAGGATATTCATCAGCCTTTATAATTGCTTTTAAAAACGGCAAGAAAGTATCGGTCAAAGACGCATTAAAGCAATAATAATAAGGAGTTTTAATTATTTATTTTAACTTTGCCAAAAAAGATTTACATTGAAAATCACTAGAGAAATCAAGACCGCAATTTTAGTAATTGCATCTATTTTATTATTTATTTGGGGTTATAGCTTTTTAAAAGGAAGAGATTTACTTACCAATTATAAAACATTCTATGTTCAATATGACAATGTAGAAGGTTTGGTAAACTCTGCACCCGTAACTATTAATGGATTAATTGTTGGAAAAGTTAACAAGATTGATTTCCTTAATAATTCAGGAAAAGTAAAGGTTGAACTTCAAATCAAATCGGATTTTCCTTTTTCAAAATCAAGTATTGCTTCTATCTACGAACCCGGATTAATTGGTGGTAAACAAATCATGATTACACCAAATTTTGAAGATAAATCAGTTGCTGAATCCGGAATGTTATTAAAAGGTGATGTCAAACCAGGCTTAACTTCTTTAGTAGCAGAACGATTAACTCCACTACAGGAAAAAGTGGAAAAAATGGTGGTTTCTGCAGATGTATTATTAAAAAATGTCAATTCAATTCTAGATTCAAAAACCAAAGAAAACTTAAAAAACAGTATTGCTAATCTTGATGCGACTTTAGCTGAATTCAAAGTGGCTTCTACTTCGGTAAACGAAATGTTAGCTGAAAATAAAGGGAAAATCAACTCAACGATGGCAAATGTGGATAAAGCTTCCGCAAATTTTGCTAAAATATCGGATTCAATATCCAAAGCAAATATTGGTAAAACGGTTAAAAGTTTAGAAAAGACATTGGCTAGTGTTGATAAAATTATGTCAGATGTACAAGCCGGAAAAGGAACTTTAGGTAAACTTGCCAAAGATGAAACGATGTACAATAATTTTGCTAAAACATCTAAAGAATTAGAATTATTACTGCAAGATTTACGTTTAAATCCAACTCGATATGTAAACGTATCGTTGTTTGGAAAGAAAAACAAACCTTATAAAGCGCCTGTTAACGATACTATTAAAAAGTAACCCAAAGCCATGATGTATATCGACAACATACTCTTTGCTATCATTCTTGCTATCGGAATTGGCTTTTTTGCTAAAAATGTAAAAAAACTAAAACGGAACATCAACCTTGGTCATGATGTCAATCGAACCGATAATAAATCGGCACGTTGGAAAAATATGGCAATGATTGCATTGGGACAATCCAAAATGGTAAAAAGACCTGTTGCCGGATTGCTTCATATTATTGTTTACGCCGGATTCATCATCATCAATTTAGAAGTTTTAGAAATCATTATTGATGGATTATTCGGAACACATAGAGTATTCTCCTTCTTAGGTGGACTTTATGGTTTCCTTATTGGTTCTTTTGAAATATTGGCTGTTTTAGTTTTAGTTGCTGTAATTGTTTTTTGGATAAGAAGAAACATCATCAAATTGAAACGTTTCGCCAGTTCTGATTTGAAAGGAGCACCAAAAAGAGATGCTGATACAATCTTGTATTTCGAAATAGTGTTAATGTCATTGTTCCTAATCATGAATGCTACTGATTTGCATTTTCAGGCTATGAATTCCGGAAATATAATTTCTCAATATATTACTTCGTGGTTTTCTTCTTTAGATATTGGTCAGGTAGAAGCGATTGAAATGATGGCATGGTGGATACATATCACCGGAATCCTTATTTTCCTAAATTATTTATACTACTCCAAACATTTGCATATTCTTTTAGCTTTCCCCAATACGTATTTTGCTGATTTGAATGCTAAAGGGAAATTCGACAATCTCGAAAGTGTTACCAAAGAAGTAAAACTAATGATGGATCCAAATGCAGATCCATTCGCTGCACAGCCTGTAGATGCTACTGCAGCTTCGAGTAAATTTGGAGCTTCTGATGTACAAGATTTGAATTGGGTTCAATTGCTAAATGCATACACTTGTACCGAATGTGGTCGGTGTACTTCTTCCTGCCCGGCAAATCAAACAGGTAAAAAATTATCGCCGCGTAAAATCATGATGGACACGCGTGATAGAATGGAAGAAGTAGGAAGAAATATAGATGCCAACAAAGGTGTTTTTGTTCCCGATAATAAATCGTTATTAAATGATTATATTACGACTGAAGAGCTATGGGCATGTACATCTTGTAATGCCTGTGTAGAAGAATGTCCGGTAAATATTAGCCCATTATCTATTATTATGGATATGAGACGCTATCTAGTGATGGAGCAAAGTGCGGCACCACAATCCTTAAATGCTATGATGACCAATATTGAAAATAATGGTGCACCATGGCAATACAACCAACAAGATAGATTAAACTGGAAAAACGAAAATTAATATAATAACCAGATGAATTCTCATAATTGTGAGGCTTGAGAATTTGTCGAATGAATTTGATAAACTATAAAAAGTAAAAAAATGAAATCGGAAGACATTGACAAAAGCTTACAGAGCATCACACAAAACGGACAACATTTAAGTCCGATTTTACCAGAAGGGGTAAAGAATTATTTAATCGATATTGACGGAACGGTTTGTGACGATATTCCAAATGAAGAACCAGAAAGAATGTTAACAGCAGAGGTTTATCCAGACGCATTGGTAACCTTAAACAAATGGTATGATGAAGGTCATATTATTTTCTTCTTTACTTCTAGAACAGAAGCACACAGAGAGTATACCGAGATTTGGTTAAAGAAATACGGTTTTAAATACCACGGAATTCTATTCGGAAAACCACGTGGAGGAAATTACCACTGGATTGATAATCACTTAGTAAAAGCTACTCGTTACAGAGGAAAATTCACTGATTTAGTTGAAAAAGAAGTAACCATTCAAGTGTTCGACGACGAGCATCATGAATAATATCGATTATTGGATAATTAGATTGTTAGACTAAAATGAATCTAACAATCTAGTAATCTAGTAATCTAAAAATCTATAAAAAATGTCAGAAGTATTAAACGTGCCAACCATGGCAGAAATGATGGCTCAAGGCAAACAACCCGAAGTATTGTTTTGGGTTGGTTGTGCCGGTAGTTTTGATGACAGAGCAAAAAAAATCACCAAGGCTTTTGTGCGTATTTTAAATCGTGCGAATGTCGAGTTTGCTGTTTTGGGTACAGAAGAAAGTTGCACTGGTGATCCGGCAAAAAGAGCAGGAAATGAGTTTTTGTTCCAAATGCAGGCGATGATGAACATTGAAGTTCTGAATGCCTATGAAGCTAAAAAGATTGTAACGGCTTGCCCACATTGCTTTAATACACTAAAAAATGAATATCCTGAATTAGGAGGAAAATATGAAGTAGTTCATCATACGGAATTCCTAAAGCAACTTTTAGATTCAGGAAGATTGACAATAGAAGGCGGACAATTTAAAGGAAAAAGGATAACATTCCACGACCCTTGTTATCTCGGAAGAGCTAATAATGTATATGAAGCTCCAAGAGATTTAATTAAAAAATTGGATGCTGAATTGGTTGAAATGAAACGTTCCCGAGCCAACGGTTTATGCTGTGGTGCCGGTGGTGCACAAATGTTCAAGGAACCAGAACCTGGTAACAAAGACATTAATGTAGAAAGAACAGAAGATGCTTTAGAAACAAAACCAGAAATTATTGCAGCAGGTTGTCCGTTTTGTAACACCATGATGACTGATGGAGTAAAAGCCAAAGAACAAGAAGCCAATGTTAAAGTTATGGATATAGCCGAATTAATTGCTAATGCACAAGACTTATAGTAAAAATTTAATTGTCACCCTGAGCGCAGTCGAAGGGCCAATTCCTAAACCCTAAATCAAATGTACGTTCCCTTTGAAAATTTACCCGAAGACTCCAAGATTTGGATTTATCCCTCCAATCGCAAATTTTCAGATGATGAAATGACTGAAATCGAAAATGACTTAAAAGTATTTATCGAAAACTGGTCGGCTCACGGAACCGGATTGGAAGCTTCTTATCTTTTGAAATACAATCGTTTCATCATTCTAGCTGTTAATCAGGAAGTGCAACAGGCAACTGGTTGTTCTATCGATTCGTCGGTAAGCTTTATCCAAAACCTGGAACAAAAATATCAAGTTGATTTATTGGATAAAATGAACGTTACCTTTAAAAACGGAGAACACATTGCGCATAAATCGTTAATCGATTTTAAACGAATGGCTAAAGAAAAAGCGGTGACTGCTAATACTATTGTTTTTAACAATTTAGTAAATAGCATCGAAGAATTTAACGAAAACTGGGAAGTTCCGGCTGGCGAAAGTTGGCATAGTCGTTTCTTTTAATCCAAATTACATGAAAAGGCTTTTAATCAGTATAGGTTTTATGGGATTGCTATTTTTGGTTACGAATTGTTCGTCAACCAAAGTTGTTAATCATTCTATACCCATTTTTCCAAAAGCTGATATAGCTGCTGATGAAGAAGTATATATTCCCCATTTAAAAGCTGACCGAAAAAACTTTTTCCCTGAAACTTCATCCGAAACACGTTGGGTAGATAGTATTTACAATCAAATGTCTTTTGATGAAAAAGTAGGGCAATTATTTATGGTTGCCGCTTATTCTAATAAAGATACATTACATACAAAAGCTGTTGAAAAGTTGGTTACCGAGAATAAAGTTGGTGGACTAATCTTTTTTCAGGGCGGACCGATGCGTCAAGCTCACCTGACTAATAAATACCAATCACTTGCCAAAGTTCCATTGTTTATTGGAATTGACGCCGAATGGGGTTTGAGTATGCGAATAGATTCTACTTTTCGCTTTCCTTTTAATATGACTTTAGGGGCTATTAAAGATTTAAAATTGGTAGAAAAAGTAGGAGTAAGTCTGGCAAAGGAAAGTAAACGAATGGGAATTCATTTTAACTTCGTTCCGGTTTTAGACATCAATACCAATCCAAAAAATCCAATTATTGGTTACCGCTCTTTTGGCGAAAACAAAGTCAATGTGACGGAACATGCTATTGCTCTGATGAATGGCGCACAAGGGCAGGGTGTTTTCTCAACTGGAAAACATTTTCCGGGACACGGCGATACGTCAACAGATTCGCATACCTCCTTACCAACTGTTACTGCTACTTTGGATCATTTAGAATTAGTAGAATTGTATCCCTATAAAAGAATGTTTGATGAAGGTTTGGTTTCGGTAATGGTAGCGCATTTGAATGTACCTAGTCTTGAACCAAGAGAAGGTTATCCAACTTCAATTTCTTATGGGGTTGTTACCAATTTGCTTAAAAATGAGCTTGGCTTTGAAGGACTTATTTTTACAGATGCCTTAAACATGAAAGGGGCAAGTAATTTCAGAGCACCAGGAGATATTGAATTGGAAGCTTTTATGGCAGGTAATGACATTCTCCTTTTTGCAGAAAATGTGCCACTTGCTGCAGAAAAAATATGTGTAGCTTATCAGGACGGCCTTATTTCGGATGCTAGATTAGCGGAATCGGTAAAGAAGATTTTGCACTATAAGTTCAAAGCAGGATTGAATAAGTACACACCAATTGAAGGTATTAATTTGTATAACGATTTAAATCCGAAAACAAATCAAACACTGCAATATGAATTGTATGAAAATGCAGTTACAGTCGTAAAAAATGATGGAAATATTCTACCGATTAAGAATCTGAATCAGAAAATTGCCTATGTAAAATTAGGTGATGATACTAACAGTTCTTTCGTTAGTACTTTAAAGAAATATACCGAAGTCACTGAAGTTTCGGACACCAATATTGATAGCTTAATGACCAAATTAAGCGATTTTGAGACCGTAATTATTGGGTACCACAAATCGGATAAATCTTGGTGGAAATCGCCAGAACTGACAGTGCCAGAATTGCAAATAATTGATTCAATAGCTTCAAAAAAGAAAGTAATTTTAGATTGTTTTGCCAAACCGTATTCCTTATCAAGAATTTTGAATTTTGATAAAATACCTGGCGTTATCGTTTCGTATCAAAATGGAGATATTCCTCAGGAAGTTTCAGCCGAATTAATTTTTGGTGCCATTGATGCCAAAGGATTGCTTCCGGTTTCTATCAATAGCACCTTAAAGGCTGGTGACGGAATCACAACGCAAAAACTCAATAGGTTAGGTTTTGCAACTCCGGAAAGTGTGGGTATGAGTTCGGAGAAGCTGAAGCAGATTGAAACCTATGCTCAAAAAGCCATTGATGGTAAAATGGCACCTGGTATGCAGATTTTAGTGGCCCGAAAAGGAAAAGTCATCTATCAAAAATCATTCGGAAAACAAACTTACGAAGGCGATGTGAAAGTTAAGAATTCCGATTTGTATGATGTTGCATCAGTAACCAAAATGGTGGCTACCTTACCCAATGTGATGCAAGCCTACGACCAAAAGAAAGTGACACTCGAAACTACCTTAGGCGAAATGTTGCCATTATTTAAAGGCTCTAACAAGCAGCAAATGACTTTCAAAGAATTGTTGTCTCACTATGGTAGAATGCAAGCTTGGATTCCTTTTTATAAAGCGACTTTAGATTCAGCCAATAGGCCTTTGGAGCAATACTATCGAAAAGTATACAGCGAAGGATTTAGCAAACGCGTATCGGATAGTTTGTACTTGCGAGATGATTATCATGATAGTATTATGAAAAAAATTATAGATAGTCCGCTTATTGATAAAAAAGAATACCGTTACAGTGATTTTACCTTTATTATTTTGAAGCAATATTTGGAAAGAGTTACTGGTCAACATTTGGATGAATTGGCTACTAATAATTTCTATAAAATTCTTGGAATGAATAATACACTTTATAATCCCTTAAAAAAGTTTGATAAAAGTGTAATTGCGCCAACCGAAATAGACACTTATTTTCGCCATGACACCATTCAGGGTTATGTTCATGATATGGAAGCTGCAATGGAAGATGGAGTAGGCGGGCATGCAGGCATTTTTTCCAATGCCATGGATATTGCCAAGATGATGCAAATGTATTTGCAGAAAGGAAACTATGGCGGACAACAATATTTCTCTGAAGCTACTTTCAACGATTTTAATACGTGTTGGTTTTGTGCCGAAGGAAATCGTCGTGGCTTAGGGTTTGATAAACCGCAACTAAGTGGTGGTGGACCAACATGCGGTTGTGTTTCAATGTCAAGTTTTGGACATACAGGTTTTACCGGAACGATGGCTTGGGCTGACCCGGAAACAGATATTATTTATGTTTTCTTATCTAACAGAACCTATCCGGGTACTAATTTGTCTAATACTCTTTCAAAGGAAAACATTCGCGAAGACATTCAAAAAGTCATTCAGGATGCGATTATAGTGAAATAAACTATTGTTATTTTTCTTTTTGAAAAAAATATTCAACTGAAATTACTATAATTATTCCAACAATATAAGTCAAAATATCTATCCAAGAAAAGGATGTACCGATAATAGTTGTGGCAATTTTAGAACTTTGTAAACCCAGTTTCTCTACAATGTTCAGATATTGAAGAAACTCTACAGTGAAAGCGAATAGCAATACGAATAACGCTGTCGGTAGCACTTTTACATCCAGAAATGATTTGATAAAACAATAGATTAAAATCACGACTAATACATCTCCTATGTAAGGTCTGATAATTGAATCATTTATGTAAAGTGCAATTAGCGTTTCAATAATAAAGATGAAAGAAGCTAACCTAAAATAGGCTACATTGAATTTTATATTATTCCTCACCATCATCATCCAACTTAAAGGGATAATCACCAAAAAGAGCAGCGAGTTTTTTAGTTTGGTAAGTCTTTCGGGTAAACTTATTCGATAACACAATAATTGTAACTTTCTCTTTTCTCAAATTGATAAAGCAAGAAGTGTTGCCATGCCACCAGCCATTGTGATAATAAAAAGGTTCGCCTTTTTCAAACTCAGTCATTCTAATACCTAAACCGTAATTACGTATTCCTTTGCTTTCATAACTATATCCTTGATATACTTTTTTAATCAAATCAGGATTCAGGAAAAAAGGTGCATAACGTGCTTTGTCAAACTTTAATAAATCTCTTGGAGTGGAATAAATATTTTTGTCACCATAAATTCCGTCAAGATAATCAATTGCAATTTCCATATTTCCTTTATATGATGGTGCAATTATGTCTCTGTCTTTTGCAATGTCAAAAACAAAAGTATCGGTCATGCCAAGCGGTGTAAAAATCATTTCCTTCATCGCTTCAGGGTATTTTAATCCGGTAACCTTTTCAATGATTAAAGCAAGCATTGCATAATTAGTGTTGCAATAGCCAAATCCGGTGTCGGTTGGTCTTTCTAGTGTAATTTCTTTCTCAACCATAACCTTTACTATGTCTTCATTGGTTAGGGTTTCTTTTTTATCCCAATTACCATTTTCAAAAGTGAAATAGGCATAATTTCTCATTCCGCTACGGTGATTAAGCAGTGTTTGAATTGTTACATCAGGATATGGAAAGTTTGTAATGATTGTATTTACCTTTTGGTTAAGTTTAATTTTATTGGCGTCAATTAGCATCAAAACGGCTGTTGAAGTCAATACCTTACTTACAGACGCAATATGTAAAGGAGTATCTTTTGTTATGTTTTCGTCAGTTTTTTTATTGGCATAGCCCATATAATTTTCATAAATTATTTGACCATTTTTGGCTACCAAAAAAGCTACATTATCGTTTTTCTCTGACCATGTTTTTTCAAAGTAACGACTAACGCTATATTTTTTATCATTGATATAGGAAGAGGTAAGTTTAGGTAATTCTTCTTGCAAAGGTTGCATTACCGGAATACCATTTTTATTTATTTTAACAATACCATCTTCGTTTTTCTCTTGTTTGGAACACGAAAAGGTTAACAGAATAAAAGTTATAAAAAGTAAAGTATGTTGAGTGATTTTAGATGTCATTGTAATAGTATTGAAAAACAAATATAGCTATTCATCAAAATGATAATTTGACTTTTTTATAAAGCTATCAACAGGTTTTCCACAATGGTTTTTTGCTAATATTTGTTGACTAATTTATTTTTCAAAAAAAGTTTTGAAAACGTTTTCGTTACGATTACTTTTGGCATCACAAAAAAGCACCCCATGAAACGCCATCTAAATAAATTATTTTAGTAAGATAATGATTCAAGGCGTTGCATCTGACAAATAAAAAACAAATAAGAGAGACTGATGAATTTTGGTATTGTTAAAGAAAGAAAAAGTCCACCCGATAGAAGAGTAGTTTTTACACCTGAAGAATTAGTTCGTTTGCAAAAAGAACATCCTGATGCTAAAGTAAAAGTTGAAAGTTCAGCTATAAGAGTTTTCATGGATGAAGACTATAAAAGCCTAGGTATTGAAGTAGTTGATGATATATCAGACTGTGATGTTTTCTTTGGAGTAAAAGAAATCCCGGTTGATTATTTAATTCCAAACAAGAAATATTTTTTCTTTTCACATACGATAAAAAAACAAGTTCATAACAGAAAATTACTTCAAGCCATACTTGATAAAAATATCGAATTATATGATCATGAAACTATAGTTGATGCAAAAAACAGACGTTTGATTGGCTTTGGTCGTTATGCCGGAATTGTTGGAGCCTATAATGGTTTTAGAGCTTTCGGAATAAAATATGATTTGTTCAATTTACCTAAAGCCGAAACATTACAGACAAAAGAGGATTTAATCGTTAGATTGAAAAGACAGATTTTACCAAATATCAAAATTGTTTTGACTGGTTATGGCAAAGTCGGGATGGGAGCGAAGGAAATTCTTGATGGCATGAAAATTAAACAGGTTTCTCCTGATGATTTCTTAAACAAAATATATTCTCAGCCAGTCTACACCCAAATCGATGTTTTGGATTACAACAAAAGATTAGATGGAAAAGTTGTAACTGACAACTCTGATTTCTATAAAAATCCTGAAGCTTATATTTCCAACTTTGAACGGTTTACCAAAGTTGCTGATATCTTCATTGCTGGTCATTTTCATGGAAATGGCGCTCCTGATATTTTGACATTAGAAATGCTTCAAGCGGCAGATTGTAAAATAAAAATAGTAGCCGATATTTCTTGTGACGTTGAAGGGCCAATTGCTTGTACTATTAGGTCATCAACAATTGCAGCCCCTTTTTATGGCTTTTTACCAATAGAAAACAAAGAAGTTCCCTTTACGCATCCTGGTTCGATAATGGTTATGGCAGTCGATAATTTGCCATGTGAATTACCAAAAGATGCCAGTGAAGGTTTTGGAGAAATGTTTATGGAATATGTTATTCCGGCTTTTTTCAACAAGGATAAAGATGGGATTTTGCAAAGAGCCAAAATGACTGAAAACGGAAAACTAACGGAACGTTTTGCTTATCTTCAGGATTATGTTGATGGAAAATAGTACTTATCTGTACTGTAACCTTTGTATGTTTACAGCAAAATGAGGTTTTAATACAATATCTTTTTTACATTTGGGATTGTCTAATCTAATGATGTGAAAAAGATATTTTTTTATTTATTTCTGTTTGCAAAAATTTATGCAGTTCAATCTCAGGAACTGCTTCCTTTTGTAGAAAATTTCACGAAGTCAAATTATTTTGGTGACAACCAGATTTGGAGTGTTACACAAGGCGAAGACAATGCTTTTTATTATGCAAACAATCACTATTTTTTACGTTATAATGGCGTAAAATGGGAACGTTACGCCTTACCGAATAAAACTATTCTGCGCTCTGTTTTTGCTGATGAAGACAAAATATATACAGGTTCATACAATGAATTTGGGTATTGGAAAAGAATAGATGGTGAGATGAAGTATACTTCATTAAGTAAAAATAAAAATTTTTTTACGGGAATTTCCATCAATGAAGAAATTTGGAAAATTTTCAAGCATCATGATAAAATATACTTTCAATCGTTTAACGAGCTTTTTATTTATGCTAGTGGCAAAATAACGAAAACCAGAATACCGTTTCAAATATCTTATTGTTTTGTAGTAAACGATAAGATTTATGCAGCATCAGTAAATAATGGGGTGTATTTATTTAAAAATAATGTCTTTACCAAAGTGTCAAAATGGCAAGGTTTAGAAAATAATATTATTCATGGTATTGAAAACAATAATGGTGAAACTTATATTTTCACGCAAAAGAAAGGTGTTTTTGTGGAAGAAAATGGCAAACTCATCGAATGGAATAACGAATTAAATTCAATTCTAAAAAAAGAAATTATTATCACCGCTAAGTTTATTGATGAAAACCGATTAGCAATAGGAACTGCATTTAAAGGGATTTATATAGTTGATTTAAGAGCAAAAACACATATCAATATCAACAGAAATAATTCGCTTATAAACAATTCGGTGCTTTGTATTGGTTTTGATAAAGAGAATGATTTGTGGTTAGGTTTAGATAATGGTATTTCTCATGTAGAAATTAACTCACCTTATACCATTTTCTCTGATAATACCGGAGTTCTTGGTTCAGTGTATGCATTAGCACCTATCAGTAACGGATATTTGTTGGGATCTAATCATGGCGTATTTAAATACCAAGATAAAAAACTGCAATTATTACCTAATTCTCAAGGACAGGTTTGGGATATTCACAAGATTGGTTCTAAGTATATTATTGGTCATAACGACGGTACTTTTATCTATGAAAATAATATGCTTAAAAAAGTAAATTCTATTAGTGGTGGTTGGAAGTTTCAGGAAAGTGATTATGATAATAAATATTTCCAAGCCAATTATTCTGGTATTATTTTATACAATTCGCCCATTGATTTTTCGCAGTATAAAGTCATTGATAATTTGACAAAACCCATTAAAAATATTGCTCAAAATAAACCAAAAGAGCTCTGGGCTGTAGATAATTACAGAAGCTTATATAGAATTACATTTAATGATACTTATGAAGTTGAGAAAGTTGAAAACATCACTCATTTAAATAAAATTTGGAATGACTATGGTGTAAAGATGTTTAATTTTAAAAATGAAATTCTATTTTTCATAAATAACATTTGGTATAATTTCAATACTATTTCCAATAAATTAGAAAAGAACACTGTTTTTAATAAAAACTTCGCTACTATTTCAGAAGTAATTCCTGTAAATAATTCTAATTTTATTGTTTTAAAAGACAAACTATTATACATTATTCATCAGTCGGATAGTGATTATAGTTGGGAATTAATTCCAGAAAAATATTATGCAGGTAAAATTATAAATCAGGATACTAAAGTGTTCAGAGATGGTAATCGGCTCTTAATGAATTTAGATGATGGCTTTTTTTCTTTTCAATTAGTTAATTCAAAAATAAAAAATCAAAAGATTTCTACTGAGGCGTTCTATCAAGGAAAAATGATAGATGATGACACCGCTATACAATATAATCAATCAGTTGAAGTAGATATTATTTCCGAATATTACGGATACAACCGCTTTGGATTATTTTATAAATTGAATGATGCTAAAAGCTTTTCTCCAGTAAAATCGGGAAATATAGTTTTAAACAATCTTTCTAGTGGCAATCAAAGTTTAAAAGTGTATTACAACAATGGAAGAAACTACATTGCCATAGCCAGTTATCAATTTAAAGTTGATAAACCATGGTATTTTTCTTTTTGGATGATATTAATTTATGTTTTTTTGATTTCAGGCAGCTTTTACCTTTATTATAAGTGGAATAAAATTAGATACCTTGAGAAGTTAAAACTAAAAGAGGAAGAATTAAAACACCAGAAGCAAATCCTGCAACTTGAATTAATGGCCGACAATAAGCTTAAACTGCAAGAATATGATAAACACATATTAGAAATGCAAGTACAATCTAAAGCCTCTGAAGTTGCCGGAAAATCACTGTCAATAGCCAAGCAATCAGAAATGATTGAGAGTATTCAGAGTATACTGGAAAGCGAAAATGATTTGAATCAACTTAAAAGTAAAATAAAAAAATCGATTAAGATTAATGCAATCAATAAAAATGAATGGCAAAGTTTTGAGAAAAACTTGATCCAAAGCCACGAGGATTTTGTGTATAAACTTACTCAGAAATATCCTCACTTGACTTCTAAAGATATTAAACTCAGTATCTATCTAAAGATGAATTTATCTTCTAAAGAAATTGCGCCGTTAATGAACATTTCTTTTAGAGGTGTTGAATTACATCGCTATAGATTAAGAAAGAAGTTGGACCTTAATCAAGACGAAGGTCTTTCTAAATTTATGATAAACCTATAATTTTAGGTGTAATATTGACAATAATAAAATAATACAAAGCTTTTTTTATTGTTTTACAACTCATCACAACTACATCAAATAAATAGTTGTTAGATGAGTTTTTTGCATAATATTAACATTTTAAAATACTGATTTTAAATTATTTAAAATGAATATTGTTTATTTTGATGTAGTTATGTTGTGATTAATTTTATCTAACTATAACGATGTAATTGACTATATTAGCAAATGCAAATCAAATACTATATTTATATGAAATACCTATTTAGTTTTTTGTTACTGTTTTTGGTCTCTTTTACGGCTAAATCCCAAACTACAAATGGATTAGTAACTGATTACAAAAACATGCCCTTACCTGGAGTGAATGTTATACAAAAAGCTTCCGGTAAATCGACAACCACTGATTTTGACGGAAAATTTTCAATTGAATCAGCTGTGGGAGATTTTTTAGAGTTTTCCTATATTGGTTTTGAAACAATTTCAATAAAGGCTTCGACTGGAACTATGAAAATAGTGATGGTAGAAAAAACCAATAATTTAAATGAAGTTGTTGTCATAGGTTATGGAACTAAGAAACTTGGTTCAATAACGGGTTCAGTTGCCCAAATAAAAGCAAATGACATCATTAAAACAGCTGCGCAATCACCAATCCAGTCCATACAAGGTAGAGCTGCTGGTGTTAATATTGTTACAAATGATGAACCAGGTGCTAATCCATCGATTAGGATTAGAGGTTTAGGAACTATACTTGGTGGCCGTGACCCGCTATACATTGTTGATGGCGTTGAGACTGGTATAAATGGATTAAGTCCAAATGAAATTGCAACAATAGATATTTTGAAAGATGCATCATCTTTAGCAATTTATGGACAAAAAGGATCAAATGGTGTCGTAATCATAACAACAAAAAAAGGAAAACTAGGAAGAGTAAAAGTATCCTATGATAGTTATTATGGCCAAAAATTTATTCAGAAAAAAGTAAAAATGGCCGATTCTTATCGTTTTGCCTATTACAATAACGTTGCGGCTGGTTCCTCTTCTTATTACAGTTTTGATCAGCCATACAATACCGATTGGTTAGAAGAAATAACCGATACTGGTGAAGTAATTAACAATCATATTTCAATTTCTGGTGCAAACGAGAACGCCAGTTATTATCTAGGTGCTACAAATTATAAAGAAAAAGGAATTTTAACTGGAACAGAATACGAAAGAAACAATGTTAATTCGCGTAATGAGTTTAAATTGCTAGATAATAAATTAAAAATAGCACAGAATATCAATTTGACAGTTGCTAATAATGTGACCAAACCAACAAGTGCTTTTACCAATGCCTACAAACAATCTCCAATTGTTCCGGTATATTTTGATAATGGAAGATGGGGAGTTCCTTTACGAAATCCGGCTACTGGACTTATTGATATTAATGGTAGTGATCGTTTTAATAATGTTGCGAATCCTGTTGCACAGTTATTTTATACAAACAATCAAAACAAAGATGTAACCATTGTTGGTTCTATTTCGGCTGAACTTAAACTTACAAAAGAGTTGACTTATACATCAAATTTTGGAGCTACATATAATACATATAAAGGTTTTTCATTTACCCCAAATGATCAAATCTATTTATCACAAAATGCAACAAGTACTATTGATGACTATGTAGCTTCCTTTGGAAATAGTGAAGTTATATACAATACATTGGAGCAAAAAAGAAGTAACTATTACGAATACAATTGGGACAACTATATTACATTCAAAAAAACTTTTGGCAATCATAATGTGAATGCAGTTTTGGGTATGTCAAGAACAACTACCAAGAATTTCGAGAATTTAAACGGAGTACGTTATAATGTTCCGGTTGCTTCAAACTATTGGTCACTTGACTTATCTTCCTACAACACTGCTACAGCACCAGGTTCGGTAATTACAAATCACCGTGATACACCGGTGGTGTCTTTAGCATATTTCGGAAGATTTGAATACGATTTTAAAGGAAAATATCTAATAACAGCCTCTGTTCGAAGAGAAGGAACAAGCTCTTTTCAAGAAGTTCAGAAATGGGGAGTTTTCCCTGCAGTTTCTGCCGGATGGGTAATGAGTGAAGAAAAATTTCTGCAAAACGTTAAATTCCTAAATTATCTTAAAATAAGAGCAGGTTATGGTGAAGTAGGAAACGCAAGAGCTTTGAACTCTTTAAATATTCCAATATTCTCAGCAGGCGCTAATTATGCCTTTGGAGATAATCAAAGTATTTTTCCAGGAAGCACCCAACCTTATGATGTAGATCCCAATTTAACATGGGAAACAATGGGAGAGTTTGATTTAGGTATAGATTTTAAAGTGCTTAATAATAAATTATCCGGAACCATTGATTTGTACGACAGAAGATCAAAGGATGTGATTTTGCCAGTGACTTTACCACCAGTATTATCTCAAGGAAATGTGACCGTTAATACTGGTGATGTTACTAATAAAGGCGTCGAGCTTTCATTAAGATGGGATAAAAAAATAAATGACAATTGGAGTTATTTTATTTCAGGAAATTACTCTTATAATAAAAACGAACTTGTTAAAGCTGATAATTCATACTTCGCCAATTTAATTGGTGGCGGTTTAGGTAATGGTCAATGGACAAAACAAGTTTTGGTTGGTGAAGCTCTTGGTAGCTTTTATGTGTACCAAGTTACCGGAAAAAATTCGGATGGAAACTTTACTTATAGTAGTGAAAGAGTTGTTGCCGGTTCCTATTTACCAACTTATACATACGGTTTGAGTTTTGGTATCAATTACAAAAAATTCGATTTCTCTGTTGACACTTATGGAGTAGGTGGCAATAAAGTGTATAACGGAAAAAAAGCACAACGCTTTGGAGGAGAAAATATAGAACACGGATATTTAAATAGTTTTTGGTCACCATCAACTCCAAACGGAGTTAATCCAGCACCTTATAACGAAGTGCCTGTTGCATCAACCTACTTTGTAGAAGATGGTTCCTACTTTAGAATAAACAATATTACCCTTGGTTATACACTACCGAATTTTTTCGAAAAAATTGATAAAGTTCGAATATATGCCACTGCTATAAATCCTTTATTATTTACTAAATATTCAGGTTATTCGCCAGAAGTAGTTGGTGGAGACAATGCAAATCCTTTGGGTGGCGCCGGAATAGAATTGGACGCTTATCCAACAAATAAAACATTCCTATTTGGTTTAAATGTAAGTTTTTAAAAAATGAGTACTATGAATAAAATAAATTTTAAAATATTGTCTCTGTTATTTTTAGGTTTGACTTTTGCTTCCTGCGAAGACGATTTGAATGTGAAACCTAATGATGTACAAAATGTAAATGATTTTTTGAATGATCCAAATAATGCAGTTCAGTTAGTTAATGGTGTATACAACAAACAATTGGACTACAATATGTATTCTTTTTCATGGATAGGAATGACAAGCATAACTTCTGACGATGCTGATAAAGGATCAACGCCTTCTGACACGGGAACTGACAAAGGGAAAATGGATAACCTAACCTTTTCAGCTAGCGATATCTCATTCAGTGATGTATGGCAAGGCAGATATCAAGGCATAAATAGAGCTAATACTGCACTTTTCTATTTAGATCAATTAACAATAGATGCAACGCTAAAAAACAGATTAATTGGTGAAGTAAAATTTTTAAGAGCCTTATTTTATTTTGATTTGGTAAGATGTTTCGGTGGTGTTCCAATAGTGACTACTAAAATTGATATTAACGATGCTCAAACTATCAATAGTGTTGTTTACACCAGAAAATCTAAAGAAGAAACTTATGCTCAAATTGAAACAGATTTATTAGATGCGATAGATAAATTACCTCTTAAAAGTGTGTACAGTTCTAATGATTTAGGCAGGGCATCTAAAGGTGCAGCGCAAGCACTTTTGGCCAAAGCTTATTTGTATCAGGAGAAATGGCAACAAGCTTTCGATATGTCAGGAGAAGTTATTACTTCTAGTCAATATTCGTTATTGCCAAATTATGCCAATGTTTGGAGAGAAGTTGGCGAAAACAAATCAGAATCAATTTATGAAGTTCAGGCTACCTTAACTCAAGGACTTGTTGATTATACCAACGTTCAAGGCCCAAGAGGAACACCAGATTTAGGTTGGGGTTTTAATACACCATCATTAACCCTTGTTAACTCTTATGAAGCCGGAGATTTGAGAAAAAATGCAACAGTAATGTTTGTTCCTTCTGTTTTATGGGATGGATTCATTGCCCCAACAACTTGGAATAACCCAAGATATAACTATAAAGCGTATCAAAGTAGTGTTGCCGAATCTTGGAATGGAGATAAGGGTCAAACTGCTAAAAATTTGAGAATACTTAAATACAGTGATATTCTTTTAATTAGAGCTGAATCCGGATTCCATATTGGAATGACTTCTGAAGCAGCTGGCAGAATTTCGGAATTAAGAGTCAGAGCTGGTTTAGGAAGTGTAACCTCAGTTACATTACAGTCAATATTAAATGAACGAAGAGCAGAAATGGCGATGGAACATGATCGTTGGTTTGATATTGTTAGAACAGGTCAAGCTCAAAGTGCAATGGCATTAGACGGCAAAACTTTTATTGTAGGTGTACATAACTTATTTCCAATCCCCTCAGATCAAATTATTGCCAGCGGTGGATTATTAACACAAAACCCAGGATATTAACATTATCATTTATATTAACTTAATCATTAAATATTTTAAAATTATGAAAACAAACAAAATTTTAGTTTCAGCATTTGCTTTAAGTATTGCAATTGCATCAATTACAAGCTGTAGTAGTGATAGCGGAAGTTCATTGCCACCTATTGGTGGTTATAACAATGCTGACGAGGTTGCTGCATCATCTTTAAAAGCTTACTGGCCACTAGACGGTAACGGAAAAGAAACTGTTTCTAATACTTCTCCATCATCAACTGTTGCAACAACTTATGTTACGGGAGTAAAAGGACAAGCCGCAAATTTCAATTCTGGCTATATGGCTTATCCGGAAATTACGGCATTAAATTCAACTTCAGGAAGTGTATCTATTTCTTGCTGGGTTAAAGTGTCTAACAATAAAGCAAATCCATCAGCAGTAAGTACAACATCTCCAATTTTCTCTTTAACTAGAACAGGTGAAGCATTTGGTAATTTAAATCTTATGGCCGAAACTCATGGTTTAGTAACTAGCGATTCCATTCAGATGAAAGGTGTTTTCAGAATCAAAAAACCAGACGGAACTGAGTTTGGTGGTGATGCTGTAAACATGATCAAACAAGAAGCATGGATGGATGCTACCCATACATGGGCTGCTAACAAAATTGGAGGTCAATGGGCTCACGTAGTTTATGTTTATGACGGTCCAACTGCTACCAATAAAATTTATGTAAACGGTGCTAAAATTTCTAATTCTGCTTGGGAAGTTAGAAATGGCGGAGCAGCTTTTCCATTGAATCATTTCCTTCCAACAAGACCAGTTATCGGAGCTTTAGAGACTGTTGTTAATGGTACAAATGTCGATACATGGAATGCAGCATTGAAAGGTGGAGTAGACGAGTTAAGAATCTATGACAAAACCCTAACTACAGCAGAAATAGGAGCGCTTTACGAATTAGAATTAGCAGGTAGATAATTAGTAGAAATTAAAACCTAACAAACCCAAATGTTTGTTAGGTTTTAAATTTTAAATCAAAACATCCCAATTTACTTCATTATTATGAAATTTCTTCTCAAATCGTTAATCATTTTTCAATTTTTTCTAGTCTCTTGTTCTTGTTCAAACAAGTCAGGTGATACTCCGGAAGAAGTTATTCCTTTGACCGATGAACAATTATTGGATAAAGTGCAAAGTGATGTTTTCAAATACTTTTGGGATTATGCAGAATTTAATTCTAAATTGGCAAGAGAACGTTATCATACTGACGAAACCTATGTAGATGTAAATTTAGTAACTACAGGCGGTTCAGGTTTTGGCATAATGACCATTTTGGTTGGTATAGAAAGAAACTTTGTAACAAGAGAAGAAGCAGTTGCCAGACTAAATACAGCTTTAACTTTTCTTGAAAATGCGGATAGATTTCACGGAGCTTGGCCTCATTGGATGAATGGAACCAACGGAGATGTCATTCCATTTGGAACTCAGGACAATGGTGGTGACTTAGTGGAAACCTCATTTTTATGCCAAAGTTTAATTTGCGTTAGAGAATATTTTAAAAACGGTACTGCTGAAGAGCAAGCCTTAGCCCAAAAAGCAGATGTTTTATGGAAAGGCGTTGAGTGGAATTGGTATACCAAAGGCGAAAATGCTTTGTATTGGCATTGGTCACCTAATTATGGATGGGCGATGAATTTCAAACTAGAAGGGTATAACGAATGTCTGATTACCTATGTATTGGGAGCAGCTTCTCCAACTCATGCCATACCGTCTGAGGCTTATCATCAGGCGTGGGCAAGGAATGGAGCAATTGTTAACGGAGGTACTCAGTACGGTATGCCTGTTGTTTTTAATTATAATGGTTCTTCCGGAAGTGTTGGCCCAATGTTTTGGGCTCATTATTCCTATTTGGGATTAGACCCAAGAGGTTTATCTGACCAATATGCAAACTATTGGACATTGGTTCAGAATCATGCCAAAATTATTAATAAATATTGTGTTACAAATCCGGTTGGTTGGATTGGTTACGGAGAAAATTGCTGGGGTTTAACCGCAAGTTATACCAGAAATCCTAACGGAAGTGTTGGTTACACTGATCATAAAATGGGTAACGATCGGGGAGTTATTTCGCCAACCGCTGCCTTATCCGATTTTCCATATACTCCAACTGAATCCATGAAAGCGTTGCGTTTCTTTTATGAAAATGCAGATTGGAAAAATAGATTAATTGGAGTTGCCGGACCTTATGATGCATTTTCACCACATTATGATTGGGTTACCCCAAGATATTTAGCTATTGATCAAGGGCCAATTGTTCCGATGATAGAAAATTACAGAACAGGCTTCCTATGGAATTTATTCATGCAGGCACCTGAAGTTCAAACCGGACTTCAAAATCTAGGATTTTCATCCACACAACACGGGTTTTAAGTAATTTAAAAGTTATGAGACTAAAACAATCTCTGCTTATTTTATTAATAGGCATTCCTTTTATTGGCGTTTCACAAGACATAGAAGGAAATTTTAGTGTTGAAATTAAAACTCAATATTCTTATGGATTCCTACTTCATAAACCTGAAAATAATAAAGAGAAAAAGCCTTTGATTGTTTTTCTGCATGGCGATGGAGAAAAAGGGACCGATATCGAAAAAGTCAAAATTCACGGCCCGTTTAACTATTTGCAAACACATACTATTGATGCGTATGTTTTGGCACCACAATGTCGGGAAAACACCTCATGGGACTCAGAATCATTATACCTATTGATTCAAAAAGTTCAAAAAGAAAATAACATTGATGGAAAAAGAATTTACCTTACCGGATTAAGTTCAGGAGGTTGGGGTGCATGGAATTTAGCATTAGTACATCCCGAATTATTTGCAGCATTAGTTCCAATTTCAAGTTATGTTGATTTGAATGAGCAAGATTATGCCTGTAAACTAAAAGACATGCCCACTCGAATTTTTCACGGTTTACTGGATGATGTGGTTAATCCGGAATTTCCAATAAGCATGTATAAAATTTTAAAATCTTGTAATGCTACTAATGTTAAACTAACTATTTTTGAGGACGAAAATCACGGTTGTTGGACTAAAGTATATAACAATCAGGAAATTTATGATTGGATGTTACAACAAATCAAAAAACCATAATCTAAAGCAATGAAAATAAAATTTGCCATACTACTGATTACCTTGTTGGGAACAGCAGCTTCTTTTTCTCAAAAAAGCAAAAAAACAGTTCCTATAGCTTCAAAAGAAATATTTGTTAGTGATTTAATTTCCAAAATGACCTTAGAAGAAAAACTAGGACAGTTAAACTTACCAACATCGGGCGACATTACTACAGGTCAAGCTAATAGTTCTGATGTCGCTAAAAATATTGAACAAGGAAAAGTAGGTGGTTTATTTAACATTAAATCAGTTCAGAAAATTAGAGAAGTTCAAAAGATTGCCGTTGAAAAAAGCCGTCTCAAAATTCCATTGCTTTTCGGAATGGATGTTATTCACGGTTACGAAACTACATTTCCCATTCCGCTGGCATTATCTTGCACATGGGATATGAATCTTATTAAAAGAAGTGCTCAAATTGCAGCTCAAGAAGCCAGCGCTGATGGCATCAACTGGACGTTTTCACCAATGGTAGATATTTCCCGAGACCCAAGATGGGGAAGGATTTCTGAAGGTAATGGAGAAGATCCTTTTCTTGGAAGTCAAATTGCTAAAGCGATGGTGTCAGGTTATCAGGGCGATGATTTGATGAAAAACAACACCATTTTATCTTGTGTAAAGCACTTTGCCCTTTACGGTGCACCCGAAGCCGGACGTGAATATAATACTGTAGACATGAGCCGGATTAGAATGTATAATGAGTATTTTCCGCCTTATAAAGCAGCAATAGATGCCGGTGTGGGTTCTGTAATGGCTTCTTTTAATGAAGTAGACGGAATTCCTGCTACCTGCAATAAATGGTTAATGACCGATGTACTCAGAAATCAATGGAACTTTAAAGGTTTTGTAGTTACAGATTATACAGCCATCATGGAATTGTCGGAACACGGAATGGGAGATATGCAGACCAGTTCTGTATTAGCGTTAAATGCCGGTGTTGAGATGGATATGGTAAGTAATGGTTTTTTATCTACATTAAAAAAATCAGTAGAGGAAGGAAAAGTTACACTTCAACAAATAGACAATGCTGTTCGTTTACTTTTAAATGCTAAATACGATTTAGGATTATTCAATGATCCCTATAAATATTGTGATGAACATAGAGCTAAAACCGAAATTTTCACCAATTCAAATAGAAGTGAAGCTCGAAAAATTGCCACCCAATCTTTGGTCTTATTAAAAAACGATAACCAACTGTTACCATTAAAAAAGACAGGTACTATTGCCGTTATTGGTCCGTTGGCTGATGCCAAAGAGAATATGGCTGGAACTTGGAGTGTTGCTGCAAAACAGGAAAATTCTATTGCGTTGTTAGCAGGAATAAAAGCTGAAGTTGGAAATTCTGCCAAAGTACTTTACGCTAAAGGAAGCAATCTTGATTATGATGCTATGCTTGAAGAAAAAGCAACCATGTTCGGCAAAACCTTGCACCGAGATAATAGAACCAAAGAAGAATTACTCTCAGAAGCATTGAAAATTGCCAATCAATCCGATGTAATTGTTGCGGCTTTAGGCGAGTCGGCCGAATTTAGCGGAGAGTGTAGCAGCAGAACCAATCTTAAAATTCCACAAGCACAAAAAGATTTATTGCAAGCTTTACTAAAAACAGGAAAACCAGTAGTTTTGGTTTTATTTAATGGAAGGCCGTTGGTTTTAAACGATGAAAATGCTACCGTTCCGGCTATTTTAGATGTATGGTTTGCAGGAAGTGAAGCTGGTTACGCTATTTCTGATGTGTTATTTGGAAATGTAAACCCATCAGGGAAATTAACTACCACTTTTCCAAGAAGTGTTGGTCAAGTGCCAATATATTATGCCTCAAAAAACACAGGAAGACCATTAGGAAACAAAGATGGAAAGTTTGAAAAGTTTAAAACTAATTATATCGACGAAATAAATGAGCCCTTATTTCCTTTTGGTTATGGATTAAGTTATACCACTTTTGAATATTCTAATTTGAAAATTTCTGCCACTAAAATGTCGAAATCAGAAACTTTAAAAGTAACTGTAGATGTTACTAATACTGGAAATTTGGAAGGTAAAGAAGTAGTTCAATTATACATTAGAGATATAGTAGGCACAGTCACACGTCCAATAAAAGAGTTAAAAGGCTTTCAAAAAATAGCCCTTAAAAAAGGTGAAAAACAAACTGTTACCTTTGAAATTTCAGTTGAAGATTTAAAATTCTACAATTCAAATTTGGAATTTGTTGCTGAACCTGGAAAATTTGAAGTCTTTATCGGACCCAATTCTGATACGAGTAATAAAACTGAATTTGAATTGGTAAATTAGATTTTATTATTACTTCGAAAATTAACATCAGTCATTAAGCCTTTTAAAATGATAAAGAGTTATTTTTATCTTTATCAAAAATATCATTTATGAAAAAATATAGTGTCTTCTCATTTTTGTTACTAGTGTTTTTTAGTAATGCACAAACGATTCAATCACCGTCAAAACAAATCTCACTGAATTTCGCTTTATCAGAAGGAAAGCCAACTTATTCAGTGACCTATAAAAACAAGCCGGTTATTCTTAAAAGTTTTATGGGTCTTAAATTGAAAGGCACACCTGATTTAGATACTAACTTTCGAATAGACAGTATCAGTCAAAAAAAAGTCAATGAAACCTGGCAACCTGTTTTGGGCGAGCAGTCCAATATAAAAAACAGCTACACCGAAATGATTGTTGCGCTCTCACAAACGATAAACAGTAGAAAAATAAATATAATTTTCAGGGTATTCGACGAAGGTGTAGCTTTTCGCTATGAATTTCCAAAGCAAGCTAACCTGAATTATTTTATTGTTTCAGATGAAAAATCAGAGTTCAATTTGGCTGGTGATCATAAAACCTTTTGGCTTCCTGGTGATTTTGACAGTCAGGAATATCCCTACATGGAAACCAAACTTTCAGAGGTTTCTACCGATAAAATCAATTTGAATAACGGTATCGGATTAAAATCAATAAACGGGAAATATGTCATTCAATCTCCTTTAATGATGAAATCTACTGATGGCTTGTATATCAATATATTTGAAGCAGCAGTAGTAAATTATCCGGTAATGCATTTAGATTTAGTTCCGAATGAATTCAAACTTACTTCACATTTAGTTCCAAATGCTATTGGAGATAAAGCCTATTTGCAAACGCCATGTGTCTCGCCTTGGAGAACAATTATGGTAAGCGATGATGCTCGTGATATTGTAAGCTCAAAAATGATTTTAAATCTAAATGAACCTTGTAAAATTGAAGATACTTCTTGGATAAAACCTATGAAATATGTTGGTGTCTGGTGGGAAATGCACGTTGGAAAATCAACTTGGGATTATGCCGGAAGTCAAAATGCTCAAAATGTTTTAACAAAAGATTTAATTGCCTCAGGGAAACATGGCGCTACAACTGCCAACACAAAACGGTACATAGATTTTGCCGCTAAAAATGGTTTCGACGGTGTTTTGGTAGAAGGTTGGAACGTTGGTTGGGAAGACTGGTTTGGCAATTGGAAAGAAGAAGTTTTTGATTTCACAACGCCTTATCCAGATTTTGATTTGAAAGAGGTGAATGATTATGCCAAATCTAAAGGAATCAAAATGATTATGCATCACGAAACTTCGGGTTCTGTGGCTAATTATGAAAGACATTTGGACAGAGCGTTAGAATTGATGAAAAAGTATGGTTATCCGGCTGCAAAATCAGGTTATGTTGGAAGAATTATACCGCGTGGTGAATTTCATGATGGACAAACAATGGTAAACCATTTCAATTATGTTGCCAGAAGATTCGCTGATTATAAACTGATGGTTAATTCACATGAAAGTTCCAGACCGACTGGTTATAGCAGAACGTATCCAAACTATATTGCTGCAGAAGCCGCTCGTGGTAATGAGTTCAACGCTTGGAGCAATGGAAATCCGCCAATGCACGAAACTATTTTGCCATTTACAAGATTACTTGGTGGACCAATGGATTACACACCTGGAATTTTTGAAGTAAAAATGAATATTTACGATAAGACCAAAACGGCTCAGGTGCATACCACTTTAGCTAAGCAATTGGCTTTGTATTTAACGATGTATTCTCCGTTACAAATGGCTGCTGACTTACCTGAAAACTACGAAAAATATCCGGATGCATTTCAGTTTATAAAGGATGTGGCTGTTGATTGGCAGGATTCTAAATATTTAGAAGCTGAGCCAGGAGACTATTTGACTGTTGCACGTAAAGATAAAAAATCAGAGAACTGGTTTTTAGGTGCGATTACCGATGAAAATCCCAGAAGCACTGAGATTAAATTAGATTTTCTTTCTCCAAATAAAAAATACAAAGCCATCATTTATCAAGATGGGAAAACGGCACATTGGGAGAAAAATCCAATCAGCTATGAAATCAAAACGATGACTGTAACTTCCAAAAGCAAATTGAAATTGGTTTTAGCCGCTGGTGGTGGAACAGCAATAAGTTTTATGCCAATCAATTAAGACTGTTTATATGAAACATTGGATCGCCTTACTACTACTGTTATTCATTTCAAATTTTGGAAATGCCCAACAAAAAACGTATTGCAATCCGATTAATATTGACTATGGATATTGTCCCATTCCCGATTTTGTAAAACAAGGAAAACATAGAGCTACAGCGGATCCTGTCATTACCTTTTTCAAAGGTGAATACTATCTTTTCTCTACTAATCAATGGGGCTATTGGCATAGTGAAGACATGCTAAATTGGAAATTTATTTCGCAAAAATTTCTTCGTCCTGAACATAAGGTTTATGACGAATTATGTGCGCCATCTTTATCTTTTGTCAATGATACATTGCTTGTTGTAGGCTCAACTCAAGGAAAGGAATTTCCGTTATGGATGAGTACTAATCCAGCTAAAGGCGAATGGAAAGAACTCATTCACAAATCGGAAGCAGCTGCATGGGATCCACAGATTTTTTGGGACAAAGAGAAAGATGAAGTTTATGAATATTATGGCTCAAGCAATTTGTATCCATTGTATGGCATGAAACTTAACCGTAAAACTTTTCAACCTGAAGGCGAAAGAATTCCAGTATTGGCTTTAAATGATGATGAACATGGCTGGGAACGCTTTGGTGAACATAACGACAATACCTTTTTGCAGCCGTTTACCGAAGGCGCTTTTATGACCAAGCACAACAATAAATATTATCTGCAATATGGTGCGCCGGGAACCGAGTTTAGCGGTTATGCAGATGGTGTTTATGTTGGAAATAATCCTTTAGGTCCATTTGAATACCAGTCACACAATCCGTTTTCGTATAAACCTGGCGGGTTTGCTCGCGGTGCTGGTCATGGAGCTACTTTTCAGGATGTCAACAATCAGTATTGGCATGTTTCTACTATTGGCATTTGTGTTAAAAATAATTTTGAAAGGCGTATCGGAATTTGGCCAGCTGGTTTTGATAAAGATGACATTTTGTATTCTAATACGGCGTATGGCGATTATCCAACGTATTTGCCTTCGCAGAATAAGAACCATTTGGATTCCAATTTTTCAGGTTGGATGTTGCTTAATTACAACAAACCGGTTCAGGTTTCTTCAACACTTGGTGGGTTTCAACCTAACCTTGCAGTTGATGAAGATATTAAAACTTATTGGTCAGCTAAAACTGCCAATAAAGGAGAGTATTTGATTTCTGATTTAGGCGAAATAAGCACTATCAATGCCATCCAAATTAACTATGCAGACCAAGATGCAGAGTTGATGGGAAAACCGGAAAAGACAACTGGACACAAGTATATTATTTATTCTTCCGATGATGGAAAAAAATGGAAAATTTTAGTTGATAAAAGCAAAAACAATACTGATGTTCCTCATGATTACATTGAACTTCAAGAACCATCAAAAGCACGTTTTCTTAAATTGGAAAATAGTCAAATGCCTACCGGGAAATTCGCGATAAGTGGTTTTAGGGTTTTTGGAAAAGGAGCAGGAGAGAAGCCAGCTGTAGTTCAAAATTTTGTACCATTGCGTTCGGGTCCGAAGGTAAAAGGAGAACGAAGAAATGTTTGGTTCAAATGGCAACAGGAGCCAAATGCGGATGGTTATGTGATTTATTTTGGAAAAGCGGTAGACAAATTATACGGTTCAATTATGGTTTATGGAAAATCAGAATATTACTTTAACGGATTGGATAAATCAGATGCTTATTATTTTCAGATAGAAGCTTTTAATAATAATGGCATTAGTCCAAAAAGTAAAATTAAAATAGCGGAATAAAAATGAAAATAAACATAGAAATTACATTTCAATTAACGACTTTTATAAATTAATTTAAACAATTAAAACAATAATAATTAACCAACACCAAACCAATTTATGAGTACATCAACCGCAAAGACCAATTGGGCGCAATTTATTCCTTTAGTAACCGTTTTCTTCTTTTGGGGATTTGTTGCCGCCAGCAATGACATTTTAATTCCCGTTTTCAGAAAAGCATTTGATTTAACCCAAGGGCAAAGTCAATTGGTTTCAGTTGCTTTCTACGTTGCTTATACAGTAGGTTCCATTATTTATATGATTATTTCGTATTTGACAAAAGGAGATTTAATCAATAGAATTGGCTATAAAAATTCTTTAGCTTTAGGATTAGTGATTTCGGCTTTGGGAACATTATTATTTTATCCGGCAGCCAATATGCATTCATTTCCTTTAATGCTATCCGGATTGTTTACGGTAGCTTTAGGATTCTCTTTGCAACAAACGGTAGCCAATCCATTAGCTATTGCATTAGGACCAATAACTACAGGTTCTCAACGCTTAACATTAGCAGGTGGAATCAATAATTTGGGAACTACAATTGGACCGTTGATTGTGAGTTTTGCCATTTTTGGAGCTGCAACTTCAACCAATACCGAAATGAGTATTGAAAGTGTGAAAACGCCTTATTTAGTTTTAGGCGCTGCTTTTTTAATAGTGGCTGTTATGTTAAAGATGTCTTCAATACCAGATAAGCCAGTTGCAGTGGTTGAAGATGCAAATGAAGAGCAAAGCAGCAGAACTTCAGCATTACAATTTCCACAATTGATTTTGGGAATGATAGCCATTTTTGTCTATGTTGGAGTAGAAGTATCTACAGCCAGTAACTTACCGGCTTATATGGAGAAAAATTTAGGTTTTTTGACTAAAGATATTGCGCCATTTATATCTTTATACTGGGCGAGTTTAATGATTGGCCGTTGGACCGGTGCAGTTGAAGCCTTTACTGATAACATGAATACACAAAAGTTCTTACGCTTTTTGGCACCTTATTTAGCTTTTGGAGTTTTCCTTGCGGTAAATAAATTCATGGATCACGATTTGTCACACTTTTATGTTTATGCATTAATCATTTTGGTATTGATATTAGCTGATATGGCCAGTAAAGGGAATCCGGCTCGAATGTTATTGATTTTCTCTGCTTTAGGCATTGTCGCCTTATTAGTCGGAATGGCAACAACAGGAATGACCAGTGTTTATGCTTTTACTTCGGTTGGTTTATTCTGTAGTACACTTTGGCCATGCATCTTTACTTTAGCAATAAGCGGGTTAGGTAAACATACCAGTCAGGGAAGCAGCTTCTTAATTATGATGATTATGGGTGGTGGAATTGTGAGTTGGTTGCAAGGTTACATTGCAGATATGAGTAATATTCACATGAGTTATATTGTTGGCGTTTTTTGTTTTGTCTATTTAGCTTTCTATGCATGGAAAGTAAGCGGCATATTGAAAAGTCAAGGTATCGATTTTGATAAGAAAGTTAGTGGTGGACACTAATTTTCTAATTATATAAAATCAAAAATCCCGCATCGTCTTTCAACTTTGCGGGATTTTTTCATCAAAACCCAACCAATCAATCTTTAACTAACGTAACTTATTTTCTTTCTTTATCATCTTCAACTTTTGCTTTCGTACCATCTTGTTTGTAATAGTAGTAATCACTTTCATTATAGTTTGATGCTGTGTAGTTGTCATCATCATAATAGTTGCTGCAATTGTATGCATAACCACTATAACTTTTAATGTTTCCGATAGTATCAATTATTTCGCCTCTTCGGTTATACACTATTCGCATTGCACCAATTTGAGTTAAAGCAGTTCTGTTGTATCTCATATAAACACTTCCAATTCGATTTACTCTATCTCTACTGTCATAATTGATAAACGTGTTACCAATTCGTCTTACTCGACCAAAACTATCATGTTCAATTCTTGTACCATAATTCATTGGTTTTCTTTCTTGACTACTTCCTCTTTTTCCGGCAGTTTTGTAAAAATAGTCACCTTCGCTGTCATCAGGACGAGTATTAAAATCAAATTCTCCATTTGGAAAAACGAAAAACTCAATGCCTCGCTCTGTAAATGAGATTGGCTCATCAAAGCTAAATCTCGTTCTTTTTTCTTCACCAGATTTTCGGATTATTTCTGATGCGTTCGCTACACTTCCAAACAGTAAAATGCTAGCTACTAAAAGGGTAATTTTTTTCATAATCTTTCTAATTTGAGTTTTTTGCTTACTCTTTCGATTTTCAGCTTCTTCGAACAAATACTTTTTTGTTGATTACTGCTTTTCAATTGGTGTGCCAAAAAGCAAAATCTAATTCTTAAGATTTGATTAAGACTATTTAACTATCACATTTTTAGATTTTTATAATTCACATAGTTTATTTATTTCTAAAGTTAAATAAGCCTTAAATTGCTAATCATTTATTTTTTTTATTAAATTTGCTATTGTTTTACTATTTAAAAGAGGCCCTTAATTCTATTAATCGATGAAAAAATACCTACTATTATTTCCATTTACTTTATTACTAACAATAACAAATGGCTTTAGTCAAGAATATATTCCTTATTACGCTTCAGTGGTTGAACAATGCTCTCAAACGAATATCACAAACAATTTAACATCCTACGAATCTTTAGGATTAAAAAAAAGAGGAACAACAGCATTACAAAATACTTTGGACTGGCTAAAAGTCCAATATTTAGGTTTTGGTTACACTCCAGCTCAAATAGCAGAAGATTCATATACTTATTCAGGCTCAACTTCGGTTTGTAAAAACCTTATTGTTACCAAAATCGGTACAATTTATCCAAATACTTATGTTATTGTTTGTGGTCATTATGATTCAATTGGAGGTACAGGAACGAATGATAATGGTAGTGGTTTAGTATCTATTTTAGAAACAGCAAGATTGTTACACAATATTCCGACAGAATATTCTATAAAATTCATCAATTTCAGTGGAGAGGAAGATGGATTAAAAGGTAGCCAACATTTTGTTTCAGCAGTTGTAAACGGAACTACTCCAAAAATGGATATTCGTTTGGTTATCAATATAGATGAAGTTGGAGGTGTTGCTGGTTTGATTAATGATACAATTACTTGTGAAAGAGACCAAAGTAATAATCCATCATCAAACAATGCTTTATCTGCTACAATGACTGATGAGTTGATTAATTGCGTTGGATTATATTCTCCATTAAATGCTAATTTATCTTATGCATATGCCTCTGATTATATGTCATTTCAAAGTAATAATGAAATTATCACAGGTCTTTTTGAGACTAATGAAACGACACATAAACATACCAATTCCGATTTGTTAATTTACATGGATCCAGTTTATAACTACAAAGTAGCCAAAGCACTTATTGGCGCTACAATGCATTTTGCAGTGGCTACAACATCAACTTTAGGAAATGATAGTTTTCAAAATGATAATCAAGTGAGTTTTTTTCCAAGTCCTGCCAAGAATATTTTGAATATCAATTTAGGAGACATTACGGATACTGATTATTCTTTTTCCCTAATTGATTTGCAAGGAAAAGTAGTTATTAATAAACAAATAGAAAATGCTCATCTGATTGAGTCAGTTTCTTTAGATGGTTTGTCAAAAGGAATGTATTTAGCGGTTTTGCAAACAGCAAGTAAAAGAATTACTAAAAAGATTATTGTTGAATAACTATAGTTTTTCCTTTAAATAATATCCCGTAACCGACTTTTTATTTTTTATAATTTCTTCCGGTGTTCCAACTGCCAAAATTTGACCACCATTTTCGCCACCTTCCGGACCTAAATCAATAATCCAATCAGCACATTTTATCAAATCTAAATTGTGTTCAATCACTATTATGGAATGTCCTTTTTCAATTAAAGCATCGAATGAAGCAAGAAGTTTCTTGATGTCATGAAAATGCAAACCTGTTGTTGGTTCATCAAAAACAAATAGTGCTTTTTCTTTGGTGACTCCTTTAACTAAAAATGAAGCCAATTTAATACGCTGTGCTTCACCACCGGAAAGGGTAGAAGAGGATTGCCCTAATTGTACATATCCCAAGCCAACATCTTGAAGAGGTTGGAGTTTTTGAGTTATTTTAGTTTGCTTATATTCAGTAAAAAACGCAATGGCATCATCAATTGTCATAGTCAGAATGTCGTCTATGTTTTTGCCTTCAAAGGCTACTTCCAGTACTTCTTTTTTGAAACGTTTACCACCACAAGTTTCACAAGGCAAGGAAACATCAGCCATGAAAACCATTTCTACATTTATAGAGCCTTCGCCTTTGCAGGTTTCGCAACGTCCGCCATCAACATTAAAGGAGAAATGCTTGGCCTGATAACCTCTAACTTTTGATAACTTTTCTTTAGCATACAAATCTCTTATGTCATCATACGCTTTGATATAAGTTACTGGATTCGAACGTGAACTTCTTCCAATTGGATTTTGATCAATGTATTCAATATGCCTTATGTGTGAAAAACTTCCTGATAATTCAGTGAATTGTCCGGCTTTGTCTCCAATGCCTTCTAACTTTTTCTGCATTGCTGGGAAAAGTATTTTTTTTACCAACGTACTTTTTCCACTTCCAGAAACTCCAGTAATTACGGTCAAACTTTCTAAAGGAAAAGCAACATCTATATTTTGAAGATTGTTTTCTCGAGCACCTTTTATTTCAATGAAGTTGTTAGATTTTCTACGTTTTTTTGGTACTGAAATTTCTAATTTCCCATTAAGATATTTAGCTGTTAAAGAATCAGCTTTTAGAATTTGGTCAAATGTTCCTTCTGCAACCAATTCACCTCCAAAAGTTCCAGCTTCTGGACCAATATCAATAATTCTATCGGCAGCTTTCATGATATCCTCATCATGTTCAACTACGATAACAGTATTCCCTAAATCACGAAGATTTTTCAAAACTTTTATTAAACGTTCGGTGTCTTTTGGATGTAAGCCTATACTTGGCTCGTCTAAAATATACATCGAACCAACCAAACTGCTTCCGAGTGAAGTTGCTAAATTAATACGTTGTGATTCACCACCAGAAAGTGTTGCCGAATTTCTGTTCAAAGTCAGATAATCTAATCCAACATCACTCAAGAAAGCCAATCTGTTATTGATTTCTAAAAGCAATCGTTTGGCTACTTTTTGATCGTATTCAGAAAGCGAAAGTTCATTAAAAAAAGGAATTAATCTCTTTATAGATAAATCAACTAACTCTGAAATAGTCTTCCCGCCAACTGTTATATAATTTGCTTCTTTGCGTAAACGTTTACCTTTACATGTAGTACATTTGGTTTTACCACGATAACGTGATAGCATTACACGATTTTGTATTTTATAATTTTTTTCTTCTAGTTCTTTAAAAAAATCATTCAAGCCTGTAAAGAATTTATTTCCTCTCCAAATCAAATCTTTTTGTTCATCAGTTAATTCGAAATAAGGTTTATGAATCGGAAAATCAAATTTATAAGCGTTGTTTACCAATTGGTCACGATACCAACTCATGCTTTCGCCACGCCAGGGAAATATAGCATTTTCATATACTGAAAGGGTAGTGTTTGGAATAACTAATTCATCATCAATCCCAATAATATTGCCGTAACCTTCACAAGTAGGGCAAGCACCATAGGGATTATTGAAACTAAAAAGATGGATGTTTGGTTCTAAAAAAGTAATGCCATCCAATTCAAAATTGGTACTAAAATTCAAACGCTTATTAGTTTCTAATTCCTGAAGATAACAAACACCTTTGCCTTCAAAAAAGGCAGTTTGAGTTGCATCAGCCAATCGATTGAAGAATTCTTCCTCCTCTTTAACCACGATTCTATCAATGATTAAAAGAATATCTTTGTTGTCTAATGAATGTTGTTCAATTTCATCTAAACGAACCATTGAATTGTTGACCAAAATACGGGAAAAACCTTGTTGTAATAATACTTTAAGCTTGTCCTCTAATTTTCGACCTTCTTCCAAATGAATGGGAGAAAGAAGCAACCATTTACTATTTAGAGCAAACGATTTAACATTAGTAATAACATCAGTAATCGTATCTTTTTTCACTTCACTTCCCGAAATTGGGGAAAATGTTTTGCCAATTCGGGCAAATAGTAGTTTTAAATAATCATAGATTTCAGTTGAAGTGCCAACGGTTGATCGTGCATTAGTTGTATTTACTTTTTGTTCTATGGCTATAGCTGGAGCTATTCCTTTTATATAATCAACTTTAGGTTTGTCAAGTCTACCCAAAAACTGTCTTGCATAGGAAGATAGACTTTCAACATAACGGCGTTGACCTTCAGCATACAAAGTATCAAATGCCAAACTCGATTTTCCCGAACCCGAAAGCCCAGTTATAACCACTAGTTCGTTTCGAGGAATTACAACATCTAATTTTTTTAAATTATGAATTTGTGCTCCTTTGATTAAGATGTTTTTCTTTGGCTCTAAGGTTGCAATATCTGAACTTTTCATAGAAAAATAGTAAGGTTGACAAAGGTAGTCATTTTCATATTTGTTTCTTATTATGAGTTGTAATCAATTACAATATTATAATACACTTTGATGCTGTTTTTGTTCCTGATTTTTTGCAATTAATTATGTCAATTTTTAAATTATGAATAATATTTATGTGAATTAAATATTATTATGCCAATTTGAGAACTATAAAGTCGTTATAATTAAATATAATTTCCACAACATTACCACATCAAAAAGTTAATAACTGTTATTTTAACAATGCTATAAACACCATTGATATAGGGTTATATGTTTAAATTTGAAGGATTACATTTTTTTTTATTTTGTATAGTTTTTATATACCTGCATAAAAAATCATATCTCCTTACACTTGCGTAAATTTGAGTTTAACTTAAAATCAAATTATTATGAAAAAAATTACTTTATTTATTTTCCTTATGATTTTCTCATTTGGACATTCACAAGACCTTTTATTAGGGTTTGAACCAGGAGAAAGTGGATCTGTTGGCGGAGCTTTTGGTGACTTCCCTGCTCCTGTTGTTGAGGCAGGTACTGGAACTAACACCACACAAGTGCTAAAATTAGTTGGAAATACTGCGGGTCAACCTTGGCAAGGAGTTAATTTAACTTTAACTTCTCTAGTTAATTTGACAACTACAAAGACAATGACTATGGATGTTTTTTCAGCGACTCCAATAACATTCTTAGTTAAAGTTACAGGAGGTACTGGCGGACCAGCTATAGTTGCAGCATCTGCTACACACACTGGAGGAAGCACATGGCAAACAATTTCATTTACATTTGATACCTCTTTAGATGGTCAAGCAGCACCAGCAAATGGTGTATATAGTGGTTTTGTTATACACGCTTATTGGGAACCAGGTAGAACAGAATTTTTTACTCCAACAACTTGTCCAACACCAGCAAGAACTTTTTATGTAGATAATATCAAAGGTCCACTTGGAACTGCACCAGTAGATCCAGCTCCTGCTACAGCAGCACCAACTCCTCCAAACAGACCTGTTGCTGACGTAAAATCGATATTTAGTGATGCATATGCGCCAATAAGTGTAATCGGTTACACAGGTGATGATAATACTTACAATAATTCTTGGTGTGGTGCTAATACTACTTTAGTACAAGTTGCTGGAAATAATACTAATAAAATCGCTGGCTTAGGATGTGAAGGTATTACTTTTTTAGCAGGTAGATTTAGTGCTGCTGGATTTACTCGTTTCCACATGGATATTTGGACAGCTACTCCAACTCAGGACAAAAGTTTTAATTTTAAATTTTCTAACTGGAGTGGTGGTACAGGAGAAACAAATGCCTACGAGTATTCTGCTACTAATGCAAATATTTTGACAAGCGGTTCAGAAGGAAATTGGATTTCAATAGACCTTCCATTAACTAGCTTTACTGCTATAAACGCTCCAAATAATACTGATTTTGTACAATTTGTAATCACTTCTAATTTAGGAACAGTTTATTATGATAATCTTTATTTACACAAAAATACAACTTTAGCAAATGATAATTTTGAAGTTTCAAATGTTAAATTGTATCCAAATCCTGCTACCAATGTTTTAAACATTGAGTCAGCTATGAGTATTGAAAAAGTTTCAGTTTACAATCTTTTAGGACAAGAAGTTATTTCGCAATCTCCTAAAAGCGAGTTAGTAACTCTAGATGTTGCTAGTTTACAAGTTGGAGTTTATGTTGTAAAAACTTCTATTAATGGAAATGTTTCTTCAACAAGATTTATCAAACAATAAGTTTAAGTTAATTAATTTTGAAGAGCACAAAAGAAATTTTGTGCTCTTCTTTTTTTTATTTTTTCAAAACAAATTCATAAATTTATTTTTTGATTTCGTATTATTGTAATACTATGACAACTCAAAAATCAACACATATCAAAAGATATTTTAATAAAATAGTTTTAACACTATTTTTAAGTATACCTCTTTTTGCACAAGAATTGCCACCAATTGTAAAATATTCTCCAACAAGTTATGCAGCTGGTAATCAAAACTGGATGATTGCTCAAGATGCTAATCATTTTATGTTTTTTGCAAATAACGAAGGCTTATTAGAATTCAACGGTTCTAACTGGACACTTTATCCATCACCGAATGAAACAATCATTCGATCAGTTAAGGTAATTGATGATAAAATTTATACTGGTTGTTACATGGAATTTGGCTATTGGAAACGTCAAATGAATGGGCAATTAAAGTATTATTCGTTGAGTAATGGTATTAAAGATAAAATTCTTGATGATGAGCATTTTTGGGACATACTTAAATTTGATCAATGGGTGCTTTTTCAATCGTTAAATAGAATTTATGTTTATGATACCAAGCTAAATAAATTTTCAATTATCACACCAAAAAGCAATATTCTTAAATCTTTCAAAACGGAAAACGGATTGTATTATCAAACTTTTTCAGAAGGATTATTTGAGATTGAAAATGGAACGAGTAAGTTGCTTTCGAATAATCCAATAATACTAAAAAACAAAGTTAAAGGTATATTTAAATCAAATAACGGTTTACTTATTTTGACACAAAGCAATGGTTTCTTTGAGTTATCTGGCAATTCAATTACTAAGAAAAGTACAGATGTTGATTTTGATTTGCAATCAAGTAGTATTTACAGCTGTAAAAAACTTTCTGATGGAGGATTCGTATTAGGAACTGTTTCTAATGGAATTTATATACTTTCCAAAGATTTGAACTTAAGATTTCATATTACTCAAAATATTGGACTAAGTAATAATACTGCACTTTCGCTCTTTGAAGATACAGACAAAAATTTATGGATTGGTTTAGATAATGGAATAAATTGTATCAATCTTCAATCACCAATAAAAAGTTTTTCTGATAATACAGGTATATTGGGAACCATTTATGCCTCAATAGTTTATAAGGGTAAATTGTATATTGGTACAAATCAAGGATTGTTTTGCAAATCCTTTCAAAGAGATGAACAATTCAAATTTGTTTCCGGAACTAAAGGGCAAGTCTGGTCATTATTTCAATATGACGGAACACTTTTTTGTGGACATGATTCAGGGACTTTTATAATTAATGATGATACTTCTCAAAATATTTTTTTTCAATCTGGAACATGGAAATTTGAGCCTATGCCAGGTAGAAAAGATATATTATTTCAAGGAAATTATTTTGGAATTTCTGTTTTGAAGAAAGAGAATAATCAATGGGTATATAAAAATAAGATTAAAGGATTTAATTATTCTGCTAAAAATTTTGGTGTGACAACTGATTTAGATTTTTATATAAGTCATGAATATAAAGGTGTTTTCAGGTTTCACACTAATAATATGTTTGAAAAGGCAGAGAAAGTATTTACTTATGCTAATCCTAAAAAAGGAAAAAATGCAAGTTTAATCAATTTTAACAGCTCAATTTTATATGCCGACAAGGATGGTATTTATAGACTAAATAATAATAAAATCTTTGTAAAAGATAAATTTTTAAGTACTGTTTTTGATAAAGACGAATATACTTCTGGTAAATTAATTCTTGACAAATCAAATAAAATTTGGGTCTTTACTAAAAATTATATTAATTATTTTTCTTCAAGTAAGTTAAGTAAACAACTTAAAAAAAATGTTATTCCGATACCTACATCTCTTAATAATTCAATGTTAGGATATGAAAATATTAATCAGGTATCAGACTCTGAATATTTAATTGGAACAACGGATGGTTACTATACATTAAATATTGACGATTTGAGTTTTAAAAACTACAGTGTTTCTATAGCATCTGTTTGTAGTAATAAGCTTAATGGGCGAATTAGCAATGTTTCTATTGTTGATGAAGGAGAATTTAAATACGATGAAAATAATATAACGATTAGTTACACTGTTCCAGAATATAATAAATATATCAACACTGAGTACCAATATTTATTAGAAGGACTTCAGTATGAATGGAGTGTATGGGATTCAAAATCATCTGTTAATTTTAAAAATTTGTCTCCAGGAACATATGTTTTTAAGGTTAAAGCCAAAATTGCTAATTCCTTGCCTGAGAATGTTGCTGTTTATTCATTTACTATACTAAAACCATGGTATACAACCAATTTAGCATTGTTTGCTTATTTTTTATTAATTCTTTGTATGGCGTATTTTATAAATAAAAAATACAAAATTTATTATCATAGACAAAGAGAAAAATTAATAGAGGAGAATAACCTTTTATTAGAATTAAATGAGCTTGAAAACTCTAGACAATTAATGATGGTGAAAAATGAGCAATTAACTAAAGATGTAGATAGTAAGAATAAAGAGCTAGCCGTTTCTACCATGAATTTGATAGAAAAAAATAAATTATTAGCTTTAATCAAAGACGATTTAAATAAAACATCTGATGAAGGTAATCGTAACTTAAAGTCAGTAATTTCTACTATTACTCAGAACATAAATGAAGAAGATTCATGGAATGTATTCAGAGATGCTTTTGATAGTGCAGATAAAGATTTTTTGAAAAAAGTTAAGCAAGCTCATTCGTTACTTACTCCTAATGACTTGAGACTTTGTGCCTACCTTAGATTAAATTTATCATCAAAAGAAATTGCTCCATTGCTTAATATTTCTGTTAGAAGTGTAGAGATAAAACGATATCGTTTGCGTAAAAAAATGGATTTACCACACGAACAAGGGCTTGTTGAATATATTTTATCTGTATAATTACATCACAAGTTAATATTTACCTATACAACACCACTACAAAATAAATTAAAACAACTTATTGTTAGTTTTTTTTTATTTATAAAACATTCTTAATTCCATATAAAAACTGATGTTTTTTTAAATAGTATATAAAATAATTCATTTTTTTTTAATTGTATGTTTTTTGTTGTGGTAGTTTAAAGCAGTTTATTTAATGTTTATTATATTTTTATAAATTACTTAACACAATTTAATTTTAAAATATTTTAAGATAAAACTTTATATAAATAATGAATATTATAACAAATTTAGGAACACAATTCCTTCTCTTAATCTCAATTAAATGAACCAACTTAAAATTAATATAAACATGAAAAAAAATTTTCTAAGAGTAGTACTTTTTTTATTGACAACACCTGCTTTTACACAATCTAATAATGTTACAATTGTTAGTAATGAAAAAGGAATGAAATTAGTGGTCGATGGGAAAGATTTAATGATAAACGGTATGAACTGGGATTATTTTCCAATTGGTACTAATTATAACTACAGTTTGTGGAAACAATCAGATGAAGTTATTAAGGCTGCACTTGATTCTGAAATGTCTTTGTTAAAAAACATGGGAGTCAATGTAATAAGACAATACACTGGAATCCAGCCAAAATGGATTCAATATATTTATGAAAAATATGGCATTTATACGATGCTTAATCATACGTTTGGTCGTTATGGACTAACTTTAAATGGAGCATGGGTGCCAAATACCGAATATTCCAATCCACTTACTCATGATTTACTTATAAAAGAGTCTACTGAAATGGCTGAAACTTATAAGAACACACCAGGATTACTATTGTTTCTATTAGGAAATGAAAACAATTATGGTCTTTTTTGGGATGGTGCAGAAACTGAAGATATTCCTTTAGAAGATAGAAAATCTACTCAACGTGCAGCTCATTTATACAAACTTTTTAACGAAGCTGTAGTTGCCATGAAGGCTATTGACAAATCCCATCCAATAGCTATTTGTAATGGAGATTTATTGTTTTTGGATATTATTGCCAAAGATTGTCCAGACATAGATATTTTAGGAACTAATGTTTACAGAGGATCTTCTTTTGGAGATGTTTTTCAAAGAGTTAAACAAACGCTGAACAAACCAGTATTATTTAGTGAGTTTGGTGCAGATGCTTTTAATGCTTTAGACAATAAAGAAGACCAAAAATCACAAGCATTTTATATGGTTAATAATTGGAAAGAAATATACGAAAATGCAGCTGGATTAGGAAAGGTAGGTAATTCTCTTGGTGGTTTTACTTTTCAATTCAGTGATGGTTGGTGGAAATTTGGGCAAACAAAAAATCTAGACATTCACGATAATAATGCTTCTTGGTCCAATGGTGGTTATCAATCCGACTATAAAAAAGGCGAAAACAATATGAATGAAGAATGGTTTGGTATATGTGCTAAAGGAACAACAAATGATCGTGGTTTATACGAATTGTACCCGCGAGCAGCCTATTATGCATTGAAAGAAGCACACAATGTAGATCCTTATGCAAAAGGAGCAACACTTGATTATGTTGATAATGCTTTTGCAAATATTAATTTAATGGACGCAGTCTTAAAAGCACGTGGTGATAAAGCTACTTTAGGAAGCGCAAGTAATGATATGCTTAAGTTAAGCAATTTAAGAGCTGAATTTACAACTTTTAATACAGGTGGTAGTTTAATAACAACTCCTGATGATGCTGATCCTGCTACTGCTGTATACCCTAATAAACTTGGCTTTGACCACATGCAATCTTACTTTATTGGGGTTGAAGGAAATCCTTCCTCTAATATGCGAGCTAATTTAAATTTCAATATTCTTGGGCATATAGCAGATAACCCAATTGATGAAATTTTTTATGAAAATAGAGGACGATTACAGACCGTTAATACTGATTCCGGTACTACAACATTAACTGATAATAATCGTGTACAAGTTTATAGTGCTAATTATGAGTGGAATGCTAAAGATTTTGATTTAAGAGGTTTTTATAGAACTGGTCATTATCATTGGGGTTATGAAGGTGATTTCTTCAATTTATATTCCGAAGCAAATTATGGTCAAAATTTAGACATTTATAATGGAGAAATACTTGGTTTTGAATTAGACGGTAAAAGAAGTCTTAATGGTTTAAAAGCGGCTTTTGGTCCTCAATTATGGTGGGGTGCTAACCCAGCAGTATTGTTAAAATATAGCCGAACTATCAGTAAGTTTGATGTTACTGCAGTTTATCATGAAGATATAGCTGATGCAGGTAAGGCTAACACTTCTATTGCTATTCCACTACCAAAAACTCGTAAAGCTACCTTGGCTGTTAAAAGAAAATTTGGAGCTGTTGGTATTGAACTAGGTGGAATTTGGGGTGGACAACCTTTAAATGGAAGAGCTTTTCAATACACTACCGGAGAATCAGGAAGCTATACTGTATATAATGATAAAATTAAATCAAGTGATAACTGGGGTGGAAAAGGTAAAATTACTTTTTCAAAAGGAGCTTTCAACTGGTATGCACAATCTGCAGTAATGGGACTTGTTGCCAATGGTGGTGCAGATAATACAAAAACATTTACAGGATGGAGATTAAAAGATACTGGAAGTGGAAATCAAACTAATTTCCTTTCGGGCTTTACTTATTTAATAGGTAATCTTCAAATTGCACCAAACTTTTTATGGCAAAAACCTCTTGTTGGTCCAATGCCAAATGATGTTCTAGCTCCAGGAAGACTTAGAAATATCCAAGATGACCCTTTTGCAGTAAGAGCTAACAGAGAAACAGTAGGAGGAGAACTTTTACTTACTTATGACCCAACACCTGCAACATGGTTTTATGAATGGGATAATGACATGCAAGAAGATGCAAAATTTGCTATAAGTTCTGATTTCGTTTTCCGTCATCAACCAACAGCAATGGATGCAGCTATTGGTTTCTTAAGTAATCGTACAGCTTTTGCTTTCCCAAATTCAACTCCAGCTAAAGATTTATGGGAATCAAACACAAGAATTGTCTCAAAAGTCAGTCCAGATCTTGGGCTTATAACGAACTTCTATTTTGGAAATGCACAAGCTAATGGTAGTAATGCCAGAGTAATAGAGCGATTTGGTGGTGACTTAAGAGTTATTTACAATAAAGTTAAATTAGTTGGTTCAGTTAAAGTTAATGACTGGGGACCATTTGATTATCATCGTGATTTCAATTTAACTTACCCTTTACAATTGATGTTAGATTTATCAACATCAGTTGGAAAACAAAATTGGTTTGTTTTGCCTAACACCAAAATTGGAATTAGAGGAACTTGGCGTTCTCTTGACCAATATTCTGCTAGATTTAGCCCAAATCAAACCTCTGGACCATTCATAACAGAACCAACTATTAGTCCAGTAGGATTTCCAAACGGAAATGAATGGGAAATTAGAACATATGTACACATCAATATTGGAAAATAATTAAAAAAAAAATAAAATGAAAAAAGTAAAATTTATTAATTTAAAAATCATTGTACTATTTGTATTGATTTTTTTAACTAGTATCGGTTGTACCAGAGATTTCTCTGATGACACACTAGCAACTTATCCAAAAACGGCAGAAGTATTTATAGACGGTTTTAGTGCAGGTTTAGGTTATGGTGCTTTCGGCAATACATTATTAACAGGTTTCAATGTAGATTCAGATGTTAAATATAAAGGATCAGCATCCATGAGATTTGACGTTCCAAACGTTGGCGATCCATCAGGTGCCTATGTAGGTGGTGTTTTTATAGATGGCGGTGGGCGTGACCTTTCAGGATATGATGCTTTAACTTTTTGGGCAAAAGGATCTCAATCTGCAACTATCAATGAGCTTGGTTTTGGTAATGATTTTAACCAAAACAAATATTTAGTATCTATGACAAATGTTCCTTTAGCTACTTACTGGAAAAAATATATTATTCCGATTCCAGATGCATCTAAATTAACAAGTGAAAAAGGTATGTTTTGGTACTCTGAGGGACCTGAAAATGGTCAAGGTTATACCTTTTGGATAGATGAAGTAAAATATGAAAAATTGGGAAACCTTGCCCTTCCAAGACCTGCAATTTTTAATGGCGTAGATAAATTGGAAAATACCTTCATTGGTTCTAAAACAACCATAACTGGTTTAACACAAACCTTTAATTTGGGATCTGGAATAGACCAAACCGTAGGAGTAGCACCGAGTTATTTTAAATTTGATTCTTCAAACGAAAGTGTTGCAACAGTAAGTGAATTAGGTGTTATTAATGTAATTGGTTCAGGTACTACTGTAATAACTGCAAAATTAGGTGGTGTTGATGCAAAGGGTTCTTATACTATTAATTCATTAGGTGTATTTACACCAGCACCAACTCCAACCCGAGATGCTGCAAATGTTATTTCTATTTTCAGTAATGCTTACACCAATGTACCGGTAGAATATTACAATGGTTATTACGCGCCTTATCAAACTACACAAGGACAAGCAGATATTAATATAAATGGAGATGATATTATTAGATATACTCAACTTAATTTCGTTGGTACTCAGTTCTCTCAACCTACAGTTAATGCTACAGCAATGACACATTTTCATGTCGATATTCAAGTACAAGAAGCTATGACAGCTGGGGATCATATTAGAATTCAGTTAGGTGATTTTGGTGCAAATGCAGTATATGGTGGTGGTGATGATACAAATGGGTCGGTTAATTATACTAATGCTAATTTAACAACAGGAAGTTGGGTAAGTTTTGATATCCCGCTGGCTAATTTTTCAGGATTAACAAGTAGAAGCCATTTAGCACAGATATTATTTATTTCTGATGCAACAATTTCAAATATCCTTGTTGATAATATGTATTTTTACGCACAACCTAATGCACCAACAGTTGCTGCACCAACGCCTACTGTATCTGCTGGAAACGTAATTTCTGTATTTAGTAATGCATATACTAATATCGCAGGAACTAATTTAAATCCTAATTGGGGTCAAGCTACTATTGTAACACAACCAGTTATTGCTGGAAATACAACGCTAAAATATGCCGGATTAAATTATCAAGGTATTCAACTTGGCAGCAGTCAAAATGTATCTGCAATGACCTTCTTACACATTGACTATTGGACTGCTAACTCAACATCACTTAATACCTATTTAATAAGTACCGGTCCTGTAGAAAAATCTAAAGTTTTAACTGTGCCAACTGCAGGGTGGCAAAGTGTGGAAATTCCATTAAGTGATTTTTCACCTGTTAATCTATCAGATGTCATACAACTTAAGTTTGATGGCAATGGAGATATTCATTTAGATAATATCTATTTTCATAATTAAATAGACGTAGTAAACAATTATAAAAATTTAAAAATATGAATCAGATAAATCAATTTAATAACATAAAAAAAAATATGTCTAAGCAGAATATATATACTAAATCGTATTTGCAAGCAGTAACAAAATGTTTGCTTATAACCGCTTTATTGATTGTAGCTTCAAGTTGTTCAAATGATGAAAAACAAAAAGTTACAAAATTCAATAAGTTAGTGATGCAGGATGAATTTGATACAGACGGTGCACCTAATAGCGCTATCTGGTCTTATAATATTGGAACTGGTAATAATGGTTGGGGAAATAATGAGCTAGAATATTATACCGACAGTTCTGATAATGTTAAAGTAGCAGATGGTATGTTACAAATTACTGCAAGAAAGCAAGCCTTTATGGGTTCAGAATATACCTCGGCAAGATTATTATCCAAAGGATTGTTTGAACAAAAATATGGTCGATTTGAAGCAAGAATTAAAATGCCATCAGGACAAGGAATATGGCCAGCATTTTGGTTGTTAGGAGCTAATTCTGATACTGTAACTTGGCCTCTTTGTGGTGAAATTGATATTATGGAGTATAAAGGTCAAGAACCAACTATAACTCACGGAACTGTTCATGGACCAGGTTATTCAGGAGGTAGTGCCATTACCAAAAGTTATGATTTGATTAATGACCGCTTCGATACTGATTTTCACATTTTTGGTATTGAATGGGGTAAAAATTATATAAACTTTTATGTAGATGATGTTTTATACAATCAAATTACACCAGATAAAGTTACCGGAGAATGGGTTTACGACCATACTTTTTATATGATTCTTAATCTTGCTGTTGGTGGTTCTTATGTAGGTCCACCTAATAGTGCAACAACTTTTCCTCAAACAATGTATGTTGATTACGTAAGAGTTTATCAATAAATATAAAAAAGCTAAGAGATAAGGTTAATCATAAATTTATGATTAACCTTATTTTTCAAGTTTATTAAAGATTTTATTAGACAAATCAACATGCAATTATTGAATATACATATTACTTTAAAAACATTTCCGTTTATTGGACTGTTGTTGATTTGTTGTATTTCAATAAAAGCGAATAGTCAAATTACACAAGAAAATAATGCGAATAAAGTTTTAAACTTGAAAACTATAAAAATATCAGTTTATACCACAGTAAATCATTCTAATTTAAAATTGAGTGTTGCTGATTCATTAAAACTCCAAGAATTTAAGCAACCTCTTGAAACAGATGCTTCTATCGATGTTGATCCTAGTAAAGAATTTCAAACTTTTATAGGTATAGGTGGAGCCATAACTGATGCATCTGCGGAAACTTTTTACAAATTGTCAAAAAATAATCAGAAAAAGTTTTTAGAAGCCTATTATGATCAAGAAAGAGGTATTGGTTATTCATTGGCAAGAACTTCTATTCATAGCTGTGATTTTTCGTCAGAAAGTTATACTTATGTTGCTGAAGGAGATAAATCTCTTAAAACTTTTTCTATTGAACACGATAAAAAATTTCGTATTCCATTTATTAAAAAGGCTATCGAAGCTGCAGGGAATAAGTTAATATTGTATGTTAGCCCATGGAGTCCACCGGCATTTATGAAATCAAACAATAGTATGCTAAATGGAGGTAAATTACTACCTGAATATTTTCAGTCGTGGGCAAATTATTATGCAAAGTTTATAAAATCCTATGAGGCAGAAGCTATTCCTATTTGGGGTTTAACGATTCAAAATGAACCACTAGCACTACAGCGCTGGGAATCTTGTATTTATACAGCAGAGGAAGAACGCGATTTTTTAAAAAATTATTTAGGACCAACATTGAAGAATGAAGGTTTAGCCGATAAAAAAATTATTATTTGGGATCATAACAGAGATTTATTATTTCAAAGAGCCAACGTTATTCTTAATGATCCTGACGCCTCTAAATACGTTTGGGGAACTGGTTTTCATTGGTATGAAGACTGGAAAGATGGTATACCAATGTATGATGCAGTTAAGTATGTACGTGAAGCTTATCCTGATAAAAATTTAATTTTCACAGAAGGTTGTAATGAAAGTTATAATTTAGAAAGAATAAAAAATGAAGATCCAAAGTTAGCAGAGCGATATGGAAAATCAATGATAAATGATTTTAATAATGGGGTTGTGGCTTGGACCGATTGGAACATTTTACTAGATGAAACTGGCGGACCAAATCATGTTGGAAATCTCTGTTTTGCACCCGTTCATAGCAATTCAAAAACAGACGAACTTACTTTCACAAACTCCTATTATTATATTGGGCATTTTTCAAAATTTATTCGTCCAGGAGCCAAAAGAATTTCAAGTGTTTCAACAAGTAATTCCTTATTAACAACTGCTTTTAAAAATACAGATGGAAGTTTGGCTATTGTTGTCATGAATACTAGTGATAAAAATATAAATTATAGTGTGTCTCTACTATCCAAATCGGCTAATTTAAATGCACTGGCACATTCAATTCAAACCATTTTAATAAGTAATAAATAAGCATATCAAAAAAACAGATACTTTTTGGTTTAAAAGTTTCTCAGGATTATAAGACGCCGGAATAATTTTCGTTAACTAAAGGAAATTCATCAGGACAATTAAAAATGAATTCATCAAAAAAATAAATTAAATAACTTAAGCAAACAAGGTTTCAATGGAAGCAAAGAATAGTAAAGTGGAATGGGTGACTTTCGAAAACGAGAAGTATTATAAAATATCAAATAGTGATGCAATGCGACCTTTTTTTATGAGCATTGTAAGCGATTCAAACCATTGGATGTTTATTTCAAGTAATGGCGGATTATCTGCCGGTAGAAAGGATAGTGATAATGCATTGTTTCCTTATTACACTGATGATAAAATAACAGAAAACGCTGAAGTAACAGGTAGCAAAACCATTTTTCAAATTCATTCAAATGCTAAAACTGTTGTTTGGGAACCCTTCTCTATCAGACAAACAGGCGTTTATAATACATCTCGAAACCTTTATAAAAATAATTACGGTAATAAAATAATTTTTGAAGAAATCAATGAGGATTTAAATTTAACATATAGATATCAATGGAATTCAAGTGATAAATTTGGATTTATTAAAAAGGCAACACTAATAAATAACACTCAAAATAATGTTGAAATTACCTTATTAGATGGTGTTCAAAATATTTTGCCAAATGGTGTAAATGAAGATTTGCAAAGCAGTAAAAGTAATTTAGTAGATGCTTATAAAAAATGCGAATTACTAGCCAATGTTGGAATCGGAATTTATTCTTTAAGTGCTATCATTGTTGATAAGGCAGAACCCAGCGAATGTTTAAAAACTAATATTGTTTGGTCTTCCGGAATTGAGTCGCCAACTTATTTAATCTCTTCTTTACAACTTGATGATTTTAGAAAAGGAAATGAAATTCAACAAGAAGTAGACATTAAAGCGGAACGAGGCGCGTATTTTATAAGTTCTTCAATTAACTTGGGAGCAAAATCAGAAAAGAATTGGTTTTTTGTAGCCAATGTAAATCAGACCATTTCTAAAGTCACTGAGTTAGCTGAGTTTATTAAAAATGAAAAAGATTTGGTTAGTCTTATTCAGCAAGATGTAGAATTGGGAACAAAAAATCTAATAGCATTAACAGCTTCATCCGATGGTTTACAAATCACACAAGATGAGTTAACAAATACCAGACATTTTTCAAATACTCTTTTCAACATCATGAGAGGTGGTATCTTTGACAATGGTTATACAATTGAAAAACAAGATTTTTTAAAATATTTTGAAAAAGCCAATATATCTGTTTTTAAGAACAATCACGATTTGCTTATTTCTTTGCCAGAATATTTTTCATTAGATGATTTAAAAAACAGTGCCAGCACCATTGAAGACAGTAACTTTAAACGTCTTTGTTTCGAATATTTACCACTTAAATTTAGCCGTCGTCATGGTGATCCAAGCCGTCCATGGAATAAGTTTTCTATCAATACTCGAAGCGAGATTGACGGGTCAAAAATTCTAGATTATGAAGGAAACTGGAGAGATATTTTCCAAAACTGGGAAGCATTGGCGCATTCTTTTCCTGAATTCATTGAAAGTATGATTCATAAGTTTCTTAATGCCACAACTTTTGATGGTTACAATCCGTATCGTGTTACGAAAAGCGGATTTGATTGGGAAGCTATTGAAGAACATGATCCATGGTCATATATAGGATATTGGGGGGATCACCAAATTATCTATTTACTTAAGTTTCTTGAATTTATTGAAAATCATTATCCAAGCCTTTTAGAAACACGATTTACACAAAATATTTTTGTATATGCCAACGTACCCTATAAAATAAAAAGCTATCAGGATACGCTTTTAAATCCAAAAGACACTATAGATTTCGACTATAAATTAGATGGTGAAATTAGACAATTAAGAAACGAAAATGGTTCAGACGGAGCACTTATATTAGATGCAAATTCAAATATCTATCAAGTAAATTTAACCGAAAAATTACTAGCAACCCTTTTGGCAAAAGTATCAAACTTTATTCCGGAAGGAGGAATTTGGATGAATACCCAACGTCCGGAGTGGAATGACGCCAACAACGCTTTAGTTGGAAATGGTGTTTCTATGGTTACGTTATCTTATTTAAACCGATTTATTCTTTTTTACGAAAAAGTGATTGTAAAATCAACTGTAGATAAAATAGAGTTATCAGAAGAATTGACTGATTTTTTCAATGAAGTAGTATCAACTTTAGTAAATAATAAAAATTTACTCACTGATAAAATTTCTGATAAGAACAGAAAAAATGTTTTAGATGGCTTAGGAAATGCAGGTAGCAACTACAGATTGTCCATCTATAAAAATGGATTTAAAGGTTCAAAAAAATCCATTTCCAAAAATGAGCTTTTAGGATTTTTTGAAGTACTTAAAGAATTTTTAGCGCACACCATTAAGGCAAATAAAAGAGTAGATAATATGTATCATGCTTATAACTTAATGACTGTTAAAAACGAAAATGAAGTGTCTATTTCATACCTTCCTGAAATGCTTGAAGGTCAAGTTGCCGTTTTAAGTTCAGGTATGTTATCACCAAAAGAAGCCTTACAAGTTTTAGATGGATTAAAAAGCAGTGCCTTATTCAGACAAGATCAATACAGTTATATTTTGTATCCAAACAAAGAATTACCAAGGTTTGACAAAAAAAATAACATCGCTACTGATAAGGTGGAAAAATCGCAATTGATTATGCAATTGATGCAAGATGGAAATACTCAAATCGTTGAAAAAGATGTCTTAGGACACTATCACTTTAATGGTAATTTCAACAATGCAAATGTTTTAAAAACGGCTTTATCTAATTTAAATCAAGGAAAATACAAAGCTTTAGTTGAAAAAGATTCTAGCTTATTATTAGAAATGTACGAGGAAGTATTCAATCATAAAGCTTTTACAGGTCGTTCAGGAACATTTTACGGATATGAAGGTTTAGGTTCAATTTATTGGCACATGGTTTCTAAATTGTTAGTAGCCGTTCAAGAAAATTGTTTATTAGCCATAAATTCAAAAGAAGATGAAGTAATAATTGGTAAACTTTTAGACCATTATTATGAGATTAATGCTGGAATTGGTGTGCACAAATCACCCGAATTGTACGGAGCTTTCCCAACTGATCCTTATTCACATACACCTGCAGGTAAAGGAGCACAACAACCAGGAATGACCGGACAAGTAAAGGAAGATATATTATGCAGAATAGGTGAAGTTGGTGTTTTTGTGAAAGAAGGTAAAATCATATTCAACCCACGATTGCTAAGAAGAAATGAATTTTTACAAGCTCCAAAAACATTTAATTGGGTTACAAAAAGCAATGAAAAAGCTGAAATTCAATTAGAGGCAAATTCTTTATGTTTCACTTATTGCCAAATTCCAATCATATACAAATTAGCTGATAATGATAATTTGGAGGTTCTTTTTGAAAATAATGCATCAAGTGTTTTTGAAAACCTAAGTTTAGATGAAGCAACTTCAAAACTTGTTTTTGAAAGAAAAAGTAATATTAATCAAATCATTGTGTCTTTAAAAAAGTAACAATATGAAAAACTTCCTAACTATTATTTTAATAATTCCAATACTATTAGTAGTGTTTGGATGTGGAAGTATGAAAATACCAAAAGAAGAAAGTAAAGTGATATCAAATAAAAATCTAACAGCAGCCGATATACTTGGCAATCCAAAATATTTAGCAATTTCTTACGGTGGTTTTAGGGCAACTTCGAGAGATGTTGAACCAACAATACCAGAACTAAAAGAAGACATGAAAATTCTTTCGGCTATGGGAATTAGAATACTCAGAACTTACAATGTTCATTTAAAAGAAGCTGCCAATCTTTTGGAAGCTATCAGGCAACTAAAAAAAGAAGACCAAACCTTTGAAATGTATGTAATGTTGGGTGCTTGGATAGATTGTCAAAATGCATGGACACCGTTAGCTCCAAATCATGATGTTGAAAGTGAAGCTAATGCTGTCGAAATCGCAAGAGCTGTTGAATTGGCAAATCAATACCCTGAAATCGTTAAAATTATTGCCGTTGGTAATGAAGCTATGGTAAAATGGGCCACAAGTTATTTTGTACAACCTGGCGTTATTTTAAAATGGGTAAATCATTTACAAGATCTTAAAAAAGAGGGAAAATTATCAGCCGATTTATGGATAACCAGTTCAGATAATTTTGCTTCATGGGGCGGTGGAGATCCGATCTATCATGTAGAAGATTTAGAGAAACTTATAAATGCTGTTGATTATATTTCGATGCATACTTATCCAATGCATGACACTCATTACAATCCTGCCTTTTGGGGAGTACTTGATAAGGAAGGCAATTTAACGGATACTGAAAAAATTGAGGCAGCAATGCTTCGTGCTAAAGAATATGCCATGTCACAATACGACGGTGTTTATAAATATATGAAAAGCCTAGGAGTATCTAAACCAATACATATTGGCGAAACAGGTTGGGCGAGTTTATCTAATGAGCATTATGGTAATGAAGGTTCTAAAGCAACAGATGAATATAAAGAAGCAGTTTTTTACAAACATATGAGAGAATGGACAAACAAAGCAGGTATGTCATGCTTTTTCTTTGAAGCTTTTGATGAACAGTGGAAAGATTCAAAAAATCCATCAGGCTCTGAAAATCATTTTGGTCTATTTACATTAAATGGTCAAGCAAAATATGCCTTATGGGACTTGGTTGATGAAGGAATATTCAAAGGGTTAACCAGAAACGGAAATAAAATAACCAAAACTTACAATGGAAACAAAGAGCAGTTGATGAAGGATGTTTTAGTTCCAAAAGCACTGCATTAGCATAAATCGGTAACCAAACGATTCAAAAATTGGTTATTAAATAACATCATTTTAAAAAAATAATTATGGGTTCAAATACAAATGTTAGTCAAAATAAAGTGCCCTTCGGACAGAAAGTTGCCTTTGGGTTGGGAATGTTAGCAAACCAAATGTTTCCTGCTGCCTTAGGAATCTTTATGGTTGTATTGGTTGAAAATTTAGGTATGCCAACATGGATGTGGGGTATTACTTTTTTCCTCCCTAGAATATTAGACGCTTTTATTGACCCAATTATGGGTTTTATTTCAGACAATACCAGATCTAAATGGGGAAGAAGAAGACAGTATGTGTTTACAGGAGCCATTATTATGGGGATTTCTTTTGTTGTGATGTGGCAATTATACAGGGAAAGCGGAGTAGAATATAATTTCTATTATTTTCTAATATGGTCTATTGTATTTTATTTGGGGCTATCAATTTTTAGCGTTCCTTTTGTAGCAATGGGTTACGAAATGAGTGATGATTTTCATGAACGAACTAGTATTATGGCTATATCACAATGGATTGGACAATGGGCTTGGGTAATAGCACCTTGGTTTTGGGTTGTTATGTATGATCCGACATGGTTTCCAAATGCAGATACTGCCACCAGAACTTTGGCTGTTTGGGTTGGAATTTCTTGTATGCTATTAGCGATGGTTCCAGCAATATTCATTAAAAGTAAGTCAACTAAAAACGAAGAGAGTTTTTCTCCTTTAACGTTTAGAACAATGGGAGGCAGCCTAAAAGAAATTTTTTCAAGTTTTATAGAAGCTTTTAAAAACAGTCCTTTCAGAAAACTCTGTATAGCTACTTTTTTTATTTTTAATGCTTTCAATACAGTTGCGGGCTTTACTTTTTTTATAGTTGTTTACTATTTATTTAATGGAAATTCAACAGATGCTGGCATTTGGCCAACACTTTTTGGATGTTTAGGCGCTTTGTCCACCACTTTTGTCGTAATTCCGATAGTTTCTTGGATGTCAAAAAAAATGGAAAAGAAGAAAACATTTTTAGTTTGTCAGGGAATTTCAATTTTTGGTTACATCTTGCTTTGGTTTCTTTTCATTCCGGGAAAACCCTATATGTTTATATTCGCTTTACCTTTCTTTTCCTTTGGTATCGGAAGTTTATTTACTTTGATGATGTCAATGACAGCCGATGTTTGCGATATGGATGAGTTGACATCAGGTAAACGTAGAGAAGGAATATTTGGAGCTATTTATTGGTGGATGGTAAAATTTGGTTTTGCTATTGCTGGACTGTTAACAGGTATCATTATGTCTTTCGTAGATTTCCATCCTGGGGCAGTAACACAAACTGAGGGTGCAGTTACCGGATTAAGACTTTTTTTCTCAGGAATTCCAATTTTAGGAACATTAATCGCCATGTGGGTTATGAGAAATTATGATTTGACTGAAGACAAAGCTAAAGAAATCTCAAAAGAATTAGAAAAAAGAAAAGCAATCAAACCTTCAGGTTACGCCAAAATGAAGTTGCTTTCAGAAATCAATATTAATGCTTTGTCAGAAAAGGAATTAAAAGAAAAATACCCTAACTTCTTCACAACAAAAGTTGATTTTTCTGATTTGTCAAAAGATGAAATGGATGATGAATTTACTGCTATATTTAGAAAAGGAATGCATGGCATTTGTTTTAGCGCATATGAAAATGAGCAAAGACCAGGAGATGCTATTTCTGAAGACCAAATAAGAAAAAGATTAGAGATACTAAAACCACACACCAAATGGATACGTGTTTTTTCTTGTACAAACGGGCATGAAAAAATACCTAAACTTGCAAAAGAAATTGGATTAAAAACTATAGTAGGCGCTTGGATAAGTAATGATATCAAAGAGAATGAAATAGAAATTAAAAATCTGATAGAACTAATGCAAAATGATTTAGTTGATATCGCTGCAGTTGGAAATGAAGTGCTTTACAGAGAAGAATTGAACGAACAAGCAATCATTAATTACATAGAGCATGTCAAAAAAGCAACCAAAAATACACCTGTAGGCTATGTGGATGCATATTTTGAATTTGTAAACAGACCAAAATTAACTGCAGCTTGCGATGTTATTCTTGCTAATTGTTATCCTTTCTGGGAAGGCGCTGACATAAGAATCTCCGGATTCTATCTTCAAGAGATATACCGAAAAACACTTGAAGCCGCACAAGGGAAAAAAGTAATTATAGCAGAATCAGGTTGGCCAAGTGAAGGAGAAGTAATTGGTGGTGCAGTTGCTTCAAAAGAAAATGTAATGAAGTATTATATTAAAACACAATTGTGGGCTCAAAGAGAGAATATTGATTTATTTTATTTCTCTTCTTTTGATGAATCTTGGAAAATACAATCCGAAGGAAAAGCAGGAACATCATGGGGATTATGGGATGATAAAGGATACTTTAAGTATAAAAATCTAATTATCCAGAGCCAAAAGTAGATGAAAAGTATTAATTTTAATTTAACTAAAAATGTCATATAGAAAAGACTATCTGTCTTCAATAAATGAAACAAATTATGCACAACAGATTGGTAACTATATCCAACATGATAGTGTAGATTTAAGTACCTTCTCAACAGAAAAACTAGAACAATTATGGCTAGATACTCTGAAAAAAGGAATGCATGGTATATGTTTTAGTATGTATGAAGACGGACAAAAACCAGGAGATATTATTTCAGAAGAGCAAGTTAATAGAAGAATTCAAATCATAAAACCTTATACCAAATGGATTCGTTCTTTCTCTTGCGTTGAAGGGAATGAACATATTCCTAGAGTTGCACATAAAAATGGACTTAAAACTTTAGTAGGTGCTTGGTTGGGCAATGATAAGGAAATGAATGATGCAGAGATCGAAGGACTTATTACTTTAGCAAAAGAAGGATGTGTTGATATAGCAGCTGTTGGTAACGAAGTTATGTATCGTGGTGATTTAACAGAGGATGAATTACTAGACTATATCAATCAGGTTAAAGAAGCTTTACCAGGAATTCCTGTTGGTTATGTTGATGCTTATTATGAGTTTTCTCATCGACCAAGAATTACCGAGGCTTGTGATGTAATTCTTTCTAACTGTTATCCTTATTGGGAAGGTTGTGATATTGATCATTCATTAGCGCACATGCAAGCCATGTTTGGTCAAGCAGATCATGCTGGAAACGGTAAAAAAGTCATCATCACCGAAACAGGGTGGCCGAGTGAAGGAGGTAGCTTAAGAGGTGCTTTTTCATCAAAAGAAAATGCAATGAAATATTTTATCAATGCCCAACTTTGGTCAGCTAATGATAATATTGAAATGTTCTATTTTTCCTCTTTTGATGAATCATGGAAAGTTGGAGCCGAAGGCGATGTTGGAGCCTATTGGGGACTTTGGAATAAAGACGAAAAATTAAAATTCATAGATGATGTAAATGATAAATAAAATGGTAAAAGAATTTAAGCATAGATTCTGATATAATTTAGTTTTTTAAAACCCCAAAAAAAATAATTGCAATGAAAAAAAAGACACTATTTCAGATTTTCATATTCTTTCTGGTTACACAATACACCTTTTCACAAGTTGATGTGGTTTATAACAATTTAGTTTGGTCAGATGAGTTTGATACAAACGGTCCCATAAATTCTAATAATTGGTTTCAACAAACGCAGTTGCCTTCTGGCGGTAGTTGGTTTAGCAACGAAGTGCAGCATTATACTAATCGTATACAGAATTCTTATGTGAATGGAGGTTTTTTAAATATTGTAGCTATAAAAGAAAATTTTACAGATCAAGGATATACAAAGGAGTATACTTCAGCTAGATTAAACTCTAAATTTGCTTTCAAATATGGTAGAGTAGATGTTAGAGCAAAGGTACCAATCGATGCAGGAACATGGCCAGCAATATGGATGTTAGGTAAAAATATAAATGAAGATGGTGCTTTTTTCGATGCAACATACGGAACTACAAACTGGCCAGCATGTGGTGAAATTGATATTATGGAGCATGGGATTTTCCCATCTCAACCAGTTAATTATATTCAGGGTACGCTGCATACACCTTCCTCTTTCGGAAATTCTATGAATAATGGTGGTACAATTGCATCTGATTTACAAAACAATTATCATATCTATTCTATGAATTGGTCACCTTTTCAAATATCATTTCTTTTAGATAATGTTGTGTATTATACTTATAATCCTGCTATAAAAAATACAAGTACTTGGCCTTTTGATGCAGAACAATATTTGTTGTTAAATGTTGCAATGGGGGGAACTGCCGGTACAATATCTCCAAGTTTTACGCAAGCCGCAATGAATATAGATTATGTCAGAGTTTATCAAAATACTTTAGTTGACACTCAAGCTCCAACTAATTTCACAGCTACTGTGGGAGCAGTTACTGGCTCGACTATAGAGTTACTGTTAAATTCAAATGACAACTCAGGTACAGTAGTTTATACCATAACCTATGGTTCAACTACTATTTCTTTTGCCAATCCATCCGGTGTTCAAAAATCAGTAATAATACCAAATCTATCACCAAATACTAACTATACTTTTACTGTTTCGGCAAGCGATTTGAATGGAAATGCTTATGTTAATAATCCTATCACACTAAACGCAACAACTACTGCAACAGTATCATGCTCAGGCACTGATAATCAAGCACAGATAGCAACATCATTCACTACAGGTTATAATTATACATTCGAAACCATCGGAACAGATGTTAAAATTAATTTTGAATTGTTGGATACAGGCAGAGTAGGTTTAGTAGCTTTTCTATGGAAACAAAGCCCTTTTACTGAAACTCAAATGACTAATGTTACAGGGAATATTTTTACCCAAACCATAACAGGTCAAACTATTGGTGCAACAATTAATTATGCTTGTAAATTTGCTTATTCTAATGGAGCATCAGTAACAAGATATATTTCTTATGTGGTGGGAAGTAATTGTTCGTTAGGTATAGAAACTCCGTCTGAGTTGGAAGGATTTACGTTTCAAAACCCTGCTAATGAGTATGTGCATATTAATTCAAAAATTGCTATAGATAAGGTAGAAATATATAATATGCTAGGTGCTATGGTTGTTACTACAAGCGAAACAACTAATGAAGTGGATATAAAAAACCTATCCAAAGGAATCTATTTATTAGCTGTTTATTCAGGTGCTCAAAAATGTGTTAAGAAATTTATAGTAGAATAGGTAGCATTGGTATAAGGTTAATGATGAAATCTATTCTTATGAATGATAAAGCAATAAATATTTTTTAAAGAATTAGATTACATTATTTTAATTGAATTAAATAAAAGCAATAAAAATTATTTTTTTATTTGCTTATTTAATAAAAATTATGTTAAATTTGGCTTACATATAACTATTAAACTGCATTTGCCTATAAAAAAAATTACTTTTTAGATTAAAAAATCTCTTTTTTAACCCTTACTAAAAGGTAATATTATGGCTAAATCAAACCTTTCTGATGCAATATTAGTTAATAACTATATAGCTGGTGATGAAAATTCTCTTGCTTTATTAATTGACAGACACCAATCCAAAATTTACGGATATATCTTTTCTAAAGTTTCGGATAGAGATTTAACGGAAGATATTTTTCAGGAAACTTTCTTTAAAGTTATTCACACGCTGAAAACCAAAAAATTCTACAATGAAGAAGGTAAATTTCTATCTTGGGTTTTGCGTATAGCAAGTAACCTTATTATAGATAAATTTCGTAATGACAAAAAAATGCCTCTAAAAAGAGATACAGAAGAATTCTCTATTTTTTCAAATATAAAAGACAATTCGCTTGATATCGAAAAAAAATTAATCAAAAGTCAAGTTGACATTGATTTAAAAATGATAATTCAAAAGCTACCTCACGATCAAAAAGAAGTGATTATGATGCGTTATTATTCAGACATGAGTTTTAAAGAAATAGCTGATTTTACAGGTGTTAGCGTTAATACAACCTTAGGAAGAATGCGTTATGCTATTACTAATTTAAGAAAAGTTATTGAAAAAAATAAAATTTATTTGCCATCTTAAACAATAAAATATATTTTTTTGCGTTATTATATAAATCAATTAAACTCAATTAATTTTTATATGGCAAAACTCTACTCTAAAAGAAAATTAGCACCCAAAAAAATGTTACCAAAAAATGAAACTATTCGTTTTATCCTTCAATATTCTCGTGCATTAAATATTGTTAAGATTGGTAATATTAACTTTGATTTCATAGCTAATTAAGACATCCCGTCTCGTACTAAAGGAGACGGGATTTTTTTTTATAATACTCATCCAACACCGTTTTCCTTCCAATTAATTTTGTAATTGAATCTTTCTCTAAATCCCAGCCTCGTGCCGGACAATATTCTCTGCCATACCAAATAATCTGAAGGTGCAATTCGTTCCATAATTCTATTGGAAAAATAGCTTTGGCATCTTTTTCGGTTTGCACTACATTTTTTCCATTTGTTAAATTCCAGCGATACATCAAACGATGAATATGCGTGTCAACTGGAAAAGCTGGAACTCCAAATGCTTGAGACATTACAACACTAGCTGTCTTATGCCCTACAGCTGGTAAAGCTTCCAAGGCTTCAAATGACTGCGGAACCAGCCCATTATGTTTTGCGATTAATATTTCTGATAATCCATGAATTCCTTTTGACTTCATTGGTGAAAGTCCACATGGGCGAATTATTTCCTTAATTTCTTCTACCGAAAGTTTCACCATATCATATGGATTATCAGCTTCTGCAAATAGGATAGGAGTAATTTGATTTACTCGAACATCAGTACATTGTGCCGAAAGTAAAACGGCAATGAGTAAAGTGTACGGATCTTTATGATTTAGTGGAATTGGAATCTCGGGATAAATTTGTTTTAACGTATTTATAACAACTGTTGCACGTTCTTGTTTTGTCATTTTAGTTTAAATTTGAATGTAAATTTATAAAACTAATATATCAAAATATGACAACACTACAAAAAGAAGATAAAGCACCTGATTTTTCGGGTTTTGATCAAGACAATAAATTTCACCAATTAGAAGATTATGCTGGAAAGAAGCTGGTTGTTTTCTTTTATCCCAAAGCAGACACTCCAGGTTGTACTGCAGAAGCTTGTGATTTGAGAGATAATTTTGAACGTTTTAAAGCTAACAATTATGAATTACTTGGTGTAAGCGCGGACAGTGCCAAAGCTCAAGGCAAATTTAAAACCAAATTTAATCTTCCTTTTCCATTGATAGCAGATGAAGATAAAACAGTCATTCAAGCTTTTGGGGTTTGGGGACCAAAAAAATTCATGGGAAGAGAATATGAAGGCATCAACAGAACTACCTTTATTATCAACGAAGAAGGAATAATTGATGAAGTTATTACCGATGTTAAAACTAAAGCACACGCTGCTCAAATATTAAAATAAATAAAAGAGCCAAGATATTTCTTGGCTTTTTGTTTATGCTTTTTGCAATATTTTATCTGGATTATACCCGAATAGTTGGTGTTTCTTTATAATTTCTGCAATCCCTTCTGGAAGTAGTTCTTCCCAACCAGGAGTACCTGTGTTAATCATTTTTAAAACTTCACGAGAGAAAATTTTAAGATGTGATTTATCAAAATCAGTGATATCTACTACTTTTCCATTATAAGCAAAGAATTTATACAATTCTTTCATCCTTGGGTGTACTTTTAGATTTTGAGAATTAATAATCTCTCCGTTTTCATCTTCCATTGGATACAAGAATACTTTTAAATCACGATAAAATAGTTTTCCAAATGCTTCTAGAATTCCACCACTCAAATGACGATAGTATTTTTCATCAAAAATGTCAACCAAATTATTCACTCCCATTGCTAATCCCATTCTGGCTTTGGTATAACTAGCAAAATATTCAACCACTTTATAATATTCTTGGAAATTTGAAATCATTACGGTTTGACCTAGCGCACACAACAGTTCAGCTCTATCCATAAAATCTCTTTCATCAATTTCACCTTCAGAACGTAAATTTGATAAAGTAATTTCAAAAACTACTAAAGCATTTTCTTTTTCAACTTTGCTTTCTTCTAAGAACATTTTCAATGATCTTTCATACATGTCCATATTTACTTGAGTAACTGGACGGAAACTTCCTCTTAATGCTAAGATATTTTTTTTGTATAAAATAGAGGCAGGAAGAATATTTTGACCATCTGGACCAAACATCACCGCATCTGTCATGCCATTTTTTACTAACTGCAAACTCATTAATCGATTATCAACATTTGCGAAACGCGGACCTGAAAAGTTAATAGTATCAATCTCAAGCTGGTCTTTATCTAAATGATCATATAAGTAGCGCAATAATTTTTTAGGGTCATTATACTTATAAAAAGCACCAAAAATCAAATTCACACCAAGTACCCCAAGAGTTTCTTGTTGCAATCTGGCATCATTTTCTTTAAAACGTATGTGTAATGTGATTTCGTTGTAATCTTCTTCGGCTTCAACTTGGTATTTTATTCCAACCCAACCATGACCTTTAAATTGTTTTGCAAAATCAATTGTGGAAACCGTATTGGCATAACTGAAAAACATTTTGTTTGGATGTTTGTCTCTACTTAATCGCTTTTCAATCAACTGAACTTCGTGACTTAACATGTTTTTCAAACGACTTTCAGTCACATATCTACCATCATCTTCAATGCCGTAAATAGCATCACTAAAATCTTTATCGTAAGCAGACATTGCTTTTGCAATTGTTCCAGATGAACCTCCCGCTCTGAAAAAATGCCTTACTGTTTCCTGACCAGCACCAATTTCGGCAAAAGTTCCGTAGATATTTTCGTTAAAGTTTATTCTCATTGCTTTGTCCTTCAATGATGGAACTTGCTCGATAACTTTATCTCCTTTAAGTTTAATATATGATTCAGATCTTTCCATAAAATGTTTAATACAATGCAAAGTTACTAAAATACCTATTTTTATAAAAGATAATTAACGCCTATTTTTGTAATTATTTACATTAAAAAAATTACTTTTATAAATAAGTAAAAAAACATTAAATATTGTGCTCCTATGCAAGTCTATTTTCTGGGTACCGGAACTTCACAAGGCATTCCTGTTATAGGGAGTAATCATTCAGTTTGTAAAAGTGTTGATTCAAAAGATAAAAGATTACGCGTTTCTGTGTGGATTACTTGGGATGATAATTCTATAGTGATTGATTGTGGCCCCGATTTCAGGCAGCAAATGCTTACTTCAGGATGTGAAAAACTCGACGCCATACTTTTTACCCATGAGCATGCTGATCATACTGCAGGTTTGGATGATATTAGACCTTTTTTCTTTAAACAGAAAAGTGACATTCCCATTTATGGACATCAACGGGTATTAGAAAGTCTGAGAAAACGATTTGATTATATTTTTGAAACAGAAAATAAATATCCAGGTGCACCGGGAGTTCAAACTTTTGCGGTGACTAATAATGAAAAATTTAAAATTGGGCAGACAGAAATTATACCTATACAAGTTAATCATGGAAACCTTCCGGTTTTTGGGTATCGAATACAAGATTTTGTATATTTAACAGATGTAAAAACCGTTGATGTATCGGAAATTCAGAAGCTCAAAGCTGTAAAAGTACTGGTTGTTAATGCATTGCGTGAAGAGCCACATCATTCACATTTTAGTTTGCAAGAAGCATTAGATTTTATACATTTGATTCAGCCGGAAAGAGCTTATCTGACTCACATAAGTCATCTAATGGGCTTTCATGAAGAAGTGCAACAACGATTGCCAAAAAATGTTTATTTGGCTTATGATAATTTAAAAATAACGCTTTAGTTTATGAGAAAATCACTGTTTTTATATCTTTTTATTATCGCTGTTTTGATGAATGTTTTTACCTATAAATATTTTACATCAAAAGAAAAAAGTGAGTCGAAATCTAATGTTGAGGAAATTGATAATTCATTATTAACTTCCAAAGTCTTGTCTGATAGTATTACTCACTTATCTGATAAACTCTATGATGCCAATACGTTTTCTTTAGAAAATAATGACAGAGCACAAAATTATTTGTACGAAAGCAACAAAATAAATGATCTTCCGGCTTTTGCTGAAAAAGTAAAGCAAGCGCTTTTGAGCTATAATGATAGCCCGGAAGGGAATAAATATACAGATCAGGTTAAGATGGGTAACCAAAAGTTTATCATTAATAGTGTAAAACTTTTGAATCATCGTTGGATAATTGCCAATTACAGTAATGGCGAACTTTGGGGTGAAGTGTTGTTGAAATATTTTGTTGAAGAGAATGGCAGTATTTCATTTGAAATAATGAATTCTTATTTATATCCTGCTGCATTAAATTAGTAGTTAACACCAATCGAAAATGAAAAAAATCATACCGCTTATAATAATTTTATTACTTGTTAGTTCTTGTAAACTAATTGATAAAAATGATGATGCAGATGAAAAGCTTGATAAAGTTGCTACGGCAAAAGATTCTACAATGGTTAATGATAAAGATGAAAATGGGTGTTTGGCCTCTGCCGGTTTTGTTTGGTCAAAAGTAAATAAAGAATGTGTAAAATGCTTTTCCGGAATACAGTTGAATCCAACAGACAATCCAAATAATCAAGATGAGACTTTGAGTGCTTACGTGTTGTTCAACGAAGATGCCAGTATGGCTGAAATTTTTCTTCCTAAAGATACCGCTTCAATAGTTTTGTCTAGGGTAGCAGAAGGTAAACCTTGGGTTTTAAAAGAATGGCAATTAATACCTTGGAAAGGTTATGTGCTCAAAAAAGGAACTACAACTATGTTTTCTGGCGATGGTGAAATAGGGAAAAAGGAAATAGAAACTGATACAGAACAATAGAAAAAAAGGTCTTGAATTTCAAGACCTTTTTTGTTTTATGATTGCAACCAATTTTTAAAATCAAAAAAGTTTTGTGGTGAAACGCCATGACCAACTGGATATTCTTTGTAGACTACAAAGATGCCCAAATTCTCTAAGACAGGTATAGATTTTCGAGCCCATTCAACCGGAATAACCTGATCAACTGTTCCATGAGAAGCAAAAATTTTTAAATTACTGAAGTCATTTTCTTTAAAGTTGTCTACTGCAATTTCAGTATTCAAATAGCCACTTATAGCAACCACACGCTGCACTTTTTCAGGATAAGATAATCCAACAGCATAACTCAAAATAGAACCTTGACTAAACCCAATTAACGTTACGTTTTGTAAATCAATAGGATAATTAGCAACTAATTCGTCAATAAAATTAGCAATCTTGTCTCTGGATTTTTTGGCTTGTCCAATATCTGAAAACTTATTTTCATCAGCATCAAAATTTATTGCATACCAGGCATAGCTGCCATACATCATATCAAAAGGAGCACGAGCTGATATCACAAAATATTCATCAGGAAGTTCAGTGGCAAAAGAGAATAAATCTTCTTCATTACTGCCATAGCCGTGAAGCAATAAAAGCAATGGGTTTTTGTCCAATTTTATTTTAGGTTCTCTGACAAGATGGTGAAGCGATAAACTCATTATAAACTTTTAAAAGTAGATTGAAAAAATGGACCAACTAATGGCAATACTCTTTTTTGTCCTTGAAGTGCTCCGGTAAAGCCATATATCCAAAGAATAAAATAGAATAGGTAAAATGCTGACGTTGCTGTCCAACTATCGGCATAGCCCACAAAATAGCCAAGCAAAAAGAAAGAAATAAACAACCCTAATGCCTGTCTGATGTGAAAAGAACCAAATTCGCTTTTGTTTTCCTCTTGATTCATAAAGATAGCAATCACACTGCCAATTATAGTTATGTAAGCAACAATTGCTGTATTTTTAGATTTGTCAATATTTTCCATAGTTGTTTATGATAAAATTAATTTCCCTTGATTATATATCCCAATAGCTTTTCCTTTCATTGGTTGTCCAAGGAAAGCTGAGTTTTTTGATTTTGATGAAATATGTTCTTTGCCAAATGTCCACTTGTCTTCTGTAGTAAACAATGAAATAGAAACTTTGTTATTTTCTTTAATGCTATGAATTTCAGCGTTTAAAATAGTTTTACCAAAAGTTAATTTTTCTATTATTTTATCTAAAGGCAATACGGTTAGCAATGCTCCAAATGCACTTTCCAAACCTATAGTTCCATTTTTAGCCAAATCAAATTCCATCTTTTTGTTTTCAATGTCAATTGGATTGTGGTCAGTTGTGATGCAGTCAATTGTATTGTCTTTAATTCCGGCAATTAATGCTTTTCTATCTTCTTCCGTTCGCAGTGGTGGTGATACTTTATATCTGGAATCAAAACCCTCCAGTTTTTCATCAGTTAAAACCAAATGATGTACAGCAACGCTACAGCTAACGTTTAATCCTTTCTTTTTAGCTTCTTTAATTAAGGCAACTGATTTGGCCGATGATATAGTTGGAATGTGTAATCTTCCACCTGTATATTCCAATAAGAATAGGTTTCGGGCAACAATCAGTTCTTCAGCTAAGCTTGGTATTCCCTTTAATCCTAATCGTGTAGTAACGATTCCTTCATTGGCAACGCCATTTCCTTTGATGCTTTCATCTTGGCAAAATGCTATCACTAATCCATCAAAATCCTGTACATATTGCAAACTAATTTTCATCAGATTAGCATTTGATAAACTTTTGTTATAATCCCCAAAAGCTACTGCTCCTGCATTTTTCATATCAAATAGTTCGGCTAAATCTTTTCCTTCGCTTGCTTTAGTCAATGCGCCAATCGGGAATAACTCCGTAGCAAAGCCGTCAGCTTTTTGTTTTACAAAATGTACTTGTGATTGGTTATCAATAATAGGATAGGAGTTGGGTTGCAATGCTATTCCTGTAAATCCACTTTTTGCCGCAGTTTCCAAGCCATTAGCGATGGTTTCTCTGTCTTCAAAACCTGGTTCGCCAAAAGAAACACTAGTATCAACCCAACCTTGAGAAATATGTAACCCTTCATGTTCAAATTCCTGATGTGTTTCCGATTTTGGCAATGAAATTCCAATTTTCTCAAAGATGCCATTTGTAATTTTTACATCAACAGTTTGATTATGAAACGGACTTTGTGGGTCAATAATCTTGGCTTTTCGGAGGATTAGGTTCATTTTACAAATTTTTGAATGAGCAGTTCTAATGCTAAAAAGAGTAACGTTAAAATCACAAACCATTTCCAGATTTGCGTATCGGTTCTATCGGTCTGAATGGTATTAAATACGGTTTCAATAGCATCAATTTCTTTAAAGTTGCTAGCGACATCAGGGTTTGCCAATGCCAAATTACTTTCAGTTCGATTATAATTAAAACTTATATTTTGCACCAGATTTGCTCCGTTAAAGATACTAAAATTTCCAGCTTCAGTTGGACTGTCATTAAATGTCATTTTGACTTTCGTGTTCAACAACTGTTGTATGGGAATAAAACTTTCGGCATTGTTTTTTACCGTTAGAATCTCGTCTTTTGATAACAAAGCATCCACTACAAAAGGTTTGTTTTCTCCAATAATCATTGCAGTAACACTAGTTTTCTGACTGCTTTGCGCCATGTTATAAAACGTCGGGACAATTAGTGGCGAGTTTTGAAAATTACTATTGGCTTTGTCGATTGGTGCCGCAAAAACATATACTGAGGATAAGTCATTTGGCAAGGAAGTCAGAAACGTACTTTGATCATCATATGTCAATATAGCCGGAGTTGTACTAGTCAAACCAAAAGCTGTTTTAGTAGATGGATATTGAAAGTTGTCAATCTTCTTTTCAAAAACGGAACTGAACAAGGGATGATTGAAATTGATTTTAGTCACTTTCTTTTCACCGGAAGTTGCGGTTTTAAATTGTAGCGTACCAAAGTTAACCATAAACGAATTCAACTGAGTGGTATTGCTTTCCTGCGCCGGAATGACAATAAGGTTTCCGCCTTTGGTTACAAATGATTTTAAGGTAGTTTGTAACGCTTGTGGAATGTCTTTTAGTTCATTCAACACAATCGCATCCTGCTTTTCCAATAAGTTATAATCCAAATTGGCTAATGGGAAGTTATTGAAATTGAACTCGTCATTCGTATAAATTCGGGCTAAAAAATTGCTTTTATCTGCATCGCCAATGCTAATAACATTGGTTAAACTTGGCTTAGAGATGCTAAAATAATAGGTGTTATCATACGCCAAACCTTTATCTGCTATCGAAACATAACCATGAAAATCTTCTTTTGGAATGGTGAAGTTGATGGTTTTGGTATTCGTTTCAAAGTTGAGCAACGTTTTGGCTACTAACTTATTTTTATTGTATAACGAAATCGGAATATCTTTAAAATCGGCACCATTTGCGGAGAGTTTTATACCAATATCATAAAAGCTGTCTAATGTTTGTTGGATGTAAACACTATCAATAGCGATGTTATTCTTTTGTTCCGCTTCGGGAATGATGAAGTAGACATTATCTTCTTTTCTGAAGCTTTTGGTTTGATTGGTTTCTAAACCAACAGCATCGGTAATCACGATTATATCTTTGTTGAAAGCTGATTTGCGCGCATTAACTTTGGCAATCAAATTATCCAAACGAAATGCCGATGCACTGTATTTCAAGTCTTGCAAATCTTTCTGAACGCTCTTAATATCGGTGTTCCAATAAGTATCAGAAGTAGTAATTAGTGAGAAGTTCTGCGCGTCCGGAGTGTGTTCCAATAAATCCTGAACGGCACGTTTTAAAAGTTCTCCTTTTTTGCCTTTGGCCTGCATGCTATAGGAATTATCCAAAATAATATACATCTCGTTCGTATTCTTTTTACTGTCTTTGGCAGCAAAGAACGGTTGGGCAAAGGCTAAAATCAAAAAGGTAAGTAGTAATAGACGAGTTAAAAGCAACAGCCATTTTTTGATGGTGGAGCTTTTACGGGTTTGTACTGAAAGTTCTTTTAGGAATTGTACGTTAGTGAAATATTCTTTCTTGAAACGACGCAGTTGAAATAGATGAACCAGAATTGGAATGACCAATAAGAAGAGAAAATAAAGGACTTCTGGGTGTTTAAACTGCATTTATTTAAAGTTTGTCAAAAATAGTAATCAATTGTCAATTATCAATTATCAATTATCAATTATTTCTTCTTCCTTTTCGCTGCTCTTGTTTTCAATATATTTCTATTGACTGACGTTCCGGTTTTTTTCTTGGTTTTTGATGGGCCACCAAGATTCACTTTTGAATTCTTTTTTGCTTTTTCATGAAAAGAAGCGCCACCTTCGAGTTTGTTGGTTTTCAAAATAACCTTTAGTTTCTTTTTGTCTTTCTCAAATTCTAATAGGCGCGTAGCGACTTCCACGGTTGTTGGCAAATCTAAAATCTTGATTTCTTTATCCATCAGCATTTCTGCTTCTATTTGGATTTCCTGTTCACCCGGACTAATTAAACTAATCGCAATTCCTGATTTGTCGGCACGACCGGTACGACCAATTCGGTGAATATATTGTTCTGGCACTTCCGAAAACTCAACGTTGATAACGTGTGTCACATCCGAAATATCCAAACCTCTTGCCATAACATCCGTAGTAACGATTCCTCTGATTTCTCCAGCTTGAAACGAAGCCATCGTTTGTAAACGGTAATTCTGTGATTTGTTTGAATGGATGATTCCAAATTGCTCCGGATAAAGTTCCTCCAGCTTGACGGCTAACAAATCGGCCGTTTTTTTATTGTTTACAAAAAGCAATACTCTTTCGAAAGCGTCGTCTTTTAGTAATTCTACAATTAGGTTTATTTTGGTTAAAAAGTTAGGTACAAAGTAGCCTAGCTGTTCTATTTTTTCTAAAGGTGTTCCCGATTTTTCAAGTGTAACTTCCTCGGGAAAATCGAAGTAATCTTCTAACATATCATCAACCTCATCCGTCATAGTTGCCGAGAATAAAATGTTCTGGCGTTTAGTTTTTATCATCGATAGGATAGAAGTAACCTGAGTTCTAAAACCTAAATTCAGCATTTCATCAAATTCGTCAATCACCAGTTTTTGCAGACTGTCAAAGCGGATTACATTATCTAATGCCAAATCCATTACACGACCAGGAGTTCCTACCAAAACATCAATTCCCTGATAAACAGATTTCTTTTGTGTGTTGATATTCACACCACCATAAACGCCTAAGGTTCTAACCGACATGTATTGTGTTAGTTTTTCAACTTCTGCGGCTATCTGAACTACCAATTCACGTGTTGGAACTAAGATTACAATTCTTGGTGTATCTGTGGCAACAAACTTCCATTGTTTTAGAATTGGCAATAAATAAGCAAAGGTTTTACCGGTTCCTGTTTGTGCAATTCCCATTACATCGCGTCCTGACATAATCACTGAAAAGGATTTCTCCTGAATTGGAGTTGGCGTGGTTAGCCCTAATTCGTCGATGGCTTTTTGTAAAGATTTTGGAAGATTGAATTGCTCGAAAGTGCTCATTGGTATTGTAATTTGTGCCAAAGATACATATTTCTAATTTAGCGTCCTGATAACAGCATACGTTCTATTTAGCCCCGATAGCAGCAGCTACCGTGTAGCGCGGATAGCGGGACAGTTCGTCCTGAATATTACAAACGTTGTGCTCCTTGAACTTAATTAAGAATTGGAAAACTGTAAATTACTTAGGTTTTTATAAACACCGTTTTCTATTGCTAATAATTCTTTGTGAGTGCCTTGCTCTGAAATTCGGCCTTCATTTAAAACCAAAATAACATCCGCATTTCTGATAGTGGAGAGTCGGTGTGCAATGATGATACTGGTTCGACCTTCCATTAAAGTCTCTAATGCTTCCTGAACCAGTTTTTCACTTTCGCTATCTAAAGACGAAGTGGCTTCGTCCAAAATTAGTATACTCGGATTTTTCAATAGTGCGCGTGCAATAGCAATACGTTGCCGTTGTCCGCCAGAGAGTTTGATGCCACGTTCTCCAACCAACGTATCGAATTTCTCCGGAAATCCGTTTACAAAGTCTAAAGCATTGGCTTGTTTAGCGGCTTTGAATATTTCTTCTTCTGTAGCGTTTGGTTTTCCGTAGGCAATATTTTCGCGGATGCTGCCACCAAATAAAATAACATCTTGCGGCACGATGCTCATATTACCACGCAGGTTTTCTAAATCGAAATCGTAAATGTTTTTATTGTCAATCAAAATTTGTCCGCCCTCTATATCATAAAAACGAAGCAATAGCGATGATATGGTTGATTTACCGGCGCCGCTCGGTCCAACAATAGCTATCTTTTGCCCAAAGTTTGCAGTAAAACTCACATCTTTCAATACTTGAATTTCTTTTCGGGAAGGATAGGAGAAAGATACATTTTTGAACGTAACGTTTCCATTGATTTTTTCGGTAGTTATGGATTGGTTTGAATTAATCTTTTCCGGAGTTTCTTCGAGTAATTCAAATACCCGTTCTGTGGCTCCGACTGCTTTTTGGATTTGCGCATACAATTCGGCTATACCACCAAAAGAAGCGCCAACAAATGTAGAATACAACACAAAAGAAATTAATTGCCCGACGGTCATATCGCCACTGATACTCAACGTAACGCCATACCAAACCACGGCAACAATAGAACCAAATAAGCAAAAGATGATGAAAGAAGCAAAGTAGCCTCTGTATTGTCCGCCTTTAATTCCGATTTTGACGATTTCATTTATCTTGCCTTTGTAGCGTGCAATTTCGTACCATTCGTTAGCAAAAGCTTTTACGTTACTAATGCCCTGTAATGTTTCTTCTACAATTACCTGACTTTCGGCTACCTGATCCTGTGTTTTTTTAGAATACTTTCTGATAAACCTTCCGAATATAACAGCTGCAACGGCTACTAATGGCACGACAGCGAGCATCATTAAAGTTAGTTTTAAACTTTGTGTAGCTAATAGAATTACGCCACCAATAATCAAAATGAATTGGCGTAGAAACTCAGCAATCGTCGTTGTTAAAGTATCCTGGATTTGTGTTATATCAGAACTGATGCGACTGTTTAATTCACCCACACGTTTTTGCGAGAAGAAGGACATCGGTAGTTTAATCAAATTACTGTATAGAGCCAGTCGGAGATTGGCCAAAGTATTCTCCGTAAAATTGACAAATAGCGACAATCTGAAAAAAGAAAAAATTGCCTGAAACGATAAGATACCTACCAAACTCAAAGCAATAGTATTGGCTTCGCCGTTGTTTTTGTTTTTTACACAATCTACTAACATCCCCATTAATTTAGGAAAGGCTAGTGCTGTGGCACCAGTGAAGAGCAGAAATACTAAGCCAACATAAAACTTCCATTTATGATTCTCGGCATATTTGAATATCAACAAAGCTTTATTAAGTGAACTTGCATTTAGTTTTACTTTGGGTAAATCATTTTCTTGAAATCGGGCCATTGTATTTTTTTTACAAAAGTATGTGTTAAAGCATTATAATTAGACGTAACATTTCTTAAATAAAACAAAAAAAACTCAGGTCCAGACCAGAGTTTTTTTGCAATACTATTTTTTCTTCTTGATTCTTTATTCTAAACCAAGACTTTTGATATAGGCTTTGTTGTTGGATGGTCTTCCTAAGAATTTTTCTACCGCTTTTACTATATCACTTTGTGTTCCGTTCGCGAGTATTAATTCACGGTAGCTAACACCAGTTTTAGTGTCTTTAAGTCCGTTTTTTTCAAATGCTGTAAACATGTCTAACGCATATACTTCAGACCATAAATAACCATACATATAGACCGGATGGGTATTCACATGTATCCAGTTGGCTTGATAATGAGTTCCGGAATAAAAATCCATTACCCCCAATTGTTTGTCAATTGTTTTCCAGATATCCCCAGAAGGAACCGGAGCTGCTGCATTGTATTTGTCATAAAGATTCATATCATACAAACAACGCACAAGCTTTTGGATAGAAGCCAAACCAGAGCCTACTTTTCTTGATTTTATCATATTGTCAAAAGTAGCTTTTGGGAGTACTTCTCCTGTTTTATAATTTTTGGCAAACGTGCTAAGGACATCATAATCTAGTATCCAGTTTTCAAATATTTGTGACATAGCCTCTGTAAAATCTGATTTAGACTCTTGTTGAGATGAAAACTCTCCGTGATAGGACATCATATTCATGATATGTCCAAATTCATGAAATAACGTATTAAGTTCTTTTTGACTCAACAACGAAGGTTGTGTTTTGCTTGGTCGGGTAAAATTGCCAAGCAGCATCGAAACCGGAATTTCTTTTCCTTTTCCTGAAACAATGTTTACACCATAAAACCAAGTTTCCTTATTTGGTCTCGGAAATAAATCCAAATAAAATCGTCCTTTTAATTTACCGCTTTCAAACACTTCATACATTTCTACTTCTTCATGCCAAACAGATGGGTTTTGTACTTTTCTGAATTCAAAACCTAATAATTTCTGATAAATATCCATCATTCCTTTTAGACATTTATCCATTGGGAAATAAGCTCTAAGTTCTTCGTTGTTAATTTGGTATTGTTTTTTTATGATTTGATTTTTATAAAAACCAATGTCCCATGGTTGTAATTTAGCATCCTCCTTTGCTAGTTCTACTTTCTTTTCAATTTCTAATAAACTTACATCGCTTTTTGCTTTTTCTTTTGAACGGCTTACTAAATCGTTGAGGAAATTCCATACCGTTTTTGGATTACTAGCCATTTTAGGAACCAATGCATAAGCAGCATAAGTTGGATAACCCATGAGCTTTGCCAACTCATCGCGCTTTTTAACCATACTATCTAAGATAGCCAAGTTTTTATCGGCAGCTCTGTCATAAAATTTAATATAATAAGCTTTTCTTGTTTCTTCAGCTGTTGCATTGTTCAAAACCGTTTCGCTGGTTGCATTGATAATCGGAATTTCGTACTTCCCATCAGCAACTTTATAATTATTTTTAAAATCTTCCGGTAGTCCATCAGCTCCTTTTTCATCAAGAGATAAAATCTCTTTAGAAGCATTCATATTGTTAGAATACGAAGAAGAAAGCTCACCAATTTCTTTAGTCAGGTTTTTGTATTTGGTAAGTTGTTCCGAATTTAGATTCACTCCCGAGCGTTCAAAACCTTCTATCATATCATCAACTAAATACCTTTTATTTCCTTTGAGTTGTTTGTAGGAAGCAGATTCTTTAAAGCTTTTCATCTTTTTATAAATTCCTTTATCCGAATAAATGACCGTCGAAAGTGAGTCCAGCAGTTGATAACTCACTAGTCCTTTGGTACGAATAATCGAATCTGCTGAAACCCAATTCAGCATAAAGCAGTTGTTGCTTGCTGTCCCCATTTTGTTTTTGATGTCATCCATCGCTCCGAAGACATTGGCGAATGTTGCTGTTTTTTGTTTTTTTAGTGTTGCTATTGTCGAAGTAACGTCGGCAATAGTTTGTTTTGCATAATCAGCAACATCTTCAGATGTTACTTTAGCGTAATCAACAGGAACATTCATTCCTTGTAGAAACGGATTGTTAGCTTTCTTTGTTTTAGATTGAGAAATAACGCTATGGGTTGAGAATAAGCAAATTGGAATGAGTAAATAAAACGAGTGCTTTGGTAAAGTCATTGTATAGTATATTGATTTTTATTAGGTTGCATAGACAACTTTTTCGAGGGCTAAATATAATGGATTTTTTGAATATGTAAAAGCTTGGTGTAATGCTATATTTCTTTTGGAAGAAAAGAGGGTATTAATTTAGTATAATACTAAAATAGGATTGAAATCATAAGACAACTTACATTTTAATTTTTACTTTTGCTTCAGTTTGAAAACACTATTTGCCATATCCTTTTTTGTTGCATTGCTCTGGCAGTCGGTCTTCCAGTTGACCTATATTGGCTATTGGGAAATCAATAAAGAAAAGATTGCCAAAACCGAATGTATCAACCGCTTCAAACCCATGATGCATTGTAACGGAAAGTGCCAGCTTTATCGCGAACTTAAAAAAGCCGCAGACGAAGAAGCCGAGAACAACAAATTGCCCGTAGCCGTTTTAAAAATTAAAACCCTTGATACATTTATTGCAATGCCTTCTAATTGGCAATTGAATACTATTAGCATTACAAAACCATCTCTTTCTTTTTGTACTGCTACCAAGGGATTATCACCTGGGTATACTCTCTCACTAAAAAAACCTCCGCAGACTTTAGCATAATTTCAATTATACTTTGGCTTCCAATATTTGGCTAGCCAAAACTACTATGAACTTATCTAATTTAAAACAATGAAAAAAACAATCTATATGATGGTTATTGCTCTTGTGGCAACAACCTATAGCTATAGCCAATGTGCTTGTTGTGCCGGTGCAGGAACCGGAGCAGCCAATGGTGATTTTAACAACGGCATTTTAACCTTAGCCAAAAAGCAATTTGTAGTCGAAACCTATACTGACTACCGACACATCAATCAAAACCTGCCACCGGTTACTGATGTTACTGATGAGGAAGCGCCGTTAACAAGTATGCTGATACAATCTTTAGGAGTGCGTTATGGTTTGACTAAATCGGTTACGGTTTCGGCTTTGGTGCCTTACGTGTTTCTGCATACCGATACCGGGAATGACAATGGTATAGGCGATTTAGTAGTGCTGGGAACTTTTGCTGTTTATAACAAAAACAACTTTAGTTTGGCATTACAAGCAGGAGTAGAGCTACCAACCGGAATTCAGAAAAACGCTAACTTTGATAACACTACTGTAATAGTAGGGTCAGGTTCGTATGATCCTATGGTAGGTATTGTTTTGGCTAAGCGTTGGGACAAGCTGGCATTGCAAACCAATGGTTTATACAAACACACAACTAATGGTTTTCAGGATAATTACTATGGAAGTATTGCCATACAAAACGTGTCATTAAGTTACAGCTTAAAGACAGGTAGTGCTTTTTGTCCTTTGGTTACAGATACAAAAACGGATGATAAACCAAAACAAGAAATATCAAACTTAGGTTGGACGGTTTTTGGTGGTTATTATGGCGAATGGTTAGATATGTTAAAAGAGGATGGGGAAGTAGACCATGATTCAGGTTACTATATGGGTTTTGCTACGCTTGGGAACAACATTAGTTATAAGAAATGGAGTTTCCCGTTAACCGTTTCGTTGCCGGTAATTCAGAATATGAATGGGGAACAAAATACGGGAGGTTTTCGACTGCGGTTGGGAATTATAAGATCATTTTAATAAAAAAAGGCATTCCGGTTGGAGTGCCTTTTTTGTTTTTAATTATATGTGAATAAGTTATTGATATTAAACGGTTGTTATCACACGTTTTGCTGTTCATTCAAGCTGTTCTGTTGAAGTTCTTGCAAATGTTTATTCAATCAAAATTGTTTGATTGGTTCGCACTATTCCGCTTAAAACATCAATAACCTTTCCTGCTTTGATAGCTTTAATTTTTCATTGAGCAAAGGATACATTGCACGATGCAATTACTATCAGCGAAATAGAGAGAAGCCGTTTTTTCATGGTTTGTTTTTGAATTAGCATACTGTTTATTCGGAGCGTTAAAATGGCTGATAACGTACCCGCGCCAGATATAGTCGCGGCTTTTGGAGCGTGATTTCTCCATTTTGAGAAAACAAATATAGTAAGAAAGTCATTCGATTAACACAAACGTAGCGATTGTGTTTGACGCTTTTTATGTGCCGTTTTTATTTTTTTATTCCCGTCCAATGTGAAGTAAATTTTCGTCCTTCACTATATGAAATGCCGAATATCTTGTCGTCAATTATATATCCTGAATGGTAATAAACGTTGTCTTTGTCGCCTGTTGTGAATGCAAAATATAAATTTTCCCAATCAGTGTTAAAATAACCACCAGTAAATTTAGTACCATAAAATTCTCCTTCAAATTCTTTGCCTTTGGTTGGAGTTAAGATAAAATCTTTCAAATAGGGTTCGCTATTTGGGTCTGGTCGTAGGTCAAGTAACCAAGTTCCTTTTACTTTATCAAGGTTTAAGGCATTGCTGCTATTTTCTTGTTTTTTAAGTATTGGTATTGTTGCTTTTTGTCCTGTGCTTACTAGATATAATTGTTCTGAAAGTTCATATAAATTTGTTCTATTTGTATTGTTAAAAACAATAATCGTTTTTTTATCATCAATAGAATGTATCCAATTGGAACAAGAACCTAAAAGACCGCCTGTTCTGTATATAAAAGGCTTGTTAAAAGTACCATAACCATCTGAATACCAGAAACCACCTAAGGCTGCCCCATCTAATTTGTTATTCGGTTTGAGCATTAATTTTGTAGTGGACTCATTTAATAAACTATAATTGAAAATGCCATTATTAAACTTAAACAAATCTTCCACTGTTGAGTACATAGCAGCAGAACCAAAATAGTTCTCTATGAAATAAGGTTCGTCAGATGTGATTTGATTTGTGGAATCTTCAATTGTATACGAACTTGTAAGTCCAGGAATTATATCTTTTGAGTTTAGCAAACCAGTGTTCTCCATTTTTAAAGGGTTCAAAATGTTTTCTTGCAAGAGACTCGAAAAAGATTTTTTGGAAACATTCTCAATAATTTTATGCAATATGGTATATTCAGTATTGCTGTAATTACTTTTTTCTCCTGGTGTGAACTCTAAATTTTCACTACAATATTTATCTATAAATTCGTCAATTGTTATAGGTAACTGATAAGGTCTCATCCATAAGTTTTTGACAGCATTAGGAATTCCAGAACTGTAGGTGAGTAAATTTTCAATAGTTACTTTATCTTTAGCTTCACCCTTATAATTTGGATAGTATTTTCCGAAAGTTGCATTCAAATCAATTTTGCCTTCTTGATAAAGTTGAAGAATAAGAACTGCTGTAAAGGTTTTGGTAATTGAAGCAATTTTGAATTTAGTTTTAGAGTTCATCGTTGTTCCGGCTTGTCTATTGGAAACACCAATTCCAGCCAAGTAGTCTATCTGTCCATTTGTTGCAACTAAAACCGCTCCATTAAAATTCTGAACAGTGTTGTAATAGTTTACAATTTCTGAATATTGGTTCGTTTGTCCAAAAGTTAGTTTGGAAAGTAAAATTATTACGATGAGAAAAAAGTATTTCATATCTATTTTATTAGTTTGTTTAATGTTAATTGGGTTACGCTGTAAAATGGCACATAACTTATACATACAACATCAATACTCATTAATGTTATTCATGTCTTCTGATAAATATCAAGTTAATTATAATAAGTCTTAGCTAATGTAGGAAAAAATAATAATAAATCGCTATGGTTTAAAAATGTACACAAAAAGTGTATCTCCGTTCAAAAAAATATTCTTATTACACGCTTTTATTACTGTTTCTAATTGGTGCGTATCAATCTTTTAATTCATACGTATCAATCATTCAATTCATACGTATGAATTAATCAACTCATACGTATGAATTTTAAAAGAGTGTTCTAGTGATAAAACAAAAAAAAGCCCCAACTCAATTAGAGTTGGGGCTTACCCTGTTCTTTTCCTAAACAATTGCAAACAGCTTAGGCTTGCTTTTTAAACGAAACGTCTTTTAGGAAACTCTGCATTCGTTTACCGGGACGGAAGTTGATGCGCGATTTAATAATAGCACTAATGCTTACAGCATCGGCTGTTAGGGAACCTTCGGAGCTGATACCCACCTGAAAGGAGCCTAAACGTCCTAGTTTTACGATACGTCCTTGTGCTAGCTCATCGATAATGTTTTTCTCTAACGAAATCAACACGGCATAACAGTCGGCTTCGGTAACGGTGTTCTGATCGGAAATCATTCTCGCTAATGTATCCAAATCTACTTCGCCATCGGCAATTGCCTGGGCATAAAACTTCTGTGGTGCCGTCAAATCCTGTGGATTTCTGCGCGATACGGCTTTGAATTTTACTGACATAATTATTATGTTTTAAATTAATATTGTCAGACCGTCATCAATAGCTGCGCCAAAGCAATGCCACAGTGTCGTTTTTGTCACTTTTTGCAGGTTTCTGCAGGTTTCTGCAGGTTTTCGTATGTTTTGGTATATTTTGGTATGTTTTGGTATGTTTTGGTATGTTTTGGTATGTTTTGGTATGTTTTTGCCGAAAAATGTAATGCATGGAATAGCATAGTTTACATTCGGAAGCTACAAATAACTCAACCACGATTTATCTTTATGGCTTTGTTTATAGTTGTCAAACCATTTACATAACGGATAGAGTAGCAAAATGATACTTGCCCAGATGACATAAACCCAAATCAAGCTCACTCCATAGCCTTTCATTCGCGGTAATTCGGTTATCCAGCCTTCTAGGATTAGTTTCTCCCAGCCATAACCAGCCAGTTGAGCATATAGCATTGCCGCTAAATGAATCACATACAAATGGATGATGTAATAAAAGAACGGCACTCTACCAAAAGTGGAAAAGAAGTTCACCACTTTACCCTTGAGGTTTTCAGAATTGGCAAGGAAAAGCAAAGTAAATCCAATGGTCATCAACAAATAGAGTAGTGATGGCGGATATTTTGAAGGGTTAAAGAAAACAATGATGTCTTGTGAGAGATTGTTATATTCTTTATATAGATAGTGGTCACCATAGAAATTGGTCAAACGCAATCCTACAAATAGTCCCAAAGCTAATAAGCCAATAGTGTTGAATAGCTTTCGTCTTTTGGCTTGACCAAAATCAGCGTTGTAAAAAGCACCAAAATAATACCCCAATGACATAACGGCAATCCACGGAATAATAGGGTAGCCCACTATGAAAAGATAGTCTTTTGTTATCGGGAAGATTCCGAATTCATGGAATATAGACCAATATTCATTTCCTTTAAAATGAATGGTATCTAACAAATTGTGTCCGGCAATTAGTATCACACTAAACCATAAAATGGCTTTTCGTGGCAGGTGAATTACAGCTGATAAGACAGTCATGCTTATTCCCAATGCCCAAATGGTCAGCAATCCAGGGTTTCGGAACTGGAGATCAAAATACCACCCAAAGTTCACAATGGTCAGTTCAATAAAAACCAACCACAACCCGCGTTTAAATAAGAAAGCGGATAATTCACTTTTTGATTTTCGTTTCCCAACCATAAAAGCAGACATACCCGCTAAAAAGCTAAAAGCCGGTGCGCAAAAATGGGTAATAAACCTCGTGAAAAAGATGGGCAACGTTGACTGTGTTGGGTCGGTAGGGTCAAAATAAAAAGCAGAGAAATGAAAGTAATCACGGGTATGGTCTAATGCCATGATTACCATGACTAATCCTTTTAACAAATCAATCGATTCAATGCGGTACTTGGTAAGTGTTGTCGTCATTTGGTTTTGGTTTGGTTAGTTATAAAGAGACAAATTATGACTCGGTAATACTAGGTTATATAACGACTTGGGGAATTGTGCGTTGTAAATGTAATAAAAATAAAGAAACGAGAAGAAAGAAGAAAGAAACGAGAAGAAAGAGAAAAGAAAATATAATTTAATTCACAATATTTCGGTCTTTCTTCTTGTTTCTTGCTTCTTTTCTCTTCTATTAAAATCCTTCAAACACACCTAAACCAAACAAAGCAAAGTCATATTTTACAGGATCATTGACATCGAGTAGACGAAGTGAAGTATCTAATTCGGTTAAGGCTTTACTATCATTTTGTTTTCGGGAAAGTAACCCTAATTTACGGGCTACATTGCCTGAGTGGACATCAAGAGGACATGAAAGTGAAGCAGAAGAGATGCTTTTCCAAATACCAAAATCAACCCCTTTGTTATCTTGCCTAACCATCCATCGGAGGAACATGTTGATTCGTTTGGCTGCCGAACCTTGCATCGGGTCAGATACATGTTTCATCGTTCGGGATTGATGAGCAATTTCAAAGAACAGCTTCTTGAATTCGGATATACTTGGCTGCATTGATAATGGTTTCTGATTTTTGGCGAAAGCCATTTCCAAACCCTTATGATTAATGTAAATATGTTGCAATGCTTTAACAAACGTTTTAAAATCCTCGTTGTTAAAAGTACGGTGCACAAAATGATCGAGTTTTTCCAATTGGGTATCATTGTGTTCCATAATGAAATCGTAAGGCGAATTACCAAGCATATCCATCATTCGTTTGCTGTTGTTGATAATCATTTTGCGGTTGCCCCAAGCGATGGTTGCCGTTAAAAAACCTGCAATTTCAATATCTTCTTTTAACGAAAACAGATGCGGAATTTGAATTGGGTCGCTGTCGATAAAGTCTAATGTATTGTATTGAATTACTTTCTCGTCCAGAAATTCTTTGAGCTCGGTTTTATTCATGTCCGCTTACCTTTTGAGCATAAAACCCATCATTCAAATCAGTGCTTCGCTGTTGCGGAATATAGAAAAACCCATGTTCAAAATACTTTAGCTGTTCTTCGTTTACACATGGCAAGTTTCCATTGCCGGTTACCCAAAAGAACGAAGTGTCAATAGGCGAATGATAGGACATATTGCCAACACTTCCTCCTTTGTATTCAGGTTTCCATTTAGAATTTGGCTCCGGAATAACACTATTTTTTAAATGAAACGTGCTGTTTTGAGTTAATAATGCATTTTTTGTTAAACTCCCAAATGACAACGGAATAAATAACAAAATCGCAATTAGCATCATGTTTAAAGCATAAAAGCGAAGTATCCATTTTGGGTTAGTAATCCATAACGATAACCATAGCAACAAAAAGAACAAAGTAAAATAAACATAAAAACGATACTGTGGCGAACTAAAGCACAACAAAACTGCCAATACGACAAATACAAAATAGATAGTCCAGATGGCTTTTGGCAAACGTTTTAGTACTATTACGATTGGTGAGATTATAAGAGTAAGAAGCGATATAACACCTATATAACCTGACATTCCATTATATAAAAAGTAATGTTTTACTATATCCAATGAAGAAGCGCCAGTAAAAGCACTGTTGTCTATATAGAAAGAATTTAACATGCTTTTGCTAAAGAAGAAATCCATGATAATACTCGGAACAGTATAATCTAAATCATCTATTCTAAAGGAAAGCAACGGGAAAAGCGGATAACCTGTGAGCATCGTATTTTTTAAAACAAATAAGAGCAAAACTAAACTTCCGATAGCGCTAATTTTGAATACTTCTTTCTTTAAAACGGAAAAGTTTTTTAGCAGTAAAATAAATGGAAATAATAGTAAAACAACTGCTGTAATCTTAATAAAAATGGCAAATAATGCTAGGATTGTAATTATAACAAAAGAGTCTTTATTATCTTGATTTAGTATATATATTGAAAATAACATAAGTCCAAAAAGATACACCGGAAAATCAGGTGAAGGAGAATTGATAAACTGAAACAGAAAGACATATGTTAATGGCAATAAGCCAAAGACTAAATCCATTCTATTGGCATTTGTAAAGTAAGAATGTAGTTTTTGGAACGCAAAGAAATTTCCCAGTATCAAACAAAACCCATTTAAATCATTAAATCGATCATACAAAAACGAAAGACTATAAACGCTTTGAGTAATATGCCAACCGCTGGTTTGCCCAAAAAACAAATGCAGATTTGCCAACCCTTTTACAAAGCCATACTCATTGAGCCACTTGATGGTTTGAACATAATAGGATTCGTTATCAATGATAAAAGGAAGTGTAGCACTTTGAGCCAACAACAGCAAACTACTAACTGTCAAGAGGATTTTGATGGAAAAGGAGAACGATTTGATTTGGATTAATGCATGCTGTATAATCGAAATAGCAGTTGCTTTGTTTTTGTACCAAAACAACACAGACAATAGTAGTAAAACCAAGTGAAATGCAATCGAGATTGGAGCAAAGAAAGCCCAAATGGTTGCTAAAAGAGTAATTGAAAACAATCCTAAAATGGGCGTTATAACCACTTCAAAATATTGAATGCGTAATGCTTTCGAGAACGCAATTCCAAAGGAAGTTGCAGTTATGAAAATATAAAGCCAATTAAGTAGAATGAGTAGCATACTATCAAATAATTAGTCCATCTTTCATTACCAACTTTCTGTCAGCCATGTTGGCAAATTCTTCATTATGGGTAACAATCACAAAGGTTTGTCCAAACTCATCTCTCAATTTAAAAAACAATTGATGTAGGTTTTCAGCTGAAGCTGTATCTAAATTTCCCGAAGGCTCATCTGCAAAGATAACGGCTGGCTTATTTATTAAGGCACGCGCTACTGCGACACGTTGTTGTTCGCCACCAGATAGTTCGTTTGGTTTGTGATTTATTCTTTCGGACAAGCCAAGGTATTCTAATAATCTTTTGGCTTCAACTTCGGTTTCTTTTTTTTCTTTTCCGGCAATGTAGGCTGGAATGCAAACGTTTTCTAAAGCAGTAAATTCAGGTAATAATTGATGAAACTGAAAGATAAAACCCAAATGTGTATTTCTAAACTTAGAAAGTGCTTTGTCTTTCATTGTCAATATATTTTCACTATTTATATGAAGTGAAGTGTCATTTGATTTAGCCGGATTATCAAGCGTTCCCAGAATTTGCAATAAGGTAGTTTTTCCTGCTCCGGAAGCTCCAACAATTGATACGATTTCACCTTGTTGAATGTGTAAATCAACTCCTTTTAGCACGTGTAAACTATCGTAATATTTATGGATATTTTTGGCAATAATCATTGAATCAATTTTTCACAAAGTAACAAAGTATTTTCATTTATTATACAGTATAAGATTTTTTTATAGTTGAATAATTTATTAGTTAGCTTGGCGAAAATCATAATGTTTAACTTTTACATACTTTTGTTGAACAAAATAAATACTTCTTATGAACACAACCATTGAAAAAGAATTATTTGAAATGATTGGAGACAATCATCAAATGACCTCAGCAGAAACTCCTTTGCGAGTTGATGCTTTTTTAAAATCTGATAAAGAAAAAATTGCAGCCATCGAAACTCATTTCCATAAAATTATGGATGAGATTGGTTTAGACATGACTGATGACAGCTTAAGAGGAACGCCACATAGAGTTGCCAAGATGTTCATACAAGAAATATTTTCCGGATTAAATCCGAATAATAAACCAAAGATATCCGTTTTCGATAATTCTTACCAATATGATAAAATGTTGGTTGAAGCTGATATTAGTTTCAATTCTACTTGTGAGCATCACTTTTTACCTATCATCGGAAAGGCACATATTGGGTATGTTTCTAGCGGAAAAGTTATTGGTTTATCCAAATTGAACAGAATTGTTGATTATTATTCAAGAAGACCACAAGTACAAGAGCGTTTGATTATGCAAATTTTTAATGAGCTAAAATCGGTTTTAGAAACAGACGATGTAATTGTGATGATGGAAGCAAAACATTTATGCGTATCGAGTAGAGGAATTAACGACGAAAGTAGCTTTACCTCTACTATTCAATACGGTGGAATATTTAATGAAAAAGAAAATAGGAATGATTTCTTTAACTTAATCAAGAAAGAGAAATAAAAAAAGTTTGTTAGGTTACTGTTTTTTGATGAAGGAACCTCGAATTTATTTGGGGTTTCTTTTTTTGTTTACTAAAAATCCTAAGCCACAGCTACGCAACATTTTCTTCTCAAATGCCCAAAAGAAAGCAAACTGTCCAAAGAGAAAACCGAAACTAACTAGCAATACTTGATAAATAGGGAAGATAAGTAGTATGTATAACGGATAATATTCCCAAGCAGAAACGGTAGTTTTACTAATGCCAAAGGTAGCCAGAATTGGTTTTGAAAGATAAGCAGCACACGAACCCGTTATGGCAAATACCACAATAATGACAAAAACTTGCCAATTTGATTTGATATTCCAGCGTTCTTTGAAATTTGCCATGGTTAATCTTATTGCGCAAATTTAATCAATTAATAGTTTTTACTCATAAAAAAACCACGCAAAAAAGCGTGGTTTTGAGTATGTTCAGTATAAAATTATCTTCCAAAAAGTTTGCCTAATAAGCCGCCTAAACCTCCAGATTTTTTAGAAACTGCAGCAACAGCATCACTAATACCAACTTGTCCGTCACCATCTTGGTCCAAACCAAATTGCCCACCATATTTTGAAATAGCATCCATAATTCCGCCACTTGTTTGAGAATCGCCACCAGAAACGGCATTAATTATATCCGAAATTTGAAAGCTGCTATCGTTAGGATCTTTTGCTTTATTCACTAAAGAACCCAGCACTTTTGGAATTAAACTTCCTGCAACGCCAGAAGCTGCTTCACTATCCAAACCAAATTTTTCTCCTAAGCTTCCTGATAATTTATCGGTTAATTGTTTTACTACAGGATTTGAACCATCCGAAGCATTATCGCCTTGAAATAAACCAGCTAAATCAGATACATTTCCACTGGCAACCATTCCTTTTAAACTGTCAAGAATCGAAGAACTGGCTTCATTCATTACAGCTTCATTATGTTCGTTTGGAACCGCAGCATTGTTAACTACAGCATCGCTACCAAATTGTTTTACTAGGTCTGTTAATTGTTCAAACATTTGTTTTAGTTTTTAAATTGAGAATAAATTTAGGTAAATATTCTACAACAAAAAAATGCTATTAGACTTTTTCTGATTTCAACAAACTGATTACCTGTTCTGCTAATTCAGTTCCAATTCTGTCTTGCGCTTCTAAAGTAGCCGCACCAATATGTGGCGTCAACGAAATTTTTGGGTGCATTAGTATTTGAATTTCCGGAGTTGGTTCATTTTCAAAAACATCCAAACCGGCAAATAATACTTTTTCTGAATCTAAAGCTTCTATCAAGGCTACTTCATCAATTACACCACCGCGAGCGCAGTTTACGATTCCAACACCATCTTTCATTTGCAGAAACTCTTCTTTTCCAATCACATATCCTTCTTGCGCCGGAACGTGAAGTGTAATAAAATCAGCATGTTTGAAAACATCTTCCATTGGCTCTGTTTCAAAGGCAACGTTTATAAATTGTCCGTTATAAAAATCAACTTTTACTTCAGCATTGTCAACAAATTTATCAGCAGCAATAACTTTCATTCCAAGACCAAGCGCCATTTTAGCAACGGCTTGACCAATACGTCCAAAACCGATAATTCCTAACGTTTTACCACGTAATTCAATTCCGTTGGCATACGCTTTTTTCAAACCGTCAAAGTTAGAATCACCTTCCAAGGGCATATTTCTATTCGAATCTTGAAGGAAACGAACACCAGTAAATAAATGAGCAAACACTAATTCGGCGACACTTTCCGAAGAAGAAGCCGGCGTATTGATAACGTGCAAACCTTTACTGCGAGCGTATTCCACATCAATATTATCCATTCCGACACCACCGCGACCGATGATTTTTAGACTCGGACAATTGTCAATGATATCCTTACGCACTTTAGTAGCGCTTCTTACTAGGATAACAGAAACCTTATGTTCGTTGATATAATTGGCTACTTGTTCTTGTGCAACCTTGGTTGTTATTACTTCAAAACCACCTTTTTCTAAGGCTTTAATTCCGCTTTTAGAAATTCCGTCGTTGGCTAATACTTTCATCTTATTATTTTAAATTCTGAATTATAAATTATAAATTTTTAGGAGCTATTTCCAGCTTTCCGCGCTACATGGTAGCTTGCTCCACACGAGCGAAGCGACTGCAGCAGGAATCTGGGCTAGGGCAATCTATTAAACTGTGACTTCGTTTTGTTTTACAACTTCTTCCAGTCTCTTCATCACATCAACTAAAACCTGAACACTTTCTAAAGGCAACGCATTGTACATAGAAGCTCGGTAACCACCAACAGAACGATGTCCAGGAATACCTGAGATTCCAGCTTCTTTCCACATTTTATCAAAAGTCTCTTGGTTTTTCTCGTCTACTAATAAAAACGTAGCGTTCATGTTACTTCTGTCTTTTTTGTCAGCAGTTCCTATAAACAAAGGATTTCTATCAATTTCGTTGTAAAGCAGGTTGGCTTTCGCTTCGTTTACTTTTTCAATAGCCACAATGCCACCTTGAGCTTTCAACCATTTTAGCGTCAGTAAGCAAGTATACACTGCAAAAACAGCTGGTGTATTGTACATACTTTCCGCTTTGATATGTTTCTCATAATCCAAAATACTTGGAATAGTTCTTCCTGATTTCCCTAGAATTTCTTCTTTTACAACTACTAAAGTTGTTCCCGCAGCACCCATATTTTTTTGAGCTCCAGCATAAATCAAATCAAACTTTGAGAAATCTAAGCTTCTTGAGAAGATATCCGAACTCATATCGCAAACCACAGGAATATCCGTTTTTGGAAACGATTTTATTTGGGTCCCGAAAATAGTATTGTTGCTAGTGCAGTGAAAATAATTTGCATCGGCAGGAATTGTATAATCAGTTGGGATATGATTGTAGTTTTGTTCTTTAGAGGAAGCCACAACAACCGTTTCGCCAAATAATTTTGCTTCTTTAATTGCGTTGTTTGCCCAAGTTCCTGTGTCTAAATACGCTGCTTTTCCGTCAACTTTCATTAAGTTATAAGGAACCATCAAAAACTCTAAACTTGCTCCACCTTGAAGAAACAAAGCTTGATATCCTTTTCCTTCTAATCCTAAAAGTTCTAATGCCAAAGCTCTTGCTTCATCCATTACGGCAACAAAGTCTTTGCTACGGTGTGAAATTTCAAGTAGCGATAAATCAGAGTTATTGAAATTTAAAACGGCTTGTGCTGATTTTTCAAATACTTCTTGAGGCAGAATACATGGTCCAGCACTGTAGTTATGTTTTTTCATGGTGACAGATTCTATTAAATTGAACTGCAAATTTCGGAAACACATGTTTAAAAAGCGATCAGAATTTCGCCCTATTATAACGATGTTATCAACGAAAACGTTTTAGTTTATAACATTTGTTGCGAATACTACAATGAAGCTAAAAACCGCAAAGTATCTACATTATCAGCATAATCCCAAAGTTTTGGCTGTTGTGTTTGACCAAAAGAAATCGAATTTGGAATTAAATCGTTAGAAACAACACACTGAATTTTTTCTGCTTCACTTTTAAGACGCATTTGCAAATCAGCAATATCTTCATAGTATTCATAAAATACAGAAGAAATAGGCGAGGCGTAGCTTGTATCTTCTTTTAAAGTCAGGAATTCATTATCCAGCAATTTGAAATTACTCATTAGGAAAACGGCTTTGTTGTAATCGTAATTGTTTGAATATTTCTCGTAATAGATAACATCTTTGTATTCGTATATTGCTTTAAAGAAACCCTCGAAACTATAATCTTTCGGAACAAATAATTTGGAAACATTACGACATCCCAATCCAAAATACCTAAAAATATCTTCACCAAGATTTACTAAATCATCATGCGATTCATTTCCGTTTAAAACCGCAACTGAATTTCTATTTTTACGAATGATTGATGGTTTATCTTTAAAATAGAATTCGAAATAACGAGCCGTATTGTTACTTCCGGTGGCAATAATAGCATCAAAGTTTTCTAATTTTCCATCAGTAAATGAAATATAATAAGAAAGTTTAGGCTCAACACTAATTAGATAATTTGCCAAAAACTGTATCAAATGTTGGTCGTTAGAAGAGGCTTTGACCAACACTTTATGACCCGCAATTAAAACTGAAAGAAAGTCATGAAACCCAACTAACGGAATGTTTCCGGCCAGAATTAAAGCAACTGTTTTTGGTTTTACTTCGGTCAAATCATATTCGGATAACCATTTATTTAAATTTTCAGCGGTCAAAGCTTCAGCCCACGATTGAACAGCAAAGTAAACTTGCTCCGTTGTAAACCAACCATTGTGCGATTGTGAAAGTTGTAGTAAATCTTTAAATGTATCAAAATACAAATCGTTATGAAGCACATCATTTTTTTTGCGTTGTTCAGCTAGTGTAAATTGGCTTAAAAATTTACCCAACTCAACAAAGGATAATTTTGTGTTAATTGAATTCATTTAGATTTGCTTATAAGGGGTTTTGATTGTAATTTTGTGCAAAAATAAGATAATAGGAAATAGAATAATGAGAAATGACGATTGAATTTTAATTGTCTGTATTCTATTTTCGGTGTTCTTAAATCTAAATTTAAAAAGATGGCAATCATAATAACAGATGAATGTATAAACTGCGGTGCTTGTGAACCTGAATGTCCAAACACAGCTATATATGAAGGTGCAGACGATTGGAGGTATAAAGACGGAACCAAACTTAAAGGAAAAGTAATATTACCAGATGGTACTGAAGTTGATTCGGATGCAGCTCAAACGCCAATATCTGATGATATTTATTATATCGTTCCGGGTAAATGTACCGAGTGTAAAGGTTTTCATGACGAACCGCAATGCGCAGCTGTCTGTCCGGTTGATTGTTGTATTCCCGATGATAATCATGTTGAAAGTGAGGAAACGTTACTCAACAGACAATCATTTCTACACAATGAATAAAAAAAATCCTGAGTTTGTAGCTCAGGATTTTTTCGTTAAAGGGCAAAAAGTTATTTTTGTAAATTAAAGACTTCGACGGTAATCGTATCCATTTTATCATCATAGGTTTCCAAAATCAGGTTGCCATCAGCATCAAAATGACCTACTGAAATTTTATCTTTGTTTTTGTAGATATAGTTATTATTGGATGTTCTTCTCAATAATGAGATTCCACTCATATTATTGGTAACTTTGTAACCTGAGTTATCGGCTAGGACCTGATATTTTTCTCCATTATAAGAATAATAAGCAGAATGGTCAACATCTACAACTCTTTCCTGACCATCTACATTCACACTCGTGGTAACTGTGGCTTGAGTTGGAGTAGGCTGTATATTTGTATTTAATGTTCCACTAGGCACCTCTTGGAGTTTAATATTCTGAATTTCTTTTATTTCTTCTTTTTTAACAACTACATGTTCGCCTTTATCGTCTTTAACGGTTGTTGTTTTGGTTATCGTCTCCGTTTTTTTATTTTGGTTTTGAGACTGAATGTTTAGTGAAAATAAAATAGCAATAGCTCCCACAATTATAGTTTTCATAATAACAATTATTTAATGATTGATATGCATCAAATGTAGTATCTAACTGAATTCCGGCTGTTATATGATTTTGCCTTTAAGTTATACATTTCACATAAAAAAATCCTGAGTGCTAGCTCAGGATTTGATTTTTAAATGATCTAAATATGAATTTAGAACTTGAAACTAAGTCTGGTGTAATAATAAGCACCACTAAAGCCCATTTGAACAGCATCCCAATATCCACCAGCTTCTGTATTACCAGATTCATCTTGTTTAGTAGGATAGATGTTAAATAAGTTATTGCTTCCAACACTTAATTTTACTTGTTTGATGATTTGGAAACCAACTGTTAAATCAGTTACGATTTTTGGATCATATACATTATCTAAGCCTGCATAATCTACCAAAACTACTTTACTGAAACGAGTGAATGCAGCTCCGATATCAAACCATTTTCTTTCATAATTTAAGTTTAAACCAAACTTGCTGTTTGGCGCTGATGCTTTTAAGAAAGCAATTTCACGTGCTCCAAAGAAGGTTTCCTGATCTAAAGCTCCGTTATTAACGTGAGTAACTTGCATATCATTAATGTTTCCAATCAAAGTAGCACCAATTTTAGAACTACCAAAAGTGTTTTTCCAAGACATAACAACATCAATACCTTTAGTTACAGTGCTAACACCATTTACGAAGAATTGAGCGGAATCAACATTTAAGTTTAAAGCTGTAGCGTCAAAATAGCCTGTAAGTACAATTCTGTCGCTTACATTAATTAAGTAGCCATCAACGGTTGCAGAGAATTTACCAAATTTACCAGTTAAACCAACAGAACCATTTCTTGATTTTTCTTCTTTTAATTTGTCAATTCCAAAACCTTCCGTTACCGCACTTCCATTGGCAGCTAATAAAACTTCGGTAGCGCCACCAGCATTAAAGTTTGTAAAACTGGTGTTGAAATAAATTTGTGCCAACGATGGTGCTCTAAACCCTGTGCTGAATGAACCTCTTAAACTCACACTTTCACTAAGTTTAAGCTTGTAAGCTAATTTAAGATTTAATGTATTTCCGAAGTCACTATAGTTTTCATAACGTAATGCTGTTCCTAATAAAAAATCATCAGAAACATCCAATTCCGTGTCAACATAAGCTGCTGTACTTGTTCTTTGTTCATTCACCTCATTTTGTGGGCTAAACCCAGGAAAACCTTGAGAACCTCCAGGTCTTGGATTACCTGAAATAGGATCAATAGGCGCAAATTGTGTTAATGGATTAGTTATTGGATTTCCATTGGTATCATAAGTTGCGTACGAACCTTCTTCACCCGCAGTAATTTCATATTGTTCTATTCTATATTCACCACCAAAAGCAAAGTTAAGTCCATTTAATACAGATTTAAAGTTTCTGGAAAAGTCTAAGTTGGTTGTATTTTGGCTCAAGCTAAACCCACCAGCATCAAACTGTGTTGGAGAAGCTGCTTCTAAACTGGCATTTATAGTTCCCTTAATTGTGTAATCAAAAGAATTTTTACCATAAGCATTACTTAAATCAATTTTCCAGTCACCGGCTTTGGCTTTGAAACCAAAAGCAGCCGAATTATCAATTATTTTTGAAGTAATTCTTGGTGTGTAACCACCAGGATAAATTGATTCCACAACTCTTTCACCACCATTTCTGGTAAAAGCATAAGCATCAGTGTTTCTGTCATTTCTTCCACCAAAAGCATAAAAGTCAATTGCTTTGGAAAGTGGAATTTGAATGTTAGCCATTAAATTGTAACTCTTGATTTCCGCTTCTCCAAAACCTTTTCTGAAATCAAAACCCGGACGTAATGTTTTGTCTTTTGAAAGGTATTCACCCGTAAAATTAGCAAATCCACCGTTTTTACCGATTTTGATACCGTAGTTTGCTCCGGCTTTTAATGAAAATCCGTCATAATTTTTATCTTTTCCATACGAATTACCATTTCCATTTTGGTCTAATTGAAAGCCTGGCGTATTTGGTGTTCCAGGAAGAAAATCGCCTTGAGCATCATTTCTATAAACTCCTGTAGTTACAGTACCGTTTAATTCGCCAACATTGTCATTTAATACAATATTGATAACACCCGCAATAGCATCTGAACCATATTGAGCCGCTGCACCATCACGAAGAATTTCAATTCTTTTGATAGCACTGGCCGGAATAGAATTCAAATCGGTCCCTGTGTTTCCGCGACCACGCGTTCCAAATAAATTAACCAACGAAGATTGGTGTCTTCTTTTTCCATTAATCAAAACTAAAGTCTGATCAGGTCCCATTCCTCTTAGTGAAGCAGGATCAACGTGGTCAGCTCCATCAGAACCTGATTGTTTGTTGGCATTAAACGATGGTGCTAAATACTGAAGCAATTCATTAATTTCGATTTTACCACTTTGGGTAGTCACCTCTTTAATATTAATAATGTCAATTGGCACGGCAGAATTGAGCACCGTTCGTTTCGCATTCCTTGAACCTACAATTTGTACTTCCTGTAGTTCTTGAACTTTTGTTGAGTCTGATTTCGTATCGTTAGTGCTTTTTTGAGCAAAAACAGTCGAAAACGGCACAACTAACAATAGTAGTGTAATTTTTTTCATAAATATTTTGGTTAAAATTAGTGCTGCAATTTACTATTTTTTATATAGTATTTTAACAAAAAGTAATAATTGCTTTTAATAATTTAAGGAACTATTTTAGAATTCCATCTCTATATAAACTTTTTTGTTAAATTTGTTTTAGCCCAGATTGTTATATGAAAAAGATAGTTGCATTTTTATTCTTGGTTTCAAGCGTCGGTGTTTTGTCTCAAAACGTCGAAAAATCGATTGTGTTATTGGATGTCGATACTAATCTACCCATTGAAGATGCAACTGTTTATATTTCAAAAACCAAACAAACTTTATTGAGTAATGCTGACGGAGCCGTGAGTTTTATTTTAAATGGTGTTTCCAATATACAAATAACCCATTCTTCTTATGATGCCATTAAATTGAGATCAACTATTTTGAAAGAGAAAGTAAATACATTTTACTTAAAAAACAGTATTACGGGTCTTGAAGAAATTATCATAACAAAAGAACATCCTCAAAAAATTCTAAAATCATTGGTTGAAAATTCGATAAATAAATTAACTATTCCAGCTCGATTAAAAGTTTATTCAAGAGAATTCTTTAAACTCAACGGAGTGAATTCGCATTTCAATGATGGGCTTATGAACTTTCAAATGTTTGGGAATTCCAAAAATTTTAAAACCGATATTCTGGTTGAGCAAAACCGATCATACGGAATAGTAAATGAAGAAATTAGTTCAGATGTTTTAGGTTACAATTTAAATGATATAATGCAGAACTATTATAATTTCAAATACCTAAATCCTATTTTGGAATTAAGTGCTAAAAAAGAATATGATTTTTTGGTAAAGGCCTATTCTAAAAATGAAGACTATAATCTAATGTTAGTAACTCCGGTTGATAATACAAAAGAATTGCGTGACGATTTTTCGATACTTTATGACAGAAAAAAGAAAATGATTATTGAAGTTAGTTCTTTTATTTCACCAAAAACTATTGCTAATACTAAGGATAGAACTTCCGTTGGTTCTAAAAATATTTATAAGTCGTTATTCAAAACTATTTACAGAGTAGAAAACTCAAATTATTATTTAGTAAGCTCTAAGGAAGAAATTGGTTTTCAGAGAATTGACAAAAACACAAAAACAAATATTGAAGTTAAAAATTATTTTGTAACTACCAATTTTAGCAACCACAGTTTTACTTACAAAGACAGTGAAGTTTTTAAAGAGAAAACACTCTACAACAAAAAAAACTCAATATTGACTAACTATTGGGATATTTCTGGTTTAGCGGCAACGGCTGATGAGCAAGCAATAATTTCTATAATGGAAACTAGAGAATAAGGGTTTTAAAAAGCAAATAATAAACTATATTTGCAGACTTTTAAAACAAAATTCATAATGAAAGCAGGAATTGTAGGATTGCCAAATGTTGGAAAATCAACTTTATTTAATTGTTTGTCAAACGCTAAAGCTCAAAGTGCCAATTTTCCATTTTGTACTATCGAGCCCAATATTGGTGTAGTAAACGTTCCTGATCCCAGAATAAACCGTTTAGAAGAATTGGTAAAACCCGAACGCGTTCAGATGGCAACTGTTGATATTGTTGATATTGCAGGTTTGGTAAAAGGAGCAAGTAAAGGTGAAGGTTTAGGAAATCAATTCTTAGCAAACATCAGAGAATGTAATGCAATTATTCATGTGTTGCGTTGTTTTGATAATGATAATATCATCCACGTTGATGGTAATGTAAATCCGATTCGTGATAAAGAAACTATCGACATCGAATTACAATTAAAAGACTTAGAAACCGTCGAAAAACGATTAGAAAAAGTAAATCGTGCTGCTAAAACAGGAAACAAAGAAGCACAAACAGAGAAAACATTATTAGACAGAATACGTGAAAATCTTTTACAAGCAAAGTCAGCCAGAACAGTTGAGCCTCAAAATGCAGATGAAGAAGCCTTGCTTGAAGATTTCCAATTAATAACAAACAAACCCGTTTTATACGTTTGTAATGTTGATGAAGATTCGGCGGCTACCGGAAACAAATATGTTGACCAAGTACGCGAATTGGTTAAAGATGAAAATGCCGAAGTTATTGTTTTGGCTGTTGGTACAGAAGCGGATATCACCGAATTAGAAACCTACGAAGAACGTCAAATGTTTTTGGAAGATTTAGGTTTAAAAGAACCAGGTTCGGCAGTTTTAATTCGTGCGGCTTATAAATTATTGAAACAGCAAACCTACTTCACTGCCGGTGTTAAAGAAGTCAGAGCTTGGACTATCAACATTGGCGATACTGCCCCAAAAGCAGCTGGAGTTATTCATACCGATTTTGAAAAAGGATTTATCCGCGCTGAAGTTATTGCTTATGAAGATTTCTCTAATTTTGGTTCAGAAGCCAAAGTAAAAGAAGCAGGAAAGCTAAGAGTGGAAGGTAAAGAATATATTGTGAAAGATGGTGATGTAATGCACTTCCGTTTTAACGTATAATTTTAGCAACAAATAGAGCTCACATATCATATAAAAAAAACTACAAAAGAAATTTTGTAGTTTTTTTTTGTTATTCTAAAAACTTTCTCGTTCTTTATAAAACCAAAAAAAAAACTCAACCAAAATGAAACTGCAACAACTCAAAGTAAATGAGAATAACGAGGAAACTGTTCTTTTTGCAACAGACCAATTCAATTCTGAAAATGCAAACCTCGTACTTGCCTTTGGTGAACGAACATTTTTAGAAAAATCAAAACCATTTCATAAGTTAAAAGGTTTATATCCAAATGCTAATATTGTTATTTGTTCAACTTCTGGACAGATTTCAAACACCAATTTAGTTGAAAATAATTTAGTAGTAACTGCAATTGCATTAGAAAAAACAAATAGTAAAGTAACCGAAATAGATATTCTTTTAAATTCAGATATTCAGGTGCTTGGAAATACCATAAAAGAAGATCTTTTATCCGAAGATTTGAAATCAATTCTAATTCTTTCTGAAGGAAGTTTTATAAATGGAACAGAACTTATCAATGAGCTGATTTTACAAACTAAAGAAGCTGTTCCAATTTTTGGAGGATTAGCGGGCGATGAATATAACTTTGAAAAAACGATTGTAGGGTTAAACAATGATGCTTCTCCAGGTAAAATTGTAGCTATTGGTTTTTATGGTGATAACATACATTTTGGTTTTGGTTCTGAAGGTGGTTGGAGCGATTTTGGTCCGGAACGTGAAGTAACGCATTCTGAAAAAAATGTATTGTATAAAATCGGAGATCGTTTTGCATTAGATTTATACAAAGAATACCTCGGTAAATATGCTGAAGAACTGCCGGGTTCTTCCTTATACTTCCCGCTTTCTATGAAAGAAAATTTAAAATCCGAATCAGTTGTCAGAACCATTTTATCTATTGATGAAGAAAGTAAATCGATGACTTTTGCCGGAAATATTCCTGTTGGATCTATGGTTCGCCTGATGAAAGGGAATTTCGATAAACTTATCGATGCATCTTATAATGCGGCAGCACTTATTCACAAAAACCAATGCAATGATCCTCAATTGGGTTTACTTGTAAGTTGTGTTGGTCGAAAAATTGTTCTTGGAAACAGAATAGAAGAAGAAATAGAAGTCGTTAAAGAAGTTTTTGGCGATAAAATGCTCGTTTGTGGTTTCTATTCCTATGGCGAAATTTCTCCAACATTAAGTAAAGTAGCCTGCGAATTACATAACCAAACAATGACAATCACTACTATGTTTGAATCATAATTAAATGGAGAATCAAAACATTCATAGACAACTTCAACGGCAAATAAATAAATATCTGTCAGATGATCTCATAGCTGAAAACGAAGCATTGAGCAAGTTTATTAATGTTGTTAATTTATCTTATTTGAGTTATGAGCGTGATGCCGAATTATTTGAACAATCATCTAGGTTGAATGATGTCGAATACTTTCAAATAAACCAAAGGTTAAAAGGTGAATTAGCCAAAAAAGAAGAAGTTCATGGTAAGTTAATTTATGCCATAAATCAGTTAAATGATAAAAAAGTTAAGCTTGGAGAAGAAGATAATTTAATTGAATTATTAAATATTTTAAACAAAGAAATCGATTTTAAAAAAGAGTTTCAGAAGCAGTTGTTTGTAGCCAAATCTAATGCCGAAAAAGCAAATGAAGCAAAATCTGATTTTCTTTCCATAATGAGTCATGAAATTCGAACTCCTTTAAATGCAATTATTGGACTGATATACATCATGGAAAAGGAAAACTCTTTATCGAGTTTTCAAGAAAATATTGAAGTATTAAAGCATTCTGCACAAAATTTATACTTGCTCATCAACGACATTCTCGATTTCAATAAAATTGAAGCGGGTAAGATTGAGTTAGAAAACATTCCATTTGATTTAAAAGAATTGATAACTCAAATTGGAAAATCTTTACAAGTTAAAGCTACGGAGAATTCTAATAAAATTGAAATTGAATTTGATAAAAATTTTACGCCAAATATAATTAGTGATCCTTTGCGAATAGGACAAATTTTAACTAATCTTGTTTCTAATGCTATTAAATTTACTGATAATGGTGTCATTAAAATTAAAGTTAATCAATTAGAAACCAATCAAAACAACTCCAAATTTAAAATTCAGGTTATCGATAATGGAATTGGTATTGAGTTGGATAAATTCCAACAAATTTTTCAAAAATTTGAACAGGCTGAAAAAACAACAACACGTAAGTTTGGTGGAACTGGTTTGGGATTGGTAATATCAAAAAAATTATTGCAATTACTGGATTCCGATATTGAACTACAAAGTGAAATTGGTAAAGGTTCTAATTTTAGCTTTGTTTTAAATGTGCCTTATTTTACGAATAGTTCCGACTTAAAAAGTGACATTTTATACCACGATTATATCGAAGAAAATCTCGAAGGATTACGTGTGCTCTTAGTTGAAGACAATTTGATAAATGTAAAAGTAGCTGAAAAAATTCTCTCGCAATGGAATGTTACTGTAGATGTAGCTTTGAATGGTTTAATCGCTACTGAAAAATATGAGCCGGGAAAATACGATATTGTTTTAATGGATTTAGCCATGCCGATAATGGATGGTTATGAAGCAACAATAAATATTAGATTCAAAGATATTTCCATACCAATCATAGCATTAACAGCATCTGCTTCCTATGGCTATCTAGAAAAAGCCATGCTTTTGGGTATTAATGAATACATTATTAAACCTTTCAATCCTAAAGAGTTAAACCTTAAATTAAGAAAACACTACAAGAGTAAAGACGAATAATATGTAAATTATTACCTTAATTTATGGTTTGATTTCTTACTATTACATCGTTAATATCATTCTTAATAACTTTGATAATTGTCATTGGAAAAATCATCCTAATTCCACTATATTAGCTGACCCGAGGTTGTTGCACTAAGTGATGACAGAATTGAATAAAGTTAAAATCGATAATTCTCAATGCAAGAGCAAAATCAATATACCGAAGATAATATCCGTTCGTTAGACTGGAAGGAACACATCCGTATGCGTCCCGGAATGTACATCGGGAAACTCGGTGACGGTTCTTCGCCCGATGATGGAATTTACATCCTCCTCAAAGAAACTATTGATAACTGTATCGATGAGTTTGTTATGGGAGCCGGAAAAGTAATTGAAGTAACCATAAAAGACAAAATGGTATCTGTTCGCGATTATGGTCGTGGCATTCCATTAGGAAAAGTGGTGGATGTAGTTTCCAAAATGAATACCGGTGGAAAATATGATTCCAAAGCCTTCAAGAAATCAGTAGGTTTGAACGGAGTCGGAACTAAAGCCGTAAATGCGTTATCCAATTATTTTCGCGTAGAATCGGTTCGTGATAATCAACAAAAAGCGGCTGAGTTCTGTGCCGGTAATCTAACCATTGAAGAAGAGGTTGTTGAATCTACAAAACGAAGAGGAACCAAAGTTTCTTTTATCGCTGATGAAACCATTTTCAAAAATTACAAATACCGTAATGAGTATATAATAAAAATGCTCAAAAATTACTGTTATTTAAATCGTGGCTTAACGATTTATTACAACGGTGAAAAATATCTTTCTGAATTTGGATTAAAAGATTTACTGGAAGAAACCATTACGGAAGATGACATGCAATATCCGGTTATTCATCTCGAAGGCGATGATATCGAAATTGCTCTGACACACAGTAAATCACAATATTCAGAAGAATACCATTCATTTGTAAACGGACAAAATACCACTCAGGGTGGAACGCATTTAGGTGCTTTCCGTGAGGCAATTGTAAAAACCATTAAAGAGTTTTACAACAAGCCATTTGAAGCTTCTGACATTCGTAAATCAATCGTTTCTGCTGTTGCTGTGAAAGTAGAAGAACCCGTTTTCGAATCACAAACCAAAACCAAATTAGGTTCTACAGATATAGGTCCGAAAGGTCCATCAGTTAGAACTTTTGTTAATGATTTTATCAAAACAAAACTCGATAACTTCTTGCATAAAAACCCTGAAGTTGCTGATTTGCTTTTACGCAAGATTTTACAGGCAGAACGTGAACGTAAAGAGCTTTCCGGAATTAGAAAGTTAGCCAAAGACAGAGCTAAGAAATCGAGCTTACATAATAAGAAATTACGTGATTGCCGTGTGCATTTAACCGATGCTAAAAACCCACGAAGTTTAGAAAGTACCTTGTTTATTACCGAGGGAGATTCAGCTTCAGGTTCAATTACTAAAAGTCGGGATGTAAATACACAAGCGGTTTTTAGTTTGCGTGGAAAGCCTTTGAACTCCTACGGAATGTCTAAGAAAATTGTATACGAAAACGAAGAATTCAATTTGTTACAAGCTGCTTTGGATATTGAAGAAGACTTGGGCGATTTGCGTTACAACAATATCGTAATCGCTACTGATGCCGATGTCGATGGTATGCACATTCGCTTATTATTGATAACGTTCTTCCTGCAGTTTTTCCCTGAGTTGATTAAAGACGGACATTTATACATTTTACAAACGCCATTATTCCGTGTGCGAAATAAAAAAGAAACCATCTATTGCTATTCCGACCAGGAACGTGTTGATGCCATCGAAAAACTAAAGCCAAAACCTGAAATCACACGATTCAAAGGATTAGGAGAAATTTCACCGGATGAGTTCAAACATTTCATTGGCGAAAGCATCCGATTAGATCCTGTAATGTTAGATAAAGCTACATCAATAGAAACTTTACTGGAATTCTACATGGGTAAAAACACACCGGATAGACAGATTTTCATTATCAATAATTTGAAAGTGGAATTGGATGTGGTAGAGAAAAATTAAATTGTTTAAAGTTTAAAAATCTAAAAATGAGTAAGAATTATGATAATATCTTTGAACAGTTTAGTAATTCATTAGTTGATGATAATGAATTGAAGACTACATTATCAAGAAAAAATAAAGATTATATTGAAAGAACAATTGAGCAGGAATTAAAGCAAAAGTATTTCGGTGAAGGTTGGGAATTAGTAAAAGACAATAAAACAACATCAAGAATAAAGAAAATAAAGTCTCATGATGTTTTATTTGAAGATAAAGTTTGGTCAATTCTTGCAAGAATGGGTTTTGAAACATTGAATGCTGATTCTAACTTAAAACTCCCATATTTAAAAGACAATACTATTCCTGGTAGACAAATAGATGTTTTTGCTGCTGATTCCGAAACTATTTTGGTTGTTGAATGTAAAAGTTCAATGGAAATGCAAAAAAAATCATTGCAGACTATAATTAATGATTTTGAAACTATTAAACGAGGTAGTTTATCTTTTCTGAAAGAGTTTTTTGGAAACAATCGTAAGGTAAAATTCATATTAGCAACTCACAATATCATAATTAATGATAATGATCGTAAAAGACTTATAGATCTTCAAATTGAGCATTTTAATCAAGATGATATAAGTTATTATGAACAACTAACATCTTATCTTGGTCAGGCAGCAAAATACCAATTGTTAGGAAGATTGTTTAAGAATCAAGAAATTCCAGAATTAAAAAATAAAGTTCCTGCTATAAAAGGAAAAATGGGTAAGCATACTTTTTTTTCTTTTTCATTAGAACCGGATACACTTCTTAAAATTTCATATATTCTTCATAATACCGTTACTACTGAAGAATCTGATGGAGCATATCAGAGAATGGTTTCTAAAACAAGGCTTAAAGAAATTGAGCATTTTTTAAATAATGAAGGGTATTTTCCTAACTCAATTATTATAAATGTTGTTACACCAAAAGAAAATCCACTTTATTTTGATAATGTAAAAGGGATTCACGATAGTACAATTTCTGACTTATGTATTCTTCATTTGCCAAAATGTTATCAATCTGCTTTTATAATTGATGGTCAACACAGATTATATGGTTATTCAAATACAGAATGGAAGTTTAAAAATAGTATACCTGTTGTAGCTTTTGAAAATTTACCGATTGATGAACAGGTAAAAATGTTTGTTGATATTAATCACAAACAAAGAAGTGTTTCAAAAAATCTTCTGACGACAATAATGGCAGATTTGAAATGGGGCTCATCAATCTATAATGAAGCACTTTTTGCTGTTCAATCGAAATTATTACAGAGATTAGGAGAAAGAGATGAAAGTCCTCTTTACAGAAGGGTTATAGTTGGTGAAAATAAAAAAAGCGATTTGGCGTGCATAACTTTAGACTATATAATTTCTTATGGTTTTAATAAGTCTAATTTTTTTGCTAGAGTTAATAAAAACAAATTAATTAGTACTGGACCTTTATGGGTTGATGATTATTCTCTAATGTTAACCAAAGCATATGAATATTTTACTATTGTTCTTGATTATGTTAAGACAGAAACAATAGATAATTGGCAAAGAGGCAGTAATGAAGGTGGATTCATTTCAATGAATGTCGGAATAATGGCTATTATAAGAATATGTGATTCTATATTAGCCCATCTTATACAAAATGAAGAACTTGAAGCACAATTAACATCAAGTCAAGAATTGGCACAACTAACAATTAAATACATAACACCAATAACTGATTTAGTCAAAACTATATCTGGTCAGAAAGCTAGAGATTTTAGAAATGCAGGAACTGGTGGTGTGGGTCGTGAGAATGTTGTTAGAGAATTTCAAAAAACTATCAATTTAAGATTTAGTAATTTTGATCCCGCTGGATTAAAAGATTGGATAAGAGACAATTCTGGTATATATAATCAAGAATCTAAAGTTTTTGTAGATAATATTCAGTTATCTATCAGAGATTATTTATTTGATGAATTGAAAAATCAATTTGGTGAGAGATGGTGGTATGATGGAGTCCCAAAAGAGACGCAAAAAAGATCAGCAGCCGAAGCAATTGAAAGAGGGAATAATGAGCCACATTGGCATTTTGTCTATTTACTAGATTATCTAAAAATTATAACTTCAAATTGGCCAATTTTTAAAGATGCATTTTCAGACCCAAATAAAGAAGTTTATCAAGGAACGACATATGGTTCTAGTCAAAAAGAAAAAGCAACACATTGGTTTTCAAAATTGAATGATATAAGAACTAAAGTAAGCCATCCTGAAAGAGCTGCTGTCACTGAAAGTGAATATAAATTTTTGGAGCAACTGAATACTTGGCTAATGCCAAATATTACACAACAAGCCGAAAAAGAGAGTGTTTTTATTGACGAATCATATGAAGAAGAAGATTAAAATTAATTAAATGAACAACGAAGAAGACGATATAATCCCAAACAAAGACGAGAACGAGAACAACGAACCGTCAGGAGAAACTTCCGAAGAAGGTTTTGAAGACCTCAAATCCTCGGGAGATCATTTTTACGACCAAGAAGAAGTGAATTCAGAAGATACCATTACCAAAGTTACCGGAATGTACAAGGATTGGTTTCTGGATTACGCTTCCTATGTAATTTTAGAGCGTGCTGTTCCTGCTATTGAAGACGGTTTCAAACCAGTGCAGCGTCGTATCATGCACTCAATGAAAGAATTGGATGATGGGCGTTACAATAAGGTAGCGAACATTGTTGGGCACACCATGCAATATCATCCACACGGTGATGCCAGTATTGGTGATGCGATGGTTCAAATTGGTCAAAAGGATTTGATTATCGATATGCAGGGAAACTGGGGAAATATCCTCACCGGCGATAGCGCTGCGGCTTCGCGTTATATTGAAGCTAGAATTTCCAAGTTGGGTCACGATATTTTATTTTCTCCAAAAATTACCCAATGGGGAATGTCTTATGACGGTAGACGGGCTGAACCCATAAATCTTCCCGTTAAGTTTCCATTGTTATTGGCACAAGGAGCAGAGGGAATTGCGGTTGGTTTATCCACGAAAGTGTTACCACACAATTTCAACGAACTCATCGATTGTTCGATTAAAGTCTTAAAGAATAAACCTTTTACGCTGTTTCCTGATTTTCCAACGGCTGGAATTGCAGATGTATCGAATTACAACGATGGATTACGTGGAGGACGTGTTCGTGTTCGTGCGAAGATTGGTCAGTTAGACAAACAGACATTGGTAATTACCCAAATTCCGTTTTCTACCAATACGTCAACTTTGATTGACAGTATTTTGAAAGCAAATGAAAAAGGAAAAATAAAAGTAAAAAAAATAGAAGATAATACGGCTGCCGAAGTGGAGATTCTAATCCATCTTCCGCCTGGCGTTTCTCCTGATAAAACCATTGATGCGCTTTATGCGTTTACCGCTTGTGAAACTTCAGTGGCGCCTTTAGGTTGTGTTATTGAAAATCATAAACCTTTGTTTATCGGCGTTTCCGATATGTTGAAAATTTCAACCAACAGAACAGTTGATTTGCTGAAACGTGAATTAGAAATTCATTTGGATGAACTCGAAAACAAATGGCATTTTTCTACGCTCGAAAAGATTTTCATTCGGGAAGAAATGTATATCGATTTCAAATTGTATTCTGACAGAGAAACGCTTTATGTTTATATGTATGACCGATTTAAACCATTTCTTAAATCGTTTGTGCGCGAAATCAATGATGACGATTTACAAAAGCTGACGCAGATTCCGATGATACGTATCACGCGTTTTGACTCGGATAAAGCGGATGATGCTATTTCTAAATTGGAAGCCGAAATGGAAGAAGTGAAGCATCATTTGAATAATATCATCGACTTTGCTATTGACTTTTTCCAAAAACTAAAAGACAAATACGGAAAAGGACGCGAACGTCAAACAGAGCTTAGAAGTTTTGATACTATCGAAGCTACCAAAGTGGTTTTAAGAAATACAAAACTTTACGTAAACAAAGAAGAAGGTTTTTTTGGAACGGGATTAAAGAAAGATGAATACGTAGCTGATTGTTCTGATATTGATGATGTGATTGTATTCTTGCGTGATGGAAAAATGATGATTGCCAAAGTTGACGACAAGAAGTTTGTTGGGAAAGATATCATTCACATCGCAGTTTTCGATAAAAATGATAAGCGTACCATTTACAATATGATGTATCGCGATGGTAAAAATGGCTCCACCTTTATAAAACGGTTCAACGTTTCCGGAGTTACCCGTGATAAGTTTTACGATTTAACTCAGGAAAAATCAGGTTCGCAAGTCTTGTATTTCTCGGCTAACCCAAATGGAGAAGCGGAAGTTATTACCGTTTTGTTGCGACAAGTAGGAAGCATCAAGAAACTAAAATGGGATTTGGATTTCTCTGATATTGCTATTAAAGGAAGGGCATCACGCGGAAATACGGTAACCAAATATCCAATCAAGAAAATCGAGTTAAAGGAAAAAGGAATCTCAACCTTACGTCCCAGAAAAGTGTGGTTTGATGATACAGTACAAAGGTTAAATGTGGATGGAAGAGGCGAGTTGCTTGGCGAATTCAGACCAAATGATAGATTGCTGCTTATCAATCAATCAGGGAAACTTAAAACTATTATTCCGGAACTGACTACGCATTTTGATGAAGATATAGTCGTGATGGAAAAATGGAATCCAAATAAACCGATTTCAGCCATTTATTATGACGGAGAAAAAGAACGTTATTTTATCAAGCGTTTCTTAGTCGAAAACGAAAACAAAGAAGAAATCTTTATAACCGAACACGAAAAGTCACAATTAGAAATTGTATCGACTGATTGGCGTCCGATAGCTGAAATTATTTATGCCAAAGTAAAAGGCGTGCAGAAAGACAATCAGACAATAAACCTCGAAGAATTCATCGCGGTAAAAGGAATAAAAGCATTAGGGAACCAACTGACTTCAGATAAATTGAAGCAAGTGAATTTGTTAGACCCTTTACCATACCAAGAACCTGAACCGGAACCAGCCGAAGAAATGGAAGTAACGGAAGAAACAGATGTTTCAGAAGATATCCAAACGGAAACGGATGATGATGGGCAGATAACGTTGTCGTTGGAATAAATAACTTTTGATAAACTTAATGAGTATTGTAGATTTTCATTTGATATTTATTCTGTTTACGGGGTTTGGTTAAACTGATTTTACTTCTAAATAAAAATGTAATAATGTCAAATTTTCCAACAGATATAGAGATTGCTCAAAACGCTACTTTAGTTCATATTAAAGATATTGCAGCTAAAATTGGTGTGTCTAATGACGATTTGGAGTATTACGGAAAATACAAAGCTAAACTTCCGTTTCATCTTCAAAATGAGAATCCACAAGGTAAATTAATTTTGGTTACTGCGATGTCTCCAACCAAGTTTGGTGAAGGAAAAACGACTATGACAATCGGTTTGGTAGATGGACTGAATAGTATAGGAAAGAAAGCAATTGCAGTTTTACGCGAACCATCACTTGGGCCAGTATTTGGATTAAAAGGGGGTGCAACTGGAGGAGGCTATTCTCAAGTAATTCCTATGGAAGATATTAATTTACATTTTACTGGGGATTTCTCAGCTATTGAAAAAGCCAATAATTTACTTTCTGCTATTATAGATAATAATCTTCAAAACCCTAAACATTCTCTTAATTTAGATCCAAAATCTATTGCGTGGAAACGTGTAATGGATATGAATGACAGAGCATTACGTCAAATTATTATTGGTGTTGGTGGAAAAGCAAACGGGACAATGCGGGAAGATGGTTTTAATATAACGCCCGCTTCCGAAGTAATGGCTATTTTATGTTTATCCAAAGACTTAGAAGATTTAAAAATTCGGTTAGGAAATATTTTTATTGGAAAAACATTTGATGGTAAAGCAATTTTTGCAAGAGATTTAAAAGTAGTAGGAGCAATGGCAGTGCTTCTTAAAGAGGCTATAAAACCCAATTTAGTGCAGACATTAGAAGGGAATCCTGCGATTCTTCACGGTGGACCTTTTGCCAGTATCGCACAAGGAACCAATTCGATTATTGCCACTAAAACCGGACTTTCTCTCAGTGATTTTGTGGTGACTGAAGCTGGGTTTGGTGCCGATTTAGGGGCTGAAAAATTTTTTCACATCAAGTGTGGACAATCCAATTTAAAACCCAATGCAGTGGTGATTGTAGCAACTATAAGAGCTATAAAACTCCATTCAGGTTTAGGTGAAAATGAATTAAAAACAACTAATGTTTTGGCCATTAATAAGGGTTTTTGCAACTTGGAAAAACACATTGAGAACATTCAAAAGTTCGGAATAAATCCAGTTGTTTGTATCAATTCATTTCCAGAGGATACAGAAGATGAGTATAATGAGGTTAAAAAACTATGTTTAACTAAAGGAGTTCATGCTGTAACAAATACATCTTTTGTTGATGGTGGAATTGGCTCTGTTGAATTAGCCCAAAAAGTGCTTGATGAAATTGACAACACTCAAAATAAATTTAAACCACTTTATAATTACAGTGATTCTATTGAACAAAAAATTAAAACCATTGCTTCAGAAATATATGGTGCTGATTCGGTTGAATTTTCAACAAAATCCAGAACTCAATTGAAAATGATTAATGAGCTGGGATTTAATGAATTTTCTATTTGTATGGCAAAAACTCCGGCCAGTTTTTCGGATAATGAGAAGTTAATTGGTAGGCCAACTCATTTCACTGTTACCGTAAGAGAATTCGAAATAGCAAGTGGTGCACGATTTATTATTCCGTTGCTTGGTGATGTTATGCGAATGCCTGGTTTACCGGCTGTTCCGAATTCAGAGCGAATTGATATTGATAATAATGGGAAAATTATAGGTTTGTCTTAAAATAAATCCCATTTTTAAGTGGGACTTATTTAATTTAATTCATAAGATCGTCATCTTTCAATTTTGCATCAACAATTTTATTGTTGCGTAATTTAACTGCATTTCTACTTTTCTTCATTCTCAAATTTAAGAATTCTACAAACAGTGAGAAGAAAATAGAGAAGTACAAATAGCCTTTAGGAATACTGGTTACTTCAACGTCATTTCCAAATCTGAAATGGGCCAAATGAGAGCCTTCCGCCAATAGCATAACGCCAATTAATATTAAGAATGACAAACCTAGGATTTGTATTGTAGGATGTTCGTTTACGAATTTTGAAACTGGTCCTGCAAAAATCATCATAATGACTATTGAAATGACTACTGCTAAAATCATGATTAATAAAGCACCTTCATACCCAAAACCACCTTGCGCGGGTTCTTTCATACTCACCATACCTACTGCTGTCAAAATACTGTCAAAAGAGAAAACAATATTCAGTAGCGCAATTTGAATTATGGCTTGTGCTATGCTATTACTTGCTTTTCCGGAAGTACTTTCTTCCTCGCCTTCCAATTTATGGTGAATTTCAGAAACCGATTTATATAAAAGAAATAAACCTCCGCCAAAAATAATTAAACTTTGTCCTGTGACATGTGCTTCAAAAATAGAACCTAAATCAATTGAAAATATAGTGTCTTGTAAACTTAATACCCAAGTAATTCCAAACAATAAAATTATTCTGAAAACCATTGCCAATAGTAAACCAACACGTCTTGCTTTGGGTTGGTCTTCCGCTTTTAATTTTCCTGAAACGATGGAAAGGAAAACGATGTTGTCAATTCCAAGTATAATTTCCAAAAAGGTTAATGTCAATAGTGCTATTAAGGCATTTGGTGTAAATAAAATATCCATTTTTATAAATTTTTATTCCGCTGCGCTCCATAATAATTCGGCTACGCCTCGGGTGAGTTATCGGTTTAACGTGATTAATCTAGTTTTGTTACAACGCCACGTGATTTTTTGTTGCTTCCCACAAAGGAATATTCAAAAGTATAGCTATTCTTCTCAGTAAACAAGATTTTCATGCTGATGGCTTTTTCTTCTTTCATGTTTTTGGGATGCAGTTTTTGGAGAATGAATTCACAGTCATTTATCCAACGAACAGAAGCGGTATCAGTTTTTCCGTTATAGGTTTCGATTTGAAGTTTTTCAGTTCTGATAAAAGTGGAAGTGTTTTTTTTACCATTAATATCTTGAACAAATTCAAATTTCCCAGTTCTGAAATCTTTGCAGTTGCGCTCGTGGTTGTTGCAGGATATGAGTAAGATTGTAAGTAAGAGTATTGTTGTTTTTTTCATGTCTTTGTTTTTTACACCTGACAGGTTTTTAAAACCTGTCAGGTGTAGTATCTTATTTTAGTTTATTTAATTCGTCATCCGTAAAATTTTTAATGCTTTTTTCTTTGCCAAATTTATCAGCGTTATAACTATTGGATTTATTTTTAGGAATAGAAAGCGAACTCCATTCGGTTTGCTTTAGCATTTTGGCATAAAAAACTATTTGCCCAATATGATACGGATAATGCGCCAACTGACGGTTTATCGCTTCAATCACTGTATGACCTTCGTTTCGAATATAAATGATAGTTTCAAGTTGGTCAGTTGTTAACGCATTGATAGCATTAAAAAAACAATCCCAACCTTTGTCCCAAAGTTTCATGAGTTCAGCCTTGTCATTCCCATGAAGATGGGAATCCTCGAATTCAATATCTCGAATTCTCCATTCTTTTTCGCCATCGGTAGTCAAAAAATTGGTCCAACGCGAAAGCATATTTCCAGAAAGATGTTTTATAATAACAGCAATCGAATTGGTATCTTCATTGACCGTGTTAAACAATTGTTCAGGTTCTAATTGATCCATTGCTTTTTCTCCTATTGTTTTATAATAGAGAAATTGTTTTTTGATGCTTTCCAGATAATTAGATTGAATGCTCATATTTTTTTTGGCTTTCTGGCGTTATGTCGAATTCGAAGAACTTGAATTACAGCCGGGTTGATTCTATAGCTTATTTGAAAGTCATAAATAAAGTAGGTTCTGAAAGTTCCATCGTTGTTTTTCTTTAGCTTATCGAGCTTATAGATTTCAGGAGTTTTTTTTAAAATGATAGTGCTATCAAATATAGCTTCAATAACTTTATCGGCAATAGTAATTGATTTGCTTTCAAACAAAAGGTAAAAATGAATATCTTCAAGTTCCTTTAAAGCATTTATTGACCAAATTATTTTCGATTCCATTTTTTTGAAATACTTCTGGCTTCTTCCTCTGCTACAAAATTTCCTTTGGCAATATTATCTAGAGCGCTTTCAATATCGCTATTGTATTCTTCGATTGTTTCAGTTGAAGGTTTTTGTCTTGATTTTAGTAAGGTTTTCAATTTTTCCAAAAAAGTTGGATCATTTACTTTGTCAATCTCTTGATGTATCCAATTTAGTTCTGCTTGACTATCCATGATTTCTTTTTTTTAGTAAAAGTAACTATTTATCATTTTCAAAAAGTGCGTCTGTTAAATATTTTATTCCTTTAAACATAAAATAAACGGCTAAAAAACAGAAGACAATTCCAAAAGCCAATACCAAATAATGCCATACGTTTTCCTTGTTGATAAACGCATTATAAATCACGCTTGGTCCAATAAACATTAGCGGCAGTGCATATAATAAATATTTGATTCCTTTGTCTAAAAGTTCTTTATTGATTGGCATTTTAAAATTTTATTTGAATTCCGATTCCGTTTTGATTGGCCACAGTATTTAGGTCAAAATTAGTAGTAGATGAACTCGTGTTTTTGAGTCCGTCGTTATACGTTTTTAGCGCTTCTTCTACTTTTTTGGCTCTTCCTGAAAGTATCGGAATTGAAATTGCTACAACAGCTAAACCAGCATAAGTTATCGCAGTTGGATATTTTACATCGGAAAATAAGCCAATGGCTAAATCAACTACAGACGCCGTTATTCCCATTCCGAGAAGCATTCCGCCAAGCGCTTCTTTTGACTTGGCTTGCTTATATAGATTTAATGAATGCAAGTTTGAAGCTAATATTTTCTTCACCTGATAACTTGGGATTTGTATATCGTTCTGATAGATTTTTCCTTTTTCTAATTTGAGTTCTTCAGTCGTATTTTTTTTCAAGGTAAGTCCTTGCGAAAATGCAGTAAATCCGAATAGCAACATTAATACTAAAAGTAGGTTTTTCATAGTTATCTCTTTTTTATTAAACACAGATTACACAAATTACCGCTGATTATTCGTGCTAATCTGTGTTTATTTATTATAATTATCAACTGCTTTTCTAACGCTGCCAAATTCTTTTAGTAATTGGGAAGCTTTGTCATAGTCAACCGGAATTTCACTCATAATCATTTTTACACCACGATCTACGAGTTTGTCGTTGCTTAGTTGCATATCTACCATTTTGTTTCCTTTGACTTTCCCAAGCTGAATCATTGTTGTGGTAGAAATCATATTTAATACTAATTTCTGGGCAGTTCCGGCTTTCATTCTTGAACTTCCGGTTACAAATTCAGGACCAACTACAACAACTATGGGATACTTTGCGGTCAAAGCTATTGGACTTCCTTCGTTGCAAGTTATGCAACCGGTAATGATGTTTTTTGAATTACATTTTTCCAATCCACCAATAACATAGGGCGTAGTTCCAGAAGCAGCAATGCCTATGACAACATCATTTTCCTTTATGCCTTGTTCTTGTAAATCTATCCAAGCCTGATGTTTGTCATCTTCGGCATTTTCAACGGCACGTCGAATGGCTTTGTCACCGCCTGCAATGATTCCGTTAACTAAATCAAACGGCACACCAAAGGTTGGCGGACATTCAGACGCATCTACAATGCCTAATCTTCCCGAAGTTCCGGCTCCAATATAGAAAAGCCTTCCGCCGAGTTTCATTTTGGCAACAGTTTTTGTAACCAATGCTTCGATTTGTGGTAATGCTTTTTCCACAGCAAGCGGAACAGTTTTATCTTCTTTATTGATATTAGCTAACAAATCGGCAACCAACATTTTTTCTAAATGTTCGTAATGTGAGGATTGTTCGGTAGTTTTGGTGAAATTCATTTTGTTGCTCGCAAAGGCGCGAAGGCGCGAAAGATTAAATAATTTTATTTTTTCAAATTTAATAAATAATAACCAATTCAGAATGAATATGATTCAACAAACTTTGTGACTCTGCGACTTTGCGAGAACATTATCATTAATTATATAAAACTAGCCAACACAATTCCTAAAATAATCATTGAAACTTTAGCAATGTTGAATTTGTGTCCTTCGCTGCTTTCAAAGATTATTGTAGATGAAATATGAAACAAAATTCCAATGACAATGGCAGTTATTTGAGTATAATATTGGTTAAGTATCGGAAAGCTATCGGAAACCAATGTTCCCAATGGTGTCATTACCGCAAAAGTTACCATGAAGATAAATAGTGCGACTTTATTTAACTGCGCATTCAGAAAAAATGTCGTTAAGATAATGGCAATAGGTAAGTGGTGAATAGCAATTCCGTAGGCCAAATCATGATGGCGTCCAACCGGAAAACCTTCCAATAAAGCGTGAATACATAAACTAATAAACAATAACCAAGGTATTTGTGTCAGTTTATCATGACCATGAACGTGTCCGTGTTCAGCTCCTTTAGAAAAGAATTCTAAAATGATCTGGAATAAAATACCAAGCATAATAAAAATTCCAACACTTTTGTTACCACTTTCATACACATCAGGCAGCAAATGCATAACGGTTAACGACAATAAAAACGAACCGCTAAACGCCAATAACAGTTTTAGGTTTTGCTTTGCTTTTGGTTTAAGTAGCAAGGCAATTAAATAACCCGTAAGAACTGAAAGTAAAGGCAATAAGTAGTTCATTTGTTTTTTATTTGTTTATTCGGTTATTTGGTTATTTGGCTTTCGAATAACCAAATCCACAAATAACCCAATCCACTTTATTTAAAAATCATTATTAATCGTTCGCTGGTATTTTTGTGAAACTTTTTAAGTTTATAATCACCAAAAGTATCCAACAAATAAATCCCGGTTTCATTCATCATATTCTGAAAATCTTCCAAGTTGTAAGCTCTTACTTTTTCAGTAAAATGAAACTTTTTTCCTTCGGCTTCAAAATCAATTTCCTTTATTATATAACCATCAATAATAAATCGTTTGATGTTAAAGGTAATGCCATCTACTTCTTTAGTCTCCTCCGGAATTAAGTTGTCAATAACGTTTTGTGAATTCATAAAATCAATTACGGCAAAGCCATATTCTGAAAGACTTTCTTTGATAGCCATTAGCGTTTTTATATCATCTTCTCTGTTTTCAAAATAACCAAAACTGGTAAACAAATTGAAAATGGCATCAAACTTTTCGGCAAACACTTCACGCTTATCATGCACCACAAAATGTAATGTATCATTGGCATTTTTAGTAGCTTCAGCGATGCTGTTTTCGGATAAATCGGCACCAACAACATCAAAACCTAACTTGTTTAGATAAATTGCGTGTCGTCCTTTGCCACAAGCTAAATCTAATACTTTTGCCTTTTCGGGTAAGTTTAAATAATGGGTAAGATTATCCATGAAAATTTGTGCTTCACGGTAGTTTCGGTCTTTGTAAAGTATGTGATAATAAGGCGTATCAAACCAAGAGGAATACCAATTTTTTGGTTTAGGATTTGGAATTTGAGATTTAGGATTTTCTGATGTAGACATTTATTCTTTTCAAATGAATTCTGAACATGCAAATTTAATGTATTTTTGCCGAAGTTATGGCAATTGAATAGTGATATTGCCATTGAAATTGATATTGAAAATGGAGAATTTTAAAATGATTGCCAAGACCTTTTTTGGTTTTGAAGAAATACTAGCCAAAGAATTACAACAATTAGGCGCGCAAGATGTTGAAATTGGCACGCGTGCTGTGAGTTTCAAAGGAGATAAAGGTTTCATGTATAAAGCCAATTTATCTTTGAGAACTGCCTTGAAAATACTAAAACCAATTTATTACTTCAAAGCTACGAACGACCAGAATTTATACAAAGGCATTCAAGGGATTGATTGGTCGAAATACATTGGAGACAACCAAACTTTTGTTATTGACACAACTATTCATTCGGATAATTTTAAGCATTCTCAGTTTGTTTCTCAGAAAGCAAAAGATGCTATCGTTGACCAATTCCGTGAGAAAACAGGACAACGCCCGAGTGTTGATAAAGATTTCCCCGATTTAAGAATTAACATTCACATTGATAAGGACCAAGTTTCGGTAGCACTTGATACATCTGGAGCTTCGTTGCATCATAGAGGTTATAGAACAGCTACTAATATTGCTCCAATTAACGAAGTTTTAGCTGCTGGTATCTTATTGCTTTCGGGTTGGGATGGAAGTTCTGATTTTTTGGATCCGATGTGTGGTTCCGGAACTTTATTGGCGGAAGCCGCTATGATTGCCTGTAATATTCCGGCAAATATCAACAGAAAAGAATTTGCCTTCGAAAAATGGAACGATTGGGATAACGATTTGTTTGATCAGATTATCGATGCGTTAATGAAGAAAACTCTTGAATTCCACCATACTATTATTGGTTACGATAAAGCGCCAAGTGCGGTTCAGAAAGCGAAAGACAATATAGTGAATGCCAATCTTGATGACTATGTTAGTATCATTCAAGGTGATTTTTTTGACAGTAAAAAGGAAAATACCGGACCATTACATATGGTTTTTAATCCACCGTACGGAGAACGTTTGAACATAGAGTTGGAACGTTTTTACAGAGAAATTGGCGATACGTTAAAGAATAAATATCCAAATACTAATGCCTGGTTTATCACGGCAAATCTGGAAGCTTTGAAATTTGTTGGACTTCGACCATCACGAAAAATCAAACTTTTTAACGGAAGTTTGGAAGCGCGATTGGTCAAATACGAAATGTATGAAGGTAGCAAGAAAGGAAAGTATATGAATACTGAAGAATAGTTTATTTTCCTTTTTTACTTTCAGCTTCTATTGCTTTAATCATAGGTTTTAATTGATTAGCATCAATTCTTTTGGCTACAATCACTTTATTTTTATCTAAGATATAAATTACTGGCGTAGAGTAAACATCATATTTTTCAACGGCATTGTTGTAGTGCGCGCCATCGTATACGTTTATCCATGGTAATTTATGCTCGTCAATATATTTCAGATATTTATCGCCTTCGTGTTGCATATAAACACTGTACACTTTTACATCTTTCTTTTCTTTTATCAATTCATTATACTGATCAAGTAGTATTGGAACTTCTTTTTGGCAATGACCACAATCAACATCCCAAAAAATCAGTATGGTATATTCGGCTTTTACATCGCTTAATTTGACATACATTTTAGTTACTTCATCAACATTTTTATAATAAACGCTGGTCATTTCTTCGCTATTTTTAGCGTTTTCAAATCCCATGGCTTTCATTTTTGGATAGTCTTCGGCTTTTATCATAAACAAATCTTGAGCTTTAGAACCAACCAATAGTGGCTTTAATTTATCTGCTCGTTTGATAATTTTTTGCACAACGTCATTGTCGCTGTAAATACCCTCGGCTTTTCCTGTTTTAAAATAATTGTCAGACATGTGGACAAATACTTTATCAAACCCCATCAATTTTGAAGTTTCATAAGTATAGGTGAAATGAGCTAATAAGAGTTTATAGAGCAGACTTTCCGGTTTTGACGATTTCATTATTTTATCAATCTCTACACAAACTGAGTCGGGATGCGTTACCACAACCGATTCGAAATATCTTTTTATTTTAATATTAAAAAAAGGATTTCTCATGGTAGCATCATCTTTGAAGTCGACATTGTCCCAATAATGCTTTTTGTAATAGTTGTAAATCTGGATGCTGTCTGTTTTTCCTTCTGCTGTTTTTGGAGTATCTTTAAGTAGCTTTTCTACTTTTAGATTTATCGCGTCACCAATGTATGTTCCATTATGTTTTGCTAAGAATTTCTCCTCGAAATCGTTGATGTTTTTCTCAATTTCTTTTTGTTTTTTATTGAGTTCGAGCGTGTCATTTTTGGTTGCTAACGTAACACTTTGCTTGTAGTTCTGAAAGTCTTTGTTTTGTTGGTTGATGTATTCAATATAGCCGAAAAACTCATTTTCCAAAGGTGAATTCAGTGCCTTTAATTCTTTGCCAATGTTTTCACTCGCTTCACTTTCAAGTTCAAGTTTTTGAGTGTTATCATCGATGAAAAAATCAAAGTATATGGCTTTTCTTTGGCTAACTAAGGAATAAATACCTTTATCTAGTTTGGATTTTCCTTTAAAAACAATCTTTCCGTTTTTGATTGTGGTGCAAGTATCTTTGACCAATGTTTTATCAAATTGGTAATAGGTGAGATAAGCCAATGTGTCATTACAATTTTTTAATTTGATTGTAATCTCATAGCCCGATTGGCCAATAGCAAAATAGGAAAAGAAACAAAAGACTGTAGCAAATAGAAATTTCTTCATAAACAAAGGATAGTATTTCTTTAAAATGGTATTAGACGGTCAAAAATAATGCATTTAGAAAAGAAATAAAACATTGTACTTTTAAAGTTTTCTTAAAATTTAGCGGTTATTTCAATCTTACCAGCGGATGATTCAAACCGTTTACTTCGTTTTTTACTACTTTATATTTACCGATGCTTTCAAAAAGTTTGGTTAAGTTTCTAAAACCATAAGTTCTAGAGTCAAAACTAGGGTCTATTTTTCTGATATTAGTTCCTATGTTTGAGATGTAGGCTTCGTCTTCTTCATTTGTTGAAATTTCGAATGCTTTATCAATAATCGATAAATTTATTTTTGGAGTGGAATCGGTTTCTTTAGTAGCTATTTCTTTAGTATTGGTTTTCTTTTTAACAATAGGAATTACTTGAGGTTCAGCAACAAGGTTTTCACTGAACGTAAATATTTCACAGGATTGTACAAAGGCACTTGGTGTTTTTCTTTGCCCAATTCCCATTACGAAAAGCCCTTCTTCTCTAATTCTTTTGGCCAAACCAGTATAATCACTATCGCTGGAAACAATGCAAAAGCCTTCTGCATTTTTACCGTGCAAAATATCCATAGCATCTATTATCAATGAACTATCAGTAGAATTTTTGCCTGTTGTGTAGGCGAATTTTTGAATAGGGCTGATAGAATATTGATTGATTATATCTTTCCAACCATTCATTTGTGACTGTGTCCAGTCGCCATAAATTCTTCTGATGGTAGCTTTACCATATTTGGATACTTCTTCTAGAATTTCTTTAATCAGTTTGGGTTGGGCATTATCACCATCGATTAAAACGGCTATGTTGAATTTTGTATTTTCCATTTAATGTAATTTTTCAGGAATTAAAGATATACTTTTTCATTGCAATATAATTTTGTTTAGTTCGTTCACCTCTTAATTCTTTTTCCCTAGATTGTTTATCCATACTCTACTAGGTTTTTCAATAAAACGATAGGATAAGGCACCAATAATAAGTGTAATACTTACACAAAGCAGTAATAAAACTAGAGGATTGGTTATCCCAAAATAATCAGGCGGACCCGGAAGCGGAGGTTTTGTCTGTAACCACGATTGAATCTCAAATACTATAAAAATAAAAGCGCCGTGCCACATATAAATGGAATAGGACCAAAGCCCTAACTTTTGTAGTGGAGCAGAAGCAAAGAAAGCATTCATGTTTTTACTGCCATAGGCAGTGCTTAATAAGATGATGAAAAAGAAAAGTGGCGCTCCAAAATCAGTTAGGTTGAAATGCATATAAACACTATATAGCGCTACTATTACCAATAAAACCCAGCCATTACCTAAAGTGTTTTTCAATACATTTCTCATAAAAAATCGATAAGCACACATACCGAGAACAAATCCAATAATACCTCTTGCAAAACCCCAGTCATACGTCAAATCTAAATCGGCTGCAGTAGATAAAAAAGGGAACATTGGTACACGATTAGGAGCTATGTAAAAAACCAAGCCGGCATACAAAGCAAATAGAATTGCAATAGTCAGAAGCGTTTGTGAGATGCTAAATTTTGAAAAAGGTTTCACCAAAAAAGGAAAGACAAGATAAGCAAGCCATTCAGCACTGATGCTCCAACTCGGAACATTCCATGTAAACATATTGTGAATGTGTGCCGATTGCAACAGAAAAATATTAGTAATAATAGCTTTAGGATTATACAAAGCCAATGAGAAAGCACCATAATTGCCGTCCTTTCCAATAGCATAGGTAATGCCTACCGCAAGGACCAATGCCGCTAATGTTACCAAATGCAAAGGATAGATGCGTGCCAAACGAGCTTTTAAAAATTCAATAGTTTTTCTGGATTGCGTACTATCATTGAAATAGGTTTCATAGACATAACACATGATAAATCCACTTAAAATAAAAAACAAATCTACCATTAAGTAGAGCTTTCGAAACCAAAAGGTCTGTTCTGTCGTTATAAAGTTTGATACTATTTCGTTGCTGTGAAATACAACAACAAGTAAGGCAGCTATACCTCGAAGTGCAGTTAAATTGTTTAAATACGCTTTGTCTTTGTGCATAGTAAGTAGAATAATATCAAATCTAGTTATTTATAATATTGATATAGAGTTTCTTACTTAAAGTTATTAACTTTATCCCACTTCGCGAATGCCTTTTAACAGCAACCAGCGCATGAATATTTTTTCACCATCCTGAGTTTGTACTGCCTGAAATTTAGGGGCGGTAAGTGTACCCACTACAAAGGCTGTGACCGGAATAAATAAACCAGTCAAGTTGGTGTATTTATCAATTAAGAAACGAAACAAAATGAATAATATTGCAAAGCAGATAAGATTATAAAGGAAGGCTTTTACTTTTTTGTTCATTGCATTTTAGATTTAAATTATTTCTTCTTTTCTTTTTTAGTTTTTTCTTTCTTAGCTTCTTTTTTCTCTTTCGCCTTGACTGTTGCTTTGTATAGCGGGATAAAATAGGAAACAGTATAATTAAAACCTACACCAAAATCACCATTATACGTTCGGTTAAAGCCCGGAATATAGAGGTTGTCAAAGTTGTTAGGTCGTTTTTGAGACATCAATCGGTTTAGTCTGAAACTAAAACCTACGAAGACATTGTTAAATACTTCGGCTTTCATTCCGGCTACAACCTCTATCCATTGGGCTGATAAACCATCAAATTGATTATTCTCAGTCGGGATTATTACCGGCGATTCTCCAAAATAAGGATTCGGATTATAGATCTGATAACTGTTCAATGTTTGACTAAAACTACTTGCGCCATAACGCAATCCAACAGAAATAATGTTTTCCATATTGCCCCAATTCTGAAACGAGTTATAATCAAATCCAACTTTTATATATGTTCCTTTGGTAGTAAAATTGACTTGGTCGTCAGCAACCGTTTTATTTTCGTTACCAATTTCTGCCGCCAGATAATGTCTGCGTGTCAATCGATAATCACCAACCAATTCTAATCCGCGATAATCGGTTTCATAAAAGGAACGCGTTAGCTTGAACAAATCAACTCCAACACGCAAGCCATAGCGCTCTTTTTTGGGTGGAATACTGTCTTTTTTAGGCTCACTTTTTTCAGCTGCCGCTTTGGTCGGTTTAACCGTAATTTGTTCTTGTGCATTGCCTGCAAACGAAAGCAATACCAAGCCAATACTAAAATAGAATCTTGATATGTGTTTCATTTTCGGTTGTAATGCTGGTTGTTAAAATGTTGATGTCTTTTATCCAAAAGTCTTCAGGTGGTATTCCTCCATCTGTTTTGATAACGCCGTTAGGAAAAGCATTCAATTCAAAAATAGTTTTGTAACCACAGGCTCTGGAAACAAAAATGTTTTGTGAAGTGTAATTAAATTGAAGGAAATCTTCATTTGGAATCAAGCCTGTACTATTGAGAATTAAACTGTATTTAGTAGTGAGTTCATCTATTTTTAGCGGCAATTCCACTTTAGACACACTAGTAAAAGTGCCTAAATCGAGTGTTTGTCCAACACCTTTAATTTTAAGATTTACCACATTCTTCAAATTCGCCGGATTCGAAATATCATAAAATTCCAATATCAATCGGGGTGTAGTTTCATCTGTACAGATGTCATCCTTTTCACAACCTGAAAGGCTAAATAAAACAATCAATAATAATGCAACTATTTTCTTCATAAGTTTTAATTCCCAAATCCTAATTTCTAAATCCCAAATCTTTTATCTTTTTTCCAAAAGTACGACATTTTCCACATGATGCGTTTGCGGAAACATATCTACCGGACGCACACGGGTAACTTTATAATGTTCATCCATTAAAGCTAAATCACGAGCTTGTGTAGCCGAATTACAACTTACATATACAATTTTCGCTGCCCCAATTTTTACTAATTGCGCTACCACATCTTTGTGCATACCGTCTCGTGGCGGGTCAGTTATTATAACATCAGGTTGCCCGTGTTGTGCAATAAAATCGTCGTTGAAAACATTTTTCATATCGCCCACATAAAACTCACAATTGGTGATTTTGTTCCGTTTCGCATTTTCCTTGGCATCAGCAATGGCTTCGGGAACGGCTTCGACACCAATAACTTTTTTGGCTTTTTTGGAAACGAATTGTGCAATGGTTCCGGTACCGGTATATAAATCATAAACCACTTCATTGCCTGTTAATCCTGCAAATTCCCTTGTGATTTTATACAATTCATAGGCTTGGTCCGAGTTGGTTTGGTAAAACGATTTGGCGTTAATGCTAAATTGTAGGCCTTCCATTTCTTCCAGTATATAATCTCTTCCTTTATATAATTTAATGTTTTGGTCGTATAAGGTATCGTTGGCTTTGCCATTGATTACGTATTGCAGAGAAGTAATTTGTGGAAACGTTGCGTGGATAAAATCCAATAACAATTCGCGTTGTTTTTTGTTTTCCTGAAAGAACTGCAAAAGCACCATGATTTCTCCGGTTGACGCTGTTCTAATCATTAGCGTACGCAACAAACCTTCATGGTTACGTGCATTAAAGAAAGGCATACCGTTTTGAACCGCAAATTCGCGAATGGCGTTTCTAATAGCATTTGATGGATCTTCCTGCAAGTGACATTTCTCAATATCCAAAATCTTATCCCACATTCTCGGAATATGAAAACCTAAGGCTGGTTTTTTACTTAACGATTGGTCTTCTGATTTGATTTCGGTTTCGTTTAACCAACGCGTGTCCGAAAACCCAAACTCCATTTTATTTCTGTAGAAGAATTGTTTCTCCGAACCTAATATCGGTTCAAAATCGGGTAATTCAATTTTACCAATACGTTTCAAGTTATTGTATACTTCCTGATTTTTGTAAAACAGCTGTTGTTCATACTTCATATTCTGCCATTTGCAACCGCCACAAACACCAAAATGTTGGCACACAGGTTCAATTCGGTTTTCAGAATAAGAGTGAAACTTGATGGCTTTGCCTTCAAAATAGGATTTTCTTTTCTTTAAGGTTTGCACATCTACCACATCGCCGGGAACGACGTTTGGTATAAAAATAACTTGCCCTTCTGGAGCTTTAGCTACCGATACGCCTTTGGCACCAGCATCTAAAACCGTTATGTTTTCAAAGATGACTTTGTTGGTTTGTTTTCTTCCCATGGGGCAAAAATAGTATTTAATTACGACCCGAGCAAAGCGAATTGTATGGAGCGTAGCGGAATAAATTACAAATTACGAATTACGAATTAGGGCACGATACCTTTACTAGATTCATTGTCCAAACTTAATTCAGATTTTAAAAAAATATTTTGCATGTCCGCTAATGTCCGGTTTTGTCCTTGACTGTCTCTTTGTTCTATAATTATTCGTGTTTTGTTCGATACATGTTCTATATTGGTTCGGTAAGCCTATAGCAAAATGGAACATTTACCGAACATGTATCGAACATGACTAGAAGAAGGCTGAAAAGGGGAACTTGAGGTTTACTTGTTGTAGGAAATTAGTATATTTGGAATTAATTAGTAAAACGACTTTGTTTTTTAGATATAATTTCTTTGGATGAATTATGGAAGTTTTATTCGGGTATAAATGAGTTAGCTGCAATTTTAATGAACGAGATAAATCCAAATAGAATCACATTTTATAAATTCCTAAATGAAGACATTTCAAAGGAATCGTTGGAGAATTGGATTTATGAAAATAAGGAACTTGAAAAAAGTTTTCAAATAGACCATTACAATGATTTGCTTGAATTTAATTATAAAAGCAGAGAAACTAAAAATTATATAAAATCAGTAGTTAAAAAAAACTTTGATTGGCAAGAATTTGAAAAATGGAGAACAATTGAACTATTTGAAAAAATAAAAAATGGAAAAATTGAACTTGTTTTAGCATCGCGTAAATTAAGAGAACTATATCTCGACCAAGAAGAAGAAATTGGAAAACCATTTGTTTCAATTGGATTAGCAATTGGTTATGAAAGCGTACTAGATAATTGTCCCATAGAATCAGAATATCATCTTTGGAATTCCGATTCTCTAAGAAAACAACTTGAACCAATAGAATTGTATCGAGACAATTTTTTGATTGATGTTGACAAAGAGCTTACGGAATTATTAAACACGTAAAAAACTGCTGTTAATAGCGGTTTTGCGCAATAGTTCCAAACCGTTATTGTTGAAAATCCTCCGGATTTTCAACTCCGCTTTTCATAACAATATTTTGCTTAAATTGCCGCTACTGACGCAAAGCCGCAGAACGTAAGCAAACATTATTTTCCAACCTTAGCAATAGACTTTGAGACAACTAAAGAAATTCACTGTAATAATTATAATTGCATTTATTTGTAATTTTTTGTTGTCAAAATCTGTTGAGAATTTTAGATTTAACGAAGAATTTCGCTGGGTGTATTCTTATGGAAAAACCTTTACTTTATTTCTGTTTTTGCTATTGCTAGTTTTGTCAGTTGTTAACGCAATTTTGATATTGAAACAAAGAAAAACTGTTTTTAAAAAAAGAATAATTTGGGCAATATTGAGCTTATCATTCTTTATATACGTTTCAATTTCAATCTTAGGCGCATTAATGGAAAATAGTAAAGTGGAAAAAGTGAAAATAGAAAGTGTAAACTAAAATAATTAAAAAAAAACTCTAAAAAATAACGTTTACCAACAGCCGTTCCAAGCAATAGCTGATTTTATCTTTTTTAGTCAGAAAGTACTAAATAGAAATTTTGATATCTTTACAACTAAACATAAAAATGCCACTACCAATATGAAGAAAGTTATACTCTTTATCTTTACGATTTTAGCCTTATCCTGCAGTAGCGAAGACACTCCTGTTGATGGCATAGTAGGGAAATGGATGCTATATAAGGCAGAATATGAAAATACAGTTTACAATTATGAAATAAACGGTCAATGTGGTAGCCAAGCTCTAGTAATGGTAGGCGGTAATAATAAATTTGTCACTGAAACGTATTATTCGAATGCTGATTGTACTGGCTATACCTCGAGGACTGAATGGGAGTGGGTTAAGGAAAACGATGGTACTTACGGCATCTATCCAATGGGTCAAACCGTTCCGGAAAGGACTTTAATTTTGACTAATAATGAAATAAAGGTAACGGAACCTGGATTTATAACGGTAACCAAATATTACAAACGGATATTGTGATTGCAGTGCAAAGCTCAAATCTGCGAAACATCCCAAAAACTTCAAACAAAACACCTTAAACATGACAAAGCTTTTTAAAAAAATAGCTCTTACACTACTTGTAGTAAGCCTTAATTTAACTTATGCTCAAAATAAAGAACTAGATTCTCTAATTCAGAAAATAGACAATAAAGAGGCTTACATCGTTTTAACAAAAACAACTTCACCAAGAGTAAAAGGAACTGACGCCAAGAGAATTATCGAAATTGGGAAAATGGCTTCGCCTGAATTGATTAAAGTTTTGGATAGTCAAAATAAGGGAATCATTGCCCATTTTATACTTTCCGAGATTTGGAAAAATATAGGGGAGGAAGAGGTTTGTTGTGCTATTAGAAATGTAGGAGAAATTGAGATTTTGACTATTAATGGCCTTGAAATCCAAATTGAAAATAACGTTTTGTTTTCGACTTCAGAAAATTTAAAAAAGAACCAGCAGGTTTGGAAAACGAATTGTCACGTATGAAAAGCAACTGGAACATTTAAGGCAATTATAGAACCGAACTCACTAAGCAGTATTAATCTTAAAATTGTAAACACAAAAAATCACTTTTAAAAATTAAAATCATGGCAACATTTCTTTCTTCTCTTCAAAAGATATTTTTGTACTTTATTCTTGTGCTTATAGGATTATATGCTGGCATGCTTTTCAATCATAAAATTTGTCCTGTTGAAACGCAATTAAACCCTATTGAATATGCAAAATATTGGAAAATAGTTGATGGAACTTTTATGCATGAAAGGATGGCTATAATGGGACCAGGAATGGGAATAATATTCGCTATTACGATTCTACTATTCTTAAAAAACTGGCGAAGTTTAACATTTTTATTTTTAGTCTTAGCATGTATTGCGTTTGCCATTGACATAAATTTTACATTAAGAGAACAATTACCAATAAATGCATTTATAAATGATTTAGACTTAAATAATATGACCGAAGTTCAGACAAAGCAATTAATCGCTTTTCAAGCAAAAGCAATTTCAAATTTTGACACAAGATTTATACATAGTTCTATTAGTTTCTTATTGTTATGTTTATCACCTTTTTTTCTAAATAGATTACATAAAAAAAGTAATTAAGTTTAGAAATAAAATCACAGTCGCTTATAACGGTTTGTACCAACTGCAAAGCTTAGGCTTTTAGATCTGACAGGTTTCAAAAACCTGTCAGGTCTAGTTTTTTACAAGAATTTAGTATATTTGAAGAAATATAGTTTTCAATCCCGTTAGGGATTTTATCCGGGTAGAAAATAAACCAACGAAAATCAAAATCCCTTTAGGGATGCTATAATTGCGGAATATTTAAAATAAAAACATATCATCCCTAAAGGAATTTTTAATAAAGGGTGCCAATTTTTCTACCGATAGTAAATCCCTACGGGATTATAAATTAAAAATAATAGTTTCGATGACAACCCACTTAGCACTACTTCGCGGCATCAATGTGTCCGGACATAAAATGATTAATATGGTGGCTTTGAAAAAAGCACTCGAAGGCATTGGTTTTACTAATGTAGTGACGTACATCCAATCGGGGAATGTGTTTGTAGATACTGAGGAAGAAAATCCGAGTAAAGTTGGCTTTCTGATAAAACAAGAAATCTTTAAGGAATTCGGGCACGATGTTCCCGTAATTGTGATTGGTGCAGCAGACTTGCAGGCGTGTTTAGACGCAACGGGTTTCTGGACGATGAAGGGGTTGATTTAAAGAAATTATATGTTTCCTTTATTTCTTCTGAATTACCCAATAATATGATTACCCAACTTAACTTAAACTTTATCCATCCGGATGAAATTCAATTGGATGGTAAACGTATTTATTTAAAATACGATAGCTCTCCAGCCAAAACAAAACTCGACAATAAATGGATAGAAAAAAGCATGAATGTTGTTTCTACCACACGCAATTGGAACACAGTAAATACATTGCTAAAGATGTTCCAAGAGCGAGAATTGTTGTAAATTAGCCTTAAATAAAGCATTTATGAATCGTCCGAATAGGTTAAAGCGTTTTTGGAAAATACTTGGTCCGGGACTAATAACAGGCGCCAGTGATGATGATCCTTCCGGAATTGCTACTTATTCACAAGCCGGAGCCGCTTATGGTCTTTCTACACTTTGGACTTCTATAGTAGCATTTCCACTGATGGCAGCTATTCAACAAATGTGTGCTAAGATTGGTTTAGTAACATCTCAAGGATTAACAGGTACTTTGAAAACCAATTATCCAAAACCAATTCTCTATTTGATGTTGCTTTTTAGTTTTCCCGCTATTATAATGAACATTGGTGCTGACATTGCCGGAATGGGAGCTGTCGGAAATTTATTGTTTCCGGCTATTGATGCTTCTTTCTTTAGTGTCTTTTTTACGATACTCTTATTGGGTTTGATTATTTACTTACCCTATGTAAAAATTGCGGCAGTACTGAAATACTTGTGTATTGTAATGTTGGTCTATTTTATCGTCCCCTTTTTATACAAGCAAGATTTTGTTGCTATAGCCAAAGCTACTTTTATTCCGACTATAAAATTCGACAAAGATTTTATAGCCATTTTAGTCGGGATATTGGGAACCACTATTTCTCCTTATCTCTTCTTTTGGCAAGCTTCTGTTGAAGTAGAAGAAATGAAAAATAAAAAACGCCATTTGATGGTTAATAAAAAAATCATTCACGAAATGCAACAAGATGTCGATTTCGGAATGTCGTTTTCAGGTTTTGTTATGTATTTTATAATACTAACTACCGGAACAGTATTATACAAAGCAGGTATTCATCAAATTGATACCGTTGAACAGGCAGCAGCAGCTTTAAAACCCTTAGCAGGTAACTTTGCTTATTTGTTGTTTGCTACGGGAGTAATTGGGACTGGACTTATTGCCATTCCCGTTTTAAGCGGTTCCATTTCGTATATCATCACCGAGACTTTTGGATGGGAGCAAGGCTTGGATAAGAAATTCCATGAAGCCAAAGCTTTTTATATTGTAATTGCGATTTCGCTACTATTAGGGTTGTCCTTAAACTACATTGGGATTTCTCCAGTAAAAGCCTTGATTTATACCGCTATATTATACGGTCTAACAGCTCCTGTATTAATAGCCATCATCCTTCATATTTCCAATAACAAAGCCGTAATGGGTAATTTCACGAACAGCAGATTAGCTAATATTTTAGGGTTCATAGCCTTATTCATTATGACTTTAGCAGGAGGAGCGTTGTTGTATTTGCAGTTTGTAGGATGAAAAGGATTATGAGTTATAAGTTATGAGTTATGGGTTATGGGTTGTGAGTTAGGGGTTGTTAAAAACTAGGAACTCATAATTCATAACTTATAATTCATAATTAAATTATACTTTTGTTGAAGATATGGATGATTTCTCTCCAATAAAGAAGGAATTGATATTAAAGAATTTAAAATAAAAAAAATGTCAGTTTTAGAAAAAATGAGTTCAGCCGAAGCAATTGCTTTAGAAAACAAGTACGGCGCACACAATTATCATCCCTTACCAGTAGTACTTAACAGAGGAGAAGGCGTTTATGTTTGGGATGTTGAAGGTAAAAAATACTACGATTTTCTTTCGGCGTATTCAGCAGTAAATCAAGGTCATTGTCATCCAAAAATTGTGCGAGCAATGGTAGAACAAGCGCAGACATTGACGCTTACGTCGAGAGCTTTTTATAACGATAAGTTAGGCGTTTACGAAGAATACATCACTAACTATTTTGGTTTTGATAAGGTTTTGCCAATGAACACAGGAGCCGAAGCGGTAGAAACGGCTTTAAAACTGTGTAGAAAATGGGCCTACGAAAAGAAAGGAATCAACGAAAATGAAGCACAGATTATAGTGTGTGACGGAAACTTTCACGGAAGAACAACCACTATCATTTCCTTTTCTAATGATGAAAATGCCCGTAAAAACTTTGGTCCATATACAGCAGGATTTATAAAAATTGCCTACGATGATATTGATGCGTTAGAAAGTGTCATTACCTCATCAAAAAACATTGCAGGTTTCTTGGTAGAACCAATTCAGGGTGAAGCCGGAGTTTATATGCCAAGTGAAGATTATTTGGCAAAAGCCAAAGCATTATGCAAAGCAAACAATGTTTTATTTATTGCTGATGAAGTGCAAACCGGAATTGCCCGTACCGGTTCTTTATTAGCCGTTTGCGGTAATTGTTCATGTGAAAATAAATGCGAAAAGCAAGCAACTTATGTAACACCAGATATTTTGATTTTAGGAAAAGCTATTTCAGGTGGCGCTTACCCGGTTTCTGCTGTTTTAGCAAATGATGATATTATGAATGTTATCAAGCCTGGACAACACGGTTCTACTTTTGGAGGAAATCCAGTGGCAGCTGCAGTAGCTATGGCAGCATTAGATGTTGTTACCGATGAAAATTTATCTCAAAACGCCAGAAAATTAGGAAAGATTTTTAGAGCAGAAATCGGAAAGTATATTGAAACCTCAAACATTGCAAAACTTGTTCGAGGTAAAGGATTACTGAATGCTGTGGTCATCAACGATACTGAAGAAAGCGACACAGCCTGGAATATTTGTATGAAGCTCGCAGACAATGGTTTATTAGCCAAACCAACACACGGCAATATTATTCGTTTTGCTCCACCATTAGTAATGAATGAGGAACAATTATTAGATTGTATTTCGATTATCATCAAGACGTTAAAGCAATTTGAAAAGTAAGTAGACAAACTTTTATAACCAACCTTTGATATTAAGAGGAGGAAGCCCGGTGGGCTTCAGGTACACGAGCTTTAGCTCGTAAAAACTAAAACAATTATAACCAACCTAAAACCTATTAATTATGGAAAACCAAAACAATTTAGTATTAAACGAGCAAGCGGTAGCCGCTTTAAGAGAAAGCGCCAAATGGTGTATGTTTTTATCAATCCTAGGATTTATTGGAATTGCTTTTATGATTATGGGAGGCTTGTTCATGTCGGTTGTCATGTCTGCAATACCGGAAAATCCTGCTTTTGGTGGCGGCATGAATCCTTTAGGAGCAATTAAAGCCTATTTTGGAATTATATATATTGTAATTGCAGTATTGTATTTTTTTCCAATTTATTATTTATACAAATATGCTACTGGCACAAAACGAGCTTTAGAATCAAGTAATAGCGATGTGCTTTCTGATGCTTTAGTTAATTTAAAATCGCATCATAAATTTTTAGGAATTACAGCTATTGTTATTATTTCATTATACATTGTAATTATTATTGGAGTTATTGTTTTTGCAGCCAAAATGGCAACCGGAGGAATGAATTAATAGTAATAAAATATACTTATCTAAAACCAGCTACTTTGGCTGGTTTTATTCCGCTAACGCTCCATACAATTCGGCTGGGATGCCTAACTAAAATTCGAGTCTGCAGAGCCTCGGGTTTTTTTATTTTTGACACGAGCCTTGCATATGCAAGGTGAATTGACGCAGTAAATATGAAAAAATTAGTAATACCTTTTACAGTTGTGGCTATTATTGTTGGATTATATGAACAATCAAAAGCCAAACCTAACGTTTATGTTTTATGTATTACTATTGTAGTATTTATGTATGGCATTATGAAATTAAGTGCTAAAACACCAAGTAAAAATCAAGAAGAACAGGAGGAAGAAGATGCTGAATAAAGGTGATAAAGTTTCGGTTTTAGATGATGCTATTGATGGCGTTGTTGTTGAAGTGAAAGGCACGGAAGTAACCATTGAAACTACCGATGGTTTTAATCTGACCTTTAAAAGCAACGAGTTAATCAAGATTGAAAGTGCTATGAAATTCAACTTTAATAAAAGTCAGGTAATTAGCGAAAAGGAAGTTGCCAAACCAAACTATAGCAACAAAGAGAAAAAAAATAAAAAAGAAATTCCACCACCGGAATTTGATTTGCATATCGAAAAGTTGGTCAGAAGTTATAAAGGCATGAACAACTTTGATATCCTAACATTACAAATGGAAACCGCGAAACGCCATATCGAATTTGCTATTCGAAACCGAATTCCAAAGATTGTTTTCATACACGGTGTTGGAGAAGGTGTATTGAAATCGGATCTCGATTTCTTGTTAGGACGCTATGATAATATTATTTTCCAAGATGCTAATTATCAAAAGTATGGGCTAGGTGCAACGGAAGTTTACTTTAAGCAGAACGTGAAGTAGTCAGCACTGTCATTCCCGCGTAGGCGGGAAACTACAACTTAAAGAGATGGATTCCCGCCTACGCGGGAATGACAAAGAATTACCTTAGTTCTTTTCCCTTGTAATAATTAATCAACAAATCCACAAACTTGCTATAACTTTCCAAACCATCTTTTTGTTGGTTTGCTTTTAGAAACTGGTCATAAAAGGCGTGAAATCCTTTGTCAATAAACGTGTCGTATTGTTTCCAAAAAAGTTCACCTTCTTTAAAGTTTTCAATAATACCTCGATTTATAGTAGGTTTTAGTGCTTTAAATTTGGCTTCATCTTTCATAAGCACATTCTCTAAACAATAACGTAACGCTACTGAATAAGCGGCATATTGAAAATACAAATCATCGTTTTTGATGCAAGCCATAAAACCAATGAAATTGCATTCGCTCTCACTGGCAAAACCAATTTGATGTGCCATTTCGTGCGTAACTACATTTGGAAAACTGTACATTGGCAACATGTAATTTACCTGAGATTCATTGCTAAACGGATTCAAATAACCGCCAAAACCCATATAAGTTAAAGGTAAACTGAACAGTGATTTCTTTCTGCTTGGAATTTCATATTTAAAAAACGGATATTGCTTTGCCAAGTTATCATAACCATTTTGCGTCATGCTGAAAATACGATCCTGTGAATACGGATTGCTTACTTTTTGATTTTTGTTGTGTGTAATGGCAAATTGTACATCGTTTGTTTTGGCAATCAGCTTTTCAGTAAACGCATACAAATCTTCATTGCTGTATTCTCTTTGAATATTCATTTTTTCAAAAAGCGGTAAGCGATAATAATTCAATGCCCATAGCAGATGAAATAGGAAATAGAAAACAGAGAGTCCGCTTACAACTTTTAACAGATTGTCTTTCCACTGTTTTCGCCATGTTTTTCTGGTTTTCCAGATTGAAATTAGCAAATAAACAATTAGAATTCCATACAGAATATCGCCAAAAGAAAATGGAAGGCTGCCTAAAACAGTGCGCTCAAATCTTGAAGTAAAGACATATAATCCGTTGCTATAATAACGTTCTATGATTTCGGGACAGTAGGCCAAAACCTTAATCAGAATGATTTGGATTAATAGGAAAAGCGGAAGTATGTATTTGCGTTGTATTGGCATGGCTCAAGGCAAAATTACGGATTTAATTTATCCATGTATAAAATTTCATAAATTGTTATCTTTGGAATCCTTTATTAAACTTTTATGAGATATTATTGCTGGATTATAAGTCTATTCTTTGTTGTTGTCTTTTTTAAAAAAGGGAATAATCAGGAAAACAAATTTTCACAGGAACTTACTGAAAAACTCCTTGACCCAATTGCGGTGGATAGCTTTGCGGAGCCAACGTATTTTAAATCCCTTGAATTATTTAATATTGAGATTAAGATGAAAATCCCTGCAAGTGGCTATAAAACCTATTCCACTTACGCTTATGGCGAAGATTTTATCATTAGGGGAAAAGATACGCTTTATTTGGAGTATGATGTAGCATTTACCAAAAATAACCTAATACAAAAAATGGAAAGCTATAAGTCGAAGGACGAATATTTCTACGACGATAAAAACAATCTAGTACTTAGGCAGCTGGTGTCGAAAAGAAAGGATGAAAGCTCAACTTATCATAGATTTCATTATGATAACTATGGCAACCTGAAGTCTTTTCTTAGCTACCGAATCAATGCCGATGGAACCTACAAATTTGAGCATTACAAAGAGTACTATTATTCAAAAGATAAAACAGGAATAACCGTTACCATTAAGGGCATTGAAGAATGGAGCACTTTTCATAAACTGAATGTTGTAAAGAAATTTGACAATGCAGGAAGAATCCTTTCCGAAAAAACTGAGGACTATAACCCTTTATCGGGTAAAGAGGCAAGCCATTTTAAAGAGTACAAGCATGTTGGGGTAAACAACAGCTATTTAGTTTCAGAAGAGAAAATGTATATGTCCTTTAGCCCAAATGAAACCCTAACCAATCTTTATGAATACAATGCTGAAGGAAAGGAAATCGTAGCCAAAAGAATTGAAAACATGGTTAAATATAATTTGGAATATAAAGTGATTAAGGAATATGCCGGAAATAATCACATTAAATCCGTTTCTACCGCCAATTCCAATAATGAGCAAAGAGTTGCATCAACTTATCCTGCTAAGAAAAGCGGCCTTCAGGAAACCTACGTTTACACTTACAATAAGCAAAATGATGTAATCAAAGAGGAGCATACAATTTATTCAGGTAAAAAAGAGGATTATGATGTAACTACAAATGCCTATGAATATGATACCAAAGGCAACTGGAATTATAAAAAGTCCCTACAGAAATATCCTTATATCAAATATGAAGAGGACTACGGCGATGATAATGGTTCAAAAATCTTTGTCAGGAAATTTGATTATGGAAATATTGAAACGCCTGCCATTCCAAAACCCGACCCAAAAGCAGAACAACTTAAAAACGAAGTATTAGAAAAGCATCCATTGCAATAGTATAATGATACTCCTAATGTAAAAAATATTGAAAGTAAACTTTGTAACTTTGTCTTCTTGAAAATTAAAACTAAAAAATACATAATGAGCCAGGAAATTAGAAACCTTGAACCAAAAGTACTTTGGAATAAATTCGCCGATTTAAATGCAGTGCCTCGTCCGTCAAAAAAAGAAGGAAGAGTTATCGAATTCATGAAAAAATTTGGTGAAAGCCTCGGGTTAGAAACGTTTGAAGACGAAATCCGAAACGTAATCATCAGAAAACCAGCAACTCCGGGAATGGAAAACCGCAAAACCGTTGTCCTTCAAGGGCATTTGGATATGGTGCATCAAAAAAATAACGATACCAATTTTGATTTCGATACCCAAGGAATTGATATGTATGTTGATGGCGATTGGGTTCGTGCACGAGGAACAACACTTGGTGCTGATAATGGTTTAGGTGTAGCCGCTATCATGGCCATTTTAGAAAGTACAGACATTCCACATCCCGCCATTGATGCACTCTTTACTATCGATGAAGAAACCGGAATGACTGGAGCTTTGAACTTAAAAGGCGGAATCTTAAAAGGAGAAATTCTTTTAAATTTAGATACAGAAGAAGACGATGAGATTGATATTGGATGTGCTGGTGGTGTCGATGTTACCGCAACCAGAAGTTACAATCAGGAAGAAACTCCAGAAGGCTCTGTTGGATATACAATAACTGTGAAAGGTTTGAATGGCGGACATTCCGGAATGGATATTCACAAAGGTTTGGGTAATGCCAACAAGATTATGAACCGTTTATTATTTGATGGCTTCGAGAATTTTGGGTTGCAGATTTCAGAAATTGCTGGTGGAAGTTTGCGTAATGCTATTCCGCGTGAAAGTGTTGCAAAAGTGATTGTGGCCGGAATGTATGATGAAGCGTTTGTCTTTGATATGCAAGAAATAATCGGCGATATTAAATTCGAATTTAAAACTACGGAACCAAATCTTACTATTGAAATCGTAAAAAGTGATTTGCCTAAACAAGTTATGGATTTAGGTGTGCAAGAAGGTTTACTTCGTTCTATTTATGCTGCTCACAATGGCGTTTACCGAATGAGTGCTGATATGGCTGATTTGGTAGAGACCTCCAATAATATTTCTAAAATAATTGTGAAAGACGGTGAAATTACCATTCAGAATTTAACACGTTCTTCAGTAGAAAGCTCTAAGTTTGATTTGGCCAATGCGTTGCGTTCGGCTTATGAATTGTTTGGTTGCGAAGTAGAATTTGGCGGAAGTTATCCGGGTTGGACACCAAACGTACAATCAGAAATACTGGATGTTTTAGTTTCTATTTATGAAAAACAAAATGGCACTAAGCCAAATGTTGTAGCTTGTCACGCCGGATTAGAATGTGGAATCTTAGGAACCAATTATCCTGAAATGGATATGATTTCTTTTGGCCCAACCATTCACGGAGCGCATAGCCCGGATGAAAGAGCTTCGATTAAATCCTCACAGAAATTCTGGAAGTTTTATTTGGAAATATTGGCGAATATACCGGAGAGAAAATAGAGAAAAGAAGAAAGAAGAAAGAGAAAAGAAAATAGAACATAGAAATAGAAAAACCCGCTTAGTGATAAGCGGGTTTTTATTTAATTCAATATTTAAACAAACAATAATATCAATAGCGGAAATATGATTCCCGCCAACGCCAATTTCCAACCTCTATTTTTAAAACTAAATTTTCCGGCGGAAATCATAAATGTTCCGGTTATAGCAATCACGATTAACGATATCCCAAAAATATCACCATAATAAATCCACCAATTCGAATTGTTTTTGTGCAGTTTCATCATTTGGCTGATGATAGGCGTTTTGATGTAAGAAACAATTTCACCTTTTCCGGTTTTGGTGTCAATCTCAACATCGTGTTTTTCGAAAGAGATTTTGAATTTGCCTTCGTCTACTTTGTGACGTCGCATTTTATCATCGATTCCCAATGTTTTTCCTAATTCCTTTGCATAGTCTTCAGTAATGTCTTTTTCATCCGAAGGAAGTTTAACATCTATGGCTTTGGTTTCAATTGTATATTTTTCGGGATGCCAACTGTCTCTGTGGTTCATCAAAATCCCTGAAAAGGCAAACGAAATAATCAATCCGATATAAAAATAACCTAAGTCGCGGTGTAAGTTTCTGATGGTGGCTTGTTTCATTTTTAGAATTTATAAGATAAAGTGGTTGTTAACATTCTAGGCGCAATCGGAGTTACAGTATTATCATCATAAACATAATAACTCACTACATTTGCTAAGTTCGATAATTTTGTTCTGATGGTAAAATCTTTTATTGAATAACCTACAGAGGCATCCAATTGTATAAACCCATCAACTGGAATTGGTTTTCTAGCTAATTCGGCTGCAGTCGAAGCGTTGTTCGGTCTTAATCTTCCACCTAAACGCTCTCCTATAAAAGTAGCTTGTAAACCTAATTCTAATCCTTTTAATTTAGTGTTTTCAAAGGTGTAAAAGCCACTCGCGTTAGCAGTATGTTTTGGTGAAAATCTTAAAAAAGTTCCAGGATTATAGATGTTGCTTTTAGTATATTTTGTCTCGTTAAAGCTATATCCGGCAATTAATCGCAAGCCTTTGTGGTATCCTGTAATGTCTATTTCAACCCCTTTACTTTGGTATGCTCCAGCCAATTCTTTGATGTTTGTATTGGTGTTTCCATTTGAAAAATCGGTTTGAGCTAAATTACCATAATCAATCAAATAGGAGGTAAGGTTGGCTACTAAATGCCCTTTAAAGAATTCATTTTTAATTCCTACTTCGTATTGATCAATAGTCGAATTTGGTAAAGCATTTAAATTTCTGTCTGTTCCGGTATTCAATACAAATGAATCAGAGTAACTGGCAAATATAGAACTGGTTTTAACAGGTTGAAAAACAAAACCTAGTTTAGGCGAGATAATATTGTCATTGGTTTTAGTCTCTAAATTAACATTTGTTGAAAACGTTAATGCATTAGATGTGTTTTCTAAATAACTGTATCGCAAACCTGCTAATACTTTAAATTTAGTACTTACTTCTATCAAGTCTTGAAAATAGATTCCGGCTCTTTTTACATTTGCTAACGTATTCGTGTTTTTATCCATTGTTGGTATAACAGTGTTGGCGTAAGCAGCATTTTTTATAATTATTACTGATGGATTATAGATGTTTATTTTATCGTAATAATTGATGTTTTTATAAGCTAAAGTCGTTGTGTTACTTTGATCAGCATCAGCTCCGAAAAGCAGCGAGTGTTTTACTTTTCCGGTTTTGAATGTTCCGTTTAGGTCTATTTCAGCCAAACTGTAATCTTGTTCTGTATCCGTTTTTTGAACGCCTCTAATCCAATCTCCGTTAGAACGAACTAAATTGTTATTTACGTTATTAGGATCGTTAATTCCCGCATTAGGTCTAAGGCTTGACAGCAAATTGGTTGTATAACCTTGATAAGAGAAAATACCTTTTAATTGCCAATCTTTATTTAAATCATGATTGATGGTTGTAGTAAAACCAACTTGTTCTGAGGCAAATTTTCCCCAATTAAAACCAAGGAACGTATTTCTTGGTAATGCCACCACTTTATAATCAATCGTTGTTAAACCAAAGTCAGGTGTTCTGTTGTCCTTGGTGTAATCAGCTTCTATTATAATATTCGTTTTTGCTGAGATATCCAATAAGATTGACGGATTAAAATAAATTCTGTCGGTTTGGACATCATTCCTAAAGCTGTTGCCTTGCTCATAACTGGATATAAAGCGATACGCTACGGTATTACTGTTGTTAACACTCCCGTACACGTCAACTGTTGGCTTAAAAAAATTATATTCAGTTGTTCTAAAACTCAATTCACCACCATGGTCAAATCGAGGTTTTTTGGTAATTAGGTTCAAGATTCCACCAGGCGCAACGTTTCCGTATAATAGTGCCGAACTTCCTTTTAAGATTTCAATACTTTCCAATGAACTCGTTTCCGGAATTAAAGAGCCGTTGAACCGTACACCGTTTTTAAAAGTATTGCCACCACTAAAGGTAAAACCTCTTGAACCTAATTCTTCTTGGTTATTACCAGAAGCATTACTGGCTCCTGAAACATATACACCATTTGCATTTTTTAAGGCATCAGATAATCTTAGAATTTGTTGTTGTTTGATAGTCTCTTTTCCGATTACAAAAGTTGCTTGTGGTAAATCTAATGGCTTGATGTTGGTTTTACCACCTTTTACAATTGTTTTTTGTTGCTGTGAAATAATCACAACTTCTTTAAGGACTTCGCCCTTTTTGTTTTTTACAGTATCATTTACTGCATAGAGTTCATCTTGGAAATCATCTTTAGTTTCTTGGGCATGTCCAACGGAACTAATAAGTGTTAAGGCGAGAATTGAAATATATTTGTACATTTATTTAGAATAAGTTAAAATAACGATGCAAATATAATTACGTGATTTGAAATAAAAAAGTTTATTTAGACTAAATATAAATAATACTTTTTAACAAATTGATTTTCTATTGTTTATAAATCAAAAAAACCTTGTGTTTAGTATGGTCAAGATTTAATATAGAGCTGAAGAAGGTCTATTTTTTGGTCATTGAATAGCTTTCTGAAGACAGTTTTCCTTGTTGTTTTCCAGAAATAGAAGCTAACATATTACTTTCGTTAACTTTTTTATAAGTAATTTTTTGAGGATAATCATGCGTTGGATTCTCAAAAGTAAAGGCGTTGTCAACATCAGAAGTTAATTCAAAAACGATAGGATCATCATTGTTTTGACCAACTACTGTAGCAATGTATTTTAATTCTTCAGCTGACTGTGTAAGCTTTATACTTTCAAAATGAACCGTATCTTTTGTGTTGATAAAAAAACTTTTTCCGCTAAAAGTGCTGTCATTTTGTTTTGTCCAAGCTTCTTTTAAGGTGCCATCAGGAAGTTTTTGTTCCCAATTGCCAATAAGCCAATTCATCTTTTCGAGCTTGTCAAATTTTTTTTCAGATTTGTTTTGACAAGATATAAGTAAAGCTATCGAGAGTATTGCTAGAGTAGTTTTCATCTTTAGTGTTTTTAGGTTGTACAATACTATAAAAAATCTGCCAACGGAACACTTTAAACTGTAGACTTTTTTTCCTATTTTTGCACTCGAAAATAAAGAATGATATGTTAGAAAGACTTCAATATGTAAAACAGCGTTTCGACGAGATTTCGGATTTGATTATTCAACCCGATATTATTGCGGATCAAAAACGTTATGTGCAATTAAATCAAGAATATAAAGGTTTGAAAGCGTTGATGGAGAAGCGTGAAGAGCTCATTAATGTTACCGCAAATATTGCAGAAGCTAACGAAATTATTGCTGATGGCTCTGATGCTGAAATGGTAGAAATGGCCAAAATGCAATTAGACGAAGCCAAAGACCGTTTACCGGAATTGGAAGAAGAGATCAAATTCATGTTGATTCCAAAAGATCCGGAAGATGCCAAAAATGTTATGGTTGAAATCCGTGCCGGAACAGGTGGTGACGAAGCTTCTATTTTTGCCGGAGATTTATACAGAATGTACACCAAATATTGCGAAGCTCGTGGATGGAGAACTTCAACAGTTGACATGAACGAAGGAACTTCTGGTGGTTTTAAAGAGGTGATTTTTGAAGTTACGGGAGAAGATGTTTACGGTACATTAAAATTTGAAGCCGGAGTTCACCGAGTACAACGTGTACCACAAACTGAAACGCAGGGTAGAGTGCATACTTCTGCAGCAACCGTTATGGTTTTACCGGAAGCTGAAGAATTTGATGTGCAAATTGATATGAACGATGTTCGTGTCGATTTCTTCTGTTCGTCTGGTCCAGGTGGACAATCGGTAAATACTACCAAATCAGCTGTGCGTTTGACACACATTCCAACGGGTTTAGTAGCCCAATGTCAGGATCAAAAATCGCAACATAAAAATAAAGACAAAGCCTTAACGGTTTTACGTTCTCGTTTATACGAACAAGAATTAGCCAAAAAAGAAGCTGAAGATGCTGTCAAGAGAACTTCACAAGTAAGTTCTGGTGATCGTTCTGCAAAAATCAGAACTTATAATTATGCGCAAGGTAGAGTTACAGATCACCGAATTGGTTTAGACGTTTTTGATATGGACGGCGTAATGAACGGAAAAATTCAAAAATTTGTTGACGAACTTCAGTTGGTGAACAATATGGAAAAACTAAAAGAAAGCGAAGTTTTCTAAAATATAAGCCTCATTTATTGAGGCTTTTTTTAGGTTCTGAAATTAGTAACTTTGTACAACAACTAAAAAAAATGACAACACAACAACTCGTTCAACAAATCAAAACCAAGAAATCTTTTCTTTGTATAGGTTTAGATGTTGATTTGACTAAAATTCCAACCCATTTATTAGAACTTGAAGATCCCATTTTCGAATTCAATAAAGCCATAATTGATGCAACTCATGACTTGTGTGTTTCCTATAAACCCAACACTGCTTTTTACGAAGCTAATGGATTAAAAGGTTGGCAATCTTTACAAAAAACCATCAATTATCTCAACGAAAAGCATCCCGAAATTTTCACCATTGCCGATGCCAAACGTGGTGATATTGGCAATACATCAGCTATGTATGCAAAAGCTTTTTTAGAAGATTTGAATTTTGATTCGGTTACTGTTGCTCCTTACATGGGAAAGGATTCCGTTGAACCATTTTTAGCTTTTGAAAATAAACATACTATTATGTTGGCTTTGACTTCTAACGAAGGTGCATTCGATTTTCAGACAAAAAATGTAGAAGGAAATGAATTGTATAAAGTGGTAATTGAAACCTCTAAAACATGGAAAAACAGTCAAAATCTAATGTATGTTGTTGGAGCAACAAAAGCTGAATATTTCACAGAAATCAGAAAAATAATTCCAAATAGTTTTCTGCTTGTTCCAGGAGTTGGAGCACAAGGCGGAAGTTTACAGGAAGTTTGTAAATATGGAATGAATGATGAAATAGGCTTACTTATTAATTCATCACGTGGAATTATTTATGCTTCAAACGATAAAGATTTTGCCGAAAGGGCTAGGATGGAAGCACTAAAAATGCAGCAAGAAATGGAAATAATACTAAACAAAGATTAATACTTTGTGAACTTTGCGTAATTCTTTGCGCCCTTTGCGTTTAAACAAAAAATGAAAACACTCCAAGACCAACTCGGCACTTCCCACTTTTTTGAAAACACTCCTAAAAGAATAGTTTCGCTTGTCCCTTCTCAAACTGAATTGCTCTATGATTTGGGTTTGGAGGACAGTGTAGTAGGCATTACCAAATTTTGTGTACATCCTTTCCATTTTAAATCGACAAAGAAAATTATTGGTGGTACCAAAAAAGTGCATTTCGAAAAAATCAGATTATTGCAGCCTGATATTATCATTGCCAATAAAGAAGAAAACACTAAAGAAATCGTTGAGGAACTTTCTAAAATTTGCCCGGTTTGGGTAACGGATATTATCACTTTGGAAGACAATCTAAAAATGATAGAAGACTTTGGACAACTCTTCAATAAAAGAACTGAAGCTCAAAAATGGATAGACAAAATCGATTTTGCTTGTAAAAATTTTCTAAATTTTATAAAAGATAAACCAGTTCAAAAGACAGCTTACTTTATTTGGGCAAATCCATATATGGTAGTCGGAAACAATACTTTTATCAATGAAATGTTGAAGCTAAATAACTTTAAAAACGTCTATGAAAATAGGGAAGAACGTTATCCCGAAATCATCATCCAAAAAATGCGTATTCAAGGCGATCCTGATTTGGTATTACTGTCCTCTGAACCTTTTCCGTTTACTGATGAAAACGCTTTTGAAATTGGAAGATTTACACATCACGCCAAAACAGTTTTTGTAGATGGCGAAATGTTTTCCTGGTATGGAAGTCGTTTAATAAAAGCATTTGATTACTTCAAAAAACTACACGAAAGCATTGCATAAAAAAAATGCCAACATACAATTACGCTGGCATTCCTAAACTAACTAACCTTAACCAATAATAAAAAACCAAATTTATTACATTACAAAGGTACGCTGCCTTTTTAGCTTACACTGTTAAGGTTTTGTTATTCTTATGTTATTGATTTCTAAAAATTTAGATCTATTTCTTATCCTGCATCGCAAAAACTTGTTGCAACAAAGGAGAAGTTCTAGCGTTAATATCGGTACGAATGGTTTTTTCTTCTATAGCTATCATTTTAAAAACACCTTCCAATGCTTTGTTAGTTGTATAATCTGTTAAGTCGGGATTAACTTTTTTAACCGTAGGTAAGCTGTTGTATTTTTTAATAATACTAGCCCAAACTTTATCGGCACCTACTTTAGTAAAAGAATTTTTGATAACCGGATTAAATTTAGCATACAACGGAGTCGTTGTATTAGTTTGCAAATAAGTTGTTGCCGCACTTTCGTTACCCATTAAAATATTTTTAGCATCGGTAAAACTCATGTTTTTTACAGCATCAACAAAAATTGGAGTCGACTCTTTTACAGCATCTTCTGCAGCTCGGTTTAACATCAATAACCCTTTATTGGCTAACGAACTCATGCCAATTTTTCGGAGTGTTTTGTCTATTTTTTGGAGTTCTTCTGGCAAAAGAATTTTTACCATACTGTTTTTATAAAAACCATCTGTAGCGGTTAATTTAGTCACTTGCTTTTCAATTCCTTTGTTCAAGGCTTCTTTCAAACCACCAGCAATATCTACCATACCTAATTTAGTATTCAATATTGATAAATCTACAGGAACTGCTTTTTGAACTTCTTTTTGGACTTCTTGTTTAATTTGGTCCAAGATGCCGCCTTGAGCAAAAGTGAAAGCGGGTAATAATAGGAGTAAAGTCAATTTTGTTTTCATAGGATTTATTTTTTTTTCAAACTGCTTATCAAAAATGGAGCCAGTATTTCTTTATGCAAAAACAACTGTTTTATTATTGTAAACCATAGTTTTTCGTTCAGAATGTAATTTTATAGCTCTTGCCAAAACAATACGCTCCAAATCTTTTCCTTTCATAATAAAATCTTCAATCGAATGAGTATGCGTTACTCGAGTGATATCTTGTTCAATGATTGGTCCTTCGTCTAATGCTTCGGTAACGTAATGACTAGTTGCTCCAATGATTTTAACGCCTCTGTTAAAAGCGGAATGATAAGGTTTTGCCCCGGGAAAAGCAGGAAGAAACGAATGATGTATATTGATGATTTTATTTTTATACAATTCAATTAAATTGGGAGTGATGATTTGCATATAACGCGCCAAAACAATGAAATCAATTTGGTTTTTTTCTAAAATTGTTAGCTGTGCTTCTTCGCCAGCTTCTTTGTTTTCTTTAGTGAAAGGAATACAGCTAAACGGAATAGAAAATCGCTGGGCAACCGAACTTAAATCGTTGTGATTACTAATGATAATCGGAATTTCCACATGCAATTCGCCAGTACTATATCTAGAAAGAATATCATACAAACAATGGTCATATTTAGAAACAAAAATGGCCATTCTCGGCTTTCTTTCCTGAAGCTGAATTGACCAAGACATAGAAAAAGGATTGGCCAAGTTTTTCTGAAAATTATCCTTGATATCATCCAAATTAAAACGGTCTTTCGCAAACTCACATTCCAATCGCATAAAGAATACATCTTGATCGCTATCAACATGTTGGTCCAGGTAAATAATATTCCCGTCAATAGAAGCAATATAGTTGGTCACCGCAGCTATAATTCCCTTTTGATCCCGGCAATGGATGAGTATAACAATTTTATTCATCTGACTTTGAAATAGATTTTATGCATTTCAAATCTAAACTTAATTTAGTTTGTTTTATAGCCAAAACTTATTTTTATGTTTTGTGCCATTTAATAGCCCATTTTTTGAAAATTCCTTAAATTGCGTCCTCAAAATAGACACTTATTTAACAATGGTTCAAGAACAACCTTATATTCCAAAAAATAAAGTAAGAATTGTAACAGCGGCTTCTCTTTTTGATGGTCACGATGCCGCAATCAACATAATGCGTAGAATCATTCAGGCAACAGGTGTCGAAGTTATACATCTTGGTCACGATAGAAGTGTGGAAGAGGTTGTGAATACTGCAATACAAGAAGATGCTAATGCTATCGCAATGACTTCGTATCAAGGTGGGCATAATGAGTATTTCAAATACATGCATGATTTGCTAAAGGAAAAAGGGGCAGGTCACATTAAGATTTTTGGTGGCGGTGGCGGCGTAATTTTACCAAGTGAAATTGCCGAACTACAAGCTTACGGAATTACCAGAATATACGCTCCGGATGACGGTCGTGCTATGGGATTACAAGGAATGATTAATGATTTGGTTAAACAATCGGATTACCCTATTGGTAATGAATTGAATGCTGAGTTAAAACATATCGAAGATAAAAATCCAACAGCCATAGCGCGGTTGATTTCTGCAGCAGAGAATTTTCCAGAAATAGCAAAGCCTGTTTTTGATAAGATTCACAAACGGAATGAAACATCAAAAATTCCAGTTCTCGGAATTACAGGAACGGGTGGTGCCGGAAAATCATCATTAGTTGATGAATTGGTTAGAAGATTTTTAATTGATTTTCCAGAAAAAACAATTGGATTAATTTCAGTAGACCCATCAAAACGTAAAACGGGTGGCGCTTTATTAGGCGATAGAATCCGTATGAATGCAATTAATAACCCTAGAGTTTATATGCGTTCGTTGGCTACTCGTCAGTCGAATTTGGCTTTATCCAAATATGTTGCCGAAGCGATTCAAGTATTGAAAGCAGCGAAATACGATATTATCATTTTAGAAACTTCAGGAATCGGACAATCAGACACTGAAATCATGGATCATTCTGATGTTTCATTATATGTCATGACACCTGAATTTGGTGCAGCTACACAATTAGAAAAGATTGATATGCTTGATTTTGCTGATTTAGTGGCATTGAATAAATTCGATAAACGTGGTGCCTTAGACGCTTTGCGCGATGTAAAAAAGCAATACCAACGCAACCATAATTTGTGGGATACAAATCCGGATGATATGCCCGTATTTGGTACAATTGCTTCTCAGTTTAATGACCCAGGCATGAATACGCTTTACAAAAGAATCATGGACAAAGTAGTGGAGAAAACGGAAGCCGATTTGAAATCTACTTTCCAAATTACCCGTGAAATGAGCGAGAAGATTTTCGTTATTCCACCACATAGAACCCGATATTTATCTGAAATTGCAGAGAACAATCGAAAGTATGATGAAACGGTTTTAACACAAGTTGAAGTAGCTCAGAAGTTATACGGAATCTATAAAACCATCGAAAGTGTTGCTAAAAAAGCAGCCCGAATTGATAAAACTGGAATTGATACTAATGCTTTGAATTTCAATGATGATAACAAAGATTTTCTAAACCTATTAGTTAAAGAATTTGACAGAGTAAAAATGAATCTTGATCCATTCAATTGGGCTGTAATTCTCAATTGGAATGATAAAGTTAAAACCTATAAAGATCCAATATATAGCTTTAAAGTGCGCGACAAGGAAATCAAAATCCAAACCCACACCGAAAGCTTATCACATACTCAACTCCCAAAAGTTGCCTTGCCAAAATACCAAGCTTGGGGAGATATTTTAAAATGGAATTTACAGGAAAATGTTCCTGGAGAATTCCCGTTCGCATCTGGCCTCTATCCTTTCAAACGGGAAGGTGAAGATCCATCAAGAATGTTTGCCGGAGAAGGCGGACCGGAACGTACCAACAAACGTTTCCATTATGTAAGTGCAGGTTTGCCGGCTAAAAGACTTTCAACAGCATTTGATAGTGTGACTTTATACGGAAACGATCCCGATTTACGTCCGGATATTTATGGGAAAATCGGAAATGCCGGAGTTTCTATCTGTTGTTTAGATGATGCGAAAAAACTATATTCTGGTTTCGATTTAAGCCATCCATTGACTTCAGTTTCTATGACAATTAATGGGCCAGCGCCAATGTTGTTAGGCTTCTTTATGAATGCAGCCATCGATCAAAATTGTGAAAAATACATCGTCGAGAATAATCTTCAGGTAATAGTTGAAGAAAGAATCAACGAAATCTATAAAGAAAAAGGATTGCCCAGACCAAAATACAATTGCGATTTACCAAGCGGAAACAATGGCTTAGGATTGATGCTACTTGGAGTTACAGGTGATCAGGTCTTGCCAATGGATGTTTACCAGGAAATTAAAGTTAAAACTTTAACCCAGGTTCGAGGTACTGTCCAAGCCGATATTTTAAAAGAAGACCAAGCGCAAAACACTTGTATTTTCTCAACAGAATTCGCACTCCGATTGATGGGTGATGTGCAAGAATATTTTATTCAGAAAAACGTGCGTAACTTCTATTCAGTTTCTATTTCGGGTTATCATATCGCTGAAGCTGGCGCGAATCCAATTACACAGTTGGCATTTACGCTTTCGAATGGTTTCACTTACGTGGAATACTATTTAAGCCGTGGCATGGACATCAACGATTTTGGACCCAACTTATCCTTCTTTTTCTCAAACGGAATCGATCCGGAATATGCAGTAATAGGAAGAGTAGCACGTAAGATTTGGGCGAAAGCCATGAAAAATAAATACGGTGCCAACGAAAGAGCACAGATGTTGAAATACCACATTCAAACCTCAGGTCGTTCCTTACACGCCCAAGAAATTGATTTCAACGATATTCGTACCACTTTACAAGCCTTGTATGCGATTTACGATAACTGTAATTCATTACACACCAATGCTTATGACGAAGCCATTACTACACCAACTGAAGAAAGCGTTCGTCGTGCCATGGCAATTCAGTTGATTATCAACAAAGAATTGGGTTTAGCCAAAAATGAAAACCCAATTCAAGGTTCCTTCATCATTGAAGAATTAACCGATTTAGTAGAAAATGCAGTCTTGCTCGAATTCGACAGAATTACAGAACGTGGCGGTGTGCTTGGTGCTATGGAAACTATGTATCAAAGAAGTAAAATTCAGGAAGAAAGTTTATACTACGAAACCTTAAAACACACAGGTGAATTCCCAATTATTGGAGTAAATACCTTCTTAAGTTCTAAAGGTTCTCCAACTATTTTACCAGCCGAAGTAATTCGCGCCACTGAAGAAGAAAAACAAGAGCAAATCAAAACACTTACCAATTTACATAAAACCCATCACGACAAAGAAGAGGAGCAAATAGCGGCATTACAAAATGCAGCTATCAACAACGAAAATATCTTTGAGGTATTGATGGATGCAACTAAATATTGTTCGTTAGGTCAGATAACCGCTGGCTTGTTTGAAGTTGGTGGGCAGTATAGAAGGAATATGTAATTATTATATTAAAAAGAGAAAGCCTCACAGAAACGTGAGGTTTTTTTTATTTAGCTTATTTACCCACACCGCTACCGCACGAATCCTTTAGTGTGGTATAAACTAATCACGCAAATTTTCAACGCAATAGCAGTCTATTTTCTTTTCTCCTGCTTCTAAATTGCCTTCTAAGTGCGGTTAAAGTGCCATCAAAGCGCCGTGTAAGTGCCACAAAGTACCGTAAGCATATAGGTAAAAGTGCTGTAAGCGCTATCAGATTGCCTATCTTCTTTGTTTTGCATTTCTATTCTTTACCCTCATTAAACTTTTTCAAAATCGCTTTTAATTTTTCTTCACGCGCAACCTTTTTAGACTTTTCTTTATCTTGTTCTTTATGAAGCTTCTCGTTGTGTGTTTTAATATTTCTAGCATTGTTTCTTCCCATAACTCAAAAGTACAAATTCTTGCTTCTTATTTCTAGCCTTTAAAAAACATTTCTTTGTTAAAATAAAAGTTTGGCATAGTTAATGAGTAGCTTAAAATATCATTAATCACTTAAAAAAGTAAATATCATGAGAAAGATTACCCTTATTTTAGCTTTTATCGGGATGATAACGCTACAAAGTTGCACCACTAACAATGACAATATCGATAACGATACCATCAGTGAAGTATTTGAATATACTAATGTCAACTTCTTACCAAACGATTATAGTGTCGTGTTAACTTATCCGCATACAATTTTTAATTCGGATATGGTTTTAGTCTATCGCTTATCAGGTTCTTTTCAAGGAGAAGATATATGGAAACTATTGCCTGAAACCTATTATTTTGATGATGGAACTTTAGACTTGCGTTATGATTTTGATTTCACCCGTTTTGACTCCGAAGTACATTTAGAAGGATATGATTTAGCTAATGTAACCAACGGTTATAAATTGAATCAAATCCTTAGAGTAGTAGTAGTACCTGGTTATTTTGGCAAAAACAACAAAATGAATTTCAATGATTATAAAGCTGTTGTAAAAGCACTTAATATTGATGAAAGTAAAACAATCAAAATAAAACAATAAATTCATACTACAATATAATAAAAAACCATCTCAGTTCGAGATGGTTTTTTTATAACAACAAAGCTTGTGTTTTAGGCGTCTAAATCAACCGTAGTAGCGTCAGCAATTTTCTTATAGGTTCCGTTTACTAATTTCTCACGGATAATCTCAAAAGCAGTAAGTGTTTCTTCAATATCAGCTAAAGTATGTGAAGAGGTCGGAATCATACGCAATAAGATAATCCCTTTTGGAATTACAGGGTAAATTACAATCGACAAGAAAATACCATAGTTTTCTCTCAAATCATTTACCATTACCATAGCTTCTGGAACACTTCCTTCAAGATAAACTGGAGTTACACATGTATTAGTATCTCCGATATTAAATCCTCGGGTTCTCAAACCGTTTTGAAGCGCGTTTACATTTTCCCATAGTTTGTCTTTCAATTCCGGATTCTCTCTCAACAACTGTAATCTTTTCAAAGCACCAACAGTTTGAATCATTGGCAATGCTTTGGCAAACATTTGTGAACGCAAATTGTATTTTAAATAATCAATAATTTCTTTATCGGCAGCCAAGAAAGCTCCAATGCTCGCCATAGATTTAGCAAATGTAGAAAAGTAGACATCAATTCCGTCTTGACAACCTTGTTCTTCTCCAGCGCCAGCACCAGTTTTCCCTAAGGTTCCAAAACCGTGAGCATCATCAACCAAAAGTCGAAAATTGTATTTCTTTTTCATTTCTACAATCTCTCTCAACTTTCCTTGTTGCCCACGCATTCCAAAAACACCTTCGGTAATGAATAATATTCCACCACCGGTTTCTTCAGCAAGTTTGGTAGCACGTTGAAGATTTTTCTCCATACTTTCCACATCATTGTGTTTATAGGTATAGCGTTTCCCCATGTGCAAACGTACACCATCAATGATGCACGCATGAGCATCAACATCATAAACAATTACGTCGTTTTTAGTAACCAAAGCATCAATGCAAGACATTATTCCTTGGTAACCAAAGTTTAATAAGTATGCAGATTCCTTTTGTACAAAAGCAGCCAATTCATTTTCTAATTGTTCGTGAGCATCAGTATGCCCCGACATCATACGGGCTCCCATTGGATAAGCTGCACCATATTTTATAGCAGCATCAGCATCCGCTTGACGAACTTCAGGATGATTGGCAAGCCCTAAATAGTCATTCAGACTCCAGTTCAAAATGTCTTTTCCGTGGAATTGCATTCTTGGTCCAAGTTCTCCTTCAAGTTTTGGAAAAACATAATATCCTTCGGCCTGAGAAGCCCATTTTCCTAATGGACCCTTATTGTTTTGTATTCTTTCGAATAAATCTTTTACCATAATCACTTTGTGTTTTAGTCGGGGCAAAAGTAATAATTTATTATTAAAATTTATGATTAAGGAATTATGTTTTATGAGCTTTTCAAAGTTTATATTTGTAAACTAAAATTATGAATAATGCAACTTGTCTTCGCTTCTAACAATCAAAATAAAATAAAGGAAATTCAACTGTTACTACCAGATTCTATTCAGGTTTTAAGTCTTTCAGCCATTGGCTGCTTAGAAGAAATTCCCGAAACTGCTGATACGATTGAAGGAAATGCTATTCTAAAAGCAAATTATGTCACAGAAAAGTATGGTTATAATTGTTTTGCTGATGATACCGGTTTGGAAGTTGAAACTTTAAACGGTGAACCAGGTGTTTATTCAGCTAGATACGCAGGCGAAAAAAAAGATGCCAATGATAATATGGATAAATTGTTATTGAATTTACAAGAGGAATCGAATCGTTCGGCTCAATTCAAAACAGTTATTGCTTTAAATCTTAATGGAAGTCAAACCCTATTTACAGGAATCATCAAAGGTAAAATTATCAAAGAAAAAATTGGAACTAACGGCTTTGGTTACGATCCAATATTTGTAGCCGATGGATACACAAAAACCTTTGCAGAGTTGACAATAGAAGAGAAATCCAAAATCAGCCATCGTGGTTTGGCAGTCAAACAATTAGTTGATTTTCTGCAATAAACTCTCACTTAATCTTGCTTCTTGGCTCTTTCTTCTTTTCTCCTAATTGCTAAGAAATCGTAACTAATTAATTACCAACAAATAACAAATTAGCTTTTATGGTATTTAAAACCTACCTTTGCACCCAATTTAAAATACAATATGAATAAATTTGAACAATTAGGTCTGAATGAATCGTTACTGCTGGCGATCAAAGATCTAGGATTTGAGAATCCGTCAGAAGTGCAAGAAAAAGCGATTCCAGTACTATTGGAACAAAACACAGACTTAGTCGCATTAGCACAAACAGGAACAGGGAAAACGGCAGCTTTTGGTTTTCCGCTAATTCAAAAAATTGATGCTGAAGACAGAAGTACTCAAGCGTTAATTTTATCACCAACGCGTGAGCTATGCTTACAAATCACCAACGAGATTAAACAATACTCAAAATATGTAAAAGGTTTGCATACAGTGGCAGTTTATGGTGGTGCCAGCATAACAGATCAAGCCAGAGAGATTAAACGCGGAGCACAAGTAATTGTGGCCACTCCGGGTAGAATGCAGGACATGATTAATCGTGGCTTGGTAAACATTAAAAACATCAACTTCTGTATTCTTGACGAAGCAGATGAGATGTTAAACATGGGTTTTTATGATGATATCGTTTCGATTTTATCTGATACTCCAGACGAGAAAAAAACATGGTTATTCTCAGCAACTATGCCTGCGGAAGTAGCGCGTATTGCTAAGAAATTCATGGCAGATCCAGTAGAAATTACGGTTGGTCATAAAAATTCTGGTTCGGCTACCGTTTCACATGAATTTTACTGTGTGAATGCTCGTGACCGTTATGAAGCTTTGAAAAGATTGGCCGATGCTAATCCGGATATCTTTTCTGTAGTTTTTTGTAGAACAAAACGTGATACTCAGGCGGTTGCCGAAAAGTTAATTGAAGACGGATACAGTGCAGCAGCATTGCACGGAGATTTATCTCAAGCGCAACGTGATGGTGTTATGAAATCGTTTAGAGGAAGACAAATCCAAATGCTTGTTGCAACAGATGTTGCGGCACGTGGAATTGACGTTGATAATATTACTCACGTAGTAAACTATCAGTTACCAGACGAAATTGAAACTTACAATCACCGTTCAGGAAGAACTGGTAGAGCCGGGAAGTTAGGAACTTCTATTGTAATCATCACTAAAAGTGAGTTGCGTAAAATTTCTTCTATCGAAAGAATCATCCAACAAAAATTTCAGGAAAAAACAATTCCTAGTGGAATTGAAATCTGTGAAATCCAATTACTTCACTTAGCAAACAAAATCAAGGACACTGAAGTTGACCACGAGATAGACAACTATTTATCGGCAATCAACGAAGTGCTTGATGGTTTATCAAAAGAGGAATTAATTAAGAAAATGGTTTCTGTTGAATTCAATAGATTTATCTCTTACTACAAAAAGAAACGCGATATATCTGGTGAATCTGGTGGCGAAAGAAGCGAAAGAAGTTCAGAGCCAAGAGAAATCAGAGCCGGAGATCCTGTTCGTTATTTCGTAAATATTGGTTCGAGAGACGATTTCGACTGGATGCAATTGAAAGATTTCTTAAAAGACACACTTGATTTGGGTCGAGATGACGTATTTAAAGTTGATGTGAAAGAAGGATTCTCTTTCTTTAATACTGACGGAGAACATACTGATAAAGTGATGTCAATCCTTAACGGGTATGATATGAACGGAAGACGTATAAACGTAGAAATCTCTAAAAATGACGGTGGAAGCCGTGAAAGACGTGATCACAACGGAAGAAGTGGCGGCGGTTTCAGAGGTGATAGAAATTCTGGTGGAGAACGTAGAAGTTCTGGTAGTGGAAGTTTTGGACCAAGAAAAGAAGGCGGATTCAGAAGCGAAAGAAGTTCAGCTCCAAGAGAAAGTGGTTTCAGAAGTGAAAGAAGTTCAAGTTCAGACAGACCAAGAAGAGAAGGCGGTTTTAATAGAGACAATGCTGCTCCAAAAAGAGAACCAGGTTCTTTTCAAAGAGAAGAACGAGCGCCAAGACGTTCAGAAGGTTCAAGTGATAAACCAGCCGGTCGTTCATTTGAAGCAGCTAAAAGCAGAAGACCAAGAAAAAGCTAGATTTTAAGTTTAAGAATTAATTAAACTATATAGAACTCCGTTTTACTAATTGTAAAGCGGAGTTTTTTGCAATTTGTAATTAATTATATGAGATGAAAACTCAGTTTTCCGTTGTGAATGCCTCAATTTGTTAATTTTGTTCTAATTCTGATGCCAAACTTTATAATATCATAAAAGAGTTTCATACTTTTAAACCATCAAAAATTGCTATGAGATACTTTACCGTTTTACTTTTATTTATGCTTCCTTTGTGTGCAATAGCACAAGTTAATCAGATAACACAAAAAGTTTCTGGGACTATTATTAACGATAATACTTTGAAACCTATAACTAATGTAAACGTTATTAATATTAACAAAGTAAAAGGAGTTACAACTGATATAAAAGGATATTTTGAATTGGAAGTAAGTGTTAATGATACACTGCACATAGCTTTACTCGGTTATCAATCCTTGAGAGTAAGAGTAACTAATGACTGGTTAAAAAATGGAACCGCTAAATTATTGTTAACAGAAAAAGCTATTGCTTTAGAAGAAGTTATTGTTAGAAAATATGACTTAACGGGTTATCTCGAAATTGATTCAAAACTTATTCCGGATAAAGAAAACTATCGTTACAGTATTTCTGGTTTATCACAAGGATATGAAACCGGCGATACTTCACCTGGCGCTTTTACCAGAGTTTTAGGTTCTATTTTTAATCCGGCGGATATGCTGTATAATTTCTTTGGCAAAAAGACCAACGAACTTAAAAAACTCAAACAGATGAAAAAGGATGATACGGTTAGGAATCTTTTAGAATCTAAATTTGATAGAGAAACCCTGGGCGTACTTTTAGGTATTGATAAAAAAGAAATTGCCGAAATCTTAACGCGTTGTAGTTATTCAGAGGAGTTTATAAAAACGGCAAACGATTTGCAAATTATGGATGCCATCAGTGAATGCTATGAGCAATATAAGGTATTGAAGAAGAAGTAGAGGTTCGGTTATCAGTTTTCAGTTCTCTGTTCTCGTTCTTTGTGTTTTAACAACCGATAACAGACAACCAATAACTACTGAGAATAATACCTCTTTTCAATCCGCTTAATATCCTTTATCGTATTCTTAGCCCAAAGTAATCTCTTTTCCAATAATTCTTCTTCGGTAAGTTGCCAGTTAACATTAGATTGGCGTAGGCGAGTGGTAATGTCCTGAATAATGATAGCTGCAGAAACTGAAATATTCAAACTCTCCGTAAAACCTACCATTGGGATTTTTAAATATCCATCAGCCTGACTCATCACTTCTTCTGATAATCCTTCTTTTTCGGTGCCAAAGAATAAAGCGCTTTTTTTGGTTACATCAAATTCATGCAGCAAACACGAATCGTTATGAGGTGTTGTCGCAATGATTTGATAGCCTTTACTTTTTAAAGTTTCTATGCAATTGGAGATATTTTCAAATTTATTGATATCGACCCATTTTTGTGCACCCATTGCTATTTCTTTGTCGATGTTTTTGCCAAAGCGCTGCTCAACAATATTAATCTCCTGAATTCCAAAAACCTCACAGCTACGCATCACGGCACTTGTATTATGGAATTGAAACACATCTTCTACGGCAATCGTAAAATGATTTGTTCTATTGGTTAATACGTTTTCAAAGCGCTCTTTGCGGTTGTCGGTTAGGAATTCTTCCAGATATTTGAGGTAATCTAGGTCAATCATTATAATAGTATTTTAATACGAAGTTATCTGTTAGCTTCTGATATCCAATGAAATTGTCTCTCTGCTAACGGGAACGTTTTATTACTTTTTATTAGTTCAAAGAACAAGGTGTCTTTTTTGAAAACTCCATTTAACTGAAGCAAGTTTTTATTGATAAATTTATATTTCATCCCAAACAAAGGAACACTGTCGGACATACTTTCCTTGAAGTGTATTATTTGTTTGGCTTTGTCAGCTTCATAAATAAAATAAGCCCTTCCATATCGGTTCATAAAGGTAGTATCCGCCGTTTTGATGCTGCCGAGTTTTCCTTTTTCAAATATAAAATCCTTCCATGCCATAGTATCAGTGGCATCTATAGCAAAAATCTGATTGTTCTTTTTAAATGTTTTAATATTGTAAATGCCTGGCGGAATAACACTTGTTTCCAGTTTTTTGCTTTCCTGGTACTGACTAACAGCATCATAAAAAGAAAAGCCAACAACCAGGACAATAAAAGTGCTTTTTAAGACTATCCGTCCAATTCTTTGCCATCTTTTGGTAAATCTATAATTATAGCCTGTAATTGGTACCGTTGGCTTATTTAGCACAAAGAAATTCAGGTATTTTTCACTGTCGATAGCTAATAAAAATAAACAGCTTATAACAATTTGCATCGAGTATAATTTTACGGGAATGTCATAACACATATTAAGGACGAAGACATTGATAAATACTCCAAGACCAACAAATAAACCCAGCGGAATCGTTCTTCTGTAAAGTAATAATACTCCAACAGTAAGTTCCATTATCCCCGAAAATATTTGATAAGGTTCTGAATAGCCAATAAACATCCAGCTTAAACGCATGGGCAGAAAATCGCCAAGTGGAGTAGCCAGCTGACTTAAAGTAGGGAAAGACATTTGTAAAGCAAAAAGCTTAATGGAACCATAAATAAATGAGACAAAGCAAAGATTATAACGAATCAAATTGTGCAGCCAATAAGACAGTGATTTTGATTCTTTTTCTTTTTTATCGAAAGCATTCCAAAGAATTGCAATTACAAGTGAAAGTATAATAATTGTGTAAAACTCCGCCCAATAATATGTAGTGTCTCCGCTTCCATAACCTTCAGTATTCAGTTTATCTTTAATGTGCAAAAACCAATCATTGAATCTAAAAACTATCCACTGTACCGCCTGGGTATAAATCCTTGTAAGATAACTTACTCCCGGAATGACATCTAACCAAAACCATGGCGCAATTGTCAGTAAAAAATAAATAAAGAAAAATCTAAAGGATATTTTTTTGATGTGTTTCATAAGCTTAATTTTATTAAACTATTTCAGTTGTATTTCTCTTTGCCTTAAAATAAATATAGATTCCAAAACCTAAAAGCATAACCCCAACCAGACTAAAAAAGCCCATCCCGAAAAAAACATGTCTTTTAATAACCTCATTATAATTATCAATAGACAGGAACTCATAGTTTTGATTACGTAGCTCATACACTTTTATATGAGTATAACCAAAATAGATATCAAAGAAACCCGGAGTTATAGTTTTGCTGATTTTTTTGTCATAATCATCTTTTGAAATTCCAACCATGATGCTATCCATAGGATGTATTTCATTAAGTGCTCCTTCCGAATCGGTGGCTGAAAACCCTAGATTGGTAACCTTGAAATCATAATCAGGATACTTCATCAAATCAATGTGAAGTGATGAGGAATTCCCTTTTCTGCCTTTTGTTAGTCTGATATTGTCTGCTGCTAAATCCTTAACATAAAAAATATCCTTGCTATTAATTACTTTTTCCCTCGACAAAAAGCCCGCAGTTAAAATTAAAAGCCCAATGAAAATGATTAGTAAGGCACTTTTAAGTGAAGCAGTGCACTGTAGTCGCGCCTCTAATTTTTCATCCCTGGTCACATCTTTGGTCAGCAGGTCTTTAATTTCATCATAGTTTGAGTAAAGATTTTCTTTTACTTTTATTGCAGTACCATCCTTGGCGTGAAGGGTAATAGCTTCTTTATCTTTGCCATATTTGTTTGAAATATTCTGAATTGTATAGGAACTAATATCACTTAAACGCATCGTTTGGGTCTTATAACCCATCAATGATTTAAACTCTACTTGTGTTGTCGTTATTCTGATATCCTTGATACTCATATAAATAAATGCACAAACCAGGGCAAGCAAAAAACATACAATAGCAAAAACAATATTATCCGCTGTTGCATAATTGTGGCTGTCGTATTTATTATAGCACATAACCGTCAGATATCCGAAGAAACCAATTAATGCTATAAGTAAAAGGGGGAAGATGATTTTTTTGGAAGAGGTAATTTCGTTCACGGGTAGTTGTAATGATTAGTTTACCCAAATCTATCAAAAGTTTTTTTAAATCATAACAACCTTACAGCAAGTTATAAACATATTTAATAAGAATAACCGCAGTAAACGTTACCGTATTTTTATTAATTTAGTAATCTTATAATCTTAGTAATTAAAAATGAAAAAGAAACTAGTAGTGCTAACCGGAGCTGGAATTTCTGCCGAAAGCGGTATCAAAACCTTTCGTGATGCCGATGGACTTTGGGAAGGTTATAATGTTATGGATGTAGCTTCGCCTGAAGGTTGGCATAGAAACAAAGAACTCGTTTTAGATTTTTATAATCAAAGGCGAAAACAATTACAAGAGGTAAAACCCAATAAAGGACACTTTGGTTTAGCGGAATTAGAAAAATATTTTGATGTTCATATTATTACTCAAAACGTAGACAATCTTCACGAACAGGCAGGAAGTACCAAAGTTTTGCATTTGCATGGCGAGTTATTAAAAGTGCGTAGCACCAAAAACGAAACTTATATTTTAGATTGGCAGCACGATTTAGTAATTGGAGATGTTGATGATAAAGGCAATCAATTACGTCCGCATATTGTTTGGTTTGGTGAAATGGTTCCTGCTTTAGAAGAAGCCATAAATATCACAGCGCAAGCTGACTACGTAGCCATTATTGGTACATCACTTCAGGTATATCCGGCAGCAAGTCTGATGCATTATGCGAATCCAAACACTCCTGTTTTTTATATCGACCCAAGACCTGCGAGTATTAATAATTTGCAAAATCCTTTAGAAATAATTTCAATGAATGCTACAGATGGTGTTCCGTTTTTAAGAGAAAAATTAGTAGAAATTATAGAAGCTAAAAGTTGTCATTAGCCCCGATGGGAGCGGCACCGAAGTATAGCGGACAGCGGGAGTGAACATCTTAAAAAAGACAAATATTCTGCTCCTAAAAAAACTGAACACTAATTACTGAACACAGAACACTATTCCTTATTTTTGCATCTTACAAAACAACACTACACATGTCACTAACACCACTAAATGCTGTTTCACCTATTGACGGAAGATATAGAAGTAAAACCAAATCGCTTTCCAATTATTTCTCTGAAGAAGCCTTAATCAAATACCGTGTCTTGGTAGAAGTTGAGTATTTCATCGCTTTGTGCGAAGCTGATTTGCCACAACTAAAAGGGGTAAACCCAAGCGTTTTTGACAGTTTGCGTAATCTCTATAAAAACTTTACTACCGAAGATGCTCAATGGATAAAAGAAACCGAAAAAACAACCAATCACGATGTTAAAGCGGTGGAATATTTTATCAAAGATAAGTTTGAAGCATTAGGTTTATCAGCCTACAAAGAGTTTATTCATTTTGGTTTAACCTCACAAGACATTAATAACACCGCCATTCCGCTTTCGACAAAAGAAGCATTTCAACAAGTTTATTTGAAGTCATTAATTGGATTAGTGGCAAAGCTAAAAGAATTGGCGATGGAGTGGAATGCTATTCCAATGTTAGCCAGAACCCATGGTCAACCTGCCTCGCCAACCCGTTTAGGAAAAGAGATTTTGGTATTTGTAGAGCGTATTGAAGAACAAATGCGTTTACTATTTAATATTCCGTTTGCCGCTAAATTTGGTGGTGCAACAGGGAATTATAATGCCCATCATGTTGCCTATCCGAATGTGGATTGGAAACAATTCGGAACCACTTTCGTGGAAGAAACTCTAGGTTTGCAACATTCATTTCCAACCACACAAATTGAGCATTACGATCATTTTGCTGCGTTTTTTGATGCCTTAAAAAGAATTAATAATATTGTAATCGATTTAGACAGAGATATTTGGACATACGTTTCGATGGAATATTTCAAACAAAAAATAAAAGCAGGAGAAATAGGTTCATCGGCTATGCCACACAAAGTAAACCCAATCGATTTTGAAAACTCGGAAGGAAATTTAGGTATTGCCAATGCTATTTTTGAACATCTATCGGCCAAACTTCCAATATCAAGATTACAACGCGATTTGACTGATAGCACTGTTTTGAGAAATATTGGAGTTCCAATTGGACATACTTTAATTGCGTTTGATGCTACATTAAAAGGCTTGAACAAACTGTTATTAAACGAACCAAAATTTGCAGAAGACTTAGAAAAAAACTGGGCTGTTGTTGCTGAAGCGATTCAAACCATTTTAAGAAGAGAAGGCTACCCGAATCCGTATGAAGCATTGAAAGGATTGACTAGAACAAATGCAGCAATTACAAAAGAATCAATACATGAATTTATAAAAACTTTAGAAGTTTCGGATGCAATTAAAGCAGAGTTGATGAAAATAACTCCAAGTAATTTTACTGGGATATAATAAAAAAGGCATAAGTAATTAAACTTATGCCTTTATAATTTGTGTTGTTTTGGTTATTGTATGTTTTAAAAAGAATAAGTAGTTGCAAATAAAACATAAGCAGATGAAACTGTTGCACTTCCATTTTTCTTGCTAAAAATATCTTCTGATGACGAATCAAATCTAATTTCTGGAATAAACGTAAAGTTACCTTCTTTATAATTAAAAGACAACGTATTTCCTATGATGCTAGGCTTTGCTCCAAAAATAGCACCATCTTTATCATCAAAATACTCTAATCTATAAGCCATACTCCATTTGCCTTTCAAGGCATAGTTTGCATAACCTATCAAAGAAAACCAGTTAGCATCAAGAGCACTATCGTTGTCATCTTTAACCATAGCATAAGTACCATTAAAACCTAAAGTTAATTTACTATTTAACTTTTTAGTACCTACAAAATCAAATTGCGTTTTGTTTTTATCAGAAGCAGGATTATTACTGCCTGAAGTGAAGTTTAAGTAGGCACTACCAGTTTCAGCAACATAACCAATTTGTCCAATAAATGTTTTTTCTTTTGAACCTGCCTCTCCAGCAGTTTTAAAATCAGTTGGGTTAGTAATTCCGGCCATAAAGCTATATTTCCCTGAAGTATATTGAGCTTTTACTCCAGTATTAAAAAATGGGCCATTGGTAAAAGCATAAGACATGCTGTAGTTTTTGTTATCAACAGCATCTACTAATTCGTATCCAATATGAGTGGCAAAACTACCTGCTGTAACTTTGAAACTTGGAGAAAAATCATAGGTAACATACAATTGTTTAATCATAAAAGTATTGGCAGCATCGTTATAAGTAAATTCACTCGCTCTTGATCCAAAACCTAAATCAACAAATACAGAAGCTTTGCCTAACTTGTGAGAAGCTTCAATTGAAGCCATACCAATCTCGAAGGAATCATGAGAATGTGTAAAGCTGGTATAACTGTTATCAACTTCAGCAAAATCATATTTATAATAAAAATCAGCAGAACCTGCGAATACTGTTCCAGGTAATATTGGTGTGCTTTCTTGAGCTTTTGCAGAACATATCGTTAATAAGGAAATACCCATTATTTGAAAAATATTCTTTTTAAAAATTGTTGTTGTTTTTTTCATTGTGTTATTTTTTAGTTAATTATTAAAGATATTATTAAGGTTAGTTCAATAGAAAATACTATCAACAACATCTAATGTATCAGATGTTGTTGAAAATATTTTCAGTAAATAAGTGTGATTTAAATAAGCTATTTATAGGAATTCACCGTGTTGTGAAATGTCTAATCCTAATTCTTCTTTCTCTTCGCTCACACGTAGTGGAGTTATTTTATTTACAATGAAAAATAAGGCATAGGAAACCGAAAAAGCAAATATTGATACTAATACTAAAGCTTTCAATTGTGTAAAAAACAAAGTAGTATCACCATATATTAAACCTTGATTGTCACCAACAATTGCATTAACAGATTTTGAGGCAAATACACCAGTTAAAAGCATACCAACCATACCGCCAACACCGTGACAAGCAAATACATCTAGAGCATCGTCGATTTTACCTTTTGGAAATTTGCTAACCACAAAGTTACTTACAATACTAGCTATAAAACCAATGGCAAGAGCAGAAGGAATTGATACAAAACCTGCAGCAGGAGTAATAGCAACCAATCCAACAACTGCACCTATACAAGCTCCCATAGCAGAAAGTTTGTGTCCAAGAATTTTATCTAAGAAAACCCAACCCATTGCAGCAGCGGCAGCCGCAACAGTTGTCGTTCCTAAAGCTTGAGCGGCAAGACTACCAGAACCAACAGCAGAACCTGCATTGAAACCAAACCAACCGAACCACAATAAGCCAGTTCCTAATAATACATAAGTTATACGAGCAGGATTTGCTTTTTGCACTTTTCTTTTTCCTAAAAATATAGCCCCTGCAAGAGCAGCCCAACCAGCACTCATGTGCACGACTGTTCCACCAGCAAAATCTAATACTCCCCATCCAAAAAAGATTCCATCAGGATGCCAAGTCATATGGCATAATGGAGCATAAACGAATAGTATGAATAAAACCATAAATAACATATAAGCCCAGAAACGTACGCGTTCTGCAAAAGCCCCTGTTATTAACGCAGGTGTAATGATAGCAAATTTTGCTTGAAACAAAGCAAACAATATAAATGGAATCGTTGGGGCTAAGTCCCATGCTGTATTAGCACTTACTCCCTGAAAAAACAAGTTATGGGAAGGATCTCCAATAAAACCTCCTATTGACGGTCCAAAGCACATTCCAAATCCAACTACAACCCAAAGTACAGTTACAACTACCATAGCTATGAAGCTTTGTAGAACTGTGCTAATTACATTTTTCTTACCAACCATTCCTCCATAAAAGAAACCAAGTCCTGGTGTCATTAGCAATACAAGTCCTGTTGCGCATAGCATCCAAGCTGTGTCTCCAGTATCTAATTTTAGAGGGATAACATGTGCTCCTAAAGTTGCACTTTCTGGAAATAAATAAATTGAAAAAACAGATAACACTAAAATCGTGATTAGAATCACACTTAAAATAATTTTTCTCATATGTTTAATATTTAAAATTTTGTTAAAAATATATAAAATGAGTTATAACCCATGTAAAAAATGCACTTAGAGCGTCATTTTTACGAATATATTAATTTATACCCTAAAAAAAATAAGGGTATAACTAATAAATATGCATAAATTTAGAATTTGATAATTCGTATCTGCATTTATTTTATTGTTAAAACTGTTTTTCAGAATGCCCTCAATTAATTTTAATAAAAAAAAAGGCATAAGAAGTTATCTTATGCCTTTTACCTTATCTCTTATCCCTTAATTTACCTTGAATAATTAGGAGCTTCTTTAGTAATTGTAACATTATGAGGATGACTTTCGGTTATTCCGCTTGACGTAATCCTAACAAAGCGTCCCGTTTCCTGTAGTGTTGGAATATCTTTAGCTCCACAATAACCCATTCCAGCACGAAGTCCGCCAATGAATTGTTGCATGCTTTCGTTCAACTCTCCTTTATAAGGTACTCGACCAACAATTCCTTCTGGCACTAATTTCTTTATATCATCCTCAACATCTTGAAAGTATCGGTCTTTAGAACCATCTTCCATTGCTTCTATAGAGCCCATTCCACGATAGGACTTGAACTTTCTGCCTTCAAAAATAATAGTTTCTCCAGGGCTTTCTTTTGTACCGGCCAATAAAGAACCTAACATTACTGAATCTGCTCCGGCTGCAATCGCTTTGGGGATATCGCCAGTATAACGAATTCCACCATCGGCAATGACAGGAACGCCGGTTCCTCTTAGTGCAGCAGCGACTTCTAAAACGGCTGAAAATTGAGGAAATCCAACTCCGGCTACCACTCGGGTTGTGCAAATAGAACCCGGGCCAATACCTACTTTTACAGCATCGGCACCATTTTGAGCTAAATAAAGCGCTGCTTCGGGAGTAGCAATGTTGCCAACAACCACATCAAGATTTGGAAATTTAGCCTTTACTTCTTTTAAAACAGCAACAACACCTTGCGTATGTCCATGAGCTGTATCAATGATAATGGCATCAACACCTGCATTATATAAAGCGGTTGCTCTATCAATAGCATCTGAAGTTACTCCAATGGCAGCGGCAACTCTTAATCGTCCATAATGGTCTTTATTGGCTATTGGTTTTTGAGTAAGTTTGGTTATATCTCTGAAAGTTATTAAACCAACTAATTTATAATTGGCATCAACAACTGGCAACTTTTCAATTTTGTTTCCTTGTAAAACTACTTCGGCTTGTTCTAAAGATGTTCCTTCTGCAACTGTTATCAAATTTTGGCTTGTCATTACTTCTACAATAGGACGAGCATTATTTTTTTCGAAACGTAAATCACGATTAGTTACAATTCCCTTTAGAACTTTGTTATCATCTACAATTGGGATCCCACCAATACCAAATTCTTTCATAGCATTTTTGGCATCTATAACTTTTGCAGTTAATGGTAAAATAACGGGATCGATAATCATACCGCTTTCGGCTCTTTTAACTTTTCGAACTTTTGCAGCTTGTTGATCAATTGTCATGTTTTTGTGTAACACGCCAATGCCACCTTCTTGTGCCATAGCTATAGCCATGGAGCTTTCGGTAACGGTATCCATTGCCGCAGAAACAACAGGAACATTCAAAGTAATATTTCTCGAAAACTTCGACTGAATATTAACTTCGCGCGGTAAAACTTCGGAATAATTTGGGATTAGCAGTACATCGTCATAGGTTAAACCTTCTCCAACGATTTTAGTGGTGTGTGCTTTCATTGCAATTTGTAGTTGTAGTTAAATTGCGTGCAAATATAGGGAAAAGTTGGAAGTTTTTTTAATGATAAGCGCTAAAGATTTTTGTAGCTTCATTATAAGCGCTTTCAAAACTCATCGGGCTTGTATTGGTATCTGCTTTGTGAGTTGTAAAATAGGACAATAGTTTTTCTGTTGGCATATTCCCGGTTAAATCATCTTTTGCCATTGGGCAACCTCCAAAACCTTGTATAGCTCCATCAAAACGATAGCATCCAGCTTTATACGCAGCATCTACTTTTTCATGCCACTTTTCTGGAGTTGTATGTAAGTGAGCACCAAATTCGATATGAGGATATTTAGGAATTAAATTGGAAAACAAATAAGTAATCATATCTGGAGTAGAACTTCCAATAGTATCAGAGAGCGAAAGGATTTTTACTCCCATATTGGCAAGTCTTTCTGTCCATTCTCCCACTATTTCAACATTCCAAGGGTCTCCATATGGATTGCCAAATCCCATAGAAATATAGGTCACAACCTCTTTGTTTGAAGCGTCGGCGATGTTTAAAATCTCCTGAAGAGTAACTAGACTTTCAGCAATGGTTTTGTGTGTATTGCGCATTTGAAAGTTTTCTGAAATTGAAAACGGGAAGCCTAAGTATTGAATCTCTTTATGAGCAGAAGCTATTTGTGCACCTTGCGTATTGGCGATAATTGCTAACAGTTTGCTTTGTGTTTGGGATAAATCTAATTGTGCTAAAACTTCGGCAGTGTCTAGCATTTGAGGAATTGCTTTAGGTGAAACAAAACTGCCAAAATCAATTGTATCAAATCCAACTCGTAGTAAAGACTGAATATAATCAACTTTTTTCTGAGTTGGAATAAAGTCTTTGATACCTTGCATGGCATCACGTGGACATTCTATGATTTTGATTTTATTCATTTGGTCATCAAATATAGAAAACAATTATTTAAAGAAAATACATATATTTGAGAAAATTACAAATTATGAAATTAAAATTTACTTTACTAACATTAATTTTTTCCTACGCTTTATTTTCTCAAATAAATTTTGAAAAAGGATATATTATTGATAAAAATAATAATAAAACGGAATGTTTTATAAAAAATAACGATTGGTTAGAAAATCCAGTTGAGTTTGAATATAAATTAAATCCAACTGCTGAAATCATAATTGGTAATTTGAGTTCAATAAAAGAATTTTCAATAGAAAATGAATTTAAGTATTTAAATGTAGAAGTTAAGATTGATAAGTTCAATAATGAGCCTAAAAATGTAGAGTATAATAAAAGAAATCCTGTATATATAAATGAGAAAGTTTTTTTAAAAGTATTAATAGATGATAATTATAAGCTCTATAAATATAAAGAAAACAATCACACGAGTTTTTTTATACAAGACGGAGGACAATTTCAGCAGCTTATTTATAAAAAATACCTTGATGATATTGGACAACTTGTAACCAATAATTTGTATAAGCAGCAATTATCAACTTATCTTTCAAAAGAAAAATTAGATTTGTTCACTTTCGAAAGGTTAAATTACAGTCAGTATGATCTTGAAAAGTTACTAAAGAAAGTAGGGTCAAAGTCTATAATTAGTGATGAAGCCAGAAAAGTTAAATACAAAAATTCATTCCGCATTTACCTTCAACCGGGATTAAATAGTGTTTCTCCTTCAATATCCGGTCATGATAGTTTTGGAACGTATAATTTTAAAGCTAATTCAAAAATAGTCTTCAGACCAGCTATAGAGTTTGAATATAATCTGCCTTTTAACAAAAATAAATGGAGCATTTTTTTAAACCTTAACACCATTAATTATAGCTTTAAAGGTGTTGGGAAATATTCGGCTGGTTCTTTTAGAAGAGATGTTTTAACTGATATGACTTATAAATCAACTGATATAGGTTTGGGAGTTAAGCATTATCTTTTTTTAAATAACAAATCGTCAATTTTTATTGGAGCAGCCTATAACTTAAGTACACTGACCAAAGGTAAAATCACATTTAGCAGTAATTTTCAGGATTTTAACGCTACTGATGAAAACTATTTATCTTTTGGTGTGGGCTATAACTATAAAAATTATATTGGAGTTGAAGCAAAGTTAAATTATCAAAAGCCCTACGCACCAAGCTATTATTTGGATGCTTATGTAAATGCAATTTCGGTTACCTTAAATTATAATATTTTGCACAAAAAATAACTTATTTCAAAATTGCTTTATTAATTTGTTTGACCAATTTTGGACCTTCATAAATAAACCCTGTGTACAATTGGATTAGACTGGCACCAGCGTCCAACTTTTCTAATGCATCTTCAGCCGAATGGATTCCGCCCACACCAATGATTGGAAAGGCTTTGTTGCTTTTCTCCGAAAGAAACCTGATTACTTCTGTAGAACGTTTTGTCAAAGGTTTACCTGATAATCCACCAGTTTCTGCTTTTTTTTCTGATTGTAAACCTTCTCTCGAAATGGTTGTATTGGTCGCAATTACGCCGGCAATTTTGGTCTCGTTTACAATAGCAATAATGTCTAATAATTGTTCATTAGTTAAATCGGGTGCGATTTTTAAGAGTATTGGTTTTTGTTTTGGTTTGCCCAAATTTTTATTCTGAAGTGTTTGTAATAAATTAGTTAACGGCTTTTTGTCTTGCAATGCTCTCAGGTTTGGAGTGTTTGGTGAACTTACATTCACAACAAAATAATCAACATAATCAAACAATGTTTCAAAGCAAATCAAGTAATCAGCAGTAGCATCTTCATTAGGCGTAAGCTTATTTTTACCAATGTTTCCACCAATTAAAACACCTCTGTTTTTCTTTAATCGAATTACTGCCGCATCAACGCCACCGTTATTGAACCCCATTCTGTTAATAATTGCGCTATCCGATTTTAATCGAAACAAACGTTTCTTTGGATTACCATCTTGTGGTTTTGGAGTTAAGGTTCCGATTTCTATAAAGCCAAAGCCGAAGTTAGAAAGTTCCTGATAACACTTAGCATCTTTATCAAATCCGGCTGCTAAACCCACAGGATTTTTAAATTTCAAGCCAAATACTTCGCGTTCTAATTGGCTATCCTTAACTTCGTAAATCGATTTTAAAATACTTGGAACAAAAGGAATTTTGGAAATAAATTTGATAAAACTAAAAGAGAAATAATGGACATCTTCGGGGTCAAACCAAAATAAAATGGGACGAATGAGTAGTTTGTACATGAGTAGTGTTGTTGTGTTACAAAAATAGAAATTCAAATTCAATTTTCATTTTTAAATCAATAAATTAAATGCTATTTTAGCCAATCAATAGTTACAAAATGATTTCAGAAGAACAGTTTCAAAAGGAACTCAATATAATTATACAAAACGGCATTCGTGAAGATATTGGTCCGGGCGATTATAGTTCGTTGGCTTGTATTCCTGATAATGCTAAAGGGAAAGCCAAACTGTTAGTTAAAGATAACGGAATAATTGCCGGTGTTGCATTTGCCAAAATGGTTTTTGAAAATGTTGATCCAACTTTAGAAATCGAAACTTTTATTGAGGACGGAACATCCGTAAAACATGGTGATATTGTATTTTATGTGTCGGGCAGTTCGCAATCTATTTTGAAAGCGGAACGATTAGTACTTAATTCTATGCAGCGAATGTCTGCCATTGCAACAAAGACTAATCAATACGTTAAACTTTTAGAAGGCACAAATGCCAAAGTTCTTGATACACGAAAAACAACACCTGGGTTTCGGGCTTGTGAAAAATGGGCTGTCAAAATCGGTGGTGGTGAAAACCATCGTTTTGCATTGTATGATATGGTGATGCTTAAAGACAATCACAATGATTTTGCCGGAGGAATTACTAATGCAATCAAAAAAACCAAAGAATTTTTGAAGTTTAATAAACTGGATTTACAAATTATTGTAGAAGCCAGAAACCTAACCGAAATCAAAGAAATTATAGAAAATGAAGGTGTTTACCGAATCTTGATTGACAATTTCAATTTTGAAGATACAAGAAAAGCAGTCGAATTGATTGGGAATAAATGCTTAACAGAATCATCAGGAAATATCAATGAAAATACCATTCGTCAATATGCGGAATGTGGTGTAAATTATATTTCCTCTGGCGCATTGACGCATTCCGTTTATAATATGGATTTAAGTTTAAAAGCTATCTAAATGTCAGCAACAACAGAAAATAAATTCCTAAAACTTCCTATTATTAAACAGCTGGTTTTTCTTTTAAGGAAAATAAAATTGCCATGGCTTCATGGTATGTCATTATATGATTTGCTTGATTTATATTTTTTTGGAATAATTGAAGGTGACATTTCCTATCGTGCTACAGCTATTGCCTTTAGTTTTTTTATGGCATTATTTCCATTTGCACTTTTTATACTTAATCTAATTCCATACATTCCAATTCAAGGGTTTCAAAATGATTTTTTAGGTTTTGTTCAGCAAAGTGTTCCGCCAACAACCTACGATGCTATCTATAAAATTATCAACGATATTTTGCATAATAGTCATAGCGGACTACTATCAACTGGTTTTTTTATGGCCATTTTTTTAATGACTAATGGAGTGAATGCTATTCTTGGCGGTTTTGAAAGTTCCCATCACATTCATGTTTCTTTAAAGCGAAAGTTTTTCAGACAGTATATTGTAGCATTAGCATTATCAATTTTCTTATCTTTCCTATTATTGATAACTGTAGCAGCTATTGTAGTTTTTGAGGTCTTTATCCAAAAAACAAAAATTCAAGACGTATTGTCTGATAAAATTCATTTGATAGAAATGGGAAGATATGGTTTTGTCATTCTGATGATATTAATGTCAACTTCAATATTATTTAGATTTGGTATTAAACATGATAAGAAAAGAGGTTTAATTTCTATTGGTTCTGTGGTTACTACTATTTTGATTATTATTTCCTCTTATTTCTTTGGAATTTGGGTTGTGAAATTTTCTAAATACAATGAACTTTATGGTTCAATAGGAACTTTATTAGTTGTAATGTTTTACATTTGGATTAATTCTATGATTTTACTTTTAGGTTTTGATTTAAATGCTTCAATACACTACATTAAAAGGGAGAAACAAAAAGAAATAGACTCTAAAATATCATGAAATTAAAATTGTTAATTGCCATCTTATTTTTTACTAAAATCAGTTTTTCACAGACAATTTTCGGAAAGTGGAAAACTGTGGACGATGAAACAGGTAAGGAGAAGGGTATGGTTGAGATATACGAACATAAAGGTAAAGTTTACGGAAAGATAGTTGAAATTTTTGAGCAAGAACACAGGCATCAAAAATGTGAAAAATGTGAAGGAGATGATAAAAATAAACCTATTTTAGGATTGGTAATTATAAAAGGATTGACCAAAAATGAAGGTGTTTATGATGGTGGGAAAATTGTTGATCCTAAAAACGGAAAAAAATATCATTGCAAAATGACCATAGACGGAAAAGAAAAACTCATTGTCCGCGGTTACATAGGAATTCCACTTTTTGGAAGATCACAAACTTGGATTAGACAAAAATAGTATACTCTTGAACGCATTTTTTATTGAAGTTATTATTCCGCTTTCACTTTCTAAAACCTTTACTTACAAGGTCTCAGAAAACGAATTTACTTATATTGATGTAGGAATGCGAGTAGCAGTTCCATTTGGCAAAAATAAAATCTATACAGCATTGGTTATTGATTTGCATCAGAACGAACCAACGCTTTATGAAGCAAAAGAAATACATCAGATCCTTGACGAAAAACCAATTGTAAACGATTTTCAAATCAATCACTGGTTTTGGATTGCGTCTTATTATATGTGCAATATTGGTGATGTTTATCGAGGTGCAATGCCATCAGCATTATTACTTGAAAGTGAGACTTTAATTTCTAAAACTGCCGAAACATTTGTAAATGAAACCGAACTTTCAGATGATGAATTTTTAATATATGAAGCTTTGCAAAATCAGAGTTCATTGAAAGTTCAAAATATTGTTGATATTCTGAATAAGAAAACAGTTTTACCGGTTATCCAAAAACTTATTAATAAAAATATAATCACGCTTCAGGAAGAAATTCAGGAGGAATACAAGCCTAAACTAGTTAAGTATATTCGTCTGAGAAAACAATATGATCAGGAAGAAAACTTAATTGCCTTATTAGACAGTTTACAATCTGAGAAGCGAAAAAATCTCATACTTCAGTATTTTCAATTGCAAGCTCAAGAAAAAAAGCCAATTTCCGTTAAGCTATTAACAGAAACGGCTCAAACTTCAACAGCAATTGTCAAAGCGTTAGTCGACAAACAAATCTTTGAAGAATATTTTATTAAGGAAGACCGCGTAAATTTTGAGAAAAATAAAATCGATAATGAACTAACACTAAGTATAGCGCAACAAAAGGCTTTTGATGAAATTGAAAAATCTTTCGAAGATAAAGAAGTTTCGCTTTTGCATGGAGTAACATCAAGTGGCAAAACAGAAATCTATATCAAACTCATTGAAAATCGGGTGTCAGAAGGAAAGCAAGTCTTGTATTTATTACCAGAAATTGCTTTGACAACGCAATTAGTTGGCCGATTAACAAAACATTTCGGAAATAAAGTTGCTGTTTTTCATTCGAAATATTCCAACAATGAAAGAGTAGAAGTTTGGAACAATGTCAATCAAAATTCCGAAACGGCACAAATTGTAATAGGAGCAAGGTCGGCTTTGTTTTTACCGTTCAATAATTTAGGTTTACTCATTGTTGATGAAGAGCATGAACAAACCTTCAAACAACAAGATCCAGCACCAAGATATCATGCCCGTGACGCTGCGATTGTTTTAGCAAATGCACATCAGGCTAAAGTTTTGTTAGGTTCGGCAACGCCAAGTATTGAAACTTATTATAATGCAACCTCCGGAAAATTTGGTTTGATTACTTTAAAAGAACGTTTTGGAAAAGTGAAAATGCCTGAAATAGAATTGGTCGATTTGAAAGATAGTTATTTCAGGAAAAAGATGATAGGACATTTTAGCACGACTTTGATAGATGAAATAACAGAAGCTTTTTCAAAGAACGAACAAGTAATCCTTTTTCAAAATCGTCGTGGTTTTTCGCCTGTATTAGAATGTTTAACTTGTGGTCATGTGCCACAATGTCCGCAGTGTGATGTAAGTTTAACGTACCACAAATATAAAAACCAATTGCGATGCCATTACTGTGGTTATAATATGGCTAAACCAACGAATTGTCATGTCTGTTCGAGTATCGATATGCAAACTAAAGGTTTTGGAACAGAACAAATTGAGTTAGAATTAGCAGAGATTTTTCCACAAAAAAACATCAAACGCATGGATCAAGATACTACTCGAGGCAAATATAGTTTCGAAAAAATCATTGATGGATTTAAAAATCGCGAAATTGATGTTTTGGTTGGTACCCAAATGCTGGCCAAAGGATTAGATTTTGATAATGTTTCTTTAGTTGGAATTATGAATGCTGATAATATGTTATATCATCCCGATTTTAGAGCGTTTGAAAGAAGTTTCCAGATGATGACGCAGGTCGCAGGTCGTTCTGGCAGAGCTGAGAAGCGCGGTAAAGTAATTATTCAAACCTATAATCCGCTGCATAATGTAATTCAGCAAGTAACTAATAATGATTATGAAGGAATGTATAATGAACAACTCTACGAAAGAAAGATTTATTATTATCCGCCATTTTACCGTTTGATTCGATTGACTTTAAAGCATAGAGATTTTGAAAAACTGAAAGAAGGTTCGATGTGGCTATATCAAGTTTTACAGCAAAACTTAACCATTCCAGTGCTTGGTCCAGAAGAACCTGCTATTGGAAGAATTCGAAATGAATATATTCGTACTATAATGATAAAGATGCCTGGAGATACTTCAATTCAAGGCACAAAAAAAACTATCCAGAAAATACTGAATAGTTTTGATTTGGTATCACAATACAGAACTATTAAAGTTACCGTAAATGTTGATTTTTATTGAGTAGAATTACGCAATAGCTAGTGCTTTAATTAAATCTTCTTTTTTATTTCGACTTAACGGAATTTTAGTTACTCCAATTTCAGCGAACTTACTATTGAATCGTTCCACTTTATCTATATTAATTATATAGGATTTGTGTACGCGAATAAATTTCTCTTTTGATAAATCATTTTCAAAAGATTTCATAGTAGAAAGAACAAGATTGCTATCTTCTTCAGTAACTACTTTCACATAATCTCCGTAAGCTTCAATCCACTTAATTTTATTGGTATAAATTTTAAGTTTTTTGAGATTACTTTTAATAAAGATATGTTCTCCTTCTTCTTCTTGATTTTCTTTTTTCAGCAAATGGAAATCCATCGCTCTTCTAACAGAAGCATTAAAACGATCAAGAGCTATCGGTTTCTGTAGGTAGTCCGTAGCGTCATAATCGAATGCTTTCATAGCATACTCTGCTTTTGACGTGATAAAAATAATTTGAGGTTTTACTTTTAAACCATCAAGAAAATCAAAACCGCTGATGACTGGCATTTCTATATCTAGAAAAATTAAGTCAACGGTATGAACCGACATGCAATTTTTTGCTTCAATTGCATTAGAAAAATCACCCACTAAATGTAGATTGGGATGATTATTTACTAACTTTGCAATGATCATTCTCTGAATGGAACTATCATCAACAACAACACAATTTAGTTTCATAATATTATTTATTATAGATTTGGTGTTGTAAAAATATATACTTTATTTTATTCCACCTAACATTTCGTCGATTATTTTTGCTTTTAAACGATATTTTTTACTTTTAGACGATTTAAGCAAACTTGTGATTGTTTATTGAAATATTATTTATACTTTCGCGGCCAAATTAAATTTTAATCATAATATTATGAATCATTACGAAACTGTTTTCATTTTAAATCCCGTTTTATCTGAAGTTCAGGTAAAGGAAACAGTAAGCAAATTTGAAGATTTTCTTACTGCTAAAGGAGCAAAAATGGTATCCAAAGAGGATTGGGGCTTAAAAAAACTAGCTTACGAAATCCAAAACAAGAAAAGTGGTTTTTACCATTTATTCGAATTCCAAGTATCAGGAGAAGCTCTTATTGCTTTTGAAACTGAGTTTAGACGTGACGAGAGAGTTATGCGTTTCCTAACTGTAAGTTTGGATAAACACGCAATTTCTTGGGCAGAAAGAAGAAGAACTAAATTAAAAGAAGCAAAAGCAAACTAATCATGGCAAATTTACAACAATCAGCTTCAGGAAAAAAAGACGGAGATATCAGATATCTTACTCCTTTAAACATCGAAACCAATAAAACTAAAAAGTATTGTCGTTTCAAAAAATCCGGAATCAAATATATTGATTACAAGGATGCAGACTTTTTATTGAAATTTGTAAATGAACAAGGTAAAATTTTACCACGTCGTTTAACCGGAACTTCATTAAAATACCAAAGAAAAGTGTCAGTAGCTGTGAAAAGAGCACGTCATTTAGCTTTAATGCCATACGTGGCCGATTTATTAAAATAATATAAACTCAGTTGTTGGTTTCTCGTCAAACGGAACCTAACTTCTCTAATAAGGACAACAACATGGAATTGATCTTAAAACAAGACGTTCAGAATTTAGGCTTTAAAGACGATGTAGTAACGGTGAAAAACGGTTATGGTCGTAACTTTTTAATCCCTCAAGGTTTCGCTTCATTAGCAACTCCTTCAGCAAAAAAAGTGTTAGCTGAAAATTTAAAACAAAGAGCACATAAAGAAGCTAAAGTGGTAAACGATGCAAAAGCATTGGGTGAAGCTTTAAAAGCTATCGAAATTAAAATTACAGCAAAAGCTGGTGGTGAAAAATTATTCGGTTCTATTTCTAACATTGATATAGCTGCTGCTTTACAAGCTGCTGGTCAAACTGTAGATAGAAAATTCATCACAAGTGGAGTTGTAAAACGTACAGGTAAATATTCTGCAACTGTGAGACTTCACAGAGATGTTGTAGTTGAATTACCATATGAAATTGTAGCTGAAGTTTAATATTTTGCTATATAAATTTTAAATCCCGATTCGCGTCGGGATTTTTTTTTGAAGCTAATCCCGCTATCCGTTGCAATCTTTTTATTGTTTTGTCGCACTTCGAAGTAGAAGGACTTTTACTATAACAATAAAAAGGATTTCCACTACTATCGGGGCTAGTACATCACATATAAAACAATAAATCATTTACTAAGCAGCTAAAATGAAATATAAAAGACTAACCAAAGAACAATTCGAAGCTTTACACAAAGAATTTACAAACTTCTTGGCAACGCAATCTATAGATAAATCAGAATGGGATAAAATAAAAAGCGAAAAGCCCGAAGTAGCCGAGCAAGAATTGGATGTTTTCTCCGATTTAATTTGGGAAGGTGTTTTGAGTAATGCAAATTATTTAGAACATTTTTCTAAAAATCATATTTTTCTTTTTCACTGTCAGGAAAAATTAATTCAATCCATTGTCTTAAAAGCATTAGAATCACAAGTTGATTTTATGGAAAAAGAAGGTCTACAATGGTTAAGTGATAATTTATTTACGGATACGGTTGAAATCCATATAGGTAAAAAAGAATATCAGGAAGAACGAAACAAACACATTTTTGATTTAATAAAAGAAGGAGCCATTTTGAGCGACGGACAATTATATCTTCAAATCAACGGAATAATTCAGTCGTAAAGTTTATTTCTTTTAAAAAATATTGGCTATTTTAGTGCACATAATTTGCAACTAAAATAGCCAATTTCTTTTATGGATATTCAGAAAATAATTCAGGATTTACGAGATGAACTCAATCAACATAACCACAACTATTACGTGTTAGATACGCCAACTATTTCTGATTTTGAATTTGATCAAAAACTAAAACAACTTCAGGAATTAGAAAATCAACATCCTGAATTCTATGACGATAATTCACCAACACAACGCGTTGGCGGAACAATTACTAAAAATTTCAATACAGTTGTTCACGATTACAGAATGTATTCTTTGGACAACTCTTATTCCAAAGAAGATTTAGTTGATTGGGAAACCCGAATTCAAAAAGTACTAGGAAATGTTCCGTTGCAGTATACTTGCGAATTAAAGTATGACGGCGCCTCAATTTCGATAACTTATGAAAACGGCAAACTAAAACGTGCCGTTACTCGAGGTGATGGATTTCAGGGTGATGATGTTACCAATAATATTAAAACCATAAAATCTATTCCGTTAAAATTAAAAGGCGAATATCCTTCACGATTTGATATTCGTGGAGAAATTATTTTACCCTTTGAAGGTTTTGAAAAAATGAACCAAGAACTTATTGAAATTGGAGAAACACCTTATTCTAATCCAAGAAATACGGCTTCAGGAAGTTTAAAATTGCAGGATAGTAGTGAAGTTGCTAAGAGGCCTTTGGAGTGTTTATTATATTTTATTGTTGGTAATAATTTAAATATAGAATCACAATATGAAGGTTTAGAAGCAGCACGTAAATGGGGTTTCAAAGTTCCCAAAGAAGCTAAATTAGCCAATTCTATAGAAGAAGTTTTCGAGTACATTAATCATTGGGATACACATCGTCACAATTTACCTTATGAAACTGATGGTGTTGTTATAAAAGTAAATAACTTTCACCAACAAGATGAATTAGGTTATACTGCCAAATCACCACGCTGGGCAATGGCTTATAAATTTAAAGCAGAGCAAGTTTCTACTAAATTAAATTCTATTTCGTATCAAGTTGGAAGAACTGGTTCGATAACTCCCGTTGCTAATTTACAACCCGTTCAATTGGCCGGAACAATTGTAAAACGGGCTTCTTTGCATAATGCTGACCAAATAGAAAAATTAGACATTCGTATTGGCGATACTGTTTTTGTTGAAAAAGGAGGCGAAATTATTCCGAAGATAATTGGTGTTGATTTTGCTAAAAGAAATCCGGATTCTGAACCAACACTATACATCACTAAATGTCCAGAATGTAACTCTGAATTAATAAGAACTGAAGGAGAAGCCAATCATTATTGCCCAAATTTTTATGGTTGTCCACCACAAATTATAGGCAGAATTCAGCATTTTATTTCACGTAAAGCAATGGATATTGAGGGCCTTGGTGGTGAAACGGTGGCTTTATTGTTTAATAATGGTTTAGTAAAAGATTATGCAGATTTATATGAATTAACAGTTGAACAAATTCTACCATTGGAACGAATGGCCCAAAAATCAGCTGAAAACCTGGTTAATGGCGTACAAAAATCTAAAGATATTCCGTTTGAAAGAGTTTTGTATGCTATCGGAATTCGCTATGTTGGTGAAACTGTAGCTAAAAAATTAGCTAAACATTATAAGAATATTGACGCACTACAGAACGCTTCTTTACTGGATTTAATTTTAGTGGACGAAATAGGAGAGAAGATTGCCCAAAGCGTAATTGAGTTTTTTGAAAATAAAGAAAACGTAAAAATAATCGAACGTTTAAAACAATTTGGAGTTCAATTAGAATTAGTAGAAAAATTTAATCCAAATGCAACCGATAAATTATCAGGAAGAACCTTTGTAGTTTCCGGCGTTTTCGAAAAATTCTCGCGCGATGACTTAAAAAAAGCAATAGAAGATAATGGTGGAAAAGTGGGGAGTTCTATTTCAGCTAAAACAGATTTTGTTGTTGCAGGAGATAACATGGGACCAGCTAAATTAGAAAAAGCAAATCAATTAAAAATTCCAATTATTTCAGAAACTGATTTTTTGACTATGATTATGGATTAAATAAAAAAACAGTGATTAATTATGACAATTAATTTTTTTTAACTTAATTTTAATTAATATTAAAGATGTTGAAGCAGTTATAAATAATAATAAAGAATGTCTTTTATTAGAATAAATGCAAAAAAAATACACGATAATAAAATTGTTAACAGTTACCTATTTTGCAATAGCTTTATTTGAGGTTGTTGCTGAGTATTTTGTAAACAGAACTCTAATCTGCGTATTGAAACCAATAATTCCTTTAGTTTTAATCGTTATTTACTACATTGAATCAGATAAAAAGAATATGCTTTTTATTGCAGCTTTGCTCTTATCCTTAGTCACAAATATTCTTTTTATTCCAAACACATCAAGCTGTTTGTTTTATGGCGTGTTAGTTTTTACAATACATCGTGTAATTGTTTTATATCTAATATTCCGTTTCCAAAAAGTGGGAGATTTTATTCCTTTAATAATAGCAACAACACCTTTCTTGCTGATATTTTTTTATTTGTTTATGGAAACTGCCGAAATTCCACAGAACAGTATTTACATAATAATATTTCAAAACTTATTAATATCGTTATTTGCCGGAATAGCACTTTCGAGTTATTTCATGAATGATAATAAACAAAATTCAGTGCTCTTAATTAGCGCATTATTGTTTGTAATGTTACAGTTTGTAGTATTTATTGAAAAGTATTTTTTGGTAGACGAATACGAAGAATTATTCAGACCATTAGCAATGACATTCAATGCTTTAGCCTTTTACTCTTTTTATAAATATGTTCTTATTTCCGAAAAATCAAACAATAATGGACTTTCCTGACGCCATTTTTGAAATATCGTTATCGAAATAAAAATCAATTCTGCCAAGGTTTATTCCATAACAGCCAACTTGATTTACTAATACATCTTTTCCATCAGCATTTTTTAAAACGGTCGGTTTGTCAAGAAAAGTATGGGTATGACCTCCAATAATCAAATCAATATCTTTAGTCAATGAAGCTAACTTAACATCACTAATTTTATCTGGTTCATTTTTGTATTGATAACCAATATGGGAAAGACAAATTACCAAATCGCACTTATGTTCTTGTTTTAAAATCCGTGAAATGTCTTGAGAAATATTAACCGGATCATGATAAATTGTTTCTTTATAGTTTTTTTTGTCAACTAAACCTTCAAGCTCAATTCCAATCCCAAAAATACCAACTTTAATTCCGTCTTTGTCAACAATTTTATAAGGCTTTACATGACCATTCATAATTGTATTTTTGAAATCATAATTAGCATTAACAAAGTCAAAACTAGCATTCGGCAATTGATTGTACAAGCCATCAATACTGTTGTCAAAATCATGATTTCCAATAGTTGCTAAATCATATTTCATCATGCTCATTAGTTTGAATTCTAATTCGCCTCCATAATAATTAAAATAGGGTGTTCCCTGAAAAATATCTCCGGCATCAAGTAATAAAACATTTGGATTTTCCTTTCGGATAGTTTCAATTAATGCAGCTCTTCGGGCAACACCTCCCATATTAGGATTCTTTGAATGCGTTGGCGGAAAAGGATCAATATAACTGTGTACATCGTTTGTGTGAAGTATCGTCAAATGTTTTGTGTCAAACTTTTTAAAGCTACTCAATGATAAACCTCCAAGCCCTAAAAATGCAGAACTCAAAGCGGTATTTTGTATAAAATCTCTTCTTTTCATGATGTTATTCTTTGGTAATTCTAATGTCTTTGCTTGACGTAATCGTTTTGTTTTCCTTAAAATAATCAATGATGATATTTCGAAGCTTATAATCTAAATCATATTTTTCAACTCCTTTTTTGAAGAAAAGCATATTATCACCACCACTTGATAAATAATCTGAAGTAACTACATAATAGATTTTATTATTGTCTAACGGAATTCCATTAACTAAAATGTTTTTTGGTTGAGTGTCTTTGTCAATTGTAAAAGTTAATCCTTTTAATGGATGTGGTTTTTTTTCGGAAATAATATAATTAACGATTTCCAAAATTTGAGCTCCTTTTAATCCGATAATAATTGCACTATTTTCAAAGGGCATAATTTCATAAGCAGTTCTTGCGGTAATATTTCCTTTTGAAATGACACTTCTAATTCCACCGTGATTTAGTAAACAAATATCAATTGATTTCTTTTCACGTATTTGAAATACTTTATTTGATTTTTCATAAGTGATATCAGCCAAAAAGTTTCCCATTGGTGTTTGCCACTCACCAGATTTATCAATATTTTCAGGAGCACTTGCCAAAACAGTATTCAAATCAGCGTCAATTTTATCGCGATACGGTTTGATAAAGTTTTCAATGTCAGCAACTTCGGAATTTTTGTCTGTAATTCCTATTTCTTTGCCTTCAATTTTGGTTACTGCGTATTTCTTTTCGGCACAGGAAATAATAGCTGCAAATGTTAATAATAAAACAAAATGCTTTACTACACCGTTATAGTTTTTTAGTTTTACCATCGTTTTTTGCCACTAATTTTAGTAAATTTGTAATTCAAGTAAAAGTAGTATGTTTTTAAATTACTTAAAGGATTTTTCAACAAAAAAAATAGTTAAAAATAGTTTATCAAATGTTAAACATTTAGCTTCAGATAAAGTAATCAAAACTGTTGGGATTATTTTTGACGAAAGCTATTTTTATGAAAGAGAAGCTTTGGTAAAAGAATTAATCCAAAACGGAATTAATGAAAGCGATATTAAAGTTTTGGTTTACAAAGACAAAATAAAAAAGAATGAGGTTTTTGATTATCCGATTTTTAGTCATAAAGATTTAAGCTGGACAGGAACAGTTGATAAAAAAGAAGTAAAAGATTTTATCATAGAACCTTTTGATTTGTTAATTAATTACTACGATACCGAAAAAGTAGCATTACTGTTGGTTTCACATTTATCTAAAGCTAGTTTCAAGGTAGGTTTTACTTCTATTGATAAACGATTAAATCATTTTATGATTAATACCAATGCTGAAAACTATAAAGTATTTATGGACGAGCTATTCAAATATTTAAAAATTCTAAACAAAATATAGCATGCAATCATTAATAGGAACCGGAGTTGCGCTTGTTACACCATTTAAAAAAGACTTTTCAGTAGATCTTGATGCTTTAAAAACTATAGTAAATTTTCAAATTGACAACGGAATCGATTATTTAGTTGTACTTGGAACTACGGCCGAAAGTGCCACTTTGTCTAAAGCTGAAAAAGAAGTAGTTATAAAAACTATTGTTGATGCCAATAAAGGAAGATTACCTTTAGTTCTTGGTGTTGGGAGTAACAATACTGCTGAAGTTGTTGAGGAATTAAAATCAGGGGATTTTTCAGATTTTGTAGCGGTTTTGTCGGTTTGTCCTTATTACAACAAACCAACTCAGGAAGGCATTTATCAACATTTCAAAGCTATTGCAGAAGCTTCCCCAATTCCAGTGATTTTATACAACGTACCAGGAAGAACTGCTATCAACATGTTACCAGAAACGATTATTAGACTAGCAACTGATTTTAATAATATTGTAGCTGTAAAAGAAGCTGCTGGTGATATTGTGCAAGCCATGAAATTGATACAAAATAAACCAAAAGATTTTTTAGTGATTTCTGGCGATGATATGATTACGTTACCAATGATTTTGGCTGGTGGTGTTGGCGTTATTTCTGTAATTGCAGAAGGTTTTCCAAAACAATTTTCTGAAATGGTGCATCTTGGTTTAAATAAAAGAGTAGATGATGCCTATAAAATCCATTATCTCTTAGTCGATTCTATTGATATGATTTTTGAGCAAGGAAATCCGGCCGGAATTAAGGAAGTCTTTAAATCATTAGGTTTGTGTGAGAATACGGTACGTTTGCCATTAGTAAATACAGATGAAGATTTAGCAAATCGTTTGCATAATTTCACCAATAAAATTTCAAAAATGTAACTTTTTCGAAGTCAAAAAAAATATTTTGTAATCAACAATTAATAACTAAATTTGCAGTTGCTTTTTAAAACACAATAAGTGTTTAGAATCAGCTGAATTAAAAAAATAAATGAAGAAATTTTTAGCATTATTCACAGTAATTTTATTTTTATCGTCTTGTAGCGATTATCAAAAAGCATTAAAATCGGAAGATGTCGCTGTAAAGTTTGCATCTGCAACAAAAATGTACGAAGCAAAAAAATATGGTAAAGCTATACGTCTTTTTGAACAAATAGCTCCAGCCTACAAAGGAAAACCTTCAGCTGAAAAAATGTTTTACATGTATTCTCAATCATTATACAAGACAGAACAATATTATTTAGCTGGATATCAATTTGAAAGTTTTGCAGCTAGTTATCCGAAAAGCGAAAAGATTGAAGAAGCTTCTTTTTTAGGAGCTAAATCATTCACTTTTTTATCTCCGGTTTATAGTTTAGATCAAACGGATACCAATAAAGCTATCGATAAACTTCAGACTTATATTGATACTTATTCAGAAGGTCAAAATTTGGCTGAAGCCAATACATTGGTAAAAAAATTAAGAGAAAAGCTTGAAATGAAAGCATATGAAAATGCTAAAATTTATAATACTATTTCAGATTATAAAGCAGCAATGGTAGCGTTTGACAATTTTATGATTAATTATCCCGGAACTGTTTATAAAGAAAAAGCGCTATTTTACAAATTGGATTCTGCTTATTCATTAGCAATTAACAGTATTCCTTCTAAAATGAAAGAAAGACTTGAAAATGCAAAAACAGCTTACACAAGTCTGATAAAATATAAAGCAGATTCACAATACAAATCAAAAGCTGACGAAATGTTGGCTCGAATTGAAAAAGATTTACAACAATTTTCTAAATAATTAAATCATGGATTTAAAAAAGACGAATGCACCAGTAAACACTATTACTTACAACAAAACTGTAATTGAAGAGCGTACTGGCAATGTTTATGAAGCAATAACAATAATGGCTAAAAGAGCAAACCAAATCAATTCTGAAATCAAAAAGGAATTGACTGAGAAATTAGAAGAGTTTGCCACTTACAACGATAGTCTTGAAGAAATCTTTGAAAACAAAGAACAAATCGAAGTTTCTAAATACTACGAAAAATTACCAAAACCTCATGCATTAGCTGTTCAAGAATGGCTTGATGACAAAATTTACTACAGAGATACAACAAAAGACTAATTAAAGATGTCTGTTTTAAGCGGTAAAAAAGTACTACTTGGTGTGTCCGGAGGAATTGCCGCATACAAAACAGCAACATTAGTTAGACTATTCATAAAAGCAGGTGCACATGTCCAAGTGATAATGACACCTGCTTCTAAGGATTTTGTAACACCGATAACATTATCCACACTCTCAAAAAACCCTGTTCATTCTACCTTTTTTAATGAAGAAGACGAGAATGCCCAATGGAATAATCATGTCGAATTAGGTCTTTGGGCCGATTTAATGCTTATTGCTCCTGCAACTGCCAATACTTTATCTAAAATGGTTAATGGTAATTGCGACAATCTTTTAATTGCCACTTATCTTTCTGCTAAATGTCCTGTCTATTTTGCACCTGCAATGGATTTAGATATGTACAAACATCCTTCAACTGTTGCCAGTTTTCATACATTAAAGCAATTTGGAGATATTATTATTCCTGCAGAAAAAGGTGAACTTGCCAGCGGATTATCAGGAGAAGGAAGAATGGCAGAACCAGAAAACATTGTTGATTTTCTTGAAAAAGATTTGGAAAGCAAATTGCCTTTAATAGGTAAAAAAATACTTATTACTGCTGGCCCAACTTATGAAGCAATTGACCCTGTGAGATTTATTGGGAATCATTCATCTGGTAAAATGGGCTTTGATATTGCTGAAAGAGCAGCTGAATTGGGAGCTTCTGTAATTTTAATTTCCGGACCGACACACTTAAATACAAAAAAAGCCGTTATTAATTTAATTAGAGTGACTTCTGCTCAGGAAATGTATGACGCATGCCATGAGTATTTTGAAAAAGTTGATGTTGCAATTTGCGCAGCAGCAGTTGCCGATTACAAACCAAAATTTGTTGCAAAACAAAAGATAAAAAAAGCAGCAGCTTCGTTAGCAATCGAACTTGAAAAAACGCAGGATATATTGGCATCGTTGGGTAAAATTAAACAACAGCAATTTTTAATTGGCTTTGCATTAGAAACTGAAAATGAAATTGAAAATGCAAAGTTGAAAATTCAGAAAAAAAACCTAGATTTGATTGTTTTAAACTCGCTAATGGATGAAGGTGCTGGTTTTGGAAAAACAACTAATAAAATTACCTTCATTGATAAGGATTTTGTTGTTGAACCAATGGATTTAAAATTAAAAGAATTGGTTGCGATCGATATTATGAATAAAGTAATTTCTTTTTATGAAAAATAGAATCAGTTTTCTTTTATTATTTTTTGTTGGACTGGCACAAGCTCAGCAGTTAAACTGTTCAGTTCAGATCAATTCAGACAAAGTAGCAACAACTAACAATCAGATATTTAAAAACCTAAAAACTTCTATAAGTGATTTTGTAAACAAAACTGATTGGACAGGAGAAGAATACAAACAAAATGAGAAAATAGAATGTTCTATGGTAATCATAGTGAACAGCTATGAATCCAATCAGTTTTCTGCATCTATTCAGGTACAATCGACAAGACCGGTTTTTAATTCAACTTACGCATCGCCAGTATTCAACTTTAATGACAAGGATTTTAGTTTCCGTTATGTTGAATTTGAAAATTTACAATTTAACCCATCCAACTTTGATTCAAACTTAGTTTCCGTTTTGGCATATTACAGTTATATGATTCTTGGGTTTGATTCCGATACTTATACTTTGATGGGAGGAAATAAAAATTATGAAGTTGCTCAACAAATACTTAATGTAGCCCAACAAAGTGGTTATAAAGGTTGGAGTCAAAATGATGGAAACCAAAATAGATATTTCTTAGTTTCAGACGTATTAGGAGGAACTTATGATGCATACAGAGAAGCTCTATATCAATATCACAGAGAAGGTTTAGATACAATGACTGCTGATGTAAAAGCTTCAAAAAATAAAATTATTGATGCAATTGCAACCTTATCAAAAGTGTATGCAGTTCGCCCGAATGCTTTTTTAACCCGAGTGTTTTTTGATGCCAAAGTAGATGAATTGGTTTCTATTTTATCAGGTGGTCCAAAAGTCTCATTATCAGAAACTATTGATAATTTAAATAAATTGTCACCACTCAATACGGCTAAATGGTCAGCTATTAAGTTATAATTAGTACATTTACTACTTAAACTTTTCTTCTTTATCTGAACATGATTACATCATTATCCATTGAAAATTTTGCTTTAATTGAAAAACTAGAAATCGATTTTTCGAACGGATTTTCAATTATAACAGGTGAAACAGGAGCTGGGAAATCAATACTTCTTGGTGCATTGGGTTTGGTTTTAGGAAAACGAGCCGATTTAACGTCACTTAAAAATAAGGATGAAAAATGTATCGTTGAAGCCCATTTCTCTATTGGAAAATACAGTTTAGAATCTTTTTTCGAAACCAATGATTTAGACTACGAAGAAGAAACTATTATTCGAAGAGAAATTCTTCCTTCTGGAAAATCAAGGGCATTTGTAAATGATAGTCCGGTTAATCTTCAACAACTACAAGATTTAAGTTTTTACCTAATAGATGTGCATTCACAGCATCAAACTTTAGAGTTATCGGAAGAAGAGTATCAATTTAAAATCATTGATGCAATTGCTAATAATCAAGAGTTACTTATAGAATTTCAATCCGATTTAAAAAAATATCGTTTTGCAAAATCTACTTTAGAATCTAAAAAAAATCAGTTTTTAACGATTCTAAAAGAGAAAGATTATAATGCGTTTTTATATCAGGAATTGGAATCTGCTAATTTAAAAGAAGGTGAATTAGAAGAATTAGAGCAACAATATCAAGCGTTAAGCAATGTAGAATTCATTAAAGAAAATCTGGATAAACTTTTATCTATTGCAAATGAAGAAGAGTTTGGGATTATAAAAAACGTAAAAGAGTTTAAAACGGCACTTCAAAAAAACACTAATTTTTCTGCTAATTACCAATCGCTTTTTGAACGTGTAAATAGTATTTTAATCGAATTTGATGATATAGTTAAAGAGTTAAATCGGGAATCAGATTTGGTTTTTAATGATCCTGAAAAACTGGAAACTATAAATCAAAAATTACAACTAGTTTATAACCTTCAAAAAAAACATAACGTCTTAACTATAGAAGAATTACTTCAGATTCAAACGGATTTAGAAAGCAAAGTTGTTTCGGTTGCAACTTTAGAAGATGAAATTGCAAAACTTGAAAATAACATCAAAGATTTTGAATTGCAATTAGATGAAGTTGCAAATAAAATAAAGAAAAGTAGGAGAGAAGCGATTCCTAATTTAACTGAAAAGCTTATTGATATTTTGAATCTGTTAGGTATGCCAAATGTTCGATTTAAAATCGAAATTATTCCTTCAGAAAGTTATCACAATAACGGAAAAGACACACTTCAGTTTTTATTTTCTGCTAATAAAGGAACCGATTTTGGTGTGCTGAAAAAAGTAGCTTCAGGTGGTGAAATGTCCAGAATTATGTTGGCAGTGAAGTCAATTTTATCGCAATATTCAAAATTGCCAACTATCATTTTTGATGAAATAGACACTGGTGTTTCTGGCGAAATTGCCAATAAGATGGGAGAAATTATGAGAGATATGAGTAAAACAATGCAGGTTTTTGCCATAACACATCTTCCACAAATTGCGGCTAAAGGAGCAAATCATTATAAAGTTTTCAAAACTGTATTAGGAGAAAATACTGTTTCTGAATTGAAATTGCTAAACAACGATGAAAGAATAATTGAAATAGCCGAAATGCTTTCAGGGAAAGATATATCAGATTCAGCCGTTAACCATGCCAAAGCATTGTTGAATTGAAAGGCTAATTTATTACTTTTGTATCTCAAAAAAAACTAACATAAATACATATCATATGATTATAGAACCAAGAATGCGAGGATTTATTTGTTTGACAGCTCATCCTGAAGGTTGTGCTCAAAATGTTAAAAATCAAATTGAATATGTGAAATCAAAAGGACATATTGATGGCGCAAAAAAAGTTTTAGTTATTGGTGCTTCAACAGGCTTTGGTTTGGCCTCAAGAATAACAAGTGCTTTTGGTTCAGATGCAGGTACGATTGGAGTTTTCTTCGAAAAACCACCGTCAGAAGGCAAGACAGCAACTCCAGGTTGGTATAATTCTGCTGCTTTTGAAACAGAAGCTCACAAAGCTGGTTTGTATGCTAAAAGCATAAACGGTGATGCTTTTTCAAATGAAGTAAAACAACAAACAATTGATTTAATTAAAGCAGATTTAGGTCAGATTGATATGGTAATTTACAGTTTGGCTTCGCCAGTTCGTATGCACCCAGTTACTGGAGTTTTGCATCGTTCAGTATTAAAACCTATCGGTCAAACATTTTCAAACAAAACAGTTGATTTTCATACTGGTTTAGTTTCTCAAGTTACTATTGAACCAGCAAATCAGGAAGATATTGACAATACTGTAGTTGTAATGGGTGGTGAAGACTGGAAGATGTGGATTGATGCTTTAAAAAATGCCGGTGTTTTAGCTAATGGAGCAACAACAATAGCTTATTCTTACATTGGACCAGAAGTTACTGAAGCAGTTTATAGAAAAGGAACTATTGGTCGTGCTAAAGATGATTTGGAGGCAACAGCATTCAAAATTACTGATGATTTGAAGTCTTTAAATGGTAAAGCCTACGTATCAGTAAATAAAGCTTTAGTAACACAAGCAAGTTCTGCCATACCTGTAATTCCGCTTTATATTTCACTTTTATATAAAATTATGAAAGCCGAAGGTATTCATGAAGGTTGTATCGAACAAATACAAAGATTGTTTGAACAAAGACTTTACTCTGGGAAAGAAGTTCCTACTGATGAAAAAGGTAGAATAAGAATTGACGATTGGGAAATGAGAGAAGATATTCAAGAAAAAATAAAAGTATTATGGGCAAAAGCAACATCTGAAAATTTGACAGAAATTGGTGATTTAGCTGGTTACAAACAAGATTTTCTTAACTTATTTGGTTTTGGATTAAATAATGTTGATTACAAGGCTGAATCAAATGAATTAGTTACAATTTCAAGTATCAAAAATTAACATGTTGATAATAATGTAATGATTATTATTTAAAACAAACAATTTAGTTGTAATCTATTTTTATTTTTATTTATATTTATGGCAATTAACTTTTAACTTTTAACAATATGAAAAAAATTACTTATTTATTTTTAATGTGTTTTACCTCAATAAGTTTGTTTGCTCAAACATTTACAGGTGGAACAGGTCCAATTACAGATAATAATTGTGATGCCACTCACGATTTTCCTGTAACAGTTTCTGGAGTCGGTGTTCTTGGAGTAACCAATAGTTTTAGCTCAGTCGGATTCAGTATAACGCACACTTTTGATGGTGATTTAGTTATTTCTTTGGTTGCACCTGATGGAACAATAGTTTTATTATCTAATGGCAACGGCGGATCTGGTACTGATTATACAAACACTGTATTCAGCGCTAATGGAGCTACATCTATTACTGCTGGTACAGCACCATTTACTGGTACATATACGCCAGAAGGAAATTTAGGTCTTTTAAATGCTGTTAATGCTGACGGAACATGGATTTTAAGAGTGTGTGATGTTGCCTCTGGAGATACAGGAACAGTTGATAGCTGGTCAATAACATTTGCTCCTACAATTTTTGATTTACCAGATTATGTTAATTTACAATATCCAGGTAGTGCGACATTTCAAGTAGGAGGTAATGTTACTGTTTATGGTCAAGTTTATGAAGGTGGTTTAACTGATGTAGCCCCAAATATTGTAGGTCAAGCTCCAGGCATTAATGCTTGGATTGGAATTAGTCCACTAGGCGCAGACACAAATCCAAACACTTGGACTAATTGGGTAGCTGCGACTTGGAACTCAGGTGCTGTTGGAAATAATGATGAATACCAAGCTGCTATTGGTGCAACATTAGCTCCTGGTACCTATTATTATGCAACTCGTTTTCAATTAAATGGTGGTGCCTTTGTTTATGGTGGTTACAGCCCTCCTCCTGGAGGTGGTGTATGGGACGGAACAACTTATGTTAGCGGAGTTTTAACTGTAACTCCTCCGCCTGCTGTTACCCCAAATTGTGATCTTGTTGGAACCTTGGCGGATCCATCTCTTGGTGGTAGCACATGGGACAGACCATTGGCAAGTGGAACAGGATTATCAGGAGTAGGAGTTGGTATCTCATATCACATCTATGGGCCATTCACTGTTGATACCGGAGGTTCTTACACATTTACCAGTACTCAGGATTTCGATGGTTATATATTTGTTTATCAAAATTCATTTGATCCAAATGATCAACTTACAAATTTTGTTGCTGGAAATGATGATTCAGGACCTGGTTCAGTAATTACCACAAATTTAACAACTGGTACTGATTACTATTTTGTAACAACATCATTTTCACCAACAGATTTTGGTAATTTTTCAACAGTTATTACTGGTGCAGGTACAGCTACTTGTACTGATGGTTTAGCAGTTCCAGCATTTAATGATAATAACTTTTCTTATTATCCAAACCCTGTAAAAAACATCTTGAACTTATCGTATAACCAAGAAATTTCAAGTGTTGAAGTATACAATTTGCTAGGTCAAAAAGTAAGTTCTAATTTTATTAATGCTAACGATGCAAATGTTGATATGTCAAATCTATCAAAAGGAGCATACATGGTTAGAGTAACATCTAATAACCAAGCAAAAACTATTAAGGTTATTAAAGAATAACTTAAATTCTTTTTACATACTAAAACCACCTAAATTTTAGGTGGTTTTTTTTTGTATAAAACCTATCTTTGTTAAAATTTATGACATGTATTTTTCAATTATCATTCCTGTTTATAATAGACCTGATGAAATTAAAGAGCTTTTAGAAAGTCTTTCTATTTCAGATTATAAAAAAAAATATGAGATTGTAATTGTTGAAGATGGCTCTTCTATTACTTGTAGACAAGAGGTTGAAAATTTCAAAGAAAGATTAAACATCTCATATTATTTTAAAGAAAACTCTGGTCCTGGAGACTCTAGAAATTACGGAATGGAAGTAGCTAAAGGAGACTACTTCATTATTTTTGATTCAGATTGTATTATTCCAAAACAATATCTTACTGAAGTTGAGAAAGAATTAACAACCAATTATGTTGATTGCTTTGGTGGCTCTGATACTGCTTTAGATTCGTTTTCAGATGTTCAGAAAGCTATAAATTTTGCTATGACATCTTTCTTGACAACAGGAGGGATTCGAGGAGGTTCTGAAAAGTTAACTAAATTTCAGCCCCGAAGTTTTAACATGGGTATTTCTAAAAAAGCTTTTGATGATTCCAATGGTTTTGGAAATATTCATCCAGGCGAAGATCCGGATTTAACAATAAGATTATGGAAATTAGGTTATGACACTAGACTTTTCTCAAAAGCATTCGTATATCATAAGCGAAGAATTGATTGGGATAAATTTTCAGTGCAAGTATATAAATTTGGCAAAGCTAGACCAATTTTAAATAGTTGGTATCCTGAATATAATAAGCTTACATTTTTCTTCCCGACGCTATTTATATTAGGATTTACAGTTTCTCTAGTTATGTTTCTATTTGGTTTTAAATTACCAATACTCTTCTACACATTTTATTTCTTTTTATTATTGGTTGAAGCAACAGTTCAAAATAAAAGTTTTAAAATTGGTTTTCTTTCCTTAATTGCTGTTTTAATACAATTCTTTGGATATGGAAGAGGTTTTTTGGAATCGTACATAAAAGTTATTCTTTTAAAACAAAAACCAGAAGTTGCATTTCCTGAATTATTCTTTAAATTAAAAAAATGACTAAAATAATAGGATTAACAGGTGGAATCGGCAGCGGAAAAACAATGGTTGCAGAGTATATCAAATCATTGGGTATTCCTGTTTATATTGCCGATGATGAAGCTAGAAAATTAATGATGTCTGATAAAATTATTAAAGCAATTAGTAATGAATTCGGAAACGGAATTTTAGATAATGGTAAGCTTAATCGTGAAAAACTAGCACAACTTGTTTTTAACAATCCAGAAAAGCTGCAAAAACTTAACAACATAGTTCATCCTGAGGTTAAAAAACACTTCTATACTTGGGTCGAAAAACATAAAAATTATCCCTTCGTAGTAAAAGAAGCCGCCATTTTATTTGAATCTGGAAGCAATAAATACTGTGACGCAGTAATAACAATAACGTCTCCTATAGAAACTCGACTTCAACGAGTAATTGAACGTGATAATACAGATAGAGAATCTGTTTTAAAAAGAATGCAAAACCAATGGACTGATGAACAAAGAATTGCAAAAAGCGATTATGTTATTCATAATCTTTCAGTTGATGCTACCAAAAAGCAAGTTGATGAAATACTAAAATTATTGAAAAATCAATAATTTATATACAAGATGTTAATGTTTGGTTAATGTATTTATTGTATAAATGTTAAAATGTTAAATTTGTGTGATGAATAATTTTTTCTTTCGCTTACTGGTTATCTTAATGAGCTTATCCCTAATCGGTATAATTCTGGTTCAAGTTTATTGGTTTGATAGGTCTTTCGAGAACAACGAAGAACAATTTAAGTATCATGTAAAACAAGTTCTAGGAAATGTTGCTGATAAATTGCAAAAGAATGAGCAATATTCGTACTATGAAATGTACAATCGTCTCAAAGACAGCACCGGGAAAACACCTCAAAAAAGTGATTTTTTAGAGTTTGGTTATTATCAACGAGATTCAAGAACTAATGAAACAATAATATATTCAAACAGTATAATATCCGAAGACTACGGAATTTCGGCCTCGTTCTTTGATAAAAAATTAGATAGCGTAAAACTCAAAAATTACACTTCCAAAAGGAAAACTGAGATTTACAACGGTGATATTGATAATTCAAGTTTAAAACAAAAAGTTTCTCCAGATGTAAAAATCGAAAAATCTGGACGACTAGATTTATTAGACAATGCACAATTTGAAATCGTTTATAAAGATATAGCAGCTGTAAAGCCCATACAAGAAAGAGTTACTAATGAAATGGTGCAAAAACTATTGTCTGAAGAACTTAATGAATATGGTGTAAAAACTCCATTTGAGTTTAATGTTTACAGTAATGGTTTGGCAACAAAGATAAAATCAGAACGGTTCAAGTACGAAAAACAATCTACTTATTCTATTCCAATTTTTATCGATAATGACGGTAATAATAAATATCAATTGTTATTAACCTTTCCGCAAAAAAAGAAGTTTTTGTTTTCAGAATTGGTTGGAATTTGCATTTTATCAATCATTTTTACGCTAATCATTGTTATTGCCTATTCAAGCGCTTTAAACCAATTGATAAAGCAACGTCAAATTTCAGAAATCAAAACCGATTTCATTAATAATATGACACATGAATTCAAAACGCCGATTGCTACGATAAATTTAGCATTAGACGCCATCAAGAATCCGAAAGTTATTGACGATAAAGAAAAAGTACTTCGCTATTTGCAAATGATAAAGGATGAAAATAAGCGTATGCATGCACAAGTTGAAAATGTATTGCGTATTTCAAAACTGGAGAAGAAAGAATTGGATATCAATAAAGAATCTAACAACATTCACGAGATAATTGAAGATGCTATCGAACATGTGAATTTAATTGTAGAAGATAGAAACGGAAAGATAACAACACATTTTGACGCAACTAGAACTTCGGTTTTATTAAACGATGTTCATTTTACTAATGTGATTGTCAATATTTTGGATAACGCTATTAAGTATTCACCAGAAGAACCAATAATCGATATTCAAACTGAAAATGTAAAAGATTTTATCATTATCAAGATTAAAGATCAAGGCTCCGGAATGTCGAAAGCAGCCCAAAAAAGAATATTTGAAAAATTCTATCGCGAGCATACTGGAGATTTGCACAACGTAAAAGGTCATGGATTAGGTCTAGCATATGTTAAAAGAATTGTTGAAGACCACAACAGTGAAATATTTGTAGAAAGCGAAAAAGGAAAAGGAAGCACATTTATAATTAAAGTCCCACTCATAAATTAAAATAAAAAAAGCTATGGAAAATAATAAAAAAATACTACTGGTGGAAGATGACCAAAACTTCGGAATAGTTTTGAGAGAATTCCTGACACTGAATGATTTCGATGTAACTCTTGCCAAAAATGGTATGGAAGGTTTCGAAAAATTCAAAAAAGACAATTTCGATTTGTGTATTTTGGATGTAATGATGCCCTATAAAGATGGTTATACTTTGGCAAAAGAAATCAGAGAGAAAAACAAAGATGTGCCTTTAATCTTTTTGACTGCCAAGTCAATGAAAGAAGACGTTTTAAAAGGATACAAAGTTGGTGCTGATGATTACTTAAACAAACCATTTGATTCTGATGTATTGCTGATGAAAGTGAAAGCAATCATTCAAAGAAAAGCATCTGAAAATAAAAATGAACCAGCAAAATTTGAGTTCCAAATAGGAAGATTTCTTCTAAATTCAAAGCTTCGTTACTTGAAATTTGAAGATCAGGAACCAATTAAATTATCTCCAAAAGAGTCTGAATTGTTAAAAATGATGGCTTTATATGAAAATGATTTAATGCCAAGAGAACTGGCTTTAACCAAAATTTGGAGAGAAGATAATTATTTCACCTCAAGAAGTATGGACGTGTATATTGCCAAACTAAGAAAATATCTGAAAGAAGAACCTAATGTTGAAATTCTTAACATACACGGAGAAGGTTTTAGATTAGTCGTAAAAAAATAAGTAAAGTGGCTTCAAGAAATTGGAGCCATTTTTAATTAGTAGCTAATCCGGCTTTTCACTATATCTTTTTCTTTAACAAGAAAAAGGATGCCGTTTCAATCCGGGCTAGGAGATTTGTTTCTACTTCAAATTCAGTTGTAAAGCAAAACAAATTTTATTGTTGGCATTCACAGTAAAAATCATCGGATTTTCTACGACACTTTTCTCAATAGCAATTGTATCGTCCAATGAAACTTCCTTTAGATAATTCATTTCAAAACTTTCAACTCTTTGATTTAACAACAATTGTGGATCAACATAATCCAAACACCATTCTAGATATTTAACGCTGTTAGCATGATTTACTATGTCTAAATCAGAAAGAAGAATTGTCTTTTCTATCACAAATGTCTTGTCAATCGTGGTGTCAATTTTAGAAAATTGAATTACAGTTGCTTTATCTTCAGGGTATTTTTCAAAATGGGAATGTGGTAAAGCCAAATTTTCAGGACGACGCGTTTGCGTATTAAAAACAGCCCAAAAGGTTTCACAACCCACAATTTTCTCAGCACCAATATACAACTCCAAACAGCGAATAGAACGCGAATTCTCTAATGAATTAATCCACGTTTTAACCGTTACAACGTCTTTCCATTTTGGCAAACGTTTTATCTCAACACGCATTCTGCTTAAAACCCAGGCCTGATGATGCACTTGCATATCACTAAAACTGATGCCACCTAATTCTGCATGATCAGCCGCAGTTAGCTGCAATATATTGCATAAATCAGTATACTTTAAACGACCATTAGGATAACATTGTAAAAAGGAAATTTCCCAATCTTTGTTTAGTAAAGAAGTAAAGTCTTTTGATATAGGCATGATAATTTAGGATTTAGGAATTAGGATTTGGGATTTTATATAATTCACAATATCATTTTTGTCTGCTTTAAAATCAAACCATTTAACATCTTCAGTTCGCTTGAACCAAGTCAATTGGCGCTTTGAAAACCTACGCGTGTTTTTCTTAATTTCTTCTTTAGCAAATTCTAATGTAATCTTACCCTCAAAATAATCAAACAACTCCTTATAACCAACGGTTTGTAGTGCATTTAATTCTTTATTTGGAAACAAACTTTTAGCTTCATTAACCAAGCCTTCATTAATCATTATATCTACACGTTGATTAATTCGGTCGTACATTATTACTCTGTCAGCTTCCAAACCAATGATAATAGGAGTGAAGTTACGTTGGCTTTTCTTTTGATTTAAAAAAGAAGAATACGGTTTTCCGGTTCCAATACAAACTTCAACAAAACGTTTCATTCGTTGTGGATTTTGTAATGTTTGCGGGTTTTCCAACCTCAATTGCTGATAATAATTTGCATCTAAATCTTTCAACTTATTTTGTAGGTAATCAATTCCAAGTTCTTCAAAATCAGCATTTATTTTTTCTCTAATCGAATTATTAATATCTGGAAATTCATCAAACCCTTTTAGAATAGCATCTACATATAAACCTGAACCACCAACCATAATTTGAATGTTATTTTTAAGAAACAATTCATCTAATTTGACAATGACTTCTTTCTCAAAATCTCCAACTGTATAATTCTCAAGAATAGATTTATTTTGGATGAAATGGTGCGTAGCCGAAGCTAATTCTTCTTCACTCGGAACAGCAGTTCCAATGCGCATTTCTTTAAAAAACTGTCGGCTGTCACACGAAATGATATCACAACCAAAATGTTGGGACAAAGCAATACTCAAGGAAGTTTTTCCAATTGCTGTTGGACCAATGATTGTGATTAGATAGTTCATTAAAATTTGACAATCTTTATTACCTTATTTCTTCTCAAATAGCCTTGAATAATGGTTCGTGTATCACGGTTATTCTGCATCGGAATGATAATGTTTTTCAAGATTTCGATATTGTTAACCTGATAATTCAAATCATAAAAACAATAGCCTTTGTAAATTCCGTTCTCAATTAAAACAGCACAGCGTTCATCAACCGTTCTGCCTCTGTCAATAATTACCATGTTGTCATTTTCAAACTTCATTTCCTGAATAAATTCTTCCACACGTTCATTATATAATTCAGGAGCTTCTTTGCCCAAACAAGCACCATTGCATTCTTTTATTTTATATTGAAAACAACCATTCTTAGTTTCGTATAAGCCATTTATCTTTTGGCACAAATTATATTTCTCGGTAATTTTTAGTAACGAATTTTTCCCTTCTTGTATTGAAGTAAAAGATGTAATCTCTTTTTTTCTGCCATCTGCTTTTTGAAGTATTAAAGCCAAATAACCATTTTCATCTTTTTCAGAATATAATGCCCATTGAAAAATTGTCTTACGTTGCGCTCGATTATAAATGGGTTTATTGATTTTTATTTCTTCACTTTCCTTTAACAAAGCAATCAATTCACTTCCTGTAACTTCATGCGTTACAGCAAAAACTTCACGCTGAATCTTTTTGCTTTTTCCAGATGTTCCAGTAAAATGTTGATTAATGCGTTTCTTGATATTTCGGCTTTTGCCAATATAGATCAGATTGCCTTTTTCGTTATGAATATAATAAATTCCAGTTTTTGTTGGTAGACTTTCAACAATATCTAATAATTTTGGGGTTAAGCCCGATTTGATTTCGGCTTTAATTAAACTGATTAAAATTTCTTTTTCAGTATCTTTTGCTAAAATCATTTTAAACAATTTCACAGTAGCCAATGCGTCACCACTGGCACGATGTCTATCAGTAACCGGAATTCCTAGTGCTCTAACCAATTTCCCCAAACTATAAGAAAGTTGACCCGGAATTAATTTTTGTGATAACTCAACAGTACAAAGTGTTGGCTTTATATAATCATAGCCCAAACGACTGAATTCTGTTCTTAGGATTCTGTAATCAAAGGAAGCGTTATGCGCTACAACAATGCAGTCTTCGGTAATTTCGATAATACGTTTGGCAACTTCATAAAACTTTGGTGCCGAGCGGAGCATAGCATTATTTATTCCAGTTAGTTTCACCACAAAAGGCTGAATCGGTTTTTCAGGATTTACTAAGCTAATGAATTGATCAACAATTTCATGGCCGTCAAATTTATAGATGGCAATTTCGGTAATGCCTTCTTCATTAAATTGTCCACCTGTGGTTTCTATGTCAAGTATTGCGTACAAAATGAGTGTTCAGTATTCAGTTTTAAGTATTCAGATTTCTATCTTCCGCCAAATATACTACTTCCAATCCGAACCATCGTACTGCCACATTCAATAGCAAGTTGGTAATCGCCTGACATTCCCATGGAAAGAGTGTTCAGTTGGCAGTGTTCAGTTTTCAGTTTATCAAAAATAGATTTCAAATTCAGGAATTCTTTTTTGATTTGTGTTTGATTATCAGTGAATGTTGCCATTCCCATTAACCCGACGACTTTAATGTTTTTCAATAATTTAAATCCGTCAGAGTGAAAAATCTCTTCCAATTCATTTTCATCCAAACCAAACTTTGATTCTTCTTCAGCAATATAAACTTGAAGTAAACAATCTATTACCCGATTGTGCTTTGCAGCTTGCTTGTTGATTTCCTGTAATAACTTCAAACTATCAACTCCGTGAATCAAACTCACATATTCTGCCATGTATTTGACTTTATTGGTTTGCACATGCCCAATCATATGCCACTGAATGTCTTTGGGCATTTGTTCCCATTTCTCGGTCATTTCCTGTATTTTGTTTTCTCCAAAAATGCGTTGGCCAGCGTTGTAGGCTTCCATCAAATCGGAAACAGGTTTGGTTTTGGAAACGGCTACCAATGTGACGTGGGACGGGAGTGTAGTGTTAATTTTTTGAAGGTTTTGGGCTATTGACATAAATTTAAAGATAAAAACAATTTTTTAAAGTGTATAAAAGCCTTCCGAAGGCCAGTATTTATGGGCAATGTAAAAGCTCTTCATCTTTAATTAAAAAGCTCTTCATCTTTCATTGAAAAGCTCTTCATCTTTGATTAGAAAGCTCTTCATCTTTTAAAATCCCCGCTGTCACATTACAATTCATATACCATCAATCCACTTCTGAACTTTGGTTCGATATAAGTGCTTTTTGGTGGCATAATCAAATTGTTGTCTGCCAAGGCTTTGATTTCTGAAATATCAGAGGGAAATAACATAAAACCAACTTCAAATTCTCCTTCATCAACTAATTCTTTTATAGTTGAAATAGATTGTTTTCCAGAAATGTATTCAATGCGTTCATCGTTTCTCAAATCTTCTATAGCTAATAGAGGTTTCAAAACTTTATCGTATAAAATCTGTGCATCAAGGTTTTCTATAATGGAAGGTTGTTTGTTATCTTGCTTATAAAACAAAGCATAGAAATGTCCATCCAAATACATTCCAAATTCAAACTTACTTTGTGGTTTCCACAATTCTTGTTCTTTGTCTTTGATGATAAAATTTTCGGTTAATTTTTCGAGGAAATCATCTTTAGTAAAACCATTCAAATCTCTTATGATTCTATTGTATTCGTAGATTTTAACATTGCTTTCGGCAATTAAGAAACTCATAAAATAGTTTAGGTTTTCGTTGCCCAAATGCTTGTCTTCATCATACAACAATTCAGCAGAAGCCAAGCGGTGATGCCCGTCGGCAATATATAATTCAGGGATTTGCTCAAATTGCTTTTGCAACCATTGAATTTCTTCCTTCGCTTCAATTTTCCACACTTGATGCTTTTCCTTATTGGTTGTAGAATAATTATATACCGGTTGACTTTTTTTCTTTTCGGCTATCCAAGAATTCAGTGTTTCGCTGTCCGGATAAGTGATCAAAACCGGTTCAGTATTAAAACCCGTCTGATGCAAATAATCTTTAAAATATTCCACACGATATTGCAATGTATCTTCGTGCTTTTTAATGACATTGTTCTTGTAATCTTCAATCGAAGTTCCGGCTACAAAACCTGTGAAAGTCTGCACTTTATTCTGAATTTCATATAAAAAGAAAACAGCTTTGTCTTCTTCCATAAAAATGCCTTCCTCTTTAAAATCCTGATATTTATGAGCCACACCCTTGAAACGCTTGTCCAATGTGATTTTTTGCGAATGCATATAAGCAGGGTGAATCACATGCAAAAAAGAGTACGGATTAAAACTCAACCAAGCCGCAAGCTCAGCCGAACTATAATCATCATAGTTTCTACAGGTCACTAACGCTACCTTATCTGGCGTAGGACGAACGGCTTTAAAAGGGATTATTTTGCTCATTTATTCAATTGATAATTGACAATTAACAATTGATAATTATGTTTTGAAATTATCAATTATCCATTATCCATTGTTAATTATGAAAATTGTTTAGAAACTTTCTCAGCCTTTTTGCTTTCTGAATAATCATAAAAACCTTCACCTGATTTTACTCCTTTTTTTCCCGCCATAACCATATTCACTAAGAGTGGGCAAGGAGCATATTTTGGATTTTTGAATCCGTCATACATTACGTTTAAAATCGAAAGGCAAACATCTAATCCAATAAAATCTGCTAATTGCAATGGTCCCATAGGATGTGCCATTCCGAGTTTCATCACAGTGTCAATTTCGTAAACACCTGCTACGCCATTGTATAAAGTTTCGATTGCTTCGTTAATCATTGGCATCAAAATTCTGTTAGCCACAAAGCCGGGATAATCGTTTACTTCTGTTGGTGTTTTACCTAATTTTACTGATAAATCCATGATGATTTTAGTCACTTCATCTGTAGTGGAATAACCACGAATGATTTCTACCAATTTCATAATCGGCACCGGATTCATAAAATGCATTCCGATTACACGTTCAGGATGTACTACTTGCGCAGCAATTTGAGTGATAGAAATGGAAGAGGTATTGGTTGCCAATATCACATTGTGATCGCAAACGTCGCTTAATTGTTTAAATATTTGAAGTTTTAAACCCACGTTTTCTGTGGCAGCTTCAATTACTAAATCGGTTCCAACAACGCCGTCTTTAATATCAGTATAGGTGATTATATTTCCAATGGTTTTGTGTTTTTCTGCTTCGGTAATGGTTCCTTTGGTTACCATTCTATCCAAGTTTGAAGCAATAGTAGCCATCCCTTTTTCTAATGATTTTTCGGAAACATCAATTAATTTTACGGTAAAACCGCTTTGGGCAAAAGTGTGGGCTATTCCATTACCCATTGTTCCTGCGCCTATTACAGCTATTATTTTCATTATTGTGGTTTAGTATTTTTTATTTTTTTTAGCAAAGCTTTTGAATTGGCATTGTATGTTTTTGTCCAGAAAAACACAATATAGTCGGTATTTGATAATTTGATTTGATCCGGATTTAACTTTATAATTGAATAGCTAAGAACATCATTTTTAGTAAGGAATGAATCTTTAAAGTAGTTAAAAAAAACAGTCTTTTTGCTTATAAACGTTCCTGTTGAACCGGAAACGAATGCGAAACTTTTACCATTCAGATCGTCAGCAGTATTATTTAATAATTGCAAGATTTTAATTTCTGTTTTATTAATTACTTCAGAAGATAAATCAATAGTATCTAAATTAATATTTTCATTTAAAATACTTTGTTTTAATTCTTCAAAATGGACAATAGTATTATTTTGTGCAGTAGCATCAAGAAAAAAACATAATATAAGAACAATCATTTTCATAAAATTACTTTTCGTTCATAGAATCGATAATCATATATGCAACGCGCAATGCTTCAGTTCCGTCTTCTAAAGTTACGATTGGAGTCTTGTTGTTGTTGATGGCATCAGCAAACGATTCTAATTCATCTAAAATTGCATTATTTTGACTTACTTCTGGATTAGAAAAATAAATCTGCTTGCGATCGCCTTCTGCATTTTGAAGAATCATATCAAAATCTCCAGGAACTTCTGGAGCTTCTTTCATTTTGACAACTTCACAGGTTTTGTCTAAATAATCGACTGAGATATAAGCATCTTTCTGAAAAAATCGTGACTTACGCATATTTTTCATTGAAATTCTACTTGAAGTAATATTGGCCACGCAACCATTTTCGAATTCAATTCGAGCATTGGCAATATCTGGCGATTGACTCAAAACCGAAACGCCACTGGCATGAACCGCTTTGACTTTTGATTTTACCACACTCAAAATAGCATCAATATCATGTATCATTAAATCTAAAACTACAGGAACATCTGTGCCTCGAGGATTGAATTCTGCCAAACGGTGTGTTTCTATAAACATAGGCGTTTCAATCATATCTTTCACAGCAGTGAATGCCGGATTAAAACGCTCTACATGTCCAACTTGCCCTTTGATGTTATATTCTTTTGCCAAAGCGATAATTTCTTCGGCTTCTTCAACCGTTGTAGAAATTGGTTTTTCTATAAAAACGTGTTTCCCTGATTTGATAGAAACTTTAGCACATTTATAATGTGAAAGGGTTGGAGTTACAATATCGATGACATCTACAGCGTGAATTAACTTGGCAATAGTATCAAATTGTTTGTATCCAAATTCGGCTTCGATTTTGGCTCCGTTTTCATGATTTTCATCATAAAAACCAACGAGTTCATATTTATCAGATTGTTGTAATAAACGTAAGTGTATTTTTCCGAGGTGACCAGCACCTAAAACGCCAACTTTAAGCATAGAAGTAAATTTTATCAAAAATAGAAATTAATTAATAATTGGTAATTGATAATTGCTAATTTGTTTTCTATTTTTACGAAATAAATTACTACCCAAATTGAAAGACACAAGCAAACATCAAGGACTTCGAAATCAATTGGCCAAACTCTTGGCAGAAAAAGGAATCACAGATAAAAAAGTATTGGAAGCTATAAAAGCAATTCCAAGACATTTATTTTTAAATTCCAGTTTTGAAGATTTTGCTTATCAAGACAAAGCTTTTCCTATTGGTGCGGGACAAACGATTTCGCAACCTTATACTGTAGCCTTTCAAAGTCAGTTATTGGAAGTAAAAAAAGATGATAAAATTCTTGAAATAGGAACGGGTTCCGGTTATCAAACCGCTGTTTTAGTTGCTATGGGAGCAAAGGTTTATTCGGTAGAAAGACAAAACGAATTGTTTAAGACGACATCTTTGCTTTTGCCAAAACTTGGTATAAAACCCAAGCATTTATCTTTTGGTGATGGTTATAAAGGATTACCAAATCACGCTCCGTTCGATAGTATTATAGTTACGGCTGGCGCACCAATCATTCCGAAACCATTGATGGCTCAACTAAAAATAGGAGGAAAGCTTGTTATTCCTGTTGGCGAAAATGAGCAAGTAATGACAATGCTTATCCGTAAAAATGAAATGCAATTCGAAAAGCACGAATTTGGTGATTTTAGATTCGTTCCTTTATTGGAAAATAAAAATTAAAACGATTTTTTAATTCGATCCAAATCACGTTTAGTATCTTGTTCTTTCAAACTTTCCCGCTTGTCATAAGTTTTCTTTCCGCGGCAAAGCCCAATATCTAATTTGGCAATTCCTTTTTCATTGGTAAAAAGTTTCAAAGGAATAATAGTCAAACCTTTGGTGTCGAAAGCTTTTTCTAATTTTCTTAATTCTCTCTTATTTAATAAAAGTTTACGTTCACTTTTTGCTTTGTGATTGAATTGATTTCCATAAAGATATTCCTCAATTTGCGTATTGATAGCAAATAATTCACTGTTGTGAAATTCACAAAATCCTTCTGTAATATTTGCTTTTCCTAAACGAATGGATTTAATTTCCGTTCCTGTTAAAACGATGCCAGCAGTATAAGTTTCGATTATCTCATAATCAAATTTAGCTCGTTTATTTAGGATGTTTATTGTCTTTAACATTGGACGACAAATGTACTAAATTATTGCTGTTACTTGGAATGAAATTAGTAATAAAAAAAACCGTTAAACTATGATTTATATCATTTTTTGAGCAAAATCATCTCAATAATTTTGACGTATAATTTTAAACCAATAAATAAAATGAAAAAATTATTATTAGCAGCAGGAATTGTATTGTTATCATTAACTGCTCAAGCACAAGAAAAAAGTCAAGGTCTTAAAGGAGCCTGGTGGGCAACTGCTCAGTTTGGCTATCAACAAACAAAAACTGGCGATACTAAAGGAACCAATTTGACTGTTTTGCCAATAGCAGGTTATTTTGTAACACCATCAGTTACCGTTGGAGCTGGAGTTGGTATGATTAACATGAAAGCTGAAGATGCTACAGGCACCCTTGCTAACACTAACTTACTAGTTGTAGAACCATTGGTTAGAAAGTATTGGAATGTAGCTGGTAATTTCTATTTCTTTGGACAATTAGCAGCCCCAATTATTACTGGTAAAGAAAAAGAAGCCGAAACTAAAATTTCTCAATTTGGTTTGGCCATGTCTGGCGGTATTGACTTCTTTGTTACTAAGAATTTTTCAGTGGAGTTCTCTTATGATTTAGCCAATTTCACATCAACAACAATTGATCCTGCAACTGGAGACAAAACAACAATTACTAATTTTTCTCTGGCTCATGTAGCATCAGCAGAATCAGTTTATATTGATAATTTAGGTGGAAGTTTGCCTAATTTAACTACGCCTTTATCATTCGGATTCAAGTTTATTTTTTAGTTTTATAAGTAATTATCAAATTTAATTTGGTTGAAGACCGTTATTCATTTTTGGGTAACGGTTTTTATGTATTTAACATTTTTTTATTAAATTGGCCAAGTCAAACCAATTAAAATAACAAATTATGCTAAAAAGAATACTGCCGTTATTTCTCTTAACACTAATATTATCTTTATCCTGTTCTAGAGAAGATTCTATGGAAAATCAAAAAATTGTAATTCCTGAAAATCAAAAAATACCTTTAACTCCTGCACAGATTAATGCTAAAATTGATGCAGCTATCAATTCAAATGGAACTTTTAATTGGCGTCAAGCGGATTCATATTTGATATGGAGCGCAGTTGTCAATGGAAATAATGTTGTCACTATTGGGTTTGGTAATTCAAAAACTAATTTTGAAAGAGCTAAAACATCTAATAATGCTAAGCTCCAAAATGATTTATTAGCAATTATAATGAAGTATGAAAACACAACTTTAGATAAGATTTTAATTTCTGCCGACACAGATTTAAATTTAATGGATGTTATAATTTCTAAACAAGAAACTATAATTGCCCTTAGAGAATCTAAATATATTAGATATATTGAGCCTGGAGATTATAAATATTTAGCAGTTCGCGAATCTCTTAAAGGTCCGGGTGTCTCTACAAATTCTAATGTAGGAACAAGTTCGGGTTGCGGGTATGATTCAGAAATTTTGGATGCAGCCGATTATACTACTACAACACCAAATGCCAAAATTCCATGGACATTTACACAACATAATATTCCAAATGCATGGAATATAAGTACTGGATCTGGAGTTACTATAGGAATTGTCGATACGGGAGTTTCTCCAAACCAATCGTTGTTAGGCGCTAATTTCAATAACGGACTTTCATCTGGTAGAACAATACAAAAAAATGGAGTTTATGTTGATTCTATTTGGCCATGGAGCACCGGAACTGATGGAGTTAATGATTTATGCGGACACGGAACAAGTATGGCTTCAACGGCAGCAGCACCAAGAAATGATAAAGGTTTGCCTGTTGGCGTGGCTTATAATGCTAATCTTGTAACCTATCGTGCTGCTTATAATGTCGTTTTAGATGGCTATCAAGAGCAAGAAGGTGTGAAAAAGGCGTTTACTGCTTTAGGAAACAATACTAAGGTGAAAATTATATCTATGTCAATGGGTTATGTTTTCTCTGTTGGGAAAATTGAAGACGCTATCAAATTTGCTTACGGAAAAGGAAAACTTATTTTTTGTGCTGCCGGAACTTCTACAAGCTTCACCACTTTTGTTGGTGTAATATTCCCAGCTTGGATGCCAGAAACATTGGCTGTAACAGGAGTAAAAGAAGGTTCAACGTATCAAGCATGCAGCGATTGTCATACGGGTAGCAAAGTTGAATTTACCGTAGCAATGCAAAGAGCTGTGTCAGGAAATACAGTTCCTGTGAGTAGTTATTATGAAAACCTAACCGATTATATTGGGGGTTCTTCAGTTGCAACGGCAACAACTGCTGGTATTGCTGCTTTAGTTTGGTCTAAAAACCCAACTTGGACAAGAGATCAAGTCTTAAACAAAATGAGACAATCGGCAAGTTTATATCCAAATAAAAGCGCTGAATATGGTTATGGAAACGTGAATGCATTTTTAGCGGTGCAATAATATAAAACAGTATAAAATTAGAAACCATCTCAATTTTTGGGATGGTTTTTTTATTCTATTTTTACAGTATGCAAAGTAATTCAAATAAAAATCCGCTTAACGGCATCACACTTCAAAGAATACTCGAGATTCTTATTGAATTTTATGGCTTTGATACTTTGGGTGAATTGATAAAAATTAAATGTTTTACAGACAATCCAAGTATTAAATCGAGCTTAACTTTTCTGAGAAAAACGGATTGGGCCAGAAAAAAAGTAGAAGAATTGTATGTTAGAACGTTGCCAAAGCTTAACAAATAATTATTTTTTCCAATTCCTTCTAAGTAAAGAATAAATAACAGTGTCCCAATATTTACCTTCCCATAACTCATTTTCTAAAATGTGAGCTTCTTTTACAAAGCCATTTTTTTGCAAAACTCTTTCTGAAGCAATGTTATCTGGGTCAATGATTGCTTCGATTGAATGTAAGTCCATTTGCTCAAAACCATAGGCAATAACCGCCTTTATAGCTTCAGACATATACCCTTTTCCATTATGTTCAGGAAAAGACATATAACCAATTTCAGCTCGGTGATTTTCTGTTGAAATTCTGTAATGACCAATAATCCCAATGATTTTCGAGTTTCCTTTGATGGTAATTCCCCAATTAATTCCAGTATTATTGACAATTTTCTCTTCAATCAAGGCAATGTGTTCTAAAGCATCTTCTTTAGTTTTTGCCAATGGTCGTGGAATATATTTCATGGTTTCCGGATTACCACGAAGCGCTAAAATTTCTTCAGCATCAGTATTGTCTAACCGTCGTAAAAACAATCGTTCGGTTTCAATGTTTTGAAAAGGGTGGAAATTAATTTCTAACATGATTTTTTAGTTATAAAATTATAGAATTTCAATACTAAAATTAAATTCTTTTGAAGAATTATTTTCCAGTATTTGAATGCCTTCTTTCTCTAAAATATTCCCAGTTGCATTTAAAACATCCGAATAGCCAACCCACGGTTCCAAGCATATAAAGGGTGCGTTGCTTTTGGTCCATAGTCCAAAATTTGGAAAATGGTTAAACTTAAAATTCAATATTGGAATGCTACTTTCTAAAATTTGGATTTGTTTTGACTCTAATTCTTTAAAAATCAAAGCATCATTTTCAAAAAGAGGATAGGTGAGTGGCAAGTTGTTTTTCAATAGGTCAATTTTTTTTGTTTTTTCTGAAAGCAAATCATTCTCCAATTGATAACAAGTTAAGCTTTCCTCTGTCTCAAATTGCAAACTATAGTCTTCAAATTTTTTGGGTAGTGAAAATGCCGGATGCCCGCCTATAGAGAAAGGCATAATGTCAGAACCTTTATTAATAACCTGATATTTAATATTTAATTCAGAGTTGAGTAAGGTGTAAATTACCCGCAATTCAAATTCAAATGGAAATTTGTCAAATGTTAATTCATCTGATGACAATGAAAAAACAACTTCATTATTATCATGGCTAATCAAATCAAAATTCATGTCTCGGGCAAATCCATGACGGGTTAGTTCATAAGTACCACTTTTATAAGTAAAGGAATTGTTTTTTAATGTTCCGACGATTGGAAATAGGATAGGCGAATGCTTTCCCCAATATTTTGGATTTCCTTCCCAGATGTATTCTGTATCTGAAGCAATCCTTTTTAAGGAAATCAATTCAGCTCCTTTATGATTTATAGTTGCCGCTAATTCTGAATTTGAAATAATTGTTGTCAAAAGAGTTATATTTTAAAGGTCAAATATATTTCAATAATTAGTATTTAATTCGATAATTTTTTCTTTTTGAAAAGTTAAAAGTAATACAATTAGCTATTAAAAAGTAAGAATAATACATATTTATATATTAAATAAGTGCATTTCAACGATTTTATTTGTTATTTAATCGATAAAAGTTGTAAAGTTGTCTAACCAAATCAAACAATACGTTCTGTCAATAATAATCAAATAAAGTGTTTGCCCCACATCTACTTTATTAAAAACTTAACCTACTACTATGAAAGCAAAAATGTTTAGAGCATTGTTGCCGTTAGCAATTGTGTTCACAATGGTATCTTGTTCTTCTGATTCTTCAGAAGGATCTTCAGCTGATAAAAAAATTGTAACTTCCTACAATTACAATGATTCAGAGTTGAAAATTGTTTCACTTGTAAATAATTATCGTCAAAGCATCGGATTGAATGCACTTGAGGTAATTAATCACATCTCTTACAAATCACAAGAGCATAATATATACATGATTGACAATAAAGTAGTAAATCACGATTATTTTCAACAGAGAGCTAATAATTTAATTGAAGTATTAGGTGCAACGAGAGTAGGTGAAAACATTGCTTACAATTACCAAACTCCAGAAAGTGCCATGAGTGCTTGGTTAAATAGTCCAGATCACAAAGCTAATATCGAAGGAGATTACACTCATATTGGTATATCGATTACTGTTGATGAAGCAACTGGGAAAAAATATTACACTAATATGTTTATAAAGAAAAAATAGTTTGTTTGTTTAAATTTTGATAATTTTAATAAACCCATTCTAACGAATGGGTTTATTATTTAAACCCTAATCTGGTTTTCAATTTAACAAATAATAATGCAATAGAATAAGCGTCATCTGATGCCGAATTTTTTTCACTTAAAGGAAGTTTATAGTGCTTCACTAAATCTTCCAATGAAAAAGACTTATTTGTAATGTCCATTAATTTTTGGTGCATTATTTCGACATCTAAAGCTTCATTTTTTAACTTACCACATTCCATTTTTTCTAAAACATCATTAATCATTTCTATATCAAAATGAATACGGTGACCAACTAAAACCGCATTGCCAATGTATTCAACTAATGCTTGTATTGCTTGAGGTTCTGCGAGTTTGGATAATTTGCTATCAATCAAAAATTCATTTGACAATCCATTGTCATGAAGGTATTTATATTGCAAAATTATTACTTCAAAATTGTCTCCAATACGGATAATATCATCAACAACTGCTATAGCTCCAAACGATAAGATAACATCTTTTTTTGGATTTAAGCCCGTAGTTTCTGTACTTAAAACGACATATCTATTGGATTTACTTTCAAATTTTGCTAAATACAATTTCCAAAAATCCGGGAATTCTTTATTTATATTTTTTATCCAATCTAACATATTATGAGAATTGAGTTAATTGGAATTTATCTTTTATTAATTCTTCCAATTCTTTCATTGGAAGCAAAGCATTTTTGATTTTTTCCTTATCAACTTTTGAAAGCTCTTCTACATTGATATAATCTCCAGTACTGTCATTTTTTAAGCCTTCAAGTGTTCTGAATTTTGATAAAATTAAAAAGGCATCAGCACAATTTAAATATATTTCAGAAAATTTAGGATCAATAATGGCTAGTTGTTTAAATCTTAGATATGTATTATTTATTCCTTTCAAGTTCATACTTAATGCAAAAAGGCGAGCACCATCAACTAAAGGCATGATAGCTCTATTTTTAATATCAAATTTTCCTTTATATTCACCTTCTTCTTCCAGATTAAATTTTTTGAAGAAGTTTATTGGTGGATTTTTTCGCAATGCATCATTACCTAGATAATCGAAAAATAAAGCGTTATTTTTAGTATTTTTTAAAATTAAATCATCAAGAGTGTCTTCTATTTTGCCTTCGCCAAAAACAAGCTCGTAATCAAAAAATATACTGCTAATATCATTAGACTTTTCCCCTGGAGTTTTCATCCAGTTATTATACTGTTTTATCCAGTCTGACATTGATTTACACCAAAGCATATTGCTTGCCATGTGCCCATTTGGACAAAAATTATAACCTACTTTTTCGAGTATTGAAGTAGCTCTTTTGGCTAATTTTAAAAAGTAATCTTTAACATCTCTATATTTTTCTGCAGCAACATCTTCAAATATTAAAATACTATCCTGATCGGTTAATAAAAACTGTTCTTTTCTTCCTTGGCTACCAATACTAAACCAAGCAAATCTGGCTGGAGGAGAGCCTAAATCGAGGATAGCTATTTCTATCGATCGCTTTATAATAGCTGTAATAATTTCACCCGAAATGTTGTAAATATGTGGTAAAGGGATATTTTTAGCTATGGAAGTTTGGATTAACTCAGTTAATTTTTCTCTAACCAATTTAAGTTCTTTAGGAGACAATGAACGTTTTATTTCCTTAATCAAAACACCAGGATTATTAGCTTGTGCCACTATTAAATCATGTTCTGAAATTACACCTTTAACTTCTGATTTATCCGATCCATCTATGGTGACACATAAATGACTTACATTATGTTTCAACATTAATAGTTGCGCCTCGGCAACAGAAACATTTTCAGGAACAGTGATAACTGGGGAAGACATTATCTTATCAATAGTTGAAATAAGGGGAAATCTTCCATTAGCAATTTTAGATCTAAAATCAGTATCAGTAACAATTCCAATAGGATGACTCTGATCAGTAACTACAACACTATCTGTAAGGTTTTCATTCATCAATTGAGCTGTATCCTTAACAATAGCTGTAATACTGACTTTTATGGGTGTTTTGTTGTATGCTAAAGACTGAAAATATTGAATTTCGTTTTGTTGTCCTTCTGTGTAAACATTATCTGTAATCAGTTTTCCTCTATTTTCTTTATCAAAAGGGTTTCTGGTGTTTGTAGCAAAACTTTCTAATAAGAAATCCAAAACTTGAGGATTTTGAGCCACAAAAGGTTTAAAAACAGTAATCGGAATAGCATAAACAATACTGTCTTCGCGAGATTTGGCTGTCATCATGTAATTGTTTTTTGCAAAAAAAGGGCGCAAACCAAAAACATCTCCAGGATAACATTTGTTCAAAAGGGTTTCTTCAGCATCAGAAATTACAGAAAGATTGATAACACCAGAAGCGACAACATAAAAGCTATCATGAAGCTTATCGTTAATTTGAAATAAAACTTTATGTTTATCTAAATTTATTACACCAATACTTGTTGCTACCTGAATTAGTTCCTCATGATTCAAATAACTGAAAGGTGAATATTCTTTTAAAAAGTTGGCAATATTTTCGGCAACAGAATTACTCATGCATTTATTTTATTGAATATTTAGACACAAAAATAGTAAAGCTTTAGAGAAGAAGAAGTCTTTTGTTAAAAACATTTGAAAACTAATTGCTTTGAGATTACAAAACATTCTATTTTACATAATATAAATTATAGTTCATACTAATACTTCTTTTATGTTTTAGAGTATTTTAAGGTAATTTACTGTTTTTAATAACTATAGACTACCTTTTTTAAAGTTATAGTTTTAAAAATTTAATTCTCTAAATTTTTTTCCAATAGCCAAACTCAATTTTGTTTTATAATCTTCAACAAGCCATTCACGATAATTTTTACTCGTTTTTCCTAAGCAGCTTACAAAACGTTGAATGCGACTTTCAATATCATCAGACAATAATTTAGAAAGCATTCTTGCCTGATTTAATTCGGTAGTATTTTCAACACACATTAAAGCATGTTGCTGTATTGATTTTTCGATAACTTCTTTAGAGCGCAAATTTTGAGCTAAGGCTTTTTTAAACTCTTCTTCAATATCGATTGTTAAAATAGTTGTTTTGGCAAACATTTTTTTAATTGAATCTGGCATTACATATTTAAAATGAGTTTCAATTTCGGCATCATCTCTTAAGCTTTCCAAATAATATTCGGGTGATCTAAAAATATGCTGCCAATCAACAGGATCATTCCATAAACCAAATCGCAATGCATTATTTCCTAAATCAATGACTGTAAAATTATCCTTATGTGGCAATTTTCTAGATCCACGACCAATCATTTGAAAATATAATGTCAAAGATTTGGTGGCACGATTCAAAATAATGCTCTCAACTGTTGGTTCATCAAATCCTGTGGTCAGAATTCCAACAGAAGTTAAAATGGCATCCGGCGTTTTTTTAAACCAATGCAAAATATCTTTTCTGTCTTCAACGGATGTTGTATTATCTAAATGTCGTATAGGAAATCCGGCTTCTCTAAAAGTTTCATAAACATATAAGGATGTATTGATTCCGTTATTGAATATTAAAGTCTTCTTTCCCAATGATTTTTCGGTGTAAGAATGCAATAATTTCTCTTGCATGACCATATTCATATACAAATCATCCGAAGATTTAACGGTATAATCTCCATTAATTCCAACTTTCAATGATGTTAAACCAACATCATAACTATATGTTGTTGCTTTCGCCAAAAATCCTTTATCTATCAATGATTGAATAGTATCTCCAACAATAAGTTCGCTATAATTATTATGCATTGGTAACTTAATATTCGAACTCAAAGGCGTTGCTGTAACACCTAATATAAAAGATTTTTTAAACGAACTCATTAATTTTCGAAACGAATTATAATGCGCTTCATCAATTATAACTAAACCAACATTGTCAATAAGTAACTTCTCATCGTTTAAACGGTTTTTCAGCGTTTCAACCATAGCTACAAAACAAGAATATTCATCTTGATCTGGCAATTCTTTGATATTACTATTGATAATTTTGTTTTTGACATCAAATCCTTTAAGCATTTTAGAAGTTTGCTTACAAAGCTCAATTCGATGTGTTAATACCACAACTTTTTTGTCGTGTTGCGATAAATATCGCCTAACAATTTCTGAAAAAATCACTGTTTTTCCACCGCCAGTTGGCAGTTGATATAACAAATGATGATCACTTGGTGCGTTGTCTAATCGGTCAAAAATTTTGTCAATATCGCCCTTTTGGTAACCGTAAAGTTCCTTTTTCTCTTCAATTTCGGTAATAAAATCTTTTTGAGACATGGCAATTTGTACAATTTTGCAAAAGTACATCTAAAAAAGAGTTATCACCAAATTAAATTGGTTATTTACAAAAATTTAATATTCAAAGCGTTCCACTATTGCATTGAATTCATATTGGTTAAGCCAATTTTGGCAAATAGTTTCATCCTTTATAGCCACTACTCTACTCTGAAATTCACTTAAAATTCCATGTCCCATCATAAAACTAATCGCTTGTTGAAAAGAACTCAGCATACTTTTGAAAAATAATTCTTGTTTGATAGTCTTTTCAGCAGAAAATGTTTGAGCTATTTCGATATTATAAAGCATGATGTCAGCAATGATGAAAACATCTACTCCAAGTATTATAAAATGCTTGATGAATTTTTGAGCTACAGAACGACGCATTTTCGCCCTTTTACCTTTGACAGGATAATATTCATTGGATATTTTAAACTTTGCTTCTCTAATTAATTTATCCTCATTAGGATTAAACACAAAATCATAATAGACTTTTACATCACTAAACTTGTTGTATAATTCAATTATTTGCTCTTCTAGTTGCTCTTTATTGAGCTCGTGTAAGTATTTTTTTAAATCGCGTTTACTCATTATTAAATTTTATAAGTACAAAAGTAAATTACTTTATGGTTCTTGGCTTCTATAATAAATGATAATCGCTATTTTTGCTTCATAAAATTAAATATATGCTTCGTTTTTTTAAAATCATTGCTTTACTCGAAGGAATTTCATTGTTATTATTATTTTTCTTTGCTATGCCATTGAAATATATGTTTGAAAATCCAAGTTATATCAGACCCATCGGAATGACTCATGGTTTGCTTTTTATTGGATACATCATCATGGCAATCATGCTTAAATTTGAAGAAAGTTGGAGCGGAAAGAAATTTGGAATCGTTGCAGTTGCTTCTATAATTCCTTTTGGAACATTTTATATTGAAAAAAAATACTTGAGAAATGCATAAACTCGTCGAAAAAATATTTAGTTGGTGTTATCCGCTTTTAAAAAAACTGGATTTAGGAGAAACAATTTCTGCTTATTTAAGTTTGGTTATCAATATTATTATTCTTTCTATTTTTTCCTATATCATTTTTTTGGTTTTCAGATTTGTATTGGTAAGAACAATGATTATTGTTGCTCGAAAAACCAAAACAAGATTTGATGATTTATTAGTTTCTAATAAAACAGCTAAATATATTGCACATTTAATTCCACTGCTTTTTATATATAAATGTGTTCCAATAATTTTGGAAAACTTTGTGTATTGGGAATCTATTTTCGGGAAACTTGTTGAAATATATATTGTACTCTTAAGTTTGTGGATTATAAAAACAGTTTTCCATGCGCTGCGAGATTATTTAAAACTAAACCCGAGATATAGCGACAAACCTATTGATAGTTACATCCAAGTAATTATGATAGTGCTATGGATTTTTGCTTTTATTTTTGTCGTTTCCAAAATTTTCGACATCACAACCGGAACGATGCTTGGTACTTTTGGAGCAGTTTCTGCCATTATAATTTTAATATTTAGAGACACTATACTTGGATTTGTTGCTAGTGTTCAAGTTTCGTTAAACGATATGGTTCGTATTGGTGATTGGATAACGTTTGACAAATTTGGTGCTGATGGTGACGTTATTGAAATTAATTTAGCTACTGTAAAAGTTAGAAATTTTGACAACACTACGACGACAATTCCAACCTATAGCATGATTTCAGATTCTTTTAGAAACTGGCGTGGCATGTTAAATTCGGATGGACGCCGGATAAAAAGGCATATTCTAATTAAAGTAAACAGTATTCGTTTTCTAAATGAAAAAGAACTCCAAGAATTGAAAAAAATTCAGCTCGTTACCAGTTATATAGAACTACGTCAAACCGAAATCGATAAGTTTAACAAGACATATCAAGTTGACAAAACGCTTTTAATAAACGGTAGAAATATGACAAATTTTGGTTTGTTCAGAAAATACATCACACAATACTTGAGTCAATATCCTGGATTAAATAAAGATATGATTTTACTTTGTCGTCAATTGCAACCAACACCACAAGGCATTCCTTTGGAAATTTACACTTTTTCTAATGATAAACGCTTTGAAAATTATGAATATATTATGGCTGATATTTTTGACCATATTTTTGCTTCGATACGCTTTTTTGATTTAGAAATCTATGAAATGCCTTCTGACAAGAGTAATTTTGTAGAATAATTTTAAACATTGAATTATTAAAGCATAAAAAACTTGATTTTTAATTGGAAAAATATATATTTGTATCGATTTTAACATTTAATTAATAATTGCAAATCAAACTATATGAAGAATTACCTACTTTTATTGATACCCGTTTTTTTTATTACTTTATCATCCAATGCCCAAAAAGACAATAAGAAAAACAAAAAAGATTTAGAACTTATTACGGTTAATCCTGATAAAGAACTTGTTGGGGAATATTTTAATAGATGGTCTATTGAAGCGGAATTTGGCCAGGCAAAAGGTTCAAAACCTTATGCTGATGGTTATTACGCAAACAATCCTGGTAAATTTTTTGGAGGTTTAGCTATAAATCATTTTGGAATTGGTGCGAGATACATGTTTAGCCCAAAATTTGGTGTTAAATCGAATTTAAATGTTGACAATCTTCAAGAGCAAAATAATTCAGGAAGCTTACCATTCCAGATGCGTCACATTCAATTATCAGGTGAAGGAGTTACAAATTTGACCAGATTATTTGACATACAAAATCAAGCAGGACGATTTGGATTGTTATTTCACTTTGGATTTCAGGTTTCCCGTATGACGCCTTTAATTACAACATCAGTTGGTTATTCAAATAAAGGGAAAAGCGAATGGAATGGTGGTATTGTTGCTGGTTTAGCTCCACAATTTAGAATATTTAAAAATGTTAGTCTTTTTGCTGACGTAACTATTAACTCAAATGTTAGACAGCATTTTAATTGGGATGGTTCAGATTCTGATTCTAAAAATAATTTAACAGGTAGTTTATTTAGAACTTCACTAGGAATTTCAGTTGCTTTAGGTAAAGGAAAAATTCATGGAGATTGGGCTATTATTCAAGATAAAAACGACAAACGTTTAGATTCTCTCAACAATAAAATTGGAGAAATCGAAGAATTAATGAACGATAGTGATAAAGATGGTGTGCCAGATTATCTTGATGCTGAACAAAATTCAATTGCTGGTGTAGCTGTTGATACTAAAGGAAGAATGGTTGATAAAAACTCTAATGGTGTTCCAGATGAGTTAGAGAAATATGTTAACAATACTATTTCCAATAATAACACTGCCACTACTGCAGCAGCAACCGAAGGTGCTGTACTTCAGTTAATCAATGACGGCTATATCGCGGCTTACTTTGATACAGGAAAATCAATGCCAAACGCAGCTTCTGCCAGCAACATTGGATTCATATTGAATTTCTTGAAAAACAACCCGAATAAGTCAGTTGATATTACTGGTTATGCTGATGAAATTGGTAGAACAGATTACAACCAAAAATTGGCTAGTGATAGAGCCCAAGCTGTTAAAACGATTTTAGCCAAAGCTGGAATTGCTGAATCTAGATTGAATATCTTATCTAATGGTGAAGATGACTCGGTTGATAAGAAATCTGATTGGGCAAGACGTCTAGTTCGCAAAACAATATTTAAAGTCAAATAATAATTAACAATTAATTATTAATAACTAAAAAAAGCCTCTGTTTTTCAACAGAGGTTTTTTTTTAACTTTAAAAGAAAATAATGGAAGCAAGAGATACACACGTACTTGAACTCAGAGGTGAATCCTTTGGAACAATTAATAATCAGTCTTCATTCGAAGAAATTTTTCAAAATAAAACCCTCCGCCCTATTCTTAAAATGCAAAATGATTTATTCATTCAAGTATTTATCAATTATGCTATAAAACAAAAAAGTGTTTTCTTTAGTCTGACACCCGAAAAAAAAATGATGTATGTAGAGAACGTTATTCAACGCGATATTAAGTTTAGAAACGCTCTAAAAGGTATGATAATTGCCTTATTTACCCTAGAAGAATATGCTCAATATATACAAATATCATCTAATTTGAATAAGCGAATGATGAATATGCTGGTTGAACGATTAAAAAGTCAAATACTAATAATAGAGCAATAGTTTGTTAATTGACAAATATTAAAATCAACTATCAATTTCATGCTAATTATTAAAGATTATTCAATATCTAAATATCTTTAAAAAGTATATCGCAAAACTTTTAAGTTTTCTTATTTTTACTCATTTTACAACGTTTTTTTTATTATAATTGTTAATCTAATAACAATTTATGAAACAAGAATATTTTAAATGGTATTCACCCAATTTAAATAAAGAAGTCGAAATGCTTGTTTTTGGTCATGCTGGATATCCGGTTATACTTTTCCCTACTTCAATGGGAAGTTATCATGAAAACAAAGACCAAGGTCTAGTAGAAAGTGCCAGATGGTATATTGAGCAAGGACTAATACAAATATTTTGCCCTTCGAGTATTGATAAAGAAAGCTTTTACAATAAACATATTCATCCAGTTCATCGCATTCAAAATCATACATGGTACGATAAGATGCTTTGTCACGAAATAGTAGAACGTATAAAAAATAATACTGGAGCCGGAAAAGTTGTAGTTGCAGGTTGCAGTTTTGGTGGTTATCATGCTGCTAATTTTGCTTTTCGCCATCCCGGATATGTTAGCCATATGTTTTCTATGGGTGGCGCTTTTAGTATCAAAAATTTTATGGATGGACATTGGGATGATGATGTTTTTTATAACAGTCCAGAAGATTATATTCATGGCTTAAATGACCATGAATTATGGAATATGGATGTAGTTTTGGGAACTTCAAATTGGGATATATGTTTTGATGCAAATTTAAAATTAAGCAAAATTTTAGCTCAAAGAGATATACCGCATTGGTTGGATATTCGTCAGGACCGAGAACATGATTGGCCAGTTTGGAAAGAAATGTTTCCTCATTATTTATCACGAATTAAATTTTTTTAAACCATAATCAAAAGTTGAAACCAGTACTCTAAACTAAGTTACTGGAACTATAAACTAAATAAGCAGTCAACAATAACAGTATAAGTTAAACATTATAAACATGAAAAAGATTGGAATTTTATTTGGAATGGAAGATACCTATCCACAAGCATTTATAGACAGAGTAAATTCTAAAGGTGAAAAAGGCATTATAGCTGAAGCGGTTTCTATTGATAAAGTCGTTCAAAATAAAGGTGGTGAATATGCCGTAATCATTGATAGAATTTCACAAGATGTTCCTTTTTACCGTGCTTTTTTAAAGAATGCAGCACTTACAGGAACCAATGTGATAAACAATCCATTTTGGTGGAGCGCTGACGATAAATTCTTCAACAACTGTTTAGCAGATACACTCGGTGTTCCATTGCCAAATACTGTAATTCTTCCTTCGGCTGAACATCCAACAGACACAACTTCTAAATCATTCCGTAATTTAAAATATCCTATGGACTGGGAAGGAATTTTTGATTATATCGGTTTTCCTGCCTATATGAAACCTTATGCTGGTGGTGGTTGGAAAAATGTTTACCGATTAGAAAACAAAGAAGAATTTTGGGAAAAACACCAGGAAACTGGACAACTAGTAATGCTTTTGCAGGAAGAAATTGTGTTTACCGAATATTTCCGTGTGTATTGTTTGGGTTGTAAAGATGTTAGAATTATGCAATACGAACCTAGAAATCCACATCATTTGCGTTATGTAATTGATGGTCCACCAGTAGATAAAAAATTATTAGCTACAGTTAAAGATTATACTCTACGTCTATGTAAAGGATTAGGTTACGATTTCAATACAGTTGAATTTGCTGTCCGTGACGGTATTCCCTATGCAATAGATTTTGGTAATCCAGCACCTGACGCTGAATTGACATCAGTCGGTGCTGAAAATTTCGAATGGGTTGTAGAAGCTTCTGCTAAAATGGCAATAGCTGCAGCTAAAAAACAAAAACCAGGACAAACGAATTTGACATGGGGAACATTTATTAAAGATTCTGCTACGCAAAAATAAAACATAGTTAATCAATTACTTAGTTACGTAGCAACTTAAAGAAAAGAATGATGACGAAAAAACTACCAATATTCACCCTTGGTGTAGAAGAAGAATATCAAATTATAGATCCAGACACAAGGGATTTACGCTCTCATTTATCCAAAATTGTAGATGGCGCTAAAATCATTTTAAACGAACAGGTAAAAGCCGAAATGCACCAATCGGTTGTAGAAGTCGGAACCAATATTTGTAAAAATGTATCTGAAGCCAAAAATGAAATCAAATTTTTGCGAAGCAAGATTGTTGAACTGGCAGCTAAACAAAACTTAGTCGTTGGCGGAGCAGGAACACATCCTTTTTCTCGTTGGCAAGATCAACCAATAACTGATGATCCACGATATCATCATATCGTAAATGAATTGCAAGATGCAGCCCGCTCTAATTTGATATTCGGAATGCATTGTCATGTAGGTATTGAAAATCGTGAGATTGGTTTACAATTAATGAATCAGGCCTGTTATTTTTTACCACATATTTTTGCATTATCTACGAATTCTCCTTTTTGGGAAGGGCGAAACACCGGTTATAAATCTTTTAGAACCAAAGTATTTGATAAATTTCCACGTACAGGTTTGCCAGAATATTTTGATAGCGTTCAATCCTATGACAATTATCTGGAAACTTTAGTAAAAACCAATTGCATTGACAATCCAAAGAAAATTTGGTGGGATTTGCGCTTGCATCCGTTTTATGATACTATTGAATTCCGCATTTGCGATATGAGTTTGACCGTTGATGAAGCCATGTGTATTGTCGCAATAATTCAGGCTATTGTCGCCAAATTATACAAATTGACAATGGCCAATACAAGTTTTAATATTTATAGAATTGCTTTAATCAAAGAAAATAAATTCCGCGCCGCCCGTTATGGTATCGAAGGAAACATGATTGACTTTGGTCTTCAAAAAGAAGTGGATACCAAATGTTTGATTCATGAATTGCTCGAATTTATTGATGATGTTGTTGACGAATTGGGAAGCCGTGAACAAATTAATTTCATTCACACCATAATGAAAGAAGGAACCGGTGCCGATAAACAGTTAAAAGTTTTTGAACAAACACATGATTTGACCAAAGTCGTTGACATGATTACAAGCGAATTTACAAGAGGATTATAATTGAAAGCGTTATATTTGCATAACCAAATCATAAAAAATGAGTCACCAAATTAGAATTGCAGTTTTAGACATGTACAACGGAGAACCCAATCAGGGAATGCGCTGTATCATTGATATTATGAATAGATTTAACCAAATGGTTACCTTCCAGATATTTGATATTCGCGGAAAATGTCAATTTCCAAACATCGAAAAGTTTGATATTTACATTTCTACTGGTGGACCCGGAAATCCGTTAGAAGGTGATGGGAATTGGGACTTAAAATACTATGACTTTATTGATCAATTAACCATTTGGAACAAAGAACAAAAAGTAAAAAAACATGTTTTGTTTATTTGCCATTCCTTTCAAATGGCTTGCTATCACTTTGGGTTAGCCGAAATAACAAAAAGAAAATCAACTTCATTTGGTGTGATGACCATCCATAAAACTGAAGAAGGACTAAGTGACCCAATTTTAGAAGGTTTGCAAAACCCTTTTTATGCGATTGACAGTCGAGATTATCAAGTGGTGCAACCTAAATTGAGTATTTTCAAGAAAAAAGGTGCACAAATTATCGCACTTGAAAAAATAAGAACACATAGAGAATATGAACGTGCCATCATGGGCGTACGCTTCACTGAACAGTTTGTTGGATTGCAATTTCATCCCGAGGCCGATGCTTTGAGTTTTATTGCAAACTTAAAGAATGCCGAAAGAAGAGAAAAAATCATTGCCATGAAAGGGAAATCAAAATTCCGTGATATGCTCGAAGATTTATTGGATGAAGCTAAAATCTATAAAACTAACGAAACCATTATACCAAATTTCTTGCGTATTGCCATAAATGATTTGATTAAAACTAAGAAGATATTATCGAATTAGTCAAGTAACCAGCTCGCTATGAATTCCAAATACAGACAACTTTTTAATGACAATTTTTCGGAAGCTAAATACAACAACTTCATTGAAGATATTACTTCTGATTTTGATTATAAAGTAACGTTCCGTATTGGAGAAACTCCATTTTTTATTCCGAATGAATTAAAGTACCAATTGCTTGAAGGATGTCAACAGGTGATTGATTTTATTCAAAAAGAAGATTTCAAAGCACTTACCAATAGAGCTTTAGAACTCAACAGAAAAGTACCAAACGAAGATAACCACACTACATTTTTAGCCATTGATTTCGGAATTTGTGAAGAAGATGGTGAAATCGTTCCCAAACTAATCGAAGTACAAGGTTTTCCTTCTTTATTTAATTTTCAAAATCATTTGTCGCAAAAGTTTATCAACCACTACCCTTTTCTTTCTGAGTTGACGCCTTTCTTAAACGGATTAACTCAGGAAAGTTATTTGGCATTAATTGAAGAAGTGATTTGCAACAATTATCCAAAAGAAAATGTAATTCTGTTGGAAGTAGAACCCGAAAAACAAAACACTAAGATTGATTTCTATTATTGTCATCGCGATATCGGAATTCCAATAGTTTGTGTAACAGATTTGTACCAAAAAGGAAAGCAACTTTTTTATAAGAATGAAAAAGGCGAAGAAATTTTGGTAAAACGAATCTACAATCGTGTGATTTTTGACGAATTGGACTTACGTACCGATTTAAAATTGAACTTTGATTTTTCTTCCAAACTCGATGTTGAATGGGCAGGACATCCAAATTGGTTTTTCAGAATTAGTAAATTTATTTTACCCTATCTAAAAGGCAAATATTTCATAGAAACTACCTTGCTTTCAGACTTAAAAGAAATCCCAAGCGATTTGGAAAACTATGTCTTGAAACCTCTGTTCTCTTTCTCAGGAAGCGGTGTCATTTTCCATGTAAAACGGGAAGATATTGAAGCCGTAAAAGAAAAAGATTTATACATACTCCAGAAAAAAGTCAACTACAAACCAATCATTCAATCGCCTGACGGAAAAGTCAAAGCCGAAGTTCGTTTGCTTGCTGTTTGGAAAAAAGACGAGACATCTCCTACTCTAGTAACTAACTTAGTACGTTTAAGTCGTGGTGAAATGATTGGTGTAAAATTTAATAAAGACAAAGATTGGGTTGGCGGAACAGTTGGAATGTTTGAGAAGTAATTACAAATACTGTTTCTTAATCTCTAAAAAGCTTTTCTCAGAATTCACCAGTTCATTCACTATTTCCTTTCTTAAAATGTCTAAATCTTCATATTTCAAATACTTTGACCAATCGGTTTCTGTTAAAATTTTTTTGATGATTTGAATCGTTTTGGCAGTTTCTTTTGCATTTCGCAAGATTACTTTTTCCTGATTTTGTAAACTCAATTTATGATAGAAACTAACTTCATTGGTTTGATCATTTACTTTAATAAAAAACAGTTTTGAAGTATCATCATTTGAATAAAAATCAGTCCAATTAGCAAAGCCGACAATGGTGTTTTGATTCTTAAAATCAGCTAAAGGAATTAGCCTCCAATGACAATTGGCAACTCTTCCCCAATGATTGGAAATACGATACAAACCTTCAGCAGTAAAGATATACTGACTCCCTGATTGACTTTTATAGTTTATTTTTAAATCCGAAATTTCACTAAACAATACTTCTTTCCATATACAGAAGGTGTAAGAGTGAAAGTTAAGTTTGTTATAGGTTTTATTTGCCACGAATTAATGTAGTTTATTCACAGCTTGCTGTTGTGCAACTGTAGCAAAATCTTTAATTAATCGCTCGGCATAATCATCTAAAAGTTCGCGAACTCTGGCATGCGTGTCACTTTTTACAATCAAACCGGCATGATAGTCTAATGGCACACGGAAACAAACTTCGGTATCATTAAACCCTGATAAATCAGGATGTTCAAATTTGGAAAGCGTTAATACAATTCCGGCAAATTCTTTTTTTATAGTTGGTAATTTATAGTCTTTGTTTTTTACCAAACAATCTTCAATTTTAGCCCATTCACCCCAAAGATTAACACCAGAAGCCGCAGCTACCATTTCGGCTAAATGAGCACCTCCTACTCGAGAAGCCGTTTCAAGGAAATAGATTTTACCATCGTCATTACATTTGATAAACTCGGTATGATTGGCACCATGCATCATCCCGAAAGCTTTTAAAACTTGTTCGTTCACTTTCCTGATTTCTTTGTCATCTTTCGTGTCATATGGAATATTGGCACTTCTGAAAATTCCGCCTCCTTGTGAGATTTCCATTGGTGTTGCCAAATACTGAGACGTAATCGAAAACAATGTTTTTCCTTTCCAATTTAATCCATCACAATGGTAAACAGCACCAGGTTTGAATTGTTCTACCAAATACTTTAAACGATTTGTATCACCTAATTCATGAATTTTTTGCCACAATTCGTCTTTAGAATGGACTTTCATAATTCCGGCAGCCGAAGCTTCAGAACGAGGTTTTAAAACCCACGGCGGAGCAACAGTATCGGCAAACTGATTGATTTCTTCATCGTTAAACAAGGCACTAAAAGCTGGAATTGGAATACCGGCATCTTTGGCTTTCATCCGCATGGCGAGTTTATCACGAAAATACCTTCCTGTTGTTTGTCCCATTCCGGGCATTCTTATATTCTCTCTTAAATACGCCGCTTTCTCTACATCAAAATCATCCAAAGCAACAATTCCATCAATTTTTTTGTGACGCATTAATCTGGCTACTCCAGAAAGTAAATCCTCTAAATTCCAATCGACATCATGTCCGGGCATAAAAAATATTTCGTCTATATAATCAAAGGCCCATGGCTTGTCACGTAGTTTTTCTGAAGTAATAAGATAAACACGATTACCTTGTTTTTTTAGGTTGATTAAAAAATCATTTCCTTTAAAATAATTCGAAATACAAATGAAGTTCTTAGTAACATTTTCCATAAGCTATAGATTTTCAATATAATTTGTAATTAAATGTACACCATAGGCTGTAGCATGTTTTGTCTTGGCAAATTCATCATCGCCAAAAGCTACTCCGGCAATATCAAGATGAGCCCACGAAGTATGATTATCAGTAAAAAATTCTAAAAACTTAGCGGCAGAAATCGCTCCTGCAACGGGTTTACCTGAATAGTTTTTGACATCGGCTATTTCGCTTTCAATATCAGGTTTGTAGGCATCCCAGAGCGGTAATTGCCACAAACGTTCCCCAATTGCATCTCCAGCTTGTTGCAGCTTTTTTGATAATTCTTCATTATTGGTAAACAATCCGGCACATTCATAACCTAAAGTTCCAACAACACTTCCTGTTAATGTAGCTAAATCAACTACCGTTTCGGGTTTATAGTTTCTTATTAGATAGGATAAACCGTCAGCCAATATTAATCTTCCTTCGGCATCTGTATCAATAATTTCAATCGAATGTCCCGCGTAACTTTGTATCACATCACTAGGCAAAAACGATAGCGCATCAACCGAATTCTCACAAGCAGGCACAATAGCTGTAACCCGAATTGGTAATTTTAAATCGGAAATCAATTGCATCGCGCCGAGTATTGCAGCACCGCCAGCCATATCACATTTCATTTGAACCATTCCAGCAGTTTTAATATTTAAGCCGCCAGTGTCAAACGTAATTCCTTTTCCAACCAAACCAATGTGTTTTTTGGCATTGTCCGGTTTATATTCCATTATGATAAATTGTGGTTCTTGTGCACTTCCTTTTCCAACGGAAAGAAACGAATGTAAACCAACTTCTGTAGCTTTGTCTTTCCCAAAAACAGTAACTTCAAAACCATATTTTGCTCCGGTTTCGGTTGCCCAATGGGCTAAATATTTAGGTGTAATCTTGTTTGGTGGCAAATCCACTAAGGCAAAAGTTTCAAGTTGTGCGTTGGCGATTTTAATTCCTTTAGTTATTGCTTCTTCGATATCTTTATTGGATATATAATTCAATTCAAAATCCGTATTCAAAAATGGATGAAGTTCTTTTTTCTTATAATGACCCAAATCATATGTTCCTAATAACAATCCTGAAATTGCAGCTTCAACTTGATTTGGCAAAAATGATTCTGGAATAACTACAATGACATTTTTAGCAAAAACTTCTTTTTGCTTAGCAGCAATTCTTCTGAAAATTGTTTTTAATGATTTATAATCCTGCTCTTTTCCAAGGCCAATAAATACATGAGTACAATCGTATTTTTCTACTAGATAATGGGTGTCTTTTTTACCGTAAAACACTTGAGAATATACTGTAACTCCATGATATTCTATTGGAACAATACTTTTGGCAGTTGTTTCGAAAACGGGAATTAATATCGTTCCTGTGAAATTATCTAGGTTTTGTATTTTTTTAATTTTCATATTGTTATTTTTAACCCCATAGCAACATAGATTTTAAAATTTTATAGCTTTCTATAAAACACTATGTTTTTATGTGGTTCATTTTAGAATTCTATTATTCTTCTTTGTTACTAAAATACAACCATTCGATAGCTTTCGGAAATTCATCACTCCAATATACTTCGTTGTGTTTGCCTTGCATATTAATACTTACATGCACTTTCATCAAATCGGTGTAGCCTTCTTTTTTTAATAATCGTTTCTTAAAATTCTTGACATGGTCAATCATTGTAGCACTTTCATCACCTCCGGCATATAGATAAATCCTTGTATTTTGAGGTTCATCCATATCTAAAAAAGACAAGTTGATTTTTGGGACAACCCAAAGTGAAGGCGAAAAAATCATCAATTTCCCAAACATTTCCGGATACATAATTCCAGAAAAAATACTAACCAATCCACCCATGGAGCTTCCTCCTATTCCTGTACTTTCTCTATCGGTTTTGGTTCTGAAATTGGAATCAACAAATGGTTTTAGCGTTTCTGTTAAAAAGCGAATGTATTTTTTTCCTTGCCCATTTCCAAGCACTGTATTCCCAACATTGTATTCTTTTATGCGTTCTTTCTCAGCATGCTCAACAGCAACAACAATGATTTTACCAATATTATATTCAGCCATTACCGCCAATTTTTTATCAATTTCCCAGTTGCCATATTTGGCTTTTTCATTGAATAAATTCTGTGCATCCTGCAAATAAAGAACCGGATAACGTTCCGCTGAAGTTTCATAATCATGTGGCAGCAATGCCCAAACTCTGCGGGTTTTATTCAGCTGTGGAATTTCAAACTCTTCTGAAATCAGATGCACTTTTGGCAAAAACTTTGATTTGAAGGGTAACCAATTGTGACGCCATTTGGCAACATGCTCTTTGTGAACGCCATTGTGTTTTTTACACGAACGGTTTTCGGTTCGGTTTCCATATTTATCAATTTCTACTTCGCTCCAATCACCACGGGTAAACTTATATAACAATTCTTCGGGATAGACAAAATCGTTTTCAAACTTGAAGTGATACAAACCCTGTCCTACTTTTTCCATTTCAAATTTCTTGTCCTGGGTTACCCAATTATTGAAATTACCTGAAATATAAACCGGACGTTCATCATCTTCGTCGGTGGTGAGAATAATATTGAGTTGGGGTTCAATGATATTTTTAATTTCTAAATCTTCTTCCAGGTTGCTTTGTTCTTTACTCATTCCAATTATATTATGACAAGCTAAAGCTTGTATACCTGACTGCCACAGGCAGTATTCCTTTTAATATCAAATCTTGTTCTTTGCGCATCGCATTATGCTAAACTAAATTTATAGAATCGTAAAAATACCTTTTTGCTTTTTTATAGCAAAGTCTTTTCTTAAAATATATGGATATTTTAGTAGAATGGAAATGATTTAGAGAAATAGAATTTTTAAGACAATTATTTTGAGAATAAAGCATGAAAAAACTAACTGCAATTAGTAGTTAGGCTTTAGATAAATATGAAAATGATGTCTACTCTTTATCCTCTGTTTCGGTACTTTGTGTTGGTGTAGCATTTGCTCTAATTTCGGTGTGGCGAATTTCACCGCCAGAAGTTCCGACACTTTTTGCCAAAATCACTCCAATAACCGCAATGACTAAAACCAGAAAAGAAACCAACTTGGCTTTGCTGTGATTTTTAACATTCGCATACAATCCAAACAAAGAAACTGTTCCCAAAATATAGAGAACAATAGCTAACTTTTCAGCTAATTCTTCATGCTCATGAATGATACTTTTACCGATACTAGGCATGTCTTCAACTAATTCTTCTGCGCCTTCTCCGGTTGTCATACTTATAGCGGCAAAAAATGCAGCTACTACAAATAAGATATAGGAAACATTTTTTACTGCATTGTTTTTGAAAACTATTCCAGCAATTAAAATTCCAAACCCAAAGATTGTCCCAATAATTGGTATGTGGTTAAACAATAAATGTAAATGAGCGTCGTTCATAGTTTTCTTGAATAAATTAATACTAGTTCAAAGCTAATTCTTATTCTAACTTTTTTTTATGATAAGTATCATAAAAATATTATTTAGAAAAACTTAAAACTACTTTGGTTCCAACATTTTCTTTACTTTCAATATTTAAATCAATTTGAAGCAAAATACACAATCTTTTTACGATAGACAAACCTAAACCTGTTCCTTTTATTTCAGGATGTTGATTGGATTTAGAGCGATAGAATTGGTCAAATATTTTTTCTAAATCTTCAGTGGCAATTCCGATTCCACTATCAGAAAAAGTACAAAGTATTTTATTATTTATTTCCCGAATATCAATATGTATTTTACCATTATTCTTTGAGTATTTAATAGCATTGGTTAAAATATTATTTATGATTATAGAAAACAAATAGGAATCTGTGTCTACATAAAAATCTTTTGAAAACAAGGCTTCACATTTAAGTTTCTTTTCGGATATGATTGTTGAATTTCTAGATATTATATCTAAAAAAATGGCGTTCAATAGTACTTTTTCAATTTTTAAAGATTGCTTTTGATTTTCAAATCGAGCTAATAAAAGCAATTCATCTACCAGGAAATTTAATCGGTTAACTTCATTAATGCAGAAATCTATTTTCTCTTTATATTCTTCCTGATTTCTAGGTTTTCTGATCAAAACTTCTAATGTTCCTTTGATAACAGCCAGTGGTGTTCTTAACTCGTGAGATGCATCAGAAGTAAATTGTTTTTCGCGTTCGATAGCGTTTTCAACCCGGTCTAATAAATTATTTATTGTATTTGAAAGTAAATGCAATTCATCTTTATTTATTGGCAACGGAATTCTGGATTTCAAATTGTCTTTGGTAATAATATTAGAAGTCTGGATAATTGAACTTATAGGTTTTATGCTTCTACCCGCAATAAATCTAGCGATTAGAAAAAGGACAATCAAAATTAATGGATAAGCAACAATTAAAATAAAAAACAGATTATTCAAAACCATAACAGAGTCTTCCAATGACATGGCGATAATCATATAACCTATAATTTTAGTGTTCTGATATAAAGGAACTTGTATTTGTCTAACTGAAGTTTTTTCTAACTTAGCGTCAAACAAAACATTGTTAATTGCTTCAGGATAATAATTTAGCTTTTTCTGTTTTAAATTAGGAGATTTATCAACAATGGCGCCTAATTCATCTACAAATTGAATGAATGCCGGACTAATATCTACTTTGTTAAACTGTATTTTTTTCCATTGTTTTTCTCTAATCAGAAGCACACAGTTTTCTTTGACTTCAATTTCTTTTAGATGCTTTGCTACTTCTGACTTAATATCATTATTTACTTTGATATAAACACTAAATCTTACAATGCCATAGATAACACAAAAAACCACAAAAATTAACAATGCAGTGGTAATTATATAGTTGGAAGCTATTCTGTTTTTAAAGGAAAGTTGTTGCATTTTAATTAGTCGTTAGCAATGTAGCCTACACCTCGAATGGTTTTAATATGATCTTCTTCAACTTTGAGGTTCAATTTTTTTCTTATAGAATTCATAAAAACATCAATAACACCAGTCTCATATTCAAAATTTATGTTCCAAACATCCTGAATAATTTGGGTTCTGGAACAAACATTTCCTTTGTTTCTTACCAAATAACATAGCAGTTCAAATTCTTTATGAGTGAATGAAACATCACGTTTATTAACAGTCACAGCATGTTTTTGAATGTTAATTTCAATTGGACCAAGGGTAAGGAACTCTTGTTCGGTCTTGTCTCGAAGTTGTACTTTAATACGCTCTACTAATTCGTCGAAGCTAAAAGGTTTTTTAATATAATCGTTAGCACCAGTCTTTAAACCTTCTACGGTTTCTTGAACAGTGTCTTTAGCAGTTAAAAATATAATTGGAGTTTTTGAATCGGTTTCTCTAATTTTTTGACAAACTTCTAATCCTGTCATTTTAGGAAGCATCCAATCTAAAAGAACTAAATCAAACTTTTCATTTTGAAAAAGTGCCAAACCATCTAAACCATTAGTTGCAGCAGAAACTTGGTAGTTTTCTTCTTCTAATCCTTGTTTTAAAAATTGAACAATTCCTTCTTCATCTTCTACTATTAACAAATGCTTCATACAATTTTAATTTCTTTTTGATAAAGATAAATTAAATTAAAAGTACTAGGCAAATTATGATTCTATTTTAATCAAAAATTAATTATTTTCTAAAATCTTTGAATTATGAAAAAACTCTCAAAAGCGTTCCGTCTAATGAAGTATTATATTGGTGTAAATTAGTTGAAGCCGGTCCCTGAGTGACAACTCCCGTACTACTAAATTGAGCTCCGTGATTTGGACATATAAATTCATTGCCTGAAGCATTATAATTTACATTCGTTCCCTCATGTGTACAAGAGGCAGAAACAGCTAAAAACGCACCCGAATTGGTTCGGGCAACCACTATACCTGAATGTACTAAAAAACCTCCGTTTGCCGCAAGAGAGCCTGTAGCAGTATCTAAAGTAAAATCAACATTTGTAGGTGCTGCTGATGGGGAATCTTCAGATTCACAACTTGATGCTAAGCCTCCAATACAAGCTGGAATTAATAAGGTAGCGGCTCCAAAACCTACTCTGGTAAAAAAATCTTTACGTGTCATACTGATTACTTTTAGTGTTAAATGATTATAGTTTCTTATTTAACACCTCGAATTGACTTTACCCTATGGAGTTATTCATAAAGTGTTGTTAAATGAATACTATTATTTTTTTTAGCATGTCACATTTCAAGAATAATGTTTTCTATTTTTGTAAAAACATTCTAAAATGAACTTCTTTAAAAAAAGATCTTCAACACATGTTAAATCTTAAGAGTAGGTTTTCGCTAAATTGTTCGTTCCTTTTTTATAACTTCGCTCCGCGATTATAAAAACCTTTACATAGTTATTACAAGATAAAAACAGGAACTTGTTATGTAATGTTTAACTTGTCGAATCGTTAAAGAATTCAATTAGAATAAAAAAATCAGTATATGTTAAATAGAATTAGCGAAGAAAATCTGGAAGAAAAAAACATAATGAACATAAATGTTATTGCTAATTATTCAAAACTAAAACTAACCTTATTTTTTTTACCCCTATTTTTTTTAACTTCAATAGTTGCATTTCTTTACAGTCAAAACGCTTTATCTGTTGATAAATATTTACTAATCCAAAAGAATTGCTTCTATTTTATCAATTCAAGATTATCGCAATTTCCAAATACAATATATAACCTTACTCAGGTTGGAGATGCCTTAATTTTTTTATCATTCTTAACCATTTTTATAGTATATGCTCCAAAAATGTGGGAGTCTTTACTATCAGCTTCACTTGTTTCTGCTATATTTTCACGCGCACTAAAAGACCTGTTTCATGTGCCAAGACCTGCTCAAGCCTATGATGACACTAGTTTTGTAATCATCGGAAAAACATTACCTGGATTCAGCAGTTTACCTTCAGGACATTCTATTACCGTTTTTACCATACTTACCGTTTTGTTGTTTGCCTTTATGCCCAAAAAGTTGCGCTATAAATTTTTATGGAGTTTTTTAATCATCATCACAGGATTAATTCTTGTGTTTACGAGAGTCGGTGTTGGAGCACATCACCCACTTGATGTTATTACAGGCAGTATTATAGGATATATCTGTGGGCTTATTGGTATTTTTATCAGCCGAAAATATAAAATATGGGATTGGATTAATAATAAAAAATACTATCCTGTTTTTATAGCATTGTTTCTTATTTGTTGCATTGTATTACTCAATAAAATAAATAATGAAAATTTAATTGTATTTTATCTTTCTTTAACTAGTTTAGTGATTTCACTATTTAAAATTATTACTGTTTATGTTAAAAAATAGTTTGAAAATAACTCATTTCGTTCTGGTAATGAGTTTACTTAATTTTTTATTCTTTCATTACCCATTTTTCAAATTTGTCTTTAATAACGTTGATTATAAAAGTTTAAATGGCATTATTCTTATTGTTAGTTTAATGGTTCTAATGTTGGTTTTAAATGCTTTTGTTTTTTACCTGATTTTTTTTCTATCCCGTTATGTTGGAAAATTTTTATTGGTCTTATTCTTTATTATCAATTCAATTGCAGTTTACTTCATCAATACATATAGTGTCATCATTGATGAAAGTATGATAGGTAATGTATTCAATACAAAATATGAAGAAGCAAGCAGTTTTTTTTCTATAAAACTAATACTATACATCATTCTGTTTGGAATTATTCCTAGTATTTATATCATTAAAGTTAAAATAATACCTGTAACATGGAAGAAATTTTTAACCACCATTTCGCTTACCCTTTTATTTATTTTAACATTGGTATTTGTAAACGCTACCAATGTGCTTTGGATTGATAAAAATTCAAAAGCATTAGGAGGACTTGCCATGCCTTGGTCTTACACTGTTAACATTTCCCTTTTTTACACGCATCAACATCAAAAAAATCAAAAGGAAATTTTATTGCCCAATGCAACCATAAAAGATAACCAGAAATCTGTTGTGGTATTGATTATTGGGGAATCAGCCAGAAGCCAAAATTTTTCTTTATATGGTTACCCAAAAAACACAAACCCATTGCTTTCCAAAATCCCTAATGTGTTTCATTTTGAAGCAAACTCTTCCGCGACTTATACTACCGCAGGAGTAAAATCTATTTTAGAATATAAAAACACCAATGAGTTATATGAAATTTTACCCAATTATTTATACAGAAATAATGTAGAAGTTATTTGGAGAACCACCAATTGGGGAGAACCTCCGGTTCATATAAAGAATTATCAAAAAAAGGAGGAATTAAAGTCCAATTGCAAAGGAGAACTATGCAATTATGATGAAATTCTTTTGAATGGATTAAATGAACAAATACTAGCTAGCAAAAAGAATAAAGTATTGATAGTATTGCACTCAAGCATGAGTCATGGACCTACCTATAGTAAAAAATATCCACCCCAATTTGAAGTTTTTAAACCTGTTTGTAATAGTGTTGAATTAGGAAATTGTTCTCAAACGGAACTAATCAATGCTTATGACAATACTATTGTTTATACTGATTATGTTTTATCCAAGGTAATTGAAAATTTAAAACAATTAAAAGGCTATAATAGTTCTATGATTTTTGTTTCAGACCATGGCGAATCGTTAGGAGAAAACAAGCTATATATGCACGGACTGCCTATGAGTATAGCTCCCAAAGAACAATATGAAATACCTTTTATCGTTTGGGTTTCTGATGGTTCTAAACAAATTAAAACAATTAAAACAGTGACTCAGAACCATGTTTTTCATAGTGTTTTAAATTTTCTAGGCATACAAAGTCCTATTTATGATGAACAAATGAACATTTTTAAATAATCTAATTTCTCTTCCCTTTTTCATAAAAATTAAAAAACCGTGTGGGTTGCTTTTTATAATGACTTTTTAAAAATTCATTATTTACATTAAAATAGTCTTTAGCAAAAATTGAAGTACTTTTGCGTCTCGAATAAAACTTGTATGGGAATAGATTTTTTGCAGTGGATTGGTTATATAGCCTCCATTATCATAGTGCTCTCCATGATGATGAGCTCTATTATCAAGTTCAGATGGATTAACCTGATTGGAGCTTTACTCTTTTCAACTTACGGATTTCTGATAGGTGCCATACCTGTCGGTATACTAAATGGAATTATTGTAGTTGTTGATGTTTATTATCTAATCCTTATCTACTCTAAAAATGAAGAGTTTGAAATCTTGGAAATCAATGCCGGCAGTCAATACTTGATTCGGTTTTTAAAATTTCACAATAAAAGAATTCAAACCTATTGCCCCGGATTTTCCTATCAACCCAATGAGAATACGGTGAGCTTTTTCATATTGAGAAATATGGCTGTCGCCGGATTCTTTTTGGCACACCGCGATAATCAAACCGAACTTCATGTCGATTTGGATTATGTGTTACCCGAATACAAAGACTTCAAAAATGGCAAATATGTGTATTTCCAACTCAAACAAAAGTTTATTGATGCAGGCTATACAAGCATCATTGCCGAAGGAAATAACACAAACTATTTCAACTACCTGAAAAAATTAGGGTTTGTCGAATTAAAGCCTGGTGTGTACACTAAGAAATTGTAACTAAGCTTGGTTAAAACTGAAAATAGATAAACGAACTACCACTTTCCTGAGCCCAGATTAGCAATAACAACATCACGGACCAAACAAGACTTAACCAAACCCACGAGATTTTATAGGCCACATCCAACACTTTGGTGTTTCGTAAAAACCAATGAAATAGTACTATAAACGGAATGATGATAGCCACTTTCAATATCGCTAAGGTAGTTAGCAACGGTTTACCATCTGCTATTCCAAACATAGATTGCAACAATGCCCATGATCCTACAAAGGTTTTAGAACGGAAGAATACCCAGGTAATATTGACCAAAATAAATGTTAGCATCGCATAACAAAAGTTAGTTATTGTGTTAGCTGAAGCAGTGCTTTCCCGCTTCACTCCTCGCCTGTCTTTAAAGAATTTTTCAACCCAAAGATACAAACCGTGTAAGCCACCCCATACCACAAAAGTCCAATTGGCACCATGCCATAAACCACCTAAAAGCATGGTCATCATCAAGGCAAAATACATCTTGGCTTTTCCATTTCTGCTGCCACCTAATGGAATGTAAAGATAGTCTCTTAACCAAGTGGATAACGTAATATGCCATCGACGCCAAAAGTCTGTAAATCCGATAGCTGCGTATGGGTAGTTAAAGTTCTGAGGCAGTACAAATCCGAGGCAAAGTGCCACACCAATAGCACAGGTAGAATACCCCGCAAAGTCCAGAAATATTTGTCCCGAAAAAGCTAAAACACCAATCCAGGCATCTAACATCGGTAAGGCATCATGGCTATCAAAAACAGTATCCGCTGTGGAAGATAACATACCATCGGCCAAAACTACTTTCATAAACAAACCTAATGTTAGCAACAGCAAACCATCCATCATTTGCTTGCGGGAAGCAACTCTCGGACTTTCGAACTGTGGTACTAACTGTGGTGGTCTGACAATTGGACCGGCAACCAAGTGTGGAAAGAACGTCACAAACAGTGAAAAATCTAATAATGAACTAACAGGTTTACTTTCCTTTTTATACATATCGATAGTATAACATAAAGTAGTGAATGTGTAAAACGAAATCCCGGCAGGAAGAATAATATTAGGCTTCGCCGGATTAAAATCAAAACCAACCACATGACTTAAGGCCACAAAATTATCTAATAAGAAAGTGCCATATTTAAAGAAACAAAGCATGCCCAAATTACCAATCAAACTAATAACTAATAAAAGTTTTTTCTTATGAGGGTTTTCTTGGGTGTATAAAGCTCGACCAACATAAAAATCAATAATGGTAGACATCCACAGCAATAAAATAAACGGAGGATTCCAAGCAGCATAAAAAATATAACTAGCCAAAAGCAGGTTTACTTTTTTGGTCTTCCATGGAATGGGTAAGTTGTGCAGAAAAAGTATCAGTATAAAAAAAGCGACGAATGTATAGGAATTAAATACCATAATTGCTTAAGATTAGTTAGTTTGTGGTTTGTTAGACTGTAAATAGGTAAAGCCTTTTTGTTGGCTCAAATATTCAAAGAAATGCTTAGTAAAGATTACAGCATCCGGTCTTTTTAAATGAGAAAACTCAGGACATTCAAAGTTGGCTATCGCCGGATAATCTTTGAAATAAAAACCTGCACAATTCGTTTCTTTTAACAATCGATCCCAAAACTTGTCTCTTGGAAAACCCATACTCTCCTCTTGATAATAAGGACCACTCGATGGTGTTCTGACAAACGCTACTGTTCCACCTCGAGCTTTTATCTTATTGACATTCAACACAACCGATTTGAAAATAGCATCGTATTCTGATTGTTTTGGTGGTGGAGCCATTTTTGCACCTTTGCCAAAAAAGGCCCAAATTGCTTTTACTTTGTTTTGTTGTTGTGTATCAGCAACAAAGGTAGCCGTCATATAAGATTGACGCTCATAAGTCGTTCTGTCAAAATACATCGGAAAAATGGGCATCATAAAAACGCCCGGACGGCTTTCTAATTCTAATGCATCCAAACGAGCATTAAGCGATAAATTCCCTTGGTCTAAAAAGGACAATTGCGATTCTAATACTTTACTAATTTCAAAACTGGCACGTTGCGCCGGAGTTCTTTCATGGAAATATTTAATGTTTTTATTAGGTGTTTCCTGATTGGGTGGTGCATTAGTAAAAAACAATCTTTCCGTAACATCTATAACTAATTTTCCTTTGAAAGTTGGGTCGTTGGCCAAATCTTCTAAAGCAGGTCGGGGACAACTACCCACCATAGCCAATTGAACAGGAATTACCCTGGTTAATGCATTCCAGGTAGGAATATCTAAATCAAACTTAATACGGGAAGAACCAATAAAAACAATAGTTTTATCAGCATCATCACAGGCTTTTGCCCTTGTATTGGCCCAAAGTGGTGAATTATCATCATAATCAGCCGGGATACCCTGACCACGCAAGTAGATTTCATAGCTAACTACTGCCACCAATACTATAATTAAAGATAATACAGCTGACTTAAAAAGCGTTTTTTCATTCATAACATTGAGATTGGTTAGTGATTTTTAATTATAAAATCCAATCATGTGGGGAAATGATTTGCATTGATTTCATACCTATTGACTTCAAAATTAACAAATTAATCATGTGTGTTTCCTACACGCAATTATATTTATCAACCATTTTCTTGTTAATAAGTGGTAAAAGAGCCAGTATCCTTTTTTAGCACACCCAAAAAACAAAACATAATTTGCTATATTTGAATGTTAGCATTGGTAATTCAGACCTCATTTAAAACAACCATGACACAAAACAATAAACTTCATAAGCAATTAGAATTAACCCACGAACAAACTTCGCCACTATTCCGAATAATGTCGATTCAGAATAAAGACGAACCCCACCGCAGGCATTTTGAAAACAACATTTGTGCGTTTCATATTGGGAATGGTTTTATCCTCTCGGTAGCACACAATCTGAAAACAGAAGCCACTCTTTTCAAATCTATTGACAATACAATTTATTTGACGGATATCTTTCCTTTTTTAAATGCAGAACAAGCGCATATGTTTGAGAGTTGTTATCCTCTAGAAATGAGCAATCAAAGGCGTTATGCTACTATTACCAATCCGACTGATTTTCAAACTATCATCAACTTGCTCAAACAAATTAACTTTGATACCCGTTGGGTGACTCTTATGGAACGCAGTATTTGTAAAACACATTTGGTTATTCAATTCAAGAATAATTTGTTTTATAATAGTCCCGAACTAACTTCACATTTTAACCACACAAGCTATTTTGAAGAGTCTACAATTCACCGACATACTTTTTTGGTTGAAGTAGCATTGGTTGAAGCTTTTTATAATGAAGATATTGCCTTATATAAAATTATAAATACACCTCAAGCTGTTATTGATGCCATGCCTAGCCTTGAGATAGATTACAGTATTTTAGATGACAATCAGGAGGATTATTATTGCCTGCAAAGTTCGCCTACCAGTGAAATCGGAAAACTATTAAACAAAGCGCAAATTGAAGGTTTTACTGAACACTTTGCCATTTTCCAGGAACGTATTGGAGGCAACTACAACCTCGAAGGATTGCGCTATTTGATAAAAGGCTATTTCCGTTTTGGTTCTTCAGGTGCGCCTTATGTAGTGTATAATGCTAAAACCAACACCTTCAAGGTCAATGCGGTGCAAAGCGAAGCCTGCCCTATTCAACTTTCCATCAACAACCAACGTGATGGTAATTTTCAGTATGTGAATGCTATTGCCACACCACTACAGGTGATTCAAGAACGATTGGAAAAGCATATCAATACAGTCTAAAAAATAAAAAAGGTGTCTTTTATACAGCACCTTTTCTATTATCTATTATCTTTTCTCTTTTCTCTTGCTTCTCTACTCTAATACGCCAACAGCTCCAACAAAGTCGATTCAAAACGTTCCTTTGGCAAGTACTGATCTTCCAAGGCTTTTACAAACGGAATGGCGCTTTCTAAACTTCCAACACGTCTCACCGGAGCATCTAAATGTTCAAAACACTGTTCCATAATCATAGAAGAGATATCGCTCGAAACTCCACCAAAAAGTGTATCTTCCTGCAGTATAATCACTTTATTGGTCTTCTTTACGGAAGTAAAAATAGCTTCTGTATCTAAAGGCTGCAAGGTTCTTAAATCCAATAAATCGGCACTGATTTCAGGATGTTTGCTTAAGGTTTCTAAGGCCCAATGCACTCCGGCACCAAACGAAATTATGGTTACTTGAGTACCTTCTTTTAACAAAGCCGCTTTTCCAAACGGAATAGTATAATAATCCGAAGGCACATCTTGATAAACCGAACGGTATAATTGTTTGTGTTCAAAGAACATCACCGGATTGGGGTCGTTGATTGCTGTATTCAATAAGCCCTTTACATCATACGGAAAGGCAGGATATACTACTTTTAGTCCCGGTGTTTTAGTAAACCAGGCTTCATTAGTCTGCGAGTGAAAAGGTCCGGCTTGTGTACCGCCACCGCAAGGCATTCGCACTACCACATCGGCTTTTTCGTTCCAACGGTAATGCTGCTTGGCTAATAAATTCACAATCGGATTAAATCCGGTAGAAACGAAATCGGCAAACTGCATTTCAACCACCGCTTTATGTCCGTTGATAGACAATCCCATTCCGGCTGAAACGACAGCACTTTCACAAATAGGTGTGTTGCGCACTCTTTCTTTTCCAAATTGCGCTACAAAGCCATCTGTAATCTTAAAGGCACCACCATATTCAGCAATATCCTGACCCATGATAACGAGGTTGTCATGACGTTCCATCGATTGGCGCAAGGCATTCGAAATAGCATCAACTACACGAATGTTATCTACTTTATCAGAAGGAGTAACTTCTTCAAAATCATACGGTCTATATACATCACCTAATTCTTCTTCTAAACTGGCTACGACCTCAGGTTCTGCTTGTGTAATCGCCCAATGTTCATCTATTTCTTTCTTAATGGCTTTAATTATCTTGGCATCTTCCTCTTCTGAAAGCACACTGATTTGGGTCAACCATGCTTTATAATTTGAAATTGGATCTTTGATTGCCCACATATCCATCAACTCTTGCGGTACATACTTGGTGCCACTCGCCTCTTCATGACCACGCATTCTGAAGGTTTTAAACTCCAATAACACAGGTCTTGGGTTTTCGGCTAAAGAAGCTTTTAATTCTGCTATTTTAGTATAGACTTCTAAGATATTATTGCCGTCAATGATGTGGCTTTCCATGCCATACCCTATTCCTTTATCTGCCAAGTTCTCACAACGGTATTGTTCGTTGGTAGGTGTCGAAAGCCCGTAACCATTATTCTCAATCACAAATAACACCGGCAAATCCCATACCGAAGCTATATTGAGTGCTTCGTGAAAATCGCCTTCAGAGGTAGCTCCTTCTCCGGTAAACACTGCTGTTACTTTGCCGTTCTTTTTTAATTTATTCGCTAAGGCAATTCCGTCAGCCACACCCAGTTGTGGACCCAAATGCGATATCATTCCGATGATATGAAACTCTTGCGTACCAAAGTGAAAACTACGGTCTCTGCCTTTGGTAAAACCGGTTGCTTTACCCTGCCATTGCGAAAACAAACGGTGCAACGGAATATCCCGACCGGTAAAAACACCTAAATTTCTATGCATAGGCAGTATGTATTCGTCTTTATCTAAAGCAGCCGTGATGCCCACCGAAATAGCTTCCTGCCCAATACCCGAAAACCATTTGGACACTTTACCCTGACGCAAAAGAATAAGCATCTTTTCTTCGATAAGTCTTGGTTTTAGTAAGCTTTTATATAAGTCCAATAATTGGATATTAGACAATTCTTTTCTGTCGAAATTCATGGGTGTATTTTTATGTCCCGCAAAAATATAAAAATAGGTTGGCAAGTTTAGTTTTTATTTTAATGAAAATAGTAATACCTACATCAATAGGTCTTACTATCCGATATGCCGTCACTTCGAGTGATTTTGTGCAACAAAATTATATCGAGAAGCGTTTAAATCTACACCTATTCTCGATACATTCCGATTGCATCGGAACACTCGAACTGACGGTAGAAAGAGCTATCGTTTTTCTTTCACCTCTAAAGCCAGATTTGCATAGTCGAGAGGATTTACTTTTTAATAGCGGTATCAATTGACACAACAACTGGTTTTACTTTACGATTAGCCGTCACTTTGATTGCTCCTGTTTTACGCTATGTCGTCACTTCAATTGGTCTAGCTTTACGCAATGCCGTCACTTCGAGTGATTTTGTGCAACAAAATTGACCCGAGGCTGCAAAGACGAACTGAGCAAAGCTAATCGAGAAGCTGTTAAATCTAAAACTGTTCTAGATTAACTTAACACCGTTCAGTTATCCAACTTCAAGTTATTTCGATTGCAGTTTTAGTCCTAATGAGTCCATGATGAGTCCATGGTGAGTCCATGATGAGTCCATGAAAAACGCATTTTTTATGGACTCACGATAGAGTTACTATTTTATTATTATGGATACACTCCGAACCTAATTGGCACAATTATTGGATTTAAGTAACTGAACTATAAACAATACGATATGGCAACGATTAAAAACAACAAGATGTTAAGTGGCACAATAGGCCCTTTGGTTTTTAGAGAAGTGTATAACAAACAAGTGGCACAAGGAAAACGCAAAAATATTAAGCAAACCAAGGCTACTAAAAAAAGCGCCTCCGAGTTTGGCGTATGCAGCCGTTGGGCAAAGAATTTACGCATAGGATTAACCCCTTTATTGGTGGGACAAACCGATAGTACCATGCACCAACGGTTTACCACGACGGTTTATAACGCCATACGAACCAACACCTCCATTCCGCTGGGAGAGCGTAACCCGTTCAATACGGCTATGGATTCCTTACTTGGATTTGAATTCAATACCCACTCCCCATTTAAGGGGTATTTTAAACCTACCTTCTCGACCGAGCGAACAACCACTAATGAAGTAGTGATTACCTTACCCGACTTTGACCCGTCGACAGCAATGGGATTCCCAATGGGCTGTTGTAATGCCAAATTACTAGTCTTTGCCTATGCGACCGACTTTAAGGAAACTACCATACCCTTGGTGTTTCATAACATGCTATCAATAACGCAAAACAATGTACTACCTGCACAGGAACTGCTACATACTACGCCAATTCCGGAAGGGTATTTTGTACTGGCGGCAGTAAAACTCTTGTACTACAACCCCAACCTACTTACCGAAAGAAATTATCTGAATACGAAGGAGTTTAGCCCCGTGATGGTGGTGATGGCGGAGGCAACTTAGGTTTAAAATAGTAAGGGTAATGTTAGGGAATGTAGGAATAATGATTAGCTTTGTTAGAAGGTATATAACAATAGTTTTTTGCTGTAAAGGAGATAATTAAAACTTTCGTTTATTTACTAGTTGTGCGTCATTTTACCGCCGAAAAACTTACATTATGAAACTTTTAATTATATTATTATTCTCTTCAACAGTATTTAGCCAATCATTTGAAAAAATTGAAAAAAATGACAACCTTAAAAAATACAATAGTTTAAAAATTACTAATTTTTTCAATAAGAAAAAGAAAACAGGTTGGTCTAAAAAAATTATTTTGAAAGATGGAAAAATAAGTGGTATTAGTAATTACAACAAATCAACCTTAACATACAATTCAGAATATAGATATGATAAAAATAATGATTTAGATTTTGAAATTATAAAATTTGAAATCAATAAAGGTAAAATTAATGATACAATAGATTATTCATACACATATAATGAAAAAAAACAATTAATAGAAAAAGTTGATTTAGTTAAACGATATTTTTCAAATTTCAATGACAAAAACTTACCTCAAACAATTGAATCTGAAAAAACAGCAATAGATTCTGTTTTTGGTTTTAGAAAAGAATTAAAATATGATTCTAAAAACAATATTATAGAAGAAAAAGAATATTCAAAAATTGACAATCAAATTAAAATTGATATTACATTTTATAAGTATGATAGTTTTAATAATGTTATAGAATTGAATAGAGAATCAGAACCAAAAGAAGAATATCCAATTATTATGACTGGTGGAAGAGCTCACTATCAGAATGAAAAATTTAGATATGTTTATAATAAAGACAACCTTTGGGTAGAAAAATATTGGATTGTAGAAAACAAAGAATATTTAATACAAAAACGAAAATTTAAATAAAAACGAACGCACAACAGCCGTTTCACGAAATTGCGGGACTTGGGATTTATCAGAATTGGTAATTTTTGAAACTAAAATTTGTCTATATTTGTAAGCAAAAGTGTTGAAAATCCGCAACTTCGTGAAGCGGCGACATGTTGGCGGAAACCCTGCGAAACACTCTACTTAATAGACATTTGAGGGCATTTTGAAATTATTTTTTAGAAGACTGTAACATTTTAGATAAGCTCGTATCTAAAAGCGAAACAAACTAAAAAACAAGCAAAATGAACAAATTCAAATTCTTCTTTACACTATTTTTATTTACTGCTTTATGGGCAAATCTTTATGGACAAAACAAGTCGTATCCATTTGATATAAAAATTAGTGGACAAGGTAAACAATCAATCATTTTTATTCCAGGATTTGCAAGTTCAGGTGAAGTATGGAACGAAACAAAATCAATGTATGAAAAAGATTTCACTTGCTACACTTTGACTATGGCGGGTTTTGCAGAAGTAAAAGCGCAACCAAATGCAACATTCACCAATTGGGAAACTAGTATCGTCAACTATATTCATGAAAACAAAATTGAAAAGCCAATACTAATTGGACACAGTATGGGAGGAGGATTGGCTTTGGCTATTGCTTCTGACTATCCAGAACTTATTAAAAAAATAATTGTAGTTGACGCACTTCCCTGCTTAGCAGCATTGATGAATCCAACTTTTGAAGCAGAAGAAAAAACAGACTGTTCTGCAATGATTAATCAAATGACCTCGGCAACGAATGAACAATTTTATCAAATGCAAAAAATGTCTATTCAAAGACTTGTTGCAGATACTTCAAAACAAGAATTAGTTGTGGGTTGGAGTGTTAAATCCGACAGAAGAACATTTGCAGAAATGTATTGCGATTTTTCAAATACTGATTTGAGAGAAAAAATTAAAACAATAAAATGTCCTTCTCTGATTTTATTAGAAGAATATTTTAAAAATGTAAAACCTGCAATTGAAGAGCAATATAAAAACTTGAAAACTGCCAACTTACAATATTCCAACAAAGGTCTGCATTTTATAATGTATGACGACAAAGAATGGTATTTGAACCAATTAAATAACTTTTTAAATTAATTACTATGAAAAAACTAAATTACTTTACACCAACTAAACAAGGAATCATTATTGGAGCCGCAGTTGGAATAGCAACAAAAAATATTGCCGTAGGTATTGTTCTAATTTTAATCTTTAGCTTAGCATCTAAAATAAACTTAATCAAGCGATAAATGCAGGTGTTTGAAGAAATATATGAAAGCTATTGGCAAAAGATATTTCGCTTGTGCATGGGTTATGTAAACGATCATGCCCTTGCACAAGACCTAACACAGGAAACCTTTATAAGTGTTTGGGAACAACTTCCTAAATTTAGAAATGAATCCAGCATAGGAACTTGGATTTTTAGAATTGCTTCTAATAATTGCTTGCGGCAAATTGAAAAACAAAATCGTTTCCCAAAAGCACAATTGCCTTTAAATTTATCCCAAGAAAAGCAACATAATATTGAACCTCAAATTCAGTTTTTATACAAATGTATTGCTGAACTTCCAGAAATTGACCGTATCATTATTTCACTAGAACTTGAAGACGTAAAACAAGCCGAAATAGCAAGTATAGTTGGATTATCAGAAGCCAACATACGAGTGAAAATTCACAGAATAAAAGAAAAATTAACACAAAAATTTAGTCGAAATGAGCGATAATATAAATTTCAAAGACCTATGGGCTAAGCAAACATCTGTTGTGCCCAATCCGGACAATTTAATAGCTGAGATTAAAAAAATAAAACAATACAATTTTAGAAAGCTCATATTAACAAACATATTACTAATTGCTACAGCTATATTTATCATCTTCATTTGGATGCGTTATCAACCCCAATTACTTACAACTAAAATTGGAATTATATTGATTATTTTAGCAATGGCGGTGTTCCTATTTGCTTATAATAATAGCTATTCTCTTTTCAAAAGCGATAAGAACTCGCAAAGCAATAGCGATTATTTAAAAGACTTATTAACCATTAAGGCAAAGCAGAAATTTATGGAAACCACTATATTGAATTTGTATTTCATTTTACTTTCAACAGGAATTGGGTTATACATGTATGAATATACATCCCGAATGAAACCAATTTGGGGATTAGCCACTTATGGAATTACTTTTATATGGATTTTATTTAATTGGTTCTATTTAAGACCAAAGCAAATAAATAAGCAAAGAGCAAAATTAGACACCATAATCTCCAAATTTGAAATAGTAAACAATCAACTTGACGAATAAAAATGGCATCCGCTAACACTTGCTAAAACACCTGGCTAGTTTTTCGGTAAATTGTTCGTTTACTTTTCATAACTTCGCTCGGACGGTTACAGAAAAAAAGCATTCCATAAACCGCCACAAGCTTTAGCAAGGAAACGTTAGCAAACATCATGAAACAAAAAACCATAAACAATATAACTTTACTAGCACTATTGATTTGCTCCTTTTGTACGGCTCAAAAATCTGATTTTATTGTCACTACAGCCAATGATACGCTTTATGTTGATAAGATCACTGTGTCCGACTTTGAAATTAAAACAAAGTTTTTTGACGAAAAGAAAAAATATAAAGTTGATGATATCATTAGTTACTATATCGCCAAGAAAAAAGAGCATTATGTTCGCATACCGGTCGAAAAAAAAGAGGTTAAAACGCCGGACAGGTATGATTATAAAAGAAATGAAAACTTGTATTTAGAGAAATATGAAGTCGTTAAACAATATAAATACATTCAAAGGTTAACCGAAGGTAAAGTTAAACTATTTTGTGAAGTTATAAAAAATAGCCCTCCTGTTGGAAATGGATTAGGAAACGGATTTGGAAACGGGGTTGGAAATGGATTTGGAAATGGCAATGGTGCTGGTTTTTATACTGCTGAAAATAGTACTTATTATATCGGAATATATGATTCGAAATTAGAAGTAATCAAAGACAAGAAATTCTTTAAATTTTTCGATTTTAGTAAGGGTATCGAATTAAATGAATCAGTATATGAAATATTAAAAACATACCTTTATGGGAACAACGAAATAAGTTTTAAACTGGATACTTTATTTGTAACAAAACCAATTGCCAAAGAAAAACAAATTATAGATTTGATTAATGAATATAACGTCTGGGCAAAATCAAATAAATAAGGATTGTCAAGTGCCGTTTTAGATATTGGGGTTGGCTTCCATACTTCAAAACAGCCTAAAGCATTGGAACGTTGCATAAATACTAAATCAAAAATGCAGAATTCAAAAATATGACGCTAAGACAATTATATAAATGTATACTCTTCATTGTAATTAGTTATCCATTAAATGCTCAGAAAGCTGTTTATACTTTGGATTCAATTCAAAAGCTTTTAACTCCCGAAGTAAAAAATATAATTACTCAGGATCTTTTAAACAAAAGAATTGTCTTTCTCGGTGAATCTGAGCATCATATTGGTTCCGATTTTTTAGCAAAAACCGAGTTTGTCAAGTACCTTGTGACCGAACATCAGTATCAAAATATTGCTTTTGAAAGTGATTTTTTCGCTCTCTATTTTGAGCATGAACAGAAAAATACATTTCCTTTTTGGTCTAAATCAGTGCAATGTGAAGAGCTCTTTAAATTTTTAAAAGAACATAATGTTGTAATTTGGGGTTTTGACAATCAATTTAGTACTCCTTTTACTTTCGCTACTTTTTCAAAGCAACTGTTTAGTTTTCTACAACAAAATGATATTGTTATTGAAGAAAGATTTAAAAATCTTGTAGCAGTAGTAATGAAAAACGGAAGCGAAATTGATAAAATACTCAGTCAGAATGACGTAGATTACATTACGGCTCAAATTGATAATCTGCTTAAAGACAGCAGAGTTCTTTCTAATGCTGAATGGAATCAATTTATGCAAAGTTTCAAAAGTACAGTTATACAATATACCTCTTCTAAAAAAATGGGCAAACAGCTAAGAGACTCACAAATGGCAAAGAATCTTAACTTTCTAACGGAGAGATTACCCAATGACAAATTTATGGTATGGGCCGCAAATGCTCATATATCAAAACTTAATGAAGATTATATGGAATACCAAAATATGGGATATCTATACAATCAACTCAATCCCGGAATAACATATCATATTGCTTTTGCACCAATTAAAATGCCGTATAGAACTGATAAATTTATTAAGTCACAGCAAAAAAACAAGAATAATTTACTAAGTTTATTACCGGATACTGATCATAATTATTTTATTAACTCCCAACTTTTCATTGAAGCAAATCCACTGGATAAGGATAAAAGTTTTGAAGGCATGTTTGGAACCGGAATGGGTAATGGCAACACTGTATGGTTCAAACATTTTGATGCTTTGGTTTTTATTGCAAATGGAGAGAAAGTTAAGTATCCATAATTCCAATTAATAACGCCGGTTAACCCGATAGCTAAAACAATAACTCATACACCATCTTATGAAATACATCCTAATAGCACTTCTGGCCTTACTTCTAATCTGTTGCAGCAAAGCCACCTTTAATCCTGAATGGACAAAGCAAACGGCACCGCCAACGTATACCGCCCGTTTTGAAACCTCACAAGGGAGTTTTGATATTCAGGTTACTCGTGCATGGTCGCCGCTAGCGGCTGATCGTCTGCACCAACTCTTGACACATCACTTTTATGACCATCAGCTTTTTTACAGAGTCGTGCCTGATTTTGTAGTGCAGTTCGGGAATACCGATACTATAGTCAACAAGAAATGGGATAAGTATAAAGTTCCTGATGAACCGGTACTTAAAAGCAATCTAAAAGGCTATGTTAGTTTTGCCAGAGCCGGTAAGGAAACCCGCGGTAATGATTTGTTTATTAACCTGAAAGACAACGTGAGGTTAGATACCGTAGCTCCCGAAGGTGTAAGAGGTTACCCCGTGTTGGGTTATGTAACTACAGGCATGGATGTGGTAGAAAAATTCTATTCAGCATACGGCAATAAGACAATGGATGTTTATGACTCCCTAAGCGCCAACCGTAAAAAGTACTTGAGCCTTTTTCCGAAACTGGATTCTATTAAAAAAGCCTATATTATAAAAGAAACGAAAGATTGACAGAATTAAGCATAATCAAAAAATAAATCTATATCTTTGAAGTAGTAATTTCCAAGTCTCAATAAGCCCTGAGGTTTGGATTTTTACTTTTTGTAGTATCAGAACAGTATGGATTTACAGGAACAATTAAAAAAACTATTTCCGGAATACCAACCTTCCAACGAACCCGAGGCCGTTGAAACGCAAGAGCATACTCTTTTTATCCAAAAAGAACCAATGATTTGCAAGTACGAAAGGCGAAAAGGAAAAGCTACCACCCTCATCGAAGGCTATGAAGGCAGCGATGACGATTTTAAACTATTAGCCAAAGAGCTTAAAACCAAACTCAGTGTAGGCGGCACTTTTAAAGACGGGGCGATTATCATTCAGGGCGATTACCGCGATAAGATAATGAACCTACTAAAAGAGAAAGGCTTTAAAGTAAAGCGTGTTGGAGGCTGAAAAATTACGAATTAGAAATTACGAATAATCAAATAACCGAATAACCAAATGATTAAATCTTCAGAATTAATACTAAACCCAGACGGAAGTGTTTATCACTTAAACCTGAAACCCGAACATATTGCGCACGACATCATTTTTGTGGGCGACCAAAACCGAGTTGAAAAAATCACACAGTTCTTTGACAGCATTGAATTCTCCACACAAAAACGGGAGTTTAAAACCCAAACGGGTTTATACAAAGGCAAAAGAATTACGGTAATGTCAACGGGCATTGGTCCGGATAATATTGATATCACCATGAATGAATTGGACGCGTTGGTGAATATCGATTTGGAAACGCGTAAACCAAAAGAGCAGTTGACTTCTTTAAACATTGTTCGTATCGGAACTTCGGGTTCATTGCAGGAGGATATTCCCGTGGATAGCTTTGTGATGGGCGAATACGGACTTGGTTTAGACAATATGCTTCGCTCTTACGTGATTAATGATATCACTGAAAATGATATAGAGGATGCTTTCATCAAACACACCAATTGGGATTTGAGAAAAGGAAAACCGTATATCATTGGTTGTTCACAAACCTTAAAAAATAAATTCGACAGCAACCAAATCCACAAAGGAATTACCGGAACTGCCGGTGGTTTTTATGGTCCACAAGGAAGAGTATTGCGTTTGGCAATTCAGGATCCTGAGTTGAACAGTAAAATGGATAGCTTCAAATTTGGTAATGTAAGAATGGCCAACCTAGAAATGGAAACATCAGCAATTTATGGTTTAGGAAAGCTTTTAGGTCATAACTGTTTGTCGTTAAACGCTATCATTGCCAATCGTGCCAACGGAACCTTTAGTGATGATCCGTATAAGGCTGTGGATGCTTTGATTCAGTATGCTTTGGGGAAATTGGCTGAGTAAAAAAAGACGAAGAGAGAATAGACAACTTTGTTATAAAGACAGCATCATCATCTATCCGTCTATCATCTATTAGTCTAATTTTCTAAAAATCATGAATCTACTCCTTCAAACCGAACGATTGTTTACTGTGAAAGATAAAATCATTGCATTTGAAATAGTATTGGCCCGACTTGAAACGTCGTTGTTGGCTATTGCTGATTTTGATATTAAAGCAACAGAAACGTCTTGGTCTAAAAAAGAAATTCTGGGACACTTGGTCGATTCTGCCATCAATAATTTGCAAAGGTTTACCGAAATACAACATGCAGCTGAGCCCTATCGTATCAGACCTTATAATCAGGACGAATTGGTAAAAGCTAATTGTTATCAGCATAAAAATACTCAAGATTTGATTACGCTCCTGATTGCATTGAATAGGCATATCATTTATTTGGTCAAAAATCAAACAGCAGTAACGCTAAAATATCCTATTGTGCTTCCAAATAAAACGGTAACCGATTTAGCCTTTGTAATTGAAGACTACTTTGTGCATTTTTATCATCATCTGAATCAAATAACAAACAAATGAAACTAATTCTAGAAACCGAACGCCTGCTATTTCGCCCATTAGAACTATCTGATGCTGACGGTATGTTTGCTATGGATAACAATCCGGAAGTGCATAAATATCTTTGGCAAACTCCAACACAAACAATAGCGGAATCTATCAAAATCATTGAGTATGTTCGTAGTCAATACGAAAGAAATGCTATTGGTCGTTTTGCCACTATCCTAAAAGAAACAGGTGAATTCATTGGTTGGACAGGCATCAAATATATTGATGATCATGTAGAAAACGGAAATACTAATTTCTACGATTATGGTTATCGACTAAATGAAAAATATTGGGGCAAAGGTTACGCTACCGAAGCTTCTATTGCCTGGTTAGCGTATGGTTTCAACCAAATGAAAATCGAAATAATGAATGCTTACACCCATTCAGAAAATGGTGCTTCCAATCATATACTGCAGAAAGTCGGAATGAACTTTATGGAAGAGTATTTGGATAAAGATGGCGTGTTATGGAAATGGTGGCAGATGGAAAATCCAAAAAGAGAATAGACTAATAGATAATAGATAATAGACTAATAGACAAAATATAAACTGAGAAGTCTATCATTTATTATCTCTCCGTCTCTCATCCAAAATAATTATGAAAACAATAAAAATAGCAGGCGTTCCCGAACATTTTAACCTGCCTTGGCACTTATGCATTGAGAATGGTGAGTTTGAGGAAATCGGGATTGCTTTAGAGTGGACCGATATTCCGGAAGGCACCGGTAAAATGTGTCAACTGCTTCGCGATGGCGAAACCGATATGGCTGTTATTTTAACCGAAGGCATTGTCAAAGATATCGTAGCTGGAAATGACTGTTCTATCGTTCAGGTTTATGTCGAGAGTCCTTTGATTTGGGGAATTCACGTTGCAGCTACTTCAAAATACAAAGCATTATCAGATTTAGAAAACACCAAAGTTGCCATTTCACGCTATGGTTCGGGTTCGCATTTGATGGCGTATGTGAATGCTCAAAATCAGAATTGGAGTACCAATACCTTACAATTTGAAACGGTAAACACGATTGATGGCGCCGTTGAAGCACTAACCAATGGCACAGCCGATTACTTTATGTGGGAACGCTTTATGACAAAACCATTGGTTGACAAAGGAATTTTTCGACGGGTTGCCGATTGTCCAACGCCATGGCCTTGTTTTGTGATTGCAGTAAGAAACGAGTTTTTGGAAGCCAACCAACAATCTGTCGCACTTATTTTAGAAACGATAAACAATACCACTATTGAATTTAAAGATATTCCAAGTATTGACAGAACGCTCGCCTCTAAATACAATCAGAAATTAGAAGATATTCAGGAATGGCTGTCATTAACCAAATGGTCACAAAAACCATTAGAAGAAAAAGTGTTAAACAAAATTCAAAATCAATTGTTTGACCTGAAGATTATAGATAAAAAAGGTACTTTTGCTGAAATAGTGAAAGCCGTTTAGCTTTTGCCATTGGCAATATGATAAAACTAGGAAGTCTTACTTATCAAGAACTGAAAGAAAAATTCAGGATAAAAAGTCCTTGGGATTTGATTATCATTTTTGTCCTAAACATTCTTATTACCATACCCATTTTTATTATTGCCCACCACAATTTTATCACTTTAGATTGGGCGCATCACATTGATAGAATAATTCTCTTTTTGGTGATACTCATAGCTATTCAATTTGTATTGAGAGCTTTGCGAAGAGTAACGCTGATTTCGATAATTTTATATGTTATCATGCTTGGATACGGAACATTATCAGGCAAGTATGGCTTTACGAGCGTAATTGAAGATTATCGTTCTATGATGTACACTATGAATGAAGATCCGCATCCGGAGGATATTATCATTTCCAAATTACTGCCTTTTCCAAACAAATCTAAAATTGTAGATGCCGTAGAATATCAAAATCCGAGAATAAGAAACTTTTCTATTATGGCTATCAACAAGCATTTTAAGCATGTGAAAGGCTATTATGATTATTTCACCATCATTCAATCCTTCGCTATTTTTAAAGAAATAAATACCCGTTGGAATTACGTTAGCGATCCCAAAGGACATGACTATATTGCCAGCGCTACAGAATCGCTGCAATATCTTTCCGGTGATTGTGACGATCATTCGGTTTTTATGGCGGCTTGTATTAAATCAATTGGAGGCACTACAAGGTTAATTCATACTAAAGGACATATTTATCCTGAACTATTGATTGGAACTAAAAAAGATTTAGAACGTATCAATTATGCCATCAAAAAAGAACTTTTCCCAATCGAAAGTAAAAATAAACCCATCAATTACCACATCGATGAGCGAGGAAATATTTGGCTTAATCTTGATTACACCGCTAAATATCCTGGTGGTCCATTTATGAATGAAGAGATACTCGGAGCATTGACACTAGATTAATTTATTCCGCTACGCTCTATACAGTTCGCGCTGCGCGCTCGGGTCACAATTAACAATTCATAATTCACAATTAATTTACTATATTCGTTTCCAAATAAAACGACCTATAATGAAAAAGTTATTTTGTCTATTTCTCTTACTATCATTAGCATCTCAAGCACAAGAAAATACGGTACTTGTCAATAAAAAAAATGAATTTCGTGTTGATTTATTATCAGCTATTGTCAATACAAAAGCCAGTTTAAGTTATGAACGTTTTTTTGGAAATAGTTTTTCTACCGGTTTTAATGTAAATTTTTCTAATAGTAATAAACTAAATGAAGACTTTGACAATGGATACAGAAACAATGTTCCCAAGTTTGAGTTTAATCCTTATTTGAGATATGCGCTATCCAAAAGCAAGTCGAGATATTACTTTGCCGAAGTTTTTGGTTCCTATAATGGCGGTGATTATAAAGAGATCGTTAGAGTATCTGGCACGGCACCACAACCTGATTATTACACTACAAAAAAATCAAAATATACCGATTTCGGTTTAGGCGGAAGCTTGGGTTATAAAATGTATTTCCATGATAGCATTGCTTTAGAATTTATTGTCGGATTTGGATCAAACCTTACCAATAGAGAGAAAAGTCCTGATGTTATTTCAAGAGTTGGTTTAAATTTAGGGTACAGATTTTAATAAACAGAAAGATGAAAAAATTACACTATATACTACTAATTGCAGTTGCATTACTGGTTTCCAATTGCGATACTAACGACGATGGTTTTTACAATAATATTTTTGTAGACATCCCTAATTTAGTTGCCATCGAGCCACATGCATCCACGTATGCTGTTGGCGAAAAGTTATACATCGAGGCAGATTTCTCAAGGTATTTAAGTGATGGTGCACTCTTAGATATTTATAAAACCACAGGAGCAACTCAGTTTGCTTTTTCTTATGTAATAGAAAAACAAACAAACGCAACTACCTGGGAAGTGGTAACGGTAAATGATAGTCAATTAGACATTGTAAAAGGTACTGCTCAAAATGGTTCTTATGTTTATGGCATTTGCGAATACAATGCTACAGATGAAACTTATGAATATCGCGTTGGATTTCCGTTATTGTCTTCGGGAACTTATCGTATGAGTTTTGGATATAACAGTGATTCTTTGACCAAAGTAGAACTGCGTTCATTAAGTCCGGCTACACGTTTAATTTTGAATATAAATTCATTGATTAGTGGACTTAATTCTGGTGGCTATTATAACTTTACTGTAAACTAAACTACCACACTATCGTTTCTTTTCCTAAGCTTTGTAAATAAGTATTGGTTTTACTGAAATGTTTATTTCCAAACCAAAAGCCTCGATTAGCACTCAATGGCGATGGATGACCGGTTTCTAAAACATGGTGTTTCGTACGGTTAATTTTAGCGCCTTTCTTTTTGGCAAATCCGCCCCAAAGCAGGAAGACTACATTTTCCTTTTCTTCTGATATTTTCTGAATCACAGCATCGGTAAACGTTTCCCAGCCTTGCTTTTTATGGCTTCCGGCTTCACTTTGTCTGACGGTTAAAGTGGCGTTGAGCAACAAAACACCTTGGTCAGCCCATCGCTCTAAATTACCCGATTGTGGAAAAGGCTGTTGCAAATCGGTTTGGATTTCTTTAAAAATATTTATCAACGAAGGCGGCAAAGCAATACTATCATTTACTGAAAAACACAATCCGTTGGCTTGTCCAAATCCATGATACGGGTCTTGCCCAATGATAACCACTTTTACTTTGTCAAACGGACAATGATCAAAAGCGGCAAAGATTTCACTTGCTTTTGGAAAGCAGGTATTGCTGGCATATTCATTTTTAACAAAAGAAATTAATTGCTGAAAATAAGGCTTTTCAAACTCATCCGAAAGTTGGGTTTGCCAAGAGGAATCTATTTTGATAAACATCTCATAAAATTTTACCAAAAATACCATTTTCTATTGCAATATGGAATGCATCCTTTGTAACTTTGAACCTTAGACACTGATTTAATGATATCCATTACTGATAAGACACTACAAGATTTAGAATTCAACACGGTTTTGCAAACCATTTCAGAACGATGCAACACTGAAATCGGGAAGCAAAAAGCACTTGAAATTGTTCCTTTTAAAGACAAAGAAACGTTGATGAATGCTTTGTTGCAGACCTCTGAATATCTCTCTTCTTTCTCCAATAACAATGCAATTCCCAATCACGGATTTGACAATCTTACTAACGATTTAAAATTTCTGGCCATTGAAGACAGTTTTCTCGAAGTGGGCAGTTTCAGAAAAATTGCAACGCTATCGGAAACCGTAAATGTGTTGTTGTTGTTCTTTAAGAAATTCCATGAGTATTACCCAAAGCTGAATGATAAAGCCACTCAGGTGGAATATACCAAATACATCATTCAGAAAATTGATGAAGTCGTTGATAAATATGGTGAAATTAAAGACAATGCTTCACCTGATTTGATCAACATTCGCAGAGATATGAGTTTGGTTCGGGGCAAAGTGAATCAAAGTTTCGGACAAGCGATGAGCCAATACAATTCGTTAGGCTACTTAGATGAAATAAAAGAAAGTTTTGTTGAAAACCGTAGGGTTTTAGCGGTTTTAGCTATGTACAGACGGAAAGTAAAAGGGTCTATTTTGGGGAGTTCTAAAACAGGTAGCATCGCTTATATTGAACCGGAGGCAACACTGCGTTATTCGAGAGAGCTGAGTAACCTGGAATATGAGGAACGTGAGGAAATCACGCGGATTTTAAAGAAGTTATCCAATGATATTCGGCCTTTTCTAGACCTGTTAAAACAATATCAGGAGTTTTTGAGCGATATAGATGTGGTTGCAGCTAAAGCTAAATATGCTAACAAAATTAATGGGCTATTGCCAACAATTACTACTGAAAAGGAATTGTTTTTTAGAGATGCCTTCCATCCTATTTTGTATTTAAGCAATTTGGAAAAGAAAGAAAAGACCTTTCCACAAACCATAGAATTGAATACTGAAAATCGGATTATTGTCATTTCAGGACCTAATGCCGGTGGAAAAACTATTTCGTTAAAAACCATAGGGTTGCTGCAGTTAATGTTACAATGTGGCATTTTGATTCCGGTACACGAGCGTAGCAAAACCTTTTTATTTGATAGAATTCTGACTGATATTGGCGATAATCAATCGATAGAAAATCATTTGAGTACCTATAGTTATCGTTTAAAAAACATGAACTATTTCCTGAAAAAATGTAATGGTAAAACCTTATTTCTTATTGATGAATTTGGGACAGGTTCAGATCCTGAATTAGGTGGTGCTTTGGCAGAGATATTTCTGGAGGAATTCTATCACAGAGAAGCTTTCGGAATTATCACTACGCACTATTCTAATTTAAAAATACTAGCCAACGAATTACCTTATGCCTCTAATGCCAATATGCTTTTTGATGAGAAATCATTAGAACCAATGTACAAATTGATTTTAGGGCAAGCCGGAAGTTCCTTTACCTTTGAGGTTGCTCAGAAAAACGGAATTCCTTTTGGATTAATAAATCGTGCTAAAAAGAAAATAGAAGGTGGAAAAGTTCGATTTGACAAAACTATCGCTACACTTCAAAAAGAGCGTTCCAAGCTAGAGAAAACTTCACAAAACTTAAAAGAAGAAGAAACAAAGACTCGGGAAGAAAGCAAAAAAATGGAAAGCATAAATTCTAAAATTCAATTGAAATTAGAGCGGTATCAGGAATTATATGATGCCAATCAACGCTTGATTTACATGGGACAAAAAGTAGATGATATTGCAGAGAAATACTTTAATAATAAAGACAAAAAGATTTTAATTGGTGAATTTTTGAAGATTGTTGAGGTAGAAAATTCAAAGCGAAAAAAAGCATCAGCAAAAGAAATCATAGTAAAAAAACAGGAAGAAAAAGAAGTTATAAAAGAAGTTACTATCAAAGTAGAAGAAATTCGAGCTGAAAAGAAAGAAAAGAAATTAAAAGCCATTCCTTTAGAAAAGCCTAAAGTTACCATCAAAGTTGGCGACCGAGTTCGAATGATTGATGGAAAAGCTATTGGCACTATTGATAAAATAGAGAAAAATAAAGCTGTTGTTAATTATGGTGTCTTCACTTCTAAAGTAAACCTAGAACAACTTGAATATGTTCAAGCAAAATAATACACATGGAAATTTCAGACTTACCAAAAGATAAAAAAATAATTCTTTTTGATGGGGTTTGCAATCTTTGTAATTCTTCTGTTCAATTTGTGATAAAGCACGACAAGAAAGATGTGTTTAGGTTTGTTGCACTTCAATCAGAATTAGGTCAAAAAATTATTCGTCGTATTGATACTTTTAACATTGACAGCATTATTTTATATGAACCTGAAAAAGGTTACCGTTACAAAGCAAGGGCAGCGTTAGAAATTGTAAAACATTTGAGCGGAGCCTATAGAGTTTTGCTTGTCTTTACAATTTTACCAACTTCACTTTTAAATAGAATCTATGACTTTATTGCTAAAAACAGATACAAATGGTTTGGTAAAAAAGAGAGTTGTATGATTCCAACACCTGATTTAGCCAACAAGTTTCTTGTATGATAAATGTCATTTAAACTAAGTTTTAATTAAAGTAATTTTGGATAAACTTTAATATTTACAATATGACATTTTCAAACATTGCAGCCTATTCCTGGGGAAATGGTGCCTTTATTATGATTGCTGTTTTTGCTTTGGTTATTGCAGCTTTAGTAGGCTTTGTTATCATGATGATGAATAGTAAAAACAAAAAAAACGACTAAGTTTCCTTAGTCGTTTTTTCTATTTTAAAGATGTTAAATAAGATTATTGCTTAACAATTTTCTTAACAGCAACACCTTGGTCAGTTGTGATTTTCATCATGTACATTCCAGTTGCTAAGTCACTAACTGAAATTTGACCTTCAGTAGCATTTACTTTATCTGATTTAATTACTCTTCCGTTCATGTCAGTCATTTCAACTGTACTTACCAAAGCGTTAGCATTGTTAGAGAAGTTGATAACATTAGTTACAGGATTAGGGAAAACTGAAAATTTAGACGATAAGAAATCACTTGTTCCTAAAACTGAAGTGAAGTTTACTGTGTCAAAACGCATAGTAGTTGCTGCAGTTGTAGTAGCCAAAGCTGAATTATCATTAAAACCAAAATAGTATGTACCAGCTGCTGGAGCAGTCCAAGCAGGAACAGTAATTTGAGTATATGTATTGTTTAACAATGCTGCATTTGAGTACAACTGAGTAGTTTGTGCTGCAACTGAAGGTGTAGTACCAACAGTTACTCTCAAGCTTCTAAGTCCATTAGCAGTTGCGTTTCTTTCATAAAAAGAAACTGTTACTTGCTCACCAGCTTGTAATGAAAATGCCGGAGAAATTAACCAGTTGTTAGTGGCAACATCAATACTGTTGTTAAATATCCAGTATTGCCCTGTTCCACCTTGAGCATTTGCAGCAGTTGTACCAACACCATAAGCGCCTGTATTACCACTTGTAGTCCATCCAACTAATTGCGTAGCATTGTCAAAAGTAGCTAATTCAGGACAAAGTTTTGCAGTCGTAAATTTGTTAACCGTTGTCCAAGTACTTTGTGTAGTACCACAATTAGCTCTTACATAATAATCGTATACAGTTTCAGCAGCTAAACCTGATACGTTAACAGAGTTTGTTGCTGGAGATAATGTAGTTCCAGTCCCTTGTGTAAATCCTTGAGCACCATATTCTACTTCATAATTAGCAGGATTACTTAACGAAGCATCCCAGTTTAAAGTAACTGAAGTAGTTGTAGTGTTTGTTGGTAAATTAACAGAATATGTTCCTAAACATGAAATTGCAGTAAATGATAAATCGAAATCAAAACCTGCACCATCCCAATAGTTACTCCATTCTATATAGTAAGTAACACCAGCAGCAACTGGGAAAGTAACACTTGACAAATAATTCGTTGCAGAAACGTCATCATCTGAAGCAACACAATTTAAAGTCCCACATGTTCCGGTCATAATTGATATCATAGTATCAACGCTATTAGGAGCAACGTTTGCAGCTAAATCAGATGATATAGTAACTTCACCATCAGAAGTTGGAGTGTATGAATACCATAATCCGTTAATTGGTCCACCTGTATTATCAGCAGTAAGATTGAAACAAGAAGCTTCCCAAACACCTGCAACCGCTGGAGCAGTGTTAGTTCCAATTACAGCAACTAAAGGCGTTGAACAATCATCTTGAGCAAATGAAGATAAAGACCCTAATAATAGAATCGAAGAAAGTAATAATTTTTTCATATAAATAGTTTTTTTAGTTATAAGTGAACAAATTTAATAAAGTATTTTAAATATCATAGTTTTTTAACTATCTTTTTCCCATTTACCAACAACTGATGTGGCTAAAGCATTTCCCAGCACATTTGTTGCGCTTCTGAACATATCACAAAAGTGGTCAATTGGAAGTATCAAAGCGATGCCTTCTATCGGAATTTTAAACATCCCACAAGTAGCTGCTACTACCACTAAACTTGCCCTTGGCACACCTGCTATTCCTTTGCTGGTTAGCATCAAGACTAATAACATTGTCATTTGTGTACCAAAATCGAGATGAACACCGTATGCTTGCGCGATGAAAATACTGGCAAAAGTCATGTACATCATACTTCCGTCAAGATTGAAAGAGTAGCCTAATGGTAACATGAAAGAAACTATTTTATCTTTAATTCCAAATCGCTCTAATTCCTCCGTTAATTTTGGAAAAACAGCTTCAGAACTTGTGGTTCCGAATGCGATTATCAGTGGACTTACTATGTGTTTTAATAAAATGGTCATTCTGCTTTTGAGAAATGCATAGCCAATCAATAATAGTACTATCCAAAGTGTTGAAATTCCGACTAGAAAAGAACCAAAAAATTTGGCATAAGTAAGTAATAAATCATTCAAATCACGAATGGCAAAAACTCCGGCTATGGCTCCAAATACGCCTATAGGAGCAAATTTCATTACATAATTTACCATCTTTAAAATAATGTGCGACGTTTTATCTAAAGCATTTACGACCGGTTTTGCATTTGCACCTATTGAAGCTGCTGCCAATCCGAAGAAAATAGAAAAAATTACAATTTGTAATATTTCATTAGTTGCCATGGCTTCTACAATACTTTTCGGAATAATATGTTCGATAAAATTCTGTGCCGAGAAACCATCAGCTTTTTCTGCCACTTCGGTTGCTGTTGATAAGTCTACATTTCCTAATTTCAATCCAACTCCAGGTTGTAAAGTATTTACCCAAAACATTCCGATTAAAAGTGAAATAAACGAAGCTGTAAAGAACCAGCCTAAAGCCTTTCCTCCTATTCGTCCTACTGCTTTTATGTCACCCAGTTTGGCTATGCCAACAACTAAAGTTGTAAAAACCAATGGCGAAATAATCATTTGCACTAATCGAATGAAAACAGTAGCCAGCATTTTTATATAACCACTAAAATCTTTAGCAATGTCTTCTGAATAGTTATTATGGATAAAAACACCAAGCAAAGCTCCGACAATCATAGCAATTAGAATCTGAACCGTAAGATTGGAAAAGAAGGATTTTTGAATTTGAGTTGTAGTCATTAATTATTGATACGTTTTATTTAACAAATAAAAATCAGCTAAAACTATAGCTGCCATTGCTTCTACAATTGGCACGGCACGAGGTACTACACAAGGATCGTGTCTTCCTTTACCTTGTTGCTCAACTAAAGTGTTTTCATTGGTCAATACTTCTTGTTTCTGAATTAATGTCGCTACCGGCTTGAAAGCGACTCTAAAATAAATATCCATTCCGTTTGAAATGCCGCCTTGAATTCCGCCTGAAAGATTGGTTTTTGTAGTGCCGTCTTCGTTATATAAATCGTTGTGCTCGCTTCCTTTCATTCGGGCTCCGCAAAATCCGCTACCAAATTCAAAACCTTTTACGGCATTAATCGAAAGCATCGCTTTGCCTAATTCGGCATGGAGTTTATCAAAAACCGGTTCGCCTAAACCTATTGGAACATTTTGTATAACACAAGTTATAGTTCCACCCACTGTATCGCCTTCTTTTCGGATTTCTTTGATGTAGTTTTCCATTTTTTCGGCAATAGCCAAATCCGGACAACGAACGGCATTGGCTTCAGTCAAAGAAAAATCTAAATCCTGATAAGGTTTGTCTATAAATATTTCGCCAACAGAAGAAACAAAAGCGTTGATTTTTATATTGGATAAGACTTGTTTAGCAATAGCACCAGCTACTACTCTACACGCAGTTTCTCGAGCCGAACTTCTTCCTCCGCCACGATAATCACGGATTCCATATTTTTTTTCATAAACAAAATCGGCATGACTTGGACGATAGCTGTCTTTGATATGCGAGTAATCATCCGACTTTTGATTGGTGTTTGGAATAATAAAACCTATAGGTGTTCCTGTAGTTTTGCCTTCAAAAATACCTGATAACAATTGTACTTCATCTTCTTCTTTTCGTTGTGTAACAATAGCTGATTGACCAGGTTTTCTGCGTTGCATTTCGTTTTGAATAGCTTGCAAATCGATTTCAATTCCGGCAGGACATCCATCAATAATACCGCCTAAAGCAGCGCCATGTGATTCTCCAAAAGTTGTAAGTTTAAAAAGTGTTCCGTAACTATTTCCAGCCATTTTATATTGTTTTAAACAAATATAGGGTAAAGTTTAAAAGCGAAAAAAATTATTATTCAAAATTAACCCTAGAATAAGCTTGAAATAATTAAAGGAAACCAAGTTATCAAGTAAATTTATTTGAGATGGAGTAATTTATAAGTCAGCAACTTATAGCTTCTGTGATTTATGCCAAAGAAAAATAATTAACAACTGATTAGTTTAGTCAATAATTGTATAATAAATTTGCAATATTATATAAGGATGTTGGCATTATTTTTGTCAACTTTGCTAAAACTAATTTAAAAATTAAACAATGAAAAAAATCATTTTATCTGCTTTTATGCTAATTGGATTAGCATTTAGCGCGCAGGCTCAGGACATTTCGAAGAATGCATTAGGACTTCGTTTAGGAGACAACGATGGTTTTGGAGGAGAAGTATCTTACCAAAGAGGTTTGTCAAAAAATAATCGTTTAGAATTGGATTTAGGCTGGAGAAACAGCAACGATGTTGATGCCTGGAAAGTTGTTGGTTTATACCAATGGGTTTGGGACATTGATAATGGTTTCAATTGGTATGCTGGTGTTGGTGGTGGTTTAGGAAGCTGGAGCTATGACAAGGGTGGTTATAGTGATAGTGGAACTATTATTTTAGCTGCTGGTGATATCGGAATTGAATATAATTTTCAAGAGGCACCAATTCAATTATCTTTAGATTTTAGACCTGAATTTTACTTAAACAATTCAGGTAGCAATAAATTTAGAGAAGACAATTTTGGTCCGGATATCGCACTTGGAATTCGTTATAGATTTTAATCAAAAGCTTTATAAAAACAAAAATCCCATCTTTGACCAGATGGGATTTTTTATTTGATAACAATTGGTTTCTTTGAATTGATTTTTACCACTGTGTAAGGATATAAAGTATCGTCATCAGTTTGAACCGCATCAATATTCTTTTGATTGTCTTTAATATAAACTTCTATTTGGGTTGAAGTTTCAGTTACTTTTTCAATTGTCACTTTATTATTATTTTCTAGTGTTGGTCCTGAATTAAGGATAACAAAATTACAATCGGTTATATCATTAGATTTTATCTTTTTACTCAGCGTTTCATCTCCTAAAAGCATTTTGATTTCTTTTGGTTCAGTCAGCACTTCATAAAACTTGATGTTGGCACCACCATCGTTGTTTACCATTAACACTTCATACAAAGGTTTGTTTGCTGCGTTCTTAGTTGACGAACAGGAATACAAAAGAGCAATTACGACTATTAAAATTACTTTTCTCATTTGGAATTGTTTATGGCTTTGTGGTATAATGCTTCATACAATGGCAGTATATTTTTGATATCAAACTGTTGAGCGACACTCAAGGCGCTTTCTCTAAACTTAGCTAAAGTTGCATCATCAGAAAGTATTTTTAAAGCATTTTCGGCCATACCATCAACATCGCCAACGTTGCTGAGATAGCCTGATATTCCATCAAAGTTTACTTCTGGCAAACCACCAGAATTACTTGATATTACAGGAACACTCCAGGCCATTGCTTCAAGTGCAGCCAAACCAAAACTTTCGGTTTCAGAGGGTAATAAAAACAAATCTGAATAAGAAAGAATTTGATCTATCTCATTACTGTTTCCAAAGAAAATTACTTTGTCTTCAATACCAAGTTCTATACAAAGTTCTTCTGCTTTTGCTTTTTCTGGACCGTCTCCAACCATCATAAGTTTAGCGGGAATCTTTTGTTGAATTTTATAGAAAATTTTAATAATATCCGGAATGCGTTTTACTCTTCTGAAGTTACTAATGTGAGTTACAATTCGTTCTTCTTTTTTCGCCATAACCGAGCGATGACAGGAAATCTGGCTCTCATTACGGATTTTATCTAGCTCAATAAAATTTGGAATCACATTAATTTCTTTCTTTATATTGAATAACTTATTGGTTTCGTCTTTTAAACTTTGTGAAACCGAAGTCACAATATCTGATTTGTTAATGCTAAAAGTAACAGCCGGTTTGTATACCGGATGATTTCCAACCAAAGTAATATCAGTTCCGTGAAGTGTAGTTACCATCGGAATTTTTATACCTTCATTCTTCAACATTTGCTTTGCCATATAACCTGCATACGCATGCGGAATAGCATAATGTACATGCATCAATTCAATTTTGTAAAGTTTAACCATGTCAACTAACTTGCTGGACAATGCTAATTCATAAGGCTGATAATGAAACAAAGGATATTCCGGAACATTAACTTCATGGTAATGCACATTGGAGTTTAAGAGTGCTAATCTTACTGGTTGCCGATAGGTAATAAAATGAATTTCGTGTCCGCGATGCGCAAGCTCTAATCCTAATTCAGTAGCAACTACTCCACTACCACCAAAGGTTGGATAGCATACAATGGCTATTTTCATGTGTTTCTTTTAGTGGTACGAATTTAAGCAAAATTGGTTTGCCTTTTGGTTAGTTTTTGTTAAAAATGATTATGTGAATGAATTTTATTATTTTAGTAGATGAAAAGAAGTTCCTGAATTCAGAATAAGAGATTTACTATCTAATAATTAAAACTAATTTAGTATGACAGTTTTAAAAAACATTTTAGCAGTAGTTACTGGTCTAATTATAGGAGGAACAGTAAACATGTCAATCATTATGACTAGCGGTTCGATTATTCCTCCACCAGAAGGAGCTGATTTAACGACTATGGAAGGTTTACAAGCCGCAATGCCACTTATGGAACCTAAACATTTCTTATTACCGTTTCTTGCTCATGCACTGGGAACAATAGTTGGTGCAATAATTGCCGCAAGTATAGCTACTACTTATAAAATGCGATTTGCTATGGCAATTGGAATTTGCTTTTTAGTTGGTGGCGTACTGAATGTTTTCATGCTTCCTTCACCAATTTGGTTTACAGTTGTCGATTTAGGATTAGCCTATATTCCAATGGCGTATCTTGGAGGTAAATTTGTTTCGAGATAAAAGTAAAACTATAACATTCCGTTATATTTTCTAATAAACCATTCTGCACCAAGAGAAATGGCTATCAAAACCAATAACCAAATCCAGTCAATCAAAGGTGATTTTTTCACGACTGTTTTTTGAATGGCTTTATAGCTGTCGTCAGCAAGTAATTGTTGGATAAGTGCATCTGTTTGATTTTGGAGAAATGCTTTGCCTTTAGTTTGAATTGCCAATTGGTTTAGTTTGTTCCAATCCGGATTTACAAATTGTTTTTCGATGTCGAAATCTAACACTTCAAAACTGCTTGAATAAACGGAATTAGAATTCAATTCTTTCACAGTAAACGAATAATTTCCTGCTGATAATCCATCTAAATTAACCTGAAAAGCATTTGTGGTTCGAAGCAAATCATAATTTTTAACTTGCTTGGTTTTAGTATTTCTAACCGCAATTGTCAATCTAGCTTTTTCGTCTAATTCATAATTTTTGTTGAAGTATTGGGCTGTAATTTCAATGCCTTCACCTGAATTATAAAATCGTTCATGAGTAACCACCAATGATTTTCTGGCATTGTTTGATGCCAAATATTGTATCGTTTTGTCTAAAAAAATATCAAAATCCGCAAAGTTTTTTTTATCAACATAACAATTGGCTCGCCATTTCCAGATGTTTTCTCCAAATAAAAATGCATTTCTTTTACCTTGATTTTCCGTGAAAGTCATCAAAGGCTGATTGGTTGGAATATTACGAATGGTAGAAGATAACAACGTATTGGTATTACCGCTGGCCGTAATCGCTCCAAAAGGATTTTCCAACGGTGGAAACTGTTCGAAACCGATATTATCTAAAGCAAAAAGATTAAACTGACTTTCAAATGTAGCCAAATAATCTTCCTTGCTTCCACTCATTTTGAAAGTATAACTGTTTTGATTTTGATTCAAAAAGCTATAATCTGTATCGTTTCCTGTGATAATCCAAGTGTTGATTTTGGCATTTTCATTTTGATCAAAAATGGCTTTAAACTCGGCGTTTGGTTGATACAAAATCAAAACGTTATAATTTGTTAACGAACTGATTTGATTAGGTTTAATAATAGTTACTTTTCTTTGTGCATTAGATTCAATGCTGCGCTTAATCGCTCCTAAATCTGGATGTGGAATTGCTGAAATTAATGCCACTTCTGTCTTTTGATCAATAACTTCTACAGCAAAATTTTTGACATTGTTATAAGTATTCTTTTCTTGTTCTTTTGATGCGATGGTGGCTTTTAAAATCTGCAAACCAACTTTGTCTGCTGGTAACAAAATATTTAGTGTTGCCGATTTTTTTGAAGCTGAAAAGGCAACTGTTTGCTCGTTCAGAATAGTATTTCCCAGCGATATTTTAAATGTGGTGTTGATACTTTTGTTTCCGGCATAATTCAGAAAAACTTCAACTGGAAATTTATTCTTGTGAAATGCGTATTTATTGACGTTCAATTGAGAAATCCTCAAGTCTAAATAAGTCGCCGTATCACCAACTACCAATGGATAAACCTTGTTTTCCGGATCAAATCCAAAAACATAATCTTCACCCGAAGTTTGATTTCCGTCTGAAATTAAAACCGTTGGATAATGCTGATTTTTGTAAATGTTTTTTAGATTTTTGGCAACCACATCAATATTCGATTGCGTTCCTTTGAAATCAATAGTATCCGACGGTAAAAAATCAGTATCAAATTGATAGGTTTGAACATCAAATTTATCATCAAGTTCTTTGTTTTCTGAAAGTTTTTGAAAGACTTCCATTGCTGATTTATCTGCTTTCAAATCAGTTATAGAAGCTGAATTATCTATAACTATGGGTAAAGGTGTTTTAACGGTTTCAATTGTCTTCCTTGAAATGATTGGGTTTATAAGCAACAATAACAACCCAAAAATGCTGAAGAAACGCAAAAAAGCCAAAAACAAAGTCACATTCGACTTGCTTTTGACTTTATACAGATAATGGTAAAATGATAAACCAGCAGCAATTAGTATGGATACGAGTAATAACAAAATTGTTGTGGTAGTCATATATTTTAAGGTTGAAAAAAACTAAAAATTATTCTTAAATCGGAGATTATCTGATAGTTCTTTCCGTTATGTTTTCATTATATTTTTCGTAAAAAGTATCTAGTTTATTGGTATTCAAAATACCATTGACATCAATAACTTTTTCTTTTAATAGCCAAGTAATCAACTTTTCCATATTTTTTTTGGAACTCATTCCTAAACCTGTAACCACCTTTTGGATGTCGCCGCATTCGATTTTCTTCTTTGCAGTCAGGAAATTGAGTATAAAATAATCATCTTCCTTATACTCTCTGCTTTCGTTATCATTATATTTATACATCAATATTTCTTCATCGTCAGTCAATGAATAGAACGAATGTTGAAAGAAGTTTATTTTCTCATATTTCAAGATTTCTTTGCCATCAACTAAAACCTTATCGTCTTTAATTTCAATATTTTGGGATAGCATTATGTTTGTTGCACAAAAAAATAAGGCTAATGATAAGAATAATTTATTTTTCATTTTTGTTATAATAGTTTATCGTAAAATTAAGTTAACATTCCTCCACACACATTCAACACTTGTCCCGAAACATATGCGCTCATATCAGAAGCAAAGAAAAGACAAGCATTAGCAACATCTTCAGGAGTTCCTCCACGTTTTAACGGAATCGAATCTCTCCAACCTTGAACAACGTCTTCATTTAATTTAGCTGTCATTTCTGTTTCAATAAAACCGGGAGCAATAGCATTGCAACGAATGTTTCTTGAACCTAACTCCAGAGCAACTGATTTAGTAAAACCAATCATTCCAGCTTTAGACGCAGCATAATTGGCTTGTCCGGCATTTCCTTTCACTCCTACTACACTACTCATATTTACTATAGAACCTTTGCGGTTTTTCAACATAATTTTTTGAACCGCTTTGGTCATATTGAAAACAGATTTCAAATTGATTTCAATTACTTTATCAAAATCTTCTTCCGACATACGCATCAAAAGATTGTCTTTGGTAATTCCGGCGTTGTTTATTAATATGTCAACATTTCCAAATTCAGCCATAACATCATCAACTAATTTTTGTGCTTCGTTGAAATCGGCTGCATTTGATTTATAACCTTTGGATTTAATTCCCATTGCCGTTAATTCATTTTCTAAAGCTTGTGCTGATTCGACTGATGAACTATAAGTAAAGGCAACATTTGCTCCGTGTTGGGCAAATACTTTCGCTATTCCGCTTCCAATTCCTCTACTTGCACCAGTTATTATGGCTACTTTTCCTTCTAATAATTTCATAAGTCTTAGTTATTGTTTTTTTATTGTCTTATGCAATAGCCACAAAAAAAATAGTATACTTTTTCATGTAAAACTCTCGTGGCTATTTCATATAATAACGATTAGTTTTATTTGTTTAATCAAAGTTCAAATATAGAATAATTTATACTTTTAAAAAATCATTTATAACTAAACCTTTAGTATCATTGCAAATCGAAAGTTGACAAACTAACCAGATGATTCAAAACCAATTCCATTTTGAAAAATTATATCACGACTATAAAACGTTAGTGTATACTGTGGCGTTGAATTACATGCAAAATGTTGAAGATGCAGAAGAAATAACACAGGATGTATTTGTAAAAGTTTATAATTCACTTGAAAGTTTTAATCAAAAATCATCACATAAGACTTGGATTTACCGCATTACAATTAATCAATGTCTGGATTGTATCAAACAAAAAAACAGTCAGAAACGCTTTTTTATTTTTGGAAAAAAAAGTCAAAACGAAGCAGAATACTTGAACAAAGCAACCTTTGAACATCCTGGAATTTTGATGGAAAACAAAGAAGATGCTGCTATACTATTTGAAGTTATTAATACACTTACCGAAAATCAAAAAACAGCATTGCTGCTTTCAAAACTTGATGGCTTGAGTAATCCTGAAATTTCGGAGATTATGCAATTGAGCATTTCCTCAGTTGAATCTCTTATTTTTAGAGCAAAAGTGGTACTTCAGGATAAATTATCTCAAAAATTCAATAACTATCGCAAGAAAAAATAATAATATTCGTCAAAGAAATCATGGAAAGAAATAATTGGATAGAAAATATTTTAAACAGCACTAACGGAATGACGCCTGTAGTACCAAGTGATGCTTTATTTTCAAAAATTCAGCAAAGAATCCAACTGGAAAGTAAAGTCCCTTCAAAAACAGTTTGGCTTGTTGCCGCATCAATTGCGGTTTTAGTAATGTTAAACTTTTCTGCTATAGCATCTAAAACCAAACGTAAAACAAATTCATCTACAGCCTATTTAGAAATGACTGTCAATAAAAGTAATCAGTTATATTAATAACAATGGAAAAAACTAAACTATTAACGATTGCCGTTATCGGATTGTTAGTTATCAATTTAGCAACCTTAAGTTTCTTATTCTTAAATGGTCCTAAAGGTAACAGACCACCACATGAAGGCAGACCAATGCCAAAAGAAATTATTGTGGAAAAACTTCATTTTGATGAACAGCAACAAAAGGAGTATGATAAATTAATCAAATGGCATCACGGAGAAATAACAAGACTTGATAGTGATATTCGCCAAACTAAAAATGAATTATACGATCAGTTAAACCAAACGGAAGTCAATGTAAAAACTAAAGACAGTTTGATTACGCTCTTAAATTCCTATCAAAAACAAGTTGAAGAAACCCATTTCAAACATTTTGTAGACATCAAAAAACTATGTCACAAAGACCAAATGGAAGACTTCAACGAACTGACCGAAGACTTAGGAAGAATATTTGCTCCAAAACCACGCAGACCAAGACATGACTAAAAAAGGAATACATACTGTTTTCCTTTTTTTGTTTTGCTTTCAGGCTTATTCTCAAAGTAAAAACGATTCACTTTACGTTAATTTTCATTTAGAATTTAACAAGCTTCCGTTCGAACTAAACAAAAAATATGTTTCAGCATCCAAAGACACTTTGTCAATAGAAACCTTTAGATGCTATATATCCAATATTCAAATACAATATTCCGACAATTTTGTTTTTTATAAAAAAAACAGCTATCACCTACTCGATTTTGACAATCCCAATTCATTTCAAATTCCAATCACCAAAAAGAGTGACAAGCTAATTTCTAAAGTTACTTTCAATATAGGTATAGATAGTTTAACCAATACAGCTGGAGCAATGGATGGTGATTTAGATCCTACAAAAGGAATGTATTGGGCTTGGCAAAGTGGTTACATTAATATAAAAATTGAAGGTAAAAGTACAAGTTGTAAAACACGTAATAATGAATTTCAATTTCACATTGGCGGTTACCGTGAGCCGAATTATATGATGAGAAAAGTGGAATTCAATTGCAACAGCAATGACAATATTACTATTGCGATTGATTTAAAAGACTTTTTTTCGAATATAAATCTGGCACAAACTAACAGCGTTATGATTCCATGTAAACTTGCCACGGAATTAGCTAATGATAGTGTCAAAATGTTTCATTTGGAATGAGAATATATTGGAAATTTCTTTTATTATTAGTTCTAATTGGATTCTCGTTTACCAATAAATATACAACGCCATTATATTTTGAAATTCCCAAAAATTGGCCAAAGCCAAAATATGATTTTAAAAGAAACCCTTTAACCGAAGAAGGTTTCCAGCTTGGGAGAAACTTATTTTATGACCCCATTTTATCACGTGACAATACCATTTCCTGCCAAAGTTGTCATTTGCAGCAAACCGGATTTACGCATGTGGATCATCAACTGAGTCATGGCATCGATGGAAAAATTGGCAACCGAAATTCGATGGCCTTAATCAACCTGGCTTGGAACAAAGATTTTATGTGGGATGGTGGCGTGAATAATTTAGAAATGCAACCTATAAATCCAATTACTAATCCGTTAGAAATGGATGAAACAATTGAACATGTGATTGCCAAATTACAAGCAAGCGAAAAATACAGAATCTTATTTGCTAAAGCTTTTGGCGATGAAAAAATTACCAGTCAACGGTTGTTGAAAGCATTAGCTCAATTCACTGTAATGCTTACATCCTCTAATGCTAAGTATGATAAAGTGATGCGCAAAGAAGAAAGTTTCACCACACAAGAGCAACATGGCTATGATTTATTCAAAATTAATTGTGCATCATGTCACAAAGAACCATTATTTAGTGATGACAGATTTGAGAAAAATGGATTGTCAATTGATGAAACGTTAAATGATTTTGGCCGAATAAAAATTACAAATAAACCTGAAGATTATCTGAGATTTAAAACACCAACACTTAGAAATATTCAATTTACATTTCCGTATATGCATGATGGCAGATTTAAATCCCTGACGGAAGTCATAAAGCATTACAATTCGTTAGGTCATGATAAAAATCTACCAAAAGAACTAGATAAGCCAATGAATTTATCTAACAATGACAGAGTTGATTTAGTGGCCTTTTTAGTAACCTTAACCGATAAAGACTTTCTGTTTAATAACCGTTTTTCATTTCCGAGAGAATAGATTTTATGCTGCTGCGCAAGAAATAAAAACATCTTTCGTCTAAACCCTTATAATCAACCCAAACCATATGAAAAAATCTTTCTTTACTTTACTTGCCTTATCTAGTGTAATCATCCTTCAAGCGCAATACAATACCATTACAATTCCTGAAGCTTTATACGGGACTAATTTTAATTTAAACATTCATGAGTCGACCAAACAAATCCGTACTGGTAATTTAACGGTGACTGGCTCAATTAACAACGAAACTTTTTGGGGACCAACTTTGATTATCAATAAAGGAGAAGAAGTTCACATGAATGTAACCAATAATCTTAACGAGTCTACAACACTACACTGGCACGGTATGCATCTTCCGGCGGTTATGGATGGTGGACCACACCAAATTATTCCGGCAGGAACACTTTGGCAACCTTATTGGACTGTGATGAATCAGGCTGCTACACTTTGGTATCATCCACACTTACATGAAACAACACAAGAACAAATAACTAAAGGAGTTGGTGGTTTTATAATCGTTAAAGATCCTCAAGAAACGGCTCTGGCATTGCCAAGAACTTACGGTGTTGATGATATTGTTTTAGCATTAACCAGTAGAAGTTATTCAACAGCCAATCAGTTTGACTCCCCTCCAACTTCGGTGCGTGTTTATGGTGATTATATGTTGACTAACGGAACTCCAAATGGTCAAATCAGTTTACCAAAACAATATGTTCGTCTTCGAATTTTAAATGCTGAAGTAGAACGTGGTTATAATCTTGGCTTTAGCGATAACAGAACCTTTTATATTGTTGCCAATGATGGTGGATTGTTGAATGCACCAGTAGCAGCAACCCGTGTTAAGTTGATGGTTGGCGAACGTATCGAAATTATGGTTAACTTAGGAAATGATACTGTTGGTTCGTCAGTTGATTTAAAAGCTTATAATTCGGGACAAACTTTAGGATTTCCCGGAGGCGAACCAAATACTACAGGTCAATTCGGAAGCTTATTAAATAATATTGATTTCTCCGTTTTACATATCAATGTGGCCGCAACTACAACGGCAACAACTCCAATTACTGCTGTGCCATCAATATTGGCTAGCAATACCTACTGGACAGCAGCTAATGCAACAGTTACAAGAACAATGACTGTTACAGGCGGACAAGGTGCTACGCCATTTTCGTTAGACAATCACACTTTTGTTTTTGATTATATTGACAAAACGGTTAACCTTAATGATATCGAAAAATGGACCGTTACCAATAATAACATCTTCGGACATTCGTTTCACATTCATGACATCGAGTTTAAAATTGTAGCTCGTAATGGTTCGGCAACCGGAGTTGGAACTCATGAAAGTGGTTGGAAAGATACTTTTTATTTACCCCGAAATGAATCGGTGACTTTTGTAGCAAAGTTTGACGATTTTGCTGATGCCGATGTAACGCATCCTTATATGTATCACTGCCATTTTGCAGGTCATGAAGATGGTGGAATGATGGGACAATTTATTGTTACCGGAAACCTGGGTAATGATCAAAACACTTTAAATACCGATTTCAGTTTATACCCAAATCCGGCTCAAGATAAATTGTATATTAATCTGAGTGATGCTTCAACCGAAATCTATTATTTAACTTTAACTACCATTGAAGGAAGAGTTGCCATGATGTTACCGCAACCGCAATGGCAAAACGGAATTGATATTTCTAGTTTGTCTTCGGGAGTTTATATTGTTCAAATGATGGATAAAAAAACAAAATCCGTAACTACTAAAAAATTCATTAAAAAGTAAGTTATGAATCGCCTAGGATATTTACTTATTGCCATTTTGTTTGCTGTTCTATCGTTGAGCTTTTCCGTCATTGACAATAATTCGAATACAAAAACAATAACAGATTTTAGTTTGAAAAATGTTGATAATAAAAAAGTCTCTCTTTCAAGTTATAAAAATGCCAAAGGATTTATGGTTATTTTTACCTGTAATAAATGTCCAATGGCGAAATTCTATTCTAATCGATTGAATACCTTAAACAAATATTACAAGACAAAAGGCGTTTATCTGTTAGCCATTGACGCTATGGATACTCTGGCTTATAAAGAAGAATCTTTTACATTGATGCAAAAAAAGGCTAAGGCTGACAAGCTTAATTTCCCCTATTTACAAGATAAATCACAAGTAGTTGCCAAACAATTTAAAGCAACACATACGCCACAAGCTTTTATCATTTGGAAAAACAAATCGGGTAAATACGACATCAAATATGAAGGTGCTATTGATGATAACGCAGGAGATGCTGCCAATGCAAAACCTTTTTTGGCCGAAGCAGTTAACGAACTTTTACAAAACAAAACAGTCACTAATACCAAAACAGAATCCTTTGGTTGCAGAATATTTTACAGAGGAGAACCACAAAAAATGAAAACCAACTAATTTAAAATGTTATTTATGAAAAAAATAGTAATCGCAAGTTTATTGATGTTTAACGGATTTTTATCCGCACAAACCAATCCAGCCATTACACAATGGTTGCGCAACACCACAGGAATTACTGGTCGTCATTATGTTTCTGGAAACTCCACTCCAATAACTGATGCGGTGGCTGCCAATGTGCAAACTGTACAATACTCAACCAATTGGGTTTATGTAACTACGAATGGTATTCCGGCTTATATCACTGGCCCTTTTTTAGATGGTAATCCTTCTTTAGCAACAACACGTAATAATGCCATTTTCAAATTTCCTCTAAGTCCAACTCAAAATACTGGAACAGCTACCGCAACAAGCGGTGGAAATATTGGTTTGTTTAAAAACGGAGTCGCTTTATTTGATTACCGCGATGGTGTTTCCTATAAATTCTCAACTGGTGCCAATGCTGGTGGACCTTTAGGTGGAGCTGGAGACGGAATTTGGAACAGAGATGCTGTAGTTGCCGAAAGAGTCGGATTTGATTGTGCCAAAGCGCATCCGGCAATGGGAAATTACCACCATCATCAAAATCCGAGTGCTTTTAGTTTAGATTTACAAGTGATTTCAACGGTTTGCAGTACTTACCCTTCTGATGGGCTATATGTTATCAACACAACACAACATTCTCCGTTACTAGGTTTTGCTTACGATGGATTCCCAATATATGGTGCTTATGGTTATGCTAACGCAGACGGAACCGGAGGCATTGTCAGAATGAAATCGGGTTACCAACTAAGAAATATTACCACTAGAACAGTTTATGCCGATGGAACCAATGTTACTGATGGTCCAGCTGTTAGCACTACCTTTCCTTTAGGATTATACCGCGAAGATTACGAATGGATTGCTCATGCATCAGACGCTAGTTATTTAGATGTACACAACGGTAGATTTTGTGTAACTCCAGAATATCCTTCAGGGATTTATTGCTATTTTACTACAGTAGATGCCAATCACAATTCAGCATATCCTTATGTAGTTGGTCCAACATTTTATGGCAATAAAACGGGAGGCACTGCTACAATTTCTGAAAGCACAACACAATACACTTTAGCAAATGCTGATTTTAACCTTTCAAAATTAAATGTAAAAGTATATCCAAATCCGGCGCAAGAATTCATTGCAATTCAATCGGATATGATTGAAGATAATCTAAAGGTAACACTGATTGACGAACTTGGAAAAGTAATACAAACTAATGAAATCCTTCAAGGAAGTACACTTTGTATTATGGATTTAACAACGGTTTACAACGGAATTTATTTTGTGAGAATTGCCAATGCAAAAGACAATAAAACCTTTAAAATAATCGTTAATAAATAGTTTAGAGCTATGTGTTAAACTATGAAGAAACTATTTCAATTTGCATTCATCCTAATTTGGAGTGTAACCAAAAGTCAAACTATTGGATTAATTCAACATAACGCTGGCACGCTAGATGACGGATATATTTTATTTGCGCCTATAAATAGTAACACAACATATTTAATTGATAAATGTGGTAAACAAGTAAAAACCTGGAATAGCAATTACAAACCCGGACAAGCTGTATATATTCTTCCTGATGGCACCTTGCTTCATACCGGCAATGCTAATAACACTACTTTTAATGCTGGTGGAAAAGGAGGAGTTATAGAAAAAATAGATTGGAATGGTAATGTAACCTGGAGTTATACCCTTTCGGATGCCACTAAATGCCAACACCATGATGTAAAAGCCTTGCCCAATGGCAATATATTAGTTATTGCTTGGGAATCAAAAACCAATACGCAAGCCATTGCTCAGGGGAGAAATCCATCATTAGTTCCGTCAACCGTTTGGAGTGAACAAATTCTCGAAATTCAACCTGTTGGTGCAACCGGTGGCAATATAGTTTGGGAATGGCATTTATGGGATCATATGATACAAGAATATGACAATTCAAAACCAAATTACGGAACAGTAGCTTCGAATCCACAACTTATAAATCTTAACTACAATGCCAGTGCATCGGTTACGGATTGGATTCATATGAATGCCATTGATTATAATCCAACTTTAGATCAAATTATGGTCAGTTCCCATAACTTTAATGAAATCTGGATTATTGATCACAGCACTTCAACAACCCAAGCCGCTTCTCACACTAATGGAAATTCGGGCAAAGGTGGTGACATTTTATACCGTTGGGGAAATCCATTAGCTTATAACATCGGTACAGTTGCTGATAAAAAATTCTTTGGACAACATAATGCACAGTGGATTCAAAACGGACTGCCATTTGCCAATGACATTTTGGTTTTTAATAATGGAAATGGCCGAACCGGCGGAAATTATTCAACTGTAGAAATAATTGAACCACCTGTTAATGGATACAATTATACCAACACACTTCCCTATTTACCAACAGCTGCTTCTTGGATTTATAATTCGGGTAACCCTAATAGTTATTATGCACAAAATATTTCAGGTGCGCAACAATTGTCTAACGGTAATGTTTTGATGTGTAACGGTCCGTCAGGAACCTTTACCGAAGTTACAAATGCCGGAACACAAGTATGGAAATACATCAATCCGGTAGCACTATCAGGCATTTTAAGTCAAGGTACGGCGCCAGCACAAAACTTAGTTTTCCGTTGTTCGTTTTATGCAAATACTTATAGTGGGTTTACCGGACATACATTAACTCCCGGAAATACTATTGAAAATTCGAATACCGTATCAGACAATTGTAGTTTAACGTTGGCAAATACTAACATGGTAAATGAGAATAATTTGGTTATTTATCCCAATCCCGTAAAAAATGTTTTGAACATCAATTTGCCTGTTCAATTCACTTCTGCAAATTTGACCTTGATAAATAATATTGGTCAAACTGTTTATTCTACTGCAATAAATTCAAATACCCTATCAATTAATGTAAATCAATTTTCTGCTGGTTTATACTATTTAAAAGTCAGCTCTGATACCAATCAATTTGTAAAAAAAATAATAATTGAATAAATAAAAACTCCCGAGTACTTCGGGGGTTTTTTATTTTAACAATGCAGTCAGCAACAACTTTTCCTGTTCCAACAGTTGCTGTCTTACTTCCAGTTTTATCAATTGCTGTGGCCCATTTTTGCGAAATAATACGACTGCCTTCGCTTTAAGGGTTTCCAATGCAGCAAGATGGATGGCGTCTTTCTGATCTTCAGACTGGAGCATAAAGTCAGTTAAGTGAAATAGCTTTAGCGCAGCTTTATACGCTTTCTTCATTTTTTCTGTCTTTTTTGCACAAGTATATTGATCAATTTCATTTTTCCGTAATGCAGCTGCAATGAATTTATCTTTCTCTGACTCCAACAATGCTATTTGCGGAAGCTGTTTTGGTTCGCTCATTTCCAATGCAGTAAAAAAACGACCTACCCTACTATCCCAAATCAATCCCATAGTTGACAATTCCCTTAATCCAAGTTCATAAAGCGACCATTGGCTACGACTGATGTTTAAAAGCATTGCCATCTCATCCTGTGTTAGGTTTAATTCTTCTCTGATTAGTTTTCGTATTTTCATATCTGTAGCGATTTTTTTGTAGCATTTCGGTTTGCTACATTTTTTTTGCTACAAACAAAAAAAATGCCAGAGTTTTATAGAATTTCAGGCATGCATCAGGTAAAATAAAAAACCCCGAGTTATCGGGGCTTTTTTATTCTTTTATAAACTTAGAACCCGCCGTTCCTTTATCACTAACAATCTTGATAAAATAATTCCCGGCTTTCAATTCGGAAACATCAATAGTTTCATTTGGATTTGTATTTACCTGCACCAATTGCCCAAGTGTATTGTAAATACTTACCGAACTAATCGTTACATTTTGTTTAGTTGTAATAGTCAAGCTGTTCTTCGCAGGAACTGGTGATAAACTAAATAGGTTGGTGAACTCAAAGTCTTGATTCCCTAAAGCTGTAATTGTCGTTGTAGCTGTATTAGTAACTATCGGGAAATTATAATCAAAATAAATATTTGCTGTATTGCTAAAAGAATCTCCCACTACTAATGTTGGTTTTGTTTTTATTTTAAATGCAACATAGCCATCGTTGTTTGCATCATCAAAAGGAAGATTAATATTTTCAAAGATAAATTCTAACTGATTTGGATCTTTAATGCGGGTTGTAAATGAATGGCTCGAATCTAATGGAACTACTGTTGAGATATCAAATTTGGCTGTATCAATCATGTCTTTCACAACAATGTTTTCTGCATTGGCTGTTCCGGTGTTTTCAAAACGAATAACATAATGCACATATTCATCAATAAATTCTGGCGCTACTTCATTTCCTTCTACACAAGTCTTATCATTTGGATCTAAAGAACCAACAACAATTTGTCTTAAGTAATTTGAATTATCCGTTTGATGTTCATCTCCTGATAATGGGAAAGCTGTTGATTGAAATTTTATCAAGTTACCTATGTTAAGCGGAAGGCTTTCTGCAGGGGTGTTTAAATTAAAAGTAACCTCCATTTCACGTGTTTCAAAAGGTACTAGATTAGTATAATTCCAAGTCAATAAGCTGTAGGCCTGATTATTTACTACTGGTGTTGCCGATACAAAATCCATATAATCATCATCAAAAGAAAAGTTTAAATATCCTGAAACAGTAACGTTTCCAATGTTTCTATACTTGATTTTATATCTGGAATCAAAACCAGGTCTGGCTCTTGTTAGTGGTATAATCCAAGATTCAATATCCTGATGGGATCCATTAGCAGTGAGGCAAAAATCCTGTTGAAACGGGCTTGCTAAATCCGGAAAGCTAACTGTTGCCGATGCAGGAGAAATAGTGTAATAAGTAGGATTCTCTATAACTTGTGGCGTCATAGTATGTGAGCCAGCTGTTACCGGTATAGAATAATCTCCGGTTAAATTAGAAATATAACTACCGCTGTTTACACCATCAGTGATGTTAATCTTCAAATTAGGAAAAAAAACATCAGAAGCATCACAACCATTATTATTAACATCAAAACGGTTCTTTCCTTGAATAGTATAATAATCGCCACCCGGTGTAAAACTGCAATAAGAGTTTAACACACAATTTGCATAACCATATGATACAATTTGGTTTTGAACGGAATCAATCTGACCATCATCAACACAAATGTATGCCAGATTAGGATTGCCTGAAAAATTTAAAGTGCCTTCAATACTTCCATTTTTAATTATTAGTGAAGTTAGACTATTAAGACCGCACCATAAATATTGCAGATTGACTAAGTCGCTTGTATCTAATGTGGTTAAATGATTTGAAGAACAAATCAAAAATTGAATATTTCTTAAACCATTTAAATCTATTGACGCAAATTGATTATTTGAAAAATAAAGCCTTTGAAGATTAACCATACCATTCAATTCTAATGAATGAATTTGATTATCAGAGCAATCTAAAAATTCAAGGTTAACTAAGCCGCTAACATCTAACGACGGAATTTGGTTGCTAGAACATGCCAATGATAAAAGATTAACAAAGCCACTTACGTTTAATGATTGGAGATGATTGTTATTACAAGCCAACTGTTGAAGGTTAGTTGCTCCCGCCAGATTTATAGAAGTAAGGTTATTATTGTAACAATACAATTTTTGAAGATTGGCATGACCGCTTAGGTCTAATGTAGTAAATAGGTTGTAGCTGCAAATCAACTCTTGAAGACTTGTTATATGGCTTAAATCTATACTTGCCAAATGACATTGGTTGCAGGTTAATTTTTGTATAGTTGATACATTTCCCAAATTTATTGAATTCAGGGATAAATTATATCCGCAATCCAAAGTTTGCAGATTTAATAAATTACTAACATCCAATGAAGTGAGCTGATTGTCATGACAAAGTAAAAAAGTAAGGTTTACTAAAGGACTTAAGTTTAATGAAGTAAGTTGATTGTTATGGCATTGCAGGAATTGTAAATTCAAAAAAGCTTCAATACCAGTTAAATTGCTTACATAAGAATAGGAAACATCTAAACGGTAAACAGTTAAAGCTTCACTTACTTGAATCTCACCATCACTGTTGGTATCAATTGCTATAAAATTTCCAGCCGAATCTGCAGCAATTCCGTTACCAACAGTAGCTGACAATAACTTCGCCTTAAAATTGGCATCCGGAATAGTCACTATTTGGGCATTGCCCGTAACTACAGTAAAAACTAAGGTCAAGAAAAAGTAAAGTTTCTTCATAAACAGTTTGTATAAAATCAAATATATTATTTATTCTTTAACAAACTTAGAACTTGCCGTTCCTTTATCACTTACAATCTTGATAAAATAATTCCCGGCTTTCAATTCGGAAACATCAATAGTTTCATTTGGATTTGTATTTACCTGCACCAATTGCCCAAGGGTATTGTAAATACTTACTGAACTAATCGTTACATTTTGTTTGGTTGTAATAGTCAAGCTGTTCTTCGCAGGAACTGGTGATAAACTAAATAGGTTGGTGAACTCAAAGTCTTGATTCCCTAAAGCTGTAATTGTCGTTGTAGCTGTATTAGTAACTATCGGGAAATTATAATCAAAATAAATATTTGCCGTATTGCTAAAAGAATCACCTACTACCAATGTTGGTTTGGTTTTGATTTTGAAAGTTACATAGCCATCGTTGTTAGCATTATCAAATGGGAGGTTTATATTTTCAAAGATAAACTCAACCTGATTGGTATTAGTAATTTTAGTTATATAACTATGGCTTCCATTTAATGGAAATAAAGTTGAAATGTCAAACTTATCAGTGTCTATCAAATCCTTAACCACAATATTTTCAGCGGCATAAGTTCCGGTGTTTTCAAATCGTATTACATAGTGAACATATTCTCCAATCATGTCCGGTTCGACTTTATCACCTTCAACACACGTCTTGTCGTTTGGATCAATTGAACCAACAACAACCTGACTTAAACGATTAGCATTATCAGTTAAATACTCATCTCCGCTTAATGGCGAGACTATTGACTGAAATTTTATTATATCACCATTGTTAACAGGAAGCGTTTCCATGGGGGTGTTAATGTTGATTTTTACCTCAATTTCCCTGGTTTCAAATGGTAGCAGATTGACATAGTCCCATGTTAATAAACTAGGATTTTGATAGGTTTGAGTAGGGATTGCAGAAATAAAATCCATGTAGTCATCGTTAAAAGAAAATGTAACGTTTCCAGAGATAGATATATTTCCTTTATTTCTGTAATATATTTTATATGTTGCATCGAATCCAGGTCTGGCAGGAGTTAAAGGGACAATCCATGTTTCAACATCCAGGTGTGACCCATTGGGAGTAATACAAAAATTTTGAGTAAACGGACTGGCTGTTGTTGGAAAACTAACCGAAGTAGTTGTTGGAGAAACCGTAAAATAATTTGGGTTTTCTAAAATCGGTGCTAAGGTATAGTCCCCGGCAGAAATAGGTATCGCATAATTTCCGGATAAATTACTGATTATGGTTCCCGAATTAGTTCCGTCAGTAAAGGAAAACTTTAGATTGTGAATAGTAATATCGTTGTTGTCACAACCGTTATTATCAACATCAAATTTGTGATTTCCCTGAATTGTATAGTATATGCCTCCTGGTGTAAAATTACAATAAGTGTTTGTGTTACAAACAGCGCTGCTGTAATAACTCTGAACCATTGAAACTTCTGATTCATCGCAACACACATACGTTATGTTGGGATTTCCTTCAGCAATCATACCAAAGTTGTCAAAATTACCATTTTTGACGTTGATGGCCTGTAGATTATTAAATCGGAGTTCATAAAATCCATTACCTTGATTGGGAGGTCCGCCGGTTGCAAAATCACTTAAATCAATATATTCAATCCTATTGTTGGGACATTGTAAATCGCGTAACATTGTCAAGCCCGAAATATCCAATTGTGTTAACTGATTGTTTAGGCAAACCAAATGCTCTAAATTCAATAGGTTGGAAACATTCAGGTTGGTTAAACCAAGTTGACTACATCCCAAATATGTAAGGGCATTGTTATTTGATAAATCCAGTGTATTAAATGGATTGGAACCACAATCAAGAATCTTTAAATTGGGTAAATTTGACAGATTAAGACTGGTAAGTTGGTTTGAACCACAATATAAAAGTTCCAGGTTGGGCAAGTTAATTAGAGACAAACTCGTCAGTTGATTAGCGCCACAGTCAAAATTCTTTAAATTAGGATAATTGGCCAGATTGATAGTGGTTAGCAGGATATTGCTACAATACAGTTCTTGCAAATTAGATAGCCCTGAATAATTTAAATTGGTAATGGAATGGTTACTGCATCTGAAAAATTTTAAATTAGTAAAACTGCTTAAACCTGTCAAGTTAGCAATATAGAGATCATTATAATACCTATAGACATCAATGTAAGATACGTTTTGGGCTTCACTGACTTCTATTTGCCCGTTACTGTTGGCATCAATCTTGAAATAGTTCCCATTCAAATTTTTAGCTATATAATTATTGGTATCCGACTGCAGTAGCTTTGTTTTAAAATTAGCATCCGGAAAATTAATAATCTGAGCTTGGAATGTCATTCCAAAAAAAAGTAAAACCAGAATTGTGCTGAATTTTTTCATAATTAATTTATTCTTTAACAAACTTACTACTCGCCGTTACTTTATCACTTACAATCTTGATAAAATAGTTTCCCGTTTTCAAACCTGAAACATCAATGGTTTCATTTGGATTTGTATTTACCTGCACCAATTGCCCAAGTGTATTGTAAATACTTACTGAACTAATCATTACATTTTGTTTAGTTGTAATAGTCAAGTTGTTCTTCGCAGGAACCGGAGACAAGTTATACACGTTGCTGAACACAAAGTCAGGATTGGACAAAGGATTAAATACATTCACGCTATAAGTATTTGTCAGAATCGGGACATTGTAATCAAAGTAAATATTTGCCGAATTATCTATAATCTGACCATCGGTTAGTGTTGGCAATGTTTTTATTTTAAAAGCTACAAATCCATCATTGTTAGCATCGTCAAAAGGGAGATTAATATGCTGAAAAATAAACTCTACTTTGTTGGTTGATAAGATTCTGGTTTCAAAAGAGTGACGTCCGCCTATTGGAATTAGTGTGTTAATATCAAATTTTGTTGTATCTATTACATCACTAACAACTATGTTTTCTGCAATAGCAGTACCCGTATTTTCAAAACGAATAATATAATGCAGATAATCGCCCAACTTATAAAGCGGTAGGCTATATCCTTCTGTACAGGTTTTATCATTTGGATCAAAAGAGTTGACAATTGTTTGGGTTATACTTGATACGTTATCTGTTTGGGTTTCATCAGTTGCTCCGACAATCCTAGCATTATAATCTATAAGATTACCTGAGTTCAATGGCGGAGTTTCCAGCGGAGAATTCAAATTAAAAGTAACCGTTATTTCTCGGCTTTCAAAAGGCAGCAAATTACTAAAGTTCCAATTTAAAGTGTTAAAGAAACCACTTGATTCATTGGTAACGCTAGGATTGGCAGCAATAAAATCTTCTATCGGATTATAATAATCAAGCGAAACCGTTCCGCTTTGCGCCGAAGTGCCTTTATTTTTATAAATGATTTTATAAGTGGCATCAAAACCTGGACGAGCTGCACTAGTTGGAAGTAATGTAATTTCTAAATCATTGTGGATTCCGTTTGCTGATAAACAAAAATCTTGAACAAAAGGGGTGACTGAAGTCGGGAAAGTAACATTCGAAACTGCTGGAGAAACTGTAAAATATGTCGGATTTTCCAAAACTGGAGTTATTGTATGTGTTCCTGAAGAAACCGGTATACTGTAATTTCCAGTTTCGTTTGCTATTAATGTACCTGTTTCTATACCATCACTAATCGTAAATTTTAAATATGACATATTTAAATCAGTACTATCACATCCATTATTGGTTTCGTCAAATTTTGAATTTCCTTCAATAATATAATAATCTCCTCCCGGAACAAAAGAACAATAAGAACTTACGGCACAATTTGTATAGCCGTATAATGTACAGAAATATTGAAAACTCTCTACTAACGCATCATCTGTACATATAAATTGTATACCCGGATTATTATTAAATCTAATATCCAAATCTATATTAGGACTTCCGGTTTTAACAAATAATGATATCAATTGATTGTCATTGCAATACATTGTTCTTAGGTGCGGTGAATCATTTAAATTAATTTCCGGTAGAAGATTTTGTGAACACATAAAATCTCGAAGCGAAACTAAGCCACTTAAATTTATAGTAGTGAGTTGATTGTTGAAACAGATTAATGAATTTATGTTAACAAGCCCACTTAGATTCAAGGACGGCAGCTGATTATTTTGACATTGCAATATATTAAGATTAACCAAATCGTTAACCTGCAAATCTTGAAGTAGATTTGAACTGCAATATAACAGGTGAAGATTGCTAAAGCCATTTAAATTCAGCGATGTCAACTGATTGTTAAAGCAGTATAATTCCCATAAATTGGTTAAACCACTTACATTTAATGTCGTCAGCAAATCATTTGCACAATTTAAACCCGTGAGGTTTACAAGGCTTGTTAGATCTAAACTGGTTAATGGATTATTAGCACAATAAAGTGTTCCTAAGTTCACAAAGTAATTAATACCGCTTAGATTGGTTATGGAAGTGTTGCTAACATTTAACACGAGCACCTGCAATGCTTCGCTTTGCTCAATTTCACCATTATCATTGATATCTATTTTATTATAATTCCCGGCTAAATCAATGGCAATTTGATTGCTTGCACTCGCTTCTAACAATTTTGTTTTAAAATTGGCATCCGGAAAATCTATTATTTGAGCATTAGTAAAAATGCTTATCGCAAAAAATAAAAGTGAGTACAGCTTTTTCATAATATGAATAATTGATAATCAAATATATAAAATATTATGATAAAAAAAGCCTCACAAATGTGAAGCTTTAAATTTATATATTGATAATGATGATTATCCCATCACTTCCTTTACTTTTTTACCAATCTCAGCAGGAGAATCTACTACGTGAATACCACATTCTCTCATGATGCGTTTCTTAGCTTCTGCGGTATCATCGGCACCACCAACGATGGCTCCGGCGTGTCCCATGGTTCTTCCTTTTGGAGCGGTTTCTCCTGCGATAAACCCAACAACCGGTTTACGGTTACCATCAGCTTTAATCCATTTGGCAGCATCGGCTTCTAATTGACCACCTATTTCACCTATCATTACGATACATTTGGTTTCTGGGTCGTTCATTAATAACTCAACCGCTTCTTTAGTAGTTGTTCCAATAATTGGGTCACCACCTATTCCGATAGCTGTTGTAATTCCCATGCCTTGTTTTACTACTTGATCTGCCGCTTCATAAGTCAACGTTCCTGATTTAGAAACAATTCCAACTGTTCCTTTTTTGAATACAAAACCAGGCATAATACCTACTTTAGCTTCTTCCGGAGTTATAATTCCGGGACAGTTTGGACCAATTAATGTACAATCTCTTTCTTTGATATATTCGTATGCTTTAATCATATCGGCAACCGGAATACCTTCAGTAATTGCAATAATTACTTTGATACCGGCATCAGCAGCTTCCATAATAGCATCAGCAGCAAAAGCAGGCGGAACAAAAATAATAGAAGTATCAGCACCGGCTTTTTCAACAGCATCTTTTACTGTATTGAATACCGGACGGTCTAAGTGCGTTGTCCCTCCTTTTCCTGGTGTAACGCCACCAACAACATTGGTACCATATTCAATCATTTGTGAAGCATGAAAAGTTCCTTCACTTCCTGTAAATCCCTGAACTATTATTTTTGAATCTTTATTAACTAAAACGCTCATGTTTGTGTTTGTTTATTGTGATTATTTTAAGTGGTGTAAAAGTAGAAAATAGTAATTAGTAATTAGTAATTAGCTATTAGTTTTTTTGCAAAATTACTATAGTTGACTCATCTGAAAACCGCGATACAATTTATTGTCTTTCAATTCCCAAATCACCATGAAGTGAGCCAAAAACATTTCTTCTCTAGGGTTTTCAATAGTTTTTACATAATGGGCATACCGAACCGAAACCATATTTCCTTTTACTAAAATATGACTTATTCTTGACTTAGATCGAATATAAGCTTTGCTGAATTCTTTGCTTAAATCAATAATCTGATCGTGTTTTAATTTATGATATCCCTGGCTACTATGCCATTCTAATACTACATCAGGATGCAAAAAACTATTTACTTTTTCTGAATCTAAAAGCACATCGGATTTATAAAAATCTTGAACGATTTTTTTAGCAGTCATGGTTTACTTTATTTTATTTAAAATTTCTGGTATTTTCTTGAGGTTAGCAAACTGTTTCATCTTTTCTCTCGCTTCATCAATTGGCGTTCCTGAATATGTCTTTCCACCTTCAATAGATTTGCTCACACCTGTTTGTCCCAAAACAACTGCTTTGGCACCTATGGTTATTCCACTGGTGGTTCCGACTTGTCCCCACAAAGTAACTTCATCTTCAATGATAACACAACCTGCAATTCCGGTTTGTGCCGCAATTAAGCATTTTTTGCCGATAACAGTATCGTGACCCACATGCACCTGATTGTCAATTTTTGTTCCGGCACCAATGGTAGTGTCTCCGGTAACGCCTTTATCAATAGTGCACAACGCTCCTATTCCAACGTTATCTTCAATCACAACTCTTCCACAAGAAAATAATTGATCAAAACCTTCCTGACGTTTTTTATAATAAAAAGCATCAGCTCCAAGTATGGTTCCCGAATGTATAATCACGTTATCGCCAATTACTGTGTTGTCATACACAATTACACTGGCGTGAAGCAAACAGTTTTTACCAATACTAACATTATTACCGATAAAACAATTGGGTTGAATAACTGTTCCTTCTCCGATTGAAGCTGCATTTGAAATGCTATCATTTGAAACTACAAAAGGACGAAAATGTTTGGTCAACGTATTAAAATCTCTAAAAGGATCATCCGAAATTAGCAATGCTTTTCCTTCCGGACAATCAACTTCTTTGTTTATTAAAACAATAGTTGCTGCCGATTGCAATGCTTTGTCGTAGTATTTTGGATGGTCAACAAAAACAATATCGCCTGGCGTAACCACATGAATTTCGTTCATGCCTTCAACCGGAAAATCATCAGCACCAACATAGTGGCATCCGATAATGGAGGCGATTTCTTTGAGTGTATGTGTTTTAGGAAACTTCATTTATTTAATTTGAAAATTTGAAAATGTGTTAATTCGAAGATGAAACAATTTTCAAATCTTCAAATCGGTTAATCTTCAAATCATTACTCCTTTACTCTTTCCATATAAGAACCTGTAGCCGTATCAATTTTGATTTTATCACCTTCATTAATAAACAAAGGAACGTTTACTGAAGCTCCGGTTTCTACTTTCGCCGGTTTTGTAGCATTGGTTGCTGTGTTTCCTTTTACACCTGGCTCAGCATAAGTAACTTCTAAAACAATAGAAGCTGGCATATCAACAGAAAGTGGTAATTCGGTTTCAGTGTTGATTTGAACCATTACGACTGTTCCTTCTTTTAACAAGTCAGGAGCATCCAGCACTTTTTTATCCAAAGTGATTTGTTCGTATGTTTCCGTATTCATAAAGTGAAATTGATCTCCTTCGGCATATAAAAACTGAAAGTTTTGTGTTTCTACTCGCACTTCATCAATTTTATGTCCAGCCGAAAAGGTGTTGTCGAGGACTTTTCCGTTAGTTAAACTTCTCAATTTAGTTCTAACGAAAGCCGGACCTTTTCCGGGTTTAACGTGAAGGAATTCAATAATTTTATAAATATCGTGATTGAACTTGATGCATAATCCGTTTCTAATATCTGATGTAGATGCCATTTTGGTTTTATTTTATTTAATTTCTATTTTTCTTTGCTCTTTCTATTAAGTTCCCGAATAGCCTTTCATAATACCTCTTGATGAGTTTCTGATAAAATCCAGAATTTCATCTCGCTCTGGTGAGGCCGACATTTCAGCTTCTATAATGCCAACAGCTTGTGAGGTGTTATAGTTTTTTTGGTACAAGATTCTATATATATCTTGAATTTCTCTAATTTTTTCCGATGTAAACCCTCTTCGTCTTAATCCAACCGAATTAATTCCAACATAAGAAAGTGGTTCTTTTGCCGCTTTGGTATAAGGTGGTACATCTTTACGAACTAACGAACCTCCCGAAATCATAGCGTGATCACCTATTTGGATAAACTGGTGAATAGCTGCTAATCCTCCAATGATAGCGAAATTACCAACGATAACGTGTCCAGCCAAAGCAACGCCGTTTACTATAATAGCATTATCTCCAATATGACAATCGTGAGCAATATGAGCTGTTGCCATGATAAGACAGTTATTTCCAATCTTGGTTTGTCCCGAAGCTATAGTGCCACGATTAATTGTAACACACTCTCTAATAGTTACGTTATCCCCAATTACAGCAAGTGATTCTTCTCCACCAAATTTCAAATCTTGTGGAACGGCTGAAATTACAGCGCCTGGAAAAATGTTACAATTTTTACCAATTCGTGCGCCTTCCATGATGGTTACATTGGAACCAATCCAAGTTCCATCACCAATGACTACATTGTTATGGATGGTTGTGAAAGGTTCAATCACTACATTTTTCGCAATTTTTGCTCCCGGATGTACGTATGCTAAAGGTTGGTTCATAGTTTATTGTTTTTTTGCGATTTGTGCCATTAATTCTGCTTCTGCAACTAATTTTCCATTAGCGTAGGCTTTAGCTTGCATGTGGCAAATTCCTCTTCTAATTGGAGTAATTAAATCACATTTAAATATCAAAGTATCACCTGGCAATACTTTATGTTTGAATTTCACATTATCAATTTTCATGAAAAAGGTCAAGTAGTTTTCCGGATCAGGAACGGTGCTCAAAACCAATATTCCTCCGGTTTGAGCCATCGCTTCCACAATAATAACACCCGGCATTACTGGAGCTTCCGGAAAATGCCCAACAAAGAAACCTTCGTTCATTGTGACATTTTTCATCCCTACTACATGGCTTTCTGACATTTCAATAATTCTGTCAATAAACAAAAAAGGAGGACGATGAGGCAAGATACTCATGATTTTATGAATATCCATTAAAGGTTCCAAATTCAAATCAAATACCGGAACTTGATTGCGTTGTTCTATTTTGATAATCTTAGACAATTTCTTAGCAAACTGAGTGTTTACATAATGACCAGGTTTATTGGCAATCACTTTTCCTTTGATTCGTGTACCGACCAAAGCTAAATCACCAACCACATCAAGCAGTTTATGACGTGCTGCTTCATTTGGATAATGTAACGTTAGGTTATCTAAAATACCATTGGGTTTAACCGAAATAGAATCTTTACCAAAAGCGACTTTAAGGTTTTCAATGGTTTTTGGTGAAATTTCTTTGTCAACATAAACAATAGCATTGTTCAAATCGCCACCTTTTATTAGTCCATTATCTAAAAGCGTTTCCAATTCGTGCAGAAAGCTAAACGTTCTGGCATCAGCAATTTCAGATTTAAATTCTGAAATGTTTTTCATAGTAGCGTTTTGCGTACCTAAAACTTTAGTGCCAAAATCAACCATTGCTGTCACTTGGTAGTCTTCAGATGGCATCAGTAGAATTTCACTGCCTGTTGCTTCGTCCATAAAAGAAATTACTTCTTTCACAATATAATAATGGCGTTCTGCCTCTTGTTCAACAACACCAACTTTCTCGATAGCTTCAACAAAAAACTTTGAAGAACCATCCATGATTGGCGGCTCAGACTCGTTTAACTCTATAATAACATTATCAACATCGCAACCTACAAAAGCTGCCAATACATGCTCTGAAGTTTGGATTTTAACGCCTAATTTTTCAAGGTTGGTACCACGTTGTGTATTTACTACATAATTGGCATCGGCTTCTATAACTGGTGAACCTTCAAGATCTACTCTAACGAAGGTATAACCATTGTTTATGGGAGCAGGTTTGAAAGTCATTTTTACTTCTTTTCCAGTATGTAGTCCAACACCAGTAAGAGAAATTTCGTTCTGGATGGTCTTTTGTTTAACCATGGTAAGCTATTTAATTAGTATTATTATTCTTTTTTAATTCTTCAATATCGGCAACAATCTTAGGCAAATTTCTAAAATGAACATACGATTTACTATAGTCTGCATAGCCAAAAGAGGGACTGCCTTGTAACACTTCGCCATCATTTATATTTTTCCCAACACCAGATTGCGCTTGAATACGAACATTATTTCCAATTGTAATATGTCCCGCAATACCTACCTGACCGCCAATCATACAATTGCTGCCAATTTTAGTCGAACCTGCAATACCGGTTTGTGCTGCGATTACTGTATTCTCACCTATTTCAACATTATGAGCAACTTGAATATGATTGTCCAATTTTACTCCTTTTCGGATTAACGTTGTCCCTAGTGTAGCTCTGTCGATAGTTGTGTTTGCTCCTATTTCAACATTGTCTTCGATGATTACATTACCAATTTGTGGAATTTTATTAAATGTTCCCTCTTCTGTTGGTGCAAAACCAAAACCATCTGAACCTACTACACTTCCTGAATGAAAGTTGCAATTGTTTCCAATTACTGTTTCAGAGTATATTTTAACGCCTGCAAAAAAGATACAATTATCACCAATACTTACATTATCTCCGATAAAACAATTTGGATATATTTTTACGTTGCTGCCAATTGTTACATTTTTTCCAATATAACTAAAGCTTCCCAAATAAAGTTGTTCGCCATAAGTCACATTCTCTGAAATCACTGAAGGCTGTTCGATGCCTGATTTCATAAGCTTCACTTGGTTGTAATATTCTAATAATTTTGAAAAGGATTGGTAAGCGTCTTCTACTTTTATCAAAGTTGTAGTCAACTCATTTTCAGCAACAAAATCAGCATTAACAATGGTAATAGTAGCTTGCGTAGTATATATGAAATTAGCATATTTTGGGTTGGCTAAAAACGTTAGCGAACCTTCAGTGCCTTCTTCTATCTTGGCTAATTTAAAGACTTTAGCATCAGGGTTACCTATCACTTCGCCTTCAAGTATCTCTGCTATTTGAGCTGCTGTAAATTTCATCTTATGCTAATTTACTTTTTTTAGGAATAAGAAGGAACACACAAGACAAATGCCCGTTAATAGAAATAAAGTATTTGGAGTTTGTTTCATCATCACAAAAGTATAAAAAAATCAATTTTAATGGTAGTTTTCATCAAGTAGTTTTGGAAAACATATAAAATACTTAGTAACCGGTTTTGACAATGCTTTTAAATTCAATTGGTCAGAAGCCTCAACCACATCTTCAATCGTTTTGTCTTTCTTCAAAATTCTGATGGGTTCCGCGTCTTTGCTATACGCTTGGTTTTTAATCTTTCCTTTAAAGATAAAATAGTTGGCTTCCTGTGTCGTTATATTATTGTCATTAGCAAAACCAATAATCATTTCGGCTAATACTTCTTTCGGAAACTTTTCACTGTTGAGTTTTATTTTTGGCAAGTCTCTGTTGATGATCATTTTACTCAGACTACTCAGAATAAAATCATCGTGATGCTGCCAATTTTTTAAAGCACTAATGATATCAAAATCATCAAGTTGCGCAAAGTTATCTAAATTAGTATTGGAAAAATTTCCGAGTGTAATTTTATGCTCCATAAAATGCTTTAATGGCTCACTGCATTCAATGTGAACCTTTTTATGAAGCAACTCTTTAGCTCTTTTCAAGGCATTGGTCAAAGTCAGTTCAGCCACCAAACTCGTTTTATGCAAATAGGCCTGCCAATACATCAATCGTCTTGCCATCAGGAATTTTTCTATAGAATAGATTCCTTTTTCTTCCATAACTAAAAAATCATCTGCCACGTTCAGCATCTGAATCAGCCGGTCCGAATTGATATTTCCTTCGGCTACACCCGAATAAAAACTATCGCGTTTCAAATAATCCATTCTGTCCATATCCAGTTGACTTGATATCAATTGTAACATGAATTTTCTATGATACTCGCCTTTAAAAATCTGGATTGCTAAACTTAATTGTCCGTCAAACTCTTCGTTAAGTTTGTTCATGAACAATAGTGAAATTTCTTCATGATTCACTTCCACAATGCTGTGTTCCAACGTATGTGAAAACGGTCCATGCCCAATATCGTGCAAAAGTATCGCAATATATAAGGCATTCTCTTCTTCTTTGGAAATGGAAACTTCTTTGAAACGCAATACTTCCACTGCTTTTTGCATCAAATGCATAGCGCCAATGGCGTGATGAAAACGAGTGTGATGCGCACCGGGATAAACCAAATAAGACAATCCCATCTGAGTTATACGTCGAAGGCGCTGAAAATAAGGATGCTGAATTAAATCATAAATTAACGTATTCGGAATGGTAATAAAACCATAAATTGGGTCGTTGAATATTTTAAGTTTATTGGTGTTGCTCACAAATCGGTGTTTTAGTAAAGATATAAATTTATACCAAAGCTTTAAAATAGTTCAACAATAGTTTGTCATTCTCGCGAGTTGGAGTAAAAACTTCAAGAATCATTGGTTTCTCATTTTGCTCATAAAGCTTTGCCAAGCCTTTTTTCAACGAATTACCATCACTTGCCGTAAGATAATCTAACTGGTACATTTTGGCTAAATGTTCCGCCGTTAAACAATGTGAAGTTTCAAAATAAGTGTTGAAGGTTTCGGTTTCTTCATGTCCAGGTAATATTCTAAAAATACCACCGCCGCCATTATTTATCAAAATAATTTTGAAATTCTTTGGAATGTAATTGTTCCAAAGTGCATTACTATCATATAGAAATCCAATATCTCCAGTAATTAAAACGGTTGGTTTTTTGCTTCCAACGGCTGCTCCAATAGCGGTTGAAGTACTACCGTCAATCCCACTTGTTCCTCTGTTGCAAAACACTTCTATCGATTTATCAATGTCAAATAATTGTGCATAGCGAATGGCTGAACTGTTACTAATTTGCAATTGAATATCCTTTGGCAAACTTGATAAAATCTTTTCAAATGCTTTTAAATCACAAAAAGAAACTTTAGAAAGATACTCGTCATGTTTTACTTTTCGTTGCTTGTGAATAGTTTGAAAAGTTGCTTTATAATCACTTCTAATAGGTTTTATGAAAGGTAGAAACTGAGAGAAAAACTGATTTGGACTAACATGGAAATGCTTGGTTAAAATTCCGAATGTATCATAAGCCCGATGTTTATCAATATGCCAATGATGCCTTGGTTTGTATTTTCTCAAGAAAGCTTTCACTCGTTTAGAAACTATCATTCCACCAAACGTAATAAGTATTCGAGGCTGTAACATCAAAAAATCAGCATTAGAAAACGGTGTGATAAGCGTATCTATATTGTTGATAAAACTTGGATGATGCAAGTTCGAAGTTGTTTCAGTCATTACGACCACAGATGGCAATGAAGCTAATTTTTCTAACCATTCCTGATCGACAGCATTAGGTTTGCATTCGCCAACTAAGATTAAAATTTTTGAGGTATGATTCCATAAAGTTGTAAAGGCAATAATATCGTCAACATTCACCGATTGATGAATAATATTTAAACCCGTTACGTTAAAATCAACCGAAAGTTTATTAGTAATTTCATATAATGGTTCTTCAAAAGGAACATTAATGTGCACCGGACCTTTACGGGCAATGGCCACATTGATAGCCTCATTGATAAAAACATCGTTTTCTTCAGAAGCTTCTTCGGTTAAATTAGCATTGTATAGTGAATGATTTATAAAAACATTTTCCTGACGAATGGTTTGTCCATCACCAATATCAATTTTATCAAAAGGTCTGTCTGCCGAAATAACAATAAACGGAATCTGACTGTAAAAAGCTTCGGCCAAAGCCGGATAATAATTCAGTAAAGCCGAACCCGAAGTACAAACTACCGCAACCGGTTTGTTGGTTTGTTGTGCAATACCTAACGCAAAAAAAGCGGCACAGCGTTCATCTGCAATACTATAGCAGTTAAACTTTGAGTTGTTGGTAAAGCCAATTGTCAGCGGTGCATTTCTGGAACCCGGGGAAATTATAATATCATAAACTCCTTTGGCATGGCATATTTCTATAATGCTTTGCGCTAGAGGTATTTTTGGGTAAATCATGGGTGCATTTTAATGGGAACAAAGATACAAATTGTATCTCTTTTCCAACACAAAAAAGTTTTCTTATCAGAACTATAGCGGAAAGAATTTAAACAATGCTTATAACACTTAATGATGTGCTTTGACACCTACTGACTCTTAGTGACCTTTAGTGACACATCAAACCCATCATTTTGATACCGTTATTCGGGTGTTGTTCGGGTCATGTTCTGGTTTTGTTCGCAAAAAGGGCTTAATTTGCGAACAACACCCGAACAAAGGTGGAAAAAACCTTTTCAAAACGAAAATTGTTTTCTTATTTTTACCCTATGGAAATTAAAATCAGGCCATATCAAAGTCAAGATGCGGAAACCATTGTGGCCATTCTGAATTATTATATTGCCAATTCAACGGCATTGTATGATTATGATTTGCGAACATTGGAACAGCAACAAGCCCTTTTTGAAGAAAAATTAGCTAAAGGATTTCCAATAATAGTCGCAACAATAGAGGAACGCGTAGTTGGTTTTGGCTATTACAGTGAATTTCGTTTTAGGGAAGCGTATAAATTTACTGTAGAACATTCTGTGTATGTGATGCCTAACGAACACGGAAAAGGTATTGGAAGATTAATTATGCAAAGCTTAATTGCTTTAGCTAAAAAGCAAAAATTGCATACTATGATTGCGGTTATTGACTCTGAAAACCAAAATAGTGTTGCTTTTCACAAGCAATTCGGATTTGCTACAGTGGGAATTATTAAAGAAAGCGGTTATAAGTTTGAGCGATGGTTGCACTCTGTAATTATGCAGTTGCTATTGGAATAAGCTAGATGATCTCAATCCCGTTTTCTTCCAAAATTCCTAACAGGTAACTGCTTTGATAAGGATTATATTTTTCAATTCCGCTTTGATACCATTTAGAAATAACATCAATTTGAAAAGCGGTGTAACCATCATCATTTATGCTGATTCCAAGCATTCCGGCCAAAAGAAAATCTTCTAAAACTTTGTTAGTGACAATTAATTTTGGAATGCCATATTCAATTTTACCATTTATTCGTTCATAGTCTAATCTACCTTGATTAAACCCAAAAAGATAAGCTTCATTTTGATTTTCATCAACTTTCAAATAGGGATTTAACCCATTAGAAAAGCCTTGTAAGTAATCTTGTCTGTATACGGTGTTAAATATATTATTCATCTGTGGAAGTGTGTGGTATTTGAAATTCTATTCAAACTTAATGAGAATAATTTAGTTATTATCTTAAAATCGTTTAAAGGAAAAAAAACTCTTCAAACCACACCACAAGTGACGTTAGTCGATAAAATCAAAACAAAAAACCTGATGAAATTCATCAGGCTATTTATCATAAGAATAACTTAAGGTTATCATTTAAACAATTTTTAGTTATTATTTCCCATTAATCCAACCTACTATTGCAGCATCTGTTGGTAATACTCTTGGCGATAACACTTTTACTAATTCGCCTTGTTCGTTGATTAAATATTTTTGAAAATTCCATTCAACTTCGCTGTCCTGTAAACCGTTTTTGCTTTTTTGTGTTAAGAACTTATAGACTTTGTCCATGTCACTTCCTTTTACAGAAATTTTACTCATCATTGGGAAAGTCACACCATAATTCAATTCGCAGAATTTAGCAATTTGTTCATTGCTTCCTGGCTCTTGCGAACCAAAATTATTGGCTGGAAAACCAACTATAACAAAATTAAGATCTTTATACTTTTTGTAAATAGATTCCAAATCTTTGTATTGAGGCGTTAGTCCACATTCTGAGGCTGTATTCACTATTAATATTTTCTTTCCTTTTAATGAGGCAAAGTCAAATTCTTTACCGTATAAATCTTTTACTTTAAATTGATAAATTGTTTCTGCTTTTACAGGTGCTTGTGTTTCCATTGTTTTCTTGCTGTTTTGTGCCTGATTTTGGCAACTAAATAAGGTTAAAGCCGTTACGAATAGTACTATCTTTTTCATAATTTATTTTTGTCAAAATTAAACATAATTTCAGGAGTTACTGTTATACAATTCCTAAAATTTATAAAAAAAGAGCCCAGTAACTATGTTAATTACTGAGCTCCTAACAAAACATGACAGAAAACCAGTTTCTATCCACAAAACAAAAAACCGAAATAATCCCATAGCAGATTTTTCCCTTAAAACTATACTATCAAATAAAAAATGTACTGTTTGTAAAAGAGCCCGAAAACTAGTCGTCAGGCTCTCCAACAAAACGTAATAGAAAACTTTTAACCATTTTCTATTACAAACAAAAATTACATTTAAAACCTGTAGGTTATTTTTCCTTTCATAAAAAATGGTGTTCCTGGTGTAAAGTGAATTTCGTCTACACTTTGGGTTTCATTTTGCAAGCGCGACTCGGTGGCAAACTGGGTTTCATTCCATTTTGTGTTGAAAATATTCTCAACGGCTACTCCAAAAGTGAAGTTTTTAAACTCATAATTGATATTGACATCAGAAACCATATAGCCTTTAGCTACGATAGAATTATCTTCATTGGCAGGGCGACTTTTTAAATACCGGTATCGAATTCCGCCTGAAAAACCTTTTAACTTATTGATGCTAATTCCTCCTGTAGAAGTAAAATCTGGAGCTAACGGAATGTAATCTTGTCCAGAAGGTTCATCAATACTTCGAGCATGTGTATAGTTAACATCGGTATCAAAGAACAACCAATCAGTCAATTGATAACGCAATCCCAAATCAAATCCCATTCTTTTAGTTTTACCGCTTGGTTCTACAATTCCGGCATCACCAACATATACAAACTCTTGCTCTAAATACAAATACCACAAAGCGGTGTTGATAACCAATTTTGGAAATGGCTTGAAAATAGCACCTAAATCAGTTCCAATGGCGGTTGGCAAAATCTTTTCTCCAGTTTGCGCCACCACAACTCTGGTATCGTTCGAGTGAAATCCAAATCCCGATTTTAAATACAGTTGCAAATTGTTGTTAGCCGAGTAAATAAAATTAAGTTTTGGGGAAAACTTTACTTTATCCTGACTTTGGGTTACAAAAGTTGGTGCCAATTTATCTTGGTAATTGAACTTGAAATAATCAAATCGAATAGCTGGATTTATCTTTAATTTCCCAAAAGTATATTCAACATTGATATAGGAAAATATATTTGTTTGATCGATATCACCTAGTTTCAAGGTTTGCAAGGTCGTATATCTTCCTACTGTATGTGATAGCTCGGTGTTTTTTGTAGCATCGGCTCTAAAACCAAAACCTACTTGGCACAAGGAATTTGCATATTTTTTATTAAATTCAGTATTCAAACCATAAATATCTCGACTTTCTTTTTGACGAATTTGATCGCCATTAATTGGATCTTCTAAAAAGAAAGTAAAATTAGAATAGAGTTCAAAATTATAGTTAGAATAATAGGCATTTGACTTTACAAAAGTGTTTTCATTAAGTGGTTTTGTGACCGCGACATTAACATTAGTTCTTGCTGTATTTCCGCCTTCGGTAGCATCAACTGCGCCAAATCTGGATATGGCTCCACTATCTACAAGTCTTTGTGGAATTTGCCCGGAAGCATTCCATTTACTGGTAAACCTGGAAGCAATTACGGTTAACTTACTATTATCAGCCATCACGCTTGTATATTTTCCAAATAAATTCAGTCTTGAAAAATCTTGTGGCGCATCGAATGGACCATCAGTTAAAATATATTCGGTAGCCAAGTAGGCATTTTGCATTTTATTTTTCTCTAAAAGATTAAAAACACCAACAGTTCTCAACGTATTAAATTGTCCGGCTTCAACACTTATAGCACTTTTATCAACCCGTTCTTTGGTTTGAAATGTTACATAGCCAGCTGTAGCAAAGTCACCTTTGTTGGCATAATAAGTTCCTTTTCCGAAATCAATTTTATCGACGGTTTCTGGAATGACAAAATGCAAATCGGCATAGCCTTGACCATGCGCATGCGAAACCATGTTTACTGGCATTCCGTCAACTGAAACAGCAATATCTGTTCCGTGATCGATGTCGAAACCTCTCAGAAAAATCTGCTCTGCTTTGCCTCCACCAGCATGTTGTCCAATAAATAAACCTGGTACTTTTCGCAATATTTCTTGTGAAGAATTTACGGGAGTTGTTTGTAAATCTATTTTAGAAATCACATTCATGGCATTCATTTTTGGTTGAATAACCACTTGATCTAACTTGTAAATATCTTCTTCTAATATAATGGTGAATTCATTGCTTTCGAATTTATAATCTGTCTTTTTGAATCCTAAAGCGGAAACTTTTAACAGATCGCCTTTGCTTGTTTTATCGATACTAAAAGCTCCGAACTCATTGGTATGCGCATGACTTTGAGAATTGGTATTGATAATATAAGCATTGTCAATTGGATTGCCGATAGAATCTGTAACAACTCCTTTTTGTATTTGACTTTGAGCAAAGGCAAAGAAAAGTAACATAAGAAGTGTATATGAATTTTTCATTATAGATTAGTGATTTTTTTCTCCAAAGTAGGACCTAATTCAAAAGTGCTTTTTAATAATTCTTTTTTTATTGGGGCAACTTTAGCCATCATATTATTGGCTTTATAGATGGTTGCAAGATGGTAGTTTAGTTTAGGCTCAAACGATTTTCCGACTACATATTTTTGCTCTATTTCTAATGCTTTCTTGCTGTCGCCCAAATTATAATAAGACCAAGCCAATAAATCATAGGAATCCGGAGTTGGGCGATGGTCAATTTCAATTTTGGCAATTTCTAATGCTTTAGCTGCCGTGTTTTTATCATCAGCATAAATCAACGTATTGTATTTGTTATACATCGCACCATAATTGATGGTGTTTAGCATGTTAAAATATTCCGATAGGTTTTTACTTTTTAAAGCCTGATTATTTTCATATTCTGCGATTTGAGCTTTTAGCAAATAAAAATCGGGTGTATGGTGTCTTTTAGAAATGTTGTCTATTATTCGTGTTGCCTCTTTGGTATCTTTTTCATTTGAAAAAGCAATCCATGCAATTCCTTTAAGTGCATAACTATTGTTTGGTTCTATAGCTAAGGTTTTTAAATAATAATCATACGACTTTTGAATATTTCCATCGTGACCATTCAAATCTCCCAAGTTAGAAAACGTCCAAATTTTTAAAGATTTGTTATCATTTATAACCGCAATTTCTTTTGCTTTTTCCATAAAAGTAATAGCTGTTTTCAAATCGCCTAAATGATCGTTCCATTTAGAAACACGAATTAAATAATCAAAATCAGTTTTATTAGTTAGGTATTTTAGGTTTTTCTCAGCTTCAGCATAATTTCCTAATTCCATGTTCACATCAAAAAGCAATTTTTGCGTTTCTTTCATACCTTCACCGATAGCTAAGGCTTTGTTTGCTAATACTAATGCTTCTCTAAAACGGTGCTGTGAAATATAATTTCTTCCTAAAGAACGTATCGGACCAACAGCGGTATATTTGTATTCCTTATTAACTTGTAGCAATAATGCTTCTACTTTGTATAAGTATTTTACATCTCCTGTATTTTCAAATAGTTTGGAATAATTAGAGGCTAATTGACTTAAATAACTGGTTTGATTAGGTGCTTTATCGTATTTAGCTTGCCAAAAATTGATTTCGTTTTGAGCAAAATCTTTTGATTTGTTGTCTTTAATTTCCATGTATTTATCGTAATCTTTTTGAGCGATAATTTTATTTGATTTGGAAGTGCAACTTATCATAAGGAAAGCTGTAAATACTAAAATTGCTATTGTTTTCATGTTTTGTTGTTTTTGTTTTGTTGTTTTATAAATCAGAGCGCAATTAGTTTGCGCTCTGATTGCAATAATTTTACCAAGCCGAAGCTAAATAAGGAAATGAAGTAGAAAATGCTTTATCATTTGCATTAACATGATCTGAAGTTAATCCTGGGTTTGAAGCACCTGTTGGGCCACCAAAAATTAACAATAATTCTACATCTATAACGTCATCTGCTAAAGCTCTTCCTGTTAATACGTTTGTACCATCAAAGAAAGTTGTTGGTGCCACTTTACTAACGTTTAGTACATCTGTAGCTAACAGACCTGTTAATTGAGCTGCTGTTTGACCTAAGGCATTGGTTGTATAACCAGCATTTAAAGCCAATAATCTGGATTGAAAAACACTTTGATACGCAGCACCCATTGTTGAAGGAATGGCAGCATTAAATGCATCTTTGGTTGCTCCCGGTGCAATAAAAACGGTGTTTATTGCCGGACGTGCCATTTGATCTTGTTGTACATAACTTCCAGCAAAACTAGGAGATGAATTATCATCGTTACTACAACTTACAAGCATTGATGTAACTCCGATAAGTGACAATGCTATTATTTTAAATTTACTTGTTTTCATTTTTTTCTATTTTACTATGTTTTACTTATTGTTTTTGTTTTGTTTCTGCCCAAATATTAATTGTAGAAGAAGAACCCAACATTGATTTTGGCAATTCAATAATGGTAGAAAGCACATTTGTTCTGGCAAAAGTATCTGTACCCGGATTATTGAAACTTGAAGCTTCACCGGCAAGAATGTGTTTGAATTGTCCTAAATCAAAAAAGAAAGGATCATCTCTTGGTCCGGCAAAAAATTTCATTCCGTTTTGTGTTGCAGTAATTGGTGCGTTTCCGTAAGTAGAAATTTTTACTTTACCCGCTTCAGCATTTGTTTTAACGGTACTTGTAACACCTGTTGTTCCTGGAGCAACTGGTCCAAAAAAGTACATGCTATCCCCTTTTCTAATAGCTTGGATAACCAAGTCTTCTACATTATCACCATTGTTGTCAATGTTGATTTCGGTCATTACGTTTTCACTAAATGCTGCCGTAGCGGTTGCACTTGGAGAAAGTAAACCTTGCGTGTTTACTACAAACACCATGTTGTTAGTATCTTGCCCTTGAAAAGCATAGACATCCGTAATGTCATTGGCATTACCTGTTACAGCTGGAGCATCTGCGTGATCCGCTGCCATAAAAACCAGACCTGAAATCGCTACTAACGACAGACCTACATAAAGTTTTGTTTTTTTCATTGTTTTAAATTTAAATGAGTTAAAAAAGGATATACGAAAATAGATTTTGTTTGGATTTTAAAAATGAAAACTATTTTTTAAAATGTTGAATTTCATATGGTTAAAATAAATTTAATTTAAACGTTATTTTATTTTAAAAAAAAATTACATTTATAAAACCAATAATTATTTTACTTCGTATATGTTCATATATAACAACAAAAACAAAACAAAATGTCGCAAGAAGAATTAATTCCGTTGATCCTAAAGAAGGATGAACGAGCCTTTACTATATTATATGATATGTATTCGAAAAGTTTATTTTCGGTAATTTCAAATCTGTTAAAAGAAACCGAAGATGCCGAAGATGTTTTACAAGAGGTATTTGTAAAAATCTGGAAAAACATTGAAACCTATAATGAGAGCAAAGGAAGATTATACACCTGGATGCTTAATATAGCTAGAAATACATCCATAGATAAATTACGTTCTAAAGGATTTAACAATAGCAAACAAAACCTATCGGCTGATAATTTCGTACATCTGCTTGATGACAGTAACAAATTAATCAATAGGATTGATACTATTGGGATGCGAGAATTTGTAGCTAAGCTAAAACCAAAATGTATTCAATTGATAGAATTATTATTCTTTCAGGGATTTACACAGCAAGAAGCTTCGGAGGAACTCGAAATTCCGCTTGGCACTGTCAAAACACAAAACAGAACGTGTATTAATGATTTAAGAACTTATTTAAAAGTATAATGAGTACAACAGAACTATTAAATTCAGGAGATTTGGAGCTTTATGTTTTTGGCATCTTAAACGAAAGTGAGACAAATCAAATTGCCGAATTATCTATAAAAGATAAGGATATAAAAAAAGAAATCATCTCGATTGAGCACAGTGTTCTAGCGTTATCGAGTAGCTTTTCGCCAATTATTTCTTCGGACGTGTATGAGAAAATTAAATACAATTTAGGCTTAAAAAAGCGTAAAGTAATTAAAATGAAACCAAAAAATAATAAATCTCAATATATAGGTTGGGCTGCTTCTGTAGCATTATTAGTTGGTATTGGTTTTCAATATTCTAAATTAAATGTTACTAAAAACCAAATCAAAACTATTGAAGTTCAGAAATCAAAACTAGAAGAATCTGTGGTTGATTTAGAATTAAAAAATAAAGAAACACAAACTATTTTGGGCGTTGTTAGAGATGAAACCAATACAGTTGTTTCACTTGGTGGACAAGCTGCAGCTCCAACTGCTAAAGCAAAAATCTACTGGAACAAACAAACCCAAGTGGTTTATGTAGATGCCAGCGGATTGCCAAAGCCACCAGAAGGAAAAGTATACCAAATTTGGTCTTTGAAACTGCAACCGCAATTAACACCAACAAGTATCGGACTTTTATCTAATTTTCAAGCGAATGAAAGCAAAATCTTTGCTGTAGATAAAACTAGTGGTGCGGAAGCTTTTGGCATAACATTAGAACCTGCTGGCGGAAGTAAATCGCCAACAATGGAACAATTGTATACTTTAGGGAAAGTGTAACTAAATTATTTATAAAGGGAACAAAATGGTGTTTTCATTTTAATAGTATCTTTTTTTAACATCTTTGTCAAAGTTTGAAACTTTGACAAAGATTACTATACAACAGCTAATTATTTATCTAGTTCTAAGACTTTTCTTCCCATATTTTTTTTACGGCTTGCCAGATTTTGATTCGTAATTCATCCCGCCGCCAAATACTTTCATTGTCAGCATATTTTTCAAGCGATTGTCGCAACAAGAGAAGTTCATTGGCAACCGCCGGATAATTATTACACATGGTTTCTACTTTTTTTTCTTCCTCAACGGTAAGCACCCCAAGGCAATAATCTTGTAGTATCCCGCTTGTGATATAGTCACCTATATTCATTTGTTTATGTATATTATTTAAGTAGTTTGGGTAAACTATAAAATAGTTGTTAAAATAATTATGTTAAAGGGCTTTACTGTTTCATTGCAAATACAAAACTTTAAGCAAACTAAGTCCTTTTCTCGCTCGGGTTTTAATAGTTCCTAAAGGCAGCTTTAGAATTTCGGCAGTTTGTTCCTGCGTCCAACCATAAAAGTAAATTAAATCAATCACTTCGGTATATTTTGAATCCAATTGCAAGGCCTTATTTTTAAAATCTTCATATTCAACTGGACAGCAGTTTGAAGTTGCATTTCCAATATTATCAATACTATAAGAAATCAAATCCATTTCTACCTGTTGCATTTGATTTCGATAATTTGATGAACGAAGGTAATCTATAGCTTGGTTTCTGGCAATATTCAACATCCACGTATATAAAGTTCCTTTAGATCTGTCAAAACTTTCAATGTTTTTCCATATTTTCACAAAAGAATCTTGTAATAAATCATCAGCTACATCGTTTCGTTTTACTAGTTTTATAATCACTCCATAAAGTGCTCCACAATATTTATTATATAAAGTGTGGAAGCCTCTTTCGCTTTTGGATTGAACCAGTTTTACTAATGAATCAATATCATTATTTGGATTAAAAAAATTAGCATTGTTGCTACTGAATATTTGTATAACTTGCCGTTTAGAATAAGTAGTTGTTGCTATCATAATGCTACTATTTTGCTTATTTTGCTTGCTCTGTTTTATAGAGTAAAACTAGCTTTAGCTAGTAGCACTGGAAATAGTGATAATCATCATTTTTTGATGGTAATTTTATTTGAAAAAGATAAAATCCACTACATTAGCATTTTATAAAAGCATTTCAGTTTCCAAATTATATTTGCAGTGATAAAATATTGGAAAACAAGGAATAAAACATACTAAAAAGATATGCAGGAAAATAGTTTGAGAAAGATGAAGGATGCGGATTTTCTGTATAAAAAGATTGTTGCCATGTCATCCTCTTTTTTTATCGACAATACCATTGGAGAAGTAGAACGATTTAGAGAAGAAGCAAATCTGCTACTTAACGGAATAAAAGGTACTGATGCTGTCATTGGGATATTTGACCACCTTAATTACACTCCTGTTTTAGAAGTTGGTGAAAAAGAATTTTGGGGTGAGCTTCCGGAAGTCTCTCAAGCTGAGAGAATGATTCAGATTATGAGTCTGCTTGAAAAAGATTACTTGACTTTTTTTACCGATTCCGTAAAGTGGTTCACTGGTGTGCTAGAGGAAATTCCTTTTGAACAAAGAACGAATATACAAATATTTCACTGCGGCATAAGATACAGGCTACTGGATGATAAACCAATTTGTCTTTTTTCTAAAGGTTCTCCGATTCATTACGATGAAAGCAGAAAATTCAATTACACTTTTAATTATGTGCAAAACATTAATCACCTTTTTAAAAAGAATTTCAGGTATTATTGGATACGCATTTCACATGGTGAAAACAGCGAATATGTTCACACTTTTCATTCCCAGGACAAACTACACTCCAATAAAGATTTATTGTCTGTAAGGGAAAAAGAGATTTTAAAACTAATAGCAGATGATAATGATACCAAAGAAATAGCTGAAAAATTATTTATCAGCGTAAATACTGTTGGTAATCATAGAAGCAAGATGATTGATAAATTGGGCGTGAGAGATACCACGGCCTTAGTTCAAATGGCAAAAATGACAGGGATGATTTAAATTACAAATTCTATATTTCTAAATTAAACTCAATAAAAAAAGGTTCAACTCAAAAGCTGAACCTTTTTGTAGAGAAATTTAAAAGCTACTTCTTCTTATAAAACTTTCTGTATTTAGGATACGTTAACAAGCCTATCAATGATATTCCTCCAATCGTTTGCCATATCCAGCTTAATGATTTTGCTTCTCCACTAGCATACGAATGCAAACCTACCAAATGGAAATTCACACCATAATAAGTGAACAAAATCGATACAAATGCATACATAGCCATTAAGTTAAATATCCATTTATTGCGCAAAGAAGGAACAAAACGAGCATGAATTACAAAAGCATACACCATAATACTGATTAATGCCCAAGTCTCTTTTGGATCCCAACCCCAGTATCTTCCCCAACTTTCATTGGCCCATTGACCGCCAAGGAAGTTTCCGATAGTTAACATTACTAGACCAACTGTTAAAGCCATCTCGTTGATATAAGTCATTTCTTTGATGTTTAGTTCCATTATTGCTTTATTCTTTTCGGTAGTGAAAAGCATCAATAATAAGGATACAAAACCTAATATCATTCCTAACGCAAATGGTCCATAGCTCGCCACAATAACTGCTACGTGAATCATTAACCAATACGAATTTAACACAGGTTGCAAATTCGCAATTTGGGGATCAATCCAGTTCGCATAAGCTGCTGTTAATATCATTGCCGATACAAAAGCGCAGGCAGCAACCGTTAGTTTAGAAGTGCTTTTATAATAAATTCCGAAAACTAATGAAAACAGAAATTTGAGTGAAAAAGCAGGTTTCAATTTCCAAGCAAATGCCAATCCGAAGAACATCGTTGACCAAGCTACATATACAATGGCTTCGTAAGCATTACTCCAAGGTGCATGGCCTGAAATATACCAGCGAAAAATTAATGCTACCGTATGCAAAGTGAATAACAATCCGATTAATACGTGCAAACCATTACCTGTAATTGTCACCCATTTTCTTTCTTTAAAAATGTCAATTATGATAAACAAAAACATCAGAGCTGATGCTGTCAAATACCAATAAGGCAATTTTTGGAGTACATCGTATTTGTTATACAATATCTCATAATCTATCTTTTTATCTGATGGACGAACGGCTTTTCCATACTTCTTTTGGTAGTTTTCCATACCCACCAAATACGTATTTGCCATCGTGTAATTATTGCTCTGTGTCGCTTTCAACAAAGCATCAAGATAGACAGGCAATGCATTTTTTATTGTGTCTAAAGCAGTTCCCGTTGGATGACTGGCTTCTAAAAAAGACACCCATTTATTATTGGCATCATTTGGAATTGGGAATATCCTTAATATTTTCCCGCTTAATGCCGCATTTAACAAATTGACTTTTTTGTCGGTTTCTATAAAGTCTTTTTCAAACTGATTTGGATTCGCCGCTTTATATGCATCATCTAAATAAGGAGATAATTTATAATTTCCCCTGTCATCAAAACAAGAACGGAAGGTGGCGTATTTAGCATCTTGTTTAATTCCTAAAATTTTTCGAATACTGTCATTACCACTTTTGATATATATCAATGGAATTTCAAACCAAACAGATGGAAACTGCGTCATCGAGATAAATGCCTGATCGGAATTCATTTCGTTATATCGGTCATTGTGACTCACTTTCCTTAACAATTCAGAAGAAAACGTGTTGATAGGTTTCATTCTTCCGCCATCATCCTGTATAATCAATCGGCCAAACTGAGCCGCATGTTTTTCGGAAACCTTGTATTTGTTCAGAACAGAATCTATCTGCTTTTCTGAAGGCAACTTAGTATGATTCCCGTGATTTTGAGCCAATCCATTCAAGGAAATCAACAGAATTAGTATAGATAATAGTTTTTCTTTTTTCGTTTTTACATTATCTAGTTTTCGTTTCAAATCAGAAAACCGAGAATTTTTCACAAACAGTATAGCCATCATGCAAAAGAACAACATGAAATAACCAATGTATGTAATTGTTGTTCCCCAAAAATCATGATTGACAGAAAGCACCGTTCCTTTTTCATCAGGGTCAAAAGAGGCTTGGAAGAAACGAAATCCTTTATGATCCAAAATATGATTCATGTATATTTGGGCATCATACTTTTTGGTTGAATCCTTAACCGTAACTTTGCTCTCGAAAGAAGAAAAGCTTTTCTCTGTTCCTGGATATTTCAATGCCACAAAATCATTCAGTTTTAAACTAAAGGGCAAAGTGTATACTTTACTGCCAAAAGTCAGCGTAAACTCCAGTTGACCAAGCTTTACAACCTTTGGTTCGCCTTGTTTTCCTTTTGAACCAACTAGTGTAACTTCTTGCTCTTTACCTTCGGTTTTAATTAGTAATGTGATGGCATCGTCTCCATTTTTGGCTTTAAAATTACCGCTGGCTTCATAGGTTTTAAATCCTTTTTTAGGCTGATCGGGAATTACAAATTGGGCGCCACCAACATTATACAACGAACGATACATTAAAGGCTGAACAGAATCCTTTGTTACTTTTCCTTGCAACTTGTCCGCCATTCGCATGAATTGTCCATCAAACGGTGAAGAAATAGTATTGGTTTTTGTATCAATATTAATCGCTCCTTTGGTTGGTTTATTCAAAGCAAACAACACGTTATGAATGTCTTGAATTTCGCCTTCTTTGAGCATGTGTTCGTGCCGAGTTCCTCCACCCGATTCAACTAACTTCAAATAAACATTGCCTATAGCTGATTCTTTAATAGTTTCTTTAGCATCTAACACAAAGTTTTTATACTCGAGTTCAAATGGAATTTTATCAAACTTTTCAGCAATAGAAAAATGGTTGTTGGTAACTGGAGAAAGCAACAAAGGCTTTTCAAAAACACGGCGCATCATTTTTCCATCATAAATACCATCAACAAAAACAGTTAGATAATTTTTATCAGAATAAAATTGATTAGACGTTGCTCCTTCCCGAATAGGCATCATACCCTCATAACTTATGTATCTTGTAATAAATGCTCCGGAAATGATAAATATCCAAGATAAATGTAATACTAAAGTTGCCCATTTTTCTTTTTTGTACAATTGGTAACGCTTGATATTTCCAATGAAATTAATCACAAAAAATAACATGATTGCTTCGAACCACCAGGAGTTATAAACTAAAATTCTGGCTGTATCTGTGTTGTATTTACTTTCGATAAATGTTCCTGCTGCCATTGCTACAGCAAAACCGAGAAACAAAATAGCCATTAAACGTGTAGAGAATAAAATTGAGTATATTTTCTTTTCCATGAGTTGGAATAATTTTTTAAAAAAGTCGTACAAAAGTAACCTAAATAAATAGATTTTAATTCTATTTATTTAGGGTTTTAATACTTTTTTATGAGTTGTGGATTTATTTATTTTGAACTAAAAAAGAAATTTATTTTCAATAGTTTATCCAAATGATTTGCTTTGATAGGAATAAAGTAGCTTTTCTACCCAAGTATAATGGTTAACTATCTCAGTATCTCCTCAAAGCTTGGTTTGAAATAGTTAGGTCCTTTTAATACTTTGCCATCTTCACGGTAAATTGGTTTTCCGTCATGGTCAAGTTTGCTCATGTTAGAACGTTGTATTTCGTCAAACACTTCTTCTATTTTGTACTGCAATCCGTGTTCTAATATTGTTCCGCAAAGAATATATAGCATATCGCCAAGAGCATCGGCAATTTCAATTAAGTCATTATTCTGGACTGCTTCGAAGTATTCTTCATTTTCTTCTTTCATGAGGTTGAAGCGCAAGATGTTTTTTTGCTCTCCCAAATCTGCTTTCATTTCCTGGCTTACACCAAGTCCGAATGAGGTATGAAATTCTTTTACTGCGTTGAGTTGTTTTTGCATTTTATAGTGAAATTTATTGTTGATGCAAATTACAACTTTCCGATACATTTGAGTAAATTTGTTGAAAATTTGAAATAAATGTTCACAACTGGTCAATGGGCTTTCGCCGCTATTTTTTTTGTTTGTTTTGTAATTGCTACTTATTTTGCCTACGGGAAAGACAAAACACTCCACCAAAGAGTGTATAAAGGAAGTTATAAAATACTGATTGCTTTTTTAGTTTTTATTGCGTTGCTGTTTGTTATTAAGTTTATGACAAAGCATTAACTTCATTATACAATTTCAATGAAATATTTAAATAAAACACCATAGAATTAACTGTAGTTTTGAATGATTTTAATTTAAATACACTATGATATAGTCAATATTCAAATTAGAAAATTCATAACTTTGTGACACTTTATAAACATAGTTTCATGAGAATTTTAAAATATATTTTCTTGCTTATCCTTTTAGCGTTAGTCGGAATTACGGTTTATGTAGCCACCCAAAAGGGCGTTTTTCAGGTTTCGAAAAGTAGCATCATAAAAGCGCAAAGAAGTACCGTTTTTGATTATGTTAATGATTATAAAAACTGGGAAACTTTTGGTTCGTGGATGCAAAAGGATGCGAATATCAAATTTAATTATGATGCAAAGACAATTGGTAACGGAGCAAAATTTTCTTTTGTAAATGGTTCAGATGAGGGTAATATTAAAACGGTATATATAAAAGAAAGCGACAGCCTTCTTCAAAAAGTCAATTTCAACGGAACGACAGCTACTATTTCATGGAAATTTAAAGATACTCTTGGTGGAACTAAAGTAACTGTTTACAGCAAAGGAAAAATGGACATTTTGACTAAAATTTCTACCTTTTTTAAAGGTGGAATAGTTTTGCTTTTAGAGGATGTGTTTGAAAAAAACCTGCGCAATCTTAATAAAACCCTGAATTACGAAATGAAAACCTATTCAATTAAAGTGAATGGAATTGTACAGCGCCCATCTGGTTTTTGTTTGAAACAAACTGTTTCCTGTCATATAAAAAGCGTTGGTAAGAATACCAAAATCCTTATGGCAAGAATGATTCACTTCTTTAAAAAGAATAAAATCCCAATGGCAGGAAAACCATTTGTTAACTATGACAGATATGATGTCGCCCATGATTTTGCAACCATATCAATTTGTATTCCGGTTAGACAACAAATATCAATTTCTGACGGAAGCGATGTTACTTCAGAAGAAATTATAGCTTTTACCTGTTTGAAAACTTCCTTAATCGGAGATTATTCACATACCAAAGAAGCTTGGGCAAAAGCCAAAAAATATATAACTGATAATGGTTTAAAAGAAAATTTTGCCGGAAGCTATACAGAAGTTTATATAAAAACCATTGATGATATCAAACAACCTTCGAAATGGATTACGGAGATTTATATTCCGGTCTTTCCAAAACAGACAGCATTACCAAAGCTTACTGTGGCTTCGGTAAATCCTGTTATTGAAACTCCTAAAACAACTACCAGTTCAACGGAAACACCTTAATTTTGCAGTAAATTAAACCTTTTCCTCTATCTTTATTCCAATTAGCTAAATTTTGACTTTGCAAGACGAAAAGGATTTCATTCAGGAATTATTAAATCCGAAAACGCAGAATGTTGCGTTTCAAAAGCTCTTGCGGGATTATCAAAGACCGTTGTATAATCACATTCGGAATATTGTTTTAAATCACGATGATGCTGATGATGTTTTGCAAAATACATTCATCAAAGTCTTTCAGTATTTAAAAGATTTCAAAGGTGAAAGCAAATTGTTTTCCTGGATGTATAGAATTGCTACAAATGAAGCTATTACATTTATCAATAAAAAAGCAAAACGAAACGGCACAACCAGCGAAGCTCTGCAAACCAAAATTATAGATAACCTAAAAGCAGATATTTATTTTGATGGCAATGAAATTCAAATCAAGTTACAAAAAGCCGTTGCATTATTACCAGAAAAGCAACAATTAGTTTTTAAAATGAAATATTACGAAGAATTAAAATATGAAGAACTGTCTGAGATTCTCGGAACATCTGTTGGTGCTTTGAAAGCATCTTACCATCACGCTGTGAAAAAGATTGAGGAATTTGTAAAAAAGAATTAAACCATTTAACATTACATTTGTCAAACGAATATGAAAGAATTTAAATTAGATAATGAGCCGAAAATAACCTCGGGATTTACAATACCTGATGGTTATTTTGATGCATTTTCAGAAAAACTTTTAGTACAATTACCAGAGCAAGAATCAAAAATCATTTCAATTTTTAGCTCCCAAAAAATTAGGAATTTTGCTGTGGCAGCCATTCTTATTCTGATGCTCTCAGTTCCAATATATACTAAATATTCAACAAAACAAGAAGAAATTGATTCGGTAACTTTGGAGAATTATATTGCATATCAATCAAACATTTCTGAAGAAGAAATTGTAAATTTATTACAACAAGAAGATTTAGATAAAATGAAAATTAACTTTAATGTTGATGACGCAGCTATAGAAGATGCTTTAAACTCAAACTCAAATTTAGAACAATACATAATAGACTAATACTATGAAAATTTTAAAAATACTTCCGCTACTCATAGTTTTCATTTCTTTGAATGCTGTTGCTCAGGACGGACAATTTATACGTAAAAAGAAAGAGCAGATTAAAGCACTAAAAGTTGCTTTCATAACCGATGAATTGTCATTAACATCGGACGAAGCAGCAAAGTTTTGGCCATTATTCAATGCTTTTGAAGATAAGCAACAAGAAATTAAAACGCAAAAGCTTAAAGGTTATTTAAGAAGAATGGATGATAATTCTTTTGATAAATTATCTGAAAAAGATGCTGCAACAATGTTGACTCAAATGGAAAGTACAGAAGACGAATTGTATCAGTTGAAAAAGAAATTTGTAACCAGTTTAAAAGTAGTCATTTCGCCGGTAAAAATTCTGAAACTCAAAAAAGCAGAAGAAAACTTCAATCGAAAATTATTGCAACAGTATCGGGACAGAAAACTGGGAAAATAAAATAAAGAGAGCTAAATGCTCTCTTTATTTTTTGAATTCTAGTCTAATGATTTTATTCTTACCAGTAAGAAAGGCTAAAAAAATGCCCTCTATCATAGTAAACTCTAGCTATTATGAATGAATATACGAATCTTTATTCAGTTAAGATTTGGTTAAAATTTATTCAAAAATTCTTGTGGCACAGTAATTGGTTATTCATAAAAGAAACTATTTAATACTTAAAAAATATAATTATGAAAACAAAGATTTTATCCCTGACGCTACTGTCTATATTGAGTATGACAAGTGTTAATGCTCAAGACAGAACTACGGTAACGGCTAACAACTCTGAAATTAGTGACAATTTAGATTTGCGTGCTGTTGCTTCAATTTTTGGTGATTCTGAAAATTTAGATGATTTTGAAAGACGTCTAAATGATCCAAAAATTCAAATCTCAAATTTAGATTTAAATCGAGATAATAAAGTTGACTATTTACGTGTGATAGAAACTATTGAAGGTAATGCACATTTAATTGTTATTCAATCTGTTCTAGGTCGTGATTCATTTCAGGATATTGCTACTGTAGAGGTTGAACGGGATAGAAATAACAGAGTTCAAGTTCAGGTGGTTGGTGATGTTTACATGTATGGAAATAATTATATTTATGAACCGGTTTATGCTTACACTCCTGTAATTTATACTTCGTTTTGGGTTTCTAATTATCATCCTTATTATTCTTCATGGAATTGGGGATTCTATCCTAGCTTTTATTTTGCTTGGACACCGTTTCCAATATATACTTACCAAAATCATATAAACATCTGTATCAATAATTATCACCATTATAATTATGTAAATTATAGAAGATGTGATATTGCCTATAACAATTATTATTCCCATGGAAGGAGAGGGAATGCATATGAAAGAGAAAACCCAACTCGTTCTTTTGAACATAGAAATAACGGTTATGCCAACCGATATGAATTAGACAATAACAGAAGAACACAAAAACCAAATAGTAGAAATGAAGTTGCCTTAAATGGAACCCGAAATAATTCTTATGATACTAGTTCTCCAAGAAATGTCAGAAATCAAAACGGTTCAAGAGATGAAAGTAGTGAGTTATCTCCAAGAACTTACTCAAATGTAAGAAGCCAAGAATCTCCAAGAAGTATCAAAAATCAAAATGATTCAAGAGACGAAAGAAGAGAATCAATTCCTAGAACTTACGGAAATAATAGAACTCAGGAATCACCAAGAAGTGTAATAACACAAAATGGTTCTAGAAGCGAATCAAGTCCTAGAAGTTATGGGAATCAAAGAAGTGCTGAATCTCCAAGAAGTTCAAGTACAAGAGAGTTTTCCCAACAAAGAGGAAATTCTCAAAGAAGCGAAGGAAACTCGAGAGGTAACGCAAACGGAAACAGAAGAAGTTAAGTTGGGTTTATAGTTAAGATTGTTAATGAAAAGCGCCACAGAAATGTGGGGCTTTTTTTTATTTCTAATACCAAAAATTAAAACATTAAAAAAGAAATTGATTTTAAAAATATACTACATTTGTATCCGTTTTTTATCTACTTTTTATGAGTGCTCATAATCATCAACTTCATAGCAAACTTAGTGTTGCAGGATTACTTATTACTTTAGGAATTATTTATGGCGATATAGGAACTTCTCCTTTATATGTAATGAAAGCCATAATTGGATTACATCACGTCATTAACGAAGACATTATTTTAGGTGGATTGTCATGCATCTTTTGGACACTGACATTGCAAACTACTTTAAAATATGTAATCATCACTTTAAGTGCTGATAATCATGGCGAAGGAGGAATTTTTGCTTTATATGCCTTAGTAAAAAGAACCAAAATTCAATGGTTGATCGTCCCAGCTATTGTTGGTGGGAGTGCACTTTTAGCTGATGGAATTATTACTCCACCTATTTCAGTAGCTTCGGCTGTAGAAGGAATAAGAACCTTTTATCCAAGTATTAATACAGTACCGATTGTAATTGGAATTCTCTTTGTCTTGTTTACAATACAGCAATTTGGAACTAAATTAGTAGGTAAGTTTTTCGCACCTATGATGCTCGTTTGGTTTAGTATGCTTGGTATTCTTGGCATCATACAAATAAGTTCTAATCTTCAAGTTTTTCATGCTTTAAATCCATACTATGCCTATCATTTACTAAAAATTCATCCTGACGGATTTTATGTGTTAGGTTTTGTATTTTTATGTACAACTGGTGCTGAAGCATTGTATTCAGATATGGGACATTGTGGCAGAAAAAACATTAGAATTAGTTGGATTTTTGTTAAAACTACTTTAGTTCTAAACTACTTTGGTCAAGGAGCCTATTTGATAAAACATGAAGGAGAAAGATTAATAGATTTAGGAGGTAAAAATGCAAATCCATTTTATTTGATGATGGATAGTTGGTTCCAACCTATCGGAATTGTAATAGCAACTATGGCTGCAGTAATTGCATCTCAAGCTTTAATTAGCGGTTCTTTTACCCTTATTAACGAAGCAATGCGATTAAACTTTTGGCCAAAAGTAAAAATCAAATATCCAACAGATTTAAAAGGACAATTGTATATTCCATCCATAAACTGGTTATTATTCATAGGTTGTGTTGGAATCGTACTTCACTTTGAAGAATCAGGAAATATGGAAGCTGCCTATGGTTTGGCAATTGTATTATGTATGATTATGACGACTATTTTATTGAATTATTATTTGATAATGAAGCGGGTCTCTATGTTTTTTATTGTACCTATAATTGCTTTGTATCTAGCAATAGAGGGAAGCTTTTTAGTTGCAAATCTTGATAAATTCCCACACGGTGGATATGTTACTCTAATGATTGCATGTATATTAATTGGGATTATGACAGTATGGTTTCTAGCAAAAAAAATCAGCAAAGCATATACAAAAATTGTTAAGATTGATTCCTATAAAAAAGTACTGGCCGAATTGAGTGTTGATTTATCAATTCCAAAATATGCAACACACTTAATATATATGACTAACGCAACTCGTTCTGACGAAATTGAAGAAAAAGTAATGTATTCTATTCTACAGAAAAGACCAAAACGAGCTGATTTGTATTGGTTTGTCCATGTTAATATTCTTAGTGAACCATACAAAAGAGAATATAGAGTTACCGAAGTTATCAAAGATGATTTGTATAGAGTCGATTTCAATTTGGGCTTTAGAGAACCAACTAAAATTAACTTGATGTTTAAAGAGGTAATCAGAGACATGGTTCAAAATGGTGAAGTTGATGTTACCAGTCGCTATGAGTCACTGAACAAAAATAACATAATTGGTGATTTTAAATTTGTTCTTTCTGAAAAGTTTCTTTCTAACGACAGCGATTTGACTTTCTTCGAAAAAATAATAATGAACAGCTACTTTTTACTTAAAAAACTAAGCTTGTCCGAAGAAAAAGGATTTGGTTTGGATAGTAGTTCGGTAAAAATAGAACAATTTCCAATGGTGTTGCATGCACCTGAAAAATTTGAAATGACACGAATTCATTAGGCTTCTTTATTCTTTTATAAATTTTCCATTACTCCAATTATTATTTTTATTTTTAATTGTGTAAAAATAAATCCCTTTAGCAAATTCCGAAGTATTAATTATTACTTCACCTATAAACTGTTTTGTTAAAATACATTTTGCAGCTATATCAAAAATAGAAATTTGATACATTACATCGGCTTTAGCTGTAACTTTTATGAATTCTTTTGCAGGATTCGGAGTCAGAACAATTTGATTTTTTAAACTTGAATTTTCAGTACTTAAACTAGTACACTGTATACAATTTTTTTGAAATGTTATCGAATTATCTGCTATAATTTGATTGTCAAACAAATTACCTTGAACACAATTCCCTTTCAATTGGTAATCTAACCATGGTAATATATAACGGTTAATTGTGTTTTGCTGAGCGGTTCTTGTTATTGTGGGTTGCGGCGTACACGTAGACTCTCCAATTCCACAGAAAAAATTACTATTTGCCATTTGACAATGACTGCCACCAATAATACTTATCAATGATTTACATGTACTAACCAATCCATTATACATTGGAATTTGATTTGTATTTGGAGGTGTCACACAATCATTTACCCCAGCAAAAATTAAGGATGGAATTGCAATTGATGAAGCAGCTTGTATCGCTGAAGGAGATATTTCTGCAGGAGAAAAGGTAAGAAGTGTTTTAATGTTTGAATTTATTTGTGCAGACAAAAATGAAGCACCGCCACCCATACTATGCCCCATCACACAATTCATCGAACTAATTCTATTATAAAAAATAGAAGAAGAATTGTTCCCCAAAGCTGTCATTTGATCAATTAAAAAAGATAAATCTTTACCAAAATCAAGGTGCGAAGGAGACAGTGAACTTTCTGTTTTGGGGAAAACCATAACGTAACCATTAGGGACTAAAAAGTTCCAAAAATTTTGATAAGCATCCGATGTCATTACAAATCCATGACCAAAACTCAAAACCGGAAAAGTAACTGTTGTCGAGGTTGTCAGAGCAACATTATCTCCGGCAACATCCGAAGGATAATATATTTCTGCTGCTATAACTCGGTTACTTCTTGATACGTCAGTAAAATTAATGGTAGTATGTCCGATTTGAAATGGTTGAGCATAACTAAAATTGGATGCAATTAAAAAATAGATAATTACCAAATGTATTTTTCTGAATTCCATTCTTATAAATATTGGTTCAATCAAATATATGTAATTAAACAATAAAAAAAATGACAATATGTTAAGACCAATAAAATTTGATAAAGCATAACAAAAAAGCAATATCTTTGCCCGCTGATTTTTTTTACACTATGCGATTACACCGAAATTTAGTTTACACCACGATTGATTCTTTAAATGCTGTCTTCAACGAAGGGGAATATGCCGATAAAGTAGTCGCTCGTGCTTTAAAAAAAGATAAACGTTGGGGGAGTTCCGACCGTAAATTTGTTGCCGAAACTATTTATGAAGTTGTTCGTTGGAAAAGATTATACGCCGAAATTGCCGAAGTAAAAGAACCATTCAACAGAGAAGATTTATGGAGAATGTTTAGCGTCTGGGCAGTTCTAAGAGGTTATCCAATCCCAGACTGGAGACAACTTGAAGGAACTCCGGAACGAAAAATAAAAGGTAGATTTGATGAACTCTCTAAAATTAGAAAAATGCGGGAATCTATTCCTGATTGGATGGATGATTTAGGTGTAAAGGAATTAGGTGAAGCGCTATGGACCAAAGAAATTGCAGCACAAAACCAACCTGCGAAAGTTATTCTTCGTGTGAATACCTTAAAAACCACAAAAGAAAATCTTCATTCTCTTTTGATGGATTTAAATATTGAAACCGAATTTCTAAAAGATCAACCTGATGCCTTAGTCTTGAAAGAAAGAGCAAATGTGTTTTTAACCGATGCTTTTAAAGAAGGAATGTTCGAAGTTCAAGATGCTTCTTCTCAATTAGTAGCTGCTTTCTTAGACGTTCAGCCTGGAATGAGAGTCGTTGACACTTGCGCTGGAGCTGGTGGAAAAACATTACACATGGCCTCTTTAATGCAAAACAAAGGACAATTAATAGCCATGGATTTGTATGAAAGTAAGCTAAAACAATTAAAATTAAGAGCTAAAAGAAACGGCGCTTTCAACATAGAATACAGAATAATTGACTCTACCAAAGTTATCAAAAAACTACACGAAAAAGCAGATAGAGTATTAATTGACGCGCCATGCAGTGGTTTAGGTGTTTTAAAAAGAAACCCTGATGCCAAATGGAAATTACAACCTGAATTTATTGATAACATCAAAAAAGTACAAGCAGAAGTTTTAGAAAATTATTCTAAAATAGTAAAACCTGGTGGTAAGTTAGTTTATGCGACCTGCTCGATTTTACCTTCTGAAAATCAGGAACAAATTAAGCGTTTCTTAACAACTGAAACTGGAAAATCATTTACTTTTGTTAAAGAAACAAAAATCCTAGCCCAAGAAACTGGATTTGATGGATTTTACATGGCACTATTAGAACGAAAAAAAGAAATATAAAACAAATGAAAAAAATCTTTACCCTATTATTAATATCAAGCATTTCTATTGCTTTTTCACAAAACGGAGCGCCTGCGAACCCTTATTACAATGGATTTAATTGGAACTTAACCGGAGCAAATCTAAAAAATGCCTTAGCAACAAAAATAACAACTACGCATACACGTCTACTAAATTATTCTCAAACAGACAACGCATTAGCTATTTTAGATTTAGATCCTGCTGATGCTACCAACACAAATGTATTACTTGTCTATGGATTTAGTAACAACTTATGTCCAGTAGCTTCAAGTGATGACAAAGATCATAGAAGAAGAGATGCTAGCATGCAAGATGATGGATCTGCAAATCCATGTCTTTATAACAGAGAACACACATTTCCAAAAGCGCTGGGAGTTCCTGATTTGGGGACAAGCGGACCAGGTGCTGATTTACATCATTTAAGGGCAGCAGACAAAAAAAGAAATGCTGATAGAGATAATGACAAATATTTCAATGGCTCAGGAAATTCATTTGAAACTGGGTTGAATTGGTATCCTGGTGATGAATGGAAAGGAGATGTTGCAAGAATGATGATGTATATGTATTTAAGATATGGTGACCAATGCCTTCCAACTGCTGTTGGAGTAGGAACTCCAGTAGCTTCAGATGCTAACATGATAGATTTATTTTTACAGTGGAATGCTGATGACCCAGTTACCCAATTCGAAGATAACAGAAATACATATCTAGGAAATGCTTCAAACACTTACGGTCAAGGAAATAGAAATCCTTTTATTGACAATCCTTACTTAGCAACAGTAATATGGGGCGGACCAGTGGCTCAAAATAGATGGCCTACTATTTTTCTGGAAACACCAACATTTGATTTAGCGAATGCTGTTTCGGTTTATCCAAATCCGTCTAACGATTTTGTAAATATTTCAACTGTAATTGCTCTTGACGAAATTAATATTATAACTATTAACGGACAAGTTTTACAACAAATAAAAAATCCAATTTTTGAAAGTAACACCTACACAATTAGTAATTTACCAAAGGGTTTTTATTTCTTAAAACTATCTTCTGCTTCTAATTCGGTTACTAAAAAAGTATTGATAAACTAAATTCAAAAATCTAATATAAAGTAAACGCTGATGAAATTCCATCAGCGTTTTTTTGTTTTTAGTACTTAATTAGCTTTACTTTAATCGAGAAAACGTTGATTTACTTTGAACTTTAGCGCTTCTTTAGTATCTTTCGCCCTCAAAATGTGTAACCCTTAAAACATTTTATAAAATGTTAGAAGAAAAGAATGATAACCTGCTTGAAGCAGATGGAAACGTAGCCGATGAATCACAAGAAGTGACCATTGCTGAAAATCAAGAAATTCCTGTTGAAAACCAGAAGGAAGTAGAAACTTCGGTTGAAGAAGTAGCTCCAGTAGAGGAAGTTATTGAGGAAAAAGCTGCTGTTTTAACTCAAGAACTGTCAGAAGATGAACTCGAAGTTGCTGCCGAAAAAGAGGCTCTTGTGGAAGAGGCTATTGAAGTTGTAGCAGAACCAGAAATTGAAGATGTTGCTGAAAATATTGAAGAAGCTCCGACAGAAGAAACTCCATCTGAAGATACAATTATCGAATTAACTGATGAACAAGTTGCTAATGATACTTTTGTTGCACAAAATGCTAACCAATCAGCCATAAATGCCATTGAAGAAGTAAATGCAGAAGAAAGCGAAGACGAAACATTAAAAGACCGTCATGATATTCCAATGTTGGATTACGACACCTTGTCAATGGACCAATTGATTGATGAATTAGGAGAATTAGTAGTAGTTGAAAGATTAATGTCTGTTAAGGACCATGTTGAGGAACTAAAAAAATCATTCCTATCAAAATACCATCATTTTATTGATGAAAAGAAAGAAGAATTCCATGCTGAAAATCCGGAAACCACTGAAGATTTTCATTATCATTTTCCATTAAAAGTCAAATTTGACCAATTATATTCTCAATACAGAGACAAAAAAAACAATCATTTCCAAAGCTTACAAAACAATCTAAAAGCAAATTTAGAAAACAGATTGGCTATTGTAGAGGAATTGAAAAACCTAATACACAGTCAGGAAAGTATACCAGTTACATTAAAGAAATTCAACGATATCAGAGACCGTTGGAAAGTGGCTGGTCCAATTCCGAAAGACAAATACAATCACGTTTGGAATAACTATCACTTTCATCTAGAAAATTTCTACGATGTATTGCATTTGGATAGAGAAATTCGCGATTTAGATTTCAAACACAACTTAGTTCAAAAACTTAAGATCATTGAGCGTGTTGAAGAATTAGTAAAAGAAGAAGACATTAACAAAGCGTTCCGCGAATTGCAGGATTTACATCGAATCTGGAAAGAAGATATTGGACCAGTTTCAAGAGATAACCGTGAAGAAATTTGGAATCGATTCAGTGAATTAACCAAACAAATGCACGACAAACGGGAAGGTTTATTTGAAAAACTGCGCGAAGTAGAAACAGCAAATCTTGAAAAGAAAAAAGAAATCATTGCTCAGATTGAAATTTTAGCGCAAGAAAAAGTAAACTCTCATAGCGCTTGGTTAGCTCAAATAGTAAAAGTAGAAGCGTTGCGCGATAAGTTCTTCGGAGCAGGAAAAGTTCCGTCAGAAGTTACTGATCAAACCTGGACCGAATTTAAAAATGCAGTTAGAAGTTTCAACGTATTGAAAAACTCTTTCTATAAAGACATTAAAAAAGACCAAAACGATAATCTTGCTAAAAAACAAGCCTTGGTAGCTAAGGCTCATGAATTAAAAGATAGTACTGACTTTGCCGCTACTACTCCACTTTTCAAACAAATTCAGGAAGAATGGAAAACAATTGGTCATGTGCCCAGAAAATTTTCAGATAAACTTTGGACTGAATTTAGAGCTGCTTGTAACGAGTATTTTGAAAAGCTAAAAGAGCAAAAAACAGAATTGAATGCTGAAGAAGTTGAAGCATTTGAAAAAAAGAAAGCCTATTTAGAAACTATAAAATCGTTTGAACTTATAGGAGAACACAAAGCCGATTTAGATGCCATAAAAGCGCATATCGAAACATGGAAAAGTTTTGGTAAAGTTCCTTTTGCACGCAGACACATCGAAGGAAAATTCAATAAAATCCTGGATGCTTTGTTTGAAAAATTAAGCTCAAGTAAAAAAGACAATGAAATGGTGCGTTATGCTAATCGTTTAGATAATCTTTCCGGAGCTGAAAATAGCCGGAAATTAGACAACGAGAAAGTATTTATCATGCGTAAAATTGAGGAAGTACAAAGCAATCTTTTCCAATTAGAAAATAACATTCAGTTTTTTGGACGAGTAAAAGCTGATAATCCAATGGTGAAAGAAGTAATGGACAATATTGAAAAACAAAAAGAAGAATTAGCTACATGGAAAGAAAAGCTAAAACAACTTAGAAGCATCAAATCAGAATAAATCAAAAATCCCGACTCGTTCGGGATTTTTTATGGTTATATTTTAGAAGCCAAAAGATAGATTACAGCCATTCGAATGGCAACACCGTTTTCGACTTGATCTAAGATAACAGACTGTTTAGAGTCAGCGACATCTGAAGTGATTTCAACACCACGATTTATTGGTCCCGGATGCATGATGACAATTTCTTTAGACAAGGAATCTAAAAGCTGTTTGTCAACACCATATTGTTGTGCATATTCTCTTGTTGACGGAAAGTAATTCACATCCATTCGTTCGTTTTGAACGCGAAGCATATTGGCCACATCACACCATTCAAGTGCTTTACGCAAATTAGATTCCACAGATACACCAAGACTTTCAATATGTTTTGGAATTAAGGTTTTTGGTCCGCATACTTTTACTTCGGCTCCTTGCATTTGCAGTGCATAGATATTGGATAATGCTACACGCGAATGCAAAATATCACCGACAATTACAACTTTCTTTCCTCCTACTTCACCTAACTTTTCTTTGATGGAATAACTGTCCAACAACGCTTGAGTCGGATGTTCGTGTGCTCCGTCTCCGGCGTTTATGATGCTTGCTTTTACGTTTTGTGATAAGAAATAAGCCGCGCCAGGATTCGCATGACGCATGACAACCATATCTACTTTCATTGATAGAATATTGTTTACAGTATCAATAAGTGTTTCGCCTTTTTTTACTGAGGATTGTGCTGCTGAAAAACTAATTACATCGGCGGATAATCTTTTTTGAGCTAACTCAAAAGACAATTTAGTTCTTGTACTGTTTTCGAAAAAGATATTGGCAATAGTAATGTCGCGCAGTGAAGGCACTTTTTTGATTGGCCGATTGATGACTTCTTTGAAATGGTCAGCCGTTTCAAATATCAAATCGATATCTTGTTTATTCAGATATTTTATCCCTAATAAATGGTTAACTGATAGTTCCAATTGTTATATGTTGTAAGTTGTGTTGAATCTATATTCTTTATTTTCTTTTGCTTCTTGTTTATTTCTTCTGGTTTCTTTTTTCTCTTAAATCAAATAAACCGCATCTTCCCCATCCTTCTCTTTCCAGCAAACTTTTACTTTTTCATCATTAATGACATCTACCTGGCGACCTCGATAATCAGGTTGAATTGGGAGATGCCTACTGAATCTTCTGTCAATCAACACTAATAACTCAATTTCTGATGGTCTTCCAAAAGATTGTATGGCGGTTAGTCCTGCGCGTATACTTCTTCCAGTGAAAAGTACATCATCAATAAAAACTACTTTTTTATCTTCTACCAGAAAATCAATTTGGGTTTTATTTGCCTCTAATTGTTTTTCGCCACGACGGAAATCATCACGAAAAAAAGTAATATCTAAAAATCCTAATGATATATTTTTGATGTTGTAATCAGTTTCTAAAATGGTCTTTAATCTTTCGGCTAGAGAAACTCCGCGAGGTTGTATGCCGATAAGAACTGAATTGGAAAAATCAAGATGATTTTCGATTAACTGACAAGCCAAACGATGGAGTATGATATTGACTTCTTTGGAAGTGAGCAATACTTTTTGACTCATGATAGTGTTGTTTGGGTTGTAAAAGTAGTATTTTTTATTGAGTGTGTCAACCAGATAGGTGAATTTTGTATTAACTTGTAACTGTGTTCAATTTAGTTATTGTCATTATTGGTTTCGTCCAATTAAAGCCTGATTAAAAACATAATCGGAATATTCTAAAAAAGAAATTATTTTTCGATAATTTAGCCCCATGATTCGAGTGTCAATAATTGGTTCTGGAAATGTTGCCCAACATCTTATTCAAGAGTTTAGTAAAACTACTGATATTGAATTGGTTCAAGTATTTGCCAGAAACCAAGAATCAGTTGCCCAATTGATTTCGGTTGACAAAATCATTGTAAATTTAAATGAACTTAAGCTTGTTGACGTAACTATTATTGCTGTTACTGATGAAGCTATAGCAGCTGTTTCTAACCAAATTCCCTTCGAAAATCAATTAGTGGCGCATACATCGGGCAGTATTGCTATTGAAGCAATAAATAGTAAAAATCGTCAAGGTGTTTTTTATCCTTTGCAAACATTCACCAAATCAAAAGAAATCAATTTTAAAACCACTCCGATTTGCTTAGAAGCTCAAAATGATAATGATTTAAAAACGCTTCAAATGGTTGCCAAATCAATTTCGAATGTTGTCTTTCATATTAATTCCGAACAAAGAAAAGCATTACATGTTGCTGCTGTTTTTGTTTGTAATTTTGTCAATCATTTATATCAAATAGGAAACGATATTTGCATTGAAAATGATTTGTCTTTTGACCTATTAAAGCCATTAATTCAAGAAACAGCCAATAAAATTTTGACGCTTTCGCCAAATGAAGCGCAAACCGGACCAGCTAAAAGAAAAGATACACAGACCATAAATGCTCATTTGAATTACTTAACAAATGACAACCAAAAAGAACTATATAAATTGCTAACAAAATCTATTATCGATAATGGAAAAAAGTTATAAAGAAATTCTAAACGACATCACGACCTTTATCCTTGATGTTGATGGCGTATTAACCGACAGTTCTGTTCATGTTACTCCAACTGGTGAAATGCTGAGAATCATGAACATTCGCGATGGTTTTGCTATGAAAGCTGCCATGGAAAGTGGTTATAATGTATGTATTATTTCTGGTGGAAATAACGAAGGTGTTCGCATTCGTTTGAAAAATTTGGGAATTACGGATATACACTTGGCATCATCAGATAAAGTAACCACTTTTAAAGAATACATTGAATTATACAATATCAATCCAGAACACGTTTTATACATGGGCGATGATATTCCCGACTTTCATGTGATGCAATTAGTTGGTTTGCCAACATGCCCACAAGATGCCAGTCCGGAAATAAAAGCCATTTCTAAATATATTTCACATATCAATGGCGGTAAAGGAGCCGTCCGAGATGTCATTGAACAAGTGATGAAAGTGCAAGGCAAATGGCATATGTATTATAACGGCAAACACGATTAACCAAATAACTAAATTAACCATAAATGAAGTATTTTAAATTAATACGTTACCAAAACTTACTGCTTCTTGCTTTCATGCAATTGCTTTTTCGTTATGGATTTTTAAAATTTCAAAACATATTTTTATCTCTAAATGATTGGCAATATGGACTATTAGTTCTTGCCACAGTTTTAATTGCAGCTGCTGGTTATATTATCAATGACATTTTAGATCAGGAAACAGATTATGATAACAAAAAAGAGAATATAATTGTTGGTAAATCCCTATCCGAAAAAGCAGCTTATAATTTCTATTTTGTTCTCAATATAACTGGTGTTGGCATTGGTTATTATTTGGCAAGTGTAATTCACAAACCTAGCTTTGCCGGTGCGTTTATTATCATTTCAGCCACTTTATACATGTATGCTACGAGTTTAAAACAAATGCTTTTAATTGGTAATATCATTGTGGCTTTGCTCCTATCATTTAGTGTTATTATCATTGGTCTTTTTGACTTATTACCGGCTACTTATGATGGCAATCAAGCCGAAATGGGAGTTATGTTTTCGATATTAATTGACTATGCTGTCTTTGCGTTTATAATAAATTTGATACGTGAAATTGTTAAAGACATGGAAGATGTAGAAGGTGATTATAATAACGGAATGAGTACACTGCCAATAGCTATTGGAAATGAAAAGACTTCAAAAATTGTTGGAGTATTGGGCATAATTGCTACATTAATTTTATTATGGTATATCAATAGTAATTTAATGTCTTCAAAGCTTTATTATGCCGTTATTTATGGTTTGTTATTTATTGTTGCCCCCATGATTTTCTTTGTCGTTAAAATATTAAATGCTAAAACAAAAGAAGATTTCCATTTATTGAGTGTCATTTTAAAATGGATAATATTTTTTGGGATACTTTCCATTTTAGCTATCAATTTAAACATAATGCAAAATGTTAAGTGATAAACTTAAAGTTTATAAAATAATCTTAGCTTCTGGTTCACCAAGAAGGCAACAGTTTTTCAAAGATTTAGACCTTGATTTTGAAATTCGATTAAAAGATATCGAAGAAATTTATCCGGATAATTTGCAAGGTTTGGAAATTACCAACTATTTAGCCCAACTAAAAGCCAATGCTTTCAACGGAGAAATAGCTGTAAATGAACTTGTAGTAACAAGCGATACAATTGTTTGGCTCAATAATAAAGCCTTGGGAAAACCAAAAGATTATGATGACGCTTTTGCTATTTTAAGATCATTATCAAATGAAACGCACGAAGTAATTACTTCGGTTTGCTTTACAACGATTAACAAAACAGAAACTATTTTTGATGTTACTAAAGTGACTTTCAATCAGCTTACTGATGAAGCAATACATTATTATCTCGATAACTACAAACCTTTTGACAAAGCTGGTGCTTATGGCATTCAGGAATGGATTGGATTAGTTGGCATTACCAGAATTGATGGTTCATATACTAATGTTGTTGGACTTCCAACTGAGAAAGTATATCAGTATTTGAGCAATTACGAGTGAAAGAAAAAAAAGGTAACTTTACTAAAAATAAACTATTATGACTGAAACAATAAAATATCCTTTTTATATCAAGCTTACAGCCATATTACTTTGCTTGATTGGACTATTTGTTATTTTATACTTTGGCCAAGATATTATTTTTCCCATATTACTTTCATTACTTTTTGCCATCATTCTTCGTCCGGTTGTCACATTTTTGACTAGGAGATTAAGATTTCCACATTTAATAGCTGTGATTTTCGCTATTGTTTTATTTGTATTAATTTTTTTAGGACTCTTCTATTTTATATCACTTCAAGTTACTGATATGGCTGATGATTGGGGGAAAATAAAAAATAATTTTTACTATCATATTGAACATTTTCAACAAATAATTAGAGATAATTTCCATTTAAGCAAAAGAGAACAAATAGAAATTATAGACAATGCAGCAAAAAATAGTTTTAAATCGGGTAACGAAATTGTTGGTAGTACCTTAAATTCATTTAGTGACTTATTATTAACTGTAACATTAATACCTATTTATACTTTTCTGTTTTTGTTGTATCAAAATCATTTTATCATTTTTTTTACCAAACTATACAAACCTGAAAATCACAAAAAACTTCGCGAAGTTTTATTTCAAATCAAAATTGCAGTTCAAAGCTATGTAGTTGGATTGTTATTCGAAATGGTTGCCGTTTCGATTCTAACCACTATTGGTTTGTACTTAATTGGAGTAGAATATTTCATTTTACTTGGAATCATAACTGGTATTTTAAATTTGGTTCCTTACATAGGAATATTGTTTGCTGGAGGGTTAAGTATAGTTGTATCACTTTCTGGTTCAACAGATTTATCTATAGTTATTGGAGTAATTGTAGTTAATATAGTTGTACAACTTATAGATAATAACATTTTAGTTCCGCTATTTGTTAATTCAAAAGTACAAATCAATGCGTTTGTGTCTATTGTTGGTATAATTATCGGTAATGTTTTAGGAGGTATTACAGGAATGTTTTTAGCAATTCCAATAATTGCTATTATAAAAGTAATTTTTGACAGAATAGATTCTTTAGAACCATGGGGTTATTTGTTGGGTGACGATTTACCAAAAACTTTTGAATGGCACAAAATCAGATTACCACATTATAATTATCATAATACCACAACAGCTTTAGATTTCAATACTGATGATACTGAAACTAACCCTATAAAAAACGCTCAAGAAAACAATGAAAATATTCTTGAAAACACAATTGATTAATAATTATCACAACTATAATCATGTCCTTTTTTTCTAATTTTATTAAAGAAGTTATAGCAACTGGAGTACTTTTACTCATTATTATATTTCTAAGAATTATTACGGCAAAACTGATTCGTCGTTACGCTAAATTGTCCTCTATTATGGAACATAGAACCAATTTGGTCATAAAATACATTCACTTATTAATAAATATCTTGGCAATAATTTGCCTAATTATAATTTGGGGTGTACAAAAAAAAGACATTCTTTTTACTTTATCCTCGGTCACAACCGTTGTTGGTGTTGCCATGTTTGCCCAATGGTCTATCTTAAGTAATATTACTTCGGGTATTATTTTATTTTTCTTTTTCCCATTTCGAATAGGAGATATTATTCAGGTACATGATAAAGACTTCCCTATTAAAGCCGAAATTGAAGATATAAAAGCGTTTCATATTTATTTAAAAACTGATAAAGGAGAACGCATTACCTATCCCAATAACTTACTTCTTCAGAAAGGTATTTCTATTATCAAATCTAAATATGAAGAAAAAGAATTTATGGATTGACATTTCACTTCTAATACTTATTAAAGTATTGTTAAACAACAAAATAAATACTATTTTTCTTAAAAATAAATAAATAAAATGTATTTTATCGATTATTTATACTTTTTAACTGATTTTTTTAAAATGTATTTTATATATTTGTAATGATAATTTTTATGTTTTGTAAAATGATTGTATCATTTTTTGCCCCAAAACTTAAAACAAAAAAGTCAAAATCATGAAATCATTAAAAAAAATATTCGTAATGTTGTTTCTTTTCACTTGTTATCTATCAAGTGCACAAACAGCTAAAGATGAAATATCTTCATTGCCTATTGATTCAAAAACGAACTGTTATGTTCGGTATTATTATTTTCCAAATCTTGAGGCCTATTTTGACAACCTTGAACTAGTATACCATTATAAGATAAATGGAGAATGGCAAAAAGCAGAAAATTTACCAACTAACTATGGTGGGTATTCAATTTATAATAAAGTAAGAGTAGCAATTACAGATTTTGATGGAGAAGAACCATACCAACTTCTTGCAACTCACAAAAAGATGTATCCTTATAATTCTAAAGGCCGATTTACAAATCAAACTGCATCTTCCGATTAAGTTCATTCATGTTTTTTTAAGTTAATAATTAGATGAAAAAAACCTCTTATGTTATAAGAGGTTTTTTTTGTAACTATCACTTTTTATAGTTAAACGTTAGTGTTTTTTATGATTTAGCGCATCTGCTTCCTGATCCAATTGATTATCGATAACGCTTTTAAAATTTCCTGATTTCTTTTGTATTTCCTTTTCAATTTTAATTCCTTTATCTTTCAAAAATTCGGCCTCTTTTTTTGCTTTCTTTTTTAAAACTTTTATTTCATCATCCATTTTTTCCTTAAAATTTCTTGTCATTTTTTTGGCGCTCCCAACAATACTCTTTCTTGTTTTTGAACCTTTTTTAGGTGCAAATAATACTCCTAAGGTTGCTCCTGTTGCTGCCCCAATTATTAATGCCCCTATTACTTTCATACTATCGCTTGAATTTTTCATTTGTTTTAATTTTAAATTAATATTTGCTAAAATTTGTATCCCAATGTTAACTGATACCACATGTTTTTATATCGTGGTGTATCTGAAGTACCATCACCATTATTAGTTTTTAAATCCCATCCTGCTCTGGCTCCTATTACTAATTTGTCAATATTAACATCTATACCACCAATTAAACAAAAGGTGTTTTTTCTAATATTATCATTGTTAAAAGCTTGCTCTTGCGTTGCATTTACAGTAGCACTTGTAAATTCATTTTTCTCGCTCATTAAGAAAGAAAATTGTGGACCAGCCAATATTGAGATGTACTCACTTGGTCTAATAGCTACAAAAAGTGGAATATCTAAATAATCTGTAGTTCGTGTATAATTATATGGGCTTCCAAATAATGTCCCCGAACCTTTAAACCCTTTTTGAGAGTACAATACCTCAGGTTGAATGGCAAATAATTTCCCTAAAGGAATAGTAACAAATCCACCTGCAACAAAACCTAATTTAGCATCAGCAACAAAGTCTTCACCTTGGCTATCATATACATTTGAGTAGTTTGCTCCTAATTTTGCTCCTAAAATAATATTCTTTCTGGTATCAGAATCACTAGTGCTTTTGGCTTTTATTGTTTCTTGAGCTTTTGCACCTGTATGAATAGTTATAGCTATAATTATAGCAAGAATTGATTTTTTCATTTTGTTTTTTTTATTGTTTTTAATTATAAATGTTAATTTTTAAACTACATTTTCTCCTTTGATAACTCTAACTAATATGGCAATAATTGCAATAACTAAAAGAATGTGGATTAGATTACCCATTCCGAATGCAAAAAACCCTAAAGCCCATAATATTATTAAGATTACAGCAACCGTGTACAGTAGATTATTCATGATATTTTATTTTTAAGTTGTTAATAAATTTGTCTGGTAATGTTTCTTTAATAATCTTAACAACTTCTGACTCCTTTTTATTGAGGCGTTTTTCAATTCTTTTAAATAAGTCCTTTTCTCCATCCCTTTGAAATTCTAAATCGGAGGGTGTTAATTGTGGAAACTTTCTTCTCAGTAGTTTTGATTGTAAATCCCAATCTCCTGAAATTTTAAATATTTCAAGTTCTTTTTTATTAATAGTATCCATAATATGTGGTGTTAAAATCATAGTACAAAATTGGTTAATACGATGGCTTTAAAAGTTACACTATTAAAGAAATTAGTTATATATATACTACAAAAATTAAAGTTGGTAAATTGTTAAATAAACTATAAACCAATATCTACCAATCCGAAACTATAAACAAGAATTAGTATATTTGAGCAATGGCAAACCATTTCCAATGAAACACTTTATACTATACTTGCTACTTATATTAAGCTTAAAAGGAGTAGCACAACAACCAGCAAAACCTAATGCAGTTGAGTTGTATAATCAAATCCAGAAACTTAACTTTCTGGGTTCTGTCTTATATATTGCAGCACATCCTGATGATGAAAACACACGTTTGATTGCCTATTTATCCAATACTATAAAAGCACAAACCGGCTATTTATCTTTAACTCGTGGCGACGGAGGGCAAAACTTAATTGGTCCGGAACTTCGCGAACAACTTGGAGTAATAAGAACACAAGAGCTCATAGAAGCTCGTAAAATTGATGGCGGTGTACAATTCTTTTCGCGTGCCAATGACTTTGGATTTTCCAAAAACCCAGATGAAACATTGCAAATTTGGGATAAAGACCAAGTGTTGAGTGATGTCATTTGGGTAATCAGAAAGTTTCAACCTGATGTAATCATTAACCGTTTTGATCATCGTTCTCCCGGAACAACACATGGCCATCACACTTCATCTGCTATGCTGAGTTATGAAGCTTTTGACAAAGTAAACGATGCCTCCGTTTTTCCAAATCAGTTACAGTTCACATCGATTTGGCAACCAAAGCGTTTATTTTTTAACACTTCGTGGTGGTTTTACGGTAGCAAAGAAATGTTTGATGCTGCCGATAAAAGTAATTTAAGCAAACTACAAATCGGAACCTATTACCAATCGTTAGGAAAATCCAATCAGGAAATTGCTGCGCTTAGTAGAAGTCGCCATCAGTCACAGGGATTTGGTTCTACAGGAACTCGAGGCGAAGATGAAGAATATTTGGAATTCCTAAAAGGTGATTCACCTACAGATAAAACTAACCTTTTTGACGGAATAGATACAACTTGGAATCGTATTAAAGGCGGAAAGGAAATCGGAGATATTCTTGCCAACGTAGAAAAAAACTTTGATTTTAAAAACCCATCAGCTTCTATAAATGAATTAGTCAAAGCTTATTCTTTGATTGATAATTTAGACAATTCACACTGGAGAACAGTAAAATCAGAAGAAATAAAAAAGATAATTGCTGGTTGTACTGGCTTATATTTAGAAGCTGTTTCTGAGGTACAAGAAGTAACACCCAATAGCAGTATTAAATTGAAAATTGAAGCTATCAATAGAAGTACTGTAGCGATGAACTTGACTGGCATTGGTGCTGTGCCTACTTATATTCACGAAGATGAACAAAAAAATGTAGAACTTAAAAACAATATTCCGTTTACAAAAACGATTTTACTTGATCTTACAAAGAGTTTTAATGAAGGTCTAAAATTTGAATACACCAATCCCTATTGGCTTAATCAAATGGGAACCGTTGGCATGTATCGTGTAGATAACCAAGAAAATATTGGCATTCCAGATGTGATACGCCAAGTAAAAGTTGGTTTTTGGATTGAAATAAATGGAGTTGAAATCCCTTTTGAACGAAACGTAGTCTACAAATACAACGACGATGTAAAAGGAGAAGTCTATCAACCACTGGATATTGTCCCTGCTGTGACTTCAGTGTTCGCCGAGAAAGTTTATATTTTCAATAACGATAGAGACAAAACTATTACTGTAAAAGTAAAAGCAGGTAAAGATGCCATTAATGGTAACGTAAAACTAGTAATGCCTCAAGGTTGGGAAGTATCTCCAATAGAAATTCCTTTTTCTATCGATAAAAAAGGACAAGAAGTTTTGGCTGTTTTCAGCGTTTCTCCATCAAAAGAAGTCAGCGAAATAAACATCAAAAGCATTGTAACCGTTGACGGACAAACCTACAATTTAAATAAAATAGACATAAATTATCCGCACATATACAAACAAATGGTGCTGAAACCTGCTGAAACCAAAGCGATTCGTTTGAAAATTAAAACCAAGAATGAAAAGATTGCTTACATCATGGGTGCTGGAGACGAAGTTCCTAAAAGCTTAGCTCAAATGGGCTATGAAGTTGACATCATTAAACCAGATGAAATTTCTACAGAAAAGCTTGAAAACTATGATGTTGTTATGACCGGAATTCGTGCTTATAATACTGTAAACGCCTTAGCATTCAAGCAAAATATTTTGTTAGATTTTGTCAAAAACGGCAAAACGATGATTGTACAATACAACACTACAGACGATTTAGTTACTAAAGACATGTCTCCGTTTCCCTTAAAAATTTCCCGGGACAGAGTTACAGAAGAAAATGCAGAAGTCCGCTTTTTGAATCCAAACCATCCGGTATTGAATTATCCAAATAAAATCACTCAAGAAGATTTCAAAGATTGGAAACAAGAACAAGGTTTATATTATCCAAACGAATGGGATGCTGCCTTTACTCCTATTCTTTCTTCCAACGACAAAGGTGAGAACCCAAAAAACGGAGCGTTATTAATAGCTAAATATGGCAAAGGAAACTATGTATATACAGGTTTAAGTTTCTTTAGAGAATTACCCGAAGGTGTTTCTGGCGCTTTTAGATTATTGGCAAACATCATAGCAATAGGAGAATAATTATGGAAAATAAAAAAACAAGCGCATGGAAAAACAGCTATACTTGGGTTTTAGTTATTAATGCTATTTATATTATTGTGTTTTTTCTTTTAATGCAATTATTCTATTAATATGCAACAACTCGACTGGATTGTCTTATCGGTAACGCTTTTATTTATTGTTTTCTATGGCGTTTATAAAACCAAAGGAAGCAAAAATGTAGAAGACTATATCCTTGGAAACAAAGAAACGCCTTGGTGGACGGTTGGTCTTTCAGTAATGGCAACTCAAGCTAGCGCGATAACATTCCTTTCAACTCCGGGACAAGCCTATCATGACGGAATGGGATTTGTGCAATTCTATTTTGGTTTGCCCATTGCCATGGTAGTTATTTCGATGACTTTCATTCCTATTTATCACAAACTAAAAGTATTTACCGCTTATGAATATCTAGAACAGCGATTTGATTTAAAAACACGATCGTTTACTGCTATTTTATTTCTGATTCAAAGAGGTTTGGGTACTGGTTTAACCATTTATGCGCCATCCATTATTTTGTCTTCTATATTGGGTTGGAATTTAACCATGCTAAATATCATCATCGGAATATTGGTTATCATTTACACTTTCGCTGGTGGAACAAAAGCCGTAAATGTTACTCAAAAACAGCAAATGTTTGTCATCATGTTAGGCATGTTTATAACCTTCTTTTTGATATTGCATTTGTTGCCCAATGACATGACGTTTTCTAATGCCATGCATATTGCGGGTGCCAATGACAAAATGAACATCTTAGACTTTTCATTCGATCCTGAAAACAGATATACTTTTTGGAGTGGTATTACTGGTGGATTTTTCCTGATGCTTTCCTATTTTGGTACAGACCAATCACAAGTGGGACGTTACTTATCTGGAAAATCAGATAGAGAAAGCCAAATGGGTTTAATAATGAATGGTTTTCTGAAAGTGCCAATGCAGTTCTTTATTCTGTTGACTGGTGTAATGGTTTTTGTGTTTTTCCAATTCAATCCGGTTCCGCTTAATTTCAATCCTGTTAATAAAGCTGCGATTGAAAAATCAAAATATGCAGATGAATATCATTCGCTTGAAAAGCAATTAGCACAATTATCTGAAGAAAAGAAAGAATTCAACTTGCTTTATATTGATCATTTAAATCAGAATTATGACAATCCTATTTTGAGAAAAAAACTAATTTCACTCTCAGGAAAAGAAAAGGACTTACATGAAGAAGCCAAAGTAATCATTAGCAAAGTCGATGAAAAAGCGGAAACTAATGACAAGGATTATGTCTTTATCTATTTTATTTTACATTATTTACCTTCGGGCTTAATCGGACTTTTGTTAGCCGTAATTCTTTCAGCCGCTATGTCTTCCTCTGCTTCGGGTTTAACCGCTTTGGCATCCACAACCGCGATTGATATTTATAAACGAAATATCAAAGAAGAAAAATCAGAAAAACATTTTGTGAATGCAACGAAGTCTTTCACGCTGCTTTGGGGTATAATTGCAATCGGTTTTGCTTGCGTGGGCACCTTGTTTGAAAACCTGATACAATTGGTTAATATTGTTGGTTCCATTTTCTACGGAACTGTTTTGGGAGTGTTCTTGGTTGGCTTTTACATCAAATTTGTGAAAGCAAATGCTATTTTCTATAGTGCTGTAGTTAGTCAAATTACCATATTCTTCATTTACTATTATACCATTCATATCTATCCAACGGGTCAGGAAAAATTAGGCTATTTGTGGCTGAATTTTATTGGGGCTTCTCTAACCGTCATTTTATCTATACTTACCCAACTCATTTTAAGAAGAAAACAAAAAGTTATAGCATAAAAAAACCACGAAATCTTAAACGGAAATCGTGGTCTTTGATAAATAGTATTAACTTATTTTTTACTCCAATCTTTTATACTATCGTTATTCATTTTAACGTAATCATTGTTTTTAGCTTTTTCTGCACCAGCTAATGATAATTTTGCAGTAGTAATAGCTCCAGTTTTATCTCCTAATTTAGCTTGAATTAAAGATTTTTGACGCAATTGCCAGAACGGAACCTCTTCGCCGGGTTTTAACATCGATATTGCTTTGTTTACATATTCTAAAGCTTTATTCATATCACCATTAGATTGAAAAAAATATTGACCAGCTGAATAATAATCACCAGCAGTTGGTCCGGCTAATGTTTTTTCAATACTCGCCATTGCAGTTTTTTGAGTCGGCACTTCAAACTTCACAGAAACCATGGTCTTTTCCCAAGCAATATCCAATGTGGCACTATCGTTGGTTAAATTACCAACCGAAATAGTGAATGATTCTACAGCATTATTAAGAGCAACTGGGTCAACATTAACTAAAACTGCTACTTTGTTGGCATCCCAATTTTCTGGAGTTCCCCAATTATCAGTATCTGTATATAAAATCACTTCCCACATATCTGCTTTTGGTGTGGTATACAAAGCATATTTTCCTTTTTTAAGTGTAGTCCCGTTAATCACAACATCATCGCTAAACGTAACAGTTGTATTAGCATTGGCGCCAGTTCTCCAAAGCTTACCAAACGGAACTAAATCACCAAAAATTATTCTTCCTTTAGCACTCGGACGAGAATAATCTAGGGTTACATCAGTCAAACCAACAACTTGTGTTAGTGTAGCGTGTGGACTTGGTTGTGGGGATTTTACCTGAGCGTTAAGTACATAACTAGCAATGATAGATGCTAAAACGAAAATAATTCTTTTCATGAGTTGTTTGTTTAGAAGTTTTTCAAATTTATAAATAGTATGAATTGATATGTGTTAAGAATAACTTAAATATTTTGTTTACTTTTTTTGACAAATAAATAAACAAAAAATAGTACTTTTACAAAAAAATTGCGATGAAGATTTATACTTTACATACGAAACAAAATTTACCTATTAGCTTAGACCAAGCATGGGAATTCCTATCAAATCCTAAAAATTTAAAAACAATAACACCTGATTACATGGGCTTTAAAACCCTTTCGGGAGATGAGAAAGAAATGTTTGCAGGTCAAATTATTCAGTATATCGTGACTCCTGTTTTGAGCATTCCAATGAAATGGGTAACCGAAATTACACATGTAGTGGATAAAAAATACTTTGTTGACGAACAGCGTTTCGGACCTTATGCATTATGGCATCATAAACATTTTCTGAAAGAGATTCCAGGTGGTGTTGAAATGGAAGACATTGTAGATTATAAAGTGCCAATGGGAATTTTAGGTCAACTGGTGCATCCTTTTTTAGTAGCGCCAAAACTCAAGGAAATCTTTGATTATCGTAGTAAAAAACTAATCGAACTCTTTGGAGAATACAAATCGTAAAGACGCGATTAATTGCGTCTCTAATATAAATAAACATGAAAAACATACTCTTAATTGGCGGCTCCTATGGTATCGGACTTGAATTAGCAAAAGAATTGCAAAATGGAAACAATCTTTTTGTTGCTTCACGAACCGATGATAATTTGTCTAATCTCAACATAACACATATTGCTTTTGATGCTACAACTGATACCCTTGACAGTTCTAAATTACCTGCAATTATTGACGGATTGGTTTATTGCCCGGGAAGTATTAATTTGCGTCCTTTTCGTGGGCTAAAATTAGAAACATTTGAAAGTGATATGCAACTAAATTTCTTTTCGATGGTAAAAGTTATTCAAAGTATTTTACCTCAACTAACGGCTTCTGAACAATCAAGTATTGTTTTGTTTAGTACGGTTGCTGTCAAAATGGGAATGCCTTTTCACACTAGTGTTGCGGCTTCAAAAGGAGCCATCGAAGGGTTTGCTAAAGCTCTTGCGGCTGAATATGCTCCGAAAATTAGAGTAAACGTAATTGCGCCATCATTAACCGATACGCCATTGGCTGAAAAGTTTTTAAGCAACGAGGAGAAAAGAGAAAAATCAGCACTACGTCATCCTTTAAAACGAGTAGGAACAACTAATGATATAGCGCAAATGGCAAACTTTCTTTTGACAGAAAAGAGTTCCTGGATTTCAGGACAAATCTTTCATGTTGATGGCGGGATGTCAACACTTTTAGTGAATTCATAAAAGATTTTATCTTACATCTGTTTGTAAACTCTTAACTTACAACTATAATGACTATATTCTGGTTTCGCCGTGATTTGAGGTTAGAGGATAATACCGGACTTTTTCACGCATTGAACAGTGGTGAAGCAGTGCTGCCCCTATTTATATTTGATGATACTATTCTTTCGCAATTGCCCAAAGATGATGCGCGGGTAACCTTTATTCACCAACAAGTAGAAAAAATACAAAACCAGTTACAAGAAATTGGAAAATCATTAGCTGTGTTTCACGGAAAGCCAACTGAAGTCTTCCGTAAATTGATTAGTGGAAACCAAATTAAAACTGTTTTTACCAACCACGATTACGAACCCTATGCCCGCAAACGTGATTTAGAAATGTATCATCTATTTAAAGAAAATAACATCGAATTTAAAACCAGTAAAGATCAGGTTATTTTTGAAAAAAGCGAAGTAGTAAAAGACGATGGAACGCCTTATGTAGTTTATACTCCTTATTCCAATAAGTGGAAAGATAACTTTAGAAAAACTAAACTAATTCATTACAAATCAGAAGAGTTACTAAATAAAATTACTGTTCATTCCTATCCGTTATTAAGCTTGGAAGCTATTGGTTTTGAAACTTCCAAAATCAAGGTCACCCCATTTGACATCTCCAATGCACTTATAGATAATTACGAAGCGACTCGTAATTTTCCGGCAATGAATAAAACATCCTATCTTGGCATATACCTTCGTTTTGGTGCAGTTTCTATAAGAAAAATGGTCGCCAAGGCAATCGAAAGCAAAAACGAAACCTTTCTGAAGGAATTAATCTGGCGGGAGTTCTTCATGCAAATTCTTTGGCATTTTCCTCAAACCGTTAATGCTAGTTTTCGCTCTAAATACGATGCAATTGCATGGGAAAACAATGAGGATTTATTCCAAAAATGGTGCGAAGGAAAAACAGGCTACCCTTTTGTAGATGCCGGAATGCGTGAACTCAACACGACCGGACACATGCACAACCGAGTGCGAATGATAGTGGCCAGTTTCCTATGCAAACATTTACTTATCGATTGGCGCTGGGGTGAAACGTATTTCGCAACCAAACTTTTAGATTACGAACAAGCGAGCAATGTAGGCAATTGGCAATGGGCTGCCGGAAGTGGCGTTGATGCTGCACCATACTTCAGAATATTCAACCCAACCGAACAAATAAAGAAGTTTGACAAAGACTTAGTCTACATCAAAAAATGGATACCCGAACTGAATACGTCTGCATATCCACAACCGGTTGTAGATCACAAAGAAGCACGAGAAAAATGCCTTAGAGTTTATAAAGTGGCTGTTGGCTAATTAATAATAGGTTAATAAATAGTTTACCCCTTTATTTAAAGGTACCTTTACCTTTCACTTATAAATAATTTTTATGAAAAAAATTGTATTATGTATGGGATTGATGTCACTAATTGTGCTATCATCTTGCGGAAAAAAAGAAGAATCGACTACAACGGAAACAACTGAAACTACAACGGTAGTCCAAGATACAGTAGTAAAAGAAGTACCAGCTAAAGAAGAAGGAACTTCAGTAAAAGTTGACAGCACTGGTATCGATGTCAATAGTAAAGATGTAAAAGTAGAAGTTAAATAACATTACTTCATTCAAATAAGAAGTCAGTGAAAACTGGCTTTTTTTATTTCAAAAAATTAACTAATCATTGACAAATGCAGCCATTTCCTTTATCCAAATGGCATACCCTTTTTTATTCATATGAAGATTGTCTTCTCGGAATATATCTTTCATAGGTTCACCATTCTCCAGCATCTTATCCCAAATATTGACAAACACCGTATTCTTTTCTTTGCTTAAATAATCGCTGATTAAAGTATTCGTTGCCATTATTCTATTTTTCATAGACCAACGCAAAATGCAAGGCTTAATCGAAACATATACAATCAGCACCTCTGGAAATTGAGCCCGCATCGTTTCATATAAAGTCTTGAAGTTTTCAAAAACCAGCTCTGGTGTGACCTTTTCTGAACTGGCAATATCATTTTCCCCACAATACAGAAATATCTTTTTAGGTTTGTATTGTAATACAACATCCTGTTGGTATCTAATCAAATCTTCTAGTGTAGCGCCACCAAAGGCTCGATTCAGTATGTTTTCATTATGAAAATCTTCTTTAGCACTTTTCCACAACCTAAAAGAGGAACTTCCAATAAAAAGCACCATGCCATCTTTTGGTTTCTGAATGCTGTCCTGAGTTCGAAAAGCTTTTATTTCTTCCCAAAATGGTTGCTGCTGGGAGTAACTATTCAACGAAAGAAACAGAATGACTAAGCCAATTAAAAGTTTTCTCATGATTATTTTATAGGTCATTAAAGTAACGAATAATTCAACGAAGTACGTTTTTTATTTTCCCCTCAAGAGGGGAAACCTAACCTATAACCTTTATCCTATCAAAACTCAACTCCTTAAAATCAGTAATCACCCTATCTGCCATACTGTAATCCTGCATTTTTGAATGAAAACTATCATACCCAATACAATAGATTCCCGCAGCTTTAGCAGCCATTATTCCGTTAGTGCTGTCTTCAATGACGATACAGTTTTCTACTGGAGTGTTTGCTAATTCAGCTGCTTTTAAAAAAATAGCCGGGTGTGGTTTCGACTCAGGAAAGTCTTCACCCGAAACAATATGAGTAAAGTATTTAAATAATCCAAAACGGTTAAAAACTCTATTAATAGTGACCGTTGCTGAAGAGGAAGCCAAAACCAATTGCATACCCTTGGTGTGCAAATCTTTAATCAAATCTTCTACACCATCTAGTAAATGTAAATCTTCTTTGCTGTCAAAAGCCTCATTGAACAAGTTACGTTTGGTTTCAACCAAGGTGTTAACTTCTTCTGAAAGATCAAATTGAGCTTTCAGTCTTTCAAAAATATTTTTGGTAGAATTGCCAGTGAATGAAGCGTACATTTCAGGAGTAACATCAATGTTGAGGAGCTTAAATTGTAGGTTGTAGGCATAATGGTGTACTGGTTCCGTGTCAACAATAACACCATCCATATCAAAAATTACGGTTTGTATCATTAAAAGTTATGAATTATAAATTATGAGTATGAGTTTTCTTATCCCTTTTCACTAATCCCTTATGCCTCAGATTTCTTCAACAAATACCGAATCACCGTCTCAGCAGCATACAAACCAAAAAGACATGGCATATAACTGTTGGTTCCGTAAAACGATCTTTTATAATTGGTGCCATCGGTCATTTTTAAACTGCTGGCATCTTGTATTTCAGAAGAGTAAACTACTTTCAGTTTGTCTATATGCACTTTTTTCAGTCGCTTTCTTATGGTCTTAGCCAAATGACAATGCGCTGTGTTTTTTATATTGGCAACCTTTACCTTTGATGCATCCATCTTTCCTCCTGCTCCCATGCTCGAAATCACTTTTACGCGTTTTCTTTTACAGGCAGCAATCAGATTTAGTTTTGGCGTAACACTATCGATACAATCTAACACATAATCAAAATCAGGAGTAACGATTTCTAAAGAACGTTCAGGCGAAAGAAATTCTTCTACACGAGTCAAGTTCAGTTCGGGATTTATATCCATTAATCTATCACCAACAACATGTACTTTCGGCATCCCAACGGTAGAATGCAAGGCTGGCAATTGTCGGTTAATATTAGTAATATCAACAACATCGCCGTCAACAATGGTTAAATTCCCTACTCCGGCACGAGCCAAAAACTCGGCTGCAAACGAACCAACGCCACCAAGTCCAACTACCAGTACGTTAGCATTTTTCAAATTGTTTAAGCCTTCTGCTTTAAATAAAAGCTCAGCTCTTTCCTGCCACTTTGCCATCTTTAGATTGTTAGATAATTAGATTTGTAATTCTTTTAGAAGCCGCAAAAATAAACAAAAACAGCAACAATAGTAAACTAAACATTGTCTTACCTCAACTTGTTGACTTAAAGAAAAGCAAACTTCTGTACTTTATCAGACGGATTTTGTTAACAACTTTCAAACTTGCCTTCTATATTTAGTAAGATAATTTGTAGTTTTAATTCCTATAACAGCAACCTTATAACGCACAGTTAACTATGATTCAGTCAACTACGTTAAAGTAGCGTAAGCGCAATAAAGGTGATAAGAAGACAATTTATAGAAGTATAACACTAAAAAAATCAATCATGAAAATCAACGCTATTACAGATGCACCTGTTGCAGAAAATGACAGAATCAAACTCATAGATGCCTTGCGAGGTGTTGCCTTATTGGGAATTTTACTAATGAACATACCGGGTTTTTCTATGCCCAATTATGCTTCAGAAGTTTATAAAAACGATCCTTCCAATATCAACTTTTGGGTCAGTAACATTATTGGCGTTTTATTTGAAGGTAAAATGCGCGCCATGTTCAGCATGATTTTTGGAGCCGGTATATTGCTTTTTATTGGCAAGAAAGTAAAAAATGGACTATCTACTCATGGTTTGTTTTATCGCCGTATGTTTTGGCTGTTGTTATTTGGATTAATTCATGCGCACTTGGTTTTGTGGATTGGTGATATTCTATACCTATATGCCGTTTGTGGAATGATAGTGTATTTGTTCCGCAATGTAAATCCGAAATACTTAGTACTAGCTATTCCTTTGGTAGCCATAACAGATTTTGGAATGGGTACTTATTTTTATCAGGGACTTCGGGAAAAACGTCTCGATTATGTTGAAGCCAAAAAAGCACAAAGCGAAAATAAAACGCTGACTGCCGAGCAAGACAAAGCCTTGATTACCTGGAGAGAAGTAGAAAAAACCATGATTCCAAATCGGGAAGATGCCAAAGAAAATACCCAAAAAATGAAGTCCGATTACAGCACAGTAGCCAGCTATCTTCGCCCAATGGCTTTTGATGGTCAGACTAAATACTTATTTTATGGAATCTGGGATTCTATTGCACTGATGCTACTCGGCTTTGCTTTATACAAATGGGGATTCCTGACGGGCAATTGGTCGAATGATAACTACCGAAAAGTAATGCTAATCGGATATGGTATCGGTCTTCCCTTAGTAATATACAGTTCGTATCATTATTTTGTTACGTATTCCACATTAGAAGCGAACCTCAAAAGGATGGAGGAAGTTTCAATAGATTGGGTGGGATTAATATATCCTTTTCAACGTATTTTGTTGGTGATGGCGCATGCATCAGCTCTAATTTTATTGTATAAATCAAAAGCAATGCAAGGGCTTTTCCGTCGACTGGAAGCTGTCGGACAAATGGCTTTTACCAATTACATCATGCACTCGGTTATTTGTACGTTGTTCTTCTTTGGTTACGGATTGAATTACTATGGTGTACTCGAATTTTATCAAATATACTATGTCGCATTGGCTATTTGGGTACTGCAATTAATTCTGAGTCCAATATGGTTACGCCATTTTTACTTTGGTCCATTGGAATGGCTTTGGCGTAGTTTAACGTATTGGAAATTACAACCGTTTAAAAGAGTCGAGAATTAAATGACTGACAGCGATTTTTTTAAAATCCGTTTGTATTTTACTGCCATAGTAACCATAGCTATTTGGTTCCTATTAGTTTGGGATCATTACCATGGTGGCGTACCAACCCATCACCTATTGCAACGAGAGGACTTACCAAGTTTTTCAAATTGGTTAGGCGGAATCTTGATTCCTTTGCTTACCTGGTTTTTATTGAATAAAATACACAAAAGAATTAGTAATGATCTAACCACCTTTAAATTCCCGATAACTATAGTTTATGCATTTCTTGGGGCTTTTACCTTTGGTATCTTACTCTCCGTGTTTTTTACTTTACAGTATACTGACCCTCCTTTTTATATGATGGTTAGCCTACTGCTGTTGGCATTATTTTATCCCATTTATCGGGCAGAATGCTTTCTGGGATTTGTGCTGGGGATGCTCTTTACTTTCGGCGGTGTGCTCCCCATTATAATAATTACAATCCTAAGTTTGATAGGTGCCTTTTTATATCGCATAGTCAGACCCGGTATGCTTTTCATAGCTTCAAAACTATCTTATTTAGTAACTTCAAAAAAAAGTGACTAATGTTAGTTTATCAAAAAGCACAAGAGTTCTCAAAAAATCCTTTACCAAATAGGGCAAAAAGGATATGATATTTTTGATACTTATTACAAAGACTGTATGCAAGAAACCTTAAAAAAAGTAGTAAATTAGCTCAAGCAAATAAATCATAACATACTAAATTCTCAGCAAACTATGAAAAACTTAATCTTACTAGCTTCCCTATGCTGTAGCATAAACTGTTTTTCGCAAGATCCTCAGTTATTCCAAACTTGGTATTTAAGTTCCGTACAAAGTAGCGATTTATCTCCGTTAACGAATGTTTGGCAAATTACGCCAGCCATAACACCCACGCTTACGATTTCCAACACACTTAATTTTACAGGACAAGGTGCCTGTAATACCTTTAACGGTGTGTTCTCTAGTCCAGTTTCAAATTATTGGCAAACCACATCTTTTTCTGAAGCTGGGACAGATTGTGGAGTCCTAAGCCACAACTCATTTGAGGACAGTTATTTTGGTTTTATGCAATCAGCAGCCTATTATAATATTTATACTAATGGCACTGGATTAGGCTTAGTAATCAACAATCCTATCTTTGGACAAGCCGTATTTCAAAACTTTCCGTTAAGCACAACAGCCTTTAAATTAGAACAAATAACCCTATACCCAAACCCGGCAAAGTCCGTACTTTATATAAATACCAACCAAGTAGCGATTTCCAAAATCCAAATCATCAATTCATTAGGTCAGAATGTTAAGACTATAAACAATGATTTTGAAGTACTGGATATAGCTGATTTGACTACAGGTGTATATATTTTAAAAATGAATACTGAACTTGGAACGATAAACAAGAAAATTAGCAAGGAATGAAAAAGTGTTTTAGTTAAAGCCAACTCCAGCATTTTTATATAACTTATCTTGAGGTTTTGTTAGCGTATTGTTATGCATTGTAATGACCTTCGCTAATAAAGAAAAAATAAAAACAGAACCAAACTAATCCCAACATTAAAATAAAAATTATAGTTCTATTAAAATAATTACTATATTTAAGCTTTCAAAATCAGTTATTTACAAAACATAAAGCGCAAAATAAGGTAATCCATTACTACTTTTCATGCGCAAAAATTAATCAAATGCATAAAATTATCTCCTCTATTTTAGCCTTAGTTTGCTCGTTTGGAGTAAATGCACAATTAGCAAATGGCTCGGTTGCGCCTAATTTTACGCTTACGGATATCAATGGTACTTCACATACTCTTTCTTCCTATATTAACGCTGGCAAAAAAGTCCTGCTCGAGTTTTCCGGTATCGGATGCGGTGCAAGTTGGAAATACAAAAAGACCGAAGCAATGGCTGATTTTTATTATGCCTATGGTCCTTTAGGTTCTAATGAAGTGGTCACTTTATTTATTGAAAGTAGCAGCCACCCTATGGACTATGCTTTACAGGAATTAAATGGCATCTCCAACCCTCCTACATTTGGCAATTGGATTGAAGGAACTCCCTTTCCAATACTAGTCACTCCTACATTAGACACTCCTTATAACATGAATTATTTGCCTTATATTCTCGCAGTCTGTTCTAATGGATTGGTACAAAACATAGGTCAAAACGCTGCTGCTAATCTTAAATACTTTATGAGCAATAGCTGTAGTGCACTAACCGGAGTACAAAATCATGTAAGGGTTTTAAATACCGAAACCGGATTTTGTGGCACCACGGGAAGCTTTAAGTCCAATGTAAAAAATTATGGAACTAATAATGTTAGCACGATGGTTTTGAATTTAAAACAAAATGGCACTGTAGTAAGTACTAAAACTTTCACCGGACTTATACCTCAATTTGCAAATCAGGAAATTACTTTTGATCCCATAGTCATTAATCCTTCAGCTCAATACACGGTTCAGGTAACGAGTGTTAATGACGTAACTAATAAGGTTGCTACTTTTTCATCGGCAAATGCTACCTTTCATTCTTCTGTCCAAACTGGTATAAACCTTGAAATTAAAGTTCACACCTATGGCTGCCCAGGCAATATGTCTTGGAGAATAAAAAACAGTATGGGAACTACAGTAGTCAGCGGTGGTCCTTATACAGGTGGAGCTCCGGCAGGATATTGTGGAGGTATTTATGCTAACACCATTCTTACGCAAAACGCAACACTACCAAATACACCAGACTGCTACACCGTGGAACTAATGGATTCCAATGGGTATGGTTGGCGGAATTATGATGCCTACGCAGATGATAATCCGGTTGCTGCCGGATTGGAGATTATTTCAAATAATACTACAGTATTCAGCAAACTCTATGTCGGCAATTTTGGCAGTTTAATAACTTACGAAAACAGCCTGAGAGTTGGAGCTTTAGATATTGAAGAACCGGAAACGGAAACCTTTAGTATTTATCCCAACCCTACAACAGGTTTAATTCGTGTGGAATCTCCAACAAATTTCAATATCAGCATCTATGATATGATGGGTAAATTAGTCCTGCATTCGGAAAATGTATTACCGGATAGTAGCATCGACATGAGCCATTTCCAAAAAGGTATTTATATTGCCAAAGTAAATGAAGGAAGTAAAAGTTATCTGAAAAAGATAGTGCTGCAATAACCTAAAAACTAAATACTGTCTTCCAGTTGGCTGCAATCTGCTTTTGCATCTCTACCAAAGTCATTCCTTTATAGTTTGCCGCCAAGTCATACACTTCTTCCAATGTTTCTTCGATAGTATCGGTTTCGAGGAAGAATCTATCATTTGGGACTGCCTGAAAGACTTCTTTTAATTCAGGGTTGCGCAATAAGTATTTCCCAAACGATAAATAAAATCCATTTGCAAGTAATTGCTTTGCCACTTGCTCATTTTTTGAAAAGCCATGAATGATTATAGGTACAGAAATCTTCAATCGTTTTTTAATCTCAATGAGTTCATCAAAAGCAGCTACCAAATGAAGTACTAATGGTTTTTCATGCTTTTCGGCTAAAGCGATTTGTTTTTCAAAAACGGCTGTTTGTAATTCCATTGGGATTTCAATACGCTTGTCTAAACCACATTCACCGAGTGCCAAACATTCTTTTAATTGGAGCTTCTCCTCTATCGTTTTCAAATCAGTTTCTAATCGTTCTTCGTTAATATACCAAGGATGAATTCCGATTGAATAGTACGGAATAGCTCCATCAAATTCCCAAGGATATTGATTGACTAATTCTGTAATAGAAGGACTGCCTGTATATTTGTGCGTATGCAGATTGAAAAAGTTCATGCGTAAAAATAAAACAGATTTCACAAATTACCATTTATTTTTATTATAAAAGAAAAAACCGTAGCCCAGATAGTAATGGAAATCCTTTTATCTCGTTTTAAAAACGAGATAAAAGATTGTAATGGATAGCTGGAAATAGCTTCAAAAAACATTGTAAATTTGTAAAATCAATCAACAATCAATGCTTAAAGCTGCTTTTCAACGCTACATCAACAACTTCAGAGGGTTTTCTAGAGAGATTTGGATACTTACGTTCATCACATTTATCAATCGTGCCGGGACGATGGTATTGCCTTTTTTATCAAAATATTTAAAGGAAGATTTGCATTTCTCTTACAGCCAAGTGGGTTGGATTATGGTTTGTTTTGGAACCGGTTCTATAATTGGCTCCTGGCTTGGTGGTAAATTATCAGACAAAATTGGGTTTTATAAAATCATGATTTTTAGTTTGCTAGTCAGTGGAATGATGCTTTTTGCAATACAATTCATCACTAGTTTTATTGGTTTATGTATTGGCATGTTATTGATTATGGTGGTTGCTGATATGTACCGACCAGCAATGTTTGTGTCGCTTGGTGCGTATGCCAAACCCGAAAACAGAACTCGGGCACTGACTTTAGTGCGATTGGCTATCAATCTTGGCTTTGCTGCCGGACCCGCATTAGGAGGTTTAATCATTATGAACATTGGCTATCGTGGCTTGTTTTGGGTTGATGGTGGTTCGTGTATTATTGCCATTCTTATTTTTTGGATAAAAGTAAAAGAAAAGAAAAAAACAGCTTTCAGAGACAAAGAGCATCCGGGCGAAATACTCACCCATTCGGTTTTTAAAGACAAACCCTTTTGGATATTCCTTTTTACCTGCTTGGTTTGTGGGGTTTTATTTTTTCAGGTTTTCACCACGATTCCGTTGTACCATAAAGAGCAATTTAATTTAACTGAGTTGCAAACGGGTTTGTTGTTAACGATGAACGGCCTGATGATTTTCTTCCTCGAGATGCCCTTAGTTAGCTACGTTGAAAGGCATAAAATAAGTAAAATCAAAGTGGTTGCAGCAGGTTGTTTATTGATGGCCGTCAGTTTGTATCTGATGCTTGTCAACAATTGGGCTGGTGTGTTAGTTATAATGATGCTGTTTATGACCTTTGGTGAAATGTTTACTTTCCCTTTTTCTAATTCAGTTGCCCTTAGTCGGGCGCCAAAAGGCCATGAAGGACGATACATGGCTATTTATACTATGAGCTTTAGTTTGGCACACATCTTAAGCGCCAAGGTTGGTATGGAAATCATAGAATATTATGGCTATCAAATGAACTGGTTTTTCATGGGAACCTTAGGTTTACTTGGAATGCTTTCCGGCATTTGGGTTTTACGTCTCGTTCAAAAAGAAAACAAACTATTGTGATTCAGCATTTTACTTTTATCTTTCCCTTAAATAACTTAAAAAATAGTTAAATAACTATAAATGCAGTTGTGTAACTAAAAATATAGTTGTACGTTTGTCTCATGCTGTCACAAACGTGGACAAAAAAACTATACACATGCAAAAGTTAACGAATAAAGAAGAGGAAATCATGCAGATTTTATGGAAGCTAAAGAAAGCTTTTGTGAAAGAAGTCATGGCTGAGATTACGGAAGAGCAGCCGCACTACAATACGCTATCGACAATTATTAGAAACCTGGAAGAAAAGGGATTTGTTTCGCACAACGCTTATGGGAACACCCATCAGTACTTCCCTGTTATAAAAATGGAAGACTATCGAAAACGCTTTATGAATACAGCTATTGATACTTATTTCAACAGTTCGTATAAAAATATGGTTTCCTTTTTTGCTGAGGAAGAAAAAATTTCAGCCGAAGAGTTACGGGAGATTTTAGCTATTATAGAAAACAAATCAGATAAGAGATAATAGACGGATAGAAAATAGACAAAACCATAACTGTCTATCATCCTTTAGTCTATCATCTATTATCTTTAATTAAAAAAATATGGAATCAGTATTCATTTATCTTTTAAAGTCAAGCGCATTAATTGCTGTATTCTACTTAGCGTATCATTTTTTGGTACGAAAAGAAACCTTTTTCAACAGCAATCGTTGGTTTTTGCTAAGTGGTTTATTCACATCGCTCCTATTGCCGTTTTTCTTTATCAAAAAAATAATACTGGTAGAAAGACCCAAAATGGCTATGGAAGACCTGGTTGCCTATTCCCAGCTTCCGGCCAAAACAATACAAGATGTTCCTGTTGTTGAAGCATTTGATTGGATGCAATTTATTTGGATTAGTTATGTCATTATTGCCTGCGTATTAGTGATTAGAATAGTATTTAATTTCACTTCGCTATATCGAATGCTTTACCAACAGCAAGTTATTAAAAAAGAGCAGTTTAAATTAGTTAACCTGAATGAGAATATAGCTCCGTTTTCGTTTTTTAACTACATCGTTTTTAATGCCGATTTGTATTCTAATGACGAGTTACAGAGCATTCTTTTACACGAAAAAATACACAGTCAGGAAAAGCATTCAGTAGATGTTTTAATTGCCAAATTGTTCTGCATCGTATTTTGGTTTAATCCGTTTGTGTGGTTGTACAAAAAAGCTATTACACAAAACCTGGAATACATCGCTGACCAAAAAGCCATCGAGCAACTGGAAGACAAAAAATCATACCAACGCGCTTTACTTAAAGTAGTTTCTCATCAAAGCTGCTTACCAATAACCAATAATTTTTATCAATCATTAATCAAAAAACGAATCGTTATGTTAAACAAAAATCAATCACACAAAAGAAATTCATGGAAGTATGCCCTTGTTATTCCGGCATTAATTGGCTTTGTCTTACTATTCCAAATTAAGACTATTGCCCAAGAAAAAGAAGAAGCAACGAATACCAAGAATGTGCATTATGGTGATGAAATTCGTGTAGTTGTCGACAAAAACACGTCGGAATCCGAATTAAAAAAAGAAGCCAAACGACTTAAAGAAGAGCACGGAATTACGTTAAAATGTTCAAAAGTAAAACGAAACAGTGCCGGTGAAATTACAGGGATTAAACTTGAATACAAAGACAAAGAGGGCAACAAAGGCGTTTCACAAGTAGACGGAAAAGAACCTATTAAACCAATCCAATTCTATAAAAACGACAGAAGCATTGGTTTTGGAAATCCAAGACAAGTGAGAATCTTTAACAACAACAGCAATGAAGAACGATTAATTGAATTGGCAGACGAGGACAGTACCAAAGTAGCTGACAATTTTGATTTCAACTTCGACTTTGATATGGAGGCGCCTGAAGCTCTTGAAGCTCCTGAGCCTGCAGAAGCCCCTGAAGCAGTAGAAGCCCCTGAAGCACCAATGTTTCCTAAACATTTCTGGAGTGACTCCAATACAGAAACCAAAATAATTGTCAAAAAAGACGGAGAAAAACCATTGGTGATTCTGAATGGTAAAGTAATTGAAGGTGATGAAAGTATTATCAGTAAAAAAGAATTAGACGAATTAATTGATTCCTCAAGCAAAGATAGTGAGGGTGATAAAAAAAATATTTATATCAATTGGAACGATGCCGTAAAAATCAGGAACAAGGCTATAGCAAACGCAAAAATCCAATTGAAAAGAATGCAGCCGATACTGAAAAAAGAAATGGAAAGAGCCAAAGCAGAAATGGATCGTGCTAAACCAGAAATAGAAAGAGCCAAACGGGAGATAGAGGCATCCAAACCCGAAATAGAAAAAGCAAAAGCGGAGATGCAGCAGGCCAAAGAAGAAATGCAAAAGGCCAAAGCTGAAATGGATACAGCCAAAGCTGAACTCGAAAAAGCAAGAACTGAACTTGAGAATCAGAAGAAATAAAGACTAAAAAAAGTTAAAAATTTGTAAAACTATTTTTCTGGAAAAGGGAATCATTTTAAATTTGATATCGATTTTATAAAACATTCATAAACCTTTTTTAATTTTTAGTACTATGAAAAATGCATTGTTTTATTCACTGGTTTTCATCACGCTATTGGCGTTTAGCAGCTTTGCTCAGGATAAAAAATCAGCGGCTTCATCAAATCAAAAGCTGAATAATAACATCTATATGACGTGGAATAAAAACACGCCGGAAAGCGAAATGAACGATGACATCAAAGCGTTAAAAGAACATGGCGTGACCATTTCCTACTCGGATGTAAAAAGAAATAGCAAAGATGAAATAACAGCTATTAAAGTTGCTTATGCCGATAAAAATGGCAGTAACGGAAGTTTGGCATTAGACAATCAAAAACCAATCAACACCATTAAATTCTACAAACAGGATGATGAAGTAGGCTTTGGAGAACCAAGTAGTTCCGATTTCATGTCGGGTACCGCTTTAGCCAATGGTTTTAATCCGAATGACATGATGAAAGGGTTTCAGTTTAATGATAATGAAGATGGCTTACCCGAACAGCAATATCATTTTGAATTTCCGAATGGCAATGCTTTTGGGCAATCGAGTTCAAAGGTAATCATCAAAAAAGACGGAAAAAAACCTTTAATACTGCAAGATGGCAATATTGTTGAAGGCGGAGAGGATTACACTAAAGAAGAAATAGAGGACATCAAAAAGAATAATAAGGTAGAGTCATATAGTAGTAATGGAGATACATTTGGAAATATGGATATGGAAGAGCAAATGAAAAAAATGCAAGAACAAATAGACCAAATGATGTCGCAGCAATCCTTTTCTAAATCAAATAAAGGAAAATCAGATACAGAGAGCGGAGGCACTATCGATGAAATAAAAAAAGCTACAGAAGAAATGAAAAAGGCTAAAGATGAAATGCAAAAAGCCAAAAAAGAGCTTCAAGAGGCTAAATCAAGTTTAAAGACACAAAAAGCATAAATTCAAAAAAAGCAAGTTAATTTCAACTTGCTTTTTTAATTTTGTACAAAACGTAAACTATGTATAAACTAGTAGCCAAACTAAATAAACTCCTCTTACCTAGCTTTTCCAAACAGCAATTGGATTTAAGCAAAGCCAAAAAATGGCAAATGGCTATTATTGGTTGGCGGTATTATGTAACGTCACGGGCATTAAAAAGTAAATAAAATTCCTTATTCATTTGCGAATTTAATTGTATTGCCTATATTTGCACCCACAAAAAAGGCCTTGTGGCGCAACTGAATAGCGCATCTGATTACGGCTCAGAAGGTTACTGGTTTGAATCCAGTCAAGGTCACTTAAGAATGAAAAGCTCTGATGAAAGTCAGAGCTTTTTTTGTGCAAAATTTAATGTTGAGCTTGCTCATAAAATTAAATTTTGCACAAAAAAAGTTTTTCAATCAGAGATTGAAAAAGACTTTTCATTTCCACTACGGAACTTTACTGGCTCTTGCGAAGCTAAATCCAGTTATTATAAATAAACTAGATTATAAAGAAAAACCCAACTGAATAGCAGTTGGGTTTTTCTTTATTGTTGTTATAAATTTACAATCTATTAATATAACTACTATACAAGTCCTTAAACTGATAGCCTTCTTCTACTCTATCTTTACTTAGTTTATCATATTCTACCAAACCCCAAAGCACGAACTCTTTTAAAAAGTATTTGTCTTCGAAAGGTATTTGTGGTTGGTATTTTTGTATTAAATCTTCGAGAGGTTTAACGGCATCTAATTGTTTTTTATATTCAGTATCGGAGGCATCGTCTAATAATTCGAAACCGGTTTCTGAAAAAAACCATTCCAATACCTTAGCATACGGACTGGCATCAATGTCTTTTTCTAATTTCTCTATCTTCGGAAAGTAAGCCGGAAAGAACGTATGAATAGCATCGCCTATCAAATGTTGCGCTACTACTGCTGCGCCTTCTTGTTCGCCTTCATACACCAATTCTACTTTACCTGTAATAGCGGGAATAATACCCATAAAATCGGATAATCTTACGGCTGTTGTAGTAGCACCCGATTTTAAAGCACGACGTTCCGCTGTGCTCAATAAATTCTCGTAAGCCGTAATAGTCATTCGGGCACTTACACCACTTTTGTTGTCAATATATTCACTTTCCCGAGCTTCAAAAGCAATTTGCTCTAACAAGTCTTTTGCTAAGGAAGGCACATATACGGATTCTGATTGTTGTTGATCCAATTTAGCTTCTTGATGGGTAATGGTTCTTGCCACAGCAATATTTTCTGGATAATGTGTTAAGATTTGAGAACCAATTCTATCTTTCAAAGGTGTTACTATACTGCCACGATTGGTATAATCTTCCGGATTGGCCGTAAATACAAATTGCATATCCAAAGGCATTCGCAACTTAAAACCACGAATTTGAATATCGCCTTCCTGTAATATATTAAATAAGGCCACTTGAATTCGGGCTTGTAAATCAGGTAATTCATTGATGACAAAAATGCAGCGGTTGGCTCGTGGTATCATACCAAAGTGAATAACGCGGTCATCAGCATACGAGAGTTTTAAATTCGCAGCTTTTATCGGATCAACATCACCTATTAAATCGGCCACCGTAACATCGGGTGTTGCTAATTTTTCGGAGAAACGATCACTTCTGTGCAACCAGGAAATTGGAGTTGCATCGCCTTTTTCTGCAATTAAATCTTTGGCAAATCGCGAGATGGGATTAAATGGGTCATCATTTATTTCTGAGCCTTCTACGAATGGAATGTATTCATCTAACAATTCAATCATCTTACGAGCCAATCGAGTTTTGGCTTGTCCACGCAATCCCAGTAAATTTATATTATGACGTGATAAAATGGCTCGTTCCAATTCGGGTATCACAGTATTTTCAAATCCGTGAACACCTTCAAAAGTAGGTTGCCCTGCAATTATTTTAGCGCGTAGATTATCTCTCAACTCGTCTTTAATACTTCGGGAAACATATCCTGCTTTTTTTAATTCACCTAGTGTTTTTATATTTTCTGTTTTCATAATCTTATTTAATTTTCTTCTTTCTATTGGTTTCATAATCTTCAAAAATCATCTCTCCTAACCCTTTTAATCCGGTATAAAAAGCCTTTCCTTGGTTGGCTTCGGTAAAGCGATTTACAAACTTTTGCAGATATGGATCATTGGCAATCATAAAAGTCGTTATTGGGATATGCAATTTTCTGGCTTGAGCCGCCTGACTGTAGCATTGCTCTACGATGTATTCGTCTAGTCCGTTGCTATTCATATAATAGGTTCCGTCTTTTTCCCGAATGCAGCTTGGCTTACCATCAGTTATCATGAAGATTTGTTTGTTGGTATTGCGTTTTCTACGCAACATATCCATGGCTAATTGTAATCCGGCAACGGTATTGGTATGATAAGGTCCCACTTTTAAATACGGCAAATCTTTAATCGTTATTGGCCACGCATCGTTTCCAAAAACAAGAATATCGATGGTATCTTTTGGATAGCGGGTAGTAATTAATTCTGCCAAAGCCATAGCTACTTTTTTGGCCGGAGTAATTCGGTCTTCGCCATATAAAATCATACTATGACTAATGTCAATCATTAAAACGGTACTCATTTGGGCTTTGAATTTTGATTCTTCCACCACCAAATCGTTTTCTGTCAATCTAAACTCTTCTGCACCATTATTGATTTGAGCATTTTTTAAGCTCTCGGTCAGCGATATGCTTTCAAGACTATCGCCAAAATGATATTCTCTGAATTCACCTGTCTGCTCATCGCCACTACCGGAGTATTTGGTCTTATGATTTCCGCTACCGGAACGTTTTAAATTTCCGAAAATTTGATCTAAAGCTTGCTGACGGATGGCTCGTTCTGTTTTTGCAGTTATCGCTGTTCCCGATGAACCATCGTCTTTGAGTTCGTCTCGGATATATCCCTTTTTCTTTAAGTCTTCAATAAAATCATCTATGGTATAACTGGCATCTGTGAGTTTGTATTCGATATCTAGTTGCCGTAACCAATCAATGGCTTCGTCAAAATCTCCTGATGTATGTGTAATTAACTCCTTAAAAATTTCGAATAATTTATCAAAAGGAGATTGAAAGGGTGCTTCGTATGTTTTAAATAAAAACCCTTTTTTTGTATGCTTTTCCATAATTTTTAAAATTACACTATAGTGTTCAAAAAGTAGATAGAACGACTATTAATTTTTAGTTAAAGTCAAAATCAAGGCTTCTTTTTTTCCTCGAATTCAAATTCCCGCAACTGAGGCGCTTTAAAGAAAGTAATTGCTATGACTCCCATAGTCAAACAACCGCCAACTACAACGGCTCTAACTGTTCCCAGCCAATGCGCCATTACCCCGCTCTCGAAATCCCCGAATTCGTTAGAAGAACTCACAAATATGGTATTTACTGCCGAAACTCGGCCACGCATATCATCGGGCGTAACCAACTGTAATATCGTACTTCGGATAACAACACTGACAGCATCAAACATTCCGGATAGAATTAACATCACAACCGATAAATAAAAATTTGTAGAAATTCCGAAAACAATAATAGATAGCGCAAATCCGGTCACACATAAAAAGAGTTTTTTACCCGGTTTGTTTTTTAAAGGTAAAAAAGCTAATAAGCCCAATGTAATCAATGCTCCTATTCCCGGAGAAGCTCTAAGAATACCAAAACCAATTTCGTTTACATGCAGAATTTCTTTTTGATATACAGGCAGTAAAGCTACAGCTCCACCAAACAATACGGAAAACATATCCAAACATTGCGCAGCCAATAACGTTGGTGTTCGCAATACAAAACGCAAGCCTTCGGCCACACTTTGTAAAACAGGCTCTTTTATTTTGTTTAATATTGGTTTAACCGAAATAGATAGCAATGGAATAAACAATAGTATTTCAATACAAACGACTGCAAAAAGTCCAGCAGCGATTCCTTTCCAAGCAATAAAGACTCCAGCTACCAAAGGTCCTAAAACCGAACCCATTTGCCAAGACATACTGCTCCAACTAGTTGCATTAACATAATGTTCACGAGGAACTACTAATCCAAATAAAGAAAACATTGACGGACTAAAAAACGAACGAAGCACGCCTCCCAGAAATACAAATCCATAAATAATTAGCACTATGTTGGAAACAGAAAGATACTCACTTGCTATTGGTATGCTAATTAAAAAAAGAGAAATGCCAATTATTATGTAACCCGTCAAACATAAGAGTACCATTTTTCTTTTTTCATTTAGGTCAACATAATGGCCCGCAAATAAAGAACAACCTATAGCAGGAATAACTTCGGCAAGCCCCACATAACCTAATGACAATTTACTATTGGTAATATGATACACCCAATAATACAAAATGGTTGTTTGCATATATAACGCAAATAAGATTCCAAAACGAGCCGTAAGAAAGGATTGAAATTCTTTGATTTTAAGAGAAGGGTTTTTATAAAAAAAACCGGAGGTCTTTGGTGTAGTATTGTTTTCTTTATCCATAAGTTATAAAATCGGTTGGGATAACTTCGTAAATTTAGTGTTTTGCAAGAAACAAAAAATAACCTTTGCGCTATTTATGATTATATTGAAATAAACTGAATTGATGTTTGGCACAGTAACCAAATAAATTATTTAGTTTTACAAACTTTAAAACCATCTATGTCCTCTGATTATATACTTGACGAAAAATTTGATGCTATCTTCTTTCTCGAAGCCGATATCAAATACAAAGAATACGAAAACTGTACCTTCTACAATTGTGATTTCACCGATTGTACGTTTCAAACGGTCTCTTTTGTAGATTGTAATTTCTTTGATTGCAATTTTAAAGACACAAAAATCAATTACGTTTCGTTACGCGGTGTTCAGTTTACCAAATGTGATTTCACTGCAGTGAATTTTGCCATGACAGACCAAGTCATTTATGAGTTTAACTTCAAAGATTGCTTGTTGGATTATGCCAAATTCTATTCCTTGAAGCTAAAGAAAATGCAGTTCATCAATTGCAGTATGATTTCGGTAGATTTTATGGCAAGCGATTTAACCGAAGCTGTTTTTGATAATTGCAATTTGCGAAGAGCTGTTTTTATTGACACTATCGCCAACAAGACTGATTTTTACACTAGTTATGATTACAGTATCGACCCAGAAAAAAACAAATTAAAGAAAGCCATTTTTTCAACGGATGGTTTGAAAGGGCTTTTGGAAAAGTATGATTTGATTGTTAAAGTTTAAAATAGCCACAGATTCACAGCTTAGTAATTCTTTTTAATCTGCGAATCTGCGGTCATAACTTTTATAACCCGAAGTTGTGCTGGGTAAGATCTACTTTGTAAACACTCGGTTTTCCTGTTCGATAACTCGGATAAACGTAGTTCGTTTGGTTAGTTCTTTTAGTTTAGAAGCGCCAACATAAGTACAGGTACTTCTTATTCCGCCAAGAATATCATGCAAAGTATCAATTACATCACCTTTAAATGGTACTTGAACAGTTTTCCCTTCACTTGCGCGATATTCCGCAACACCACCAACGTGTTTTTTCATGGCTGTTTCAGAACTCATTCCGTAGAATTGTTTGTACTTTTCTCCGTTTATTTGAATCATTTCCCCACCGCTTTCGATATGTCCGGCTAGCATTCCGCCAAGCATTACAAAATCAGCACTTGCACCAAAGGCTTTAGCCACATCACCAGGCGTTGAACAACCACCATCACTGATAATGTGTCCACCCAATCCGTGAGCTGCATCGGCACATTCAATAATTGCAGAAAGTTGTGGGTAACCAACACCCGTTTTTACTCGGGTGGTACAAACTGAGCCCGGACCAATGCCTACTTTAACGATGTCGGCACCTTCTAAAAGTAATTCTTCCACCATTTCCCCTGTGACAACATTTCCTGCAATAATTACTTTATCCGGATATTGCTTTCGTGCCTGACGCAAAAATTCAACAAAGTGTTCTGAATAGCCATTGGCTACATCGATGCAGATAAATTTTAGTTGTGGATTGTGTCCGAATATTTCAGCTATCTTTTTGAAATCGTTTTTTCCTGTTCCGGTGCTGACAGCAATATAATCGCAAATATCTGTTGGAGCTGATTTTAGAAAATCATTCCATTGTTGTACTGTATAGTGTTTGTGAATGGCAGTAAAGAGTTTTTCTTTGGCTAAAGCCAATGCCATTTCGAAAGTGCCAACCGTATCCATATTGGCCGCCATAATTGGAATGCCTGTCCAGGTAACTGTACTGTGCAGAAATTTAAATTCCCGTTCCAAACTTACTTGTGCTCTACTGTTTAAAGTGGAACGTTTTGGACGAATCATCACGTCTTTAAATCCCAGTTTTATATCGGTTTCAATTCTCATATGGCTACTATTCTATTGATTCAAATATAGAATTTTGACACAATGTTGCGTTGATTTTCTGAAAAAGTAATTAGTAATTTATCAACAGGCATTTTGTTTTAGCCTTATAAATATTTTGTCGAAGCCTTGTGAACATTTTGTTGAAGCCTTGTGAATATTTTATCGAAACCTTAGTATAAATTAATAAACTCCCAAAACACCACATTCCATTATCCGTGGATGGTTTCTTTATTACCATAATTGGCTATGACTTGTGCCTCAAAAGCAATCCATTCGCGCCAACGTTTTTCAACATCAACGCCTTTGCCATATTTTCGGGCGTATGTAATAAAAGTGGTGTAATGACCCGCTTCACTTTCCATTAATTCTCTGTAGAATTTTGAAAGCTCTTCGTCTTGTATATTTTCTGAAAGGACTTTAAAACGTTCACAACTTCGGGCTTCAATCATTGCTGAGAAAAGTAAACGTTCTACCAAACCGGAAACTCTACTTCCTGTATTGTTTTGTTTCATGTATTGTGCCAACTCATTTACATAATCATCTTTGCGTTCGCGACCGAGTTTCAGTCCACGCTTTTTGATGATATCATGTACTTGTTCAAAATGATCTAATTCTTCTTTGGCAAGTGCCAGTAAATCTGTCACTAAATCTTCGTGTTCCGAATTATTAGTAATAATCGTTATTGCATTGGTAGCTGCTTTTTGTTCGCACCATGCGTGATCAGTTAGAATTTCTTCAATGTTTTTCTCGACGATGTTAACCCATCTTGGATCGGTTGGTAATTCTAAACGTAAAACTCCCATAGTAAAGCTGCTTAAAAATTAAAGTTCAAAAATACGGATTTTGTGATTTGATAATAAAGATTTATTCGCCAAAATACTAAGAGATAATCTTTCCGTCTTCCATGGTTATGGTTCGATTGGTTCTTTTGGCAAAGTCATTATCATGCGTTACAATCAGCATGGTTTGCTTTTGTTCTAAAGTCAATTTTTGGAAAATATCAAACACTAAATCGCTATTCTTTTTATCTAAATTGCCGGTTGGCTCATCGCCCATGATGATTAGCGGATTGTTGATTAAAGCTCTGGCAATAGCAACGCGCTGTTTTTGTCCGCCACTTAATTGATTTGGCATTTTCAGAGCTTGGTCTACCATGTCTAAAGTTCGCAAATGCTCTATGGCATCGTGTTCAATTTCTTCTTCGGTACGTTTATTCAATTTCATTCCGGGTAACATGACATTTTTAAGAACACTATATTCCGAAAGCAAATAATGAAACTGAAAGACAAAGCCTATTTTCTCGTTCCTTAGTTGGGCTAACTCTTTATCAGGCTTTCCTGTAATAAGTTCTTCGTGAATGTATAATTCGCCTTCATAATCCGTATCCATTGTAGAAAGCAGATACAATAGCGTCGATTTCCCACAACCCGATTTTCCGACAATAGAAACAAATTCACCATGATCAATATTCATGTCAATCTCTTTCAACACCTGAAATTTTATTGGGTCGTAAAAGTATTTGGTTAACTTTTTGGTTTCTAAAACTGTGTTGCTCATACTACATTTTATAAATTTTAGCTACAAATATTATTTTAAATCATTAATTTGAACATTTGTGCTTTCGTGGCTATAATTATTTACCTCTAATAATTTCAACCGGATCAATTTTACTGGCTTTCAAAGCGGGCAACAAGCCTGCGATAAAAGTAGTAACTAACGCAAACGTAATTCCAATAACATAAAACAACGGATTGTAATTTATCGGATAGGTAGAAATTGTGGGAAGTGCAGCCGTATTAAAAGGAATGTTATCAATGATTTTGGTAAATACAAATCCGAATACCAATCCAAAAACACCTCCTGTAAAACCAATAATCATCGAAAGCGATATGAAAATCCATTTCACATCATTACCCGAAAATCCGGTAGCTTTTAGAATGGCAATACTATCCATCTTTTCAAAAATCATCATGTTCAGAATATTATAAATTCCGAAACCAGCCACAATTAATAAAACAATTCCAACGGCATAAGAGATTATACTTCTAACCGAACTTCCTGTTTCAAACTGTGAATTGGCTGTTTGGTAATCTATTGTGTCTAATTCAAATTTTTCATGAAATTCTTTTGCAACAACTGGTGCCGCAGTGATATCGTATAATTTAATTTGAATATCTGTAATGTAATTAGTGGCTTCACCTAATAATTTTTGGGCTGTTGCCAAAGAAGTATAACTACTGACATCGTCTATTTCTGCAATGCCTATTTGGGAAATGCCCACAATTTTTAAGGTAGCTAAATTTCCTTTTGCAGTAGTAATTTTGATAACGTCTCCTTTTACTAAAAGCATTTTATCGGCTAATCCTTTGCCTATGATTATGCTGTTATTTTGATCTAAATCTGCTATTTTACCTTTTATAATATAATCACTTAAAGTAAATAATTTTTCTTCAGCAGGAACATCAATTCCATTAATAATTCCCGAAATTTCTATGGTACCCGAATTAAAAAAAACCGGAGTAGTAATTTTTGGAGCAACATCAATAATCCGACTATCTTGCTTTAAATTGTGAATAATTGCTTTACTGTTGTATATTGATTTCCCTCTGTCTTTTGGTTTTATTGACGATACAAAATTGATGTTTTTTTTATATTTATCAGACAACATTATTGGTTGATTTTCAGAAGGTTTTATCTCGTTATATAAACGAACATGTGGCGTTCTGTTGAGCATTAAGCCATCGAGTAAATCGTTCAATCCATTCATAAAACTTACCAACGAAATGAACATTGCGATACCAAAAGTTACACCCACAGCAGCTACTATAGTTTGTTTCAATCTAGCCCGAAGCAAATGAATGGCAATATTTAAAATGAGTTTAAAGTTCATTATTTTGGCTTGTATATTGTTTCCTCAGCACCTAATCCGCTCAAAATTTCAACATGCTGATAATCATTTAAACCAATTTTTACTTTGCGTTTTTCATCTTTATTTACCAAAACATATTTGTCATCTATTAAATAGCTTTTGGGAATGGTTAAAACATTCTTTTTGGTTTGTATAATAATGTTGGCTTCTGCCGTAAGATTTGGATATAACTTTGCTGGTGGAGCATCAAAATGAGCTTCTATTTTAAAAGTTCTGGAACGTTCATCCATAATAGGATAAATTTTATCTACAGTAGCATCAAAAGCTTTCCCCTTATAACTATCTAAAGTCACGATTACCTTTTGTCCTAAATTTACTTTGACCATATCATACTCATCAACATCTAATTCCAGTAAATAGGCGTTTTTCTTTCCGATAACTGCAAGTGGTATTTGGGGTGTGATTAGTGTGCCTTCTTTTACCAAAACATCAAACAACTCACCTGAAAATGCGCTTTTCACATTAAAGTCGCTTTGTGATTTTTCGCTTATTTTTAGGTTATTGCTGTTTCTGTATTGATCATTTTTTAGCTGAATTCTTAGTTGCGATAATTGTTTTACAGCTGATTCATAATTTGATTTTGAGTTCTTATAGGCTAGTTCTACTCGCTCATACTCTACTTCGGAAATGATATTGTACTGTTTGATGTTTTTATTGCGATTGTAAACCGATTGATCCAAAGCCAATTTATCTTTAGCCGCTTGAACCTTAGTTTCCATTTCGGCTATTTTATCTTGGATGTAACGACTATTTTCATTACTCAATTGATAAGCGAGACGCGAATTTTCTGTAGTTAGAGATGCTTTATCACTTTCAATTTGGAATAAGGATTGGCCTTTAGAAATAGTTTGCCCAGCAGTTACATTGATTTTCTGTAAAACACCATTGACAGTCGAATAAACAGTATATTGATTTTCCGATTTTACAATTCCAGAAGCATAGACACTTTCGGTAATATTTCCTTTGGTAGGTTTAATTTCGGTATTCTCTTTTTTGCTGCAGCAAACAATAAAAATAAGAGAAAGACTGAGTAATAATTTGTAGCATTTCATGAATTGGCATTTATACAATTTTGACACTCAAATTTACGACAATTGCATTCTTATATATCTAACAATTATCATAAAAAAAAGCCTTCTGTTGGGAAGACTTTTTAATACTATACTATAATTTGGAAACGCTAATAAACAAAAATGGCTCTTTCGCTCATCATATCATTTACCTCGTCTGCAATTTCTTCTAATAATTCATCATTAGTAGCATTTGAAAGCACTCTGTCAATTAAATCTACTATTGTTTCCATATCACTTTCAATCATTCCACGAGTAGTGATTGCAGGTGTTCCGACACGAATTCCAGATGTTACAAATGGTGATTTGTCATCAAAGGGAACCATATTTTTATTTACTGTGATTTCTGCTTTACCTAAGGCTATTTCAGCATCTTTACCTGAAATATTTTTGTTCCTTAAATCAATCAACATCATGTGATTATCTGTTCCGCCGGAGATTAAATGATACCCTCTTTTTACAAAGGCGGAAGCCATTGCTTTGGCATTTTTTTGAACTTGCATAGCATACACAAAAAACTCATCTGATAAAGCTTCACCAAAAGCTACAGCTTTCGCCGCAATAATATGTTCTAACGGACCACCTTGATTTCCTGGAAAAACAGACATATCTAAAATATGTGACATCATTCGGATTTCCCCTTTTGGAGTAGTTAATCCCCATGGGTTTTCAAAATCTTTACCCATCATGATGATTCCACCTCTTGGTCCACGCAAGGTTTTGTGTGTAGTTGTTGTAACGATATGACAATGAGGAATTGGATCGTTCATCAATCCTTTAGCAATTAATCCGGCTGGATGCGAAATATCCGCTAATAAAAGGGCTCCAACGCTATCAGCAATTTCACGGAAACGTTTAAAATCCATATCACGTGAATAAGCCGAAGCTCCAGCAATAATCATTTTTGGTTGCTCTTTGGTAGCAATTTCTTGAATTTTATCGTAATTTAAAACGCCTGTTTCTTTCTCAACACCATAAAAACTAGGTGAATATAACTTCCCTGAGAAGTTAACTGGAGAACCATGTGTTAAATGACCACCATGAGATAAATCAAAACCAAGAATTTTATCTCCAGGTTTTAAACAAGCTGCAAATACGGCTGTATTAGCTTGAGATCCAGAATGCGGTTGTACATTAACATAATCAGCACCAAAGAGTTCTTTAGCTCTGTCAATAGCGATTTGCTCGATAACATCTACCACTTCGCAACCACCATAATAACGTCTGCCAGGATAACCTTCAGCATATTTATTTGTTAACACGGAACCAGCAGCTTCCATGACTTGATCGCTTACAAAGTTCTCAGATGCAATTAGTTCTATTCCGTGAATTTGTCTGTCTTGTTCCTCTAGAATTAGGTCAAAGATTTGTTTGTCGTGTTGCATTTGAAAATTTTTCGATTAATTGTGCTCAAAATTACAAAAATCGTTTGGTAAATTAATAGTAAATGATATATTTGATTACTAATTTTTCAACAAATAAATCAACAAATCATGCCTCTAAATACCAATAATTCAAAACGCAAATCTTGGCTTACTGTACCCGAAAACAGTGACTTCCCAATACAAAACATTCCCTTTGGCGTTTTCTTAACAAAAGAAGATGTTATCACTATAGGAACGAGAATTGGTGATTTTGCTATCGATTTGGGCGCTTTACAACAATTGAATTATTTTGAAGGTATAGATTTGACTGATGATATGTTCATGCAAGATACTTTGAATGATTTTATATCTGATGGAAAAAAAACATGGCGCTTGGTGCGGAACCGAATTGGTGATATTTTTGACCATAATAATCCAAAACTTAGAGATAATAAAGCCCATCGTGATGTTGTTATTTTCAAAATGGAAGATGTAGAAATGCAATTACCTGTTCTAATTGGTGATTACACCGATTTCTATTCGAGCAAAGAACATGCAACCAATGTTGGTAAAATGTTTAGAGATCCGGCGAATGCTTTATTGCCAAACTGGCTTCACATTCCTGTAGGTTATCACGGGAGAAGTTCGACTATAGTTCAATCGGGAATTCCGGTACACCGTCCAATGGGGCAAACGTTGCCTAATGGAGAAGAAACTCCTGTTTTTGGGCCATCCCGCTCAATTGATTTTGAATTAGAAACCGCTTTTATTACCACTGATGCTAACATAATGGGAGAAAACATTCCAGTAAACGAAGCCGAAGATTATATCTTTGGAATGGTTTTATTGAACGATTGGAGTGCTCGCGATATTCAAAAATGGGAATATGTACCACTTGGACCATTTTTAGCTAAAAACTTTGCTTCCTCAATTTCACCATGGATAGTAACAATGGATGCTTTAGAACCTTTTAGAGCAAAAGGTCCTGTACAAGAACCAACACCTTTACCCTATTTACAACAAAAAGGAAAACACACTTTCGATATTAATTTAGAAGTTTATATAGAACCGGAAAATGTGGAACCATCGTTGGTTTCTAAATCAAATTTCAAGTATATGTATTGGTCAATGTCACAACAATTAGCGCATCATACTTCTAACGGTTGCCGAATAAATTCAGGCGACATGATGGGTTCCGGAACTATTTCAGGACCAACTCCAGATAGCTTTGGTTCAATGCTCGAACTGACTTGGGGCGGAAAAAATCCAATTAAAATGAATGATGGATCGGAGCGTAAATTCATCAACGATAATGACACCGTTATTATGAAAGGGTATTGTCAAAACAGTTCTGTTAGAATTGGTTTTGGGGAAGTTTCGAGTAAATTATTACCGCCTTTTGTTAGAAAGTAGATTTGCCACAGATTCACAAATTAAAATAATAAACAATTCATATAAAATAAATTAAACCCAAATTCACAAATTCGGAATTTTAAAATCAATAAAATAATCTGTGAATCTGTGGCTAACAATAACTAAAATGAAAAATACAGCGTTAACACACATACACGAAAGTTTAGGAGCAAAAATGGTTCCGTTTGCAGGATACAATATGCCTGTTCAATATGAAGGTGTAAATGCCGAACACGAAATTGTTAGAAATGGTGTTGGCGTTTTTGATGTTTCACACATGGGTGAATTTTTACTTTCGGGTGAAAATGCTTTGGCTTTAATTCAAAAAGTGACTTCTAATGACGCTTCGGTATTGGAAATTGGTCGCGCACAATATTCCTGTTTGCCAAATAATGAAGGTGGAATTGTAGATGATTTAATTGTTTACCGAATGAAAGAAAACCAGTATTTATTGGTTGTAAACGCTTCAAATATTGACAAAGACTGGAACTGGATTTCGTCGCACAATGATTTAGATGTAGATATGAAAAACATTTCTGAAGATTATTCTTTGCTTGCTATTCAAGGTCCAAAAGCGGTTGAAGCGATGCAATCCTTGACGTCTATAGATTTATCAACGATTAAATATTATCATTTTGAAGTAGCAGATTTTGCCGGAATTGAACACGTAATTATATCAGCTACAGGTTATACCGGTTCGGGCGGATTTGAAATTTACTGCAAAAATTCAGAAGTCGAACAAGTTTGGAACAAAGTCTTCGAAGCCGGAAAAGCTTTTGGGATCAAACCTGTTGGCTTGGCTGCTCGTGATACCTTGCGTTTAGAAATGGGATTCTGTTTGTATGGCAATGATATCAACGATACGACTTCTCCACTAGAAGCTGGTTTGGGTTGGATTACCAAATTCACTAAAGACTTTACTAATTCAGAAAATCTGAAAAAACAAAAAGAAGCTGGCGTTACCAAAAAATTGGTTGGTTTTGAATTAATCGAAAGAGGAATTCCGCGTCACGATTATGAAATTGTTGATGCTAATGGTAATAACATCGGGATTGTAACTTCGGGAACAATGGCGCCAAGTTTAGGCAAAGGAATCGGAATGGGTTATGTTAAAACTGAATTTTCAGCTATTGATAGCAACATTTATATTCAAATTCGAAATAATAAAGTCGCTGCCAAAGTGGTAAAAATGCCTTTCTATAAAAAGTAGACAATGACAATCAAAATAACAATGACAATGACAATAATAAAGTAGTTAATAGCTTTCTATATTGCCATTGATATTGCCATTGAAATTCACTAAATCTTTTGTTTAAAAAAACACTAATATTAATTCTCTTACTTCCTCTTTTAGCTTTAAGTCAAAAAGAGAAAAATCCTTGTGAAACTTTAGGAAGCATAAATAAACTAATTCAGGAGAATCACTATCGTCCAAAACCAATTGACGATAGCTTATCTGTTTATGCTTTCAAGACTTTTTTAAGTCGGTTGGATGAAGAAAATAGGCTTTTCATCGCTCCCGAAATCAATGAATTAAAAAAACATGAATACCAAATTGATGATTATATCAATGCCCACGATTGTGGTTTTCTGCATGATTTTTACACCGCTTATTCAAAATCTATTACACGTTATGCTGCTATCATCGCTTCTTTAAAAAATGAGGATTTTGCTTTATCCAGCGACGAAAAAGTGGTCTTCTCTAAAAAAGCTTTTCCTTATGCCAAAGATGAAGCAGAATTAAAAAACATGTACAAAAAAAGAATTCTGTTTAATGTTTTGCGCGATATAGCTGAGTTGAGTACCAACAAAGATTCTTTATCAGCTAGTTTTGATACACTAGCATTATCCGACAAACCTAAAGTTTTTGATAAATACGAATGCAAAACGGAAAGCTACCAAATGACTGAAGATGAATTTAACGCAGTCTTTTATTCGGTTTTTTGTTCCTATTTTGATCCGCATACCGAATACTTTTCTGAGAATGATAAATCAGAATTTTTCTCAACTGTTAGCTCTGACAATCTGACTTTTGGTCTTTATGTTTCCCTATCTGATAAGGATGAAATAACCGTTGACGATATTATTCCGGGAAGTTCAGCTTATTTTAGCAATAAAATAAATGTTGGTGATCAGTTGCTAAAAATCAAATATAAAGATGAGGAGTATGAAATTGCCTGTGCTTCAATGAAAAAAATTGATGAAATCATTACTTCTAAAGATTATAAATCTGCGCTTTTTACATTCAGAAAAAAAAGCGGTGAGATATATAATGTTCGACTAATTAAAAAAATCCTGAAAGATTACCAAAACAATGTCTTTAGTTTCAAACTAAAAACAGAAAAATCCACCTTTGGTTATATCAAAATTCCGAGTTTTTATTCCACTTTTGAAAACGGAAAATCAAGTATCACGAATGATGTTGTTAAAGAAATATACAAATTAGAAAAAGAAGAAATCGATGGATTAATCATTGATATCGAGAATAATGGTGGCGGGTCAATGGAAGAAGCGGTGCGACTTTCAGGATTGTTTATTAACGATGGCCCTTTAGCAATTATGAATAATAATAAAAACGATAAAGAAATCATTCCGGATGAAATTATTGGTACTATTTATAATGGCCCGATGGTTATAATGATTAATGGATTTTCGGCCTCGGCAAGTGAATTTTTCGCCAATGCCATGCAAGATTACAATCGTGCGATTATTATTGGAAACAAATCATTGGGAAAAGCAACCATGCAACGCATACTTCCCTTAAATTCAAATAATGATGAGTTTCTTAAATTAACTTTAGAAAAATTTTACCGAATAACCGGAAAAAGTAACCAATACAATGGCATTACACCAGATGTTGAAATTCCGTTATTGTTTGACAAGCAAATGCCAAGAGAAAACAGTAGTGCAACTGCACTCAGAAATGATGAAATTCGTGGCGTTTTAAAGTATAATTATATAGAAAATACTATTTATGAGAATGCGATTGCTGCCAGTAAAAAAAGAATCGCAGAAAGTACTGATGCCATTGAAATAGAAAACCTAAATACTAAAATAAATCCTTTGTACGACGCTGATTTGCCTCCAGTACTATTGCAATTCAGTTCTGTTTTTGATAATGTAAACCAAATGAATTCGCTTTGGAAAGAAATAAAGACGGAAACTGAGAAAGTATATCCTATAACTGTTGAATTAAATGCTGCTGATATTAAAATTCAAAAGAAAGATGCCTTCATGAAAACAAATACTTTCGAGAGAATAAAAAATATTAGACAAAACTTTCACATTCTTGAAGCTACTAATATTTTATATGACATAAATAATTTAAAACCTTAAAGTGATACTTGGGTTAACAAGAAATGAATTATTTAATCATTTGCAATAACCGAATAATACCTTATTTTTGCACTCAATTTTAGCATTAAAAAAATAGTCTTAGCAATGGGAAGAGCATTCGAATTTAGAAAAGGACGAAAAATGAAACGTTGGTCAGCCATGGCTAAAGCGTTTACACGTATAGGAAAAGATATTGTAATGGCCGTTAAAGAAGGCGGTCCAAATCCGGAAGCCAATTCCCGTTTGCGTGCTGTTATCCAAAATGCCAAATCGGCTAACATGCCGAAAGAAAACGTCGAACGTGCGATTAAAAAAGCAACCGACAAGGATACGGCAAACTATAAAGAGCAGCTTTTTGAAGGTTATGCGCCACACGGAATTGCCCTTTTAATTGAAACCGCCACCGATAACAATAATAGAACAGTTGCCAACATCAGAAGTTATTTCAACAAATGTAATGGTACTATGGGAACACAAGGCTCGGTAGAATTTATGTTTGACCACACCTGCAATTTTCGTATTCCAAATAATAACGTTGACATCGAAGAATTAGAATTAGAATTCATCGATTTTGGTGCCGAAGAAATCTTTGCTGACGAAGACGGAATACTAATATACGCACCTTTTGGCAGCTTTGGAGCCATCCAAAAAGAATTAGAAAGTCGAGGTATTGAAATATTATCTTCAGGATTTGAAAGGATTCCGCAAATTACCAAAAAACTAACCGAAGCTGAAATGGCCGACGTAGAAAAATTAATCGAGAAAATAGAAGAAGATGATGACGTGATGAACGTGTATCATACGATGGAGGAATAATTAGATAATTAGACTTGATAGATTATTAGATATAAACGTTGGGCTTTGCTTGGCGTTTTTTTTGTAACTTAGTTTTCATGAAATCAAAAACTATGAAACATCTCATTTATTTAACGATATTATTTTTAACAGTAACCGCACTAACCGCACAGGAAATTAAATTAAAGGATGATGTTGTTTATTCTAGTGGTATTCCAACTTTTAGTTTTACAAAAAAAGCAATGGGGAATGAATTGTATGTTTATAAACTAAACACCAAAGAAGAGTTGTTTCATATGCTGGTAGACAATAACGGTACCGAAATCAAACAAGATGATGGTAAGAAGATAGTTTTTGAGCAACAAAAGGTTAGCATCCAATCCAAAAACTTCCGTAACAGAAAATGGGATTTCCTAATATCATTATTGCTTGAAGAAAAAGTAATCAACCCGAAAGGTGATATTAATCTCGAAAACCTAAACCGGTTTAAAGCAAAGTATGATGACAATGACGTTAACAAAACCATGCGATAAAAGAAAAACCTCCAAAAATTTCGGAGGTTTTTTTATATCTAATAATCTAACAGTCTAATAATCTATTTAATAAACTCTACTTTCTGAACTTCTTCAGCGTTGATGCTGTCAAAGAAACCTTGTTCATTCATCCAGTCATCGCTAAATACTTTGCTCATATAACGGGAACCGTGGTCAGGGAAAATGGCAATTACATTACTTTCTTCTGTAAATTCACCTTCTTCAGCATATTGCTTGATAGCTTGCATAACAGCGCCCGAAGTATAGCCAACAAATAAACCTTCTCTTTTAACAATTTCTCTGGTAGTGTGAGCACTTTCTTCATCCGTAACTTTCATGAAATGATCAATCAAGTCGAAGTCGGTAGCCGTTGGGATAAGATTTTTTCCTAATCCTTCTATTCGGTATGGATAGATTTCATCAGCATCAAACTCTTTGGTTTCGTGGTATTTTTTCAACACCGAACCAAAAGCATCAACACCTAAAATTCTAATATTTGGATTTTTTTCTTTTAAAAACTTAGCTGCTCCCGAAATGGTTCCGCCTGTTCCGCTACATGCAATTAAGTGAGTAATCTTTCCGTTGGTTTGTTCCCAAATTTCTGGACCAGTAGATTTATAATGTGCATCAATATTCAATTGATTAAAATACTGATTAATGTAAATTGAACCTTTAGTTTCTTCGTGCAAACGCTTAGCTACATTATAGTAAGAACGCTCATCATCAGCAGAGACGTGTGCAGGACAAACATATACTTTAGCACCTAAACTGCGTAGCATATCAATTTTATCTTTGGAAGATTTTGAACTAACTGCCAAGATACAACTGTATCCTTTGATAATACTTACCATTGCCAAACTAAAACCAGTATTACCTGATGTAGTTTCAATAATAGTATCTCCAGGAGAAAGAATTCCTTGTCTTTCTGCTTCTTCTATAATATATAATGCAATTCTGTCTTTGGTGGAGTGTCCTGGGTTGAAAGCTTCAACCTTGGCGTAAAAATTTCCTGGTAAAGATTGGGTGATTTTGTTGAGTCTAATTAAAGGAGTATTCCCTATTAGGCTTAATACATTATCGTGTGCTTTTATATCTTGTTTCATAAATAAACTAGTCAAGGCATATTATGAAGCCAATTTTACCGACTTCTAAACTTTGCAAATTTAATAAAATATTTTAAACTATTTTTTTATTCCTTCTAAATCTAACAAAAAAGTATATTCTTTGGCAATTTCCTTAATGGCTTCAAACCTTCCCGAGGCACCTCCATGTCCTGCATCCATATTGGTATCCAAATACAATTGATTATTATTTGTTTTCAAAACGCGTAATTTAGCAACCCATTTAGCTGGTTCCCAATACTGTACCTGTGAATCGTGCAAACCTGTAGAAATATATAAGTTTGGATAGTCTTGGGCAACAATATTGTCATAAGGCGAATAGGATAACATATAATTATAATATTTTTTAACATTCGGGTTTCCCCATTCATCGTATTCTCCTGTTGTTAATGGTATCGTTTCGTCTAACATGGTCGTAACAACATCTACAAACGGCACTTGAGCGACGACCCCGTTATACAAATTTGGTGCCATGTTTATAATTGCTCCCATCAAAAGTCCACCAGCAGAGCCACCTTCGGCATATAAATGTTGTGGTGATGTATACTTTTCATCTATCACAAATTGCGAACAATCTATAAAATCGGTAAACGTATTTTTCTTTTTTAACAACTTCCCGTCTTCATACCATTGTCTTCCTAAATCTTCGCCTCCACGAATGTGCGCAATGGCGTAAATAAATCCTCGATCTAATAATGATAAACGAACAGATGAAAAATGACAATCCATTGTTATACCATATGAGCCATAAGCATATAACAAAAGTGGATTCTTTCCGTTTTTTTTAATTCCTTTTCGATACACCATCGAAATGGGCACTTTTGTTCCGTCTTTGGCGGTGGCCCAAATGCGTTCTTCTTTATAATTGTTCTTATTGAATTTTCCACCCAAAACTTCCTGCTCTTTCAGAACTGTTTTTTCCTTCGTTTTCATATTGAAATCAATCACAGAAGCCGGCGTTGCCAACGATTGATATCCATAACGAAGTATTTTAGTATCAAAATCGAGATTGGTTGTGGTGTACGCCATATAAGTTTCACTGTCAAAAGGCAGGTAATATTCTCCCTTTCCACTCCAAGGCATTATGCGAATGTGATTCAAACCATTGAATCGTTCAGAAACAACTAAATAATCTCTAAAAATATCAATATCTTCAAGTAAAACATCCTGACGATGCGGAATAACATCAACCCAATTTTCTTTTGAAGTTGCACTTTCGGGCGTTTTCATCAGTTTAAAATTTGTTGCTTTGTCTTTATTGGTTACAATATAAAAATGGTCTCCAAAATGCGACATCGAGTATTCTAATCCGCGTGTTCTTTTTTGGAATACTTTGAATTTAGCATCCGGCGTCGCCGATAAAACCGTTTGGTATTCGGTTGTCATTGTACTGCTCGAATTGATAATCAAATATTTTTTCGATTTCGATTTATAAACCGAAACGTCAAAAGTTTCATCTTTTTCAAAATACACCAATGCGTCTTTATCGGCTGTTGTTCCAATTTTGTGTTTGTATATTTTATCGGCACGAAGCGTTACTTCATCTTTTCGGGAATAAAACAAAGTCTTGTTATCACTTGCCCAAGTAGAACCGCCGGTAGTATTTTCTAATTTCACAGGTAAAATTTCACCTGAAACTAAATTCTTAACCTGAATCGTGTATTGTCTTCGAGAAACTGTATCGACACCAAAAGCTGCCAATGTATTATCTTCGCTAATGCTTAAACCAGCTAAATTGAAATAAGTATACCCTTTTGCCATTTCGTTGCAATCAAACAAGATTTCTTCTTTGGCTTCCAGATTTCCTTTTTTACGCGAATGAATTGGATAATCTTTACCCATTTCAAAACGAGTAATATAATAATAACCATTGTAAAAATAAGGAACCGACTCATCATCTTCCTTGATTCGGGATTTCATTTCTTCGAATAAATTCTTTTGAAATTCTTTTGTATGTGCAGTTTCTTGATGGTAATATTCGTTTTCCTGATTGAGATAATCAATCACTTCCTGGTTCTCTCTTTGGTTTAGCCAATAATAATTATCGGTACGGACATGTCCGTGTTTTTCTATAGCATGTGGAATTATTTTGGCTATAGGTATTTGTAATAACGTTTCAGGCATTTACTTTTTTTTAGTAATAACAAAAATAAGTATTATGTCTGCAGGAGTTCTAGATATTTCAGGAAGTTATGCACTTAGAAATTAACAAGTTTTAGTATACTAAAGGCTCATTTTTTCCAAAGCTTCCAAAACATATTCATGCATTACTTGTCGGTAATCGAGATGGGTAACCATTCTTAGTTTTCCTTTGGCTAATAAACTAATTGAAATACCTTTTTGTTTGAGTTTTTCTATCACTTCCTGGTCTTTAATGTGAGGTTGTGCTGAAAATACAACGATATTCGTTTCGACAGGTTCGACAACAGCAACCCAAGAACATTGCTCTAATTGAGCTCCTAATTCTTTTGCTCTGCGATGGTCATCCGCTAACCTATTGATATTGTTTTGCAATGCATAAATTCCAGCTGCCGCCAAATAACCTGACTGACGCATATTACCTCCAAATATTTTTCGGACACGCAAAGCCTTGTGCATTGTTGCTGTATCAGATAACAAAACCGAACCAATTGGCGCCCCCAATCCTTTGGAGAAACAAACTGAAATCGTGTCGAATAATTGTCCAAATTGTTTTGGCTGTTGCTTTTTAGCAATCATGGCATTCCACAAACGTGCGCCATCTAAATGATACTTCAAATTATGGTCGACACAAACTTGCTTTATTTTTTGTAATTCTGAAATCTCATAACAAGCGCCTCCACCTTTATTAGTTGTGTTTTCAATACCCACCATTTTTGACATGGGTGTATGATAAAACTCGGGATCATTGATACCGTCTTTTACTTGTTCTGCAGTAATCATTCCACGACTTCCATCTAATAGATTGAAGTTGACTCCACTATTTGCCGAAGCTCCGCCCGATTCATACAAATGAATATGCGACCACTTATCGCAAATAATCTGGTCACCCGGATTGGTGTTTAACTTAATTGCTGTTTGATTTGCCATAGTTCCGGTTGGAAAAAATAAGGCAGCTTCCATTCCGAATAAATCGGCTACCATTTTTTCAAAAGCATTTACAGTTGGATCTTGTTTGAATACGTCGTCTCCTACTTTAGCATTGAACATTGCCTGAAGCATTTCGGGTGTAGGTTTGGTTACCGTATCGCTGATTAAATTTATTTCCATTTAAAGAATATTAGTCTATTTTTGTGGTGAATTATTAGCCCCGATAGCAGTGTAAATCCTTTTCTTTTTAGAAAAGATTGGAACGTATAGCGGGATTAGCTTCAAATTAAAAACACAAAACTACATTATTTATGACAAATACCGAACAAATTAAAGGTATTGTAGAGCGCCTTGGTGCGTTGAGGAGGTATCTTTGACATTGATGCCAAGCTCATAGAAATCACAAACGAAGAGGAAAAGACTTTTGCACCCGACTTTTGGAACAATCCAAAGGAAGCAGAAATTATTGTTCAAAACTTGCGGTCTAAGAAAAAATGGGTTGAAGATTTCGAAAAAGGCAATGCCATGGCAGAAGAGCTTCAGATTATTTACGAATTTTTCAAAGAAGGCGATGCTACCGAAGAAGAACTTGACACCCATTATGAGGCTACCAATACGCATATTGAAAACCTTGAATTTCGAAACATGCTTTCTGATGAAGGTGATAAATTGAGTGCAGTTGTACAGATTACAGCTGGTGCCGGCGGAACAGAAAGTTGCGATTGGGCATCCATGCTAATGCGCATGTACATGATGTGGGGAGAAAAAGAAGGCTACAAAATTAAAGAACTTAACTTTCAGGAAGGTGAAGTTGCCGGAATAAAAACGGTGACTTTAGAGTTTGAAGGCGAATATTCTTTTGGGTATCTTAAAGGCGAAAATGGTGTACATCGTTTGGTGCGAATTTCTCCTTTTGACAGTAATGCCAAACGTCATACTTCTTTTGCTTCGGTTTATGTTTATCCTTTAGTTGATGATAGTATTGAAATTGACATCAATCCAGCGGATATTGAAATCACGACTTCGCGTTCGAGTGGTGCCGGTGGACAGAATGTAAACAAAGTAGAGACAAAAGTACAATTGGTTCACAAGCCAACTGGAATTCAGATTCAATGTTCGGAAACGCGCTCCCAACAAGATAATCGACAACGTGCAATGCAAATGCTTAAGTCACAATTGTACGAAATTGAATTAAAAAAACAACAAGCTCAACGTAAAGATATAGAAGCGGGTAAAATGAAAATAGAATGGGGTTCACAAATCAGAAACTATGTGATGCAACCCTACAAACTAGTTAAGGATGTGCGCACTGGATTTGAAACAAGCGATGTTGATGGAGTTATGAATGGTAATATAGATAAGTTTTTGAAAGCCTATTTGATGATGATGGGACAGAAAGAAGAATAGAATTCGCATTATTTTAGGTTAATATCATAGGATTTTCAAATTCATTTACCTTAATTTGAGAAATAATCAAAATACACCCTAAACATGAGTTCCTATTCAATTCAAGAAATTAATGACGTATTGCATGGCGAAATTGTAGGTGCAACATCTTGCCAAATAACAGCTCCTGAGCAATTAGAAGTTGCCTCAGCTACTGAAATTTCTTTTATTGGAAGCAAAAAATATGAAAAATTTTGGGAGAATTCTAAAGCATGCGTTGCTGTTGTTAATCAAGATATTTCTATTGAACCTGGAGAAAATCGTGCTTTTATAAAAGTAAAAAATGCTGATTTGGCTATGTCTCAGATTTTGGAACTCTTTGCTCCTCCTCCACCTGTATTTTCAGTTGACATTCATCCTTCGTCCGTAATTGATGATTCGGTTTCGATAGGAAACGGAGTTCGAATTGGTGCCGGAAGTTATATTGGACCAAATGTTACATTAGGAGAAAACGTAACTATTTATCCGAATGTTACTATTCTTGACGAATGTACTATTGGCAAAAATACCACTATTTGGTCTGGAACGGTAATTCGGGAACGCTGTCATATTGGAGCTTATTGTATTTTACATCCTAACTGTACTATTGGAGCTGATGGTTTTGGATTTAGACCCTGTCCGGAAAAAGGGTTGGTGAAAATTCCACAAATCGGCAATGTTATTATTGGAAATGGTGTTGAGATTGGAGCCAACTCTTGTGTTGATAGAGGAAAATTCAGTTCAACTATTCTTGGTGATGGTTGTAAAATTGATAATCTGGTTCAAATTGGACACAATTCTAAACTTGGAAGATTCTGTATTATGGCAGGAAATTCAGGTTTGGCTGGTTCGGTTACTTTAGGAAATGGCGTTATGATTGGCGGAAGCGCTTCAATAAAGGACCATTTAACTATAGGAGATGGTGCTATTGTTGGTGCAGGTTCAGGCGTAGCAGCCGATGTCGAAGCCGGAAAAGTTGTTTTAGGATATCCTGCTGTTGATGCCCGTGACGCTTTGAAACAATGGGCCATTTTAAAGCGATTGGTAAGAGACTCAAATAAATAATTATAAATTTTGAATTATAAATTATAAATGAATTCAAAATTTATAATTTATAATTCAAAATAACATCCTATATTTGCATCGAGGATTCCGAAAGGAAGTTACACCTCACCGCACTAGTCGATCGCTCCAGATCGACTTTTGTATTTTATAACACTTCCTTTAAAAAATTCAGCATCGCTTCCCAAGAACGTTTTTCTGCCTTTTCGTTATAAGCCGCACCTTTTGAATTATCATTTCCTGCATTTTTATCAGTAAAGGAATGAACAGCATTGGCATAATAAACCATTTGCCAATCGGCTTTTGCAGTTCGCATTTCATTTTGGAATTTTTCAATCTCTTCTTTTGATTCATATGGGTCATCAGCTCCGTGAAGCACTAAAACTTTTGATGCTATAGGATTAATTGTTCTGGCTTCATCACGACCTAAACCTCCATGAAAAGAAACGATTCCTTTTACTTTCATATTTACTCTTGCGGCTTCAACTGCTCCGGTTCCTCCAAAGCAATAACCCATAATTACTATATCATCCGGATTAGCACCTTGTTTAACCAATTGGTCTAATGCTAACTGAATTCGGGTTTGGTATTCTTTGATATTTTTCTTGAAATAACCTGCTTTTGCACCAGCTTCATTATAGTTTGTTGGACGTTGATCAGCGCCATAAATATCAGCTACAAATATGGTATAACCTGATTCAGCCAATCTATTTGCGCTATCTTTCGCATGATCATCAATTCCCATCCAAGCCGGAAGAATTAGTATTCCCGGATTATTTTTTAATGCTTTGGAAGGTTTGACACTAATGCCACTTAATAGTTGACTTCCATCTTTATATTCAACCGCTTTAGATTGTGAAAAAACAGTAAAAGTGCTCAGTAAAATAACTGTCAGCATAAGAAATTTAGTTTTCATAAGAAATAAGTTTTTAGCTGATAAATTTAAGGAAACAGAAACGAAAAAATTGTTAATTGTGTCCTAAAAAAAAACCGACAGTATGACTATCGGTTTTATAATTCAGAAAATTATTTTTTCTTTTTAGATTTAGATTTTTTCTTTTTGGCTTTGGCCTTTTTGGCTTTCTCTTTTGCTTTAGCTTTTTTCTTTTTTTCTTTGTCTTTGGCTTTCTGCTTCTCTTTCTTTGCTTTTTCTTTTTTCTTAGCTTTTTCCTTTTTTTCTTTTTCTTTAACCTTAGCTTTTTTTGCTTTTTCTTTGTTGGAATCTTTCATAGTTTCTACTTTTTCTTCATTGGAAGTAGTAGGTTCTACTAATATTACTTCCGGTTTAACTTCCTTTTTTACTATTGGCGATACAGCTCTTGATCTAGTTCGTGTTGGTGTTGAACTAGCTGTAGCTTTTACAGCAGTTATTCTGGTGCGAGTTGTTTTTACTTCAGGTTTGGTTTCAATTGTTGGCTGAACTTCTGTCTCTGAATTTGACACTTCTTCGTTTGTTGTTAATTCATTGTTTATCATAGTAATAATTGTATTTTTATATTTAATGTTAATTTAATGTAAATTTTACGTTAACAAAAATAGTGTTTAAACCAATTCGCCAATGTTAAGTTTTCGTTTCAACGAAAACCTTAACATTGAAAACTTGTTAAGTACTGTCATTAGAGAGAATCAAAAAGTAAATAAAAATTTTATAACCTTTTTAAAATAAAAAACTCCTAAAGAAAAATCTTTAGGAGTTGAAAACTTTAAAAAATATTTTTTATATAAATGTTCTTAATAAATAATATACCAAAGCTGCTAAAACACCTGAAACTGGTATGGTTAACACCCAAGCCCAAAGAAGTTTTACAGTAACACCCCAACGAACTGCAGAAACCCTTTTAGTTACTCCTACTCCAATTATGGAACCAGTTATTGTATGTGTTGTTGATACTGGAATTTTAAAATGTTCTGTAATGAATAAGGTTAACGCTCCAGCTGATTCGGCAACAACACCCTCAAAGGCGGTTACTTTTGTAATTTTTGAACCCATTGTTTTTACAATTTTCCATCCACCACTCAAGGTTCCCAAAGCAATAACGGTATAACAAGTTAACGGAATCCAAGAAGGCATAACACCATCAATTTTTACTCCATCTTTTTCAGAGGGTAATACTACATTTAAATCTAACCAACCCATTGACATATTAGCATTTGGATGGGTATTTAAATAAACAGCTACAGCAGCAGCTATGATTCCCATAACTTTTTGAGAATCATTCCCACCGTGTCCTAAACTGAAAGAAGCAGAAGAGAGCAACTGCATTCTTTTTAATACTTTTTCTGCTTTTGAAGTTGAAAAGCTACTGAATACTAAATTGAATATGGCAACACTGAAAAAGATAATAGCTACCAATGACCATTTTATATTAGATGGTTCAGAAATCACACTCCAAAGATGGCTCTCAAATCTTGGTTTCTTAATGTCATTATAACCAACTAATACTGTTGACAAAAACCAAAATACTAATAACATTAACACTAGGGTTAATATTTTTGGGTAAATACTTTTGCGTGACGAATACATCAACCAAAGTGAAATAAAATAGGAAATCAACATTCCTAATAAAGGAGCTAAAACTATAAAAGCAATTATGACCGAAACTCCCGATGGTAATCCTCCATCTTCTCCTGGTTTATACCAATTTACAATATTGTACCAATGCTTTGTGACTTCTGCACCATCTTGAATTGCAGTATAATCGGAAAAACCATGAAGAGAAATAGCATGTGCAATAGCTGCTCCGGCAAAACCCCCAATTAAAGTGTGGGATGATGATGAAGGAATTCCTTTCCACCAAGTGATTAAATTCCATATAATAGCAGCAATAACTCCAGCTAATATAACCGTCAAATTAATACTATCGGTTTTGGCGGTTTTAGCAACTGTATCTGCAACACCAAAACCAAAAACCCAATACGCTAAAAAATTAAAAAAAGCTGCCCAAAGCACAGCCTGAAATGGTGTTAGTACTTTAGTAGCTACAATAGTTGCTATAGAATTCGCAGCATCATGAAATCCGTTGATATAATCAAATAAAAGTGCAAGAACTATAATTACAATTAGTAATGTCATGATTTCCTAATTGATTTTATTATGAGTGCTTAACTGAAATTTGTTCCATAACATTTGAAACGCTTTTACATTTATCAGAAGCCATTTCCAAAGCAGAAAGCACTTCTTTGTATTTAATAACGTTTTTAGCATCGACTTCATTTTCAAAAATGTCTGCAACTGCTTTATCAAATACTGAATCTGCTTTACTTTCTAATTTATTGATTTTTTTGCAGGTTTCTTTTATTGCTTTATGATTCATAGCTTTCAATTCTTTGATACCGAGACCAATTAATTGACAAGCTTCTAAATTAATCTCCGTTAATTTACGAATTGATTTTGTTATTTTTTCTACTTGATACAAGCGCATTCTACTGGCAGCACCATGCATGTTGTCGGCAACATTATCAATGGCTTTTATTAACGAATGAATATCTTCTCTATCAAAAGGTGTGATAAAATTTCGACTTAATTCTAAATGTGTTTTATGCGTAATCTCTTCTATTTCAGCTTCAAGTTCTTCAATTTTTCTAAAATATTCTTCTCTCTCTGCTTTGGGTGCGTTTACTGCTTCATGAAGTGTTTCTGCCAATAAAATTAAACCTGCTGAAGCTTGTTCAAATAACGGGAAGAACTTTTTATCCTTTGGAACTAAAAACTGGAAAATATTGTTAAGAGTCATTGTTTTTATGTTTACTTTGGTACAAATGTATTTTTCTAATGTTAAGTGAATATTAACTAATCAAAAATATGCTTTTTTTTTATTGAATTACAATTTCAAATCTTCAGAAATTATCTTATTGAAAACGTTTTCGTATTTTAGCACATTTGATATTAAGAGGAGAATGTCCTGTGGACATTCGGAAATACCTATTAATGCTGAACACAGTGATATAAAATAAAACCCATGGACATTAACTTCAATAAAAACGAAGATCATAATAAACTTTTAATAACCGATTTAAAGCAACGTTTTACCAAAGTTAAAGTTGGTGGTGGTGAAAAACGTATCGAAAAACTGCACACCGAAGGTAAGATGACTGCCCGTGAACGAATCGATTATTTGCTTGACGCGAAAGCAAAAAGCATAGAAATTGGCGCTTTTGTTGGTGACGGAATGTATGCTGAACATGGCGGATGTCCTTCTGGTGGCGTTGTGGTAAAAATGGGTTACATCAAAGGAAAACAATGTATTGTTGTTGCCAATGATGCGACTGTAAAAGCCGGAGCATGGTTTCCGATTACAGCAAAAAAGAATCTGCGCGCGCAGGAAATTGCGATGGAAAACCGTTTACCTATAATTTATTTAGTTGATTCTGCCGGAGTTTATTTACCAATGCAGGATGAAATTTTTCCTGATAAAGAACATTTTGGTAGAATTTTTAGAAACAATGCCATAATGTCCAGCATGGGAATTACACAAATTGCAGCCGTTATGGGAAGTTGTGTGGCTGGTGGTGCTTATCTCCCGATTATGAGTGATGAAGCAATGATAGTTGATAAAACTGGAAGTATTTTCTTGGCTGGAAGTTATTTGGTAAAAGCTGCCATCGGTGAAAACATTGATAATGAAACATTAGGCGGAGCCACAACACACTGCGAAATCTCGGGTGTTACTGATTATAAAGCTAAAGACGATAAAGACGCTTTGGACAGAATTAAAAGTATCGTTGGGAAAATCGGTGATTATGATAAAGCCGGTTTCAACAGAGAAGCTTCTCAAAAACCAATGCTGAAAGAGGAAGAAATCTACGGAATACTACCAAAATTACGCACCGAACAATACGATATGATGGAAATCATCAAACGCTTAGTTGATAATTCAGAAATGGATATGTATAAAGACGGTTATGGTCAATCCATTATCACTTGCTATGCAAGGATTGACGGTTGGGCAGTGGGAATTGTAGCAAATCAACGTACGGTTTCTAAAACCAAAAAAGGAGAAATCCAATTTGGTGGCGTTATTTATTCCGATTCTGCTGATAAAGCCACTCGTTTTATTGCCAATTGCAACCAAAAGAAAATTCCTTTAGTATTTGTGCAAGATGTTACCGGATTTATGGTTGGAAGCAAATCAGAACATGGCGGCATCATTAAAGACGGAGCCAAAATGGTGAATGCGGTTTCCAATTCGGTCGTCCCAAAATTTACTGTAATTGTCGGAAATTCTTATGGAGCAGGAAACTATGCCATGTGTGGAAAAGCGTATGACCCAAGATTAATATTCGCCTGGCCAAGTGCCGAACTTGCCGTTATGGGCGGAACGCAAGCTGCTAAAGTATTGGCACAAATAGAAGCTTCATCTTTAAAAGCCAAAGGCGAAACAGTAGACGAAAAAGTAGAACAGGAATTATTCGATAAAATCAAGGCGCGGTATGATGCGCAAGTTTCTCCTTATTATGCTGCAGCACGACTTTGGACTGATGCTATTATTGATCCTTTAGAAACCCGCACTTGGATTTCAATGGGAATAGAAGCTGCTAATCACTCGCCTATTGAAAAGAAATTTAATTTAGGTGTGATTCAGGTTTAATAAATAGTAACAAAATTAAAATCAAACCAACTAATGCTTTAGATTTTCTATTCTTATTCTCATGAAAAAAATACTTGCCTTAAGTTTCATTATTATTAGTTTCCAAAACATCTTTTCTCAAGAAACAACGACACGAAAAGACTCACTTCAAGGCGGATTACGACCGGAACGAACTTGCTTTGATGTGTTGCGCTATGATTTAAATATCAAAGTAAATCCTGATGAAAAATCAGTTGTTGGCTATAATGACATTAGCTTTAAAGTAGTTGACAACACTTCAAAAATTCAATTGGATTTATTTGATAATATGCAAGTAGATTCTATTGTTTTCAATTCGGAAAAATTGAATTACAAGAGAGAATTTAATGCCGTTTTTATCAATTTCCCCACATCCTTAAAAATTGGTACCAATGAAAAAATACGCTTTTATTATTCGGGTAAACCCATAATTGCAAAAAACGCGCCTTGGGATGGTGGATTTATTTTTACTAAAGATGGGCAAGGAAAGCCGTGGGTTGGTGTAGCATGCCAAGGTACAGGAGCCAGTTTATGGTATCCAGTAAAAGACTCGCAAAGCGATGAGCCCGATTTTGGCGCGACTATAAAAGTAGCTGTTCCGAATGGTTTGATGGAAGTTTCCAACGGAAGATTAATAGGCAGTGAAGATCTAAAAAATGGTTATACCCGTTGGGATTGGGAAGTTAAAAATCCAATAAATACTTATTCCATAAATGTCAGTGTTGGCGATTATGTGTCTATACATGAAAATTATAAAGGATTAGATTTAGATTACTACGTACTCCGCCAAAATGAAGTTGCAGCCAAAATACATTTTGAGGAAGTAAAACCTATGATGGATTGTTTTCAGAGTAAATTCGGACCCTATCCTTTTGCAAGTGACAGTTACAAATTAGTGGAAACGCCTTATTTAGGAATGGAACATCAAAGCGCCGTTGCCTATGGAAACAAATATGTAAATGGTTATTTAGGAACTGATAGATCTGGAACCGGAATTGGGTTACTTTTTGACTACATTATAATTCACGAAAGTGGACACGAATGGTTTGGTAATAATATAACATCCAAAGATTCTGCCGATATGTGGATACATGAAGGATTTACTTGTTACACCGAAAATGTTTTTGTTGAATGTCAATTTGGTTACGAAAAAGGGCAACAATACGTAAACGGTTGCAAAAGAAATATTGATAATGTAAGTCCAATTATTGGCCCGTATGGGGTGAATAAAGAAGGCTCGGGTGATATGTATGAAAAAGGTGCTTTGCTTTTAAATACTTTGAGGCATGTTGTCAATGATGACGATAAATGGTGGAAACTGTTCTTAAAATATTCTGAAACATTTCACAACAAAATTATTGATACAGAAGCTGTTATTAGCTTTTTCAATACCGAAACAGGAATGAATTTAACACCTATTTTTAATCAATATCTCAGACATGCATCAATTCCTAAACTTGAATTGAGAAAATCTAAAGGCAAACTTGGGCTTCGTTGGAAAACAGATGAACCTAAATTCAATATGCCAATTGATCTTAAAGTTAATGGTAAAAAATACCGATTTTATCCAACAACTACTTGGGTTACTACAAAATATAAAATCAATAAGTTAGAAGAAGTTGAAGTCTTGACCAATGATTTTTATATAGATGTTAACTAATTCATCACTAACTTTATTGGGAATGTACTTTTTATTAATTCAGCGTTTCTTTTCTCAAGATTTTCCCAGTTACACTATCTTTAAACTTAGGAACAAAAATAATTTCTTTGGGCTTTTCGTATTTGTCTAAAGTTTCATAAATTGAATTGTCCAGTTCGCATTTTTCTCCCTCAATAACTAAAACTACTTTTTCTCCTAATTCATTATCAGGTTTTGATGCAATAAAGAAGCGTTGACTAATTTTGCTTATCAATTTCTTCTCTATTTGCTCTGGAATTAATTTTATTCCACCACTATTGATAACATTATCAAATCTGCCGAGAAATATAAATTGATTTTCATTGACCAATTCAACAATATCATTTGTGATAATAACTTCAGGAGAAATTGTTGGTGCATGAATAACCAAACAATTTCTTTCATCAAACGAAACAGTAACATTAGGCAAAACCGTAAATGCTTTTTCTCCTAATTTTCTGGCTGCAATATGAGTAATGGTTTCGGTCATACCATAAGTTTCATAAACTATGGTAGGTAACTTTAGTAACTGCTTCTCCAGAATTTTATTAACAGCTGCGCCTCCAATAATCAACTTTTTAACTCTCTTTAATTGGGGTATTGAATTTTGTGCTTGCAAAGGCACCATCGCAACAAAATCATAATCAATTTCGTTGTTAGCTAATGGATTTGAACTTGGAGCCACAAACTCTAAATCAAGTCCTAAAATCATAGCACGAACTAGCATCATTTTTCCCGCAACATATTTTACAGGTAAACATTGTAATGCTTTATTGCCAGGTTGCAATTCAAAAAAATCACCTGTAGCCAATGCTGAATCAACCATGGCTTGTTTGCTAACTGAAATAGTTTTTGGTGCTCCGGTTGTTCCCGAAGTTTCCATTTGAATATAACTTTTTCCATCAAACCAATCCAAAAGAAAATTACCAACTGGTTTTTCAAAATCTTCTCCTTCTTTGATAAAACTATAAGCTACGCGACACAAATCTTCCCTATCGAGGTGAAATCCATTAAGCTTAAATAAATTATGTACATTTTCATAGGTTGGGTTACTCATAACTTTTATCATTTACAATATTTTCAATTTGTTCATTCTTTTCAACAACTATAATTTTACCTGTCAGTTTCTCTTTCCAGTCAGTCCAATTATATTTTTTACTAAAGATAAATAATAGTAATGGAAAAATAATGAGAACTGGTACTAGAATTTCAAATCCGGCAGATGGTGATGAAATATCTTTAAAAATAGAATTAGTTTGAAAAGCTGACCAATCTGAAGTAACTAAAAGTGCCGTCATTAAATTATTGGCAGCATGAAAACCAAGAGCCAATTCCATTCCTTCATCCATTAGTGTAATAACTCCAAGGAAGAAACCTGTTCCTATATAATATACTAATATAATATACCCCATTTTTTCAACTTCAGGATTGGCGATATGCATCGTTCCAAAAATAACGGATGTCATTACCAACGGAAACCATCTGTTTTTCGCCAAAAGGGCAAACCCTTGCATTAAATAACCACGAAAAACATATTCTTCAGTACTGGTTTGAACCGGAATTAGAAGAATTCCAATAATTGCCAAAATTAAAAATGGAAAAGGTTTAAAATTGTATACAAAATCACCTGGACTAGTATAAAACATTATTAACGTTGATCCTACAGTAAAAACTCCCCAAAGAGTAAACGAAAAAAATATTCTTTTCCAATCAACTTTTACCCTTGACGTAGTGATTGATAATAAGGTTTGTTTGTGAAAGTACTTTATAACTAAAATTATGGCAATAAAGGCAACGACAAATGAAAATAGCAATAAAAATAAAGTTGTATTTAAATTTAAAAAGTTCATCATTTCCATTTCTTTTGTCGGAAATGGCTTCCCCGTTTTTAAAGATTTAATAAAAACAGCTATAACCCATGGTATTTGACCAATGGCTGATGCAATAAAAATTATCAAGGAACCAACTAAATATTTCCAAAATTTATTGGTAGGCAAAAAACCGTTTTCTAAAAACATAGTACTCATATTTTCTTTCGCCTAAATTAACTTTTTTCTATTAAAATAGATTACTTTGTAAAAAAAATATGTTGCAAATACTTCACAATCCAAGATGCGGAAAATCAAGAGCCTGTTTGGCTTTTGTAACGGAATCTAAACAGGAATTTGAAATTATAAATTACATCGAAAAACCATTAAGTGCTAAAGATTTAAAAAATCTACTTAAAAAACTGAATCTCAAACCTATAGAATTAGTCCGTCAAAAAGAAAGCATTTGGATAGAAAATTATAAAGGAAAATCTCTGACAGATAGTGACATCCTAAATGCCTTAGCCAAACATCCCATATTGATTGAAAGACCAATAGTTATTGATGGTGACAAAGCTACAATTGGAAGGGACATTGACAAACTAAAAGACTTTATTTAACAAACTGTTGGGATAAGTTTATCAAGCTAAGGCGTAATTTTGTTCCGAAAGTTGAAAATTTATCCATGAAAAAATTATACTGTTTTATACCTACACTTCTACTACTATTTTCATTTACAGTTTTTGGACAAGAAACACAAACTAAAGGCTTACTGCCAGAAGGTAAATCTGAGAAAGCTAAAATTACCATCACTGGAAAAATCATAGAGAAAACAAGTAAACTTCCTCTTGAATACGCAACTATAACTTTTAAAAATACTAAAAATCCAAAACTAATTTTCGGTGGAATTACAGATAGCAAAGGTGATTATTCTATAGTTGTTGTATCAGGTATTTATGATATCACTCTAGAATTTATTTCTTTTAAACCAACGACTATAAGTCAAAAACAATTAACCCAATCAACCAATTTAGGAACCATAGCTTTAGAAGAAGATGCAACTCAATTAAACGAAGTGGTAGTTCGAGCCGAAAAAACTACGGTTGAAATAAAACTCGACAAAAAAGTTTACAACGTTGGCCAAGACATGATTGTAAAAGGCGGAACCGCCAGCGATGTGTTAGATAATGTGCCGTCAGTTACGGTTGATGCCGATGGAAATGTGGCTTTACGCGGCAACGACAATGTTAAAATTCTTATTGATGGAAGACCTTCAAATGCAATTAATATTGCTGATGCTTTACGAACAATTTCTGCAGATGCTTTAGATAAAATCGAAGTGATTACCAATCCATCTGCGCGTTATGATGCTGAAGGTGGTGGCGGAATTATCAATATTTTATTGAAAAAAGGAAAAAATCAAGGAATCAACGGAACCCTTATTGGCACTGTCGGAAATCCTCAAAACTATGGATTAGTATCAAACATAAATTTCAAAAGTGAACAGTTCAATCTTTTTTCTACATTAGGATATAACGATAGTAAAGCACCTGGTAAATCAAAAACGGATACTGATTATTTAAATCCGGATGGAACTATCCAAAAAACAATAAATGAAAGAAGTACCAGAGAGAGAGGCAGAAAAGGTTTCAACTATACTATCGGAATGGATTGGTATTTAGACAAAACCTTGACATGGAGTAATACTTTTAACTACAGAAAAAATAACGGTGCCAATCCAGATAACGTTTTATTGTATAATGAATTTCCCGATATCGCCGACAATTTCGTTCGCAACAGGTATAACGATCAGTTCACAAGAACGCATGATGTAGAATACGCTACAAATTTTACCAAAAAATTCAAAAAAGACGGACATAAACTTACTGTTGATGGTTCATTTTCAAAAAATTTAGATAACGACTCTTCGACCATAACCGATTTTGTTATTGGACAAGAAAACCTGGCAACCAAAGAATTAACTAAAAACTTTCAAACACAAAAAAGAAGCTTAATTCAATCAGATTATGTCTTGCCAATAGGTGAAAACAGTCAATTTGAAGCAGGTTACAAAGGCGATTTTAATGAATTGATTACCGATTATAATGTTGGCGATATTGATGGTAGTGGAAATTATATCCCAAATTTAAACTACACAAATATTTTAGATTATAAAGAGAAAATTAATGCCGTGTATTCTCAATTTGGTTCAAAGATTAATAAATTCTCCTATTTATTTGGATTAAGATATGAAGATTCTAATATCGATATTGACCTTTTAACAACCAATAATTTTAATAATAAAAAATACAATAATTTTTTTCCAAGTGCTTTCTTTACTTATCAATTAAAAGAACAAAGTACCATTTCACTTAATTACAGCAGACGTATTTCCAGACCTCGTTCGCGATTTATAAATCCGTTTTCAAATTATTCTAGTAACGTAAATATTTTTCAAGGAAATCCAGATATCAATCCATCGCTTACTGACGCTTTTGATATTGGATACATGAACAAATGGGACAAAGTAACGTTTAGCACATCAATGTATTTTAACAGAACTAATGATGTGTTCCAATTTATCAGAAGACCAAACGGAGAATCTGTTACCACTATTGTTGACGGAGTAACAATAGTAACGCCTGTAATTTTATCAACACCTATAAACTTAGCGCGTGAAGATCGTTTCGGATTTGAATTTAACCTAAACTATACACCATACAAATGGTGGAAATTAAACGGTAACTTCAACTTTTTCCAAAGTAAAATAAATGGAGACTACTCGTATACTCTTCAAAATACAGGAGAAGTAATAAACGAAAACTTCGATAATACAGCTGCAAGTTGGTTTACCAGAGTTTCTTCAAAAATAACATTGCCTTATAAAATAGATTGGCAAACAAATGCAACTTACAATGCACCACAAAATAATGCACAAGGAAAAAGCCTTGGCGTCTTGAGTGCAAATTTGGCGTTCAGTAAAGATATTTTGAAAGACAAAGCTACGATTGCTCTTAACGTAAGTGATGTTTTCAATTCGAGAAAAAGAATTAGTGAAACCCATTTGGCTACTTTAAACTCTTACAGCGAAATGCAATGGAGACAGCGTCAAATCAATCTTTCGTTTACTTACAGATTCAATAAATTAAAAAATAACGATAAAGACAAAAAACCAAAAGGAAACCAACAAGATGATAACGGTGATTTTCCCGGATAATAAAAAGAAAAAAGCCCCGAAATTCGGGGCTTTTTCATAAACAAAAACTTAAATTTAAGCTGTTTGTTCTGCGTCTCTTTTTGCTTTTCTTTCTTGCATTAATTCTTTAACGCCTCCGTAAATCCAATAAGGAACAACGAAAGTTACCAAGAACATCATCAACCAAAAACCAATGGTTAAAATGGTTAAGAAAGCTAAGAAACCTAAATACTGTGAAAATTCAAACATGTTTTCCGGAATTTTTTGAATTATAAGCAAATGTAAGCTGAATATTTAAGCTATGCAAAAACAAAATCAATTTTTATTAAATAGTTTTTATGCGTAATTTTGTGGTGCTTTTTTAGGAGCTATTTCCCGCTGTCCGCGCTACACGGTAGCTCGCTCCCATCGGGGCTAAAAACGTAAAGCTACTTATTAACATATAATAAATCAAAATGGAATACAGAATAGAAAAAGATACTATGGGTGAAGTTAAAGTGCCAGCTGATAAATATTGGGGTGCACAAACCGAACGTTCCAGAAATAATTTTAAAATTGGTCCATCCGCATCAATGCCAAAAGAAATTATAGAAGGATTTGCCTATTTGAAAAAAGCCGCCGCATATGCCAATTGTGATTTGGGTGCTTTGTCAACCGAAAAGCGTGACGCCATTGCAGCCGTTTGCGAAGAAATCCTTGCCGGCAAACTAGCTGATGAATTTCCATTAGTAATTTGGCAAACCGGTTCAGGAACACAAAGTAATATGAATGTGAATGAAGTCATTGCCAATCGAGCCCAAGTTTTAGCCGGATTCAAAATTGGCGAAGGCGAACAACTAATAAAAGCCAATGACGATGTGAACAAATCACAATCATCAAACGATACTTTTCCAACTGGAATGCACATTGCATGCTATAAAGCGGCTGTAGAAACTACAATTCCAGGAGTTGAAAAACTACGCGATACTTTAGAGGCAAAAGCCAAGGAGTTCATGAATGTGGTGAAAATTGGAAGAACACACTTAATGGACGCAACACCTTTGACATTAGGTCAGGAAATTTCGGGTTATGTTGCTCAATTAAACTACGGAATCAAAGCCTTAAAAAATACGCTTTCTCATTTATCAGAAGTAGCCCTTGGCGGAACTGCGGTTGGAACCGGATTAAATACACCAGCCGGTTATGATCTGAAAGTAGCCGAATATATTGCCAAATTTACAGGACATCCATTTGTTACTGCTCCAAATAAATTTGAGGCTTTGGCTTCTCATGATGCTATTGTTGAGTCTCACGGTGCTTTAAAACAATTGGCTGTTTCTTTAAATAAAATTGCAAATGATGTTAGAATGCTAGCTTCAGGTCCACGTTCCGGAATTGGTGAAATCATAATTCCGGAAAATGAACCAGGTTCATCTATAATGCCAGGAAAAGTAAATCCTACACAATGCGAAGCCTTGACTATGGTTTGTGCCCAAGTAATAGGTAACGATGTAGCAATTGCTGTGGGTGGAATGCAAGGTCATTATGAATTGAATGTTTTCAAACCGGTAATGGCAGCTAACTTTTTGCAATCGGCTAGATTAATTGGAGATGCATGTCTTTCTTTTGAAGAACATTGCGCTAGCGGTATCGAACCAAATCTTAAGCGTATCAAAGAATTAGTTGATAATTCTTTGATGCTAGTAACAGCATTAAACACTAAAATCGGATATTACAAATCGGCTGAAATAGCCCAAACTGCTCATAAAAACGGAACAACTTTGAAAGAAGAAGCTGTTAGATTGGGTTATGTTTCTGCAGAAGATTTTGATGCTTGGGTAAAACCCGAGGACATGGTTGGCAGTTTGAAGTAATTCTATTGTGTTACTTTAAAGTACATAGAAACATAGATTTTGAAACTTAACAAGAAGCTTTGCTTTAGCATAGAATAATCAATCTTATTTTCTATGAATCTATGTGGTAAAATTATAGTTTTAAATAAAAAAAATCCCGACTAGCGTCGGGATTTTTCGATCTGTCAAAATCAAACAAAACAATAATCAAACTATTTTTTCTTCATAAACATATTGGTGTAGTATTTTTTTCCGGTAGTTTCATCAACTGTTACGGATATACCCAAATGAGTGTAATCGCCTTCGATGTTGGCTTTGTGAGCTGGGCTGTTTAACCAAGCACTCATTGCGCTTTCGGCTGTTTGGTAGTTATAGGCAATGTTCTCGCCTACTCTTCCGGCTCCTAATACTTCTACTAGGTTGTTAGATCTTTGTTGGAAATAATCGTGATTTACAACTTTATTGTCAATCATATAAATATTGTGCTCTTGAGATTTATAAGAGATATGGTTGATTACTTCAAGTGTATTCAATCCAATACTTGCACGATAATTATTGATTAGTGTAACAAGTTTCAACTCAGTGTCATTGTAATTGTAGGTAGTTACAAGTTTTTTGTCAGTTGAAGAACCTTCTGAAGAGTCAGAAGAACAAGATACCATAGTGAACACGATTGCTAACGGCAACAATGCTCTAAACATTTTTGCTTTCATAGTAGTAGGTTAAGTTTTTTAATAAAGTAGATGTGGGGCAAACACTTTATTTAGATTAATATTGACAGAACGTATTGTTTGATTTGGTTAGACAATTCTACAACTTTTAACGTTTAAAGTGCAAATAAAATCGATTAAATGCACTATTTTAATTATATATAAGGAATATTTCCTACTTAAATGCATTTCGTCGATAGTATTTTATTTATTCATAAAACTAAAAAACCACTCGTGAGAGTGGTTAAATTACTATTGAAAACGAAGTTAAACAATTTAAGGTGAGAGCCTTTCTATCTGCCAATTGAAATCATCTTGGAGTTTATACCTGATTCTGTCGTGAAGTCGGTTTGGTCTTCCCTGCCAAAACTCTACTTCAATTGGTCGAACTAAAAATCCGCCCCAAAAATCAGGACGAGGAATATCTTTACCTTCATAAGCAGATTCTAACTGTTTTAATTTATTATCCAAATAGTCTCTTGATGGAATAACTTCGCTTTGTGCAGAAACTATAGCGCCTAGTTTACTTCCATCTGGCCTTGAGCCGAAATAATTATCTGATATTGATTCCAAAGTTTTCTCAGCTGTTCCTTTAATAATAACTTGTCTTTCCATACTATGCCAAAAGAAGGAGAGACAAATATTTGGATTGTTTAGAATAGCTTTTCCTTTTTCAGAATTGTAATTGGTATAAAATATAAAACCTTCTTCATTGAATTTTTTTAGCAAAACTACTCTCGATTTAGGAAAACCATCTAAACCAATAGTAGCAACTGTCATAGCATTGACCTCATCTACTCCGCCAAACTCTTGGGTTTCATAAAACCATTTGTGGAATAAATTGATTGGATCTTCCGGAATAGTGTTTTCTAAAAGTTGACTTTTCTCGTAGGACTTTCTATAATTGCTTAAATCTTCCATTTTTACTTTTATATTATGCTACAAAATTAATACAATTCTATTTGGAATTATTTTATTAAAATTCAAATGTTTTACCATCATCAGCTAACAATACATCCGAATATATGGTTCCAGCTTCTTGTTGAAATAAATCAATATTGGCATAACGTGTACTATAATGACCTAAAATTAATTGTTTAACATTTGCTTTTGCTGCAATAGTTGCCGCTTGTTTCGCTGTGCTGTGCATTGTTTTCTCGGCTTTCTCAGCTTCTGATTCCAAAAATGTAGTTTCATGATACAACAAATCACAATTTTGAATTATCGGAATAATTGATTCGTCATACATTGTATCGCTACAGAATGCATAACTTTTTGGCTGGATTGGATCAAAGGTGATTTCTGCATTTGGAATTACAGTTCCGTCTTCAAGTGTGATATCGCTTCCGTTCTTAATCTTCTGATAATAACAAGTGTCAATATGGTATTCCTGAACAGCGTCAACATTCAGTTTTCTGTCACCAATTTTTTCCTCAAACAGAAATCCATTAGTATATATTCTGTGTTTTAAGGGAATTGTTTTTACAACTACTTTTTCATCTTCATAAACAATCTCGCTTTCTTTAGATATCAATTCATGAAAATATAAATTATATCCTGTGAACGAGTTGGAATAACGCAACTGAAGCAATATAATTTCTTTTATGCCTTTTGGTCCATACACATGCAAATCAGTTTGTCGATTTAACAACATAAAGGTTGAAATCAATCCTACTAATCCATAAAAGTGATCACCATGTAAATGTGAAATAAAAATATGATTGATTTTGGAAAACTTGAGTTTGTTTTTGCGTAACTGGACTTGAGTTCCTTCTCCACAATCAATTAGAAACATTCGGTTTCTGATTTCCAAGACTTGCGATGTTGGATTAGTAATGGTTCGTGGAGTTGCTGCATAACAGCCAAGAATGGTTAACTTCATTATATACTAAAATCCTAAATCGCGTTCTATCTCTTCCATTTCTATAATGTCATGAGCTTCTAAAATTGTGGGTACAAGCATAATATTTTTTGGCACAGTATTAAAATTAACGCTATTGTTCACAAGCACTAACGACTTTTTTTCTTTAGAATGAATTTTAATCATTTCAGTAAAAAGTTTTATATCATCCATTGTCAATGCTTTATCATTAGATAAATCGACAATAATATTTTGCGATTTAAAACTATTGTATTCGTGATGTAGCTTTTGATAGAACTCGGCAGTACTGCCTTGTGTATTTCTAATAGTTGTGGTATGTCCCTTTTTCTCTACTTTCATTTTAGAATGCGAATATTATATTATGATGCTAATTTACTAAGATTTTGTCACTATTCATTGATTTGTTGCTGTGAAATTCGTTTGGATAATGTAGTTCATAGAATATTATGGTTTTTCATCGGTGAAATACCTCTTTTTTTAACATTTTATAGACAAACTGCACAAAAAAAACGCTGAAAACCCTTGAATTCATTGATTTTGTCGATTAAACGACTTTTAAGGTTAGTTATCGAAAATATTTTCAGTGAGAGAAGTGTTGCCGTAGTTTTGGTAAAGAAATAAGAAACAAACCCAATATTATGACAACAGCTAATAACAACAGAACTCAAACAAACATCAAATTATTTGTTGCATTTGTATTATTAGTATTATCATCTACTGGAGCATTTGCTCAAACAAATACTACTAGTGTTGTTGCAACTACTTCTACTGAGGTTTCTGTATCTAAAGACGCTACAATGACTATCACTACTGATAACACTGTTGCTTCTTCAATGGATTTTGCAGTTTGGTTCATGGGTTCTAAAAAAACTTCTAACAACAATACATCAAACGGAACATTCAGCAAAAAACAATTGATTAACTCTGGTATCAATACAAACAGTGTGTTAATCAGATCTTTCTTGAAAAAAGTTTCTACTCAAGAAAATGGTGTTGCATAATTATTTTTTTAAATATATTTTGGTTAGTTTAGGAAAATAAAAAGTCCCGATTTAAATCGGGACTTTTTTAATACAATCAGTTTTAATAATTTGACTAATTAGTTTTTAGCTTTTAATGCTTTGTACTTATCGGTCATTTCAAGAGCATTATAAACACTTAATAAAGTTTTTCTTGCTGCATCATCATCAGCTTTTAATTCAACTGCTTTTTCAAGATAAGGGAGTACTGATTTAAAATTCTTATCTCTTTCCAGTTTAATAGCATCGTAACGCTTGTTATCCTTTTCTGAAGTCCCCAATTTGTTCATTTCAGTAACTAATTTTTCGTCAGCTCTTAATATTAATTCAGACAAATTAAATAGTGCATTAAAATAATTAGGATCTAATTCTATGGCTCTTTTATAATATTTCTGAGCTTCGTCAATCTTATTGGCATTGCTACTAATAACCCCTAAATTATAAACTAAATCCGCATTATTAGGATTCTTTTCTAATGCTTGATTTATTAATCGTGTATAATTATCAAAGTCTTTATTGGCTAAATACAATTCAGCTTCAGCCATTGATAAGCTTTCATCACTAGGATTTTCTTTTTGGGCATCCTGAATTGCTTTAAGTGCTTCAGCCGTTTTACCTTTTTCTTTTAATATCAATGCAATGTTTTTATATATCTCCCCACGTTTTGAAGGAAGTTTTTCTTCTCTTGGTTTAGAATGTGAACCTGAAGTAACTGCTATATCTCTTAGACTTTTATTAACTCCAAAATTTTCTTCAACATTGCCAGCGTTGTTAACGGCTAAATATATTGTGCCTTCACCTGAATAATTCAAGTTTTTTAAAGTTTCATAATAACTCAGTGCATTATCGTAATCCTGTGCGTTTACACTATAAGAAGCTGCGTAAAACAATATGTCAATATCTTTTTTATCTAAAGTATAAATAGAATAAAATACATCCGCCGCCTCTTTTGTTTTATCAAACTTTCCTAATGCAAATCCGTAATCTATTAATTGTGGTTTATATGCGGTTATTGTTTCTGCTATTTTATCTGTATAAACTTTTTTTCCTGTCTTTTTCTCATATTCTAAAGTTGCATTTAATCCATTAGCTAAATCTGAAATTACTTTTGGACTAATCAACTTTGCGTAAGCTACCTGAATTTGTTGCGGTGACATAGTCTTGTCTAATACCATTGATTCCAATACCGGAATCATCGCTTTATAAAACCCAACATAAATTTTGTCTCCTTCTTCGGTAGCAAGTGGTTCGGCTTTACTGACCAACGACTTGTATTCTACTAAATCGTTTCCTTTTATTTCATCTCTTCCGTAAATTTTCTTTAGCGTTTTTAACTCATCTTTTTGTGCAAAAGATGAAACAGAAACTAGTACTGCCGAAGCCAATACAATATGTTTTATTTTACTCATAACTTTTATTATTTGTTTATTTTTGAATTGTTTCACTAGTTCGCTTTCGCTCGTGCCGTGAATCTCCGATTTCATTTTTTTTATTTTTAATTTATAAATAAAATCACCAATTAAAATGTTCTAATTGGTGATTTTCAGTTTTTTATTCATCGTCCTCAGAATCGTCTTCAGCGTCATCTTCTTCTACGATATCGTCATCTTCTTCTTCTTCGTCTTCAACTGAACCATCATCTTCTAGAACTTCTAGAACTGGTTTTACTCTTTCTATTGTTTCTACTTCAATTACGTTTCCTTCTTCATCTAATTCTGGCTCAGAAACATCATCTTTCATTACTTTAGTAACAGCAGCAATAGAATCGTTCCCTTTGATATTAATAAGTTTCACTCCTTGCGTTGCTCTTCCCATTACTCTCAAATCTTCAACCGCCATTCTAATAGTTAATCCCGATTTATTGATAATCATCAAATCATCAGCATCCGTAACTGAATTAATAGAAATCAGTTTTCCAGTTTTTTCAGTAATGTTTAATGTTTTCACACCTTTTCCACCACGATTTGTGATTCTATATTCATCAAGTGAAGAACGTTTTCCGTAACCGTTTTCAGCAACTACAAGGATTTCACTTTCCATGTCGTTTACTGTAACCATTCCAATTACTTCGTCGGTTTCATCTTTTAAGGTAATTCCACGTACACCCGAAGCTGTTCTTCCCATTGGACGCGTTTTAGTTTCTTCGAAACGAACCAATTTACCCGATTTAACAGCTAATATAATTTGGCTTTCACCGTTTGTTAATTGAGCTCCTAATAATTCGTCATCTTCTTTAATAGTTATGGCTGCAACTCCGTTAACTCTTGGTTTAGAATATTTGTCCAAAGACGTTTTCTTAACCTGACCTTTTTTGGTAACCATAATAAGATTATGGCTATTGGTATATTCTTTATCTTTTAAATCTTGTGTACAAATAAATGCTTTTACTTTATCGTCAGATTCGATGTTGATAAGATTTTGTAACGCTCTTCCTTTGGCTGTTTTGCTTCCTTCTGGAATTTCATACACACGCATCCAGAAACATTTTCCTTTTTGCGTAAAGAACATCATGTATTGATGATTCGTTGCCACATACATATGCTCTAAGAAATCTTGGTCTCTTGTTCCGGCACTTTTTTGTCCAACTCCTCCTCTATTCTGTGTTTTATATTCAGTAAGATTAGTACGTTTGATATAACCTGCATGCGAAATGGTGATTACTACATTCTCATCGGCAATTAAATCTTCAATACTTACATCTCCACCAGAATATTCAATAAGCGAACGACGAGCATCGCCGTATTTGTCTCTGATTTCGATTAATTCTTCTTTAATCAATGCTGTTCTTAAATTTACATCCGCTAATAAAGCTTTCAAATGCTCAATTAATTTCATCAACTCTTCATATTCAGCTCTCAACTTATCTTGCTCAAGACCTGTCAACTGACGCAAACGCATTTCAACAATAGCGCGAGACTGTATATCGGATAGATTAAATCTTTCTATTAATTTTTCTCTTGCTTCTTCGGTATTTTTAGAACCACGAATCAATGCAATTACTTCGTCAATGTTATCTGAAGCGATGATTAAACCTTCTAAGATATGCGCTCTTTCTTCTGCCTTACGCAATTCGAAATTTGTTCTTCTAACCACAACATCATGACGGTGTTCAATAAAATAATGAATCATATCTTTCAGATTCAACATTTGTGGACGACCTTTTACTAATGCGATATTGTTGACACTAAACGAAGATTGTAATTGGGTAAATTTATAAAGTGTATTCAAAACTACATTTGGAGTAGCATCTCGCTTCAAAATATAAACAATACGCATACCATTTCTATCTGATTCATCACGAATATTGGCAATGCCTTCTATTTTCTTTTCATTTACTAAATCAGCCGTTCTTTTAATCATGTCAGCTTTGTTGACTTGATACGGAATTTCAGTAACAATAATCGATTCGCGACCATCAACTTCTTCAAAATTCACTTTAGCACGCATTACAATTCGTCCACGACCGGTTTTGAATGCTTCACGAACACCTTCCATACCATAAATAGTTCCTCCAGTAGGAAAATCTGGTGCTTTGATATGTGTTATTAATTCATCAATTTCAATGTCATTATTATCAAGATACGCTAATGTTCCGTTGATAACTTCAGTTAAATTATGTGGAGGCATATTGGTAGCCATACCAACCGCAATTCCTGTTGCGCCGTTAATCAACAATGTAGGAACACGCGTTGGCATAACCGTTGGTTCGTACAAAGTGTCATCAAAGTTTAACTGAAAATCAACCGTTTCTTTTTCGATATCGGACATTATTTCTTCCGAAATTTTACGCATTCTTGCCTCGGTATATCGCATTGCTGCCGGACTATCGCCATCGACAGAACCAAAGTTACCTTGACCATCAACTAATAAATAACGTAAACTCCATTCTTGCGCCATACGAACCATAGCATCATAAACCGAGGTATCTCCGTGTGGATGATACTTTCCTAAAACTTCTCCAACAATTCTTGCGGATTTTTTGTGAGCAGATTTTGAAGTTACGCCAAGATCATACATACCATAAAGTACTCTTCTATGCACTGGTTTTAAACCGTCACGCACATCTGGCAATGCTCTTGAGACAATAACCGACATCGAATAATCGATGTAAGCTGATTTCATTTCATCTTCGATGTTAATTGGAATTAACCTTTCTCCGTCAGACATATTCTATAAATTATTTAATAAAAATTATTTTTAATTCGAAACGTGCTAATATAGGGTAATTAAAAAAAATTAGAAGCATTTTTAGCCCACAAATTTCAATGATTTATTAACAAAATAGGGAAGATTTTTGGTTAATAAGTTAGTGGCAATACTACTTTTATTATTGGCATTTTTTTTGTCAATTAGCTGACAGTACTTTTAGTGGGAATGGTTTTTGTTAAAATCATTTTGAATAACTAAATTTACATCACCAATTCTATATTTATGGATGATAATTTTTCACCTAGAGTTAAAGACGTAATCACCTATAGCAAAGAAGAAGCTTTGCGCTTAGGTCATGACTTCATTGGGACCGAACATCTGATGCTCGGTATTTTAAGAGACGGAAATGGTAAAGCAATTACCATTCTCAATAATCTTTCTGTTGATTTGGAACATTTGCGAAAGAAGGTTGAAATACTCAGCCCTGCAAATCCAAATGTGGAAATCAATAACGAAAAGAAAAACCTACACTTGACTCGTCAAGCGGAACGTGCGTTGAAAACTACCTTTTTAGAAGCTAAAGTTTTTCAAAGTTCGTCTATTAGTACGGCACATTTATTATTGTGTATTTTAAGAAATGAGAATGATCCAACAACCAAACTACTGCATCGTCTAAAAATAGACTATAATGTAGTAAAAGAACAGTATTTAAATATGACACCAAGCGAAGAAGATTTTAATGATAATTTGCCAACAAACGAATCTTATAATGAGGATTCAGGACAAGATGACAGTTTGAAAGAAGGCAGTTTTAATAATCCTGCAAATAAGACCAATAAAAAATCTAAAACGCCTGTTTTAGATAATTTTGGTCGTGATTTAACCGAGATGGCAGAAGAAGGAAAACTCGACCCAGTTGTTGGTCGTGAAAAAGAAATTGAAAGAGTTTCTCAAATCCTTAGCAGAAGAAAGAAAAATAATCCGTTACTAATTGGCGAACCTGGTGTTGGTAAATCTGCCATCGCTGAAGGTTTAGCCTTGCGAATTATTCAAAAGAAAGTATCCCGAATTTTGTTCAACAAAAGAGTTGTGACTTTAGATTTAGCCTCTTTAGTTGCCGGAACAAAATACCGTGGACAATTCGAAGAAAGAATGAAAGCCGTAATGAACGAACTAGAAAAGAATGATGACATTATCCTTTTCATTGACGAAATTCATACGATTGTAGGTGCTGGTGGTGCAACAGGTTCTCTTGATGCTTCTAACATGTTTAAACCTGCTTTAGCTAGAGGCGAAATACAATGCATTGGTGCTACTACGCTTGACGAATACAGACAATATATCGAGAAAGATGGCGCGTTAGAAAGACGTTTCCAAAAAGTAATTGTAGAACCAACTTCAGTTGAAGAAACCATTACGATTCTGAATAACATCAAAAACAAATACGAAGATCATCATAGCGTTACTTATACAGATGAAGCAATTGAAGCTTGTGTGAAATTGACCAACAGATACATGTCAGAGCGTTTTCTTCCAGACAAAGCTATTGATGCTCTGGACGAAGCTGGTTCAAGAGTGCATATTACTAATATTGATGTTCCTAAACAAATTCTTGAACTAGAACGTCAGTTAGAAGAAGTACGCGATTTGAAAAATTCTGTAGTTAAGAAACAGAAATATGAAGAAGCAGCCAAACTTCGTGATGATGAAAAACGTTTAGAAAAAGATTTAGCCATTGCTCAAGAACAATGGGAAGAAGATTCTAAAAGCAATCGTATTTTGGTTACAGAAGATAATGTTGCCGATGTTGTATCGATGATGACTGGAATTCCAGTAAACCGTATAGCCCAAACAGAAAGTAATAAATTAGCTCATCTTCCAGACTTAATTAAAGGGAAAGTAATTGGTCAAGACGAAGCCGTTTTAAAAATCTCTCGTTCTATTCAAAGAAATCGTGCTGGCTTAAAAGACCCAAATCGTCCGATTGGTTCGTTTATTTTCTTAGGACAAACCGGAGTTGGAAAAACACAGTTAGCGAAAGTTTTAGCCAAAGAATTATTCGACTCTGAAGATGCCTTAATTAGAATTGACATGAGCGAATACATGGAGAAATTTGCGATTTCCAGATTAATCGGTGCACCTCCAGGATATGTTGGTTATGAAGAAGGTGGACAATTAACAGAAAAAGTGAGAAGAAAACCCTATTGCGTGGTACTTTTAGACGAAATTGAAAAAGCACATCCCGATGTTTTCAATATGATGTTACAAGTATTAGACGATGGTTATTTAACAGATAGTTTGGGGCGAAAAATCGACTTCAAAAACACTATTATTATTATGACTTCTAATGTTGGAGCGCGTCAATTGAAAGATTTTGGACAAGGTGTTGGATTTGGAACTGCCGCAAAAATTGCGCAGGCTGATGACAATTCAAAAAGTGTCATCGAAAATGCTTTAAAGAAAACTTTCGCTCCTGAATTCCTAAACCGAATTGATGATGTAATTGTTTTCAATCCACTAGAAAAACATGACATCGATTTGATTATCGAAATCGAATTGAAAAAATTATATGGCAGAATTGAAGAATTAGGTTATAAATTAAATCTTTCTGATAAAGCCAAAGCATTTATCGCTGATAAAGGTTTTGACAAACAATTTGGAGCGCGTCCCTTAAAAAGAGCTATCCAAAAGTATGTTGAAGATGCTTTAGCCGAAGAAATAATTACTTCCAAAATTGCTTCAGGAGATCAGATTTTTATGGATTTAGACGAAACTACGCAAGAGTTGACCGTTGCGATTCAAAAAGCAAAAAAATCAACCAGTTAAGAATATAAATTAATTAATTTTAAACCACGAATTCACGAATGAATTATATATTTCGAGAGTTCGTGGTTTTTTAATTTTTTACCATGTCACAAAATAAAATTGTATTAGGTTCAGAAGAATGGTGTGCCTTTCCTGAACTTGGCTTGCCCGCCATTAAAGCTCGTGTAGATTCGGGAGCAAAGACCTCGGCTTTACATGCAATCAACATTGCACCATTTATTAAAGAAGGTGAAAACTGGGTGAAATTTGATATCAATCCAATTCAAAACAATCTAAAAACAATAATTCATTGTGAAGCCAAACTTATTGACAAACGGATTGTTAAAAGTTCAAGTGGTTTCAGAGAACAACGTTATGTCATTCAAACCAATTTAAAAATTGGCAATGACAAATGGGAAATTGAAATGACTTTAACCAATCGAGACTCAATGGGATTCCGGATGTTACTAGGTCGGGAAGCTATGAGTGGCAGAATATTAGTTGACCCTGAACAGAAATATCTTTTAGGACTAACCTCCGCAGAGAATTTAAAAGACTTGTATACCAATTATTCTGTAACAAATACTAATGGTTTGCGAATTGGCCTTTTAGCAAGTAATCCAGATTTATATAGCAACAGACGTATAATGGAGGCTGGAGAAATGCGTGGGCATCAAATGCATTTTCTAAACATCAAGGAATGTTATATGAAACTCGATGCCGATAAGCCCGAGATTCATTATAGAGGTGGTAAAATTTTGGATAATTTTGATGCTATAATACCTAGAATTCGGCCAAGTATTACTTTTTATGGTTGCGCTCTTACAAGGCAATTTCAGGCTATGAAAGTATATTGTTTAAATTCGGCAGCAGCCATTACACAATCAAGAGACAAACTGTTTTCGTTGCAATTATTACTGCGAAATGGAATTGATATTCCAACTACAGGTTTTGCCAATTCTCCTTTAGATACCGATGATTTGATAAAAATGGTTGGAGGCCCACCTTTGATAGTAAAATTATTAGAAGGCACTCAAGGAAAAGGTGTCGTTTTAGCTGAAACCAAAAAAGCATCAGAATCGGTTATCAATGCATTCAAAAGCTTAAATGCCAATATCTTAGTGCAAGAATTCATAAAAGAAGCTGATGGCAAAGATTTAAGGTTGTTTATTGTTGACGGAAAAGTAGTAGCTGCTATTCAACGGGAAGCTGCGCCAGGAGAATTCAGAGCCAATATTCATATGGGAGGAACAGCATCAATTATCAAACCTACGGCTGATGAAAAACGAATAGCCATAAAAGCCGCAAAAGCGATGGATTTAAAAGTAGCCGGCGTTGATATTATTCGTTCCTCAAAAGGACCATTATTGCTTGAGGTTAACTCTTCCCCTGGATTAGAAGGTATCGAAGGAGCAACCAATAAAGACATTGCAGGAGAAATGATTAAAGCCATTGAAAAGAACTTTAAACTGAAAAAATAAAATAGAAATGAATCCTTATCTAGACATCGTATTTCGTAGTATAGCCATCTATTTATTTATGGTTATTGTTTTACGCATTTTCGGCAAAAAACAGTTATCCCAATTAAATACTGCCGATGTAATACTGATATTGTTAATCAGTAACTCAGTTCAAAACGCCATGGTTGGTAACAATACATCGTTATATGGAGGTATGGTTGCAGCATTAGCACTATTTGTGGTCAATTTCATTTTTAAAAAGGTAATGTCTAAATCTAATTTCATTAGAGAATTGGTACAAGACACACCGGAAATACTGATTCATGATGGCAAAATAGCATTTGCAACCATAGCCAAATTAGGTATTACCAATGAAGAATTGCTTGAAGCCATGCGTGAACATGGTGTCGAATATTATAAAGATGTCAAATTAGCGATGTTTGAAATAGACGGTAGTATCAGCATTATTTCGGGAGACAAAAATCTGAGACAATCGCATCATAAACGCAAAATCCATAAAACATTAGGAACTTTAAATAACTAAAGTTATGAATAAAAACAGATTAGAAGCATTTAGCGATGGGGTTTTAGCCATAATCATCACTATAATGGTATTGGAATTCAAACTTCCAGACGGCGCGAATTCTGATGCCCTAAAACCATTATTACCTAAGTTCTTAAGTTACATTTTGAGTTTTATTTATATCGGAATTTATTGGAACAATCACCACCATATGATGCATACAGTGAATCAGGTAAACGGTAAAATCCTTTGGGCTAATTTGCATTTACTGTTTTGGTTGTCTCTCATTCCGTTTGCAACAGCTTGGAATGGCGAAAATCATTTTGCTCCTTTTCCGATGATGTTGTATGGAATAATCTTATTAATGAATGGCGTAGCCTATTATATTTTGCAACAACTAATTTTAAAACACCACGGAAAAGATTCGCTATTATCAAAAGCCCTTGGTAAAGATTATAAAGGAAAATCATCACCTTTATTTTATTTAATTGCGGTTTTGTTTGCTAATTATTATCCTATAGTTTCTGGATCTATCTACATTTTTGTAGCTTTGATGTGGCTCGTGCCAGATAAAAGAATTGAACGGATCTTTAATCGAGAATAATTTTCAAATAACCGAATAACAAAATGAACACACTATCACAACTCATCGTCGGATTTATTGCACTACTGCACATCTATATTCTTTGGCTAGAAATGTTTGCCTGGACAACACGAGGCAGAAAAGTCTTTAAAACCATTCCCGAGGACCAATTTGAAAAAACCAAAGTAATGGCCGCCAACCAAGGGTTGTATAACGGATTTCTAGCCGCAGGTTTAATTTGGTCGCTTAGTATTACAACTATTGATTGGTCAATAAACATAGCCATCTTTTTCCTTTCGTGTGTATTAATTGCCGGAATTTATGGGGCAATGACAGCTTCTAAAAGAATTTTCTTTGTTCAAGCGGTTCCTGCTATTTTGGGATTATTGAGTTTTATGTTGCAGATTTAATCTGTTCTTTTAAAACTATGACTATAGCCAAACTTTTTAAGTTTCAACATATTTTTAAACTCTTTTCTTGTAAGTTGAATAATATTTCTAGTTGAATCAATTTTTTGGACTTTTGTTTTTGATAATGAATCTATTCTGTCTAAATCTTTAAACGAAGCTAATGTTGTAAGGTTTAATATCCTTTTATCTAAACTTAACATTTTAATTTTCCAGAAAATCGAATCTTTAGTATTTAAGATTACTGAACCTTTAATTTTTTTGGCAATTTGATTTTCAGATATTGAAAAGATAGTATCATAATCCATTGAAGTAATTTCTATTGAATCTTTAAGTTTCCTAAATTCGTAAAATTCACTTTTAAAACAAATTCTATTTCCGACGATTTTAGAACTGTCTTTTATTTTTTCAAAGTCTTCAAAACTTGTGTTGTTTTTTCTAACCCATTTATAAATAAGCTGCTTATCAGTTACAATTAGATAAGTTGAATCTGTGTCAATGTATCTTCCAATAATTTTTCTAGGAAAAGAACCAATCTTGCTATCACTTATTGGTTGTGATTGTTGAAATGAAAAATCAGTTTCAGTAATTACTGCATCAGCTTGTTTACAACTACTCAATAAAAAAAGAATAATTAGAATTAGAAAATAATGGAGAGTTTTCATAAGTTTTGGTTTTTTAAATGCTAACCTAAAACCATGCCAAAACAAATAATACTAATCCTCCAACTCCACCATAAAGCTATTCAAAAACGCTACTGAATTCTCAATGTCGTAATGTAAAATTCTGTCTTCTTTAACCAGAGGCACAACAACTCTGAAGGATTTCAAGAACATTTCAATAAATTCACTTGATTGCAATGGACGTCTAAATTCTATGGCTTGAGAAGCATTCATTAATTCTATAGCCAAAATTCTCTCAAGGTTCTCCATAACTTTTAAGCATTTTGTAGCAGCATTTGCCCCCATGCTTACGTGATCTTCCTGTCCGTTTGAGGAAACAATGCTATCAATGCTTGCTGGAGTAGCCAATTGCTTATTCTGACTGGCAATACTTGCAGCAGTATATTGTGGAATCATAAACCCTGAATTCAATCCTGGATTGTCAATTAAAAAAGCCGGTAATCCTCTTAAACCTGAAATAAGTTGGAATGTTCTCCTTTCAGAAATACTACCCAATTCAGCTAATGCAATCGCTAAAAAATCTAGAGCTATCGCAAGAGGTTGTCCATGAAAATTACCGCCGGAAACAATCACATCGCTTTCAATAAATATATTAGGATTATCAGTAACCGAATTGATTTCTGTTTTAAATACTTTTTTTACATAATCAATTGCATCTTTTGAAGCACCATGCACTTGTGGGATACATCTAAAAGAATATGGATCTTGCACATGTGCTTTTTGTTGGACAATAATTTGACTGTCTTCCAAAAATTGCTTCATTCGTTTAGCCGTCATTATCTGTCCTTTGTGCGGACGAATAAAATGAATTAATTCATCAAAAGGTTCTATTCTTCCATCAAATCCTTCTAAAGAAATTGCCGAAATAAGATCTGCAAAATAAGAATATTTGTTCGCTTTTATCAAGATATAACTTCCATAAGCACTCATAAACTGTGTTCCATTCAACAAAGCCAAACCTTCTTTAGACTGCAATACAATGGGTTGCCAATTAAACTTCTTCAAAACTTCGGAAGCTGGTACTTTTTTACCTTCAAAATTCACATCGCCTTCGCCTAATAATGGTAAGGATAAATGCGCCAACGGAGCTAAATCACCACTCGCACCTAACGAACCTAAGGTGTAAATTACAGGAAGAATATCATTGTTATAAAAATCTATTAATCGTTCTACAGTATTTAATTGAACACCGGAATGTCCGTAGCTTAAAGACTGTATTTTCAGTAATAACATAATCTTTACGATTGCTGAAGGCACTTCATCTCCGATACCACAAGCATGAGATTTAACGAGATTCTCCTGAAGATAAGACAAATCTTCATTGGAAATTTTCACATTACACAACGAACCAAAACCAGTATTTATACCATAAATTGGTTTATCATTGTTGGCCATTTTTTTATCTAGGTATTCTCTGCATTTTTGAATATTTATTCTTGCCTCTTCAGAAAGCGAAAGCGATTTGTGTTGAGAGACAATTTCTTGTAAAGTCTCTAATGTCAATACTTCCGAACTGATATAATAAGTGTTTTCCATTTTTAGTTTGCAAATTGTCATCAAAAATCTGTAAACAATAGTTAAAAAACAAGTTTTGCTACTAGTATTTATTGAGAATTTAATAATGAAAACCCCTCTAAACTGGAAAAAAGTATGTTTTTTTAGGCTACTATCCATATTACTACGATTTTAATAAAAATGGAACTAATCCTTTTTTACTATTCAAAAAGTAGTATTTTTGAAAATTATGTGGAATAAAAAAAATACATTTTCTTCAGCAACAGCAACTAATTTATTAGTTGCAATTACCATTGCTACCACATCAACTACAACCCCAATTGGGGTATACTGTTTCATATAATCCTTATTCATGGACTTTCATTTAGAAAGACAATAATTCATAATTCACAACTCATAATTCAATCATGATAGTATTAAAATTTGGCGGAACATCAGTAGCCAATGCAGCAAATATTTCAAAAACAATAGCAATTGTAACCAATAAAAGTAAAGAAGATAAACTGGCCGTTGTGGTTTCTGCTTTTAGTGGTGTAACCGACTTACTAATCTTAGCAGGTAAAACTGCGGCGGCAAAAGACAAAAATTACAAAGAAATTGTTAGCCAAATTGAAAAAAAACATAAAGATGCCATCGCCGAATTAGTTCCGTCAAGCGAACAAAGCGAAATCATTGAAACGATAAGCGATCAAATCAACCACTTAAAAACATTGCTTGATGGCTGCTTTCTCTTAGGAGAAATATCAAACAGAACTGCTGATATTGTGGCTGGTTTTGGCGAATTATTATCTTCTCAAATCATTGCAGTTGCATTGAAACAAAAAGTGAGTAACTCCACTTTTAAAGACAGTCGTGAACTTATCAAAACAGATTCCAACTTTGGAAAAGCAAGTGTGGATTTTGGTGTAACCAATAAATTAATTGCCGATTATTTTAAATCCAATACCTATCAAGTAGTTTTATTTCCTGGTTTTATTGCTTCTTCTTTAGATGGTAATACAACAACTCTTGGTCGTGGTGGCTCTGATTACACAGCGGCAATACTAGCTGCTGCGGTTAAAGCAACCGTTTTGGAAATTTGGACCGATGTAAACGGAATGTTTACTGCCAATCCAAAGATTGTAAAACAAGCCCAACCTATAGAAACTATTTCTTATCAGGAAGCGATGGAGTTGTCCCATTTTGGTGCCAAAGTACTTTATCCGCCAACAATACAACCAGTATTGAAAGATAGTATTCCTATTTTCATCAAAAATACTTTTGAACCTGAAGTTTACGGAACCTTAATTTCTAACAATCCCAACGCGTCTACCAATCCTATTAAAGGAATTTCACATATCGACAATATTGCATTGCTAACACTTGAAGGTCCAGGAATGATTGGTGTTGCCGGTTCGTCTAAACGTTTATTTGAAGTGCTTTCGCAAGAAAGTATCAACGTGATTTTTATTACCCAAGCTTCCTCAGAACATTCTATTTGTATCGGTATTTTAAATGCTGATGCAGACAGAGCCAAAACTGCCATCGATAAAACTTTTGAAATTGAGATTGCTCAAAACAGAGTAGATCCATGTATCGTAGAAAAAGACTTATGCATAGTAGCTTTAGTTGGTGAAAACATGAAAAACCACCAGGGAATTAGTGGTAAAATGTTTAGCACTTTAGGAAAAAACAATGTGAATATTAGAGCCATAGCACAAGGTGCATCAGAAAGAAACATCTCTGTAGTTATCAATGAAAAAGACGTTAAAAAAGCACTCAATACCTTGCACGAACGATTCTTTGAAGACAATACCAAGCAATTGAATTTATTTGTGATGGGCGTTGGAAATGTAGGTGAGAAATTCATAGACCAAATTGCTCAACAAAAGAAATTCTTAAAAGAAAACCTAAAAATCAACCTTCGTGTGATTGCTATGTCAAATTCAAGAACAATGGTTTTTGACGAAGAAGGAATCAATTTAAAAGACTGGAAAACGGCTCTATCCGAAGGCGAAAAAGCAAATGTGGAAAGCTTCATTGCCAAAGTAAAAAGCCTCAACTTACGCAATAGTATTTTTGTTGATATTACCGCAAACTATGATATTGCCGGTATTTATGATAAGTTCTTAAGTCAAAATATTGCCGTAGTAACGTGTAACAAAATTGCCTGTTCTTCTGAATATAATAATTATAAAACGCTCAAAACACTTTCTAGAAAATACAACGCTCCTTTCCTATTCGAAACGAATGTTGGAGCCGGATTACCTATTATTGACACACTAAAACACTTAATAGCTTCTGGTGATAAAGTGAACAAAATTCAAGCGGTTTTATCAGGAAGTTTGAACTTTATTTTTAATAATTTTAGTGAAACTTACAACTTCCATGATGTAGTTAAAGAGGCAGGCGTTCAAGGATTTACAGAGCCTGACCCAAAAATTGATTTAAGCGGAGTTGATGTAGCTCGAAAGATATTAATCCTTATCCGCGAAAGTGGTTACCAGATGGATATAGAAGAAATTGAAAACAATTGTTTCCTGCCAAAAGAATGTATGGACACAACTAATAATGAAGATTTCTTTAAATCATTGACCAAACACGATGACCATTTCAACAAGCTATTAGCAGAAGCTAAATCGAAAGATTCTCGTATAAAATTCGTAGCCAAATTCGATAACGGAAAAGCATCAGTTGGCTTGCAATTCATCCCGAAAGAAAGTCCGTTTTATAACTTAGAAGGAAAAGACAATATCGTAGAATTCTACACGGATAGATATATTGACCAACCTTTAATTATAAAAGGTGCAGGTGCAGGTGCTGCAGTAACAGCTTCAGGTATTTTTGCTGATGTAATCCGAATTGGAAATGTATAATGAATTATGTGATTATAAAAAAACAGCTTAATAATTAAGCTGTTTTTTTTATCTGTTTGGATATTTTGATACAGGTTTATCATCTTTAAAATCACCTTCATAAATTAGTTTGTTATTTTTATCATAACATCGTCCGAAACCTTCTAGCATATCTTCTTTCCAACCCCCTATATATTTTTTAGAATTTGGACAATTTCTTATTTCGTATTTATCAAAAATAATAAATGTTCCCAAGCCGTCACGTTTTCCATTTTTAGTATATCCTATGTATGAAGAAAATTTAGTTGCATGTGTACGATAACCAATCTTTTCATTATCCTTTTCCCAAGTCCCAATATATTTATATCCATCTTTTGTAATATAAGTTCCATGCCCATCTTTTTCATCATTTTTCCATGATCCTGAGTATGTATCTCCATTAGCATAATTAATTGTTCCATTACCGTTAAATAAATTATTTTTAAATTCTCCTTCATATTTATCTCCATTTTTATATTTATAAGTACCAATCCCATCACAAACTCCGTTTTTAAAATTTCCTGTATAACTATCTCCATCTTTTGAAATTAATGTTCCCTTTCCATTAAATTTATTATCCTTAAAAAAACCTTTATAATTATAATCTTTAGAAGTAAGGATTCCATACCCATTTAATTTATCATCTTTAAAATTTCCTGTAATTTTTCCTCCTGATTTATCTGTAACAATTCCATTTCCTACTCTATAGCCATTTTTCCATCCTCCTGTATATTTTTCCTCAATAAATGTTCCGGTTCCTTTACCATTTGGGATGTTGTTTACTGTTTCTCCATAATAAGAAAATTTTGTTCCGTCTTTGCTAACCAAACCAAACAATTGTTTTATAATTATTTTATCAGTTTCTGATTTATTAATTGTGTCAGAGTTATTCAGTGTATCTTTTACTTTTGGAACTTCTATTTCTGTAGTATCCAAAGGAAATGTATTTATTACTTCTTCTGGTTTTTTAAATTGGTAATTATAAGTAACCATAGCCAATATTACCAATACAACTAATGCTGAAATTCCAATAATAATTATTTTGTTTCTCCTTTTTTGGACTTCTTTTTCTCTTTCCTTCTCCTTTTCTATTTCCCTTTCGCTTACTCTTTCTCTATCCTTTTCTTTTTCTTTCTTTACAAGCTTTACAACCTCTGGTTTAATAGGTTCAATTACTTCATTATCATTTTCTGGTAAAGAGATTTGTTTTTCAACTTCATTTACAACAAGGATTGGATTTTGAATATTTGTAGAGTTTATTGCTTCCAATAATTGACTCAACCCTTTCTTGTAATCTAAAGTAAAATCAATATGCTGAAGTCTTCTTAATCTGAAGGGTGCTTTACAATCATTTAAAAGAACAGGGATTATTTTTTTGTTGTTTTCTAAAGCATAAGATACCTCATCCATTACGTTATTAGAAGCCACAGAAGAAGCTGAAAGTATTACAATCATTCTATTTGCTGAATTCAAAGCGTCTTCAATAGAAGCATCCCAGTGAGTTCCACCTTTTATATCTAATTGATCTATCCACAATTCAATTCCAGATTGTCGAAGATCTTTCGCTAATTTCAATGCAAAATTAGAATCTACCCTTGAATAACTAAAAAATATTAAATTCTTTTCCATCATTAAAAAATATAAAATGCTATCACTTTCTTCACCCAGGTAGTTTTTTATGAATTATAACTTTGCTTCCATTTCTTTTTCATCATATCGTATTGCCCAATCACTATTCTCTATTTCTAGCGTGTTTCTTAGTTCTTTTGATACTATTTCAAAATCTGATTCATTATTACATTTCAAGACTTTCTTTTTAATTTCTTCTAAAGCGTTAATTGTTTTATTTGATATTACAATATTTCTTTTCCATTCACTAAAATATTTTACTCCCTCAAACGCTGCATAGATAGGAGGCAAAATAATCCATAAAAATTTAAGAATAGTAATATCAAAATGAATATGAAAAAAATGAAGGCTTTCAATAAACAAAATCAAAGCAACATTCATAAAGAAAATATATTTTATTGATGTTAGTGCTTTTTCAATATTTTCATTCCTTTTATGAAATAAAGAAACTCTTGATAAATGATAATTAATTTGCTCTTGAGCTAAGCTCCATGTAATCCTTTTAGCGTTTGATAAGTTTTCTACTCTAGTTAAATTAGAAGTTAGTTTGCTTTCAATATCAAGAATTTCTTGGCTAGGACTATAATCAATTTTCTCTAAAACTGGTATTGGTATTCCAGAATCTTTATACCAAATTAACAATCTTAAATATTCTGCACCTCTTCGTTTATCTAAAAATACTTTCTTCCATTTTTTTGCATAAACGGCCAATAGTATAAATGAAATTGTTAAAAATAGTGCTTCACCTATTGATAAATAAAATTTATTACTTTCTTCAATTGGAAGTGTTAATGCAATAGCAAAACAGAAAACAGCTAATAATCCAGAAATTATTCCGCCAAACCAAGCTAATTCAAACCTTTTCTTCTTATAAATTTTCGCTTCATCATCAAGTTTCTCAAATGTAGATTTAACTTCATCTTTTTCAATTTCTTTAAAACTTTTTATGTTTTTTTGACCATTTATTATGTTTACTTGCTTCTTTTTAGACATAGCATATTCAACTATATCGCCTGTCCCACCAATACCATTAGATGGTTTACCGTCCCAAACTGCTAAAATAATATCAGATTCATCTACAATAAACTTACCTGTTTCCAAATAGGAATTATTTCTTTCAACAGGATGATTGCCTTTTAAATTAAAGACTGATTCGTAATTATTGTTTTTTAAAAAATCCTCTAGTGTTTTTAAATCTGATTCATGAAAATCTTTTTTAAACTCTTCATTTTCAAAAGGCAAGATAATTCGTAATGGTATATTTTTACTTTGTGCAACTTGAGCAAAAATTGTATCGGCACCAATAGCTAATGATGTAATCGCTATTAATTCATCATCTAAATTTTTATAATAATCAAAAAACAAAGATATTCTATCTTTTACGTCTTTTGTATTTACTAAATTTCTATGCCCAGTAATACCTATTTTTAACATAACTAATTACTTGTCAATTGATAAAATGATTTTTTACTACATAAAATTTATACATTAAAAAAGTTTAAGATTAATAAATTTTAGAAGATTATACTTAACAAACATAGAAACAAATATTTATAATTCAAAACAATTCTTAGGTGCTATTATTCAAAACAATTATTCTCTAAATAATTTTACTAGATTTGCCTTCAGTAAAATTAAAGTTCATTTATTGCACACAAACAATTATTTTTTTTTATGATGAACGAAATCAAAATATTCTGTCCTGCCACTATCGCCAATCTCAATTGCGGATTTGACGTAATGGGGTTGTGTCTAGAAGGTATTGGTGACGAAATGATTATTAGAAAAGTTGCTGAAAAAGGAATTAGAATCACCAAAATTATCGGCGCCGATTTACCTCTCGAAACCGAAAAAAACGTAGCCGGAGTTGCTGGTTTAGCCTTATTGAATGCAACACAATCCGACTTTGGTTTTGAAATAGAAATCTATAAAAACATAAAAGCCGGAAGTGGCATTGGAAGCAGTTCTGCCAGTGCAGCCGGAGCGGTTTTTGGCATCAACGAACTCTTGGGCAAACCGTTTACCAAACACGAGTTGGTCTATTTTGCCATGAAAGGCGAAGTCGTTGCCAGTGGCAGTGAACATGCCGATAATGTAGCGCCTTGTGTATTGGGTGGTTTCACTTTGGTTCGCGGTTACAATCCGTTAGATGTGATTAAGATTGAAAGTCCAAGTGAGATTTATGCTGCCGTTTTACATCCTCATATTGAAGTGAAAACTTCGGATGCGCGCGCCGTTTTAAAACCTGAAGTTTCACTTAAAAATGCGATTACCCAATGGGGAAATCTCGGCGGATTAATAGCTGGTTTATATTCTAAAGACTACGAACTAATCGGACGATCGCTTAATGATGTAATTGTTGAACCAGCCAGAAAACATTTGATTCCGAATTTTGATGAAGTTAAAAATGCAGCGTTGCAAAATGGTGCGTTAGGTTCTGGAATTTCGGGTGCTGGACCATCCATATTTGCCTTATGCAAAGGAGAAAATATTGCAAAAGCTGTGGCCAAAAGCATGAGTGATGCATACGCAGTTACGGGAATTCCTTTTGATATTCATATTTCTAAAGTGAATGATGAAGGAACAAAATTAATTACCAATTAAGAATTACGAATTAGGAATTATGAATTACTATAGCCTAAATAATAAATCACATAAAGTTAGTTTTCAGGAAGCTGTTGTTGCTGGATTAGCGCCTGACAGAGGATTATATTTTCCAGAGAGCATTTCACCTTTAGCTGATTCTTTCTTCGCTAACATAGAGCATCTTTCACATGAAGAAATTGCTTTTGAAGCCATTAAACAATTCGTTGGTGATGAAATTCCGGAAGTCGAGCTTAAACGCATTATTAGCGAGACTTTATGCTTTGATTTTCCGTGTGTGCCGGTAGAAGAGAATGTGTTTTCTTTAGAGCTTTTTCACGGACCAACTATGGCGTTTAAAGACGTTGGTGGCCGATTTATGTCGCGTTGCCTTGCCTATTTCAACAGAGATAAAGATATTAAAAACACAGTTTTAGTAGCCACTTCCGGTGATACTGGCGGTGCAGTTGCCAGTGGGTTTTTAGGTGTTAAAGGTGTAGAGGTTATCATTCTCTATCCGTCCGGAAAAGTGAGTGATATTCAAGAAAGACAATTGACAACCTTAGGTCAGAATATAAAAGCTTTGCAAGTTGACGGCGTTTTTGATGACTGTCAGGATATGGTAAAAAAAGCATTCCTTGACGAAAGTTTAAAGCATCTGAATCTTACTTCTGCTAACTCAATTAACATTGCGCGTTGGTTGCCACAGATGTTTTATATTTTCTTTGCCTACCAACAATTAAAAAAACACAACAAACCAATCATTTTATCTTGCCCAAGCGGAAACTTCGGAAACATTTGTGCCGGAATTATGGCAAAAAAATTAGGTTTACCAATAGCTCATTTTGTAGCTTCCACTAATGCTAACGATACCGTTCCAAGGTTTTTAGAAAAAGGAAACTATGATCCAAAACCATCAATTGCTACAATTTCCAATGCCATGGATGTGGGTAACCCAAGTAATTTTATTCGTATCCAAGAGTTATACAATCATAATTTAAGTGAATTTGAAAAGGACTTTTCATCCTATAGTTATACTGATGCTGAGACCGAAATCGCTATCAAAGACATTTACAACCGAACAAAATACATAGCCGAACCTCATGGTGCTGTAGGTTATCTGGGTTTGAAAAAGGAAATGGCAAAACAACCTAACAGTGTTGGTGTCTTTTTAGAAACTGCACATCCCATAAAATTCTTAGATACCGTTGAACCTTTATTGGACTTAAAACTACCTATTCCAAAACAAATTGAAAGCGTGTTAGGAAAAGAAAAAGTTAGCACTCGAATCAAAACGTATGAGGAATTTAAATCCTTTTTGCTAAGCTAAATTATTCTTACATTTTTGTAACTGTATAATCTTCAGTGTTTATAAGACGATACTGTAAAAAAACGCTGTTTTTTTGTTCGACCTTTGTTCGGGTTTCGTTCGGGTTTTGTTCTAGGTTGTGGTACCCTTTTGGGCCTTTTGCCGAACAAAACTAGAACATGACTAGAACAAAACTTTTATTCTTACAAAAAGAGCTTTCAAAACAATAGCATTTCTATTATATTTGTTTAAAATCTAACCAATGAAAAAAATTACTTCACTCCTTGCCTTATTTCTTATCCTTTCATCTTGTGGCGTAAAACAAACTCGGGAATTACTAACTTCCGGCGAGTATGATGCTGCTATTAGGAACGCTGTTGATGGTTTACGTGGAAATAAAAATGCTAAAGGCAAACAAGATTATATCTATCTATTAGAAGAAGCTTTTGCTAAAGCTAAAGAGCGCGATTTACGTGATATCAATGGTTGGTTTAAAGATGCCAATCCACAGAACTTAGAAAAAATATACAACACTTACGTTCAGTTAAATTATCGTCAAGAAGAGATTCGACCACTTTTACCTTTGAAGTTACTAAAAGAAGGACGTGATGCTCAATTCCCTTTTGATGATTATTCGGATCAAATTGTAAGTAGTAAAAATGCCTTGTCAAAATACCTTTACGACAATTCTAAAGCATTATTGGTAACAAAAGACAAGCTGACGATTCGCCGTGCTTATGATGATTTGGTGTATTTAGAAAGTATTAATCCCGGATTTAAAGATGTAGCCAAACTAACCGATGAAGCTAAATTTAAAGGAACCGATTTTGTAAATGTGTATACCAAAAACGAAACGAACATGGTTATTCCGGTACGTTTAGAAAATGATTTATTGGATTTTAGCACCTATGGATTGAATGATAAATGGACCGTATACCACAGCAACCGTCAAAAAGGAATTGACTACGATTATGGTTTGATTGTAAACTTCCGTCAAATTAATATTTCACCCGAACAGGTAAAGGAAAAACAATTTGACAAAGAAAAACAGATTAAAGATGGCTTGAAAAATCTTTTGGATGCGCATGGCAATGTAGTAAAAGACAGCTTAGGACAACCTATAAAAGTGGATAATATGAAAACAATTCGCATCAGTATTTATGAGTTTTCACAAATAAAATCATGTCAGATAAATGCCAAAATAGATTTTATCAACTTTAAAACCAACCAGCTAATTGAGACTTTCCCAATAAGCAGTGAGTTTGTATTCTCTAATATTTATGCTACTTACAAAGGCGATAAACGGGCCTGTGAAGATACTTATTATACAAATTTCGACAAAAGAGTTGTTCCTTTTCCAAGCAATGAACAAATGGTTTTTGATACCGGAAACGATTTAAAAGCAAAACTTAAAGATATTATTATAAAGAATAAATTCAGAAGATAAAGTATACCATCATGCTTCATTCCATTCCTATTGCTAAGAGAAATACTATTCTAACCCGAATGGCAGCATTGCTTGAGCAAGAAAGAGCCAATATTAAGCTAGTGAATGTAGAAGATAGTGTTAACTATTCAGGTGCTGATTTGGCCATGAGAAAAAGGCTTTTGGTAGATGATGAAAAAATAGACGGGATGATTGCTTCCTTACAGCAATTAGTCGGTCAGGAAGATCCTATTGGAAAGCTTTTATATAGTTTCACTCCAGAAAACGGGATGAAAATTCAAAATAAAACGGCCTCCTTTGGAACGATACTTATTATCTATGAATCAAGACCCGATGTTACAGTAGAAGCAACAGCTATTGCATTTAAATCAGGAAACAAAATTCTGCTAAAAGGCGGCAAAGAATCGTTACGCACTAACCTGAAAATTGTTAGTTTGTGGCACCAGGCTTTATCAGATAATGACATTCCAAACCATTGGATTAGCTATTTAAATTTTGACCGAAACGAAACGCAACAATTTTTAGAACATCCTTCTCAAAAAGTTGATTTAATTGTTCCCAGAGGTGGCGAAGCGTTAATTGACTTTGTAAAAAAACACGCCACTTGCCCGGTAATCGTCAGCGGAAGAGGAAATAATTTTGTGTATGTAAATCAAGAAGCTGATTTAGATAAAGCTTTATCAATTATTATTAATGGCAAAACATCAAACATATCCGTTTGTAATGCTTTAGATAAAGTTTTAATTGATACTACGCTGCCTAAATGGGAAACCTTTGCTAAGAAAGTGGTATCAGAGTTGCAACAAAGAAATGTCACTGTTTTAGGCGATGCTACTATTGCACAAGTAACCAACGTACTTCAAATTGAATCAGATGCTATTTGGCATGAAGAGTTTTTAGACTATAAAATTGTAATCGGAACGGTTAATTCTAATCAAGAAGCAATAGCTAAAATCAACAGGTATTGTGGCGGACATTCCGCTTCCATCATTACAAAAAATGATTTACTTGCCAATGAATTTATGGAAAATATTGACGCAGCGGCTGTCTATCAAAATGCTTCAACCCGTTTTACAGATGGAGGACAGTTTGGACTAGGTGGTGAATTGGCTATTAGTACAGACAAGCTTCATCAACGTGGACCATTAGGCTTACAACATTTGGTTACTAATAAATGGTATATTTACGGCGATGGACAAATCAGATAAAAAGAGAATTCTTTTAAAATTAGGGAGCAATACTTTAACCAAAGAAACCAATCATATTTCGAGAGGAAAGATTGAAGATATTGGGATGCAAATCGCTGCTTTAAAAGACAAATACGAATTTGTAATAGTAAGTTCGGGTGCGATTGCTGCCGCTAAACAATTTGTAAAATTAGAAAGTCAGGATAAAGAAGTATTTGTAAAACAAGCGTTGGCTTCTATTGGTCAACCGCATCTGATGCGTATTTATCAAGAAAACTTTAGCGATTTGGGTTTACTCATTTCTCAGTGTTTATTATCCTACTCCGATTTTGAAAAGGAACAATCTAAAGTCAATATCGTAAACACCATAAACGTATTATTGAAAAACAATTACATTCCAATCATTAATGAAAATGATACGGTTGCCACCGATGAAATTCAGTTTGGTGATAATGATAAATTGGCGGCACTAACGGCTGTATTATTGCATGTTGATATATTAATCATTGCCACTAATACTAACGGAATTTATACAAAAGCTTCCATCAATAATGACATTCCTGAAACCATTTCGATAGTAACTGATTTAAAAGCATTAGAAAAAGAAGTTGGTGATACAAAATCCTCGCATGGAACTGGTGGAATGCAATCTAAAATTGAAGCAGCAACCATTGCTAAAGAAGGTAAAATAGAGACCTGGATAGTAAATGGGTTGGAAGATAATTTTATCCTGAAAGCTTTGAACAAAGAATCAAAGTTTACTAAAATAGTGTAGCCCTACTGCTGTTTTTAAATAAATGCTGCTAATTTCTCAACCTCAATACTTTCGTGAGAAGCAGTATAAACCGCTTTTCCCTCTTTAATTACGATAACTTGCGGCGATTGATGCTGTACTTCAAACCGACTGGCTATCGCATTAGAAATATCTCTATGCGCTAATAAATCCAGGAAGTAAGGAATAATTTTGTCCTGCAAATCAAACTCGTTTTCAAATTGTTTCAACACCATTCTACTGATACTACAGCGGGTGCTGTGTTTAAAAATAACAACCGTTTTTTCTGTAGATACATTTACAATTTCATTCAACTGCCCTAAATCGGTTAGTTGCCTCCATCCTACTTTTGAAACCGATTGATTTTCTTCATTAGCACCAAACATATTCTTTAAAAAACTCATAATTGTCTGTTTTTGAGACATTTTGTCTTGACAATATGATAGAAATCATATAATAAAAGACAATTTGTCTGTAAATTTATATTGGAATGTATATTGACCATTCGTTTCCAAAGTTAGAAAACTTTAAAAGATATCAAACAATTTTAACAATATACACCTATAACAATGAACTTAAATAATTTAACCATCAAATCGCAAGAAGCGCTGCAACAAGCACAGCAAATTGCACAAAGTTTTGGTCAACAACAACTTGAGAACGAACACATCTTTAAGGGAATTCTAGAGGTTGATGAAAACGTAACGCCATTCATTTTGAAAAAACTAAATGTGAATGTCGATTTATTTAAAAAGATATTAGACAGCACTATTCAAAGTTTCCCAAAAGTTTCGGGTGGCGAAATCATGTTGTCTCGCGAAGCTAACAATGCTTTAACTGAAGCTAATATCATTGCTAAAAAAATGAACGATGAATATGTTGCTGTCGAACATTTAATTTTGGCCATATTCAAGTCGAAAAGTAAAGTAGCTCAAATTTTAAAAGACCAAGGCGTAAATGAAAAAGGATTAGAATCAGCAATTGCCGAAATTAGAAAAGGCGAACGTGTAACTTCTGCTTCTGCTGAGGAAACCTATAACGCTTTGAACAAATATGCTAAAAATCTAAACGAATTAGCCCGTCAGGGAAAACTTGACCCTGTTATTGGTAGAGACGAAGAAATTCGAAGAGTGCTGCAAATACTAACACGTCGTACTAAAAACAATCCTATGCTAGTTGGAGAACCGGGTGTTGGTAAAACAGCTATCGCCGAAGGTTTAGCACATCGAATCGTTGATGGTGACGTACCTGAAAACCTTAAAGACAAAGTCGTTTATTCACTCGATATGGGTTCGCTGATTGCCGGTGCCAAATACAAAGGTGAATTTGAAGAAAGATTAAAAGCCGTAGTCAAAGAAGTTACTTCTGCTGAAGGTGATATTGTATTATTCATTGATGAAATCCACACACTTGTTGGAGCTGGAGGTGGTGAAGGTGCTATGGATGCTGCCAATATTTTAAAACCTGCTTTGGCTCGTGGTGAATTAAGAGCAATTGGAGCAACAACATTGGACGAATATCAAAAGTACTTCGAAAAAGATAAAGCATTGGAACGTCGTTTTCAAAAGATTATGATTGACGAACCCGATACTGAAAGTGCTATTTCTATTCTACGTGGAATCAAAGAAAAATATGAAACACATCACAAAGTTCAAATAAAAGACGAAGCGATAATTGCAGCTGTTGAACTTTCACAACGTTATATTACCAATCGTTTTCTGCCTGATAAAGCCATTGACTTAATTGATGAAGCGGCTTCAAAATTGCGAATGGAAATCAATTCAAAACCGGAAGAATTAGATGTTTTGGATAGAAAGATTATGCAATTGGAAATCGAATTGGAAGCTATTAAACGGGAGAACGATGAGAGCAAGATGAAAGCACTACGAATGGATTTGGCAAATCTAAAAGAAGATAGAAATGAGATTTACACCAAATGGAAATCAGAGAAAGACGTAGTGGATAACATCCAACTGGTAAAAACTGAAATTGAAGACTTTAAATACGAGGCCGAACGTGCTGAACGCGATGGTGATTATGGTAAAGTTGCTGAAATACGTTACGGAAAAATCAAAGAAGCACAAGAACGTTTGGATAAATTTCAAAAGGAATTATTAGAAAAGCAAGATGGAACTTCATTGATAAAAGAGGAAGTAACTCGGGAAGATATTGCTGAAGTAGTTGCTAAATGGACTGGAGTTCCAGTGATGAAAATGTTACAAGGCGAAAGAGAAAAGCTTTTAAAATTGGAAGATGAATTGCACCACAGAGTTGTGGGACAAGAAGAAGCGATTGAAGCCATAAGTGATGCGGTTCGTAGAAGTCGCGCCGGATTACAAGATATGAAAAAACCAATTGGAACCTTCTTATTTCTGGGAACAACCGGAGTTGGTAAAACCGAATTAGCTAAGGCATTAGCCGAATATTTATTTGATGATGAAAACGCTTTAACGCGTATCGATATGAGTGAATACCAAGAACGTCACAGCGTAAGCCGTTTAGTAGGTGCTCCTCCAGGATATGTGGGCTATGATGAAGGTGGACAATTAACCGAAGCCGTGCGCAGAAAACCGTATTCTGTAGTGCTGTTAGATGAAATTGAAAAAGCCCATCCTGATACTTTTAATATTTTATTACAAGTGTTAGATGAAGGACGATTAACGGATAACAAAGGACGATTAGCCGATTTCAAAAACACGATTATCATAATGACTTCCAATATGGGAAGTGCCATTATACAAGAAAAATTTGAAAATTTGAAAGGTGGAATTGAAGCCGCTACCGAAGCCGCAAAAGCAGAAGTTTTGGGCTTGTTAAAACAAACCGTTCGTCCTGAGTTTATCAATCGTATCGATGAAATTGTAATGTTCACGCCATTGACTAGTGCAAACATTAAAGAGATTGTAGGCTTACAGTTGAAAAGCGTTATTAAAATGTTAGCGCATCAAAACATTACATTAGATGCAACGCCGGAAGCTATTGAATATTTAGCACAGAAAGGATACGATCCTCAGTTTGGAGCTCGTCCGGTAAAAAGAGTTATTCAAAGAGAAGTACTTAACCAGCTTTCCAAAGAAATTCTGGCAGGAAAAGTAACTACAGATAGTGTCGTCCTTTTAGATAGTTTTGATGGGCAATTGGTTTTTAGAAATCAGAGTGAACTAGTGTCCTAAGTTTAATAGAGATAATCTGTTTTAATTAAAAAGCCTAATAGTTAATATCCTATTAGGCTTTTTAATTCTATATTTTTAAACTAATTAGTCGTGGTGATCTTCCATTTCTGTAGCATCATCCAAATCGTCATTAAGTTGTTGCGCTAATGCGTTATTTCCGTCAGTATCGTTTGGACCAATTTCAATAGTTCCGTTTCCGTTTCCATCAACAGCGCTTGTTAAATCAACACTGCTCAATACTTGGTTTAAGTCTATATTGATTATCAAATCAAATGAACCATTGCTAACCACTAAGTTTTGAGCCGCATCATGATAATCAATTTCGAATTCGCTTTCGAAGTCATGCCAATAAACAAAAGGTGTTCCGTTTATAGTTCCTCTGATTTCCATTGTTTTATTGTACAAGTCGGAAGTGCTAACTAAACTTTTATTTAATTTGAACTTTACTTCTTCGTAGGTTCCGTTTGCAATAGTTACAGTAGTAAGCGGTGCGGTTTGGTTAAGCAAATCTAATTCCCATGGACCGTTTAATTGTGTTTCATCATCTCCGTTATACATGCCATCATGATTATCATCTCCGCCATTACCATGGTGATCTTCTTCTTCGCTACCTTCTGCAACTTGAAATTCAATTTCTTTGATGTTTATTTTAAAACTTGTTAATACTACACCGCTCGTAAGAGGAGATAGCGTTACATTCGTTTTTGATGGATTAGTATAAGTAGCCTTACCAATTATAGTCATTTTATTGGTACTTGAACTACTATCACTAGAGCAAGAGGTAACCATTATAAATAGTACCATAATTCCGATTAATGCTTTTAAGCTTTTCATATTATTTTATTTTAAATTTATAGTGGAGTAACAAGTCAATGATTCCTTACCCTACTTTAATTACTTATAATTTTCCTTCTTTAATCTCATCTACAATCTCAGGATTTAATAAAGTTGAGGTATCTCCAAAGTTACTAAAATCACCTTCAGCTATCTTACGTAATATGCGACGCATGATTTTTCCGGAACGTGTTTTTGGGAGATTAGACACAAATTGAATTTTATCTAGTTTGGCAATAGGACCAATTTGGTCTGAGATTAATTGGTTGATTTCTTTAGCCAAATTGTCTTTGTCCCTGCTTTCCCCTACTTCTTTAAGAATGACAAAACCATACAAGGCATTCCCTTTTATATCGTGAGGAAAACCAACTATGGCACTTTCAGCAATAGCCGGATGCTCATTTATAGCATCTTCTATAGGCGCCGTACCAAGATTGTGTCCAGATACTATAATAACATCATCTACTCTACCTGTAATTCTGTAATACCCAACTTCATCGCGTAAAGCGCCATCACCTGTAAAATATTTGCCTGGGAATGCTGTAAAATAAGTTTCTTTATAGCGCTGATGATCACCCCATATTGTTCTGGCAATAGATGGCCATGGAAATTTAATACACAAACTTCCTGTAACCTGATTGCCTTCAATTTCGTTACGCAATTCATCCATTAAAACCGGTTGAATTCCTGGTAATGGTAAGGATGCATAAGTTGGTTTTGTTGGTGTTACAAAAGCCACCGGAGAAATCATAATACCTCCCGTTTCGGTTTGCCACCAAGTATCAACTAATGGACATCGTTTACCACCAACGTGATCGTTATACCAATGCCAAGCTTCTTCGTTTATAGGTTCACCTACTGAACCAATTACGCGAAGTGATTTCAAAGGAAAGCGTTGCACATAATCCAGACTTTCTTTGGCTAAAGCACGGATGGCTGTTGGTGCAGTATAAAACTGTGTGATTTTATGTTTTTCGATAACTTCCCAAAAACGACTAAAATCAGGATAAGAGGGAACACCTTCAAAAATAACGGTTGTGGCACCATTTAAAAGCGGTCCGTAAAGGATATAGGAATGTCCGGTAATCCAACCAATATCTGCAGTACACCAAAAAATATCATTTTCTTCGTAGTCGAAAACATTTTTAAATGTATAAGCCGTATACACCATATAACCGGCTGTAGAATGTACCATTCCTTTTGGTTTTCCGGTAGAACCCGAAGTATAAAGTATAAATAATGGATCTTCTGCATCCATGATTTCGGCAACGTTATTAGGAATAGCAGCATCAAGCAATGGTTGCAACCAAAGATCACGACCTTCTTTCATTTTCACTTCTGTGTGAGTTCGTTTTACTACCAAAACTTTTTCAACACATGGTGTTTTCTCTAATGCTTCATCAACAATTCCTTTTAAGTCAATAGATTTATTTCCGCGATAACTTCCGTCCGATGTAATGACCATTTTACATTCGCAATCATTAATTCTTGCGGCAACAGCTGAGGCAGAAAATCCGGCAAAAACTACTGAATGCACAGCACCGATTCGAGCGCAGGCTAAAGTTGCAATGGCTAATTCGGGAATCATGGGTAAATAAATACAAACTCTATCACCTTTCTCCACACCTTGGTCACGCAGAACATTAGCCATTCTAGCCACTTTATCATAAAGTTGATTATAAGTAATATGGAGTGCTGCTTCATCGGGATTATTAGGTTCAAAAATGATAGCTGTTTTATCTCCACGACGTGCTAAATGCCGGTCGATACAGTTTTTGGTTATGTTCACTTTAGCATCGACAAACCATTTGAATTTGGCTTCTTGAAAATTCATCTCAAAGACCTTCTCCCATTTTTGATACCAGGTAAAGTTTTCATCTGCAATTTTATCCCAAAACTTTCGGGGTTCACGAACAGACTTATTGTACATTTTGAAATAATGTTCCAGGTTGTTTATTTTGTAGTAGCTCATTGTAAATCTAATTTTATTATCATTTTGTTATGTAAATATAAATATTCTATTGAAGTTTAGTTAAATTTTATTGCTAAATAACTATAGTTAAGCGTAAAGAAAATAGGCTAAGCAGTTTTCGGGAATAACTTCTGTTTTCTATGTTCTGTGCCCTATTTTTTTTATTTGAAAGAACCAATCTTTGCTATTTCCAATACTCCTTTTACTTCATCAATAATAGCTTCATCATCAATGGTTGATGGGATTTGGAAATTCTCACCATCAGCAATGCTACGCAATAATTTGCGCAATATTTTTCCGGAACGTGTTTTGGGTAATCGTTCAACTATTACTACATCTCTCAAGGAAGCCACAGCACCGATTTGTTCTCTTACTAATTGTACAATTTCATATTGCAATTGAAAATGTTCTATCGTTTCGCCATGTTTGCTGACGACCAAAGCCAGTGGAATTTGTCCTTTTAATTCATCGTTAATGCCAATTACGGCACATTCCGCAACGGCATGATGTGAAGCCACTATTTCTTCCATTTCGGCTGTAGACAAACGGTGACCTGCCACATTAATTACATCATCTACTCTGCCTGTTATGAAAATATAATTATCTTCATCAATATAACCGCCATCACCAGAAAAGTAATAACCTGGATATTTATTCAAATAGCCCGCTTGAAAGCGTTCGTTATCGTTCCAAATATCTAATAATGTTCCGGGAGGCAAAGGCAGTTTTATGACTACATACCCTTCTTCATTGGGGCCTAATTCTTGTCCTTCTTCACCAAGAATTTTAATATTATAACCCGAAACGGCTTTTCCTGAAGAACCTGGTTTTATCGGTAGATATTCGACACCCATCATATTGCATATCATGGGCCAGCCCGACTCCGTTTGCCACCAATGATCGATTGCCGGAACAGGAATGTGCTCTCGATACCATTCTAAAGTAGCCACATCACAACGCTCGCCTGCTAAGAATTGGGTTCTTAAACTTGACAAATCGTATTTTTTTATAAACTCACCGTTGGGATCTTCTTTTTTGATGGCGCGAATAGCAGTTGGAGCTGTAAACATTACGCTTACTTTGTGTTCCGCAATAACTCTCCAAAACGTACTTGCATCCGGAGTCCTGATAGGTTTGCCTTCGAAAACTATAGTTGTATTTCTATTAATTAATGGTCCGTAAACAATAAAACTGTGACCAACTACCCAACCTACATCGGAAGCGGCCCAAAAAACTTCTCCTGGTTTGACACCATAAATCTTTTCCATGGAGAATTTTAAAGCTACAGCATAACCACCGGTGTCACGAACGATTCCTTTTGGTTTACCTGTGGTGCCTGATGTATATAAAACATACAATGGATGTGTAGTTTCTACCGGCACACATTCAGCTTCCTCCGAACCGTAAACTAATGCATCATAATCGACATCATATTTTTTGAACGGAATTCTGGCTCCTAGTTTTCTGTTTAGAATAACAACTTTTTTGGGTTTGTGTGTTGCCAATGCAATGGCTTCATCTACTAAAGGCTTGTAAGCGATTAGTCGGTCGATTTCAATTCCGGAGGATGCAGTTATTATTATTCTTGGTTTACAATCATCGATACGTATTGCTAATTCATGTGGGGCGAATCCACCAAAAACAACAGAATGTGTTACACCTATTCGGGCGCAAGCCAACATAGCAAAAGTTGCCTGCGGAATCATAGGCATATAAATAATTGCTGTGTTTCCTTTTTTTAAACCTAATGACAATAAGCCTCCTGCTAATCTTGCCACTTCAGATTTCACTTCGTTGTAGGTATATTTTTTTACCGTTTGCGTAACCGGTGAATCGTAAATGATGGCAATTTGGTCACCAAAACCATCGTTAATATGTTTGTCTATAGCTAAGTAGCAAGCATTTAAATTTCCGTCTTTGTACCATAACGGATAACCTGTTTCATCAGCTGATAGTATTTGTTGCGGTTTGGTATACCAATCTATTTCATTGGCTTGTTCTGTCCAAAATTTCGCTGGATTTTGTATACTTTGATTGTATAATTCTTGATAGTTCATTGTTATTTTTCTATAGTTGTGAGTGTAGTTATGAAATCCATTTCAAAAGAAAAAGACAAAATAGCATCCCATAAATGTTTATTTAAATTTTATCTTTCCAGTAATTGGTTTACTTGTTCGACAACTTTTTTAAGTGAAAAAGGTTTGGTTAAATAGGCATCTGCGCCAAGTGCCATTCCTTTTTCGATGTCGCTTTCTTTATTTTTGGCTGAGAGAAAAATCACTTTGCAATGATTGAGTTTTTCATTCTTCTTGATTTGTTGAATGGTTTCAAATCCGTCTACCAAAGGCATCATGATATCGAGTATGATTATATCTGGGAACTGTGTTTTTAAAATATCCAAAGCTTCCTGACCATCACGTGCAATATACACTTCAAAGTTGTTTTTTTTGAAAGTATACTCGAGCGACATTACAATATTAGGTTCATCGTCAACAATTAAAATCTTTTTCATATATGTGAAATATATTTGTTAGTGGTCATATATGATATCGCCTTTTTATTTATTGGCATTTGCTTGCGCAAACTTGTTGTTAATGGCGATTTCATGGTTAATGCTTTATGGGTAATGTAAAACTTAAACAAGCGCCACCTGTGGTATTATTGGTTGCCCAAATTTTCCCTTTGTGGAGTTCTATAATTTGTTTGCAAATGGCTAATCCTAATCCGCTACCTATAGGTTTTTTGAAATTCTGATTGGTTGACTGATAGAATTTATCAAAAATAATATCAAAATCATTTGCATTGATGCCTTTTCCGTTGTCGCTTACTTCTACCTGAACATAATTGGATTTGTCATAAACAGCTACAGAGATTAACCCATTACTTTCGGGACAAAACTTAATGGCGTTAGAAATCAAATTGGTTACAACCTGCACAATTCGGTCTTGATCAAAATCAACTTTCAAGTTGTTATTTCCTTCTATGTGAATATGAATGTTTTTATTAGCTATCAATTGTTGCAAAGGTTCGATGGCATTTTCAATTGTTTCTAAAACTTTATACAATCCAACGTTTGCCTTTTGGCGTCCCGTTTCAAATTTTTCCAAATCCAAAATCTTATCAATCAGTCGGTTTAATCGGTCCGATTCGGATATAATATTTTGTAAAAACTGTTTGCGTAATTCTTCAGGGATTTCGTCATCATCGTACAAAATTTCACTCGATGCTCTAATGGCGGTTATTGGTGTTCTTAATTCGTGTGTGACAGTATCTAAGAATTCATCTTTTTGTTTGTCTTTTATCATCAACGAAGCATTGGCATTCTGTAATTTTGCTGAGATTTCCTTAAGTTCGTTTGAGGTTTCTGTCAATTTTTTATTAATGATAATATTCTCTTTAGATTCTTCCAAAATCTTTAAGACCTCGGGTAATGTAATTTTCTCTTCTTTGACTACACTCGAGATTAAAATTTTGGCGGAAGCAGTGCCAATGTGACCCGTTAAAAGGTTTTCTGAAAACTTAATCAAGCGTGCATCGGCTAGTTCGGCGTCTTTGTCAATATTATATTTTAAATTAAAAATATTCATGGCACGCTTGGTTCTTACTTCTCCCAAGAATTTAATCAGTACTTTTTCGATATCAGTTCTGTAGGCAGTTCCTTTCCATACAAAAGCATTTTCGTGCATCGCGATGTATTTGTTGATATCCAAAAACATTTCAGCATAGTTACGTTCGCGATAGTTTCCTTTGAAACTAACAGAAACGGCTACATAAGTCATGAAATTAAAAAACAAACTCCAAAACAACGCTTGAGGTACAGGTTGAAGATAATCTAGTCCGAATAATTGCAATGGTTTTAATAACTTTATTCCAAATAAACCTTCCGTTATAAATGAGGTATTGGACGAAGTTATTCCTAAAGCATATGGCACAAGCAAAGTATACAAACAAATCACAAAACCTACAATTAATCCAGATACAGCTCCTGTTCTGGAACCTCTTCTCCAGAATAAGGCACCGAAAAAGGAAGGCGCTAATTGGGCAATAATTACAAAAGCTATTAATCCAATAGAAAACAAGCTGTAATCTAAACCAAAATAGCGGTAGATGAAATAAGCAATTATAATTAAGGAGAAAATTCCAATTTTTCGGATATTGACAATCTTTTTGTTGATAGTCGATTGTTCGTTATTTTTTAATCTTCCCAACAAGCCATAAGGAATAATCAAGTTGTTACTTACCATGGTGGAAAGTCCGATAGAAGAAACAACAATCATTGAAATGGCCGCTGAAAATCCACCAAGAAAAACCATAACTGTCAATGTTTTGTTTCCAAAAAACTGTGGAATTAATAAAGAATACGTATCAGAATTGACAGTTTGTCCTTCGAATAAAATATTACCGCCCCAAGCAATTGGATACACAAAAATATTGAACAGCAACAGGTACAAAGGAAACAACCAAATCGCAGTATTCACATGGTTTTCTCTATTGTTTTCGATGACTGATACTTGAAATTGTCTCGGCAATAAAAAGATGGCAAACATAGAAAGCAGGCACAGGAAAAACCAATTGATAGCTTGTGGCAAACCGCCAATGGTATTCTTTTCATGGAAGTTTTCCAAGAGCGATGCTTTCGCATAAATATCATTAAACCCATCAAAAACAAAGAACGTAACATATACTCCGATGATGATGAAGAAAACCAACTTCAGGACGCTTTCTAAAGCTACAGCGGTGACAATTCCTTTTCGTTTTTCTGAAGCATCTACATAACGCGTTCCGTAAATGGAAGAAAAAAAAGCTAAAGCAAAAGCCACATAAGTTGTACTATCTTCAAAAACATTTGAACTCGACTTCGTATTGGTAACCAAATGAAACGTTTCGGATATTGACTTTAATTGCAAGGCGATATAAGGAAGAATTCCAAACAAACAAACTATCGTAACTACAGCCCCTAAAAAACGACTGTTGCCATAGCGCAGTGAAATAAAATCAGCAATACTAGATATTTTATTTACTCTTGATATTCTGATAATTTTCTTGAGAATCACAATCCACGCTGGAGCGATAATTATAGGGCCTAAGTAAATCGGCAAGTAACTCAAACCTGAATTCGCTGCCACTCCAATGCTACCATAGTATGTCCATGCAGTACAATAAACAGCTAAAGACAACGAATAGATATATGGATTATTTGTCCACTTTGAGTTTTCTTTTCTCTCTGCCCAATGCGCAATGATGAAAAGAATTCCCAAATAAAAAGCTAATATGATTAATAAAAAGAAACTATTCATTGTAGCGCTTTATGATGACAAAAGAAAGCAAAACAGAAGACAGCCAAACCGAAAAAATGTAAATATAAATTACAGGAAAACCCATGACACATTGCGAACTGTCAAAAAGAAGCAGTATTGGAATGTTTAATCCAATCAACAGTACCATTGATATAATTACTAATTTTTGTTGGTGTCTTTGTTTCATAGCATTTAAAACCAAAAGCCCTTAAGAAATTAAGAGCTCTTGGCTAACCAATTAATTTTAAAATTTAATCTTCATACTCATCTGTTATGGCATACCATCCAAAAATGGTTAAGCCAGTTACCACTAGAGGTAATAAAATAAAGAATATTATTATTCCGAAAACCAAATCGTCTTGTTTTCCTGAGGTTAGTTTTCCTCCAAAGATTCCGATGGCAAAATAAGCCACTACCATAGCTAAGGCTATCCAGACAATTCCTAAATATTTTTTAAATGTGTTCATATTGTTATGTGTTTAGTCGTGAAGTGTATTAATTTTTCTATCGATGTAAATCATTCCGATGACAAAACATACGGCAGCGATTCCAATCGGATACCATAATCCTTCTAAGTAAAACTCTACGTCACCGGCATCTTTGGCAGTAGTTACAAAATACGTTGAAATGGCAGGCAGTAATCCACCAAATATACCATTTCCAACATGATAAGGCAACGACATTGACGTATATCTTATCTTCACTGGGAACATTTCTACCAAGAAAGCAGCTATCGGACCATAAACCATAGTTACGAATAGCACTTGAATAAATACTAGAAATACTAACATCCATCGGTCGCTATTAGTAATCGTTTTAGTGATTTTAGTCTCAATTTTATCTTTGCCTTTGTCGTCCAACATTAGTTTTCCCGCTTCAAAATGTTTCGTTTTGATTTCTTCTAGAGCAGTACCGTCTATATACATTTTTGTTGTGGTATAAATAGAATCCATTTTGGTTGCATCTACTTCTTTTATGGAAGGTATTACTTTGGTTTTGGCAACAATTTCTGTTTTCAAAGCCAGATCGGTGGTAGTATACATTGCTCTATAGATAGGTCTGTAAAGAAAAATAGCTAATAACAGTCCTGACATCATTATAGTTTTACGGCCAATTTTATCACTTAGCCATCCAAAGAATACAAAGAAAGGCGTTCCGAAAATTAAAGCAATCCCCAATAAAGTATCTACTTGTGAAGATTCTATACATTGTACCGTCTTCATAAAACTCATAGCATAAAACTGTCCGGTATACCAAACAACACCCTGTCCCATTGTGGCTCCAAATAATGCTAACAAGACAAACTTCAAATTAAATTTGTTACCAAAACTCTCTTTTAACGGATTGGTTGCAGTTTTCCCTTCTGCTTTAGCTTTAGCAAAAACTGGTGATTCATTCATGTTTTTTCTAATCATATATGAGATAAAAACCATGATAATAGATACCCAAAACGGTACTCTCCATCCCCACTCGTCAAAAGCTTCCTTAGATAGTGTTCCTTTAGTAATTAAGATAACTACCAGCGAAACAAACAAACCTACTGTTGCAGTAGTTTGTATCCACGAAGTCCAATATCCTTTTTGATTTTTTGGTGCGTGTTCTGCTACATAAGTTGCAGCACCTCCATATTCACCTCCAAGAGCCAGACCTTGAAGCAATCGCAATACCAATACTAAAACTGGTGCCATATAACCTATGGTTTCATAACTTGGGATACATCCTATTAAGAAAGTAGCTCCACCCATTAATAATAAAGTTACCATAAAGGTATATTTTCTTCCGATAAGGTCTCCCAATCGACCAAAGAATAAGGCTCCGAATGGACGCACTACAAAACCAGCGGCAAATGTAGCCAATGTGGATAAGAACGCTGCAGTTGGATTATCCGATGGAAAGAATTTAGTAGATAATACTACGGCCAAACTTCCGAAGATGTAGAAGTCATACCATTCTATCATCGTACCTAAGGAGGAAGCCGAAATTACTTTCCAGATTCCTTTTGTTGATTTTTTAGTCATACTATATAAATATTTTAGTTGGTTTATTAAAAAGTATAAGCACAAGAAATCATGGCTCTGAAATTGCCTACATTCTTGTTGTTTCCGTCAAAAGTCACATCGGGTTTTAAGTCACCCCAAGTAGCTCCAGTATATTCTAACTCAGGTGTCACTCTGAATTTGTTTTGTTTGAAATCTACTCGTGCTGATATTCTCATTACATTATCTACACCCCGAGTTCCTGAGAAACCTCTTCCATACAAGGCAGTAGGATTGTCTTTACTCACTCCATCTGTTTTGGTGTACCCAAAGAACAAGCCTGGCGCTATACTTTTACCATTACTGGCAATATCAACCCACATAGCTGTCGTTTTAATTCCTTCATAGGTTTCAACTTCTCCTGGTAAGGTATAGCCAGCAAATCCCCCTAACATCACCATATTGTATAAGTTTTTGCCAGTAATTCCGTAAGCTTTAATATAAAATTTGTCGTTGCTGTATTTTAAATACCCTACTACCGAAGTGGTATTGAGTTTTTCGGTAGAAGCCAAATTATTACTCACTGTTACTGGTTGCAATGATTTGTATTCAAAGCCTAAACCAGCTATCCAGTTTTTATTTTTGAATTGGAATTGACCGTGCAATGTTGGTAACATAGAGTTGAAAGAAGCGGAGTTTTGTGTCCCGCCTGTAGCAGTTGCAGTGGTAAACTCTCTTTCTTTATAAGCCGTAAAGGCAAAAGAGAATTCTTTAGTGAAGTTTTGTTTTATTCTCACCTGTGATACCCAACCAAAAGGGTTGAACATGATACCAGTACTAAAGTTAGCCACACCTGGAATTACTTCAGGAATAAAAGTTGGGTACCAAGTTTGTCCTACTAATATGCTGGTTTTTTTCCATTCTAAAGTAACATAAGCATGACGTAGACGGAACAAACCAATACTAGACTCAGTATTTCCAAAGAAATCACCTTCAAGAGTACCTGTTGTTTTTGCACCCCATACATTAGGTCCTTTTGTTTTTACTCCCAAGCGAGATACTACTGATAAAAAGTTAGAAGCGCCTGCTGCGTTAACATCATCCCCATTGGCATCGAGTTGCTCGTCTAAAGGGTAAAGGTTTAAGTTATACTCGCGAACTTGAGCTGAACGACGTGTGTCCCAGATATAGTCGGTTCTGATAAAACCATATGGGGTTACTTCCCATTCTTTCTCCAAGGGTATTGGAGTTGCCTGAGTACTTGGTGTTTGAGCATAACCTGAAAAAGAACAGACTGCAAACAATAATAATAAAATTTTTTTCATAATTTGATTTGTTAGTTTTGGTTACTATTTTGTTGTACCAAATTCTAACATTTTGTGAATCAAAAAAATTATGATATATATTATTGTAAATTACTATAGTTAATCTTTGAAACGCTCCCATTTAATAAGCATAAATTTATCGCCTAATTCTGTTATAATCATCCCAGCTCCTTTCATAATTTCTTTGTTTTTTAGAAATTCCAGTAGTTCTAAGTGGTTGTAAATCTTATATGTTGGGTGATAATCTGTGTGATTAGGTTTTGTTATTTTAAACTCCTTTACCCAATTACTAACGGTTACGTGGGAAACGCCTATAATACGCTCAATTTCTCTATAACTTAAACCTTCCAGAAACAACTGTAGTGCTTTGGTCACATAGTAACTATCTATCTTTTTTCCAAGTTTATTGACTGTGAAGTAGTAATTGCATTTTTTGCATAAAAACCTTTGTCTTTCTTTGATGATACCGCTTTTAACTATAGTATTACTTTGGCATTTTGGACAGGCTAAAATTTCCATATATATAAATTTTGCATAAATATACTTATTTAGCAATTATATGAAAGTGATATTACTATTTTATTTGGTTTAAAATTACGAAGTGTTAAATTATTACACTGTTTTATTATTAAATCATTCATAAAATGAAAAAATAAGAATTAGCTGGGTATTTTAATAAATGTAATGATAGTTTCAATTTAATAATTTCAAACGTGACTGAAGGATAGTAATCAGCTAAAAATAAAAAATAGTTTTTACTTTCGAATAAACAAAACAACATCATAAAATTTGACACAAACAATATAGATCATAAAGCTATTTATAAACTTTTGATATGATTTTTTATACTAACAACTTTAAACTACTTTTGCGGAACAATTTTTGATAAGACAAAAAAACAAATTTGGGGTCGACTGGTTTTGACAGCAAGTCGAATTGAATTGTAAGCACGTCGAGCATTGTGTTTTTTGCTCGTAAATCCAAATTCACAAAAACATAAACGGCGAAGGAAACTACGCTCTTGCTGCATAATCTGAATTAAAGTAAGATTAGCCTCGTCCTACAAGGTAGGAAAGCAGGATTCACCTCGATAGCTTTGGTTTGTGGCGGTCGGCACAGGTGAATCGTAAAAATAAACCTAAGAACAGTGAAACTTCGGGGCTGTTACGAAAATTTAAGAAGATAAGTATAGTGTGGCTGTTTCTGGCCTATCACTATATCGAAAACTCAATCAGAAAATAAACGTGTAGAACCCTTTTTAATTGCTTGTTTGGACCCGAGTTCGATTCTCGGCGACTCCACTTTTAACCCTGTAAAGTTTTAATTTTACAGGGTTTTTAATTTTAGTTGACAAGTCAGGATATATCTTTTGAATAGTATAGATAACTACTATTCTTCCTTATCATTTTTTACAAACTATTCACTTTTAAAGTTTATTAAAATTTTATAAGTGCATTTCAGTAATTATCTCCATTTAAAACTAAAACTATATTGAATGACTTATTAAGGAAATAAAATATGTTAATAAGATAGTTTATAAGTGACAATTTTTGTTGTCAAAAACCTTTCTAAGATACTATAATTTTGTTTTTTTGATTCATTTACCATAGATTATAAATTGTTGATGTTTTTAAATATAAATCTCTTATTTCATAAATATGAATAGTATTACTTTAGTTAATAAAAATTCCTTCTTACTTTTTTTATTATTTAGGATAAAGACAAAAAAACAAATTGACAGTTACGTTAACAAAAAAACAGCTAAAAACAAAATAGTTTTTACCTGTTTTTTTTTATTGACAACTATTGTTTCTTTTGGTCAAGTATCAGTAACTGCTACTTTGGGGACACCGGGCCCAACTTCTTATACAACTCTTAAATTAGCATTTGATGCTGTTAATGCAGGAACCCATAAAGGAAATATTAGTATTGCTATAACCGCTAACACAACAGAAACGCTATCCGCAAGTCTAAACGCAAGTGGAACCGGTTTATCAAGTTATACTGCTTTGTCAATTTCACCTAGTGGTGGAATTTCGAGAACAATAAGCGGAGCATTAGCTGCAGGTTCGCCATTAATAAATCTTAATGGTGCAGATAATGTTACTATCAACGGATTGAATTCCGGAGGAAATAGTTTATCACTTTCTAACACAACAGTTTCTGCCACGGCTGGAACTTCAACAATTCGATTCATTGGTGATGCGTCCAATAATATAATTCAAAATTGTACCATCGCAGGTTCAGAAGCAACGGCAAGTTCTGGAACCGTATTTTTTTCCACAGGAACAACTACAGGTAATGATTCTAATACAGTAACTAATTGTACGATAACAGCAGCCGGAGCAAACCTGCCAACTAACGCTATTTATTCAGCAGGAACCTCTGTTGCTATTGATAATAGTGGTAATAGTATCATGAGCTGTTCTGTTCAAGATTATTTTAATAGTACCGTGTCATCAGCAGGAATTTTACTAGCCTCAAATAGTGCTGCCTGGATAATTTCAAATAATAAATTTTTTCAAACTGCCACAAGAACGACTGCTGCCAATGGTTTAGTATGTAGAGCCATTAGAATTAGTACTGCTAGTGCTGGGAATTATACAATTACTAATAATATTATTGGTTTTGCAAATGCATCCGGAACAGGAAACACTATATATAATGGTAGTTTCACAACTGCTTTTAGAGGAATTGAATTGGCTGCAAATACTACTGTATCATCTATACAAGGCAATACTATTTCAGGGATAAATTTCACAACAAGTAACGGAAATGCTGGTTCGCCTGGTATTTTTAGTGGTATAGCGGTTACAAGTGGTGCGGCAAATGTGGGAACTACAACGGGTAATACAATTGGAAATACTTCTGTAGCTAATGCTATTGTTATTACTTCATCGGCTACCACTTCTTCAAGAATTGATGGAATTTATGTTTCTTCTGCAGGTACAACTTCTGCTATACAAAACAATAATATTGGCGGAATAACTACTGGTGGTGGAGCAACTAACGGATTTTCAATGGTTGCCATATACAGTTCTGGGGCATTGGGTAATTTTACGACTAGCAACAATAGTATAGGAAGTAGTTCTATATCAAATTCTATTGCTATGGGAACTTCTGGTACAACTACTACCGGAGTTTGTAATTTTTATGGAATTTTTAATAATGCTACTGGATCAATTTCTATAACCAACAATGCCATTTTAAAATGTGCTGTTTTTGGTACAGCTGCTTCATTTTTTTATAGTATTTATAATGGTGGTGGAATTGGTTCTGCAGTTACAATAGATAACAATACTATAAATGATACTAGCTTAAGTGGTACAAATGTATTGCGTGGGATTTATAATGGAATAGCTGCTGGTACTTTGTCTATATCAAATAATACGTTAAGAAATTTAAAAGTAACATCAACAGCTTCCTCCGTTTCGGGTATTTTAAATGCAGGTGCTGTTAGCACAACAATTACAATTAATAATAATAAATTAGGAGATGCAACTGCTGGATTATTATCCTATACTGTCGCATCAACTGGGGCTTTTTATGGAATTTTAAATTCTAGCGGAACCAATGCAACTGCTTTAACAATTCAAGGAAATGATATTCGAGGAATTACGCATTCGGTTGCCGGAAGTTCATCTCACAATTACATTTTCAATAGTTTTGCAACACGTTCCCAAAACATCAATACTAACACTTTTACTAATTTAAATGTTGCTACTACTGGGAATGTCACTTTTATTTCTAATAATGTTGCTTTGCCAGCTTTGGGAACACAAACCATTTCCTCAAATGCTATTGTTGGAACTTATAGTAAAAGTAGCATAGGCGGAACTGTTACTGTCTTTGTAAGTGCTGCAACATCTAATGCATCAGCTACAATTACCAATACTTCAAATAATTTCTCCAATATTACAGTTTTAGGAACAACTATTATATCAGGTTGGAATCAGCGTGATTTAGGGTTAACAGCAAAAACAATAAATGGGAATACTTTTAATAATTGGTCAGCAGGAACTGGTGCTATAACAGGAATGGTATTAAATGGTTTTGGACTTACTTCATCTGTTACTAATAATACTATTTCAAATTTAGCTGGTCAAGCAGCAATTACCGGAATGAACGTTGGAACTACCGGAAACGCTAGTTCATTTTCTATAACTTCAAATACTATTACTAGTTTATCTTCAACAGGAACTGGTGGAAATGTAATAGCTTTAATAAGTGCAAATCCAAGTGTAACCGTTACCATAAATAATAATACTATAAATACTTTATCGTCAACTGCGGTTTCTGCTACTTTAACCGGAATTCAGATTTCTGGTGGTACAGGAACCCAAAATGTTAGAGGAAATAATATTAATGGTTTCACAACAACTGGAACTACAAGTCCAACGCAGAACGGAATACTAATTAGTGGTGGTACAACTGTAAATGTATCCAAAAATAAAATTTATAACCTAGCTCAAAATGGCGCAAGTACTGGTGGTGCAGTAAACGGAATTGTATTTACAGGAGCAACTGCTGTTAGTGCTTTTAATAACATTATTGGCGATTTAAAAGCACCATCTGTATCAAATACTCATGCTATCAGAGGAATTTCGGTTAACTCAGGTGTAGCAAATTCAACCTATACAGTTTCTTATAATACCGTTTACTTAAACGCAGCTTCAACAGGTACTAATTTTGGAACTGAAGCACTTTATCATACAACAAATGCAACAGCAACTACCGGCAAGCTGATTTTGAAAAATAATGTTTTCACCAATATTTCGACCGCTAGAGGAACTGGTAGAACGGCTGCCTATTATAGAAACAATACCGTTTTGACAAACTATGACATCACTTCTAATGCTAATTTATTTTATGCAGGAACACCTGGTGTTTCAAATTTAATATATTTTGACAATACAAATAGCAGTCAAACTTTAGCCGCTTTTCAAACAAGAGTGAATACAAGAGAAATTAATTCTGTAACAGAAAATGTGATTTTTTTAAGTACAGCTGGAATAAGTGCTGATTTTCTTAAACCCGACAATAGTTCACCAACCTATATAGAAAGCAAAGGATTTGCAATAGTAGGCATAGCAGATGATTATTTAGGAACTGTAAGACAAGGGAATCCTGGTTATTTAGGAACGGGAACAAACCCAGACTTAGGTGCTTATGAAATAGAAGGTTCATTAATCACTAGCCCTATTATTGTTAGTGGCGCTCTAGTAGGAAACGGTTTTTATACTTCATTAGGAAGTGCTTTTGTCGCGCTTAATGCCGGAGCACAAACTGGTGCTACTATCAACATCACCGTTAATGGTGATACTAATGAAGGAAATTTTCAAGCTACTTTAAATGCCGGTTTGTGGACTAGTTTAACCATTATACCAAATGGTACCCGAACAATCACTGGTAATACAATTGCTGGCAATTCATTAATTCGTTTAAATGGTGCCGATAATGTAACTATTGATGGATTAAATATTCCCGGAATATCATTAACCGTATCTAATACAACGGTTTCAGCTACTGCAGGAACTGCTACCCTACTTTTTACTGGTGATGCTACAAATAATACAATCACAAATTGCACCTTATTAGGTTCTATTTCAGCTCCTTTGGCAACAACTGGTGGTGTTGTTTATTTTGCAACTGGTGTAACCACAGGAAATGACAATAACATTATTTCAAATTGTAACATTGGTCCAGCAGGTTCCAATTTACCTTCTCGCTTGATATACGGAAACGGATCAACAGCTTCCTCAGCTATAGCTAATAGCGGCATAACTATTACAAATTGCAACTTATATGATTATTTTTTAACATCTGGAACAGCAGCCATTTATGCAGTAACGGGTAATACAGATTGGAATATTACCAATAACAAAATCTATCAATCGGCTACGCAAACATTTACTGCAAATGGAACCGCTTTTGGAATTTATTTTGCCAATGCTACTTTTGGAAACAACATTCAAATTACCGGAAATACAATTGGTTATGAAAATGCACTAGGAACTGGTACCACAACTTATTCTGGTAGTACATTCATAGGGAATTTCACCGGAATCTATTTCCAAGGTTTACCAACTGCTGCTTCCGCCAGTAATTTAAATAACAATACTATTTCTAACGTTTCGTTGACAGCTTCAACAGGAAATTTAATTGGGATTTTAAATGCTTCAACAGCTTCTTCTAATACTATTAATATCAATACAAATATTGTTCGAAACATTTCGTTATTTAATTCCAACGGTACATTAATTGGGATAAATTGGGGAGCAGCTACTGCTTTAAGTGCGAGTGGAAATACTGTTACTGGCTTTAATAGAGATACAACCGGAGTCCTTTATGGTATTTATAGCGCTGGTGCTTCAGTAACTGAATCTTTATCTAATAATACCATTTCTAATTTAAATGCAAATACAAGTGGAACAAGTACTGTTTATGGTATTTTCCAAAATACTTCCACAGGAACAAAAACAATTACCAACAACTCGGTGGCAACATTAACTGGCTCAGGTGGCTCTTCCATTTATGGAATCAGTATCGGAACTGGAACAACTGTAACTATTTCTGGTAATACTGTAAATGATATCACTAGTACCGGAGGAACCAATCCTATTGTTATCGGAATTAATAAAGGAGCAATTGGAACTACCTCTATCTTTAAAAATAAATTGTACAATATTTCAAGTACTGCAACAAGTCCTACTGTAACTGGTGTTTTAAGTTCAGGTGCGGCTAGTACAACTACTATTTATAACAATCTTATCGGAGATTTAAAAGCTACTTTGGCCAATGCTTCTAACCCAATAGTTGGAATAAACATTTCACTTGGAACTACCGCAAATGTATACTACAATACCATTTTATTAAATGCCACAAGTAGTGGTGCCGTTTTTGGTTCGAGTGCTATTTTTGTAAATACTGCAGTAACAACAACTTTAAGAAATAATATTTTTATCAATAATTCAGTCGCAAATGGTGGCGGATTATCAGCAGCCTACAGAAGATCTTCGACTACTTTAACTTCCTATGCAGCTGCATCAAATAACAATTCGTTCTTCGGAACTACAATTTATACTGATGGTACAAATACTGATGCTACTCTGGCTAATTTTAAAATCAGAATGGCAACTAGAGATGGTTTGTCAGTTTCAGAAAACACTACTTTCATAAGTACTTCGGGTTCTTCTTCAGTATTCCTTCATGTAAATAGTTCAATAGCAAATCTTATAAATGCTGGCGCTACAACGATTGCCGGATTTACCACTGATTATGATGGTGATGTTCGTAATGTAACTACGCCAGATATTGGTGCAGATGAGTTTAATTTAGTGCCAGTTATAACTGGATTTACGCCTTCGACTTTATGTTTTTCTGGTGGAACAGCAGTTACTATATCGGGTTTTAATTTAAATAATGGTTCGGTTTCTGTTAGTTTTAATGGTGTCCTTGGAACCATAACATCTTTATCCCCTACAACAATTATAGTTACTACACCAGCTGGGTTAACAGCCGGAACTATTTCGGTTACAACTAGTGATGGTTCAGCAACATCCAGTTCTTACATCGTTTCGCCACTTCCTATTGCGGGCAGTGTTTCTTCAAATCAAATAATCTGTGCAGGTACTAGTCCGTCAGATATTAGTATTACAGGTAGCGTTGGAACTATTCAATGGCAATCGTCTTTGGATGGAATCTCTTTTACAGATATTTCTGGAGCGACTTCTTCCCCATTAACCGGAATTTCTACAGGGAATTTAACCGTAACTACTTATTATAGAGCCATTATTTCCAGCGGAGTTTGTACCTCAATACCTTCTGCCACTGTAAGTGTAAGTATTCTCTCTACAACATGGGATGGAACTTCATGGAGTGCCGGTTTGCCAAATAGCAATACATCTGCTTTTTTTACAGGAAATTATACAAGCTCAGGAAGTTTAACTGCTTGTAATTTAACCGTAACAAACAGTGCAATAGTAATTCTTCAAAGTGGAGATACCATAACTCTAAACGGAATTGTAGCGGTAGATTCTGGAAGTACACTTACTTTAAAAAACAATGCCACTTTGCTTCAAAACACAACCGCTACCAATACGGGAGCAATAAATGTGGAAAGAGATACTAATCCTTTAATGCGTCTAGATTATACACTATGGTCGTCTCCAGTTGCGGGACAACAATTACAGGCTTTCTCTCCAGCTACACTAGCTACTCGTTTTTATACTTACAGTCCAATAACCGATTTATATACTGTCGTTGCTTCACCGTCCACAACCAATTTTGATACTGCAACAGGTTATTTAATTCGGACTCCAAACACACATCCAGTAACTCCAACCATTTGGACAGGTACATTTACCGGAGTCCCAAATAATGGTGATATTGCTTTAACTGTTGACAATGCAACCTATAATGCAGTAGGAAATCCTTATCCATCTAAAATTAATGCAGACGATTTTATTACAGCAAATGGATTAACAGAAGCATTGTATTTTTGGAGAAAAACAAACAATGCTACCACGGCTTCTTATGCAACTTATACCTTAGCTGGTGGTGCAGGAACAGGTGCTAGTCCAGGTGATCCTCTTGCCTTAGTGCCAAATGGTATTATTCAAATCGGTCAAGGTTTTATTGCCAAAGCAACATCTACAGCTTTAAATTTTACCAATGCTATGAGAGTATCAAATCCTAGCAATCAATTTTTTAAGACTACAGATTCAAATAGAAGCCGAATTTGGTTAGATTTAACTAATTCTTCTGGTATCTTTTCACAAACTTTAATTGCCTATATGACTGGCGCAACTGCTGGTGTTGATGCTACATTAGATGGAAAAGTACTAAGTGATGGGCAAACTTCATTAACTTCACTAATCAATAATCAATCTTTTTCTGTACAAGCAAAAGCATTGCCGTTTGAAAATACAGATAGTGTTCCATTAGGATTTAAATCAGCTATTGCAGGTAGTTATTCGATAGCAATCAATAGCGTAGATGGTTTGTTTGAAAACCAAAATCAACCTATTTTCTTAAAAGATAATCTAACCAATACTATCCATGATTTAAAAACCGGAAGTTATACTTTTAGCACAGAAGCCGGAGTATTCAATTCCCGTTTTGAAATCGTCTATCAAAACGCATCAACTTTAACGCTACCCACTTTCTCACAAGATAACGTAGTAGTTTATAAACAAAATAAGCAGATCTTTATTAATACTGGCATTGCCATCATGTCCAAAGTAGAAATCTACGATATGAGTGGTAGGTTATTAATTTCTAAAGACGGAATCAATTCTTCAGAAGTTCATATGAACTCTGGGGTTTCAAATCAAGTTATCATAGTAAAAATTAGTACCGCTGATGGTATAATTGTATCTAAAAAAGTGGTACAATAAAAAATAATCTACTACTATTTAAATCCTGCCTTGTTCCAAAAAAACAAGACAGGATTTTTTATTTTAAATACCATTTCAATTATACTTTTCACAAATAAAAAGTCAATAATAATCATTACCCCTTAAAAGTAAATGTAATTTAAAGAATATGATAATTTTTTAAAACACACGCCGCTATTTAATAGGTGTATTTTAAAATATTTATACTTTTATCTTTTAATGCTCCAAAAAAAAAGCACCTGTTGTTTTAAATATTAAATTCCATAGTAATGCACCTGAATCCAAAAGAAATAGAAAAACTACTCCTTCATACAGCTGGAGAATTGGCTCAAAAAAGAAGAAAAAGAGGTTTAAAACTCAACTATCCAGAAGCTATTGCCTTAATCAGTTCCGAATTATTAGAAGCCATTCGGGATGGAAAAACCGTAGCCGAATTAATGCACTACGGCACAACCATTCTTACTCGAGATGAAGTAATGGAAGGAATTCCCGAAATGATTCACGACATTCAAATAGAAGGCACTTTCCCCGACGGAACTAAATTAGTAACTGTTCATAATCCAATCAAATGATACCAGGCGAATACATTTTAAAAAGTGACCCAATTGAAATCAATTCCGGTAAAAGAAAAATTTTTATCGAAGTTACTAATATGGGAGATCGGCCAGTTCAAATTGGTTCCCACTTTCATTTTTTTGAAGTCAATAAGAAAATAAAGTTTGACCGAATGAAAACACTCGGTCTGCGTTTAAATATAGCGGCTGGAACAGCCGTTCGTTTTGAACCTGGCGAAGAAAAAAAGGTTGAGTTAGTCGAAATCGGCGGAACAAAAACGATTATAGGATTTAATAATTTGGTAGACGGAACTATTGATACTGCCAATTTGGATGCTATTGAAAATAAAATGAATGTGTTTTTGAAAGAGTAAATTATGAGTACACACATAAATAGGATTAAGTACGCCAACATGTTCGGGCCAACCGTTGGTGATAAAGTACGTTTGGGCGACACAGAACTATTCATCGAAATTGAAAAAGATTATAACGTTTATGGAGAAGAAGCCAAATTTGGTGGTGGAAAAACCATTCGAGATGGAATGGCACAATCAGCAAGAGCTACCAGAAATGAAGGTGTTCTTGATTTTGTAATTACAAATGTAATGGTCATCGATCATTGGGGAATTGTAAAAGGTGATATCGGAATTAAAGACGGCAAAATTGTCGGAATTGGAAAAGCCGGTAATCCCGATACTATGGATGGTGTTTCTCCTAATATGATTATAGGAGCTTCTACCGAAGTTCACGGTGGAGCCGGATTAATCGCCACTGCAGGTGGAATTGATACTCATATCCATTTTATTTGTCCACAACAAATAGATCATGCTTTATACAGTGGCGTGACAACAATGATAGGTGGAGGAACTGGACCTGCAGATGGAACCAATGCAACTACTGTAACGCCTGGTGCCTGGAATATTCAAAAAATGTTAGAATCGGCAGAAGCGTTTCCAATGAATTTAGGATTTTTTGGTAAAGGAAATTGTTCATCTGTTGAACCACTCATAGAACAAATAGAAGCCGGAGCTTTAGGATTAAAAATACACGAAGATTGGGGTTCTACTCCAGCAACAATAGACGCTTCTTTAACTGTCGCAGACAAATTAGACATCCAAGTAGCAATTCATACGGACACCTTAAACGAAAGTGGCTTTTTAGAAGATACCATCAAAGCCATTAACGGCAGAGTAATTCACACCTTCCATACTGAAGGAGCTGGAGGCGGTCACGCACCGGATATCATAAAATCAGCCATGTATCCTAATGTTTTACCTTCAAGTACAAACCCAACAAGACCGTATACAATCAATACTATTGATGAACATTTAGACATGCTAATGGTTTGTCACCACTTGGATAAATCGGTTCCTGAAGATGTTTCTTTTGCCGATTCCAGAATCCGTCCTGAAACCATTGCTGCAGAAGATATTTTGCATGACATGGGTGTTTTCAGTATGATGAGCAGCGATTCTCAAGCTATGGGAAGAGTTTCAGAAGTAATTACACGAACGTGGCAAACAGCCCATAAAATGAAAGTACAACGTGGGTTTTTAACAGAAGACGAATCCAACAATAATGATAATTTTAGAGTAAAAAGATACATTGCCAAGTACACTATCAACCCAGCCATTTCTCACGGAATATCTAAACACGTTGGTTCATTAGAGGAAGGTAAATTTGCCGATATCATCCTCTGGAAGCCAGCACTATTTGGAGTAAAACCCGAATTAATTATCAAAGGCGGAATGATTATTGCCGGAAGAATGGGCGACCCAAATGCCTCTATTCCAACGCCGCAACCTGTTATTTACAGACCCATGTTTGGAGCCTATGGAAAAGCATTATTTAAAACCTGCATTACCTTTGTTTCCAAAATCTCTATCGAAAATAAAACCATTGCCAAATACGAATTAAACAAAGTTATTTTGCCTGTTGAAAACTGTCGGAATATTGGTAAAAAGGATTTAATTCACAACGATAAAACTCCAAATATTGAAGTCAATCCTGAAACCTATGAAGTAAAAGTAGACGGAGAGAAAATTACTTGCGAACCGGCAAAAGAATTACCATTAACACAACGCTATTTTTTATTTTAATGCTGATTACACAAAAACCACAAGTCATTTTAAATACCAATTCCGAAACTATTTGGATTGACTTGGAATGGTTTGAAACCAACAAACGCATTCAACACAAAACTGCTGCTGATGGAAAAGATTTTCGATTCAAATTTTTACACGAAAACCCCAATTTACAGCAAGGAGAAATTATACATCAAGAAACTGGAAAAGACTATGTAATACGAATTCTTCCTTGCGAATGTATCGTAATCAAACCCAAAAATAATTTTGAAACAGCCTCAATCTGTTACGAAATTGGCAACAAACACTTACCGTTATTTTATGAAGCAGAAGAGTTACTAGTGCCTTTTGAAAAACCACTTTTCAGACAGCTTACTGCTATGGGTTTTGAAGTGTCTCAAGAAAATAGAGCACTATTATATCCGTTAAAAACAAGTGTTGCCCCTCACGGAGAAAGCGGAACCTTATTTTCCAAAATCATGAACTTAACACAAAAAGAAGTATGAGTTCCCAATTACAGCTGCTGCATTTGTGCGACCCAACCTTACCTATTGGGGGATTTTCGCATTCCTCCGGACTGGAAACCTACACGCAGAAAGAAATCGTCAATTCGCCTGAAACGATGAAGGTCTATTTGACGCAAATCCTTTCAAATACTATCTTACACAACGAAGCGGCTTTTGTCAGTCTGGTATATGAGGCTTGTGCTAATCAAAATTGGGACAGAATAATGGAATTGGATTCGATTTGCAATGCTTCAAAACTACCTAAAGAAATTCGAAATGCAAGCCAGAAACTAGGTACGCGTCTAATGAAAATATTCAATCCAAGGATACAATCTACACTAACTTTTCAGATTGAAGAAGCTATTAAAAACAAAGAACTATTTGGACATTATTGCATTTTATTCGGCATCTATGCGCATGAACTAAAGATTCCAAAGAAGGAAGCCTTAGAAGGATTTTTTTATAATACTGCAATAAGTTACATTACAAATGCTGTGAAATTAATTCCCTTAAGCCAGGATTCAGGACAAAAATTATTGTTTGAAATACTGCCTTTATTAGAGCAGTTAACAGAAAAAGCATTAGTTCCAAATGAAGTATTATTAGGAAAAAGTTCCGTAGGATTTGATATTCGATCGATGCAACACGAAAATTTATATTCCCGATTATACATGTCTTAAAAGGTTATAGAAAAATAAAATGAACAGAAGCTACATAAAAATAGGAATTGCAGGACCAGTAGGTTCCGGTAAAACTGCCTTAATTGAAAAACTAACCCGGGAATTAGCCAGTACCTATTCTATCGGGGTAATCACAAATGATATTTACACTCAGGAAGATGCCGAATTTCTAACAAAAAACAGTTTGCTACCAGCAGAACGAATCATAGGTGTAGAAACCGGAGGCTGCCCGCACACTGCCATTCGCGAAGATGCCAGCATGAATCTGGAAGCGGTCGAAGAATTGTCAGAACGTTTTCCTGAAATGGAACTGGTATTTATAGAAAGCGGCGGCGATAACCTTTCGGCTACTTTTAGTCCTGACTTGGCGGATGTCACTATCTTTGTAATTGATGTTGCCGAAGGGGATAAAATACCAAGAAAAGGAGGTCCCGGAATTACGCGAAGCGATTTGCTAATGATAAATAAAATCGACCTAGCGCCTTATGTCAATGCTGACCTCGGAGTCATGGAACGTGATGCCAGAAAAATGCGAAACGGAAAACCATTTGTCTTCACCAATCTAATGAAAAGCGAAGGTTTATTTGATGTCATTGGCTGGATAAAAAAATACGCCTTAATGGAAGATGTTCCCGAACCTAAACTTTGGAGATGATTGCAACAGTTAAAATAGATACTTATTTGCGAAACGAAATTACACACTTAAAATCGGCCTATCATACTGCGCCTTTTAAAGTGGCTGAAATTCGGGAAGATAAAAACCAAGCTGTTTTAGAACTGGTACTTATGAGTGCTTCACCCGGAATTTTAGATGGCGATTGTTACGATTTTGAGATTACCGTTCAGGAGAATTGTCAATTGGAATTTTCAACGCAATCGTACCAACGCATTTTTACTATGGAAGGATCTGCTTCTCAAAATATGAAGGTTGAAGTCGGTAAAAACGGCTTTTTCAAATATCTTCCACATCCTACGGTTCCTCATAAAAACTCCAATTACAAGGCAACCAACACCATTAACTTAGAAGAAAATGCCACTTTAATTTGGGGCGAAATACTAACTTGCGGAAGAAAATTAAAGGCAGAACATTTTGAATTTACCGAGTTTCAAAATAAAACAGCTATCTATAAAAAAGGTAAACTAGTGCTTTTTGAAAACTTATATATGAACCCATCAGAAATTAATCCACTTGAATTAGGCCAATTAGAAGGATTTACACATCAAGCCAGTTTGATTTATTTTAATGAAAAGATAGAATTGAAATTAGTCAAACAACAAATAGATGCTTTTCTCTCAGCTGAAGAAAACTTGCTTTTCGGAACATCCGAAACAAATGGTTATGGCTTAATTATTAAAATCCTACACCACAATTCCGAAAAATTATTTTTGTTGTTAAAAGAGTTAACTCAAATATTTAGTAATGAAGTGCAACCTGTAACTGCTAATTTCTAATCTTACAATGTCTGAATTCGCACTACTAATTATTACCGTTTTATCCATAAGCGCAGTGCATACCTTTAGCGGACCCGACCATTACTTGCCATTTATTGTCCTTTCTCGTTCCAAAAAATGGAGCCTCAATAAAACCTTATTTTGGACCGCTTTATGCGGAATTGCACATGTACTAAGTTCGGTTATTTTAGGGGTTATAGGAATATTTTTAGGCTGGTCCATAAAAAAAACATTCCATATCGAAGCCATTCGAGGCGGTTTTGCAGCTTGGCTGTTACTTTGTTTTGGAATTATATACCTGATTTATGCATTGTACAATCTCAATAAAAACAAAGTCCACAAACATTTTGACGCCTCTCAAGATGGGGAAATCTTTGTCTTCGAACACCAGCACGGAAAAAACATCGGAACCAATAAACGTTATAAAGTAACCCCATGGGTACTGTTTTTTATATTTGCTTCAGGACCTAGTGAACCAATGATTCCTCTAATCATTTATCCGTCAATCAATTATTCTCTGAATAAAGTTGGAATTCTAATTTCCTTATATACATTCTCAACAGTACTCACCATGCTGGCAATGGTGGTAATAGGCTACTTTAGCGCCCACTTATTTGAGTTCAAAAATTACGAAAAATACATAGAGTCAATTAGCGCTGTTATCATAGTAATTTGTGGTATTGGAATGGTTTTTTTGAACTGGTAAAATTCGCAATGAGATATTATATTTTAGGAGCGTAACCTTTGTATTTCTTTACACCACTGCTCCCGCTATCCGCGCTACATGCCTGCCTGCCGGCAGGCAGGGTAGCTAGCTCCTATCGGGGCTATTGGGACTTATGTCTTCCTTTTGAACTCTAACAAAATTCATACGTACAAGCCAAACAGTTTGTACGTATGAATTGATTAATTGGTAAGCATGAATTGATTGGTTTGTACGTATGAATTGATTGACTCATACGTATGAATTAATTGATTACTGTTTATGCAGCTTCAAAGAGGTATTCAGGACATAAAAAAACCCCGACTTATAATCGGGGCTTTATATTTAAAACTGAAGTTTACCGCTTCAAAGTAAAGTGCGCCTTAAACTGTTTAGCCGACAGATTCTCAATATAATCAACCGTAAACCAATAGTCATCCGATGGCATTAAATGACCATTAAATGTTCCATCCCAACCTAGTCCGGTTGAACTGATTTGTTTCAACAGTTTGCCATAACGGTCAAAGATGTAAATCCTAGCGTTAGGTTGTCCACCCAATCCAACAATATTCCATGTATCGTGTATACCATCGCCATTTGGAGTGAAATAATGGGGGTAATCTATAATTTGAACATCATTTATGATAAGCTCTTCACAACTATAAGCCACACCGCCTTCGGTATCCCAAACATGGATAATGTGTGTGCCTAAACTAACATTCTCAAACACATTGCTCGCCTGTCTTGGTCCATCATCCAAACTGTACTCATACGTGCCATAACCGTCAATTAACACGGTAATAATTTGAGAAGCACTAAAAGCATTAGTCACCGTATATCCTATAGTACCAACCGGTATAACAGCCTGCCCTGATTGTATCACCTGAAAGCTAGCCGAGGTTGTATCACAAGCTAATAGACTGTTACTCGCCACATGAACTGTGTAATCTCTTGTGGCTCCTGCTGCCGCTGCAGTGTCTACTGTATACGTTGCCCCTGTTCCAATAACAGTAGTTGGAGCGCCTGCCTCAAACCATTCAAAGGTATAATTACCAGGTATCGCCATTCCGCTATCTAATAGCAGTGACCTTTCCACTATATTCGTATTAAAGTCTACACAAATAGTATTCACTCCATTATCCGTATTGATTATCGGATTAGGGTAACGCTCTACTTTGATGTCTATCGTGGTTATAGCATAACATAAAGGAGTAATCAAATTACTGCTGTTCTCCACTTTCACCCAAATCGTATCGGTGTCCGCATCAGTTTCATACCCTTGGGCTTCTGCCAGTGTTAAGGCATTGGTTCCTGCTATGGCATCGGCCTGAGTAGTATAATAACTCAGTATAAATACAGCCGGATTTTGTCCGTTTAGTATCGCGGTAGCGTATGTAGTTAAATCAATAAGTTCAACGCCGTCGTAAGGGTCAGCATAACTATCACACTGATTAAATAGTTGTGGTCCTATAGCTGTCGCATACGCCTCTACTGCCAATGGTAAGGTTCCTGTATTCACACAACCTGTGGCATTGTTAACCACTCTTATGTAGATGTTTTGTGCGTTTGGCGTTACATTGGTGTAGCTACTTGGTAGTGGAGTCTCTCCCGTATTGGTTAATGGATTAGCACCTGCTGCCGTTAAGTAATAGCTTATCGTATAATTTGCTGGTGCTTGGGTAGGGCCAAGTACAGCCTGTGCCAGTAATGGATTTGTCAAATCAAATACGGAGATACCATCAGCATTGTCATCACAGGCTCTGTAAGGAGCCAGTGGTTGCACTACGATTGGCAATGGATTTACTGTTAATGGTTGTTCTACCAGTACGTAACAGTTATTACCCAGGTAGTCTACTCTATTGTTCTCTACTCTAATCCAAACGTTAGTACCCACTAATGCTGCTGTAGGGGTGAGTATTTCATTCTGTGGTACTGCCGCATCCGCTTGTGTAAGGAAATAATGTAATGTTACATTCGGGTCTCCATTGGCAATATATGCTGCGTTGGTGGTCAAATCAAATAGCTCTAACATATCCCCCGGATTGGTATCATCACATTTAGGTGCCAAAGGTCTTGGATTAGTATTAGGTGTTGGGATTGGCAATACTCTAATATCCAAAGTGGTAATGCTTTTACAGCCTACCGTTGTGGTAACTACTACGCCTAAAGTTTGTACTGCTGGAGGAACATTAATATACGCCAAAGCGTTTGCAGCGGAGATAGCATTGGTATTATTTTGTGCATCCAATAAACTTGGATAATACGTTACCGCATAGCCTGTTCCCTGGTTGATTTGGGTGTCTCTAACTGTTAAATTAAACGCATGGTGCTGGTCATTTGGATTAGCATCATCATCACACAAACTAAGCGGTGCCGGTGTAGTGAGTAACAATGGCGTATTAATGGCTAATTGGAATGAACCGATATTGTAACAATGGGTCGTATTGTTTTCTACCCTAACCCATATTACATCTAAATTAGTACCAATATAGTTAGCGGCAGGAATAATTGGGAATGCTCCGCCTTGTGCTAATAATTGTGTGGTGTAATAGGTAACGGTATAGTTGGTTGCAGCTAACGTTTGCTGTGCTAAAACAGCGGCTGTTTGTTGGGTTAAATCTATTGCCGTACGCGCATCCTGAGGATTGCTGTCCTGATCACATACGGTGATAGTATTCAGATTTATTGGTGCAATCGGACTTGGGTCGGCATTCAACTCTATTGGAAGAATGCTATAGCAACCTGTAGCGTTATCCTGTGCCCGTACGAATAAAATTTGTACAAACGGGTCAATACTAAAGTAAGGTACTGTTGTATTAATAGGGTTGGCTCCTGAATTAGCATCGGGTAACGTCTCATGGATAGTCAGGGTATACGTGGCGATGCCGTTTAACAATCCCGGTAATAAACTCGCCAAATCAAAATTGGCATAACCATCCTGATCGCCATCACAAACAGTATAAGGCTGTGTTGGCGGAATTAGTGTTGGCAATGGCTCTACCCGGATGTCCATTGTAGAGATAACATAACAACCTGTCAGTCGGTTTGTAACCCGAATCCCTAAAGTCTGAACATAAACCGGAACATTGGTATACTGCAAATTAATAATCACATTCGTATCATTCTGCGCATCCAATAAACTTGGATAAAACGTAACATCCATGCCTGTTTGTCCTAATAATATCGGAGCTATTTGCGAAGCTAAATCAAAAGTTTCAAATCCTGTTAAACCTGTCGTATCACACAATGAGTATTGTGGGTAGTTTGGCTGGGTAGCTTGTGGTAATGGGTTAACAATTAATTGCAACGGTACTATATCATAACAACCCGTAGCGATAATTTCTACACGAACATAAATCGTTTCGGTGTCAATAATACCATTGGTGTAACTCGTAGTGTTGGTAATATTACCTGTTCCCAATTCGGCGGAAGCCTGAGAAGTGTAAAATGTTACTGAATGGGTCAACGGATTCAATGAACCTAATACCTCCTGAATTCTTGTAGTCAAATCAAAAGTCTCATAGCCTACAGCTCCAGTGTAATCACACAACTCATAAGCATCCGGCTCGGTGGCTACTGGAGTGGGATCAACGATTAATTGAAGCTGGACATAATTAGCACATCCTGTCAAGGTATAAAACACCCTTACATAAATGGTTTGCGTGTCTTTGAAAATATTAGGATAAGGACTTGGCTTTGGATTGGCGCCCAGTAGCGCATCTGTTGGGGTTTCGTGGAAGGTGACTGAAACGCCAAGCGGTAGCGGTGCCCCTGATGGTGTTCCTGTTATTTCATTACTAGTACTGTCTAAATCAAATACGCCATAGCCATCATTGTTTGGGTCACAATAGTGCAAAGGTAATGGAGTTATTGCCACTGGTCCTTGGGTTACGCGCAATAGTTGTGTTGTAGTAGAATAACAGCTTGTGAGGCTATTCTCTACTCGAATGTACACTACTTCGTTATCTGTCCCAATATAAGTAGATGGGGAACCAATTGAAGGCGAACCTGCTTGTGCCGAAGACAAGGTGTTGTAATAGGTAACGATTAACCCTGTAACTCCATTGGTAACGGTGCCTTCATTGATAGTTAAATCAAACTCAGCTGTAGGTGAAGAACCGTTGCTGCATTCGAATAATGTAGGAGCTACTGTAACTGATGGTAATGGATTGACAACTAAATTAAAAGAACCTGTAGTATTACATCCCGTAGCATTGTCCCTAATATTTATCCAAATCTGCTGAGGATTACTAGTATTTGAATACAAATTAGGTAACGGATTCGTTTGGCTTTGGGCATTCGCTAAAGTAGCATAATAACGTACCGTCACGCCTGTTTGTCCATTGGCGATTTCAGTAGTTTTTGTTCCTAAATTAAATACTTCTACTCCATCACCAGGATTGTTGTAATCACACAGTTCATAATCAGTGATTATTGGATTGGGAAGGGGAATTGGGTTAACAACTAAATTTAATGAAGTAGTCGAATAACACGCTGAAGATCCAATGAAATGAGCTCGAACATCAAGTGTCTGAACTCCTGGAGTAATACTGCAATAGGGACTTGATTGCGAAACACCGCTAGTCGTTGTTTCATAAAAATCTACAACAACTGTTGGATCTCCTCCTGTAATTTCAATTATCTTAGTTGTCAAATCAAAACAATAAAGGCCATCGTTATTTAAACTATCATCACAAACTACATATGATGTTGGAGTGTTTATAGTTGGAGCTGTATTTACAGTTACTACTGCAGAATCACTTTGAGATTGAGAGCAAGAGGGAATATTGCCATCTTGAATACTTACTATAGCATAAGTATAAACACCCTGCGATGCAGTTGGAACATTGACTGCAACGCTATTTCCTGCCGTTGTTTGTATTGTTGGCTGTACAACGGTATTAATAGAGTATGTAAAAGTATAAGGAGCTGTTCCGTTTGCACCAGTCAATATTATTTGAGGAGATGTTGAATTTAAACATACAGCGGTTGTTCCTGAAATAGTAGCTGTTGGTAATGGATTAATAGCTATAGTAACAATACTTGAATCATTGACACATGGTGCTGTTCCGATTACAGTATAAGTAAAAGTAGAGGTTGTAACTCCAAGAGCAGGTGTAAAAATCCCTGTAGTGGCATTAAAAGCACCTCCTGTTCCTGTTGTTCTTGTCCATGTTCCCCCAGCTTGCTCGCCTGTAATTAAAGTATACAAATTAATTGGAGTCGAATCATTTTCACAAATGGTGGTTCCTCCATCATTCCCTGCTGTAGGCTGCGAATTAATTGTAATGGTAGCCAAACTACTGTCATTAATGCACGGTGCTGTACCTGTTAAAGTATAAGTAAAAGTTGATGTAGTGGCTCCAATAGCTGGTGTGTATGTACCCGCAGCTGAATTAAAAACTCCGCCTGTTCCTGATGTTCTTACCCAATTTCCGCCAGTTTGCTCACCAGTGATTAAACTGAATAAATCGACAGCTGTTGTACTAGTTTCGCAAACAACTGTTCCTCCATCGGTACCTGCAGTAGGCTGTGGGTTAATAGTAACGGCAACTAGACTTGTGTCATTACTACATGGTGCAACTCCTATCAAAGTGTATGTAAATATTGAACTTGTTGCACCAACTGACGGTGTAAATGTACCTCCAGTAGCATTGAAAGTCCCTCCAGTTCCTGCTGTCTGTGTCCAAACTCCACCAGCTTGCTCACCTGTGATTAAACTTGATAAATTAATTGCTGTAACACTCGTCTCACAAACAGTAGTTGCTCCATCAGTTCCGGCATTTGGTTGAGAATTAATAGTCACTGTAGCTACACTGCTATCATTACCACACGGAGCTACACCAGCAACAGTATAAGTAAAGGTAGAAGTTGTTGCGCCAATTGCAGGGGTATAGGTACCAGCAGCTGCATTAAAAACTCCTCCTGTCCCTGAAGTTCTTACCCATATTCCACCTGATTGCTCTCCAGTGATTACACTGAATAAATCTAGGGGTATTGAACTGGTTTCGCATACAACAGTTCCTCCATCGATGCCTGCAGAAGGTTGTGAAATAATGTTTACAGTAGCAAGACTAGTATCTGTTATACATGGTGCAACTCCTGATAAGGTATAGGTAAAACTCGAAGTAGTAGCACCAACTGAAGGTGTAAATGTACCCGCAGCAGCATTGAAAGTTCCTCCTGTTCCTGATGTCTGCGTCCAAACTCCACCAGCTTGCTCTCCAGTGATTAAACTTGACAAATTAATTGCTGTAACACTCGTCTCACAAACAGTAGTCGCTCCATCAGTTCCGGCATTTGGTTGAGAACCAATAGTCACAGTAGCAATACTACTGTCGTTAACGCAAGGTGCAATGCCATTCACAGTGTAAGTAAATGTTGAGGATGTAGCCCCAGCAGTAGGGGCAAATGTTCCGGCTCCGGCATTGAAAATCCCACCAGTTCCAGTTGTTTGTGTCCAAGTTCCACCAGTTTGCTCACCTGTTATTAAACTGAATAAATCTATTGGTGTGTTACTACTTGCGCAAATAACAGTTCCTCCATCAGTACCAGCACTTGGTTGTGGAATTATATTTATTGTTGCAATACTGGTATCATCTGCACAAGGCGCTATTCCGTCTATTGTATAAGTAAATGTTGAAGAAGTTGTTCCTGCTGTTGGTGTAAATGTGCCGGCAGCAGCATTAAAAGTTCCTCCCGTTCCCGAAGTTTGTGTCCATATACCTCCTGTTTGTTCTCCAGTTATTAAATTGAACAAATTAACAGAGGTAGTATTACCATTACAAATAGTGATGCTTCCATCAGTACCGGCATTGGCAATGGAATTAACAATAAGATCAAAATCGGTTGTATAGAAGGTAACAGGATTAGCATTATTCTGCATCCGAATATAAAGGGTTTGATTAGTACCAATAAAACTATTGATTGGATTTATTTCTGTACCTGCAATTCCCGCATTTGCTGCTGCTTGCGATAAATAATAAGTTATTGTATAATCAGCTGGATTTTCACCACCTAATGCAATGGCCGTTTGAGGCGTTAAATTAAAAACCGCAGTTCCACTTCCTAAAGAACTTTCACATAAAGTTAAATCTGGAACCGGTGATATTGTTCCGCATGAAATTATCAAGTTAAAAGGCTTGACTACGGTACAACCAAAAGTATTCAGATAAATTGCAACATATATAGTTTGTCCTGAACTCACAAAAGCACTGGGATTTGCAATTGGATTAGAAACTGCAGCAGCATCAGTAGCACTTAAGTGGTATGATATATCGTAATCTGATGGATTTAAAGCTCCTAAAATAACACTTGCATTAGTAGTTAAATTAAAAGTATTTGAACATTGGGTTATGTTAACAGGTGCATTTGTTAAATCGGGATTCACACGTAAATTTACTGATGTAGTAGCTGTTTGAGATACACCACATACATTATAAATTGCATTGGCAGTGTATGTAGTGTCTGCTGTTGGACAAACAGTTATACTTGGTCCAGTGCCGATAGGTGTTGCACCAGCAAACCAATTTATAACCACAGGAACGTTTGGCCCTGTTGGTGTAAAACGCCAAGCTTCACTTGTAGTCACTGACCAGTTTCCGGTATTTCTTCCCGGAGCTGCTACCCATTGTGCCGGTGTACCTCCAATCAATCCTATTGCTCCTGAACCAGCCCATGGTGATCCGGCTACCCTTCTTTGTACAAAGACTTCAATAATATTTGATACTTCATACAAAACAATTTGAGAAGTTTGAAGTCCCGGATTAGAGCCAACCGAATTCCATTGCCCTAAATTATAAAAGTTAACTATGAGTTTTCTGCATGGATAAGTTCCCTGAAGAACCCAATTTACCTGCCGGTTAGCCGCAGACGGCGGTATTGCCATGTCAGTATCTTGATATACGCCAAAAATTGACTTGGTTTGATTTTGTCCAGTTATCGGCACACTTGTATCTGGCCATGGGCAAAAAGCTCCTGGTGTCTTTGGATCAAATGTTATCAAACCATTCGTACCAGCGTTACAAGAGGTGTAATTTTCTCCATAAAAACAAAAATCAAATGGTAAATTAATTACATCCGACCAAAAATCATCTCCACCTGTAATAGGAACAACATTATAGCTAGGATCGGTAAAAGGATATGGACAATAAGGTATCGAACTTGCAGCATAAGTGCTGGTTGAAGGAACGTTGGATATATTAGCTTGTATTACTCTACATTCTCCACTTGTGCACAATGTCAAATCTAACGGCAAACTTCCTGAACCAGGTAGCGTTCCCACAGTAGCACAACCATTAGGAACAACAGTAATTGTGACCGCAACTCCGGTATAATTTCTTTGACAGAATGATGCGAAATTCTTAACACTTACAAGCGTATAAATAGTGGTTGCATTTAAAATAGGTGTCGTCCAAGCAAGTGTCCCTGAAGCAGGAATAAAAGGACTATATGAATTCCCTAAATTATTTACAAATGTTACAGTGGAACTTGGCGTACCTGTGATAGTAATAACAGCTGTATTACCTGGACATATCGTTGCATTTCCGGTAATATTTGCTACTGGTAATGGATTTACTGTAACTGTAACTGACTTAGATAAATTACATGCTCCGTTTGTAGATGATACTGTATAAACAGTGGTAACTGCCGGTGTTACTGTTGGATTAGAACTATTAGGATTGGTAAGTGTTGCATCTACAGGAGCTGAAGTCCAGGTATATCCATTTGGACTTCCGCTAACCGATAAAGTTGTAGAATTTCCTAAACAAATTGCAACATTACTACTTGTAGCTAAACTAGGTCCAACAACCGCATTCGCCATCGTTGCTATCGATGGCAATGGCAAAGCACTATCTGTAACAGAAACAGTATAAATTCCGGGAGGTAATCCAGTAAAAATTCCTGTTGCATTATTTTGAGATACCGGACCTGAAATTGTATAATTTGAATAGGGTAATGTTCCTCCAATACCACCAACAGTTATCGAACCGTCATTAGCTGAAGCACATAATGCATCAGTAACATTATAGGTAACCATAAGTGTGCTAGTCAACATAAAATCATCTACAGCAAAGTCATTTCCAACTGAACTTGTATTAGTATTCCACAACTCTATAGTGGCAGTGGTAGCAGTAGCCGTAAAAGAGTATACAACATGTCTCCAACCTAAAGCAGGTAATGGTGCTAAAGTTGACCCAGCTACTAGTGTTAATCCGCTTCCTCCTGTAACTTGTACCACAATATTAGCTTGTGATGCCGGACCTGTAACCAAACTGGAAACTGATTTAATCCAATAACTAAATCTGTAAGTCGTTCCTATAACCAAAGTTGTTATTCCGGCACCTGTGTTACCAGCTTTCCAAAATCGTGGAGAAGTTGCATTGGTGTTTCCATCAATAATCAACATCCTACCTGAACCTGTTGTATGATCAGAACTTGGTAAAAAATTGGCAGTATTTATTAAATTTGGATTGGTGGTGAAAGCAAAATTTCCTGTTGTTGTTGTTCCTGAATAAGGTGTGTTCAAAAGAGTATATCCTGCACCATTAGTTACAAAACCAAGACCTGAACCACCACTTTCAAAGCCACCATTGACAATTAAATTCTGAGAGAAAAGAGAATTTGTAAATAAGAAAATTAAAAAAAGTAGGTTTAATTTATTTTTCATTTTTTGGTAACAATTTTTAGATGCGAAATTTAAGCCTTTTTAGGAAATAATTCTTCTAAAAATTTAAAATTTTAATTAGTAAAACTATTCCCAACAGATTAATTTTAATTATTTATCTTTGTTTTTTTATTTTAAAAACCGAGATTAATAAAGAATTTAATGATAAATAGCGACCAAATTAATGATGAATTAGGCGAAAATCATATTGCAACCAGTGCTCAAAATCCTGTAAGAAATGATGCGTTTAGTTTAACTGATGAACAAAAAATTGAACTTATAAAAAAAGATGTTGAAAATATTCTCCATACGCTTGGAATGGATTTAACAGATGATAGCATAAAAGGAACCCCAAGTCGCGTGGCAAAAATGTTTGTCAGAGAAATTTTTGGTGGTCTAAATCCAAATAAAAGACCTAAAGCTTCAACATTTGCCAATAATTATAAATATGGTGAAATGTTGGTCGAAAAAAATATTACCCTCTACTCTACTTGTGAACATCATTTGTTACCAATAATTGGTAAAGCACACGTTGCCTATATTTCAAAAGGAACCGTAGTTGGACTTTCAAAAATGAACAGAATTGTAGATTATTATGCCAAAAGACCTCAGGTTCAGGAGCGTTTAACCATGCAAATTGTTCAGGAATTACAACAGGTTTTAGGGACCGAAGATGTAGCTTGTGTTATTGATGCCAAACACCTTTGTGTAAATTCTCGTGGCATTCGTGATATTGAAAGTAGCACGGTAACTTCGGAATATGGCGGAAAATTCAATGAGGAACAAACCCGTAGGGAATTTCTAGATTATATCAAATTAGAAACAAAATTTTAATAGCCCGGATTGAAGTGTAAATCCTTTTTTAAATTGCCACGAGTTAAAACTCGTGGCAATTTAAAAAAGATTGAAACGAAAAGCCGGAAATAGCTCCTAAAATAAATGCAGAATAAATCCTAACAAAATGCAACTATATAAAAACCAACAACAAAAAATATACAACTCGCTTTCGGGAGAAAAAGAAGTGTTTAAACCTATTCACACTGGTAACGTTGGTATGTATGTTTGCGGGCCAACGGTATATAGCAATGTGCACCTTGGGAACGTTCGCACGTTCATGTCGTTTGATATGATTTTTAGGTATTTTTTGCATTTAGGATACAAGGTTCGTTATGTGAGAAACATTACTGATGTTGGTCATATTGTAGATGATGTAGATGATGGCGAAGATAAAATTGCAAAAAAAGCACGTGTGGAACAACTCGAACCAATGGAAATTGTACAGCGTTATACCGTCGATTTTCATGATGTTTTGAATCAGTTTAATTGCCTTCCGCCGAGTATTGAACCCACGGCAACCGGACATATCATTGAACAAATTGAAATCGTAAATCAAATTATTGAAAAAGGTTTTGCTTACGAAAGAAATGGCTCTGTTTATTTTGATGTAGTGAAGTTTAACGAAAACAATCATTACGGAAAATTAAGCGGAAGAAACATTGATGAAATGCTTGCTAACACACGTGATACTGACGGACAAAGCGATAAGAAAAACCCACAGGATTTTGCACTTTGGAAAAAAGCAGAACCAGAACATATTATGCGTTGGCCTTCGCCTTGGGGAATTGGTTTTCCGGGTTGGCATTTAGAATGTACTGCTATGAGCACCAAATACCTTGGCGAAACTTTTGATATTCACGGTGGTGGAATGGATTTAAAATTCCCGCATCACGAATGTGAAATTGCACAAAACGAAGCCTGCACAGGCAAAAGTCCGGTGAATTATTGGATGCATGCTAATATGCTGAATCTCAATGGCAAGAAAATGTCAAAATCAACCGGAAATAATTTACTACCTGGTGAAATCTACTCGGGTGGAAGTCCGTTTTTAAGCAAAGCTTTTTCTCCTAATGTTGCCCGTTTCTTTATGATGCAGGCTCATTACAGAAGCATTCTTGACTTTACAAACGAAGGAATTTTAGCGGCCGAAAAAGGATTTAATCGATTAATGGAAGGCATTGATTTATTGAAAGAATTACAACCAAGTGCTACTGCTACTCTTGATATTTCGACTTGGAAACAAAGCTGCTATGATGCGATGAATGACGATTTCAATACGCCAATCTTAATTGCCAATTTATTTGAAGGAATAAAGTTTGTCAATTTGATAAATGACGGAAAAGAAACGCTTACTGCTTCCGATTTAAAAACGCTATCCGAAACCTTAAACACCTTTACTTTTGATGTTATTGGCATAAGAGATGAAAAATGTGCTGCTGATAATTCAGAAAAATTAGATGGAGTTGTTGAAATGCTAATTGGAATGAGAAATGAAGCCAGAGCCAATAAAAACTTTGCTTTGTCTGACCAAATTCGGGATCAGTTGTTAGCACTCGGCATTCAATTAAAAGACGGAAAAGACGGTACCACTTTTACAGCTTAACTGAACTACTATGCTGAAGAAAATTGCCATAGCACCATTACTTGTACTTATCTATTTATACAAAATTGTGCTGTCGCCATTAATGCCATCAAGCTGCCGATTTCAACCAACCTGTTCAAGTTATTTCATCGAAGCTTTAAAAATCCATGGCCCAATTAGGGGAACTTATTTGGGTTTGAAAAGAATTGGGAAATGTCATCCTTGGGGAAAAAACGGCTACGATCCGGTACCTGAAAAAAAATGTTCCCATTAAAGTTTCCTTAATTTGTGTAGATTTTTGGTACAAATTCTTATTTTTACAATCTAAAATACCCAACTAATCATGATTTGGAATCCATCAGAAGGAATAAATATAGGTTTTTTTACTATCCGCTTTTACAGCTTGATGTTCGTGATTGCTTTCGGACTTGGATGGTATATTATGAAGCACATCTTCGAAAAAGAAAAAGAACCGATTGAAAAATTAGACACCCTATTTATTTGGACCGTTGTTGCCACTTTACTTGGGGCACGTTTGGGGCATGTTTTTTTCTACGATTGGGAATACTACCGCAATAATTTATTAGAGATACTATTGCCTTTTAGATTCAGTCCAAAATTTGAATTTACAGGTTTTCAAGGTTTAGCAAGTCATGGTGCAGCTGTTGCCATAATTATTTCAATGTACTTCTACAGTTCAAGAGTAATTAAAAGACCAATGCTTTGGGTATTAGACCGAGTAGTAATTCCTGTAGCCAGTGGTGCCGTATTTGTTAGAATTGGAAATTTTTTCAACTCCGAAATTGTTGGTAAAATAACTGATTCACCCTTTGGAGTTCGATTTGTGAGAGATTATTATTCCCCTAAAGATGTTATAAATGCTACAAAGATTACAAATGTAAACGATGCCTATCATGCGCTTGTAACCGATCCAAAATATGCAGCACTTTTAGAAAAAGTTCCGGCAAAACATCCTGCCCAATTATATGAAGCCTTTGCTTATGTATTTGTATTTTTAATTCTGTTTTTCTTGTATTGGAAAACAAAAACTGCTGAAAAACATGGCTTACTGTTTGGTTATTTCCTAATCCTACTTTGGTCTGTTCGATTTGTAGTCGAATATGTAAAAGAAAGTCAGGGCGGAATTGAAGAAACTTTCGGATTGCTTTCAACCGGTCAATGGTTGAGCATTCCTTTTATATTAGTTGGTATTTATTATTTATTCGTTGCCGAAAAACCAATCGAAGAATAAACCTTAAAAATGATATTTTTTAAAAGCTCCTTTAAGGGGCTTTTTTATTCTTCATTCTCTGTCAAACCAGACTTGGCATAGTTCCGCCATTTCTCAATACAATCTTTCATGTCTTGAGGCAGTTCAGTATCAAAGGACATAAATTCTTTTGTTACCGGATGCGTAAAACCTAACGTTTTTGCGTGTAATGCTTGTCTTGGTAACGTCTTAAAACAATTGTCTATAAACTGCTTGTATTTGGTAAAAGTGGTTCCTTTCAATATCAAATCGCCTCCATAACGCTCATCATTAAATAAAGTGTGCCCAATATATTTCATATGCACCCTAATTTGATGTGTTCTTCCCGTTTCTAATTTGCAGGAAACCAAAGTAACATAACTAAAACGTTCCAAAACTTTATAATGAGTAACCGCATGTTTACCTGTATCTCCTTCAGGAAAAACGGCCATTTGCATTCTGTCTTTCACGTGTCTTGCAATATTACCTTCAATGGTTCCTTCGTCTTCTTTTACATTTCCCCAAACCAACGCAATATATTCACGCTCCGAAGTTTTATCTTCAAATTGCTTTGCCAAATGTGTCATGGCTTGCTCGGTTTTGGCAATGACCAAAAGGCCGGAAGTGTTTTTGTCTATTCGATGAACCAAACCAGGCCGGTCACTCGAGTTCTTTGGTAGATTTTCAAAATGAAAAGCCAAAGCATTAACCAATGTTCCTGTATAATTTCCGTGTCCGGGATGAACCACAAGTCCTGGAGGTTTATTTATAAGTAATAACGAATCGTCTTCATAAACAATATCAAGTGGAATATTTTCAGGAAGTACCAAATTTTCAAATGGCGGATGAGACAGCATAACCCGGACCACATCAAAAGGTTTGACCCGGTAACTCGATTTTACCGGAACATCATTCACCCAGATATTTCCGTCATCAGCAGCTTTCTGAATTTTATTCCGAGTAGCATTCGCAACTAATTGCATCAGGAATTTATCTACGCGCAACAACGATTGCCCTTTGTCAGCAACATGTCGGTGGTGTTCAAATAATTCTTCTTCTTCTAATTCGGGAGTATTATCGCTATTATTGTCCATCTAATGGTTGCATTTGAGTAGTATCAACAGCTGTAGTATCAACCGTTTCCTCATAAGTAATTTTCCCGTCTCCCAAAACCAAATCAATTCTGGATGATTTCAAAACCTTATCACCCGCTTTTAATTTTTTTCCATTCAAACGCAATTCCAGAACCATATCTTTTCCTAAGTAAGGTTTATAGGTAATGGTTCCTTCTAACAAGCCAACAGCTTCTAATGTTGGAACCGCCTGACGATAGGTCTTCTCAATCAAATCGGGCAAGGTAACCATCGTAAATTTTGAAGCATTTATTTTGATGTAAATCTTTCTGCCTTCTTTTACTTTAGCACCCGCTTTTGGTTCTTGCTCTACAATAGTCAACTTTGGAAAATCAGGTTTGAAATCAACCGTATCCAGAATTATATAATCTAAATCGATAGCCGCTAATTTTTCTTCCGCCTGTTCAGCAGAAAGTCGGGCCAAATCTGGAACTGTAATTTCCTGTCCGTGATGTGTGGTAAAGGTTATCCAATGAAAAAATAAATACGCGATAGCGGCAACAATAGCCATAGCGGCAAGAATCTGGGCAAAAAAAACTCGACTTGTCAAATACGCTCGTAAACTCATAAAGAAATTTAATTTGCACAAAGATATAAAAAAGATACGCTTCGCTCTTAGATTTTTAGATGTGCGCTTGGGGCTTTTAGAAACGCTTCGCTGTTAGATTATTAGAACTATAGATACGCTTCGCTCTTAGACAGTTAGAAATATCTAATAATCAATAATCTAACAATCTAAAGGCAAAGCCGTATCTAACAATCTAAAAATCTAAGAGGCGTAGCCTTATCTAACAAAAAAAATGATAATTTTGCTTTACCTAATAGCAAAGTACATATGAAAAAAATTGCCATCATCATGGGCGGTTATTCCAGCGAATACAAAATATCGTTAACAAGTGGAAACGTAGTATATCAAAATTTAGACAAAACAAAATTTACCGGATACCGCATTCACATTTTCAAAGATAAATGGGTTTATGTTGATGACAATGATACCGAATTTCCAATTGATAAAAATGATTTTTCAGTTACCGTAAACAATGAAAAAATAACTTTTGATTGTGTGTTTAATGCTATTCACGGAACGCCGGGCGAAGATGGACTGATGCAGGCCTATTTTGAATTGCTTGGAATTCCACAAAACTCCTGCGATTATTACCAAGCGGCATTGACCTTTAATAAGCGTGATTTATTATCGGTTTTGAAGCCTTACGGAATAAAATCGGCTACCTCCTATTACTTAAATCTTGGTGACGAAATCAAGCAGGATGAAATTCTGGAAAAAGTGGGTTTACCTTGTTTTGTCAAACCAAACAAATCGGGTTCTAGTTTTGGAATCACTAAAGTAAAAACCAAAGACGAACTTTTGTTTGCCATTGCCAATGCCTATAGAGAAGACAATGAAATAATCATCGAAAGCTTTCTAGACGGAACCGAAGTTTCTGTTGGTGTGATAAATTACAAAGGAGAAATCGTAGTTTTACCTATAACAGAAATTGTTTCCGAAAATGATTTCTTTGATTACGAAGCCAAATATCTTGGAAAATCTCAGGAAATAACGCCAGCCAGAATATCAGAAGACATTGCAGCAAAAATTAGAACTGTAGCAAAAAAAGCTTACACAATTTTAAAAATGAGTGGCTTTTCAAGAAGTGAATTTATACTGGTAGACGGAGAACCTTTTATGTTAGAAATGAATACCATTCCGGGACTAACAACCGAAAGTTTGATTCCGCAACAAGCGAAAGCAGCCGGAATTTCGCTGGAAGATTTATTTACTAACTCAATTGAATTAGCTTTAGAAAGAAAATCGATTTAAAAAAGTAAAACGTTGTCTGTTGTCGGTTCTGAGTTGTCTGTTGTACAACTTTTAACAGATAACAGATAACAGATAACAGATAACAAAATGAAAAGAAAAGCCGTTTTCCCAGGTTCGTTTGACCCAATCACTAATGGTCATTATGATATTATCAAAAGAGGCATTTCGCTTTTTGATGAAGTAATTGTTGCCATTGGAATCAACTCTGATAAAAAATACATGTTTTCACTCGAAGACCGAAAAAAGTTTGTTGAAGATGCTTTCAAAGACGAACCCAAAGTAACGGTGATTACTTATGAAGGGCTGACTATTGACTTGTGCCGAAAATTAGATGCCGATTTTATTCTGCGTGGTTTGCGAAATCCTGCCGATTTTGAATTTGAAAAAGCCATTGCGCACACTAACAGAAGATTGTCAAAAATTGAAACAGTTTTCCTTTTAACCGCTTCTAAAACTTCTTATATTTCTTCAAGCATTGTTCGTGATGTGATTAGAAATGGTGGCGATTATACGGTTTTGGTACCGGATAGTGTGGTGGTGAAGAAGTAGTTTTTAGTTGCAGTTGCTACACATGACCGAAAGGGAATAGAGCGAAACTAAACCGCTGTAAATGGTAGTACTATTTTTCAGCTTTACTCAATTTATTTAATTTTGCTAAATACTCATCAAGTAATCCATAAATAGCGATTTGATTTTTGACCCTCACTTTTTCATCCCAATCTGTATTTGTTATAAAGTAGCGACCTGTTTTACTTTTTGGAGTAAACCAAATACCTGAACTGATGCCCGGATCACCGCCATAATGGCCAAAGTTCCCAGCTGAACTAAATCCCATATTTATGCCTGTGTTATACTCATCACTATATATATCAGTATTTCTGTTAATAAAATTTTCAGCTTTGAGTTGAGGCTTAAAATACTCTTTGTAACTACTTTTACTTAATAATGTTCCTTTACCAACATAACCTTTCATGAGTTCAAAAATATAGTTACTCATATCGCTACTTGATGTTATAATACTTCCATCAGGATAGGTAACACACTTATAAAAGGGATAGGCGGTTTTTTTGTCACTGTATAATCTTGAATGCTTTTTTATATCTATTGAACCTAAACCCCAACCTGTACTTTCCATTTTTAAAGGTTTCAAAATATATTTCACTGTAAATGCATCAAATTTTTCTCCGGTAGCTTTTTCCAAAACTAATGCAGCTAAAGTAGCACCCATATTTGAATATTCATAAATGTCACCTGGTTTATGGTCGGAAAATGTATTTGGTTTGAACCATTTACCATTTTGGGTTAAAACATTTTTAAGAAAATCTTCCATTGAAACAGCAGTTGCTGGTGCACTAAATTTGCATACACCAATATCAATTTTTAAATTTTTTTCTAAATCTATGGTGTCATTTAATACCCATGCTCGGTGCATATATTCTTCATTATCTATAATAGAAGAAGTGTGCGTAACAAGTTGTCTTATGGTAATCTGGCTGTTTTTATATTTTGGGTTTTCAATTTTAAACGGCAAATATTTATTTATTGGGTCGTCCAATTTTAGTTTGCCTAATTCTTGTGCTTTTAAAATGGAGATTCCAATAAATGTTTTGGAAACAGACGCAATGTTCTGAATAGTATTTTCAGTATATTCTTCACCTTTTTCCACATTTGCAATTCCAAAACCATTCTGATATAGAATTTCTTTATCATTAACCAAGGCAACTCCAAATCCATTAAGACAAGTTTTTTTAGAAAGCGCTGTCAATTTTTTAGTTAACTCATTTTGTGTTTTAATAAACGCATCAGAATGTCCTTTTTTCTTTGCCTCGCAAGAGAAAATTAGAATTGCCAATATTCCCAATAAAATTTTTTTTATCATTTTTTAAATGAATATGGTATTGTTTTAGTGCTCGTAAATAATTTATGGTAACGTTCATCAGCCTCAAGCAATTGCGAGCTTCGGAACTTTTTATTTTCTGTTAAAGATAAAAATTATTGCGAAACGTGAACTTACCACAAAATTCGCAATTGTGAGAAATGGCTGTTATGCGTTCGGGTTTATATTTTTTATCATCTTCTAATTTTCAAACTTTCTCCATCACGTTTCAAAGTTTTTCCATGTCATTTCAGAACTTTCCCATTCTCTTTCAAACTTTTCCCATTTCGTTTCAAAGTTTTCCCATGTCATTTCAGAACTTTCCCATTCTCTTTCAAACTTTTCCCGTTTCGTTTCAAAGTTTTCCTATGTCATTTCAGAACTTTCCCATTCTCTTTCAAACTTTTCCCGTTTCGTTTCAAAGTTTTCCATTCTCTTTTAAACTTTTTCCATAGTTTTTACTTTCTAGCCAAGGAGATTTGGTCCTGAAACCTGACGCATAACTTTTCCTTGCTAGAGCTTGTGGCGGCTTATGGAAATCTTTTTTTCCATAACCGACCAAGCGAAGTTATGAAAAGTAAACGAACAATATACCGAAAAACTAGCCATAAGTTTTAGCAAGTGTTAGCAGCTGGCACGTGTGCAATTGGTTATTCAACTATATTTTCAGTTATTTTTTTGTCTCCAATTTTAAAAAACATAGCTACTGGAATAATGAAATAGCCTATTGCATATAGCATTCTTAATAGAAAATCATTTTTCATCAATTCCTCAATTAATGATTTTGTGTTTTCTTTATTGTCAGTCAGTGGAATTTGAATGTGCGGTAGAAAATAAATAATTGTTATAGCAATTATCCAAAATAAACTAGCTCCGTAAACGGCAACATAGTATTTTGGAATTCCCTTTGGTCTATACCAAAACATCGGAATGAAAAGAAATAAAGGTAAAACAGCAATGAAAAATAAGTATGGTGCATCTAAATTCTTTATCACATCTCTAAAACCTACCCAGTCAGATAAATCAACCGAAAGCCAAATAGGATAATTTATAAATCCCTCCACTTGCGATGATCCTAGTGTAAAGTAAGAACAAGTAAATATGATGATAAAAAACCAACGTCCTAAAAACTTACTATCGCTTAAAAATCTATTTAATAAAAAGATGGCTATTACTACTTGCATCACAGCAGGAAATATTTGAAAGTAAAGACTTGAACTCAATAAATTTTGATATACCTGCGTATTAAACCCATAAAGTGAAAGTTTTGATTGCAGCGGAAGGATTATATAAAAAGTACTTGATACTGAAATTAAACACAGTAGTGCAGAAACAATAATAGACCACAAGGGAAATGTTTTAGGACGTGACCAAAATAAACCAAGTACAGCTAATACCATAATTACAGGAATAAAGGAATAGAGCATTCTGGTAACTGCATTTAAGGTAATCATAAAATTGTTGAAATTTTTATGAACAGCAGCGACCTCTGCATAAATCATTGTGTGCATTGAAGAAAACACACCTAAAAAATAAAAAGTTAGAATAAAATAAATAGCCATTATCCACAATGACTTTTGTTCGTGTAAAGTTTGTCTTGTCGTTAATTTTTCCATTTAGGTTGTTGTTAATGTTTCTGATTTTTCGAATGCTTGCTGCTAACTTGTATATATGCTAAACAAACATTTTCTAAACAACCAAAACAGCTGCACATACAAAAATTCATTTCGCCTTTATACTTTCTCAAATATAAAAAATAATTCCTATAGCCTTAGTACTTCTCCGATTTAGGGTCTTCCTCTTTCTTAACAACCTTTCGAGCCACTTCAATTTTAAACTTCTTCCCTTTCATTTTTTCATCTCGAATGGCGTTCAGTAAGTCTTTTACTTTTTTAGATTTTACGGCGGCAAACGAAATGAAATCCTTTACTTCTATCAGTCCCAAATCGCCTTTCTCCAGTTTTCCTTTCTGAGAAAAGAAACCAACGATATCAATCTTATTCAGTTTATTTTTTTTACCGCCACTGATGTAGATGGTTTGAAACTCGGGTGGTTTTGGTAGCGTTACCGATTTTTCGACATTCAGGACTTTCATTCCATAATCGATATACTCCATTTTCTTTTCGCTTTCGTGCGCAATGATATAAGCCGTTCCCGAAGCTAACATTCTGGCGGTTCTTCCGTTTCGGTGTGTAAATTCGTCTTCTTTGGATGGTAAATGATAATGAATCACGTGTTTCATTTCGGGAATATCCAAACCACGTGCAGCCAAATCGGTTGTAATCAAATAAGGCATGCTTCCATTTCTAAACTGAATTAAAGCGCGCTCTCTTTCGTCCTGATCCATGCCTCCATGATAATACGTTGCATAAATTCCTTTTTCGTTTAAAGCATCACTAATGCGTTCGGCAGCATCACGGTGATTGCAAAAGACAATAGCCGATTCCGATTTTAAGGAACAAATCAGATTGAAAAGCGAATTGATTTTGTCTTTGTCTTTCGATACCACCATCATCCTATCAAGATTGGTGTTCTCTTCATTATTCGGAATAAAATCTAAAACCGTTGGATTCACAACCCGTGTGTATCTCGGAATTTCAATTCCAGCCGTTGCCGAAACCAAAATACGTTTGTTCAGCTTGGTTAATTTCGATATGATAAATGACATTTGTTCGTGAAAACCAAGCTGTAAAGATTTGTCAAATTCATCCAAAACCAAGGTTACGATATAATCTGTTTTGAAAGTGCCTCTTTCGATATGATCCGCAATTCTGCCTGGCGTTCCAATTAAAACTGCTGGTGGATTTGACAAATTCTTAATTTCAGTTTCAATAGAATGGCCACCATAGCATACATTTACTTTGTAATTGGTCCCCATCTTTTTCCAAACCTGCTCAATCTGTAATCCTAATTCGCGTGACGGAACCAAAATTAAACATTGCACTCTGGTATTGATATCCTCGTTAAGCATTTCAAATATCGGAAGTAAAAATGCCAATGTTTTCCCTGATCCTGTTGGCGAAAGCAATAAAACATTGTTATCATTCAGGATAGCAGCCGAAGCGGTTTCCTGCATTTCGTTTAGACTAGCAATGCCTAAATTCAGTAATAAATTGTTGGAATGTGGATTCTTATACATTTGGCAAAGATAAAGCCAATTGTGAATTATAACTTATAAATTATAAATTATGAGTTTTATTTCAAAAGCTGCTCTTCCTCAAACAATAATTTAATATTCTCATACGAGTTTTTCAAGGCTTCTTTCACTTGCTCTGGGTTGAGCCATACCGCTTTTTCAATGCCTTCATTGGCTTGTGGAAATGGTGTTCCTTCAAAAGTGGTTTGCATTTCGAACCAATGGGTAATCTTTAATTTATATTTTCCATTGCGTTTAAATACGTGATAGGTTTTTTGAAGTTTTCTGGTAATCGTAAGTTTACTGACTCCTGTCTCCTCCTCTATTTCGCGGGTTGCTGTGTCTTCAATCTCTTCGTATTTTTCGATGCCGCCTTTGGGCAAATCCCATTTTCCGTTTCTGAAAATGAATAAAACGTCACCATTTTTATTATAAACCAAACCGCCTCCGGCTTTGCAAACCGGAATTTTTTCCTTTAGTTTTTTCAAAATGGCTTTTTCATCCGGATAGTACAAGGAAGCTTTCTGAATTTTGTTCTGAAATATTTTGATGATGAGTTGCTCAATATCAATACTTTCCAACAAAAACAACTGGAAATCGGTTTCTTTGGTGATTTCGTTGGTTAAAAAAAGTGGTTTATCGTTGACAAAAACTTTATACATTTGTACTATGATTTTTAATAAAGACACAGCCGAAAAAACAGCCGAGTTGCTTTTACAAATAAATGCAATTAAATTGAATCCAAAAAATCCTTTTACATGGGCATCGGGTTGGAATTCTCCAATTTACTGTGACAACCGATTAATACTGTCCTTCCCAGCGATAAGAAATTTTGTGCGAGAAGAATTTTCTAAGCATATTGAGAATGAATTTGGCAAACCAGACGTAATTGCAGGTGTAGCAACTGGCGCAATTGGCATCGGAATTCTGGTTGCTGAATATATGGGATTGCCATTTGTGTATGTTCGCCCAGAGCCAAAAAAGCACGGACGACAAAATCAGGTGGAAGGCTTTTTGCAAAAAGGTCAAAACGTAGTGGTTGTTGAAGATTTAATCAGCACCGGAAACAGTAGTTTATTAGCCGTAGAAGCATTGAAAGAAGCCGGCGCGAACGTTAAAGGCATGGTAGCCATTTTTACCTATGGTTTTGATGTAGCAACCGAAAATTTTAAAAAGGCCAATGTCGATTTGCACACGCTTGCCGATTACAATCATTTATTAACATTGGCTGTTGCCAAAAATTATATCACCGAAAAAGAACTCGAAACATTGCAGGAATGGCGTGAGAGTCCGTCGACGTGGAGAATTACGAATTAGGATTTAGGATTTACCAGATAACAGACAACCGAAAACAGACAACCGAAAACATACAACATGCAACTATGAACCTAGAAAGCCCAAAAGTTACCGTAGCAAAATCAGCTCAACACATCTTTGATTCGTTATCAGATGTAAAAAACTTTGAAAAATTAATGCCTGAGAATATTGCCAAGTTTGAAGTATTAGGTGATGACATTTTCAACTTTGGCTTAAAAGGTATGCCTGAAATTAAATTGAAGATGAAGGATAAAACGCCAACTTCAAAAGTAGTTTTAGCTGCTGCTAGTGATAAGTTACCCTTTACATTAACTGCTAATATTGATTCTGTTTCTGATGCATCAAGTGCGGTGCAATTGCACTTTGAAGGCGATTTTAATCCTATGATGGCAATGATGATTAAAGGACCAATTTCAAAGTTTATTGAGACTTTGGCGGAGAATATGCATAAGCTTTAAGAGTAAAGAAGCAAGAAGAAAGAAACAAGAATATAGAGAATAGACAAAAGCTGCTGAAAAGTGGCTTTTTTTAATAAAGTATTAATCAAATAAGTCAAGAAACAGGAATTCTTTTCTCTTGCTTCTTGCTTCTTTCATCTATTTAACAGTAGTCAATCGCTTATCAACAACTCTTTCCATGTAATCCTGGACAAAAGCTTTACATCTTAATTCCAGTAAATCCATAGCTGCATTTCGTTTTGAGATTAAGTTATGCTCCATAGCTTTGTCGTTTTTATCGTAAAATCCTATGGCTTTTTTGCCATCAAAAGTACAGATATAATCGCCACTCATAAACTGGTACATATTGGAACCGTATTTTATGACAAAAGGTGCTACTTGCTTTTCGTTAATTAAGCTTCTACCCCAACTTCTAAAAGGTTTTTGATAGCCAATCATATCCAAAAGTGTAGGGTAAATATCAATTTGCTGTGCCCAATCGGTATTCACACCCACGTACTTTTCATTTGGTGAAAAGAACAAAATTGGAACCGTATTTTTATTGAATTCTTTCTTGTATTCGTCGTAGGCAATGGTATTTCCGTGATCGGCAACTAGAACAAAAATGGTGTTTTTATACCACGATTGCTTTTTGGCGGAAGCAAAGAATTGTTTCAATGAGTAATCCGTATAACCTATACATTCGTTGATATTTACTTTTCCTTTTGGAAATTTACCTTCATATTTTTCAGGAACTTTATAAGGTTCATGTGACGAAACCGAAAACAAGGTTGCCATAAAAGGTTGCTTTTTCTGCGTTAATTTGTTATTAAAAAATTGAAAGAAAGGTTCGTCCCAAATTCCCCAAACACCATCAAACTCTGCATCATTATTAAACTCCGTTTTTCCATAATAATGATCATAACCCAAGATATTTCCGAAACCTAAAAATCCCATCGAACCATTAGGAGCTCCATGAAAAAAAGAAGTGTCATAGCCTTGACTTTCCAGAGTAGAAACTAGTGATTCTATTTTCTGTTTCGGATATGGAGAGGAAGTAAAAGCATTTTGAAACGAAGGAATTCCGGCAATAACAGATGACATACCATGAATGGATTTCCAACCATTGGCATAAGCATTCGTAAATATCAAACTGTGCTGTGCTAACGAATCTACAAACGGAGTATAGCCTTCATAACCCTTAATTTTTGTGCCTTTATTGAAAGCTCCATTATATTCCCTGGCAAAGCTTTCTAAAATAAAAATAACAATATTAGGCTTGGTTGGAGGATTGTTTTGATAGTGTTTAATCGGAACCAACAAACTAGCTACTTCCGCTTTTGAAACTAAATTTACTTTCTTAAACGTATTAGTAGTCCACGTTCTGATAATAGCAAATGGTGTGTTCAAAACCACATCGGCCTGACCCGAATTTTGAACATAACGGCTCCCATCTAAAATATTTATGGGTCGGGTGCTTTTCTTAAAATCACCTCGAATACCACCTATGCAAAGTGTTGTAATGGCTAGGAAACTTACAATTGAAACAAAAAAGTATTTTATACTTGCTTTTTCAACTTTATGGTGAATTTTTATCTTTTTATAAAGCAAAATCCATACAAAAGACAAAGTGAAAAATAATAAAAATACATGCCAATAATTAAGCAGGAAATTAAAAAACAAAGCGGTCTTATTACTCTCGTTTTCAAGGGTATCCAATGAGGCTCTTGTACTTCTGCTAAACGTATACCTGTAGTAAATAAAATCTATAAAGTTTGTAGCATACGCAACTAAATTAGTGCAGAAATAAATGTAGAATAGTACTTTCTGATAACTTTTTTTTGAATTTATTAGTGCCGGAAAAATGGAGATAATAATGAATAAAGCATTAACATATAAAATCGATGTCGTGTCAAATACTAAACCATGATAACACAATTTTATAAAATCAAAAAAACTATCGACAGTAATTAAATTTCTGTTGTAAATAAAAAATAAAACTCTGGCAACAAAATAAAAAAGATAAGCTAACACTATTCTGAAAGCTAAAACTTTATATTCTCCAATTCTTGGAAATTTTTTCATAGAAAGTATAAAAAGTAAGCGCTACAAAACTACATATTTCAGTGGCAAATTCTTTATATTTTAAATTAATATTGTGCATCACGCTAATATTATTTAATTTGCAATAAAATTAGTAGCATAATGACTCAAATCTCAAGACTTTTTGACTTCCCTTATTATCAACTTTCAAAAAATAATCTCTCTGATTGTCTTGTTACTAAATATGATGGGCAATGGATAAAGACCTCAACACAAGAATACATAAATAAAGCCAATGCTATTTCGAGAGCCTTACTTCGATTAGGCGTATTAGAAAATGACAAAATAGCCATAATTTCATCTTCAAACAGAACCGAATGGAACATAATGGATATTGGAATACTTCAGGTTGGTGCTCAAAATGTGCCTATCTATCCAACCATTGCTGCAGAAGATTATGAATATATTTTAAATCACTCCGAATCAAAATATTGTTTTGTTTCTGATTTAGTAGTTTATGAAAAAATCATGGCTGTAAAAGACTCCGTTGCTTCCTTAAAAGAAATATACGCTTTCAACGAAATCAAAGGATGTAAAAATTGGACCTCATTATTAGAACTTGGAAAAGACGAAAGCAATCAAGATGTAGTTGAAGACAGGAAAAATAATGTCAAGCCTACTGATTTAGCAACAATAATTTACACTTCGGGAACTACCGGAAAACCTAAAGGTGTAATGCTATCGCATGATAATATTGTTTCTAATGTGTTTGCTGGCGCATTGAGAATTCCATACACAGAAGGCAAATACAAAACAATGAGTTATTTACCCGTTTGCCATATTTTAGAGCGTTTTTATCTGTATTTATGTCAATATTATAGCATCGCTATTTATTTTGGTGAATCATTAGATAAAATTGGTGAAAACCTAAAAGAAGTAAAACCTGATTTGATAACGGGAGTTCCGCGAGTGCTTGAAAAAATATATGATAAAATCTACTCCAGGGGATTAGAACTTAAGGGAATAAAAAGAGTCCTTTTCTTTTGGGCCATTAAATTAGGGATGCAATTTGAACCTTATGAGGCCAATGGTTGGTGGTATGAATTTCAATTAAAAATAGCCAGAAAACTCATCTTTAGCAAATGGAAAGAAGCTGTTGGCGGAAATTTACAACTTATTGCCTGCGGAAGTGCCGCATTACAACCCCGATTAGCCAGGATTTTTGCTGCTGCCGAAATCACAATAATGGAAGGCTACGGATTAACAGAAACTTCCCCATTAGTTGCTATAAACGATATGCGTAACAAAGGATTTAAAATAGGAACTGTTGGGAAAGTTATTGATAAAGTAGAAGTAAAAATAGCCGAAGACGGTGAGATTTTATGCAAAGGACCAAACATAATGTTGGGTTATTATAAAGATGAAGCCCAAACCAAAGAAGTAATGACGGATGGTTATTTTCACACAGGTGATATTGGCGAAATAGATAGCGAAGGTTTCCTGAAAATTACGGACCGCAAGAAGGAAATGTTTAAAACGTCAGGCGGCAAATATGTTTCACCACAATTATTAGAAAATGCCATGAAACAATCTCGTTTTATTGAACAAATTATGGTGATTGGTGATGGCCAAAAAATGCCTGCTGCTTTTATTCAACCTAACTTTACCTTTGTTAAAGAATGGGAAAGAATACACGGAATTGCTGTTGGAAATACAAACGAAGAAATCATTTCAAACCCTAAACTAATTGAACGTATTCAAGAAGAGGTAAATGAATTAAACAAAAAATTTGGAAGCTGGGAACAAATAAAACGTTTTGAACTCACTCCCGATGTTTGGTCTATTGATGCCGGACACCTTACGCCTACCATGAAACTCAGACGTAAAATTGTAATGGAGAAATACAAAGATTTGTACCAAAAAATATATAACTAACACCTTAATCTTTTCAACTTATGAAGATAAAACAACTTTTAATCGCACTGGTAACGGTAATTTCATTTTCGGGTTGTAAAGAAAGTAAACCGGAAGACACTACAAAAGCCAACTATTTAGATTACTCTAAAAGTGATGACCAGTCAACCGGCGGAATTAAAATGATTCCGATTACTACTCCAATAGGTAAATTCAATGTATGGACAAAGCGTGTTGGGAACAATCCTAAGATAAAAGTCCTTTTATTACATGGCGGTCCGGGTGGCACTCATGAATTTTTTGAAAGCTTTGATGGCTATTTCCCTAATGAAAGTATTGAGTATATCTACTACGACCAATTGGGTTCCTACTACAGCGACCAACCAAATGACAATAGCTTATGGACAATTGACCGCTTTGTAGACGAAGTAGAACAAGTGCGTAAAGCCCTGAAATTAGACAATTCTAACTTTTATTTAATGGGACAATCCTGGGGCGGAATCCTTGCTATGGAATACGCTTTGAAATACCAGAAGAATCTAAAAGGGTTAATTATTGCTAATATGATGGCAAGTGCACCAGCTTATAATAAATATGCTGAGGATGTTCTTGGTCCAAAATTACCCAAAGAAGTCTTTACTCAAATCAAAGCGTTTGAAAAAAACAAAGACTATAAAAATCCAAAATACGCAGAATTGCTATTCAAATATTACTACACCGAACACATTTTGAGAATGCCTATTGACAAATGGCCCGAATCAATAAACAGAGCATTCAAACATTTAAATCCGAATGTGTATGTGTTTATGCAAGGTCCGAGTGAATTCGGAATTACAGGTGATGCTACTTTAAAAGACTGGGATGTTACCTCAAAACTAAAAACACTAACCATTCCAACTTTAGTTATTGGAGCACAATATGATACCATGGACCCAAAACACATGGAATGGATATCCAAAGAAGTCCAAAACGGACGATTTTTATACTGTCCAAACGGAAGTCATTGCTCACAGTATGATGACCAGGAACATTATTTTCCGGGTGTAATTTCCTTTTTGAAAGATGTAGACAGCGGGAATTTTAAAAAGTCATAACCATCACAAACCCTATTCATAGTAAAGCTTCTTATTAAATTTAAGAAGCTTTTTTTATGTCCGGTTTACAGTAATAAATCACAATATTTTACCAATTAGGTTATTAACATTCTTGATTTTTAAATAGTTAATAATTATTTATGTTAAAATTTAACAATTGTTCATTAAGTGGTATTTTTATTTCATTAACCAATAAACTATTAATTATGAATGTAAAAAACTTTTTTATCGGAGGAATTGTTGGAGGAATTGTTGACTTTTTAATGGGATGGCTCGTTTGGGGCATCTTACTTAAAGACACTTTTCCAAAACCAGAAGGTTCAGGACCAGAGAATATGATGTTCATTTTCTTAGGTTGCTTATTTTTTGGGTTTTTAATTTCTTATATCTTTTCACAAGGAGAAGGCATTTCTACTTGCATGTCTGGAATTAAAATGGCTGTCGGAATTGCTTTGTTCATGAGCTTAAGCGACAATTTCTTTATGAATATGTATAAAGAAACTATTGATTTTAAGTTAATGGGAATTGGCATTGTAGCTTCAATATTCGTAGCATCTATTGTAGGAGCTGCCGTTGCAGTTGTTAACGGAAAAATGAAATAAGTTTTAGAATTTTCATAATGTAAAACGCTCTGGAAGAAATTCCAGAGCGTTTTTTTTTATAAAGAGAATAGAATTTAGGAGCTAAACTTTAAAGACAACTGTCTATTTTCTATTTTCCGTTCTCTATTTTCCCTTTTCCTGCAAAAACCTGCAGAAACCTGCAAAAACATACAAAAAGTAACAAAAAGTGACAAAAACCTGCAGAAACCTGCAAAAACATACAAAAAGTAACAAAAAGTGACAAAAACCTGCAGAAACCTGCAAAAAGTGACAAAAACCTGCAAAAAACTACAATCTCAACCTTTGGCACGCTTCTTTGCACGCTTCTTGTTGGTGGACTGGTACTATTAATTTAAAATTTTTAATTATGCCTGTAAAATTTACAGTAGTGCCGAAAAAGAATCCTCAGGATCTTTTGGCACCCGCAAAATTCTATGCCAACGCGGTTGGCGATGGAGAAACTGATTTGGACAAATTGGCAAAAGCGATTTCCATTCAGTGTACAGTGACCGAAGCCGACTGTTATGCCGTTTTGGTTTCGCTCGAATCCAATATCATTACTGAATTGGAAGAAGGCCGAATTGTTAAGCTTGGCAGGTTAGGAAACTTTCAGGTGGGGCTTAGTTCTGAAGGCAAGGCAACGGCGGACGAAGTAACCAGCAATGCGATTACCAACAACCGCATCCGTTTTCGCCCGGGCAAACGTCTTCGCACTTTCTTGAAAACCGTTACGTACCAGAAAGTATCGTAAACGTAGATTTCTTTCGGCTAGGCCACCTTATTTCAAGCTCCAGGTTCCTGCCTGGAGCTTTTTTTTGGCATTACTTCAAACTCGAACAAAAACATGCGGAGCTTCCGCTTCAAAGATGCGGAGCTTTAACTTGAAAGATGCGGAGCTTTGATTTGAAAGCTGCTGTGGTTTTGGAAAATGGTGGTTTTTGTGAAGAAAATAACCTTAGTTGATGTTTTGAAATAGCATTTAGACACCTGACAGGTTTTTAAAACCTGTCAGGTGTAACCAAGTAGCGGCTTGCAAAAAGGGTGGTTTTTGCGAAAAAGCTGCGAAGAAAGGTAGAAGAAATTAGGTTAAAATGTAAGTTAGTTATTAACAATTGATTGTAAGGGTAAAAAGGTTTGAGTAGATTTGAGAGAGATAATAGTTCAATTTAATTGCGACTATATAAAAGATTTGTGTTCTATTATTAAACGAACTAATTAAAACAGATAAAAATGGAAGATTTATTAAAGCAAGCCTATAATTTATTTGCCGAACTTGTTGGAAATGGTATGTGTATTATGCCTCCAGACAGAAATTTTTTATTCTATGAAGAATATGATTTTTCAGGATTGAAAAAACACAGAGATAAAAATACTGGCTTAATTGGCTTATGGCAGTCTGATGTTGAAATTCCAATGGCTGACTTACCATGTACAAAAGGATTAACAATGACCGTTGATTTTGGTGATTCAGCACATAAAACAGGAATATTAGCATTCTGTAATAGTGAAAAGGATAAATTAAATTTACCACTATATGAAAAACCGGATATGCCTGGTTTTATGGTAAGGCATCCTAGTATACCACCTGCTAATAATTGGAAAAACTGTACAAGAGACCAGTTGTTAGCTTATTCCGCTGGATGTTGGAGATCTGGAAAACATGACATTGTTAAACGCCTTTTAGACGAGCATAACAAAAGAACAAATGCAATTGGAATGCCTTTATGCCAAAATTCAGAAGAAAACTGTCCTGGTTCAACAAAACAGTTTTATGCAACTGATGTTTTAGCTCCTCACGATGTAATGTTTTTAAGAATTTGTTCAGGTGATTTTGATGCGTACAAAGACCCGATAGCCCAATTGTCTTTGCAAATAGCAATAGAAGTGACTGATAGAGATATTAAAGTAGAAAAAAATCAGTTGTTGCTCCAAGCGATTATATGCGGTCGTCTTGACTTGTATGTGCATGTTCATGACAATTTCAGAGAAAACATAATGCAATATTGGGTTGGAAAAAATGATGAAGGATATTCTCGGGATCAGGCACAAATAGGAGAAGCTCTAATTAAAGTAGTAGAATGTGAATTAAGGAGATATTCTGGACAACTTCAAACTTCAACCCTTGGCATACCAATTGAAACTTTAAAAGTACTTTTAAGTTCCGATTATTTTCAAATATTTTTTCAAGGAAATATTTCATTACTCGAAGATTTTACACAACGCTTTATAAAAGCACTATCTTCAGATTTGCAAAAAATTGCAAAAGAAATTGAATCCTATATCAATAATACATTAAAAAATCCTATATCAATATTAAATATTCCTTTTATGCCAACTAATCCTATAGCCAAAATATTAAATAATTTATATAATGGAACTGATTTATCAGAAGTTTATTATCGTCTTAATGAAATACAAAAAGAGATCGTAAACCTAACAAAGTTAGTTAATGAATTAGTAGCAGACGTGTACGCAATTCCTGAAAAAGTGGCTGCCTATGACGCAACTATTTCGCTTAACACTACTTTAAAACAATTTGAAATTTATTATAAACCTTATTGTGATATGTTGTCTACCAACGATTATCATACCACTGCTGACAGATATAAAGAGAAGTTTGAAAAATTATCAGATAAATTTCTTGATGATATTATAAATTTTTCATCAATAAATAACACTTATCCTTTCGCTTCATTTGTTATTAGCTGTATGAATGTTCATTTGAGTTGCCTTGCATTGGCAGGAGAAGACCCTTCAATCATTAAATCTATTTTAGAGTTACAGTATAAGCCTTGGTTTACTAAAATTCTTAATGACGATAGTGATACGTCAATATCTAAAATACTTTCAAAATTAAAAGAAAAACAAAATTCGAATAAGATGTCAATCCCTCCTTTGTATACTATCCAGTTCAAATTTAATAGTTTACAACAAGAGCGTGAATATATAGGTGATATTTATACTGATTTTTGGAACATAAAGGGTGAAATACAAAAATTTGATTATTCCTTAGTTAAACTACTTGATAAAACGAAAATTGACAGTTTAGAGTTTTTGATAAGCAGGGGAATTATTTCAGAAGTAGATCTGCCAATGCTTATAAATGAAATACTTGTTGAAAAAGTTACATTTTCTCAAAAAGCAAAAACTGGTAGTACTGGTTCTAATCGTCCTGGAGATGTTGGTTTTTATTTTGCTGAGCCCGACAAACTAGAAATACCTATACATTTAGAAAGTTACGAAGCAAAATTGAGCCTTTATCCTACTAATATGTGGTTATTATGCGCAAAGAGGATAGATGTTTGGTGCCCACCTTTTCCTTCAAATAATATAACCTCATATAACTACCTAAAAGAAGACTTAGTTAATGTTGGAGAAAGCATTATACGCCATGCAACATTTATTTACAATTGTCAACTTGCAATAGAAAAAATTGACGAGGTAGTTAAAACAATAGATGAAACGAAAGTAGTATAACAGCACAAAACATCCGTTTGGCAAGATTTCGAGTTTTATGGTAAGTTCATGTTTTCGTTCAGCAAGAATTTTTAACTTTAACTGAAGATAATCAGTTCTGAAGTAACTGCATGAAGTAGAGGAACGATAGTTGCAAGCATTTTAAACGTTTCAGTTATAATAAGATATTTTCGATATATTTGCTTACTTTACAAAATCTAAATGATACCAAACTTTGATCATAATCATGTCACTCCACCTCATATTGGTAATCCGACTGACTTGACGCAATTAAGCCCTTATATCTCTGATACATTAGAATTTTGTATGCACTTTGCAACATCAAAAGAACGAGTGGAAATTTTAAAAGGTCTTATTAAATTTCGAGAGCAGTTACAAAATTTCGGTGTGGTCGAAGGTTTTCAATGGCTCGATGGAAGTTTTACAGAAAATATTGAAGTTACAGAAGGTCGTGCACCTCGCGATTTAGATACTGTTACATTTTATAAAAATTTAAGTCAACAACAAAATATAACAATTCAACAGTCATTTCCAGATTTCATTGATTTTAACATTTCTAAACAAAATTTTAAATTAGATCATTATCCTGTTGATTATGGATATCGTCCAGAATTTACTGTAGAATCAACAAGATATTGGTTGCAATTATTTTCCCATAATCGTTTAAACATTTGGAAAGGTATAATTAGAATTGAGTTAAATACTCCCCAAATAGATGCAAATGCATGGAATTTTTTAAGTAATTTAGTGTTATGATAAATAGGGTAAATCAAATAAAAGCACAAATACTTGACACTGAACGGTTATTAAACCTCGTCAGTGACCACGCTATTATGTCAATCAGTTTAAAAAAGAAATTAAATAGTTTGAAAGAAGAATTATCGAAAATACCCGATAATTATTCAGAAGCAAAAATTATACTCTTATTTAGTGGACAAGCAGTAAAAGGTTCGAAAGGAATTAAAGCTAAATTTTTAAGTAATGCTTTACGCCCTTTTCAAGAATTAGTCAAAACTCAAACTGCACTTGTGAGATTTGGACATGTCGGTAAAAGAGGAAAAACAAAGCATTCTGTTAATTCTGAACTTTATTTAACAGCTTTACCTACTGGATCTTTTGGTGTTGAGTTATCTCAAATTGAAACTAGCGATATGTTTGCAGAGCAAGATGTAGCTGAGGCAATTGGAAACGTGGTAGAGTTAATAAATGCAGCGACAATTAGTAATGATGCCTTTGAGGAAATTATAGAAAAAACTCCAGTAAGAAATTTAAATAATTTAAAAGCTTTTCTTAAAGAGATTGATGAAGAGCATTCGATGCTAAAAATTGAAACTGGATCAACCAGTATTGAAATTAGTGAAGAAAAGATTCACCAAGGATTTGAGAGAGTTAATGCTGCATCAAATGAAGATTCTGAAGTTTTTATTAATGGTGTGTTGAGGGGTATTTTACTAGATTCCGGAAAGTTTGAAATTACCGATGAAAATGGATATAAAATATCAGGATTTATAAGTCCAGATTTATCAGAAGAAACCGTTATTGACTACAATTTAAATTTTCTCAATAAGCAGTGTACAATTCATCTTAAAAAATCAGACACTCATTTTATTTCTGGAAAAGAGCGTATAGCACACGAACTAGTGGAAATTTCAGAACCACAAATTAAACTCAAGTTATAGTTATAGCTGCTAACACCGCCGCTCCGCATTCTATGATAAAAACCCGCTCCGAAAAGTCTCCAGACTTTGAGGTATTACCGCTCCTTTCCAAATCAGCGGCTTTGCCAATAGCGGCTTTTTTATATCTTTACTTTCGAAACGTACCCCTATTGCTATGCCTAAACTGCCTGTTCTTATTGCTTTGTTCTTTCCCCCCCGCTCCGCAAAGTCTCCAGACTTTGAGGTATTACCCCTCCTTTCCAAATCAGCGGCTTTGCCAATAGCGGCTTTTTTATATCTTTACTTTCGAAACGTACCCCTATTGCTATGCTTAAACTGCCTGTTCTTATAGCTTTGTTCTTTATCAGTCTGTTCCTATCAGGGCTGTATCCTAAAGATTACTTTACCTGGTTTTTGGAAGTAAGTCCGGCTCTGCTTGGTTTTTTAGTGTTAGCGGTAACCTATAAACGGTTTGCCTTTACCCACCTTACCTATGGCTTTATCCTGCTGCACTGCATCATTTTGTTTGTGGGCGGTCATTATACCTATGCCGAAGTGCCATTGTTTGATTGGGTCAAGGAGGTATTCCACCAATCGCGGAACAACTATGATAAAGTGGGGCATTTTACCCAGGGTTTTGTACCGGCTATGATTATCCGAGAAGTATTTATCCGAAAACACGTCATTGCCAACAAGGCCTTTTTTAATTTTATCATTGTAGCGCTATGCCTCGCCATCAGTGCCGCCTATGAATGGATTGAATGGGGCGTTTCTATCAGCAGCGGAAGTGGCGGCGATGCCTTTTTGGGTACTCAGGGGGATGTTTGGGATACCCAGTCGGATATGTTGTTTGCTACTATCGGTGCTATTTGTATGCTGGTTTTTCTAAGCAAGGCTCAGGACAAGGCGTTGGCGGAATTGCATTCCGTGCCCTAATATAACCTCACAAAACCACACAACTAAAAACAACTACAATCAATGATTTTATCTATAACTAAAATTGAACTAAACTCCTATACAAAGCTTATTCCTTTTTTTAAGTTTAACAGCCAAATTATAGCGGAGTTAAAACAATCAAAGTGTATAAAATATAAAATTGGAGGCAGTTGGAATTTGAAAGTATGGTACACTATGACTTTATGGGAAGAGGAAAATGACATTAACGCATTTTATCGCAACGGTACCCATCTTGAAGCGATGAAACAAGCTCAATCATTTTCGTCTAAGATTCAAGCTATCCGAATACAAAAAGAGGATTTGATAGGTTGGAAGGAAGCCAAAAAAGGATTTATGTAATATGGTTTACACGGATTATAAATCCGCGCAATCATAATCCGCTGGGGTTTCAAAATAAGCAGCTACTACTTCTGCTGCTATAGCAACTCCACAATAATTGATTTTGTTATCCCTTTTTTATTGATTTATTAAAGACCGGAAAGAATAAGTCTTGCACTATAACAACGATCCTAACACTAACCCTATGTTCAAATAAACGGTAAGATTTGAAGCAAGAAAAGAGCAGGAATAATCAAGTTAGAGAAGCTCTATGGCTTAAGCGGTTTGAGGATCTTATTCTGGTCTTTCTGTTCTTTCGGTTATCTTTGATTTACTATTAAAGATAATAATTTTACAAACATAGGAGTAGTTTTAAGAAATTGGGGTTTTAAAGCTTAATTTAAAGTTAGTTTTGTACTTTTGGTTTTCGGTATTAAATGGAAAGTTAAGGCAAACCAAATCCCCAACTTCTAAAAGACGCGAAACGTTGTATGTTATGCTAAAAAAGACAATGCCTCAAACAAACATTACAGAAATAGACATATAATATGCTTTTTAACTCAGTAAACTTTGCTATTTTTTTACCTATTGTATTTTTCCTTTATTGGTTTGCAACAAGAGGAAATTTAAAACTTCAAAATATTTTACTCCTTATTTCAAGTTACTTTTTTTATGCTTGCTGGGACTGGCGGTTTCTTTTCCTTTTAATCTTTTCTACTTTGCTTGATTATTTTACAGGAATAAAAATGTCGGACGCAAAAAATAAAAACTCCAAAAAGTTTTGGTTTTGGTTAAGCATATCGGTTAACCTTGGCTTTCTTGGTGTTTTTAAATATTACAATTTTTTTGCTGAATCTTTTGCAGGTGCAATAGCTAAAATGGGGTTACATGTTAATCCATGGACATTAAAAGTTATTTTACCTGTTGGAATTTCATTTTATACGTTTCATGGATTATCGTATGTAATTGACATTTACAAAGACCGAATTAAAGCAGAAAAGAATTTCATAGATTATTCCGTCTTTGTTAGTTTCTTTCCATTATTAGTTGCTGGTCCAATAGAACGTGCAACTCATCTTTTACCTCAAATTCAAAAAAAGAGAACTTTTGATTATTTGAATGCGGTTGATGGATTGAGACAAATATTATGGGGGTTATTTAAAAAAATTGTAATTGCTGACCAATGTGCTGAATATGCAAATCAAATTTTTAATAATTCGGCTGACTATTCAGGAAGCACCCTTGTTTTGGGTGCACTATTTTTCGCTTTTCAAATTTATGGTGATTTTTCAGGGTATTCAGATATTGCTTTAGGGACAGCCCGACTTTTTGGTATAGACCTTTTAAGAAACTTTTCTTTCCCGTATTTTTCAAGAGACATTGCTGAATTTTGGAGACGATGGCATATATCACTTTCAAGTTGGTTTCGTGATTATCTTTATATTCCGCTTGGTGGCAGTAAAGGGGGTATTTGGATAAAAATTAGAAACACTTTTATTATTTTTATTGTTAGTGGGTTTTGGCATGGGGCAAACTGGACTTTTATTGTTTGGGGATTCCTTAATGCTTTATATATCATGCCTTCAATAATATTTAACACTAATAGAACGAACCTGGATATTGTTGCAAAAGGAAAATACTTACCAAGTTTTAAAGATGTTTTTTCCATTACAATTACCTTTGGTTTGACTGTCTTTGCATGGATATTTTTTAGAGCTCAAAATTTAGCTCATGCACTAACTTACCTATCAGGCATTTTTTCAAAATCTCTTTTTTCAATCCCAACCATTAGACCGTATCATCTTCTTTTTCTTATTGTTATCTTCATGATTATTGAATGGCTTGGCAGAGAAGAAAAATATGCTATTGCGAATCTGGGTTTAAAATGGAAAAGACCAATTAGATATGCAATGTATTATGCAATGATAATTGCTATATTTTGGTTTAGTGGCAAAGAACAACAGTTCATTTATTTTCAATTTTAAAGTATGAGAATTTTTATTAAAAAAACAGTATTGTTTGTTAGTATACCAATAGTATGTTTTACTCTTTTTATTGTGATATTGGAATTCATAAATTATGAAATAGCAACTTCTGAACGTCTTGACAGTTCAATCACCACAGTATTCATAGGCGATTCACATATTGCTCAAGCTATAAATGATAGTAGGCTTGAAAACTGTGTTAATGATGCACAAACTTCAGAGTCACTATATTTTTCATATTATAAATTGAAAATTTTATTGAAGAATAACCCCTCTATTAAAGATGTTTATTTAGGATTTGGCTACCATAGTGTAACTTCCTACTACGACAAATTTATTTTGGGGGAGTTCTCAAATGCAATTTCCAGTAGATACTTCTCATTATTACCATTTAATGAGAAACTAAGAATACTGAATGCAAATAGAAATGACTTTTTTTCTTATTTAAAAGTTGTTGTTAAAAATGACATTCTTAATATTTTGAGAGGTAGAAAAACATATCATGGTGGTTTTGCAAATTCATTTTCAAATACAAAAGCAATTGAATGGTCTATAAAAAAAAGGGTGTTGACGCAATATTATAATGAAGGTTCTTTAAGTGATTATTCTTTATTAAACATTGAATATCTTAATAAAATTGAAGAATTATGTAAGAAATCAAATGTGAATCTTATTCTAGTTAATACACCTATTTATAAACTTTATAAAAACAAAATACCTGAGAAATTTAAAGTTAAGTATAAACAACTATCCGAGGGTATGAAAATTAAAATTTTAGACCTTAGTGATCTATTGTCAAAAGAGTACTTATTTATTCCTGATGGTGACCATGTTTCACAAGAAGGTGCACTTACAACAACAGAATATATTTCAAAAAAGCTGAAATGATAAAGCTCGAACGCACAACATAAACTGTGTAAAAAAACAAATTTTTTAAGCTTTTTTCTGCAAGTAACTATCCAAGTAAAATGTGCTGTTTTTGACCTTACCAAAAATGACAATCCTTTCCGGTTTGCTTAAGTAATTTTTTTAATCCAACCTTAGAATTGGAAACCTGTAAATACTTAATAAGAAAATTCAAACTGCCATTATCCCACGACTACGTATATAAATAAAAAAGGTGAAAATTTCTTTTCACCCTTTTTGCCCCAAATCTACCATAAACTTAACCTACTAATGCTATGGTGAGGTCAAATATATAGCAGTTGCTATTGTTAAAAAAATAAATTAGACGAACGACAAGTATAATCGTTAAAGCTATTTACAGCTATTAAAATAGTTGACTTTAGTAGGAAGTTATTAACATTTAGTTGTAAGGGTTAATCGGTTTGATTAGATTTGAGAGAGCTAAAAAGTGCTGTAGTATTTTGACTAGTAATGATTTGGCGTCAAGAATTCAATAGTTTTCAATTTTAAAATGAAATAGTATGTTCAAAAAAACCTTCCTTTTCATAACTACCCTACTCGTAGCGACCTCTGCATCCACAGGATATAATGGACAAGATTTGTTTAAAGGGGATGTCCCTATTACAAGATTTTTAGATTGGTTCAAAAATGCTGATCATTATGTACACCTAAAAGGGCTTATTATTTTAGACCTTATTCCGGCGGTTTTTCTTATCGTTCAGACAGTCTTATTTTTTAAAGATAAACAGAAACTGAAAGGATGGTTTGCTTTGCTGTCCTTGTTGGCCAATGGTATTGGCGTAGTTATACTAGTGCAATATGCTTACCCCATTGCTGCTCAAATGGCCGATTGGACACCTGATACTTTACCTTCCAATTGGATCAGCTTAAAAGATGATTGGATACAGTATATCGGTTTTTATGCTTTATTAGGTATTTTAGGATTGCTATTATTTCTGATAACCTTCTTTGTGCCGGCAAATAAGAATACTGCACTAAAACCAATACACCCTTTTTTAAATGGCTTAAAAAACGCACTACTTTTTATCCTGACCTTTCTTTCACTAATGAATGTGTCAGGTATTTATGATCTTACATTTTTTCCCACCTTGTATAAAATTTCAGGAGTAACCTTTATTGAAATGCATCGCCCGGTAGATTTAGCCATGAGAAGCATAGGACCCATAATATTTAGTATTATGCTTTCGCTATTCGTACTACTGGCCATTCTATTTTATATGGAAAAGAGCAAAATCAAAAGTTTGCTTATTTTAGTTGGAATCCTTCTCCTCTTAGGCAACACTTTTGTGGCGCTTAAAGGCAACCGACCTTTAAACGATTTATTCCTTACCTGGACACCAACAACGATACCAAGCAACTGGTCGAGCTTAAGAGAGGAATGGCTTGGTTACCATTTGTATAGACATATTTTTAATGAATTGCAGGTTTTTGCTATTCTGCTTATCTATTTTGTGACAAAAAGTAAGAGTAAAACAGCGTCAGTGTGACTTTTGAAAATACAGATAGCGTGGATTTAAACCTTGCCATTAATAGAACCATAAAAACCAAACTATGACAACTACAACAAAAAATAGAATCGAATCTATCGACTTTTTAAAAGGCTTAGTTATGGTGATTATGGCACTCGATCATGTGCGGGATTATTTTCATTACTCGGCTTTCTTTTTTAACCCCACCGACCCTACGGTAACCAGTGTGCCTATTTTCTTTACAAGGTTTATGACGCATTTTTGTGCGCCGGCTTTTAGTTTTTTGGCCGGACTTTCTGCGTACATGATTGGCAAACGAAAACCACTTAATGAACTGTCGCGATTTCTCTTTAAGCGAGGAATTTGGCTGGTGTTTGTAGAAGTCATTATCATTTCACTGGCCTGGAAGTTTGATTTTCAGTTTCGGCATATCGGTTTGCAGACCATCTGGTCTTTGGGCGTGAGTATGATGGTGTTGGCTGGATTAATCTACTTACCCAAAAAGTTTATTTGGGCCTTTAGCCTCGTGATTATCTTCGGACATAACTTATTAGACAACATCCATTTCGACGGGAACTTTGTATGGTCAATGTTACATGAACCTCAAAAGTTTGAATTTGCCGAAGGGTATACTGTGGTGTTTGCCTATTCGTTACTGCCTTGGGTTGCGGTAATGTCGTTGGGCTATTGTTTTGGTTCGCTTTACGACAGTACTTTTGACGCTGCAAGAAGAAAGCGACTATTGAACCGTTTGGGTGTTGGAAGCTTCATACTATTCTTTATACTGGCCGCCATCAATAAATACGGTGACCCGTTTCCGTGGACAAATTATGGGTACAGTATCAAAACAGTAATGGCTATTTTAAATGTGAATAAATACCCGCCTTCGTTACAGTATTTATTGATTACACTGGGTGGAGCCTTGCTCTTTTTGGCCCATTCCGAAAAGCTTAAAGGCAAAGTGGTCGACTTCTTTACGGTGTTTGGGCGCGTTCCGTTTTTCTATTATGTGCTGCACATTTATCTGATTCATTTATTAGCCGCTTTTGCAGCTTATTTTACAGGATTTGGTTGGAATGCATTGGTTCTACCGAGGTTTATTACAAGAGTAGAAGCTTTGCAAGGCTATGGTTTTAATCTGATTACAGTATATTTGGTTTGGATAGTAGTAATTATAGCGCTCTACCCACTGTGTAAAAAATTTGATACCTATAAACAAAACAATAAAGACAAATGGTGGTTGAGTTATTTGTGATGAATGGCTACATACTTGTCATGCAATAAAGCTATAAAAATAGGATATGGAAGAAGAAGAAGAAGAAGAAATAGATCTAACCCGCAAAACCCAATCGGCTACACCAGACAATACAACCTCTGAAATCACTTCAGAACCTATTAATGAAACAGATAATCTCAATCAAGAGAAAGAAACAATGGAAGTACATCATCATGCCCACGACCCAGCAGCACCTCATCATAAGAAAGACTGGAAAGCCTATTTCTGGGAGTTTTTAATGTTATTCTTAGCGGTATTCTGCGGCTTTTTGGCAGAGTATCAGTTAGAGCATAAAATTGAAAAAGAAAGAGCCAACGAACTGGCAAAAAACTTTTATGAAGAGCTGCTAAACGACTCCATTACCGCACAAATAAAAATAAAAAACAGAAGCAAACAGGAAGAAGCATTAAAATATGCAGCACTATACTTTAAAGACAGTACGCTGACTAATGTTCCGAAAAAGTTTGCCCTTGCTTTTGAATACGGTATCAGCTTTCGTTCTCCTTCACAGTTTGAACCTAGAACCATTATTCTGGACCAATTAAGAAATTCAGGTTCGTTACGGTATTTCAAAAACGATGACTTTCAAAAGTTGACAGGCGATTTAACCGTTGCCATCAGAAATATTGCTGACAGACAAGACCTTGAAGGAAGAGTGAGAATGGAACATATAAACCCAATAATTTTCAATCACTATGATTATGATTTCGATACTGCTGTTAAACAACTTGGGCCCAACGTTTTTGAAGGGGTTCAAAATTATGAAAAAAGCAATCAGGTAATCCCCTTCCATTTAAACAGTATGGATAAATTAGACCGACAGCATATTGTTAATATCTTAAACTTTTTCAGAGGAAATGTTGTTAGTTCTACCCGTATCATACACATTCAAAAATATATAGAGGTTAATACGGAATTACTCAAAGTATTGCGAAAAGAGTATGGTATAAAATAAATTGATATGAAAAGAAGGGATTTTATAAGCCTAAGCAGCATGGCAGCGGCAACAGGTTTAGTAGCGGGATTCAGTTCCTGTAATTCAAACAATCAAAAAGATACTACTACAACCAATAGCTTAAAGCCAATTACCGCTGATGTTGTGCCCATTACGGTAGCCGAACGCGAAGCCCGCATTGCGAAAGCCCAACGCTTACTTACTGAGAATAAAATAGACGCCTTACTCCTTGATGCCGGCACTGCATTGTATTACTTTACTGGCATCAGTTGGTGGCCAAGCGAAAGAACGATGGTAGCGCTAATTTTTGCCAATGGAGTAGTAAATTACATCTGCCCCGCTTTTGAAGAAGCACGATTACGGGAACAACTAAGCATCGGCAAAGAGGTTTATGCCTGGCAGGAAGATGAAAGTCCGTACCAACTGATTGCGACCGCACTTAAAGAGTCTGGCACCCCTTTTGGCACCATTGCCATAGAAGAAAAAACCCGTTTCTTTATTTGCAACGGTCTTCAAAAAGAGGCACCACAACTAAAGTTTGTTAGTGGTGATGTGGTTACTATTCCGTGCCGTATTATTAAATCACCCACCGAACTCAAGCTAATGCAAAAGGCAAACGATATAACGCTGGCAGCGATAAAGCATGGTGCCGGTCAGTTAAAAGAAGGCATGTCGCAGGAAGCACTTTCTTCTATAATAATGGAAGCACAAACACAATTAGGAGGATCAGCCGATTTTGCTTTATGTCTGTTTGGGACATCATCTGCTTTTCCGCATGGCTACAGCCAACCGCAAGTACTCAAAAAAGGCGATATTGTATTAATGGATTGTGGCTGCACAATAGAGGGCTACAATTCCGACATAACCCGCACAATCGTATTTGGAAACGAACCAACCAAAAGACAGCTAGCGATATGGAATCTCGAAAAAGAAGCACAGGCAGCCGGTTTTGCAGCCGCTAAATTAGGTTCGTCATGTGAAGCGGTAGATGCTGCTGCCCGTAAAGTAATTACAGCTGCCGGTTTTGGACCAGGTTATAAACTACCTGGACTCCCACACCGCACTGGTCATGGTATTGGCATGGACGGACATGAATGGGGTAATATGGTCAAAGGCAATAAGGAATTGCTGCAACCAGGTATGTGTTTTAGTATTGAACCCAATATTTCTATCATTGGAGAATTCGGTGTTCGCTTAGAAGATTGTGTCTACATGACTGAGGACGGTCCGAAGTGGTTTTCACAACCCAGTAAGTCTATTTATGAACCGTTTGCGTAAGGGTTGGTCTAATCATCAAACCGCTTAGACGAATCCTCGACTTTAATAATACTGTTTAAAAATTCCAGAGTAAAATACTCCTTTGGGTAATAATACCCTCTGCCTACTTTGTTGCAGGGTATGATTCCTTTGTCTCGTAGGCGTTGCAACTTAGAGGCAGTACATTTGAGGAGTTGCTGCATTTCGAGACTGTCTAATAAAACTTCTTCTTTTCTTGGGTTAATAAGGGATTCTATTCGGTTTTCCAACTCTTCTAACTTCCCCATAATCTTGAAATAGTACTTCTGTTGCATAAAATATAGCATTAATCAGACTACCGGGGCTGCAGTCCTGAAGTTCATGAAAACCAAATAACAAAAGCTGTGCCTTTAGGTTTTTGTTTTCTGTAGATTTTAATTTTTAATTTAATCTTAAGAAAATAGAAAAAAGAACCAAGAGTAAAGAGAAAAGAATATAAACTTTTATATTTAATGATTTGCTTCTTTCTTCTTCACATAAAAAAATTTAACATATATACTATGCGTGCATAATAAATTTTTAATATCTTTGTGCTACTAAAGAAATCGTTGTAGTAAAAATGAAAGACAAAACCATAGACTATATCCTTCGTGCAACTTGGCAAGCGGTTGCCAGAATGTATAATGAGGAAGCATCGAAGTTTGAAGGGTCCATGGCCATTGGTTTTGCACTTTTAAGTATTGATAAAGAAGACGGTACACCATCAACTTACATAAGTAACCGAATGGGAATGGAAGCTACCAGCCTCACAAGAACCTTAAAAACACTTGAAGAAAAGGGCTTAATCATCAGAAGGAAAAATCCGGATGATGGGCGGGGCGTTTTAATATCCCTAACCGATTTAGGCAAACAAATGAGAGAACAGTCTAAAATTACTGTGCTAAAATTTAATGAAGTAGTAAAACAAAACATCTCAGAAGAAAAATTACAGCACTTTATAGAAGTTGCTGATAGTATTAATGAGTTGATAGCGGAGAAGAAGATTTTTTAAATAGAAGAAAGAAGCAAGAGACAAGAAGAAAGACTTATGAAACATAATTTTAAAAATCTTAAAATCTGGATACTGTCAATGGAAATTGCATCGGACATACATAAAATTACTCTTAATTTTCCTAAGAATGAGTTTATGGATTAATAAGTCAAATGAACAGGGCGGCAGTTTCAATGCCATCAAATATTGCTGAAGGATCTAACAGAAGTGATATTCATTTTAAACATTTTTTAAATATAAGTTTGGGTTCCTCTTTTGAACTACAAACACAATTATTAATAGCAGGTCAAAATAGTTATATAACCGAAGAAAGAAAAGCAGAAATAGAAAATAAGATAATTGAATTCCAAAAAATGACTACTGGTTTTATCAGTAAATTGGATTAGTCTTTTTTCTTGCTTCTTGCTTCTTTCATCTAATAAAAAATAAATGAAACGTACAATCAAAAAAGTGGCGGTAGTAGGCTCCGGAATCATGGGTTCAGGAATTGCTTGCCATTTTGCTAACATCGGTTTGGAAGTATTGCTTTTGGATATCATTCCAAATGCTTTAACTGAAGCCGAAGAAAAAAAAGGATTAACGCTCGAGAGTAAAGTCGTTCGTAACCGAATGGTAAACGACCATTTAGCCAATGCTTTAAAATCAAACCCATCACCTATTTACAGTCAGAAATTTGCAAGCAGAATTACCACTGGTAATACTACTGATGACATGGCAAAAATAGCCAACTACGATTGGATTATCGAAGTGGTGGTGGAACGTTTAGATATCAAGAAATTGGTCTTTGAACAAATAGACAAATTCAGAAAACAGGGAACATTGGTGACTTCAAACACCTCCGGTATTCCAATTAAGTTTATGAGTGAAGGTCGCAGCGAAGATTTTCAGAAGCATTTCTGTGGCACGCACTTTTTCAATCCGGCGCGTTATTTAAAGTTATTCGAAATCATTCCGGGACCACAAACTTCATCAGAAGTATTAGATTTCTTATTTGATTACGGCTCCAGATATTTGGGTAAGACTTCGGTCGTAGCCAAAGATACTCCCGCTTTTATAGGAAACCGAATTGGTATCTTCGGAATTCAGAGTTTATTTCATTTGGTAAAAGAAATGGGATTGACTGTTGAAGAAGTGGATAAGTTAACCGGACCGGTTATTGGCCGTCCAAAATCAGCTACCTTCAGAACAGTTGATGTAGTTGGTTTGGATACATTGGTTCATGTAGCAAACGGTTTGTATGAAGGTTGTCCAAATGATGAAGCACACGAGTTATTTAAACTTCCTGATTTCATCAATACCATGATGGAAAACAAATGGTTAGGAAGCAAAACCGGACAAGGGTTCTATAAAAAAGTAGACAAAGATATTTTGTCTTTGGATTTAGATACATTAGAATATCGCCCTACTAAAAAAGCTTCATTTACGACATTAGAATTGACCAAAACCATAGATAAACCTATTGATAGATTCAGCGTTTTAGTTAAAGGAAAAGACAAAGCAGGTGATTTCTATAGAAAAAATTTCACTGCCATGTTTGCTTATTGCTCCAACCGTGTCCCTGAAATCACAGATAATTTCTATAAAATTGACGATGCCATGAAAGCAGGTTTTGGTTGGGAAAACGGACCATTTGAAATTTGGGATGCCATCGGAGTTCAAAAAGGAATTGAGCTAATGGAAGCCGAAGGGTTAAAACCGGCAGCCTGGGTAAACGAAATGATAGCTTCAGGTAATACTAACTTTTATACTGTAAAAGAAGGAAATACATATTACTATAACATCACTGCAAAATCACAAACCAAAGTTCCGGGACAAGACAGTTTCATCATATTAAACAATATACGTGAGAGCAAAAAAGTTTGGAGTAATAGTGGTGCTGTACTTCACGACTTAGGTGATGGAATTTTAAATTTAGAATTCCAATCTAAAATGAATACGATTGGTGGTGATGTTTTAGTCGGAATCAACAAAGCAATCGACTTAGCCGAAAAAGAATACAACGGATTGGTTATCGGAAATCAGGGAGCTAATTTCTCTGTGGGAGCTAATATCGGAATGATCTTTATGATGGCAGTTGAACAAGAATATGACGAACTAAACATGGCTATCAAAATGTTTCAAGACACTATGATGCGCGTGCGTTATTCTTCTATTCCTGTAATTGTGGCACCTCACGGAATGACCTTAGGTGGCGGTTGCGAAATGACCTTACACGCTGATAAAGTAGTGGCTGCGGCCGAAAGTTATATTGGTTTAGTAGAATTCGGAGTCGGAGTAATTCCAGGTGGTGGTGGTTCTAAAGAAATGGCATTACGTGCTTCTGATTTATTCCGTAAGAATGATGTCGAATTGAATGTGCTTCAGGAATATTTCTTAACTGTCGCTATGGCAAAAGTATCAACCTCAGCTTATGAAGCTTATGATTTAGGTATACTCCAAAAAGGAAAAGATATTGTTGTAGTAAATAAAGAACGTCAAATTGCAGAAGCCAAGAAGCACGCTTTGCTAATGGCAGAAGCCGGTTACACCCAACCTATCCGCAGAACCGATGTAAAAGTATTAGGTAAACAAGCTTTGGGTATGTTCTTAGTCGGAACCGACCAAATGGTAGCCGGAAAATACATATCCGAACACGATCAAAAGATTGCCAACAAACTGGCTTACGTTATGGCTGGCGGCGATTTATCGGAACCAACATTAGTATCTGAACAATATTTATTGGATATCGAGAGAGAAGCGTTTTTATCGCTTTGCACCGAAAGAAAAACATTGGAAAGAATCCAATTTATGTTAACCAAAGGAAAGCCATTACGCAACTAAATCCCGTAGGGATGATATTTGGGTAGCTAATTAATCAAGATAATAAAGTTCCGTAGGAACGATATAAAATACAAAACATGAAAACAGCATACATTGTTTCCGCCTATCGCACCGCGGTAGGAAAAGCTCCAAAAGGAGTATTCCGTTTCAAACGACCGGATGAATTAGCCGCAGAAACCATACAGTTCATGATGAATGAATTGCCCGATTTCGACAAAACAAGAATCGACGATGTCATGGTTGGAAACGCCATGCCCGAAGCCGAACAAGGATTAAACGTAGCGCGTTTGATTTCTTTAATGGGATTAAAAGTAACTGATGTTCCGGGTGTAACGGTTAATAGATATTGCGCTTCTGGATTGGAAACTATTGCGATGGCAACCGCTAAAATACAAAGCGGCATGGCCGATTGCATCATTGCCGGTGGTGCCGAAAGCATGAGTTTTATTCCGATGGGCGGTTACAAACCAACTCCGGATTATGCAGTAGCAGCCGAAGGTCACGAAGATTATTACTGGGGAATGGGATTAACGGCAGAAGCTGTCGCCAAACAATTTAACATCTCTCGTGAAGATCAGGATAATTTTGCATTCAATTCACATAGAAAAGCATTAGAAGCACAAGCTGGAGGTAAATTCGACAAACAAATTGTTCCGATTACTATCAACCAAACGTTCATCAATGAAAATGGTAAAAAGGAAACCAAATCATATACTGTTACTAAAGATGAAGGTCCAAGAGCCGGAACTTCAACAGAAGCTTTATCCGGATTAAAACCTGTCTTTGCGGCTGGCGGAAGTGTAACGGCTGGTAACTCCTCTCAAATGAGTGACGGAGCTGCCTTTGTGTTAATCATGAGCGAAGCAATGGTTAAAGAATTAAACCTCACACCTATTGCCCGAATGGTAAGCTATGCAGCAGCAGGTGTTGAGCCAAGAATTATGGGTATCGGTCCGGTAAAAGCTATTCCAAAAGCACTAAAACAAGCCGGATTAACATTAAACGATATCAACTTAATCGAGTTAAATGAAGCGTTTGCTTCACAAGCATTAGCCGTAACTCGTGAATTAGGTATCAATCCAGATATAATCAATGTCAACGGTGGTGCAATTGCATTAGGTCATCCATTAGGTTGCACTGGAGCGAAATTATCGGTTCAGTTATTTGATGAAATGAAACGAAGAGGTGATAAATATGGAATTGTGAGTATGTGTGTTGGAACTGGGCAGGGTGCTGCAGGTGTTTATGAGTTATTATAATTTTTAAACATTAAGAAGTTAAGAAAAGTTAAGGGTTTCATTAAGCTTAACTTTTCTTAATGTAAATCTTAACTTCTTAATGGTAAACCAAAAAAAATAAATTTAAAATAATAAAGAAATGGAATATATAACAAGAGGTGGACAGTTTTTGGTAAAGGAAACCAAATGCGAAAATGTCTTTACACCTGAGGACTTTAGCGAGGAACAAATCATGATGCGCGATTCTGTTAAAGAATTCGTTGACAAAGAAATATGGCCTTTCAAAAATCGCTTTGAAGCAAAAGATTACGCTTTCACCGAAGAAGTGATGAAGAAAGCCGGTGACATGGGATTCCTAAGCGTTGCCGTTCCTGAAGCTTATGGTGGCATGGGAATGGGATTCGTAGATACGTGTCTGGTTTGCGATTATATTTCGGGTGCTACAGGTTCGTTTTCGACAGCTTTTGGAGCGCATACCGGAATCGGAACCATGCCAATCACATTATATGGAACCGAAGAACAAAAACAAAAATACGTACCTAAGTTAGCTTCAGGCGAATGGTTTGGCGCTTATTGCTTGACGGAACCAGGAGCAGGTTCGGATGCCAACTCCGGAAAGACCAAAGCCGTACTTTCTGCCGATGGAAAAACTTACAGCATTACCGGAGGAAAAATGTGGATTTCGAATGCCGGTTTCTGCTCGCTATTTATAGTGTTTGCCCGAATTGAAAATGATAAAAACATTACAGGTTTCATTATAGAAAATGATCCTGGTAACGGAATTACAATGAATGAAGAGGAGCATAAATTGGGTATTCGCGCTTCCTCTACCCGTCAGGTTTTCTTTGCGGATACAAAAGTTCCCGTTGAAAATATGCTTGCTGGTCGTGGTGAAGGTTTTAAAATTGCTATGAATGCTTTGAATGTTGGTCGTATCAAATTGGCTGCGGCTTGTTTGGATGCACAACGCCGTGTGACTTCCAATGCTGTAAATTATGCTAATGAAAGAATTCAATTCAATACACCGATTTCTAGTTTTGGTGCTATCCGATATAAATTAGCCGAAATGGCAACTTCTGCCTATGCCGGAGAAAGTGCAACTTATAGAGCTGCCAAAGATATCGAAACCCGAATTAAATTGCGTGAAGCGGAAGGAACATCTCATCAGGAAGCAGAACTAAAAGGCGTAGAAGAATTCGCTATCGAATGTTCGATTCTAAAAGTAGCCGTTTCGGAAGATGTTCAAAATGCTGCCGATGAAGGAATCCAAATCTATGGCGGAATGGGATTTTCTGAAGATACTCCAATGGAAAGTGCTTGGCGCGATGCTCGTATCGCTCGTATTTATGAAGGAACAAATGAAATCAACCGAATGTTATCGGTGGGAATGCTAATCAAAAAAGCAATGAAAGGTCATATCGATTTGCTTGGTCCAGCATCTAAAGTACAAGAAGAATTAATGGGAATTCCATCATTTGATACGCCTGATTATTCTGAATTATTCTCAGAAGAAAAAGAACTAATCGGAAAATTGAAAAAAGCATTCCTGATGGTCGCTGGTGGGGCGGTTCAAAAATACGGACCCGATTTAGATGCACACCAACAATTATTAACAGCTGCAGCCGATATTTTAATTGAAATCTACATGGCAGAAAGTACCGTGTTACGTACCGAGAAGTTAGCTAAAAAACAAGGAGAAGCCAATGTGAAAGAACAAATTGCAATGGCGAAATTGTACTTATACAAAGCAGTGGATGTTGTTACTCAAAAAGGAAAAGAAAGCATTATTTCTTTTGCCGAAGGCGATGAACAACGCATGATGCTAATGGGATTACGTCGTTTTACAAAATACAGCAACATGCCTAATATTGTCGGATTGAGAGAAACAATCACTACAAAATTAGTGGCCGAAAATAGTTATTGTTTTTAGTTAAATTAAGTTAATTGTTTGAGAAGACCAGCTGTTCAATCAGTTGGTCTTTTTTTTATTATATTTATCAGGAAATTAATAAAACCAACTTTTCAATGATTAAAAGAATACCTTTTTTACTCGCGCTCTCTTTTATTTCCTTTAATCTGACTGCACAAGAGGAAAACAAAGAACCGAAAGAACTAAAATGGGATGTTGCCAAACCGGGTGACAGCTTTAACTACAAAAAACAAAACTTTACTACTACCGAAGGTACTTGGATGAATCTTGATGTAAGTCCTGACGGAAAGACTATTGTTTTTGATATGCTCGGTGATATTTATAGCATTCCAATTACAGGTGGTAAAGCCAAAGTCCTTCGTTCGGGAATTCCGTTTGAGATACAACCACGTTTTAGTCCGGAAGGCAAACACATTTCGTTTACCAGTGATGCCGGTGGAGGCGACAACATTTGGGTTATGAAAACCGATGGTACGGATGCCAAACAAGTTACCAAAGAAGATTTTCGTTTAGTAAACAATGCTTGTTGGATGCCCGATGGAAATTATTTGGTAGCAAAAAAACACTTTACATCAGAACGTTCTTTAGGTGCAGGAGAAATGTGGCAATACCATATTTCAGGAGGTTCGGGTGTACAACTTACCAAACGCAAAAACGACCAACAAGATGTAAACGAACCTGTAATTTCTCCGGATGGAAAATACATGTACTACAGCGAAGATGTTTATCCTGGTGGTTTTTTTCAATACAATAAAGACCCAAATAATGAAATCTTTGTGATCAACCGCTATGATTTTGAAACTGGAAAAAAAGACCGTATAACAGGTGGTCCTGGTGGCGCAGCACGTCCGCAAATTTCGCGTGACGGAAAACTATTGGCCTTTGTAAAACGAGTGCGGGCAACAACGGTTTTATATATACAGGATTTAGAAACAGGTGAAGAATGGCCAGTTTACGATAAATTGGATAAAGACCAACAAACCGCATGGACATTGTTTGGAGTATATCCTAACTTTAGTTGGATGCCCAGTAATGATGCTATAGTATTTTGGGCTGGTGGTCATATTCAAAAGATTGACATTAAAACCTTAGCGGTTACTCCTATTCCGTTTACAATTGATGTGGCGATTGATGTTGCTGATCGAGTGCATTTTGATACCCGAATTTCAGATGATGACTTTACTGTAAAAATGATACGGGATGCGGTGACTTCTCCAGATGGGAAAACACTAGTTTTTAGAGCTTTAGGTTATTTATGGACAAAAGCTTTACCAAATGGCACTCCAAAACGTTTAACTTCGGGAACCGACTTTGAAGCGGAACCAACTTTCTCGGCAAACGGAAAAGAAATTATTTATGTAACATGGAATGATGCTAACCTTGGTTCCATCAGAAAAGTTGGCATCGATGGAAAAAACTCTGTAAAACTCACTACCGAAAAAGGAATTTTCAGAACACCTAACCTTTCGCCGGATGGCAAAATGATAACCTATCTTAAAGAAGATGGTAACATTGATCAGGGCTATGCTTTTTGCAAAAAACCCGGTATTTATACAATGAATGCATCCGGTGGTAATGTAAAATTTGTTTCTGCAAGTGGCGAGTATCCCGTATTTACTAAAGACGGCAAACGCATTTTCTTCCAAACAGGTGGTGTGCTTTTTGGCGAATTAACCAAAGAACTAAAAAGTGTTGACCTCAATGGAAAAGACGAACGCAGTCACATCAAATCAAAATATGCCAATCGTTTAGTGCCAAGCCCAGATAACGAATGGATTGCTTTTACCCTATTGCACAAAGGGTACGTAGCACCATTAAACATCAACGGGCAAACGGTTGATTTAGATGATAAATCTACAGCAGTTCCAGTATCACAATTGACAAAAGATGCTGGTATTAGTTTACATTGGTCGCCCGACAGTAAAAATGTATTCTATACACTTGGCGAAACCTATTATAGTAGCACTTTAAAAGACCGTTTTACCTTTTTGGATGGTTCCCCTGAAAAGGTGGAACAACCAAAAGATGCCGGAATCAAAATTGGCTTAACAGCTAAAGTAGACAAACCAAAAGGACGTATTGCACTAACTAACGCACTCATAATCACTATGGAAGGTGATAAAGTTATTGAAAAAGGAACGCTCATCATTAACCAAAACCGTATTGAAGCTATTGGCAAAACAGGTGAAGTTGCGGTACCTGCAGATGCCCGTGTATATGATATGACAAACAAAACTTTAATGCCCGGTATGGTTGATGCACACGCCCATTTAGGAGCATTCCGATACGGATTGACTACTCAGCAAAACTGGCAGTTTTATGCAAATTTGGCTTTTGGCGTGACCACTTCTCATGATCCTTCATCTAATACAGAATCTATTTTTACACTTTCAGAAATGGTAAAAAGCGGTGCATTGGTTGGGCCAAGAGTTTTCTCAACTGGCTATATTTTATACGGAGCTGATGGCGATTTTAAAGCTGTAATCAACAAATTAGATGATGCCCGCTCTTCGGTAAAACGTACCAAAGCTTTTGGCGCGCTGTCGGTTAAAAGTTATAACCAACCGCGACGAGAACAGCGGCAGCAGATTTTACAGGCGGCACGTGAAGAAGGCATCAATGTAGTTCCAGAAGGAGGTTGTACTTTTTTTACCAATATGAGTATGATTATCGACGGACATACCGGAATTGAACACAACATTCCAATTACACCTGTTTATAAAGATGTTTTAGAATTATGGGGAAAAAGCAGTGTAGGCTACACGCCAACGCTCATAGTTAACTATGGTGGTTTGAATGCCGAATACTATTGGTATCAAAAAACAAATGTTTGGGAAAACAAAAAATTGCTACAGTTTACACCTAGAGGTATCATTGATTCACGTTCACGTTACCGTATCATGGCTCCCGAAGAAGATTACCAAAACGACCATATATTTACTTCAAAAACAGCAAAAACCCTGGCTGATAGTGGTGTGAAAGTAAATATGGGTGCCCACGGACAACTACAAGGAATGGGAGCGCAATGGGAATTATGGAGTATAGCACAAGGTGGCATGAGTAATATAGAAACCTTGAAAACGGCAACTATTAACTCTGCAAATTATATTGGTGCCGGGAAAGACATCGGTTCTCTTGAAGTAGGTAAATTGGCCGATGTCTTAGTCTTAGACAAAAACCCATTGGACAACATCCAAAACTCAAACACCATTATTTATACTATTGCCAACGGAAGAATGTATGACACCGAAACGATGAACGAAGTGGGCAACGAACCTAAAAAACGAAACAACTTCTATTGGGAGAATTCAAAATACAATGCGGCTTTTCCTTGGCACGAAGAAAGCGATAGCTTTATGTATCAACACTGTTGTGGTGCCATTCATGATAAGAATTAAAGTTTAATTATTAAAATCCCTTGTCTTTTCAAGGGATTTTTATTTCCGATAAATTCGTAATCTGTAATTGGCTATATTTGCCCAACTAAATCGATATAGTTTTATGGAAGAATGCATCTCCGTATTTGATATGCTCAAAATTGGTGTTGGACCATCAAGTTCACACACGCTTGGACCTTGGCGTGCAGCCGAACGCTTTTTGTCTGAATTACAAACAGAAAACATACTCGATAAAGTAACACGCATCAAAGTCGATTTATACGGTTCACTTTCGTTAACTGGAAAAGGACATGCAACAGATTTGGCAATTATGCTTGGACTTAGTGGACAAGATCCTGAATATATTCCCGTTCAGAATATTGCTGGTATTATCAAAAATATTGAAGATACAAACGAAATCAATTTAGCTGACAAAATTCGCATTCCGTTTTACTTTCTGCAAGACATCGTTTTCAATAAAAACTTTCTTCCTTTTCATGCCAATGGATTATTATTTACTGCTTATTTAGAAGATGGGACTGAATTTGCTTCGACCTTCTACTCTATCGGCGGTGGTTTTGTAGTCAAAGAAGAACGCATAAATGCTAAAAAGAAATTAGAAATAAAATGCGCCTTTCCTTTCCAAATTCAAAATGCGGATGAGTTACTAGAATATACCATTAGTCAAAATAAATCAATTTCTGAAATCGTTTACGAGAATGAAAAATCAATGCGTCCCGAAGCAGAAATTCATCACGAATTAATGCGTATTTGGCATACGATGTTAGAATGCATGTACATTGGATGTCATTCCGAAGGTATTTTACCAGGCGGATTAAATGTACGACGACGGGCTTTTGATATGCATCAAGGATTAATTGGTTTGGCTAATTATAACAATCCAAAGGAATGGTTAGAAACTATTCGAAAAACAGAAGTTAAATTTCGTCAAATATTAAAATGGGTTTCTTGTTTTGCATTGGCAGTGAATGAAGTCAATGCAGCTTTAGGAAGAGTTGTAACGGCACCAACAAATGGAAGTGCCGGAGTAATTCCATCCGTATTGATGTATTATTTGGTCATAGAAAATCATAAGGCTGGCGAGAAAGAAATCAAGCAATTCCTGATGGTAGCTGGAGAAATTGGAAGCATCTTCAAAAAAGGTTCAACCATTTCTGCTGCAATGGGTGGATGCCAGGCAGAAATCGGCGTTTCTTCTGCAATGGCAGCTGCTGCTTTGTGCGAAGTTATGGGTGGAACTCCAGACCAAGTTTTAATGGCTGCCGAAATCGCTATGGAACATCACCTCGGAATGACCTGTGATCCTATTGGTGGTTTAGTCCAAATTCCGTGTATAGAACGCAATACTATGGGAGCAATCAAAGCTATCAACGCAGCCGAATTAGCAATGGAAACAGATGCAAAAAATGCTAAAGTTCCATTAGACAAAGTAATAGAAACCATGTGGAAAACCGCTAAAGACATGAATTCTAAATACAAAGAAACCTCTGAAGGCGGTTTGGCTGTAGCCGTAAATATGTCGGATTGTTAGATTCTTTAAATTTAGTATTTCAACCACTTAATAAGCTCTCTCCAAGTTGGTTTTTTTCCATACATCAAAATCCCGACACGGTAAATTTTGGCAGCAAACCATACTACTCCGAGAAAAGTTCCAAACAAAATCAACATCGAAACAATAATTTGCCATGTTGGAACTCCAAACGGAATTCGCATCATCATTACAATTGGAGATGTTAGGGGAATCATTGAAAATACCGTAGCAATCGTTCCGTTAGGGTCATTCATTACGGTAAAGAATCCTATATAAACACCCAATATCAAAGGCATTATAATTGGCAATAAGAATTGTTGTGAATCAGTTTCGTTGTCAACGGCTGCACCAATTGAGGCATAAAACGAGCTGTATAAAAAGTAACCTCCAATAAAATAAATAATAAAAGAAATTAAGATGGTGGCGATTGGCAAATTCCACAATTCTTTGATATACATTCCAATATTACTTCCAGCCGCATGTTGTGCAGTCTGGAGTGCTTGAGCTTGAGCTCCGGATGAATCTCCCACATGAACCCCGAACATACTGGATACAATAAACATGGCAGACATTCCTAATATTGCCCAAATCAGAAATTGCAAAATTCCAGCTAATGAGGTTCCGATGATTTTGCCCATCATCAATTGGAATGGCTTTACGGATGAAATGATAACTTCTATAATTCGGGAAGTTTTTTCCTCGATGACACTTCGCATGACCATATTTCCATATAGCACAATAAACATCATGATAAGGTATCCAAAAGCACCGCCAATGATAATTTTGATTTCATTTAATCCTTTAAGTACTTCTTCGCCAGATGCTTTTTCTAAATTGATAGAAACAGCTGCTTTAGCATTATTTATTTTTAAAGTATCTAAACCTGCTTTTTGAAAGTTTTCAGCAGTAATTTTTTTGGCAATAACATCTTGTATATTGTCAATAAAAGAAACACTTGGACTGTCATTAGAAACAAATTGAATGGCTTTTTGAAGTTTGCTGTTGTCTTCTACTTTTGGTATCAATAATAATCCTTCGTAGCTTTCATTTACAATGCTGTCTTTAAGAATTTTCAAATCAACTTGAGATAAATCCAAATATTTATATTCTTCATCACTTTTAAACTCATTTACAAACTGACCTGTTTCATCATGAATAACAATGGTTTTCTGTTCAGCTTTCATCGTGCTTAAATAGCCCACAAAAACACCAATTCCAACAAACAATAACGGACTTAAAAAAGTCATTACAATGAAGGATTTATTGCGCACTTTAGCAATAAATTCTCTTTTTATGATAAGTACTAATTTGCTCATTTTTTTAGATTATTGGACTTTTAGATTGTTGGATTTTAAGACATTCAAATTATCTAAAAATCCAACAATCAAAAAATCTATTTGGTTACAGTTTGGATAAAAATATCATTCATACTTGGGATTTTTTCAACAAAATGAGTTACTTGACCTCTTTGAACTAAAGTATTTAATAACTCATTTGGCGTGGCAGTTCCGAGGTTAATTTCTAATTTTAATTCGTCGTTTAAAGATTTGAAATCCGTTTGAGACAAGGTAAACTTTTGTGATAAATCATACATCAATCCTTCGATGTTATCACTTAAAATCCCCACTTCATAACTATTAGTTCTGAATTGCTTTTTGACATCAGTAAGTTTACCTTCAATAAGTTTATTCGATTTATGAATTAAGGCAATGTATTCGCACATTTCTTCTACGCTTTCCATTCGGTGTGTTGAAAAAATTACTGAAGTTCCCTGCCTATTCAACTCAATAATTTCATCTTTAATCAAATTGGCATTTACAGGATCAAAACCTGAAAATGGCTCATCAAGAATAAGTAATTTTGGCTTATGCAAAACAGTAACTACAAACTGGATTTTTTGTGCCATTCCTTTAGAAAGTTCCTGAATTTTTTTATTCCACCAACCTTGGATTTCCAAACGATCAAACCAATAATCCAATTGTTGTTTTGCTTCTTGCTTCGACAATCCTTTAAGTTGCGCTAAATACAAACACTGCTCGCCAACTTTCATAGTTTTATACAAACCTCTTTCTTCGGGCATATAACCAATTAAGGCAACGTGTTCAGGTTTTAGTATTTCACCATCTAAAAGTATTTCACCACTATCGGGCAATGTAATTTGATTGATAATTCTAATTAGGGAAGTTTTCCCGGCGCCATTTGGACCGAGAAGTCCGTAAATGCTGCCTTTTGGAACGGTTAAAGAAACTTCGTTAAGCGCAGTGTAATCTCCATATTGCTTAACTACTTTGTTTACTTCAAGTATATTGCTCATACTTTAATATTTGTTTTTTGTAAAAGTACTCAATAAGTAATACTGTGGTAGGATTTGTTACAAAAAACCCACCCTAATTTTTACAAAAGGATGGGAAAAATTGCTATGAAAAAGAAGTTACCTGTTTCCAAGTAACATCCAAATGTAAAAATATTTTTTTAACTATGAAAACATATCCTTTACTTTTTCAAAAAAAGATTTATCCCCTTTTTCCGGATGCGGAATAAAGTTTTCATCGTTTAAAGATTTTTCAAAAAATTCCCGTTGCTCTTTACTTAAATTTTTTGGAGTCCATACGTTAATGTGGACTAATAAATCTCCATTACCATAACTATTCAAGCTTGGAATTCCTTTGCCTTTTAGTCTTAGAATTTTTCCGGATTGAATACCATTTTCTAGTTTAATTCTTACTTTGCCATTAACAGCTTCAATGTCTTTGGATACACCAAGGGCAGCTTCGGCAAAGCTAATGTATAAATCGTGGTGAAGATTTTCGCCTTCACGCTTTAAAAATTCATGTTCGAGCTCTTCAATAGCAACAATTAAATCTCCTGGGATTCCATTTCCAGGTGCATCATTTCCTTTACCTGAAACCTTTAATTGCATTCCGTCAACAACTCCGGCTGGAATTTTAATTGAAACCGTTTCATCCTCTAATATCATTCCGTGTGCATCTGCATTATTGGGTTTACTTTCAATAGTTTGTCCTGAACCTCCACAAACATGACAGGTCGTAGCTGACTGCATTCTGCCTAAAATGGTATTTGTAACACGAAGTACTTGTCCTTGCCCATTACAGGTAGAACAGGTTTTATATTTTACACCAGTAGCCTGAACTTTTCGTTTTACTTTAACTTTTTTCTCAACGCCATTGGCAATTTCTTCTAAAGTCAATTTTACTTTGATACGAAGATTGCTTCCTTTGACTCTGCGTTGACCGCCCGAATTTCCTCCAAAACCACCAAAACCACCGCCGCCAAAAGCACCACCAAAAATATCTCCAAATTGACTGAAAATATCATCCATGTTCATATGATGTCCGCCACCATAACCACCACCACCATCAAAAGCTGCATGACCATATTGATCGTATTTTGCTTTTTTATCAGCGTCGCTTAACACCTCATAGGCTTCGGCAGCTGTTTTGAAGTTTTCTTCAGCTTCTTTGTTTCCCGGATTTTTATCAGGATGAAATTCAATCGCTTTCTTACGGTATGCTTTTTTTATTTCTTCAGGAGAAGCGTTTTTTGACACGCCTAATATTTCGTAAAAATCTTTTTTGCTCATGTTATTTTTCTAAAATTTAGACTTAACTTATTGTCCTATTACCACTTTTGGAAAACGGATTATTTTGTCACCCAGTTTATATCCTTTTTCAATCACATCTACGATTTTACCTTTCAAATCGGATGTTGGTGCAGGAATTTGGGTAATCGCTTCTGCAAAATCAGCATTAAAAGCATCTCCAACTCTTACTTCTACTATCTCTAATCCTTTTGAAACTAATGTACTTTTCAATTTTTCATGAATCAATTCTACACCTTTCAATAAAACAGCATCGTCTGATTTAGAAATTTCAACCATTGCTCTGTCAAAATCATCTAATACTGGCAACAAGGCTTGTAAGACGTCTTGATTGGCAGTTCTAAACAAGTCTATTCTTTCTTTGGCAGTTCTTCTTTTGAAATTTTCAAATTCAGCAAAAAGACGTAGAAATTTATCTTTTTCATTAGCTAAATCTTCCTGGAGCTTTTCTTCAACGGTTAATTGAGTTGCAGATTCAATTTCATTTACACTATTTTCTGATGCATTTTCATCAATAACTGTTTCTTTTTCTGTATTCTCAGTATTCATCGAGTTTTTATTTTTAAAAATATTTTTTATATTCATTTGATGATTTTCGTTTGGCAAAAGTACTGCCAATTCTTTGAAAATGTCAAATTGTCATTTAATTTTGTTTTATTCAACGTTTTGAAAGAAAAAATAAATACTAAATTTTAATAAAATTTTAATAAAATTTTAAGACTATTACGATTTCGTTTAAGTTAAATTTGTTCTTCAATAATAAAAAACATTCAATTTAGGTTAGCATATCGCTGTAAAAAATTATTAATTCAACAATCTTTATAGTAAAAAAAAGTGCTGTTAAACAACAGCACTTTTTTTATGAATATAAATTAGCAAGAGCTTCCTTTATCTTGGGAAACTTAAATTGAAAACCGTTATTTATAATTTTTTGAGCAGATAGATTTTTACTGGAAAAAAGCAGGTAACTCATTTCACCAAGTATAAGCTTCATTACAAAGTGTGGAATATTAGGAAGAAAAAGTGGCTTTTTTAGTGTCTTTGCAATAACAGTGGTTAACTCTTGATTGCTTATCGGATTTGGAGCTACAGCATTGTATACACCTTCCAGTTGATTTTCTATAGCAAAACAATACATCGCGACCAAATCATTGATATGTATCCACGATTGGATTTGTTTGCCATTTCCCATTGCAGCACCAAAACCCATTTTTATAGGTTTCACCATTTCCGGCAAAGCACCACCAACATTAGAAAGGACAATCCCTGTTCTTATTTTACAAACTTTTAGACCTAAAACCTGAAACCGATTAGCACTTTCCTCCCATTTTTTGACCACATTAGAAAGAAAGCTATCTTCTGTCTCTGTCGTAGTTTCATCATAAACGGTAGCAAAACTTTCAGGATAAATTGCAGTTCCGGAAGCTGAAATAAATTGTTTTACTTGGTTTGGGTGTTTCCGAACTAAATTATAAAGCAATTCACTCGATAAAGTTCTGCTTTCTATAATTTCTTGTTTGTATGCATTTGTCCAACGTTTTGCAATATTAGCTCCGGCTAAATGAACAATAACATCAACTTCATAAATACAACTTTCATCTATTTTGGTTTGCTGAGGATTCCAATAAAAACCTTTATAGTTTGGTTTGTTAACCACTTTTGACTTTGAAGTGGTCAGATAATGCACTGAATGATTTTTAGCTAACAACTGTTTTACCAACTCATTTCCTATCAAACCAGTTGCCCCTGTAATTAAAATCTTCATCTTTAAATATTTTTATCAAAGTTACAATCAACATCTGATAAATAAAACCTAATTGTTATGTGTTTAACTTTTGTTTACTACTTTAATTTAATACTCCACTCAAAGTTCATTTCTGAAACTTGCTCTCCTTTTTCATTTTGTCCGATAGATTTCATCCAAATTGTTTGCCCTTCACCAGAAGTAATCGCTTTTTGTATTGCTTCTTCAATTAAATGCCCATCATTACAAGTGAATGTTATTCGCCCAGTTGCTTTTTTAGTAAAGTTACCATTGTTGTTGGCAACTAACATCGAGATTTTTTTACCGCTATTTTTGATTTGCATCATTACCAATGCACCAGTTGTTAGTTCCGCAGCCATAGCTTGTACAGCAAAATACATTGACTTAAAAGGATTTTGATTAAACCATCTGTGTTTGACTGTTACAACACATTTCTCTTTTGAAATAGAGTTTACTCGCACTCCACTCCAAAAAGCAGATGGTAATTTAAAAAATAAAAAGGTATTCAATTTTGAAGGTGAGAATTCCATAAGCACTTGATTTTACTGTAAAAATACAATAAAATTGATTGATTATCCCTTTTAATTAAATGTTAATTTTTTGTTAAATATTAGTACTTTGTATTGCATAGTATCTTTTTTTGATTGTATCTTTGTATAAGAAATTAATGGTCTATCTATAGTATTAAATAAAAAAAGTTTCAATCATCAACTAAAAAACAAAATCATGACAACAACCAATGACAAAAACATCGCTACAGTTTTACACCTTAGCACTTTGACTCAATATCTTATTCCTTTTGGGAATTATATTTTTCCAATTGTCATCTGGAGTTCAAAAAAAGGAGAATCAGAATTTATTGATTATAACGGAAAACAAGTGTTGAACTTTCAATTGAGCATTTTTTTATACAGTGTTGTGTTATGTTTAATAGCAATACCAATACTTATATATACCGTTTTTCAAAATATTCCTTTGGATGCTTGTTTTCATGATCACGATTTTATTATTAATCATTTAAAAATTCATAACCTAACTGGAGCCATAATAATCGGAATTGTTGCCGTGCTCCTATTTATATTTATGAAAGTTGCAGAATTTGTACTAATCATTCATGCTGCAGTTAAAGCGTCAAACGGAGAAGAATATAAATATCCTTTAAGTATTCCGTTTTTTAAATAAAAATCATCAATCAAAATCAATCATCACCCGAGGCGCAGCCGAATTGTTTGGAACGTAGCGGAAAAAATCAAAAATCAATCATTAGTTTCAATCAAAAATCAAAAAACGAATTAGTAATCAGAAAAAATTAAATCATGTATTATGAATATTGAAAACACAAAAGCTCAGATGCGTAAAGGTGTTTTAGAATTTTGTATCTTGTGCGTCTTAAGAGACAAAGAAGCATACACTTCTGAAATATTAGACACTTTAAAAAGCGCTAAATTGCTTGTGGTAGAGGGAACCGTTTATCCGCTATTGACAAGACTAAAAAATGACGGTTTACTCAACTACCGTTGGGAAGAATCAACTTCTGGACCACCAAGAAAATATTACGGTTTGACAGAAATAGGAAAAACATTTTTAACTGAATTAAATGGTACTTGGACCGAATTGTCTGATGCCGTAAACATCATCACAACTAACAAATCAAAAAAGTCATGAACAAAACAGTAAATATTAATATAGGTGGTTTAATTTTTCACATAGATGAAGATGCATACCAAAAATTAACCCGATACTTCGAGGCTATTAAACGTTCTCTTTCTAATTCTTCTGGAAAAGATGAAATCATGAAAGACATTGAAATGCGGGTTGCTGAGTTGCTTACTGAAAGACAAAAAAGCGACAAACACGTAATCAATAATAAAGATGTTGATGAAGTAATTACAGTTATGGGACAACCAGAAGATTACCGACTTGACGACGATTCAGACGATAAAGCCGCTGCTGAACCATTTTATCCATATACAAAATCCAGAAAACTGTATCGTGATAAAGACAGGGGAACAATTGCCGGTGTTTGTACAGGTCTTGGACACTATTTCGGAATTGATGCCGTTTGGTTAAAAATCTTATTCCTGATATTATTCTTCGGATTCGGAACCGGATTTATTGCCTATATCATTCTTTGGATAGCAATGCCAAAAGCAGTAACCACCTCTGAAAAACTAGAAATGACTGGTGAACCTGTTACCATTTCTAATATCGAAAAAAAAGTAAGAGAAGAATTTGACAGCGTTTCTAACAAGTTTAAAAATGCTGATTATGACAAAATGGGAAACGAAGTCAAAGCCAATGCTACTAAAGTAGCTGATGGTGTTGGAGAAATTTTTATGAATATTTTCAAAGTATTTGCGAAAATATTAGGAGCCATCATTGTAGTTTTTTCATCTCTTTCTTTACTCGGAATCTTTATTGCTTCAATTGTATTGATGTTCTCATCATCTATGCCGGATAATTATATTCTAAATCATATTAGCACACCAATTGGCTTAGAAACACCTATTTGGGCTCAGGGTATACTATTCCTTTTAGCATTTGGAATACCAATGTTCTTTTTCTTGCTACTTGGTTTAAAACTATTAGTAACCAACTTAAAATCGATTGGAAACATTGCTAAATACAGCTTGTTGGGTATATGGGTAATTGCTGTTGGTGTACTAATTTCATTGGGAATAAACGAAGCTACTCAAATCGCATACGATGGTAAAACTGTTAAAAAAGAAGCTATCAATATGTTACCAACTGACACCTTGTTTGTTAAATTTAAAAACAATGATTTTTATTCAAAAGATAGTTTTCATCATACCGATTTCAGATTAACTCAAGATGAGAATAACAACGAAATAATATATTCTAACAATGTGACTATTGAAATTATGAAAACGGAAGAAGCATTACCATACATTCAAGTTGAAAGACTAGCAGTTGGAAAATCAGCCGTTCAAGCAAGAAATCGTGCAGAAAAAATTAAATACAGTTATAAAATTGAAGGAAATCAATTAATTTTAGATAATTATTTACTTACAGCTGTTGCCAATAAATTCAGAGATCAAAAAGTAGAATTGTTCCTTTATTTACCAAAAGGAACCTTGTTCAAAACAGACGAGATTTTTAAGGACTATGATAGAACAAATAACGACTTTTTCAATCTGCACTATAGTTCAAAAGATTACATATACAAAGTGGACGAATCTCAGGTAAAATGCTTAAACTGTCCGGTGGATGAAAATGAATATGGAGATGTTGATGGAGAGGAAGTGAATATCACAAATGAAAATGACAGCACCGATGTGGTAACTGTAAAAGTAAATGGTAAAATAGTCACAGAAACAAAAGCTGGAAAATCAAAATCTGGGAAACTTACTGTTGGCGAAAACGGAGTAATAATTAAATCTAACTAATCATGGTAAAGTTCGTAGTATTTTGCACCAAAATAATTGCAGCAACTATTGCAGCAACATTGTTTAGCTCCTGTCATGTAAGAGATATTCATTTCGGTGATGGCATTGATGGTAATGGAAATGTAAAAACCGAAAAACGCAACGTTGAAGGTAACTTTACAAAAGTAGAAATAAGTAGAGGTATGAATGTAACATTAGAACAAGCGGATACCTATTTTGTAGAAGTAGAAGCCGATCAGAATCTGCAGGAACACATCACTACCAAAGTTGAAAACGGTACGCTTTTTATCTCTTCTGATGAAAATATTGATGAAGCTACTGCAAAAAACGTTTACGTTAAATTGCCTTCATTAACCGCGATTGAAACCACTAGCGGTTCCTCTGTTAAAACAAAAAATACGTTCAGCGGAACTGACATTGATGTAAAAACCAGTAGTGGTAGCGAAACAAATTTAAACTTAGAATATGATGCTATAAAATGTGAAAGTACCAGCGGAAGCACATTGAATGTAATCGGAAAAGCACTTCGATTAAACACGCATTCTTCAAGCGGAAGCACTATTGATGCTAAAGAATTACTAGTAAATGAAGTGGTGTCCGAATCAACAAGCGGAAGCTCGACCGATGTACATCCTTTAGTAAGTTTAAATGCAAAAGCATCAAGCGGAAGCTCTATCGATTATGACAGTTCTCCCAAAACAGTTAGCAAAGAAGAAAGTTCCGGCGGAAGTGTTTCCAAAGAATAAGTTAATAAAACATCGCAATGAAAATTGGGATGTTTTTTTTTCTATTTTTGACACTTGAGACTCGTTCAGAAAACGAGACGAATTGTATGAGGTAAAAACAATGATTGTAAATCCATGAGAAAAATAATTACACTAATCTTCCTTCTTCTTACTGTTCTGACATTTGCACAAAAGAAAGAAAAAGTAAAAGGTTCCAAAATTGTTAAATTGGAACAAAAACAAGTTAACGACTTTGAGTCGCTTGAAGTGGAAGACAACTTAGAAATATTTTTGATTAAAGGAAATGAATCCGGAATCGAAATAGAAGCCGATGACAATCTGATAGAATTTGTCGAATATAAATTGACTGGTAAAAACCTCCGCATTTCAACTTCTAGAGACATTTCGAGTTACAAAAAACTAAGTGTTCGTGTAACCTACACCGATAAATTTAATATGCTCATTGCCAAAGATGAAACCAATGTCACTGCTTTATCGGATGTTGCTTTAGATAATGTTACCTTTAAAAGCTATGACTATTCTAAATTGTTTTTGAATGCTAAAACCAAGAACTTCACTTTGATGGCTAACGATAAATCAAAAGTGGAACTCAATTTAAAATCTGAAAAAACAGCCGTTGACGTAAGCAAAAGTGCTTATGTAAAAGCATTAATTTCTAGTGGAGAAATGAAATTCGATATGTATCAAAAATCATCCGCCGATGTTGAAGGTGATATTTTAGATTTAAAACTCCGTTTAGATAACAACACGGATTTCACTGGTAAAAAATTAACCGCGAAAAATGCATTGGTAGAAACAAGTGGTTATGCAAAAACCAGCATCAACATTAGTAATATAGCAACTATAAATGCCTCGGGAAATAGTGAAATAGAGTTATATGGCGAACCTGTAAAAATTGATGTTAAACACTTAACTGATAGTGCCGAGCTTAGAAAAAAACCATCAAAATAAAAAATCCCGTCTGGTTCAAAAAACTAGACGGGATTTTTTGTTATGCTTATTCCCCTCTTGAGGGGTTTGATATTAAGAGGAGAATGTCCAGTAGACATTCGGTAAAGGGCGGAGTAGTCCTTGTTAACCAGCAATCTGAATAAGTGGACATCCGCAAAAGGGCATTGTAGACTACTCTAAAGAAGCCAAATAACGTTCCGCATCCAAAGCTGCCATACAACCCGTACCTGCTGCAGTTATCGCCTGACGGTATACATGATCTGCCGCATCACCACCCACAAAAACTCCCTCTACATTAGTTTTAGAGGTTCCTGGTTCATTAATGATATAGCCCGTTTCATCCAAATTCAAATAGTCTGCAAAAATAGCAGTGTTTGGTTGGTGTCCAATAGCCACAAAGAAACCAGTCGCCGGAATATCAAAAACTTCACCGGTTGTTTTATTTTTTGCTTTTACTGCAGTCACCACTTGCCCATCTCCCAATACTTCAACCGTATCATGATTCATCAATATGGTAATATTCTCGGTTTTGCGAACACGCGCTTCCATGATTTTAGAAGCCCTGAATTTTTCACTTCGCACCAACATAGTAACTTTTTTACAAAGCTTAGATAAGTAATGTGCTTCTTCACAAGCCGAATCTCCGGCACCAACAATCACTACTTCCTGATTTCTATAAAAGAAACCATCACAAACCGCACAGGCCGAAACGCCACCACCCATTTGCAAATAATGTTGCTCCGAAGGCAATCCTAAATATTTAGCGGAAGCACCTGTAGAAATAATCACGGTTTCAGCATGAATTTCTTTAGTATCGTTTATCCAAACTTTATGAATACTACCTGAAAAATCTACTTTCGTAGCCCAACCATCTCGAACATCAGTTCCAAAACGTTTGGCTTGTTCCATAATATTAATCATCATTTCCGGACCCGTAATACCTTCGGGATTTCCAGGCCAATTTTCCACTTCATTCGTCGTAGTTAACTGACCACCAGGTTGTGTTCCCTGATATAACACGGGATTCATATTAGCTCTGGCCGCATAAATCGCTGCAGTATAACCCGCAGGCCCCGAACCTATAATTAAGCATTTTATTTTTTCAATCGCTGACATAATCTGTAGTTTAATTTGGTCGCAAAGGTAAACTTTTAAGTCGAAAATAAATTCGCTAAACAATCGCTAAACGCAATTTGTGAATAAGATTAGATTATTGTTGAAAAACATTTTGTGAACTGATTTTTAGTATTATATTTGCATTCGCTTTCGGGGTGTAGCGTAGCCCGGTTATCGCGCCTGCTTTGGGAGCAGGAGGCCGCAGGTTCGAATCCTGCCACCCCGACAAATGAATCCTTTCTGTTTTACAGAAGGGATTTTTTTATTCTTGATTCTTGATTCTTACCTCTTTTTCCTTTTCTCTATTTTCTATTATCTTTTCTCTAAAAACTTCCGATATAATTTCTATTTTTGTTGAAACTAATCTACACAACTATTTATGTTAATTATTGGAATTGCTGGCGGTACCGGAAGTGGAAAAACAACTGTTGTACAACAGATTATTAATGAATTACCCGAGACCGAAGTGGGTGTAATCTCGCAAGACTCTTATTACAGAGAAAATAATAACCTGAGTTTTGAAGAAAGAGCACTTATCAATTTTGATCATCCTCGCGCCATCGATTTCGAATTGTTAGTCCAACATCTTGCTGCCTTAAAAAAAGGTGAAATCATTGAACAGCCTTTGTATTCATTCGTAACACACAACCGAACAGACAATTCCATCATCACGCATCCCAGAAAAGTAATGATTGTAGAAGGCATCCTAATTTTGGCCAACCCAGAACTAAGAGAAATGTTTGATGTTAAAATATTTGTTCACGCCGATTCTGACGAACGTTTAATACGCCGGTTAAAAAGAGACATTGCCGAACGTGGACGGGATATGGAAGAAGTGTTAAACCGCTACCAAACGACCTTGAAACCAATGCACCAGCAGTTTATTGAGCCTACAAAAGGATTTGCTGATATTATAATTCCTAATGACAAATACAATACCGTGGCAATTGATGTTGTAAGAGCCGTTATCAATCAAAGAATTACCTAAAATGAGTTACTTTAAAAACCTAACGAATGCCTATCCTATTCTGAAAATTCTCGGAAACAGATACGTTATTGTATTGGTTTTTTTTACCGTTTGGATGTTGTTTTTAGACAATACTTCCTATATGGAACACCGAATCCTAAACAAACAACTCAACGAACTCGAAGACAATAAAAAATACTATCAGGACGAAATCAAAAAAGATGAAGAAAACATCAAAGAACTTAAAAATCCTGATCTGCAAGAAAAATACGCCCGCGAAAAATACTATATGAAACGCGATAGCGAAGATATTTACATCATCGAATTTGAAGGCGATTCTATCAAGGACGAAAAAACAAATTCTAAATCTTTATAAGGTAACATTATGGCTAAGTTATTTGATGCTTTCGAACCTGTTTCCTCAAAACAATGGAAACAACAAATTCAATACGAACTAAAAGGAGCCGATTACAACGACACATTAGTATGGGAAAGTCTGGAAGGGATAAAGGTTAGGCCCTTTTATCACGAAGATGAAACGGAAATAAAATACACCCTAAAGGAAAACACCAAACCTTTTGAAATCCTTCAAAACATCTATGTTCATGATGTTGCTTTATCTAATAAAAGAGCCCTGGAATCTTTAACCCGTGGTGCCGAAAGCATACGTTTTACAATTGAAAATGAGAATGTTATCGTAACCGACTTAATGCAAAATCTTCCTTTAGGAGATACTCCCTATTTTTTTTATTTGCCTTTTCTATCAATCGATTTCGTAACTAAAATTAATGAATTTGCAGCCAAAAATAACGCGAAGTGTATCATCCAACTTGACCCTATTGGGCAACTAGCCAAAGACGGAAACTGGTTCGAAAACGGTGACAAAGACTTTGAAAAACTAAACATTATCTCAAAGGATTACCCACTTGAGGTTTGCCTGAAAGGCGGGATGGTTAATATCAATGCCTCCCTCTACCAAAACGCCGGTGCCAATATGGTACAGCAACTCGCCTATACTTTAGCACACGTCAATGAATATTTCAACCGAATCAAAAGCATAAGCCAACCTATAACAATTGAAGTTGCTGTTGGAACAAACTATTTTTTCGAAATAGCAAAACTAAGAGCCTTGCGTTTATTGTTCAACACCTTGGCAGCCGAATACAAGCACACTTTTGATTGCCATATCATTGCCACACCAACCAAACGGAACAAGACTTTATACGATTACAATGTCAATATGTTGCGCACTACTACCGAGTGCATGAGTGCTATTCTAGGCGGTGCCGATGCAGTTGCCAATCTGCCTTATGACGCTTTATACCATAAAGACAACGAATTTGGTGACCGAATTGCACGAAACCAATTATTGGTTTTAAAACACGAAAGTTATTTTGACAAAGTCAGTAATCCAGCTGATGGAGCCTATTACATCGAATCGGTAACCGAACAACTAGCCGAAAAGGCTTTGCTATTATTCAAGGAAATCGAAGAAAAAGGGGGCTTCATTACCCAACTCATCGATGGCAACATCCAAAAGAAAATCAGCGAAAGCGCCGCCAAGGAACAGGAATTGTTTGATTCAGGAAAAGAAGTTTTATTGGGAACCAACAAATACCCCAACAAGAATGATAAAATGAAACACGATTTGGAATTGTTTCCATTCCTAAAACAAAATCCACGTAAAACCTTAATCACACCGATTATTGAAAAGCGTTTGGCTGAAAAGTTAGAACAGGAACGATTAGAAAAAGAATAATTTTCGTAAATTCACAAAAAGAAAATGATGGAAGCTATCAGACAATTTGTAAAAGTTAAAAATCATCAGATAAACATAACTTTACCTGACAATTTTACGGCAGAGGAAGTAGAAGTAATAATCATAGCCAAAAACGAAAATGATTTTCAACTTTCAGACAATCAAATAAAACTTTTAGATGACAGAGCAAATGAACCGGAATCTGAATACATAAAGTCATCTGAATCTTTAAATAGAATTAAAGAAAAATATGGGTTTTAAAATTATTGTTTCTAAAAAAGCACAAGATGAAATTGAAAACGCAACTGACTATTATGCAGAAATAAACATAACACTTGCTTTAAAATTCTTCACCGAACTAAAAGCAACATATAATACGCTTAAATTAAATCCAAATTATCAAATAAAACATAAAAATTACAGAGCAGTTCCTCTAAAAATATTCCCGTTTTTATTATTTTATGTAGTTGATGTAGATAATAAAACCATAAAGATTCTATCTTGTTTTCATACATCAAAAAATTCAAAAAAATATCCTAAATAGTTTTTTAAACTATGAGAAAAAATATCCAACACATAAAGCTAAGTAATAGCCAAAAGGCTGAAAGTAAAAGTTTGCCCACCAACAACTATAGTACCGCCGAAGGCATCGAACTCAAACCTTCCTACACGGAAGCCGACATCGAAAACCTTGAACACATTGGTTTCGGAGCAGGCTTTGCCCCTAACCTTCGTGGTCCTTATGCAACGATGTATGTACGTCGACCATGGACCATCCGTCAGTATGCCGGGTTCTCAACTGCCGAAGAAAGTAATGCTTTTTATAGAAGAAATCTTGCCGCAGGGCAAAAAGGATTATCTGTAGCATTCGATTTAGCAACGCACCGTGGCTACGATTCGGATCATGAACGTGTAGTGGGCGATGTCGGAAAAGCGGGCGTTGCTATTGATTCTGTCGAAGATATGAAAGTCTTATTCGACCAAATCCCGTTAGATGAAATGTCGGTTTCTATGACCATGAACGGTGCCGTTTTGCCCATCATGGCTTTCTATATAGTAGCTGCTGAAGAACAAGGTGTGGCAACCGAATTACTTTCGGGAACCATACAAAACGATATCCTAAAGGAGTTTATGGTGCGTAATACCTACATCTATCCGCCAACGCCATCGATGAAAATCATAGCCGATATCTTTGAATATACCAGCAAGTACATGCCAAAGTTCAACTCGATATCCATCTCAGGTTACCACATGCAGGAAGCTGGTGCTACAGCCGACATTGAGTTAGCGTACACTTTAGCAGATGGTTTAGAATACATACGTACCGGTTTAGCAACGGGAATGAAAATCGATGAGTTCGCTCCACGCCTATCGTTCTTTTGGGCTATCGGAATGAATCATTTTATGGAAATCGCTAAGATGCGTGCTGGTAGAATGCTTTGGGCCAAACTCCTAAAACAATTCAGTCCTAAAGACGAAAAATCATTAGCATTAAGAACACATTGTCAAACTTCGGGCTGGAGTTTAACAGAGCAAGACCCTTTCAATAATGTAGCACGTACCGCAATTGAAGCCGCTGCAGCAGCCTTTGGCGGAACCCAATCCTTGCATACCAATGCCTTAGATGAAGCGATTGCATTGCCAACGGACTTCTCAGCACGTATTGCACGTAACACACAAATATACCTACAGGAAGAAACCAAAATCTGCAAAACAGTCGACCCTTGGGCCGGTAGTTACTATGTAGAAAAGCTTACCGCAGAAATTACCGAAAAAGCCTGGGCACTAATTGAAGAAGTGGAATCTCTTGGCGGAATGACCAAAGCCATAGAAGCCGGAATTCCAAAACTCCGCATCGAAGAAGCCGCCGCTCGCAAACAAGCACGTATCGACAGCACACAGGATATTATTGTCGGAGTCAACAAATACCGTTTGGATAAAGAAGACCCATTGCAAATCCTGGATGTCGATAACCAAATGGTGCGCAAACAGCAAATCGAGCAATTAGAACAAATCAAAGCCACCCGCAATACCGAAAAGGTAAAAGAATGCCTGGCAAATTTAACCGAAGCAGCTAAGAACGCATTTACGGATAATACAGGAGATTCCCGCCTACGCGGGAATGACAATAGCGGTAATGACAATAATTTATTATCTTTAGCCGTAGAAGCAGCCCGAAACCGAGCCACACTAGGAGAAATCAGTGATGCCTTAGAAGTAGTTTTCGGTCGCTATAAAGCACAAATCAGATCATTCAGCGGCGTGTACAGTAAAGAAATCAAGAACGATAAAAGCTTTGAAAAAGCCAAACAATTAGCCGACGCTTTCGCCAAGAAAGAAGGTCGTCGTCCGCGTATCATGATTGCCAAAATGGGACAGGACGGTCACGACCGTGGTGCCAAAGTAGTAGCCACAGGATATGCCGATGTAGGCTTTGATGTCGACATCGGACCTTTATTCCAAACCCCACAGGAAGCTGCCAAACAAGCTGTAGAAAACGACGTGCACATCCTCGGCGTTTCCTCTCTAGCTGCCGGTCATAAAACCCTAGTTCCGCAAGTAATAGAAGAGCTTAAGAAATACGGTCGCGAAGACATCATGGTTATTGTTGGTGGTGTAATACCCGCACAAGATTACCAGTTCCTTTTTGACGCCGGAGCCGTAGCCGTATTTGGCCCCGGAACCAGAATTAGCGATGCTGCAATTAGTATTTTGGAGGTGTTACTACAAGATTAACTTTTACTGTCTTTAACTACGTTCAGTCGAGCAAGCTCTCGTGTCCCGCGCAGGCGGGAATCCATAACATCAAGCACTCACTTCACAGTGGGTGTTTTTTATTTAAAATGTACACTTTTAGTGTAACACCATTTAAAATTCCATTACTATTTTTGGAGACCAATTATAAATAATCCCGTTAGGGATTTAATTAGGGTAGAAAATAATCAAACAAACAAAAAAGTCCCACTAGGGATGATATATTATTAATTACACAACGATATGTTTTTATAAGCCGACACAGATTATATCATCCCTAAAGGGATTTCTCCTAATACTACCAATTCTTTCTACCTAAATTGAATCCCTAAAGGGATTAATAAAAGTTAAGTTTGTAAATTGCAAGCCCATGACAATCCAATCCTTCCCATCTATCGCTGATACTACTGCCAAAATCCTAATTCTAGGCACGATGCCCGGAGCACAGTCCTTAGCATTGAACGAATATTACGGAAACCGTCGGAATCATTTTTGGCAACTGTTGTTTACCCTTTGCAACGAGTCCTACAGCACCGATTATCAAACAAAGAAAAACCTCATCCTCACTAATCGTATCGCCCTATGGGATGTCTTGCAGGCTTGCGAACGCCAGGGTAGTCTGGATAGTGCCATCTTAAAGGAAGTGCCCAATGATTTTGATGACTTCTTAAAAACCCACCCATATATTACCCACATCTTTTTTAATGGACAACAGGCTGCTAAGTTCTTTAAAAAATATGTTACCGTGGACAACAGTTATACTTTGGTAACCTTACCCTCAACCAGCCCAGCCAATGCAGGGTTTTCTTTTCAAAGGAAATTGGAAGCGTGGAAGCAGATAGTGGAAAATTAAACCAAACTATCACGGGTAAAATGTACACTTAAAGTGTAACACCCTTTAAAATTTCATTTCTATTTTTGTAGACCTGACAGGTTTTAAAAACCTGTCAGGTCTAGAAGATACAACGATGAAAATAATTCAACCTCTTGAAATCGGAAAATACTACCACATCTATAATCGAGGAATAAATAGTGATATACTATTCAAAGAAAGTTCAAATTACGAACACTTTTTAAGGTTATATGATACCCATATTGACCCTATAGCAGAAACTTTTGCTTGGTGTTTAATGAAAAATCACTTTCACTTTTTGGTTAGAATAAAAGACAATGAGGAAATCACAACCGAAAAGAAAATCCCTCCTTCTCAATCTTTTTCAAATTTATTCAATGCCTACACAAAAGCATTCAACAAAAGTTATAACAGGCATGGAGCTTTATTTGAAAGACCTTTTAAAAGAAAGGAAATTAATTATGATAATTATTTTCAAAATACCATAGTCTATATTCATAATAATCCTGTAAATCATACTATTTGCGAACATCCTTTGGAATATCCATGGAGTTCCTACATTAGTTCTATTTCAGATAAACCAACAAACCTTCAAAGAAAAGAAGTAATTAAAATCTTCGGTGATATTGACAATTTTAAATATGCTCACCAACTAAAAAGAAGTGATTCTTCCATAGAAACTTTCTTAGGAATTTAAACCTGACAGGTTTAGACACCTCTTTATTAAAGGTGCCAAAGATTAATAATGCCTTAAACCTGACAGGTTTTAAAAACCTGTCAGGTTTAGCCCCAAATAAAACCCATAATCCTCGCTTTTCACATCAAAAAATCGTAACTTTAAAGTACTAAAATTGGCCATCTGTTTGCCCCGAAGACTAATTTAACAATCTTTAAAATTAAACAATATGAAAGCAACAAGAAGAGTCGGTATTTGGTTAGACCATACCACAGCACGTGTGATAGCATACAACACCGAAGAACTAAAAGCAACAACACTAAAGTCAGACCTAAGAGGATTAGACAACCAAGAGGGTTTGCAACACAGTGAAAGTTTGTTACAGCACAAAGAAAACCAAAAACTAAAAGCTTTTTACAAAGCCATTATAGCCATTATCAAAGACTATGACGAAATCCTTCTTTTTGGACCAACGGGTGCAAAAGTCGAGTTGTTCAACCTTATTCGTGAAGAACACAAATACGATAACCTGAAAATTGAAACTAAGTCAGCCAAAAAAATGTCACCACCCGAGGAACACGCCTTTGTGGTTAACCATTTTAAAACAGTCCTTAATTACGAGAGCCCGTTTATTAAATAAAAGAGTTTATAGTTTGGTAAAAAACACCCGCTGAGAAGTGGGTGTTTTTTTACATCTAACCCCGCTAGGGTTTAATATGGTTAGATGGATAATCAACAAAACAAAATCCCGTAGGGATTAAATCTGGGTAGAAAAAATAATCCATCAATTACCAAAATCCCGTTAGGGATGATATAAATCTCCAAACAATCATGTCATTCTGACGAAAGATGAACTGCAAAGCAATAATTACAAAACATGTGTTTTTATAGCTTTATTATATTTTGATAAATTTTTCATGTTACAACACTTTTCATGATTTTTTTGTATTTTATGAGAATTTTATCGATACTTTTGTTATCAATTACTATTTCCGTATGGCCGAAAAATTAACGTACATCGACCTCTTTGCGGGTGCATCCGGTATGTCGGAGGGCTTTATTAATGCAGGTTTTGAGCCAATTGCTCATATTGAAATGAACCTAGAGGCATGTCAGACTATCAGAACAAGAGCAACCTATCATTATCTAAAATCCATTAATAATCTCGATTTATATTACCAATATATTAAAGGTGAAATAACACAGGAATCTTTTTTTAAAGAGATTCCGAAAGAGATTATCGACTCAGTAATAAATATTGAGATTAATGACGATACGATTTCTAATATTTTCAAAACCATAAGAAAATCCAAAAAGAAAATCGACTTAATTATTGGAGGCCCGCCCTGTCAGGCTTATTCTTTACTAGGAAGACATCAGGAGGATATTGAAAACGATCCCAGAAATAAATTATACATTCAATATGGCAGATTTTTAAAAGAATTTGAGCCAAGAGCATTTGTATTTGAAAATGTTCCTGGTATGTTAAGTGCTAACAAAGGACTACATTTTAAAAACCTCAAGGCCTATTTCAGAAGAATTGGGTATGAAGTATACCATGATACCCTTAATGCAGCTGACTATGGTGTAGTTCAAGCCCGTAAACGTATTATCATAGTAGGCTGGAAAAAAGAAAAGGATTTTGGTTTCCCAGAATTTCAAAAAATAATAAAACAATATACAGTTAATGATGCTTTTACTGATTTACCTGTTTTAAAACCAGGCGAAGGATTTAAAAAAACACCTTATACCGAAATCAAAAACGAATACTTACAACGCTTTGAATTGCGTAACGGTGTCGATTTCGTAACACAACACATTTCAAGACCTCATAATACAAGAGATTTAGCTATTTACAAAACAGCCATTCAAAAATGGAATAAAGGTAAAGAACGGTTAAGATATCCTGATTTACCAGAAGAACTAAAATCACACAAGAATCAAACTTCCTTTATTGACCGATATAAAGTGATTGACGGAACAGGAGTGGCACATACGGTCGTAGCTCATATTGCGAAAGATGGTCACCACTACATACATCCTGATATTAAACAATGCCGCTCTATATCAGTTCGCGAAGCAGCAAGACTACAGTCATTCCCAGATGATTTTTATTTTGAAGGGTCAAGATCTGCTGCTTTTAAACAAATTGGTAATGCGGTTCCGCCTTTAATGGCGAATGCAATTGCTAAAAAAATGAAAGATTTATTATAATGGATTTAAAATCACAAAAAAACTTTTTTCAACCAAGAGCAAGATTATTGCTCCAACTTGGAGATAAACTAATCAAAAATGAAAACATTGCATTGTTAGAGTTAATAAAAAACTCTTATGATGCTGATTCAAGGTGGGCAAAAGTTAAACTTGTAAATATTGGCAATAAAGACAAAGGATACATTGAAATTATTGATGAAGGAGAAGGAATGGATATTGAAATCATTGAAAATGTTTGGTTAGAACCTGGAAGTGATTATAAAGAAAATTTATTTCGAAAAAGAGTCAGAACTCCAAAATACTTAAGGCTTCCTATTGGAGAAAAAGGAATTGGTAGATTTGGTGTACATAAACTTGGAACTAAAATAGAATTAATATCAAAAAGAAAAGATAAAAACGAAGTCGTTGTAAAAATTGACTGGAATGAATTTGCAAAAAACAAATACTTAAAAGATGCAAAATTTGATGTATTTGAAAGAACTAATCCCGAATATTTTAAAGGAAATAGAACTGGTACAAAAATAATTATTTCAGGATTAAGAAGTGAATGGGATAAAAGAATGGTTAGAGAATTATACAAATCTGTTTTTACACTTAATTCCCCTTTTCATAAAACTGGTAAATTCAGAGTAGAATTAGATACAGATGACCCAAAGCTACTTGAAAAAATGCCTAAGTGGGATGATGTTGAAAAGTTTGCGTTATGGCATTTTAAATGCAAAATAGAAGGCTCTGAGATTAAAGAATTTTTATATGAATTTACACCTTGGGCAAGTTTGACAGGTGTTAAATCCAGAAAGATTACTGAAAAGGATGATTATATAAATGATAGATCGACATTAGTTTTTGAAGAGAAAATTAACGGAAAAAAGAAAGAGTCAATTTTAAATCTTTCTAAAAACTATGGTGATAATGATAACCCAAAAACTATCGGCCCAATTAGTTTTGAAGGATATATTTTTGATAGAGATAAATTAACTCTGGATTTGAGTCAACATCAAGGCATTACATTGCTAAAAGATTATCTTGATGAACAAGGAGGAATAAGGGTTTATAGAAATAATATAAGAATCAATGAATATGGAGAAAAGGGCAATGACTGGTTGAATTTAGATATGAGAAGAGTAAACATACCTGCAAAAAGGGTTAGTAATAATATTATTCTTAGCGTGATAGATCTAAACGAAGAGAAAAGCTCAGCATTAATTGAAAAAACCAATAGAGAAGGCTTTATAGAAAATGAGGCTTTTAATGATTTTTGTACTTCTATTCTTTACACGCTTAACATAATTGAAACTTTACGTAAAGACGATAAAGATACAATTAGGAGAAAATTTAATCCTACAGAAAAACAAGAACCAGTAATTAATAGTTTAGGAAAGTTAAGAGATTTAGTTGATTCAAAAGTTGAGCCCGAATCTCTAAAAATAGAAATAACAAAACATCTTGTTAAAATTGAGAAGGATTACAATCATATTAACGAGGTACTATTAACAAGTGCTGGAATAGGTTTGACTATGGGCGTTGGAATTCACGAAGTCCAAAAAGTTATCTCAGAATTAAATTATTTAGTTAAAGAAGAGTCTGTTCCTGAAAATATATTAAACTTGGTAAAACACCTTGATGAATTAATAGAGAATTATAGTGATTTATTCAGACAAGCAAAAAATCAAGAAGAGGACTCCGTAAAGTTAATAAATGGTGCGATATTTAACATTGAATACAGATTAAAAGCCCATAATGTTCAATTAATAAAAGACTATCAAAATAAGCCTAGTAAAAAAATTGAATGCAGCAAGAGACTTATGCTCGGTGCTATAGTAAATATCATTGATAATTCTATTTATTGGTTAGAAAGAAAAAGAAAGAAAATTGATGTAAGTAATATAAAATTTGAAAAAAAGATTCTAATTGACCTCTATAATAATGAAAATTATGTAGATATTTTAGTTGCAGATAATGGTTCTGGATTTGGACTACCAATACACCAACTCACAAAACCTTTTGTTAGCGATAAAACTTCCGGTATGGGTTTAGGACTACATATTGTTAGTGAGGTCATGAAAGTACAAAATGGACAAATTTTATTTCCAGAAATTGGAGAATATGATTTAGAAGATGAATTTGAAAACGGAGCTGTTGTAGTTTTAAGGTTAAACAAAAAGAAGATGATATGATTCTACCTACTAATGGAAAAGTTGTTGTTTTTGATGATAAATACGAAGAAGTAAAAGCATTATTAACTGCGTTAAGTAAACAAAAAATACCATATTTTTATTTCTATGAAGAAGATGGATCTGATTTACCTGACACACAAATTGAAAATGTTAGACTAGTCTTTTTAGATTTACTACTTGTCAATGACAACAATGCTAAAGAAGAAAATATTATATCAGCAATTAGCGCAAGACTAACAAAAGTTTTAGAGCCTAACAGCAATTATATACTTGTTTATTGGAGTACAAAAGAAGACAAATATGGTCATGCAATAAAAATTGCTTTTGAAGACAGATTAAGCAACTACAAACCAATATTAACCATTAGTTTAGATAAAGTAAAAGCAAAAACAGAAGAAGATCCAATAGCTTTTATTATTGATAACATTCATCAAAATGCTGAAGACTTTAAAGTACTAAAAGTTTTTTCATTTTGGGAAAATATTGTCAATAATTCCTCAGGTGAATTGATAAATAACTTTATAAATTTTATTGATAAAGATAAAAAATGGGATGATGTTGCAAAATATCTTCTTTACAAATTAGCATATGCTTATGGTGGAAAGGAGACGTTAGCATTAAATGAAATTGATAAAATTAAAAACTCATTTTACACATTAAATCACTCATTTATAGATACTTTAGAAAATAACATTTCAAAATCTTTATTTGGAAAAGATAAAGAATTCAAAGAAGTGATTTCAACTGAAGGTGATGATAGTTTCAAAACAATAGTTAACAAAAAATTATTAATAGCTGAGGATTCCTTTAATGGGGATTTGCCGGGTACATTTTTTCTTGTCGATAATGAAATTCAAGAACAATTTGACTTAATACAATTTACATTAGATAAGGTAAAACAAAATCAAAAGATTCCTTCTGAACAAAGAGAAGACGTTATTGCTAAAGCTCAACAAAAAGCAGTTAAGGATATTGATAAAGTAAAAATAAGACAAGTTGCATTAAAATCTAATTACAATAATATTGTTAATTCCCTCTTAAGAGATGAAAACAGAGGTTTACGAAGTGAAATAGTTGAGAGCTCTGTGAAAATTGAATTAAATGTTTCTCCCATTTGTGATTATGCTCAACAAAAAATGCCTTGTTGCAGAATTTTACCAGGTTTATTGATTAAAAAGGATTATCCTATCGAGAAAGGTAATGCTTTCAATTACATTTCAGATGCCATAATTAATTTTGATGGAATAGATTATTTACTAGTTTTTGATTTTAAGTATTTATACTCAATTCAAAACTCAACGTCAAAGAAAAGACAAAGCAATTTTAAATTAAGACAACAATTGTTAGCCGATATACAGGTGAAACTGGGAAGTCATATTAATAGAGCTGGAGTTCTGTATTTATAATTAAATTTTATTTAAAAACAATGAACAAAACTCAAAGAGACCAGATTATAGAAAATGCCAAGAACTTTTTCAGAACTGAAATCGTTCAAAATCATATTGACGGAGCGTGTTCCAGAGCAAGTAAACTTTCTGAATATAACGTTAATCCATTCTTATTTAAATATCTGGCTAACTTTTTGACAGGAAATGACGATGCTGAAAGTATTGCCCGAGCTTTGGTTTTGCCAAGGATATTGGGTTCTTCTATTAACACCTCTTTTGGAATGAAAATTCAGAACTTAATCAGTACCCTATTTCAAGGATTAGGTTCTACAACACTCGGAATCGATATAGAGTTTATTGACGAAATTGATGGCAGGAAAAAATACTGTCAGTTAAAGGCTGGCCCTAATACAATAAACCATGATGACGTTAAAACAATTGTTGACCATTTTAAAGGTGTTAGAAATCTTGCTAAAACAAACAACTTAAATATCGGAATTAATGACATGATTGTTGGTATTGTATATGGTGAAGAAGCAGAGTTAAGTTCACATTATAAAAGAATTGGAGAGCAATTTCCTATCCATATTGGGCAGGACTTTTGGCACCGATTAACAGGAGAAAAAGATTTCTATTTTGAGCTAATTGATGCCATTGGTGAAGTGGCCTTAGAAGTTGATGCTAGTCATGTTGTAGAACAAACCATTAAAGCTTTAGCCAAAGAAATTGAAGCCAAATATAAATAAACATGCCTTTACCTTTCCTGATAATACTGATTCAAAAACTTTATAACAGAATACCCGACTTCCTTTCCTAAATTAACAGGAACGGCATTACCGATTTGTTTATATTGTTGCGCTACTGACCCAGTGAATGTCCAATCATCCGGAAATGTTTGTATCCGGGCATATTCCCTTACCGTAAAAGGCCTTGTTTCTTCTGGATGACAACGCTCGGTTTGTTTCTGTGCAGGGCTGCAAGTTAATGTAAGACAAGGCTCATCCCATCCTATTCTTCTGGCTATTCCGGTTTTACCACCACCCAAATGAAAACTTCCTCCCATAAAAGATTTTTGTATTTCTAAAGGCAAGTCTCTCCAATATCCTTTTGGCGGAACCATATCAAGAACTTCTATTTTACTCTTTGGATATTTTGCTCCTTCAGATTGAGGGACATCACAATTGAACAAGTCTCCTTTTTTAAGTGCATCGCTCAAATTATAAATTCGTTTATAAGCTTTTGGATATTCATAGCCTACAGCAATGTCTTTACGGATACCAACCAATATCAATCGCTCTCTTTTTTGCGGGACTTTGTAGTGTATAGCCTTTAAAACTTGAATAGGCACAACTTTATAACCAATTTCATCTAAAATAGAAATCATACCTTCTAATGTTTTTCCATTTTCGTGACTTAACAATCCCCGAACATTTTCACCAATACAAATTGGAGGATTAACTTCTTTGACCACCCTAGCAAATTCATAAAAAAGTGTTCCCCTTGCATCAGCTAAACCGAGTTTTTTACCTGCGTAGCTAAACGCCTGACAAGGAAATCCACCAGTTACGATATCTATTTGACCTTTATACTGTTCAAAACTAAATGATCTGATATCTCCTTCGAGTATTTTCCAGTTGGGTCTATTTTCCCGTAACGTTTGACAAGCCCATTTGTCAAAGTCGTTCAGAACTTCACATTTTAAACCTGCTTTTTCAAGACCAACAGCCAAACCGCCTGCTCCTGCAAATAACTCAATAACTTTATAATCCCTATCTGGTCTGACATAATTTGATACAGATTCTACAATCTTATCATCTAACAAATCACCAAAAAGGTTATCTAAATCTAATTTTCTGTATACCCTATAATTACTTAAAGGCTCCCTTACGGCAGGTAATTTTCCATCATTATCCCATCTTCTCAAAGTTTCTTTGCTTTTTCCCACATAATCTGCTGCCTCTGCAAGAGTCAAATATTCTTTCATAACCATGTTAATTAACATTACACAATGGTTACGAATTTAAATCTTTTATTTGTTAATTTTACAAGTCATTTTTAAATGTTATCAACATAAATTTATTAACAAACTGTATGCTAATTAAAATATATTCCTCCGCAAACTCAAGAATCCTTTCATCTAGTAAACCATAAAAAGCGCCCGCCAAATAAGGCTTTCCAAAATCTTAATGAAATCTTAAGCATTATCTTACTATTACTGGCATATTTCTTGGCTCGCGATTTAAAGTGAAATAGTTCACAAATAATTTTAAATCTAATAGTTATGAAATCAATTTCAGAAAGAAGTTACGGAGCAAGAATCGGTAACGCAGAGAGCATGGTAGCCGCATTGTTAACCTTTAGGGATTACCAACCTATTAAACCAGAGTACAGCATTAGCAGTTTCACTGATTTAATTAACACTACAAAGGGATTCAATAACACTGTAGCTGGAAATAAGCAGGCTTACTCTTTGGCGGTGGAAAACAGAATTCAAGTTTTTGACAAAGGGCAGTATTCTATAGACAAGGTCCTTTCGCCCGTTAATGGAACGGTAAAGGTAATTTATGGAAGAATTAGTAAAGAAGCAAGGGATGTTGCGGGTATCATCTCTAAAATTAGAGGGGCTAATAATCGCAAAAAGGTTAATGTAAAATCTGATCAGGCTATCGTTAGTCAATCTTATCAATCTTATAATTCGAAAGCTCAGTTCTTTGCCGACATGATTGTGAATTTGACCAACTTTGGCACTAATTATCAACCTACCCAAGGAGAAGTTAAAATAGCAGCATTAAATGATCTTTACACTATTGCAGTTGGTGCAAACAATTTAGTTATGAATTCCTTCTCTAATTTTGTACAAACCAATGCCACCCGAATAGATAGTTATTATGCTTTATCTCAAATGGCTGTTAGCATAAAAGATAGTGTTAAGGCTCAATATGGTTTTGGTTCGCCAGAATACCAATTGATAAAAGGATTAAAAGTATAATGAAGTTTAAAAAAATATTTAAAATTTTGCGATAAAAACCTGATAGCCCATCACTATCAGGTTTTTTATTTGTCGAAATATAATAACTCTTTATTTAACTACAAATACATCAGGCTTAACTACAAGTACGCAAGGTTTAACTACAACTACATGACGCTTAACTACAAGTGCACAAGGCCTAACTACAAGTACAGAAAGCTTAACAACAAATACACAAGACTTAACTACAAGTACATGAGGCTTAACTACAAGAACATAAGGCTTAACTACAATTGCACAAGGGTTAACTACAAGGCAAGTAGATAAATTCAAAGACCACCCCGCCTTACGGGCACCCCTCCGAAGGAGGGGAATTTTATCCTTTCTTAAGCCACCCCGCTATACTCATTCGCCGCCCCTGCGTGACCAAAACCTCATGCTCTAGCGCACTGCTTTTAAAGAAAACGGTTTTGCCTTGGGTTGGTGTTATCATTTGGTTGGCATCGGTTTGATAAACCAGTAGTTCTCCCCCATCCTTTATAACCCAATCGGGGTTTAAATAACTAATCATCGAGTATTGACGGCTGGCGTTGTCTTTAAACTGGTCGAGGTGCTTTACATAAAAGTCGCCCGCCTCATAAAGCGAATAATGGAATTCATAACTCTGTATGTTGGCGTAGCAAGTGGCATTTAAGTAGGCCACAAAAGCATCCATCTTTTCGAAGAACTGGTTTTCATAAGGGTCGTTGTGGTCTTTGTCGAGCCAGTAGATTTTGTCTTTGCGTATCAACTGACTATGCTGCAATAAACTGTCGTTGCCAATACCTGCTGGCTTAAGTTCATCATCCTCATGCAGCAACAATAAATTAGACGCTAGGTGTTCACACAAACCATCACTTAAAAAGTGTTCAGAGATGCCAATGGCATTAGCCAAAAATCCTGCAATCAAGTCTTCAAAATCTGCTTCCATACTTCCACACCTGAATTGACAAGTTGTGGCAAGGTAGGGGAATTAAAGGAGTTATCAGTTATCAGTTATCAGTTATCAGTTATCAGTTATCAGTTATGAGTTGTTGGGTTGTGGGTTGATATGAAAGAAGAAAACTCCCATGGGTTCACTTGGACAATTTTTAATTAATTATACCCTTATAGTAACCGATATTCCTGCAATGTCGTAAATATGTCGTAAAAAAATCTGACCAAGAAATCAAATGTCGTAGTAGATTTGTAAAAAAAAAACGATGGAACATAACTTCTCAGCCGAAAAACTAATTGCCTTACGGAAGCTTAAAGGATATAGCCAAGAAAAGCTAGCTGAAGAAGCGGGATTAACTATTCGTACCATTCAAAGGTTAGAAAAAAATGAAGTTTCTCCACAACCTCACACCATGAGTTGTCTGGCCAATGCTTTACAAATCACTATTGAAGAACTTTGTGTTTTAGATGTCAAAACAGAGAATGTAGAAGAAGTAAACAAGCAATTGAGTTTTTTACATTTTTCAGCTGTAGCAGGTTGCATTTTGCCTCTCGGAAATATAATTGTTCCCTGTGTAGTGTCTTTTTATAAAAAAGATAAAAACACGGCATGGAATGTACACCTCAAATCCATTTTAAATTTCCAGTTGAGTTGGTTGCTCTATCTATTTGTTATCCTAATTGTATTTTTCACTATCGAATCTATGGCTTTTGTCATTTTCATAGTTCCAATAATAGTTTTCATAAGCTTGCTCTTTTGCCCAATAGTATCTGGAATTAATGTGATGAAAGGAAAGCAATCCTTTTATCCGCTTTCGCTGAAAATAATCTAAAAACGAGTATCATGAAATCATTACGAACATTACTTTTTGGCTTACTGCTTTCGATGAATACTTTATTGGGGCAAAGCCAACAAATAACAAAACTCGATGGTAGTAAAATGAGTATCATCGAAATTGACAAAACTGTTAAACGACTCATGGATACTGCTAATGTTCAAGGATTGTGTTTGTCTATACTGAATAACAACAAACCCATTTATACCAGAGCGTATGGCTTTAAAAACAAACCACAAAAAGAATATTTAGATACCGAAACTGTAATTTATGGTGCTTCATTTAGCAAAGCTGTTTTTGCCTTTTTAACATTAAAATTAGTAGAAGAAAAAGTTATTGAGTTAGATAAGCCTCTGTCTGAGTATTTGTCTAAACCTATTCGCAATTATGATTATTTCAAAGATTTAGCTACTGAAGAAAGATGGAAAAAGATAACAGCACGTATGTGTTTAAGCCATACTACCGGACTCCCGAATGTGAGATGGTTTCACCCAACAACCGGCGTGATAGATACTACCGGGACTATGAAAATGTATTTTAATCCAGGTGAAAGATATGCTTACTCTGGTGAGGGAATGAAACTATTACAATTAACAATAGAGGAAATTACAGGTAAGACTATTGAAGAATTAGCTGTCGAAAGAGTATTTAAACCTATAGGCATGAATCGCTCCAGTTATATTTGGCAGTCAAGCTTTGATGCTAATTTTGCTATCGGACATTTAGAAAATGATGAACTAAACCCAAGAAAAAAAAGAACCGTTCCCGTTGCACCGGCATCCTTAATGACCACAATTACCGATTATAGTAAGTTCATTTCCTATGTAATGGAGCAAAAAGGATTGAGCAAAGAATTGTATAAAGAAATGTGGTCACCACAAATTGAAATCCATTCCAAATACCAGTTTCCGCCTTTAACACTAGAAACCACAAATGAAAACGAAAATATTCATTTATCGTACGGTTTGGGTTGGGGTTATTTAAAATGCAAATATGGTAGAGCCGTCTTTAAAGAAGGACATGATGATGCCTGGCGCAATTACAACATCAACTTTATTGACAAAGGCATTTCGATAATCATAATGACCAACAGTGCTAATGGTGAAAAGATTTTTAAAGAATTATTAGCAACGCTTATTGCCGATACTTTTACACCATGGAAATGGCAAACGTATTATCCGTATGATTACAAAAAATAAATGCAATTGAATAAAAAAACTCCCAAGTTTTCACTTGGGAGTTTTTTATTAATACATTTTCTTTCTCATTTCCTGAATCTTCTCATCATCAAGATATTCATCAAAAGTCATGTATCTATCTATAACACCATTCGGAGTAATTTCTAAGACTCTGTTGGCTACGGTTTGTGCAAACTCGTGGTCATGCGTAGTAAACAAGACCGAACCTTTGAAGTTTTTAAGTGAATTATTGAATGCTGTAATAGATTCCAAATCTAAGTGGTTTGTTGGTTCGTCTAACATTAGTACATTGGCACGTATCATCATCATTCTGGATAACATACAACGCACTTTTTCTCCTCCTGATAAAACCGTACATTTTTTTAGTGCTTCTTCTCCTGAGAAAATCATTTTACCTAAGAAACCACGAACATAAACCTCATCGCGTTCTTCTTCTGTTTTCACAAACTGGCGTAACCAATCTACCAGATTTAAGTTTCCGTCAGTAAAGAACTGGCTATTATCATTGGGCAAATAGGATTGATTGGTGGTAATTCCCCAGTCAAAAGTTCCCGCATCTGCTTTTAAATTTCCGTTAAGGATTTCATAGAAAGCGGTTGTAGCACGAGAGTCTTTTGAGAAAATAACAACCTTATCGCCTTTCGCCATATTCAAATCGACATTCTTAAACAATACTTCACCATCAGCAGAAGCCGCTAAGCCTTGCACATGAAGTATCTGGTCACCCGCTTCTCTTTCCACATCAAATATAATGGCAGGATATCTTCGGCTTGATGGTCTGATTTCATCTAAGTTCAATTTCTCAATCATCTTCTTACGCGAAGTAGCTTGTTTTGATTTGGCTACGTTGGCACTAAAACGACGGATGAATTCTTCCAGCTCGGCTTTCTTCTCTTCTGCTTTCTTGTTCTGTTGCGCTTTTTGACGAGCCGCTAACTGACTTGATTCGTACCAAAACGTATAATTCCCTGAGTAATGATTAATCTTTGAGAAGTCAATATCCGAGATATGCGTACAAACCGCATCCAAAAAGTGACGGTCGTGAGAAACCACAATAACCGTATTTTCATAATTCGCCAGGAAGTTTTCTAACCACGAGATGGTTTCAAAATCCAGGTCATTCGTAGGCTCATCCATTACCAACACATCTGGATTACCGAAGAGAGCTTGCGCCAAAAGCACACGTACTTTAAGTTTTCCTTCTACTTCGCCCATCAAGGTATAATGCATGTCAGCAGGAATACCCAGGTTAGATAACATCGCACCCGCATCAGACTCTGCATTCCAACCGTTCATTTCTTCAAACTGCACTTGCAACTCGCCTATTCTATCCGCATTTGAATCATCATAATCAGCGTATAAAGCATCCATTTCTGATTTTATAGCAAATAGTACTTTGTTTCCCATCATCACCGTTTCTAAAACCGTATGTTCATCAAACATATTGTGATTTTGGTTCAAGACCGACATACGTTTCCCAGGTTCTAAGAAAACCCTTCCCGATGTTGGATCAATATCGCCAGCAAGAATCTTAAGAAAAGTAGACTTTCCGGCACCATTAGCACCAATAACGCCATAGCAATTTCCTTGTGTGAACGTAGTGTTTACTTCGTCAAATAATATTCGTTTACCAAACTGGACTGATAAATTATTTACAGTTAACATGTATTGTACTTTTATTAAATTTGGTGCAAAAGTAGTTAAAAGTGTTCAGTGTTCAGTGCATCGGGTTCCCTTTTTTGCATTACTTTATTTAACTAATGATTAACAGTTTAATCCATTATATAGAAATATTTTTGTTTACTAGTCTCAAATGAATGCACAAGTTTAGTCACATAAAAATTTTAAGTTTCCTATTCCCTTTAATTACTCTAATGAGTTCGTGTAAAAGCGAGTTTAAAGGGTGTGAATACGTAGCTTATTTTGGTGGCGAAGTGGTGAATCCAAATAATCCTTATGTGCTTTTCTGCAAAGACAATGAAGTCATTGACACTTTGAAACTTGATGAAAATAATCGCTTTTTTACACAATTCGACTCATTAGCTCCCGGACTTTATACTTTTAAACACGAACCCGAATATCAATATGTTTATTTTGATAAGAATGATAGCATCATGGTTCGTGTGAATTCGAAAGACTTTGACGAATCAATTGTTTTTTGTGGACGTGGCGAAGAGAAAAATAATTTCCTAATGGAACTATTTTTGAAAAACGAAAAAGACAAGTCCAAAATGTTTGAGTATTTTGATGACAGTTTTGAAGATTTCTCTAAACAAATTGATGCTACATTTGCAAAAGAAACCCTCTTTTATACGACCAAAAAAGCAGAGATTAAATGGAGTGATGACTTTGATCTTTTTGCCAAAGCTTCATTGGATTTTGATTATTATTCTAAAAAGGAATTATATCCTTTGGTTCATAAAATAAGAACTGGTGAAGATCTGATTGAAAAACTGCCGGCAAATTATTATGATTACAGAAAGACTATCGATTTCAATAATGTGGCGCTTTCAAATTATGCTCCTTATGTAATGTATTTATCCCATATGTTGAATAATATGGGCACCATAAATTACCACAACCACTTTAGCGAAAAGGATTTGGCGTTAAAAACCAATATTAATAAAATGACCATCGCTGATACTTTGATTAAAAATAAAATGGTAAAAGATAACATTCTAAACAATATTGCTTTTACTTATCTACTCGAAGATCAGAACATGACTAATAACAATACGTTTTTGAATACGTATAAAAAGTTTTCTACCGACAAGAGTAAAAAAAATGAAATAACAACGCTTTGCAACGCTATTCAGATGCTTAAAGTTGGTAGTACTTTACCTGAAGTTCCGCTAATAGATACTAATGGATATAGCGTTTCCTTAGCAAATTTGACTAAACCAAATACCGTATTTTTCTTTTGGACAGAAAAAGCCAAGTCGCATTTAGAAGCTGTTCATTTAAAAGTAATTGCGCTTAAATCTAAATTTCCGCAATATAATTTTGTGGCAGTAAATATTAATGACAGCGAAGAAGATTGGAAAAAAACTTTAGATAAATATAAATTCAAAGGTGTTACAGAATTGCATTGCTCCGATTTTGAAACAATAAAAAACAAATGGGCCATCAACAAAATACACCGCACCATAATTCTTGACAACAAGGGATTAATCAAAAATGCCTTTGCTAATATATTTGATTCGCAGTTTGAGGAGAACTTGAAATAGATTGTTAGATTATTAGATTATTAGATTGTTAGAAATATAAAAGGTTCCGATTTTTTCGGAACCTTTTTTATTTTAGAAATGCTTTACTATTGATTTCCTTTAGCATAATCTGCTAAGAACTGTGCTAAACCAATATCTGTCAAAGGATGTTTTAATAAGCCCAGAATAGATGATAATGGTCCGGTCATAACATCAGCACCAATTTTGGCACAGTTTACAACGTGCATCGTGTGACGAATAGAAGCTGCCAAAATTTGAGTTTCAAAAGCGTAGTTGTCATAGATATCTCTGATTTCCTGTATCAAAGCCAAACCATCAGTAGAACAATCATCAAGTCTTCCTAAGAACGGAGATACGTAGGTTGCTCCTGCTTTAGCAGCCAATAATGCCTGACCTGCCGAGAAAACTAATGTAACATTGGTTTTGATTCCTTTGTCTGAGAAATATTTACAAGCTTTCACGCCTTCCTTAGTCATTGGTAATTTAACCACAATTTGTTCATGTAAATCAGCCAACTCTTCACCTTCTTTAATCATTCCTTCATAGTCAACTGCATTAACTTCAGCACTTACATCGCCATCCACAATATTGCAAATGTCAACGTAGTGTTTTAGGATGTTGTTTTTTCCTGTGATACCTTCTTTTGCCATCAACGAAGGATTGGTTGTAACGCCATCAAGAACGCCAAGTGCTTGTGCTTCTCTGATGTCTTTTAAATTGGCTGTGTCAATAAAAAATTTCATAGTTTGTATGTATAATTGTTGTGTTTCAAAAATTTAATGAGCAAAGTTACAATTTATAATGATTCATCAACATACTTTCATAGATTCTGTCGGGTAAAATCCGCTTTAAAACGATAGAGAACTTTTGCATAAAGGCACCAATTTTATAATGCAACTTTGGGTTTTTATCTTCAATGATGTAATACACTTCTTTAGCAAAATCATTCGGATCTTCGCCGCTATGCATGTGTGAATTCATCATCCCAAGAGTATTTTCATAAGGCGTTTTATAAACCGAACCTTCAATGATTGGTGCGTGATAACGATGAGAAGCAATATCGGTAGCAAATTCTCCTGGAGCGATGTTGACAATGTTTATCCCGAAAGGTTTTACTTCAATGCTTATCGCTTCCGAAACCAATTCGAGTGCTCCTTTTGAAGCCGAATAAATGCCCCGATACGGTAAACCCATATAACCAGCAATAGAAGTAATATTGATAATTAAACCCAAATTTTGTTCACGCATTTGTGGTAAAACCGCTTTAATAACTTCAATTGGACCAAAGAAATTGGTTTCAAAATTATTCCGCATTTCATTGGTTGGCGTTTCTTCTATTGGTCCGGTAATTCCAACTCCGGCGTTATTGATAACCACATCAATTCTTCCGGAAAGTGAAATTATTTTGGCAACCGCTTGTTGAATACTTTCTACGCTTCGAACATCTAAAGTAATCAAAGGAAACACAGAATTAACAATCTTCTCCGGATTGCGACTGGTGCCGTAAACAGTAAAACCTTTGTGAAATAAAAACTCGCCAATGGCTTTTCCAATTCCTGAGGAACCGCCTGTTATTAATACTACTTTGCTCATTTAATATTAGATTTCAAATATTAGATATTAAATTTTATACTTTCTATAAAGGTAAAAAACTAAACCAATTCTTCTAGATTAATTTGATTCCCAAACCATGATTTTGGCTTAAATGAATTTTACCATTTATAATTTCACTACCATTAGCGATATCATTGGCAATTAAATTCGCACCATCTAAATCGGCATAATTACAAAACGGAGCTAAAACTGCTCCTGCGGAAATTCCGATGGTTGATTCGGTCATGCAGCCAATCATGATTTTGTAATTTAATTCTTTGGCAACAGCTATCATTTCAAGAGCTGGCGTTAATCCACCACATTTTACCAATTTGATATTGACACTTCTATAATGTTGTTGTAAATCTTTTAAAACTGAACTATCCTGACAATCTTCATCAGCCATCCAATTAGCAAATTTATTGATGTGCAAAACGTTATAATTCTCTGAATCCGGTTTCATTGGTTGTTCTAAATAAGTAAACTTTGAAACGGCTTCGTAATTTTCTAACCAATGACAATTTTCCTTTGTAAAACTTCCGTTTGAATCAAGAGCAATACTTTTATCTAATTGCACTAATTTGTTAATATCTTTTTCATTAAAATGATTGCATTTCACTTTGAATGTTGACCAAGTTGATTGCGTTATTTTTTTGATTTGATTTTCTACGGTATCAATACTTATAGTAATCGAAGAATCCGGAAGGTTTTCACAATTTAAACTGTTTAACTCTACAAAGCTTTTCTTTTCGAGTTTTCCAAACAAATCCCAATAAGCGCAATCTAAAGCAGATCGGAGAAAGCTTGGTAGATTTAATTGTAAAAGGAAAGCATAAAAATCGGCTGGATGAAATATGTGTTGGCTTTCAACTTGAGATTTAATTTTGGATAAAATAACTTCGAAATCCGCAAGACTAATATGATAATAATCGATGGAAGTGCATTCGCCATAACCTTTACTTCCAGCTTTTCCAAGTGATACGATTAAAGCTTCTCTGTGTGTGTACTTTCCATAGGCAATGGCAAAGGTTTCCTTGAGTTGAAATCGTACTATTTGCCATGATAAAACCATATGATGTAAAAATAAAAAATCCCGATAACTTTCGGGATACATTTTTGAAAAAAATGGCAAGCGACCTACATCGCACCGCTCAACCACATACCTTTGCTATGTTCCCATCCTGGAGGATTTTGCAGGAGCTGGTCGTGTAGGACTTGCCGTTGCAAATATACAATCTTTTTATTTTTTTGCAAGAATTTAAGAGCAATATAAATATATTTGTGAGTGAAAAATTAATAATACAAAATGAAACTTTATAATCCATTAATTACCATTTTATTAGCTATAAACATTGCTAGTTGCGGCGATAGTCAACACGATAAAGAAAACTATTTTAGCTTTGATGATACTGCCTTAAAACCAATGTATCAAGCAACCGATAAAGTTGATTTAACCTTATTGAATACCAAAAACAAAACCATTGATAGTGTTGCCTACTTTGTAAATGACAAAAGAATTTCATCTGTGAAAGGCAATGGTAAATTTACCTTGGACTTGAGCGGTAAAAAGTTAGGGTATCAAAATGTGAAAGCTTTAGTTTATTATGAAGGCGATACAGTTTCGACTAAAACCAGAGTTGAAGTAGCTTCGGGAGTTGTACCAAAATTATTGAAATATACCATTGTCAATACATATCCACACGATATCAATGCTTTTACAGAAGGATTTGAATTTTACAACGATACTTTAATGGAAAGTACCGGTTCAGGTTCAGGCGGTAATATTTCGTATGTTGCTAAGATTAACTATAAAACGGGAAAGACCTATAAAAAAGTGGTAATAGATCAAAAACATTTTGGTGAAGGGATTACGGTTTTGAATAATAAACTTTATGAATTGACTTGGCAAAGTAAGGTCGGATTTATTTATGATGCTTCAACAATGAAGAAACTTAAAGAATTTAATTTCGATAAGAATATTGAAGGTTGGGGAATGACGAATGACGGAAAGAACATTTATCAATCAGACGGTACAGAAAAGATTTGGACCATGAATCCGGAAACACAAAAAATGATTGATTTTATCAACGTATATACTAACGACAGTAAAATTAAAGCGGTCAATGAATTGGAATGGATTAACGGAAAAATCTATGGTAACATCTGGACAAAAGATGCAATTGCTGTAATAAATCCACAAACAGGTGCTGTTGAAGGTGTATTGGATTTAACCGCTTTAAAAGCTCAAATAAAGAATCCGAAAGCTGATGTTTTAAACGGAATAGCCTACAACAAAAAGACAAAAACCATCTTCGTTACTGGTAAAAACTGGGATAAAACATTTGAGATAAAAGTTTCAGAGTAAAGAGTAAACAGATTTAACAAAAAATCCTCTCAAAAATGAGAGGATTTTTTTATTTCTTCTTAAACTCCATTTTGTCTTTGTCGTAAACATAGGTGGTTTGTTGGGTTTTATTCTTCTGGGTTATTGAGCCGTCTGGATTTAATACAAACTCAAAACCTTCTCTTCTCATTTTTTCCTGTGTTTCGGAAGCGCCTGTGCCGCCCAAAGATACTATCTCAGTAATATGATTCGTTAATTGATAATTGGAATAGACTTGTTTCTTGGATGTAATTTCATAGATTACAGAATAGATTGTGGTTTTATCTTCAGTTTTTTTTGGTGATTTAATAGTGCTAAGTTCTGTCCATGTAAGTAAATACAATTTAACTCCACTTGCCGTAAAGGAACTCAATTTACAATCTTTAGGGGCAAATGCAGCATCAACTGCTTTTACAATCATGGCATCATTGGTTTTCCCTTTTTCACTAATCGTAACCTGAAAATTTTCGTTTTTAATTTCAACTTGCAAGTTATCAATTTTGGGTAAGGCTGAAGTTGTTGTTGTTTTCTTTTTTTGGCTAAAACCGTTAAAACTCAACAAAGCAAAACAAACAAACAAAATGATTTTTTTCATAGCAAAAATAATAGGTTAAAAATAGATAGCCAATGTACAAAATAATTTATTTGATATATGTTAAAAAAAAACCGAGTAATTGCTTACTCGGTTTCTTCTGAACTTAATACCTGATTAAATTACTTCACTTCTTCGAATTCTACATCTTGTGTATTATCTCCTGAAGTATCTGCTTGTGGTTGTGCTTCTTGAGCCTGACCTGCTTCGCCTTGAGCATACATTGCTTCGGTAGCTGTTTTCCACGCGGCATTTACATTGTCAAGACCTTTTTGAATAGCTTCCAAATCTTGGTTTTGATGTGCCATTCTCAATTCTGTTAAAGCTAATTCAATTGCTACTTTATGGTCGTCAGAAATTTTATCTGCCAACTCTTTCAATTGACTTTCTGTTTGGAAAATCATACTGTCAGCTTCGTTCAATTTCTCTGCTCTTTCTTTTGCAATTCTGTCTGCATCAGCATTCATTTCAGCATCTTTTTTCATTCTTTCGATTTCTTCAGCGGTCAAGCCAGATGAAGCTTCGATACGGATGTCATGTGATTTTCCTGTTCCTTTATCAGTAGCCGAAACTTTGATGATACCATTAGCATCAATATCAAAAGTAACTTCGATTTGAGGAACACCTCTTGGTGCTGGTGGAATTCCATCTAAGTGGAAACGACCAATTGTTTTGTTATCTGCAGCCATCGTTCTTTCTCCTTGCAATACATGGATTTCAACACTTGGTTGATTATCGGCAGCAGTAGAGAATACTTGCGATTTTTTAGTTGGGATCGTTGTGTTTGACTCGATTAATTTAGTCATCACATTACCCATAGTTTCGATACCTAGAGATAAAGGTGTAACGTCTAATAACAATACATCTTTAACATCTCCAGATAAAACACCACCTTGAATCGCAGCTCCAATGGCTACAACTTCATCAGGGTTTACTCCTTTTGATGCTTTTTTACCAAAGAATTTTTCAACTTCGTCAGCAATTCTTGGCATTCTTGTAGAACCTCCAACTAAGATAACTTCGTCAATATCTGAAGTAGATAATCCTGCATCTTTTAATGCTTTAGCAACCGGTTCCATTGAACGTTTTACTAAAGAATCTGATAATTGCTCAAATTTAGCTCTTGTCAATTTTTTCACTAAGTGTTTTGGTCCAGAAGCCGTAGCTGTAACGTAAGGCAAATTGATTTCTGTTTCAGCAGAAGATGACAATTCGATTTTCGCTTTTTCAGCAGCTTCTTTAATTCTTTGTAATGACATTGGATCTAAACGCAAATCAATTCCTTCTTCCGATTTGAATTCGTCTGCCAACCAATCAATGATGGTTTGGTCAAAGTCATCTCCACCTAAGTGTGTATCACCATTTGTAGATAATACTTCGAAAACTCCATCACCTAATTCAAGGATAGAAATATCAAAAGTACCACCACCTAAATCGTAAACTGCAATTTTTTGGTCTTTTCCTTTTTTGTCTAATCCGTAAGCTAATGCCGCAGCAGTTGGCTCATTAATAATTCTCATTACTTTAAGACCTGCAATTTCACCAGCTTCTTTTGTAGCCTGACGTTGCGCATCATTAAAGTAAGCTGGAACCGTAATAACAGCCTCTGTTACAGTTTGACCTAAATAATCTTCTGCTGTTTTTTTCATTTTTTGAAGTGTCATAGCTGACAATTCTTGTGGTGTGTATAAACGACCATCAATATCCACACGTGGTGTATTGTTGTCTCCTTTTACAACGCTGTAAGGCACTTTTTTAGCTTCGTCAATAGTTTCAGCAAAAGTGTGCCCCATAAAACGTTTGATAGAACCAACTGTTTTTGTTGGATTAGTTACTGCTTGTCTTTTTGCAGGATCACCAACTTTAATTTCTCCACCTTCTACAAAAGCGATGATAGATGGTGTTGTTCTTTTTCCTTCTGAATTTGGTATAACTACAGCTTCTTGTCCTTCCATTACTGAAACGCACGAGTTGGTTGTACCCAAATCAATTCCAATTATTTTTCCCATTTTTTTTAATTTTTATATTTTTTAGTCTGTGTTTAGTTTGTTTTTTTAAACTTGCTTTCTCCAAAGTCAACTACTATGCCAAGCAGCATATGAAAATAAATTGTCAGTTTTTGAATGTTTATTGGGAAAATTGCATGACAAGATGACATTTTTTTACAAAAAAAATCCCAACCGTTAAGCTGGGATTTTATATTAGTCATTCATCGAGATGAGGAATTCCTCGTTGTTTCGGGTTTTCTTAATCTTATCATTAATAGTGTCCATTGCTTCCACTGGATTCATATCGGCAAGGAATTTACGCAGTATCCACATGCGTTTAAGTGTATTTGGATCTAATAATAAATCATCTCGTCGTGTACTTGAAGAGGTCAAATCGATAGCAGGGAAAATTCTGCGGTTGGCGATTTTTCTATCCAATTGTAATTCCATGTTACCGGTTCCTTTAAATTCTTCAAAGATAACTTCGTCCATTTTAGAACCTGTTTCGGTTAATGCCGTGGCGATGATACTTAATGAACCACCATTTTCTACATTACGTGCCGCTCCAAAGAAACGTTTTGGTTTCTGCAACGCATTGGCATCAACTCCACCCGAAAGTACTTTTCCGGATGCCGGTTGCACTGTATTATATGCTCTGGCTAAACGTGTAATAGAATCTAATAAAATCACAACATCATGACCGCATTCTACCAAACGTTTTGATTTCTCGAGAACGATATTTGCAATTTTTACGTGTTCTTGTGGTTCACGGTCAAAAGTGGAAGCAATAACTTCGCCACGTACGCTACGTTGCATATCGGTAACTTCTTCAGGACGTTCATCAATCAGTAAAACGATTAAATAAACTTCAGGATGATTGGCAGCAATGGCGTTGGCAATGTCTTTCAACAACATTGTTTTACCCGTTTTTGGTTGTGCTACTATCATTCCACGTTGTCCTTTTCCTATTGGAGAAAATAAATCTATAATACGGGTAGAAACACTTGCTTGTTTTTCGGCTATATTAAATTTTTCCTGCGGAAATATTGGGGTTAAATGTTCGAATGAGACTCTATCTCGAACCACTTGCGGATCATGTCCGTTAATTTTTAAAACCTTTACTAAAGGGAAGAACTTCTCGCCTTCTTTTGGAGGTCGAACTACACCTTTTACGGTATCTCCTGTTTTTAATCCAAACAATCTGATTTGTGATGTTGAAAGATAAATATCATCTGGTGAAGCCAAATAATTGTAATCGGAAGAACGAAGGAAACCATAGCCATCAGGCATCATTTCGAGAACGCCTTCACTTTCAATTATTCCATCAAATTCAAAATCTGAATCCCTGAAATTATTTTGTTTTTTACCTTTAAAATTTGGATTGTTGTTATTTGCATTGGCGTTCCCATTTCCATTGTTCCCATTTTGATTCGGGTTATGATGCTTTGGTTTTTGAGCCTGATTGCCATCATTATTTTGATTAGGATTGGTTTCTGACTGGTCTACCGCTGGTTTTTCTATAACTTCTAAACCGCTTTCGGTTGGTTGTTCTTCTGAAGTTATTTGTGTAGCATTATTATTCTTTTTTTCAAAGACTGGTTTCTTGAATTTTGGGTTCTTACTTTGAAAAGCTGGTTTGTCTTCGATTTTTTCAGCTATTGTTTGCTCTGGCTGTTGGCTAAGGCTCGAGTCTTCAGCAAATAAATCGTTCTGAATTGGTTCAGCAGACTTATTTGTTTCGGGTGCAATACGAACTCGCTTAGCTTTAGTATCTACTGGTTTTTCTTTAGTAACCGCTGGTTTAGTAGCTTCAGCATTTTTATCCTGATGTTCTAAAATTTGGGCAATAAGCGTATCTTTTTTGGCACCAGCGACTTTAATTGTTTTGGCTAATTTGGCAATTTCTTGAAGCTCAGCAAGCTTCATTTCTTTGAGGGCTGAAATGTTAAACATAAATAGTATTTATATCGTAATCGTTATGATGGAATGTAAAAATGAAGGTAGATTTTAATGCTTAGAATAATCCGATTGATGAAGTTCTTACGGATTTGTTATGCAATAATACAAATAATATTTTATCATGCAATAGTATTTTTTTAAAAAGAAACTTTATTTTTGCATCAGATTATTCAAAAAAGAGATGTTTAGAGTTCAAACTTATTATTTGATTGCTTGCCTTATCATAACCGGCGTTTTACCATTTGTGTTTCCGTTATGGAAAGATGCAGCTGGAAAACCTTTTTATTTCATGATAGATATGGTTTATGTTTCACTGTTTGGATTAAGTACAACACTATCGTTATTAAGCATTTTATCACACAAAAAAAGACAACAACAATTTGTCATGGGCAGATTGAATATGATATTGAATTTAATTTTATTAGGATTATTTGTGTATCGAACACTAACTGCATCTGGAGAAACAGCTATTTCTGAGAAGGGTGTTGGGATGTTCTTACCTATTTTTTCTATCGTAATTTTGGTTTTGGCCAACAAAGCCATAAAAAAGGACGAAGATCTCGTAAAATCTGTGGATCGATTGCGATAAACCTATAAACTTAGTTTTTAGTGCTGCGAAAAGCCCGTCTCGTTAAAAAGACGGGTTTTTTATTTCTTCCCTATTTCTATAATTTCCAGATTCTGGATTTTACCGCCATCTATTTCAAAACGCAACATCGTTCTCACTTGATGAAAACCATAAAGTCCGCAAGCTCCAGGATTCATGTGCAAAAGATTTAAATTCTTATCAAATTGCACTTTTAATATGTGCGAATGTCCACAAATAAAAAGCTTAGGCGGATTGCTTTGAATTTCAGTTCGAATATTTTGATTGTATTTTCCGGGATAACCACCAATGTGCGTAATCCAAACATCGACATCTTCACAAAGAAACCGATTGTTTAGTGGAAACTCCATCCTGGCTTTGTCATCATCAATATTGCCATAAACTGCTCTCAATGGTTTCAATGATTTTATAGTATCTGTTACTTTCAAATCTCCAACATCACCGGCATGCCAAACTTCGTCAGCTTGATGAACATACTTTAAAATAGTATCATCAATATGACTGTGCGTGTCGGAAAGAAGAAGGATTTTTTTCATGGAATAGAATTGTGAATGCAAATTTATATTAAAAACTTTAACCTTTCATCAACACAAAAACTTTGTAACTTTGAGGCTTTAAAAACTCTTCAGCTTTTACATTGAGATATTTTATTGAATTAGCATATAAAGGAACAAAATACCACGGTTGGCAATATCAACCTGGCGCTAATTCTGTGCAAGAAACTCTCAATAAAGCTTTGTCATTATTACTAAAAACCGATATTGATATTGTTGGCGCCGGAAGAACTGACACTGGTGTTCATGCCAAACAAATGTATGCTCATTTTGATTTCGATAACGAAATTGATGTGCCACAATTAGTACATAAACTCAATTCCTTTTTACCCAAAGACATTGTTGTATTTAATATCTTAACTGTTGCTGATGATGCACATGCGCGTTTTGATGCTACGAAACGTACTTATGAATATCATATTCACACGATGAAAGATCCATTTGAAAATGACGGAAGTTATCAGTTGCAATTGCCATTGAATATAGATAAAATGAATGAAGCTTGTCAAATACTTTTTAAGCATAATGACTTTGAATGTTTTTCAAAGGTAAATACGGATGTCAAAACTTTTAATTGTGCTATTTTTGAAGCACATTGGACTCGAGGCAGAATCGAACAAAGCGGAGCTAAACAAGAGGGAAACAAACTGATTTTTACCATTGCTGCCGATAGATTTTTGAGAAATATGGTTCGAGCCATTGTTGGAACAATGATAAATATAGGAACAGGAAAAATAAGTTTAACAGATTTTGAAAAAATAATACTAAGTAAAGACCGAAATCAGGCTGGATTTTCAGTTCCGGCACACGGATTATATTTAACCAAAATTGAATACAACTATATAAAATAACTTTACATTAATTTAGGAACGGATTGCTTCGTTCCTCACAATGACTATGCAAGCAAAAGCATTTGATACCAATTTATTTAAACGTATTTTAAAATATACCAAGCCTTATAAATTCAGGTATTTTGGCGTAATTTTCTTTGCTGTTTCACTATCTGTATTTGCAGCATTAAGACCTTTTTTACTTGAAATAACTGTCGATAAATACATCAAAACAGCTAGTAAATCAGGGCTTTTGATTTATGGGATAATAATGGGAATTTCGCTTTTACTGGAAACTATTTCACAGTTCTATTTTGTATATTGGGCAAACTGGTTGGGTCAAGATATCATAAAAGATATTCGGACAAAATTATTCAAACACTTGTTGAGTTTCAGAATGAAATATTTTGATAATGCACCTGTTGGGCAATTAGTGACTCGGTCGGTTTCTGATATTGAACAAATCGCTCGAATCTTTAGTCAAGGGTTATTCATGATTTTTAGTGATTTGATGAAGATGTTCATTTGCATCATTGTAATGTTTTACATGAACTGGCATCTTTCAATGATTGTAGTAATTGCCATTCCAATATTGGTTTATATCACAAGAATTTTTCAACGCAAAATGCAAGTTGCTTTTGAAGAAGTAAGAACTCAAGTAGCCAACATGAATACGTTTATTCAGGAACGTGTTACCGGAATGAAGATTGTGCAACTTTTCAATCGAGAAGAAATAGAATATGAGAAGTTTAAAGAAATTAATAATAAACACAACAATGCTTGGATTAAAACTATTTTCTATAACTCTATCTTCTTCCCCATTGCTGATATTATTTCTTCAATAACCTTAGGAGCCATTATTTTATATGGCGGAATGCAAATTGTAAACGGAAACCCATTTACAACAGTTGGTCAAATGATTTCTTATACTATGTTTATCGGAATGCTCTTCAATCCGTTGCGCCAAATCGCTGATAAATTCAACGAAATGCAAATGGGAATGATTTCGGCAAACCGTGTTTTTGATATTTTAGATTCTGACAGTGATGTTCAGCATGATGGAACAAAAACGGCTAGTCATTTTCATGGAAATATTCAATTTGAAAACGTTCGCTTTGGTTATATCGATAATGAAGAAGTTCTGAAAGGAATCAATCTAAAAGTCAATGCTGGTGAAACGATAGCTATTGTTGGTGCCACAGGTGCAGGAAAATCAACCATTATCAATCTCTTAAATCGGTTTTACGAAATTAATTCGGGTGCTATTTACATTGATGACGAAAATATTAATGATTTCCAGTTGGAAAGTTTACGTGCTCAAATTGCCATTGTCCTTCAGGATGTTTTTCTTTTTGCCGATACCATTCACAATAATATCACGCTGAATAATCCAGCTATAACTAGAGAAGATGTAATTGTGGCTGCCAAAAAAATCGGGATTCACAAGTTCATAAAAAGTCTGCCAAACGGCTATGACTATGATGTAAAAGAACGTGGCGTTATGCTGTCTTCGGGTCAGCGTCAACTAATTGCTTTTCTTCGGGCTTACATGAGTAATCCGAGTATTTTGATTTTGGATGAAGCGACTTCTTCTATTGATACTTACAGCGAAGAATTAATCCAAAAAGCTACCGAAACCATTACCAAAGGCAGGACTTCAATAGTAATTGCGCATCGATTGGCAACCATTATCAAAGCGGATAAAATTATTGTAATGGACAAAGGCCAGATTGTAGAAGAAGGAACGCATCAAGAGTTAGTTAACAAAACAGAGGGTTATTATAAAAAATTATATGATTCACAGTTTGCCACTGAAGTTGAATAAATTATGAAGACATTTCAGCAAATAAAAAAGAACCTGAAGAATGATTTTTCATCTTTAAAAAAAATAAAGGTTGCCGTTCTGGGCGACACAGCTACTCAGTTTTTGACTCAAGCCTTAAAAGGATTAGGATTTGACAAAGGATTTGATTTACAAATTTGGGAGTCCGATTTCAATCAAATTGAACAACAAGTTAGTGATCCTAATTCGGAGCTTTATGATTTTAAGCCGGAGATTGTTATTGTTTTTCAATCTTCGCATAAATTATTATCCAAATACAACAAGTTAAAACCAGAAACCTGCTCATCATTAGCGAACGATGAAATAGATTCGATTGGATTTATGTTGGAAAACCTGAGCATCCAGTTAGACGCCAAAATCATCTATTACAATTACACTGAAATTGACGATGCTGTTTTTGGAAGTTATGCTTTAAAAACTGAATCTTCTTTTTTATTTCAATTGCGAAAACTGAATTTTGAATTGATGCAGTTTGCTACCGAAAACGCTAATTTTTATTTGTGTGACCTTTCGACTATTCAAAACCAAATAGGGAAATCCAACTTTTTTCAAAGTTCTATTTATATTAATACTGAAATGGTATTGAGTCTCGATGCCCTACCATTAATAGCTTCAAGAACATTGAATATAATCGAATCGTTAAACGGTAATTTCAAAAAATGCGTGATTTTAGATTTGGATAACACTATCTGGGGCGGCATTATTGGAGATGATGGTATCGAGAATATTCAGATTGGAAGTTTAGGCATTGGAAAAGCATTTTCAGAATTTCAATATTGGATAAAAAAATTAAAAAGCCGTGGAATCATAATAGCCGTTTGCAGTAAAAATACCGAATCAGTAGCGAAAGAACCTTTTGAAAAACATCCTGATATGGTATTGCGATTAGATGACATTTCTGTCTTTATAGCCAATTGGGAAAACAAGGCAGACAATATCCGCCAAATTCAAAACATCTTAAATATTGGTTTTGATTCGATGGTTTTTTTAGATGACAATCCGTTTGAACGCAACATCGTTCGCGAAAATATTCCAGGCATTACAGTTCCTGAATTGCCCGAAGATCCGGCAGATTATCTGGAATATCTTTATACTTTAAATCTTTTTGAAACCGTTTCGTTTTCTGGTGAAGATACCGAGCGAACTAAAATGTATCAAATTGAAGCCAAAAGAGCCAACATCCAACAAAAATTTACCAATGAAGAAGATTTCCTAAAAAGCCTTAATATGGTTTCATTAGTTGAACCTTTTAATAAATTTAATAACCCCAGAGTTGCCCAACTTTCTCAGCGTTCTAATCAATTCAATTTGAGAACCATTCGCTATACAGATGCTGATATTGAAAAAGTTTGCTTATCTGACCAGCATTTTACTTTTACCTTTACTCTTGAAGACAAATACGGCGATAACGGATTGATTTGTGTAATTATTTTAAAACAGGAAATGGAACACACCCTATTCGTTGACACTTGGTTTATGAGTTGCCGGGTTTTGAAACGCACTATGGAGAATTTTGTTTTGAATACGTTAGTAAATTTTGGTTTGGAACATAATTTTACAACACTAAAAGGAGAATATATCCCGACACCCAAAAATGAAATGGTGGCCAATCATTATGAAAACTTAGGGTTTCAAAAAGCAGCTCATTTCTGGGAACTGGATTTGAAAAATTATTCCAATAAAAAAACATATATTTCGAAAAAATAATAGCATGAGCAAAGCCGACATTATAAAAGAAGTAACCGATATATTTATTGATGTTCTTGACAACGAAGACATCGTTTTAAACGAGTCTACACAAGCCAAAGATATAGAGGATTGGGATTCCTTAAATCATATCCAACTAGTAGTTGCCATTGAAAAACATTTTAAAATTCGTTTTACTTCTAAGGAAATTCAAAGCTGGAATAATGTGGGTGAAATGTTGAATTGCATTCAGGAAAAAGGAATATGATGTTTAAAGTTGATGATACTTTTGTAGCCAATTTTATAGTTTCTGAGGAAATTTATAATGGGTTCGTTGTACTTTTCAAAGACAAAAATCCACTACACACTAATCGTCAATTTGCAACCGAAAATGGTTTTAAATCCGAAGTAATGCACGGCAATATTTTAAACGGATTTCTATCGTATTTTATTGGTGAATGTTTGCCTATCAAAAATGTCATCATTCATTCCCAGGAAATCCAGTTTAAAAATGCCGTTTATCTAAACGACAAATTAGAATTCAATGCCAAAGTAACTGGCATATACGAATCAGTGAAAGCGGTAGAATTTAAATATGATTTTAAGAATGCAGACGGTAAAATAGTGGCTAAAGGTAAAATTCAAATAGGCTTATTGGAATGAATATACTGATAACTGGTGGTGCGTCCGGGCTTGGAGAAGCCATTACTAAAACTCTGGCCAAGAATGAAAATAACGTGGTTTATTTTACATTCAACAAGTCAGTGGCTGCTGCAAAAAAATTAGAAAAGCAATTCAAAAATGTCAAGGGAATTCAATGCAACTTTGAAGAAGAAAGCACTTTAAAATCATTGTCAGAAATCATAAATGAACTTGACTTAGACGTTGTTATACACAATGCCTACAACGGTGACTATTTAAAATCCCATTTTCATAAAATAGATTCGAATGATTTTTTGACGGATTTTAAAGCTAATGTTATCCCAGTTGTGGAAATTTCTCAAGCTGCTATAACCCATTTCAGAAAGAAAAAAAGCGGAAAAATAATTACCATATTGACATCTGCATTGCAAGGTATGCCACCAATTGGTTCGGCTGTATATACTTCCAACAAGGCCTATTTGGAAAAACTGACTCAAGTTTGGGCCAATGAAAATACCAAATTTAATATTACGTCCAACTCCATTTCGCCTTCTTTTATGGAAACTGCAATGACCAGTGCAACAGACGATAGAGTAAAAGAACAAATGATAGAAAGCAATCCTTTAAAAAGATTATTGACCACAAATGAAGTTGCAGAAGCGGTTCAATTTCTAGTAAATGATGTGACACAAATCAATGGTAAGGATTTCGTAATTAACGCGGGAAGCATTTTAAAATAAGGGAATTATGATTTTCAACTCCATACCTTTTGTTTTATTTTTTTCACTGTTCTTTTGTTTGTATTGGTTTGTTACCAACAAAAATCTAAAAACACAAAACGTATTAATACTAATAGGTAGTTATTTTTTTTATGCTTGGTCTGATTGGCGTTTACTTTCGTTTTTGATTGGTGTTTCGGCACTCAATTATTTTTTAGGAATTAAAATTGAAACTACCTCAAATCCAAAATGGAGAAAGGTTTTTCTTTATATTGGCCTGCTTCAAGGGATTGGCGGCTTGTTGTTTTTTAAATATTATAATTTTTTCATCATCTCATTTAACGAAGCTCTTTCCATTGGATTACCCACATTGAAAATCCTGGTTCCATTAGGCATAAGTTTCTTTACTTTTAGAACCATCAGTTACTTATTAGATATTGATAAAGGAAAACAAAAAGCTACTACTGATTGGATAATTTTCTTCAATTATGTAGCCTTTTTTCCTTCCTTACTTTCCGGACCTATTGATAAAGCCAACAAGCTGATTCCACAATTGGAAAAAAGTAGAACATTTGACTATAACATTGCTGTTGACGGTTTGCGTCAGATATTATGGGGACTATTCAAGAAAGTGGTCATTGCCAATAATTGTGCTGTCATTACTTCGGAAGTATTTGCTAATTATCACAACTTACCTGCAAGTTCGCTTTTAATCGGAACCTTTTTATACACCATTCAAATCTATGCTGATTTCTCTGGATATTCGGATATGGCGATTGGTTTTGCCAATTTGTTGGGGATTAAGATTACCAAAAACTTTGACTTTCCTTTCTTTGCCCAAAACATTGCTGACTTCTGGAGGAGATGGCATATTTCATTGACATCATGGTTGACAGAATATGTATTTACGCCTTTGTGTATTTATTTTAGAGATTACAATAATTTAGGTTTGATTCTGGCTATTGTTATCAATTTTACGCTTATCGGAATTTGGCATGGCGCCAATTGGACGTATATCTTATTCGGATTTCTTCATGGTCTATATTATATTCCGTTGATATTGAAAGATACTCTGAATAAGAAGAAAAAATTGGGTGCAACTTCTTTTCCCAGTTTTTTAGAAGTATTCAACATGATGAAAACATTCGTTTTAGTGATGTTTACTTTTGTCATTTTTAAATCCAATAGCATTACAGAAGCAGTCCATTTTTATAAAAGCATTTTTTCAAAATCATTAATGCAATTGCCAGTGTTTAAGGGTGTATCTGTGATTTATTTTGTATCACTGTTACTTTATATTTTGTTCTTATTTGTACTGGAATGGAATGCCAGAAAAAAAGAACACGCCTTAGAGAATTTTGGCATTGGACTTCTAAAACCAATTCGATGGACTCTTTATAGCGGACTGGTACTGGTTATTTATTATTTTTCGAGTATCGTTTCCAATCAAGATTTTATATACTTTCAATTTTAAAATGAAACCGTTTCTTAAAAATATATTTTTATTTGTGCTCTTGATAATAGGAATCATTTCAGTGGTTCAGATTGCCATATCCTATAGAATTGATGGCAAAACTGTAACAGGTTACGACACTTTAGAATCTACAGCAAATACCAACGCCGATTTGGTTTGCTTGGGAAGTTCAAGATGCTGGGCACATTTTGACCCTCGTTTTTTTGAAAGCAACTATCATATTAAAACTATAAATATTGGTATGAACGGCCATTCCGATTTGACCGCTACACTACTTCGTTTACAAAATTATTTATCCAGAAACAAAGCTCCAAAATTTGCCATTCTAAACATTGATCCATTTGTAAGTGCTGGCAGTCTCACTAATAATACCAATTTTGTCACTAAAAATCAATATGCGCGTTATGCCTTTTTTCCGAATGAAAAAGACAACCCTTTTTTGAATTATTTTAAATTTGACAACTATGAAAAATATGTTCCGCTTTATGCTTTGTTCAAATATCAGTTGTTTGCCGATTGCTTAACATTGAAAAATGCCAATTCTTTTAAAGCGGGATTTGAATTAAATGATGAAAAGTGGGATACTATTAAATATCCTATTACGGCTCAAGCCAAAAGATATTTTTTTAAACAAAAAGACATTCCACAGCTAGAACATTGCTTGAAAATACTTCAAAATTTATGTCAAAAAAACAACATCCAATTATTTTGCATACAAACACCTGCTTACCAAATTACTTATGATAGTGCCACATTTGAAAAGCCAAAGACATTTTGTGCTAAATTGGGCATTCCTTTTATTGATGCGAATTATGAATCGATAAGAACAAAAACCGACTATTTTTATAACGTGATGCATCTCAATAAAAAAGGCGTTATTGAAATGAATAAACTGCTCAAGAATGAAAAAGAATTAGCTGAGTTTTTAAAATAAATCCATAAATTCGCAGTCTCAATTAATTTAGAAAATTATACACAATGACACGAGCTTTTTGCGACTGCATTTTGTACAAATAACAAATAAATAAGCACAAAATGAAATACGATATTATTGTTTTAGGAAGTGGTCCTGGCGGTTATGTTACTGCTATTCGCGCTTCACAATTGGGCTTTAAAGTAGCCGTAATCGAAAAGGAAAGCCTTGGTGGGATTTGCCTAAATTGGGGTTGTATTCCAACCAAAGCGCTTCTTAAATCGGCACAAGTTTTTGATTACCTAAAACATGCTTCTGATTATGGATTAACTATCAAAGAATTTGACAAAGATTTCTCAGCGGTTGTAAAACGTTCAAGAGATGTTGCTGACGGAATGAGCAAAGGTGTTCAGTTCTTAATGAAAAAAAATAAAATCGATGTTATTGATGGTTTCGGAAAACTAAAACCTGGAAAGAAAGTTGACGTTACCGATAAAGACAAAAAAGTTACTGAATACTCAGCTGATCACATTATCATAGCAACTGGTGCACGTTCTCGTGAATTGCCAAACTTGCCGCAAGATGGTGTAAAAGTAATTGGTTACCGTCAAGCGATGACATTGCCAACACAACCAAAGAAAATGATTGTTGTAGGTTCAGGAGCAATCGGTGTCGAGTTTGCTCATTTCTACAACGCCATGGGAACAGAAGTTACCATTGTTGAATTCATGCCAAATGTGGTTCCGGTGGAAGATGAAGATATTTCAAAGCAATTCGAGCGTTCATTAAAAAAAGCAGGGATTACAATAATGACCAATTCTTCTGTAGAAAGAATTGATACTTCGGGCAAAGGTGTAAAAGCTTTTGTAAAAACAGCCAAAGGTGAAGAAATTTTGGAAGCTGATATTTTACTTTCGGCTGTTGGAATTAAAACTAATATTGAAAACATAGGTTTAGAAGAAGTTGGCATTGCAACCGATAAAGATAAAATTTTGGTAAACGCTTATAATCAAACAAATGTTCCAGGATATTATGCTATTGGTGATGTAACTCCAGGTCAAGCTTTGGCTCACGTTGCTTCGGCAGAAGGAATTAATTGTGTGGAGAAAATTGCAGGTTTACACGTAGAACCAATTGATTACGGAAATGTTCCAGGCTGTACTTATGCTACTCCGGAAATTGCTTCTGTTGGTTTAACCGAAAAACAAGCTAAAGAAAAAGGATACGAATTAAAAATTGGAAAATTCCCATTCTCAGCTTCAGGAAAAGCAAAAGCTGCCGGAACTCCGGATGGTTTTGTAAAAGTTATTTTTGATGCCAAATATGGCGAATGGTTGGGTTGCCACATGATTGGTGCCGGTGTTACTGATATGATTGCAGAAGCTGTTGTTGCCCGTAAACTCGAAACTACGGGACATGAAATCCTAAAATCAATCCATCCGCACCCAACTATGAGCGAAGCCGTTATGGAAGCAGTTGCTGATGCATACGGAGAAGTGATTCATTTGTAAATATACCTTAAAAGGTATTTTAAGTAATCCGTTTTGTGAAAGCAAAACGGATTTTTTTATACCTAAAAGCCTTAAAGTATGATATATATCATTGGATTTGATTTGAATATATTCTTAACTTTCATATGGGAAATTGGAGTCCAGACACCAAATTAAAAAACGGGGTGGAACTGAAAAACCATACGAGTAGGAATTTTAATCTTTATCAAAATGAAAAATATTATTTTATTTATCGGACTGGTAATTTTGGGATTATACAATTTTACCGCATATGGTCAGGGAAGCTGGAATTTACAAACAAATCCAGTTGCAGCAACATCTAGTCTTGGTAAGTTGCAATTTGTAAGCGCCTCAGAGGGATGGATTTCCATTTCTAATGGTTTTCTACTTCATACTATAAATGGAGGTGCAACATGGACTGAAATGGTAAAACCTTTTCCTGGTGATGTTATTGGTTCTATGTCTGACCCTGGACTAAATATTAGTTTTATTAATCCATCAACCGGATGGGTTTTAAAATCTTTTGGAACTTACGACAACCCTCTTGGTGCTGTCGTTTATAAAACAACTAATGGCGGTGCTAATTGGAATAGAACCGTACTTTCAAATACAACTGGTGATTTAGCTATTCAAATACAATTTGTAGATGCCAATAATGGTTGGGCTTTATATTATAACATGATTACCGGAACACCTACTTTTCTTAAAACTACTAATGGTGGAACAACATGGGAAACAACCAATGGTGCCGGAATATTTTATTATGTTAATACCAATATTGGTTGGGCATATTCTGCTGGCCCAAGTCAGTTGCCTCCCTACTCTATCTACAAAACAGTTGATGGTGGTAGCAGTTGGACACCACAGTTTACTGATAATAGCGCAGGTGAATTAAATGCTATGCAATTTTCAGACTTAAACAATGGATGGGTTGTAGGCAGTAAAGGTAAAATATTTAAAACAACTAACGGTGGAACCAATTGGACTGCAGTAACTAATACTGGTATCACTTCAAGTTATGATAGTAAAACTTTATATTTTATGAACTCCTCAACCGGATGGATTGGAAGTAAACTAAATGGTAGTCCAGGCAATGCCATTGTACTTAAAACTACTGATGGAGGTGCCAGTTGGATAACTCAAAATACTCCTGCTTTGAATCCGTTTAGTATTTCATTTTGGGATGAAAACAATGGTTGGCTCACCTCTGATGATAATAAAATTGTAAATTACAGTATTACAACAGGTAGCTATAATAACGCAACTTTAAACGGACCTTGGTTTGTGTATGCTGATGTAACCCCAATAGACCCTTTTAATGATAATTTTCTTTATTTAGTTTTTGATGGAAATGGAAGTATTACAGATTTGAGCGGTTTTGGAGGTCCTTGGACTGGTAATTATTCTGTTAGTCCAAGTGGTATAATTTCAGGATATATATATGGTGGAGGTAATGTATATCCTATGAACGGACAACTTACATCAAATACTGAAGGCACAACACAACTAGTTGGTCAAAATTGGAGATTGCATAAAATAGCAAACCCAGGTGCGCTAAAAGATAAAATTGTGGGAACGCTTACTACTGATGATTGTGGCGGAAGAAACGTAACCCTTAGTATAGACAGTAATGGCAACATAATTTCAGCAATAGGATTAACAGGACCAGTTACCGGAAGAGTTTATACAGATTTAGGTGTATACATAGGGCACATGACAACTGGAGAAGGAATTCATTGGAGTGAATTAACTATAACAGGATACTACAGCAATAATAATTTAATTGGTCATCTCGGATTAGACGCAGATCAAGTCACTTGTGTCAATGGAGTTTCAAATTTTGTTCGCTCTGATAACTTAGGTATTTATGATGTAATCAATGATAAAAAAATTACCATTTATCCAAATCCAAACAATGGAACATTCACTTTGAACTTCCCAAATATTGGTGCTGAATTTCAAATTGAGATATATGATATCATTGGTCATAAAGTCTTCTCATCAAGACAAACATCTTCAGAAATTAACTTTAATGCTACATCAAAAGGTATTTACTTCTTGAAAGTTAATGATGGTAAAGATGTATATAAAGGAAAAGTAATTATTGAGTAACAGGATTTATTAACAATACAAATCCGTCTCTCACTGAGGCGGATTTTTTTGTTAATAAATATTAATTCCCATAGATAATTAGCAATCAATATTTTATAAATTTAATAGTCAAAAAACTAATCAATAACTAACCATTAAATTTATTACTTATGAAGAAAATCCAATTATTAAAAATCGTTTGTGCTTCTTTAATTTTAGTAAGCATGAGTTGTAAAAAAGCAGAAGAAACTCCTGCCGAAACAGCAAAACCTACATTTGATTTAGCTGCAGAAAAAACTGCAGTTGAGGCAGGATACAGAGAATTTGAAAAGGCTTTTAATGCAAAAGATTCAGTTACACTGGCTAATTGCTATGCCACAGATGCTAAGTTTATGCCACAAAGCAGCAAAGCTGTTGAAGGCAGACCAGCAATTCAAAAAGAATTTACACAATGGTTTAAAGGCGATACACCACAGATTGCTATTAAGCTTGTTGAGCTTTGGGGTAACGAAACCAATCTAACTGCCGAAAACTCATGGACCATGACCGGTAAGGACGGAAAAGTAGTTGATGAAGGAAAATCAATAGAACTCTATAAAAAAGAAGAAGGCAAATGGAAGCTATTACGTGATTGCTATAATTCGAATATGCCACAGGCCAAATAGATTTCTACTTTTAAAAAATAAAAAAACCGCCAATAAGGCGGTTTTCTATTTTAAATTACAACGGAATATTTCCGTGTTTTCGTTTAGGCAAATCAACTACTTTATTTTCAAGCATACTAAATGCTTTTAATAATTTTCTACGAGTGTTTTTTGGCAAAATAACTTCATCTATAAAACCACGTTGCGCAGCGGTGTAGGGATTAGCAAATAGCTCAGCATATTCTGCTTCTTTTTCCAATAATTTTGCTGCTGGATCTAGTGCTTCTGAAATTTCTTTTTTGAAAATAATTTCCGACGCTCCTTTAGCTCCCATAACAGCTATTTCGGCACTTGGCCATGCGAAATTCATATCCGCACCAATGTGTTTTGAGTTCATCACGTCATAGGCACCACCATAAGCTTTTCTTGTAATGACTGTAACTCTTGGAACAGTTGCTTCACTAAAGGCGTATAATAATTTTGCTCCATGAACAATAATCCCATTCCACTCTTGGTCAGTTCCGGGTAAAAAACCAGGTACATCTTCTAAAACCAACAATGGAATATTGAAACAATCACAAAAACGCACAAATCGTGCACCTTTGATTGAAGATTTAACATCTAAGCATCCTGCTAAAAACTTTGGATTATTAGCCACAATTCCAATACTTCTTCCTCCTAATCTAGCAAAACCAACAATAATATTTTCAGCATAATCTTTATGAATTTCAAAAAAAGAATCTTCGTCGATGATGTTGGAAATTACATCATGCATGTCATAAGGTTTATTGGCATTATCCGGAACAATCGTATCTAATTTTTCACGCACTTCGTCATTAGTTACATAAGGCAATTTTGGTGTTACTTCCCGGTTATTTTGGGGCATATAACTTAATAATCTTTTAATATCTTCCAGACATTCAACACCATTAGGGGAAGTGATATGTGCGACACCTGATTTTGTTGAATGTGTACTTGCACCTCCTAATTCTTCTGAAGTAACTTCTTCGTTAGTTACTGTTTTTACAACATTTGGACCTGTAACAAACATATAACTGTTGCCTTCAACCATCATCGTAAAATCAGTCATCGCAGGCGAATAAACAGCTCCTCCCGCACAAGGTCCCATTATGGCCGAAATTTGTGGAATAATACCGCTAGATTGTACATTTCTATAAAAAATATCAGCATAGCCACCAAGCGAACGTACACCTTCTTGTATACGTGCTCCACCGGAATCATTCAGGCCAATCATTGGTGCACCGCTGCGCAATGCCATATCCATAACTTTACAAATTTTCTCAGCATGTGTTTCTGATAATGATCCTCCAAAAACAGTAAAATCTTGAGCGAAAACATAGACTACACGTCCGTTAATTGTTCCGTAACCCGTTATTACACCATCTCCGTAGTATATTTCTTTTTCCATTCCGAAGTCGGTTGTTCTGTGTGTTACCAACATTCCGATTTCTTCAAAAGAGCCTTCATCTAAAAGGTATTCTACTCGTTCACGAGCCGTTAATTTCTTCTTGGCATGATGCGTTGCAATTCTTTTTTCACCACCGCCTAATTTGGCTAAAGCTATTTTATCGTTTAATATTTTGATTTTATCTTCCATTTTTTTTTCTTTTAAAGATTAGAAAATAGAGAAAAGAAAAAGAGCTTTCTAAAACTTCCATTTCTATATTCTATTATCTTAATTCTATTATCTTTTTCTTTTACTCAATTGGTAATCTCAATATTTTTTTATCTTTGAGATATTGTTGTAAAGCAATCCTAGCAGCAATTTCAGCTTCTATATCTAATTGTGCTTTCATTTTATCGGGATTGTAATATGCCTTTACAAAACCTGTATCAAAATCTCCGGAACGAAAGGCTTCGTGCTGCATCACAAATTTCCCAAAAGGTAAAGTTGTAGCAACACCTTCCACATGATAATTGTCAATTGCTTTTATCATCAATTCGATAGATTCTTCACGTGTTTTTCCGTAAGTTACTAATTTTGATAGCATTGGGTCGTAATAAATCGGAACGTCCATTCCTTGTTCAATTCCGTTATCAACACGAATTCCTTCACCTTCAGGCAATTGGTATTTATTTAAAAAACCAACATTGGGCAAAAAATCATTCATCGAATCTTCGGCATACACACGAAGTTCCATGGCGTGACCTTGAATTACTAAATCTTCTTGCTTGATATCTAAAGCTTCACCACGAGCTACACGAATTTGCAGTTCGACTAAATCCAGACCGGAAATCATTTCCGTAACTGGATGTTCAACTTGCAAACGTGTATTCATTTCAAGGAAATAAAAATTATGCTTGTCATCCATTAAGAATTCGACTGTTCCAGCACCAAGATAATCACAAGCTCGAGCTACTTTTACAGCAGCTTCTCCCATTTTTTTTCGCATTTCGGGTGTTAGAATTGAAGATGGTGCTTCCTCTACTACTTTTTGGTGACGACGTTGAATACTACATTCTCTTTCAAAAACGTATAAAATATTACCATGACTATCCGCCATAATTTGGATTTCGATATGACGCGGTTTGGTTACATATTTTTCAATAAAAACAGAACCATCGCCAAATGCAGAAGTTGCTTCACTAATGGCACGATTCATTTGAGATTCAAAATCTTCTTCTTTTTCAACAATTCGCATTCCTTTTCCACCGCCACCGGCAGAAGCTTTAATCAAAATTGGAAAACCAACTTGTTGTGCTGTTTTTTTTGCTTCTTCAACATCAATAATTGCATGATCAACACCTGGAACCATTGGAATATCATATTTCATTACAGCTTCTTTGGCAGCCAATTTGCTTCCCATCATTTCAATGGCTTTTGATTTTGGGCCAATAAAAATGATATTGTTCTTTTCACATTCTTCAGCGAAAGCTGCATTTTCACTTAAAAAACCATAGCCCGGATGAATGGCATCAACTCCAAGTTCTTTAGCGACTTCAATAATTTTATCACCTCGTAAATACGATTGGCTTGAGGCAGCTTCACCAATACAAACTGCTTCGTCAGCATATTTTACGTGAAGGGCATTTCTATCCGCAGTTGAAAAGACAGCTACGGTTTTAATTCCCATTTTCTTGGCCGTTTTCATTACTCTGATTGCAATTTCACCTCTGTTGGCAACTAATATTTTTGTGATTTGTTTTATCATAATTCAAATTCTATTAATAATTGACCTTTATCTACAGCAACACCTTTAGTAACTGCAATTGATTTTATAACACCATCTCTAGGAGAAAGGAAACTGTTTTCCATTTTCATAGCTTCCAAAATTAATAATGGTTCATTTTCTTTTACGATTTGCCCAACTTCAACATTAATTTCAAGAATTAATCCGGGCATTGGAGCCTTGATGGCATTGACTACTTTAGTTCTTCCTCTTTCTATTCCCAATCCTTTAATCAAAAGTTCTAAAGCACCGTCAATGGCTACTTCATAAATGTTATTGTTAACTTTTACGGTATACTTTTTAGAAATAAAATCAGCAGAAATAATTTCTGCTGTGTAGGGTTTGTGGTTTTTTAGAACATGAAATTTTAACTGTTCAACTTTTACAGCATCTAAATCTTTAAGATCTTCTCCTGAAAAATCAAATGTGTTAATGTTATTTACATGAAGCTTATAAGAATTAATCATAAGTAAAATAATTTATTTAAATGTAAATTTAAGAAACCTAAACCTATTCTTATATGATAAAAATCAATAATTTATTTCTAATTTAAAATTTCTAAATCATTTCAATAACTTGAATAACAAAAAGAGCATAGTTTAATATTTTGAAAAGTATGTAAAAGAAAAGAACACTTTAGTTAAAAAATAGAATCCTAGTTTATTGACAGTGAAGCTACTTAGTAAATATTTGATTTAATCAATAAAAAAAGAAATGAAATAGTTGTAAATTATAGAATGAAAAGTTACATTTGCAACCGCAAAAAAGTTAAGTTCTTTGAGCATTATTGAAAATCTGGAGAGTTGCCTGAGTGGCCGAAAGGACATGTTTGCTAAACATGCGTATGGGAAACTGTACCAAGGGTTCGAATCCCTTACTCTCCGCTTTTTAATTTTCGGGGTGTAGCGTAGCCCGGTTATCGCGCCTGCTTTGGGAGCAGGAGGCCGCAGGTTCGAATCCTGCCACCCCGACTTTTTAACCGTTTTTTGTACAAAAACTGTTTTGGTTCCATAGCTCAGCTGGATAGAGCAACTGCCTTCTAAGCAGTAGGTCGAAGGTTCGAATCCTTCTGGGATCACAATGAATGAATAAAGCCAGTAAAAATGTCCAAACTCGTTTGAGCATTTTTACTGGCTTTATTCATTTTCAAAGCGGAGCTTTGAAGGAAGGACGAAGTCAATCCTCATGGAACAGGAAGAAAAGTTGATGTCAGTCCTATTCAAAATCACATCAAAAACCATTGATAAATCAATGGTTTTTTGTTTAAAAAGCAGTCCATAATTTATAATAAAAGATTAGTTTTGCACTACAAACAAACAACAGTGCATTATGAGTAAAAAAGTAGTCATCGTTTCAGCAGTTAGAACGCCTATTGGAAGTTTTATGGGTTCGTTGTCAACTGTACCTGCGACAAAATTAGGAGCAATTGCAATCAAAGGAGCTTTAGAAAAAATCCATTTAGATCCAAACTTGGTTGATGAGGTTTTGATGGGTAATGTGGTTCAGGCTGGAAACGGACAAGCTCCAGCAAGGCAAGCCGCTCTTTTTGCAGGATTACCAGATACTGTTGCTTGTACTACCGTTAACAAAGTTTGTGCTTCCGGAATGAAAGCGGTTATGCAAGGTGCTCAAGCTATTATGGCTGGCGATGCAGAAATTGTAGTTGCTGGCGGAATGGAAAACATGAGTTTAATTCCACATTATGTTCATTTAAGAAATGGTGTTAAATTTGGCCCAACAACTATGGTTGACGGCATGCAAAAAGATGGTTTAACCGATGCTTATGATAATAATGCTATGGGGGTTTCTGCTGACTTGTGTGCTTCTGAATTTAAAATAACACGTGAAGAGCAAGATGCTTTTGCAATACAATCCTACGAGCGTTCCGCTAAAGCTTGGAGCGAAGGGAAATTCAATAATGAAATTGTCCCTGTAGAGATTCCGCAACGTCGTGGTGAACCAATTATTTTTTCCCAAGACGAAGAATTTACTAATGTAAAATTAGACAAAATCCCTTCCCTAAATGCAGTTTTTACAACAGGCGGAACCGTTACTGCGGCAAATGCTTCAACTATAAATGACGGTGCAGCTGCTTTAGTTTTGATGAGTGAAGACAAGGCAAAAACAATGGGATTAAAACCATTAGCTTATATCAAATCTTATGCTGATGCAGCGCAAGAGCCAAAATGGTTTACAACATCACCAGCAAAAGCATTACCTAAAGCGTTAGACAAAGCGGGTAAATCAATTGCTGATGTTGACTTTTTTGAATTCAACGAAGCTTTTGCAGTAGTTGGTTTGGCGAATGCTAAAATCCTAGGCCTTGACAATGAAAAAATAAATGTAAATGGTGGAGCAGTCTCTTTAGGTCATCCACTTGGATGTTCCGGAGCCAGAATTATTGTAACCTTAATTAATGTTTTAGAACAAAATAATGCCAAAGTTGGAGCAGCTGCAATTTGTAACGGCGGCGGTGGTGCTTCGGCAATTGTTATTGAAAGAATTTAAATAATTAACAATTAATAATGGATAATTAACAATTAAAAAATATCCATTAATCAATTATCCATTATCAATTATCCATTATCAATTATATTTGAATGTTTGCCATTTGTAATCTTGCTATAATTCCGTTACGAGTCGAACCAAGCGACAGAAGCGAAATCGTTTCTCAAGTCTTGTTTGGGGAGCATTTTGAGATATTGGAAAAACTTAATCAATGGTCAAAAATCAAATTACAATTTGATGATTATGAAGGTTGGGTAGATTCTAAACAATATCAAACGATTTCTGAAAAGAGTTTTAAAAGTTTATCCAAAGATGCTATAATATTAAACTCAGATTTGGTGGAATATGTAACCAATCCGTCAAATATTTTGTTACCTATTACATTAGGTGCTTCTTTATCGTTTTTAAATCATAGCGAAATTAATATAGAAAATTTTGAGTTTGAAGGCATGAAAACTACTGGTATCAAACCAAAATCAGATTTGATAACTACTGCTTTTATGTATTTGAATGCTCCTTATTTATGGGGTGGGAAAACACCATTTGGTATTGACTGTTCCGGATTTACACAAATGGTTTATAAGCTGAATGGCTTTAAGCTACTTAGAGATGCATCTCAACAATCTACTCAAGGCGATGCTTTGAGTTTTATCGAAGAAAGTGAAGCAGGTGATTTAGCTTTCTTTGACAATGAAGAAGGAAAGATAATCCACGTTGGTATCATCATGGATAATAATTATATCATTCACGCTAGTGGAAAAGTGAGGATTGACAGATTAGATCATTTAGGGATTTACAATGCAGAGCAAAACAGACATACGCATCGATTACGTGTTATTAAAAAAATCATTTAATCAGTCTCATTTTTTTTTTGCAACGAAAAGTTTTTTTATTTATTTTAGATTTCTTAAATCATCCAAATGAAAAACTTATCCAAAAAACTTTTGCTTTTTATAGTCATCATCACATCAAGTTGTCTTAAAAAAAATGAGGACAAAACCACGGATGATTCAAGATACCAACCCAAAGAATTCGTTGAATTAAAACATCCCAAATGGAGTAAAAACGCTACCATTTATGAAGCTAATATTCGACAGTTCACTCCCGAAGGAACATTTAAAGCATTTGAATCACATCTGCCAAGAATAAAGGCAATGGGAATTGATATCATTTGGCTAATGCCAATAAACCCAATAGGGGTTGAAAAAAGAAAAGGAACTTTAGGCAGCGAATATTCCGTGAAAGATTATTACGGAATCAATCCTGAATTTGGAACCAAAGAAGATTTTAAACATTTGGTTGATAAAATCCACAGCATGGGAATGCATGTTATTGTGGATTGGGTTGCCAATCATTCGGCTTGGGATAATCAATTGGCAAAAGACCATCCTGATTGGTATACCAAAACCGAAGAAGGCAATTTTCAGCCAACGCCATGGTACGATTGGGATGACGTAATTGATTTTGATTACGACAAACCCGGAATCCGAAAATACATGACCGAAGCATTAGTGTATTGGGTTAAGGATTTTAATATTGATGGTTATCGCTGCGATACTGCAGGCTTCATTCCAACTGATTTTTGGGACAACGCAAGAGAAGAAATGGATGCTGTAAAACCAGTATTTATGCTAGCCGAATGGGAAGCACGTGACTTACATAAAAAAGCTTTCGACATGACTTATTCATGGACGTTCTTCGATAAAATGACAGCTGTAACTCGCGATAAAAAAAATTTGGGCGGATTGGTTGAATATATGGCACATGATGTCAGTACGTTCCCTCGTGATGGTTATCGAATGCTTTTCACTGATAACCACGACATGAATTCCTGGAATCACAATATGGATTATAATTTTGGTGAAGGATTAAAAGCTTCAATGGTTTTGTGCGGAACTGTTAATGGAATGCCTTTGGTTTATGGAGGACAAGAAGCTGGGCTAAATCATTCTCTTAAATTTTTCGACAAAGATTTAATCGACTGGAGTACTATGCCTTATGAAGGATTATTTAAAAAGCTATTTGACCTGAAACATAAAAATCATGCCCTATGGAATGGTAAAGAAGGTGGCGTAATGGTTCGCATTTTTAGTGACAAAATGGATCAGGTTATTTCGTTTTCAAGAACAAAAGACAACGATAAAGTTATTAATATTACAAATTATAGCGACAAACCTGTTACCGTAAAACTGAATTCAAAATATCAAAAAGGAAGTTATACAGAGTTATTTACCAATCAAATAATACTTCTTCAGGGTGATGATGTTTTAACGTTAAAACCTTGGCAGTATTTGGTTTTAGTAAAATAAAAATTAGGCCACAGATTCATAGATTGTCTTTTAAAGAGATTAAAAATAATCTGTGAATCTGTGGCCTTTTAGTATCAGTTTGTATTTTTATTTTAATAAAAAGTTAAGCCCAACATTCAAGCTGGAACGGCTATTTGTAAGCGAAGCATAACCACTTTCTTTATTAATATCTGTAAAACCGCCTTGCCCTTCTAATTCAACGAAAAATTTAAGTTTGTTGGAAACAGGAATTTTAACCCCGATTCCTGCCGCTAAGCCAAAATCATTAGTGTTGAAAAACTTTTTTACGTCAGCATCAAATTGGGTGGCTTTAGCACTCATTAGAAATCCAAAATAAGGGCCAAAATTTAAGTACCATTCTCTTTTATTACCAAAATGCCAATTGGCCATAACCGGAATTGTCAAATAATCTAAATTATAATCTGTGGCATAATATTGTCCGTCATCCAGATTCAGAATTACGTCGTTATCCCATCCTTTTTGATCATAAATCATTTTTACTTTTAAGCTCCATTCAGGAGAAAAATAATAATCAAGCGAACCACCTACATTTAATCCTGTACTTGAATCATATGAATTATTTGAATCGGAAACAGAGGAATTATTAAAACCAACATTCACTCCAAATTCGATATCACCTTTTTTTTGTGCCGAAAGGTTGGATGATATTCCAAATGCTAAGAGAGCAACTAAAATAATTTTTTTCATAACAAAGATTTTTTTGATTATTCAAAATTAAGCCATTTTTTAACGAACCCGCTTCCTATTTAAATTTCTTTTAACGCTGAAATCATACAGTCTATTTCTTCTTTGGTGTTGTAATGGCTGAACGAAATACGCAAACTAGGTTTTTTTAATTCGGCATCGTCAAGCATTTCCGCCAATACATGTGAAGGTTTAACACTTCCGCTTTGACAGGCACTACCACGAGAAACTGCAATACCTTTCATATCTAAGTTGAACAAAATCATGGCCGTTTTTTCAGGAGAAAAAGGTAACAAAACATTCAGAATATTATAAAACGTATTGCTCCCATTTACCGTTGCATCCGAAAAAGATGCTTTTAGTTGTTGGAAACAATAATCCTTTAATGCTGTGATGACTTTTCTCTCTTCTTCTAAATTTTCTAAAGAGAATTCTATAGCTTTTGCAATTCCCGCTATTTGGTGTACTGATTCGGTTCCGGCGCGCCAACCTTTTTCCTGCTCGCCACCAAACAACATGGGTTGCAACACCAAATTTTTACGGACAAACGCAAATCCAATACCTTTTGGTCCATGAAATTTATGTGCACTGGCAACTAAAAAATCGACAGCTAAATCCTGTAAATTCAAGTCTGTTTTCCCTATAGACTGAACCGTATCACAATGAAACAAAGCTTTGTTTTCGTGACACATCATACCAATTCTTTGAATATCATTTACAACTCCGGTTTCATTATTGACATGCATTAACGAAACTATCGTTTTAACATCATTGGAAAGTAATACCGAAAGTTGGGCATAATCTAAAGTTCCGTCATGAGAAACATTTACAAATTCAACGGCAACTCCAAACTCTTCCTGTAAAGCCTTTACCGTATATAATGTAGCATGATGTTCTACTTTAGAAGTAATTATTCGTTTAACGCCAAAATCTTTTACAGCACTTCTTAAAATCCAATTAGTAGCTTCGGTAGCAGTTGAAGTAAAAACTATTTCCTGTGCATTGCAATGCAAATATTTAGCAATTGTTTTTCTTGACGTTTCAATAATAGCTTTGGCACTTCTACCAATACTATGTGTCGATGAAGGATTACCATACTCAGACTGCATAACTTTAATCATTTCATCAATTACTTCTTGACGAATTGGTGTTGTTGCTGCGTTATCTAAGTAAATTTTTTTCATATTGCAAATATAAAAGTACTGTTCTTAATTAAATGATAAAAGGCAAAATTTAATACTATAAAAAACTTATTTTTGCTTAAAAATTATACCATTCCGATGAAAAGAATTTTATGTATACTTACATTGTTACTAATTATTACTGCATGTGACGATGGCAATTTAACCGTTGATGTTATTGATTTTACTGACGTAGCTGCTCAAAAATGCAGTGATAAAGATGTGATTTATAAAATAAAAGATGCAGAAATGCTTTTTATTGAAATTCCGTCCACTACTTTTACTAGTGATGTTACTCTTGCTGGAACACCGATAGAAGTTCCCATAAATTCAACCAATAAAGTGACTTACAGAAAGTATGCTAGTACCGTTACCGCAAATAATATTTGTGGATCTGCCCCAGATGTAACGCCTAATTTAGTAGAACAATGGAATGCCACTTCAGGAACAATTCAAATTACTTCTACCGCAGTAAAATCAACAAATACAACTGACAATTCCACCAGAATTACTGGATACACTTATAATATTGTTTTTAAAAACATATCGTTTCAAAAACCAACTGCTCTGCAAACATATACAACTTTCCCCTTTGGAAATTATGCCACTACAGTAAGTCAATTAGCCTTTGGATTTAATCATGAAGTGGATAAAAGTGCCTGTAACAACAAAATTTATGATTTTAGCGGTGGAGAGGTTTTTACTTTAGATGTTGAAGATTATACTACATTATTTGCCAGTGAAGTAACAACTACTCCAAGGACTGCATTGATTAGTACTACTAATAAATTATCTTATCGATTATATTCAGGTACAATTACCGATGCATATTTTTGTGCTACAACCATTCCGTCTTCACCAACACTAACACAGCAGTGGAATGCCATAGATGGGATTGAAGCGACAAGCGGTATAATTGAAGTCACCACAACCACTCTAGGTAGTCAGCATCTGCACACTATTCGTTTGAAAAAAGTCACATTAAAAAAAGGAAATAGTGATTTTTCTTTAGGCGATGACTATCTTTTTGGAACTTTGATAACCAATTAATTTTACCAAAACAATCATGCCAACTGACTGCGTAAGCTACCAAAAATCGGGATATTTTACTAAATTAACTGTAGATTATTTAAACGAAAAACCCGAATTAAAATCGCTGTACAATAGGTTTCCAACCATGAAGAACTTCAATGATCAGGTTGAAGAAAAAGCACAAAACTATCAAGAAAATAATAGAAAAATTCTAGTTACTGCTCTTGAAAATCAATACAATGGTATTAAAGTTTCTGAAACTACTTTAAACAATATCAAACTTTTAAACAATAAAAAAACTTTCACAGTAACCACAGGTCATCAACTGAACTTATTTACTGGTCCATTGTATTTTTTGTACAAAATAGTTTCCACAATTAATCTTTGTTCTACATTAAAAAAGGAATATCCTGCTTATGATTTTGTCCCTATTTACTGGATGGCAACCGAGGACCATGATTTTGAGGAAGTCAATCATTTTCATTTTAAAAATGTAAAAATCAACTGGGATAAAGAAAGTCATGGGCCAGTTGGTAGACTTTCTACAGAAGGATTAAAGGATGTTTTAGAAGTTTTTGCTTCAAAATTAGGCATTGGTGAAAACGCGAAATATTTAAAAGAACTTTTTGAAAACAGTTATCTAAAACATAGTAATCTTGCCGATGCAACTCGATTTTTAGCTAGCGAATTATTTGGTGATAAAGGCTTAGTTATTCTTGATGGTGATGACAAAACTTTGAAGCAATTATTCATTCCTTTTGTGAAAGAAGAATTAATTAATAAGACTACTTTCAAAATCGTTTCTGAAACAAATAATCAATTAAAAAACGATTACGAAATTCAGGTAAATCCCAGAGAAATAAACCTGTTTTATATAGAAGATACAGTTAGAGAGCGTATTATATTTGAAAATAATATGTTTAAAATTAACAATACCAAGCTTGAGTTCTCTGAAAAAGAAATTTTAGAATTACTGGAAAAGAATCCGGAAAAGTTTAGTCCAAATGTTATTCTTCGTCCCCTATATGAAGAAGTTTTGCTGCCCAATTTATGCTACATTGGTGGTGGTGGAGAAATTGCTTATTGGCTTCAATTGAAATCAACTTTTGAAATATACAAAATAACTTTTCCTATACTATTGGTACGCAACTCTGTAGTATTAGCAACTGAAAAACAAATAAAAAAAGCAGATAAGTTAAACCTATCATGGAAAGATTTGTTCTCGAATCAACAAGAATTATTCAACTACAAAACAAAAGAATTCTCTAAATTCAACATAGATTTCTCAGAACAAAAAGAGCACTTAAAACAACAGTTTGAAAAGTTACTGCTCATTGCCAACCAAACTGACAAATCTTTTATAGGTGCAGTTAAAGCACAACAAACCAAACAAATTAAAGGATTAGAAAATTTAGAAAAACGCTTACTCAAAGCCGAAAAAAGAGTACATGTTGAAAAACTGGAACAAATTATTTTGTTACAAAATGAATTGCTCCCCAATCAAGGTTTACAGGAACGAAAAGCTAATTTTTCTGAATTTTATATAGATGTAAACGGTAGACTTATCGAGAAGTTGTTTCAGGAGCTAAAACCATTAGAGCCTAATTTTACGATAATCTCCATGTAATTTCAGTAAGTTTTCAACACGAAAACGTTTGAGTGATACCCTGATTTTCATTGTAGTATCTTTTGATATAAGTTTACTAAATAAAAATCAATACGTTATGAAAAAAGAATTACTATTACTTATTGCCTTACTGTTTATTTCTGAAACAAATTATAGTCAAGTGATATCCATGATTGGAAGCACTAGTCCCTCTGGAAGTTGGGGAGTGGATACAAATATGACCACTACAGACAATATTACTTATACATTAAACAATGCAACTATTACTACGGCAACCGATCCAGCAACAACCGGATTAAAATTCAGACAAGGAAACGATTGGTTAATCAACTGGGGTTCAGCTAATTTTCCTTCAGGAACAGCAACTCAGGGTGGAGCAAATATAATGACCGTTGCCGGAACTTATGATGTTACTTTTAATAGAATAAATGGCACGTATACTTTTATCCCATCTGGTTTCCCTAGCATTGGAATTTGGGGACCAGCAGTAAATTCTCAATTAGGTTATGGTGCTCCCGATGTTGATATGGTTACGACTGATGGAATAATTTATACACTATCAGGCTTCTATTTTAGTAGTGGGAATTGTTATTTTCGTCAAAACAATGATACAGTGAATGTATGGGGAAGCACCACATTTCCAACTGGAACCGGTATGCTAAATGGTCCTTCTTTATTTGTTCCTGGAGGCGAATGGTTTGTTACTTTTAACAGAAACACCGGAGAATATAGCTTTACTTATCCTAGTATTGGAATATTAGGAACCGCTTTAAATGGATTCTTAGCTGATGATATTGATTTAACTACAACTGATGGTTTTGGATACAGCATTTCCAATTTGAGTCTGACAGATGGTGAAGTTAAATTTAGAAAAGATAACGATTGGACAACCAATTGGGGATCACTAGGTTTTCCCACAGGCACTGGGATTCAAAGTGGTCAAAACATTCCTGTAACTGCGGGAATTTATGATATTACTTTTGATAAAAGTACAGGTAATTATGAGTTTACTAATACGTTATCAAATAACGAAAATTCTATTTCAAAATTAAAAATCTATCCAAATCCAACAGACAGCATTTGGAACATAACACATACTACCACTATTGATAGTGTCCAAGTTTTTGATGTTATGGGTAAAGCCATTCAAAGTTTTTCGCCAAATGCTTCTCAATTTGAGTTGGATGGAAGTGCATTGAGTCAAGGAGTTTATTTTGTGAATATTAAATCAGGGACAGATTTTGTAGTCCAAAAAATTATCAAGAATTGATAGTCGTTCTATTTTTAATAATGGTATAAAAGGTTTACTTTTGCACGAAATTAAAAATAAAAACAAAAAATGGCAACGAATAGAACATTTACAATGATTAAACCTGATGGTGTTGAAAACGGACACATCGGTGGAATTTTAAATATGATTACTGAAGGTGGTTTCAGAATTGTGGCAATGAAATTAACGCAATTGACAGTCGCTGATGCCAAAGCATTTTACGCAGTACACGCAGAAAGACCTTTTTATGGAGAATTAGTAGAATTCATGACTCGCGGACCAATTGTTGCAGCTATCTTAGAAAAAGACAATGCTGTTGAAGATTTTAGAACGTTAATTGGAGCTACAAACCCAGCACAAGCCGCGGAAGGAACTATCCGTAAAAAATATGCAAACTCTGTAGGAGAAAATGCAGTTCACGGTTCAGATAGCGATGAAAATGCAGCTATCGAAGGAGCGTTTCACTTTGCTGGAAGAGAGCAGTTTTAATCAAATACATTTGAGATAAAAAAATCCCATTTCTGTAGAAATGGGATTTTTTATGTTCTATAAATTATAAACTTTTTGCTTTAAATATCTTTATCAACTCATTCCCTTTTTCGGTTTCACCGATGGATACAAGTGATTGACCGTATCTATAATAATAAACTGCTTCTAAATCAGAAGTGATTTCAAACAATTCAGCATACAACTTCGCAGCTTTATCCATATTTCCTTCAAAAAAGTTTCTATCAGCTACTTTTGTTATCATACTAACCGATTTGAATCCTTTATCCATAATTCTTTCATAAGTTCCAACAACATCAATATTAACATAGTCTTTCTTTTTTTCTGAGGTAGTAGTATTTTTTTGTTCTACTTTATTAATTAAATCTGTATTAATTGGTTTAGATGTAATTGTTAAGTTGTTAGTTACCGTTGTTTTTTTATTACTTATTGTCTCAACTGCAACAACTTTTTCTTTTACTTTAGCGTATTTAGGCGTTATAATCCTAACATTGTTCTTTCCAATATCTTTTGGGGTTATGAGGTCTAAGTTGGTAACTTCATAAGTTCTAACACTACCACCGAAGTTCATGTTTATTCTTTCTTCGACATGATAAGATACAACAGCGAGATCATTTTTGGACGATAGGTCCGACAGCGTTTTCACATTGCTTTGAGCAAAACAGCTATAAGAAAAAACACTTCCTAATGCCAGAAAAAAATGAGTATAATTTTTCATACAATTGCAATTAAGGCGGTCAAGTAACTGTTTTTTATTTTGGGATAAACAAATTTATACAGACTGCATTTTTTTTTAGTACTTTCCCTATATATAACTTAAATAATCGATGAAATGCACTTTTTATTAACATTTTGTTCTAAAAAAAATGGTTTTCAACAAAAAATGTTAACAACTCACATTAAAGAAATTATCAAAAAGCCGGTTTATACTGAATGCTATCCCAACCAATCCTTAAAATCATTCACACGTTCGCGCGCTACAATAACTTCATCGTGTCTGTAAGTTGCAAGAATAATTCTTAATCTTGAATTGCTGTAAATCTGAATTTCTTTGATTCCTCTCATTGGCACAATAAATTTACGTGAAATGCGGTAAAAATCCTTTGGATCAAGTTCGGTTTCGAGCTGTTCTAAAGTGTTGTCTAAAAGATAATCACGGTTGTCAAAAGTGTGGAGATAGGTTCCTTTGTTTTCGCTGTAAAAACATTCAACTTCGTCAATATTTATCATTTTGAGTTGTTGACCCATTTTGATGGTGAAACGCTTTTTGTAGTTTCTATCTACTGAGTTGACTAACATTTTTTTTATGATTTCAAAGTCGAGGGACAAATTTGGCAAAGTACTATTTCGAGTTTTGAATTTATTGACTGCAGTTTCTAAATCATCTTCATCAATTGGTTTTAATAGAAAATCGATGCTATTTAGTTTAAAAGCACGCAAAGCATATTCGTCATAAGCTGTTGTGAAAATCACCGCACTTTTAATATCAATTGCTTCAAAAATTTCAAATGACAAACCATCTGAGAGTTGAATATCGAGAAAAATTAAATCTGGATGTGTATTGGAATTAAACCAATGAATGGATTCTTCCACAGAGTGCAACATTTGATTTACCTGTAAACCTAATTTCTCAACTTTACGCTGGAGCAAACGCGCTGCAGGTTTTTCGTCTTCAATGATGATGATGTTCATTCCTTAAATTTCTTAGGTTTGTGGGTTTTTGTTTGTGCATTTTATTGCATTCTTTCTTGACCAATAAAAAATTAAAGGAGTCAAAATTACAGTAGGTGACAGCCAAGCAACTAACGGTGGTAAATAAGTATTATTCACAACCAAAAAAGCGGTTAGTGCTGCAATATAAGCACCTATCATTCGTTGGATATGAATTAAAAGCCAATAGTTTTTAATGGTGATATTGCCTTGATAAGTTTTAATATCTTTTCTCGCCATAAGTGCACTAATCGTTCCAAATACTATTAAAACAGTACCCAAATTATTATCATTCACTTTTAAATAAATACCAAAAACGATAAAACACAACGCAAAGAAAATCATAGTATAAGTTAGTATCCAATCAATACCTTTTACTTGTTGACCTTTATCTATTCTTTTTAAGGACAATATTCGTTGTCCGGTTGCTGCCATATAAAAAGAGAAAACAGCAATGATTAACAGAAATACATTTTTATGAATAACTGACATTAAAAAACCAGCAACCGAGTTAATTAGCATTCCGTAAAGGAAATATTTTCCAACCAAACGATGCAAATTATCACCTTTTTTTCGAACAATATTTATAGTTCCAGTGAAAAGACCAACACTTCCTGCAATGACATGAATGATGAGTAAAATTTTAAAAAATATTTCCATATTATTTCGAATTAAATTTCATAAACTACCAACAATATCAAAAAATCGAATACTAATTTACAATTTTACTCCCACTTATTTTGTTTTTCTTTTTCCATTAATTCCTTTATTTTTCTTTCTTCCCAATCTTTGTTCAAAAACACTGTTGGTAGAAATACTGAAAGTGCGTGTCCAAATAAGCCAATTCCCCAAAATAAAACGGTACTGAAAGTTTGCCATCTCCAAAAGTTTTCATTAGCATCTAGATTTTTATAGTTTGCAATAAGAATACCAAGATTGACTACAACATACACCATCAAATGCGTGTAAAATCCTTTGATTCGTTTAACTCGTTTTAATGCCTGTTGGTATTTTATTTCGTCCGGAGTTAGATTAGTACTATTCATACTTATTTTGTTTTTCTTGATCCATAAATTCTTTCATTTTCCTTTGTTCCCAATCTTTTCCCAAAAATGGTGTATAGTTAAACACTCTTAATCCGTGACATAAAAGCCCTATTCCCCAACCGAGCATTGGCCAAAAGAACCACAAATAGTTTGGTGAATATTTTAAGTTGATGAATAGAAAAAAGAGCATCACAATTATATAAGAGAGCAAATGTCCATAAAAACCTTTGATTTCTTCAACCTGCTTTTGTGCGCGTTTGTATTTTTCAAATTCTTGATTAAACTGTTCCATAATTAACTCCATTTTGTTTGTTTATCTTTATTCAGAATCTCTTGTATTTTCTTTTCTTCCCAGGATTTTCCGTAACCAAATGTTTCAATGGCATGAAAAGTCACACCCATTCCCCAACCAAACATCGGGAACCAAAACCATTGAAATCCACCAGATTGCATATTGATAAATATTAATACTGGTATAACACAGCAATACGAAATCAAATTACCATAAAACCCTTTGAGTTTTTCAACTCGTTCTTTAGCTTTCATAAAAGCCATGTTTTCGTTGTATATATTTTTTGTTTCCATAAAAGCAATCTGTTTTGTTAATATTGGAATTTTTACTTTAAAATAAGATTCGTTTTCTTCAATTAGTACTTTACGCTCAGATATTAATCCGTAGCGATTGACTATGTTTTGTAATCCAACGCCTCTTCTATCCTGAAGCACTTCTTTCTTTTGTAGATTGTTTTCTACAATAAGGTAATTGTTTTTAATATAAATCTTGATGTGCAATGGTTTTTGCTCACTTACTATATTATGCTTAATCGTGTTTTCTAATAAAAGTTGTAATGATAGCGGCACTACTTTGGCATCTTGATTATCAAAGTCATTAGGAATTTCATAAGTGATACTATTCTCAAAACGCATTTTTAGCAAGTTCATATAGGTTTTGGCGAAAACTAATTCTTCTGAAACCGAAACCAATTCTTTGTCTTTTTGTTCCAAAACATAACGGTATATTTTGGATAACGAAGTGGTAAAACGTTGCGCATTATCTGGATTTTCTTCTATCAAGGAACTCAATACATTAAGGCTATTGAATAAAAAATGAGGATCTATTTGGTTTTTTAGACTTTCAAATTGTGCTGATGCTGTTCCGGCAATAATTTTTTGTTCTTTTACTTTACTATCACTATAAGCTTTATAAATGTAAAAAGTGTAAAAGCACAACAATACAATAAAAGTCATTACAACGGCGAAAACATAATTGGCAAGTCTTTCATTGGCCCAATAAGTTTCAAAAGTATTACCTTCAATAATTACATCTGTAAAAATTCTTAGTAAAAAAATAACAAAAAGCGTTACTACAAACGAGGAAGCAAAACCTACAACTATTCTTCTTCGTGAAAACCTCTCTAATGCAAATTTTTTATCCCAAAAAACAAACACTAATTGATTGGCTATACCTAATGTAATTGAATACAACATTGTATATAAAAACTGTACGCCAAGTTGCTTATTTAATTCTGTTTTTTCACCATATATGATATTAATCAAAATAATTATCAGAAAAATAATTACTCCTATTGCTAATGATTTTAACAATTCTCTTATAGTGAATTTCATAATCTTTTTATTTATTTATTTCTCCTTTGTAAAGTGCCGATGCTAAAAACCCAACTCCCATTCCAATTAAAGTTCCAATTCCGGTATTACCAAGTGCCATTCCAATTCCAATTCCGATAAACATACATCCAACAAACATGTAGCTTGAAACATGACTATTGTTTTTATCTTGATTTTCCATGATTATATTTTTTTTGTTAGAGACGCGATTAATCCGGTATCTAACTATATTATTTACAGCTTTTCAATGCTTCCTGGGCTCTGTCTAAACCCCAACTTGGATGAAATGGCGTTTCTGGCTTAAAGTTAGCAAAAAGTTCAATTGATTTTGCTATTGCTTCGCACATTGGTTTGGTATCGGTCTTCCAATATTTGGCACCACCAATTTCAAATTCAGCTTTAGAGAACACTGCTCTTGGATTATTTGGATTTATTGCCAACGCTTTAGTGTATTGCTCCATAACTAAACCAGAGTATTTCTGTCCGTTGGTCATTGGATCTTGAATCAAAATTGCTGTATACAACATCGCTTGAACCACCATTATTTCGGGATTATTTGGACTGATAACCGTTGCATTGTCAATAGCGTCTTGTGCTTTGGTGATAAGTGCCGACACCTTTTCTTTGTCTTTTGTTCCAAATGCATCGATAGTGTTGATAAATGCGATGTAGTAATTTGGCAACCAGTTTGTTTTTTCTACTGATGCAATTCGCTCAAAAGTAGCTACAGCTTCAGTGTTTTTTCCTGCTCCCCAAAGCTGCATGGCTTTTCCCATGCCTTGTTCAAATTGTGTTTGTGCTGACAACATTGAACAGATAAAAAATGCGATTGATGTAATAATTGTTTTCATGTTTTTAATTTTATTAAGTTATTATTTTTGTTTTATTTCTGAAGCAAAAATATTGAGGTTATTGTTCTTACTAAATTTATAGTTACCGAACTGTTGTTTTTGATGGATGAATTGTTCTATTTTAAGTTTCTGAGTGACTGAGCTACTGAGGCACTTAGCTTTTTCACTCAGCTAATTAGGTACTTAGCTACTCAGCCACTTTAAAGATTCTTCAACTGATTGTCTTTTTTATTATCACTTATGGTCCAAAAGAAACCTAAAAAGAAAAACCTATCTGCTGTTGGTATTACGGCTTTTCTATCATAAACTCCACTTCCGTTAAGGGTATCTGAATAATTGTAACCAAAGATATTCTGTGTTCCCAAAACATTTGAAACCGAAAAATATAGAATCTTTTGTTGTGATAATAAATACGCCCAATTGAAACTTAAATTACTATATGATTTTGTTTTACCATTCATAAATGCCGTTTGATTTGGATCATTATAAGGTCTTCCTGAACTAAACTGTTGTGTAAAACCCACTTGTGATTTCCAATCGGATATCCAATATTTTGTTACCAATGATGCACTGTGGGTTGCCACAAAATTTGGCGTTACTTCGGCAGAAAAGTTTTGATAATCTCTTTTGGTATCGATATAGGAATACGAAATCCAATATTCTAAGTTTTTGATGCTACTACCATCTCTCCAAAAAACATCCAATCCCTTGGCATAGCCTTTCCCATTATTAGAATAAACCGAATTAAACCTAGGGCTGTCAGTATCATACTTAACCAAATCGGAATAGCCTTTATAATAGACTTCGGTTCGTAATGTTCTTTTATCTTTTACAAATTGATAATTCAAAATATAATGCGAGGCCTTCTCTGTTTTAAATTCGTCTGAATATTTCAAATACTCCTGTCTCGGCGCTTGTTCAAAATTTCCATAGGCAAAAGCAAATTGACTATTTTTTGAAATTTTGTATGCTAATGAAGCTCTTGGTGAAATACTGTTTTGATTGATATAATCATTCGTAGATGCTCTTACACCCACTTTAGCAGCAAACTTTTTGGAGAAGAAAATATCAGCTTCGGTATAAACGGCAGCAATATTCGAATCATAACCACTTTTAAAAGTCGTATTATAATCTTCATCAAACTTAGTGATGAAATAATCAGAACCAAAATTCAGTTTAACTCTGTCGGAAAGCTTTTTGGTCAATTTTAATTTGAGATGTGAAGCATGTTCCGAATTCCTTATATCATTAGCATCAATAGCAATTTTATTTTGCCCATAACCATAACTCAACCCTGTAAACAGTTGCCAATTGCCACTAAAATTTCCTTTGTATGAACTGTTTAAATAGAAATTATTGTTTCTCAAATTCACTCTCACTTTTTCAGGCTCATTAATATCTTCCTGATTCAAATCGAAACGAGAAGCATCAAACGCAGCATAAGCTTTAAATATTCCGTTAGCAAAATTGTATCTATATACCACTTCTCCAGACAATGATTGAAAAGGCTTGTTCCAATCAACATCTTGCGGAATTGCCACTTGGTATGGAGCTAAATCAATATATGCTGTGTTTACGCTTAACGAACTCTTTTTCCATTTTTGAGTATTGCTCAAACCTAAACCAGCTGTCATGAATGAAATGTCAGTTTTATTTTGGGTGGCTTCATCTTGCGTATTTAATAACAAAACACTAGATAAGGCTTCCCCATATTCAGCTGAATAACCTCCTGTAGAAAATGAAATTCCGCTAAACAAAAAAGGAGAAAATCGGCCACGAGTTGGTAAATTATTAGTCGTTGCCCCATAAGGTTGGGCTACTCGAATCCCGTCAACAAAAATTTGGGTTTCATCAGCTTCGCCACCACGAACATACAATCTTCCATCTTCACCTACATTCTGTGTTCCTGGTAATGTTTGGAGAGCTGCAATAATATTTCCTGCAGAACCAGCGGTGGTAACAATGTCTAAAGGTTTCAAAACCGAAACCCTACTTTTGTCACCTGCACTAAAACTTCCTGCAGTTATAACTACAGCATCTAGTGTATTAACGCTTTCTTTGAGTTTAAAGGTTTTATCTTTACAATTAGTAGCGTCAATAGCAACTTTTAGCGTTTCAAAAGTTAGAAAACTTATCATCAAAGTCTGGTTTCCTAAAACTATTGTTTGAAAATTAAAATTTCCTTTTTCGTCAGTTGATGTTCCGTCATAAGTCCCGTCAATAAAAACGTTGGCTCCAACAATTGGCTTATTTTTTTCATCTACTACAGTTCCGGAAATAGTTTGTTGGGCGATACTTATATAAGCAATTAATAGAAATGTTAAAGTGTAAAAAGATCTCATGTTTTTTTAGTTTTGATGCCGCAAAGTTGTATCAAGCACTAAAAATATACAATTTAAGTTTACCGAATTGTTATTTTTTGAGGATGAACTGCAAAAAAAAACCTATTCGATTAGAACAGGTTTTTTTCGTTTGAATTATTAATTATCTGACAGGATATTTATCTTTAAAGAATGCTACATTACATAGTTTTCTTGTTGTTTATCTAATTAACTAAGGCTAAATTAGTTGTTCACCATTTCTAAATCTAACTTAATCGTTAAACTACCTCAATACTCGATAGAGTTACAAAAATTAGAAATCTGGTGCATTTCATCGATGTTTTTTAAGATGCAAAATCTTATCAACAATTCGTAATTCGTAATTCGTAATTGATGAATTATAATTTATCTTTGCTGGCTTATTAAAAATATGATTATGATTTATAAATTCAGAGCAATTCTTGATGCCGAAGATGATATTTTCAGAGACATTGCTATACAGGAAGAAGATACTTTAGAAGATTTACACAACGCCATTGTCAATGCATTTGGTTTTGACGGATTAGAAGTGGCTTCGTTTTACACTTGTGATGACACCTGGAATCAGGAAGAAGAAATTCCGATGTTTGATACAGGCGATGTCCCTGGCGAACAAAAAACTATGAGCGATTATACCTTAAATCAATTGCTTGGCGAAGACCAAACGAAGATTATTTATGTATATGATTTTATCAATATGTGGACATTTTTGGTAGAACTTGCAGCAGTTGAAGAAGCAGAAGTTGGGGAAACGTATCCTAGTTTGTTGTTTACTCATGGTGAATTACCTGCTATTGCGCCTGAAAAAGAATTTGAAGCCGAAGGTGAAGATTTCTATTCGGAATTTGAAGACGATTTAGATGAAGATGATTTAGATGCTTTTGGTGGTGATGATAGTTTTGAAGATTACGGATTTGAAGAGAATTGGAATTAAAAACAGAAAATAGAGAATAGACTAAGAGATAATAGACAAAAAAATGATCAACCTATTTAATACTCATATTGAGAGTTTATCAATACACCGAGTTGGAAACAAAAACAAAAATGAGTCTGTTTTTCTCTCGGAGCAACCTTATAATTTAAATGATGAAATTGTTCCTTTATTAAAGGAATATTTCTTTAAATCATTTCGCGAAAAAGAGGAAAATTATTTTCAGTTTGCTCACGAAGTTGATTTGGAATATAACGATATGTTCAATTTAGCAACGGAAATTTTCACGAACCCAAGTGCTATTCACGAAGTTTCAAAGAAGATTACCAATCACCTTTTTGAGCAATCCAATCATCCACACATTAAGAACGGAGAAGTGTATGTGGCGTATTTAACCAACTTAAACATAGATAATAATGTGGTTGATGCTATTGGTGTTTTCAAAAGTGAAATCATGTCAGATTTTATGCAATTTGAAGAAAAAGGAAAATCGCTTGAAATGATTCTGCAACAAGGAATCAATCTAAATAAATTAGATAAAGGTTGCCTAATTTTTAACTATAAAAAAGAAGAAGGATACAAGATTTTAAGCATCGACAGCAACCGTTATGACACGCGTTATTGGTTAGAGCATTTCCTTTCAGTGGATGCATTTCAGGATGAAAATTTCATTACTAAAAAATATTTAAAATTCTGTCAAGGATTTGCCAAAGATGTTGTTTTTCCTGCAGAAGACAAGAAAGAAGAAGTAATGTTTATGAATCGTTCAGTAAATTATTTTGCCAAAAACGACCAATTTGAAGAAAGCAATTTTCTGAATGAAGTTTTGGATAACCCAGATTTAATTCCGGAATTCAAAAACTATAAAGTTGATAAAGGCGAAAAATACAGTATTGAAGACGTGACTTCGTTTCCAATTGCAAATAATGCTGTTTCTGATGCAAGAAGATCTATAAAAAATGTAATCAATTTGGACACTAACATTCAAATCAAATTAGATTTCATAAATCCTGAAAGTGCTGAGAAATATGTAGAAAAAGGTTGGGATGAAGAAAAACAAATGTATTACTATTTAGTCTATTTCAATAAAGAACAGAAATCATAACGGTATCTGATTAAATAAACATATAATCCTCAATTGTCAAGGCTATTGGGGATTTTTTATATAAATAAAACTGTAAATTATGTAAATTAAAATTACCAAAAGCTATTATATTTGCTTTACTCGAATCCAAGCTATGAAGTTCCAAAACCTATACTTCTTTTTTATTATATTCTTTGCTTGTCAAACTAGCCAAGCACAGGAAAAAAATAGCGGTAACGATTCTGTTAAAGTCTATAAAAACATAGAAAACTATTCCAAGAAAACTAAGTTCAATAAGTTTGTCTATCGTTTATTATTCAAGTCCCAAAGAAGTAATACTGCTGGTATCCAAAAAAATGCTCGAAAGCGGTTTTTGATAAAAAAAACATTCGACAGAAACGAAGGCAAAATCATCAGAGAAATTAGGATTGAAACTTTAGATCCTTTTGGCTATGCTGTAGATAACTACAAAGATGTTCCCGAAAAAGGTTTTGAAAAATTTGGAAACCGACTACATTTGAAAACAAAAAACTGGACAATTCGAAATTTGCTTCTTTTCAAGAAAAATGAACCCTTAGACTCACTAATTGCAAAAGAATCCGAACGTTTGATTAGGAGACAACGCTATGTCAGAAGTGTCATTATTAAACCTATTGAAATTCCAAATTGCAAAGATTCTGTTGATGTTTCTGTACGTGTTTTAGATTCATGGACCTTGATTCCAACTGGAGCCATTTCGGGTTCAAGAGGGAATTTTGATTTAATTGAAAGAAACTTTTTTGGTTTAGGTCATGAAATTGAAAATGATTTTACAAAACGATTTGATGACAAAAAAAGTGCATATACTGCTCGCTATACCATAAATAACATCAAAAATACTTTTATAAAAACAACCTTTGCTTATGAGAATGATTTAAATAATAATATAACCCGAAGCGCTCGAATTGAAAGACAATTTTTCTCTCCATTAACAAGATTGGCTGGTGGTGCCTATTTTGAAAATAGGTTTTATGTTGATTCACTTCCAGATGCTACAAATGTTTTTGAAAATCAAAATTTTAAATTGCAAACCCAACAATATTGGATTGGTCATTCATTTAAAATCTTTGGCGGAAAAAGTGAAGATTTCAGAACTACAAATCTTGTTACGACTTTAGGATATAAAAAAGTGGATTACTTCAACAAACCAACATTACAATATGATCCGCCTCAGTTTTTTGCTCCTGAAAAATTATATTTAGCTACCATTGGTATCAATACACAAAAATTTTCTGAAGACAAATACTTATTCAATTTTGGCGTTATTGAAGATGTCCCTTATGGTCAAGTATATGCTATAACGGGTGGTTTTCAAGATAAAAACAACAATAAAAGAGCCTATTTTAGTGGGCGGTTTGCCTATGGGAATTATTTCAATTTTGGTTATCTGAGTACAAATATTGAATTGGGAAGTTTTTTTAATAAGGGTTATACTGAACAAACAACGCTAAGAATTGAAGCCAATTATTTTACTAATTTACTTTCTATTGGAAGTTGGAGGATAAGACAGTTTATAAAACCAACATTAGTTATTGGATATCATAGAGAGTCAATAATAAAGGACAGAGTTACCATTTCTGAGGAAAATGGAATTTCAGGTTTTGATAATCCATTGCTTAATGGAACCAAAAAACTCTTCACTACCTTTCAAACACAAACTTATTTGCCCGGGAATTGGCATGGTTTCCATTTTAGCCCCTTTTTTAACATGACTTTAGGACTTCTTGGTGATGAAACTAATAAAGTTTTTAATGATAAATTGTATTCTATTTTTAGTTTGGGTGCTTTAATAAATAATGACTATTTGGTGTTTAATAGTTTTCAAATATCATTCTCCTTTTATCCTTCTATTCCATTTCAAGGAACTAATGTTTTCAAAACTAACACTTTTAAAAACAACGATTTATCATTGCCTGATTTCCAAATTGGGGAACCAACTATAGTTCCTTATAATTAAAAACTGCTATTTACACAAACTATTTTGTAAGTATATTAACTCTAATCTGTGAAAATAGTGTAGTTCGTCGATTAATTTTGGTGTTTTGCCCACAAGTCTATACGTTTAATTGACCAAACCAAAACCTTAACTTCATGGAAACAAATTACATAACTGATGGAATAGGGAAAAAAAATTATCGCTGTTTCTTACTTGGGCATAGCTTTATAGAGACCAAAAAAGTAAATACTCATTTCAGTGAGTTTGAATGCAAGACATGCAAAATGCAGGTTACCAACGATACCAAAGGTCAAAAAATCACATTGACATCACAACTTAAAGACATCAATGAAACGCTTTTTTATTTGAATTTAAAAAAACAATTCCTTTCCAAATTTTACTTTCGAAAAGACTCGTAACAAAATAAGTTTTTTATCGTCCTATTCAAAACTTTAAAAAACTAGTCTTGAATTCTACAATACTTTCAATTAAAAATCTTCACAAACGTTATGGCAAAATTCACGCTGTAAATAACGTTTCTCTCGAAATACATAAAGGCAATGTTTATGGAATTCTTGGTCCAAATGGCTCTGGGAAATCAACAACTTTGGGAATTGTTTTAAATGTTGTCAACAAAACTTCAGGCGAATACAGTTGGTTTGACGGAACAATGCAAACTCACGAAGCATTAAAAAAAGTCGGTGCCATTATTGAACGCCCGAATTTTTATCCCTACATGACAGCCAAAGAAAACTTAGAATTGGTTTGTAAAATAAAAAACATCGATTATTCCAAAGTAAATGAAAAGCTGGAAATTGTTGGGCTCATGGATAGAAAAGACAGCAAGTTTAAAACCTTTTCTTTGGGAATGAAACAACGATTAGCTATTGCTTCTGCCCTTTTAAACGACCCTGAAATTTTAATATTAGACGAACCAACCAATGGTTTAGACCCACAAGGAATTCATCAAATTAGAGATATTATTCGTTTAATTGCTTCACAAGGAACAACTATTTTATTGGCTTCCCATTTATTAGACGAAGTTGAAAAAGTATGCAGTCATGTTTTAGTTTTACGCTTTGGTAAAATTCTTTACAGCGGTACCGTTGATGGTATGAGTAATCAAAGTGGCTTTTATGAATTACAGGCTGAAAGTAATTCTAAACTTATAGAAATTTTAAAATATCACCCTGATGTAGAAAAAATTTCCGAAACAGAAGGAAAAGTTATTGTTTATTTTAAAACCCAATTTGAAGCTTCCCTTTTGAATCGCTATTTAGCAGAAAAAGGAATTTACCTGAACCATTTGGTGTTTAAAAAAATGAGTCTGGAAGAACAATTTCTTGAATTAACAAAAAACTAATATGAAAAGATTACTCGCCATAGAATTACAAAAAATTTGGAAAAATCGCGCCAGTAGAATATTAACTATTACTTATTTTGTGATACTTTCATTCATTGCTTTGATTGCTTCTATCAATATTACTATTGGTAGTTTTCAATTGCATTTTGCCGAAATGGGAATTTTTAATTTTCCTTTTATTTGGCATTTTAATACATATATTGCAGCTATTCTAAAATTCTTCTTAGCCATTGTAATCGTATCAATGATGGCTAACGAATACAGTTACGGAACATTGAAACAAAACTTAATTGACGGAATGAGCAAGCAAGAATTTGTTCTTTCTAAGTTCTTTACCGTTGTGCTTTTTGCCCTTACATCAACAGTTTTTGTTTTTATAATGTCGCTTATTTTAGGTTATAGCTTTTCATCTTACACTGAATTAAGTATTGTCTTTTCCGATATGGAATATTTACTTGCTTACTTTGTTAAGTTGGTTGGTTTCTTCTCCTTCTGTTTATTTTTAGGAGTTCTGGTAAAACGTTCCGCTTTTGCAATTGGATTTCTTTTTGTTTGGAATATTATTGAAGGCATTGCCAATGGAATTTTAACGTTTAAAATATTTCCAAAAACGGATACAGCAGCACAAATCACTCAATTTTTTCCTTTAGAATCAATGAGTAATTTGATTGTTGAACCCTTCACAAAATTATCAATAATAAGAAACATCAAAACAACAATTGGTGCCAGTAACATCAAAGATTATAACGTTCATTTTACTACAATTCTCATTGTTTTACTATGGACAACAATTTTCATTTTTTCCTCCTACAAAATCATCCAAAAAAGAGATTTATAGTTCAATCATCAATCAAAACTTAAAGAAAACATAAATAGTCTAGCTTCTGTTTATGTTTTCTTAATTATTTGCTAATTTTAGCGAATGAAAAAGAAGTTATTCTATTTACTTTTTGTTTTACTTTTTTCTTTAAATTGTTTCTCGCAATTTAGTAAAACTCATTATATACCACCTCTTTCGGGTTCATCTAGTGTAACATCTGAAGATCAGTTTCTTTATATTTCTACCCCAAATGTCAATCCTGTAAATTTCAGAATTATAGAACTTGGGGGAAACACAATTCTGGGAACCGTTTCTAGAGATGCACCCTATGTATATGATGTAGGTTTTGGTAATGATACCCAACTTCATGTTGACCAATCGCTAGCAAGTGGTGTTTTAAACAATAAAGGATATATAGTTGAAGCTGATGATTTAGTTTATGTTTCAGCAAGAGTAACTGCTGGAAGTGGTAATCAAGCAGGTGAACTAGTCTCAAAAGGTATTGCTTCTCTTGGATTACGATTTCGAGTAGGTGCTTTTACCAATACTTTGGTAAATAGCTATGTTGATATTCATTATACTTTTGTTTCGGTTTTGGCAACAGAAAATAATACCACAGTTACTTTTAGCGGAATGAAAACCGGAGTGCAATTAGTTAATAACGCTAATGGAAGTTCACCATACAGTATTGTTTTGAATAGAGGTGAAAGTTATGTGATGGCAGTTCAAGGACCAACTGAAGAAAATAGAGACGGATTAATTGGTACTCTAGTTTTAGCAGATAAACCTATTGCTGTGAACTGCGGTTCGTTTGGTGGCTCTAATGCAGTAGCAAATCTTGATTTGGGTTTTGATCAAATAGTTCCGGCTGAAAGATTAACAACCAATGATTATATCTTTATAAAAAGTACCGGAATTGATACTGTAGAAAAAATACTTTTAGTAGCTGATGAAGATACTCAAATTACATTAAATGGTTCTGGTCCGATTTATAACATACTTGCCGGAGAATATTTAGCATTAACAGGTGCAGATTATACTATCAATGGCAACTTATACGTAAGTTCAACTCACAAAATTTTTGCTTATCAAAGTGTTGGTGATGATGGTGCTACAGATCAAAGAAATCAAGAACTTTTTTTTGTTCCTCCTTTAAGTTGTCAAACGCCCAGGGTTATTGACAATATTCCTTTAATAGATTTTATTGGAACACGTCAATTTACTGGTAGAGTTACCATAGTTACAACAACAAGTGCTACACTGAATTTTATTATTGATGGTGCTAATTACACTTTGGCAAGCTTGGCAAGCATTGGGGTGACAGTAGGCGGTCCATTTTCAGTTACTGGAAATGCAAATTATGAAACTTATGTGCTGACCGGAGTAACCGGAAATGTTTCAGTTTTTTCATCAGGCGAATTGTATTTGGCTGCTTATGGTTCTGAGCAAGCCGCAACCTTTGGCGGTTATTATTCTGGTTTTACCTTTAAACCTGAGATATCCTTTAATGAGGTTGATGTCACTCAATTGGGTTGTATTCCAAATTCTGTCTTAAGTGTAAATTCACTAAGTCCGTTTGATGTATTTCAATGGTATTTTAATGGAGGTTTAATTCCCGGCGCAACTAATAATACCTATCAACCAAAAGAAACAACTGCATCTCCACCAGGTCTTGGTCCAGGATATTATTATGTTTCAGCGACTATCGCCGGTTGTACTAGCCCAAAAGATTCAGACAATATTCCGGTGAGCTCTTGCCCAAATGACAACGATAATGATAGTGTAATTGATAATGTTGATCTTGACAATGATAATGATGGAATTCCAAATTGTGCCGAATCTTATGGAAATCAAGTATTTAATTTTTTCAATACAGCATCTGGGTCAATTTCAATAAACACTTACAGTAATTCCTATATTGGTGCAATTTCTTTTACAGGAACCGGAACACCTTCTATAACACCTGTTTTTGGAGATGCAGGTGGCAATTTTGTAACAGAAGCGGCACAAGGAAAAAATAATTCTGTTAGCTATACGCTATCTAACTTTACTTCACCAATTAGCCTTTCTGTTTCCTATGCCGATATTGCAGCAGCAAATAATTTATTTACTTCTTCAACAGAAATCAGAATAACATGTCCTGTAGATAAAACTTTGACCATTTTAAACCCAACAAATCAATTACTGATTGATACTAATTATGATGGAATTTTCGAAAGTGGCATTACGCAATATTCCTCTTTTGAAATTCGTTTTAGATTAAATAGTAGTGTTTCATTACCTATTGGTACTGGCACTTTTTTTATAGTAGGAAATTTAATCAATTCAATTACTATAACCAATATCAATCTTTCAGATTCAAGCACAAGCAGAGTGGCTTTAAATTTATTTGCCACGTGCATCCCAAAAGATTCTGACGGTGATGGAATTGCTGACCAAAACGATTTAGATAGTGATAATGATTCTATTCTAGATTTGTATGAAGCCCAAGGTCCTAGTTTTCTGCCTTTATCTACTATAGATTTAAATCAAGACGGAATTGATGATGTTTTTGGAGCTGGAATTTATCCGCCTGATGTTCCTAATGCTGATGTTGATCTTGATGAAGTTCCAAATTATTTAGATTTGGATTCAGACAATGATGGCATTCACGATATAGATGAAGCTGGGTTTACTATTACAGATGCTGATAACAACGGTGTAATTGATGGTGTAAATTTTGGTGCCAACGGATTATTTAATCCATTAGAAACTGCTGCCGATAGTGGTATTTTAAAACCTATTTATATTCTTGCCGACACAGATGCTGACGGAATTTACAATGCCATTGAATTGGATAGTGATAATGATTTGTGCAATGACGTAATCGAAGCGGGCTATTTAGACAGTAATCTAGACGGATTATTAGGCGGGACAACACCTCCAACAATTAACCCCAACGGACTTGTAACAAGCGGTATAGGGTACGGAAATCCAAATCCGAATTATATAACTGCTGCTCCAATAGTCATCAATACGCAACCCCAAAACAGAACGGCTTGCGAACTTCAGAGCGTGACTTTTACTATCAATACGAATGTAGTAAACACATATCAATGGCAATTATCTACAGATAACGGAGTAACTTGGTCAATTATTTCGAACAATGCAACATACGCTGGAGCCGGAACCAATGCATTAACTGTTTCCAATGTTACGCCAACAATGGTTGGTTATCAGTACCGTTGTTTCTTAAATAAAACTGGAAATACTTGTGGATTATATTCTTCGGCAGCTACACTTACTACTTATCCTTTGCCAGTTGTTACAACTCTAATTTCGTTAAAACAATGTGATGATGATACAGATGGAATTTCAACTTTTAATCTGACTCAAAAAAATGATGTTATTTCAGCCAATTATTTACTAGAAACATTCACATATTATACATCACTTGCTGCTGCTAATATACAAAATAATACTTTTTTAATTGCTAATCCGAATGCTTATACTTCTGGAAGTGCAAGCGTTTATGCCCGAGTAGAAAATAGCAATGGCTGTTTTAGAGTAGCCCGAATTGATTTATTGGTATCAGTAACTCAAATTCCGGCGAGCTTTGTTATTCCAAATCAATATTTATGTGACGATTATTTGGATGCTGTCAACAATGACAGAGACGGAATTTCGGGACCATTTAATTTTACGTCTATTACCAATAGTTTACTTGCATTTCTGCCAAGTCCAAGTACTAATTACAGTATAAAATATTATAAAACCGAAGCCGATTTCTTTGCTGAAACTGATGCTTCAGGAAATTCATTAGCAATAACAAATACTGCAAACTATCGAAACATTGGTTTCCCGAATTTACAAACTATTTGGGTACGCGTCGAAAGCACCTTAGACAATTCTTGTTATGGATACAAAACTTTTAATGTTGTTGTAGAAGCTTTGCCTACTGCCAATCCAATTAATGCTGCCAATCTTATTCGTCATTGCGATGATAATCAGGATGGCATTTATGGATTCGACACCTCAACTATACAATCTACAGTTTTGAATGGTCAAACTGGGGTAAATGTGAAATATTCCAAAGCTAACGGAAGCCAGCTTTCAACACCTTTGCCAAATCCATTTTTTGTAAACAGTTCGGAAACAATTACAATTAAAGTGGCTAACAATAGCACACAAACCGGTGGACAACCTTGTTATGATGAAGAAACGCTACAATTTATTGTTGATGATCTGCCTGAAGCATTTGCAATAGCGTCAAATCTAACATCAATATGCGATGAAGAAGTTAATCCTATTAATCAAAATGGATTGCACAATTTTGACACATCAACATTTCAATCAACCATTATTGGAAGCCAAACCGGAGTGAATACCTATTATTTTGATCAAAATAACAATCCGTTGCCAAGTCCGTTACCAAATCCATTTACTACGGCAACACAGAATATAAAAGTTATTGTTGAAAATCCAATCAACACAACGTGCACGGCACAATTAATTATACCATTTGTTGTTCATCCAACACCAAAAATAGATTTAGAAGAAAACATTATCATCTGTTTACCAGAAACACAAGCGATTATTGATGCCGGAATTCTTGATGGTACGCCAACAGCTGATTATCAATTTCATTGGTATACTAATAACGTTCTTAATGGTTTAACATCTCCAACTCTTACAGTAAATTCTCCTGGAATCTACAGTGTTGATGTTACCAATGCTTTTGGTTGTACTAAAACCAGAGTAATTACAGTTACTGGTTCCGAAATTGCCACTATTCAATCTATTGATGTAGTAGATTTAGCAGAAATTAATACGATAACAGTTAATGTAAGCCCAACAAGTTTAGGTGATTATGAATTTGCGATCGATGATGTTAATGGACCTTATCGAGACAACAATTTCTTTGATAATGTGCCTATGGGACTTCACGATATATATGTGCGTGACAAAAATGGTTGTGGTTCGGTTGGGCCAATAACAGTTGCTGTGCTTGGAATTCCGCATTATTTTACTCCAAATGGCGATGGTTATAACGACTACTGGAATGTAAAAGGTGTCAGTGCCCAATTCAATTATCGTTCAACAATATACATCTTTGACCGTTTCGGAAAATTATTAAAACAAATTGGAACAACAGGCTTAGGTTGGGATGGAACTTTTAACGGACGCCCCATGCCGGCAGATGATTATTGGTATAACATTAAATTTGAAGATGGTCGAAATGTTAAAGGACATTTTGCTTTAAAAAGATAGTAGTAACTTTGGCTTCTGATTAAACCACAATGTCTTTTAAACACTATTATCTTTTGCTTGTACTGATGTGTAGTGCAGCCTCTGCGCAATACATTTCTACAGATGAAACCTATACTCCACTTCAGTTAATAGAAAATGTACTGATAAATTCGGGTTGTGCATCTGTTTCCAATGTTACGGTTTCGGGCGGTAATTTTGTTACAGGCGAAAACAGCTGGGGATATTTTAATGCTAATGGTTCATCTTTTCCTTTTGCTGAAGGAATTATTTTGAGTACCGGAAAAATTACTGACGCTCAAGGTCCGAATAATTTTGTCTCGGATGATGGAAACGGCATGAGTTGGGATGGGGATTTAGATTTGAATCAAGCCTTAAATATTACCAACTCCATAAATGCTACTTATCTTGAATTCGATTTTATCCCATTGGGGAATCAGATAAGTTTTGACTACATCTTTGCATCTGAAGAATATCACGGAAATGCAACCTGCACTTATTCCGACGGCTTTGCCTTTTTACTAAAGGAAGTTGGAAATCCGACTTATCAAAACTTAGCTTTAATTCCAAATACAACTATTCCTGTTAAAGTCACTAGCGTGCATCCTGACATTCCGGGTTCTTGCGCAGCACAGAATGAACAATATTTTGATGCGTTTAATGATACCGAATATCCAACCAATTTTAATGGGCAGACCAAAGTCTTAACTGCCAAATCAGCGGTAATACCAGGGCATCAATACCATATAAAATTAGTCATTGCTGATGAAGGAAATTACAGGTATGACTCGGCCATTTTCTTGAAAGGAAGTAGCTTTGAATTGGGAGTTGATTTAGGACCGGACCGTACATTTGCCAATCAAAATGCAGTTTGTTATAATGAGAGTTTAACTCTAATCGGTACATCAGCCGGTGCACTAAGTTATCAATGGAATTTCAACGGCACACCAATAGCAGGGCAAAATACGGCTACATTAAATTTTAATCCGCCTTATCTCAGTTCCCAAAATGGCACCTATTCGCTTAAAACTATTTATTCTGCTACCTGCACAACTTCATCCGCAATTGATTTGAATTTTGCTCCACAACTTGTTACAGGGCAAACTTCTTATTCTTATTGCGATGCAGATGCCTTACAAGACGGAATTACAACTATTACATTGAGTGACATCATTCCAACCTTATTTTTAAATTTACCAACAAGTTATCAGGTTAGTTTTTACGACAGTCCGACAAGTACAACCCCTTTATCCAATTCCTATCTGAATACAATACCATTACACCAACCCATTTATGCCAAAATAGACAACAACAATTGCTATACTGCTATTCCTGTTACTATCACTATTACTGTTTTTACTGATACTATTACCGATGAAACAATTTGCCTCTGCAACAATACACCTGTAACGTTAGCGGCAGATAGTGGTTACAAATCCTATCTTTGGAATACCGGCGAGACAACACTTTCGATACAGGTTACAGTTCCGGCAACCTATACCGTTACTATTGAAAATGCTGATGGTTGTAACAAAATAAAAACCTTCACCGTAATAGGTTCCGAAATTGCTACCATAAGCAACATCATAATTAGCGACCTGATTGATAACAGTTCGGTTGAAATTGTTCCTTCGGGCAACGGAAATTATGACTATTCATTAGATGGAGTTCGGTATCAGGACAGCCCTATTTTTGAACACTTAAGTGGTATAGTTTACACCGCTTTTGTAAGGGATAAAAACGGTTGCGGCATTGCGGAGCAGGAATTTAATCTACTACAAATACCAAAATATTTTACTCCCAACAACGATGGTTTCAATGATTATTGGAATATTAAAGGAATCAATTCTGTATCGCCAAATGCAAATTCAATAATTTATATCTTTGACCGATTTGGAAAACTAATCAAACAAATAAGCCCAACGAGTCTGGGTTGGGATAGTTCTTTTAACGGAAAGCAAATGCCGGCTGATGACTATTGGTATTATATTCAATTAAAAGATGGTCGAAGCGCTAAAGGTCATTTCACTTTAAAACGATAAATGATGAATAATAAAGTAGTACTGTTGTTTTTTTTGCTGATGATTATAAAGTCAAATGCACAAGAGGTAAAAGTTACTTCCGGAAAAGTAGAACGTTTTGCCAATTTTAAATCCCATTATGTAGATGCCCGAAATATTGATGTTTGGTTACCAGAGGGTTACTCTGATAAAAAAAAATATCCAGTTTTATATATGCATGATGGTCAAATGTTGTTTGATGCCGAAACTACTTGGAACAAACAAGCTTGGGAACTAGATGAAGTGGCCGGAAAATTAATAGCCGAAAATAAAATTCGAAAATTTATTATTGTGGGTATTTCTAATAATGGTTTGAAAAGACACCTCGAATATTTTCCACAAAAAGCCTTTGAAAAACTTTCAAGTGAGCAAAAAGATTTTGTTTCTAATGAATTACTATTGAAAAAGAAAATTGACCAGAAATTTATTCCGATATCAGACAACTACTTAAAGTTTATCGTAACCGAATTAAAGCCATTCATAGACAAAACTTTTTCGACCAAAAAAGATGTTAGCAATACCTTTATTGCAGGTTCGAGCATGGGCGGGTTAATTTCGATGTATGCTATTTGTGAATATCCAAAAGTGTTTGGTGGTGCAGCTTGTCTTTCTACCCATTTATCCGGTATTTATCAAATTGACAATAATCCGGTGCCACAAGTCCTATATGATTATCTGAAAAGCAATTTACCCAACCCAAAAAATCACAAAATCTATTTTGATTATGGTAATCAAACCTTGGATGCGCTTTATCCGACATTACAAAAACAAGTTGATATTATCATGCGCGAAAAAGGATTCACAGTTAAAAACTGGGTGACTAAATTCTTTCCGGGAAAAGACCATTCCGAAAATGCGTGGCATGAAAGATTCCATTTTCCATTGGAGTTCCTGATGAAAAAATAGCCCTAGCCCGGATTGCAATGGAAATCCTTTTATAAATTACCACGGGTTGAAAACCTGTGGCAATTTATAAAAGATTGTAATGGAAAGCGGGAAACAGCTTCTAAATAAAAAACCCTCTCATTTCTGAAAGGGTTTCTTTTATTGTATATGCAATTTATATTTTATTACGTTTTCTATCGTTTTCTGTTAAATAAATTTTACGCAAACGAATAGATTTTGGAGTAACCTCTACGTATTCATCTTTTTGAATATATTCCAATGCTTCTTCTAATGAGAAAATAATTGGTGGAATAATTCTAGCTTTTTCATCATTACCTGAGGAACGAACGTTAGATTGTTTCTTGGCTTTTGTAACATTGATAGCCATATCATCGCTACGAGAATTTTCTCCGATAACTTGACCTTCGTAGATTTCGTCATTTGGATTAACGAAGAATTTACCACGATCCTGTAATTTATCGATAGAATAAGGAATAGCTTTTCCATTTTCCATTGATATTAATGACCCATTGTTACGTCCCGGAATTTCACCTTTAAAAGGTTCGTATCCGATGTATCGGTGCGCCATGATTGCTTCTCCGGCAGTAGCAGTAAGTAATAGATTTCTCAATCCGATAATTCCACGTGAAGGAATGTTGAATTTAACAATCATACGCTCGCCTTTAGCTTCCATAGAAAGCATTTCTCCTTTACGGATAGAAACAAATTCTACTGCTCTACCAGATAAATGCTCTGGTAAGTCGATTGTTAATTCTTCAATTGGCTCACATTTTTTACCGTCAATTTCTTTGATGATAACTTGTGGTTGACCGATTTGCAATTCATAACCTTCTCTTCTCATTGTTTCAATAAGAACTGACAAGTGAAGAACGCCACGACCAAAAACCATGAATTTATCAGCAGAATCGGTTTCACCTAACTTCATTGCTAAGTTTTTCTCTAATTCTTTTGTCAAACGGTCTCTAATATGACGAGAAGTCACAAACTTACCTTCTTTACCAAAGAAAGGAGAATCGTTAATCGTAAACAACATACTCATTGTTGGCTCGTCTATGGCAATAGTTTGCAATGCTTCTGGGTTTTCGAAGTCAGCTACGGTATCCCCAATTTCAAAACCTTCAATTCCAACAATCGCACAAATATCTCCAGCAATTACGCTTTCTACTTTTTTACGACCAAGACCTTCAAAAGTGTGTAATTCCTTAATTCTTGATTTTAATATTTTACCATCTCTTTTTACTAAAGAAATTGGCATTCCTTCTTTTAATTCACCTCTTTCAAGTCTTCCAATTGCGATACGACCAGTAAATGAAGAAAAATCTAAGGATGTGATTAACATTTGTGGAGTTCCTGTAGATACTTTTGGAGCCGGAACATGTTCAACAACCATATCCAATAAAGCTTCTACATTATCAGTTATGTTTTCCCAATGATCAGACATCCAGTTATTTTTGGCAGAACCATAAACCGTAGGAAAATCTAACTGCCATTCTTCAGCGCCTAATTCAAACATTAAGTCGAAAACCTTTTCGTGCACTTCTTCGGGTGTACAGTTTTCTTTATCTACTTTATTAATAACCACGCATGGCTTTAAACCTAAATCAATTGCTTTTTGCAATACAAAACGAGTTTGAGGCATTGGTCCTTCAAAAGCATCAACTAAAAGACAAACTCCATCAGCCATATTTAATACACGTTCTACTTCTCCACCAAAATCGGCGTGACCAGGAGTATCTATAATATTGATTTTTGTTCCTTTATAAACAACCGAAACGTTTTTAGAAGTAATTGTAATTCCTCTTTCGCGCTCTAAATCATTATTATCTAAAATTAAATCACCTGTGTTTTCGTTTTCACGAAATAACTGACAGTGATACATGATTTTGTCAACCAAAGTAGTCTTACCGTGGTCAACGTGAGCAATAATAGCAATGTTTCTAATAGATTCCATCTTTGTTTTTTTGAAGGTGCAAAGGTACACTTTATTTTTAGATAAAAAACCAATAAACAATTTGTTTGCTTTTTAATAAAGCTGTAAGATTGGTTTATAAAATCCTTAATAAGTTTTCGGTTTAATTTTAAAACTCATTTGAAATTCTATATATTTGAAGTAATGAAAAACAATTCAAATAAAATTATATTAATTTATGTCCTTATTTTAATATTTGCGGCAGTAGTTTTCCATAAATTATTTATAGTTTTTTTACCAGATTCAAATCCCGAAACCATACTAAAATTCGGTTCTGTAGTTTTCATACTTTTTTCTGGATTAGTTTTAAAATTCATTTTATATCAAAATGAAATTAGAAATAAATCGGTTTTTGAAAAATTGCAACTTACTAATATTGAAATAAAAGAATCAAACGAACGCTACGACATTGTTGCCAAAGCCACTAGTGATACTATTTGGGATTGGAAAATGGAAGATGACAGTTTTATTTGGAATAAGGGAATTCAAGGTGTTTTTGGTTATAAGAAAGAAGACGTAGGAAAGACTTCTAAATGGTGGTTTGATAGAATTCACCCAGAAGACAGCTTAAAGATGTCGGTAAAACTCTATTCCTTTTTAGAGCAAAAAACCGAAAAATGGCAGGATGAGTATCGTTTTCAATGTGCGGATGGTAGTTATAAATATGTTTTTGATAGAGGATTTTTGGTAAAAGACGCTAGTGGAAAGGCTATCAGAATGATTGGAGCAATTCAAGATGTTACCAAACAAAAAGAAGAGGAACAACGACTTAGATTACTGGAAACGGTAATTACGCAAAGTAAAGATGCCGTAATGATTACGGATATTGATACTTCAAAAAGTGCCATTCCCAATATTATTTTCGTCAATTCCGCTTTTACGGATATGACCGGTTATCCGGCTAATGAAGTTATTGGAAAATCACCTGAAATGTTTTTCGGAAAAAAATCTGATATTTTAGAATTTGATAAACTTAAAACATCGATTCAGAAATACAAAGAATGTTTTATTGAAACTATAAGTTACAAGAAAAGCGGTGAGGAATTTTGGGTTAACTTTTCGATGATTCCTGTTACCGATAAAGAAGGAGAACATTCGCATTGGATTTCGATTCAAAGAGATGTTACTGAGGAAAAAGAAAAGGAGAAAGAGAGAGAACAGCTTATTAGAGAATTGACTCAAAATAATAAGGATTTAAAACAATTCTCTTACATCACCTCTCACAATTTGAGAGCGCCTTTATCCAATTTGACTGGATTATTGAATCTTATTGAGGATATCAATATTGAAGATCCCGAATTAAAAGAAATAATCACTGGGTTCTCAAAATCGACGCATTTATTAAATGAAACAATAAATGATTTAGTTAAAGTAATAATCATTAAAGACAATCCTTCCATTCAAAAAGAAAAAGTATTAATTAAAGACGTGTTTGAAAATGTATTTAATCAACTTAGTTTCTTAATTAGTGTTAACAAACCTATTTTGAAAATTGATTTGGAAGATGTGACTATTTTAGACATAAACAAATCCTATTTAGAAAGTATTTTTCTAAATTTACTAACAAATGCAATAAAATATCGAGACCCGAATAGACAATTAAGAGTAACTATTGCCACAAAAGTGGTAGGTGACGAATTAATTATAACATTTAAAGACAACGGAATAGGCATTGATTTAGATAAAAATAAGGATAAGATTTTTGGGCTATATCAAAGATTTCACAATTATCCGGACAGTAAAGGTTTAGGATTATATTTAGTTAAGTCACAAGTTGAAAGTATGGGCGGAACCATTTTGGTTGCCAGTACTGTTGGTAAAGGAACTACTTTTACAATAGTTTTTAAGTATAATTAAGTAATTATGTTAGATAAAATACTCTGTGTAGATGATGACCCAATTACACTCATGCTTTGTAAAAAAGTTGTTGAGAGGGTTGAATTTGCAAAAGAAATAATTACAGCTAAGAATGGTGAAGAAGCAATTCAATACTTTGATAAAATATTTGAAGAAAGAAAAGTCAACGATTCAATCGTATACCCGAAATTAGTTCTTTTAGACTTAAACATGCCCGTAATGGACGGCTGGGAATTTTTAGAATGCTATATGAGTAAAGATTATCAGAATGTATTTAGCTCTACCCGATTCATTGTTCTTTCGTCATCTATTGATCCTTATGACATCAACAAATCGAAAACATATCCTGTAATTGGCTTTTTATCAAAACCAATAACTAAAGAAATGTTAGAAAATTTAAAAACTCAATTTGTGTAAATAAAAAAGCGTCTCGATAGTAGAGACGCTTTTTTATTTGTATATACAATGTTAAATTATAACTTTGAAACGTGTTTAGTTAATTTAGATTTCAAGTTAGCTGCTTTATTATCATGAATAATATTTTTCTTAGCTAATTTATCTATCATTGAAACAACAGCAGATAATTTTGCAGAAGCATCAGACTTATCAGTTGCTAATCTTAATGCTTTTATTGCATTACGAGTAGTTTTATGTTGGTATCTGTTTAATACTCTTCTCTTTTCGTTACTTCTGATTCTTTTTAAAGCTGACTTATGATTTGCCATTTTTTCTTTTATTTTATTTAAATTGTAGCCCGTAGGGGAATCGAACCCCTCTTACCAGGATGAAAACCTGGCGTCCTAACCGATAGACGAACGGGCCATCTTTCTCAATGCGGATGCAAAAATACAACTATTTTTTATTTTCACAATAGCGTTGATGAAAAAAAACTATTTTTTTTTAATATGCTTTCGCAAATAGTACTCTACCAGTAGATTTAGCTCCGGAAAAAATACATTTTCCTTCCTCTTCTACTCGATTTAATGGTATACAACGTATAGTTGCTTTAGTTAAATCCTTTATTTTTTCTTCCGTTTCCGGAGTTCCGTCCCAATGTGCCGATATAAATCCAGTTTTGTTTTCTAAAACATTTTTAAATTCTTCAAAAGTATTTACTTCAGTCACATGTGTATTTCTATAATCTAAAGCACGATTATATAAATCAATCTGAATTTGTTCTAATAAATCGAAAATGTAAGTAACAATTCCATCTTTAGGTTTCAATTCTTTAGACAGGGTATCTCTTCTTGCAATTTCAAAAGTTCCATTTTCTAAATCTTTTGGACCAACAGCAATTCTAACTGGAACGCCTTTCAGTTCCCATTCCGCAAATTTAAATCCAGGTTTTTGAGTTGTTCTATTATCAAACTTCACTGAAATGTTTAGCCTTTTAAATTGGGCAACTAATTCATTTGCTACAGTGGAAATAGCTTCAAACTCTTCATCCGTCTTGAAAATCGGAACAATTACTACTTGAATTGGAGCTAAATTTGGTGGTAAAACCAAACCATTATCATCAGAATGTGTCATTACCAATGCTCCCATCAAACGAGTTGACACCCCCCAGGAAGTACCCCAAACGTGCTCTTGTCTTCCTTCTTGATTAGCAAATTTTACATCAAAAGCTTTGGCAAAATTTTGTCCAAGAAAATGTGACGTTCCTGCTTGCAATGCTTTTCCATCTTGCATCAAAGCTTCAATGCAATAGGTTTCTTCTGCACCTGCAAAACGTTCTGTTTCGGTTTTCAGTCCTTTGATTACCGGAATAGCCATAAAGTTTTCAGCAAAATCAGCATATACATGCATCATTTTTTCAGATTCCTCAATAGCTTCAGCTTTTGTAGCATGTGCAGTATGGCCTTCTTGCCATAAAAACTCAGCCGTACGCAAAAACAAACGAGTACGCATTTCCCAACGTACAACATTAGCCCATTGATTTATTAACAAAGGTAAATCTCTATAAGATTGCACCCAGTTTTTATATGTTGACCAAATAATTGCCTCACTTGTTGGACGAACAATTAACTCTTCTTCTAGTTTAGCATTTGAGTCAACCATCAATTTTCCAGGTTTATCAGGATCATTTTTTAATCTGTAATGAGTTACAATTGCGCATTCTTTAGCAAAACCTTCTGCATTCTTTTCTTCAGCTTCAAACATGCTTTTAGGCACAAAAAGAGGAAAATATGCATTACTATGTCCTGTTTCTTTAAACATTCTGTCTAATTCTGCTTGCATTTTTTCCCAAATAGCATAGCCGTATGGTTTGATAACCATACAACCTCGAACACCAGAGTTTTCGGCCAAATCAGCCTTGACAACTAGTTCGTTATACCACTTTGAATAATCTTCTGCTCTTTTTGTTAAGTCCTTGCTCATATTGAATACTTTGGCATAAAAATTGTTTAACTAATTTTAACTAAATAGTTCGGCAAAACTAACTATTTTTGTATTGTCCAACAATTAAAAATGCTATTGATATGAAAACTTATTCTTATTTCAGTAAAAGATTATCCAGTTATTCACTATTTGGATTAATCGCAGTTGTAGTTTCCTCATGTGGCTCTTATCAAAATAGTTCTTACTACGATGGTGATGGTGTTTATGGAAATTCACAAAACAAAAGAGAAGTATCAAACAAAGACAATTCTCAAAGCAATAAATATCAAGAATATTTTAGTGATTTAAATAAAGATTCACAATCATTTACTAATGTTGACAATTACAGCACAGTAAATAATGATACTATCAACAGAGCAGAAAATTATAATTCAAATAATTCCAGTTGGGGAAATAATCCTCAAAGTGTTACGGTAAATGTCTATGACAGCAATTGGGGTTATGGATATTGGAATAATTACTGGTACGGAAATTATTGGGGATGGAACAATTATTACGGACCAAACTTTGGTTGGGGATGGAATAGTTGGTATGGTCCAAGTTGGAACTTAGGCTGGGGATTTGGTTGGAATAATTGGTATGGTCCAAACTATTATGGTGGTTATTACAATAATTGGTACGGAAATTACAATCACAACTATTATTACAACGGAGGCAGAAGAGGCTCTACATATGCTTACTCTTCGAATGGAAATAGAACTGGTGTTAGAAATGGGACCAGAAGTTCAAATTTTACGAATAGTAGAAGCAGTTCTTATACTACTTCAGGAAATAGAAATACCAATTATAATAATACTAATAACAACACCAGAAGTTATTCAACGGAACCAGTCAGAAACTACAATAATAATCCAACGAGAAGTAATACAAACTCGCAGCCAGTAAGAAGTAATAGTTCTGAGTCAACTCCGGTTCGCTCTTATACTCCAAGTTCAAATACTCGATCCTCATCTTACGGTGGTGGAAGTTATGGAGGCGGAAGTAGCAGCGGAGGTAGATCATCCTCTGGAGGTGGAAGAAGATAAAAAAATTAAAATCTAAATATCTATGTTATTTAATAAATATCATAGATATTTTTTTGAATTAAATATAAATTTGCCATGAAGAAATACATCATTATTATCATTGCCGGATTAACTTTTTCAACAGTAAAAGCTCAAGAAACAACCCCCGAAGACGCTCTCCGTTATGCCGTTGAAAATTTAACCGGTTCAGCAAGATTTAGAGGAATGAGTGGCTCTTTTGGAGCAGTTGGAGGCGACTTATCATCCATCAATCAAAATCCTGCAGGTTCTATTTTTTTTAATAACAATTATGCCACTTTCACAGGATCTAGTTATAACGCTAAAAACATTTCGCGCTATTATGGTACCACAACAAAAGATAATGACAATTCCTTAGATTTAAATCAAGCTGGAGTTGCCTTTGTATTCGTGGACAATAATCCTAAAAATGATTGGAAAAAATTCACAGTTGCGTTTAATTATGAAAATGATAATAATTTTAATAATAGCCTTTATTCAGCCGGAACCAATCCATACAATTCCATAGATAAATACTTTTTAAGATTTGCTAATGGATTACCTCAAGAAGGAGGAATAACACTAGGAACGCTGCGAAATGCTTATTTTGAAGATCTAAATTTTATAGATCAACAAGCCTATCTTGGTTACAATGCTTATATATTTAATCCGGTTTCAGATGATGATTTGAATTCAGTTTATGTTTCTAATGTTCCTACTAACGGAAATTATTTTCAAGATAACTATACTATAACATCGGGATACGATGGTAAATTTACCGGAAACTTTGCCACTGCTTATAAAGACATATTGTTTTTAGGAATAAATCTTAATTATCATTATACCGATATTATAAAAAATTCTTCGGTTTATGAATCTTATGATACGGTTGACAGCACAACCGGATTACAGTCTGTTCAATTTGATACCGAAACGCATACTTTTGGAAGTGGGTTTTCTTTTAATCTTGGTGCTATTGTTAAAGCGACAAAAAGTTTGCGCCTTGGGGTTGCATACGAATCCCCTACTTGGTACCGACTTCAAGACGAACAAAGACAAGCAGTATTTGCCGATTGTCCGGACTGCGGTGGAGGAATATTCAATCCGAATATTACAATGATTTATGATCCTTATACCGTTCAGACACCAAGCAAATGGACTGGAAGTATAGCTTATATTTTTGGAAAAAAAGGATTACTGAGTGCTGATGTTTCAACAAAAAATTATAGCAATACTTCTTTCAGACCAAAAAACTACTACACCGGAATTAATTCTTATTTGAGTTCAGCTCTAGACAATGCAATACAAGTGCGTCTTGGTGGTGAATATAAATACAAACAAATGAGCTTCCGTGGTGGATATCGTTTTGATCAAAGTCCTTATAAAGTAGACCAGACTTTTGGAGATTTAACAGGCTATTCCGGTGGATTAGGATATACTTTTGGTGATAGCAGAATAGATGTAGCATATTCATATGATCATAGAAATTTTAACTATTCCTTTCTATCATCAGGAATGACAGATCCTGCTAGAGTGAGCAGATATAACAATAACGTAACCATAAGTTACTCTATGGATTTTTAATTTCCAATAATCATTTATTACTAAAACCACTTCTTTCGAGGTGGTTTTTTATTTTAACAATTTAATTCGAAATAAAAAGCTTAATTTTGCACGCCTCCTGAACAATCGGGAATATGTCTATGAGAACTAAGTCATTAAAGAAAAATAAAATCAATGTTATCACACTTGGATGTTCCAAAAACACTTACGACAGTGAGGTTTTGATGGGCCAATTGAAAGCAAGTGGTAAAGATGTCGTACACGAACAAGAAGGTAATATTGTAGTAATCAACACATGTGGTTTTATTAATAATGCCAAAGAAGAATCGATTAATACTATTCTGGAATATGTTGATAAAAAAGAGAATGGCATCGTAGACAAAGTTTTTGTTACCGGATGCTTATCTGAAAGATATCGTCCCGACTTAGAAAAAGAGATACCAAATGTTGACCAATATTTTGGCACAACCGAATTACCACTTTTGTTAAAAGCACTTGGTGCTGATTACAAACACGAATTATTGGGTGAACGTTTAACTACGACACCAAAAAATTATGCCTATTTAAAAATTGCAGAAGGTTGCGACAGACCATGCAGTTTTTGTGCCATTCCGATTATGCGTGGCAAGCACGTCTCTCAATCTATCGAGAAATTAGTAAAAGAAGCAGAAGGTTTAGCCAAAAAAGGTGTAAAAGAATTAATACTGATTGCACAAGATTTGACCTATTACGGTTTGGATTTATACAAAAAAAGAAATCTTGCCGAGTTGTTAGAAAACTTAGTTAAAGTTGAAGGTATTGAGTGGATTCGTTTGCATTACGCCTTCCCTACTGGTTTCCCAATGGATGTTTTGGATTTGATGAAACGCGAACCAAAAATCTGTAATTATATTGATATCCCGTTACAACATATTTCAGATAACATTTTGAAATCGATGCGTCGTGGAACCACAAAAGAAAAAACGACCAAATTATTAAAAGACTTCCGTGCTGCCGTTCCAGGAATGACTATCAGAACGACTTTAATTGTAGGTTATCCTGGAGAAACGCAAGAGGATTTTGAAATCATGCGCGATTGGGTTCAGGAAATGAAGTTTGAACGTTTGGGTTGCTTTACTTATTCTCATGAAGAAAACACACATGCTTATTTATTAGATGATGATGTTCCGGAGGATGTAAAACAAGCTCGTGCTGAGGAGATAATGGATTTACAATCACAAATTTCCTGGGACTTAAATCAGGAAAAAATAGGTCATACATTCAAATGCATCATCGACAGAAAAGAAGGGCAATACTTCGTTGGAAGAACTGAATTTGACAGTCCAGATGTAGATAACGAAGTGCTAATTGATGCTTCAAAGTTCTATGTGAAAACTGGTGATTTTGTCAATGTAAAGATAATCGATGCTACCGAGTTTGACCTTTATGGAGAACCCGTTTAATTAGAATTTTGAAAAATATTATCTAGCAATTCATATATTTTTTCTTTATCCAAAGGCTTCGTAATATAATTTGTAAATCCAGAACTTAAAACTTTCTCTTTATCTTCAATAGATGAATGAGCGGTTTGGGCTATTACAGGTAAATTTGGTTTTAATTCTTTTATGATTTCAAATGCTTCATAACCATTCATAACTGGCATTTTAATATCCATAAAAACCAAATCGATACCCGAATTATTTTTACAAATCTCTACTGCTTCTTGTCCGTTTTCTGCTCTCAAAACTATATAGTTTTTCAATTCAAGGATTTTCTTTAATAATAAAAAATTAATCTTATCATCTTCGGCAACAAGAATCGTTTGTTGAACATTATTAATAAAGGCATTTTTAGTTTTACTAGTTTTTACTTTATTCTCGATATTGTCATAATTCAACGGTATCGTAAATGAAAAAATAGATCCTTTTTTAAAAACAGACTCTACAGTTATAGAGCCTCCTAACATTTCAACATAGGCTTTTGTAATTGACAAACCAAGTCCGAGACCACTGAGTTCAATTGAAAAATCATCTTCTATTCTGTGAAATCTGTTAAAAATTTCGCTTAGATGTTTTTGGTCAATTCCCATTCCTGAATCTTTAACAATAAATTCTAATTTTCCTTCTTTTTCATTAAAATTATAGCCAAACGCAACAAAACCATTATCTGTAAATTTAATAGCATTTGTAATTAAGTTTATAAGTATCTGTTTTAATTTAGTTTCATCAGTAAGGATATTTCTTGAAATTGGATTTGAACTTTCAAGAATATGAAAATCTATTTTTTTTCCTTTTGGTATGGTGACTTTTGTTGTTTCAAATAGTTCATTTAAGCACAATTCTAAATTAAATCCTTTTATTTTAGGAGTTATTTGATTAGCATCAATCTTTGACATTTCAATTAAATCTTCTATAATTGAGACCAAACCATTTCCGCTATTAATTATAATTTTTAAATAATTATTTTTTTCTTCTTCAGATAACTGGCTATTATCTAATAAGTCACTAAAACCAACAATGGCATTCATGGGTGTCCTAATTTCATGAGATAAATTAGCCAAAAAAGTAGATTTTAGTTTGTCACTCTCTTCCGCTTTTTCTTTTGCAATTTTCAATTGTAATTTGTGATGGTCATTTTCTTCGAACAATTCACCAATATGTCCAAACTCACCACTAGCCAATTTTAAATCAGATATCGATTTTCTATTCCCTGATTCTAATATATTGGTAATTAATTGCAATGGTTTATATACCCATCTCTTAGAATAATATAAATAAATAAGGATATTAAAAATGGAAGCTATAATTATAATAGTAAGTATGTCTTTAGTATTTCTATAGTTTAAATTAAATGGACGTTTAAATAATAATTTTGAGACAACATTATTTTTATAATCTAATAAGTTTAAAGAGGTAACAATCATATCCTTTTCATCTTCTGCTAATTCATTTTTACCTAAAAACTTAACTTTTGAACTGCTAATTTTATTAAGATATTCAAAATAATTTCCATCTAAAAGTCTTGCCATAAAAAAGTAACCAGACGGTTTTGATTTTACTTTTTTGGGATCATTTGAAGGGTGAATTGTTGCTCCATAAATCTCAACTATTCCCTCAGGAATTCTCAAATAAAACTTTAAATATTTTGTTTTATTAAGATTTACCATTACACCTTTTGGAATAAAATCTTTAATATTCACCTTAGATGTAGTAATATTGGAAATGAACTTTTTATTGATATCATAAATACCAATATAATCAACTTCATATGATTCAAACTCTTTTGTGATATGATTATCAAACCAAACTTTATCTTTTGTTGTTGTATATTTTACTAAATCATCCCAAAAAGTGACATCTTCTATAGTTGTCTTATTTTTGCTAGAGCTTAATTCGAATAATGACTTGACCTCATTATTATATTGAGTAATTGTAGATTTATAAACGTGATTTTCTTGTTGAATTGTATATATATAAAGAGAAATATATAACAAAAAGAAGAAAACGCTTGTACCTATTATGAGATATAATAATTTGTAATAGGTATTAAGGTTGGTGAATTTTTTCATAGAATTGGGGGAATTCTCATAAAATAATAATTTTCATAAAAGTATTTTTTTTTTGCATACAATTAAATTATTCTAATACTTATTTTAAAAATATATTTAAATTGAATTATTATTTTCTAAATAATCTTTAACATTATATTAAATCAAAATTGGCAAACTAAATTAATCTTAGTAACTAAAACTTACTGAAGCAACCAAGAAATTTTTACCGAAGGCTTCTGTGTTTTGTTTGGCTGCGTTGTATACATAGTTTATAGACAATGGCATCGTTATTCCTTTTCCTAAATCAATTTCTTTGGTAGCTTTAATTCCTATATTACAAAACGAAACATTATCATAATCAGCATAGGAATAATAGCCAGCTTTGTTATTTAAAACCACACCTATTAAAGGATCTAATTCTATTTCGCGCAATGCTTTCTTTGATGATTTCTCAAACAGCATAAACGTATAACCCAATTCAAGATAGGTTGTAAAATTTTGCTTTGCATTTTCTCCGTTTCTGTCATAACGAAAATCATTTCCGGCAACGAGTGTACTTATTGTTGCATTAAATGGGTATTTATATCCTTCTGAAAAATCAAAATAAAATATTGCATCAACCGTTTTTACACCATCTTTTCCGTAGTTAAAAAAATTATTATCTACGCCTTCCACTTTACTTACCGATGGCCAATAATAGTCCCAAAGCTGGAACTGCAAAAAATCATTGAGTTGATAAGTAGCGTACAAATCAATTTCCTGATATCCCTTATATGTTGTTCCATCAGCATAGGAATACTCATTTTTGAAATTAGTTGTTCCCCAAAATCCAATAGTTAATTTTGGAGTAATAGCATATTCTATTGTAGGCTGAACCGCAATATAATCGCCACCCCAACATTGTCCACGCCAAAGATAACGGCTAACTATATCTATATTTAATGATAGCTTTTTCTCTTTCTCAACAGCAAGTGAGTCTGTTCTTAATTGATTCTCTTGTGAAAATATCGAAGTTGAGATAAATAAAACTGTACTAAATATAAGTTTAAATTTCATATTGATTTTCTTTATCTAAATACTTATTTATTAGCTCAAATAAATTCTCTCTGTTCAATGGTTTTGTGATGTAGCCGTTAAATCCTGCTTCTTCAATTTTTGTTTTATCTTCAGAAGAAGAATAGGCAGTTTGAGCAATAATTGGAAGATTTGGACGTATTGGTCTGATTTGTTCCAGTGCTTCAAAACCATTCATAATTGGCATTTTAATATCCATAAGTACCAAATCAATGTTTGGATTATTTAGACAAATATCAACTGCTTCTTGTCCATTCACCGCTCTTATAATTTTATAACTTTGCTTTTGCATCATTTTTTGAAAAAGCAAGAAATTAATATTATCATCTTCGGCAATAAGAATAAGTTCTCCATCCGACTTTAATGAATCAATGTCGGCAATCTGTTTGACAGTTATATGTTCTACTATACTATATTTTAAAGGAATTGAAAAATAAAAAGTAGTTCCAACTCCGAGTTTTGATTCTAAACTAATTGTTCCTCCAAGCAATTCAACATATGCCTTTGTTATTGCTAATCCTAGACCTAACCCACCAACTTTTATAGAAATATCGCTATCAACTCGCTTAAATCTATCAAAAATATTTTTATGGTTGCCTTCATCAATACCCAATCCTGTATCTTTAATAGTAAAGTTGATGTTTTCAGTATATTTATCAATCTCATATCCAAAGCTAACCGTTCCTTTTTCGGTAAATTTGACTGCATTGTTGACCAAATTTATAATTACTTGTTTTAGTTTAATATCATCGGTTATAATATTGAATTCGGCTGGTGTTTTACTAGTTATAAGCTTAAAATTGATAGCTTTATTTTTAATAGTAACTTTAATTGTTTCATACAATTCGTTACAACATGTTTCAAGGTTAATAACGGTAAGATTTGGCGTTATTTGATTAGAATCAATTTTAGACATTTCAATCAAATCATCAATAATTCCAACCAAATTTTTTCCGCTTTTTTCTATTACTTGTAAATATTCTAATTTTTCCGTTTCATTGGTATCAGTATTCAGAATTAATTCAGTAAATCCATTAATAGCGTTCATTGGAGTTCTAATCTCGTGTGATAAATTTGCCAAAAACGAAGATTTCAATCTATCGCCTTCTTCTGCTTTTATCTTTGCTTTTATCAACTCAACTTTTTGATTGCTGTTTTCCTCGAATAAGTTTCCGATGTGGCTAAACTCACCTGTGGTTTTCTTCAACTCCTTGATTGCTTTTTTATTTCCCGATTCTAATGCTCTTCTAACTAAATCCAAAGGATAATAAACCAATTTTCGGGTATAGATTAAATTAACTAAAAGGTTTATTATAAATGCCCCAATAATTACATATAGGATGTTTATTGCATTTTCAAAATAGACCTCAAAATTTCTTTTAAATAAAAACTCACCAACAAATTGATTATTAGAATCTTTTAAAATATGTAACGAAGAAATTTTATGCTTTTCAGTAGGTAAATTAACATCAGTATCCGTAAACATTATAGATGAACTCGTCAACTTTTCTAGGTTTTTAATGTATTTTATATCTACTAATCGAACAACAAAGAAATATCCGGATGTAGGTGTATTTTTTTTGGACGGATCGTTAGATGCATGAATTGCCGCACCTGTAACTTCAACAATACCTTCGGGAATCTTTAGATAAAACTTATTTATACCAACTTTATTTAACAATTCCATTTCATTTTTCGGAATAAAATCAATGGTTTTTATCTTTGTTGTTGGAGTTCTGATGATAAAATTCATGTTGGCATCATAGACTCCCAAATAATCAGCCTCATAAATTTCTAACTCATTGCCAATCGTTTCATCATACCATTTGGTATCTTTTGTGGTTATAAATTTTACAAATTCATCCCAGTTAGTATCGTTGTTAATAGCAACAAGTATAGGCTTAGAATTAACTTCAAGCAGCTTGTTAACCTCATTGTGAAACTGTTCTACTGTGCTGTTGTAAACTTGTTTTTCAGCTTTTTTGGTATAATAAAATAAGGCAAAATAGAGTAGTATGAAAAATATACTCGAAGAAAATATTAACCAGAGTATTTTAGGAAATGTTTTTTTAACTGTCATAATTATTTCAGCAAATTAACTTTTGTTTAGCTTCTAAAAATAGGGTAAAAAAACAGAAATAATTATTTACTATCCAAAAACAATTAACAAGTTATCAAGAAATTATGAGAAAAATTAAATTACCAATAATCCAAATTCTTTAAGGGTTTTTAAAGGTTTTGAGAACCAAAACAATTCAAAATCCTCAAATTGACTTTCAAAACTAATTTTGAGTTGTGCAAAAGTTGTAACTTTTTCATTAGAAACATTAAGTAATTCTAACGTTTTGATGAACCAATCTGCTTTGTCTTTTTCAAAAGAAATAGCAACTGTTTCCCTTCTATCATGAAACGTTAATTGTGTGATTTCCCATGAATTCCCTTTTTTTGATTTCGTAAAAGTTTCTGTTAGTGGCTTTCCTCCTATCCAAATTATTTTTGCAGATGGTTTTATGGCAAAGTTCTCATGGCTTTCAAGACAGGAAACAATATAATCGAAAGGTATTGTGGTATCTGGAATTTTAAAATCGAACCAATCCTGAAGTTCATAATCAAAACAAATTCCGTGCATAAAATTAAATAGCGATTTCTTTAATCCAAAGCTAAACTTATCATGGTCAATTCCTGTTTTGTCCTTAAACTGTATATCGTTGTTGGCAAAAGTAATGTCATTCATTTCGGGAATAATTCCAAATTCCTCTGGAAACATCCCAACCGGACTGTGCGCTGTCATAGCAAACTGATGCCAAAACCCCGATTGCAAGATTCCCAGTTCAAACATTTGACGCACCATTTCTAAACTATCAATGGTTTCCTGAACAGTTTGTGTCGGATAACCATACATCAGATAGGCATGAACCATGATTCCACTTTCAGTAAAATTCCTTGTGACTTGAGCCACTTGTTCTACCGTTACTCCTTTTTGAATGAGTTCCAATAATCTGTCAGAGGCTACTTCTAATCCGCCCGAAACGGCGATACAACCGGAAGCTTTTAACAACAAACACAAATCGGCAGTAAAACTTTTCTCGAAACGAATATTCGTCCACCACGAAACGGTTAATTTTCTCCGAAGAATTTCTAAAGCTACTTCACGCATTAAGGCTGGTGGTGCTGCTTCATCTACAAAATGAAAACCATTTTCTCCAGTTTGAGCAATGATTTCTTCCATTCTGTCGACCAAAGTTCTAGCAGCTATGGGTTCGTAAAGCTTTATATAATCCAAAGAAATATCACAAAAGGTACACTTACCCCAATAACAGCCATGCGCCATCGTTAACTTGTTCCAACGGCCATCGCTCCATAAACTGTGCATCGGATTAGCTATTTCGATAACGGAAATATATTTATCCAAAAGCAAATCGGAATAATCAGGTGTCCCCACTTCGCTTTGCTTGTAATCGGTTTTGTTCGTGGAGTTTTTATAAACTACTTCGCAGTTTTCTAAAAGGAATGTTCTCTTGTAAAGAGTTTCTTCTGTAAGTTGCGAATGACAAACTGCGGTGTATAACAATTCTACAGGCAACTCGCCATCATCAAGCGTAATGAAATTAAAGAATTCAAAAACCCTTTTGTCTTTTAAATCACGAAGTTCAGTGTTTGGAAAACCACCTCCCATGGCAATTTTTATTTTAGGGAAATGCTTTTTTACAAATTGAGCACAACGAAAAGCACTGTATAAATTTCCCGGAAACGGAACTGAAATCAATACTAATTTGGGCTGAACCTCTTGAATTCTTTTTTCTAAAATCGGTAATGAGATACTATCAATATAAGTCAAATCATGTTGTAAATGATTGTACATTTCATCAAATGAATTGGCACTTCTGCCCAAGCGCTCAGCATATCGGCTAAACCCAAAGTTTTCATCAACTGCTTCTTTAATAAAATCGGATAAATCTTCGAGATACAATGTGGCTAAATGCTTAGCTTTGTCCTGCGTTCCCATTGAGCCAAACGCCCATTCCATATCATCTAACTGCTCAAAACGAGAAGCTTCAGGAAGAAAGTTTCCGGCACAGATTTGACGTGCCAATGTTTGATTTTTACTTTGTAGAAATTCAATAACGGCATCGATAGTGTTAATGTAATCTTGACGTAAGGAATAGATTCGCTGTAAATTATCATTGGCTAACTTAGAATTGGAAGCATACTCAAAAAGTGAAGTCAAACCTTGTTTTGAAAACAATTCCAAAATCACTTCAATACCCAAATCCATTTGAAAAGCGGTTATGCTTTTGGTATTTAAAAAACCTTTAATATAGGCCGTTGCCGGATAAGGCGTGTTGAGTTGTGTAAAAGGCGGCGTAATTAACAGAAGGTCTTTCATTGTGGCTTATTGACAAACAAAAATAGGTATAGTTTTTTTAAAACGATAAAGATAAAGTTTTGGAAATTAAAAAAGAGAAACGTGAATTGAACTTCTTAACATCTATAAAAATGATAAAAAAATTTGCGAAACCGAATAGTTGCATATATATTTGCAACCGATTAGTTTCGTAAATAAATTTCAACAATATGAGAAGAGATGTTTTTCAGGCAATATCTGACCCAACAAGACGGGCTATCATAACCTTAATTGCGACACAGGCAATGACTCCAAACGCAATTGCCGAAAACTTCAATTCGACGCGACAAGCTGTTTCTAAACATCTTCGTATACTAACGGAATGCGAACTGGTAAAACAGGAACAACAAGGCAGGGAAATTTATTACTCTCTTGAAATTGAAAAAATGAAAGCAATTGATAAATGGTTAAACCAATTCAGAGAAATTTGGGAAACCCGATTTAATCAACTTGACAATGTATTATCAACCATTAAAAAACAGAAAAAATGAACAGTAATTTACAATTTGATTTTACCGTTGACAAAGCAACAAAAAAGGTATTTATAAACAGAGAATTTGATGCCGAACTATCGCTAGTATGGGATGCATACACCAAACAAGAAATTCTTGACCAATGGTGGGCACCAAAACCTTGGAAATCTGTAACAAAATTTATGAATTTTGAAGTCGGAGGAAGACGATTTTATGCTATGGTAAGCCCGGAAGGACTAGAACGTTGGTCAGTTCAGAAATATACTGCGATTAGCCCAAAGACTAATTTCAAACTATTGAATGCTTTTGCAGACGCAGCTGAAAACCCTGAATTACCAGGCTCTGAATGGGATTTAAATTTCAGCGAACAAAACGGAAAGACAAAAGTTAGTATTACAATTTACAATGAATCGCTTGAGCGTTTAGAAAAAATGATTGAAATGGGTTTCAAAGAGGGATTCACTATGACATTGAAAAGCTTGGAAGAATTATTAACAAATTTATCGCAAGGAAAATAAAAGATAGATTATTTATTCTCTTCCTTTTTTCTGGCTGCAATAAATTCATTTAATCTTTTACCGTACAATGATTTGGAAACTTTTGGTGTCATCGATTTTTGGATGGTATCCATATACTTTAAATTGATGTCGTAAATCTCTGCTAATGCCACATAAGGTGCCACTTCATAATCAGCATGGTTAACTGCAAAGTTGGTTGTATAGAGGTATTTTCGTTTTAGGATTCCTTTTTGCTCTTCATCCATTTTACTGACTTCATCCATTTTCTTTGCCTGATAGGCTGTGATTTTTTTTTCAATTAAAGTTAAATCCTGATCAACATATTTTGAAACTACTTTTTTGTATTCATCATAAAGTTCCTGATTTTTGGAACCGGTAATTTTAACATCAGCTGTAAAAAAGTCTAACGATGTTTCGATATTCATAATCCCTTTCTCGGCAAAAAACGGAATGTTATTATCAAGCGAATTGGTTACGCCACGATCTAAAAACAAATACAGCATTTCTGGAGATTGCAAATCAAACTCACTGGTAAAATGAGAATCACCATTAATTTTTATAGTATCTATAGCAACTAAAACGGTGTCTTTTATTCTTTGAATGTATAATGTCCCGCTTTTTAATCCTTTAATATTTCCAGTTAAAACAAAGTTTTTGGCTGATTTTTTTTCTGTACAAGACACTAAAATTAAGATTGAAAATAGGGCAATAATTGATTTACGCATAGTTTAATTTTTTGGCAATAATACTAAAAAAATCCTCAATCTGATATACAAATTGAGGATTTTAAAGTGTGTTTATTTTTAATTATCCTTTCAACCAAGCAGCGTTTAATTTCTCTTTTGATGTGTCCGAAAATTGATATCCATCTGTTTCATCATAATCTAATTTTACTTTTCCGGTAATGGCTTTTTCTACACCATCTCTTTTTATTTTTACGCTTATAGTATCATCTTCTTTCCAGTTTTGACTTTCAATAATCAAATCATAAATAGTATCCAAATTGTATGGTTTATCATTAATTGAAACAATTATATCGCCACCTTTTAAACTCAAACCTGTCATAAAGTTATTCAGTTTTGTACTCGGAATTACAATAATTTCTTTTGTGTTTGGGTTAACGGTTATGTATGGCGTTGATTGATCTTTCAAAAACGGATTGACTGGAACTGGAACCTTTGAATTGACAACACCCATCTTAGCAAAATAGACATCATAAGGAATTGGAGTTGTACCCGCAACATAAGTATTTAAAAACGCACCAACTTCAGGATAGGTTAATTTTGTGATTTTATCAAAAAGTTCTGCATCATCAAAAGGTTTGTCGACACCATATTCCTTTGATAATTTTTTCATTAAGTCTAAAATTCCTCTTTCACCATTGCTTTTTTCCCGAATGATAATATCAATACACATTCCGATTAAAGCACCCTTTTCATATACATTTAAATATTGGTCTTTATAAGGCGCTACCAAAACATTAGCACTCATTTCAGTAAACGACATCGTATCGTTTAAAGTCGATGCATTGTTTATTTTACCTGTCATTCTCTCGTAAAATTCATCTGCCGTAATTAAACCTTGATTGACCTGAAATAAATTAGCAAAATATTCGGTTACACCTTCATACATCCATAAATGTTTGGACATTTTTGGGTTACTATAATCAAAATATTGAATTTCTTTAGAATGAATACTCAAAGGAGTTACCGTATGAAAAAACTCGTGTGAAACGACATCTCTTAATTGCTCTCCTAATGCTTCTTTATCCATTACTTCCGGAAAAACTACGGTGGTTGAAGTGTGATGTTCTAGAGCTCCAAAGCCCATTGCATCTTTTTTTCCAAGTTCTGATAAATATAATAAAACGGTGTATCGTTTATTGGTATTGATAGTACCTAAAAAAGCTTTTTGAGCACGCATTGTTTTTTCTAAATCAGGCAATAATTCCTTTGCTGAATGCTTCCCGTTTGGTGAATACACACTAAAAACAATCTCCATTCCGTCTACATTGAAGGTTTCATAATCCGCTTTAGAATACATGATTGGGTTATCAGTCAAATCAAAATAGCGACTGGCCATAAACGTATCTGTAGTATCACTTTTATTGGTGTCTAGTAACGAGGTAGCACCATGAAGTGTCGCCGGATGAAGAATTGTTAGCTTGTATGGAATTTCAGTCAATTGCTTTTTATCTTCAAAATAACCCACAAAACCATGATTGTTTACCACGAAATTTTTTCCTTCCAAAATATTTGTACCTGCCGGTGAAAAAATATCGTCTTTCCCAAACCCTTTCCCTGACTCAGAATCAAAGGTATCATTAACATTGTAAGTTACTTTTGATAATGATTGGGCATTAGAAATTTTCCATGAATTATCATCGGTTTTTGAAGTCGCTAGTTGCTTTCCGCTTTTATCAAATGCTTTAAAATCATCTATTAACTTTCCATAATTATCAGTAGAATAAGTTCCGGGAACTGTTTTTGGAATATGGAACACTATTTCGCTTGTAGTAAACTTTGGAGGAGTAATGGTTACACTAACCTTATCGTCTTTTACGCTATTTAAATCAATGACAGCATTTACCTGATTTAAATTTACATTTGTTTTTGTCTGTTCTTTGACAGGCAATTTTGGAGAAATCTTTTTTTGTGCGTTTGCAGTATAACCGGAAATGGCTAAAGCAAAAATGACACTTAAAATTAGTTTGTTCATTACTGAAAATTTATTTTAAAAAGTAAGTCCGCAAAAGTAAATATTAGTTACAAAGGTTTTTGTTTTTTTTGATATGATTAACTAAATTATGCCTTTGTTTTTTTTAGATTAAAAAAAACTCTTGCAGAACAAGAGTTATAATTTTTAGTCAAATTTATTTTTGATGTAGTATTTGCTGTCTAAATCATCAAAGTCGTCAATGATTGGTTTTGGTTTTGGCTTACTTCCAGCTGCTTTCTTTTTCCAAAGTTCAAATTTGTCTTTTGGCAATCGTTTTCGCATCAATTCGGTTACTTCATTTTCAGTGAGTCCAAATTCCTCTTTAATTACTTCAAAAGGTTTTCTTTCCTCTTGAGCCATGCTGACAACTCTCTCTAATTCTTCATTGCCAAGTTCAACTAGTCTACTTTTTTTCATTTCTGTAAAAGCATTTAAATAATAAGAATATTAACGTTTAATTCGTAATTCAATATTAGTAAAAAAAATAATTAGTTTGCAAACATCCTCCTGTTTTTTTTTAATCATCTGAACTTGGAGAACGTCTTTTCTGAAACGGAATCGCCAATAAATTTGAAAGTTTGTTATTTTCTTCCGGTTTCATGTGCGTATCAATTCCGTACACCAGTTTTTCTCTATCGAGTGTTTTAAACGTACCGAATAACCTATCCCAAACGGAAAAAATATTACCGTAATTGCTATCCGTATAAGGCAAAACGTAATGGTGATGCACTTTATGCATATCGGGCGAAACAATAAAGTAGCTTAAAATCGTATCCAGTTTTTTTGGCAAAATAATATTGGCATGATTGAACTGCGTTGCTACAACGGACAAGGTTTGGTACAAGAAAACCACCCACATTGGGCAACCCACAATCAAAACACCCAATGTTGTGAAGATAAATCGCAACACACTCTCACCAGGATGATGTCGGTTTGCCGAAGTTGTATCAATCCAAGTATCGGTGTGATGTATCAGATGAAAACGCCACAAAAATTTGACTTTATGCTCAATCAAATGAATCAAATAAGCACCTATTAAATCCAAAAGCAATAACCCTATAATCGTATAAACCCAAATATTCATCTCGGGTAACCAATTTAAAAGTCCAAAATGATTTTCGGTTGCCCAATTAGCCGCTTTCAATAAAATAAGGGCCAAACAAAAGTTGACAATCATCGTAGTAACCGTGAAAAAGATATTAATTCCGGCATGTTGCCATTTGTTATATCTGAATTTAAACAGCGGAACAGCCGTTTCTACCAACCAAAAGAAAGCAATGCCTCCAGCCAAAATCAAAGCTCTGTGCGAAGACGGAATAGTTGAAAAATAATTGATTATTTCGTTCATAGGTATCGTATTTAGTTCAAATATAATAAAAGTACTTATTTGATAATCCGAAAAGTGAGATTAATTCTAGGGCCAATTTCCTTGGTCGTTTTCGGAATCTGATGTTTCCAGAAATGCTGTGTGGTACCTTTCATAAGCAACAAACTTCCGTGTTCCAAATTGATTTTTAGCTTTTGTTCCTTAATCGTATTATGCTGCAGATGAAAACTTCTTTCGGCACCAAAACTCACTGATGCAATAACCGGATTACGTCCGAGTTCTTTCTCGTTATCCGCATGCCAGCCATTACTGTCTTTGCCATCTCGATAATAATTCAATAAAACAGTGGTGAAGTTTTCTGTACAGATTTCCTCAATTTCATTTTTAATAAATACCAATAACGGATTCCAAGCATTGGGTTGCATAACAATATTGGAATAACTGTATGGCTTTCCTTCGTTACCAAAAAGTGCCGTCAATCTGGGTTGCAGATGTGTCTTTCCATAAACCGTGATGTTGTCTTGTTGCCATGGAATTTCATTTTTTAATTTCTCGAAAAGCTCATTAGAACGTTGGTTGTCGAAGAAATTCGGATAATAGGCAATATCTGCATCCGGTAAGGAAAAATGTAAAGGATCTTTGGAAAAAAGTGTATTCATAGTACAAAAATAAAGAGAAAAAGAGGATTGATTTCGCTCTTTTTCTCTTAAAAGTATTGGTTAGGTAATTTTTATTTACTCCGTTTCTGCTTTTTGCAATAACATTTTATATATAAAACCACCAACTAATGCTCCGGCAATTGGTGCAGCCCAAAACAACCATACTTGGTTTAATGGTTCGCCACCAGTAAAAATAGCTTGTGATAAGGATCGAGCCGGATTTACAGATGTATTTGTGATTGGAATACTGATTAAGTGAATTAATGTTAACCCCAAACCAATAGCAACTCCGGCAAATTTTCCGTTGGCGAATTTATCTGTTGCACCCAAAATTATAAGTAAAAAGAAGGCTGTTAAAACGAATTCAGCAGCAAAGCAAGAAACCATTGAATAACCATCAGGAGAAAAGGAACCAAAACCATTGGAGGCAAAAGCACCAGCTTTAGTATTATCAATAACGTTACCCGTTTTTCCTGACCAAATAAAGAAAAGTGTTCCTGCTGCAGCAATCGCTCCGGCACATTGTGAAACAATATAAGGTAACAATTCTTTAGCTGAAAATCGTCCTCCAGCCCAAAGTCCGAACGAAACGGCCGGATTAAAATGTCCACCCGAAATGTGACCGACAGCATAAGCCATTGTCAAAACAGTTAATCCAAATGCTAAAGCAACACCAGCAAATCCGATTCCTAAATTGGGAATTCCTGCTGCAAATAGTGCACTTCCACAACCGCCAAAGACAAGCCAGTAAGTACCAAAAAATTCTGCAAATAGTTTTTTCATACGTTTAGTTTTACATCATGAAATATCATGATTGGTTAGTATATTAAAATTAGTAAGGAAATTACTTGGTAAAAAATCAGTTGAAGCAAACTTATTAACAAGGTTCTGAACTTTTTAGAGTTAAGTTACACAGAGATACACAGAGAAAAAGGAGCTTCACAGAGCAAATTTGATTGTAATAAAAGGCAAGTACTAAATAAAAAGAAACTCTCCGTGAATCTCTGAATTACTCTGTGTATCTCTGTGAAACTAGTAAGCATTACCCACCAATAGCTATCATGCTTCTGTTTTGAGAAAACAGTTCCGGGTTTTGGAATTTCAAATCATCTTCCATTCCGGCACGCACTGCTTTTTTTGCAATCAGATTTTGTTCTATTAATGGAATTATTGATTCACCGGAACGCAGCACCTCTAGTAATGCAGTTTCCGAATTTGAGAACAAGCAGTTTTTTAGTTTTCCGTCAGCCGTTAATCGAATGCGGTTGCAAGTACTGCAAAACGGATTCGTAACCGAACTGATGATGGCAAAGCTGCCTTTATAGGAATTAATTTTGAAGTTTTTAGCCGTGTCATTTGGCGAATCTTGCAAACGTTCTATTTCTGAAATAGAATATTTATACTGAATAGTTTCCATAATTTCGGCATAGGAAACCAATTTCGACTTGTCCCATTGGTTGCCGGAGAACGGCATGAACTCAATAAAACGAATCTGAATGTTTTTATTTTTTGTCACCAAAATAAAATCAAGTATTTCATTGTCATTAAAGGTTTTAATCAAAACTACATTAAGCTTGACATTAAATTTTTCTTTCAACAACAAATCGATATTTTTCTGAACAACATCAAAATAATCACGTCTGGTAATTTGGTTAAACTTGTCTTTTACCAAACTATCAATGCTGATGTTTACCGTTTTAATTCCGGCTTCTTTAAAAGTATCTATAAAGTCGGCAACTAAAATTCCATTAGTTGTAATAGATAAGTTCACACCTAATTTCCCTAATTTTAGAATAACATCCTTAGCATCTTTCCGAACCAAAGGCTCTCCACCAGTCAATCTGATTTTAGTTACACCCAAATTGACAAAGGTTTGCGCAATGGAAACTATTTCATCGGCGGTCATTAAATGGGCCTTTGGCGTAAGCGAAATGCCGTCTTCAGGCATACAATACGTACATCTCAAATTACAATGTTCGGTAATTGAAATCCGCAAATAATCATGCTTGCGACCAAATGTATCCTGCAAAAGACTGCTATTTTCCATGATCAAAACCATTCAGCAATTGAAACAAATGCATTACAGATGGAAAAACAGCATCTATCGATTCGGCAGCACCATTCGTTGAGCCCGGCAAAGCCATGAGTAAAGTTTCGCCTTTAAATCCTACTATACTTCTAGACAGCATGGCAAACGGAGTGCGTTCTTGTCCGTACGAGCGAATAGCTTCTTCGATTCCGGGAATCCTTCTGTCGATTAAGGGGATAATGGCTTCCGGAGTTATATCTCTTTTAGACAAACCTGTACCGCCGGTTAGAACAATCAAATCTGTTTTGGCATCACATAACTTGAGAATAGTGTTTTGAATAGTTTCAATTTCATCAGGAATAACGACATAGTTTGCTATCGTCAATCCTAATTTTTCTAACTTTTCAGCAATGACTTTCCCTGCACGGTCTTCTTTTTTTCCGGAAGAAACACTGTCAGAACACACTAAAATGGCAACATTTAAAGTTAAATTTTGTTTGGTTCCATAATCTGATTTTCCTCCTTTTTTATGAAGTAATTTAACTGTTGAAATTTCAACGTTCTTATCAATGGGTTTCAACATATCATACATGGTCAAAGCTACGATTGACGCACCATGCATGGCTTCAACCTCAACACCGGTTTTGTAAATTGTTTTTACTGTAACCTCAATTTTGATGCTTTCTTTCAAACATTCAAAATGAATTCCAGTATACTCAATTGGTATTGGATGACAATCCGGAATTGCGCTAGAAGTATTTTTTACCGCAAACAAACCGGCTGTTCTTGAAACTTCTAACACATCGCCTTTTGGCACTTTTTTGTCCAAAACAGCCTGAATAGTTTCAGACGAACCAACCTTTACAATGGCTTGTGCTGAGGCGGTTCGGAGTGTTGTTACTTTATGTGTAATATCAACCATTTTATGTGTTTTTTTTCCAGGTGTAGGTTTCGTCTTCAAAAATTTCCTTGCCAAATACCGGAACCTTTTCTTTTATTTCTTCTACTAAAAATTCTAAAGCTTCATAAGTTACTTTCCGCCTTGGGGCAGAAACAAAGACAAACAGACAAATCTCGCCTGTTTTTACGATTCCTAAGCTGTGATAAATATGTAAGCAAGATAATTCATATTTGACGAAAGCTGCTTCTCTAATCTCGTAAAAACTTTGTTCAGCCATTTCTTGATAAGCCGAATACTCAATAGCAACAACAGTTTTTCCATCAATTTCGTCTGCACGAACTTGCCCGAGAAAAATATTGTGTGCACCAATTGTTGTTTTACTTTGGTGCTTTGCGACAGAATTTCCAATGAATTCTGATGAAATAGCACCTTGAATGAATGTTGTTTTTTTTGGCTTATCTGTTGTCATTGGTTATTCTTTCTAAAGATTCTATTCCGTTTTGCAGGTGAAAAACATTGGTAAATCCCTTTTTTGTTATATAATCAACCGCTAGTTGACTTCTGTTTCCGTGTTGGCAAAGCAAAATAATTTTCTGGTCTAAATAAATGTCTTTCAGAAAATCATCCAACTGTGCCAAAGGTATGTTTTTAATATTTTCAACTTCTAATTTTGGCTCTTCATAAGCTTCTCTAATATCGATTACCAGTGAATCTTTACAAGCAAAAAAATCTGTTGTAGTAATGCTCTTATTTACAAAATTAAAAGTATTATTGTTATTTTCAATTTTTTGAATTTCAATACTTTGAAAACTATTATCTAAACTAGAATACAATAACAATGCGCCACTCAAAACCTGACCCATTTCTAAGATAATCTTCAAAACTTCGTTCGCCTGCATCGCTCCCAATACATTGGGCAGCACTCCCAAAACTCCCGAATCATTGCAATTTGGAATGGCTTCTAATTGATTACTTTCCGGAAACAAACAACGGTATGTTGGTCCGTTTTTATAATTAAAAACCGAAAGCTGTCCTTCGTATTTGTGAATGGAAGCATACACCATTGGAATTCCTTTAGTGATAGCCACATCATTAATCAAATAGCGGGTTGGAATGTTGTCGGTACAATCCACAATGATTTGATAATCAGTAACGATGTCCAATCCGTTTTGTTTCGAAAAATAGTTTGGATACTGAATAATCTCAGCTTCCGGATTCTGTTTAGCAACTACTTCTGAAGCTACTGTAACCTTTTTCCTTCCACAATCCTTGCTGTTGTATAAATATTGCCGATGCAGATTTGTTTCTTCCACAGCATCACCATCAACGATGCCAATAGCACCAACTCCGGCTGCTGCCAAATTTTGCAAAACAGGACAGCCCAAGCCTCCAAGACCAATGATCAAAACCTTGGCTTGGGCTAGTTTTTGTTGACCCGAAATTCCAATTTCAGGTAGCGCAATCTGTCTTTCGTATCGCTTCATTTTGTCTAATTTTTAACCTCCGGCAAAGGGCGGTAAAAACGCCACTATATCTTGATTTTTTAACAAAATATCATTTTGTAAGAATTTTTTATTCACAGCAATTGAATAATTAATAACCAGTATTTTAGGATATATTATTTCTATTTTTGATTGCAACCTTTTTAAAGTATTTGATGTGTCATCAATAAAAAGTGACTCCTCCGTTTTCTGCGTGATATCGGCTATAATTCCGAAATATTTTAGGGTAATTTCCATCTTTAACTAGGTTGTGTATAATTTAAAAACGGCTATCAGTAACACCAAAGCCAAAACATTTTGCAATACTACTGTATTCATTTTTTTGCTCCCGAAATAGCCTCCCAGAATGCCACCAATCACTACTACCGTTATCAAAGAAACGGAAGATATCGGCAAGGTTCCTCCTTTCGAAATAAATCCGAAAAGTCCGGAAACCGAATTCACCAAAATAAATAAGGCCGAAACCGCTGCGCTTTTTTTGATATCAGCCCATCCCAAAAGCAACAGCACCGGACTCAAAATAATACCACCTCCTATACCAATCAACCCTGATAAAAACCCGATTACAGCGCCAATAAATAAGGCTAACGGAAGGTTTATCGGCTTGAATTCGCCTTTTTGTTTTCCGAATAAGCCAACCAATCTGGCAACTGCAAATAGTAAAACTGTGGCTAAAATTATTTTGTAAAGATGTGTTTCAATAGTAATGATTCCACCTAAAAACGAAAACGGAATCGACGTTATCGTAAACGGATAAAACAGTTTCCAATCAAACTTTTTCTCCCGGTAATAAAAGAAAAACGAAATCGCTGAAACGACTATATTCAGTACCAAAGCTGTTGGTTTCATAAAGGCAACGGGAAACGCAAACAAACTCATTAAAGCCAAATAACCGCTGGCACCTCCATGTCCGACACTAGCATAGAGAAAGGCAACAATGAGCAATAAAAGGAGTAAAAACGGAGATTGTATGAGTTCGCCTGCCACCATATTTTAAAATTAACGAACCGTAAATATAACAACAATTCTTTTTTTTAAATAAGATAAACCGAAACTTTATCGCCTTTTAACACCTGATAACTTCCATTGGGTAAATAAACCAAAGCATTTGCAAGTGCAAAGGAATTAAGCATTCCTGAATCCTGATGTGACAAAATAGTAACCACATCAGCAGCAATTGATGCTTTCAAAAACTGAGAACGCGGGTTGTCAACAATAAAATCATGAGCCAATTGCTTCTTTATTTGGGAGCCATAAGTGCTTTTTATTCCGTAAAATCTATGCAACGTTGGCAGCACATACACATAAAAACACGTCAGACTCGCTGCCGGATTTCCGGGTAAGGCAAAGATCATTTTATCATTTTGTTTCCCAACCAATAAGGGCTTTCCGGGCTTTTGATTGACTTTATAAAACAAGGTTTCAACGTTTAGACTTTCTAGTGCTTTGCCTACAAAGTCATAATCACCAACAGAAATGCCACCCGAAACCAATACCACATCATTCTCTTGAATTGCTTTTTCGAGTGTGCTTTTCGTGTTTTCAAAATCGTCTTCTACTTTGTAAAGCGAAACAATATCAAAATAAGCATTATATAAAGCCGTTTGCAGCATTATTGCGTTGCTTTCGTATACTTTTCCATTTGGAAGCGTTTCTCCCGCAGAAACAAGCTCATTTCCCGTTACTATGATTCCAACCGAAGGCTTTTGAAACACTTTTACTTTAGTAATTCCTAATCCGGTTAAAAATCCTATTGCTGCTGGATTTAAGAATGCACCTTCTTCCAAAGCTGTAGCCTCTTTAATAATCTGTGCTCCTAATTGCCGAACATTGGTTTCTGGTTTTATTTTTTCTTCTAATTTCAAGATCGAATGAGTAACTTTTACTTTCTCAATTTGAATCACAGCTTGTGCCGAAAGAGGAACAGCAGCACCGGTAAATATTTTTACAGCCTGACCGGGTTTTAGTTCTTTATCAAAAAAATCGCCTGCTTTGACTTCACCCACAATGTCATACTGCAACGAATCGCACAAAGCAATGGCAAAACCATCCATAGTCGCTTGTCGGAATGGCGGCATATTGATTGGCGATAAAATAGTTGTTGCGAGTACATGATTACGTGCTTCCAATAGCGGAAGTTCGACTACTTGTTTGGTGTAAGTAAGTTTATCTAAAATAGCAAAGGCTTCTTCGGTAGCAATCATCGGTTCTGATTTTTAACTCTGATTAACTGAGCGGCAATGCTGATAGCGATTTCCTGAGTAGTTTCACTTTTAATGTCGATGCCAATTGGGGCATAAACACTGGCAATCTTATCTTTATCAAAACCATCGGCAATCATGCTTTGGAATAAGGTGGCAATCTTTTCTTTACTGCCCAACAGTCCGATATACTTGAAACTTTTGTTGATTAATCTACGAATGATAATATCATCAGTTCGGTAACCAAAAGACATGATAACTACATAAACATCATTGCCTTCCGGAATATAATCGTCGACTTGGTCAAACTCGACGGTTTGCTTGGAATGCACAAAGTTGTTCTGCATCATCGTATTCAGGTTTTCCCGATGATCGAGAATATGAATCTCAAAATCCATGCGCGAAAGCACTTCGCTCAGAGCCAAACCTACATGTCCACCACCAATGATATACACTTTATTTGGTAACGAACTGGTTTCAGTAAACAACCATTCGGGATTTTCAGCAGGCACATTTATCCCCAAATTGTTATATACGATTTGAAAATTTTCTTCTGTTGCTATTTGATTTGCCAAGGGTAGAAAAGCTGGATAAATATCGTAAAAAGCTATCGTTTGCTGCCCTGAACATATCATACCCGATTGGTCTTTGGGTGCTGATTTATCATGGATTTGATGTTTTATAAAAGGCTCAAATTTGGGTTTGTCCAAAAGGGATTGCGCCAATTCTACCAGTTTATGCTCCATAATACCACCGCCGATAGTGCCCAACATTCCCTCTTTGGTCACAGCCATCTTAAAACCTTTCCGACCTGGGCTGCTTCCTTCATTGGCAATCACAACCATAAGTACCAATCTCTTTTGGGATTGGAGGGTTTCACAGAGTTTTTTATAGAAATCTTGAGTCATTAACTTTGGTAGTTCAATTTGTCAAAAATAACTTTTTATCCTGAAGTATAGGTTTGCCTTTACTGAAAATCAAAAAAAGACACTTACAGACCAACAAAAAACAGACAACAATCTGTATTGGGTTAACAACTTTTTGATGTAGTATTCTATAAGGGTTTGTTCGGAGTGAGTCCATGATGTGTCCATCCTTTTTTATATAAATCATGGACTCACTATAGATTTACTATTGAGTTATACTTTACTTATTTCGACCATAAACCGAATAGAGATGGTCAATTAATTATTTATCCTTAAGTTTGTATGTTTGCCTTACTGGTAAATCCAAAAATAAAATACAGTGCACGAAAGAAAAATATACAGTTCGAGAGTTTGGGTTGACAACCAATTGCAACCGGCTACTTTAAGTTTTGCCAATGAAAGCATTACTGCTATTGCTTTTGAAAAATCAAATGAGGCACAAGATTATGGAGATGCTGTCATAATGCCCGGTGTAATTGATGTTCACGTTCATATCAACGAACCAGGCAGAACCGAATGGGAAGGTTTTGAAACAGCAACTCAAGCAGCAGCTGCCGGAGGAACTACAACTATTATTGACATGCCTTTGAATGCAAGTCCGGTAACGACAACATTGCCTGCTTTTAATGAAAAATTAGATGCTTCTAAAGGTAAAATGAATACGAATGTAGGTTTTTATGCGGGTTTGATACCGGGTAATGCAGGTCATTTAGAAGACTTAATTGAAGCCGGAGTTGTAGGTGTAAAATGTTTTCTTACCCATTCGGGTATAGATGAATTTCCAAATGTAACGGAGAAAGATTTAGACGAGGCGATGCCGATTATTGCCCAACACAATATCCCCTTATTAGCGCATTGCGAATTATATGATACTGAAATTGATTGTGATTTTGATAACCATCCGACCAGTTACCAACATTATTTGGCTAGTCGTCCGAAGCAATGGGAAAACGATGCGATAGATTTAATGATTAGAATGTGTCGCAAACACAATTGCCCGGTTCATATCGTACATGTCGCATCCGCGGAAGCGTTATCCAAAATTGAAGCGGCTAAAAAAGAAGGGTTATCGATTACGGCTGAAACCTGTACCCAATATATTTTCTTTAATGCTGAAGACATTCCGGATGCCAACTGCATCTACAAATGTGCGCCACCCATACGTGAAAAAGCCAACAACGAGCAATTAAAACAAGCATTTGTTTCTGGTGTTTTAGATTTTATAACCACTGACCACTCACCTGCTCCGCCAAACATTAAGGAAATGGAAAGTGGCAATCTGAAAAAAGCCTGGGGTGGCATTGCCGGAATTCAATTCTTGTTGACCGCTTCATGGACGGCCTTAAAAAACACAATGTCATTGGAGCAATTTATTCCGCTAGTGACTTCAAAACCAGCAGCTTTTATTAAATCTGACCACAAAGGAGAATTTAAAATTGGCAATGATGCTGATATAGTTATCTGGAATCCTGACGAAATCGATTTAGTAAAACCCGAGGGCGTATTTTTCAGATATAAAATAAGTCCATATATTGCGCAAAACTTAAACGGAAAAGTGCTCGAAACAATAGTAAATGGCACTACTGTTTTTCAAAACCAATCAATACAAAACAAAAATAAAGGACAATGGCTTTTGCAAAAGTAACCGAGATTATAAAAGAAGCACCATCATTTACAGCACTAACCGACTTAGCCGCAGAACGATTAGGCGGAAAGGTTTTATATGCAACCGATGATTTCTTTGCCGAAAAAGAAAATTTAATTCTGCCAACAAGAGGCATTTTTATTACCGATAAATATACTGACAGAGGCAAATGGATGGACGGCTGGGAAAGTCGCCGAAAAAGAACTCCGGGACACGATTGGGCTATCATTCAATTGGCAACTTCTGGAAAGATTACTGGTTTTGATATAGATACTAATTTCTTTTTGGGCAATCACCCACCTCATGCTTCGATTGAGGCTATTAATTTGACGAATGCCGATGAAATAACCGATTGGGAGCATTTAGCATGGAAAGAAATCCTTCCAAAGTCTCATTTGGATGCAGGCTCACAGAACTTCTATGAATGTCAAAGCAATGAAATCTATACCCACTTACGTTTACACATATATCCAGATGGTGGCGTTGCGCGTTTTAGAGTTTACGGAGAAGTTTTCAAAAACTGGGATGTCGTTTCCACTTCTGAAACTATAGATTTAGCAGCGGCAATTAATGGTGGACAAGCCATTGCCTGCAATGATATGTTCTTTAGTGCCATGAGTAATTTGATTATGCCTAACCGTGGCGCCAATATGGGTGACGGCTGGGAAACCAAACGTAACAGAACACCAAACAACCGCGACTGGGTGATTTTGAAATTAGCTCACAAAGGAACAGTTGATAAAATCATTGTTGACACTTGTCATTTCAAAGGCAATTATCCTGATAGTTGTTCGATTGAATTTTGCGTAAGCGATAATGATACAGCTGTTATCAATAATGGTAATTGGCAGACACTATTACCGCAACAAAAATTAAGTGCCGATAACGAGCATGAATATGTAAAAGAAATTAATACTCATAACGCAATCACCCATGTTAGGTTAAATATCTTCCCTGACGGAGGTATCAGTCGTTTGAGATTGTTTGGTAAAATCAGTAAATAGTGGTAGTTAGTACTTTTATATTAATCGTTTTATATGTTATTTATTTCAGCGTATTGATTACGTTGGGCTATATCTCCTATAAAATGCCGAGCTTCCTCAAAGGAAAATCACAAAAGAACCCCGAAGGCGACGAAGACATCAGAAACACCAGCCTGAATTATTGCTACGCCGGAATGTTACTAATGATTGTTGGGATTTTAGTGAATACGTATATTCTAGTTGAAGGAACGCCTTTAGAAAGTCACATGATGGAATGGCTCAATATCGTCATTCGTTTGATGCACATTACCTTTGGAATTGCCTGGATTGGCGCTTCTTTCTATTTCGTGTTTCTTGAAAACGCTTTGAACCGAACCGAAGATGTACGCGATGAATTAGCAGGAAACCTTTGGGCGGTTCACGGAGGCGGATTTTATTATTTAGAGAAATACAAAGTAGCGCCAAAGACGATTCCAAAACACTTGCATTGGTTTAAATATGAAGCTTATTTTACTTGGCTTTCTGGGTTTTGCTTATTGTTTGTGGTGTATTATTTTAATGCTTCCGCGTTTTTAATAGACAAGAATGTTTTAGATATTTCGGCTGTACAAGGAATCTTGATTGGTGTAAGTTCGTTTGTAGTGGCTTGGATTATTTACGACCGCATGTGTAAATCGGCTTTGATCAAAAACCAAACAGCTTTTGCTTTGATTGGATTTGCTTTTTTAATTGGATTTGCTTTTTTCTATTGCCACGTCTTTAGTGCAAGAGCTGCTTACATTCACTTCGGAGCGATGATTGGCGGTATTATGGTTGCTAATGTTTTCTTCGTGATTATTCCGGGACAAAAGGAAATGGTGCGTTGTGCCAAATTAGGAATTCCGCTTGACCCGAGTTTGGGTAAAAAAGCATTAGCGCGTTCGTTACACAATAACTATTTTACATTACCCGTTTTGTTCGTGATGGTTAGTAATCACTTTCCGTCGACATTTGGTTATGAATATCCGTGGTTGATTTTGGCGATAATTTCTCTCGGTGCAGCCGGAGTAAAACACTATCTGAATTTAAAAGAAAAGAACCAACTCAACGTTTGGATTTTGCCGGTTTCAGTCATAATTCTACTTGCCGCTTGCTTTATTTCGGCACCAAGTACTAATCCGTATGAATGTAAAAAAGAAGTAAGTATTGTAGAAGTACAAGCAATTGTTCAGAAACGTTGCGTACAATGTCACTCTGCTAATCCAACAGATGATGTATACAAAGTAGCTCCGAATGGCGTCAAATATGATACGCCGCAGGATATTTACAATAAAAGAGATTTGATTATGCAGCGAGTGGTCATTACCAAAACGATGCCTCAAAACAATAAAACCAACATTACTGAAGAAGAACGCAATACAATAAGATGTTGGATTGAACAAGGTGCAAGCCTAAAATAATGACGATATGAATTTAGTAGCCTTTAATACCTTACCCGAAGAAACCGCGAAAAAAGAATTGTTCGCCTGCTGCGGTTCGGAAAAATGGACGTTAGCAATGATGAGCCACTTCCCTTTTGCTTCCGAAAAGCAATTGGTGGATTTGTCCAGTAAGATTTGGTACGACAACTGTACTGAAGCTGATTGGCGGGAATCGTTCACCCATCACCCAAAAATTGGCGATGTTAAAAGTCTAACTGAAAAATTTGCCGGTAAAGAACAAGCCGGAGTTGCAGTTGCGACTCAGGAAACGATACAGCATTTGGCGAAAGCCAATAACGATTATGAAAACAAAAACGGATTCATATTCATCGTTTGCGCTACCGGAAAATCTGCAACAGAAATGTTAGCGTTATTGAACGACCGTTTACAAAATACTGCTGAAGAAGAATTACATATTGCGATGGGCGAACAACAGAAAATTTCTATCATCCGTTTCAAAAAGATGCTACCCGATGGTGATTTTAGTTTTCTGAAAGTAAGCCAAATCACAACACATGTATTAGATACCTCAACTGGAATCCCAGGAAAGGACATTTCCATCCGATTACAAGCTTTCAGAAATAACATCTGGCAAACCATCGCGCAAGGCATTACCAATGGTGACGGCAGAATTCCGGACTTACTTCCCCAAGAGCGAAACCTAAAACCTGATACTTATAAAATGGTTTTCGATACCGGAAACTATTATGCAAATACCAAGACCTTTTACCCAAAAGTAGAAATCATTTTCAACACTTTTGATGAAACGCATTATCACGTTCCTTTGTTGGTTAATCCTTTTGGATACAGTACCTATAGGGGAAGCTGAAAAAGATAAGAGACGAATAGATAAGAGATAATAGACAAAATATAATTCATAATTATTATGACCATTCCTAGTAATAAAAAAGAACAATTGTTCAACAGTTTAAGCAAAGCCAATTCGACTTTCAACGAAATATATCCGGGTGACCGAAGTGATCGTCAGCCTGTGCATACTCTGTATGGTGGAGCGAACTTATTTAAATCGGATGCTCCTATCCTATTAGGTCAAAGAGCTTTGGAGATATTAGAAACCTATGCACCCAATCATGAAGTTTTTGGAAAAGCTTTTGGCTTGACTGGCGGAACTGATTTCAGCAAGCGTATTTATGATAAGGTCGTGGCCAAACTACAATCGGAAGCGATTGAAGATTTTCGTATCGATTTTGAAGATGGTTACGGCAATCGAAGCAACGAGGAAGAAGATGCAACAGCTATTACTACCGCTTTAGAAGTTGCCAAAGGCATGCAGGACAAAACACTTTCTCCTTTTATAGGCATCCGTATTAAACCATTTACTGAAGAAATGAAAGAAAGAGGTTTGCGTACTTTGGATATTTTTGTAACGACTTTAGTGAAAGCAACTCACGGCAAATTACCGGACAATTTTGTAGTAATGTTGCCAAAAGTTACTATTCCGGAACAACCGGAAACCTTGGCTAATTTCTTTACGATTCTGGAAGAAGAATTAGGTTTGGCAAAAGGAACCCTAAAAATGGAAATGATGGTAGAAACCACACAAGCCATTATGGATATTGACGGAACAAACCCATTATACCGATTTATAAAAGCGGCTCAAGGTCGTTGCATCGCAATGCATTTCGGAACTTATGATTATACAGCAAGTTGCAGCATCACGGCAAAATACCAAGAAATGGATCATCCTGTTTGTGATTTTGCGCATCACGTAACCAAAGTGGCTTTGGCTCACACCGGCATCTGGTTGAGCGATGGCGCTACGAATACGATGCCTATTGGTCCGCACCGTGGTAACTTAACTCCAGAGCAAGAAAAAGAAAATATGGAAGTGGTTCACAGAGCTTGGAAAAAAGGATATGACCATATTCGTCATTCGTTGTGGAATGGCTATTACCAAGGTTGGGATTTAAACCCAGCGCAGTTCCCAATGCGTTATGCAGCGGTGTATGCTTTCTTTTTGGAAAGTTATGATGATGCCGTGGATCGTTTGAAAACGTTTGTAGAAAAAGCGGCGCGTGCTACTTTGATTGGCGATGTATTTGATGATGCTGCAACGGGACAAGGATTATTAAACTATTTCCTTAGAGCTTTAAACAGCGGCGCGATTACCGAAGAAGAAGTTTTAGCAACTGGCTTGACTTTAGATGAAATTAGAGGGCGTTCGTTTAAAAAGATTTTAGAGAATAGAGCTGGGAAATAAGTGTTCAGTGTTCAGATATTAGTTAGCAGTTAACTAACTATTATAAAGAAACCGCATTATTAATGGTGCGGTTTTTTTATGCAATTCTCCTTTGTGAAGCCCAGTAAATACAAGGGCTAAAAAACCTCCGCATCTTTCGAATCAAAGATGCGGAGGTTTTACTTTAAAGATGCGGAGGTTTAGAAAGGAAGTTGCTGATGTTTTTTTTTATTGGTTTAGAAAACCTTATTAATAGTGGTTGCGTTTTATTTCATCACATTCAATTACTCAATTTGAGTTTCATCATTATGTCTGTTTGTTCGTCATCTCCTAATTTGAAAATGTGTTTATCGAACTCTATGAAACCATTTTTCTTATAGAAGCTTATTGCCCTTGGATTTTCTTCCCAAACTCCTAACCAAACATACTCGGCCTCTTTATGTCTTGCTATTTGTATTGCTTTGTCATATAATAATTGGCCAACGCTTTTTCCGAAAAACTCTTTCAACACATAGATTCGTTCTATTTCAAGAGCTTTGCTGTCCTTTAATTCCGTTTGTGATTCTCCAAAGTTGAGCTTTAAGTAACCTATTATTACTTTATCAAGTGTAGCAAAATAAAATTCGGAGTTTTCATCGTTAAGTTCAGTAGTTAGTTTTTCTATAGAAAATCCTTCCTGCAGATAATTCTGCATATTCTCTTCAGAGTTAGCTTCTGAAAATGTTTCCTGAAAAGTTTGTCTGCCAATTTTTTGCAACTGGTCTATATCGCTTAGCGTTACTTTGCTTATTTCAATATTAGCCATCTCTTTATTTTTTATATAAATCCATTAAAACTTTTTCCGGAGTATAAGGTGCATTTATGATTAAATCAACATTAGGATTGAAAGCTTTTACTGCATTTCTGATGGCGAAATAAGCTCCGATGCCATACATCAATGGCGGCTCGCCTACTGCTTTTGATTTTTTGATGGCTAGTTCGTGGCCTTCGGTTTCCAGATGTTGGATGTTGATTTGCTTTGGCACCGAATAAATATCTGGAACTTTATAAGTTGAAAGTGCATTAGATAGTAATCTTCCTTGGTCGTTAAAGACAATCTCTTCTAAAGTCATCCAACCGATTCCTTGTACCAACCCGCCTTCTATTTGACCATTGTCAATGGTTGGGTTCATACTTTTCCCGAAATCATGAACGATGTTTACGCTATCAAAATCGTAAGTTCCTTTTAGACAATCCACGGTAACTTCGTGAATGGAAGTTCCGTAAACATGGTACGCAAACGGATGTCCTTTCTCTTTAGTTTTATCGTAATGGATTGTTGGGGTTGCATAATGAGCATTTTCAGAGAGCGCAACTCTTTGTGTAAAAGCTCTTGTAATTAATGCATTCCAAGTAATATCCGTTTTGATTTCATTAGCATAAACCATTTCGTCTTTGACTTCAATGATTTGGTCGGTGTATTCTTTTTGAGCGACCGCTTTTAATCGTTCCAATAAATTGTTGCAGGCCATCTGCAAAGCCTTTCCGTTAAGGTCGGCTCCGGCACTTGCTGCTGTTGGAGAAGTGTTCGCAACACGCAATGTATTCGTAGATTCTATTCGGACTTTATTCGCATTAATGCTAAAAGTCTCGGTCACAATCTGAAGCATTTTGGTATTCAAACCTTGTCCCATTTCGACGCCGCCGGTACTTACGACAACACTTCCGTCATGGTAAATGTGCACCAAAGCACGGGCGTGATTCATCATGGTATTGGTAAACGAAATTCCGAAACAAATCGGTTGAATCGCCAACCCTTTTTTGAAACGCGTATTGGTTTTATTGAAGGCTTCTACTCTATTCTTTTGTGCTTCGTAGTCGTAGCTTTTCATACAGGTTTCCCATGTATTAGTTGCTTCAACTTGTTGCAGAATTTGTCCGTACGATAATTCGTCTCCGTCAACAACCAAGTTTGTTTTCTGGATTACGGATGGAGAAATTCCCAAACTTTCAGCAGCTTTTACAATGGCGGCTTCTATAACAAATTTTCCTTGCGGTCCACCAAATCCTCGGAAGGCGGTGTTTGGCGGTAAATTGGTTTTACAACTGTAGGCTTTAGCAATCACATTCGGAACAAAATACGCATTGGTCGAATGAAATAAGGTTCGCTCCATAACTGCTGGTGACAAATCGGCTGCAGCTCCGGCATTTTGGTAATGCGTTACTTCGTAGGCGATTATTTTATAATTCTTATCCAAACCAATTTTGAAATCAGCTGAATATGGATGTCTTTTTCCTGTCATTCGCATATCATCCATTCGATGCATCGCCATTTTTACGGGTTTGTGCAAAATCTGGCAAGCTAAAGCTACCATTACAGCCCAAGGAGTTGCTTGGTCTTCTTTTCCTCCAAAACCACCACCAAGACGAACGGTGTCAATCTCAATTTTATGCATTGGAATTCCCAAAACCTGTGCTACCATTCGCTGAACGGCAGTTGGTCCTTGTGTAGATGAGGATATGATTATGCTTTCGTCTTCTTTTGGTCTGGCATAAGCCCCTTGTGTTTCTATGTATAAATGTTCTTGTCCGTTAACGTCGCTTCTACCTTCAAATATATGGTCGCATTTTGCCCAAGCCGATTCGGTATCACCTAATTTAAACTGTCTTGGTGGTACAATTAATTTCCCTTGTGCCTGAGCTTCTCTTGGATCAACAATTACTGGAAGTTCTTCGTATTCGACTTTAATCAGTTTCGCCGCTTGACGGCAATGATGCTCAGAAGTACCAACAATCAATGCGATTACTTGTCCACGAAAGTGCACTTCATCTTCAGCAAATAAAGGTTCATCTGGAATGATACCTCCTATTTGGTTTGAACCTGTAACATCTTTGGCGGTTAAGATTGAAACAATTCCTTTATGATTCAAAGCGGCAGCAAAATCAATACTCTTAATTTTGGCATGAGCTACAGTCGAATCGAAAGGCAATGCGTATAAAGTTCCGTTCAGTTCCTGAATATCATCAAGGTAAATGGATTTTCCTTTTACGTGATTGTGTGCGTCTATGTTAATCATATCAGGTCGTCCATTTTAATGGTTTCAGGAAAAAGGGTGATGAAATGGCTGAAGAATAATTGGCGTCCCAATAATCTTTTATAGGCTTCGGATCCTCGCGCATCGCTTATTGGTGATAATTCAGTTTGCAGGATTTGTTCCGCTTCTTTGATAACTGAAACTGTGATTGCTTTGTTTGCCAAAAACTCGCTGGTCTTCGCGAGATATTTCGGAATGGGTCCTACTCCACCCATGGATGCATGAGCTTCGGTAATAGTATTTTCAAAACTTGAAACCGTAATAGCTGAGTTCACACTGGCAATGTCTAGATATTGTCTTTTACAGACTTTCTCGAAGTTAAATAGCGTTCCGTTTGTTGGCATTTTAAAAGCGATTTCGCTGATAATTTCGTCTGCTTTTTTATCTAAGGTTTTGTAACCCAAATAAAAATCTTTCAGCATTACTTTTCGGCTTTCATTAACTTTATTGGTCAACGTCAGTTCCGCTTTCATCGCCAAAAGAATAATGGTAAAGTCACCAATTGGCGAACCGTTGGCAATGTTTCCTGCTATGGTTGCAATGTTTCTGATTGGTGTTGATGACAATAATTTTAAATATTGGTACCAATTTGGAATGGCATCCAATAAGGTTTTATTCTCAATTAAATCCGTTACTGTTGCTGATGATTTTAAAACGCAAGTGTTTCCGTAGAAAGAAATTCCGTTAAGATGATCTTTATCAAATAAATAATCCAAATCGAAATCGTGCAATTCGTCATGCTTTTGAACATACAAATCGGTTCCACCACCTATAGGTATTTGTCCGTTCGACTTATATTCTTTGGCTTGAATTGCCATTATTCTTTCTTCAATAGTTAAAAAATAATCCGGTACAAATTCGTTGGCTACCAACCAAGAGATTGGATTATTTTGGTCTTTTGAAATTAATTTACTGGCCAATTGACCCGATGCACGTTCAATGGTTTTATACCCCGTGCAACGACAAATATTTCCATCAATGGCACTGATAGCGCTTTCTAATGTTGGTTCGGCGCACGTCAAAGCATAGCCACACATTGAGTTTACAAAACCCGGCGTGCAGAATCCACATTGGGTTCCTGAGCAATCCACCATAGCTTGTTGTGCTTGGTTTAGTTTGTCGGGCAAGTTCAATCCTTCGACGGTTACAACATGCTTTCCGTGAACGTTTGGCAATGGCGTTAAGCAGGAAGTGGCGCTCATGTACTCAAGTTTTCCTTCTTTCATCGAGCCAATCAAAACAGTACAAGCGCCGCAATCGCCTTCTCGGCAACCTATTTTTGTGCCGCGTAAGTTTTCGTCATAACGAACAAAATCCAGCAGAGTGGTACTTGCTGGCTTGTCGGTTTTGATGAGTTGGTTGTTTAATATAAATTGAATCATAGAGCTTTTTTAGCAATCAATATTCTATTTTGTTTATGTTTTCTGACCATAGTTTGAAAGCTTCCAGCGCTTCTTCATTCATCATTTGGATGGTTTCTAATTTACGGTTTTGATATGGCAACTCTATTTCTTCGTAGATGAATTGGTCGTCGAAGTTAATATCAGCAGCGTCTTTTTTGGTATTGGCGAAATACATTCTGTCTGGTCTTGCCCAATAAATGGCTCCCAAACACATTGGACATGGTTCACAACTCGTATAGATTTCGCAACCGTCTAATTGGAAAGTTCCCAAGACGGAGCAGGCATTTCTGATTGCCACTACTTCGGCATGTGCTGTTGGATCATTGGTTGATGTCACACCATTAGCTCCACGGGCAATAATTTTTCCGTCTTTTACAATTACTGCACCAAACGGTCCGCCTTTTCCTGATTTCACATTTTCGATAGAAAGCTGAATGGCTTCCTGCATAAATTCACTTTGCTTTGTTGAACACATATAGTTATGATAATTTTTAATATAGTTTTTGAGCGCTTTCAAAATTTTGAAGCCAATAAAGATACGAATTGAAATGATTTTGCAAGTTCATTCCATAAAAAAAAGGAAAACTTTCGTTTTCCTTTTTTGGAGCCGGCGGAGGGACTTCCCGATAGCCATCGGGATAAACTTCTCGTCCCATATCAATATAAAACCAAAAACCGCTTCGAATAAACGAAACGGTTTCTTTTGGAGCCGGCGGAGGGACTCGAACCCACGACCTGCTGATTACAAATCAGCTGCTCTAGCCAACTGAGCTACGCTGGCAGCGTAATAGTTCTGCAAATATAAAAGTGTAATTTAATCCACCAAAATATTTTCGAACTTTTTTCTATTAAAGTGCGTTGATTTTTTCAACCAATTGATTTGCAGTTTGTTCTAAATCTGCATTAATTTGCTTGAAATGCGCTTTCTTATTTTCAACTTTCTTAGCATTAACTTTTTCAATCAAACCGTCAAAAGACGTGATAGCTTCATCAATGATAGCGTTTGTTTTATCAGATGGTTTTCCGGTAGTTGTCATTTCATAAATGTAAACCGCTTCAATAATATCACCTAATACGAAGTTAATATCTTTCTTTAAATTTTTAACACTTGGCATTTTCTTTATTTTTAAAATTCGGTGCAAAATTACACTAAATCTTTAGAAAACAAACTACGAAATATAAATTTCTAAGATTGAAGCCTTTCCAGAAAGTTGAAAATCAGTCAAAGCAGCCGGAATTAAAACCGTATTGCCTTTTTGATAAGTATAGTTTTTACCATCTATTGTTAGCTGAAAGCTTCCTTCTACACACATATAAACTGTGAATGACTTTTCATTTTTATGTATTTCTGTAGCTCCGTCAAGCGGAATAAAATTCGTTGTAAAATAGTTGCAATTGATTATTTCGTTGGACGTGTTTTCGGTTTTAGAATAGAATCGTTGTGCTTCAATCTTTTCATAATTCAAAGCTTCCAAAGCCAAGTTGACATGCAATTCACGAGTATTCCCGTTGGCCTCTTTTCTGTCAAAATCATAAACACGATACGTAATATCAGAAGTTTGTTGGATTTCGGCTATTATAATTCCGGCACCAATGGCATGAATTGTTCCGGTATTGAGTATAAAAACATCGCCTTGCTTTACTTTTTTAGTGTCTAAAATAGAAAGTAAAGTTTTATTATTTAGGTTTTCAATGAATTCTTCAGGTGACGATTTTTCTTTAAAACCAACTATTAATCTCGCATCAGAATCAGCCTGTATTACATACCACATTTCGGTTTTACCAAAAGAGTTGTGGCGCTTTTTTGCCAATTCATCGTTTGGATGTACTTGAATTGATAAATCTTCGCGAGCATCTAAATACTTAAAAAGCAATGGAAATTGTTTTCCAAATTGGGCATAAACTTTAGTACCAAGAACCGATACAGGGAATTCGTTAATCAATTCGTTTAATGATTTTCCTTTTAAAGTACCATTAGCTATGATGCTAATATCATTCTCAACTGTTGCTATTTCCCAGCTTTCACCCGTAATATCAGAAGTTATGGGTTTGTTGAGATAAGTCTTCAATTTGGTTCCGCCCCAAATTCTTTCCTTTAAGATAGGTTCAAATTGTAATGGGTATAATTTCATTTGAAATGATTTTAGACAAACTTACATTCTTTTCAGAATTTCGAGGGCTTTTTCGATATGAATTTTAGCCGAAGTACTATCAAAAATTAACTGAACAAGTCCATTTTTATCAATAACATAGGTTGCTCTTCCTGGAATTAATCCCAAGAAATCATTGGGAACGCCAAACTGTGTTCTGATTTTTTTGTCAAAATCAGAAAGTAAAATAAAAGGGAGTTTATATCGAGAAGCAAACTTTTGATGCGATGACAAACTATCACTGCTAATACCAATAACTTCAGCTCCTAAAGATTTGAAATCTTCGTACTTATCCCGAAAAGTGCAGGCTTGAATAGTGCAACCGGGCGTATCATCTTTTGGATAAAAATAAATTACTAATGGTTTTCCCAAGTAATCTTTTATCTCAAATGAATCTCCTTTACTGTCAATCGAAGTAAATGAAGGGATTTTGTCCCCAATTTTTAGCGCCATTACTTTCCGTTATAGGTTACAAAATTTCGAGGCGTTTCGTATAAAACGATTTCTAAATCTTTATTATTATCAATATGTTTTCTGAGTTTTTGCCAAATGATAACCGCTATATTTTCGGCTGTTGGATTTAGATTGGCAAATTCCGGAACATCTAGATTTAAGTTTTTATGATCAAAAGCGTTTTCTATATGTTCTTTAATCAAATCGGATAGAATTTTTACATCAATTACAAATCCTGTTTCTTGATCAATTTCTCCAGTTACCGAAACGATGAGTTCATAATTATGACCGTGATAATTGGGATTATTGCATTTGCCAAAAATGGCATCGTTTTGCTCCATCGACCAGTCTTTGCGATACAATCGATGAGCTGAATTGAAGTGGGCTTTTCTTGATACGGTTACTTTCATAATTATAGCTTGTGGTCTTCCAGGTAATGATAAAATTTATCGAAAATGATTTTGAACCAAACCGTGTATAAATCAGGATTTTGTATCATGTCTTGTCGCACTTCTTCAATACACATCCACTTCCATCTTTCTACTTCTTCATGATTAATGATAGGTTCGTCATTATAATAACCAATCATCACATGATCGAGTTCGTGTTCGGTTAAACCATTATCAAATGGCGCTTTATAAATAAAATGAAAGAGTTCTTTGAGTTCCGTTTTGAAACCCATTTCTTCATGTAATCTTCGGGTTCCTGCTTGAATATTGGTTTCATCTTTTCGTTGATGGCTGCAACAAGTATTCGTCCATAACAAAGGGGAATGATATTTATGATGTGCTCGTTGCTGCAACATTATTTCGTTGTTACTATTCAACACAAAAACCGAAAAAGCACGGTGCAAAACTGCTTTCTGATGTGCTTCGAGTTTATTCATTAAACCAATTGGTTCATCTTGTTCATTTACCAAGATTACTTGTTCTTCTATCATAAAGTAAATTAATCTTTCAAAAATACGAAAAAAAACAAGGCTTCATAATTATAGCTTTTGAACAACCGTTAAACTTTCCTTAAAACCAAGTAATTTGTAAACTATACGACATCTCACCTCGTATATGTAAAGTAAATTTGTATCAGATTAAAAAACACATACTATGAAAAAATCCATTTTAAACTATTTACTTTTGTTTCCGATGTTTATGATAACAGCATGCGGACAAAACAACAAAACTGAAACTAAAACAACAAAAACCACTGCTATGGAAAATGTAATTTCAAAACCTGAAAATCCTTATTATTCTAATACCGATACTAAAAAATTAAAAGTGACTGATGACGAATGGAAAAAAGTATTATCACCCGATTTATATGCTGTTGCCCGTGAAGCGGATACTGAAAGAGCTTTTACAGGAACGATGTGGAATTCTGAAACTAAAGGGACTTATTATTGTGCTACGTGTGGATTAAAACTATTCAAATCAAATCAAAAATTTACCAGTAGTTGTGGCTGGCCAAGTTTCTTCGAACAAGATAACAAAGAAAGTATTGTTTTTAAAAATGATAATTCTTTTGGAATGCAACGCACAGAAGCGCTTTGCGGTCGATGCAACAGTCATTTAGGACATTTATTTGATGATGGTCCAGAGCCAACTGGAAAACGCTATTGTATGAATGCGATTTCTTTAGATTTTGTTCCTGATGGAGTAATACCTAACGAAAACAAAGGAAACACGGAAACCATTGTACTTGGTGGCGGATGTTATTGGTGTGTTGAAGCTGTTTATGAACAATTACAAGGTGTTGACAAAGTGGTTTCGGGTTTTGCAGGAGGAACAGTTGCCAATCCGAGTTATGAAGAAGTATGTACCGGAAGAACTGGCGCTGCTGAAGTAGTTCAAATTACTTATGACAAAACCAAAATGAATCTGGATGAAATTTTTCAAGTGTTCTTTACTGTTCATGACCCAACCACTTTGAACCGTCAAGGAGCAGATGTGGGAACACAATATCGTTCTGTGATATTTTATGCAAATGATGAACAAAAGAAAGCAGCTGAGAGTATTATTGCTGAATTGAATGGTGCTAAAGTTTATGGCAGTAGTAAAATTGTAACCACTTTAGAACCGCTTAAAGCTTTTTACAAAGCCAAAGATTATCATCAGAATTATTATGAAAATAACAAAGACCAGCCTTATTGTCAAATGGTAATTCAACCTAAAATTGAAAAATTCGAGAAAGTCTTTAAAGATAGATTGAAAAAGAAATAGTACTAATAAAAAACTCCTTGTTTACACAAGGAGTTTTTTATTGTTTTTAAGTAATTATCTTTTATCCATCGGTTTGAAATCTCTCAAAGGATGACCTGTATATACTTGTCTTGGTCTTCCGATTGGTTCTTTGTTGATACGCATTTCTTTCCACTGTGCTATCCAGCCCGGTAGTCTTCCGATAGCAAACATTACAGTAAACATATCGGTTGGAATTCCTAAAGCACGGTAAATAATTCCGGAGTAGAAATCAACATTTGGATATAATTTTCTGGAAACAAAATACTCATCAACCAAAGCTGCTTCTTCCAATTGCTTAGCAATATTTAAAATTGGATCATCAACACCTAATGTTCTTAAAACCTCATCGGCCGCTTTCTTAATGATTCTGGCTCTTGGGTCAAAATTTTTGTATACTCGGTGTCCAAATCCCATCAAACGAAATGGATCGTCTTTATCTTTGGCTTTAGCCATATATTTATCAGCGTCTCCCCCATCTTTTTGAATATCTTCTAACATTTCTAAAACAGCTTGATTGGCTCCGCCGTGTAATGGTCCCCAAAGTGCCGAAACTCCTGCAGATATTGAAGCAAATAATCCTGCATGAGAAGAACCAACAATCCTAACTGTTGATGTAGAACAATTTTGTTCGTGGTCAGCATGAAGAATAAATAATTTATCTAATGCATCAACAATTACTGGATTTGAAGAATAGGGTTCAGTAGGTAATTTAAACATTAACTGCATAAAATTCTCAACATATCCTTGTGTATTATCATAATAGTTTAAAGGATATCCCATCATTTTTCTGTAGGTCCAAGTTGCAATCACCAAGAATTTACCCATGGTTTTACAAACAGCTTCATACATTTCTTTTTCGTTTTCTACATTAACCACTTTTGGATTAAAAGCAGTTAGTGCACTTGTAAGCGAAGACAAAACACCCATTGGATGTGCTGTTTTGGGAAAACCATCGATGATGTTTTTCATTTCTTCGTTTACCAAAGTGTATTTTCTTATATCCGTTTCAAACTGAGTCAACTGAATTTTAGTTGGTAATTCTCCGAAAATGACCAAATAGGAAACTTCGAGAAAGTCTGCTTTTTCGGCTAAATCTTCTATCGCATAGCCACGATAACGAAGAATTCCTTCTTCTCCGTCAAGGAAGGTGATTTCACTTTTACAAGAACCTGAGTTTTTGTAACCAGGATCTAGAGTTATTGCGCCAGTTAAAGCACGTAGTTTATCAATATCAATGGCTGCTTCGTTTTCGCTTCCAACAATTACTGGAAACTCATATTTATTGCCATCAAATTCTAATATTGCAGTTTTGGACATGGTATATATAAGGGAATTAAATCTGAATAAATTAATAATTTAACAAATTTAGGGAATTCGAAATGAAATAAAAAAGAAATACAGTCGCGTTTTCGTTAATTATTTGATAAATATTTTATTTGAAACGTATGTTTATTATGAAACTCTTTTAGCAATACAAAACGAACTAACTACAAAAGGAAAATTCATGACTTTTATAAGTTTATTTTCAAAGACAATCAAGTTAAGTAAAGTGGTATTAAATAAGGAATTTCCAATAGTAATATCGCTTTCACCTTTTTTGTTTTTTTGAAAAACAGCTGTCAGTTTTCTAAAGGTGTAAGATGTTCTAAACAATCGGATGCAATGATAATATCAAAGGTTTAGGTAAGTGTAATATTCTGAGCATCCACAACTAAGCAATTTTTAAGTCCATTTGCTTTGCAGTTCTCAATTGCCTTTTCGCTAATATCAATTCCGAAAAGATTTTCAGATCTAAAACCTAAATTTCCAAGGTCTTTTAAAAAAATACCTGATGAATATCCAATGTCTAAAATTTTACTATCTTTTAGTGCATCATTTAATAATTCGAGTAAATATTTCCTACGTGATTTGAACCACCAATGTTAAGTTTCAACATCATGATTTTTTTTCTAAATCTTTTTCCTTACCTTTTAATCTACTCTTTTATCAATAAAATAACGCGGCCTTTGCTTCACTTCTGAATAAATTTTTCCAATATATTCGCCTATAATTCCGAAACAAAACAACTGGACTCCTCCTAAAAAATACATAGGCAAAACAGTAGAAAGCCAACCGGGAATGGCATCTCCGGTGTATATTGCAAATAAGGCATATCCTGTCATTATCAAACAAGCAAAAAAGACTGCAAATCCTATTATGGTAACTAATTTTAAAGGATAATTACTAAAAGAAGTAACACCATTCCATGCAAAAGCTGCCATTTTTCTGAAGGGATATTTTGACTCGCCAGCAAAGCGCTCCAACCTATCATAATAAACCAGATCATTACTAAAACCGATGCTTGGGATGATTCCTCTGAGAAATAAATTGACTTCATTAAATTCGGCCAAAGATTTTAAAACTCTTTGACTGCATAATCTATAATCCGCATGATTATGAATGACATTCACTTTCATTAGTTTCATTAACTTATAAAAAAGTAAAGCTGTATTTCTTTTGAAAAAAGTATCTGTTTTTCTTTCTTTTCGAACGCCATAAACCACATCAGTTCCCGACTTGAATTTCAATATCATTTCTTTGATAACACGAACATCATCTTGCAAATCGGCATCAATAGAAATTAGAGCATCTGCTTCCTCTTTGAATGTAAGTAATCCTGCCAACAATGCCTTTTGATGTCCAACATTTCCTGCTAATTTCAACCCTTTTATGTGTGCTAATTGCGATGCTTTATCCTGAATAACCTGCCAAGTTTTATCCTTACTTCCATCATCAACGAAAACGGCAAAACTCTTTTCAGAAATGACATTTTGAGCAACCAAATCTGTTATGATTATATTTAATTGTAATGACGTTTCGTTCAATACTAATTCTTCATTATAACAAGGAGAAACAATTCCAATGATTGGTTTTTGATTGGTTTCCATTAGTTAGTTGGCGTATTAATTGGAAAAACAAATTTAGCAATAAAGTTGACTTTATTTTGAATCCATTTTATGCTGTATAAACCTGCGGCGCTCATTATATATAATGCTACTCTTGAAGGAAACATATAACGAGGTTCCATGTAAGTGAGTCCATGAAAAATTAACAAACTGACGATAACTGCCCAAAATGGCCAATAGTTTATGAGATTTTTTTCTTTGAATAAAAAGACAAAAGCACCAAAAATGAGTAATAAATTAACGCAATTTATAATCAGCATGACGAACCAATAAGCGGCAATTCCTCTAACTGGTCCGAGGTGAAAATCTTTTGGCTGAACACTATTAATAAAATAAACATGACCGTAAAAGCATTTTACAAAAAATTGTCGTGTAAACCAAAATGGATGTTCAATCGCATCATTAATCAAAAATTCTTTATAAACTTGATTAGAAGGTTTGTGTGTTTTATCTATAATTACTCCAAGCTCAGTACCGCTTATTCCCCAATTTTGATAATCTTTGCTATCGGCTCTATTATCATTATCCCAGAAACGAAAATCGGTAGGTTCTTCTCTAAACTGAAACCGTCCAATATGAGCTACATAATAGAATAATCCCTCTTGATTTTCCCCCGATTTAGTTCCAGTGATAACTTTAGCTAATTGCAAAGTTCCCATACCCAAAAAACCTACAGCAAAAAAAGTTAATACTAATTTTTTTCCATAGGTCTTAAAAAATTCTTTTCTCTTGAAAAAGGAATACCCTATTATCAAAAATCCTAAACCAAGAATCAGCAACGTATTTGGTCTATTCAAAATCAGAAACCACAGGCCAAAAATCAATAAAATCCAACCTGCTTTTTTATTCGGATTCTGGAAAGCGATAGTCCAGCCGTAAAGAGCAACCGTTAAAGAAAAAAAAGCTGGAACTTCAGCTAAAATTCCAAGCGAATAATAACAATGAATTGGAAAAATAAAAAAGAGTACTACTGCTAAAAGCCCGACTTCTTTAGAAAACAAAGAAGTTCCGATTTTAAAAATAAGCAGCAAACTAATCGTAACAATAAAAAAAGTAAATAAGGTTGCATAAACCCAAAGCTGATTATCCGTAGCCGTTGACGGTGCAATAAGATACGGAATTGAATAAAAAATAATTGGTCCAGGCGCTTTAGTCACGGTGACTTTATCATAACTAACATCACCTTTTATGTAACGTGCCATATTTTTAGCTTCTACATGAAACGTGTCGTCTCCAAAAGGTTTTGCTTTGAATGGTAAATTAAGAACAACCAACATCATTAACGTTGAAATTAAAATGATGATGATGTTTACTCTTTTCATTGAAAAATTAATTGTTTTCATTTATTTTATATTGATGAAATTGTGTCGAAAAATAATAAAAAATCCCAAGCTTTCACTCAGGATTTTAATTCAATATCTATTTATGTATTTATGATAAAGCTACCTTCACTTGGTCAGCTGCTTCTTGAAATTGAACTGCAGATAAAATTGGCATTCCGGAATTATCGATTAATTCTTTGGCTATTTCAGCATTGGTTCCTTGAAGACGCACAATGATTGGCACTTTTATAGCATCACCCATGTTTTTATATGCATCAACAACACCTTGTGCTACTCGGTCACAACGAACGATTCCACCAAAAATATTAATCAAAATTGCTTTTACATTTGGATCTTTTAAGATTATTCTAAAAGCTAATTCCACACGTTTTGCATCAGCTGTTCCACCTACATCCAAAAAGTTAGCTGGTTCATAACCTGCGTATTTAATTAAATCCATAGTTGCCATTGCAAGCCCGGCACCATTAACCATACAACCCACTGTTCCATCTAAATCAACATAATTTAATCCGGCTTCTTTAGCTTCTACTTCAATCGGATTTTCTTCTCGAATATCACGCATATCAGCATATTTTGGTTGACGGTACAACGCATTATCATCGATATTAACTTTTGCATCAACAGCCATAATTTTATTATCCGAAGTTTTTAAAACCGGATTAATTTCAAACATCGAAGCATCAGAACCAACATAAGCATTGTATAAAGAATCAACAAACTTTACCATTTCTTTGAAAGCATTTCCGGAAAGTCCAAGATTAAATGCAATTCTACGTGCCTGAAAACCCTGCAATCCAACAGAAGGGTCGATTTCTTCCGTGAAAATTAAATGCGGTGTGTGTTCGGCAACTTCTTCAATATCCATTCCGCCTTCGGTAGAATACATAATCATATTTCTGGCTTTTGCTCTATTTAAAAGTACAGACATGTAAAACTCTTTTGTTTCACTTTCACCTGGATAATAAACATCCTCAGCTATCAAAACCTTGTGGACTCTTTTCCCTTCTGCCGGAGTTTGAGGCGTTTTCAACATCATCCCGATAATTTGTTCTGATAGTTCTTCTACTTGTTGCAAATTTTTTGCTAGTTTCACTCCACCACCTTTTCCTCTCCCTCCAGCATGAATTTGAGCTTTAATAACATACCAACTGGTTCCAGTTTCTGATGTTAATTGTTTTGCAGCAGCCACAGCTTCAACCGGACTATTAGCAACAATGCCTCGTTGAATGCGAACGCCATAACTTGCTAAAATTTCTTTTCCTTGATATTCGTGTATGTTCATTGTTATGAGTTTGTTTAGGTGAAATGCCAAAAGTCATTCAGCAATTTGTTGCACAAAAATAATTAAAATCAAATTATCAATGCTAATGTATTTCGGCTTATTTTCATTATTTGAAAAAAAGATTTTTTACAGTGTGTTAATGAAGCATTTTTATTTCTTTAACTTCAAAATGTATTGCACTGTCATCTTCCAATATAAGTTCAAGTTTACCATCACGAGTAACTTTTTTAATAATACCCATAAAACGATTTCCCATTTTGTCTTCAAAGGGACACGGATAATCCTTTTTAAATAAATTTTCATGATATTCTTGCCAAAGCAAATCGGAACATTCATTTAAAGTTACTGCAGTTACTTTCAAAGAATCTTTCAAAAGCAGAGCTATTGCTTCTTGTTCATAAGTTTTACCTGTAATGTTCTTCAAGGAACTCGCTAAAGGAAGATCTTCAAAATTAGTTTGGTTTAAATTTAGTCCAATACCAACAATTGCTGTAAAACTCCCGTCTGCTTTTAAAATATTTTCAATAAGTATTCCTGCCACTTTTTTAGAATCTGCCATAATGTCGTTGGGCCATTTTATGACAACATTGTGTATTTGAATATTTTTTAAAACTTTTATTACAGCAAGTGCAACCGCAATATTAAAGTCGTATATGTTTTGATTTTCAAGTTGGATATTTTTAATCAAAATACTCATAGTTAAGTTTTTACCTTTTTCAGATACCCAACTTGCGCCCATTTGTCCTTTGCCATTTGTCTGCTCATTTGCAATGACAATTGTATAATCTTCAACTATAGAGTCTTTAAACAATTGCTTCAAAAAGTTATTCGTAGAATCTATGGCATCGAGTTTGATTAACGGCATGACTTAATGGTGAATATTAACGAATTTTAAACTTTTGTTGAGCAAAAATAAACACAAAAAGTAATACATTTGCAAAACATACATAAATATAAATGACGAAGAAAACGGTTAACACAGATGTTCTTTTGGCGAACATCATAAAAGGTATAGAAGAAGTAAAGGGAAATGACATTGACATCCTAGATTTAAGAGCCATAGATACAGCAGTTTGTGATTACTTTATAATCTGTAATGGTAGTTCAAATACACAAGTTAACGCAATAGTTAACTCAATCCAAAAATTAGTCTCTAAAGAATTGAAAGATAAACCATGGCATGTTGAAGGAACAGATAATGCCGAATGGGTATTAATGGATTATGTCAATATTGTTGTTCATGTTTTCCAAAAACAAATTCGTGAATTCTACAACATAGAAGGCCTTTGGGGCGATGCTAAAATAACTACCATTCAAAATAAATATTAAAAATAGTTCATAAAAAATGGCTAACGAAAAAAAATCTAATAATTTCAAAATAAGTCCGTGGTTAATTTACGTAATAGTAATTATTGGATTTATTGCACTTAATTACTTTGGCAGTTCTGGTTTTCAGGAAACTACTAAAATATCCTACTCTAAATTTAATGACTATTTAAACAAAGGGCAAATTGAAAAAGTAATCATCTACAATAAAACGGAAGGTGAAGCTTACTTGACCAAAGAAGCATTAAAAGACAAGTCAAATGCTAAAGTTGCCAAAGATATGTTGGGCAATGCAAACAAAGGTCCACACTACTCTTTCGATATCGGAAACGATCAAAGCTTTCAAAATAATATTGAAAAAGCAGCTCAAGAAGGAAAGATAAAAGATTACGATTTTAAAGCTAAAAGCAATTGGTCTGAACTTTTAATTACATTATTACCTTTCATAATAATCATTGGTCTTTGGGTATTAATCATGCGAAGAATGTCTGGTGGAGCTGGTGGCGGTGGCGGTGGACAAATCTTCAACATCGGAAAATCAAGGGCCAAACTTTTTGATGAAAAAACAGAAGTTAAAACAACATTTAAAGACGTTGCCGGATTAGAAGGTGCTAAAGAAGAAATACAGGAAATTGTAGAATTTCTTAAAACTCCAGAAAAGTATACTGTTTTGGGGGGTAAAATTCCAAAAGGTGCGCTCCTAGTTGGTCCTCCGGGAACAGGAAAAACATTATTAGCTAAAGCCGTTGCTGGTGAAGCTAAAGTTCCTTTCTTCTCTTTATCGGGTTCCGATTTTGTTGAAATGTTTGTGGGGGTTGGAGCTTCTCGTGTTAGAGATTTATTCAAACAAGCCAAAGATAAAGCCCCATCTATAATTTTCATTGATGAAATTGACGCTGTTGGAAGAGCCAGAGGAAAAAACAACATGTCTGGTGGCAATGATGAACGCGAAAATACATTAAACCAATTACTAACCGAAATGGATGGTTTTGGCACAAACACACACGTAATAGTAATAGCTGCAACAAACAGAGCCGATGTTTTAGACAAAGCTTTGATGCGAGCAGGGCGTTTTGACAGACAAATTTATGTTGATCTACCAGACATCAGAGAAAGAAAAGAAATTTTTGAAGTGCATTTAGCTCCGCTAAAAAAAGTAGAAGGTTTAGATACTGAATTTCTTGCCAAACAAACACCAGGTTTTTCGGGTGCAGATATCGCTAATGTGTGTAATGAAGCGGCATTGATTGCAGCAAGAAATAATAAAACTGCGGTTGACAAGCAAGACTTTTTAGATGCCGTTGACCGAATTGTTGGTGGATTAGAAAAGAAAAATAAAATTGTAACCACAGAAGAGAAACATGCTATTGCCGTTCATGAAGCAGGACACGCAACCGTAAGTTGGATGCTGGAACATGCTGCTCCTTTAATAAAAGTTACTATTGTTCCAAGAGGACAAAGTTTAGGTGCTGCATGGTATTTACCAGAAGAAAGATTAATTGTTCGTCCAGAGCAAATGCTTGATGAAATGTGCGCTACTATGGGCGGAAGAGCTGCAGAGAAAGTTGTCTTTAATAAAATTTCAACAGGTGCTTTGAGTGATTTGGAAAAAGTAACCAAACAAGCTCGCGCAATGGTTACCATTTATGGTCTGAACGAAAAGTTAGGTAACATCACTTACTACGATTCTACTGGGCAAAGTGAATATAGTTTTTCAAAACCTTATTCTGAAGATACCGCTATGACAATTGATAAAGAAATTTCAGCGCTGATTGAAAATGAATATCAAAGAGCTATAAAAATCTTAGAAGAAAATAAAGAAAAACTAGAGCAGCTTGCTGCCATCTTAATTGAAAAAGAAGTTATTTTCAAAGACGATTTAGAAACAATTTTCGGAAAAAGACCTTTTAATATACCGGCAGAAGAAACCGATATAGTTTAAACCAATTCCGTTTTTAACATTTTTTTAAAATCTTAATTCAAAACTTACTTTTGAATTAAGATTTTTTTATCTTTGGAGGATTTCAATTTTCAATCTAGATTATACCAAAACAAGCATGAGTCTTTTCAGAAAAATTTTTGGCTCCGGTAGTGATGCCTCTGACGAAGAAAGTCAAAGCGAATTTAACAATACTCCTTCAAGCTTTTCATTACTTCCTGTAGATGAAAAGTTCACTTATAACTTCAAAAAAAACGGAGGCAAGTTTTTATATTGTGAAAACTTAAACGAAGTAAAAGATCAATTTCTGAATATTTTAGAAGAAAATGATTGGTTTGAATGTGAAGCCTTGTGTTATGAGCCCAAACTTTTTAGCATGTTGGACGAAAACAAACTTCATTACGATAAACCATCGAATCCAAAATTTTTATTTGCCAGTTGCGAAAACTTGATTGCCGATGAAGGTTCTGTGCTTTTTTCCTCCAATCAAATCAAGCAAAATAAACCAAATGATTTGCCAAGCAACATCATTATATTAGCTACCACAAGTCAAATTTTAGAAGCAAAAAGCGATGGTCTTCGTGTGATAAAGAAAAAATACGATAAAGATTATCCAACAAATATTACCACTATAAAATATTTTGAGAAAGCTAAAGATGAAGACTTTCTTCAATATGGAAGCACTGCAAAAAACTTGTATCTTTTGCTTCTAGAAGATTTATAAAATGAACGAATCGCTAAAGAGGTCATTTTCTGGTTTAGTTTATGTTGCACTGCTTATAATTGCTACTTCGTATTCAGTCAATAGTTTTTATTTACTATTCGGTATTTTTATGGTAATTGCCGTTTATGAATTTTGCCAATTAGTTCATTTAAACAAAATAGCACCAATTCTCTTTGGTACTTCAGCCTATTGTTTAGCAACCCAATTTAAAACTAATCAAACGAACGATGTCTTGCTTTTAGTAGCCACACTGTTTGTTTCGATAAAATGCTTACTGCTTCTTTTCAATTCAAAAAAAGAAAAATTTGACACGCTTTCAAAATACGTTTACACCATTGGTTACGTAATTCTTCCATTCATCATAATCACAAAGATTCCGTTTTCCTATAACATCTACAGACCAAAAATAATAATAAGCATTTTTATTCTGATTTGGACGAATGATACTTTTGCGTATATCGTTGGAAAATCAATTGGAAAACACAAACTGATCGAAAGAATATCTCCAAAAAAAACCATCGAAGGATTTATTGGTGGCATAGTATTTTCAGTAATTGCCGGAATTTTAATTTCGAAATTTTATTTTCAACCCAAACCAAATTACCTTTATACTTCAATGATTATTTGGACAATAAGCGCCATAATCATTAGCATATTCAGTACTTTAGGTGACTTAATCGAATCAAAATTTAAAAGAATCGCAGGTATAAAAGACAGCGGAAAAATAATGCCCGGTCATGGTGGTATTCTAGATCGCTTAGATAGTATTATATTTGTAGCACCATTTGTTTACTTGTTTTATCAAATCTTGTATTATGTTTCATAAAGAAGGCGGAAAAATTATTTTAATAGCAACAACAGTAACTGTAATCATTACGCTGTTTGCACCAAAGTTAATTTCTATATTATGGTTAGAAAAAACCATTCAAATTACAGCATTAGCTTTTCTAATACTGATTTTACAATTTTTCAGAAATCCAAACAGAAGAATTGAAGCAAACGACAAAGTTGTTCTTGCTCCTGTTGACGGAAAAGTAGTTGTTATCGAAGAAGTATTTGAAGATGAATATTTTAAAGACAAACGGCTACAGGTTTCTATTTTTATGTCGCCTATAAATGTGCATGTCACTCGTTATGCCATTAGTGGAAAAGTAAAATATAGTAAATACCATCCGGGAAAATATCTAGTAGCTTGGCATCCAAAAGCGAGTACCGAAAATGAAAGAACAACCGTTGTTATTGAAAACAGAGTTTTTGGCGAAATTTTATACCGTCAAATTGCTGGTGCTTTGGCACGTAGAATTGTAAACTATGCCGAAGAAGGAATGCAAGTTCGTCAAGGTGATGATGCCGGTTTTATTAAATTTGGTTCAAGAGTCGATATGTTTTTCCCATTAGGAACCAAAATAGAAGTGAAACTTCAGCAAAATGCTGTTGGAAACCAAACCGTGATTACGTCAAAAGAATAATGTAAATGGATGAAAAAGAATTAGATATTCGATTTCAAGAAGCAGTAGAAATCGCTTCAAAAATGTCACAATCTGAACTTCCACAAGATGTGCAATTGCGATTGTATGCCTATTATAAGCAAGCCACTTTTGGAACTATCAATTACAATCAAGCCAACGATTTTGATTTGAGAAATGCCTTTAAAACTAATGCTTGGATGCAAATAAGCCATTTATCCATCGACGAGGCAAAAGAATTATACACAGAAGCAATACACGAAATTGCAAATAGTAAAAAGTAGGTTTATGAAGAAGATTTTTTCAATTGTTTTATGCTTTTCACTTTCACTGCTTTTACCTTCCTGCAAAAGAAAAAAGCTTACAGAAGTGGTTGAAGTTCCATTACCATCAGCCGAAGAAAAAATCACTATTGGGCAACCTGACGACGTAAGTGCTATTGATGGACAATTTTCATTAGTAAAATTGCCTTATGAATACAATGCGCTTTCACCAAGTATTGATATACTTACTATGGAAATGCATTATTCCAAACATTACTTGACCTACACTAACAATCTTAATAAATTAGTTGCTGAGGATCCAACATTAATAGACTTAAGTATTGAAGATATCTTGAAAAAATGTGATGGTACCAATGCCGATTTAAAAAATAATGCTGGTGGCTATTATAATCACGGCTTGTTTTGGGAAGGAATGTCTCCAAAATCTGGAGGGCAACCTAAAGATACATTAGCATCACTTATTACTAGAGATTTTGGTTCATTTGAAGTATTTAAAACACAATTTTCTGATGCAGCCGATAAGCAATTTGGTTCCGGCTGGGCTTGGTTAGTTGTTGATAAAACTGGTAAGTTACAAGTAACCAGTACACCAAATCAGGACAATCCCTTGATGCCTAAGCAAATCGTTTCCGGTACACCTCTTTTAAACTTGGATGTTTGGGAGCATGCTTACTATTTAGATTATCAATATAAACGAAAAAGGTACATCGACAACTTCTTCAAAATTATCAATTGGAAAAAAGTTTCCGAACGCTATGAAGAAGCAACTGCCAAAAAATAAATACATAAAAAAAGTCCCTATTATTCGGGACTTTTTCTTTATAAAATATAATCGGTATTAATAAAATTCGATTCTTTACTATTGAGCAATTCCTGTAAAATAGCGTTGTTATAGGCATTGTCTTTAGAAGCCACAAAGGTTCGAATAGAAAACGAACGTAAGGCATCATGAATACTCAACGTTCCTACAGCCGAATCTTTTCTTCCTGTAAATGGATAAACATCTGGACCACGCTGGCAAGAGCTGTTTAAATTCACACGACAAACTAAATTTACCAAAGTGTCAATAAGAGGTGCAATGGTTTTAATATCTTTTCCGAATAAACTCACTTGCTGTCCATAATTAGATTCAGCCATATCGTTCAATGGTTCTTGAATGTCTTTAAAAGTTATAATTGGAATAACTGGCCCAAATTGCTCTTCATGATACACCCGCATTTCTTTATTTATCGGAAATAAAACAGCTGGAAAAATATAATTATCCGAACGTTCTCCACCTTTAGCATTAATGACTTTAGCACCTTTAGCTGAAGCGTCATCTATTAATTCCTGAATGTAATCAGGTTTATCTTTTTCAGGCAATGGTGTCAATGAAACCCCTTTTTCCCATGGATTTCCAAAAGGAAGTGCATCTACTTTTTCAGTAAATCTTTGGTTGAATTCAGCCGCAATTGATTCGTGAACATAAAGGATTTTAAGTGCCGTACAACGTTGACCATTAAAAGATAAAGTTCCCATAATACATTCTTGAATAGTCAAATCTAAATCGGCGTCAGGCAAAATAATTGCTGGATTTTTTGCTTCCAATCCTAAAATCAGACGCAATCTATTTTTATTAGGATGCTGGTCTTGTAATGCAATGGCCGATTTACTATTTCCAATCAAGGCTAAAATATCTACTTTACCTGATTTCATTATTGGAGAAGCTACATCTCTACCTCTACCATAAACAATATTGATAACCCCTTTTGGGAAACTACTTCTAAAGGCTTCGAGCAACGGTGATATCAATAAAACTCCATGTTTTGCTGGTTTGAAAATAACCGTGTTTCCCATGATAATGGCTGGAATTAACAAAGAAAAAGTCTCATTCAATGGATAATTATAAGGTCCAAGACACAATACGACTCCAAGCGGACCACGACGTACCATGGCATTCACGCCTTGACTTTTGGTAAAACGCGCATTGTTTCTGTCTAATTGCTTATAATCTTCAATTGTATCGTAAATATACTCTACAGTTCGGTCAAATTCTTTCTCAGAATCGCCTAACGATTTTCCGATTTCCCACATCAAATATTTCACTACTTCACTTCGAGTAGCTTTCATTTGAGTGACAAAATTTTCCATGCATTTAATTCGGTCTATGACTTTCATAGTTGGCCAAATACCTTGTCCTTTATCATAAGCAGCAACAGCCGATTTTACTACTTCAGCAGCAGCAACTTCACCCATAGTTGGAATTGAACCAAGCAATGTTGGCGCATAGTTTTCGGTTGAAGAAATGGTAGAATAAACTTCAGAAGTTTCACCTGTCCATTTTTTTAACTGACCGTCAACTAAATAAGTATCTTGGTGTAATAAATTCGTAATTTGAAATTCGGTTGGAATAGTATTCATAAAAATTGATTTTTTATAAAAATACTATTTCTTCCATAACCTTCAACAGACTTTTACAGAAAGAAATTAACTAAAACGTAATAGTTAAAAACAAGTGGTTTATTTTAAAACGGCAGCAATCTTCAACGCACATTTCTCACCATCAATAGCAGCAGAGATGATACCACCAGCAAATCCGGCACCTTCACCACAAGGATATAATCCTTTAATTTGAGGATGTTCCAATGTTTCGTTGTCACGCGGAATTCGCACTGGCGAGGAAGTTCTGCTTTCGGGTGCATGAAGAATCGCTTCGTTAGTCATATAACCGCGCATAGCTTTTCCGAATTCTTTAAAGCCTTCTCGTAGTATTTGAGTTAAGAATTCGGGAAAAACTTGTCCCATTTCTATTGAAGTTGTTCCAGGAACATAAGATGTTTTTGGAATCGATGTGGATATTTTATTTTGAGTAAAATCAATCATTCGCTGTGCCGGAACTTTTTGGGTTTCTCCTGCCAAATGCCAAGCTTTTTGTTCGATACTTTTCTGAAATTCCATTCCGGCTAAAGCTCCGAATTTGGCAAATGGTTTGAAATCTTCTAATTTTAATTCGATAACAATTCCTGAATTAGCTGTTGCCTGATCACGTTTGGATGGCGACCAACCATTAGTTACCACTTCACCCGGACTTGTAGCACAAGGCGCAATTACGCCACCCGGACACATGCAAAAAGAGTACATTCCGCGACCATTCACTTGCTTCACTATTGAATAAGGTGCTGGTGGTAAATGTTCGCCACGATAATCGCAACTGTATTGAATTCTATCAATTAATTCCTGTGGATGTTCCGCTCGAACTCCGATTGCAAAAGGTTTGGCTTCTATTAAAATCTTTTTTCTATCTAGTAACTCAAAAATATCGCGAGCCGAATGTCCTGTGGCTAAAATTAATTTATTGGCAGAAATCGTGTCACCATTTTGAGTAACAACGCCTTGCATTTCATTGTTTTTAATAACGAAATCCGTAACGCGGGTTTCAAACAATACTTGTCCGCCACACTCAATAATTTTCTCTCGAATGTCCTGAATGATTTGTGGTAATTTATTGGTTCCGATATGCGGATGCGCTTCAACTAAAATGTCTGGTGTTGCACCAAAACCAACCAATAATTGCAGAATTCTGTCAACATCGCCACGTTTTTTGGAACGCGTATATAATTTCCCGTCAGAATAGGTTCCTGCTCCACCTTCACCAAAACAATAATTCGAATCTTCGTTGACGATATGGTCAACATTGATGGCTTTTAAATCGCGACGACGACCACGAACCTCTTTCCCGCGTTCTATAACTATTGGTTTTAAACCTAATTCAATTAACTGCAAGGCTGCAAATAATCCGGCTGGACCAGCGCCAACAATGATTACTTCCTGTTTGTTGGAAACGTTTTCGTAGTCGGGAAGTTCAATTTTTTGTTCTGTGTATTTTTCATCTATAAGATAGACTGCAACTTTAAGATTGACCTTTATCGCCTTTTGACGCGCATCAATAGAACGTTTTAGAATAACAACTTTATGAACCAATTTAGTTGAAACGCGAACTAATTGAGCTACATGCTCATAAAGCAAACTTTCGTTAGATGCTACTTCAGGTGAGACTTGTAGTTGGATTTCCTTGGGCATTTGATTGAATTGTATTTGAAATCAGATAAGGCAAAAATAAGCTTATTTCATTCATTTATAAATTTGATTGTTCAAATTTTATGTTTGTTTTTAAAAAGACTCATTAACTTTTCCTATTTTTATAACTTCAAATCGACCAAAATGAAAAAAAAATTGCTCCTACTATTTTTGTTTTTTCAATTAGCAGTTTTTTCTCAATCCATAACGGTAAATACAACTCAGTATACCGTTCCTCAATTGGTTCAGAATATTTTATTTGGCAATAGTAGCAGTAGTTGTCTTTCAGGAGAAGTCTCTAATATAACCTCGAGCACCGGAACAAATTTTGGTTCTTCCAATGGTATTGGTTTTTTTTCCAACACCAATCCTAATTTCCCCATAAACTCAGGAGTTATTTTGAGTACAGGGGCAGCAACCAATTCAAATGGACCAAACACTAGTGCGTTGAGCGATGGAGTATGGCCAGGCGATGCTGATTTACTCAACTACATACAGAGTCTAGGGATCGATACGTGGCTTACTACTTATAACGATGCTACTGTTTTAGAATTTGATTTTCAACCTTATGTAAACCAATTTTCTTTCGATTTTCTTTTTGCTTCGGAAGAATATGGAGATTTTCAATGTGCTTTTTCTGATGCTTTCGCGTTTTTCTTAACCGATCTCACAGCAGGAACTCCGACAACCAATATTGCACTTGTACCTAACACAACTATTCCAATTTCTGTAGTTACTATCCGTAATAGTAATAACAATCCTTCTTGTTCTTCTCAAAACCAGAATTATTTCGGAAATTACAACGGAGGTACCAATGCAAACACTTCAGCTACTAATTTTAATGGAGAAACTGTTGTGATGACTGCTCAATCTGTGGTAAACCCTTTACACACTTACCATATTAAATTAGTAATTTCTGATAGGAACGATCACTTATACGATTCAGCGGTTTTTCTTGCCGGAGGAACTTTTGAAATCGGGATTGGTCAGTTGCAAGGAGCTGGAGTATATGAAGGCTTGACCAATATTATACAGACCTGTCCAAATGAAGAAATAACCATTCAGGCTGGTGCAACAACTATTCCTAATGTTACTTATTCATGGACAAAAGATGGAGTACCGCTTCCTGCTATCAGTAGTTCAACTTTGACCGTTACACAATCTGGAGTTTATCAATTAGTTTTGAACAGTGCAAATGGCTGTCAAATTTCTTCCAGTTCAATGAGTATTCAATATTTTGATCCGTTTCCAATCAATGAACCAATTAATCTGTATAATACCGCAAATATTTTTGACTTAACGACCAATATGCCTATTATCCTAGATACATTAAATCCTGCTGATTATACTATTACGTATCACAATAATTTACAAGATGCTCAAAACCTATTCAATAGCATACAAAACCCTATTAATTATACCGGACAGGATGGAGAAATTGTTTATGTTGCCATCGAAAGCGTTATAGAAGGATGTATTGAAACCAAATCGTTTATTTTAAATGCACCGGCTACGCCGCCAAATGACAAATGTAGTGATGCCGTTGAGCTGATTGTTGGAACTAATTTTAATGATAATCCCGAAACTGTAACTAATCTTGCAGCAACCAATAATGATTTCAATTTGCCTTGTTTTTGTGATGGAAACTATACTGCCAGAGATATTTGGTACACATTAGTAGTGCCTAATTCCGGTAATGTTACTATTGAAACACAAGGAAATGGTGGATTGAATGATACCGTATTAGAAGCTTTTAGTTCCTGTAGCTCCAATGTTTCTATTGGATGTAACAATAACAATAATCCCGATTCATCAAAGCTTACAGTAAGCAACTTGTATTCTAAATTAAATCTAACAGGATTACCACCCGGTCAATCTATTGTTTTGAGAGCATTTGGTAAAAATGAATCACAAGGTTCTTTTACAATTTCAGCCTATGATTCAAGTTTGTCGAATGAAGATTTTACACATTCTAAACTTTCCTATTATCCGGTTCCAGTTATTGATTATTTGACTATTTCAAATAATTACAATATACAATCTGTTGAAGTTTATAACTTATTTGGGGAAAAAATAATGTCCAAAACATACAGTTCAACTGAGATTTCTATAGATATGAGTGCCTTACAATCTTCTGTGTATTTAATCAAAACTTTGGGTGACAACAATAGAACGGAAACATTTAAAATTGTGAAAAATTAATGTCTAGACAAATAAAATTAATTTGGGATTTTCGAGGAGAAGCTTCAGCCAAAAAAGCAGAACATCACGAAATTCATTTAAAAGAATACATCGCTATTGAAAAATTTCCCATAAACATTACTGGTTTTGAAATCAAAAACGAGCTACATGCCATTGCTTTTATGGTTGTGACAGACGAGAATATGATTTCTGTTAGAGATGCATTAAAACCACATCGTGCAGAAGTTTATTAAGCTCAAAAAGTAAACTTGCACATTTCTGATTTTCTCTAAAATAATAACCCTTTCAGTGTTTGAAACTCTGAAAGGGTTACTGTTTTTGTAGTTACAAGTAACGTAACTACCATTTTTTTGGATTGTTTATTTCGAACTTAAATCAGCTCTATAAAAAAGTAATTCGCTCCATTGGTCACTGACATATTCTTTGACATTATCGTTGAAAATTCCCCATGAACCTTTACCATGTATTTTTTCGTAAGTATCAACAAATGATTTTCTAAAACCCACTTCTTTTTCTTTTAATCCTTGTTTGTAACGTCTTGCAATTGCAAATTGTGCTGATCCTGATCCATTTGATTCGTATACCGCTACAGTCGAACCTTCTACAGCCCATGCAGCTTTCAATGTTTTTAACATAGTTGCTACTCTATAGGAACAACCTAGTTTTGGATAAATATGAGTAATTTGCACTTTGTCCGAATAATCACCAAGAGCAACAGTACTCAACGAATCGATATAAACTGAATACGCACTTGAATGTCTATTAGTCAAATAAATGGAAACGCTTTTATGCCAGTCATTATTATGCTCAACATTAATATCTCCACGAACGTCTTCTGACTCCCAAGTTTTTGGCCCTTCGGTAATTTGATAACCTCCAGCATCTGGTCCGGTTACAATATCAAATACACGCCATTTGACATCACCTGTGTGGTATTTTTGCGCATGAGTGGCTAAAGCTTTTTCAAATTCGAGTTGTTTTTCAACTTTTGGAAATTCTCTAGTGGTGGAAATCACATTTTTAGTTTGGCTTACACTTAATAAAGGAATAAGCATCAAAAGAAGAAATAGATTCTTCATTTGTAATTGTAACATGTTTTTCATGATTATTGGTTTTATTGATTAGACAGAATTAACTATTAATTCTAAATCTAAGTTACTGATAATCATTTAAAAACAATTAATTATTAGGAAAAATGTTTTAAAATTGTATGAGTGCTTTACTTGTGAGATTCTAATTCGCTACTTCGCTTATAAACTTAATACGCATTAGACGTAATTCTTCAATGTCATAATCGCCGTCAAATTCTTTCAAAGCTTTTTCAATATTATCGGTTTCAGAATCCATAAAATAATCGTGAATTTCTTCTTGTTGCTCGTCATCTAGCATTTCATCAACCCAATATTTAATATTTAATTTTGTTCCTGAATAGACAATTTGCTCCATTTCTTTAAGCAAATCATCCATTTTCATTCCTTTGGCTTTGGCAATATCTTCAAGAGATAGTTTTCTATCAATATTTTGAATAATGTACAGTTTATTGGCCGAATTAGCTCCAGTAGATTTTACTACCAAATCATCTGGTCTAATAATATCATTATCATCGACATAGCGCGCAATAAGTTCAATAAATTCGTTTCCGTATTTTTTGGCTTTACCTTCACCGACACCATGAACATTACTCAATTCGTCACTAGTTATTGGGTATTTCAACGCCATATCTTCTAATGAAGGATCTTGAAAAACTACAAATGGAGGAACGCCTAATTTCTTGGCTACTTTTTTACGCAACTCACGCAACATAGACATCAGAGCTTCATCGGCTGTTCCACCAGCTTTTGATGCCGTAACTATAGCGTCGTCTTCTGCTTCATTATATTCGTGATCCTCCGACATCATGAAGGATGTTGGATTTTTAATGAACTCATGACCTTTGTCTGAAACTTTTAAAATTCCGTAGGTTTCAATATCTTTAGTTAAAAGTCCATCCACTAAAACCTGACGAATTAATGCCATCCAATAACGCTCTTCAAAATCTTTTCCTGCTCCAAAAAACGATTGTGAATCAGTTCTATGTGCCTTAATCATAGCATTTACTCTTCCGATAAGCGTAAAGCAAATTTCTTTTGATTTGTATAAATATTTGGTATCTCTTACGACTTCTAAAAGTAGTTTTACTTGGTCTTGGGCTTCAACTTTTGTTTTCGGGTTGCGGACATTGTCATCCATATCAGCACCATCCCCTGTTTCACTGTCAAACTCTTCTCCAAAATAATGCAACAAGAACTTACGACGAGACATCGAAGTTTCAGCATAAGCAACGACTTCCTGTAGCAAAGCAAAACCAATTTCTTGTTCGGCAACCGGTTTGCCCGACATGAATTTTTCAAGTTTTTCTACATCTTTATAAGAATAATAAGCCAAACAATGACCTTCTCCACCATCTCGTCCACCACGACCGGTCTCTTGATAATAACTTTCTAATGATTTTGGAATATCATGGTGAATTACGAAACGAACATCGGGTTTGTCAATTCCCATTCCGAAAGCTATGGTTGCAACGACCACATCAACATCTTCCATAAGAAACATGTCTTGATGTTTAGCTCTTGTTTTCGCATCTAAACCTGCATGATATGGTACGGCTGAAATTCCGTTTACTTGCAATACTCCGGCTATTTCTTCCACCTTTTTACGGCTTAAACAATAGATAATTCCTGATTTACCTTTATGCTGTTTTATAAAACGAATGATATCCGATTCTATATTTTTTGTTTTGGTGCGTACTTCATAAAATAAATTGGGGCGATTGAAAGATGCCTTAAAAGTAGTGGCATCGGACATATCCAAATTTTTAAGAATATCTTCCTGCACTTTTGGCGTAGCCGTTGCTGTCAAACCAATAACAGGAACATCACCAATTAATTTGATTATGGCTTTTAAATTTCGATATTCAGGTCTGAAATCGTGTCCCCATTCTGAAATACAATGCGCTTCGTCTATGGCAACAAAAGAAATTTTTACATTTTGAAGGAATTCAACATATTCCTCTTTAGTTAATGACTCGGGTGCTACATATAATAATTTAGTAATTCCTGAAGTAATATCTTTTTTAACTTGATTTATTTCTGTTTTGGTTAGAGAAGAATTCAATACATGTGCAATTCCATTTTCTGAAGATAAGCTTCGGATAGCATCTACTTGATTTTTCATTAAAGCGATAAGCGGTGAAACAACAATAGCAGTTCCTTCTTGAATTAATGCAGGCAACTGATAACATAATGACTTTCCGCCACCAGTAGGCATAATAACAAAAGTATTATTTTGAGTAATAATACTTTTTATAACTTGTTCTTGTAATCCCTTAAATTGGTTGAAACCAAAATATTTTTTTAATTCTTTGTGAATGTCAATTTCGTTTAAATTCATTCTCTGTTAATGGTATTTTTACATAAATTTGCAAACATAAAGATAAGACTTTCTTTCATACATACAAATTTTATATTGTTACAATTTTGATAAATAAAGATACCGTTTTGGCTTCGGCAAAAAAAACAATTTTGTCCGAAAGTGAATCTATTGCAAAACTTGTTGCATTTTTAGATGACAACTTTGTAAAAACAGTTGAAATCATATTCAATTCAAATGGTCGTTTAGTGGTAACCGGAATTGGTAAAAGTGCTATCATAGCCCAAAAGATTGTTGCAACTTTAAATTCTACTGGAACCCCTTCCCTTTTTCTTCATGCATCAGAAGCTATTCATGGCGACTTAGGTATGGTGCAACCTGGTGATGTTGTAATTTGCATTTCAAAAAGTGGCAACAGTCCGGAGATTAAAGTTTTGGTTCCGTTACTAAAGCGATTCGGAAATAAACTGATTGCCATCACCGGAAATACAACCTCTTTTTTAGGAAAAGAAGCCGATTTTGTTTTGAACACTTATGTAGAAACAGAAGCTTGTCCGATTAATTTGGCTCCGACCAATAGCACAACAGCTCAATTAGTTATGGGTGATGCTATTGCAGTTTGTTTGATGGAAATGAAAAATTTTACTGCAGAAGACTTTGCTAAATACCATCCCGGTGGAGCTTTGGGCAAAAAGTTATTACTCCGTGTTGGTGATATGCTTGACGCTACACACAGACCTGTAGTTGCTCCTGATTCAAGCGTTAAAAGTGCAATTCACGAAATATCAGAAAAACGTCTTGGAGTTACCGCCGTTATTGAAAATGAAAAGGTTATCGGAATTATAACGGACGGAGATATCAGAAGAATGTTGAATAAAACAGAAAACATTTCAGGTTTAACCGCTCAAGACATAATGACTAAAAATCCAAAAACCATAAAATCAACCGATATGGTTAGTGATGCACTGAATATACTAGAAGACTTTTCGATTACGCAACTAGTTGTTGTTGACAACGGTGACTATAAAGGGGTAATTCATTTACATGACATTTTAAAAGAAGGCATCGTATAATGGCAAAAAAAGCACTCAATGAAATGTCATTCTTAGATCATCTGGAAGAATTAAGATGGTTATTGGTAAGAAGTTCGGCTGCCGTAGTTATTATGGCTATTGTATCGTATTTTTTTGCTGATTATATATTTAGTGATTTAATTTTCGGACCAACCGATCCAAGTTTTATTACCTATCGCTTTTTTTGCGAAGCTTCACATTACCTTGGTTTTGCTGATAGTATATGCATTACCGAACTCAATTTCATTATTCAAAATACTGAGATGGAAGGTCAGGTAAATATTTTTGTTTGGGTTTGTATAACTGCTGGGTTTATTTTGGCATTCCCCTATATTCTCTGGGAATTTTGGAAATTTATTAGTCCTGCTTTGTATGAAAAGGAAAGAAAGAGCGCCAAACTTTTCATTTTCGTAGCTTCTATCTTGTTCTTCTTAGGGGTACTTTTCGGCTATTTTGTGATTGTTCCTATGTCTGTAAATTTTCTGGCAACATTCTCAATAAGTAGTGTTGTAAAAAATCAATTTAATATAGATTCTTACGTAAGTATGGTCAAAACTGCTGTTATAGCTAGTGGATTATATTTTGAATTACCAATTATCATTTACTTCCTAACTAAATTAGGATTAGTTGGTCCGAGTTTCTTAAGGAAATACAGAAAATATGCTATTGTAATTATATTAATTATTGCTGCAATCGTTACACCGCCCGATGTAGTAAGTCAAATAACCGTTGCCGTACCGATGCTGATAATTTATGAAGGATGTATTTGGATTTCGGCGGTGGTAGAAAAAAAGAAAAAGAAAGATGAGCAAACTAGTTGAAGAATTTAATGAATACCGTTCTAAAATGAACGAAAAATTATTGGCTGACAATAATAAAATTGTAAAACGTATTTTCAATTTAGATACCAATGCGTATGCTGAAGGTGCGCTTGATGTAAAGACAAAAGAACTTCTCGGACTTGTAGCTTCAACCGTTTTGCGTTGTGATGATTGCATCAAATACCATTTGGAAACAAGTTATAAAGAAGGCATTACCAAAGAAGAAATGATGGAAACTATGGGAATTGCCACTTTAGTTGGTGGAACTATAGTAATTCCGCATTTGAGAAGAGCTTATGAATTTTGGGAAGCGCTAGAAGAAACATCCAAATAATTGTTAAAAGGTAAATTGGATAGTTGTTTATTCGTTAATTTGTCTAAAAATCTAATGATCTAAGAAGTCTAAAAATGAAATTAAGAGCTGAAAATTTAGTCAAAACCTATAAAGGCAGAAGTGTTGTCAAAGGTATTTCTGTGGAAGTAAATCAAGGTGAAATCGTAGGGCTTTTAGGTCCGAATGGTGCCGGGAAAACAACTTCTTTTTACATGATTGTTGGATTGGTTAAACCAAATTCGGGAAAAATATTTCTCGATGATTTAGATATCACAGAATATCCAATGTACAAACGTGCCCAAAACGGAATTGGATATCTAGCACAAGAAGCTTCTGTATTTAGAAAATTGAGTATAGAAGATAACATATTAAGCGTCTTGCAATTAACCAAGCATACCAAAGAAGAGCAAATTGCAAAAATGGAAAGCTTAATTGCTGAATTCGGATTGGAACACATCCGAACCAATCGTGGTGATTTGCTTTCGGGTGGTGAAAGACGAAGAACCGAAATCGCTAGAGCTTTGGCTACTGATCCAAAATTTATACTTCTCGATGAGCCATTTGCCGGTGTTGACCCAGTGGCGGTTGAAGATATTCAACGTATCGTTGCACAATTGAAGAACAAAAATATCGGAATTTTAATTACAGACCACAATGTTCAGGAAACGTTGGCTATTACGGATAAAACATACTTAATGTTTGAAGGTGGAATTTTAAAGGCCGGAATTCCGGAAGAATTAGCTGCCGACGAAATGGTTAGAAAAGTATATCTCGGTCAAAACTTTGAGTTGCGTAAAAAAAAATTGGATTTTAAATAAACCGTTAAAAGTAAATTTACCGCAAATTCGCAAATTATTCAAAAAGGAATTTGCGAATTTGCGGTATTTTTTTTAGAAAAATTGAAAAAAAATTGGGGTTTAGCTTTCTAAACGGAAGCCTTTTTGTTGACTATATTATTGAATACCGAGAGTAAAACATAAATTATAATTATCAACGGAACTGCTAGTATCTGAAGGAAAAACAATAACAAAATGGATAGCACCAAAAAGAAAATCTGTAATTTGTATTTAGCAAAACTGAAATTCTTAATCTTCAAGGAAAATAATGGAATTTCGGCGTTCATTACATAAGCGCTAATTAAAGTTATTGCTACTAAAAAAGTCTTATTGATAAAAAGTTCAACTAATTGCTGGTTATGCTCATAAGCAGTTATCACTAAAGGAAGACTGGTAATAAAAAGAGCATTAGCCGGTGTTGGCAAACCAATAAAAGAATCGGATTGTCTTTCATCAATATTAAATTTAGCCAATCGATAACAGGCTCCAAGCGTTATTATAAATCCTAAAAAATATAGTTTATAATAATCAAATGCACCGACACCAACAGTTACTGACATAAACTCTTTACTAAAAGCCATCAATCGATACATCACAAATCCGGGAACTAAACCACTGGTAACCATATCGGCCAACGAATCTAACTGAACGCCTAATGGTCCTGCGACTCCAAACTTTCGGGCAAAAAAACCATCGAAAAAGTCGAAAAAAATTCCAAGGCATACAAAGTAAAATGCCCAATCAAATTTATAATCTGCAACCATTACCAAAGCCACACAGCCACTAAATAAATTTAACATCGTAAATAAATTGGGAATCAGTGCTTTAATTTTCATATAAATTCAATTTGCTTTTAAAAAAGAATTACAAATCTAATACAATAAGTTAACCCTTTCTACGTTTTATATTAGAGATTTTTATTTGATATTTGTAAAAAGAAAAATTGCCTTGAAAAAAACAATTGCTATTCTACTGCTTTTATTTAGCATAATCACTCATGCTCAATCAGTTAGAAAATATTCTAATGAATTTATGAATATTGGGGTTGATGCTGATGCTTTGGGAATGTCAAATGCAGTAACTGCTGCTACTGGCGATGTGAACTCAGGTTATTGGAATCCAGCAGGTATATTAAAAATTGAAGATAGTGAAGTTGCACTGATGCACGCAAGCTATTTTGCCAACATTGCCCAATATGATTATGCGGCTTACGCCAAAAAGATAGACGACCGAAGCGCTTGGGGAATTTCTTTAATTCGTTTCGGAGTAGATGACATCTTAAACACAACACAACTTATTGACAGCGAAGGAAATATTGACTACAACCGAATCAGTCTTTTCTCAACTGCTGATTACGGATTGACATTTTCGTATGCGAGGCGTCCAACATTAATTGAAGGCTTACAATATGGCGTAAATGCCAAAATTATCCGCCGAGTTATTGGAGAATTTGCAAGTTCCTGGGGATTTGGATTTGATTTTGGATTGCAATACGAAAGTAACGATTGGCAATATGGAGTAATGCTTCGTGATATTACGACAACTTACAACATTTGGGCAATCGATGAAGATAAATACAACGAAATAAAAGATGCTGTAGCCGGACAAAATCAAGATCCACCTGAAAGTACCGAAATTACTTTTCCAAAAGCGCAACTTGGTATATCTAAGAAATTTGAATTTCACTCTGATTATTCACTGCTTGCAGCTGTAAATTTAAATATGCAATTTGCCGAAACCAACGATATTATTTCTAACAGTGCCTTTAGTATTGACCCGGCACTCGGACTTGAATTTGGCTATACCGATTTGGTTTTTCTCCGCGCCGGTGTCGGAAATTTTCAAAATGTAGAACAAATTGATGGTTCAAATAAAATTAATTTTCAGCCTAATATTGGTTTGGGGTTTAAATATAAAGGAATTCAAATTGATTATGCTTTAACTGATTTGGGTGATCAAAGTGCGGCATTATACTCTAATATTTTTTCTGTTAAAGTAGATTTGAGTATTTTTAGATAAAACTTATGTTCAAAAAAATTCTTTCTTTTTCTTTTCTTTTATATGGTTTAATTGCATTTTCGCAAAGTCCACCACTTTCTCCAGAAGCCACAGTTAGCATTTTTACCTGTGACCGAGGTGAGGAATTATATTCTACTTTTGGGCACACCGCACTTAGAATTACAGACCCAAATAATGCGCTTGACGTTGTATATAATTATGGTTATTTTGATTTTAGAACCGAAAATTTCTATTTCAAATTTGTAAAAGGCGATTTACAATATTTTATGAACGTCACTTCTTATGATGATTTTGTTTTTGAATACAAATTAGACAGAAGACAAGTTATTGAGCAAACATTAAACTTACCTTTAACAAAGAAACAAGAACTGTTTGACGCACTAAATAAATCGTTACTCTCAGACGAAAAAAGTTATACTTATAAATTTATCGACAGAAACTGTACCTCAATGGTGGTCAATAAAATAAATGGGTTGTTTGGCACTGAAAAAATTCAAAAAGTAGATGATAAATCGATTAGTTACAGAACACTTTTGTATCCTTATTTTGAGAATTATTTTTGGTACAAATTAGGAATTAATATTGTTTTTGGTGCCAAAACCGACCGAGATGCAGTCAAATTATTTCTTCCAATAGAATTACTACATAGTTTAGATAAAGCAACCATTAATGGAAAACCATTGGTTTCAAAAAAAGAAATTGTCGTAAAAGGCGTTTCGGTTAATCCTCAATTTTCGTTTTTCAACAGCATTTACTTAATCTGTGTAATTCTTTTGATTTTGATATTCATTAACAACCGATTTTTATTTAAAGGCTATCTTTTTGTTAGTGGGATTTTGGGTCTTTTTCTATGCCTGATTGGTTTATATTCTCAACATCAGGAATTACTTTGGAATTACAATACGTTGCTCTTTAATCCGTTATTTCTTTTAATTCCGTTTGTTAAAGTTAACTTTTTGAAAAAGCTGAATGTTACATTATTAGTTTTGCTATTAATTTACAGTATAATGATGTTAACAAAACCACATGTAATGATTATGCTTCCCTTTATGATTGCCAATCTGTATATTTTATTGAAATTGAATAGTAGAAATCCACTCAAACTATTGTCCGCGATAAAGTAAAACGGTACTTAGTGTTTTAAATATGATATTGACGTCAAGAAAAATACTTCTGTGCTTGATATAATACAAATCATATTGAAGTTTAATTAAACTATCATCTATAGTTTCGCCATAAGAATAATTAACTTGTGCCCAACCCGTCAATCCAGGTTTTATGACATGACGTGTTTCATAAAACGGCATCACTTCGGCAATTTCGTTAACAAAAACCGGGCGCTCAGGTCTTGGTCCAATTACTGCCATATCGCCTTTAAGAATATTGATAAATTGAGGTATTTCGTCCATTCGTGACTTTCTCATTATTTTTCCAAATGGTGTGACTCTGCTGTCATTTGTTGTGGCAAAAACGGCGCCTCCTTTTTCTGCATTTTTTACCATTGTTCGGTATTTTACAATGTTAAAAATTTCGCCATTTTTACCAACTCGTTCCTGAGTATAGAATAATTTACCCCTGTTTCCAAAAACATTTCCAATCAAAATTAACGGCAAAATAAGTAACCCAATGCACAATCCAATTAGTGAAATTAGTATCTCAAAAATACGCACCATAATCAAGTAAAAATGATTTTGATTGCTTCTGCTAAATGGAAAATAACGGTAGAAATCTCGTGATACATATTGCACAGGAATTCTTTGGGTAATACTCTCATAAACTTGAGTATATTCCCTTATGATATAACCATTTTCTAATAAATGAATCAATTGATTATAGAGATTAACGGTTATTCCATCTGTTTTTTGAGACGCAATTACTATTTCTGATATTGAATTTTTTTTAACAAATTCTTCAAGATTGCTAATTTCAATATTCTTTATTTTTAGATTATCACTAGCTTTTTTATCAGCACTATCAGAATTTACAAAACCTAAAACTCTATAATGAGGATCAGCACTTTCAAGAGCAAAAACCAATTCTTTAAGTTGTTCCTTATCACAAATAAGAATGACTTTTTTTGAAAACCTATTAGAAGCAAAAAACCGTACATAAATCATTCTCCATGTAAACAATGCTATAAAAATAGCAATGTAAAAAATGAGAATTTGAAGACGGTTGGTTGGAAGAATCGGAGTATAAACTGGCGTTAACAAATACACCAAAACTGTTATTGATGAAGTAAGAATTATGCTTTTTATAATTTGAAACTGATTGCTGGCAACTTGCAAATTATACATTTCAAAAACAGAACCTATAAAATTCAAATAAACGCCTAAAACTATTGTCCAATAAAAATTGGTTGCAGAAATATTAAAATAATTGAATTTGAAAACTACACCAACCAAATACAAAGAAAGTAGCACAAAAATCACATCAAAAATTCGTAAAAGAACTTTCCTTTCTGAAACTTCAAAATGTATATCCTTGTACTTGTTCATTTTTTTTATAAAAACAATTTTGAAGTCGCAAGTTACTAAAATTACCTTTTAAACAAGTAATTCTATCCATTGCTTTTTGACTATTTCCCAATCAAAACTTTCAACAGATTCTTTCCCTTTTTCAGATAAATTATTTGCCAAATTTGGTTCCGTGAAAAGTCGATTAATTTGATTGGTCATTTCATCAATATCATCGTCGTTTACTAAAAGTGCATTAACATTATGTTCTAATAAATAAGGTATTCCACCAACATTAGTTGATACAACGGGTAAACCTAAAGCCATAGCTTCGATAACACTGATAGGTGTATTGTCAAAATGGGTTGTATTTATAAAAATATTATATTCTTTTGATAGATCAATCCATTCTTCCTTTGATAATTTACCTGTAAAAACAACTTCAATATTATTTTTTTTAACGTATTTTAATGTTTTCGCGTGACTATCATCTTTTTTAGGGCCAACCATACAAATTTTGGCATCTGGAAAAACACCCTTTATTTTCATAAATACTTTAACAGCCATTAAAGGATTGTAAATTTTTGCAAATGACCTTACCCAAAGAATTTTTGGTGTTTTAAATTCTTTTGGTGAATAAGGATATAATTGTATTTCAATAGTATTGGGAATGTATTTTAAATTGGTATACCCACTTTTTTTAAAAGCTTCTAATAAATAATAAGATGGTGCTATATTTATGTATGCATTTTTAAAAATCAAGCTTGAAAAAAATTTACTTCTTATAATCCTACTAGGTAAATTACCTCCATGAAGTTTGGGAATATATTTTAAATTAAGAATCCTACACAGTTGAGAAATGATAAAGGCATACCAAAAATTATTAGTACTATAGGTGTCAATTAATACATAATCAACTTTTTTAGCATATTTGAGTGTCATACTAATCATCTCAATCATGCGCCAAATTTTATTTTTTTTTGACGAAGCATAATATACATGAAAACCCTCAGCTTCTAAAAACGTTCCTAATGTTTCAATAGAAGTAGATGTATAACCATGATCGGATAATTTATTCCCTATGTAAAGAAGGTTCTTCAGCTGTAAAAACTTTTAATAACGATAACGAATATACAAAAGCTGGTGCAGCAATTCGCATTGCAGCATGATTAATTGTTAGTAACCAAAATAAAATAAAGCAAAAAGCATATATATTTTGTTTGTTGTCCAAAAATAAAAAAATAGGTGTAAAAAATACTATCAATAAAGCAATAATACCCATAGCTCCATGTTCTGCGAGTGTTCTTGAAATTTCACTGTGAGAAGCAATAGTAAGTCCGCCTGTTTCTACTGTTCGAATTTCTAAAGCTTTGGCAACTCCTACTCCAAATATTGGATTTTCAAGAAAATCATCAATTTCGCCATCCCATATTTTTTCTCTTCCAGTTAATTGACTTTCTTTTTCTCTTCCTGCAGCATCTTGATTAGCGTATCGCTTATTGATTAATCCTCCCGTTTGATTTGAAGTATATAGCCAAGTCATAAAAAAAGCAACCGATAAAAAAATAAATAAACGAAAAAGGTTATACCGTCCGTGACCTTTTGTTTTCAGAAATAAATAAAATAATAATATTATTATCATAATAAAACCTGTTACCATACCACCTCTAGAAAAAGTAACCAAGCCTCTGTATGTAATATTAAATAGTATAATTAAATTCACAGCAAACATCAATTTTGATTTTGACTCTAAAAGTAATCTGGAAAAAAAAACAAACATCCCAATACCTAACAAAGTAGCAACTTGATTTGGTCCAAATCCTCCTGAGGTTTCGTTGTTTGAACCTGTACCTGTTAGTATTTCCTTCAAATTTGGAGTGTATAAAATTAAATAGACTGTGGTGGAAAATATGGGTAATCCTAATGATAATAACACATTATTAAGTTGAGACAATAAGATTTTTCGATTAAAACAATAAATAGCAGCAATCCCAAGACAAACTGGTCCGGATATATTAAAAGCAATAGCCTTTCTTATGTCGGTCCGAATATTTAATGTTTCAGTGGCCACAAAAACGCCTGGTAATAGTAACAATAAGTATATCCAAAAAGGCACTGAATCCTTTGAAAACCCACTATAATACATTCCTAAAGCCAAGAATATCATTACCCCGTACTTTGATGATTCATAGAGTAAATTCGCATCTGTCATCCTCAAAAAAACCTCGCTTCCAACAATATAAGCAGCAACAAGTAATACTTCATTGTTACGGTTTTGTGTTTTCATAACATAGTAAAGACCTAATGCAGGAATACAGACAGCATACATCATAGACAGTGGCCTAATAAAGTATACCAAAACACCAATGATAACATGAAAAAGAATTAAAATAATATATTTTCTTTCGTTCATATCTAGAGGCTTAAAACCCAATTTAAATAATTAGCAACAATACCTTTTTCCGAATGGTTTCGAATAATAGTTTCATATAAAGAATTCCCCATCTGAACCCGTAAATTTTCATCTTGTATTAAAAGTAACAACTTTTGACAAAATAAATCAACATCATTTACATTAACAATAAATCCATTGACGCTATCTTTAATAACTAACGGAATTTCTCCAACTTTTGTTGACACAACTGGCATTTTCAATAATCCATATTCGATTAAAGCGACTGGCAAACCTTCTGATTTTGAAGTTAAAATAGCAATATTCGATTGATTTATAATGTTTTTTACATCATTTTTAGATCCATAAATAAAAACATTGTTTTCTAAACTTTTATTTAAAATTAACTTTTTTATCTGTTTTGAATATTCATCTTCAAAATCCTTTCCTACCAAATGAAATGTCCAATCAGGATTAGTTTTCTTCAGTTTTTCAGCAACATCTAATAGAAGAAAATGATTTTTTTGATCTCTTAAATTAGCCAAACATAAAATTCTTTTTCCACGTTCACCTTTCAAGATAGTTTCTACACTTTCTAAACTATCGATGGTTGTGAAATTTGGCAAATAAATTACTTTTTTACAATTCAACTCTTTTTCTGCCCAATCTTTAAGCTTGTAATTTACCACAATAATTCCTTTGAAAAAAAAAGAGGCAATTTTCAAGGCTAAAGATTTTTCTGAACTGATAAACTCACTCAATCCATTGTGGTCATGCCATATTATTTTAATTTTTGGATAAAAAAACTTAACCAATAATGCTATGAAATAGGAACTGCTATGAGGTTGAAGATAGTCAACTTTGTTTTCTTTACAATATCTTTTTAATCTAAGCACAGCACCAAAATCTAAAGTAGATTTTTTCTGCAGAAAAAGATAAGAAACTGATTTTTTTAACTGATTTTTCAGATTTCCTTCGGCTCTTGTAGCAACTAAACCCGAAAATTCAATATTTCCATAAAGTGCGTTGGCATAATTGATAGCCATTTTTTCAGCACCGCCAATTTCTAATGAATCAATAATTTGAACTATTCTCATGATTTTAAAAGCAGTTTAATTTCAGATTCAAAAACATCCATAGTAAACTGTCTTGACCATTTAATTCCATTATTAACTTTGTTCCGATACAAATTATTATCTTTTAGAATTGATTCGATGCTTTTCACATCATTATTTAATTTAAAATCAAGAAGCAAACCTCTATCTCCATTTCCAAGCATATTAGGAACACATGAAACATTGGAAGCTACAGGCAAACAACCCCAAAACATTCCTTCAGCAACAACTTTTGGCCAACCTTCGCTCAATGATGGTAAAATTACAAAATGATTTTCACAGTAAGCCTTTTTAATAGTCTCTTGGCTTTGATTCCCTAAAATAAAAATATAGTTTTCTAACTTATTCCTTGATATGTAATCCTCAAGTATAGTCCTTTCTCTTCCTTCACCAAACAGTATTAATTGAACATTATTACCATTCTTATGTAGCTGCTCCACTAATTGAATGGCATACAAAGGTTGCTTGCCATTTGAAAGTGTTCCTACAAACAGAAATGAAATTTTACCTTCCAATTCTCTAGGTTTCACTTCAATTTTATCTTTTTCAAAATAGCTTGCAGTGAAAAAAGGTTTGATATTTTTAGTGCTATTTTCCCATTCGCCATAAACCAGAACCTGCATGTTTTTGGTTAAAAACGTATTGCTTAAAATCCATTTTTGAAGACGATAACTAAACGGTTGTTTTGCTTTTGAATCCCAATTTCCAGCGTACTTTGCTGTTTTGGATTTTGATGGAAAAAGAATTTGAACCAAGCAACCTAACAAACCAATATTTCCGGGACAACGCAAATGAATATGGTCGGCACTTTTCATAGTTTGATATATTTTCAAAACTACAGAAGGTATAACCATCAGAGAGTATAGTGCATTTTTTAAACTCGAAACATCAAAACTAGGAACAACAGTAAATACTATTTTATCATGCTGATAAAACTCTTGAATAGGACTTTTGAAATTTGAATGCAAAGGTGCAACAATTAAGACTTCAGAAGCATTTTTTATCCATAAGTTCATTTCGCGAACATAAGGCTCATAACCAAAATACTTGTCTGAAACTTTACCATGAATGACATGAGTTATTATGGCAAATTTCATTTCAATTTACTTTTTTTGCATTAACATGGTCAAATGCATACATTTAAACATATGACTATCAGACGTTGCAGATTTATTCCAATCTTTTTTATGCCATTTTTTTCCAATGCTTTGCTTTTTTTCTTCAGACATAAATGGAATAAAATTCATTATAAAATACCATTTTGCTTGACCTAATAATCCATGACGCTCAACAATAGTAAAAGTTTTGGCAAATTTAAAATAGGTCTTTTTTGTAAATGGCCATTCCCAATCTTTATCCGATTGAAATGGACGATACATAACTCTCATGATTTTTATAGGCAAACTAGTTTCTAAAGGATCATAACTTATAATTACGCCATTTGGCGCCAATTTTTCATCGAGTTTGGCTATTAACACATCTGGATTTTGAAAATGATGCAAGACACCATAAGCATAAATAATATCAAAATCTTTTTCAGCAAATTCTTCAGAAAGAAAATCGGCAGCCAGAGCTTCTGCATTGGGTAAAGATTTTAATCTTTCCGCCAGACTTGCAATTGCCACATCACTCAAATCTAAAGCAATATACTTCTTACTATGTTCAGCTAAATACATACTCCAGTGATTTCCAGCAAAACAACCTAAATCCAACACTTTTTTATTCGATAAATCACCAAACCACGTTTTATGAATTTCATAAGATTCGTTAAGAATACCAATATCTTTGCGGATTTTTTTTAACGTTTTTTCTCTGAAATAATACCACATTTGTGTTGGCAAATTTTTCTTACCGCTTTTATAATTATAAAAATCTTTTTGTCTTTTATTGATTTCAATAATTTCTTCTTGTGTCTTCATAGTTTTTTTAAGGTAATAGAAAAGAATTTGATAGAAATTTTTTTTCTAAAGTGGTAGCAAATATATTGCTAAATGTTATAAATGCCAACAATAATACAGTAGCATATTTTATAAAATTTTGTTACTGAAGTTTTCATTATAACGTTGGATACTAAATTTATCTATAAATGATGCCCTTGCTTCAGTACTCATTTGTGTGTAACAATCAAAATTGTCTTCAACTTTTTTAAACAAATCCATCATAGATTCAACAGTTGGGTCAAATTTAAAGCAATCTTTTCCATCAACTAAATAATGTGTCAAGCCTGTATTGTTGGAAATGAGCAAAGGAGTTTGGTTCATTAAAGATTCTAAACCAACAGTTGGTAAATTATCGAATTTTGAAGGTATAATTGTAAAGTTAGCATTGTTTAAATAAGAATCTATTTTATCGTATTCTAAAAAACCTATAAACTGTATTGCTTCACTTTTTTTAGCTAATTTTTCTATTTCAGCAGCTTGTCTTCCTGCGCCGGCGATGTTTAAAATAATCTTTGAACTTGGATTTTTGTCTTTATATTTTAAAAAAGCCTCAATTAAATCAATTATTCCTTTTGATGGATCAAATCTGCCTAAGAATGAAATTGTAATTGAATCTTTTGAGAGGGTTTTCTTTTCAGTAAACCTATCTGTCATTGGATTTAGCAAAACAAAACTATTAGTAACACCGAAAAACAACTCTAAATCTTCTTTAGCTAATTGAGACGGACAAACAAGCTGGTCACAAAATAGTTTATAGAATATTCTTTTTCTGAAAAAAAATAGTTTCTGCTTTAGAGAGACTTTCTTTAAATCTGTTAGAATTTGGTCTGACAACGTGTGATAATATTCAAAAGTTTTTACCCTGCCAAAAGAAAGTATTTTGGAAACAAGAATGCTGATATTACTTCCCACAAAGTGCCCAATTACTAAATCGGGCTTATATTGCTTATAGATTTTGTAGAACCAAATAAAATCAGAAAAAGAAGTTGGTCTGTCTTCAGATGACCACGAAAACAAATTGATTTCACCTTTTTCTGTTTTTATAATTTGTTTTTCAGAGAAGTATGGTTTATGAGATATAAAAACAACTTTGTGTCCCAAATTGGCCAAATGATGGGCAAAATGAAAACTCATCGCAGAGAATGAAGTCTCACTATAATTATGTGCAATAAGTATAGTTTTCATAGATTTATTTTAAATCATCTTTTTTGCTACCAATAAAGTAAAGAGTAGAACCATTATATTTATTAAACAACGCTTTTATAAATTCTGTATAAAAACCTATTCTTTTCAAATTAATATATGGGAATTTCTTAACTGTTGCAATACAGTCTTTAAAGTGATTGAATTCAAAAACAGTAACGATATTTTCTTTTGTAAAGAAGTTTAAATGAATTGGCGGTAAGTCTTGAAAAATGACATCTTTCTTTCTATTCGGATAATTATAAATTTTATCATAGTTTGGTACGGAAAGAATTATTTTACCGTTTTTATTTAGTCTTTTATTTGCCAAATCAATAAACACCTTTAAATCCTGAAGGTGTTCCAAAACTTCCCAAAGCATTATTACATCAAAAGATTCTTTGATTTTTTCCATTGCTTTGAAATCATCATTTATGGTATTTAGCCCTAAAGTCTGTGATTTATCAAAGGACTCTTTATCGATTTCAATTCCCAAATAATTAATACGGTCATCATGTTTCCGAATGTAAGAGCCTATCAAACCAACACCACTTCCTATTTCTAAAACCGACTTACATTGGTTATTTAAAACATACTTTTTTAAAAGTTTGGCCCGGTGAAAACCAACTTTGATTTTTTTGTTTTCCAGTAGCCTATTGTATTCTACAACCGAATGGTATTTATAATGCGTATCTGCCTTATTATATAACTCGTCATAAACTTTTATAAATTCATCCTGAGAAAAAATGGTCAAGCAAAAAATTAATTTACAGTTATCACACTGTCCTAAATTATACTTTTCGTTAACTATTTTAATGTTACTTTCACAAACTTTGCATGTGTTATAGTGTGCCATTTTTTACTTTTTCTTTATTTTGGTTTATTAAATAATAAACTAAGCCAGCCTATTGTTCTTCCAAAAGCTTCGGTAAAAGCCTCTTTTCTTTTATTTTTTGTAAAGGTATTGCTAAATCTAACCATTGTCAAAAGTATGGTTATCGAATGCCATTTGATCTTTGCATTTAATAACGGTTTTGGGTTTTTGGTTCGCCAAACATACCATCCATTTCGCACCACCATTTTACCATATTGATACTTATTAGGTCTTCCTGAAGCATCATGATAATGATATAACTTTGCCGTTGTATTTAGATATAATTTCCCTTTTTTGGCTACTCTAATCGAAAAATCAGCATCTTCATACAAGCCATATCCTTCAAAATAAGTAGAAAATTGTAAGGTTTCAAAAACATTTTTTTTGAAAGAGGAAACTCCACCCATTAATTGTTCGACTTCATAAACCTTATCGCTTGGAGGCAAAAAACCAACACTGCGACCGTGTGAGTATAAACTGGAAAATCCCGGTGGACAATCGCTGTCTAAACCAAATCTCTTTCGCATTACAAATCGACTTCCCTCTTTGCGCTTCCATCCATCAAAATAAAATTCCTTAATCGTTGGTTTATAATTCTCACCCACATATTCACAAGATATAGTGTCATCAATAATAAAACCGCCAACTCCCAATGCATCAGGATGCGATTGATAGGTTTTTAGTAAATTTTCAAAATAATTAGGGATTAAAACTATATCATCATCCAGAAAACAAATAACATCAGTTGAATGATTAACTCTGGCAATCCCATAATTTCTTTGCTTGGTTAAACCACGATGTTCAGGTGGAGCCCTAAAATACTTGAGATTTTGAAATTGATTAGTTTCTAATATAAGAGCAGTATCACTATTTGTGGAGCCGTCAATAATCAGAATTTCGTTGGGATAAAGCGTTTGTTCCTTCACTGATTGTAATAAGGTCATCAACGCAACCGGACGCATATAAGTACAAACTATTAATGTAAAATTCATGATTGTTGTTTGTTTAAAACATTCGCCCAATAGACACTTCTATTCCATTTTTGCTTGAATGTTTTTACATACTTAAATGGATTTAAGAAAAAATTACTATTCAAATTCTTTATAAAAAGTGTCGATTTATAATTTCGGGTTTGCTCTTTTGTGTCATATAATAATCTGTATAACATTACTGTTGGCGATGGTTTAGGTGTAATAGCATCGTTTTGCCATTTCAAAATGGGCTTGGTTCTGAAACCTCCCATTGGTGCTTTCAAATGCAAAATAGTTTGGGTAGAAATATATAAAACATCAAAACCTTTATTTCGTAATTGCATTCCAAAATCGGCATCTTCACCAAAGCCAAATTCAAATCCCATAGTAAATTTTAATTTTTTGATACAAGATGATTTAACAAAAGCATGTCCGGCACCAAAAACAGGAAATTGTAAAGGCAATTGAGGAACAATGGTCTGAGATTTTAAATGACATGCCACTAAAAAAACTTCGTTGCCCGTTTGTTTAAAAGTTTTTATCGCTTCTTCGAGTAAATTATTTTCGAACACAATATCATCATCTGCCATAAAAGTAAATTCACTTTCAATCAATGACAAACCAATATTTCTGGCATTACAAGCTCCAGCTTGATGTGTAAAATGATGTTTTACAACAAATGGCCATTTTTGATTTTGAATAAAATCTAAATTAGATTGGCTATTATCTTCTGGATTTTGTTCAATTATAATTACATTTTGTGGCAAATAAGTTTGTGCAGCCAAATTATTGAGAACATTCAATAGATACTCTTTTCGTCCAATAGTTGGAATTAAAACATCTAAGGTTCCATGTTCAACAAGCTTTTTATTCGATTCTAACGGAATTTGATTCAGCACTTCCAGATTAATTTTCCTTCTCTTATAAAACAAAGAATTTAGAAATGGCAATACTGGAAACTTCTTTTCAAAAAGCATCAAATTAAAAAACAAAAGGAAAATCCATCGCGCTTTGTAATGCTGTTTAGTGAACTTAAACAGCTCATAAAGATTGGATTGTGGCACTTCATTCAAAGCACTTTTATGGATAAGCAATTTGGGTTGAGAATAACAGAAAAGTCCATTAGCCATTGCTCTTTTGGCAAAGGAATTTAGGAAATAATCAAAATTATTTTCCGCCTTTAAATCATCTTTACAAGCGTTTAAAACCATTGCGTGAATGGCACCAACACGGCTACTCATTTGCCAAGTAGCGTAGTTAACTTCTTTGTTAATCTTGATGTATAGCGAATCTTCGATGTAACCTAATTGGTTATCAAAATAGTTTGAAGAATTATAAGAGAAAAGAAATTTTTTATGGTGGAATAAATGCTGAATCTCTGTCACATTTAAATTATCTTTCTCACTTTCGTGACACCAAACCAGTATTTCATCTTTAAATTTTGTAGCAAAATCAAATAAGGCAGTCACAATATTTCGATTAATTTGATTCGAAAAATTACCAGTTTCGGTTGAAACTATTTCGGTTATTGTATACTTGTTGTGATAAAAAATAATCATTTACTATTGTTCTTGCTTATTTTTTGATAAAAGTCGGCACTTTGCTTTGACACTACTTCAATACTAAATTTTTCTATCACCGTTTTTCTGGCTTCGATACCAAACTGGTTTCTTAACTCCATATTTTCGAGCAATTCTAAAATTCTTTCTGCATAAGCCTTATGATTTGTCGGATTAACCAAAAATCCGTTAACCTCATCATTAATCACTTCAGTTGCCCAACCAATATCTGAAGCCACAATAGCTTTTTGCATCGCCAAAGCTTCTATCCAGGAAACGGGTAATGCTTCGGCAAAAGTTGGAAAAACGCAAACAGCTACCGAACTAATATGTTCTTTAATTTCATCATAAGGAACACTTCCAATATAGTTTACATTTTTCAGTGCATTTTGGTCAAATAAAGATTGCATCATTGTCCAAGTTGATGTATTTCCGGAAATAATATCGGAAGCATCACGTCCAATCAAAATTAATTTTGCCTGATTGTTAATCTTATATACTTCATTAAAAATCAAAGGCAATTCTAAAAGTCCTTTTTTCCTTATTAAGGTTCCAAAATATAAAATAGTATTCTCTTGAACTTTAGAAGTACTTTCTGCAGTAAAGTTAGTAATATCAATGCCATTAGGAATAACTGTAAAATCACGTTGCAATGAGAATAATTCTTTGGTTAAATTTGCTGTATATTGACTAACGGACAGCAAAGCATCAGCATTTTGTAATGCTTTTTTTTCATGAAATTTATTCCAAAACTTAACTGGTCGATTGTCTAAATGACAAAAATAAGTGTCAGATCCGTGAAGCTTTATAACCATTGGACATTTTGGTCTAATATTGGAGGTGATTCCCGTCCAATCTGGAGCTTCTACAATGTCAATTTTGTTTTGTTTAACTAACGTATTTAGTAACTTTTCTATTTTCTTTTGGGTTAAGAATCTTGATAGTCCTTTTAGTTTTATATTTTTTATTTTATAAAAAAAAACCCCATTGTCAATAAACTTTTCGTCCTTATTTTGCCCATAAATCAATACGGAAATTTGGTGTCCTTCTTGTTGTAATCCTTTAATCAAATTCATTATACTTGTCCCAATTCCGGCGGCAAAACCAGTTTTTGAATGTGGAAATTCAGCGGTTAGAAAAGCAATATTCATTGAGTTATTTTTTTATCCAAATGCAAGAAATATTTCTGCCATTCACTTGATTTTCAGCTATAAATTTAGATTCTTTTTCTTTATAACTGTCAATTAAATCACTTTTTAATACACCAAAAAAACAATAGGAGCGCATTTTTATTAATTCAAAATTAGGCAATTGCTTTTTAAGATAATCCAAAGAAATTCCTTTATTTAAAGTGTCATTTTTTGTCTCAACATGTATATCTGTTACACTCCAAATCTCATCAGCAGTCATTCGTTTTTTGATTATGCTTTCGGCCAATAGCTTATCATTTATTGAATCGATATAATCTTTTCGATTCAGTAATCTTTTAATTGACTTTATAATTTTTTTAGGCAAATAATCTTTTATTTTTTTCTTTTTTGGAATCAAATCAAGCTCTTTCTCGTATTGCTTTTTTCTAGCATTATATTCAGCATCATTCAGGAAGTCGCCATTAGGATCTTGAATGTGTATTAGTAGTCCTTTGTGATTTAAAGCTCCATTAACTTGTTGTAAAAAAACGTCTAAATCCGGAATGTGATGAAGTACTGAGGAAATAATAATCACATCAAATTTTTCATCTAATTCAGAAAGATAAGCGTTTACTGTTTTATATTTTTTTTGCCATGTCTTTGCTTTTTCTTCTGCAAATTTTAACATGTTCGATGATGTATCCAAGAGTGTAATTTCCTCAATATGCTCACCTAGTTTTGAATTTAATAAAATTTGTGTACTCAATCCGGTTCCGCATCCAATATCTAATAAGCTAAGTTTATGACTTTTTATATCTTCATAAGCAAACAAATCGTCAACTAATAAGTTGATTTGTTCTTGAAGACTTCCCCACATATCTGAGTGCATCTTGTCATAATGTGCGGCTTCGAAATCATGAAATACAATATTCACTCTTTCTTGAAATTTTTGAACAGAAAGTGGCGATTGTATTTTTTTGTGCAATGGAAGCAAAGAATCGTATGACATTGAATTGGCTTTATTTGTTTTAAAATTATTGCGATGGATTTTGAATATAATAGGGTGATAAATCTTTATCTAAAATTATAGTACTTGCAGTTAAAATGGTTTTGCCATCAGCAATACTATCGGTTACAACTGCATTGGCACCAATAACTACATTATTTCCGATGGTAATATTACCAAAAACACCGGCATTTGGGCCAATAAAAACATGATTCCCAATAGTTGGCACTCCTTTTTTTTCTCCATAATTACTAACACCAATAGTTATTCCTTGTGAGATATTGCAGTTTTCACCAATAACTGCATCACCATGAATAACTATATTTCCGAAATGACCTATATAAAATCCTTTTCCAATTTGAGTTCGATACGAAATATCAAAACCATACTTTACTTTTAATCTTCGTAACCATAAATAGAAAAAATAAAACAATAGCCTATTTTTTCTTCTGTAATGTTGTGTTGCTCTAAAAATAGTAATGAATTTCAAACCTGGTATAGAATGCAAAATAAAAACCTTGAAAAGGGTACTAAAATTAATTTTAGAAAAATTATATCTTTTAAAGTCTGACAATAGTAAACTCTTTTCCATAATTAATTTTTAATTATTTTATCAATAGCATTCCAAATTCTCTCAGAAGCTAATTGTGGTGGATTTTGATTTATTTTTTCAAACCATTTTCCTGCTTGCCTTAAGATTTTTTCGTTTTTTGACATAGCATTTAAAATAGCTGTCGCCATTTCTTCGGGATTGTTAATCCAAAAAACGACCTCTTGGGATGGCATGGAACGAAAATGAACAAAACCATAACATTTATATATATCCCACTTTACATTTAATTGTTCTTGCTGATTATACTTTAAATAGGCCGTTGGCTTGTTATGTGCAATAAAATCAAAAACTGTTGAAGAACCGATAGTAAGGACTAATTCAGTATGCTCAGCCAAATTTGAAAATAATACATTATCTTCAATTGTAGGCAAAATGGAATCCCATGCTGTTGATAAAGACTTCCAAAGAGGTTCTATAAAAGTTACTTCTTCCTTATATTTTTCCTTAATAAAATCAAATCTGCCTGAAAAATCAACAGGACTTCTTCTAAATATAACCCCAAGATTGTTTCCTTGTTCATTTAACTTCTTGACTGCTTTTGCAATATCTTCCAAATACTTTGGATCATCAGGACTTGAAGTTTCATCATTACCTGAAAAGCAAACATATTTTTTAGCTAAATCTAAATCATTTTGCATAAAAAAAGCTTCTTTGGTTAGCAAGTTATTTTTATCAAAATGCGTTTCAAACTGCGGACTTCCGGTAACAACTATTTGTTCCGGTTTTATGTAAGTATAATAAAAGAGTAATTCTTCTTTCATATAATCACTCCATACAAAATAATAATCTGTCTCAACAACCATAGTTGCTTTGGGCAAATTATCCCAAGAAAAAATAAATGTTGCTGTTGGAATTCCCAAATCTTTTGCTGCAAGAAGTGGTGCAACAGTTGTAATATGCCTTTGATTTGTACAAAAAACCATTGCGGGTTTTTCCTTTTCTAAAGTAGCTAAACTTTGATGATAATAATGTGTTTTTCTTTCATTTTCATTTATCTTCCTCCTGATTCTTAATAGTCCCCATTTTGTCGAATGGGTGAAAGTTACCGAATTTACAAGTATACTTTTCGTAGCATTTTTAATGGTGCTGTATGAAAAAGGAAATCTATACCTGTTGTAGATTTTATCTTTAGTTCTTTTAATATTCAAATTAAACTCAACCTGAACTTTTGCCTTTTTATATATATCGGTGAGTGGATGAATTTTAGCATTGCTAATTTTTAATTCTGGATAACCCATATCGGCTAAAGGAAATGGTGTAATATTCCAGAAAATAATTTCAAAATTCTTATCGGCCGCTTTTTTATAAAAATCAGTGTAGCCAAAATTTCTCAATCCAAGACCATCGGGCAATAGTATAAATATTTTTTCTTTCATCATTAGTTTATAAACTTCCAATCCTACCGTGATCAGAAAAAGAACGATGCACAATAAAGTTGTTATCCAAATGGGTTTCTGAAAGAAATGTTATGTCGCAAAAGTAATCTTTTTCAATAGGATTCAGTCGCCAAGGCACAACACTTTGGTGATCAATAACCCAACCTCTACTTTCTAGCTGTCGTGTTTTTAAATCATTCCACGAAGTGATGTAATCCATCCAATTGTATCCTAATTCCCAACTTTTTTCTTCTAGTTGATTAATATCCTCAATGTCAACTACCCTTAGTCCAGCAACATTGGGTTGACTAATCGCTGTCGAGCCATCTGGGAGTTTTATGCCATCTAATGAAGGTTGCTCAAAATAGTGCGTTCCTTTGTATGATAAATTAGCAACATTAATTGACTTAGCAACACAAACATTTTCCAGAGTACCATTAGAAATATTTGGGTTAATTTTTACAAAGCGCACTAAATCGTGGTATCTAATCCATCTCATATTTTGATACAAACCCAATCCGGCTTTGTTTGCTGCAGTTGCTGCTAATGGATAATAATTTCTTGCTAAATCGTATAATTTACCCAAAATACCTTTACCCCTACACTCTTCATCTAAATATACATTGATAATCCAAGCCAGATTTCCGCCAAAATTAGCACCTACATGACCAACAACTATATCTCTTTCATTCAAACATATAAATGATCTTCCAAATTGCTCATTCCCATATTGCCAATTCCAAAACGCTTTGTTACATAAAGGGTGATTTTCGCGATAAATTTTTTTAAAAAATACTAAAAGTTTATCCCAATCCTCTATTGATGCTTCTCTTGTAGTCATTATTTTGTATAATTTTTTCCTCCAGGTAAATCGTTACAATCAAATCTTTTTAAAAGTAATTTATTAGCTGTGAAATCATTAATTCCTCTTTCCATGGTAAATCCAATTGTATATCCATGCTGTTTTGCAATAGTTTGAACAGGATTTTGGCATGCTTCAGCACTTCCATAAGCATAACTGATGGCATGTTGATTATCATGCTCAAAATTATCAATAAATTCTTTGGTTGTTGCTATTTCAGTTGCAATTTCATCGGAAGCTAATAATCCCAATGCAAAATGGCTGTGGGTGTGACTTCCCAACATATTCATTCTTGATAATTCTTGCAGTTGATCAGCACTCATATATAAATTTGAAACTACTTCGTTAGTATCAAAATTTAAAAAAAACAAGGTATCTATGACTTTAGTGGTTTGGTCTGATGACAATTTAAAATTTAACAAATACTTCAAATGAGCACTTTCCTTATCATCATAATTATAATGTAATTCCGCTTTGTTTTTTTCTGTTGTTGTCAAATGGATGACCTCTGATGAAAACTCATTTTGAATACAATTCAATATAGCTTTAGACGAAATTCGTGAGCGCAGTAAATGTATTTTGTGCACAAGTGAAACCTTTTTTTCAATATAATTTAAGGAGTTTACAAAATAAATAGCTGGAATATTTAGTTTATCTAAAATTGGTTTAGCGATTTCAAATTGTTCTTTTAAACCATCATCAAAGGTGATTAAAATATAATTTAAATCAGAACTTAGTATGGCATCAATTTCTTGAATGAGTTTTTGTTGACTGATAAATTCACCTAATTTACTCAACTCAACTAATTGGTTTTCAAATTGATTTGGGGTTATTCCAAATATACTTGGAAATGGTGCGCTAAAATCTTCTCTAATATAATGGTAGTTGCTGACTGTTAGCATTGGAAAATATTTTTTTTGTTATGCATTTTGTTCTAAATAGAACATCCAAATATGCTTATTTTTCAGCAAATATAAAAGTAATCAAAGTCAATTTTCATGGGTTTATGTTATTCTTTTCTGATTGACTTTTTTACATATTTTCAAATTAACTCTGAATAGATGTTTGATAGTAACTAATAAGCTATAGATAGTACCTTTACTAATCTAAACAATGTATTTTAAAAGAAGTGAATACTTTTTTACTAAATCAATAATGACGCAATTTGAAAAAGCTGATTTCCTAAATTGCCTTTAGTTACATGGCTTGAATGAGTAATCATACTTTAAAAAATTTAGTACTGGTAACTATTCTCATAATACGTTTATTTTAAAATTTGAGCCGCACTAATCCATTGCCAAATATGAAAACTACTTTGAGTATCTCCTTTGAAAAATAAATCAAGTTCGGTTTCCATCTCTTTTTTATTGAACCAATTATTAGCATATAAAATTTCTACTTCTGCACGAACCCAATCTTTTAAATCTTCCGAAAGCCACTCTCTCTGTGGTGTTTGTAAAGGTCTTTTAGGTGCCAGAACTAAATCTTTTTGCAAAAACCGTTTAGCAATTTTGCGTAGCATCCATTTTTGAACACCATCTTTAATTTTAAAATCAATTGGTCGGCTAAATACATATTCTACCAATTCATAATCTAAAAATGGTTCCCGCAATTCTGTTCCATACAACATTGAAACTCTGTCGTTAAACCTTAAAGCACGTGGAATTTTTGTATAAAACAAATCACGGTATTGAAGGTTTAATAAATCATCATCAAAAGGTTTTGGATAAATTGTTTTGACATAATTTTTAGCAAAATCTGTATCGAGAACCTTAGTTCTAAAAGGTGAATTGGTGACTCCTTGAATAATGTTTTGAGAATTATTTGTGTAATAGTCGTAACCCGCCCATGCTTCATCTGAGCCTTGACCATCTAGTAATACTTTCACTCCTTTTTGTCTTGCTGCTTGAAATATTTTAGAGTAAGCAATTGTTGGTATTCCACCATAAGGCTCCAATTGGTGTATTGACATCTTTAAGGAAAGTGCTGGAATTTCATCGGCAGAAATTGGACAAACGTTAAGAGGATAAGGTCTGTCTTTCAACATGGCTTTTACCCAAAACAATTCGTCATATCTGTCATCGTTAGTTATAAACGTAAAAGCTTCAACTGAAGATTTATCAATAGCTTGCTGGTCAATCAGCGCTAAAAGGGTACTAGAATCTAAACCGCCACTAAGATTAAAACCGACTGGAACATCGGCTCTGAAACGTAAATTAATGGCTTTTAAAAGTAAGTTGGTGATATATTCTTCTTCGTTTACTTGAAACTGAGATTGCAATTTTAAAATCCGGTCTTCAAAAAAATACCACTTTTTAATTTGGAGTGCCTCATTCTTCAAAGTCAAAAAATGGCCGCCTGGCAATTGCTTTATATTTTCCCAAAAAGTTTCATTGGGCAAACCATAACTTCCTTCGGAAAAAAAATTGAGCCAAACTTTATCATCAGTATTCTTTAAAACTCCAGCAGCAAAAATAGTATTGATTTCGGAAGCAAAATAAAAATTGGAATGATCAAAATAATAATAAAATGGTTTAACACCAAATCGATCTCTGGCGGCAAAAAGTGTTTGCTCTTTTATATTCCAAATAGCAAAGGAAAACATACCATTAAATCTATCCAAACAACTTTCTCCCCATTCTTTATAACTGTTCAATAAAACTTCGGTGTCTGATTGTGTTCTAAAAGAATATTTATTTTGAAGTTCGTTTCTTAGCTCAATATAGTTATAAATTTCACCATTAAACACTAAAACATAATTTCCACAATCACTAGTAAACGGTTGGTTGGCATTGCTGGACAAATCAATAATACTCAATCGGTTGTGACCTAAAGCTATTTTTTCCTTCTCACAATAATAATCCATGAAATCTGGGCCACGATGTTTTTGAACATCCAACATTTGCAAAATAGTGGTCGCATTAGCTTTATCACCTACAATTCCAATTATTCCACACATATTCTTTGCAATAAATAAATTAGGCCTCTTTTTTAAATGCTCTTATTTTATAATAAAGAGCCGTTCTAGTTTTATAAAACCAGTAATCTAATTTTTGCTTAAAATTCGGATCAACAAAAATTAATTGGACACCTCCAGAATAATGAGTTGATGGAATTGGTCCATAATTAGGGTTTCTGCTATTAGAAATTACTCTCGTATAAATTGATTTTGGAAAAGTCTCTCTAATGATATTTAATTGTGGAATTCTATCACCTTCAATAATAATTATTCCGTTAGTAGCAATCAAACTTTCAACCTCTTTGATATTCTCGTCTTTGCCATCAATTATAATGATTTCAAACTTCTCAATTGATTTAACGTCTTTGAGTTCAGCAAAAAGTTGAATTTTAGTATAATGTTCTTTTAAATAATTAGGCAATACTTTCAAACAAAACTCATTTGATTCTGTTCCTACATAATTTATGTTTAAATTATTATCACTTGACAACTTCATAACACAAAAAGAGATACATCCAATTCCAACTCCAAGTTCTAAAATATTTTTAGCTTTATAATTTTTTACCAATTTTAATATGATTTTTAAAGCAAACTCAGTAGCAATACATTGATTACCCTCTAAATCAGAGAAATATTTATAGGTAGCTACGGCAACATTTTGATTAGACATAGTAATACTAATTTTTAAAGTTTTTTAAAAGGTGTTCTGCTTTTTCCCAATCTTTCATGGTATCAATATTGACATTAAATTCCGGATTGCTTTCTATATAAGCGACAGATTTTCCATAAAGAGAATCATTTTTGATTACTGTTGTTTTGGTAATATATAGAGAACCGTCACGATGAAAAGCTTTTGGCAAATCTTGTCTTCTAGAAATTATTTGTGCTTCACCTGTAGCAATTTTTAGCAATCCATTTTCGTTTTCTTCAAAAGCCCAATGCGGATTGTACTCCTGTGGAATAGGTAAAACACTCACTAAAGAATCAGCTTTGCTTTCGATAAACTTTTGGATGGCTTTGTCTATAAACCCTCTTTCTCTAAAAGGGCTTGTAGGTTGTAATAAACAAACGGCATCAAAGAAAACATTTTGAGATTCAAAAAAAGCAATCGCATGTTGAACAACTTCTAGCGAGGTTGATTTGTCTTGAGCCAACGCTGTTGGTCTTAAAAAAGGTGGTTTACAACCTGAAATTTCAGCAGCAATGGCTATTTCTTCATCTTCGGTTGAAACTACTATTTGTGTTAACAGTTTGGATTCTTTCGCAGAATGGATTGTATATTCAATTAAAGGAATATTTCCAAGTAATTTTATATTTTTTCTGGGAACACCTTTTGAGCCTCCACGAGCCGGGATTACTGCTAAAATTGAAATCATTTAAATTATTTATATTGACCCTTACTATATTTGAAAGTTGCTTTTAATATGCTAGTCCTCATCTTAATATTGGTAAACCAATTAGTAAAAGCTATTTTAAAAGCCCATGGAAAAGACTTAATTAAATTTAAAAAATAATAACTCAAGCTTATTGGTTTTATTCCATCTATTTGATATTTAGAAATTACATCTCGAACTTCAGCTTTGTAATTGTTTTTTTTGTTGTACAAATAATAACAAGGAACATTAGAAATAATAGTAAACCCTTTTTCGATGACATCTAACGACCAGAGTTTTTCTTCATTAGAACGTATTGCTTCATTAAACAATAAGTCGATTGCAACTGATTTTCTTATGGCAGAACAATTGGCAATTATTAAATTTTGCCAATCTTTTTTATGGTCATAATTTTCTTTAGTTATAGACAGACTACTTTTTAAGGATTGTTCTACTTGTTTACTATTTGCAACAGGTGTACAACGAACCGCAGCAACATTTTTATCTTCAAAATAACTAATTAATTTTTCGGGGAAATCGTTTGATAAGAGGATATTGTGTGAACTCAATAAAACTATAATATCATATTGACACTGTTTAACACCAAAATTGATTGCATAGCCATAAGTGAATTTTTTGTCTAATTGAACAACTTGACAACCATGCTTTTGAGCAATTGATACGGAATTATCAGATGAATTGTCATCAATTAAAACAATTTCATAAGGAACCGTAAAGTTTTGCTTTTTTATACTTTGCAAAGCTCTTTCTAATGCAACTCCTTCGTTTTTATTTCTTATTAGTATTGAAATCAATTTTCTATTTTTTTGGTTATTATGTTGTAATACTATTTAATCCTATCAACAGAAGCTCAAAATAATTCCTTTAAATTTTTATTTATCCCAACAGTAAGTTCACCGTGCTGATGAAATTCAAAATTATAATTAGTCAATACTTTATAAATATCTTCTCTACAATCAAATTCATCATGTATTTCAATTACTATGCATTTGGTAATTGACAAAAAAGAAGTATCTGATTTAGGATTAGTAAAAATTTCTTTTTCAGAACCTTCAATATCAATTTTAAATATATCTATTGTATCAAAATTATATTGTTTCATTAGATATTGGACGGAATAAGCTTTAACATCGCTTTCTTCAACTGTCTCTTCTACTCTAAAAGACCAATCTTGCTTGTCTCTAAAATCAGCAATGATTTTTAGATTTGTATTACTACTCCAAAGTCCGCCTTTAATTTTAAAGCTGTTTTGCAAGCCATTGTTATCCAAATTAAAGACTAAATTATTAAAATTAGCCGTGTCGGGTTCAATGGCAATTAAACTACTATTTTGAAAATGCTTAGAAAAATAGACCGAAGCCAAACCTATATTACTTCCTGCATCAATAATATTCAATGCATTATCATTGCTAAAATACTTCTTAAAAGTAGCTACAACTTCTTTATATTCTTGATAATAAAAAATAAGTTCAAAAATTCTTAAATCGCTGGATGTTCTTTTTCTAACACGAATCGTAATGTCTAAAGTAGGATAAAAGGAAGTGAAATAGTCTTTATCTTCTTTCTTTAAATAACCATTATAGCGAATTAGGTGAAAATAAAAGTTATATAATTGATTCTGTTCATCAGTGATATTTCTTTTAAAAAATCTACAGAAAAGGAAATAAAATATTTTTATTGTATTTTTTAGATTTAATCTGTAAAACTGCAACTTTCTAATCATCATATTTTTTTAACTTTTAATAAAGTTATATTATTAATAAGTAATTGTTTTATGAAACTGTAAAGGCAACTCTTTTAATAATTTAGCTATTCTTTCACCCGCATCACCGCCACCATAAACTTGGGACGTTTCGCGAGAATTTTTTTCTAAAATAGTATTTATTGCAGCAGCAATATCGTTTTCATCATAGGAAACATCTAGAACATTCTTACCACGGTCACGGCGGTTTTGTCTCGAACCAATATTCACTGTTGGAACACCAAGATAGCTGCACTCACGAATACCAACACTTGAATTTCCTACTAAACATAACGAATTATGCAACAAGCTTAAAAAATCGTTTCCATCCATGTTTTTAAAAAAATGCACATTCTCCATTTTATATTGTTCTCTGAAAGAACGAATTCCAGATGAAGTTCCATCAGCACCAGCATCAACATTGGGCCAAAACCACAGCGTTGGCTTATTACTATTTTGTATGGCACGCAAGGTTGCTTCGATATGTTTTCTAGAATCTTGGTATTCATTTGTTACCGGATGCTGCATCACCACAAGATAACCGTTATCTAAATTAGGTTGAGAACCAACACCTCCATATTTTTCATAGGGATTGAAAGTTAGTGAAGTCGTATTTAATATTTCTTTAGCTATATCAATAGAAGGGCAACCCGTATTAAAAACCATCGCTGGATTTTCTCCTAACTGAATTACTCTGTCTCTGGCATTCTCTGAGGCTACAAAATGATAATCCGCTAATTTTGTGATGGCATGACGCACTTTTTCGTCAATGTTTCCCGTTACTTCTCCACCTTGAATGTGAGCCAACGGGATGTTCATATAAGAAGCTGAAATAGCAGTCGCCATCGTTTCAAAGCGATCGGCAACAGTGACTACAATATCCGGTCGGAGATTATCAAAAACTGTGGACAATTCAAGAATTCCGATACCCGTAGTTTTTGCTGCTGCAGTTAGATTTTCACCTTCTAAAACATTAAAAACTTTGGCGGCAATTTCAAATCCATCTTTTTCAATGTAATTAACTGCACTTCCATACCTGTCTAGTAAAGCAGATGCTGCTACTATTAGTTGGAGTTCTAATTCAGGATGCTTTTTAATGGCAGTCAAAACCGTTTTTACACGGCTATAAGATGGTCTGGCTGTAATAACAACAGCTATTTTTCTGGTTGTACTCATGCTAAATCTTCTTCATTCAAGAAATCCCATTTGGATTTGTTGTTACTCAATTTTCTGCCAATAACTGCTGCAAAATTTTGAGCTGGAATACCAAAACCTTTTGGTTTTTTACTTTCTAAATCTTCAAAAGTAATAGTGTGCCCAATTGGTAAATCTTTATTGATGGCTAATGATTTTTCAAAGATAGATTTTAGTTCTTTGAAAGCATTGTTATCGTTTTTATTGATTGGATTCTGCTTTGCTAAATAAATCTCAGTTACTGCCTCGACCAACTGTTTGATTTCTTCGATAGTTAAAGACGCAACTGCATCCGGACCAAAAATATCGCGATGGAAGACCACATGAAATTCTAAAATTTCAGCACCAGTTGCAACAGCGGCAATTCCGGTAGCAATCTTTGACGAATGATCTGAAAAACCTATCGGAACCTTGTAACGTTCTTTCAATTCATTGATAACATTCAATCCATATTGTTTTGGCATTGTTGGATAAGCAGTCGTGCATTGCAAAATAGAAAACTTGGCGTTTTTACTTTTCAAAAATGCTACTGTTTTATCTAATTCAGCAAAGCTGCTCATTCCTGAGGAAATGATAATTGGTTTAGCAGTTCTTGTAATTTTTTCCAACAACAGTAAATTATTTACTTCACCCGAACCTATTTTATAGGTATGAACACCAACTTCTTCTAACCAATCAACAGCAAGATTACTAAAAGGGGAACAAATAAAATCCAAACCTACTTCATCACAATGTTTTTTGATATCTTTCCATTGTTCCAATGAAAATTCCATTCGTTTCCAATAATCGTAACGCGTTGCATCTTCTTTGGAAAATTTTACTCGAAAAGGCTCATGAATGCTGCTTTCAGCTTCCGCTATGTGCATTTGAAATTTTATAGCCTGAACGCCTGTTTTAGCAACAGCATCAATATAGGAATGGAGAATACCCAAACTTCCATCGTGAGCTTGCGCAATTTCAGCAATTAAATACGGTTTATGGTTCATTAAAATAGGTTGTAATGGAAGTAAAAATAACTATTTTTCTGGTTTCCAATATATTTTTGTTTCGTTTAATTTGAGGTAATCGCTATATTCTTCTGAGCTTAAAGCATTTCTGTTGGATATCAATTTTGGTGCAGCAATAATTAGGTCAAAAATTGCCCTAAACAAAGGAGAAACTACTTTTAAATTCCCTTTAAAGATTTTCACACTTTGCATTCCAATTGAATACATTATTCTTCTTGGAATTTTACTCATTGGAAAAAAAAGAAAATAATTGTACCAATCTGCTCGCAATGACCTTCTGTATCGAAAGGCAAAATCATTGTTGGTTTGCGTTCTGTTTTTTAAATTAACGCGGTGTTGTACGAAAATTTGCGGAACATAGTGCACTTCCCATTTCGCTTTCAAAAGTTGTAGAGAAGCAAAATTTTCTTCGCCATAAAATTCATACCACTCGGGATAATTTGGAATTTCTCGCCATGCCTTCATTCGCCAAATGTGACCACAACCTACAAACCCTTTTACTTTTTCCGGAATTTCGTTGGTGTTACTATTTTTGTTTTCGGATGTATTCCAAAATATTCTAGTAGCAATCAATCCGCAATGTTTATTTTCTGAAAAATAATTTTGAATAATTTCTAAAGGGTTTTCAGTTAAAAAATGGGCGTCATCATCAAGTGAAATTGCGAAATCGGCTTTGGTTTGATTAAGCATTTTATTTCTGCAATAAATGTAACCTTTGGAAACCTCATTCCGAAGCAAAACTACTTCAGGAAACATGGTTTTGGTTTTTTCAAATGTAGTATCCGTCGAACCATCATCAAAAACAACACAGTCAACATTACTACCAAATAAATGCTTTATTTTATGTAAGGTTAGCAGTAAATCTTCACAACGATTCTTGGTTGAAATTAAGAATGATACTTTAATTTGGCTCATGATAACAATTCATCCATAACTTTTATAAGATGACTTTCCGAACAATAGTCTATTAAATCTTTTCGATTTAGAAGAAAATTAGCTTTATCGTTTTTCCAACTAGTGTACATTTTTTGAATATGACTTGTAATAGCTTCTACATCATCAATTTCAGCCCAAAATTCATAATCATTTCCCAACAATCGTTTTGTTTCGCTGTAATAGGGAGACAAAAGTAATAATGGTTTATTAGCATCTATACAATGAGGAAACTTACCCGGAAGAAAAGGACTTATTTCCGATTTTGCTTCTAAAATAATATTAACAGAAACTTGTTTTTGCAGTTTGTATATTAGATCAAACGGAATGTGATAAGGTTGTACAAAAATAGTAGTTGAATCTTTAGCATAATCTTCCATTAAACCAATATGTGATTCATAGACTGGTCCTAATAATAAAAGTGCGGAATCATTTTGTGCTGATGGCGTATTTTTTAGAAACAGTGAATAAGCTTCTAATAATCCCTTTGGAGATCTTGGTCTCATTAATACACCCGCATGAAGTAAATTGAATTTGGAAGCGTTAAAAAAATCAGGCAAAACGGCATCGCTTCTTTTTTGTTCACTGATTTGATGCGGAATTACTACTCCTGATTTTAAAAAATTTGGGAAATAGCTTCCCATCCATTCTTTTAAAAGTTGACTTGGAAAAGAAGCATATTTAGCTTTTTCTGCTACTTGTCCGAACCATTTTTCTTTTTTGGCATAACCAGATTCAACCCAATTATAAGGTCTTGGATTAAAATGAAAAGGATATGGATCGTGAATATTTGCCAGCCATTTATGATGAACTTCCGGGAAGGAAAGCATGGCGTAGTGTGGTCTAAAACTTGTTCCTTTACTAACGGTAACAATCAAATCAGGGTTTAGTTTTATGACTTCTTTTATAGTTCGTTTGATAGAATTTACATCGTTGAAAAGCGTAAAAGAGAAACCAAATATTTTTTCAAAAAAATGATGGACGTAAATTTCAAAGGTTCTTTGAAAGACCGCTTGGCTTTTACTTAAAATATAATTTACGCTCCATTTAATTTCTTTTATTGGTCTGCAATCAATGTTATCAATATGAATCGGTCTTCTTGTATAATGGTAAACTATAACTTCGTGTCCGATTGAAGCCATGTTTTGTATTAGCGCTACATTACATTTTGTACAGCTACTATCATTAACGTTGATGGATTCTGCAATAAAAATAATTTTTTTTTTCATTGAATTGCTCACTAGGTAATTTGTAGTTTGGCTTTTATCCAATTAATAGTATGGATTAATCCGAGTTCAAAATCATAATTTGGATTGTAATCGAGTAGTTTTTGTGATTTTTCTATATTAGAACATCTGTCTTTTACATGATCCCAATTTCTTGGTTCGGTAAATATTATTTCTGATTTTGAATTCGTTAACTCGATGATTTTTTGAGCTAACGTAATAATTTTCAATTTATTTCCAGTGCCGCCGTTGAATATTTCAGCTTGATAAAATTCGGAAGTAGCTAGTTTTACTATTAAATGTACCGTATCTAAAACATAGGTGAAATCTCGGGTTTCGTTTCCTGTTCCGGTAATATAAATTGGTTGATTCAATAGTGCTTTATGAATAAAATTGGGTACTACATTTCTGTAATTTCCCGACATTTCTCCTGGTCCAAAACTGTTAAAAATCCTAACACTAACTACTGGAATATTGTGAATTTCTGAATAATATTTTGCATACAACTCACCAACGTACTTGTTGATGGCGTATGGTGTGTCATAAGGAGAAACATTTATTTCTTCAGACATTATTTCGTGATTTCCATAAACACAACTTGAACTTGCGAATAGTATTTTTTTGAGTTCTGTGTTATTCTTTTGGGTTTCAAACAAATTTACCAATCCAACGATATTGGTATTTATATCAGACAAAGGATGGTCGACAGAGTTTTGATTAGCAAAATGTGCAGCTAAATGAAATATATAATTTGGTTTATAATTGCTAAAAAAAGAATTTACTTTTTCGGTATTGCCAATATCAATGTAGGTGAACTCATAATCATTTGAGAAATTAATATGTCCTGCACTAAAGTTGTCTATAATGTGAATAGAGCAATTAAAATTTTCTTTTAGGTATTGAATTAGATTTAGTCCTAATGCGCCAAAACCGCCTGTAATTAATATTTTTGAGTTGTCAAATGTCATGAAAATCTAGTTATTTAATCGCTGCATTTTTTATTTTGGTAAATTTCAATCTTAAAGGTAACACGAAATAAAACCACTGCCATTTTAGTTTTTCAAAAGTAGTAAATTCAAAAGTATCAATTAACCTCTTGTATAAATTAAATTCTTTAAGTTTAAATGATATACTAATGAAATAACGCTTCAAAGAATAATTTAGTAACTTTTTTTCCTTGAGGTTTTTGACTACTAAAAGTATTGCGTCTGCATAAGATTTTCTCCGCACTGGATTATCCGAATAGAATTCACCTGTGTTTGAATTAGTATGTTTTCTTCCGAAAAAAAGTATTTTCTCGATTGAAATTCCGATTACACCCGTTGATAATATTCTGGAATAAAGTTCCCATTCTTCGGCATACATTAAATGTTCAACAAATTTATTTTCGTTGAAACAATCTTTCTTCCACATTACAGCACAGGAATTGAATGGAAGCTCATTTTTTAATAGTGCTTCGATATCATTTTTATCAATATAGAACGATTCATATTGAGTTGATAAATCAAATGCATAATCAAAATCACCCGAAAATGCTGCCCTTTCATATCTGCAAAATGAAATAGGGTTTTTATCCAATTCTTTGGTACACAATTCTAGATTTTGTGGATGAACAATATCGTCATCGTCATAGAAAATAACGTATTTTCCTGTGGCTAAATCCAATCCGTAATTTCTACAGCCAGGTAATCCTTTTTGATAATCTGCTGTTCTTTTTAAGAATCGAAACCTTTTATCCTTATCTAAAAAATCATTAATGACCTCTTCTGTGTTATCTGTTCCTCCATCATCAATAATAATACATTCCCAATCCTGAAAAGTTTGATTTTGTATTGAAGTTAAGGTTTCTACTATAAAGTGTGCTCTATTGTAGGTTGCCATTATAATTGAGACAATCGGCTTCATTTTTTTATAATCTTCATTAAGAATCTGAATGGTTTTAGGATAGTATTCCCTAATCGAAAGTCTATGGAATTTATTCGTTTCAACTCATTTTTTTTATTAAATGCTATACTGTTCAATAAGAACTCTATCGTCTCATCAAAATGGTTTTGATATAGTTCTTTATGTTTTTTGAAAATGTAAAGCCGGATTTCTTTATCAAAATTACTAACGGCTGCTGCTCTCATTGAAACAGGATTCTGACGATAAAAAAATAAGGGTTCTTCGATTATTTTTATTTCCCAACCCTTTTTCCCAACGCGAATGTAGAATTCCCAATCTTCGTATCCTCTTTTCATATTTTCATCATATCCTTGCACTTCAATCCAACATTGTTTTCTAAAAAGTGATGTACCGATAGCTGCATTTTTAAAAAGGAAATCATTTAAGTTTTTACCATCAGGCTTGAATAGTTCAGAATACACAGTTCCCACAAAACGGTAACCCCAACTACTAACTACTCCTATTTTTTTATTATTGTCTAATATTTCAACGCCTTTACTTAAAAAAGTTTTTTCATACTTATCATCAGCGTCTAATGTTACTATATATTCTCCTTTAGCAACATTAATTCCATAGTTTCTCGCACTACTTAAACCACCGTTTTCTTTATATAAATACTTAAATCTGTCATCTTTTTTGCACCAATCTTGAGCAATTGTTTCTGTATTATCAGGACTTCCGTCATTCACAATAATGCACTCCCAATTATTATAGGTTTGTTCCAATATTGAATGTAAAGCATCTGATAAAAAATGTGCTTGGTTATAACAAGGAATTATTACTGAAACTGTACTGTTCATTTTACAAAAATTAACTTCTTTATAGTCCCCAAATAAGGTCTAAATGCTATATTAAATTTAATTAAATACAAATTGTATAAAAAAGTTTTAATGGATGAAAAATAGCTTTTATTTTCCAATTCAATTCTAAACTTTTCAGAACTGTACCAATTTAAGACTTTTGCTACGTCACTTGAAAAACCTTTATATTGAAGAATTTTTTTTATGTAAACTATTTGTTTGATATGTAATTCATATTTATTTATTAATGACAAACTATTCATGAACCCATTAGAATGCATTCTGTAAATAGAAAAAATTTCTGTAGACCGGTATGCCTTTAAATTTGTCTCTTTTAATAACAATACATACAAATACCAATCTCCAAAAGTAATATCATAAAAGTCATTTGGAAAATTTTTGACACAGTTTCTAAACATTACAGTACAAGTAACCAGATGATTTTTTTTGTGAAAATTTTCTACTGTAAAGCTCTTGGATAAAGTATCTAAGCCGATGTATTCATTAGCGAATTTGTTTTTATTTAAAATTTGAGCTGCAGCACTATGAATAACATAATCCAAATTAGCTTTCAAAAAATCAACTTGTTTTTGTAATTTACTCGAATCAGTCCAATAATCATCTCCTTCACAGAGCGCAATATAATCTCCTTTACATTGTTGTAGCGCAAATATAAAATTAGACATCATTCCTAAATTTTTATCGTGCTTAAAGTATCTAATCCAAGAAGCTTTAGGATGGTTTGCAATACTATTTTGAATGACTTGGTCTGTTTGGTCTGGGGAACAGTCGTTAGCAATAATTAACTCAACGTCAAAATCACACTCTTGCATCAAGACACTGTTTATAGCTTCTGCTATAAATTTCTCGTGTCCATACGTAATCATGCAAACACTAACCGTTGGCTGTTGTTTCATTTTAAAATTCTAAGGGACTTAACGCTTTAATAATTTTTGCAGGAACTCCAACTGCTACACAATTATCAGGAAGGTCTTTGGTCACGACAGAGCCAGAACCAATAATAACATTTTTACCTACTTTGATATCTGGCAAAATGGTTGTGTTAGCACCAATTTGAGAATATGAACCTATCGTACTTCTACCTAACAATATTACTCCGGGTGAAATTTCTACAAAATCTCCAACAATACAATCATGGGTAATTATAGAATTGTAATATACAATACAACCTTTTCCTAGTTCACTTCCATTAGAAAATACAGCACCTGAAAGTACATTTGACCCATCTCCAATCTTTACATCAAAACTTCCAATTGTTGCCAAAGGACTAATAGTTGATGTGAATTCTCCTCCCAAAGTGACAAATCTATCATACAGTTTTTTTCTTAAAACAGGATTTCCAATACCAATAGAGAATTTACAGCTAACGGTTTTAAAATAATTTGCTGCGACATCTTCTGATTTCATGACTGGAAACTGTCTAAATAGTTCCTCTGGAATATCAACATTTACATCATCATAAAAAACTAAGTTTTCCAATTGGTTTGATTGGTGTAGCACTTCCAAAACTTCTTTAGCAAAACCTTTGGCTCCTATTACTAACATAATTTTTTATTAATAAGTACAACAATTCTGTTTAAATCAACTAGTGGTAATCCTGCGTATAAAGGTAAACATAAAACTCTTTTAGCGATACTTTCTGAAATGGGCATAGATTCCCCATTTACGTAATCAATTGTATTCAAAGACGGACAAAAATAACGTCTCGGTGAGATTTGATGATCATTCAACTCTTTTTCAACTAGTAAAAGTTGTTCTTCACTTTCAAAAATTACTGGATAATAACTGTAATTCCAATTCGTGCTATTTCTTATTTTTATAGCTTGCAGTTTTGAAAAATTAAGGTGTTGATTGTAATAATCTACTATTTTTTTTCTATCACTAAGTATTGTTTCCATGTATGGAAAAACTGCTAATCCCATGGCTGCCTGTAATTCAGATATTTTCCCGTTAATTCCCATTCCGTGAAAGTCCAAAGGACCATTGTGTCCAAAATTATGACTATAAAATAATTTGTGCTGCAGATCAACATCATTGGTAAACATCGCGCCACCTTCGGCAGTATGAAATAACTTAGTAGCGTGAAAACTACAAGTACTTACATCACCATAATCAAAAATAGATTTACCATTAAAAACAACTCCAAAACAATGAGCAGCATCATAAATAACTTTTAGGTTATGTTTTCTTGCGATAACTTCAATTGCTTCTACATTACAGGGATTTCCAAAAACATGGGTGGCTAAAATAGCTGTTGTTTTATTGGTTATAGCCGCTTCGATTTTAGTTTCATCAATGGTCAAATAGTCTGGATGAATGTCAACAAAAACAGGGGTGCAATTTTCCCAAACTATGGCTGCTGTAGTGGCAACATAAGAAAAAGGCGTTGTGATTATTTCTCCATTATTTCCTAATAACTTCAAAGCAATTTGCAATGGAATTGTACCATTCGTAGTAATGATAATATTAGAAACTGATAAGTACTTTTTAAGTTTTTCTTCTAACTCCAAAACCAATTCACCACGATTGGTTAACCATTGATTGTCCCAAGCACGTTGCACCTGATTATTGTAATCTTCTATGGGCGGTAAAAAAGTTTTGGTTACGTTTATCATTTATATTTTTCTATTTCTTTTCTCAATAATTCAATTCTAGGTTTCATTTGTATTTCATTTGAATATATTTTCATGAACTTTTTTCGACCATTTTCAGAGATTAAATTTAATTTTTTAGGATTATGAATCAAATCAATAACTTCTTTCTCAATCGAACTGGATTTGTTATCAATTATAATTAATTCTTCATCTGGAACAAAAATACTATTTTGCTTAAGTTCATCAGAAATTATTGTAACAACACCATTCAAAGCTGCTTCAATAACGGTTCCTAATGGAAAGCCATCAAAAGCTCCTTTACCAAGAAAAAAAGGTTTATTTGGGGAGATTAATACATCCATTGTTTTATAAATAGTACTCAATTCTGCAAACTTTTGATATCCATAAAATTGGATTTTATCTTTAATCAGACTTACGTCTATATCATTTTCCGAAAAACCTCCAATTATGTGAAAGCGAATAAATTCAAAATTCGCAGCCATTTTATGAGCAAATTCTATGAAAACATCATATCCCTTATCTTCACCTCTTGCAGTGTATTTTGCGGCACAAAAACACACATCAAATGTTTCCTTTTTAAGTAAATAACTTTTTCTATCTGTAATATCTTTTTGTATAGAAATTTGAGGTACAACACCACCAAAAATAAATTCTATTGCTTCTGGTTTACAAAAATTATTACTAAGCAAATAATCTTTTGTATACTGTTGTGTCACGATAACTTTTCTGAACATGCTAGACCCAAATACTTTCTTTAATTTTTTATTACTAGCGACATCATCTACCTCAAATCCTCCTCCTGGATATAATGTGAATATAAATGGAATTTTATATTTTTCTAACCATGTTAAATTAGCAAAAATATTATTTATAAAAACACAATAAAAAAGCTTCGCATTAATATTAACAAGTCCTTTTTTAAATTTTAATTTATTTTTTAATTGTTTATTAAATTGAAGAAAGTCATTTAAATGTTGCTTATGTTCTTTAATTGGAGTTTTGACGATAGGATAAGCATTATTCGTCATAATTATTTTAGAATTTACAATGTTTGATAACAAAACAGTAAACTCTTCATAACGAAAACCAGAGACAGGGTGTGGAAATATATCGTCGTAAATTAATAAATCAACTTTCTTAAATCCTTTGTAACAATAAAAATTATTAATCTTATTTCTTCTTATTGTGTTAAAAAATGATTTGACCTTATTTATTACATTGGACATTTTGCTGATTTTACGATTCTATTTTTTTTTGATTTTCTTAAAAATCTCTTTGAGTAGTAGTATTTCTTCATTAGAAATTCCTTTTCCAAAAAGCGCAAAATCGTTAGTTTCATTAATAAGCTTGTCTATAAATATCATTTCTTTATTTAACAAAGTAAACGCTGGCTGAACAGAGTCCCAAGAAATATCATCCAAAACTATAAAACTTTTATCATCTAATAATGGAAAATAATTAGCAACGTCTTCCATTACAAATTTAGTGTCATGATTTCCGTCTATATGAACTAATCCAAATTTAGTATTACTAGCTTTAAAATCAATGGCAGCTTGAGATGATTTTTTCCTAACTAATACACAATTATTTTGGTACTCATTTTTTTTGATAAGATTTGACACATCATCATATAATTTTTGAAAATCGGTTACAGTAATAAACTCATCCAGTTGCTCTTGTAAATCGGGACGATCATTCTGAACTGCCGCTTCATTACTATAGGGATCAATTCCATATACTAAACCCTTCGTGTGTAATTTATGAGCTATTGCTTGTGGAAAAAGAGATCTTCCTCTATAAACTCCAATGTCAGCACTGTTTTTTAAATTAAATTCACTAATAACCAAACCCATCAAAAGTGCTTTATGGTGACTACATCCTCCACCAAAATCCTGTGGAATTTGAGAATGTATCTCTTTGATACTATCACTTAAAATCTTTTCGTTTGATTTGTTTTTAAAAATATTTATAATCTTATGTAGCATTTTTTTCTCTTGTTGAATTATTATTTCTTTTTTATTTCCTATTTGACATTTTTGTTACTAAAATCAAATTTTAGATTAGGTCTAACATATCCTGACCACTCACCGTAGTAATTAATACCATCTCTAAAATCAACTAACTCTAAATTAACAATATTAGCAATTGTTAAAAGTGATTTGTTATTACTTACAAAATGTAAATCAATACAATACATTTTACTATTTAAAAAATTTGCTGGTATGACTAATTCTGAAATATAAGTGCCTTGACGAGAGAATCTAACTGGTGTTATTTGACTAAATATAACAACATCGTCGGTAAGCGATTTAAAATTAATAGCCAAATTAAAGTTTTCAATGTCTTTAAAAGTACAGAAACTCATTTTAACTAACAACCCTTCTGTTATAGTGTAGTAAGTTTCTTTTGAACTTGATACAATTTCGACAGAATTTAATCTTACAAGAGAATTTCCATATTTAGGAGAAGCATTATCAAAAAATTTAGGATTGACATCATCTAACTGATCTATTGCTATATATCTATTGACACTATCTTCTATAGCACCATCAAACACAACTCCTCCATTCTCCAAAACGATTCCTTTTGTACACAAACTTTTCACAGCAGCCATATTATGACTAACAAATAAAACTGTTCTGCCTTCTCCTTTGCTAACATCATTCATCTTGCCCAAACATTTTTTCTGAAAATCAGCATCACCAACTGCGAGAACTTCATCTACAATTAAAATTTCAGATTCCAGATGAGCAGCAACAGCAAAAGCCAAGCGCACATACATTCCAGAAGAATATCTTTTTACTGGTGTATCAATATAACGTTCGACACCAGAAAATGCAACAATTTCATCAAACTTTCGGGTAATTTCATGCTTTCTCATTCCCAAAATGGCGCCATTAAGATATATATTTTCTCTTCCTGTCATCTCTGGATGAAATCCTGTACCAACTTCCAATAATGAGGCTATACGTCCTTTGGTATAAATTCGCCCAGTGGTAGGTTGGGTTACTTGACTTAATATTTTTAACAAAGTACTTTTACCAGCACCATTACGACCGATTATGCCCACAGAATCTCCTTCATTTACTTCAAAGTTAATATGCTTTAAAGACCACACATAATCACTTTCAGATTTAGTAGAACGATCATTTGCATCACCAATTTTTAAAAATGGATCTTCTTTACCACGAACATTGTACCACCAACGTTTCAAATCATCACGAACGGTTCCTGTTCCTACCAGCCCTAATCTGTATTGTTTAGAAATATCTTCTGCTTTTATTACTACTCTACTCATTCTCAACTATCAGTTTCTAAACTGTATCTATAAACGTTTTTTGTGATTTATTAAATACCAATATTCCAAGTGCTAAAATTGCAAAAGAAAAAAGTGTGGGATAAACTAATGACCATACTGAAAATTGGCCAATTCCTAAATAGGCAAAGCGCATATAATCAAACAAACTTACTAAGGGGTTTAAATTAACTATCCATTTATAATCAACAGGTATCGAAGAGCTCGGATATATCACTGGAGTAACATACATAAACAATTGTACGCCAAAAGTAATCAACTGAGTTAAATCTTTATATTTTGCAGTCATTGCAGATAAAACTAATCCAATACCCATTGAGATTAACGCCATCAATAGGATAATTAAGGGCATTATAAGAATATATAAATTAGGATGGATTTGCCCTTTGATAACAAAATAAGTTAAAAAACAAAGAAATAATAAAAATTGAACTCCAAACTTCATTAAATTAGATATCACTATGGTAAGAGGCATTATTAATCTTGGAAAGTATACTTTTCCAAAAATACTAGCATTAGTAGTAAAAACACCAGCCACAGAAGTTAGACAATTTGAAAAATAATTCCACAATGTGATACCTGCCATATAAAAAATAATTTTTGGAGCACCATCAGTAGATAACTGCGCTATAGATCCAAAAATAACTGTGAAAGTTATGGTTGTCAATAATGGCTGTAAAAAGAACCATAATGGTCCCAAAATTGTTTGCTTATAAACAGTTACGAAATCTCTTTTGACAAACAAAAATAATAAATCTCTGTAATGCCAAACATCCTTAAGTCGAACGTCAAAAAGCGAGGTATTCCCTTTTATAATTAAATCCCATTCCTGAGATTGATTATTATTTTCCATTACAGCTTATAAATTTATTTTTTGACACCTGCAAATATATAAATTAGAGTATCCTATAAAAAAGAATTGTACCTATTTATTTTGCATTAGTTAATTAAGTCAAATAATAGATTATTATTTATTATTTTTATACCAAATAAACACTTCATTTTGATTCATTTTTTCAAACAAAAGCCTTACTTGTGTGATTTAATTCCGAGTAATTATGTAGATATTCATTCTCATTTGCTACCTGGGATTGATGATGGTGCAGTTACTTTAAATGATACTGAAAATCTAATAATGGGACTGAAAGAAATGGGATTCAGTAAATTTATCACCACTCCTCACATAATGAGTGACGTATGGAAGAACACAACAACTTCAATAAATGAAAAGCTATCTACTACAGTTAATGAATTAAAAGTTCCAAATATTGATAGTCATCTCAAAGCTGCTGCAGAATATATGATAGATGCAGAATTTAGAGAATTAATCAAAAATGAAAAACTATTAACATTAAAAGAAAATTATGTGTTAGTAGAAGTATCATATTTAAGCCCTCCTATTCAGTTGCACGATATTTTATATGAATTACAAAACTGCGGCTATCAACCTATATTAGCACATCCTGAAAGGTATAGTTTCTACCATCATTCAATGCAGGAATACAAAAGATTAAAAAATATTGGCTGTTTATTTCAATTAAATCTACTTTCCGCAACAGGCTATTATGGCAGTCATGTTGCAAAAGTTTCAAATTCATTATTAAAAGAAGGCTTAATAGATTTTGTTGGTTCTGATGTACATCATAATCGGCACCTAGAAGCTTTGCAAAAAAAAATTATTTTGAAAGACTATGAATACTTATCTCCAATTTTTCAAAATAATTATTTTTTTAATTTTTGATACTATCCCTTTTTAAATTTAGACAGTAATCTTTTAAAAAAGGATGTCTTTGTTCCTGTTTCATTATCATAACCATATCCATACCCATAGGCGTAGTTATATTTATAATTGTAGCCGTAGCTGTATCCGTATCCTTTGTAATTAGAACCAACATTATTAATAACATAAGCCAAGTTTTTTAATTTCCCTTTCTCACTCAAATTCACTGAAAACTCTAATATCTTTTTAGGAGTATAATCAGCTCTAACAACATATAATGTAGTGTCAACTATTTGAGATATTATTAATGTATCTGTTACTAAAAGTGTTGGAGCTGTATCTATAATAATATAGTCGTATTCATTTCTTGCTTCTGCGACTAATTTGTCTAATCTACCATTAGATAATAACTCGGCTGGATTTGGTGGAATGGTACCTGACAAGATAATGTCTAATCCGTTATTTAATGGACTTTTTTTAACTGTACTATGCCAATCTACTGTAATATCATGCAAATAATCTTGGAGCCCAAGTTCATTCTTTTTAAAAGTCAGATAATTGTGTAATTGTGGGTTTCGCATATCAGCACCAATCAATAATACCTTTTTATTCATTATTGAAAATGAAATAGATAAATTTAATGCTGTAAAGGTCTTCCCTTCTCCTTTAATGGTGGAAGTAACCATTATTGTCTGAGCTAATTTTTCTTTTTGCAAAGGAAAAATATACGTTAAATTAGTTCGTAAAATTCTGAAAGACTCTCCTAATATTGATCTATCATTACTGCTTGTTATTCTATCATCTGTTATAATATGTGGTATTTCAGCAAGAATAACTTTATTTTTTGTTAATTTTAAAATATCCTCTTTAGTATGTAATTTATCATCAAGTAAAAAACTTAAATATAAAATTAAAAAAGGTATCAATAATCCTATTAGTAGCGCTATTAAATAAAAATTTCCTTTTTTAGGAGAAATAGGACTTGAACTTGATAAAGCATAATCAATTACCTTTATAGATGATGAAGTAATAGCAACATTTATAGCAGCTTCCTCTCTTTTTTGAAGGAGTAAAAGATATAAAGTCTCTTTAATATTTTGTTGCCGTTCAATCCCTCTTAATACTTTTTCATTATAGGGAATGGAACTAAATTTATTATCCGAAGATTTTTTAATATAATTATTTTTGGAGAGTGATACTTCTAACTCTTGTTGATACGCTTTTATAGATTCTAAAGTGTTTAATTTTAGACTGGCTAACTTACTATTTAAGAATTGAATACCCGGATTATTTACGCCACTACTAACCGACAGTCTATCTCGTTCTAGAACAGCAGCATTAAAATCAGAAATCAATTGATTAATACCATTATTGGTTAATCCTATATTGGCTGGTAATAAGTTCAGTTTTTTATCCGCTTTAATAGTTTGTTCTAAAACTTTTGCTAACGCAATTTGTGTTTCTACGTCAAAAACGTCACTTGTAGCAACAATTTTACCACTTGTAGCCGTTGTTGCATCAGCAGTAATAAAGGTTAATTCATTATTGCGTTTGTAGTTTGCTTTATTGGTTTCAACAGAATCTAACTGTTTTTCTAACGATTTAAATCGTTGATTCACAAAATCTATAGTTCTTTGAGAAACTAATCTTCTGTCATTTAATCCATCAACATCAAATTGGTTAATTATTTCGTTCAGAATAACTTCAGATTTATCAACAGTAGTTCCGTCTAATGATATAATTAAAATATCAGAGTTTTTATTACTATTGGCAATATTTAAGCTACTTGAAAGATTTGATACGACTGATGCTGTGGAAGAGTGAACTATTAAAAATTTTCTACCATCAATAATACTTAAATCAGTGCCAATTTTAAGGGATAATTTATAAGGTAAATTTCCAAGATACTGAACTGTATTAAAGGGATAGATTTTGGCTGAAGCTGATGAAGAGGAAGTGATTACCTTATATCCATTATTGGCTATTTCAATTTCAAAAGAAATTGATTTATTTTCCATTTTTGAAGCATCTTCTAACCAATCAATAGTAAAAGGCCTATTTTTCCATATCTCAATATTATTTAAGTACCCAACATTATAATATTGATTATTAAGATTTAAACTTTTACAAACTTGTTCTAACAGTCTGTAGGATTTTAAAACTTCGATCTCATTGTCAAGGTTAACTTTATTTCTTGAAAATAGCGCAATAGGACTATTAGGTAAAGTAAAACCACTCTTTGAGTCATCAATAATTTTTACTTTTGCTTTAGTTTCATATATAGAAACCGTATGATTTAAATAATATTTAACGATAAAAAAACAAACAATTACAGAAAGTAAAAAATAATGCCAATAGCGTAGATATAAGAAAAAATGTTCTAAAAAATCAAAACTATTTTGCTTTTCTTGTTCGAGTTGCGAATTTTCCATTAAAAATTATTTTTTTAATAATAAAAAGAGTGTTACTCCAATACTCATTATACTGAGTATACTTCCAATATTGCTTAAATACCCTGAAGTCATAACTTTTGCACCATTTGGATTAACAATGATAACATCATTTTGTTTAACATAGTAGTAAGGACTTGTGAACCAACTAGAAGAAGTTAGATCTAATTTTATATAGGATCTAGTACCGTTGTTTTCTCTAATCAATAAGACATCTTTTCTTATACCGTTAATTGTTAAATCGCCTGCATATCCAATAGCTTGATTTAGTGAAATATTTTGTTCATCAAAACTATAAGTTCCCGGATTATTGACTTCGCCCAAAACGGTAACTTTACCATTTATTACTCTAACATTTACATTTGCATCATTTATATACCCTCTATCATTCAATATTTTGGTGAGCATTTGTTGTAATTCAAGAGTGCTTTTGCCTGCAACTTTTAATTCTCCTAAAATTGGAAAAGTAATTGTTCCCTGCTGAGAAACTAAATAACCTTGAATTTTAATTGTTTGTGTATTTAGAGTAGGACTATTTAAATTCAAATTAAAAGGTTTTGCTGATTCAGGAATCAATGCGTCAACTGTAATATATAGGATATCATTAACCTGTATTTCGTTAGATACATAATTTATTGCATTTTGTGAACTGTCTTTGATGTCTTGGTAATAAAGAATGTTTTTTTTAGAAGCACAAGATTGCATAATAAAAATACCAACAAGTAGTAGAAGCGTTTTTTTTAACATAAGTAATAAATATCTTTGATTTAGTAGTAAAAATGACAGCTGCCTGTGCTATTTATTTTAAAAAGCAAATCTACAATTTGATTTTATCTTTTTTATATTATTTAAGAAAAATTAAAACCTGCAGTAAATTTTTATAATAATAAATTACATGACATCTAAAGCTTGAAATTCTGAATTCATACTTTTAAATTCTGGAACAATTTTTTTCATTACTGCAACAATGTCTTGATTAGATTTTTTTTGAGCAGTTGCAATTAATTCTGTAATGGCTATTTTAACTGCTTCAAAATCATCTATAGTATCTTGCGCAATCATTATTTTTATATTGTGCGTTGGAAGTGTTTTTGAAGTATCATTGAGTAATTCTTCATACAACTTTTCTCCGGGTCTTAATCCAATAATTTTAATGTAAATATCTTTATCTGGAATATAGCCAGCCAACCTAATCATTTTTTTTGCTAAATCGATAATTTTAACAGGTTCTCCCATATCAAAAATATAAATTTCACCACCATTCCCCATTGCACCAGCTTCTAGTACAAGTTGACAAGCTTCTGGTATGGTCATGAAATACCTAATTATTTTGGGATGTGTAATTGTTATTGGTCCTCCTTCTTGAATTTGTTTAGTAAACAATGGAACTATAGAACCATTTGAACCCAAAACATTTCCAAATCTTGTAGTTATGAATTTAGTGTTATTTTTTTTCTTTGAATTTACTAGATGATAATTTAATGATTGCACATATTTTTCTGCAATACGCTTACTAGCACCCATTACACTACTAGGATTTACAGCTTTGTCTGTAGATATTAATACAAATTTTTCAACAAGGTATTTGGATGATAAATCGGCTAGATTTTTTGTCCCAATTACATTGGTATAAATTGCTTGTGATGGATTTTCTTCCATCAACGGGACGTGTTTATATGCTGCTGCATGATAAACGAAATCAGGTTTGTACTTTTCAAAAACTGATTCAAGCGCATTATAATCTTTTACATCTGCTAATATTGTTTTAATTTTTACATTTTTAGACAACTCTGTAACTACTTCGAGATGCAAACTATGCAAAGGAGATTCTGCTTGATCAACAATCAATATTTTTTTAGGATTAAAATTAATTACTTGCCTAACAATTTCACTTCCTATAGAACCAGCACCACCAGTTATCATTACTGTTTTTCCTTTTATCTGTGCTGATATTTTATTGTTATCTAAAACAATTTGTTTTCTGTTTAGTAAATCTTCAATGGCAAAATTCTTTAATTGATTAGATATTTGCTTTTGATCTTCCCAATCTGTTATCAATGGAACAGTGTAAACTTTTATGTTATATTCTAAACATTCTTCAACTATAGCAACTATATCTTCTTTTGTTAAACCTTTTTCGGCAATAATTAATGACTCAGCCTTAACAGATCTTAGAATTACATGAATTTTTCTAGTTTGATTAATGATAGGTAAATCTAATATACTCTTTGAAGTTTTAACTTGTTTATATTTATCAACAAAAGCTACTACTTTAAAGCGTGAAGGTTTTTCAGTTTTTAAGGCATTGGCAACCGAAATGGCATTAGCATCAGCACCATAAATTACTGCGCGAGTTAATTGCTTAGTTTCACCCAAATGAATATAGACTTCAAAAAAATTCTTAACTAGAATTCGAAATAAGAATAATTGCAAAAAAGATATTACATAAGTAATAAATAAACCTGCTGAAAGAAATAATTTAACATCAATAATTATTTGACAAGAATAATTAATAATCATTAAAACAACAAAAGAAGAAGTAGTTGCAATTAATAATTTTACGCCATCAATAAAAGTAGAATGTCTAATTATACCTGAATAAGTCCTGAAAAAGATAAAAGACATAGCATTGACAAATATTACTAAAATATACTGCATTAGAACATTCAATGCATCATATGTTTTAACATTCATGCTTGAAAGAATAATATATGTCACAAGACATGCAATAGATACTATAAAAACATCAATTGCAAAAATTATCCATCGGGGCAAATACCCAATATTGGTAAACTTTCTATTGAAAATGGTTTTTCTAAATTCTTTTAATAAAAATCGAATCATAATTGGTTTTTTAAATAACTACCAAATTTAGGTTAAATTTATCTTTTATTTTTTGTATGAGAAAGAATTATTTAAAAAACCGATGAACTGCATCAGTAATCCTTTGCTTATCACTTTCCGTTAAATTAGAACCTGATGGCAAACATAATCCATTTTGAAAAAGCAAATTGGCAACATTTGAACCATAATATGGATACTTTTCAAACACGGGTTGTAAATGCATAGGCATCCATAAAGGCCTAGACTCAATGTTTTCCATTTCTAAAGCAACCCGAAATTGTTCGATAGTTTTACCCAAAACTTTAGAATCTATAATAATACATGTTAACCAATGATTAGAAAAATAATTAGAATTAGGTTCATCAAATACGGTTACAGAATCAATAGTATTAAAAATATCCAAATAAAACTGATGCATGCTCCTTCTCAAAGAAACATGATGTTCTAAAATTTCCATTTGGCCTCTTCCTATTCCGGCACAAATATTACTTAACCTATAGTTGTATCCAATTTCAGAATGTTGATAATGTGGTTCGTTATCTCTGGCTTGGGTTGCCAAATAAACCGTTTTTTCCTTTACACCTTTTGAAAGAGTAACCAAAGCACCACCACCAGAAGTAGTAATAATTTTATTACCATTGAATGATAAAACTCCAATATCTCCAAATGTGCCACATTTTTTTCCTTTGTATGTACTTCCCAATGCTTCTGCACTATCTTCAAGAATTGGAATTTCATACTTATCGGCAATTTTTCTAATCTCATCAACTTTAAATGGCATTCCATAAAGATGAACCGGAATTATTGCTTTTGGTTTTTTCCCTTTTTTAAGTCTATCAATAATTGCTTCTTCAAGTGCTATTGGACACATGTTCCAAGTTTCTGTCTCACTGTCAATAAAGATTGGAGATGCGCCAAGATAAACAATAGGATTGGCAGATGCTGAAAAAGTAAAACTTTGACAAATTACTTCATCACCAGCTGTAACACCTAACAAAACTAATCCTAAATGGATAGCTGCTGTTCCCGAACTTAAAGCTGCAACATAGTGCTCTTGTCCAAGATAATTTTCTAAATCTTGTTCAAAACCGGTAACATTTGGTCCAAGTGGTGCAACCCAATTAGTATCGAAAGCTTCTTTTACAAAGTTTTTTTCATTTCCACCCATGTGAGGCGAAGAAAGCCAAATTTTTGAGTTATTCATATTTATTTATTATTGTCAATATTTAATATTAAAACCTTGAAAAGGTTCAATTGAAGCTGAATCAGCAGAAGTAATATCGTCACTTTTAAAGACTTTCAAAACTGTTTTAAAAATAATTTTTAAATCTAATAGCAGAGAAACATGGTCAACATACCAAACGTCATATTCAAATTTTTTTTTCCAAGAAAGTGCATTTCGCCCATTAACCTGAACCCATCCTGTTATTCCTGGTTTAACTTCATGCCTGCGATTTTGAAAATCAGTAAACAAATGGAAATAATCAGATAATAAAGGTCTTGGTCCAACTATACTCATATCGCCATTTAAAACATTAATTAATTGAGGAATTTCATCTAGTGAAATCCTTCGAATAAACATTCCGATTTTTGTAACTCGAAGTTCATCAGGTAATAATTCACCATCAGAATTTCTATTATTGTTCATAGTTTTAAATTTGATAATTTTAAAAATTTTACCATGCTTTCCTGAACGGTTTTGTAAAAAAAATGGTAAGCCTCTATTTGTAAAAAACAATAAAAGTGTTACTATTAAAAATATTGGACTTAAAACTATTATCCCAAATATTGAAAAAAAAATATCAAAAATTCTTTTAGTATAATTTCTATACATGGTTAATTTTTTTCGAATCTATTGCAATTAAGAATTTGACTTCATAAAAAAAATCTTCTGTGAAAAGTAAATTTTCTATTAGCTTTCTATTCATACAAATTTCCTTAGGCTGACAAATTTATATCTTAAATCATCATTACCTAAGGGTAACGCCACCATCAATAGTTATAATTGTTCCGGTTATCCAAGAAGTAGCATCCGAGAGTAAATAAATAACGGCATAAGCAACTTCCTCTGGCTCACCAAATCGTCCTAATGGAAACTTTTTTAAATAATTTTCCAAATCTTCATCAGAAAAAATAGAACCAATTAAATTCGTTTTAATAAGTGCAGGTTCTATCGTATTTACTCGTATTTTTTTAGGTGCAAGTTCAAGTGCCATTCCTCTTGAGAGTGAATTTATTGCACCTTTGGAAGCCATGTAGGATATATTTCCAAAAGAAGCAACTTTAGAAGCAATAGAAGATATAAAAACTATAGAAGCGTTTAAATTTATTTTATTGTTTTTGAATAACAATTGGGAAAGGATTGCCGGGGCATATAAATTGGTTTCAATAGTTTCGGCCCAGGATTTCTCATTAAGAAATTTAAATGGAACTTTCTTCAACATGGCCGCACAATGAACAATGCCATCTAATTTTGGAATCTGAAGAACTAATGAATCTAAATTTTCTTTATTGGACAAATCCGCAACAATGAGTAGGTGATTTTCGTTCTTTTCGAGAGATTGAAATGTTTCGTTTAGTCGTTCTTTATTTCTTCCGGTGATGATTACATTGGCACCCATTTTAGAACATTCTAATGCTACAACTTTACCTATACCAGAAGAAGCTCCGGTAACCAGAATAAATTTACCACTAAGAGAAAAAGGATTATATTTCATTATATTTCGATTAGGTCTGAAATGTGACAATCTTCAAAGTCTAAAATAGCTGAAGCCCAACTCATTCCTACTCCAAAACCAGACAGAAGTACTTTTTTTCTATCCTGAAGCTGATTTTGTAATTCAGAAACTATAGTCAAAGGAATGGAAACTGACGAGGTGTTACCAAATTTTTGAAGTGAAGTAGGTGCTTTTTGGCTATCTATCTTCAATTTCTTAACCAAATAATTGTTCATATAACTATTGGCCTGATGAAAAACAATAAAATCTAACGATTCTTTATCAACTCCAGAAAAGGCTAAAATATTTTTTATATCGGATGGAATTTCAGCTAAAACAAAATTAAAAACATCTGCTCCAGACATATATCCATGCTCATCTGTTCTGATATTTCCATGCTCATCTACAACTTTTTCTGTGAGAGATTCTATTGAACTCGGGTTTCTGTAACCTCCTGATTTTATTTTTATGTACTCTTCTTTTGAACCATCCGAATTCAAGGAAAAATAACTCTCTTTAAACTTATCATTATTCTCAATAATGGCAGCTACTCCGCCGTCTCCAAATAGAAACGCCGTTTTTCTGTCTTTTGGTGAATAAATTCTGGAACGAGTTTCTCCATCAAGAAGTAATGCTTTTCTAAAATTCTTGCCTTGCATAAAAGCAAAAACAGTTGATAAAGCATAAATAAAAGCAGAGCAACCTAAAGTTAAATCAAAAGCAGCAGTTTGTTTTGACAATCCTAATCTGTCTTGAAGTAAAACAGATGTAGCAGGCATTCTAAAATCTGGTGTCTGTGATACAAAAATCAGTAAATCAATTTCAGATTTATCGATATCCATATCTGAAATTAGTTTTTCGGCGGCAGCAAAGCAAAGATCAGAAGCGCATACCTCATCACTTGCAAATCTTCTTTGTTCAATACCAATTTTATCAACAATATTTTTTACATCCTCTTTATCAAAATAGGTTGTGTAATCGTAATTATCAATTCGGTTTTTAGGAACACATGCCGACATTCCGGTGATACCAATATTGTTGAATTTAAGTAATGCCAAATTTAAATTATTTTATGAATTAGATTGAATGTAGTTAAAAACTTCTCCAATTGTAGTTAGCTTTTGAAATTCTTTGCTTTCAATAATAACATCATATTCTTCGTCAATCATTGCTATAACTGATAAAAGCGCTAAAGAATCCCATTCGTCAAAATTTCTGAACGAGTCTGTTAAAGCAATTTCTCTATCTTCTATTTCTAATGTTTCTTTGAATAAATCTAAAAATTTCTGTTCCATTTTACTTAATTATTTGAGTTATATGTAATCACTTTTGGGCATATTATAGTATCCGTTTCAAAATATACAGAACCCCATGAAAGTCCAACTCCAAATCCACAGGCAATAAATTTATTACTTGAATTTGAGACTTTTTCATTTAATCGGCTAACTATAGTTAAAGGTATTGAAGCTGAAGAAGTGTTTCCGTACTCATCAAACGAATAAGGAACTTTTTCGGTATCAATATTTACTTTTTTTCTTATTTTATCATTCATCAGTTTATTGGCCTGATGCATAATTAAATAATCTACTTCTTCTCTGTCGATATTAAATTTTTCAATCAACGAATTAATGCTTTTCGGAGCTTTAGTAATTCCAAAAATAAAAACATCAGCACCATTAAGATAGCTTTGCAAATTATTTCTAAACACACCTTCTTCCCTTTCTTTTACCTCGAGAGATTCTTTGGTAAAGAAATTTCTAAAACCACCATCTTCTATAATTATGGATTGATAGCCACTTCCATCTGTTGATGTTTGAAAAAATAGTTCAGGAGCATTTTCATTAAATTCTAGTGCAGTTGCTGTACCTGCATCACCAAATAGCGGAAACGTACTCTTGTCAAGTTCTGATTTTGTAACCGTTACAGTATCTCCAACAAGCAATAATCCTTTTTTAAAATTTCCTGAACTCACTAATTGAGAAATTGTTGCTAATCCGTATACCCAGCCCGAACATCCTAATGAAATATCAATAGCAAAACAGTCGGTAGTCAAACCTAATCTATGCTGAAGAATGCACGATGTTGCTGGCAAAATGTAATCTGGAGTTTGTGTTACAAAAATCAAACAATCAATATCCTGTTTTGACCATTGCAAATCTTCAATAAGTTTTTCTGCTGCTTGAAAACATAAATCTGAGGTGCAAATTTTACTATTGCCAACCGTGTGTCGTTTTGCAATTCCGGTTGCGTCAATAAATTTTTGAATTTCATTGGCGTCTCCTATGATTTTTGATGAAGCATTATCTACTATATTTTCAGGAACACAAGCCGATATCCCAGCTATTTTTACATTTTTTATTTTTTGAAAAGCCATAATAGAATCAAAATTTTACCAATTTAGCTGGATTTCCAACATATAAATTATTGTCTTTTGTGTTTCGAATTAAAACACTATTTGCTCCAACTCTAATATTACTTCCAATTTTTATTCCTTGTAATGCAATGGATTGAACACCAAAAAAATTAGAATCCTTAAGCACTGTACTTCCTGAAATCCTTACCATTGGTCCTAAAATATTGTAATCGCCAATCTGCACATCATGGCCTAATGAAACAAAACCATTTAACATGTTAAAATTACCCATTTTAACATCACAACTGACACGGGCTCCAAAAAAGAATAAATTTCCTTTTCCCATTTCTAGGGTTTCCTTGTCAAGAAAATTGACATTTGGTGCTGCAATATTTGGAAAGTCAATTAATAGATTAGTGATTTTTGAAACTAATTCTTTTAAAATTAATGGATTAGCAATTGAAAAAACAATACTTAATTCGGTTTCCCAATTATTTAAAACATCAATATTACCAAGTATTTCTCCGTATTTATTTTTTTTTGTTGCAGGATTATCATCAAAAAAACCAACTAAATCCCATTTCGGTTCTAGTTCATTTATCGCATTAATCATACAGGCAACTTCTCTACCAAATCCACCTGCACCATATATGGCTATTTTTTTCATTTTTTTATTTTTCCCCTTGAAATGGCAAATCAGTCTCGTTAATATATATATTCACTCCCTCTCTTTTAAAAACCTTCACAAAGGTTATCCAAAAAATTTTTAAATCCAATAAAAAAGAACAATTGTCAACATACCAAACATCATATTTAAATTTATCCTCCCAACTGATTGCATTTCGTCCATTTACTTGAGCCCAACCCGAAATTCCTGGTTTTACATCATGACGCCTTTTTTGAATATCGTTATAAAAAGGCAAATATTCCGGCAATAACGGGCGAGGTCCAATTAAACTCATATCCCCTTTAAGAACATTAATCAATTGAGGGATTTCATCTAATGATGATTTCCTAACAAAAGCACCTAACTTAGTTAACCTATCAAAATCGGGCAATAATTCTCCATTCTTATCCTTTTTATCATTCATCGTTTTAAATTTAATTATTGTAAAAATACGATTGTTTTTTCCCGGCCTATCTTGATAAAAAAAAGGTTTACCTCTATTTGCAAAATAAAGGCCCACCATTATCACAATAAAAACTGGAGAAATAAATATTAAAGCCAGAAGAGCGATAGAAAAATCAATTACTTGTTTTAAAAAAAAATTGTACATTAATTAAATAATTTTATGTTTTCAGATTTATAATTTAAAGAATTCTCTTGTAATATATTAGCTATTTTAGTAAAACTTTGATTATTCCTATACACTTGAACTGTGATCACTCAATAGTTCGAATCACCATAAAAGCTTCTGCTCTGGCAAAACCAACAGTTGCACCTCTATACTTAGCTAATGCTTCAATTGTTTCTAAAGAACGAGTGCTTGGAAAAGATTTTACTTGAGTCCCAAAACAAATCATCGCATCTAACTTTGATTTCATTTGAGCTTCTATGTTAACAAAGTGGTTTGGAATAAAAGCATCATCACTAAAGGGTGCTGCCCATTCCGTTTCAGAAAGAGTCTCATAAGTGAAAATTCTTTTTACTGTAGAGTTATTTACTGGGCGTGCCGCTACTAAACCTGCATGAAATACAATTCCGTGATCATGATGAATATCTCCTCTATGTGGTAAATACAATTCTTCAATCTGAAGTTCTTGTATAACTTTTGCAATGGCTCTTGAGATTTCTGCTCGTGAGGTAATGTCTAAATCAGGTGCAATAAAATCGAAGAAAAGCGTCTCTTTTACTTCTAGGATTTCATGTGCTCTTTTCGCTTCATTTCTAACATTTTTAATTTTTTCATCAGAATACAATTTAGGAGTTCCTCTCGTAACTATCAAAACATAAACTGAATTACCAGCAGCAGCATATTTCTTTATAATTCCTCCACAACCTAAAACCTCATCATCAGGATGTGGTGCAATAACTAATATTTTTTTCATATTTTTAAAATTAATATACGTCGGAATCTCCGTAAGAATAATACCAGTTTTTAAAATCTCCAACAAGAGCATGTGTGTTCTCTTCAAAACGGGCTCCTAAAAAAGTTTGCTTCCCAAAAGGTGCAAATCCTATTTTTTCTAGCTGAATATGTCTTTTATCCCACAAAGAAATCCAAATATTTATTCTTGAAATTGGCTTTTCATAATAAGCAATTATTTGTTCAAACAATTCTGCGAAAATGGAAATATCATTAATTCCCAATTCCAAAATATAAATTTCCCAAGTATCCGGAACTATTGCTGAAGGATGTATTTTAACTACAACAAAACCTTCATTTTTGTCATTAGCATATTCAAATATTCGATATGCTTTTGAAGGATTTTGCACATACCTCCAATTCAAGTAAGTAAGATCTCTATCAATTGTAATAGCAAAGGATTGACTAAATTCTGATAGTTGTTTTACATGCTTATCAGTAAATTTATGAACCAATGTCACATTAGGTGAGGATTTAGGAGATAAACTGGTGGTTGGCATTGACAAAGAATGTACAACCGATAAATCCTTCCAACCCAAATTTTTGATAAATCCATAGTGAGAATTGCTGTTAGGATAACCCCAAATAGCTACTACTCCTTTTTCGTTTTCTAACTGATCATAAAAGGCAACTGCTAAATCCTTAAAAATACCACGCCCTGCATAATCAGGATGTGTCATGGTAGTCATAGACAAAGTAGTCAAGCATTTTTGATTATTAATCAACAGGTAAACAGGTGAAACAGCATAATGACCAACCAATGAATCACCATCCCACATCAATTTAATAAAATACTGACCTGCAGGATTATTTTCAAAACGCCATTGCCAATAAGGTAAACTCATCGGTACCTTAAACACTTTTTCAAATAATGATAAAATGGCTATCTCATCCCCTTTTTTATAATCTCGAATTTCCATAAACTATTTATTTTTCAATTCTGGTCTTTTTAAAAATTTTTTTTCCCCAACCACTACAACTAATGCTGTCATAAATATGATTTTGATATCTAATAAAAATGTCAAGCGCTCAACATAAATTTTGTCATAATACCATTTTTCTGGCCAACTCAAATAAATACTGCCACTAACACCCGCTAAACTCGTAACACCTGGTCTCACTTCAAATCTTTTTGGAGTATTATCATCAAATAAATGTTCAATTGTAGGCAGACAAGGTCGAGGTCCTACAATTGCCATATCGCCTTTTAAAACATTTATAATTTGTGGCAATTCGTCAATTTTTGTTCTCCTTAAAAAAACACCTAATTTGGTAACTTCCGGATTATTTTCATACACCTGAACGTGCGAATCACGCTTTTTGTTTGTCATCGTTCTTAACTTTATAACTTTAAAAATCTTTTTGTCAACACCTAAACGTTCTTGTAAAAAGAATATAGGTCCTTCTGAATCAATTTTTATTAATATAAAGGTTAAAAATAATATAGGTGTTACAAGAATAAATGCAAAAATGGCAATAAATAAATCAATAACACGCTTAAAAAAGTATCTATACATAACTTTAAAACAAACTCACTACTCCTTTTTTTTTCTCCTTTTCAATTTACATCAAACGATATTCATTTCACAATTTAACCAAATCCAACAAAAGTTGTTCTAACTTAGGGTAAATTTTCTTTTTATCCAAAACATCGTTAATCAATCGTTCACAATTTATATCTATTGTTTGACTGAGGACTTTCCAATTATCAATAGTTTCTTGCAAAGAAAAGTATAATTCTTTATTTGAGGAGATAAGATTTCTTCCTATTCCATAATTAGTTATCAAGTCAGCAGTCTCACCTTTTAAAGAATTTAAAATATACAATCCCGAAACCACATAGTCGTTAAATTTATAACTCTGTATAACCTCAGAATTTTCTACATAAACGTTAAAACCAATATCACAAAAACTCAAAAATTTCAAATAATCGGAATATTCAATATTACCTGTAATTAAATAATCAATGGAGGTTACCGCTAATTTTTGTTTTAATTCTGCTTCTTTATCTCCACCTCCTATGATTATAAATTTAATTTTATAATGACCAGAAGTAGCTAAAACGCTTGAAACAGCCTCAATCACAGCATCAAAATCATAACTCGCCCCCAAATTTCCTGCATAACATAACCATAGTTCATTGGATGCTTTTTGATTTTCTATTTTCGACAAAGCAGTCAAGGAGCGTATATTATCATGATCAATTCCCAGAGGAATACAAATGGTTCTTGCTTTACTATTAAAGCGAGAAGCTTGTTTCATATAACTATCTGTAGCAGCTAAAATTATATCAGCCTTTTTATACGAATAAATAGAAAGCAACTTCCATAAATACAACACAGGAGATAAAACTGCATAATTTTTATTTAAAGGGATCAAACCTTCCGGCCATATATCAATGACATCTACAATAAATATTATTTTTTTATTAAAAAATGTTTTGTAAACACCACACACAAATGAAGATGAAGGTGTTGGAATAGCACAATAAAGAAAATTATATTGCTTTCCATATTTCAGAAGATAAAAAAACAATCTTAAAGCAAAACTCCAATGACTCAGAATTCTGGCAATAGAGAAATTTTTTTTATAAGGTAAAACATGTAAAAAGTCTACATTCCTATGAGAACTAGTTGCTCTATATTCTTTATCTCTGTGAGAAAAATCAGTAGTAACGACTTTTCTGTCAAGAGTAAGATAATCGTGTAAGCTATTAATTCTGTCGTTACTAGCTGAATTAATTCTTCCAAAAACAGAAACGAGCAAAAGTTTATAATTAGTCTCTTTCATAACAAGATTGAAATAATTGACTCCAATTTTTTTTATACAGCTTCAAACTAAATTTATCATTCACTAAATTCCAGCCCGAAACAACTTTATCAATTCTTTTTTGTTCATCAATAGCATAAGACACAATGGCATCTGCAATGGTATAGGCATTGATTGGATTTAAAATTATAGCTTCGTTTTGAGAAACTGTGCTGGGAATTTCTCCTACACCAGTAGTAATCAATGCACATCCGGCAGCCATTGCTTCTAATAAAACCAATGGTTGGGCTTCATTTGGATAACTTGTTGGCAACACAAATACTTGTGCTACATCATATAAAGCTTGTTTTTCCTTTCCGCGCGCACCATTAATCCATTTTACTGTTATTTGACTATCTGGCACTGCATTAATTTTAGCAACCATGTCCTCAATCCAGTGTTTTGCATCTTCAACAAATGCAAATCGGGTACAAAAAGCAGTTTTGGTAATAGGACCACAAAGTATGGCATTAATTTTAAGCTGGGGTTGCGTCTTTGCTATATGGTACAACGCTTCTAAATATTCCGGATAACCTTTTGACTCTACCAGCAAACTTAAAAATAAAACCTGCAAAGGTGTATTTGTTAGCTTTTGTTTCTTTAAGATTTGTTCGAGTGGAATAAATTCAGAGTCTATTGTGTTGGGAATAAATTTAATTTTATCTCTTATAACTCCAAATTTGACTAAACATGCTGCTTGAGAATCCCCAAGTACTGTTATTATTTTAGCTGAATTCAGAATTCTTTTGAAAAGAATGGTCTTAGGTGATTGAATATCCCATTTTACAAATGAATGACCGTGCAACGAAAATATAACTGGTAAATTCCAACGAAGTAATCGAATAGGTAAATACCACCACAATACTCTAAAAAAAGAAAAATAACCTTGCCCTAAATTAATATACAATATGGGTTTTTTAGAAAAAAGTAATTTAACTACTGAAGGAGTCACAGAAATTGTTTTAAAAATCCAGTCCAAAATAGATAAAAAAACATTTTTTTGAGTCCTTTTGAAAGGATACAAATAAATTGGTTGAAATGAATAGTCACCATCAGACAAGACTTTTTTGATCAACTCTGTTGAAGCAGTTTGACCTGAAAAAGTAGAAACTTTTATAAAGGATATAAATAAATTAGTCATTGTTTTGTAGTTGAGCAGAAATATAAAAAGTAATACAAATCAGAAAAGAGACTTCATATTGATTACTCTTTTAATATGAATTCCTTAAACTTTTGTGATATGCTTTTTTTAGAAAACCGCTCTATATAAGTTTTTGTTTGGCTGGACATTTGCAACCTAACAGCTTCATTTTTTATTAAATAAGATAATTTTTCTTGAAATAAATCATTGTCAAAAAGTGGAATTAAATAGCCGTTTTCTCCATCAACAATCATATCTGAAATACCTGCAACTGAATCAAAGCACACAACGGGCAATCCTGAAGAAAGTGCTTCACCTACAACATTTGGAAATCCTTCTGAACTTGAGGTAAATGCAAACAACTTGCTCTTTAGATAAAAGTGTTCAACATTTGTTTGATTCCCAGCTAATATAACTGATTCAGATGCACCTAGAGAATCTATCAACTGCTTCAATTTGATTTTATTTTGTTGTTTTATAGCATCGTCGCCTACAATAACCAACTTCCAATCAGATTGCTTCATAGCAACAAAAAGACGAATCAATACATCGTGATGTTTGGAAGCAATTAAACGTCCCACAGATAAAACAATATTTTCCTTTTGAATTTCTTGTGTAGAAGTTATCTCTCTTATGGGATTACCGATAACCTCAATATTATTGTTAGAATACAACTTTCCAAAAACGGCTTTAGCATTTTCTGTTTGAGCAATTATTCCTGCTGCTCTTGGGTATAATTTTTTACGCAAAAAATCATGAAGCTTTCCTAAAGATTTATTAGGCTGACAACGATCAGAAACAAAAACCGGAAATTTACAACCTAGTGTAGCAATCAAGACAAAATTGTTCCAAATTTCACCAAAACTTAATATGGTATTTGGATTAATAGTTTTCAATTGTTTCCGTAAAAAAAGCAACGTTTTTATGGTGTAGTAAAAACGATAACGATTGTCAAATACAAAAGAGGGCTTGTAAATAGATATGTTATTTGGGATTTTATAAAAAATTTCAGGCTTTATACCATACAAAACTAAATGTAATTCTAAAGAAGTATCCTTATGAAATTCATTCAAAAGTTCAGACATAACTCGCTCCATCCCACCAGCATGGAGTGACGGAATAACGAGGCAAACTTTCTTTTTAGAAGCTATCATTTACTTTTTTAATAGTGTGAATTGTAACTAATACAACATGCTCTACAAATTTTCTAGAATTTTTTTGATAATCTTATCTGTAAGAATGAGAGCTCTATCGTTGTTTAAATGGCGGTTTCTTTATATAATTCTGGATTTAACATAAAATCGGTATCTTCTGAATAGTCTAAATAATTTATACTGCTTGAAGAGAATGAATACCAAAACAACTGTTTTTATTTTTCATTTTTATCGAAGCATTAAATCTACCATCCATCCATATGGATTAAATGGTCCTTCGTGCCAATTCATTTGTTCGTCCCAATATCCGGTGCAGGGATCATAAACTTTATTAGCAAATCCATAACTAATTTCAACCAATTTTGGATTATTTTCTTTATCGAAAACATAATCATAAGCTACACATTGCGCCTTTATTTTTTTTGTATATTCAAAAGAAAGCACAACACATCTTGGATCAAACACCTCTCTTTCATATCTAAAATCACCACTTCCTGAAGCTCTAAAATCATTGGTTCTAACCATCCTTTTTAGTGCAAATGCTTTTCCGTCGATAACAATAATTCTTGTATCCGAATCGTTGTTGGGGAGAAATTCTTGGAAATAGATATAGTTTATTTCTTTACCCATCACTTTAGCATATCGAGGTGGCTTGACTAATCGGACAAAACCTTTGGCAACATGAAAAAAATCAGTTTTCCCTAACCGCCATTGTCTTATTCTTTCTTTAATACTTCCCCATGCATCGTATGCAGGAAATCCATTTCCAAATGCTTTGTTGGCAAGAGATTTAGCCTCTTCTTTTGTTTTGGTTAACTTCACATTTTGTGAGCCTGCTCCACCCTTTAACTTAAAAACTTTAGGAAAAGAGGTTTTTTCTATCCAATCATTAGCTGTTTTTTTATCATAAAAAACCCAAGTCGGAACCAAATCAATTTGCAACGCTTCCAGCAAATATTTTTGCGCTACTTTATCATCAAAATGCCATGCCGTATTAAAATCAGGGAATACTTTCATACCACTTTGTTCAAGTGAAAAAAGCAATGATTTTGCCATGATAATATCGGTTGGACTAGCTTGATGATAATGCCACATTAAAACCGAACAATTTTCTAATTGCTGTATAATATTATTGTCATGGCAATTAACCAACTTGAATGGAATATTGTTTTTTTCGCAATAGTCAATCCATCGAAAATGGAATAAATGGGTACCTTTATTGTTGTGTATAGCTATCATTTTCTAATCTAAATACTGTTGTGCCCAAAGTTCAAAACCAAGCATTAACCAAATGGCATCTAATTGTTCGGGCGATGCATTTGAAATATTATTAACCCAAGAATTTAATTCTTTCAATTCAAAAAGCCCTCTTTTTTTAATTCCAGGTGCTACTTGCGTCTTCCATTTTTCTTGAAAAACGGATGAAGAGAAAAAATGTTGCAACGGAATTCCAAATCCCATTTTGTCTCGATACGCAAATGATTCGCCGAATTTTGAAGCACAAATATCTTTTAGTAACACTTTGTTTTCGTCTTTACCATTATGCTTTCCAATCAATAATTCACTTGGAATATTTAATGATGTCGTGACCATATTGTTATCTAAAAACGGGACACGATTTTCAATAGAATGTGCCATCGACATTTTATCCTGACGCATTAATAAATCGGGCAAATAAGTAAGTAATTCGTATTTTCTTTGACGGAGATTGGTATTTCCGTTTAGTTTCTTTAAAAGTTGCACTCTATCATTTATAGCACTTTTTAAATTGAAATTGGATTTTAAAGAATGGGCCGTTGTCAAACTTCCGAAAGCGGTTTCCATCACCATTCTTTTATTTGGATTGAAAAAATAACCCAAATAATCAAGTGCAAACTTGATATTTCGTTTCAAGCCTCCTAAAAATTCTCTTTTAAAATAAGGGAATTGAAGTGCTCTGCTAAATCGGCTGTAGCCAGCCAAACATTCGTCAGCTCCTTCTCCACTCAATAAAACAGTAACATGCTTTTTGGCTTCTTGACTGAGTAGATAAATCCCAATAGTATTCGGATGATTTAGCGGATGTTCAAAATGCCAAATGGCTTTTTCCAATACTTCAAAATAATAGTTGGCATTCATTTCATACTTATGTGCCTGAAGTGAAAGTTGCGCTGCAACTATATCAATGTATTTTTCTTCTGAAAATTTTTGGTCTTTAAAAATGATAGAAATCGTTTCTAGATTTCCTTCATTTAATGATTTGGCAGCATAATAACTAACCAATGACGAATCGACACCACCAGAAAGTTGGCAACCCAATTTTACATCACTAACCATCTGCGAATCGACACTTTTTTGCAAAGCATTTTCTAGACTTTCCTTTGCATTTTTTGGCTGAATTGTTTCATTTCCTTCTTTATCTAACTCATAAAAAACATGCCTTTGAATTACACCTTCTTTTATAGTTAAATAAGTTCCGGGAATACAATTCGTGATATTTTTAAATAAGGTATCATTAATTACATTTCGGAATACTAAAAATTCATCTAATTTGGAAAAATCGGATTCAAATTTAAAATTAGGTAATGGTTTAAAACTCTTCATTTCCGAACCAAAAGCAAGTCTCCCTTCTTCATGTAAAATGTATAATGGTTTTATTCCAAAACGATCTCTGGCAAGGAATAACGTGTCTAATTCTAAATCATAAATAGCTAGGGCAAACATTCCGTTTAAAAGCGAAATCATTTTCTCCATGCCATATTCTGTGTACAAATGCAACACAATTTCTGTATCAGAAGTACTTTTAAAGCTATATCCTTTTTGTTCTAATTCGGGTTTAAAATCAAAGGCATTATAAATTTCACCGTTCAACATAAAAATTACTTTCTCGTTTGGACTAACCATTGGTTGGTGTCCCATTGGAGAAAGGTCTAGAATGCTTAAGCGATTAAAACCAAATACTATATTATTTTCATTTTTGAACGATGCGTCATTTGATGCACTAGCATGTTCAAAAGATTTAGTATTTGTATTAATTCCAACTACACCAGAATCATCTGGGCCACGATGTTTTTGAATAGAAAGCATTTCGCGAATAATCTTATTACTCGTATCTTTTCTTTCATTAAAATAGTAATATCCTGTAAATCCGCACATATTATTTAGTTGGGTTTATGGATTGTAAAAGTATATCTCTGTGCGCTTCGCATCGAATTAGATTGGTATAAAGCAATTTTTTTCTTTTAGTAATAATAGACGGTAAAAATCCGCGTTTGTATAATCCTGCCATTATTTTTCCCTTGTAAGGTTGAATCCACGTATTCATAAGAGCCTTCCAAGTTGCCACATACTTATTGAATTCACTTTCCAAAAGTGTATCATCTGCGATTATAGTATTCAATTTCTGTAAATGTTCTTGCAGGACTTTTTTGTCGGTTTCATTCAATAAAGAAAGACCAACTTGCTCACTATTTTGATAAACAAATTCTGTTTCAAAAGTTATTGGTTTGTTTTTTTCAAATCCTAAACGAACTAACATTCCTTTATTCCATGGTAAATTTTGCAATCCTTCCCAATCAAAACAAAAATTTCCTAGACTGTAGAAAATTGGAGCTTCCTTATACACTTCATAACCCGAAATAATATGGGTATGATGTGCAATGACCGCATTAGCTCCAGCATCAACAAAAAACCGATACCATTTTTTTATTCTTGGACTTGGTAATTCGTAGTGTTCATGTCCGCCATGTGCAACAATCACAACAAAATCAGCTGTTTTTTTGGCTTCTTGTATTTGATTAAAAACATTTGCTAAATCTATTGGATGACATCCAGGTTCTGCTCCAAAAGTAGTAGTCCATTCGTTTTCGGCTGCATTTATAAACGCTATGGTAACATCCTCTTTTTTCCAATAAAACGTTTTAGACGCTTCTTCAAAATTAGCTCCACTTCCTAACCACGAAATATGGTGTTTATTTAGTGCTTCATAAGTCTCTTGCATTCCTTCCCAGCCATAATCTTTGAAATGATTGTTAGCCGTTGCTACTAATTTACAATTTAAATAGTTTAGTATTGAGGCGGTTTGTGGATGTGATTTTATATGTGGACCTGTTTTACTAATTGCGTTACTGCTCGTAGTTAATGGACATTCTAAATCGATAACATTCAAATCATTTGATTCGAAAAAAGGTTTGGTTTCTTCAAATAAAGGTTGCCAGTTATCGGTTTGAAATTCTTTTTCAACACGACGCCATGGACAAAAATCTCCTGTAAATCCTATTTTTATCATATATAATTAGATAATTCATCTGTGGTTATGAAACGTACATCTGGCCATTTTTTAACTATGGCTTTCAATAACTGATTTAAATCGCGTAATCCTCTTTCTCTATTTTTTGGGTTGATATAGCCAATAAAATTAATTCGATGAGAACAAATTACAGCAGGTTTTGAAAACAAAAAAGCAGATTGAATTTCAGCTAAACAGCTATTTACCCAATCCTTTTGAGCTAACATACTTGGCTCAAAAAAACAATTTCGTGTGTTAAAACGCAGTCCATTTTGTTGTTGTCCAAAATAATGGCGGACGGTTTCATAATTATCAAAAACGCCTGTTGGTTGCAACTGTGGGCGAATACCTTGCATCCATTCAATCCCTTGTTCGGCTAAAAATGGTTCTAGTTTGGTATCCCAATTGTAACAGGGAGCAATAAAACTTTTTGATTTATAACCAAAATGTTGTTCAAAAACCTGCAACCCATCTGCAATTATCGTCTGATGCTGTTGAATTTCCTCTGGACTATCCCAATCAAAGGCTTCCATAAAGCTGTAATCCTTCTTTCCGGAATAAGTGGTTTGCTGTTCAAAAGACGTTAGTATTGCTTGATTTTTTGACTGCAAAGCAGCCATCCAACGTTTAACACTGAGATGTTCTCTGCCATGAAACTGAGGATGAAAAACACTAGCGGAAATTCCTTCTTTCCATAATTGAAAATTGTTCTGATGCTTTGGATAACGTTTAAATGTGGCTGTAAAGGGTTCCCAAAAATAATGTTGAAAATCATGTGCTTTAATTTTTTCAAAATCGGGATTAGCCATGATACTGTTGGCGGTAATAACTGCAGGTTTCCCGTCACAGCCTTTATAAGATTGCAGTACTTCAAACAATTTTTCCAAATCCTCTTGAGAAGCAAGTGAATCATTTTTGTATATACTATTGGCAACTTCAAAACCCTTTTTCTCAAAATAAGTAATCGTTTCTTTTGAAGGTGTTCTAATCGCACCCCAATCATCAGATTCAATAATTATAAGTTTTTCTTTTAAACAACTTCCTTTTCTATTAATAGCTGTAGCTGAAAGGAAGGACTTTATTCTTTGAATCATAGTTGCTTTGCTGTTCCTCTATTTTTACCTGCAATACTATCTGCTACTGCAGCACTCGACATAAATTCAACATCAGGCCATTTTTTTACAATAGTATCTAATAATTGTTTAAAAGCGGCTAAACCTTTAGTTCTATTTTCCGGGCGTAATCCACCAATAAAATTAACTCTATGCGTACTTATTACAGCAGGTTTTTTCCATCGAAAGGCAATTTCTATATCCGACAAACAAGTATTCAACCAATCTTTACCTTCCTGACTCGGTTCAAAAAAACAATTTCGAGTGGTGTACATCTGTCCAAAAGCGTTCTTCTTTCCTAACCAATAAAATCTGTTTTTAACGTTACCTTGCCCCAAAGCTTCTTTTTGAATCTTAGCTGCAAAAATATAATCAATGCCTTTTTCTGAAGCTACTTGCTCTAAAGCATTATTAATATTACCATTAGGTGGAACAAAATAGCGTGCTTTATAACCAAAAAGAGACTCGAACAAATCCAATCCAGAAGTTATTACTTCTTTTTGAACTTGCAAATCTTCTTTAAATTCTAAATCAAATGCCGCTTGATACATCACATTAAATTTATTTTTATTGGTATATCCCCAAACCTCTTTGTCAAAGGCCAAATGAGTTTCTGCATCTTTATTTTGCAAAGCCCTCATCCAAGTTGCTACATTTAAGTGTTCACGACCATGAAACTCCGGTAAAAAAAGTTTGTTGTCAATTCCTTCTTTCCATAAAGCAAACGCTTGAGTTCGGTTGTACCTATTCAAAGTTGCATTAAATGGCTCATAATAGTAGTGCTCAAAATGATTCGCCTTAATTTTTTCAAAATCAGGATTTGCAACTATGGTTATTGGAGAAAAAATGGGGTAATTACCTTTAGCATCTTTAACTGAAGTCAGAACATCATATAAAGCGTTTAAATCTTCGGCTGATTCTAAAGTATCGTTTTCATTGTATCGTTTAGAATCTCCTGAACTAACGTCTAATTTATTGTTATCCAAGAAAGCATAGACTTCTTTCGAAGGCATTCGCAAACTTCCCCAATCATCACTTTCGATAACAACAATCTTGCGATCAATAGATGCGCCCGGAACACTGGAAAGGTTTCTTAAAATTTTTTGTTTCAAACTCATCATTGTATAGCATTTAATATTGAAACAACAGGCAAATCTAAAAAGAATACTAAAAAAGGATTCAAAAAAATTGTAGAAATACTTATTGTATCTAAAGATAATCTAATAGATACTATTATATAAAAAACTAGCAAAGGAGACAATATACGCATCCATTTTTCTAAAACAGTATTGTAATTTGACTGCACATAATAAAATATTGTAGCAAATGCAAACAAATAGGCAATTAGTAAATAACGAGATCCAGATGTTACTAAATTCATAATATTACCAATAGCCAAAAAAAACAAAGTAAAACTGTAAAAAAATCGAAAATTTAAATTTGCTGCTAAAAATTTTCTCCCACTAAAGAAGATATAGCTTAAGAAAAAAGTAATAAACCATCCCGCTGCCTTTCTGAAGTAGACCATGAACCAACTAAAACTTGAGTAATAAGTTACATAAGCATCTCCATAATCTTCATCTGTGTATACTTTCACTTTTGGTAATAAGAAAGTAGGTAAAATCGATTCCAATCTACTTCCCAAAACACTCACGTTAATTTCTGAAATAAAAAATGTAGTAATAAAAAATACATACAAGATAAAATAAGGGATCCTTACAAAAAAGTATAACAAGAAGATGGCTACAGGCAGTGCAAAAGAAAAATGAACTAAGATACTCGACAAAACAATTAGAAGCCCTCTATAGTTGTTTTTGATAATGTAAATGTAGGCTCCATAGAAAAAAATATGTGCTGCCGTCCACATTCTAACAGTAGGCAATTGCCAAAAACCAACCGTAACAGTAAATGAAATAAGAAGTATCCATAAATAGATATTCATTTTATTTTTGGGGACTAAATCAAATAAAAAACCAATATTTCTTGAAAAAAAATAACCAAAAACAATTGCAAAAATGCCAAATAATACATTTCCATTATTTGTAAACGTTGACACACAATATAATATTATAGGTGCATAGATATCATAAGAAACTTCTCCGTCATAATCAGCAGAAAAAAAGCTGCTGGAAAAATTATCCCAGTTTACGGGAGAATAATATAGGCTTTCTAACTTCGCGTTATAACGGTCGACATCACTACCTGGCGGGAAATACATAGTAAACCCAAAAAATATAACAAAAAACCAAATGGCATTTTTTGCCCATACAGCTTTATAATTTTTAAAGGCTTTTATCAAACCAAAAAATGGAGAGAAAATAAAAAATAAAATTGAGGTTTTCAAAAAATTCGTTTAATTGATTAGGTTCAAAAAATTAGAGGCAACATTTTCTATATAATAGTCATCTACATTACTATGTTCAATTTGATTACTAAAATCATAATTCAAGAATGCATTAAATGTAGCGTAACTTTCGGTATCATTTGTAAATGAAAGTATCGGCTTTTTGATGTAAAAATAATCTATTAATTTTAATGATTTTTGAATAGCTACTCTATAAGGAAAATGCAATAAAAAATCAACAGTAGACAATTCGTTTAATAAGACAGAACGGTCTTTATATTCATAAAACACGCACTTCTGAAGTGTTTCAGGATTAAGATTAGAATTGAAAATATCTTTTTCTTTAGTGTAAATAATAAATCTGAAATCTTTTTCCAGACTATTCAGATAATTTAAAAACGGAATAGCATAAGGCAAATAACTACCAATATTCCCTGCGTATGCAAAGGTTATTATTGCATTCTTTTGAGGTAATACAGTAATTGGTGGAAACGAAAGACCTTGTGGTATGACTTTGATTTTATTTAGGAATTCAGGATAATAAGCTGTTTTAGCACCTTCAAAAGGGATTACAATATAGTCAGCTTTTTTACAAAAATTCTTTTCCAACCATCCAAAATAAAAAGGAGGTCTAAAGGTGTCATTCCTTTGGCCCATATAAGGATCCCCACAATCGGCAGCCCAAACTTTTGCTATACGATGTTTCTTGGTTCGCGACGATGCAACTCCCCAATGTATAGGATAAGGCACCGCAACAGAAACTAATAAATCATATCCCGATTCATTCTTCAAAGCTTTTTTTAACAAAAAAATAGTTTGAATTTGAGGATATTCAAACAACAGTTTAGAAAAACGCAAAGCGACCCTCCAAAACAACTTAATAACACCAGTTCCTTTTATAGTTATTTCAGGCCAAGTCAACCCTCCCATATCTTTGTAGGTTATCGATTGTTCATTACAAAATGCATCAACTCCCGGTCTATGATGTGTAATTACTTTTACACTATGACCTTGTTTAACAAATTCTTTAGCAAGCTCAGTAGCACGCAATGAACGAGGAGAGTTTTCGGGATAAAAACCATTTGTTACAATAAGAATTTTTTTTGTAGAAATATTATTTTTCAAATCAGTATTTTAAATAATCATTAAAAGCTATTTTGAACATGGGAAGAAAAGTATTGCTAAATGCAAAAAAACCGGAGCAAATACAATTAATAATCTTCATTATTCATTTTTACCAATAATCTTAGCAGGCACACCTCCTAAAACCACATTGCTCGGAAACGACTTTGTAACAACAGCTCCTGCCGCAACGATAACATTATCACCCAAATGTACACCTGGCAAAATTACAGAATTAGCTCCTAACCAACATTTTTTTCCGATAACAATAGGTCCAATAGACTTATCGTGTTTTTTAAAATCTTTTTTATCATGATTAGCAGAAATAATTTTAACGCCAGGGGCAAAAATAGTGTAGTCTCCAATATAAACTTTATTAATTCCTTGTATATAACATCCTCCAGAATTAGCAAAATATTCAGCAACACCTCTGCCTATAAAAATAGTCTTACTAACACGAGAGGTAAAATGAACCATAAAAGGTACTTCAGCATTAATTCTTAGTATTTTTTGAAAGAAAAAATTAACTATAGTCAAATTGAATAATGCAGGAGAAAGTAGATATTCAATCACATTTGAGGGCTCTGGTTTTTTCCAGTTTTTGTATTTGTATTTGTCTAAAAACATGTAATTATTTTTTATAAAATCTAAAATAAAACAGGAAAATTAGTTTCGAAATATTATAAACTTTCACATAGCTTCTATATAAAAAACGCACACCATCACCGTCTAAAATATTTAAATTTGCTTGTTTTAAAATTTTTAATATGGCAAAATAACGCCTAAATTGAAAAGAGGAAGTACTAGGTGCCAACGATAAAAAAACAAACTTGGCAACCACATGATTGACCAACCCTCTTTGCTTTTGGTTAAAATCAAACTGTTTCGAAAATTGTTTAACATCCTGAACGGCTTTTATAAAACCTTGAATCGCTTTTTCTGAATAAAATAAGCGCGAATTGGTTGCTGAGCCTGCACGAGTGGTTCTTTGATAAAACTTTTTATTTTCAAATCCAACTCGATTAGCCACCGTAAATACTTTAGCTAAAAACAACCCGTCTTCCAAATAAGGTACGTCTTTAGGATAATGAATGGAATAATGTTGCAACATTTCTCTTCTGTATAACATAGCCCATGAACGATCAGGATCTCTAACCGCATAACCTCTTGAAACAAAATAACCTTCAACACCATCATAAATAGTCCCTTCCTGGTTAGAATAATCCGTATGCCATACACTCTTTCCTGAAGCGTTGAATATTTCAAATCCTAAATACAAAACATCTAATTGGTGCTGTTCGGCCAAATCTAAAACACTACCCAAAGTGTTTGGCAAAACATAATCGTCAGGATCTATGGGAAGTATATATTTCCCTTTAGCAAGCGCTATGGCATTATTTCTAGCCATAGAAACGCCTTGGTTTTCCTGATTAACCAAAATTAAGTTGGAAAATTCAACTTGTAAACGTTCAACAATTGCTTTACAATTATCGGGCGAGCCATCATTGGTAACTATAATTTCGAAGTCAGTTTTTGGAATATCTTGATTTTCCAAACTTCTAATACATTTTTCAATGTAATCCTCAACGTTATAGACAGGAATGATAATACTTAAATGCATACTTTTTTATTTATAAAATAATACATTTTGGTTGGATGGCAATCTTTTTTTTATGGCAAAAATATACTGGAAAGGATTTAGATAATACGTTGTTACGGTGTATAAAAAGCGATTGAAACTTGTATTTTTGGTCATTTCAAATTGCCGAAAAAGTTTCGATATATAAAATACGTGTCCTTCAGACATAACCATTTCCCAAGGCAAATACTGGTGTGCAAACTCTTTTCTAATGCTATATGAATTAATAACGGATGGTTTAAACAAAACATTATCACCCGTGTTATTTAATGCTTTAGAATGGATACGATACCCAACAGTAGCTTTATGAAAATACCAAAGTCGTTCCCCAGACTGTGTCAACTTAAGCCACATGGGATAGTCTTCTACCAAACGATTACTTTCATCATAACCTCCAACTTTTTGAGTCGCAGTTCTATTAAAAAAATAAGACGGTGTAAAATGGATTCTGTCTGAAACAAGCAACAATTGGAATTGGTCTTGAGCAGTCAAAGAAATACCCATCAAATGACTTGGAAAATTCAATGGAGTAGTCCTAACATAATGGGAAGGATTAAAATCATCTTGATAAATCATTACTTGACTAAAAATGATTTTTGCCTCTGGATTGTGCTTTGCAAAATCCATATTGTCAGTAATACAATTAGGCAATAAGATGTCATCACCAGCAACATACTTAATCCAATCCGTCTGTGATGCTTTTGTACATCGGTTGCAGTTGGCAGAAACACCTGTGTTTTTGGGAACTGTCAAAACGGTTACTTTCGAAAATCGTGACCGATTTCTCTCTTCAGACAGCCATAGATTTACAACATCTAAAGTAGTATCTGTAGAAGCATCGTCCGAGACAATTAACTCTAAATTTTGATATGCTTGATTGTATATGCTCTCTAATGTCTCTAAAACATAAAGTCCAGAATTATAAGTTAGGACAGCAACTGTAACCAACTCTTTCATCGTTTTACTTTGGTTTTGACATAACTTAAAATACCTTTTAAATTGATTCTTTTATTCAATTCAAATAAACAGTAAGCAATTGTAAATAAAACAATTACTGCTTCTGGGTAATAAGCATTTGGGTAACCTAAAACTTTTATACAAATTAAGCATAAGGATAAAGACAAAAATATTTTTGAAGTTAGCACTATTACTTCTTTTGAATATTTAAAATTGTATTTTGATTTTATGACAATAATCATAATTATTAAAAAAATGCTATGACTGGCAATCATAGATATTCCAAGTCCAGAAATACCATGAAATTTATAAAAAAACAAATTAAATGTAAGCACAATTAAATTAGCTATAATTTCAATTATCAAAAAAAGTTTATTATCACCTTTTGCTAATATTATAAATCCAATAACCCAAATTAAACCTTTTAAAGGCAAGGCAATAACCGACCAAAATATAAAATCTTGTACACCTATAAACTCGGAACTCAATAGCAAATGTATCAAAAAAGGAGTCGTTGAAATTAACAAAACGAGTACAATTCCCAAAATAATCAAAACCAATTCTGCTTGTTGATTAACTAATTCTTTCCATCGTACTTCATCGTCTATTAAACCTGATAATCGGGGAAAATAATCGGTTGCCATTGCCGTAAAAACCATACCTACATAGCCATCAACTATAGCAACTCCTGCATTATATAACCCTAAATCTTTAAATGATCCGGTACTCGAAATAAAGGCACTCAAAATGAAAGCTATACCGGCAGCCAATAAACTTATCAAAGTCAGGCTGATACCTAGAGTCACCATTGGTTTACCTAGAGAAAAAGTCTCTTGCCAACTTATAGATTCTTTTTGAAAGTGAATTTTTCTGGTAAAAAAGACAGAAACCAAATAATTCCCAAAAGCAGTTGCAATAATTGCAGGAACAACTCCCTCTATACCATAAAAATAAAATATAGGTAATGCTACAAACAAACCAAGTACTCCTCCAAAAATATTCGCTTGTGCCAAATATTTTAACTGTCGAGTACCTCGTAACAAAGTATATATTCCTCCTGACAAAGCCCCAAAAACAAATGTAATTGAAAGCCAAATATAAGAGCTTGTATGGTCGTAATTTCCAAAAGAAAAATGACTTAAAAGAGGTGAAAAACAAATTGTTAAAAGAACTCCCAAAAATGCTGTAATCCAAATCCATCTTCTAAAAACAGTAAAAGTCTTTGCTATTCTTACAGTATCTCCCGAATTGTGTGCTTTGGACAAATCTCTGACAGCACTCTCTGATATTCCTAGTGCAGATAATGTTTTTATTAAATTTAAACTTGACATGAACATCCCATTCAGCCCCATTCCTACTGTCCCAATCAAAATAGCCAAAACTTTACTTCGAATCAAGGTTATAATGATGTTAAACACCTGAACACCTCCAAAAATAGAAGTAGCTTTAAAAATCTGTTTAAAAGATGCTTTAGAATCACTCATCTATCGACCGCAATATTTTAGCAGGAATACCTCCTATAATTACATTAGCAGGAAAAACTCCCGATACAATAGCACCAGCAGCTACTACTGAATTTTCACCAATCACAGAATTTTTTAAAATAAGTACATTATTGCCAATCCAAACATTTTTTCCTATAGTTGTCGAGCCTATCGTACCAATAGTATTTCTTTGTGAAGGAGCTATTCCATGAGCTTCGTGATCAAAAATAGAAACATTGCACCCTACCAAAGTATTATCACCAATAGAAATAAAATTAGCAGAACAAATAAATAAATTATTATTTGTTGAAACATTATCTCCAATTTCTATTTTAGAATTACTATATCTGGGTTGTATTTCAATCAATCCTCCATAAAAGCCACCACCTAATTTAAATCCAAAAATGCAATTACTGCCCACTTTTAAAGTTCCTTTACCTGTTACCAATACTTTTTGATTGCATTTGAGATTATTTTTAACTAGTATTCTGTTATGAAATAAAGCCTTACTATTTGCCAGATGGAAATTAAAAAATTGCATTTTATATCTTACTATTTTATTCCAAAAATTGAGAATTCTACAAATTATTGAATTTAAAATTTTATGAATCAATTGTTTCACTTTAATTAATCTAAAATTTATTTATCAACTCAGAAATTAAAATAACTTCATCTTCTGTTGTTGTTGGACTTATAGGTAAACTCAAAACTTCTTCATGTATTGCCAATGTCAATGGTAAATCTAAAGTATTCATTTCTTTATAAGCTAATTGCTTATGTGGTGGTATTGGATAATGTATCAGAGTTTGAACGCCATTAGCTGTCAAATATTCTTGAAGTTTTTCTCTTTCTTTGCATCGAATGACAAACAAATGCCAAACATGCTCTTTGTTTTCATTGTGATTAAAAGATTCATTTACAAGAATAGGAAGTTGAATAGCTGTATTTTTAATTCTATTGAGATACAATGCTGCGATGCTTCTTCTATATTGATTTTCAGTATCAATGTACTTTAGTTTTACGGTTAAAAAAGCAGCCTGAATTTCATCTAATCTACTATTCAATCCTTTAAATTCATTAACATATTTTTTTTGACTTCCATAGTTCCCTAAAGCTCGAATTCTGGTGGCTAATTCCGTATCATTAGTAGTTACAGCTCCAGCATCTCCAAGTGCGCCTAAGTTTTTTCCGGGATAAAAACTAAACCCTGCTGCATCACCTAGGTTTCCCGTTTTAATTCCATTCCATTCGGCACCAATAGCCTGAGCATTATCTTCGATAATTCTGAGATTATACTTTTTCGCTAATGCAACAAGCTTTTCGTCCCAACAAACTTGCCCATATAAATGAACCACCATAATGGCTTTGGTTTTGGCTGTAATATGACTTTCAATCAAATCAATATCTAAATTATAACTACTTAGATTTGGTTCAACTAAAATAGGTTGCAATCGATTGTCAGTAATAGCCAAAACAGAGGCTATGTAGGTGTTTGCTGGAACAATTACTTCATCGCCTTCGTTCATAACTCCCATATCGATATAGGCTTTCAAAATCAAGCGTAATGCATCTAACCCATTGGCAACACCAATAGCATGAGAAGCACCGATGTAATCAGCTAATTTTTTTTCAAAAGTAAGTAGTTGCTCTCCTTGTAAAAACCATCCAGAGTCTATGACTTGTGAAGCAACTTGTTTAAGTTCTTCGGCATATTGCGCATTGATTTTTTGTAAGTCTAAAAATTTAATCATAATCGGTCACCTATTTTAAATATATCGGCTGGCTTGATAATTTTATTATTTATTATTATTTCTTCTAAGGCAATAGCGGTATCTTTTGTTTTTATCCATACAGCTCCGTTATCGGTTTTCAATACCACAGCACCCGCAAATCCAGTCGCTTTTTTATATTTAGGAATTGTTCTAAGTTTATTAATTTCAATCAAATCATTTTTATATTTCATTTTCAATCCTGTTCCAAGCGGCTTTGAAAAAATAATGTTTCTGTTTATAATTTCAGTAGTAGTATAATTCCAATTCTCAAGTATACCATCTTCTGCAATAACTTTACTGGCATAAATAAACTCTTCACCTTCTTGTGAAACAGGTTCAATTTTACCATCGAAAATGCTCTGTATAATCTTAGGTAAATTATTTTTTAAATCATACGTAATGGCATTTTTAGCAGCAAAATAAGTTTCACTTTCTTTGATAAGATACTCAAACTTATAATAAATTGCTCCTCCATCTAATTCTGTTGTTACTTGATGAAGCGTATAACCAACATTTCTATCTCCATTCAATATTGACCAAGCATTAGCGTTATTTCCTCTGTAAACTGGCAATAAACCCATATGAATGTTTAACAGCAAAGGAGTGTTTATTTCATGAATATTAATAATCTTGTTAAAGTTGATGAGAATTATTGCATCAACTTCTAGAGAATTTAAGTTATCTAAAGTTAAAACAGGAATCGATTTACTTTCCAGTTCACTATAAAAAAAAGGAAATTTACTTCGTCGTTCATAGTCTAAAAAAACACCTACAATTTCAAATGTATGACTAAAATTTGTGATGAGGTCTAAAACGGGTTGACCAAATCCTGCTATTACTATTCTATTCATTATTGTTTTCCAAATAAAATTTAATTACTTCAAAAAAATATTTGATTTGAGTGATTGCTAAGTTTTGATGATTGGGTATAAAAAAAGCATCTTCTCCATAAAAAACACTGCTTTGAATACCATTATTAGTAAGAAATAGTTTTAATGCATTTAAATCATGAATAATACTATTGTTGTTCAATAACAAAAGAGAGGGTACAACCTTTTCACTTGTATTAAATCGTAATGTAAAACCTAAATTTGAAAATTGCTCTTGGGCATAATCAAAAATTACTTTTCTTTTTTGCAATAAATCTTTTGCATTTGCTAAATGATAAGAAAGTACATTTTCTATATAGTTTGATTCTTCTTTATTTAATACTGATTTTTCAATGACTACATCAACATTTTTAACTAATAGACCGCCTATTTGAATAGGAAAAAATTTTGGAAAACTATATACTGAAAAATCACCATATTGACCAATCTTTTCATTTGCGTCCTGACTAAAAAAAGTGGTGCAACAATCCTCAATTATAGGCAATCCAGTGGCAACTAAGGTATCCATATCAGGAAAAGGATAACCAAATTCGTGGTTCACAAATATAATTTTGGTTTCTGGCAGAATTTCTCTATTCCAACGACATACCTTTTCAATTTCTTTTGTAACACAGGAACTGATGTAGAAATTATTTGAAGTGGTAAGTATGGTAATCAAATCGGTTGGAGCTAAATTATAAGTCTCTATAGCCAATTTAATAGCTCCACGTCCGTTATAAGTAAACTGCCAATTGCCTTTGCCAAATTTTTTATTAAAATAAGCTATAGCAAAATCATTAGTTGACAACTCATTATTACTGGCTATATGTTCAGTTGTAAAAGGACTAATTCGATAGCAAGGCATTAAAAAAGAGTCTGGATTTATTACAAACATTATTCTATTTTTTTACAAAAACTATATTTTGGGCTTAAATCACATCCTATACTTTCTTTGAACTCACATAAACCATGATTAGGAATAGAATTTTCTGTTGATGGCCCGACATCTACAATTTTAATCCCGCTCTCTTTATAATGTTTGAAAATATTATAAGCTAGGAAATTCATGGTTTTATTATCTGAAAATTGAGGTAAATCGCCCCAGTAAACTACTTGAACAATCCCATCAGCAACATGGAAAATTATAGCTGATGCAATATTAATATTATCTTTTTTTACAACAAAAAAGTCAATTGGAATTATCGATATTGTTTCCAAAACTTGCTTCCAAGTCATATTTAATGGAAATCCCCTTTCTTTTCTATTTTGGACAATAATATCATAAGCCATATCACCCTCTTCAACATTAATTTTCTCGAAGAATAATTCAGATTTAAAAGCAATTTTTAAATTTCTCCGTGTATTATGACAAATGGTTGATACATAATTATCATTAAAATTAGATAAATAATATTGATAATTAAGATTAACATTAGAATACAAATAGCCAGCCCTAAAAAGGGAATTAGATAATTTGTTTAAAAAATTTTCTCTGTAAAAAAATGGAGGTAATACTATATTAATTCCCTTAAAACCATAGGCCTTAGACCAATTTTTCAAAGCATCCAAAGCCGTGTCAATTTGAAATAAACGAATATCTTCTCTCAGATATTCAAATCCTCCAAAAGGGGCTGAAAATGGAGAAATTAAAACTCCTTCTCTCAATCCTAAAATAATTCCTAAACGCACTTTTGTATCTTTAAAAATTAAGTAATAAACGTTCTCGCATTTATAGGCATTAAAAGAATTAAAAATAGCCGAATTAAAAACATGAGAAGGTTTAGAAAAAATTTCAGCGTATGACTTTGAATCTATTTCAATAACTTCCATTTCATAAATTTTTTATAATCTCTAAAATAATCATTTTCATCATACAATTCAGATGCAAGAACCAAACAAATGGAACCACTAGAAAAATTAATTTCTGATGCCCAAATTCCTGGAGGAACATGCAAACCTATATCAGGTTTATTTAATAATATCAATCGCTTTGTTTTGCCATCGTCCAATAAAACTTCAAAAGAACCACTAGCTGCTACCAAAAACTGATGACATTTCTTGTGGGCATGTGCTCCTCTTGATTCACCACCCGGAATATCATACAAATAAAATATTCGTTTTATGTCAAATGGAATCTCATCATTATTATTAACAGCTGTAATATGACCATTTCGATCACCTATTTGGTTTAAATGAAGTAAATTACATTCAAAAACTGTCACATTACTACTCATGATTTACAGCTTTAAAATCATTAAAATCTCTTAAATAATCTTCTTTTGAAAAAAAATCACTCGATATGTGTAAAGATAAAGCATTGGTTGAAAAATTTTCAATATGCCTCCAGGTGAGAGCGGGTAAATAAATACCATAATAACTTCTATTTAAAGAGTGTTTTTCAATTGTACCATCTGTCTTAGTTATCACTACATCAAAACTACCACTCAAAGCAATAATAACTTCCTGCTGTTTATAAAATGCATGTCCACCTCTTACTTCTCCTCCTGGCACATCATAAACCCAGAAAGTCCGTTTAATCTCAAAAGGTATTTGGCTAGAATGTTGCAAAAAGGTCAAATTGCCTCTAGGGTCAGTAATTTTTGGAAAATTTAATAATTTTACTGAATTTTTATTCATAATAGAACTTTATAATTAAATAATCAAGTCTTTTATATTTATATAAAAAGGCTATTTCTTATATTTAGATACTTAATTTTAATGGCTTCGCCCCGTCAGTCACATAAGCAAACTAACAAAACAATAAAATTTAGTCAAACCAACCTTATGTCGTAAGTACTTTTTGGTTTAAAAATTGATATTCAAAAACTAACAATCCGCTTTCGTCATGTTTATTAGTAAGATAAAACATGACTTTTTTATGAATCTCCTTTTCAATCTTATCTGATAATTTCAAAATATATTCTTCATTCAAATCAGTACCTTCCAAAACTACTTCTATTCTACCGCTATCAATCCCTTTTACATAATCACCAATAATAAACACCCTATGTACCGAACCCATACGTCCTAAGACCATCTCAATAATGGTGTCGAGACCAATATGTTTTCTGACAATCTGTTGCAACAAACTAAAAAAAGGATTGTGTTGATTCGCTTTATAGGTGATTTTTTGATCAACCTCATAACGAATCAAATAACCAGCATCGGTAAGATTATTTAACTCTTTTCGAATCGCATTAGTTGATTCGTTCATTTCAGAAGCTAAACCACGTAAATAACCCTCGTTTGCAACGTTTATAAAAAACTTGACAAGTAGTCGCAATCGAGTTTTAGAAGTTATTAAATTTTCAAGCATTAAAAGATATTAACTGAGTAACAAATGTACTCATTACTTTTAAACATTCTTAAAAATATCTGAAATTTTACAATTTATTAAAAAGAGAAACTAAAAAAATAGCTTAACTCTTTCAATATATTTTCAAAAAACTGAAAGATTATTTATGTAAAGTAATTTTAACTCCCAACTGTTCTAAAACTATAGTAATTTGAGTATTGCTAATTTTCTCAACGATTCCTTTTTTTCCACCAAAAGGACCTGAAGGAATTTCATAATTATCGCCTGGCTGGATACTATTAACTTCAAAAGAAGCTACTGTACCTTGCAACCAATTTTGCATAAGTGCTATCTCTTCGTCTCTTATTAAAGCAGGTTTCCCAAGCCAATAAAGGTATCGAACAACACCCGAAACCTGAAAAACTTTGTCTCTCTCTTTGGGTTCAACTTTAACAAATACATAAGAAGGTAATAGAGGAACTTCCACCTTTTTCTTGCGGTCTGACCATTGCCGAACTTGAATAATTAAGGGACAGTAAACCTCAAAACCAATTTGTTGCAATTTAGCAGCTACTTTCTTTTCTTGTCTCGGATTTGTATATAAAGCATACCAAGCCATTGTTGAAGTTATATTTATAATTATAAAAACAATAGTACTACTTTAAATTCAAAAACAACAAATAATTAATAACTTTTGAATGAAAAAATAATAGGTTTCACTGCTAAAAATATAGCAATCATGTAGTAATTACTTCAGAAAATATTGGGTAGTTATTGGGTAATAACTCTTGAAATCAAATTATTAAAAACATCCATTTATTTTATCTCAATTTGGACTTGAGTTAAACCAATACCTCGGAAGAGTTTTTGTGAAATGAAAAAAAGACTGAAATAATAAGATCTATTGTTAAAAAGTATTTATCTAGTTGCCAATAACAATCCAATCTGTTCCATCGCTTTGTACCATGTATCTTTGATTAGCATTAATTGTTGTTATAGTTGAATTGGTTACATCGTCATAAATTCCTCCTGCACTTGAAGTAAGGTTTTTTGTAGCAATACCATTACTCCCTATAATTATAAAAATTTTACCCAGATTAGCAGGTGCACTTGGAAGATTAACAGTCGTAAGATTATTCCATACCCTTATAGTATAATCCGTTAGCAAAACATTATAAGTTCCTATGGTAGCTCCTGTATATAAATAGGATTTAACATTAGGGTCTGCCCATGAAATAACTCCTGATCCATTAGTTTGTAATACCTGCCCAACAGTTCCTCTGGCAATCGGAAATTGATAACCCGTTCCTGCAGGATCACCAATTTGAAAAGTGCTGTTAGTTCGCAATATTCGCGCTGGACTAAATTCACCATAAATTAACGAGGTGACAGCTGTTGTTGCCGAATTTGAAATATATAATTTATTAGAGGTATTATCAGCTGAACCTGCCAGATTTCCTATAGCTACACTATTTCCTGACGAAACATTACCGGCTTGATATCCAACAAAAGTGTTACTCGACCCAGATGAAGCACTACCTGCCTGCAACCCAACATAGGTGTTGTTAGAACCAATACTATTACCTCTACCTGCTAAATGACCAACGGCTGTATTATTAGTTCCAGATGAATTAAATTCTAGTGAATAACTACCAATACCAACATTTTGAAACCCACTAGTATTTAACCTCAAAGATTGATTTCCAACAGCTACATTGTCTATGCCAGTACTAGCACCACCTTCACAACCTAATGCCTTAAAGCCAACAGAAGTGCAATTATTACCAGTACTATTTCTTGCAGCTAAAGAACCAATTGCCACGCATTGGTTTACATTTCCTGCTGAATTTTCCATTGCATTATAACCTAAAGCAACATTATTTTGGGCTGCAGCATCATTTATTGATTTAAGTGCATTGCTTCCAACAGCTGTATTCCATGATGCAGTAGTAATACTTGATCGCAAAGCATTTCTACCTATTGCTGTATTTTCAATACCCCCGTTAGAATTCAATAAAGCCTCACTCCCAACAGCTGTATTATTCCCCACACCAGTTGTATGTGTAATCAATGCGTTATAGCCAACAGCAACATTATTTAGACTCGTTGTATTAGATCCCAAAGCAGCTGTACCAACTGCTGTGTTATTTACAGCAGTATTAGCCAGCAAGGCATTATAACCAACTGCTGTATTACCTGGTGCAGTTGTATTAGATGCCAAAGCACTTGCCCCGACAGCTGTATTACCTGTTGCCGTAGTATTAGCCCCAAGAGCAAATGTCCCAAGGGCTGTATTACTCGAACCAGTACTGTTGAGTAGTAATGAGGATCTACCTACTGCTGTATTTCCTGAACCAGTTGAATTTGAATATAAAGCACCATATCCAATAGCAGTTTGGTTGCTTGCTGTATTATAATATAAAGATTGAGAACCAACAGATGTATTATTACTTCCGGCAGTGTTAGTTAACATGGAATTATATCCCAATGCGGTGTTATCTGCTCCTGTAGCATTATTTAACATAGATAAATATCCCAATGCAGCGTTATCTATTCCCGATGTGTTATTGTACAAAGCACCATATCCAACGCCAGTTTGACCACTTGCTGTATTAAAACGCAATGATTGAGAGCCTATAGCGGTATTGTATATTCCAGTACTATTTGCAGCTAATGCTAAATTACCAACGGCAGTATTATCAGTTCCAGTGGTATTAGTGAATAAAGCGGTATTTCCAACAGCAGTATTAGCATTTCCCGTATTAGCGGTTAAAGAATTAGTTCCAAAAGCGGTACTTGTAGTTGCTACCCCAGCAGTTAGGGCTCCTAATCCAAAAGAAGTACTCGTAGCACCTATTTTCCCTGCAGCAGCATTACTTCTTCTAAAGGCAACATCAACACCGTCTGTTGTCCCTAAAAAATTTGTTGTTCCGGATAATCCGGAATTTCCTGTGGTAAGCCAACCAGCAGAACCTGTAGTTAATTTTTGCCAAACAGCACCGTCATAAAAAAAGAAACCTGTTGAAGTAATATTAATTGCCTTGGCAGGAGTTATAAAATTACCGGTAGTTGCGTCATTTACATATATCATTGTAGAAGTAACCAAACCCGTCATATTTTGAGCTCTTTGTCTATCAACTCTTGGAATTAACATCCCATCAACAGTTGTTGAAGCTCCTGTTGGATTTACAGCTGTGACATCTAATGTTGCAGCCGGCGTAATTGTAACAATTCCAACTTGCGCATTTACAAAAAACGAGGATAGTGACAAAAATATTGAAAATAAAAATAACTTCATGATTGTATATTTAGTGGGTAAACTTTAGCTAATTGTCTCTATAAATTAATTTTGCATTATGGAGATAAATTCGAACTTTGAAAATTAAGAAAGTTATATTTCTTAACATAATATTAGAAGTATATAATAACTATACAAAAAAACGTTTACATGGATCAACACTAATTTAATTGATGAATAGAGGGTTTTCACTGTCTAACGACTGATAAACAAGGCTTTTTAAAAATTTTATTGTAAAAATAAAGACGACATGTTGTGTTAATGTAATGGTAACTATTTACTAATTTAACAAACATTTTAAAAATAAAATAATGTATTTGGCATTTATTATAGGTAATTACCAATTCATCTTTAATAAATAATTAAAAAAAATAGCAATTTCATATTTATATTTTCGGTTATCAGTTGACAGTTATTGGTTATCCATTTTCTGTTTTCTGTTTTCTGTTTTTAACCAAATTATGGTTACGGTGTTGTTGGCTTTTTTAGCTCTCTAGATTATTTTTAGACAATCAAAAAAAAGACCCTCGATTACTCGAAGGTCTTTTCATAAACAGTTAACAGAAAACGGATAACTGAAAACCGTTAACGTTTTACAACACGTACCGTTTGTACATCATCTTCTTGCGAAACAACTACATTGTAAACACCACTAGGATATCTGTCTCCAAGTGTTGCTGTTTCTAAATCAGATACCCTAACTTCACGTTGTTCTATCAAACGACCAATCATATCGTAAACTTTCAAGTTCACTGCCGATTGACTAGACGTTTTAACATCTAACATAAAGTTATTAGCAAACGGATTCGGATACGCTGTGGCTTTAAACGTTTGTTTTATGGCTGCCGTAGGACGTAAGCCTTGTGCTACTGTTTCAATAGTACAAATACGTCCGTAAGCATCTACTTCCGGAATACCATTGAGCAATACCAATACGCTTGCATTATACCTTTTACCTACCGTTGGTGGATACGTCGTAAACAAACTCAACGTAAAGTTAAAGATGTTAGATGGACGATATGCGTATTGAACAGTACCTGGAATAATATCATTATTACTGTCAATCTCCTCTAACTTAATTTTATAGCCGGTAGCCGAACCAAATGTATTATAAGTAATAGATTGTGTCAAACCAGTAATTCCGGAATTACAAACTATCTGAACAGTAGGGTAATTTGGTGTAAATAAAATACATTCAGTTCCATAATCAGACCACACTAAACTTCCGCTAAGACGGTATCTAACCGAAACAGAATAAGAAGTATTGTACTGAAAAATGATTCCCTGGAAAGCATTCAATTGTGAAAAACGGGTTAGCAATTCAGTTGTAGTATAATAAGTAGGTGTTGGTCCATTATCACTAGTTAAACGAATACGGAACTGATATCTGTCTGCATATGTTGCTGTATAAGCTGAAATACTCGCACCAAGAGACGCAACTTCTGAACCACAAAGTGGGCCACTCAATCCAATAACCGGAATAGAAGGTGTAGTTACCGTACAATCTGATCCCCAACCTGATGATTCCTGAACTCCATTATTCAATAAACGATAATTTACGGATACCTGGTAGCTCGCTCCATACTGCAATTGGAATCCTTCAAAAGAATTGCTGTTAACAAATCTAGAGGCCGAATTATTAATATAGTAATACGTCGGACTAGGACCATTATCACTTGTCAAGCGGATACGGAACGAATAATCTGTGGCATTAAAGCCTACATTAGCCGAAAGACTTCCTGATACACCTGTAAGTGTAGTTGGACACGTAGACAACTGAGATTTTGGTATTGCATAACTGCCAAAAGTAACAGGAGCATAACTATAGCCTACCACTTCTCCATTAATAACGGCAGAAGCGCGTATTTTATATGTAGTAAGAGTAGTATCAGTAGTATACACTCTCATATTGACTGGAATAGAGAAGAAACGAGAAGTTTGTATAGGAAGGGTTACAGCAGGTCCTGCGCTTACCCCATTTGCAAATCGCTCAATCTCTATTTGATAGCCAATAGTCGTAGCTCCCGGATAAGTATAGAATGAACAAGAAAACGAAGAAAAACTAGCAGGGCTTCCGTTTACAACCGTTACCGGAACAGCAGCACAACCTTCTGATTTAGTACCGTTACAGTTGTCATCAACATTGTTGTAGCAAACCTCTGAACGCCCAGGGTTAATATTCACTGGTAAAACATTTAATGGATTAACCGATAAATCTGATGGAATATCAACACAATCTGTTCCTAAACTTCCTACGCCGCCATTTACTAATTGACTGGCTAGTTTATAACCAGAAGGTTGTGTGCAAGAGAAAATCGATGCCGCTAAACTGCTTGAATAACCATCATTATCAACATCTGCAAACCATTCTGGTTGCGCCGTTACGGTAACTGTTGTTGGATCTGACGCTAAACTTAGACATCCTGAGGCATTACGAACCTGTACTGTATAGTTTCCTGAAGTAGTTACCGAAGTACTTATTGTAGTAGCTCCGTTTGACCATAAATATCCACTTCCTGCACTTGAAGTTAATAAAACACTTCCGCCAGAGCAGAAAGTTGTTGGACCTCCTGCTGAAATGGTTGGGGTAGCTGGTGTGGTACAAGTTCCTGCAATTGTAGCACCTACTGTTGTATTACCACTTCGACATCCACCACTATTAATCACACTTGCAATTATAGTTTGTGGCGCAGCATAAGTTGGTAATGAACCCCAAATTACACCATTATCCGTTGAATATTCTAAAGTACCGCCTGTTCCCGAAACAGTACCAATGGCAATAGAACCACCAGTAACCGTACAAGCACTAGCACACGTACTATCTGTTATTGCTAAACTTCCTGTTGGAGCAGCTGGTGTGGTACAAGTACCCGCAACAGTAGCACCTACTGAAGTAGTTAAACTACGACAACCACTAGCATTAATTACACTAGCAATGATTGTTTGTGGCGCAGCATAACTTGGTAATGAACCCCAAGTTACACCATTATCCGTTGAATATTCTAAAGTACCGCCTGTACCCGAAACAGTACCAATGGCAATAGAACCACCAGTAACCGTACAAGCACTAGCACAAGTACTATCTGTTATAGCTAAACTTCCTGTTGGAGCAGCTGGTGTGGTACAAACTCCTGCAACGGTAGTTCCCACTTGGAAACTAGCACTACGACAACCACTACCATTAACTACACTAGCAATAATAGTTTGTGGAGCAGCATAAGTTGGTAAAGTGGAACTCCACGTTACACCTGCATCTGTTGAATATTCTAAAGTACCACCGCCATTGGCACTTACATCTCCAATGGCAATAGAACCACCACTAACCGTACAGGCGCTTGCGCAAGTACTGTTAACAATAGTTAAGGCTCCTGTTGGGGCTGCTGGTGCATCTACCGTCACACTCGTGTTTTGCGCTCCGGCACTGGCACAACCAGCACTGGAAGTAACCACGCAGTTTAGCGTTAATGAACTTCCTGTTCCCGCAGTATAGGTTACTGTTGAACCCGTTTGACCCGCAGTTATAGTTCCACCACTGATTGTCCAGTTATACGTTGCGCCTGCTGTTACTGGAACAGAAGCTGTATTCCCTGTTGAATTAGCACATACGGTACTACTTAAAGCCGTTATTGTTTGAGATGGTACTGCATTTACCTTAACTTGTCTATACCCTGAAGCCCAGGCACTGGTTCCTGAACCACAACCCGTAGCGGTTACATAACAGGCAAAAGTAGTGTCTTGTGAAAGCGTTCCTGAGGTATAAGATAACCCAGGTGAACCAACAGCGGTCCATCCTACCGGAACTGTACTTCCTGATGGTGCTGTGGTTAAACTATCATTTTTATACCATTGATAGGTGTATGGTCCTGTACTGCCACTAGCAGCAGCAACGGTCATAGCACTTGGTGTTACAGTACTACAAATAGTTTCTAGTAAGACAGCGCAGGAATTAGTAGGGGAACCACTGTTTCTGGCACTAGCCGTAGTATTATTTGTAAAATCATTATTATTATTACCAGAATCAGTACATCCTGAATTTTTTCTTTGATAGGACAAAACATTTCCAGAAAGTGCTGTTGCAACTGTTCCTTCAGAACAATTTGTAGTTGATCCAACACCAAAAAAGTCTATTACAGAAGTAGATGGGCAGGTTACACCATAAGCAACAGTAGTACTTGCCAATACAACTTTTGTTGCTGTAGCACTCATATTAAAAGTACCCGTTGCATCTGCCGTTGGCAATGTAGCCCCTGTAGCACCTCCTGCTCCTTGAACAAGATAATACCCTCCAGCAGGTATTGACCCTGAAAGGTTGGTAACTGTCCAAGAGTTTCCTGTTCCTGATGCTTGCTGTACTGACCATCCTGCTAAACTTTGAGCAGATGCTGTAGGGTTGTATAATTCTATAAAATCATTTTTATACGTAGCAGAGGTTAGTCCACCACCACCATATACCTGGCTAATCACTACCGTAGTACCAGTATTAGGAGCTGAAGAAAAAGCCGCAACCGCTCCTGGCACTAAAGCCGAAGCAACCGTTACTGTGGTAGCTGCAGAAGCAGCACTTTGACAACCATTGGTATCGGTAACACGAACGGTGTACGTTCCTGCTCCTACAGAAGTAATAGCTTGCGTAGTACCGCTATTTGACCATTGATACGTATTCGGACTAGCACTTGAAGTTAAAGTAGTCGTTTCACCTAAACAAAGTGCTACAGTACCACTTGGGGTAATTGTTGGCGTAGTTGGTAGCGCATTAACTGTAATAGTGCTAGCAACATCTACAGAACAATTAGCTGCATTAGTTACCGTTACGGTATACGATGTGGTTGTAGCTGGAGATACAGTAATAGCGGCAGTAGTAGCAGTAGTTGACCACAAATAAGATGATCCACCACTTGCAGTTAAAGTAACTGATGCTCCATTACAAATTGTACCATCATTATTGGTTGTTCCCGAAGTTTCTGCTATACTTACAGCCCCTACTGGACTCGCATTTACGATTACTTTAACCGTAGCCGAAGCTAAACTTGAGGTAGTAGCCGTTTGCGGGCCACATTCAACATTGTTTGAATAGCCAACACAGAAATAGTAACGGGTTCCTTCTGAACCAGTTGTTGGCGGTACAAAAGTAGCACCTGTTCCTACAAGATTTGTAAATGTAGTATTGTCATTGGTTGTATTGTAATACCATTGATAAGAATAGGATGGTGACCCAGTAGTACCTGCAGCCGTAATGGTTGCAGTTAATGTATCGGCAGTAAACCCTTGACATCTTGTTTGGTCAGCACCAGGTGCAACAGCAGTAGATAAAGCACAGATAGGCGATGATAATGAAGTAACTGAACCGCTTACATTTACAGTAGCACTAGTACCTCCACCTGAAAGCCCAACCGATTCTGAACTAAAAGATCCTGCTGTCAAGCCAGCTTTTAATCTAACTTTATAAATAGAAGTTGTTGAAAGGACTCCGCCTGAATATCCCACTGTAAAAGCAGTAGATTGCCAAGCTGAACCATCATAAACTTCTATATTGCTAGAAGGTGTCAAGGTAATATTTCCTGACGCTGGCGATAAGTCGCTAGCAGTAATTGAAAAAGTTCCCGATTCAGCTGAAGGACCACTTCCTTCCACATAGGTAAGCCCAGTAAAAGAATTTGGAGAAGTTGTTATCGTTGGATTAAGTTGCTGACCAATAACAAAATCACCAAAAGTGCTTATTCCTGTGGCTTGAGTTGAAGTAGTGGTTTTAGTACCTACAGTAGGATAATTCCAACCACCATTATAATTTCCAACAATAAAATTAGCCGTATTGGCTGCTGTTGGCACATCTACCTCAGTAGTAGGAAGTTGATTTATATAATTAAATACAGCATCATAATTCATAGCTAACCCACCACCGCTAGTAAGTGTAAAATAACGTTTTACTGTTTTCGCACTATTTAATGTTGATGTCCCTAGATTAGGTTGGTTTCCATCTGCTTGAGAAACTGAAGCCATTAAAGTCCCCGGTGTAGTCAATGTACCAACATTTAAATTAACAGGGCGGTAAAAGCTAGCCCCACCTATTTCAAAAACTCTGGCTCCGGTAGCCGTAATTGGTTTTTGTAAATTACCAATTACCCATCCGGTTCCGCCACCACTAACAGTACCGTTAGCAATTACTTTGTTAGAACCAGTTGTAATTTTACCGGCAGTAAAAGTCAACGCACCACCCACGCTCATATCAGTATTTAAAGTAAGGCCTGCTGCATTATTTATGGTAACATCAGCACCCACCACCAAAGGGAAAAAACTGGTGTAGACCGTTTGAGCCGAACTTCCATTAAAAACTAAATTCCCTGTTGCATTAGTATTCGTTTCTGTTATTATAGTTTCAATAGCTTCCGCTATTATTATATTACCTGTTAAATTGAGGGTTCCTTTACCGGTACTTGCAGCAGTTGTTCCTGCATTTAAATTAATTATCGAAGCCGAAGCTGCACCACTTTGTAAATTTAAATTACCAGTTACATTAATAGTTTGATTTGCTGTAGCAGCAGTTCCAGCGCCTACTACATATAAATTTCCAAAACCTATTTCAAGATTACCTGTAACATTTAAAACTCTTGGAGTTGCTGCCTGACCTATGGCAATATATCCAGTACCTGTTGAAAGAATTCTTAAATAACCATTGATAGTAACAGGTGTTGCTGAAATAAAATTGCTTTGATGAGTTTGCCCAGCACTGTCCCAAATAACATTTGGACATGATGTTGGCAAAAATGCAATTGTAGAAGTAATTCCTGTAACAACAATAGTTGAAGCATTATTATAAGTAACCCCAGTAGTAAAGGCACTATTTAAAATATAACCTCCATTTTGGGCATGAATATATGTACTGCTACTTGAAGGGAAAGTTATAACTGAACCTGTTGTAGTTGTAAAAGGATATACCGATGCAACACCACCTGTCCCACTTCCATTAAAAGAAGAAATAGCATAGGTAAATGTATTAGCATTTGGTACTGTAAGAATTGTTACTGGTGTACTTATATTATAATTAGCAGTTCCGTTTCCATTAATTAATACTCTTTGACCCACTGCTAAACCGTGAGCTGTACTTGTTGTTACTGTAGCAGTGGTAGTGGTAGAGCTAATAGACGTTATTGCTAAAGCACTCGCTTGATTAATCAACTTACCATTAACCGTAACTGTTTTGTTAGCGGCAACATTTAATAAGGTATTTGTTCCTGAAAGTGTTAAATTATCAAAGGATGCAATGGTTAAGTTTTCGGATACTAACAATGTTCTATTAACGGTTATATACCCTCCCGTTGTTGAACCTGCAGGATTTGATACTGTCAAATTATTATATGTTGTAGCTGCAACAATTTGAGGCGTAGTACCATTATAATTTACGGTACTTCCTGTAATTGTTCTAGCTCCTGTTGTTGGTGTATTTGTTCCTGCAATACCTATAGTTCCTGACGAAGCCAATACTCTAGCTCCATTTCCTGAATTAGAAAGGTTACCATAGTTGGCCGCACTAATAGTTTGCGAACTTGCACTAGCGTAATCTACTGTACTGGTAGTTGCTAATGTACCAAAGGTAGGTATGGTAGTATTTTGTAGGGTTAGCGTACCACCGTCATTTACATCTATTGTTCCTACAAAAGCAAAACCGGATGGTACTGTAAAGTTTACGCCATTGGTTACTATTACTTTGCTGGCAGTACCGCTAACGGTCCATGCAGCTCCAATAGTAGCAGCAGTTTGATTAGCAATTGTGAAAGTAGCATTACCACTGGTAAAACTAGCTGGCTGTGTACCATTTCCATCGGTACCGGTTCCCCAAGTAGCTAAACTATCAAGGTTACCGCTGCTTTTTGAATAAAACACACTCGTAACTGAAGTGGCCGTTACTGAAACGGTCGCGCTCGTACCTCCACCAGAAATGGTAAGCGTTTGACTAGCGGAACCTACAGCAATTGGATTGTATTGAACATACACTGTTGTACTGCTAAGTGCACCGGCTGTATACGGAAGTGTTACAGAAGCACTGCCCGCTGCTCCACCAGTAGCACTGGTTGAAACCGTAAATGGCGCCGCTACACTAACTGTTAAATTGCCGGAAACAGGCGATAAATTGGCCGCTGAAACCGTAAAACTGCTTTCTGTATTGGTCCCTACAGGAACAGTAGTACCCAAAGACAAAGTACTTGTGCTCGGAGTAATACTACCTATACCAGTACCGGAAACAGCTACTGTTGGAAGATTGGTAGTTACACCACCTCCGCTAAAAGTAACATTACCTGATTTTGCCCCTCCACTTTGTGGAGAAAATCGAACAAATACAGGAGTTGAGGCAAGTGTTGCTGGTGTAAATGTTACATCAACCGTAGCACCATATCCTGAACCACTGCTTAACGACACTTGAAAATCAGTAGATGGAGCACTAACTGTAATCGGCGACGTGGTTAAATTACCACCCGATAAATTAAAACTAACACCTGTTGCATTGCTTCCTACAGCAATAGAACCAAAATCAGCAAGAGAACTAACTGAACTGGATAGATATGGCGAAGTGTTTTGAGTCATATAACCCAAATACGTAAGATCATCTATTCTGAAATTTCCTGAACTAGCTCCTCCATAAGGATAGAGGCGGAAAGTAACACCTCCTGTTAAATTGGTAAAAGAACCACCAAATGCAATACTAAATGCATAGGTTGGAGCTACCGGAGCTGCCGATAATCTGGCAAGTGTGTATTCTCCAATACCAAGATTACTGCTGTAGCCATCAATACTGGAACGTATTACAAAATTGGTAGCGCCAGCGGAAGTTGATAAAGCATTAAAATTCAATGTTGTTAATGAAAGTAGGTAGCCTGTATTAGGCGTTATATTAAACTCAATATATTGTCCAGTATTAATAACTGTGCCCCAAGTAGCACTGGTATTATAATAACCACTGCTAATTGCTCCCGTAATAACTGTTGGAGCTACATTGGTAGCTGTTGCATTTGCATTTACACCGGTTGCTGCTAAATTACTAGTAAACGGATAAGTAGCTAAACTTTCGCTTATAGAAATAGCACCGCTGGTTACACCTGTTAAACTAGGTGATGGTGCGGCTGCACTAATAGTATAGACACCAGCAGTATTAAACTGAATATCATTAAAAGTGGCCACCCCGTTAACCGGAGTTTTAGTAAGGGTTCCAGAAATAGTGCCCGGACCACTAGCCTTACTAATAGTAATATTGCCGGAATAATTAGCGTCTATTGAAGCATCCGGTCTTCTTGCTGATACAGTAAACGAAGTAAGATTTGTAGCTGGCGAACCAACCGTTGGAACATTCTCTATAGTAAGATAAGTAGCTGATTCCAGTACATTGAAAGTAGTAGTTCCTGAAGTCAAAGAAGTAGTCCCGTCAGAGGCTGTGAGTACAACTCCCGTTTCTGCTACATTATAGGTAAGGCCTGTAAAAGTGATACTGTTGGCATTGGAAGCAATAGTGCCACTTGCCGTACCACTAAGTGTACCCGTGCCTGTTGTTTTAGCTAGGTTAACGGTTATACCGCTACCGCCAACAACCTGTGGGTTATTGGATGCATCCTGTGCTTGCACAGTAACACTAAAGCTTGTGTTTTTAGAAGGCGTATCAGGGCTCACATTGGTAATTACCAATTTAGTGGGAGCATTAGCAGCGCTGATAGTAAAGGTTTGTGTACCCGAACTGGCAGCAGCGCCTGTGGTAGTAACCCCAACAAGAGCAGTTCCGGTGCTAGCTACATCTGTAGCCGGTATGGTTGCAGTAAGTGAAGTGGCACTGTTAAAAGTTGTAGTACGATTAGAACCACCCCAAGTTACTGTAGATAGTCCGCTTACAAAGTTGGTTCCCGTTACATTTAAAGAAAACTGTGGACTTCCCGCAGCAACTGAAGTAGGAGAAATTGAGCTAACAGTAGGTGTTGGCGGGGTAACAGTAACTTTTACATTATCAAAAAAAGATGTTTGATTTGCAGCTGTTGATCCTTGCCAGTAAACACCAAAATTAGTAAGTGATGTACTTGTGAAGGTACTATTTACTGTTCCCGAACCTACCTGAGTTAAAGCAGTTCCAGTTGTTGGGTCTGTAAAAGCTGAAGCCCCATCACTACGGGCAAACAATTGCCAAGTGTTTGTAGAAGGGGTATATACTACTCTTATGCTGTAATAATTGGTTCCCACATTTGTAGATCCTGCAATAATACTTGCTTGTGTACCTTGCAATCCATTATTATAGCTTACTAAACGTAAAAAGCCGCTAGCGCCCATAGTCACAGCATAACCAGTACCAGTTGTATTGGCTGATGTACTTGTTCCTCCCAATACTACTGCCATTCCATAACTTGCAACAGCTGAAAATCCAGCTGGAGTGGCACGAATTTGTCGCATATTAAATGTCCACGTTACATCACCGACATTTGAAGATGGTGTGGAATTATAAGGTGAACTAAAATTTGAAACTGGTATTGAAGCAAAAGCCCAACCGTCAGCATTACCTGAAACACTTACATCATTAGTTAATTCTAATCTATCAGTTGTAGAAACATTTCTTCTTGCACCCCAGTCTACACCTGACCTCGTTACACTCCAGTTTGTTGTATTTATTGCCCCAGAGGTTACATAAGTTGCACTAGTATTGGCACTGAAATCATCGCTAAAAACAGTAGTCTGCCCCCAACTCACCTGTGTATTCAGCAAGAATAGGAAAGCCAAACTCCAAAACAACAACGCATTCGATTTTCTAAAAAGTAAAGTGTTTTTCATAATTATTTAATTTTTTTCGAGTTTCAAATCTAATACATAAAAAGCAAACTGAAAGAAAAAGATATTAACTAATTGTTATACAATAGTTAATGAGCATTTTATCGGTTTTTTTTGGTACTTAATCGATGTAGTTGTGGGTAAATCGTAAAAAAGCTATCAGTTTTTACTTAAAAATTGAACACGGAAAATAGAAAAAACAGATAACCGATAACAGATTGCATATAACTGATATCCGATAACAGATAACTGATAAAAAAATCCCCATCTTGTTAAAACAAGACAGGGATTTTTTTATTAATCAGAACTGAAATCCTAAATCTCAATTCCCTAATCCTAAATTTAAATTAACGTTTCACAACCCTTACTGTTTGTATATCATCTTCTTGTGAAACAACTACATTGTAAACACCACTTGGGTAGCTGTCTCCAATAGTTGCTGTTTCTAAATCAGATACCCTAACCTCACGTTGTTCTATCAAACGACCAATCATATCGTAAACTTTCAAGTTCACTGCCGATTGACTAGACGTTTTAACATCTAACATAAAGTTATTAGCAAACGGATTCGGATACGCTGTGGCTTTAAACGTTTGTTTTATCGCTGCTGTAGGACGTAAACCTTGTGCTACTGTTTCAATAGTACAAATACGTCCGTAAGCGTCTACTTCCGGAATACCATTGAGCAATACCAATACGCTTGCATTATACCTTTTACCTACCGTTGGTGGATACGTCGTAAACAAACTCAAGGTAAAGTTAAAAATGGTAGATGGACGATAAGCGTATTGAACAGTGCCTGGAATAACATCATTATTACTGTCAATCTCTTCTAATTTAATTTTATAGCCGGTAGCCGAACCAAATGTATTATAAGTAATAGATTGTGTCAAACTGGTAATTCCGGAATTACAAACTATCTGAACAGTAGGGTAATTTGGCGTAAATAATTCACATTCTGCTCCATATTCAGACCATATTAAACTTCCGCTAAGACGGTAACTAACCGAAAGAGAATACGAAGTATTATACTGAAAAGTGATTCCTTGAAAAGCACTCAATTGTGAAAAACGGGTTGGTAATTCAGCAGTAGTATAATAAGTAGGTGTTGGTCCATTATCACTAGATAAACGAATACGGAACTGATATCTGTCTGCATACGTTGCTGTATAAGCTGAAATACTCGCACCAAGAGACGCAACTTGTGAACCACAAAGTGGGCCACTCAATCCAATAACCGGAATAGAAGGTGTAGTTACCGTACAATCTGATCCCCAACCTGATGATTCCTGAACTCCATTATTCAATAAACGATAATTTACGGATACCTGGTAGCTCGCTCCATACTGCAATTGGAATCCTTCAAAAGAATTGCTGTTAACAAATCTAGAGGCCGAATTATTAATATAATAATACGTCGGACTAGGACCATTATCACTTGTCAAGCGGATACGGAACGAATAATCTGTGGCATTAAAGCCTAAATTAGCCGAAAGACTTCCTGATACACCTGTAAGTGTCGTTGGACATGTAGACAACTGAGATTTTGGTATTGCATAACTGCCAAAAGTAACAGGAGCATAACTATAGCCTACCACTTCTCCATTAATAACGGCAGAAGCGCGTATTTTATATGTAGTAAGAGTAGTATCAGTAGTATACACTCTCATATTGACTGGAATAGAAAAGAAACGGGAAGTTTGTATAGGAAGGGTTACAGCAGGTCCTGCGCTTACCCCATTTGCAAATCGCTCAATCTCTATTTGATAGCCAATAGTCGTAGCTCCCGGATAAGTATAGAATGAACAAGAGAACGAAGAAAAACTAGCAGGGCTGCCGTTTACAACCGTTACCGGAACAGCAGCACAACCTTCTGATTTAGTACCGTTACAGTTGTCATCAACATTGTTGTAGCAAACCTCTGTAAGTCCTGGATTAATATTCACCGGTAAAACATTTAATGGATTAACCGATAAATCTGATGGAGAATCAACACAGTCTGTTCCTATACTACCTACTCCTCCATTAAACAACTCACTAGCTGATTTATAAGCACCAACTGGACGAGTACAAGAAACAACAGACCCTACTAAACTACTTGAATAACCATCATTATCAGCATCCAGATACCATGTTGGTTGAGACACAGTGAATGCAGCAGAACCTGTTAAATTACTAGTTAAAGTGATTCCATTAGCATCTGTAACCGATGTTATGGTATAAGTGGATGTAGCAGCAGGTGTAACTGTTATATCTGTTCCACTTATATAAGAAGAAACGGAACCGTTAGTATATGCTACTGTATATGGACTTGTACCACCGGTAATATCTACTTTTATTGTAGAAGATGTACCAATACAAAAAGAAGAACTTCCTGTTAAAGATAATGCTGCTCCTGTTGGTCCGGTAAGTACTTTTCCGTAAATGGTAACATCATCAATTCTGAATGTTCCTGTAGAAGCTGCTGCTGTTGCTGTGCCATCAGCTCTTGTTGTCCCATAAGGATACAAACGGAAAGTAACGGTACCTGCTGTTGGAGTGGTAAAATCAGTGAAATCCCATGTTATTACTGTACCTGAAGTTGTTGTATTAGGAGCAGCACCCCAAGTAGTGGACGTTACAAAACCATCTGTACTGTAACGAACTTCTAATCTATTTGGTGCTGTTCCACTAGCTTGTCTGAAGAAAGACAAGGAGTTAACACTCAATTTATTGCCAGCAGAAGCTGATGCAGAAAATTCAATGTAAGAGGTATTACTCACACTAGCTGTTGCATTGAGTGTAGTAGAGTTAAATACATTAGCCGTACCTGTACATGCAATGGTAGTTCTTGTAACAGGAGTACCTGTAGCATTGGTAACCATCGTTGGTGTATTTCCATTGGTAGGACAACCAGTAGCTCCGGTAAATACATTTTGATAAATAACGGTGTCCGTAATGTTTGCTGTTAAACCTGTAGGTTGCGTAATAGCATAATTGGCTAAATCAGTTCCACCTAAACTTAAGTTAGGCGTTACACTAATACCGTTGCCTATAGCTGTAGAAGCAAATGTTCCTCCTCCTGAAATAGTCACAACATCTGGCACAACTACTCCAGTTATCCCTGAAACTGTTATAGTAGCTACATTGGTGCCATCAAACGCTTTGTTATTTGCGACTGCAGTAAATGTTAATTGTTTTTGGGTAATAGTACCTGTTGCTGATGCTGTAGAGGCAACCGAATAATTGTTAACTGCTGTTCCTCCCAAAGTGATACCGCTTACTGAAACAGGTTTATTGCTACCGGCAGTTACCGTATTAAAAGTACCCGTAAATGTTGGTACCGTAACGTTATCCGGACTAACTACACCTGTAATAGATGCTAGAGAAAGCGTAGCCGTATTAGTTCTGTCATAAACTTTATCAGAAACTGTGAAAGTAACAGTCAATAGTTTTTGAGTAATATTAGCCACTAATCCTATTGGGTTCTCTAAAATATAATTTCCTGCTTTAGCTCCTTGTAAAGTGGCATTTGATGTAACCGCAATATTTGAAGCAACAGTAGCAGAATCAAAAGTTCCAACACCATTAAAAGATACGTCATCAGAATTTATAACACCAACTAAAGTTCCATTTATAGTAGCTGACGTATTGCCATCATATACTTTATTATTGGCAAAAGCACCACTAACTGTTAATGTAATCGGGGCAATAGTATACACTAAAGTGGCATATCCTATTCCACCAACACCTTCAGCACTCAACGAAACATTAAATGTTCCTGCAGTTGTTGGCGCACCAGTGATTTCTCCAGTACCAGTATCGATACTTAAACCATCAGGTAAACCCGTTGCTGTATAAGAAATAGCACCAATATCAGTTGTTATTAAATAAGATGTTGAAGCATCTCCATAATTAGCAGAAGCTACTAAACTACTAGTAATAACAGGAGAACCTGGAGTGGTAATATTTGCAGTTAAGGTAACTGAAGGTTCGGTTAACGTATAATTAAATGTATCACCATCAATCATCCAAGTTGGGGTTACGACTATATTTGTTCCTACCTCAGCAGAAGCAAACGTTCCAAAACTACCAAACAAAGTCACCGTGTCTATGCTAGTAACTACACCAACTAAAGTTCCTGAAATAGTAGCATCTGTAGTTCCATCATATACTTTATTATCCGCTAATGGATTTGATATTGTTAATGGTCTTGGCGTAATATCGGCCGTTAAACTAACACTTGGTTGCACAAGATTGTAGTTAGCAATAGCGCCTGCTGTACCATTTAAGGTGAAAGATAAGTTCACAATATTGTGAGGTGTTGCGAAGAATATCGTTTGATAATTAAATTCAAACTCACCCGTTGCTACTAATGTTACGTTGTCCGGAGCAATTACTCCAACTAATGAAGCTAAAATAGTAGCCGTTACATTTCCGTCATACACTTTATTACTTGCCGAAACGCTAGTAACTGTTAAGTCTTTTGGAGTTATATCAGCTGTAAGCGTTGGTTGTGTAACGGTATAATTAGTCGAAGGAGCAGCATAGGTTCCCGATAAAGAAATCGGCTTAGCGGTTCCAACATTTTTATCTGCAAAACTTGCCGTTACGGTTCCTGAAACCGAAAATGTTTGACTATTTTCTAATCCTACATAGGAAGGTGTTGTTAAAGTAGCCGAAGCATTTCCGTCGTATTCTTTATTATTAGCTGATACTGAAATAGTCAATCCCTTTGCTGAAACTGTATTTCCTGAAGACGTAGTAGTACTATTTACGGTTGTAGCTGCAGTTGAAGATAAGGCTATATTTTTAGAATTATATGTCCCAGTCACAGGAGCTGTAGCCGCTAAACGAATACTTAATGTACCACTAGCAAATCCGCTTGATTGCGTAAAGGTTGTCGTTGTTCCGTATGTTACTCCGTCATTTGCAACTTCAAAACCTGTTGGAGCAGTGACTGCAATATCAGCTGATAAACCAGAACCTGAAACTGCAATGGTTTGAGCGGTTGAAGGTGTACCATACGTAGTTGTAAAAGCAGTTAATGTACCTGTAGTTGAAATAGTTGCGCAAATAGGTGAAACACTAAATGTCCAATCTCCCGCAGCAATGGTAGTCGCTCCGGTAGTATTCCAATTGCTTGCTGTAGTTCCAATAGCACTTAATAATACCGATTGACATGCAGTATAGGTTGCGCCTGTAGTTGCATAACGTAAAGCGGAACCCGTTGGTGCTATCGAAGTTGATCCAAGCGTTAATCCAGATGGTATAGCACTAGAACTTGATCCTATTTTGGCGAAATAAATAAAAGCTGTTGGTGTAGTTGCTGTAATTGTGGCTGCCGTGTAAACATAAATTTCATCATTATTGTTTGTAAAACCAGCAGTTGATGTACTACTCCAATCATAGGTTGTAGTAGAAACCGCAGCAGTTCCCCAAGGCAATACAATTACGGTTCCAGCAAGAATTGTTTGTCCTGCTTTTACTGTAAAAGAGGCTTCTGCTTCTGCTAAATCTGCAAAAGCTGTTCCGCCAGCAGCTGCCACCTCGTTATCATTTACATAAAATACGGTACCCGGATTTAAATCTTTCATAACCAAGATAGCAAAATTATCAGGTGTTCCATTCGAATTATACCCAACAATAGCAATATCACCAGCTGTCAGTGTTGTAGGAGCAGGAGTAATATTTGCAGTCAGACCTGTAGGTTGTGTTAAGGTATAATTCCCTAAATCTACGGTTGTACCAGCTATGGTTGAGGTTGAGGTTACCGGTTTAGCATTTCCTACTGTGGCATCATTAAAAGTCCCTGATAATGTTAAACTAACAGAATCGGGAGAAATAACTCCTGATAATGTACCAGTGATGGTAGCAGTTGTGGTTCCATCAAACACTTTGTTTTGTGCTGTAGCACTTGCTATTGTTAGTGCTATTGCAGCAATGTTTGCTGTTAAACCTGTAGGTTGTGTAATTGTATAACTGCTTGCGTTTGTACCACTAACGGTCAAAGCAGTAGTAACTGCTATAGACGTTCCGAAATTGGCACTGGCAAAAGTTCCGCCTCCTCCTATTGTTAAAACATCACCATTTACGGCATCTAAAGTAGTTGCTCCGGTAATAGTTGCCGCAGTTGTACGGTCATACGTTTTGTTAGAAGCAACTGCTCCTGTTATCGTAATTGCTAACGGACTTACCGTACTTGATACTGTTGCCACGTTTATAGTAGCAGCTCCGGCGCTTACCAATGTTATAGTACCAGCATAAGGAGATCCTGCTACTGTAGCAGTAGCTTTTAAACGCACATAGATATCGGTAGCATTTACGATTCCGCTTGTTTGTGTTAAACCTAAACTGTTAGCATATCCGCTTCCTATAGTTGTAGATACTTCATAACCTGCTGGAGGTGTTACAGTAATATCGTCTGTTAAATCAACACCTGACACAGAGAAAGATGTTGGTGTAGCAGAAGCTGTTCCATAAGTAGTATTTACTGCTACCAAAGTACCTGTTACACTAATTGTTGGAGGAGAAAAGGCAGTAATATCAGCCGTTAATCCGGTTGGTTGCGATAAGGAATAATTTCCTGAAGCCGAACCAGAAATAGTATAACCTGTTACCGTTATTGGTTTTCCTGTACCAACATCAGCAGTATCAAAATTAGCAGTGTATGCTGTTCCTAATGTTACATTTGGAATATCAGCAGTAATTACACCTACTAATGAGGCTGTCCCTGTTAAGGTAGCAGTGGTATTGTTATCGAATACTTTGTTTACCCCTACTATACCTGAAATCGTTAATGGTTTAGCAGTAATATTTGCGGTTAATCCCGAAGGTTGTGTCAAGGTATAACTTGAAGCATTTGTACCACTTAAAGTTAAGGCAGCATTTACGGTGATTCCGTCTGCTACGGTAGTTTGTGTGAAAGTACCACCCCCAACAATAGTAATCACATCACTGTTTACCGTTCCTACTGCTGTAGCACCAGTTATTGTGGCTGTAGTAGTAGTATCATATACTTTGTTTTGTGCAGTTGCTCCTGTACTTGTAATTCCCAAAGGACTTACTGTACTCGAAACGGTAGCCACATTTACATTAGTAGCCCCTAAGCTTGACAAAACAACAGCACCACTATAAGGTGAGGAAGCTACTGTAGCTGTAGCCTTTATACGTATATAAACAGGTGTAGCAGCAAATGTCCCTGCCGCACCAACAACTACTGAAGAAGCAAAACCTGAACCTGACGTTAGAGATACTTCATAACCTGATGGTGGAGTTACTGTAATTCCTGCATTCAAATCAGTACCTGATACGTCAAACGAAGTTTCTGAAGAAACTGTACCATAAGTTGTAGGTAAAGCTGTAGCTAATGTTACTAGAGAAGCAGAAATAACAGGTATTGCTCCTAGTGGCACCACTTCACCTGTACTTAATATTTGAGCCCCACTTGGGAATCCTGTAAAATTAATTTTAGCTAACTGACCTGATGTTAAACCTGAAACATCAGTACCAACAAATATTTTACCAGCTGTTCCGGGTGTACCCACAAAACCTGTCCATCCTGTAACAGTTAACGTAGACCCATTCCATGTAACACCGTTACTCGCTGCAAATGTCAAAGAATGAACACCTGTACCTAATGCAATAGTTCCTGTAGTATTTAAATTTAAAGTACCTACCGTATCATCAAAACCTGCAGATGCTCCGGTGCTAAAAGTACCGCCATCTAAAATTACTTGAGTTGATGGAAGTACATTGGCATTTCCTAATTCAATTTTACCACCAGAGATGGTCGTTGTTCCTGTGTATGCATAATTGGCAGCACCACCAAATGTTTGTGTGCCAGTTCCCGATTTTACAATAGAAACTGCTCCTGAAATGGTACCCGGATTAGCAGCAAGATTGCTACCATAGGTATTGTTTGTTGTACTATTAATAGTTAAAGTAGCCGCTCCGATAGAGGTAACTGTATTATTACCTGTTGTAGCAGTTCCTGAAGTTGTATTTAAACCAGCAATCGTTTGGTTACGCCCATTCAAATCAAATGTACCTAAATTTGCACTTGCAGCTTGACCTAAACTTAAAACGGTGGCTGTTGGCAATCTGTCGTTACCTGTAGTTAATTGCAAAGTTCCTAAATTAATTGCAGTAGCTCCGGTATAAGTACTTGCTCCGCCTAATCTAAGAATACCAGCCCCTTGTTTTACAAGAATACCTGCATTAGAAGGTTTATTAGCAATGATACCATCATAAGTCAAATCACCAGCTGCTGCTTGTACATTTATACTTGTACCTGCTGTTGCTCCTACTTGAATTGCATGTGTAGTTGCCCAAGAAGCTGTAACAGCTGCTCCGGCCGTTGAAGAAGATGTCAATCTACCGCCATCAATAACAATAGTATTATTGGCATTTCCTAAAGCTCCATTGCTGGTAAAACCTACCTCGCCTCCATTAATATTAATAGTTCCTGTAAAAGAATTGCTACCGTTACCTAAATAAATTTGACCTGCTCCCGCTCCATCAAATGTCAAACCTGAACCACTGGTTCCTGAAACTACACCAGAAAAGGTTCTCGAACCACTTGTAAGTGAATTGGTAATTGTTCTTGAAGCGGCACCTAATCCAACTGTACCGGAAAATGTCGTATTACCCGTTCCTGCATAGGTGTAATTACCCCCTATAGTAATATTATTTAAAAAAGCTCTGTTGCCTGTAGATTGAACAGTCCCACCATTTAAAGTAAGTACACTATTGGCACCTCCAAAAGAATTATCTCCACTTACTATTACTGTTCCTGCATTTAAAGTAAATCCAAAATTGGTTGCATTAAAGCTACTGCTTTGTGCACCAATACTCCAAGTACCAGCTCCGCTTTTAATAAAGCCAGCATTACTTGCCGCTGCTGACCAGCTTTGCCCTGTCCATGTCAAGGTACTTCCAGTACCTATATTAAATGTACGAGCCGCAGCACCCGTAGATACTGTGCCAGCAGCTGAAATAGCAACCGTCACACCATCTGCCACGGTAATATTACCTACTGTTGTTGACGCAAATGTCACTGTAGAGTTTGCATTAAAAACCGCATTACTTCCAGATACCCATGCTGTTGTAAATGGTGCAATTCCTGTATTACTCCAGTTCGCTCCTGTCCATGTTGCTGGTGTTCCGTCAGTTCTCCATGACTGTTGGGCTTTCATTTCATTAACTCCAAAGAATAGCAACAAAGTTAAAACACCTAATGCATTCACTTTAAAACGATGTCCTTGGCTAAGCTTTCTTGAACCGAAAAGCGTAGTGTTGTTTTTTTGATTAAATCCAAAAAAGGAATACATCAAAGTGGACAGAAAAGCAACTAGAAAGTTGTTGCCACTTTTTTCAAACAATCTTGAGTCTGAACTCAAAATGCTTTTGGAGGTTGAAGGCTTTTCAGCTGAAAAGAAACCAGGTAACTTATTAAACATTGTGTGTAAAATTGATTTCATTAAATAACGATTTTAAATGATTTTGACTACTAATTTACTATCTCGACTCTATATTGGTTTGCACCCTATTATTATGTATTAGTTATTAAATTGTTAACACGTATTTCATCGCTATTTGGGTATAGTTAATCGATGAAACCCGTAAATTATTTGTCCTTATTGAGACTTCCTACATAATTTATTCAGAAAATCTTGTAAGTACTCTTTTTTAACTAAATACTTTTTTAAAATAAACTTTATTATCGGCAGTTACAATTTTAAGTAACAAGACTTGATTTTTAGTAGGTGTCTCAAATCTGAATTCTGATACATTATGGGTGTTATATTTGCCAATTATTCTTCCTTCTAGGTCATAAACTCCAATTTCTTGCATTGGTTCACTTCCTGAGTTTACTGTTATGTGATTATTAGTATTGTAAACAATAAACGAGGATGCGCTTACAGTAGGGACACCTAAAGCACTTGAGCTAAAGATTAATTTGAATCTTGTATCAAAAGTTCCGATTTCAGTTGCGAAACTGTAGCTTCCCGTTTTTAAATTATGAATTTCATTAAGAAAAGTATCTTCGAGATATACCTCTTGATTAGTAAAAAAACCGTCATAATCGGACAGGTTTATCACAAAATTACCAGCTGTAGCCGATTTATAACCCAACGGAATTTCATCATTTGTATCGAAAGGCAATGCTCTTCCCTGAATACCTAATTTCTTATCACCTAAAATAGAATACATCATGATAGCATTTCCGGCATCTACTGAATTTCCATCAAACTCCAAATCGTAAGCATTAGTTGCTCCTTCAATATAACCAACCAGTAATTGTTTGTAAAGACCATCACTATTAGATATGTCGATCCATAACCTATTTTTTTCTATAGTGTTAACAAGCAAATTTGTTTTGTAAAATTGATTGTTAGCACCAAAGCGCATCGTATTATTGAATGTGGCATTACCAGTTCCGGCCGCTAAAACAAAGAAGGATTGACCCGCTCCAATTTTACCATTTGGAATAGCATTATTACAGCCGCTACAAGGACTACTAAGAGCCGCCCTGGTTCCTATTCCTCCCGTTAAATTATAACTGGCATAATCATTACCAGAATAATTATACGCAGTGATTGGAGTATTATGCGTCCAAAAAAACAAGGTTCCACCTAATACTCCCCCATTAGATGGTTTATTGAACGTTAAAAAAGAATCTGCATCTATAGCAGATGGATAAGGATTTCCAATCAAATTCAAATCATTAGCTCCTGAAAGAACAATCGGAGTGGTTATAGTTCCATTATTGGGCACACCAAAAAACTCTCCACTCCATGTATTAGCTGTGGCAGTATTATAGGGCGCAATATCAGGTGTTCTTATAATATAACCTCTGGCGACTGCCATACTAGAAGAAGGTGCTACAAAAGACCAGTTATAAGTAGAAGGAGCTATATTATTCCATAAATAATAATAAGCTGAATTTGGTGAAAAGGTTGACAGCAATTGATTTGAAACGGGTGATGACCAATACGTATAATCGTATTTTCTTACGGGTGTTGTGGTTCTTCTGTAATACACATAGTCTGTATTTACTACAGTATTAACCTGAATTAAATTAGAAGCATTTTCCATAATTAAGGCTGCCGGTAATGGAGCACCATCTACATTAATTTCATTTTGAATGGTAAAGGAATCACCTGATTTTACCGTAACAATAGCTCCGGATAAAACATGAAGAGCACAAGCCTGTAAATCGCCGGCACCACTTCCTGCCGAATTATATAAAGCTCCAAATATAGCTTTGGTAGTAGTATCGGGTGCACCATTATCCCAAGTAAAACCATCCCATGTTGTTGTTTTAAGAGTGATTTGTGCAACTGCAGAATTGGCTGTAGAACAAGGATTGTTTTGAACTACGGCTCTATAATAAGTGGTGGCTGTCAAATTAGTTGCAACTAAAGTAGTTGTCGTATTGGCAATATCTGTGACACTGGCAGAAAAATCACTAACCGTTGACGATTGCCATTTTACAATAGTTCCGGTTTGTCCACTTAATGTTAGTGTGGTACTTGTTGTGGAAGAGCAGATGGTTCCTGCACCAGCAATTGTACCTCCTGCTGAAACTGGATTCACCGTAATGCTAGCCGTAGCGCTATTAGCTGATGTACAAGCTCCGCTGGTAATCACGGCTCGGTAATAAGTAGGTACCGTTAGATTTGTTGCTGTTAAAGTTGTTGTTGTATTGGCAATATCCGTAACACTAGCTGAAAAATCACTAACCGTTGACGATTGCCATTTAGTAATACTTCCCGTTTGCCCACTCAAGGTTAAAGTCGTACTGTTAGTGCCCGAGCAAACCGTTGTGCTACCTGCTATTGAACCACCTATTGAAACGGGACTCACTGTTACAGTAGCAATAGCACTGTTAGCTGAAAGACAAACCCCGCTGGTAATTACGGCTCTGTAATAAGTTGTTACTGATAAATTTGTTGCTGTTAATGTTGTAGTTGTATTGGCAATATCAGTAACGCTGGATGAAAAATCACTTACTGTAGAAGATTGCCATTTAGTAATGCTACCCGTATGACCGCTTAAGGTTAATGTCGTACTATTGGTTCCGGTACAAACCGTTGCACTACCCGCAACTGAACCACCCACTGAGGTAGCATTAACAGTATAAGCTAATGTACAATTTGTGCTTCTTGTCGTACAACTGGCGGTATTTGAAACCACCACATAATAAAAATTACTTAAAACAGTTGGAGAAGCCGATGGCGGTGTATAAGATGATGATGTAGCTCCCAGTATTGGTCCTCCTCCTGTGGCAGCTCCAGTTCCGTATGAAGTTCTTACATACCATTGATAACCAGTTACCGTTCCTGTTGTAGTAACTGACAATGGTGTAAAAGCAGTGCCTTGACAAACCGTTTGAGCAGCCATAGAATGTTGAACCGAAATAGTCGGAACTATGCTCACTATTGTAGTATTCGTTTTAGCAGTCGCTGCAGTACAACCACTTACATTGGTATAATTAACGGATACCGTTTTTGAACCCGCTGTGAGCCAAGTTAAAGTTACGGAATTGTTAGAACTCCCAATTCCTCCGGCAGTTATGTTGTAATCTATTCCTGAAGTCCCCGGAACAACCCAAACATAATTTGATTGACTTGCCTGGGTAGTATAAATAGCACTTGCTGATGAACATAGTGTTGCTCCAGGTGGTGATCCAGTGAATGAAACAGTAGGTAAAGCGTTTATGGATACAAACCAGCTACCAGTAGACAAAGTAAACGTTGTGTTACACGTTCCGTCTTTAGCCCAACGGGTATAGGTGGTGGCTGTTACTATACCAGCAGGAGGATCGTAAGTCGCACTATTAGAACTTGGGATATCAACACCATTAGCTTGCCATTTATACGTAATAGTTCCGTCTCCTCCACTTGCTGCTGTGGTACTTCCTATTACAGCAGGGTCTCCATTTAAACAAACTGCTTGACCAGTACTATTTATAGCTCCTGCAGTAAAAGCAGCATAAACAGTTACTGTCCAACTTCCTGTAGATTGTGTAAACGTAGTATTACAGGTACCGTCTTTAACCCATCGCGTATAAGTAGTGGTAACTGTTAGACCGGCTGTAGGTGTATACGTTGCACTATTGGAGCTTGCAATGTCAACACCGTTAGCTTGCCATTTATATGTAATAATCCCATCTCCACCACTTGCAGCTGTGGCACTACCAATTATTGTTGGCGTACCACCTGAACAAATGGTTTGACCTGTTGTATTAATCGCTCCAACACTAAAAGTAGGATAAACAGTTACAATCCAACTACCGGATGATTGTGTTGGTGTTGTATTACAAATTGCATCATTTACCCATCGTGTATAAGTAGTTGTAGCTGTCAATCCAGAAGGGGGAGTATATGTAGAACTTGTAGCTCCGGAAATTGGAATTCCATTAGCTTGCCATTCATAAGTAATGCCTGCGTTTCCTCCACTTGCATCTGTTGCACTACCTATTAAAGAAGGAGAACCACCCGAACAAATGGATTGCCCGGTAGTAGTAATAGCTCCTGTATTAAAAGCATAAACTGTCGTAGTTGAGGTAGCCGATGCTCCTAAACAAGTACTGTATGTTGCAGAGGCCGAAAATGTAGCTGTTCCTGAAGCAAGTAACCACTGAATGGTAACCGTTTCAGTGGCTGTTGATCCGGCAGTAATAATGTAATCTGTACCCAATACGGCAGCGGAAGCTCCTTTTAAAAAAGTCCAAGAATAATTATCCATTCCCGCTTGTGTGGTATAAACAACATTGGTGTTGGCACAAGCAGTTGCTCCGGCTGATGAAATAAAAGAGGGAGAAATACCTGCGTCAACAGTAATAACGGCGGAACCTGATGTTGGAGTTATTGGAAGACTGGCATTATCATTTACAGAAATTAAAGTATAGGTTGTAGTAGAACCCGGCGAGACAGTAATATTGGAACCCGAAGTATAACTATTTACAGTATAATTTGTAGTTCCGTCTGTATAGACAACTGTATAGGGAGAAGTCCCTCCTGTAATTGTAACGTTGATGTTGCCTGAACTTGAAGGACAAATAGTTGATGAACCTGATAGTATTGCCCCTACTGTTGGAGGTGTTCCTAAAAAGGAAACATTATCAAAACGCCAAGTTCCTGTATTAGTAGCTACAGTTGCCGGGGTAGAAGTTTGTCTGTATTGTCCTGTCGATTGATAATAAGAAGCTAACAACCGAATACCAAAATTTGCATTGTTATTAGCGGCCACTATTGAGGACAAGTCAACTCTTATTCTCCTATAAGAATCAACGGTGTTATTTTCAAAACAACCATTTACATTAATAGAACCTGCACATATAGTGGTATTGGCTCCAGTCATAGTAAAATTAGTCCATGTAGAACCATTGGTAGTATATTGAAGTCGAACGGTATTAGGAGATGATTTTGAAAACCGTTGATCCCAAGTAAATAGTATGTTAGTGTAACCTGTAGTTCCTGAATTAAACTGAACGCCATTCACTTCATTAGAACTCCCCGGATTAAAAGTTGGATGCTGCCATCCTGAACCCGAGTTTGCAGGACCACAACCTGTTGTTGAAGACAATCCCGAAGCAGTTGCCGGAGTTGTTACTAAATTGACAACTGAAGAAGTTCCTGTTCCAAAATTTGGAGTTGGATTACTTATTGTTCCTTGAACACTATCATAAGTCCATGAGGCAATGGCAGTTTGCGCACTGACATTTAACGTAGCTAAAAAAAACAGTGAAAAAGTAAAAACAACCGTTTTGATTAGTAAAGTAAATTTTGCCTTCATAAAGAATTATTTTTTAACAAATTAATTGAGAAGTATGCTAAATTTTAAACTTGAATACGCCTAATTAAATTTCTACAAAACTACTTAAATAGTTTTAGAGCGAACACAAAGTAATGTTATTTTATTGTAAAACGAATTATATATTATAATATATAGTATTATATCAAAAAAACAGCTTAAAATTAAGTAAAAAAGTGAGTTTTCGCTTTTTACAAATTAATTTTTTTTAAAATAATTGTGATTTAACCGTTATCTTAACTTAAATTTTTAACTTTTTATAATTAAAAACTGCATAATCCTTTACTTAATATTAATTGTAGTTTAACGCAAATTATTATATCCTCTCTAAGTTTTCGAAATAGGAACTTATGATGAAAAGAGTTTTTTCTTTCATAAAAAAAATCCCCATCTTGTTAAAGACAGGGATTTTTTTATTAATCAGAACTGAAATCCTAAATCTCAATTCCTTAATACTAAATTAACGTTTCACAACCCGTACCGTTTGTACATCATCTTCTTGCGAAACAACTACATTGTAAACACCACTTGGGTAGCTGTCTCCAAGTGTTGCTGTTTCTAAATCAGATACTCTAACCTCACGTTGTTCTATCAAACGACCAACCATATCGTAAACTTTCAAGTTCACTGCCGATTGGCTAGACGTTTTAACATCTAACATAAAGTTATTAGCAAACGGATTCGGATACGCTGTGGCTTTAAACGATTGTTTTATCGCTGCTGTAGGACGTAAGCCTTGTGCTACTGTTTCAATAGTACAAATACGTCCATAAGCATCTACTTCCGGAATACCATTGAGCAATACCAATACGCTTGCATTATATCTTTTACCTACCGTTGGTGGATACGTCGTAAACAAACTCAAGGTAAAGTTAAAAATGGTAGATGGACGATAAGCGTATTGAACAGTGCCCGGAATAACATCATTATTACTGTCAATCTCTTCTAATTTAATTTTATAGCCGGTAGCCGAACCAAATGTATTATAAGTAATAGATTGTGTCAAACCAGTAATTCCGGAATTACAAACTATCTGAACAGTAGGATAATTTGGCGTAAATAAAATACATTCAGCTCCATAATCAGACCACACTAAACTTCCGCTAAGACGGTATCTAACCGAAACAGAATAAGAAGTATTGTACTGAAAAATGATTCCCTGGAAAGCATTCAATTGTGAAAAACGGGTTAGCAATTCAGCAGTAGTATAATAAGTAGGTGTTGGTCCATTATCACTAGATAAACGAATACGGAACTGATATCTGTCTGCATACGTTGCTGTATAAGCTGAAATACTCGCACCAAGAGACGCAACTTCTGAACCACAAAGTGGGCCACTCAATCCAATAACCGGAATAGAAGGTGTAGTTACCGTACAATCTGATCCCCAACCTGATGATTCCTGAACTCCATTATTCAATAAACGATAATTTACGGATACCTGGTAGCTCGCTCCATACTGCAATTGGAATCCTTCAAAAGAATTGCTGTTAACAAATCTAGAGGCCGAATTATTAATATAATAATACGTCGGACTAGGACCATTATCACTTGTCAAGCGGATACGGAACGAATAATCTGTGGCATTAAAGCCTACATTAGCCGAAAGACTTCCCGATACACCTGTAAGTGTCGTTGGACACGTAGACAACTGAGATTTTGGTATTGCATAACTGCCAAAAGTAACAGGAGCATAACTATAGCCTACTACTTCTCCGTTAATTACGGCAGAAGCGCGTATTTTGTATGTAGTAAGAGTAGTATCAGTAGTATACACTCTCATATTGACTGGAATAGAAAAGAAACGGGAAGTTTGTACAGGAAGAGTTACAGCAGGTCCTGCGCTTACCCCATTTGCAAATCGCTCAATCTCTATTTGATAGCCAATAGTCGTAGCTCCCGGATAAGTATAGAATGAACAAGAAAACGAAGAAAAACTAGCAGGGCTTCCGTTTACAACCGTTACAGGAACTGCCGCACAACCTTCAGATTTAGTATCGTTACAGTTGTCATCAACATTGTTGTAGCAAACCTCTGTAAGTCCTGGATGAATATTCACTGGTAAAACATTTAATGGATTAACCGATAAATCTGATGGAGAATCAACACAATCACCGCCACCTAATAGCCCGGTTTGTGTATATCCTGCACCAGGTGAGTCACATGATGGCACACCTACACTATAATAATGGTCACCATCAGCATCTAAATACCATAGTGGTTGTGCTGTAACTGTAATAGTAGCCAAAGCACTAGTAGCAGAACAATTATTTAAATCGGTATAAGTATAAGTATATGTAGTACTAACAGTTCCTACATATGGATTAGCAACACTATAACTACCTGAACCTCCAATTGGTGTTCCTGAACCTGATAAAGCAATAGAACTACCTGAACAACCACTTGCATCAGAAGCAGTTACAATTGGCAATGGATTAACTGTCACTGTTGAAGAATCTGTTGCAAAAGTTGCACTGCTACAATTTGCATTAACAATGCTAATCAGAGTTAAAGTAACATCTGAGGTAGCATTAGATGCTGTTATAACTTGATTACTTCCCGTCAAAACAAGTTGCTGTGTTAAGGCCTGTCCAGTGATAGTATAATTCAAAGTAGCACCATTTGATCCATTAACAATGAATGTAGCATTAAAACCTGAACAAATTGTTCCGCCATTACTAACAATAGTAGCAGAAGGGGTTGGATTTATGGTAACTTGTGAAGCATCTGTAGTTACAGTACTTGAAGCACCATTTCCAACTGGATCGCTTAGGTTAATTGAAAATGTTACTACATTACCTGAACAACTTGTCACTGTTTTTGTAGCTGTCCATGAAGTTCCGCTTCCACTAACAGCCACTGTAGCACCTTCAATAATTACAACTGGTGTAGTAACAATTAGCTCCGATGTTGTAAAACTCAACGTTATAACATCACCTGTTCCGGCTGCTGAAGTATTTGCATTATTGGACGCTATTGAAATTGTTGTAAATGTTGGTGCCGCAGTATCAACTGTTACCGATGAGCCGTCTGTAGTACTAGTCCGTGATGCTGTATTTCCGGCTGCATCTGCAATACTGATAGAAAACTGCGCCACACCATTGGTATCTCCTCCCGCCACTACTCTTGTAGCCGTATAGAAAGTACCACTGCCGCTAACAGAAGCAGCACCACCACTTATAGTTACTGATGGTGTAGCTGCTGGGGTTTCTGAAGTAGTAAAACTTACTGTAATAATATCACCCGATTTTGCCAGTGTTATTGAAGCATTATTAGAAGCTATTGAAGCTGTTGGAATTGTTGGTGCCGATGTATCAACTGTAACAGATGAGCTATTGGTGGTAGCAGTTCCTGATGCAGTATTTCCAGCTGCATCACGGATACTAATTGAAAACGGTGCAATACCATTGGCATCACCCCCTGCCACTGTTCTTGTAGCTGTATAGGAAGTACCACTTCCGCTAATTACGGCTGCCCCGCCACTAATAGTTGCTGTTGGTGTAGCACTTGGAGTTTCTGAAGTCGTAAAACTTACCGTAATGATATTTCCAGTTCTGGCTAATGAAATATTAGCATTATTAGATGCTATTGAAATTGTTGGAATTGTAGGTGCAACTGTATCAACAGTAACAGATGATCCACTGCTAACTGTCGTACGAGAGGCTGTATTTCCGGCTGCATCTGCAATACTGATTGAAAACGGAGCAATACCATTTGTATCGCCACCCGCCACTATTCTTGTTGCTGAATAGGAAGTACCACTACCACTAACTGTAGCTGAAGCTCCGTTTATGGTTACAATAGGTGTTGCAGCAGGAGTCTGAGATGTTGTAAAGCTTAGCGTAATTGTATTTCCCGCTTTTGCCAGTGTTGCTATAGCATTATTTGATGCTATTGTGGCCGTTGGAATAGTTGGAGCAACAGTATCAACTGTAACAGATGATCCATTGGTGACTGTCGTACGAGAGGCTGTATTTCCGGCTGCATCTGCAATACTGATTGAAAAAGGAGCAACACCATTGGCATCGCCACTAAGTACTGTTCTTGTAGCCGTATACGAAGTACCACTGCCACTAACAGTAGCAGTACCGCCACTTATAGTTACGGATGGTGTCCCTGCAGGAGTTTCTGAAGTAGTAAAACTTACAGTAATAACATCACCGGATTTAGCCAATGTAGTAGTAGCATTGTTTGAAGCTATTGCTCCTGTTGGAATGGTTGGTACCGCAGTATCCACTGTAACAGCTGAGCTATTGGTAGTAGCAGTTCCTGATGCAGTATTTCCGGCTGCATCACGGATACTGATTGAAAAAGGCACTACGCCATTGGTATCACCTCCTGCCACTGTTCTTGTAGCTGTATACGAAGTACCGCTTCCGCTAACGGTAGCCGAAGCTCCGTTTATAGTAGCTGTTGGTGAAGTACTTGGAGTTTCTGAAGTCGTAAAACTTAGCGTAATGATATTTCCAGATCTGGCTAATGAAGTATTAGTGTTATTAGATGCAATTGAAATTGATGGAATTGTAGGTGCAACTGTATCAACCGTAACAGCTGATCCGTTGGTAACTGTCGTACGGGATGCTGTACATCCAAAAGCATTCTGGATTGAAATGGAAAAAGTCGCCAATCCATTAGTGTCTCCACTAACCGTTTTGGTAGCACTCCATGAAGTTCCGCTTCCACTAACAGTAGCAGTTGAACCATTTATAGTTGCTGTTGGTGTAGCACTTGGAATTTCTGAAGTCGTAAAACTTACAGTAATGACATCTCCATTTTTAGCTAATGAAGTAGTAACATTATTTGATGTAATAGAAGCGACAGTAATCGCAGTGGTACAATTTCCTGAACTTACTGTAATATAACCGGTTGTACCTGCTGTAAAATAAGTATCGGTTTTGTAGACAGTTGGTGTAGCAGCTGTACTGGTACTACCAAATTTTGCTGCCACAGTAGTTATACCTCCAAGTGTTAATGTTCCGGCTGTATGTGTAGTAAGTGCACCAGGATTAGCAAGTGCTCCTGAAGCAATAGAAAGGTTTCCGCTTACTGCAACGAGCTTGTTGAACGTTTTAGTTCCACCTGATAATGAAAGATTATTAAAATTAATAGAAGAGGAAGTGCCTCCAATAGCTTGTGCAGTTCCGTTAAGACTTATGGTTCCTGTTCCCGGAACGAAAGTACCTCCATCATTAGTCCAGTTACCTGCAACTAAATGAGTAAAACTACCCACTGTCAAAGAACCACCACCGCTATTAATTGTAATATCGTTAGCTGTAATGGCCGCATTCAATGTAACTGAACCACCAGTATTAGAAATGGTTAAATTATTGATGGTAGTGTTACCAAAGTTAGCGGTTTGATTCGCAGAACCACTAAAAATATAATTTGGAGATGTAAATGTTCGGGTTGGTATTGAAGTAGAAATAGTTCCTATTGTTCCTGAAACCACTCCATTAACATTCGCTGTTTTTAAGGTAGAACCTGATGCAAGAGTAAACACTCCTGAGTTTCCTCCTATTATTGAAAATGTTTGTGCATCCAACGTTCCGATTACAGTCATTGAACTAGCCGGATTGCTTGCTGTCCCTAATGTTAATGCAGATGTTAATTGAACAACTGCCCCAAAATTTACAGTTACATTATAGTACTCAGTACTTGATGAAGCAACAATACTTACAGTTTGCGTTGTGCCTGACCCATTGAATACAAAACCACCATTAACGGGTGTTGCATTAGTATAAAACCTCCCTGTTGTTCCTGTTTTCGAAAAGTTTCCCGAAACTCTGAATTCATTATTTTTAGTATTGTTTCTGTTACCAAAATCAATTATACCTTTACCGGTGCCACTTGTTGTAGCTGTAGAAGTAAAGTTTTTGGTTTGAAAAATGGAAACGTTAGCAACAGCTGCTCCTCCGCTATCCATTATTAAACTTGCAGTTCCTGATATTGTTGTTCCTGTTGCTCCGTTTACGGTTGTAGTAGCCCCGGCTCCATTACTTGTTGTCTGCATATTAAAAATACTAACTCCAGATAATGTAAAATCGCCTGAAACAGTTAAGCTATACGCTGTGGCTCCGGCATTTTGAGTATAAGTTCCTCCTGTTTGATTATAATTACCACTAACAATGGTGTTGATTCCTTGGGCTATTGTACCTGAAATTGTTAAGTTTGGAAAAGTTGTTGAAGATGTTCCTCCGATAGTTCCGGTTCCATCAAGCGTAACTATTCCGGTTCCGGTTAATGTTCCGCCATTATTGGTCCAGCTGCCACCAACAGTAAACGTATTAGTTCCTAATGCAAATGTTTTTCCTGAGTTTAAGGAAAAACTATTAATAAAAATACTCGAAGTGCTTAACGTTAAACTACCAGCCCCTGAAGTTGTAATATTGTTTAAATCATAAGTTCCAGCTCCACTGATAGTTTGGCTGGTTGAGTTAAAAGTGATATTTACAACACTGGTTGTGCCATCTGTAAAATCCATCGTACCCGCATTAGTCAGGTTTCCCCCAATTGTCAAAGTACTGGTTGCACTATTTCCTCCAGTTCTGATACCAAATAACCCTCCTGCATTTACATCAACATTGTTGGTAACTGTTAATGAATAATTGTTGCTTCTCTGAAAAACCAAATTCCCTCCATTTTGTACTGTAATACTTTTAACTGTCAATCCGGAACCATCATATCTTGGGTCTTGAGAAACGTTTGGGATAATTACATCATTTACCGAAGTTGGGACTCCAGATGGTGTCCAGTTAGCATTATCAGTCCAGCTTGTGCTTGATGACCCATTCCATGTTTTTGTCTGACCGACAACATTGTTTATTGCAAACAAGTTCAGCAATATAAAAAGTACAGTGGAAATTTTAAAACCACTAAAACAATTTGGTTGCAATTTCGTTTTGTTTTGATAAACATTTTCGAAGTTAATTTCGGAAGTTCTCAAACCACCAAAATTTAATTGATTGTGTACAAATGTTTTCATAGTAAGTGTAGGTGTTAATTTAATTCTAAGTTATCTGAGATTTTTAGGTTTAAACAAAAAAAATCGTTGAGAGTATGATAAATCGGACAAACTTCAGAAATTATAACTTTTTTTGACAAAATAAACGCTTAAAAACACACTTAAGATTTGTATAATATTGATAAAGAGGAGGTTTTAGAGTTTTTAAAATCCGACAAAGTGTAAATATACTTCGTTGAAATACACATAAAAAGTCAGAAAAAACAAGATTATATTTACTTTTCAGCCTAAATAATGCTCTTTTTTGACCATTTTCAGGTGCCAAAATTCAAATTAAAAAGTAAAGAAACTAGTATAGGAGAAAGGCACTTATTAATGATTTTTAAAGTAGTATTCCTATTATTTTAATTTACATTATAAAATTGCTAATCAGATAGAAAATGTATCCATACAAATCTTTAAAAATAATTATTAATTACAGTTGATAGGCAAGCTTGATTCAGAGAATACAAATGATAAAATTAAACACATCATCTCAAAATTGTAAATAAAAAAGACCCTCGATCACTCGAAGGTCTTTTTTATAAACCGTTAACAGAAAACGGATAACAGATAACGGATAACAGATAACGGATAACCGATAACTGGAAACCGTTAACGTTTCACAACACGTACCGTTTGTAAATCATCTTCTTGCGAAACAACTACATTGTAAACACCACTAGGATATCTGTCTCCAAGTGTTGCTGTTTCTAAATCAGATACTCTAACCTCACGTTGTTCTATCAAACGACCAACCATATCGTAAACCTTTAAGTTCACTGCCGATTGACTAGACGTTTTAACATCTAACATAAAGTTATTAGCAAACGGATTCGGATACGCTGTGGCTTTAAACGTTTGTTTTATGGCTGCCGTAGGACGTAAGCCTTGTGCTACTGTTTCAATAGTACAAATACGTCCGTAAGCATCTACTTCCGGAATACCATTGAGCAATACCAATACGCTTGCATTATACCTTTTACCTACCGTTGGTGGATTCGTCGTAAACAAACTCAACGTAAAGTTAAAGATGTTAGATGGACGATAAGCGTATTGAACAGTACCTGGAATAATATCATTATTACTGTCAATCTCCTCTAACTTAATTTTATAGCCGGTAGCCGAACCAAATGTATTATAAGTAATAGATTGTGTCAAACTGGTAATTCCGGAATTACAAACTATCTGAACAGTAGGGTAATTTGGCGTAAATAATTCACATTCTGCTCCATATTCAGACCATATTAAACTTCCGCTAAGACGGTATCTAACCGAAACAGAATAAGAAGTATTGTACTGAAAAATGATTCCCTGGAAAGCATTCAATTGTGAAAAACGGGTTAGCAATTCAGCAGTAGTATAATAAGTAGGTGTTGGTCCATTATCACTAGATAAACGAATACGGAACTGATATCTGTCTGCATACGTTGCTGTATAAGCTGAAATACTCGCACCAAGAGACGCAACTTCTGAACCACAAAGTGGGCCACTCAATCCAATAACCGGAATAGAAGGTGTAGTTACCGTACAATCTGATCCCCAACCTGATGATTCCTGAACTCCATTATTCAATAAACGATAATTTACGGATACCTGGTAGCTCGCTCCATACTGCAATTGGAATCCTTCAAAAGAATTGCTGTTAACAAATCTAGAGGCCGAATTATTAATATAGTAATACGTCGGACTAGGACCATTATCACTTGTCAAGCGGATACGGAACGAATAATCTGTGGCATTAAAGCCTACATTAGCCGAAAGACTTCCTGATACACCTGTAAGTGTCGTTGGACACGTAGACAACTGAGATTTTGGTATTGCATAACTGCCAAAAGTAACAGGAGCATAACTATAGCCTACCACTTCTCCATTAATAACGGCAGAAGCACGTATTTTATATGTAGTAAGAGTAGTATCAGTAGTATACACTCTCATATTCGTTGGAATAGAGAAGAAACGGGAAGTTTGTACAGGAAGAGTTACAGCAGGTCCTGCGCTTACCCCATTTGCAAATCGCTCAATCTCTATTTGATAGCCAACAATCGTAGCTCCCGGATAACTATAGAATGAACAAGAAAACGAAGAAAAACTAGCAGGGCTTCCGTTTACAACCGTTACCGGAACAGCAGCACAACCTTCTGATTTAGTACCGTTACAGTTGTCATCAACATTGTTGTAGCAAACCTCTGTAAGTCCTGGATGAATATTCACTGGTAAAACATTTAATGGATTAACCGTTAAATCTGATGGAATATCAACACAGTCTGTTCCTAAGCTTCCTACGCCGCCATTTACTAATTGACTGGCTAGTTTATAACCAGAAGGTTGTGTGCAAGAGAAAATAGATGCCGCTAAACTGCTTGAATAACCATCATTATCAACATCGGCAAACCATTCTGGTTGCGCCGTTACGGCAACTGTTGTTGGATCTGACGCTAAACTTAGACATCCTCCAGCGTTTGAAACCTGTACCGTATAACTTCCGGCTGTACTTACTGTAATACTTGCCGTAGTTGCTCCGGTTGACCATAAATAACCCGTTCCTGAACTTGACGTTAAAACCACACTTCCGCCTGAGCAGAAAGTGGTTGAACTTCCTGCCGAAATGGTTGGGGTAGCTGGTGTGGTACAAGTTCCTGCAATTGTAGCACCTACTGTTGTATTACCACTTCGACATCCACCACTATTAATGACACTGGCAATAATAGTTTGTGGGGCGCTATAGCTAGGTAATGTTGAACTCCAATTTGAACCACTATCTGTTGAATATTCTAAAGTACCACCGCCATTGGCACTTACGTTTCCAATGGCAATTGAACCACCACTAACCGTACAAGCACTGGCACAAGTACTATTTACTATTGTTAAACTTCCTGTTGGAGCAGCTGGTGTGGTACAAGTACCCGCAACAGTAGCACCTATTGTTGTATTACCACTTCGACATCCACCACCATTAATGACACTAGCAATAATAGTTTGTGGGGCGCTATAGCTAGGTAATGTTGAACTCCAATTTGTACCTCCATTGGTTGAATATTCTAAAGTACCACCGCCATTTGCACTTACGTTTCCAATGGCAATTGAACCACCACTAACCGTACAAGCACTGGCACAAGTGCTATTTACTATTGTTAAACTTCCTGTTGGGACTGATGGTGTAGTACAAGTTCCTGCAATTGTAGAACCTACAGTTGTATTACCACTTCGACAGCCACTGGCATTAATTACACTGGCAATAATAGTTTGTGGGGCGCTATAGCTAGGTAATGTTGAACTCCAATTTGTACCTCCATTGGTTGAATATTCTAAAGTACCACCGCCATTTGCACTTACGTTTCCAATGGCAATTGAACCACCACTAACCGTACAAGCACTGGCACAAGTGCTATTTACTATTGTTAAACTTCCTGTTGGGACTGATGGTGTAGTACAAGTTCCTGCAATTGTAGCACCTACTGTTGTATTACCACTTCGACATCCACTGGCATTAATTACACTGGCAATAATAGTTTGTGGGGCAGCATAACTTGGTAAAGTCGAGCTCCAAGTTGTACCTCCATTAGTTGAGTATTCTAAAGTACCGCCTGAACCACTTACACTTCCAATGGCAATTGAACCGCCACTTATAGTACAGGCACTAGCACAAGTGCTATTGACAATAGTTAATGCTCCTGTTGGGGCAGTTGGTGTAGTACAAACTCCTGCAACGGTGGTTCCTACTGTTGTGTTACCACTACGATTACCATTTCCATCAAGAACACTCGCCAGTATCGTTAAACCACCTGAATAACTTGGTAAAGCTGCACTCCAGCTACCACCACCATTGGTTGAATATTGTAAAGTCCCTCCGGGACCAGCAACAGTTCCAAGAGCAATAGAACCTCCTGTAACCGTACAAGCACTAGCACAAGTACTGTTGACAATAGTTAATGCTCCCGTTGGCGCAGCAGGTACAGTATAAAAGTAGAGGTTATCCATATAAAAAATGCCTGTACTAGGTGAGTTGAATCCTACTTGTTTTACATCATTTGAAAAACCAGCATAGTTTGAAATAGCTATATTTTTACTGTTCCATTGATTAGGAATAAGAGTTCCCAAAGAAACATAAGTTGAAGCAGCACCATTACTAAGTTTAACTAAAGTAACTCCTACACTAGTTGCAGTAGTAGGATAAACATCTACATGCAAAAAAGACATAGTACTAACATCTAGCGAAGTAGGTGAAATAAAATTAGATGTTCCACTAACACCACCAGTAGCTACAGCAAACATTCTTGCATTTCCAGCATCTGCTAATATCGCACCTGTATTGGGAGTATTATACCAATTATCCCATGAAGTATATGTTGCAGCTTGAGTATAAGTATCACTATAAATTGATTTTACATTTGCAGCAAGTATAGTTGGTGTTGGAGATGCTGGCAGTAAAGTTGTAAAACTAATTTCAGCACCATAAGCAGTTCCTGAACCATTGGTGGCATAAGCACGTACAAAATATGTTGTATTTCCAGCAAGCCCAGTTATACTGCTCGTAAAAGAACCTAAACCACTTCCATCCACTGTTTTTGTAGTCAAAGCGACTGTTGGTCCTGTTGTTGTACTCCAGCAAACACCCCGGAAATTAACTGCACTCGCTCCTATAGCTGTAACATTACCACCACTTGATGCGGTTGTCGCAGTTATGGAAGTGGCAGCAGTAGTGGCAGCAAGTGTAGGTAAATTAGTAAGTGTTGTAAAACTAATTTCAGCACCATAAGCAGTTCCTGAACCATTGGTGGCATAAGCACGTACAAAATAGGTTGTACTTGCAGCAAGCCCCGTTATATTGCTAGTAAAAGAACCTAAACCACTTCCGTCTACTGTTTTTGTAGCCAAAGCGACTGTTGGTCCCGTTGTTGTACTCCAGCAAACACCACGGAAATCAACTGGACTCGCTCCTATAGCCGTAACATTACCACCACTTGATGCAGTTGTTGCAGTTATGGAAGTGGCAGCAGTGGTGGCAGCAAGTGTAGGTAAATTAGTAAGTGTTGTGAAACTAATTTCAGCACCATAAGCTGCTCCTGTACTATTTCTGGCATAAGCACGTACAAAATAGGTTGTATTTGCAGTAAGCCCGGTTATACTGCTCGTAAAAGAACCTAAACCATTCCCATCTACTGTTTTTGTAGCCAAAGCGTCTGTTGGTCCTGTTGTTGTACTCCAGCAAACACCACGGGTAGTAACTGCACTCGTGCCTATAGCTGTAACATTACCACCACTTGATGCGGATATAGCAGTTATGACAGTAGCAGCAGTGGTGGCAGCAAGTGTAGGTAGACCCGCAATTGATTCCCAGGCACCCATGGTTGGGATATTTCGTGTTGTACCTATATAATCAGTTGTAATTCCTGTACCTGCAACTCCTGTCAATGTAGCTCCTGAAGCTTTGAAATCAACCGCTGCTGTCCCTGTAGCATTTGCAAAAACAGGATCAACATTCACACTGCCAACATCTTTACCAGTTACTATTACAGTGCCACTACTAACATTTGCACCATAAAACCCTAGAACACCTCCAGTTCCAGACACAAAATAATCGTTGTAACCTATGGTAAGATTTGTACCTGTTGTTGTAGTGGACAAATAAAAGGCATAATTTGTACCCGTTGCTCCACTGTTAGTTCGCGCATTGACAAAAATATTGTTTTGAATGATGCGTGTGTTTACAGTTGAATTGCTAGCAAAAGGTATCGACAATGGAGTACCTGAAGTAGAAGTTCCGCCAATTCGTATCGTATTAAAGTAATAGGAGTTATTTTTACCTGCAACAGTGACTGCTTCCCATATACCGAAAATTGCCGTCGAATTAGTTGTACCCAAACTTATAATATTATTCGAAATGGTACTTAATCCACCTGTTATATAGAATCCAAATAGTTGCGAAGTACTATCAGACGTTGTAATTCCATAAATGTAATTATTTTTTATGGTTTGGTTTGTTGTGCCGTCTACTTTTACGACACCCGCTATTATTGATCCTGTAGCATTGTTAGTTGTAATGATATCTCCAATCGTATTACCAATTACACTTACATCATGCGCTCCAGAAAGTTCAATACCTGTCCACGCAGCATTCCCAGTTCCAACACTTGCCCAGGTAATCTTTTTGATGGTGTTGTTTTGAATGACTGATGCTGAACCTGAAGTTATAGCGGAGCTAAATGCTATCCCTTTAAATACATTGCCCTGATTGTTGCCACTTGTTTTAATAAAATTAGTTCCACCACATTGGGTTGCAGTTCCTCCAATGTAATTATTGCTCACGGTGTAGCCGCTTCCACCTGTAACTGATATAAATGTATAAGGCTGTGTTCCAGTAATTGAAGCAAGGCCTTCATTTTCAAAAAAACTATTACCAGAAATAGTAGTAGTTTTATTAAACGTACCAAAATTAACACAAATACCAGTTGATGCCAATTGTGTGCAATTGACAAAATCATTGTTTTGTATTGTGTTTCCGGTATTTTCAGCGCCAGATATACCTGCCGAGTAAATCACTGTCCAGGGTCTGTTGTTTGTACCTGTCGCGGTACCAGTAAAGGTGTTGTTGCTGATAGTATTATTTCCACATCCTATAGCGCTAGCTACAGTAGGAGCATTTAAAGTAACTGTTCCCAAAGTATTACTATTTCCTTTTCCTTTTATTGTACAATAGGTTATCGTATTATTTGAAGCATTTGCCGTTAACCTGATGGTCGTAGCCGCTGGATCGGCTGCTGTATTACTAATGATTAAATCAGCTGCGGAGCCAGTTAAGACTCCCGATGAATTCCGTAATCGTCCATCGAAAGTTACGTTGTTGGCGCCATTTAAGGCGATGAGTGTACCAAAAATTTGTGCGGTAATAGTTTTGCCTGTGACTGTAGGGTAAATAAGAACCGAAGTATAATTGGCACTGCCGACCCCACTGGCATTTAATGAGGATGCCGTTTCAGTTGTATTGTCTTTGATTTGTAGTTGAATAGCACCCGTTAGGGTTCCGGCATTAATCGCATCGAAAGCAAGTTTTAATGTTGCGTAATCAGAACCGCTGATTCCCACAGTTTTTGTTACCTGAGCATTAGCATTTATGCTAAAGAGTACAAAACCAATGACTAGAAACGCAAATCGAGTAAAGGATTTTCTTAGTGAAGTAGTCAGTAAGAAAAATAATAAGAATAGTTTTTTCATGGTAAAATAGTTTTAAATACATGTTGTTGTGGTTCTTATAGACTTGGGATTATAAATTTAAAAAACATATACCATAATAACTTTGAAATAACTATATAAAAACCATACAAACAGCAATTTACAAATCAAAAAAAGCTGTAAACCCTTATTACGAAAACGATTTCGTAATAATAGCATAGTATAAAAATAGTTTATTGTAGTTAATTCAATAAATGAAGAAATATAATGTTGTGGTAATGTTGTATTAAATTTATATTATTTTGGAAAAAATAAATTCAAAGACTTGAAAATAGAAAATCAAATTCCACGCATTTAGTAAAAAGAATAATACTTATTTACGAATTACTATATAATTATTGCTGAAAAAGAGAAATAAATAATTATGAAATTAGCATTCCTTTCTTTTTACACAACATTTACTTAAGAAGAAATACTAAATATCAAAACTATTTTTCATGTTTATAATAACTATAACAAGTTGAATAATTAAAATCAGTTTTAATTCAATTATAAAAAAAAGACCCTCGATTTCTCGAAGGTCTTTTTTATAAAAGTTAACAGAAAACGGATAACTGATAACCGAAAACTGGAAACCGTTAACGTTTCACAACCCGTACTGTTTGTATATCATCTTCTTGTGAAACAACTACATTGTAAACACCACTTGGGTAGCTGTCTCCAATAGTTGCTGTTTCTAAATCAGATACCCTAACCTCACGTTGTTCTATCAAACGACCAACCATATCGTAAACCTTTAAGTTCACTGCCGATTGGCTAGACGTTTTAACATCTAACATAAAGTTATTAGCAAACGGATTCGGATACGCTGTGGCTTTAAACGATTGTTTTATCGCTGCTGTAGGACGTGAGCCTTGTGCTACTGTTTCAATAGTACAAATACGTCCGTAAGCATCTACTTCCGGAATACCATTGAGCAATACCAATACGCTTGCATTATACCTTTTACCTACTGTTGGTGGATACGTCGTAAACAAACTCAACGTAAAGTTAAAGATGTTAGATGGACGATATGCGTATTGAACAGTGCCCGGAATAATATCATTATTACTGTCAATCTCCTCTAACTTAATTTTATAGCCGGTAGCCGAACCAAATGTATTATAAGTAATAGATTGTGTCAAACTGGTAATTCCGGAATTACAAACTATCTGAACAGTAGGGTAATTTGGCGTAAATAATTCACATTCTGCTCCATATTCAGACCACACTAAACTTCCGCTAAGACGGTATCTAACCGAAACAGAATAAGAAGTATTGTACTGAAAAATGATTCCCTGGAAAGCATTCAATTGTGAAAAACGGGTTGGTAATTCAGTTGTAGTATAATAAGTAGGTGTTGGTCCATTATCACTAGATAAACGAATACGGAACTGATATCTGTCTGCATACGTTGCTGTATAAGCTGAAATACTCGCACCAAGAGACGCAACTTCTGAACCACAAAGTGGGCCACTCAATCCAATAACCGGAATAGAAGGTGTAGTTACCGTACAATCTGATCCCCAACCTGATGATTCCTGAACTCCATTATTCAATAAACGATAATTTACGGATACCTGGTAGCTCGCTCCATACTGCAATTGGAATCCTTCAAAAGAATTGCTGTTAACAAATCTAGAGGCCGAATTATTAATATAATAATACGTCGGACTAGGACCATTATCACTTGTCAAGCGGATACGGAACGAATAATCTGTGGCATTAAAGCCTACATTAGCCGAAAGACTTCCTGATACACCTGTAAGTGTCGTTGGACACGTAGACAACTGAGATTTTGGTATTGCATAACTGCCAAAAGTAACAGGAGCATAACTATAGCCTACCACTTCTCCGTTAATAACGGCAGAAGCGCGTATTTTATATGTAGTAAGAGTAGTATCAGTAGTATACACTCTCATATTGACTGGAATAGAAAAGAAACGGGAAGTTTGTATAGGAAGGGTTACAGCAGGTCCTGCGCTTACCCCATTTGCAAATCGCTCAATCTCTATTTGATAGCCAACAGTCGTAGCTCCCGGATAAGTATAGAATGAACAAGAAAACGAAGAAAAACTAGCAGGGCTTCCGTTTACAACCGTTACAGGAACTGCCGCACAACCTTCTGATTTAGTACCGTTACAGTTGTCATCAACATTGTTGTAGCATATTTCTGTTGCTACCGGATTAATTCCAGCAACGGTATCATTACAATCAACTTGAGAGTGAATCACAAAACTAAATCCGACTGGTTCAGTAGCACCATAACATAATGTTTGGGTTGTTGTTGGTGTTGGTGAATAATTATCGCCATCAGCATCAACATAGAATACTCCATTTTGCCAAGTTAAAATGTCACCATCATTACAATCGGTATTATTAAAAGTACCACAAGCAACTAAAACTGCTGAATTTCCATAGCCATCACCGTCTGAATCTTGATAGGTTAACTGTGTCGGATAACAATCCAAATTATTGCCAACACCACAATCGGTTAACACACTTGAACCAAATCCGTCGCCATCAGCATCAGTATATTGCAATTGATTGTCATTACAATCCGTATTATTAAATGTTCCACAGGCAACTAAAACTGCTGGATTTCCATAGCCATCACCGTCTGAATCCTGATAGGTTAATTGTGTCGGATAACAATCCAAATTATTGCCAACACCACAATCGGTTAACACACCTGAACCAAATCCGTCGCCATCAGCATCAGTATATTGCAATTGATTGTCATTACAATCCGTATTATTAAATGTTCCACAGGCAACTAAAACTGCTGGATTTCCATAGCCATCACCGTCTGAATCCTGATAGGTTAATTGTGTCGGATAACAATCCAAATTATTGCCAACACCACAATCGGTTAACACACCTGAACCAAATCCGTCGCCATCAGCATCGGTATATTGCAATTGATTGTCATTACAATCCGTATTATTAAAAGTACCACAAGCAACTAAAACGGCTGGATTTCCATAGCCATCACCGTCTATATCTTGATAGGTTAATTGTGTTGGATAACAATCTAAATTATTGGCAACATATCCTAAAGGAGCACCTGTACAAGTTACTTGAGAAACACTAGGATTTCCAAAACCATCTCCGTCTAAATCTTGATAATAAGTCACATTAGGATTAACCGTTACCGTTGTAGCTGCAGAAGCCGATGGTCCATTACAACCATTAGCAACTACACTTACTGTAGCCGGTCCTGTAAAGCCTGCTGCCCAAGTTACGGTTCCTGTAGTTCCGGTACCTGATATAGAATTTCCTGCTCCTGTTACACTCCAGGTATAACTAGTAGCATTAGTGGCTGATGTTGTATAAGCTGTAGGCGAACTAGCCTGACAAATAGTAGTCGCTGATGGTGATGGCGTACTTGGTGTACCCACGGTTGGCGTTACCGTTACCGTTGTATCTACAGAAGCCGATGAGCCATTACAACCGTTAGCAATTACACTTACTGTAGCCGAACCTGTAAAGCCTGCTGCCCAAGTTACAGTTCCTGTAGTACCAGTACCTGATATAGAATTTCCTGCTCCTGTTACACTCCAGGTATAACTAGTAGCATTGGTGGCTAATGTTGTGTAAGCTGTAGGCGAACTAGCCTGACAAATAGTAGTCGCTGATGGTGATGGCGTACTTGGTGTACCCACTGTTGGCGTTACCGTTACTGTTGTATCTACAGAAGGCGATGAGCCATTACAACCGTTAGCAACTACACTTACTGTAGCTGATCCTGTAAAGCCTGCGGCCCAAGTTACAGTTCCTGTAGTTCCGGTACCTGATATAGAATTTCCTGCTCCTGTTACACTCCAGGTATAACTAGTAGCATTGGTGGCTAATGTTGTGTAAGCTGTAGGCGAACTAGCCTGACAAATAGTACTTGCCGATGGTGTTGGTGTACTCGGTGTGCCCACATTATCACAGATAGTAACAGTACTTGTACTATAATCAAAAGACACTGATTTGGTAGAAACTAAGTTGCTTGACAATGTTCTTCCTGTTCCAATAAGTTGCCCTGCTAAGAAATTATAAGTTCCTGCAGCTTGAGTAGTAGAGGCAAAAGTAAAGGCAATTGCAGTTGAAGATATATCAGCAGTATGGCCATCTCTTACTACTCTTAATGTCCCAGCACTTACAGTTGTAGCTCCGCTATAGGTTTTATTAGTGCCAGAAAAAGTCGCTGTACCAAGACCTGTTTTTGTAACAGTTCCAGAACCATTTATATCCCCAGTAATAGCAACTGTTCCTCCGGTATTAACTACCTCAATAGTTAATGGTTGGTTTGAGCTTCTCACAATGTTCCCAGAAAAGGTGTTTGTATTTGTAGTGTTTAAACTTCCTATTACTCTGGTTCCGGCATTACCAGCATTAATAGTTATATTTCTGGAAAAAGTAGTGCCTCCATCAGACTTTGAAAGGAATATTTTGGTTGTGTTACCCAATAGGCCACCATTACCTAAAAAGATATTGTTATTTGCAATAGCATTTCCTGTAGTTTCTATCCACAGTTCTCCGTTATCAAGTTCAGTGTTTCCAGTGTAAGTATTAGTATTGCTTAACCTCAAAATTCCAGTTCCATTTTTAACTAGTTTTCCAGATCCCTGAAGAACTCCTGAAACGGTTGTAGTATTTGAACCTCCAAATTCCACATTGTTAGCATTCATAAAGATATTGGTTGTAAAGGTAAAAGGACCATTATTGGCTTGTATCTGAACTGGGGAACCATCAATACCTATTGGTGTGTTGAATGTATGTGAACCGGTTGAATTATTATAAATACCAAATGATGCGGATAAACCACCACTACTATTATTAATAGTACGATTAGTAGTTGCAGCAGTTTGAAATTCTAATGTTCGAACAATGTAAAAACGACCATTAGTTGACATTATTACAAAATTGTTGTGTCCAATTTTAACATTGTTTCTCGTACTGGCACCATTATCGGGATCGCCTTGATTGTTATTCGACGTTTCATAATACCAAGGTAAATTGCCGCTTCCAAAATCACCCGTATTGGAATTGTCTCTATTAAAAACATTTTGTTGTGAAAACCCTACAGCAAAAGTTAGTAAAAAAATGGTTGTTAGTAAAATTCTTTTCATAATCTAATTTTTAAATTAATTTGATGTTAAATTGACTATAACATTATATCTAACTGATAAAAATCAATTACATAGCAGGGCAGTACTTGTAGAATTTGGGATGATAAAAATATAAAATTATCTTAGCTAATTTACAAAAGGAATTTTTACTACACAAGCGAAAACGTTTGCGTGTTAATAAATTGTTGATTTTAAGCTAATAAAGTAAGTAATCTAAAATAATAACTAACAAAAATTATAGAGTTGACAATTTTAAATAATTGCATAAAAATGAAAATTTAAGCCGCAATTTAATTTATAAAATAAAAACAATAAAAACACACACCCAAAAATTAACCTAACCATACTTTGCAAAACCCTTAGCGTCCTTTGCGAAAACCTTAGCGCCCTTTGCGTGAAACCATAACCCTTTGCGTGCAAAAAAAACCAAAAACTGATAACCAATAACAAAAAAATACCCTCAATTACTCGATTTTTTTAAAAAACACTTAACAGATAACTGACAACTTTTGAAAATGCAGTTGACAACTTTAAAATGGGGGCTTGAACATTTTCTCGACGTGGCTTCAACATTTTCTCGACGTGGCTTCAACAACTTCTCGACAAGGCTTCGACAACTTCTCGACGTGGCTTCGACAACTTCTCCACCGTAAGGGTATAAAAAAGCCCAAAAGTTTTGGTTCGGACATTTCACTAAAAAGACACTCTTTTAAAGAGAATCTACTGCATATCAAGCATGTCTTGCAACGTACCGGAGCGGACTATTAAGTTGTTTGTGCGTTATCACTTCTTTGCAAGGGTATTGATTCAAACCTGTCAGGTTTAGCAACCTTAACCCACAAAAAAAAGACCCTCGATCACTCGAAGGTCTTTTTTATAAACCGTAAACAGAAAACCGTTAACGTTTCACAACGCGTACTGTTTGTACATCATCTTCTTGCGAAACAACTACATTGTAAACACCACTAGGATATCTGTCTCCAAGTGTTGCTGTTTCTAAATCAGATACTCTAACTTCACGTTGTTCTATCAAACGACCAACCATATCGTAAACTTTCAAGTTCACTGCCGATTGACTAGACGTTTTAACATCTAACATAAAGTTATTAGCAAACGGATTCGGATAAGCCGTGGCTTTAAACGATTGTTTTATCGCTGCTGTAGGACGTAAACCTTGTGCTACTGTTTCAATAGTACAAATACGCCCGTAAGCGTCTACTTCCGGAATACCATTGAGCAATACCAATACGCTTGCATTATATCTTTTACCTACCGTTGGTGGATATGTCGTAAACAAACTCAACGTAAAGTTAAAGATGTTAGATGGACGATATGCGTATTGAACAGTACCTGGAATAACATCATTATTACTGTCAATCTCTTCTAATTTAATTTTATAGCCGGTAGCCGAACCAAATGTATTATAAGTAATAGATTGTGTCAAACCAGTAATTCCGGAATTACAAACTATCTGAACAGTAGGATAATTTGGTGTAAATAAAATACATTCAGCTCCATAATCAGACCACACTAAACTTCCGCTAAGACGGTATCTAACCGAAACAGAATAAGAAGTATTGTACTGAAAAATGATTCCCTGGAAAGCATTCAATTGTGAAAAACGGGTTAGCAATTCAGCAGTAGTATAATAAGTAGGTGTTGGTCCATTATCACTAGATAAACGAATACGGAACTGATATCTGTCTGCATACGTTGCTGTATAAGCTGAAATACTCGCACCAAGAGACGCAACTTCTGAACCACAAAGTGGTCCACTCAATCCAATAACCGGAATAGAAGGTGTAGTTACCGTACAATCTGATCCCCAACCTGATGATTCCTGAACTCCATTATTCAATAAACGATAATTTACGGATACCTGGTAGCTCGCTCCATACTGCAATTGGAATCCTTCAAAAGAATTGCTGTTAACAAATCTAGAGGCCGAATTATTAATATAATAATACGTCGGATTAGTACCATTATCACTTGTCAGGCGGATACGGAACGAATAATCTGTGGCATTAAACCCTAAATTAGCCGAAAGACTTCCTGATACACCTGTAAGTGTCGTTGGACATGCAGACAACTGCACTGTTGGTATTGTATAACTGCCAAAAGTAACAGGAGCATAATAATAGCCTACTACTTCTCCGTTAATTACGGCAGAAGCACGTATTTTATATGTAGTAAGAGTATTATCAGTAGTATACACTCTCATATTCGTTGGAATAGAGAAGAAACGAGAAGTTTGTATAGGAAGGGTTACAGCAGGTCCTGCACTTACCCCATTTGCAAATCGCTCAATCTCTATTTGATAGCCAATAGTCGTAGCTCCCGGATAAGTATAGAATGAACAAGAAAACGAAGAAAAACTAGCAGGGCTTCCGTTTACAACCGTTACCGGAACGGCAGCACAACCTTCTGATTTAACACCGCTACAGTTGTCATCAACATTGTTGTAGCAAACCTCTGAACGTGCTGGGTTAATATTCACTGGTAAAACATTTAATGGATTAACCGATAAATCCGCTGGAACATCAACACAATCTGTTGCTGTACTTCCTACTCCACCATTTACTAATTCACTGGCTAGTTTATAACCAACAGGGCGTGTACAAGAGAAAATCGATGCCGCTGAACTGCTTGAATAACCATCATTATCAACATCTGCAAACCATTCTGGTTGCGCCGTTACGGCAACTGTTGTTGCAGCTGAAGCTAAACTTTGACATCCGACAGCATTAGTAACCTGTACTGTATAATTTCCTGCAGTACTTACAGTAATACTTGCTGTAGTAGCTCCTCCTGGTGACCAAAGATAACTCGTTCCTGCACTTGAAGTTAATACAACGCTTCCGCCTGAACAGAAAGTGGTTGGACCACCAGCTGAAATAGTTGGTACTGCTGGTGTCGGTAAGATAACCAAATTGGTAAATGACGATGAACCAGAAGTACAACCACTACCATTAGTAGCAGTTATAGTATACGCTTGTCCAAGAGTGGCATTGCTTATACTTCCTCCCGAACCAGCTGTTGGTCCTGAAGGTGAGAATGTATACGTATTACTAGCACTATAATTGGTGATTGTTGTAGATCCATTTGCAGAACACGTTGGTGCTACAGTGGATACTGTTGGTACTGCCGGTGTCGGTAACATAACCAAATTGGTAAAGGAAGCCGATGAACCAGAAGTACAACTACCAAGAGTAGCTGTTATCGTATACGGTGTTCCAAGAGTTGCTCCTGTTATACTTCCTCCCGAACCAACTGTTGGTCCTGAAGGTAAGAAGGTATAAGTATTAGCAGCACTATAATTGGTGATGGTTGTAAATCCATCAGCAGAACATGTTGGTGCTGTTGTAGCTACTGTTGGTACTGCTGGAGTAGGATTAACCGTTACAAGTGCCGTAGTTGCCTCTGCAAAACAACCATTTGGTCGGCTAACTCTCAATTTATAAGTAGCCGTTTGTGTTGGCACTACGTTTGTTGGACTTACAACAGCAGATGAATAACCAGATGGTGTCGATGTCCAAGCGTAGGTAAGGGTTTCCGGAGTAGTAACATTTAATGCTATATCATCAATCGCAACTGGAGGTTCAGAACCACCAGTACCATCATTTTTCCAGGTAAATACCAGACGCATATTTGAATTTGCTGCAGCATTAGCTGCCTGAGCAGGTGTTATCGTAATAGAACTAGTTTGACCACCTCCTGAAGATAAAGCACTATAAGTTCCAAGTAGCGTAGCAGAACCAGTACCTGACCAAGTTACGGCGTTCGAATTTGAAGACGGTGAATTTGCCACTGGTGTAAGCGTGTTAGGGCATAGATATACATACAACACATCATAAGTAGTATCATTACCATAGGCATTCCAACGGAAAGACAGATTCATGTTGGTAGCACCTGCAGGGAAAGTAACATTTCTATAGAAATGAGAGGCTCCAGAAATATCGCTTCCATCAGCCGCTCCATATTTCCACGAAACTCCTGAAGTATTAGAAAAATAAATCGAACGGTTTCCTGTTGGCGTAAAGGTAGAAGTACCACTGGTTATTGCCGAGGTATTAGAGTACCAAGCGCCATTGGCACCAGTTATACCTGTCCATCCATTAGCAGTGAAAGTAGTTCCCAATTCGAATCCACCATCAGTGGTAGGGTTAATTAAGTTGACAACTGGTGCACTTACTCCTGCTCCCGTCAAATTAATGGTTTGTCCTGAACAAATAACAGTTGAGCTGCTTGTTGCTGTAACACCGGTAGGAAGTGCATTAACAGTTACAGCAAATGCAGCAGTATTAGAACAACTAGCATTTGTAGCCGTTAAAGTATAAGCAGTTGTTACAGTAGGATTGAATGTATATCCTGCACCAGAGGTACCTGAAACTCCTGTAGGCGACCAACTATAATTAGTAAAATTACCAATAGTTTCAGGAGTGATAGTAACAACTGCAGTTGTATCTCCTGAACATATCGTTGCTGATGAGGATGACAAAGCTATGGCGGGTGGAGTTGTTACTGTAACGACCACAGGTACTCTAGAAGCAGCTTTACAAGCCGTAACTTCGAAAATATAATCTTCTGTTTCACCACCTGCAATACTTCCACATTCTGAAGGAGAAGTAGCATTATAGTCAGCCCTAACTCTCATTCTATAAGTACCTTTAGGAGTACCAGAAGGTACAGTTATACTTCCTGAAGCACTATATACATAGGCTGCACTATTGTACGGACGTTCATTGACATCTAAAAAGTCGCCATCGTTATTCCAATCTACCCAAATTCCAACACCATAAGAATAAAATCCATCATATAGACTTACACTAAAATTGACAGAACTACCAGCAGCTTGGGCAACCTTTTGACTAGTAAAATCACCATATCCTGATGCTGATAAATTTCCTGAAGCATTTGTAATATTTGTTGAACCACCTGTGGTAGAGAAACTGCTTATGTAGTAAGTCGTACCAGTTGTAGTTGAAGAACAATAGGTCATTGCAGGTGTTGCAGCTGCGGCTGTTGACGCCTCAACATAGTATGTAGTAGTACCTGTAACATTTGGCTGATAAGTGTTCCCTGTAAATAATGAGGTACCACCTGTAGAAGCAGCATACCAATCTAATTGTGCCCCACTAGAAGGCGTTCCAGTCAGTGAAACAGTACCAGGTCCACAACGAGAAACATCTTGAAGTCCAGATACCGTTGGATTATTTACGGTTACAGTAACCGTATTTGAATCAGCAGAAGCAGGACCGTTGGTACAGGTAACTACATATTTGTAATAAGTAGTAACTGTCACTGCAGCGGTTGTGTAAGGGGTAGCAGTAGCTCCGGATATAGGAGTAAAAGTAACGTTATCCGTAGAACTATACCATTGTTTTGTGAGACCGGTTAAATTGGTTGATGATCCTGTATTCGTAAGTGTAACCGTACTCGAAGTACCACACAAAGAACTAGCACTAACAGTAGTTGTACCAGGAGTTGGCGCTCCGGAGCAAGGCGGAATAGCTACAACAGTAACAGTATAATCTTCGGCTTCAGTTCTATTGGTTGAAACACTACAAGCAGCAGGAGCAGTAGTTCTGTTGAATACTACTCTCATTCTATAACTTCCAACAGCAGCAGTTGAAGGAACTGTGAAACTACCGGTTAAACTTGTAGTAGCTGCAACCGTATTTTCTCCTGCATCAACAAAATCACCATCTGCATTCCAGTCAACCCAGATAGCAGCACTTCCAGTACTAGGAGCAGTAATAGTTAATGTATAATTAATAGGACTATTAGCATATTGACTTACAGATTGGGTTATAAAATTACCATAACCATTTGCAGAAATAGCATTTGTAGCATTACTAATATTAGTTATACCACCTGTAGTAGTGAAAGTATTAATATAAGTAGTTGTTGTAGTCGTTGTATTAGCACAGTAATCAACAACCGTCAATTGTGCAGGAGTTGATGGCACTGCACAACCCTGAGCGGTCATAAGTACTCGGTACCAATTATTGACTCCGGCAACACTGGTTGCTGTAGCTGATGCATTTAAACTACTAGTCGTAGCACCTGTGTAAGCGAAACCAGTTGGTAAAGCAGCAACATTATTGTAAGTCCCTCCCAATGAAGTTGCATATTGCCATTGGTAGGAAGGTGAACTTTCTCCAGTTGTAACAGTAAAGTTTGCAGTTCCTGGAACTCCAATAGTCTTACTGGCCGGCTGAGTTAATAAAGTTGGATTTTTAACCGTTAAGGTAGCCGAGTCTGAGGTCTGGCTATTACTGCTACAAGTAGCTGAACCTGTAACAATAACATGGTACTGATTGTTATTAAGTCCAACTGCAGGATTCGTTATAGTAATAGACGCTGAAGTAGCATCTACCCCTGCATAAGGACTCCACGACCCACCACTATTGGTAGAAACCTCCCATTGATACGTTAGATTATCACCTGTAGCTGTTACACTGAATATAGCTGTGTTTGCAACAGTTCCAACAGAACAAGTCGATTGACTGGCTGGTTGAAGCGTGATGGCAACTGGCGATTTTACCGTTAAAGTAGCCACAGTAGTTGTAATTGAACTACAAGGAGCAATACCTGTCATTGTAACTCGGTATTGGTTACCGCTCATTCCTGCCGTAGCACCCGTAACGGATAAACTAGCTGAATCTGTACCTATAGGTAACCAATTAGAACCCGTATCAGTACTTACTTCCCATTGATAAGAAACTACATTACTTGCTGTAACACTATAAGTAGCGGTACCTCCAATACAAACCGTTTGATTAGTTGGGTTGGTAGTAGTAATAGCCGGATTAACTGTTAAAGTTACCGGACTTGGAGTAAAACTAGTACAAGGCGAAGCACCCGATACAATTACCTGATATTGATTGCTATTCATTCCGACAGTAACAGCTGCTAAACTTAAAGTAGCAGCATTAGTTCCCACAGTAGACCATGATGAACCACCGTTCGTACTAACCTGCCATTGATAATTTAATCCAGTACCTGTAGCACCTACAGTGAAAGTTGCGGTAGTTCCGGAACAAACTGTAGCTGAAGCTGGAGGAGTTCCTACAACCACTGGAGTATTTACTGTTAAAGTTGTTGCAGTAGGAGTCACAGCGCTACAGGGTGCCGCACCAGAAATAACTACTTGATATTTATACCCATTCATTGATGGCGTAGCAGTAGTAATAGTATATGAAGCTGAAGTAGCTGAAACAATATCAGTATAAGTACTTCCTCCATTGGTACTTAATTGCCATTGATAGGCTATATCTGTAGCAGTAGCCGCTACTGAAAGTACTGTCGATTCGCCACTACATAAAGATACTGCAGTTACTGGAGCAGTTTGCACGGCTACAGCATCGTTAACTGTTAAAGTAGCAGAAGCAGTAGTCACAGAACTACAGCCATTTAAACCTGTTACAATACAATTATAAACATTACCATTTGAGGCATAAGGAACACTAGTTAAACTCAATGTTGCAGCATTAGCGTTACTAATAGCCGTAAATCCAGAACCCGTATCAACTTGCCATTGGTAAGCAGTTGCATTAGTAGCAACCACACTTAAACTAGTAGTAGTTCCTGAGCAAATAGTTTTATCTGCAGGAGGAGTAGTAATACCAACAGCAGGGTTAACTGTTAAACTAGCTGAACTACTAGATAAGTAGAAGTTTACTAAGGATTTAAATTTATAACCACTATTGGCTGGTGTAAATCCGGTAACTGTTAATGTTAAAGTATGAGATACAATTAAAGGATCTGCTTGAAGAATTGTTCTAACATCGCTAGTTGCATAGGTAAGACCCGTATTAGTATCATAACCATCAACTATAGAATCATATACTTCATTACCTGCATCAATTACACCTGTAAATATTTGCCATCCTGTAGCATAAACAATAGGTTCAACACCCTCTTCACTTACAGCATAGGGATCATCACCAGTAGTTACAGCAGTATAAGTAACAGTAGTATCTGAGGAACATTTTGTTGCTGAAACGGGTTGGTTAAGATATCCAACATTACTCATAGTTAAAGTACCAGGAGTTGAAGTTAAGGCGGTACAAGGTGCATCACCAGTAACCAAACAATGGTAAAGATACCCATCAAAAGAAGGATCCGCTAAGATATTATCAATGTTTAATGTATTGGTATTTACCCCAGAATAATTTCCGGAAACTGGGCTGGCAATATAATCATTGCTTAAATTAGTCCAAGAAGTTCCACTATCAGTCGAAACCTGCCATTGGTAACTATAAGCAACTGGTCCAGCAGCTGTAGTAACATGGAATGTAGCTTGTTGCCCTGGAATAACCACCTGAAGTGGTGTAGCAGAAGTTATACTACCTGGCTGCGTTACAGTAACCGTTGCTGTTGTAGTATTAACACAACCATTATCATCAGTACCTGTAATCGTATACCCTTGTGTAGCTGTTGGATTAGCCGTTACTGATGTTCCGGTAGTTGCTGATAAACCTGTAGCAGGTGCCCATGTATAATTAGTAGCACCTGTAGCCGACAAGAATACTGAACTACCATTACAGATAGTTTCATCAGATACTGCAATAGTTGGTAATGGATTTTGATGTACCGTTACACTTGAATTTGTTGAACAGTAGCCATTAGTTGCAGTTACTGTGTACGTAACAGTACCACTAGGAGAAACACCTGTTGGGTTTTGAACAGTAGAAGTAAATCCTGATGGATTAGAAGTCCAGGAATAAGTAACCGGAGCATCAACAAAAGCGGATGTAGTACTTAAATTAATACTGCTTCCAATACAATAATCAGGAGCAGATGCTGTAATAGCAGCAAGTGGAGACAGCACCGTTACAGTAACTGTTGGCGAATTAGTAGTACATCCATTAGAATCAGTACCAGTAACAGTATACGTTGTAGTAACTGATGGAGAAACGGATGGGTTATTTCCGCTAGGTGCAGGTGCAATAGAACTAGAACTCCAAGAATAAGAAACAGCACCACTAGCTAATAAACTAGTAGGTTGCCCATTACATATAGTTGCCGTACCGGAAACAGTTATCGTTGCTGGTGTATTTTGCGTTACTTGGAATGGAATTGAAGTAACGGAACAGGTATTAGTGTTGGTTACAGTAACGGTATAAAACCCTGCAGCAGTAGCAGTATAAGTATCACTTGTACCACCACTTGCAACATTAGCATAAGCAATTCCGTCAGCCGAATATTTCCATTGGTAGGAAGAAATCGATCCACTGCCTGCTACACCATTCGAAGTAAGAAGTGTATTTCCACCTGGACAGAATGAACTAACTCCAGTAATTCCAGCCGTTGGTAAGGCATTTGGCGTCACCGAAACAGTATTTGAAGCAGTTGATGCACAAGAAGCAGTATTAGCAGTAACGGTATAAGTATTTAGTCCTGCCGCAGGTGTAATTCCTGTTGGATTTTGTACCGCAGCAATAGTAGTTGATGGATTACTAGTCCAGGAATAATTGATAGTGGATTCATTTGGAAGCACTACATCGTCAATATATAAATTGAATTTGTTAGATGCTGAAGTACAATTAATACCAAAATAATAGGTTCCACTTGTTGTTGGCGTATACGTTCCTGTTATTTGGGTATAAGTCGTTTGTTGACCCGCAGGGAAATTCGCCAATTGTGTAGTTTGTGCTAAAACAGTAGCTGCATTACCGACTGTAATTTGGAATTTTTCATTATAGGATTCCGTTTTATACCAGGCAGATACATTATAGGTAACACCTGCAATCAGATATTTAGCCGGAGAAATAGCCCATGCATTTGCAGCATTAGAGATATTATAATTATAATACATTGAAGCTAAACCGGTACGAACACCAGCAGCTGTAGTATAGGTTGCCCAAGAGTTTCCGTTGCCCGCATTGATAAATGTCCATCCTGCTGGAGGCCATGTTTCAAAACTTTCTGTTGTATAGACTGCTGCAGAACTTGTTGTAGATGACAAATTAATAGTACCTCCCAAACAAGGTGTAGCCGAAGCACTTGCCGTTGGGGCAGTTGGGGTAACATTAACAGTCAGCGTTGTTGCTGCTGACGAACAGCCATTTGAATCAGTATAAGTAATACCAGCTGTTCCACTTGAAACACCAGAAGCAATACCTCCAGGAGTAATCGTAGCAACTGCAGTGTTAGAGGAAACCCATGGTGTTGTAACAGCAGCAATACCTGAACCAGTTAAAGTAACTGTTTTTCCTGTACAGGTAGTTGGCGCTGTTTGCGTTATCGTTGGCAATGCATTTACAGTAATAGCCCCTGATACTGCACTAGTTAAACTAGTACTACAAGGAACCACTCCAGTAATAACACAGTAGTAATATTTAGTTCCTACGTTACCGGCTATTGGTGCCGCTGGAGTATATGAAGCAGTTGTCCCACCTGTTCCGGTTGTAACAGTAGTTCCTCCTGTATTCAAATTTGTATCATTGCTATACCATTGGTAAGAAGGGGTACCTGTACCTGCTACGGTCACGGTAAGGGCAGCAAATGCTGTTCCACCAACACATTTTGATTGTGTGGCTGTTGCTTGTGATGACAATGTTAAAGGCGTACTGATTGTAACTACAGCCGAAGCTGCAGCACTTGTACATCCATAAGATGAAATCGCTCTGAAATAATAAGTCCCGGAGGCACTTACTGATTGAGATGCTGATTGCGTAGTCGTTGTAGTACTTGTCGACGAAGTACCCTGATAATATATAAGAGCCGCTGTGTCGTTATTTCCATCTGAAATATCTCCGGCATTACTGGCAGTTATTGTAGCCGTTGAACAAGCAGCACCAGCACCAGCAGTAGTTGGTGTAGTTGGTGTAGTTCTAACCTCATAAGCGGCAGTAGAAGCCTGACCCGCAGGGTTAGTAATAGTAATAATTCCATTCACAACGTTGGCAGGAACTACCGCTGTTAAAGAGGTACCTGTACCCGTAGTGAATGAAGCTGCTGCTGTTCCTCCAAAAGATACAGCAGAAATACTAGATAAATTTGTTCCTGTAATAGTTACCGTTTGTCCTCCTGCAACACATAAGTTTGTAGGAGTGAAATTAGTTATGGTAGGTAAAGCTGCGGTTGTTGTAAAAGTATCTTGAAGATAAGTTGAATCACAAGCACCGTTATTGGCTTTAATTTGATAATAATATGTATAGCCTGGTGTTAAGCCTGTCAGGTCATAAGTTGTAATGCCTGCGCCAGGAGTATAAGCAGCAGCAAAAAGTGTCGTGCGCCCTGAATCAGTATACACTTCTAAAGTGTATGTTAACGCACTTTGTGCTGTAGCGGAACCTCCCACTACAGATGCAGTCCACGAAACAGTAGCTGTTGTTGTTGTAATAGCTGAAGTAGTAGGCACAGTAGGTGCCGCAGGGCAGGTAATCTTACTGTTGCTAAATGAAGCCGTATATTTTATTCCTGTACAAGCCGTATTGTTGTAGGCAAAGACAAAATAGTAATATTGTGTATTAGACGTTAATCCTGTCTCAGAAAAAGTCAAACTTGCACCTGGTGCCTGAACCACAGTTCCGCCACCAATAGTATTTCCGGAAACATAGCTAGTTCCGTCAATAGGATTTGCAGACAAGGTAGCACTTGTACTTCTTACAACCAAATACCCACTTGGCGCAGTTGATGCAGCTGTAAAGGAACCGGCAATAGTTGTCGCAGTTGTTGTACCAAACGTAATGGCTGTTGTATTATCAGTTGGAGTAACACAAGCAGGTGCCACAAGAACATTAATGGTATAATCTTCAACTTCACCGTCCATCCCTGTTAAACAAGAATCAGTAGTAGCCGAACTATATTTTGTTTGAACTCTCATCCGCGTATTTCCAATAATAGCTCCTATTGGGACTGTAATACTTAAAGGACATAAACTACTTACTCCATTTGTAACAGTGTTGACAGTACCTAAAGCATAAGTCTCTCCAGAATCGGTAAATACTCCATTTTGATTCCAATCTATATAGACTGTTTGATAATTTGTATAAGCACCTCCTGTATTAATATAAACATTTAACCCTGTAGATCCTGAGTACGTAAATCCTTGTGTAACTGTTGCTACTAATGAAGTATAATTTGTATAGGCACTAGTTGCCGCATTAGAAGTAGTGTTGGTCATATTACTGAATGAAACACCTGTAATACCATCCGTATCTGCATCACCTGTTGAAGCACAATAAGCTAAAAAGGTTTGTACACCTCCTACAGTGGTACTTCCTGATTTTGTTCCTATTGCAAAAGTAAAATTGGAAGTAGTAATGGCCGCAACATTAATGGTTTTAGTATTCGTTGCTGCTGCTGCCACATCGGCAGTAATATAAATATACCCTGTACCAATCGGTAAATTTTGACTGGTAAACGAAGGAAATGTTTTAGCACCTGCGATTCCCGGAGTAGTGAAAGTACTTAATAAGGTAGAAGTTCCAACAGCAAAGGTGCTGTTAGTAGAGTAATACACTTTAAGATTAGTAAGATCCGCAGAAGCATAAGTCCCTGCTGTTGTACAGGTCATACCAGTAAGCGAAGCATTAATGGCAGCAACAGTAAGTTGTGATTTATGTAAAACTAAATTCGTTGTTCCTGCAAAAACATTAGCCGCTGCAACCTGAGTTCCATTATCGGCCAATACAATTACTGGTGAGGTGATGGTTTGTACCCCACCATCTGCGGTACTTCCTGTTACCGTACCCGATGCAAAGGTGAAATCAGAAGGCGCTAAAGCAGAAACGTTTAGGGTATTTCCAACTACTGCTGATCCCGAAACATCGGCAGTAATATAAATATAACCTGTTCCAACGGGTAGGTTTTGAGAGACAAAAGAAGTAAATGTTTTACCTCCTGCTGCACCTGGAGTCACCAAAGTACTTAATAAGGTTGAGGTTCCTACAGCAAAAGTTGAACTAGTTGAATAATACACTTTAAGGTTAGTTAGATCTGCTGATACATACGATCCAACAGTAGTACTAGTCAACCCTGTTAAAGAAGCCGAAGCATTAGTAACAGTGAGCGCCGATTTATGCAAAACTACATTATTTGTTCCTGGAGTAACATTAGAGGCAAGTACTTGAGTACCATTATCACTTAAAGCAATAGAAGATGCTGAAAAGGTTTGAACACCTCCCGCTGTAGTGCTGCCTGATTTTGTTCCCGAGGCAAAAGTGAAATCAGTAGTAGCCAAAGCATTTACATTAATCGTATTGGCATTTACTGCACTAACCGAAACATCTGCAGTGATGTAAATATAATAGACTCCAATAGGCAAAGCTTGTGTTGTAAAGGATGGGAATGTTTTAGCTCCTGCAGTTCCTGGCGTAGTAAACGTACTTAACAAAGTAGAAGTCCCCACAGCAAAAGTACTAGCAGTTGAATACCAAACTTTAAGATTAGTAATATCGCCTGAAACATAACTTCCTGCAGTAGTACAGGTCATCCCGGTTAAAGAGGTTGCCGCTGTAGCAACGGTCAATTTTGATTTATGCAAAACAAGATTGGTAGCACCTTGTGATATACTGGCAGCACTTACTTGTGTACCATTATCTGCCAAAGTAACGGCAGGAGTTAGAGCCAAAACTGTAAAACCATAATCTTCAGCTTCTCCTTGCCCAGAAGTCGCAGCTACACATGATGCTGGTGTTGAACCATTATAATCAGCAATTACACGCATTCTAGTTGTCCCCACTGTAGCTCCTAATGGCACTGTAAAACTACCTGAATAAGTTAATACTCCTGATGATGTATATCCCGTTGAGTTATATACATTTTCCCCTGAATCAGTAAACGAACCGTTTTGATTCCAGTCTACCCATATGCCTAGTCCAACTGTTCCGGTAACAAATGTTATGGAATAATTTACTGTACTTCCTGCAACCTGAGAAGCAGCGATAGTCGAGGAATAATTACCATATCCTCCAGCCGAATAAGTACTGGTATTATTAATATTTGTAGTAGCTCCTGAAATAGTATAGTTACTGATATAAGTACTAGCAATAGTACCACTAGGTGTACAATAAGTAGGTATTACACTTACTTCAACACCAGCACTCCATGTTGTGCCCAATCGTGTAAATATCTTGAAATAATAGGTTGTTCCGAAAATAAGTCCTGTTATAGTTTGTGGGGAAGTCGTCCCTTTATACACTACAAAACCACTGCTTAATGGCGTTCCTGATCCAAATACTAAACTACCCGTATAGGCAGAACCATCACCTGTAGGCGTGCCATCATTGGCAGAACCAGCACGTCCAACAATCAAAACTTGGTCATAACATGATGGAGCAGTCCAGGCAATCGTAGCGGAGACATTACTTGTAGAAGCTGCAGATACTGATGTAACATTACTAAGTGTTGCTGCCGAAATAGTTTGTGTATTTCCCGCAGCTGGCGTTCCTGTTGCCGTTCCTAATGCAAAAGTAGTGTTAGAACCTGTCACTGCACTTACAGCAATCGTATTAGTAGCGATAGCCGTACAAGGCACATCGGCTGTGATGAAAATATAACCGGTGGCACCATTTGTTATCGTTTGACTTGCAAAAGTTGGGAATACTTGCGAACCCGCTCCAAGGGTTAAGGTTTTAGTTGACAATAACGTTCCTGTACCTGTAAAAGTGGATCCCTGAGCGGACGTTTGATACCATGCTTTTAAATTGGTAAGATCGGCTGCAACATAAGTACCCGCAGTCGTAACTGTTAATCCCGTAAGTGTTGCATCGGCAACAGTTGGTGAAATAGCAAAACTATAAATAGGATTGTTGGTGGTACCCTGCGTTTTATTACTTGCGGCAATATTATTGGTGGCAAGAGTAATAGTAGGCGTGGTTACACTACCTTGCGAAATAGTCAAATCATCAAAATAATAATAATCATCATAATTTATGTTTGAAACAACATTAAATCTCACATATAAATTTCCTGGAAGTGGTGTAAACGTAACCGTTTTTGAAGCACATGTATTTGCCGAAACGTGATTTGCCGAATTGATTGTTTGAGCTACCGTCCATGGCCCCGAAGTAGATGAAGCATACTCAACCGTTATAACACCTATGTTAGCAGATGCTTCAGCAGTAGTAGCAGCACCAAATTTAGTTACTTTGTAAAGGTAGTTCATCGTAACAAGACCACCATTTGAAGTACCCAATAAAGGTGAAATAAATTGTCCCGAACTTCCATAATATTGTTCCATTCTAATTGTGCCTGTAGTAGCACAAATTTGAGCGGCTGTAGTAATCCTGGCAGCAGCTACACCAGCACCAGAAGTAGTCCAACTATTTAATCCTGTGGCAGACCAATTTTGTGAATAAGTAGTAATCTGCCCCCAAGATTTTTGACCAATGGCCAAACTCAAAAGCATTAAAAACATGACTAACCAAGAGGTTTTCATAGTTTTAAAATGGCTTATTGAAGCAATCGAAGAATTGTTTCTTGTTGAAGCATTTTTGTTCAAGTCTGAGGTGGAGTAATTCTGATTCATAAAATTAGTTTTAATTACAATAGCTGAGCAAAATAGAAATTATATTTTAAACAATTACTATCTTAAAGATGCATTTTCTTAACATTTTATTAATATTCGACAAAAAACACCTTTTTTCGATGAAAGGCAACAAAAATTAACAATTTCTTACACGCCAAAAGTAACCTTACAGACAAAATAGCAGTAAAGAAGAAAGAAAAAAGAAGAAAGAAGAAATTGTAAACACAAAAAAAAAGCGTTAAACAAAACGAATAATTGATAATGGATAATTGATAATGGATAATGGATAATGGATAATGGATAATAGACATCAGATAACTGAAAACGGAGAACAGACAAGCTTTTTATTACCAAAATCAAGTTAACTTTGCGTGAAAAAAAACTAAAAACTTGTCATTACCGCGATAACAGAAAATCTATAATAGGATAATAGATCATAGACATCTGATAACTGATAACTGAAAACTGAAAACGAATAATCTTGTCATTACAAAGAAAGCATGAACCTTTGCGCCCCCTGCCTACCGGCAGGCAGGTTTGCGTGAAAACTGATAACGGATTACAAATAACAGAAAACAGAAAAACTGAAAACGAATAATCTTGCCATTACAAAGAAAGCGTGAACCTTTGCGCTCCCTACCTACCGGCAGGCAGGTTTGCGTGAAAACAAATAACAGATTACAAATAACAGAAAACAGAAAACTATTTACAATTTAATTGACAATTCTAAATGCCCACCCAAACCAAGTTCAACTATTTTTTGTAAGGTTGAAAATCTTGCTTCTTTTACATTGTTTTCTATTTTGGAGATATACGATTTTGTTGTTCCCGTTTTTTCTGCAAGTTGTTCCTGTGTCAATCCTTTTTCAATTCGCGCATCATGAATCATTGCTCCAATTTTAAAATTTTCATAACCCGCATCAAGTTCATCCCGTTTTGCAGTGCCAACTTTTCCATAATGTTTATCTTTAAATTGGTCGAGTGTTTTAGTAATATTACTTTTCGCTTTCATATTCCTGTTTTATTTTAATTGCTTTTTCAATTTCTTTTTTCGGTGTCTTTTGTGTTTTCTTTTGAAATCCGTTTGCTAAGATTATTAATTGACCTTGATCAAAAAAACAAAAGATTCTAAAAATATCGCTTCCTTGTTGAACCCTAATTTCATATAATCCTTCAGTATTTTCAATATGTTTAAGATACGTTTCTGGAACTCTTTCTAATTCTTGAATTAATTCAAATGTCCAGATAATTTTGTTTTTAACTTTATCACGTTGCTTTATAAAAAATTCATCAAAGTAATCTTTGTAAAAAATAACAGTACGTATCTTTTGTTCATTATCCATTACGCAAATATATAAAAGTTGCTCTAAAGTGAAACTATTTTTATAAAAAATTCCCAACACTACCGAAATCAAAGATTCGACCAAACCCAATCCTTTTCGTCTGGTATTAAAACAAAATAGATGATAGGCAACGGATAACTTGTCATTCCCGCGGAGGCGGGAAACAAACAACCCTGTCATTCCCCAAATCTCGTGAAACTTTGCGTTTTTTTTGCATAAAAACCTTTGCGCTCCCTGCCTGCCGGCAGGCAGGTTTGCATGAAAACAAATAACGGATTACAAATAACAGAAAACAGACAACTGAAAACGAATAATCTTGCCATTACAAAGAAAGCGTGAACCTTTGCGCCCCCTGCCTACCGGCAGGCAGGTTTGCATGAAAACAAATAACAATTTGATTTGCATTTCAATTCAATAGTTACCCTATAGTGAAAACTAAATAGGAATCACAAAAAATAGTCAAAAAAAAAGACCCAACTACTTTTGGGTCTCTTTTTAACTAAAAGAAAAAAAGCTAATAAACTACTTTTTTAGTCACTACTACTCCATTCTCTCCTTCTATTTTAACTAATAAAACTTCTTGAGTATCCGGTAAGTCTGTAAAGGAAGTAGCGGTAGCACTAACGTGATTTTTAGTCGCTATTATTCTACCTCTAATATCATAAATGGTAACCGATTTCATATTTTCGGCACCCGAATTAATAAACAATCCTTGTTCGTTTTTATAAACAACTACACTATTCTCATTAAATACCGGAACACCTAAAGATTCTGTATTGTATCGCAATATAAAACGGTTTTCAAAAGTACCTATTTCCGTTGCAAACGTATAAGGACTATTACGTAAGTCATGAATAACATGCAATAAAGTATCCTCTAAATAAACCGTTTGCGTAGTGAACAAACCATCATATTTTGGCATCGATATAGTATAAGTACTGGCAATAGTAGTTTTATACATCAAAGGCACCGTATCGGTAACATCAAAAGGAAGAGGACGACCCTGTATAGCCATTTTTTTATCTTCAACAGGAGTGTAAAACGAAATCACATTGTTAGATACAGACGTCTCGCCATCAAACAAACGGTCAATACCAAGCGTAGCGGTTTCAATATAACAAATCAATACCTCTCTAAAAGCACCTTGTGCATTAGCAATATCCAGCCAATACCGATGTTTTTCGAAGCTAGTGTCATTTTGTGCAACATGGGTAGCTCCTGTTTTAAAGAATTGACCGTTATTTCCGGCTCTACGCATGGCGTTGGTAAATGTTGCATAGTAAAGAGGCCCGGCTCCTGTGATGGTAGCTACTCCTTTAGTAAAGAATCCCTGACCTGCACCGATATAACCATTAGGCGCAACATTTAAACCGGCTCCATCAACTCCTGATGGTCTGGTTCCTACTCCGCCTGCTAAAGTATATACAGCATAATCATCATTGGTATACTGTAGGGAAACAGAGTTAATATTGGTATTGTGAGTCCAGAAATAAAGAGCACCAATATTAGCATTCGCAGTTATAAAATTATCTGCAAATAAAGCACTTGGATAAGGATTACCCAATAAATTAAATTGATTCACCCCTTGCGCTACTCCTATCTGTATAGCCTGCGATCCATTATTTGGAACTCCTGCAAAACTAGCGGTAAAATTAGCCGGCAATGGTGGGAATGGCGTTACATAGACAGGGAAAGTAGTAGGAGCTCTTATTAAGTATCCTTTGGCTACAGCCATAGTGGCAGTTCCCGGACTTACATATTGCCACTGATTGGCTGTAATACCATCATACTGGTAAAAAAGTGGCGATGCCGAAGATACGGCCAATAAATTTTGAGGATATACCGGAGAAGACCAATAAGTATAATCAAATTTATACATCGGACTAGCCGTTCTCATATAGGTAATATTTCCAACATTGCCTCCATTATAAACTCCAGCAGCATTGGTTACCACATTAGGTTGGTACAAACTGGAACCATCTTGGAAAGTAAGCGACCCTCCTGTAGCTACCGTTACAATTTTTTCAACCGTCATGGTATGACCTGTTATAATAGTAACAGAACCCGATGAAGTTACGCTAACACTACAAGCTGAGATATCACCTGGGGAGACTAAATTAAGTAGTGGGTCCGAAGTATACGGACCATCAAAAATAACCGCTTTAGTTGCAGTAGGATTTCCATTGGACCATGCCGATCCATTCCAAACTGTCGTACTGTTACTAGTGATTATTGTTATTACATTAGAATAAAGAGTACAACTACCGTTAGTAAGTACCGCTCTATAATAGCGATTGGCCGTCAAAATTCCCATTTGCGCTGAAGTAAGCGTAGCCGAAGTAGCCCCGGCTATAGGAGTAACATTTACGGTAAAGCCAAAATCATCAGCATACTGCCATTGAATAGTCCCAGAAGACCCTGTCAAAGTTAAATTAGACGGGGCACCGCCACAAAGCGTTTGGTCAGACGAAGCCGTACCAGCTACGATAGGCGTAACCGTAACAACTACATCATCACTGAGTGAGTTACAGCCATTGTAGATACTTACTACTGAATACGTTTGTGTTGTTGTCGGATTAGCAACCGGATTATAAATAGCGGCATTGCTCAAAGCGGTAGTATTGGGCGTCCAGCTATAAGTAACCGTCGGAGCGGTAAATCCAAACTTTATATTAGGGATAACATTGGTTGCATAATTGGTTGTGAAATTACATCCTGTAGCATAATCATCGTATTCATATAACATTCTGTTGGCACCGCTTGGGTCTCTGTTATAATAAATTAAATTGTAATCGGTATAACTTGAATTATCAAAACATACTTGAATAACCACATTTGAAGTTCCGTCCCACACAAAAGGAGTTCCGAAAGTAAAAGTATTCCAACCTGTAGCATTTATTGACGGGCTACCTGTGTAATAATCTGTCAATCCTGTTTCATAAGCAGATCCAAAACTAGTTATGTTTGTTGGTTTCATAGCAATCTTAAAACCATTCATAACCTGATTGGAATAAACAGTAGAAACATTAAAGGCCAAAGAGGTTAAATTACCTGCAGTATAACCCGCTGAAGTCAAGTCTGATGCATAAATCAAAAACTGGGATTTTGCATCATGCCAGTAGGTATTAAAAGGCAAAGTGGCATCTGAATAGGTTGTACCTCCAATACCCGTTGGGCTAATAGTTACCGTACTGGTAGCATTTAAAGTAGTACTGCTTCCTTGACAGATAGTAACATCAGTTCCGGCATTTGGTGTCGGCGGCAATGGTTTTATCACAAAACTAAAGCTACTATAGCTAATGGCCAATGGTGTAGCAACACTTATTGAACCGGTAGTTGCGCCAACCGGAACTGTAGCCGTAATTGTAGTATTGTTTACCACGCTAAAAGCAGCCGTTACCCCATTAAATTTCACCGAAGTAACTCCCGAAAGATCCGTACCGGTAAGCGTAACCAAAGGAGTTGTTCCAATACAAGCACTACTTATACTACTGCTTGTTAGTACAGGCACAACAGCACACGATATTACTGCATTCCAACCATTTCTTCTGGTTGAACCATCCGATACAAATTTAAAAGTTAAGGAACCGGAGCTGTCAGTAGAATAAAAAGTCTGACCAGCTGTAATCTGAGTACCGCTGTAAACACCAATTAAAGTAGAGGCCGTAGTTGGTCCATTATAGACATACAGAAAATCATAACCAGATTCGGTATTAAAATAACTAAACGTAGCTTTTATTTTATTGCCTGCAGTACCCGGATTAAAGGTATAGGTATAATTTTCATTATTTAGATATCTTGTTGTTCCTCCTGATCCCGGACCTCCACTATCATAAAAAAGAGACCCACAGGTAGTAAGAGACCCATTAGTCATAGTTACTGTAGCTAAATTAACTGTTAGGAAACTAGTAGAACCAACCCATGCATTATAGCTGGCACCACAATGGGCACGCACCCAAACATAATAGGTAAATCCTAATGTTAAACCTGTTAAAGTTACGGAAGTCGTACCAACTACATTTCCAGTAGGCGTAGCTCCTGCTAAAGGAGTGGTTGGAGAATTACTAACAAAATAATCATAAGTACTGTTAGGCACTAAAGCAACATCGGACCAGGATACAAGCGCAGTAGTTGCTGTAACATCTGAAGAGGCTAAGGTTGTAGGTGTGCCCAGAACGCAAGGCGGTGATGGAACAACACTAAGGGTATAATCTTCATATTCCCCAGATCCCCCACCATTAACACAAGAGGTGTAAACAGGAATATAACTATCAGCAACCCGCATTCTATAGGATCCCGATGCCTGACCAACAGGCACATTGATAATACCATTATAAGGACCTGTCGCATAATTGGTTGTGGCAACAATGGTTTCATTAGCATCATTAAAATCCCCATCTGAATTCCAATCTACCCAAGCATAATAATAATAGGTAGCAAAACCGGTAATGCTGTTGGTTATTCTGAAATCTATAGGATAACCTGCATATTGAGAGCAGGACAAAGTAGCAGCATAATTTCCATAAGCGTTAGTACTTCGCACACTGGTATTATCTATATTGGTAAGACCTCCGGTAGTTTTGAAATTACTGATGTAATAACCCGTTCCAATAGCGCCAGCATAACTAGGATCACAATAAGCAATAGCTAGCGTCGCATAAGTAATCGTTGCTGAGTTAGCACTAGTACCACAAACATTGATAGCACGAACTCTATAATAATACGTTGTTCCTCCACTTAAACCTGTTACAGCATAAGTAGTTACATTCCCAACAGATGAATTGTTTACAACCATGGAGCTAAAACCACTATCGGTAGCAACATCAAGAAAATACCCTGTTGCTCCAACTGATGCTGCCCAATTGGCCGTAATCGAACCACCTGTAGCACCAGAACCTGCTGCGGCAACTGGAGCAGTTGGCACACCGGAAACTATAGTAACTATTGCAGCACCTTCCGTACTCCAACAACCGGCTGCCGATTGTGCTCTGAAATAATAAGTATTGGTTCCAACAGTAGAAATCAATTGACTGCCTGATGGTGTTGCTGTACTGGTTCCGCTAGTAGTAGTTCCTTGAAAATACATCGTCCCACTTCCGCCATTAGCAGCAGTTAAGGTAGTAGAAGTACAAAAAGTACCTGCTGTAGTTACTGTAACAGCGGTAGGAATAGCGTTTATAGTAACACCTCCGGAAACAGCAGTTGTTACAGCACTATTACATGGTGCACCGCTAGATACTATACAATAATAATAAGTAGTGCCAAGTTGTGCAATCGTACTCAAAGGAGCGTAAGAAGCCGATGTAGCGCCTGCAAGTAAAGTCCCGCCAGTATTAGAATTGCTAGTATTAGAATACCATTGATACGTTGGACTGGTACCACTGGCAACAACACTCAAAGTAGTTGTAGCCCCTCCAACACATGCCGACTGTGGCGTACTTGATGGCGGTGTGGTAATCGTTATAGGGGTAGTAAAAGATACCGTTGCTGAACCTTCAGCTCCCCAACAAGAAGCAGATAAAGCTCTAAAGTAATAAGTGCCATTAGCAGACACCAATTGAGTATTGGCTGGGGTAGCTGTACTAGTACCTCCAGAAGTAGTTCCTTGAAAATACATAGTACCAATCGAACCATTAGATGCTGTTAAAGTCGTTGAACCACAAAATACCCCAGTACTAGGACTAACCGTAGTAACGGCAGGATAATCGGTAACGGTAACGCCTCCTGAAACAGCACTAGAAACAGCACTATTACATGGAGCTACACTAGATACAACACAATAATAATAAGTAGTCCCAACCTCTGCAACAGTACTCAGTGGAATATAAGAAGATGAAGTAGCTCCTGAAAGTAAAGTACCTCCTGAATTGGAATTACTAGCATTAGAATACCATTGATACGTTGGACTTGTACCGGAAGCAACAACGCTCAAAGCAGTCGCTGCAGTTCCCACACAGACCGATTGTGTAGCTGATGAAGGAGGTGTTGTGATAACAATAGGCGCAGCACTAACATTTATAGCCCCCGAAAAACCACTAGTAACCGAACAGCCAATAGTGCTGGTGATTACGCAATAGTAATATAAGGTGGTTCCTAAGGTAGCAGTATCGGGTGCATAGGTACCACTATTGGTACCAACAGCTGTGGCACTAACAGTACTCGCACTGGTGTTACTATACCATTGATAAGTAGCAACCGTTCCTCCAGTAGCTGATGCTGTTAAAGAAATACTCGATCCCTGACAAACGCTTTGGTTACTACTATTAGGCGAAGTCCCTAAAGCATAAGCCGTACAATCCGTAGTTGTAAAACTGGTTACCGCAGACCACGGACTAAAATTATTAGCACCACAATAAGAACGAACCCAAACATAATAAGTTTTTGCTTGATTTAAACCTGTAAGACCATAGGTATTTGTTGTAACCGGACTGGCATTATTATAAGCTATTGTAGGAGTAGTAATTGAAGTGGGCGGTGTGGGTAGAGTAGCTGATTCAACATAATAAATTTCATAAAGTGAGGCACCTGTTGTATCCCAGTTTAAAGTTGCTGTGGTAGCTCCTACCGGGCTTGCTCCTAAATTAGCAGGTTTAGCACATTTAATGCAATCAACCTTTATATTAAATCCTGAGGCAGTTAGAGAACCATTAGAAGTAAACTTAATGGTAATCGCTCCGGTTGGAGAAGTTTCTGCCATATAATATTGGTTTGTTGGCGTAGCTGTAAGAGCTGCACCTATGATATTTCCGGCTGTACCCGTGGCATCATCAAAGACCTCCAAAAAATCACCAGCTGTCGCAGAGACCACTAAGGAGTTAATTTTAATCCTTATCCTGTAACCTGCAGCAAAAGCAGTGGGGTCTGGCTTGAAAGTAACCTGGTTGATTTGACTGTTACTATAATTATCCGAAGAACCACCATTATCATAATAATCATAAGAAGCACCAGAACTTAATAATACAGTACTTGGTGTTGCTACTGGCGAACAATTGGCAATCGCTCCCGCATCACCAACTTGAACCGGCGCTACAGTTCCATTATATGAATAATCACCTAATGTAGCAGTCCCAGAATTATCATAGGTATCCCATGCAAAATCATCTATAAATAATCCAGCAGTACCGGTTCGGGTAATTCTAACATTAACACTAGGTAAGGCAGTTGGAAAAGTGAAAGTGACAAGTTTATATACTGCAGTAGTTACACCACCTGTAATCGTTGCTGGTAATGTCACTGCACTCAATGTACTAACATTAAATACATTAGAAGGCGCTGTCGCAAAGTTATCGGTAGAGTATTCGACTAAATACGAACTTGTATTAGCAGTAGCCTTCATATAAAAAGAAACAGTACGGGGATATGCAATGGTAGGTGTTTTCAACCATCCTGCACTAGTATTAATATTGCAAAATATATTCCCTGATCGAGCGGTTGTTATTCCAGTACCAAAATTAACTGTAGCAGCTGAAGAGGTTGTAAAACTAGGTGAAGCTGTAGCCACAGCAGGATTAGTTGTTGCAGATATAAAACTTTCAAAACGAGCATAAGGTCCGGTACACTGTGCTTGGGTTTGGGTAGTAATTCCAAAAACCATAACAAGCACTAAAGCATAAAAAAACCATAGTGGTTTTTGTGATTTGTATAAACTGTTTGGGAAACTAAGTAGCTTTTTTTTCATACACTTTTTTTATAATAGCATTATAAGAGAATACTTTAAATAAATACTGTCTTTAGGTTAAGACGCTAAAAATACGTCATAAAACCAAATTAATACGGGTTAACTAGTTAAAATGCAATACTTTTCGACAAACTGTAAAAAACACCGACAAAAACTAGGGAACCCAGTATATTAGGGCATTACTTTACTTCTATTGTCTGTAGGTAATTAGCCAATTAAACTATAATCTTATTAAATTGTTACCAAATTTACTTTTTGTGCCGCAATTTTACTGGCTAAAATAATAAAATGTTACTATACTGCAAAATATGTTAATAAATAGTTATGAAAATCAGCAGTATAGCTATTATAATGCAAAAAAAGGGTTGCTGAAGTAGGGTTTGCTTGGTATTAAAAAGGTAAAACAAGCATACTAAGGTTTTTTTGTATGGTGTTGGCGGCAAGCTCAAATAATATACAAAAAAAAATTCGTTTAAAGTAAATCTGTAATTTTGAAAAAAAGAAAGAAAAAATGGATTTGCAAACTCGAAAATTAAACTTCATTCAAGATTTTCTTAAGATAGAAAGTGAGAAAGCAATTTCTCATTTAGAAAAACTGTTACAGAAAGAAATCCAAAATAATGCTGAATTGAAACCAATAACACTAAAAGAGTTTCAGAAAAGAATTGATCAATCTACCGAAGATTCTAAAAATGGAAGATTGACTGAAAACGGTAAATTAATTTCCGAAATAGAAAAGTGGCGTTAGAAATTTATTGGACTGATTTGGATAAAAACAGCATCGAAGTTTTTGATGTGTTTGATACTCGACAAAATCCAATAAAAATGGAACGTGGAAAATAAGCCAGCCGCTAACAGCCGTTTCAAGAAATGTTGAGGCGCGGGATTTATCATAAATGGAAAAGGTTTATAATTAAAAGTTTTATTTATATTTGTAAAGGCTTGGTCTTGGTTCATCGCCACTTCATGAAGCCGCGAGACGTTAGCGGAGATTTTCAATAACCATAGATTAAAATTATACAATTAGTATTTTACAATAGCTTTAAACTGTTGTTTTGTTCTATAAACTACCATACTTTTGCATCGTTATGAACAAATCACAAAGTAATACAGCTAAAATAGTTTCTTCTGCCAAAAAGTTTTTGGAAGATAAGAAAGCTATACGCGCATACATCAAAGGTGAAATAACTTTACAAGCCTTGAATGAAAGAGGAATTAAACTTAATATGCCCGTATAACGTATTTCTTGACAAAGATACTTTTATTTATTCTTTCATAACAAAAAATCAAGTAGAATACAAAATTATCTTCTCAGACTCTACTTCCTTTTATGAAGGAACTTCTTCACATGGAAAAATTTCAAAAGTTTACAGTTTAACTGTAGAAAAAGTAACTGACATAAAAGAAAAACATGATACAGATGTTCAGGCAACCGTGGATTGTATTGTAACACATTTTTTTGAGGATAAAGAAAACTCATTAATATACATGTGTGATAATTCAGATAGTCGCGAAATAGCACGATACAGAAAGTTCAATGGTTGGTTCGCCAATAGTCCTTTTAAAGATAATGTCATCAAGATTAACGAGCAGATTGAAAGTGAAGATAAAACAACAACTTTTTATACAAGTATTGTCTATCACATGGAAAATCCATTCCAATCGGACTTGGAAATTGGTTACTATGAAGTAATAGATACGTTGCGAGATAAGTAAAAAACCTTCGCTAACAGCGGTTTCTCGCAATGGCTGATTTTATTTTTATAAGCCGGAAATTACTCAACTAGAAATTTAAATATCTTTACAACAACACGAAAAGTTGTCTCCCAAAGCCTCGGAAAAGTATAGAAGACTTATAGCGACAGTATTTTGCAATAGAAGCAGCAAGTAAAAAGCGCCTGTATTCCTTATGTATTCGCGGTAGGTATTAAAGGTATTGCTTTTGATAATATGTTTGATAATCGCCCGAGGTTACATTGCGAAGCCATTCCTCGTTGGCTAAATACCACTCAATTGTTTTTTCCAAACCCTGCTCAAAAGTAACCGATGGTTTCCAACCGAGTTCTTTGTTGATTTTTGAGGCATCAATGGCATACCGCAAATCGTGTCCTGGTCTGTCTTTTACGTAGGTAATCAACTTTTCAGACTCGCCTGCTGCCCTACCCAATTTGGTATCCATTTGACGGCAAAGTAATTTCACCAAATCAATATTTTGCCATTCGTTAAAGCCCCCAATATTATAAGTCTCATGATTCTTCCCTTCATGGAAAACCAAATCAATAGCGATAGCATGGTCAATAACATACAACCAGTCACGGGTGTATTTTCCGTCGCCATAAACTGGCAGCGGTTTGTTATTGATAATATTATGAATAAACAAAGGAACCAGCTTTTCAGGGAAGTGATTGGGTCCGTAATTGTTAGAGCAATTCGTAATCACATAAGGCAATCCATAGGTTTCGCCATAAGCTCTGACAAAATGATCAGAACTAGCTTTAGAAGCCGAATAAGGAGAGTTTGGATCGTAAGCTGTAGTTTCGGTAAACAAGCCTTCTGCACCTAAACTTCCGTACACCTCATCGGTAGAAATATGATAGAAACGTTTGCCTTCAAAGTTGTCCTTCCAAATTGTTTTAGCCGCATTCAATAAGTTCATTGTGCCAATAACATTGGTTTTTACAAACGCTAATGGATCCGTAATAGAACGGTCAACATGCGACTCGGCAGCCAAGTGCAACACACCATCAAATTGATGTTGCTGAAATAAATCGGTAATGAAATCGGCATCGACAATATCGCCTTTTATAAACGTATAATTGGGTGATTTGTCAACATCGGCAATGTTCTCAAGATTCCCTGCATAAGTCAAGGCATCCAAATTGAAAATCTGATAATTAGGATATTGAGTTACAAACCGTCTTACGACATGTGAACCTATAAATCCTGCTCCGCCGGTAATTAAAATCTTTTTCATAGTTATTTTTTTTTCACGCAAAGTGCGCTAAGTTTTTTCGCAAACCTGCCTGCCGGCAGGCAGGGGCCACAAAGGTAAAAATTATTTAAATCAAATGGTTCATAAAACTTAAGGCCTAATTGCCAAAAACTTTAAAAAAATCTCTGCGCTCTTTGCGAAAAAACTTTGCGCTCTTTGCGTGAAACTTCAAAAAACTCTCTGCGAGCTTTGCGAAAATCTTTGCGCGCTTTGCGTGAAACTCTCTCCGCGCTTTGCGTGAAACCTTTACAAATTATTAACTATCCTATGTATAGAATCTTTAACCAATTTCGAATTAAAATTTACCAACAAACCCAAACGTTTATCAGATAATTTCAAATAAGTCAAAAGTTGTGAATAATGAACCGGTGCCAAACTCTCTACTGATTTAATTTCAAGAATAATTTTATTCTCTACCAAAATATCTATCCTGTACCCAACATCTAAATGAACCTCTTTATAAACAAATGGCATTGCTACTTGTTGTGACACTTCTAATCCCAAAGAACGTAATTCATAAGCCAGTGCATTCTCATAAGCAGATTCTAATAAACCAGGTCCTATTTGCTTATGAAGTTCAATTACAACTCCGATTATTTTATAGGATAGTTCATTTTCAGTCATCGTTTTAAAATATTATTTCACGCAAAGTGCGCAGAGGATTTCACGCAAAGGCCACAAAGGTAAAAATTATTTATATCAAGTGGTTCATAAAACTTAAGCCCTAATTGCCAAAAACTTTAAAAAAATCTCTGCGCTCTTTGCGAAAAAACTCTGCGCTCTTTGCGAAAATCTTAGCGTACTTTGCGTGAAACTCTCTCCGCTCTTTGCGAGAAACTTTCAGTGCTCTTCAAGTGAACCTGTTTTACAACCTCCCATCCGCCTTTTCATTCAACACCCCTTTTACATCAAATAAAACCCCATTCGGTTTTTTTAATTTAGATAAATCGATAGTTGTAAATTCCTTATGCGCTACACCAAGAACGATAGCATCAAAAGTAGTCGTTGGCAGTTCATTTGTAGTGGCTAATTTGTACTCATGCTGCACCTCTGAAGGTCTTGCCCATGGATCAAAAATAGTAACTTCAATGCCATAATCGGCTAAAGCATGAACGACATCTACGATTTTTGTATTTCTAACATCCGGACAATTTTCTTTAAACGTGATCCCCAACATTAGTAATTTGGCACCATTGATAGCTACGCCTTTTTTAATCATTAGCTTCACTACTTGTGAGGCAACGTATTCGCCCATACTGTCATTCAATCGTCTTCCTGCTAATATGATTTCGGGATGGTATCCTTTCTCTTGTGCTTTTTGAGCTAAGTAATAAGGATCAACGCCAATGCAATGTCCGCCAACTAATCCTGGTTTGAAAGGCAGGAAATTCCATTTGGTTCCGGCAGCTTCCAAGACGGCATGTGTATCAATTTCTAATAAATTAAAAATCTTAGCCAATTCATTTACAAAGGCAATATTGATATCGCGTTGCGAATTCTCAATTACTTTAGCTGCTTCAGCCACTTTTATAGAAGGTGCCAAATGCGTTCCGGCTGTAATAACCGATTTGTATAAGTTGTTTACTTTTTGACCAATCTCAGGCGTAGAACCTGAAGTTACTTTTAGTATTTTTTCTACGGTATGCTCTTTATCGCCCGGATTAATTCTCTCGGGAGAATAGCCCGCAAAGAAATCAACATTGAATTGTAAGCCACTCACTCTTTCTAAAACGGGAATACATTCTTCCTCAGTCACACCCGGATAAACAGTAGATTCATAAATAACGATATCGCCTTTTTTCAAAACCTTTCCAACTGTTTCACTCGATTTATACAATGGCGTTAAGTCTGGGCGGTTATTTTTATCAACCGGAGTTGGAACCGTTACAATATAATAATTGCAAGAAGCTATATCTTCTAAAGTACTACTACATAACAAGCCATTTGCATCGGATAGCGAATTGACAAGTACATTTTTCAATGTAACCGAATCAATTTCTAAAGTAGAATCAACACCTTGATTCAATTCGTTAATTCTATTTTGATTGATATCGAAACCAACAACAGGATATTTTGTTGCAAACAAACGTGCTAATGGTAATCCGACGTAACCTAATCCAATAACTGCTATTTTAATATTCATATATTTATTTGTTGTCTGTGGTCTGTTTTCTGTTATCTGTTATCCGTTTTCTGTTATCCGTTTTAAACCGATAACTGTTTACTCAAATTTATTCCAATTATTTTCAACATACTTTATGAAGTTAAAAATTTTAGCTCCAAGAATATCGTAATCACTTTGAAGGAGTTTAATTTCATTCTCAAAATTGGGGTAAAGAACTTGTATCTTTTCAAAATGACAGAGTGTTTCCAAATTACTAGCATACGAATAGGTCAAAAATTTAATAAAATCAGCTTTATATCTTTTGCGACCATAACCTTCAACAATATTGGTTGAAACAGAATCTGATGACCTTCTAATTTGACTACCCAATTCATATAATTCGTGTTTTGGAAGTTTCAAAGAAATTTGATGTGTTTTGTAAAACAAATTTAAACTTAAAGTATAAATAGCTAAATCTTTGTAACTTTTCATATTTTTCTACTCTTAAACTAATAACCGATAACCAATAACTGAAAACAGATAACTGAAAACTAACACCCAATCGATTGGTATACGAAACCAATAGCTTTCAATTTATCACCATCTAAAAGATTTCTTCCATCAAAAACAAAAGCAGGTTTTAACATACTGTCATAAATTTTTTGCCAGTCATAGTCATTAAACTCGTCCCATTCTGTTAAGACTGCAATAGCGTGAGAATTTTTACAAGCGTCGTATGCGTTGTTATAAGAAGTGATATGTTTTTCGTTTTCTGATGGCTTTCTGGTGTCTAGATAATCCAAATCGGAGAGCACTTGTTTTAGCGCAACTTTAGGATCATACAAGGCAATATTAGCTTGTTCATTTATTAAATCGTCGGCAACATAAATAGCCGCAGATTCTCTGGTATCATTGGTGTCTTTTTTGAAAGCCCAGCCTAAAAAGGTTATCTTTTTACCCGAAACGGTGTTGTAAAGTGTTTGCACTATATTTTTGGAGAAACGTCTTTTTTGATGATCATTCATGATGATTACTTGTTCCCAATAATCGGCCACTTCATTCAATCCGAATGCTTTTGAAATATAAACTAAATTTAAAATGTCTTTTTGAAAACAAGAACCTCCAAAACCAACGGAAGCTTTCAGGAATTTTGATCCAATTCGGCTATCCATTCCAATAGCTTTTGCTACTTCATTTACGTTGGCTTCTGTTTTTTCACACAATTCAGAAATAGCATTGATAGAAGAAACACGTTGTGCCAAGAAGGCATTAGCTACTAATTTTGACAATTCAGAAGACCAAACATTAGTTGTTAAAATTCTATCCTTTGGAACCCAATTCGCATAAACTCCAACCAGAGAATCGATAGCTTTTTGACCTTCAGGCGAAGATTCTCCACCTATTAAAACTCTATCCGGATTTAATAAATCCTGAACCGCTGTTCCTTCTGCAAGAAATTCGGGATTAGAAAGAATTTGGAATTGTACACCATTCCCAGTATTATCTAAAATGCTCTTTAATGCTTCGGCTGTTCTAACGGGTAATGTTGATTTTTCAACTATTATTTTATTGTTTTTGGCTACTTTGGCAATTTGACGGGCACAAAGTTCGATATGTTTTAAATCGGCAGCCATACCTTTTCCTGTTCCATAGGTTTTGGTTGGTGTATTAACCGATATAAAAATTAAATCAGCTTCTTCAATGGCTTTGTCGACTTCGGTAGAAAAAAACAAATTCTTACCACGAACATTGCCAACCATTTCATTCAATCCTGGTTCGTATATTGGAATATTGCTAACATCTTTATCATTCCATGCTGCTATTCTGGCTTCGTTTAAATCGACTACAGTAACTTTAATATCTGGACATTTTTGTGCTATAACTGCCATAGTAGGTCCACCAACATAGCCTGCACCAATACAACAAATATTTTTAATTTTCATTTCTTTCTATTTTTATTCCGCTGCGCTCCATACAATTGCTTCGCCAATTCGCTAAAGCTTTGTGTCGGCTACGCCTCGGGTCTATATTCTATTCTCTATATTCTGGAACTCTATTTAAACAAATCTATAATTGATAACTAACAACCGATAACTGATAAAGTCTATTTTAAATTACTCCAATACCATTTCACAGCTTCTTTTAACCCATCCTGAAAAGAATATTTCGGACTATAATTTAATAATTTTTTAGCCTTATCAACGCTTGCCAAAGAATGAGGTATGTCGCCTACTCTATTTGGCCCGTGTATTACTTTTACATTTGAAATTGCTGAATCAAATTCAGACAAGTATTCTTTTAAATAAGAAACCATATCATTTAAAGTCGTTCTGTCTCCAAAAGCGGTATTGTAAACGGTATTAATCGCTTCCGGATTTTTAGTTAACATGGCCAATTCATTCATTTGAATAACATTGTCAATATAGGTAAAATCTCTTGAAAAATTCCCGTCACCATTAATAACCGGACTCTCATGCTTTATAAGTTGCATTACAAATTTTGGAATAACAGCAGCATAAGCTCCTTGTGGATCTTGTCTTCTTCCAAACACATTGAAATAGCGTAACCCAATAGTTTCAAATCCATAGGTACTGCCGAAAATTGCTGCGTATAACTCATTTACATATTTGGTAATCGCATAAGGGGAAAGTGGTTTCCCAATTTTGTCTTCCACTTTTGGCAAACTCTCTGAATCTCCGTAAGTGGAGGAACTTGCAGCATAAATAAATCTTTTAACACCTGCGTCTCTGGAAGCCACAAGCATATTTAAAAAGCCGGAAACATTTACATCATTTGTTGTGATTGGGTCATTTATGGAACGAGGAACAGAACCTAAAGCCGCCTGATGCAAAACATAATCAACACCTGCCACCGCTTTTCTACATTGTTCCAAATCTCTAATATCTCCTTCTATTAATTTGAAATTTTCGTACTTTAAAAAAGGTTCAATATTATGTTTATGACCTGTCGAAAAATTATCAAAACAAACTACAAAATATTCTTTTGATAAAAAATACTCGCACAAATTAGTACCGATAAATCCAGCACCGCCTGTAATCAATATTATAGTTTTATTTTCCACCTTTACTGAATTTTTTTACTATTCGATACTTCCATTTTGCAAAAAATTCTTTTGGTTCTTCTTCTTCATGGTAACCGCTGCCGTAGCCGTAACCGTATCCGTAACCGTAACCATAACCGTAACCATAACCAACACCGTATTTAGCTTTATTTTCATAGCCATTAAAAATGATACTTACATTAACAAGTTCACCTCGTTTGGTTCTGTTATTTAGTAGTGTCAGCATTTCTTTTTTAGTGAAATTTTGTCGAACAACATATAAGGTTACATCGCAAAATTGAGATAATTCTAAAGCATCAGATACTAATCCAACCGGTGGTGTATCAAGAATTATATAATCATACTTTTTCTTTAATTGTTCCATCAGGTCTTTCATCGCCTCTCCCAGAAATAATTCAGAAGGATTAGGTGGAATTGGACCAGATGTTATAACATCAAGAAATGGAATATGTGTTTTTTGGATGACTTCATCAAGTGTTTTTTGTCCAATTAAAAAATTAACGGCTCCTAAATCATTTTTTATATTAAAATCATCAAATATTTTAGGTTTTCTTAAATCCAATCCTAGTATTATGGTTTTCTTTTCACTCAATGCAAATACTGTTGCTATGTTTAAAGAACAAAATGTTTTTCCTTCACCACTGACAGAAGAAGTTAACATCAATGTTTTCGAACCATCAATATTTTGTTTTTTGTATAAAAATTGTAATGAGGAGCGAATAGCCCTGAATGATTCAGAAAGTGCTGATTTTGGTCTTTCCAGAACCGACAGATTACTTTCTGAGTGTTTTACGCCAACGATACCTATTAAAGGCAATTGCGTCTGTGTAGAAATATCATCGATATTCTGAATAGAATTACTAATAAAGAAGATGAAGAATACTAATATTAACGGAATTAATAATCCCATAAAAAATGCCAGTACGTAGTTCACACCCGTTTTCGGACCTAGTAATCCGCCACCAACATCTTTGGCAGGGTCAATAAATTGAATGTCTGATAGGTTAGCGGCTTTTACAATAGAGGCTTCGCTTCTTTTTTGTAGAAATGTGTTGTAAATGTTATCACTCAAATTGTATTTTCTGGATAACTTTAACCATTCTTGTTTGTTTTCAGGAAGTTTGCTTATTTCGCTTTCTATTTCAGCTATTTTTTGATTGGCCACATTTAAGTCATACAACAATGTATTTCTATAAGTAGACTCGTTTTCAAGCAGCACTTTTTTAACTGATTGTATTTCATTGTCTATTCTCTCGTATGAAAAGGCGCCTTTTACAGAATAAGCCAATTCTGAACGTTCAATAGACAGTGCTATTAATTTAGAAACATTTGTGTTTATGTTTGGTTCATCAATTCCTGCAACAGTTGGGGCCGGTAATTTTGAAAAATCAACACTTCCTTTTAAATAACTTTTTAATGAATTCAGGTAGGCTATTTTTCTATCTACACTTGCTTTTTGAGCATCAAATTGTATTAATTGACCATTAAAATTTTTACCTCCTTCTTCAATGTCAATTATACTATTATTTTTACCGAAATTCTTTAATTCATCACCCGAATTTTTTAATTGTTCTTCCATTGAACCTAAAGTTTCATCAATGAAATTAATAGTGTTTTCGGCAAATTTGTTTTTATTATCTAATTGTCTTTTAATTAATACTTCAACTGTAGTATTAAGAAAATCGACCATTCTGTCTTTATTAGTGCCTTGAAAACCAATTTTTAGAATTGAACCGGCTTTGTCATCAAAAAGAACCGTCAATCCCATGCAACTTGAAACTGTGTTATCAAACGAGTTAAACCTAACTAATATCTCTTCATTAAAATTATTATTATCAAAGTTTGATGCCACTAGTTTCCAATGAAGAAAAGGCAGATTAACATCTTCACCAAATTTATAGATTGCTTTGAATTCTTTATTATCAATAGGAATTATATCTTCTTTATTATCAATATATCTTATAACTGGTGCGCTATTTGATTGAAAGGGTATGGTTATTTGATACGAATTAGACGAAACCATTTTTACCTTTACAAACTGTCCAAATAATTGGTTTTGGTTTTTATCTAATATAACTTTAAAGGGAACCTGACCATAAACATCTTGCAAAAAATATTTTGTTTGTTTAAAATAGTCAATATAAAATTGCAGTTTGTCAACCACTAATTCATTATGAGATCTTGATTTTAATGATGTTGAAATCATCTGAACTTTATCTGATGTTCCGCCCCAATTAAAAACCAAACTTGTAGTTGAAGTAAAAAGAGGATTGTTTGCTTCCTGAACCGCTATGGTAGTTTCAATTCCGTATATCTTTTGTTTTCTGACGTTAACTTGATGGGCAATTGAAAAAGCTATAATTAAACCCACTACAAACCACTTCCAATAACTTAAAGTTTTAATTAAAAAACCTTTAAAATCGAAACTGCTTTGATTATCAAAAAAAGTAAAATCTTTAACGTCTAACATGAAAAATAGTATTAATTTCTAAGTAACAGAAAAGTTGTTGTTGCTAATGATAATAAAGTAATAATGGTAGTTAGTGACTCTATGCCCGTTTTCCCTGTACCCCATGTTTTTTGTTTCAAAGGATTTACTAATATATAATCATTGGGCTGGAGATTAAAAGCAGGCGATTTAACTGCATTAGCGTCTGTTAAATCAATACTAAAAGTTTCATTCCCATTTGGAAATCTTCGTATTACTTTTACATCTTTTCTATCACCCGTAATATTAATGTCACCAGAATTGGCAATGGCTTCCATTATGTTTACTTTTTCCTGATACAGTGTTTTTGTACCTGTGTTACCTACTTCACCATTTATGGTATATTTAAAACCAGATAACTTGACAACAACATAGATACCAGCTTCCTCTTTAAAATATTTATCCAAAAGCATCTTTTCAATTTTAACTCGGACCTCTTCTGTTGTAAAACCCAAAACATTCATTTCACCTAGTATTGGCAATCTAATATTGCCATGATCATCAACATAATAACCGCTGAAATAACTGCCTTGTTCTGAAGATGATCCAACACCCGCTCCTTGAGAACCATTAAATATTGAAACTAATTTTGAATCAATAGCTTTGATAGTGATATTTAAAATATCATTCGTTTGAAGTCGATATGGATTTTGATTTAAAGGAGTTACCACTTCATTGACAGCACTTTTTTTATCTTGTAAATAAATCAAATCTTTTTTGGGTATGCACGAAGTAACTATAACGCTTAACAGTAGTAGTAAATATATTTTGGTTTTATTCATTATTTTAATTAAAAAATTAGCAAACAAAGATAGTTTTTCAATTCTAATTACAAAAATGTAGTTTGCTATTATTTTGTTATATATTTTTTAGGGTATTTTCAAAGGGTACCCGATTCAAAATACTCCTTCCTAAAGTAACCTCATCAGCATATTCTAATTCATCACCAACGGCAATTCCTCTGGCAATTGTGGATGTTTTTATCGAATACTCTTTGATTCTTTTGAAGATATAAAAATTCGTTGTATCACCTTCCATGGTTGAGCTTAGCGCAAAAATTAATTCTTCAATTTCTCCAGATTTTACTTTTTCAACCAAAGAATCAATATTTAATTGACTAGGACCAACACCATCTATTGGAGATATTTTACCACCTAAAACATGATAAATTCCCTTAAATTGGTTCGTATTTTCAATAGCCATAACATCGCGAACATCTTCTACTACACAAATAATTTTGTGATTTCTGTTTAGATTATTGCAGATTTCGCAGATTTCAACATCAGAAATATTATGACAACTGGCGCAAAACTTAATTTCTTCACGCATAGTTGTTAACGCATGTGATAAAAATTGGGTTTGCTCCGTAGGCTGTTTTAGTAAATGCAAAACCAATCGCAAAGCCGTTCGCTTTCCAATTCCGGGTAATTGTGCCATTTCGTTTACCGCTTTTTCAAGCAATTTTGAAGAAAATTCCATTTGGCAAAAGTAACTAATTTGAAAATTAATCAATTTGAAAATTTGAAAATTAACGCTTATCATTTTCAAATTTTCAAATCTTCAAATCGAGACATTAATTTTTGTATTTTGGCAACAGTAAAAACCAAACCTATGTCACCAACAACCATTCTGATCATCATCATTATTTATTTTGGCTTATTGATATTGATTTCCAATTTGGTCAGCAAAAAAAGCTCCGACAATGATACTTTTTTCAAGGCTAATAAAAACTCAAAATGGTATTTGGTTGCTTTTGGAATGATAGGAACAGCCTTGTCTGGTGTGACTTTTATTTCGGTTCCCGGCGAGGTTGGAAATCCTGATTTACAGTTCAAATATTTTCAGTTTGTTTTGGGAAATGCGCTTGGTTTTATAATCATTGCCAAAGTCCTGCTTCCACTTTATTACCGCATGAATCTGACGTCGATTTATGGTTATATTGAACAGCGTTTGGGCAGTATAAGTTATAAAACTGCCGCTACTATTTTCCTAATTAGCAGAACAATTGGTTCTTCTTTCCGATTGTATTTAGTTGTGATTGTTCTACAACGGTATGTGTTTGATGCTTTTCAGGTTCCGTTTGCTGTAACAGTTTTAATATCACTCGGATTAATCTTTGCTTACACGTATCGCGGTGGATTAAAGACCATAATTATTACCGACACCTTACAAACATTCTTCCTGGTTTCATCTGTGTTTTTAACCATAATTTTTGTTTGCCACAGCCTGAATTTTAGTGCTATAGAAGCCTTTGAAGCGGTAAAAAACAGCAATTACTCTAAAGTCTTTTTTTATGAAGATTATTTAAAAGGCAACTTTGTACTCAAACAAATTCTGGGCGGCATGTTTGTAACCATTGCCATGGTTGGACTTGACCAGGATTTGATGCAAAAGAATTTAAGCTGCAAGAACATTGGTGAAGCGCAAAAAAACATGTTTACGTTTACTACCGTTTTTGTGATTATCAATATTTTCTTTTTGAGTGTTGGTGCTTTGTTATATTTATATGCCGACAAAAATGGTATCGCAATTCCAATGGTTGATGGCGTGGCAAGAACTGATTATTTGTTCCCCGAAATTGCTTTTAAACATTTGAGTATTGTGCCGGCTATCATCTTTTTATTGGGACTAACAGCTGCTACTTTTGCCACAACCGATTCGGCTTTGACGGCTTTGACAACTTCGTTTTGCGTCGATTTTTTGGGTATGGATAAAACTGAGAATCAAAACAAACCCAATATTATCAGAACACGTCATTTAGTGCATGTTGGCTTTTCAATGCTGATGTTTTTGGTGATAATTATTTTCAATTCGCTGAATGACAAGTCGGTTGTCACGATGATTTTTAAAGTGGCAAGTTATACTTATGGACCACTTTTGGGATTGTATGCTTTTGGGTTGTTTATGAAATCAAAAACGGTGCACGATAAGTTAGTGCCTATTATTTGCTTGCTTTCTCCTGCAATTTGCTTTATAATTAGTAAAAATTCAGCAACGCTTTTTGGCAATTATGTAATCGATAACGAACTGATTATTGTCAATGGTTTGATTACATTTATTGGATTACTTTTAATTAGTAAACCGGCAACGGAAAATACACGTTATTAATACTGATTCGTCGCCAATAAAACCAACGTACACGCTACTTCGACTTTAATTCCGTTGCTTTGTAACAACTGATAAAATTCAGGATTCTCTGTTCCCGGATTGAAGATAACCCGTTTTGGTTTGGTTTCTATAATGTAGTTATAATAGTCTCTTTGACGCAACGGATTTAGATATAACGTCACCGAGTCAATTTTGGTAAGCGGAATTTGTTTGGTATAAATTTTAACTCCGGCCACTTCGCCCTGATTTTGACCAATTGCCAATACAGTATGTCCTTTTTCGACTAGCATTGTAATCGCTTTGAAAGCATACCTGTCCGGTTTTGTTGTAGCACCAAGCACTACCGTTTTTTTATTTTTCATGATTTAATTTCTTGGTGTCAAAGATAATGGTAACTTTATATTTAGGGGAATTTATTTAACTTCTATTTAATAATTAAAGCAGGACTCCCGAATTACCTTTGCCAAAAAAACAATGGAGCTATTTATTTTTCTATTAGCAGCCCTTTTTTCGGTTCTGAATCCCATCGGAACCGTACCCATATTTGTTAGTTTAACGCATGATTATACCAAAAAAGAGCGCTCTCGTGTTTCGCTTTGGACCGCTATTAACGTCTTTATTATTCTAATCATTTCGTTCTTTGTCGGACAATATGTTTTAACCTTTTTTGGTATCACAATTACAGCACTTCGAATTGCTGGTGGCATCATCATTGCCAGTTCGGGTTTTTCTTTGTTGAACGGTAAATTCAGTAAGAACCGCGGTATTGATAAAAAAGTACAGCAGGATATTGAAAACAGAAATGAAATCGCATTAACACCATTGGCAATGCCCATGCTTGCCGGACCCGGTTCTATATCCTTATTAATCGCTTTTTACCAGGAACACAACTCTACCTCTGATATTATTATATCTTCGGCTGCTATTTTTGTTGTATCTATTGTTATTTTTTTGATTTTACGCAGTGCTGATTATTTGGCAAAAATACTAGGGCAATCCGGAATTGTAGCTATTTCGAGAATCATAGGTTTTCTGACTATCGCTATTGGAATTCAATACATTATCAGTTCCGTTTTGAGTATTGTCAGAGGAATTTAATTAAGTACGAATTGAAAATTACAAATTACGAATGGGGATTTTTTTGTAACGGAATGGTCTTCTTCCTACTTCATTCGACCTTTGTTCGGTATTTGTTCGCAAAAAAGGCGTTTAGGGTAGTACAATACCGAACAAAACCCGAACAAAACCCCAAGGAGATAGTACTAAAAAAACCCAAATTCAAGACAGAATTTGGGTTTTTTCTTTTGTGTTGTCAATACCAATTATTCTTTTGGTAAAAATATTTCTGCCATCATACATCTGGCACTTCCGCCGCCGCAAGCTTCGATAGTGTCTAAACTGGAATGGATAATTTCGACGTGTGCTTCGAGTTGGGCTATTTGTTTTTTGGTCAAACTCTTATAGGCTGATTCACTCATGACTAAATATCTCTCGTCGTTTTTCCCTTTTACTTCAAGCATATTTCCAGCAAAGTTATTGACTTGCTCTTCTGTAATGAGAATAATTTCTTTATCGTCGCCACGAAGACTGTCAAGAACCATTTTGCGTTCTTTTTTATCATCGATACAATCGGCACAAAGTACGGCAAACGTATCTCCAAGACACATCATAACGTTGGTGTGATAAATCAATTTTCGTTCCCCATTAACGGTTTGAAAGGCTTCAAAAATAACCGGAGTCAATTCGAAATCCTCACAAAATTCAATCATTACTTCTTCGTCGGCTCTTGGTGAAAGTGCGCAATAGGCTTTTCCGTTTTCTCTGTCAAGTAGTAAACTTCCGGTTCCTTCCAGGAAAACACCATCTTCTTCTGCTGAAGTGTAATCTACAATTTGGTTAATTTTAAAACCTTCGTCTTCAAGAGTATCGAGTATGTCTTCTCTTCTTTCGGCACGGCGGTTTTCGGCAAACATAGGATATAATGCCACATCGCCACTTTCGTGAAAGGAAATCCAGTTGTTTGGGAAAATACTGTCTGGTGTATTAGGCTCTATCGTATCTTCTACAACGATGACATTTACGCCTACTTTTCTCAATTTGGTAACAAAAGTATCAAACTCTTTTTGCGCTTTTGAGTTTACTGTTTCAGGTGAAAGTCCGTCAAGTACTTTTTGGTAATAATTGTTAATTGCAGTTTGCTCATTCATACGAAAAGCTACCGGACGAATCATTAATATGGAGTTTGTGGTTTGTTTCATTGTTTCTGTTATCAGTTGTCGGTTATTGGTTATTGGTTTTCTGTTATTGGTTTTCTGTTATTGGTTTTCTGTTCTCGACTCTGTATTTTTAACTTATCAGGAAAAAGATAACGAATAACCGAAAACCTTTAAAACTAATCTCTTATTAAAGGTAAAGTTGAGCATCGTAAAAGTCCTTCCTGCTTGGCTATTTCTGCGTATGGAATTTCTTCGACAATAAAGTCATTTGCCCGAAGCCAATTGTTTAATCGGGTAAATTTTTGTTCAGAAACCACTACATTTTCAGCAATAGAAAACACATTGGAATTCATGTCGTACATTTCATCACGGGTTATGTGGAATAGGTTTTCTTTACCAAAGAGGTTAAGCAAAAAAACATAATCTGCTTCTTCACGGAAACCACTTTTATAAATGATACCTTTATTTTTTCCGACCGGTTGAAAGCAACAATCCAAATGTAATGCATTGTCACGAGCTTCCAATTTTGATTTTACTAAATCAAATTCTTTGACTTTCTTGTTGGGGAATAAGTTTTTGATATAATTCACTCCCTCAATATTGGTTCTTGCCGTAATGTAATCTTTATAATCAGAGCCTTTATAGGTTCCGATGAAAATATAATCGTTCCAAAGCATGACATCACCACCTTCAATATGCACTTCTTCGGGCAACGTAATTACTTTCGCGGGATTTATTTGATCAATAACATATTGAATAGCATCATATTCTTCTTCTCTATTGGGCAGAATATTAGCTTTTATAAACACATCTCCAATAACAAAACCGATATCACGAGTAAAAATCTGATTACAACCTTCAATCATTTGAGGTCGAAAAACTTGTACATCATATTTTTTAAAAACCTGATTGAAAGCTTCCATTTCTTTAACCATATCGGCTTCTACTGGATAGGTTCCTGCTAAAATATGTTCTAATGATTTTGGGTCATAGGCTTCTTCAGCAGTAGGTGTCGGACCATTATTTAGTGCTGAACCTAACACAACTGCTCGTAGTCGTGAAGTTTCGTTATTTACATTTAATTGTAACATAGATTTGCTTTTGGCATTACATCGTAAGTCTGCTTACGCTTGTTTGAGCAAATATAAAGAAAGCAATTCGAAATATAAATTATTCTTAATTTTAAGTTCTTACTTTACTGATTTCATAAAAAAAGCTCCTCAAAAATGAGAAGCTTTCCTAAACTAAAACAATAATCCTAACTTTCTAATTTTTAATTAATTTTTTAGTGTATACTTTTCCGTCATCAGATGTAACGTTAATTATATAAATTCCATTAGCATAGCGACTAACATCTACCATGGTTTTATCTGTTTTTTCGAGATTTCTTTCATTAACCACTTTACCATCTATGGTTGTGATGCTAATCTTATCGAACTGGGCATCTTTCATTATAATTTCGATAGTGCTGCTTGACGGATTTGGCACTATAGCAAAATCTCTGGAGACTTTTATTAAGTGGATTGTTTCTTCTACAGTTGCTACTTCGGTGTTTCTTGGACTTGCATTTGGCAGTTGTGTTTTATAAATATAGTTTGCCGTACAGCCTTCGGGATAAGCCGAGAATTGCGCACCTAAAACGGCTTCAAAACCTGGGTTTAGTTCGACGTAATTCGCTGCATGATATACTACTCCATTAGATAAAACATTGTCGCCAACGGATACAATATTTGTCGCTTTAATCCAATTTGATCTTTCCTTGTTTTTTAATGGTAGCGTAGCCAAATTATTGACATCATCTGCCGGAGATGCTAAGGTCAATGTGGGCAGACAACAATCTATAAAAGTGACATCCGGACCAATATTGGCTGAGTTATCCGATATCGTGTATAAAAATGTTCCCGCGGGACAATTGATAGTAAAGTTGGCATCAATCTGGAATTCGAAATCACCAGTTGGATTTGCGCCAAAAATACTCGGTAAAACGTTAAAACAAAAGGTATTTGCTGTAAGTTGAGTTGGAGCATTTATCGTTCCGATGACCGTACCGTTTTGGGTAATATTTAATATCATTGAACTTAATGTAGCATTGTAAGGTGGCGAATAAGTTCCACAAACCTGAATAGGTGTATTACCAATGGTATCTGGACAATTAATATTGGTTGGGTTTGTATTTAGCGCTCCCAACTGCGGGAAAGCACATACAGAACCACAGATATTATCAATATAAACTGTTCCAAAATGCGCCGATGGCTGGCAATCGCTTATAGTAAATTCGATTGTTCCCGGTTGGTTTAGAATTTCACCAACATTCAATCGGGCACAAATCCAATCGGTATAAAGCACTCTTCTTTTACTGTTTACATAAATTACATTAAACAAGCAGTTATCGGGATTGGCAACTATGCAAATTTCATCAACAACATTACCAAATTGATCTAAAGCTCTAACTCTAAAAAAGGGTTGAATTGGTTGACCATGAGACGGTTTATTGTCCATTATCAACGAAAAATTAAAATCAATTGTTGCTTGATTTATATTCGGAAAATAACGTGAAACGGTGGTAATATCAGAAGAACCAAAACCTTGTTCATTATTTAGTTTGATACATTTGTTTCCACCGGCTGTATACAAAGTTGGAATGTTTACCCCTAAACCCGCTAATGTTGGATCAAACTGCTGGTAACCAGGGCTAGTATTATCAATTAATGTTGCCGCTGCATTAAAATCGTTGGTTACCGGTGTTACAACATTTAGCGCTGTTGCTACTGATGGTGTAGCGCAGGAAAGAAAAAAAGCTGTTCCTGTAGCTGGTTGTGGATGTGCATCAGACCAAAAAGAATAACCTGCTGTATCATTTTCAAAATCACCATTCACACATTGTTGCTGCACTGAAATCGGAATCCCTTTAGCGAAATAGCTATCTTTTCTATCCGGATTTTGAACAAAAAACAACTTTCTTAATTCATAAATTTTAGTGTTTACTATTGCTTTATCTAATTCTTCCTGAGTAAACTCATCTTGCTCTTCTGCTCTGAGATGTGCAATTATATCATCATTAATTTCTTGAGATAATATATAATTATCAAAATTATCATTGATAAATTTCTTAATCTCTACTTCGATTTGTTTAGCACTTGAAATTCTATTGTTTTCAGAATTCAAATACTCATTGAGCTGTGCTGAAATGTCATAAGAATTAAAACAAATAGCACAAACTATTAGTGTTTTTAGTATCTTATACATATCAATCTTCGTTAGCTGTTAGTACTTTTACTTGCTTTTTTAATTCCTCTATGTCTTTTATATTCTTTTCAATGGTTTTATTTTGCTCAATGATATAAAGCATCATTTCCTCAATTTTGGCCATGTGTTTGGCTTGCATTTCGGCTAAGTCAAGTCCGTTTTTTGATAATTCAGCTGCAGAATCAATTCCAGGCAAGTGTTTATTTGTAGCAATAAATTCTTCCACATTTTTCAAAGGCATTAATTTGTAGTTCTTTTCAAAAACATAATCTGCCCAATTAGCGGTGCTTCTTAAAGCTACTTTTACTTTTTCGGTTAGAATTCCGCCTTCCACGAACAGTTTATATTTCCCAGTTGTTGTAGGATACACAGCATTTGTCCCTATGTAGATTTTGCCATTGGTATCAGTTGGTTCCGATTTGAACCAAATATTATTATCATTCATGCTAACAATTCTGTTCCCACTGGTTGTTGTAGCTGAATTTATAGTTCCGTTATTGGCATAAAGACTAGTGTCTGCAGCGGAAACAACATAAGGTGTCGCAACCGAACCTGTTCCTGTTACTGTAACATTAGTTCCGGCTGTAACCGTTGTAGTTGGCAATGAAAATGAACCACCGCCATTAGAAAGTGTAACTGTATTTCCTGATTGAGAAATCGTTTGTGGTGTATCTACATAGGTTGGAAGCGTCACACTATTTCCATTTGATATTGATAAAGTGTTACCTGTTAATGATAGTGCTTGTGCATCTGTATCTGTAAACGTTGGTATGGTAAATGTTCCTCCACCGTTAGATAGTGTCACTGTATTCCCAGATTGTGAAATTGTTTGTGGCGTATCTACATAAGTTGGAAGTGTCACACTATTTCCATTTGATATTGACAAAGTGTTACCTGTTAATGATAATGCTTGTGCGTCTGTATCTGTATCCGTGAATGTTGGTAAGGTAAATGTTCCTCCACCGTTAGATAGTGTCACTGTATTCCCAGATTGTGAAATTGTTTGTGGCGTATCTACATAAGTTGGAAGTGTCACACTATTTCCATTTGATATTGACAAAGTGTTACCTGTTAATGATAATGCTTGTGCGTCTGTATCTGTATCAGTGAATGTTGGCAAGGTAAATGTACCGCCACCGTTTGAAAGTGTTACTGTATTTCCGGATTGTGAAAGTGTTTGTGGCATATCTATAAATATTGGCAGATTAAAAGAACCACCGCCATTGGAAAGTGTGATGGTATTTTCAGATTGAGAAATGGTTTGTGGAACATCAACATAAGTTGGTAGCGTCACGCTATTCCCGTTTGAAATAGATAATGTATTGCCCGATAATGACAAAGATTGTGCATCAGTATCTGTAAATGTTGGTAAATTTACCGGTACACTGGCAACTCCGTTTACTGTAGTTATTAATTGATTACTGTTATTAACAGCATTAGAAATTGAATTGATAATTGTCGCTGAATCAGTAATATTATTCACATTACTGGTCATCAAATTTGCATTTGATTGAAGTACATTGGTTTCAACAGCATTGGCTACATTTTTTAAAACAACATCTCCTTCTTGATCGACACTTAAAAACTTATTAGCTGTCTGATTGGCTGCTGGATTAAAACTGCTGGTTAAATTTGTAAAACGAAGTCCTGAATTACCTGTTGCTCCATGAGTTATTTCAACTTTATTTCCTGGTGAATCCGTTCCTATTCCAACATTACCCTCGACTAACAAACCATTGGCAGGTGCTACAATTCCGGGAGTTACTCCATTCGGAGTGAAATTTCTACCAATTGCAACGCCACCTTTTATATCTAGTTTGTTAACTGGAATTACATTGTTGCCAAGACCAATTCCCATATTTCCATTTCGATTGATAAAAATTCTTTGATTTCCTATACCATCTGCAATAATTATTGATCTACTAGTGTCGTTTCCTGCTAAAATTGGTGTAGATGGAAATCTCGGAAAAGTTATTCTATTCCCTAAAAAGACATTATAACTTCCATTTAACAAATTGATAGCAGTCTCGGCACCAACAAAGATATTAAAATCACCCGTCAGTAAACTCCTTGGGCTGTAACTTCCTATGACCGTGTTAGAACTACCCTTATTGGTTAATAATGATGCATAACCGACGGCAGTATTGTTATTCCCATCAACATTAGATTCTAACGTTCTATGACCAATTGCAATATTCGCAGAACCCGAATCGTTATAATATAAAGTTCTGGTTCCTAATGAACAATTTAATCTTCCAATTCCATTCAAAGACAATGCTTCATTACCAAAGGCGCAGTTAAAACCTCCGGATGAATTAGTTAATGTACCAACTCCAAAAGCATTATTACTTTGGCTGGTATTGTTCATCAGTGTGTTTACGCCATAACCGGTGTTGTAATTACCTGTATTATTGACACCTGAATTTTCACCTGTAAATGTATTGCCTGTTTGTCCGTTAACATTAATAACAGCTCCAACGGAGAATAAAACTGTTAAAAGGAGAGTAATTTTAATTTTCATAGCTAAAAGATGTTATGCGTTAATAATTGAATTAAAATCAGATTTTAATTTTTAATGTTTTACTATTTTTTCGGCCGAAACCAATTTTTAATCTTTTAGGGAGGGGTTAAAATTTTAGATACTTTATAGCTGTAAATTAGCATTATATATCGCAAATCTTATAATTCAAAAGTATTTAGTTTAATTTAAATAAATCTATTAAAAGCATATATATTCGATGAAATACATCTTTTTTATAATTAATAATTAATTAATCTTACATAATATTATTGTAGCGTAAGATATGTCTTAGGCTACTCTTGTGTGATATAAAAAAGTAAATTCAAAAAAAAAATCCCTATCGAATTGATAGGGATTTTATTGGATTAGGCAGTTATTACCAAATGACTACTCTGTCTTTTTCAGGTACATACATTTTGTTTCCCGGTTTGACATTAAATGCTTTATAAAATTCTGGTATATTCATCAATGGCCCATTTATTCTGAATTGTGCCGGAGAATGTACATCAGACATAATTTGTCTTGCTAATGCTTCGTCTTTTGCATTCACCATCCAAGCATAGCCATAGGCTAAAAAGTATCTTTGGTCTGGTGTAAAATTGCTTATTTTTTCTTTACTCTTGAATTGATTCGTTTTTTTGAAAGCCTCATAACCCATTACAACTCCACCTAAATCGGCTATGTTTTCTCCTTGTGTTGCATCACCATTTACAAATTTACCTTTCAGCGGTTCAAATTTATTAAACTGAGCAACGATAGCTTTTGTTTTTTGAGTAAATTTCGCTTTGTCTTCGGCTGTCCACCAGTCTTTTAGGTTTCCTTTATCATCGTACTGACTTCCCTGATCATCAAAACCATGTGTAATTTCATGACCAAAGGTAGAGCCACCGATGATACCATATAAAATAGCATCATCGGGCATTCTTCCTTCAAATCCAGGAACTAAAATATTACAGGCTGGAACACATATTTCATTATTACTTGGATTGTAATACGCGTTATACGTTTGTGGGAACATTCCCCATTCGGTTCTGTCAACCGGATTGCCATACTTTTTAATCATATAATTGTATGACCATTGGTTAACAGCCATCACATTGGCACAATAGGTGTTTCTGTTGATAGTAACACTGCTCATGTCTTTCCATTTATCAGGATAACCAACTTTCATTACTATTTTACTCAATTTAAAGAGTGCCTTTTTCTTGGTTTCCTCACTCATCCAATCCAATTTCTTGATGTGATCTGCATACACATCCCGAATATTATTGCCTATTTCTAACAATTTTTCTTTAGAACCTTTTGGCAAATAATCAGTAATATATACTTGTCCTATCAATTCACCTAATGAGCCATCAGTTTGTTCTACTATTCTTTTCCATCTTGGCTTTTGCTCTTTTACACCATTCAATACCGTTGAATAAAAATAAAAATTTTGATTTTCAATAGCACTATTCAAATAGGAAGCATAAGAGTTTACAACATTCCATTTCAAATAGGTTTTCCAATCTGCAATAGTATAGGTTGCAACAATTTTATCCAATCCTTTGTAAAATTCTGGTTGCCCAACAATAACTGTATCCGCTTTAGTAATTCCCAATTGTGGTAAAACATTTTCCCAAGCAATTGAAGGCGTTGACGATTTGAACTGTGCCAAAGTCATCTTGTTATAATTTTTAATTGGATCACGAAGTGCTTCCAGTTTCCGGCTGTTTTTAGCCAAATCGGTTTCCAATTTCATAATTGTAGTTGCAGCCTTTTTTGCTGAAGTGTCATCGTTACCGATTAATTTAAACATTGCTTCCAAATGCTTAACATATTCCGTTCTAATTTTTACAGTTTCGGGGTCAGTGTTAAAATAATAATCTCTTTGACCTAAACCCAAGCCACCTTGACCAAAAAATAAAGCATTTTTGGAACTTATTTTATCATCTTGCGAAACATAAAAAGAGAAGGCTGGGCCAGCACCTATAGTATGAAGATAACCCATAGTATTCATCAAAGTTGGTACGTCAGTAATCGCTTCAATTTTTGACATTGCTGCTGACAAAGGTTTCAACCCCGCTTTTTCAATAGCCAAAGTATCCATACCTGAGGCATAAAAATCACCTATTTTTTGCTCGTTACTTCCTTTTGCAGCGTCTTTGTTTTTGGCTGATTTTTCACAAATATTTTTGACTTGTGCGTTAATAGTATCTGCTATCGTTCTAAAAATACCGTTACTACTTTCTGTACTTGGAATAGGATTCTTTTTAAACCAAACGCCATTAGCATAATGAAAAAAATCATCCCCCGGATTTACAGTAGTATCGCGATTGGTAACTAATGGATCTTCGTAATGAACTTCTTTTTTGCTGCAGCTTATTGCGAATAAAACTGATAGTAAACTGATAGTGATTTTGTTTTTTAATTGCATAAATTTATTGTTTTGATAATCATTGGTACTATAAAGATGTAAAAGTTACCAAATATATAATTTTATGACTAATTGAAAAGTGATAAAACAAAAAAAGTGTCCCAAAAATCAGGACACCTTTTTAATTATTTAGAGGAAATTATTTTTTCTCCTCAACTTTTTTTGCAGCACAACATGCTTTTTTATCTTTATTACAAGATTTTTTTTCAGAAGCTGTGCATGCTTTTTCTGTTTTAGCTTTAGGATCTTTCTTTTCTTGAGCATTTACATTTGCTGAAAACAAAAACGCTACTACTGCCATTGATAAAATTACTTTTTTCATTTGTATAATTTTTAATTAATAGTTTAATAAATAACGGTATAAATGTAAATAATAAATTAGAGTTCAAATATACTTTAACAATACTTTGATTTTTTTATAACAATGTTGTCGGACATACATAGTCAGTTATTGGAATGTTTGTCATTTTAATTTCGTTAAATCCACCGGTAACATCTGCAAAATTTTCAAAACCTCTTTGTTTTAAAATAGAAGCTGCTATCATGCTTCTGTAACCACCTAAACAATGAATGACAAAAAACTTGTCTTTTGGAAAAACATCTAAATAGTTATTAATTTCATTTAACGGAATATTTTTGGCTCCTTTAATATGTTCCGATTGAAATTCACTTTGCTTTCTGACATCAAAAATGGGTGTTTCGTGAATCTCTTCTAAAATAACCAAATCCTCAGCCGTAACTCTTTCAACCGTATTGATTTCATTATTAGCATTTTTCCATGCCTCAAATCCACCTTTCAAATAACCTATGCAGTAATCATAACCTACTCTTGACAGTCTGATAATAGCTTCCTGAACTTTCTCGGAGTCTTCAGCCACAAGTAGTATTGGTTGTTTCAAATCGGGTATCAATTCGCCTACCCACATAGCAAAATTACTATCCAAACCAATGTTAATGCTATTCGGAATAAATCCTTTGGCAAATTCTGATGCTTTACGGGTATCCAAAACCAATGCTTTTGTTTCATTAGCAACAATTTCAAAGGTTTTAACATCAAACGGATTCTGACCGCGATGAATGACAGTATCTAGACTTTCATATCCCTGAATATTCAGTAGCACATTTTTAGGAAAATAAGCAGGTGGTGCTGTCAATCCGGTTAAAATGGCAACAACAAACTCATCCTCCGTAAATTTTGGATTCAAAGCGTAATTCGTTTTCTTTTGATTACCCAAAGTATCTGTGGTTTCTTTGCTCATCATTTTGCCGCAAGCACTTCCGGCACCGTGATTTGGATACACTATTAGATCATCTGACAAAGGCATGATTTTTTCTCTTAAAGAATGAAAAAGCAAACGGGCTAATCTGTCCTGAGTTAAATCGGCTATAACATGTTGAGCTAAATCAGGTCTTCCAACATCACCAATAAAAAGCGTGTCACCCGTAATGATTCCATGCTCTTTCCCATTTTCATCAATAAGCAAATAACAGGTACTTTCCATAGTATGCCCCGGAGTATGAATTACTTTAACCTTGCACTTCCCTATTTCAAAAACTTGATTGTCATAAGCTATCAGAGCTTCAAAATTAGGCTTTGCAGTCGGACCATATACAATTGTTGCCTTTTCTTTTGCGGCTAAATCTAAATGCCCCGACACAAAATCGGCATGAAAATGAGTTTCAAAAACATACTTTATTTTAGCATTATCCCTTCTTGCTCTGTCAATATAAGGCTGCACTTCACGCAATGGATCAAAAATAGCAGCTACTCCATTACTTTCTAAATAATAGGCAGCGTGAGCCAGACATCCTGTGTAAATTTGTTCAATTTTCATATTTACTATTACCTCAAAGCTATTAAACACTAAGTCTTATAAAAATGATAATTATCATTTGAAGCCATAACATCTAAAAAACTTTATTTTTTTATAATAATTTTAATATTACTACGTTTTATAATTGTAGTAATTTGCATTAAACAATACACAACTATGGATCCTATCAAAATACTTTGGGTTGACGATGAAATTGATTTATTAAAGCCACACATTCTATTTCTGGAAAAGAAAAACTATAAAGTAACTACTTTCAACAATGGACGGGATGCTGTTGATGCTTTTGAAGATGGCAACTTCGACATTGTATTTCTAGATGAAAATATGCCTGGTATGAGTGGTTTGGAAACGCTTTCGGAAATGAAAGAAAAAAAATCGTCTACACCTATGATTATGATTACCAAAAGTGAGGAAGAATATATCATGGAGGAAGCTATTGGTTCCAAGATTGCCGACTATTTGATAAAACCTGTAAATCCAAATCAGATATTGTTGAGTTTGAAGAAAAACTTAGACCATTCCAGATTGATTTCTGAAAAAACTACACTTGATTACCAAAAAGAGTTTAGAAAAATTGCAATGGAAATGGCAATGGTAAACAGTTATGAAGATTGGGTTGAACTTTATAAAAAACTTATTTTTTGGGAATTGGAACTAGAAAACATCAACGACCAAAGTATGTTCGAAATTCTCGAAAGCCAAAAAGTGGAAGCCAATGCACAGTTCAGTAAATTTATTGAGCGTAATTATGAAGACTGGTTCGAACCAAAAGCCGATAGGCCAATTCAATCGCATACACTATTCAGAGAATTAGTTGTTCCCGAACTGGTAAAAAAAGATACCCGAGGCGGATCCGAACTGAGTAAAGCTAAACCCGTACTTTTTGTCGTAATTGATAACCTTCGCTATGATCAATGGAAAGTAATGGAAAGCGTTGTTGCAAATCATTATAAACTAGAAAAAGAAGTTCCCTATTTTGCAAGTTTACCAACAGCCACACAATATGCAAGAAACTCCATTTTTTCGGGTTTAACACCTTTAGAAATGGAAAAACAGTTTCCGCAATATTGGAAAAATGATGTGGAAGATGGCGGAAAAAATCTCTATGAAGCCGAATTTTTAAAGGCACATTTAAAAAGATTAGGACTAAATATCAAACAGGATTATTTCAAGATAACCAATTTGACAAGCGGTAAAAAGTTAGCAGAAAACTTCAAAGGATTAAAAGATAATGATTTGGTTACAGTAGTTTACAACTTTGTGGATATGCTATCTCACGCCAAAACCGAAATGGATGTAGTAAAAGAATTAGCTTCAGACGATAAAGCCTATCGCTCTTTAACCTTAAGCTGGTTTAAAAACTCACCGTTGCTGGAAATCATCCAACAAGCACAAAAGTTAGGTTTTAAATTGATAATCACAACTGATCACGGAACGATTAACGTAAAAAATCCTTCCAAAGTAATTGGCGATAAAAACACCAGTTTGAATTTGCGTTATAAAACCGGAAGAAGTCTGACTTATGAAGACAAAGAAGTTTATGCCGTTAAAGATCCTAAGAAAATTGGTTTGCCAACAATTAATATGAGCAGTTCCTATATTTTTGCAAAGAATGATTATTTCTTGGCGTATGTCAATAATTACAATCATTATGTGAGTTATTACAGAAACACCTATCAGCACGGTGGAATTTCGTTAGAAGAAATGATAGTGCCATTTTTAGTTTTTAATCCAAAATAGTAATTTTAGTTATGAATTATAAGTTATGAGTCCAACTTATAATTCATAACTCATAACTCATAACTCATAACTCATTTATGGAAATCATTTTTTCACTTGACGAACTAAAACAAGTAGCCAAAAAAATCATACTTGAAAAACCGCATAAAGTAATCCTTTTTCATGGCAATATGGGCGTTGGAAAAACAACTTTGATTAAAGCTTTAGCAAAAGAATTGGGTGTGACTGATGCGACCAGTAGCCCAACATTTTCTTTAGTAAATGAATATCAAGCCGAGGATAATGTGAAGGTTTATCACTTTGATATGTACCGATTAAAATCAGAAATCGAAGCTTTGGATATCGGAATCGAAGACTATTTATATTCCGGAAATTGGTGCTTTATTGAATGGGCTGAAAAGATTCCAAATTTACTTCCCGATGATTTCTCTACCATTATTTTGTCTCAATCTGTTGATGGCAAAAGAAATCTCAGATTGACATAATTGAATATTTTTTTGTAATTTGGAGCAAAATTAATTGTCCATTATGGCTATTACACCTTTCACAAAGCAGCAACTTTTACCTCAAGAGGAAAAATTAGAAGTATATCGTCATAAAAGCGAACTCTTTATCGGAATTCCAAAAGAAACTTCATATCAGGAAAGACGTATTTGTTTAACGCCTGATGCTGTCAATTCTCTTACTTCACATGGCCACAAAGTAATGATTGAGTCGGGAGCCGGATTGAGTTCAAGCTATACCGATAAAGAATTTAGCGATGCCGGAGCAACGATTACAAATGACACTAAGAAAGTATTGAGTTGTCCCATGATTTTGAAGGTTGAACCTTTAACCATGGCTGAAATTGAGGTAGTAAACATGAACGCGATTGTTATCTCAGCCATTCAATTAAAAACCAGAAAAAAAGAATACTTCGAAGCACTATCAAAGAAAAAAATTACAGCATTAGCTTTTGAATATATTAAAGACGAAGACGGTTCTTATCCGGCAGTAAAGTCTTTAAGTGAAATTGCGGGAATAGCATCCGTTTTGATTGCGGCCGAACTAATGATTAACAACGAATTTGGTAAAGGGTTATTATTCGGAAACATTACGGGTGTTCCTCCTACCGATGTTGTGATTCTTGGTGCGGGAACAGCCGGAGAATTTGCAGCCAAAACAGCGTTAGGTTTAGGTGCCAATGTGAAGGTTTTTGATAATTCAATTACAAAATTACGCCGATTGCAAAATAATTTAAATCAAAGAATATTTACATCAACCATACAACCCAAATCCTTATTAAAAGCGTTGCGCCGATGTGATGTTGCCATTGGAGCCTTACGTGGTAAAGAACGTTGCCCGGTTGTGGTTACTGAAACTATGGTTGAACACATGAAAAAAGGTGCAGTGATAGTTGATGTTAGTATTGATACTGGCGGTTGCTTTGAAACTTCGGAAGTAACTACACATGAAAACCCTACATTTATTAAGAACAATGTCATTCACTATTGCGTGCCTAATATTCCTTCACGTTATTCTAAAACGGCTTCACTTTCTATTAGTAATATAATTACGCCTTACTTATTGCAAATTGCAGAAGATGGTGGTTTAGAAAGCGCCATTCGGTGTAGCAAAGGTTTGAAAAATGGTGTTTATTTATACCATGGCATTTTGACCAACAAAGCCATTGGCGATTGGTTTAATCTTCCGGATAATGATATTAATTTGATTGTTTTCTAAAATAAATCTTCATTAAAATTTATTGACAAACTAACATTGATTACTTTTGCCCAAAAATTAATCAATATGAAGTTTTACCAACGTTTTGCCTACTATTTAGTGGGTTTGGTTATGGGCTGTTTTTTTGTAGCTATGGTACTTAGCGGAAAAGATACGCGTTGCAATTATTTCCCCAATGCCAGAGTTTTAAATGACCTTAGAAACAAACCTTTTATCTATGATACCGAAGCTTCGCGAAGACTTTCAGAAGATTGGGTTGATACAACCGATATCAAAAGCGTTTTAACCCATGGCGATGTTGATTTTGACAAAAGCAATATCAAGGAAGAAGGTGGAAAACTATATATCATTTATGGAAAAACCAGCAAGAATGCAGCTATCACTTTAGAAGTACTTAATTATCCTGATAAAGCGGTGTTGAGAAATATTATTAAAAATGATAAGCCAAACTAGTAAGTTTGGCTTTTTTGTTTATTCGTCTTTTTGTAATTTAAAATATATATAAGTTCCAATTGTCAATATTAATATACTCAACACCCAAAGATAATAACCTAACTCTAAAGATATTATTTTAGCCGACGCACCACTTTCTGCGCCAAGTAATTCATTCCAAGATGAAAATGAAACAGCTAATATTAAAGCTGATAAACTCAATTTATATGAACTTCTTTTATTCATTAATAATAGAAATATTGAAATTAAAGATAACGGATTTGCCAACCATATAATTTCTTCTAAAAGTCCACCTCCCAAGAAGGCAATACTTCCCATAAAAAAGTAATCTAACGATGGAACTGTTTTTATTCCTTGATAATCTATTGTAACAGCGTTTTTATTCAACGAGATAAAAAATATTAATAAACTTAAAATGATCGTTAATATTTTAATGGCTTTAAAATTCATATTTTGATTTTATTAATCTGTTAATGTGTGGTTGTCTAGTTCTCAATATCGGCATCATCCAAAAACAAATCTAACAAAAAAAGGGCTGTCAAACTGACAACCCTTTTATTTTATAGACGAAGTAACTTAGTTACCGTGTCTTTTTTCAATATCTTCAATGGCTTCTTTACTCATTGTATCAACCAATACTGGTGTTGCAATAAATAAGGAAGAATACGTTCCAACGACAATACCTACTAACATCGCGAAGATAAATCCTCGGATAGAATCGCCACCAAAGATGAACATGATTAACAATACCATGATCATCGTTAAAGAGGTATTTAATGTTCTTGAAAGTGTAGTATTAATAGAAGCGTTTACTACATCTTTAAAGTGTCCTTTTCTGTTACCAGCTAAGAACTCTCTAATTCTGTCAAATACAATTACGGTATCATTCATTGAGTATCCAATAACGGTTAGAATAGCTGCAATAAAGTGCTGATCCATTTCCATGTGGAAAGGCATATATTTATATAATAAAGAGTAAATACCCAATACAAAAATCACGTCATGGAAAACAGCGGCTAATGCTCCAAGGGAATATTGCCATTTACGGAATGAAATCACAAGGTATAAACCAACCACTAACATGGCACCAATAACGGCCCAGAATGAGTTTGTTTTAATATCCGCAGAAATCGCTGCTCCTACTTTAGAAGATTGCAATACTCCAAATGTTTTTCCATCATAAGAGTTGATGAATTTTTCATACGTCTGATTAGCATTAAAATACTTTTTCAAACTGGCGAATAATTTCTCATTTACTTCTTTATCAACCTCAACACCTTCTTCTTTGATTTTGTATTTGGTTGTAATTTTCAATTGGTCATCTGTTCCAAATACTTTGGCTTCAACAGTAGTACCAAAAGCTTTTGATAATTCTTCTGAAACTTGAGTTGGTTCAACTGGTTTTTCGAATTTCACTTGAAAAGTTCTTCCACCAACAAAATCAACACCTTGATCCAATCCGTTAACAAAGAAAATAGAAATTAAACTAGCAACTACTACTGCAGAGGAGAACAAGTAAGTCCATTTTTTAATTCCAACGAAATCAAAGTGGAAACCTGTAAACCAATTTTTAGTGATATTAGTTGAGAATGTTAATTTTCTGTTGTGAGCAATATCTCTATCAATAAATATTCTAGCAATAAAAATTGATGTAAACAATGAAGTAACGATACCAATTAAAAGCGTTAAAGCAAATCCTTGAACTAATCCTGTTCCGAAAACATATAAGATTGTTCCGGTCAAAACGTGTGTTACGTTCGCGTCAATGATGGAACGCATAGCACCTTTCCAACCATAAGAAGTAACTACAGCATCGCCTAATGTTTTTCCGTCACGGAGTTCTTCTTTTGCCCTTTCATATATAATGATGTTTGCATCAACTGCAGTTCCTAATGTAAGAACGATACCTGCAATTCCGGGTAATGTTAATACAAAACCAAAGCTTGCCATTACACCAAACAAGAAAAGTAAGTTCAATATCAAAGCAGCATTAGCATACCAACCAGCTCTTCCGTAATAGAAAACCATCCAGAAACATACGATAAGGAATCCAACGATAGAAGAAATTAAACCCGCATGAATTGCGATGTCTCCCAAAGAAGGTCCAACTACTTCTGATTGTATAATTTCGGCAGCAGCAGGCAATTTACCAGCTCTTAAAACGTTGGCTAAATCTTTAGTTTCAGCAACTTCAAAGCTACCTGTTATTTCTGAGCTTCCTCCTGAAATAGGTCCAGAAGTAACTCCAGGTGCAGAATAAACGACGTTATCTAAAGCAATGGCTATATACCCTTTTTGAGTAAAAGCTCTTCCTGTTAATTCTTCCCAAATTTTTGCTCCGGCACCATTCATTTTCATAGAAACCGCTGGTTTGCCCATTTGGTCAAACGTATCTCTAGCGTCAACAATAACACCACCACTCATTGGAGCAGTATTGTCTCTGTTACCTTTTAAAGCATATAATTCAACTGTTTCAGTTTCTTTTTTAGTTTTCTCATCAACTTTTACATCTGGTTTACCCCAAGCAAATTTTGCATAACGTTTGTCTGCCGGTAATAAATTAAGAATTTCAGGTCTTTTCAAGTACGAGTTGATTGTTGCTGTATCTTTTGGTGAAGCAATTACTAAAACCGGTCCACCACCTTGAGAAATGAATTTATCAAATAATGGATTGTTTCCTTTTTTAGTCGAAGCCGAATCTGTTTTCTTATCCGTTAATAATTTAGTCAACGTATCTGTTGGTTTAGCAGCGGCAACTTTCTCATCACTTTTAACAGTTGCTTTCAAAGCTTCGTTTGCTTGTTGCAAAAAGCCCATCATTTCTTCTGCTTTGTAGGTTTCCCAAAACTCTAATTCAGCTTTGCTTGAAACTAATTTCTTAATACGGTCAACATCTTTTGCACCTGGTAATTCGATAAGGATTCTTCCTGTTTGTCCAAGTTTAACGATGTTTGGTTGGGTTACCCCAAATTTATCAATACGACTTCTTAATACACCAAAAGCCGATTCAACTGATTCGTCAATTTTTTTAACCAAGACTTTTTTCACTTGGTCATCCGTCATATTAAAATCGATTTGTCCTTGAAGATTTCTGTTGGCAAAAATATCAGGTGAAGCTAATTTTGTAGTTCCTTTATTCGCATCAAATGCTTCGAAAAACGCATCAAGATAAGACTGATTTCCTTTTTGATTCAATTTTGCATCTTCTAATGCTTTGTTGAAAACAGGGTTTTTAGAATTATTAGATAATTGTTTCAAAACATCTTTTACAGATATTTGAAGAATTACGTTAATTCCTCCTTCAAGGTCAAGACCTTTATTGATTTGTTTGTCCTTTACTTCATTGTAAGTAAAAAAATCAAGGAAGACTTTTTCTTTTCCAATAGAGTCAAGATATTTAATTTCTTTTGCCGGATTTCCTCCTGCGAAGTTTTTGGCATCCTCTTTTACTTTATTGGCCACAAAAGTGAACGAAAGCGAATAGATACTTACCAATGCAAATAGTATTGCGAAAAATTTAACTAGTCCTTTATTCTGCATTATTACTAAAATTAATTAATTTTTTTGTTGTTATTTTTATAAAAATATACTGAAATTCAAAACATTAGAAGCTAAAGGTTCGAATTTACAATACTTTCATTTTTTTTGAAACGTGCAAATATATAATTATAGATAAGATTAACCAATATTTTACTGATTAATATCAAAAAAAAGACTGCATATAAGCAGTCTTTTATGAATAACTATATAATTATTATCCTAATATCGATTTCAAGTCACCATTCATAGCTCTAACGGCATCCGCACTCTTAGCAAATTTTGCTTTTTCATCAGCATTTAAAGTGATATCAACTATTTTTTCTACTCCGTTTTTACCAATGATACAAGGCACTCCGATACAAATATCGCTTTGTCCATATTCACCTTCAAGGTAAACAGAACATGGAATCATTTTCTTTTGATCATTCAAAATGCTATCTACCAAAAAAGAAACCGATGCACCTGGCGCATACCAAGCAGATGTTCCTAATAATCCGGTCAAAGTAGCTCCACCAACCATAGTATCGGCTGAAACTTTTTCTAATTCAGCTGCCGATAAAAATTCAGAAACCGGAACACCATTATAAGAAGCCAATCTTGTCAACGGAATCATAGTTGTATCTCCGTGACCACCAATTACCATACCCTGAATATCATTTGCCGGTTTATCTAAAGCCAATGACAAATAGGTTTTGAAACGGGAACTATCAAGCGTTCCGCCCATTCCGATGATTCTGTTTTTTGGCAAACCTAACGACTTGAAAGTTAAATAAGTCATCGTATCCATTGGATTTGAAACAATTACAAAAATCGCTTCAGGAGAATGTTGCAATAAACTTTCTGCAACCGATTTTACAATTCCGGCATTAATCCCAATCAATTCTTCACGTGTCATTCCCGGTTTTCTTGGAATTCCAGACGTAATAACTACTACATCACTATTGGCTGTTTTAGCATAATCATTGGTGCTTCCAACCATTTTGGTATTAAAACCTAAAGTAGTTTGCGTTTGCATAATGTCTAACGCTTTTCCTTCAGCAAATCCTTCTCTAATATCTACCAACACAATTTCGCTGGCAATTCTTCTGTAAGCAATAGCGTCTGCGCATGTTGCGCCAACATTACCTGCTCCTACGATTGTAACTTTCATTCTTTTATTATTTTGTTGTTTGTTTTATTTTTTTGAAGCTGTTTCCCGCTTTTCACTTTATTTTTTACACCTGACAGGTTTCAAAAACCTGTCAGGTGTAAAAGGATACCGTTGCAATCGGGGCTAGTTAAGCATCTATTTTAGCATACACCGCATTTTTCTCTATAAACTCTCTTCTTGGCGGAACCTCATCACCCATCAACATTGAGAATACTCTGTCGGCTTCAGCCAAACTATCAATCGTAACTCTACGTAAAGTTCTATACGTTGGATCCATCGTAGTTTCCCATAATTGTTCCGCATTCATCTCTCCAAGACCTTTATAACGTTGAATTGCTGCACTTCCACCCATCTTTTCATTGGCCAAATCGCGTTGGTCATCATTCCATGCGTATTCTTTTTTGTTTCCTTTTTTCACCAAATACAAAGGTGGAGCCGCAATATAAACGTGTCCGCCTTCAATCAGTTCTCTCATAAAACGGAAGAAGAATGTTAATATTAAGGTAGAAATATGACTACCATCAACATCGGCATCACACATAATAATTACTTTGTGGTAACGCAGTTTTTCTAAGTTTAATGCTTTGCTATCATCTTCAGTTCCGATAGTTATTCCTAAGGCAGTAAAAATATTTCGAATCTCTTCATTTTCAAAAACTTTGTGATGCATCGCTTTTTCTACGTTCAAAATCTTACCTCTTAGAGGCAAAATTGCTTGAAAGTTTCTATCACGACCTTGTTTTGCTGTTCCACCAGCCGAATCTCCCTCGACAAGATAAACTTCACATTTTGCAGGATCTTGTTCTGAACAGTCAGACAGTTTTCCAGGTAAACCACCACCGCCAAGAACGGTTTTACGTTGTACCATTTCACGTGCTTTTTTAGCAGCATGACGAGCTTGTGCAGCAAGAATTACCTTTTGTACAATGATTCGGGCGTCATTTGGGTTTTCCTCCAAATAGTTCTCTAACATTTCGGCAACCGCTTGAGAAACCGGAGAAACAACTTCTCTGTTTCCTAATTTGGTTTTGGTTTGTCCTTCGAACTGTGGCTCCTGCACTTTTACTGAAATAATAGCGGTCAATCCTTCACGGAAATCATCACCTGTAATTTCGAATTTCAATTTATCCAATAAACCCGAAGAGTCAGCATATTTTTTCAGTGTACGCGTTAATCCCATACGGAAACCTTGCAAATGCGTTCCACCTTCGTGCGTGTTGATATTGTTTACATAGGAAAAGATATTTTCAGAGTAGCTGGTATTATATACCAAAGCCACTTCAACAGGAACTTCTCCTTTTTCATGCTCCATGCTAATCACATGCGAAATAATAGATTCACGGCCTTTATCTAAAAAGCGAACGAATTCTTTTAATCCTTCTTTTGAATGGAAAACTTCTGAAGCAAATTCACCTTTATCATCTACATCTCTTCTATCGGTAAGTGTAATGGTAATTCCTTTATTCAAAAAAGACAATTCACGCATACGACCTGCAATAGTATCATATGAATACTCGATAGTTTGAGTAAATATGGTTCTGTCAGGATGAAAAGTAACCATAGTTCCACGTTTGGTAGTTTCACCAATCTGCTTCACAGGATACATTGCTTTTCCTCTTTCGTATTCTTGTTCGTAAACTTTCCCGTCTCTGTAAACTGTAGCTCTTAAATTATCTGACAAGGCATTTACACAAGAAACTCCAACACCGTGAAGTCCACCAGATACTTTATATGAATCTTTATCAAATTTTCCTCCCGCACCAATTTTGGTCATTACAACCTCAAGCGCAGAAACGCCTTCTTTTTTGTGCATGTCAACCGGAATACCACGTCCGTTATCTTCAACGGTAACCGAATTATCTTCATTTATGATAACACCAATAGTGTCACAATGTCCAGCTAATGCCTCATCTATAGAGTTATCCACTACTTCATAAACCAAGTGATGCAATCCTCTAACTCCAGTATCTCCAATGTACATGGAAGGACGCATTCTTACATGCTCCATTCCTTCTAATGCCTGAATACTATCGGCCGAATAACTGTTCTTTTTAATCTCGTCGCTCATATTATTTTATCGTAAAAATTCTATTTTTGTCTAACGAGCAAATATATAAAAACGTATAGGATTTCCTATTGAAAATTGGGTTTAAAACCTTTAAGTTATTAACATTTTTGGCATGATTTCAACAAAAAAACGCTCATCAAAAATGACGAGCGTTTTTTACAAACAACTAAACTTCAATCTTAACTCATGGCTTTAGCATGAGCTTAATTTTTAAGCAAAAATTTTTTACTTTTTATGATTTCACATAGGCGTCATCATGAACACTGGCAACCGCTCTTCCCGATGGATCATTCATGTTTTTAAACGCTTCATCCCACTCTAAAGCAATTTTGGTACTACAAGCAACACTTGCTTCCTGAGGAACGCTTAAAGCGGCTGCATCGCTTGGAAAATGCTCGGTAAAAATAGAACGATAATAATATTCTTCTTTTGATGTTGGCGTTTGTATTGGGAACTTAAATTTAGCATTGGCTAACTGTTCGTCAGAAACTGCCTCTGCCACCACTTCTTTCAAAGTGTCAATCCAACTATACCCAACGCCATCACTAAATTGTTCTTTTTGTCTCCATGCTACACTTGCAGGCAACATGTCTTCAAAAGCTTTTCTAAGCACCCATTTTTCCATTCGTTCGCCATTAATCATTTTGTCTTGCGGGTTGATTCGCATCGCAACATCCATAAATTCTTTATCTAAAAATGGCACACGACCTTCTATTCCCCATGCAGCTAAACTTTTGTTCGCTCGTAAACAATCGTACATGTGTAATTTGCTTAATTTACGAACCGTTTCTTCATGAAACTCTCTAGCATTTGGAGCTTTATGAAAGTATAAATAGCCCCCAAACAATTCGTCTGAACCTTCACCTGACAAGACCATTTTGATTCCCATTGATTTGATAACTCTTGCCATCAAATACATTGGAGTCGATGCTCTAATTGTTGTAACATCGTAAGTTTCTATGTTATAGATTACATCGCGAACAGCATCTAATCCTTCTTGAATGGTGAATTTTATTTCATGGTGAATAGTTCCCAAATGATCGGCTACTTTTTGGGCTGCCGCCAAATCGGGAGAACCTTCTAAACCAACAGCAAACGAGTGCAATTGTGGATACCAGGCATCTACAGTATCTCCGGATTCAATGCGTTTCTGCGCGTATTTTTTGGCTACAGCCGAAGTGATAGAAGAATCTAATCCACCCGAAAGTAATACTCCATAAGGCACATCGCTCATCAATTGACGGTGAACGGCTGCTTCTAGCGCTGTTTTTATTTCTTCTATACTAGTTGCATTATCTTTTACAGCATCAAATTCTGTCCATTCTCTTTTGTACCATTGTACAAATTCGCCGTCTTTACTTGACATGTAATGACCTGGAGGAAACAATTGAATTTTGGTACAATAGCCTTCTAAAGCTTTTAATTCTGAAGCTACGTAGAAGGTTCCATTTTCGTCCCAACCAATATACAACGGAATGATTCCCATATGATCACGGGCAATAAAATATTCGTCTTTCTCAACATCATAGATTGCAAATCCGAAAATACCATTCATCTCATCAATAAAATGAACCCCTTTTTCCTGGTATAAGGCTAAGATAACTTCACAATCACTTTCGGTTTGAAAAGTATATTTTCCTTCAAATTGTTTGCGTAATTCTCTATGGTTGTATATTTCGCCATTGGCTGCTAAAACCAATTTTTTATCCTGGCTAAATAAAGGCTGTTTCCCCGAAGCCGGATCAACAATTGCCAAACGTTCGTGAGCTAATATTGCTTTATCATCACTGTATATTCCACTCCAATCCGGACCACGGTGACGAATTATTTTCGACATTTCCAACACTTTTGGTCTTAAGACTTCTGCTTTTTGTTTTAAATCAAAAGCACATACAATTCCACACATATTCTTTTATTTTAATTTTGTGGGGCAAAGATGGAATAATAGTTATAAATGAAAAACATAATTAACTATTTAATTATAAATTATAACTAAAAAATACAATACTATTAACTTATGAAAGTTAAAAAATCAAAAAAGGTAGTTTTTAGTTAGAAAGTGTTATGAAACGTTTTGAATGATAAAAGGCTTACCATTCATATCAAATTCAAAACCTACTTCATTCCCCATCAATTTGCTTCCTAAAGGCGATTGTGGAGATAGCGCAAAAATGCTTTTGTCTTCAAGAATTAATTTCGGTAAAGCCGTGCTTATAAAAAGTTGCATTCCGTTTGCCATAACCAAACTTCCTAAAGCTACTTTTATGTGTGTTTGAGAAGCATCAATTTTGTCGAGAATCGCTTTTTGTTCGAGGATTTCTTTGAGTTTTTGATTGAGTTTTTCCTGCTCTAAATGCATCATCGAAAGTGCCGTTTCATGTTTATCTCCTGCTGAGCCTTTCGCATCGTTTTGTGCATCAACAGTCAAACCCGAAATCATGTCTTGGAAAACATCGATTCGGTCTTGGAGCATTTCTTTGTAGCGTTGGAGTATTTGTTGTTTCATAATGGATTGTTGGATTTTTAGATTATTGGATTTTTAGATTGGCCTTTTCTAACGATCTAAAAATCCAATGCTCTAACAATCTGAACTAGAAATCAAATTTATAACTCGCGCCGCCCAAAACCTGCAAACCCTGAACAGGATAATTAAACCATCTTTCGTAGTTCTGATTAGCCAAATTATTTCCTTTTAAGAAGAAAGTCATACGCTCGCTAAATTTATATCCAACATGCGCATTCAAATCAAAATAGCTTTTTAGCGTAATGTTTTGATCCTCTGGAAAAGGAAGCGTTACCGTAGACTGTCTGAAAACATCTTTTCTTTCCCCTACAAAGAACAAACTTGTTCCGGCATACCATTTTGGTGTAATGTTTACCTCAAGTGTTGTTGCCAGTTTTATAGCCGGTAAATTCCATGCTTCTTTTTCAGCATCGGCAGAATAACTACTAAATGTTCCGTTGATACCAAAAGATACGTTTTTAGAAAAATCAGCTTTTAATTCACCAAAGAAACTAAGCGTTTTTACTTTATCATAAACTACGTCAAAGGAATTGGCGTAAGTATAACCATCAGTATTAGCATTAAAGTTGTTATAGATATTGCTTTTAAATAATGCTTTGCCTTCTTCATTTTTATATGAACCACGTATGTTGTAGCTAACACTACTTGCCAATTTTCCTTTTAATCCAGCATAAATATCAAACTTTTGGTCAGTTGGTGCAACCCCAAGAAGCGTTGGCGAAACAAAGAAATTTTCCTGTACAAAATCATGATAGGAATTCTGCTGTAAGGTTCCTTCCAAACCAGCGTAGAAAATCATCAGATCGCCAACCACTTTGTACGAACCTGTTACTTGCGGATAAATAAAGAATTTACTTTCGCCAGCTTCCTGAGCCGCACTGTAGAAGAAACCAACTCCAACATTCACGGTCAAATCGTCTTTATGAATTTTGATGCTTGGCTGGAATCCAACATTAGTAAAACCATATTTTATCGATGCTGTTTTATCAAAATTCTGATCAAACGAACCACTGATATAATCTACCACAAAATCGGCTTTTATTTTTTGCTCAACAATATCAAATTCCAAAGATGGTTTGGCTACAAAACGATTTTCGGCCGAACCAAAAGCATCCCAAAATCGACTGAATTTTAATGTGCTTTCTTTTAAAATATTGTCCAAACCTAATCTTCCGCCAACATATAAAGTTTGATACGTTTGCTGTTCATCAATGGTTGCAATCGTTGCATCTGGTAAAAATCCTGGATAAATTCCGTACCAATTATACACTTGATTTTTATAGCCCAAATCCGCATTCCATGACATTGCTTTTGTTCTACTTCCATAGGTTAAATCCAAAGCGGTATTAAAGAATTTGTCATCCAAAACCACATCTTTTATTCCGCCTTGAGACGAACTATGACGTAACATTCCACCAAAATAATCGGTGTTGCTGATGTTTTCGGTAACAAAAAGTTCGGCGTTGATGGCACCATAATTTCCTGCAGCGAGCGTCATATAGTTGCTGAATATTTTTTCATCCGGACTTTTATCCACATTAGCTGCTTTTCCTTTGGCTGGAGCAAAAGTTGAGGCTACCGGAAACGAGAAAATATTGTATTGAATGTTCTCTTTTTTCGAAGTATCATCGTCTTCCAAAGTTGGGGTTTCTTTTACTTTGAATGCATCGGAAATTGTTGGTGTATATGGTTTGACCACGTTTACTACTTCGGTTCCAATGTTGTCGTCTTTCTTTTGTGCGGTTGTCTTTTGGAAACTTCCCAAAAATAAAACGGCTGCTATAGTATATTGAAATGTCTTTTTCATTTGATTTAATTTTGGATAGAAGAATTCGTTTTAGAAATTTCGCCTTTAATCATATTCAATTCGGTTTGTGCTTCGGCAACAACGTCATCGAATTCTTTGAAATTTTTGATAACGCTGTCTAAAATAGAAGTTGCGCTAAAATTATCTTTCAATTGGTAATAGTTTCTTGCCATAACAATCAACCCTTTGGCACCAAAATATTTATAACCCGAATAATCTCTGGCTAATTTTTGAACGGTTTTATTGGAATCTTCATACTTGCCATCTTTATTTTTGAAATACGCATCATAATACAAGGCTTCGGCAGCTAATTCTCCTTTGGCGATGGTTAGCAATTTCGCGTAAGCCACTCTCGCTTTTTGCTCATCATTTACTTTTATCGCAGCACGCGCAACAATAATCTGCGCATCACTTTTTATCTTATTGTCTGTTTTTGGGTTTGCTAATACTTTATCAGCATAAACAACTGCATTGGCATAATCTTTTTGGTCGTAATACGCACGCATCAAATTAGCTTGTGCGAAAGTTACGTTTTGCGGAAAATCAGCTTCAGTTTCTAATCGTTGCAACACTGGAACCGCTTTAGTATAATCGTCTTTTTTCAAATGAATTTCAGCCAAACGTGCTAACGATTGCTCGGTAAATTCGTTTCTAGGTTTGCTGATTACAAACTCATAATTCGGGACAGCATTGGCTTCTTTTCCGTCGGTGTAAAGTGCTTGTGCTAAATAGAAATTGGCTTTCAAAGCGTGAATTCCGTTTGGAAATTGAGAAACATAGCCACTTAAACTCGTGATAGCCTGCTTCGTATTGTTTTGTAAAAATTGTTTTTCAGCTGATTCATAAGTGTCGTTATCCAAATCGGCATCAGAAACTTCAACAAAGTCTAGTGTTTTTACCCAAGCCGCGTATTCATTTACTTTTCCGTTATCCATATAAACCAATCTCGCTGTCGAAACTGCTTCTAAAGCTTCCGGAGTTCTTGGATATTTAGCCGCAACTTCTTTGAATTTTGCTATTGCCTGATCGTCTTTTTGAGCATTATAATAAATTAATCCCTGACGCAAAATCGCTTTCGAAGCAAACGAACCATTTTTAAATTCACTCAACAATTGGTCGTAAGTTTTAATTGCCAAATCAGTTTTATTTTCTGTAACGTAAGTATTTCCTAATTCGAACAAAGCGTCATCGCGATATTGTGAAGTTTTGAATTTTGCCAGAAATGAATTGAAATCTTCTATTTTCTTATCGTTTTTACCCACAAATCCGTAGCTTAATGCTTTTTGGAAAGCCGCATAATCAGCATCAATACCTTTCATATCGATGGCTTTGTTATAGGCATCCATCGCTGGCCAATATTTAGAAGTTACGAATCTTGAATCGCCCAATCTTAAATAAGCATCATTCAAACGCACTTTGTCCTCTTTGCTTCCATCAACAAATTTTTGGAAATAATTCCCTGCTTGATCGTAATCTTTTAGTTTGAAATTGGCATAAGCAATGTTATAATTAATGTTCTTGTTTTCCGGTGTTGCTTTGGCTTCGGTAGAACCTTCAAACTGTTTAAAACTCTGCAAAGCATCGCTGAAATTATCCAAAACATATTCTGTTTCACCTTTCCAAAAAGTAGCACGAGCGGTTATTTTTTCATTTTTCTGATTGGCGATTGATTTTTTAAACATACTAAAAGCCTCTTGGTAACTTCCGTCGGTATATAATTCAATTCCTCTGTAAAACAATACTTTTTGGTAAGCCTCTTTATTTGCCTGAGAATTGTTTTTTTCCAATAATGTCAAGGCATCTTTGTAATTCTTAGACGTAATATAAGAGTTAATCAATAAGGTTTCGATTTCTGTTTTGCTTGTCGAATTTGGATATTTAGTCAAAAATGAAGACAAAACATCAGGCACAGATTGATAGGAATTTCCAATTTCGTAGCTTAATTTGGCATAATTCAAATTGGCATCTTCTTGAATTTTTTTATCAAAATCCATTTCCGATGCACTCTTGAAAGCATTTAAAGCTTGTTGCTTTTTATCGGTTTTGAAATAGCATTCACCTAAATGATAATAGGCATTTTGCGCTACCGAATCATTTCCGTCAATGATTTTATTGAATTGCGAAATCGCATTTTCATAATCTTTTTGCATGTAATACGTATAACCCAACTGGTAAAAATCGGTGTTACTCCATTTGCCTTTTTTGCCTTTGTATTCCTTTAGATAAGGCAACGCTTTGTCATATTGTTGTAGATTGAAGTAGCTTTCACCAATGATTTTATTCAATTCTGATTTTTCTGAAGCATTCGATTTGGGCATTGCAGCAATTCCGGCATCAATTGCTTTTTGAAAATCACCCGATTTGAAATTCATATCCGCTTTGAAGTAAGACAATTTATCAGAATATTTTTCTTCGCCTTCTACTTTTTGGAAATACTTATTTGCTTCTTGATAATTGTTCCCTTCATATTGCATGAACCCTAAATAATAATTGGCTTGTGTACCATATTCTTTAGAATTAACAACTTTATTAAAATAATCAGCTGCCGCTTTTTTATCGCCTGCAGTGAAATAGGCATAGCCTTTTTGAAAAGTAAATTTTTCTGTTTGTTCGTAAGTCAATGCATTTTCATCGACTTTGTCAAAATATTGCAATGCCTGTGGAAACTTTCCTTGTTCAAAATAATATTGCGCTACTTCAATATAGGCTTGGTTTTGTTTGGAACTCGTTGGGTAATCGGCAACAAATTTTTCCATCAATTCATCTGCATTATTTTGGTTAAGATGAATTGCACAAATACCAATATAATAAGCACATTCAGCCTGAACATCTTGAGCTGTGTTATCTTGTTTTACTTTTTCGAATAAGATTTGAGCCGATTGGTATTGTTTGTCTTTAAACAACAAAATCGCATTATCAAATTCCGATAAATTATTGGTATAAATAGCTGATTGTTGCGCCGAAATCATTGGAATTCCGACTAGAAAAAACAGAGAAAATAACATTAAAATCTTGCGCATAGTTTTTATTTTAATTTATCCAAAAATAGTATCCTATATCCTATAACGTAGAAACTATGCCTTTTATTATAAACATTCTTTTAAACAATTTGATTTAGGATTTAGGATTTGGCCCTTCGACTGCGCTCAGGGTGACAAAAAGTTATTTTAAAAATATATTTTGAATACAAACCTTATCTTATTACATTTACCCAATAAACAAATTACCCATGTCAGAAACTGTTTTATCTTTAAAAAATGTTACTATTTATCAAGAAAATAAAGTGATTTTATCACAAATAAATCTTGACGTTAAAAAAGGTGAATTCCTATACATCATTGGTAAAACCGGAACCGGAAAAAGTAGTTTTATGAAAACACTTTATGGCGATTTGCAGTTAACAACTGGCACCGGAAGTATTGTAGGCTATGATTTAGTCAATTTAAAAGAAGATGATATTCCGTTTTTGAGAAGAAAATTAGGTATTGTTTTTCAAGATTTTCAACTATTACCAGACCGAAGCGTTAATGAGAACATGCTGTTTGTTTTAAAAGCTACCGGCTGGACAGATAAAACAGAAATGCAAGTTAAGATTGATGACGTTTTGAGTAGTGTTGGCATGAAAGGTTTGACTAACAAAATGCCGCATCAACTTTCTGGAGGAGAACAACAAAGAGTGGCTATTGCCAGAGCTTTATTAAACGATCCCGAATTAATCTTAGCGGACGAACCAACAGGAAATCTTGACCCACAAACTAGTGTGGAAGTATTGAGTGTTTTGAAAAAAATCAATGATAATGGGAAAACCGTTATTATGGCAACACACGATTATGCTTTGCTGATGAAATTCCCATCCAAAACGTTGAAATGCGAAGACAACACTATCTTTGAGGTAGTTCAAAAAACGGTTTAAAATATTTTGTATCTGATAAGTATTTTGCCAAAAGAACTAACATAAAAGAGAAAGTCACTAGGTGAAATCTATCGCCTTGACCACAGGAAATTCCGGATAAAATAATAATATATAAGATAAAAAAACTAGCAAATATTAATGCACTTGGCTTCTTGTATGTTTTGAGAAAATAATACAAAGCCAAAATAAAAGCTAGCAATGTAAAAATACGATTCTGCCATTTGCTGACATCAAAAAGCAACTTTCTCCAAAATTCAAAATGGCTTCTTTTCTTCCAGTTTTTGCATTCTTCAATACAACTATTGCCGCTTTTTGTATTTTCAATTATATCTAAAAAGTAGGCTTTTGTCAAATTTAAAGTGTTAAACTGCAGTTGATTTTTAAAATCTTCACCGGCAATTTTTTTCTGATTAATGGCATCGTAACTGAATAAATAATCTGCTCGTGGATTATCTTTTTGACTGTATTCTTTTCCGTATTTTATACACATTGCTTTGCTTCCAACATAGGCATAATACGTAACCGAATCGATGTAAGTTATAGTGAAATTTCCAAACTGGTATTTCATTCCCACGCACTGGATTCCAATCATCAAAAGACTTCCGTACAAAAAGATAATACTTTTTGATTTGTAATTTCTTAAAATTTCTTTGATAAAATAAAGTGTTACGACAATCGCTAAAAACTTTGAACCAGGCTTTATCAACATACTTGACAAAAGCAAAGACAACGATAAAGACAAATACCAAAACTCTTTGGTTTTATAGTATTTCAGCATTAAATAAAAAGCTAATATGATAAAGAATTGAAATATAGTCTCTGTTAGCAAATGAAAAACATGAACCGTATTTCCAACAATAAAAATGGCAAAAAGAGTGAAAACAAAAGCTGTTTTTGGTTTACTAAATTCTTTTAAAATTTCAAATAAAAGTAAAAATGAAGCAAACCAACAGCTCAGATTAACATAAAAACTAAACGCAAAAATACTCTCATCAGAACCTCCAAAAAGATAAGGAATTCCAGTAATAGCTGCCATTAAAATGGGTCGGTAAATATGACCTGTAAAGAAAACATACAAATTTTTAGCCGATTCTTGGTAGTTATAAGAATCCGAATGCATGACGCCTTGACTACTCATTTGTGTTAGGAAATCAAATACTGAAATCCAAATTATTCCGATTACTAATATAAGAATATGGTATTTATATTTGCCAAAAAAAGATTTCATTACTTGCTGTCTTTTTTATAAACATGTGGATTTTCTTTGATGCCTTTTTTGAAGATTTTTTGCAAGCTCATCCGCAGAAAAGTGTCTAATTGCAAAACCATATCTGCGAATTTATTTTCCGGCCGACCACGAAAAGAAGTGACGTGAAATTTATCTGATTCCTTCAAAGGCGAATCGGCAAAATAATAATTTGAAACACAACGACGATAACCATCAAAAACAATGGGTGAAACTGAATGCAAGGAGTCATTATGTGTTTCCATTACAGCCAATCTGTTAAATTTACTATGAATGGTAATTTGCTTATTCTTCAAACCATCTGGCCAAAGTTCTAGATTTCCGCCATTTTCTTCTTTCCAATCTGGAGTGACATAATACAACAAATTCAATACACGCCATAAGTTGCGGTCTTTGTCATGCGAATTGTCTAAATGCGGATTTAGAAACTGATTTTTTCCCATCATTGAAATTCCGCCTGCATAAAGGTTTTCATCCGGAATTGGATTTTTAACACCACATATTTCACTGATAACCTTTACTACTCTTTCGTCCTGAAAAGCATAAATAATTTCCTCTAACAAGGTAGGATAGAGATTCATTTGAGCTGCAACATACTTGTCTTCCCGCAGACTTTTTTTCAAAACCATTTGTTCGGCTTTTGGAAAAACAGCCCGTATTTGTAACGCAATATCATTTGGGAGCAAGTCATCCAGAAAGAAATGACCAATATTCGAATCTGAATTTTGGAATTCATTCTTTAGCTTTTCCTTTTCGGAAACAAGTCGGTTAAAAATCAGCGTTGCTAATTCTATTCGGTTCATAAGGTCAGAATTGTGAAAAAAACATTTTCTTTGTAAATATATTATTTAATTCTGTTTTTCTAAATGATTTCAATTCTAATTCCGACCTACAATTACAACACTTTGCCTTTGGTTGAAGAATTGCATCGTCAGGCAGTTTCGGAAAATATTGAATTTGAAATTATTGTGGCAGATGACGCTTCGCCCATTAACGAAATTACTGAAATCAATTCCAAAATAAATCAGCTTTCCAATTGCCTATTTGAGCGTAATACCGTTAATCTCGGTCGTGGCCAAAACAGAAATTCTTTAGTTCAAAAAGCTAAATATGATTGGATTTTATTAATGGATTGTGATACTTTTCCAAAAGAAAAAAACTTTATCAAAACTTATATTGATAGCTTAAAAAAGGGAAAAGAAAAAGCCGTTTTTGGTGGCATTATTTATTATAACGAAAGACCAAAAGATGATGAAATGCTCCGATGGGTTTTTGGCAAAAGCAGAGAAGAGATTCCTTTAACTAAAAGACTTTCCAATCCTTATCATTATGCTTTAATTTCAAATATTTTGCTTCAAAAAGAGGTCTTGCTTTCACATCCTTTTGACAGCGAAATTTTTAACTATGGCTATGAAGACATTGTTTTTATATTGGGTTTAAAAAGAGAACAAATTTCCATTGGTCATATTGACAATCCGGCTTATCATTTGAATTTGGAGAAATCAGCAATTTTCCTGGAGAAATTCCACAGCTCGTTGCAGAATTTAAAAACGGTCATTAATAGAAAAATTATTGATCCGAATGATACTGCTTTGACCAAAATATTCATCAAATTAAAACAACTGCATTTGGTTAAAATTGCTGCTTTTGGCTTCAGAATTTTTAGAAATAGTTATACCAAAAATTTACTCTCAAAAAATCCGTCGCTTTTTATATTTGATGTGTATCGATTGGGTTATTTTTGTCAAATAAATTCACGCTGATGCCCTATTTTTCCATAGTCATACCTGTTTATAACAAAGAAAAGTTTGTTGCCAAAACAATAGAAAGTGCTTTGAGCCAGACATTTACTGACTATGAAATAATAATTGTCAATGATGGCTCAACTGACCAAAGCGAAGCCAAAATTTCAACATTTAAAGACAACCGAATTCAATATTATTCCAAAAAAAATGAAGGTGTTGCCATTACCAGAAACTTCGGAATTGAAAAAGCAACTGCCGATTATATTTGCTTTCTTGATGCTGATGATTTTTGGCATCCTAATTTTTTAGAAACGATGCATCGCTTTACGTCAGAGCTTCCGGAGCAAAAAGTCTTTGCTGCTGCAATAGAAATTGAAACCAAAAACAAATGCATTCCGGCACTTTATTCTATTTCTTCAAAATCTAAATTTGAAATTGTGAATTTCTTTGATGCCAGCCAAAAAGAATGTGTACTGTGGACATCTAGTGCTTGTATTCACCGAAATGTATTTGAAAATATTGGCGCCTTTGACACCAAAATAAAGCATGGTGAAGACACTGAGTTGTGGATTAGAATCGGGTTGCAATTCCCAATAGTATTTATACGTAAAATATTGGCTTGCTATGTTTATGATGAAAAAAGTGTTTCTCGAAATTCAAATTATTTTTTTGAATCGTATACTTTTGAAAAATATGCTTTGGAAGAAAAGCAGAATCTAAAACTAAAAAAATACATGGATTTAAATCGGTTTTCGGCAGTAATCAAATGCAATCTAAATGGCGATTGGAAAACTTCACAAGAAATTTATGCAGAAATAGATTTGAAAAACTTAAGATGGAAAAAGAGACTATTACTTCAATTGCCATCGATTATGTTAAAACCGCTAATCAGTTTGCAACGGCTTATAGGAAATTCTGTTTTTAGATAATTTGAAATACGATTTTATAAATCTAATAATTGTTTCCACTGATGTGTAATGGTTGTCAAAGACAAATGTTCTACGCTTTTTTGCGCATTATTTTTACAAGTTTGGTATAATTTATCATCATCAATCATGCTTTTTATCGCTTGCGCCAAAGCATTATCGTTATGATTTTCAACTAATAATCCATTAAAATTATTTTGAATGATTTCTTTTGGACCGGTTTCACAATCAACAGAAATAACTGGAGTTCCGGCTGCTAATGATTCGATTATCGACATCGGAAATCCTTCAAAATAACTGGTTAAAATGGTACATTTTGCATGCTGAATATAAGGCGTAATATTTTTTTGAAAAGCTAAAATCTGAACCTGATTTTCCAATTGCAATGTTGCGATTTTAGCTAAAATTGAATTCTTACTTGAACCGTCTCCTATAATGAGCAATTTAGTTCCATTTTCATAAACCTTTGATTTGGAAAATGCATTTAAAAGCAAACTGAAATTTTTAATTTTTTCTTCCAATCTGCCAAAGAATAAGATATATTTTTCTGGAATGGCTGCCGGTTTTTCTGCAATTTTTTCCGGTAAAACAATTGGATTGTATATGGTTTTTGTATTGGTGAACTGATATTTACTTTTAAGTTTTTCTTCAATTTCATTAGACACACAAACTAATTTAGTCGCTTTTCCAAAAATATATTTTGCCCAAAAAACAGAACTCGTCAAATACATTTCCAGATTAGAACTGTGAAAGAAATAATATATTTTTCGATTTCCATAAATCCATTTTGTGAATAATTCTCTTGCGATTGTTGGTCTGGAACGATTGTCGACGATCAATTGAATATCATTTTCAGCAAGATATTTGGCAATGTATTTTCCTTTTTTTACAGCTCTAAAAATACCTTTCTCGTCAGGAAATAATTTACCTAAGTTGACCAACTTTCCTTTGAAATCATAAGCAACATGATCTAAAATAATGATATGATGCACCTCGTAACCCAAGTCGTCCAACATAAAACTCAGCAATCCAGCAAAACGCTCAGCACCGCCAACACCAAGTGAAGCGGAAACTATAGCAATTTTGTTGTTGTTTTTCATTTCTTACTTATATTGCAGTTCTATTTGCCAAAGATAACAAGATAATGAAGATTTTACTCATTGGAGAATACAGCAGATTGCATAATTCCTTAAAAGAAGGTTTGCAAAAGCTCGGACATGATGTTACCATTTTGGGATTTAAAGATGGTTTCAAAAATTATCCGGTAGATTTTCCTTTGGAGAAAAAATGGGATTCTGGCTTTCTAAAAAAAATTAAACTGGCACTTCTAGTCTTTACTGGCTTCGATATTACTTCCAATTTAACGTACCGTCAATTCTGGAAAAACAAAAACCATTTCAACCATTTTGATATCGTTCAATTGATCAATGAGAATAGCTTTTTTTGTGATTACACCCATGAGAAAAAGATTTTGGATTTCCTTTTCAAACACAACAAAAAAGTGTTTTTGCTATCGGCTGGCGATGATTATCCCTATGTAAAATACAACTTTGAGCATCCGGAAAACCCATCTATTATACAACCTTATTTAGCTGGAAAAATAGCTGATAAAGACTTTTCCAATGTTTTAAAATTCAGAACCAAACCTTTTGAAAAACTGCATCACTATATTTATGAAAATATCCAAGGCGTGATTGCAACCGATTTGGATTATCACATAACAATGCAAAATCATTTGAAGTATTTGGGTTTAATCCCAAGTCCAATGAACCTTGATAAATTTCCTAAAAGCGAATTAGAAATAATAGATAAAATTGTGATTTTCCACGGCATTAATCGGGAAAGTTATTTCAAAAAAGGGAATGACTATTTTAAAAAAGCATTAGAAATTATCAAACAAAAGTATGGTGCAAAAGTTGAGATTTTAACTTCTGAAAATTTGCCTTATGACAAATTCATAAATCTATACGACAGAGCGCATATTTTACTCGATCAATTGTATGGTCATGACCAAGGAAGCAATGGATTAGAAGGTATGGCTAAAGGGAAAGTAGTTTTTACCAATGCCAGCAAACTTTTTGAAAAACATTATAATCTGTCTGAAAAAGTAGCTATAAATGGATTGCCCGATGTGGATTATCTGGTAAACGAATTATCTCTTTTAATTGATAATCCAGCTGAAATAATAGCGATTGGAAAACGTGCCCGAGCTTTCATAGAAAAAGAACACGATTACATCAAAATTGCAGAAAAATTTGTTGCTATTTGGCAGAAAACTAACGCTTAAAAAAAAGCTTTCTGAACATGAATAAAACCAACACCAAACAAACTAGATTGGCATAAAAATAAGCTTGTAAAACGCCTTCAACCGAAAACTTTTTCATCAAATAAACAGAGAGTAAAAAATACGATAAATTAAAAGCTATTTCGCCAATAAAATAACGCTTCATCATTGTTTTTACCACAATTTGGAAACCAAAAGCCAACGTAATTATCTTGATAAAATCGCCTGCCAATTGCCAAATCAACAATTCATTTATACTTGAAAATTCTTGTGTAAAAGCAACTTTTAGGATTATACTTTTTGCAAAATAAATTACGATTAGCATCAATAAAAATAAAGGGACAAAGATTTTAAAATAAGATTTCAATTCTGTTTTGAACTCACTTTCCGTATGAATTGACGCCAGCTTTGGCATATAATACAATGATAATCCTGAACTGAAAAACATCATGTAAAAGCTAGACAATCTATTGACTGCATCCCAAATTCCGGCATCGTGAATAGAATAATTTTGAACGATTTGATTTCGGATAAACAACAACGTCAAAGGCACAATTACAGCGCTCAATAATGCCATAACAGAAAATTTCTTGATGACATTGATGTACTTTTTACTCATGATTTTATGCAAATCAAATTTGAAATAATCGCTGTCATTTCTAACAAAGAAAAAGGTAACGACAATCATTAAAAACTCACCAATGGCAATAGAAAAAAGTCCGCCTGAAATATTGTGCTTCCATATCAAAAGAGCAGTTAATCCAAAAACTAAAACATTAGAGATTATTTGAATGATGACAATGCTTTTATACCTTTCTAAACCATTATAAATGGCCAGCCAAAACGTATTGATAACCATAAATGGTAACAATAATCCAAAAAAGCGAATTGAAATGGCATAATTAGTTGTGTAAAATAAAAAGCTAGAAATTGGCGAAGCAAATATCAAAATAAGCAATGCTAATGTGGTAGAAATGAATAAAAATATCCAAAAAAAGGTGGAATAAATAACCGAAAGCTCGCGTTTGTCTTCTTTGTTTTCTACAAACAATTTTACAATAGAATTGCTGATGCCAAGCGTTGCAACCGATTTTATCATCAATGCAAAATTTCTAAAGCTTCCCATCAAAGCCATACCAGATGTTCCTAGAAAAACGGAAATAATTTTAGAAGAAAAAATGCCCAAAACAAAACTCACCGCTACTGAAATAGAATTCAGCGACAAAACTTTTAAAAGTGTATTTTGTTTAAGGAATTTCAAATTAAAGATTTCTGATTACGCGTGCCGGATTTCCTGCTGCAAAAACATTAGGCGGTATATCTTTAGTAACTACAGAACAAGCCCCAATTACTGAATTTTCACCAATGGTTACGCCTTTAAAAACAACGGAATTATAATAAACAACAACATTTTTTTTAATGGTAATCGGAGCAGATTTTGCAATTCCGGTCATTCGTTTTTCTGGATCTAAATCATGTCCGTCTGTATCAACCAGGAAACAATTTATACCAATCATAACGTTGTCTTCTAAAATGATTTTAGAAACCGCTTGAATGGATGCACCATTTGCCATCACTACATTATCACCAATAACTACTTCGCTATCTTCTTCTAGAGAGAGAATATAATTATAAGTCGAATAAGTAAAATGAGCAGCACTAACTCCGTTTTGAAAATTTTTACCAAACTGAATTTTACCTCTTCCATTTAATAAAAGTGGCAAGTATAAGTTAGGTTTTCCCGATACGCGTTTGCAATCAGAGAGGAATTTATATTTCCAAATTCGCAACGTAACAAAGAGGAAAAATTTTATTCTGTAAGTAATATTCACAATATGATTTTTAAATTAATATAGTATCTAATAGTCCAAAATTAGAAGTTTCGATTTCGTAAAAATCCTGAATTAATGAATTTGCCCCAAAACTTTCCTTCCAAAAATTTATACTCTTTACTATCTGCAAGCCGTTATTTTCATGAGATGGACCAAAATCAAAATAATCTTTTCCATTTGCAATTTCATTGATTAAGAAATCATACAAAAAATCAATACTTCCTAATTCATTATTGCTTTCACTTCCTGCAATGTATTGTGGTTTAACTACTTTTTTTGTGATGAAAAGCGTAGTGCCACATACTAATTTATCATCTTTATAAACATTAAAATGTCTTATGTTATCTGGAAATTTATTTTTTAATGCTATAATTTCTTCTGCAGAATGAACTGGTTTTGAATGGTATTTATCTCTTAAATTCGGAATTAATAAATCGTTCCAGAACAACTCAATTTTATTATCTTCTCTTATATCTAATTCCAGTTTTCTCCCTCTATTTACACATTCTCTTCTTGATTTTGAAATCAACCTCTTTTGATTAAGAGTTATAACGGAGACATTATGCTTCATTACTACATTCCCTTTACAAATGTGTGCTAAATAGTTGATTTCATCAGAAGAATAATCACAATATATAGTTGGAATTTGTTTTAAAAAGAGTTTAGAAATTTTAGTGTCGCATAGAAATTTTAAAATGGCTCTAAACACAAAAATAGTATCGTATAATTTAGATTTTGGCTGTAAAACAACGCCACCATAAGTCAGTCCTTGATGAGAAAAAACAGTATCTCCTACTCTATTAGCTGGAAGAACTGAAACCAATTCTTCACCTTCAAAAACCAACAAAGAAAAATCCTGAAACCTATCGGAATGGTATTCCATAAAATCGCGATGAAAAAGAAATGTAGCATTTTTGGCACTACTCACAAAGTCGTTCCAAATAGCATAATCATCTAAAGTATATCGTCGAACAGAATAGTTTTTCACAAGTAGCTTTTAAACGTCGGAAAATTAAACATTTATTTTAAAAAAGTCGTTCCTATTAAAAATTCAATTTTCAAAAATATTGTTTAATTTTATCTTCTTAACGTTTTTACTTTGAAATTAAAACGACATTTTTTCTTTTTTATTGTACTTGTTTGTTTCATTTTTAAAACTAATGGACAAAATGTATCGTTGTACAACCAATTCAATGGCCGTTATGATTTTACATTCATAGGCAACACCATGAATACTGCAGAAAACAACACGACTTTTGAATTGGTTACAACCACTTCATCTACAGCAACACTTTCTTTAAATTCAACAGATGTAATCGAAAAAGCCTATCTGTATTGGGCCGGAAGTGGCGATGGTGATTTTGAAGTAAATTTGAATTCAGATACTATAACTCCTGATAGAACCTTTTCATTTGTTAGAGTATTTAATGATATTCCATTTACCTATTTCAGTGCTTTTAAAGATATTACTTCTCTTATTCAAGCTGCCGGAAATGGCGATTACACACTCTCCAATTTAGATATTTCGGCATTTGAAGAGTTGCATTTTCAACGAAGAACCAATTTTGCCGGATGGGCCATTGTAATTATTTATAAAAATGACATGCTTCCATTAAATCAAGTGAACGTTTATGATGGTTTGCAAGGTGTTCCCGATGAATTATCGATTACTTTAAATAGTTTAAATGTCATTGATGACAATAATTCTAAAGTAGGCTTTGTTGCTTGGGAAGGCGATTCTGGCTTGGCAACAGAACAATTCAGAATGAACGGAACCTTGTTAAGCAATACTTTAAATCCTCCAAATAATGTTTTCAATGGTACAAATTCGGTAACCGGTAGTTCAACTTTGTACAACATGGATTTGGATATTTATGATATTCAAAACAATATAGCTATTGGCGATACGAGTGCAGAGATTTCACTAACTTCTTTCCAGGATTTTGTGATGATAAATACGGTTGTGACCAAATTAAACAGTCAATTACCCGACGCAACTATTTCGATAGATTCGGTTGAAAAACAATGTGATTCGAAAACTATCGTGGTAAATTATACTGTTTCCAATTTAAATTGCACTAATCCTTTGCCAGCTGGAACTTCAGTTTCGATTTACATCGATGGACAACTATTTCAGACCATAACAACACCAGCTGATATTCCAATTGGTGGCTCAATTGTAAGCCAAATTACGATTGTTTTGCCCGACAATGTTGTCTCTAATTTCGAACTAAAATTTGTTGTTGATGATACCGGAAACGGAACAGGAATCGTGGCCGAATTAAATGAAAACAACAATACTTCTATTATAAATGATTCGTTATGGTTTACTCCAACTTTTAATTCTTTAGAAAATTTATTAGTTTGCAATGAAGGTTTTACGCGTGGGACTTTTGATTTTTCTGCTTATAAAGATTTGGTAAAAACAAATCCAGAAGACACTGTGCATTTTTATGAAACACTTGACAATGCTGACGCTGATGTAAATACAATTTTGAATACATCAAGTTATATTACAACAGCTACTCCGAAAGAAATTTTTGTTCGTGTTTCCAATCAACATTGTTTTAGCATTACTTCGTTTTTACTGACTACACGAAATTGTCCTCCAACAGTATATAATTATGTTTCGGCTAATAATGATAGCTATAATGACACTTTTTTTATTGGTGGTTTGCGTGATATCTTTCTGAATTTTAAACTTGAAATCTACAGCCGTTGGGGAAGATTACTTTGGACCGGAAATCAAAACACCGAAGATTGGGATGGTAATGTTAAAGAAGGTGTTGGCAGTAAAAACGCACCCGATGGTACCTATTTTTATTTGTTGTTTTTAAACGATATTGATTATCCTGAACCTTTGCAAGGTTTTTTATATTTAAATCATTGATGTCCAATAAAACAATTATGACAGAAGTTCTAAGCAGTTATTTTTATTGATGTTCGTAGAAAAATAACATTCAACACCAAGTTTATAAATGGCACACGGATAAAACAGATTGCGATGGATTTACACAGATTTTGTTTGGAGTAATGAATAAAATCCGTTTAATCTGTGAAAATCTGTGGCAAAAAAACTCAAATAGCATTAATTTTATTAGATAATAATGTATTAAAATCATTAAAAAAACGCTGTATATTTGACTTGTCAATTAACACTATGAAACAAATTACCTCCGCTCAAAATCCGTATATAAAGTCATTGCTTCAACTTCAGGAAAAAGCAAAAGCTCGAAAACAGTCTGGTACATTTTTGATTGAAGGCATGCGCGAAATAGAATTAGCATTAAAAGGAAATTACGAAATTGAGTCCTTCCTAATTTGTAACGAAGTAAACGATTTTTCTAATAATCCAAAAATCCAAAAATCTAATAGTCAAATAATTGAAATCTCAAAAGAAATCTACCAAAAGCTAGCTTATCGCGACACAACCGAAGGAATTCTGGCTGTAGCCAAAACAAAATCACTCCAATTGTCTGATTTAAAACTTCCTAAAAATCCATTACTCTTAATAATGGAAGCCATTGAAAAACCTGGTAATATTGGAGCGGTTCTTCGCACTTGTGATGCCGCAAAAGTAGACGCTGTTATTATTGCTAATCCAAAAACCGATTTATACAATCCGAATATTGTTCGTTCCAGTGTAGGCTGTTTGTTTACCAATCAAATCGCAACAGGTACAACAGAAGAAGTGATTGATTTTTTAATCCAAAACAATATCAATTTCTATAGTGCTACATTGCAAAATTCTACTTCATACTATACTCAAGATTACAAAACTCCAACCGCTTTAGTTGTTGGTACTGAAGCGACTGGATTATCGGAACTTTGGCGTGAAAAAGCAACGCATAACATCATCATTCCGATGCAAGGCGAAATTGACAGCATGAACGTTTCTGTTGCAGCTGCGATATTAATTTTTGAGGCTAAAAGACAACGTGGATTTTGATTCTTAAACACGAAGTTCACAATGGTTCTACAATTTGGGGATTTTGATTTGGTTATTAAATTAGTTATATCTAATTTTAGGAATTGATTGAAACATGCTATGATTGAAATAGATTTAGAAGAAGAAAAAAAAGCCATTGCCCGAGAATACAAAGAATTACTTCGCATAAGTTATCAAACACTTACCGATTCTGATAAAAAACTCATTCGAAAAGCCTTTGATGTTGCTGTTGAAGCACATAAAAATCAGCGTCGAAAATCAGGGGAAGCCTATATTTTTCATCCCATTGGTGTTGCCAAAATTGTAGCATCCGAAATTGGACTTGGCGCCACAAGTATTGCTGCCGCCTTAATGCACGATGTAGTAGAAGATACTGATGTCACCATTGAAGATATCGAAAAGAAATTCAATCCAAAAATTGCACAATTAGTTGAGGGTTTGACCAAAATTTCTCAGGTCAAAAAAGATATGAATATTTCAATGCAAGCGGAGAACTTTCGTAAGATGCTCTTGACTTTGAATGATGATGTTCGTGTGATTTTAATCAAAATAGCCGACCGGTTGCACAATATGCAAACCATGGATTCTATGGCTAATGATAAACAAATAAAGATTGCCTCCGAAACTTTATATATTTATGCACCACTCGCCCATCGATTGGGACTTTACAACATCAAAACCAAACTGGAAGATTTAGGATTAAAATATACCGAGCCCGAAATTTTCAAGGATATTGTCAGCAAAATAAAAGAAACCAAAGAAGAGCAAGACGAGTATATCAAAACCATTTCTGAAGTTTTAAAAAAATCATTAGACAGTGAAGGTGTTGAATATACCATAAAAGGTAGGCCAAAATCTATTTATTCTATCCGAAGAAAAATGGCGGCGCAAAACGTAACTTTTGATGAAGTTTATGACAAATTTGCGCTACGAATTATCTACAAATCAAATCTTCACGATGAAAAATTCCTGGCTTGGAAAATATATTCGATTGTTACTGACCATTATCGTCCAAGTCCGAGTCGTTTGCGTGATTGGATTTCTTCGCCAAAATCAACTGGCTACGAAGCCTTGCATATTACCGTTATGGGACCAAAAGGGCGTTGGGTAGAAATTCAGGTGCGAAGTGAACGCATGGATGAAATTGCTGAAAAAGGATATGCTGCACATTACAAATATAAAAATGGCGCCACCGAAGAAAGTGGTTTAGACACTTGGCTTAATCTTTTGAAAGAAGCCTTAGAAAGTTCTGAAACCAATGCAGTTGATTTCGTTGAAGATTTCAAAATGAATTTGTATGCTAAAGAAATCTTTGTTTTTACTCCAAAGGGAGAAATAAAATCTTTGCCTAAAGGAGCAACATCTCTCGACTTTGCTTTTAGTATTCACTCTGAAATTGGAATCAAAACCCGTGGAACTCGTGTTAACGGAAAATTAGTTCCGCTCAATCATGAATTAAAAAGCGGTGATCAAATTGAAATCATCACTTCTGTTCATCAAAAACCTACTGTAAACTGGCTTGATTATGTAACAACTTCGAGAGCCAAAAATAAAATCAGAAACGTACTTAACGAGAACACCAAGAAAATTGCTGAAGACGGAAAAGAATTATTGACCCGAAAATTAAAACATTTAAAAATCACTATCAACGAGAATGTGGTCAATGAATTGGTCAATTTCTTTAAGTTAAAAACAAGTTTGGATTTATTTTATCGGGCCGGAATTGGCTCTATAGAAAACCAACAGCTAAAAGATTTTGCTGCTCAAAAAAGCAATACGTTGATGAATTTCTTCAAGAACAAGATTAAGCGTTCTCCCAGTACAAATCAGGAAGAAATTAATAAGCCTGTATTGAGTAACAATTATGATATGCTTGTTTTTGGTGCAGAAAGTGACAAACTAGATTATAAATTATCGTCTTGTTGCAACCCAATTCCAGGCGATGATGTTTTTGGTTTTATAACCATCAACGAAGGAATAAAAGTGCACAAAAAAGATTGCCCAAATGCTATTGCGCTTCAGTCCAATTATGCCTATCGAATTATGCAAGCCAAATGGATTGACTCTTCACAACAAGAGTTCAAAGCTATACTTAAAATTACGGGTATGGATAGTTTAGGATTGACCAATGAATTGACCAAAGTAATATCCAATAATATGCATGTAAATATTCAAAGTATTTCCCTCAGTGGTGAAGCCGGAATTTTCTATGGTCAAGTGGCCGTAATTGTTCAGAATAATGCTATTTTGAAAAAACTCATCGATAACATTAAAAAAATTGACGGAATAGATAAGGTCACGAGAGTTTATACTAATTAAAATTTGTGCTTATCAACAATTCGTTTAAAACTTTAAACCCATAAACTTTTAAACTTTTAAACTAAAAACTATCTTTGACCCATGACACTAATTGCATCCGATAATACTAAAAATCAAGAGACCGTAAAAAATGTTTTTACGCTTTATCTTGAAAACAAAGGACACCGAAAAACACCTGAACGCTATGCTATCCTTCAGGAGATTTATGAAAGCGAAGAGCATTTTGACATCGAGAATTTGTATATCAAAATGAAAAACAAAAACTATCGAGTATCACGTGCTACCTTATACAATACTATCGAACTTTTATTAGATTGTGGTTTGGTTCGAAAACACCAGTTTGGACAAAATCAGGCACATTATGAAAAGTCTTATTTCGATAAACAACACGACCATATCATCATGACAGATACAGGAGAAGTTATCGAGTTTTGCGACCCACGAATTCAAACCATAAAACAAACCATTGAAGAAATATTTGGTATTGAAATACACAACCATTCGCTTTACTTTTACGCCAATAAAAAAGAATAATACATGGAGCCTATTGACTTTTTTAAAAAAACCTTTGTTTTTGTTTTTGCTTTTTACATTGTTTTTAAAGCTGTCGGACTTGTAATGAACAAGTTTGAGGAATTTAACTTAGTGTATGTTTTAAAAACAGTATTAGCCGCATTGGTAACTGCATTAATTCTTGGCATAATTAATTATTTTGCAAAAGTGGATTTTTTCACAAAAAAAGGTGAACAAAAACCAAAAGACAACTAACTACATAACACAAAACAATGACCGTAGATTTACTACTCGGATTACAATGGGGCGACGAAGGCAAAGGAAAAATTGTTGACGTTCTTACATCAAATTACGACATCATCGCTCGCTTTCAAGGCGGACCAAATGCCGGACATACTTTAGAATTTGATGGCATCAAACACGTTTTAAGAACCATTCCTTCGGGGATTTTTCATGGGAACAATATCAACCTCATTGGAAATGGTGTGGTGATTGACCCAGTCGTTTTCAAAAGTGAAATTGATGGTTTGGCAAAATTCAATCTCGATTTAAAATCGAAATTGTTTATTTCAAGAAAAGCGCATTTGATTCTACCAACGCATAGATTATTAGATGCAGCTTCTGAAGCAGCCAAAGGCAAGGCTAAAATTGGTTCAACCCTAAAAGGTATTGGACCAACTTATATGGACAAGACCGGAAGAAACGGAATCCGCGTAGGCGATATTGAATTAGAAGATTTCAAAGAAAGATATCGCGCTTTGGCAGACAAGCATGAAGCAATGATTGCATTTTATAATGTCGATATTCAATACAACTTACCCGAATTGGAAAAAGAATTCTTTGATGCCATTGAAGACTTAAAAAAATTAGATTTTATTGACAGCGAAGAATATTTAACACAAGCTCAAAAAGCTGGAAAATCTATTCTTTGTGAAGGCGCACAAGGTTCGTTATTGGATGTTGACTTTGGAACTTATCCGTTTGTAACCTCATCAAACACCACAGCTGCTGGCGCTTGCACTGGTTTAGGGATCGCTCCAAATAAAATCAAAGAAGTTTATGGAATTTTCAAAGCGTATACTACACGTGTAGGTTCCGGACCATTTCCAACTGAGGATTTTGGCGATGCTGGCGATGTAATGGCAAGAGTAGGTAACGAATTTGGTTCGGTTACCGGAAGAAAAAGACGTTGTGGCTGGCTTGATTTAGTGGCTTTGAAATATGCTATCCAAATTAATGGCGTGACCCAACTAATGATGATGAAAGGCGACGTACTTTCTGGATTTGATACGCTAAAAGTAGCTACAGCATACAACTACAAAGGTGCAGTAATTCAGCATTTGCCTTATAATATAGAAGAAGAAAACGTTACTCCTATTTACACCGAATTCAAAGGCTGGAAACAGGATTTGACCGGTTTAACCACTTTTGAAAGTTTGCCTAAGGAGCTAAAAGACTATATCGAGTTCATCGAAAAAGAAGTTGAAGTTCCGATTAAGATTGTTTCTGTTGGACCGGATAGAAAGCAGACAATAACGAGATAATCACTTCCCTAGACTAATAAATCATAAACGTTTAAACCAAACTTAATTAGGCTTAAGCAAAACTAAATTCAGTTTAAACCAAACTTAATTGGGTTCAAACAAAACTTTATTGGGTTCGAACTAAACTAAATTCAGTTTAAACCAAACTTAATTAGGTTCAAGCAAAACTAAATAACACTTAAACCAAACTTAATTGGGTTCAAGCAAAACAAAGAAACTAGTAAGCAAAACTAAATTGTGAGTTCACAAATAAAAAACCCTTTCAGTTAATGTTAGGGTTTTTTATTTTGAGAATGTTTTTTTCCTATATTAGCTACAGAAATAAGTCTGAATAAGAATGACTTAAGTTATGTTTATTGACTAGTTAAAGGCTAATTTAAATATATAATCATAGAAAATATGGAAACATTAAAAAGTAAGTTTTTAAAGGAAATTAAGAAAAGTGGTTTTTTAAAGGCACTTAGTGTATTTTTTTGCTGTGTAATTATCTCGTTGGTTTTAGGATTTATATTTGACACTCTTCAGCTTGCAGCTACTTTAGGAATTGGTCTGGGCTTAATCTGGATGGGTGTTGCTTATTTTAATCAAAAAGAATAAAGTTGAAAAAATTAAGAGCAAAAAATACTATTGATAACTGTCTATAGTGAAATTTCTAATCTGTGCTTTTCAAAATTTTCTTTGGTATATTTTCAAACAAAAAAACCTTTCTTACGAAAATTCGCGAAAAAGGTTTTTTTCGACACCTGACAGGTGCCAGATGCTACAAGCTAAAAATAAAACTCTCACTTGGTTTTACACTCAACTGTATGGTTCCTTTACCATTGGTTACTTTTAACTGTGCGGTACTGCCGTAAAGTTGGTCTTTGACAGTATACAATCCGTCAATAAGATCCCAAGTTTTTATAACATCTTCGGGTACTTTTAATTCAAAATCGCTGGTAGTTACCCACGAAAAATTTGCTACTACAATCAGTTTTTCTTTGGCTGTCCAACGAACATAGGAATAGATTCCTGGACCATATATTTTGGTTTCGTTTCGATTAATAGTTTGGATTTCTTTGAATTTCCCCATCAAAGCATCACTTTTTAAAGTGAAGTTTAGTAAGCGTTTGTAGAAATCGCGTAAATCGGCTTCACTTTTTGATAATTGTCCGCCGTCAAACTTACCTTCATTCATCCATCGCTGGTGATGTGGTACTCCAACATAATCAAAAATGGAAGTACGTGAATGGGTTCCAAAACCTCCGTTTTCTTTTCCGTCCTCGCCTACTTCTTGTCCGAAATAAATCATCGTTGGCGAAGAACTTATCGTTGCTGATACGACCATCATTGGTTTTCCTTTTTCGGGAGTTCCAGCAAATTCTGGACTTGCCAAACGCTGTTCGTCGTGGTTATCTAAAAAGTGTAACATATGATGTTCTATGTCCGTCATATTTTTTTGAATATCTGACAATCCATCAGGCATCGTTTTGCCTTGTATTACAGCTTTTAAATGGTCATAGGTTTCTACTTTGTCATACAGATAATCCATTTTTCCGAGATTAATATAGTTTCTGTATTCTTTCGGATTATATACTTCGGCCAATAAAAATGCTTTTGGATTCTTCATCTTGATGGCAGAATTCATGTAGCTCCAAAACTCATAAGGTACCATTTCGGCCATATCATAACGGAAACCATCCACACCTTTTGCTGTCCAGTACAATGCAATATCGCGGAACTTTTTCCAGGAACTTGGTACATCTTTATCTTTCCAAAAGACATAATGTGCTTTGCAGTCTTTTTTATCAAAACCTTCAGGTAATTCTGGAAAATCTTTTGAACCATCAGGTTTGATACCATAATTTACTTTTACGGTTTCATACCAATCATTGATATCTGGTTTTGCCTGACGAGAACCGTTGCCTGTCCATTTTGCCGGGAATTCAGTAAACTTGCCATCAATCTGCGGATTGCTTTCTCCGTTTAAAGGTTTGTATGTATCGGAAGTTGGCACTTCAAAAGCTTTTCCTGGTATGTAATAGAAGTTATTATTTCGGTCATATTCAACCGAAGTATTGTCTTCGGCACCAAAATCGGTAACGCCTTTCGGATTACTCAAACTATGATAATTTCTGGCAATGTGATTTGGTACTATATCAATAATCACTTTCAAACCATTCTTATGCGTTCGGGCAATTAAGGCTTCAAATTCTTCTAATCTCTTGGCTGGATTAACTGCTAAATCAGGATTGACATTATAATAATCTTTGACAGCATAAGGTGAACCTGCTCTACCTTTCACCACATCGGGATCATCGTTGGAAATTCCGTATTTGGTATAATCTCGAATCACATCATGATGCGGAACTCCGGTATACCAAATATAAGTCACACCAAGTTTTTTTATTTCCTGTAGTGCTTTATCTGTAAAATCATTAAACTTACCTACTCCGTTTTCTTCAATGGTTCCCCATGGCTTATTGGTAGTATTTTTATTTCCGAACAAACGGGTAAAAACTTGATAGACTACATCTTTCTTTGGCGTATTTATTACTTTGGGTTTGGCACTCATAGTGTTTTTCTTTTGGGCAACAGTTGTATTAGCAATAACACAACTAAGGATTAAGGCAAATGTTAAACTTGTTTTCATACTTACTTCAGACTTAAAATAGGTTCAATAAGTCATAGCTACAAATATAGAAATATATGTAACATAAATAATTCTTAATAACCGTTTTCATTGTTTCTAATTTCATAAATTTGGCAAAAATTCAAACTCTTGAAAAAGTTCCTTTTTTACATTGGATTATTGCTTTTTACATTGACCAATATAAATGCGCAAAAATCATCCAAAATAGTCGTTGAACATGCTGATCATTTTGATGTAGATGAAGCGCTGTTTCCAGATGCAGCTTTGCTTACAGGAAATGTTAGGGTAAATCACGAAGGTGTAATTTTCACTTGCAACAAAGCCTATTTTTTCCAAAAAGAAAATTATATCAAAGCGTTTGGCGAAGTCCAAATGGTGCAAGGTGACACGCTTTTTCTAAACAGTAAATACGCCGAATACAACGGAGAAGTTAAAAAAGCATTTGCCACAGGAAGCGTAATAATGCGTTCACCAGAATCGACTTTGGTAACTGATACTATCAACTTTGATCGAAACACACAGGAGGCTTTTTACAACTCTTACGGCATAATTAAGAACAAAGAAAACACTCTAAAAAGTAAATCAGGAAGGTATTTTGCTAACGAAAAGAAATTTCGATTTTTGACTACGGTAACTATTACCAATCCTAAGTATGTTATCAAGTCTGATCATTTAGATTATTATACCAACTCGGGGCACTCCTATTTATTTGGACCGTCAACTATAACAAGTAAAGAGAATTTTATTTATACTGAAAAAGGTTTTTACGATACCAAAAAAAACTTTGCCTATTTTCTTCGAAAATCCTACATCAAATACAAAGACCGCAGAATTGAAGGTGACAGTTTGTATTATGACCGAAACCGAGAATATGCTTCGGCAACTAATAATGTTAAAATTACCGATTCAATTAACAAAGGAATTATAAAAGGGCATTATGCAGAAATTTATCGCAATCTTAAAACAGAAAAAGATTCGATGATGATTACCAAAAGAGCTGTTGCCATATCTTTAGTAGAAAAAGATTCGATGTACATCCACGGCAAAAAAATGTTGATTACAGGAAAAACGGGTGAACGCATCATTCGTGCTTTCAATAATGTTCGTTTTTATAAAACCGATATGAGCGGTAAATGTGATTCGATACATTCTGATCAGAAAAAAGCTTTAACAAAACTCATTGGCAGACCGATACTTTGGAATTACGAAAACCAAATGACTGGTGACATCATGCATCTAATTGGGAATAATAATACTGAAAAACTTGATTCGCTTAAAGTACTGAATAATGCTTTTATTATTTCTAAAGATTCACTTGGGATTGGTTATAATCAAGTGAAAGGCCAAAACCTTTACGGTAAATTCAAAGACAATAAATTAAACGAAGTCGATATTATCAAAAATACCGAAATCATTTATTACCTTCGAAATGACCAGCATGAACTCATTGGCATCAACAAAAGTTTGGGAAGCAAAATCAATTTGATTTTAGACAAAAACACTATTGAGACTATAACTGTATATAAAAATCCGGATGGTGATATTTATCCAGAAAAGGATTTGCCCGAAAACGCGAGGAAATTAAGGGGTTTCATTTGGCGTGCCGATGAACGAATAAAATCGAAAGACGATATTTTTCCACCCGAAGAAAACGAACTCGATGCCAAAATCCAAGCAGATAAAAAGGTTGAAATGGCAAAAGAAAATGTGCCAATAGAACCAAGCAAAGAAACATTAGACTACGACAAAAATAACCCCAACCCAAAGCCTAAGGCTGCACAGAGTGTTGATAAACCAATGGTAAAGTAGTATTCAGTCGCAATTTTCAGATTAAAAAACAAATAGATTGCTTTACAAGTTCGCAATGACATGAAAGAGGATTTCCTTAAATACCAGGCGCAAACTTCACCTTATGCTTTGGGCATGGAAGTTTCACATGCTATAGGCTCTTATATTTACGACACAAATAACAAAAAATATTTAGATTTTGTGGCCGGAGTTTCCGCTGCAAGTTTGGGGCATCAGCATCCAAGAGTTAATCAGGCCATCAAAGACCAATTGGATAAATATTCACACGTAATGGTTTATGGAGAATATGCACAACATCCTGCGGTTGCCTATTGCAAATTATTGGTGAAAAATTTACCTCCGAGTTTAAACAAAGTCTATTTAGTAAATTCTGGAACTGAAGCTTGTGAAGGCGCATTAAAATTAGTTCGCAGAGTTACCGGAAGAAGCCAATTGATATCTTGCCACAATGCCTATCATGGTAACACAATGGGTTCTATGAGTGTGATGGGTTTTGAAGAACGCAAACAAATCTTTCGACCATTAATTCCAGATGTTGATTTCATCACTTTCAATAACGAAGATGACATTCAAAAAATAACAACTAAAACTGCCGGAATCATTCTCGAAAGCATTCAGGGCGGTGCTGGTTTTATTGAACCACAAAATGATTTTCTTGCCAAAATCAAAAAGCGTTGTGATGAAGTCGGTGCTTTATTAATTCTCGACGAAATCCAACCTGGATTTGGTCGCACCGGAAAATTGTTCGGTTTTGAAAACTACAATGTAGTTCCTGACGTAATTATAATAGGAAAAGGAATGGCTGGCGGTATGCCTGTTGGTGGTTTTGTTGCTAACTCAAAATACATGGATCTATTAAGTCATGATCCTAAGTTAGGACACATTACAACATTTGGCGGTCATCCTGTCATAGCGGCAGCGTGTTTGGCAACATTGGAAGAAATACTCGAAAAAGACTACACAAGTCAATCAATAACTAAAGAAAAGTTGTTTCGGGAACTTTTGGTACATCCTTTGATAGAAGAGGTACGCGGAAAAGGATTGATGCTTGCAGCAATGACAAAAGAGGCTGAGATAACAAACCAGATAATTTTCAAATGTCAAGAAAAAGGATTAATATTATTTTGGTTGCTTTTCGAAGGTTGCGCCATCAGAATTACGCCTCCATTAACAATATCTGAAGATGAAATTAGAGAAGGTTGCGCCATCATTATTGAAGCTATGAATGAGATTCAAAATGAAAATTGATATTGAATTTTGAAATTGATATTGTCATTATCAAATTGTTAATTAAATTGTTTACAACAATAATCGCAACTCACCAAAAAAGCAAGCTGTTTCCCTAATTTTATTAAGGATAATTTTAACACCTACTGTTATGCACCTAGATCACGACGAAGAAGATTACAACTTATCCTTATCGAAATTTGAATCGATGTTGAAAACCAACAAAGTTCTATTTTTCGACTCAGAGGAATTCGAGGAAATCATTCTACATTACCTCGATATGGGAAAAGCCACTTTAGCGAAGAAAGCATTAAAATTAGGACTGGAACAACACCCAAAATCTACAGGTTTAAAGCTCGTTCAAGTAGAAATGCTGGTGTATGACGATAAACTTGATCAAGCAGAAAAGTTACTAAACGAACTGTACGCCATTGAACCAACTAACGAAGAAATTTTTATCCAAAAAGCCAATATTTATTCCAAACGAGATGACCATGAAAAAGCAGTTGAATTCCTAAAAACTGCATTGAAATATACCGAAGATTTTGCTGATGTTTATAACTTAATTGGTATGGAATATCTTTTTATGGATAATCTTGAATTGGCAAAAGAAAATTTCATCAAATGTTTAGAAGAAGATTTAGAAGATCAATCGGCTCTTTATAACGTAGTTTATTGCTTCGAGTTTTTAGATCAGAACTTGGAAGCAATTGAATATCTTAAAACGTATATTGATAGAAATCCATACAGCGAAATTGCCTGGCATCAATCAGGGCGATTATATTATGGAGTAAAAGATTATGAAAATGCAGTGCGTTCTTTTGAATTTGCTACTTATGTAGACGAAGAATTTGTTGGCGCCTATATGGAAAAAGGTAAAGCTTTAGAGCGATTGAAACGCTATGAAGATGCTATCGAAAGTTATAACAAAACTATTGAATTAGATGATCCAACATCTTATGCTTTGCTACGCATAGGTAAATGCTATGAAAAACTGGGTAATAAAGTACAAGCATTAAAATATTTCAACAAAACTGTACACGAAGATCCATTATTAGATAAAGGCTGGATTGCGATTACTGATTTTTATGTTCGTCAAAAAAATTATCAAAAAGCATTGTATTTTGTCAATAAAGCATTGGCTATTGATGACCAAAATCGTTTATACTGGAAACGTTTTGCTACGATTAACAAAGCAATGGATCAATTTGAAGAAGCTGAATTTGGTTATCGAAAATCCATTGAATTTGGGGATTATCAGTTAGATACTTGGTTATTTTGGGTTGACATCATGTTAATAATGGGCGAATACAATAATGCTATTTTAACTTTAATTCAAGCGGCTGAATACTTCCCGGATGATTACGAGATAGAATATCGCATGGCAGGTTTTCATATGCTTTTAAATGAAGAAGAAAAAGGAAACTATCATTTGAGCAACGGTTTACGAATCAATTCGAAACACCAAACTATTTTGAAAGAAATGTTTCCAACAGTTTGGGATAGAGAATCTGTTCAACAATATATTGCAAAACATATAAAACCAGAATAATGTCGAGAAGACAATTTGGTTTACTCGGCAAAAACATAAGCTATTCTTTTTCAAAGAAATACTTTACCGATAAATTCGCTTTAGGAAACTTAGTAGATTGCTCTTATGAGAATTTCGATATTCAAACCATTGAAGAATTCCCAGATATTATAGCCAATAATCCAGATTTAAAAGGATTAAATGTTACCATTCCATATAAAGAAAGTGTAATCCCATATCTACATAAACTTTCTAAAAACGCAGCTCAAATTGGAGCTGTAAATGTTATTCGGGTAACCAAAAAAGGAAATTTAAAAGGGTACAATTCCGATTATTATGGTTTTATGAAATCACTAAAACCATTACTAAAACCACATCATAAAAAAGCATTAATTCTCGGTACAGGAGGCGCAGCGAAAGCAATTTCTTTTGCGCTGGACAAACTCGGAATTCTTTACACTTTTGTTACTCGTGAAGAAAAAGAAGGCATGATTGATTATAACCGAATCAATGCGACGACTTTTGATAATTATCAAATTGTAATTAATTGCACGCCTGTTGGCACTGCTCCAAACACCAAAGGATTCCCTCCAATTCCATATAATTTCTTTACTGAAAAGCATATTGCTTTCGATTTGATATACAATCCAGAAGAAACACAGTTTCTGAAAAAAGCTAAAAAAAAAGGCGCAATTACCAAAAATGGTCATGAAATGTTAGTCCTTCAAGCAGAAAAAGCTTGGAAGATTTGGAATAAATAATCAAAACTATAAAACCATGAAACAAAACAGAAGAAGAATTATTTTAGCAGTATTATTTATACTTTCAGTTGGAAATTTTAGCAGAATTCAGGGAAATGAAAATATTAGAACTATACAGTTTTTAGCAATTTTTGCAATGGGAATTTTATTCGGATTGTTGGTTAAAGAAATTATTGAAAGAATTCGCAATAAGCCGCAATAACACTTTATGAACATCAAACTTTTAGCCATAGGCAAAACCGATAACAAAGCATTGCAATCATTAATTGATGATTACACAAAACGCTTATCCTTTTACATCAAGTTTGATTTGGAAGTTATTCAGGATATTAAAAACGTCAAAAACCTTTCGGAAAATCAGCAAAAAGAAAAAGAAGGTGAATTGATTTTGTCCAAACTTACATCAACTGACCAACTGATACTATTAGACGAAAACGGAACAGCTTTTTCCAGTATTGATTTTTCAGATTTTTTGCAGAAGAAAATGAATTCTGGTGTAAAAACTTTAGTATTTGTTATTGGCGGACCTTATGGTTTTAGCGAAGAAGTCTACCAAAAAGCTCAAGGCAAAATTTCACTTTCGCTAATGACATTTTCACATCAAATGGTGCGCTTATTCTTTATTGAACAGCTATATCGTGGATTTACAATTCTTAGAAATGAACCTTATCACCATCAGTAAAAAGTACGATTTGTAGATTACTATTTACGAACTTTAGTAAATGTATTCTTTTTTACTATTGATAGCCATTCCTTTTGGAGCAATCAAATGCTTTACAAAAAATTGATATTGAATATACTTTCCAAACGACATTCCTTTATCATATGCAAAGACAATGCTTGAAGCCGAAATTAATTGTTTATCTAAAAAAGGCTGCAACTCATTTTTTGAAAAAACTTCATCCCTAAAATGAACCAAATCATTTCGGTCTAAATAGAAAAAAACAACATTAAAATCGGGTTTTTCTAACTTGTATTTGACTTTAGTAAAAGGCAAAAAAGCCATCGTTTTTTTTACCGTATCTGTATAAGTAAAATAATTCTCGGATGTTTCACTTTTATGCATACTTCCCTCTTTTTTTGCTTGAAGTTTTTTAATTTCTAAAATCACCTTTCGCAACGGCAAACGCTTGTCAATATTAAAAAGCCAATTGGTTGAACTAATTGAATTGTTTCTATTTACATCAATTAAAGTGTCTTTCTCTTCCGCTTTGAAAAAGAAATAAATCGGAGAATGATCTTTCACATCAGCAACAACCGTTTCATTCGCTTGTGGTAAAACGACTTCTTTGTTTTGGCACGAAGACAATAAAAATAAAAAACCTACAATAACTATTCTTTTCATAATTGACTAACTAATTTTATAGTTTCCATAGCTTCTTTCACATCATGCACTCTGAGTATTTTTGCTCCTTTTTGCAACGCTATTGTATTCATAACCGTTGTTCCGTTTAGCGCATCTTCGGCGGAAGTTCCTATGGTTTTGTATATCATTGATTTTCGTGAAACACCAACTAAAATGGGTAATTCGAGCATTTGAAACAACTCTAAATTATTCATAACTTCAAAATTTTGTTCTTTTGTTTTCGCAAATCCAAAACCTGGATCGATGAGCAAATCGCTGATTCCAAATCTTCTTGCCAACGCAACTTTTTCTGAAAAGTAAAAAAGCATTTCTTTGGTAATGTTTTCATAATTTGCTAAACTTTGCATTGTTTGCGGATTACCTTTCATGTGCATCATTATATAAGGAACTTGCAGTTTGGCAATGGTTTCCATCATTGCAGCATCCAGACTTCCTGCCGATATATCATTAATGATACAAGCGCCATTTTCAATTCCGACTTTAGCTACTTTGGATCGAAAAGTATCAACAGAAATTAGGGTTTCCGGAAAGTGATTTAAAACTAAGTGTATAATTGGATTTAATCGTTCTATTTCTTCTATTTCCGAGACAAATGCTGCATTTGGTTTGCTTGAATAGGCTCCAATATCGATAAAAGTCGCACCTTCTATAAGCATTTTTTCAACTTGAGAAAGCACACTTTTTTCATCCGAATATTTCCCTCCATCGTAAAACGAATTTGGAGTAACATTCAATATTCCCATCACTTTGGGAGTTGTTAAATCGATTAGTTTTCCGAAGCAATTAATAGTCATTGGCTTTTTAAGATAGTTATAAGATTTAGTACTTTGTACTTCAATCTTTATTCTTTACTTTTGGTGAAATTTGACACAAAGATACATTGAAATGAGTAAAACTTCTCAAGAATATGATAAGGTTATCGCAATTTGCCGACAACTTTACGTTAACAAAATGACCGATTATGGAAGTGCCTGGAGAATCTTGAGATTACCATCATTAACAGACCAAATATTTATCAAAGCCCAACGTATAAGAAGTTTGCAACAAAATGAAATTCGTAAAGTTGACGAAGATGAAACTGGTGAATTCATTGGCATTATCAATTATTCTATCATGGCATTAATCCAATTGGATTTGGGCGTTGTTGAACAACCCGATTTAGATGCAGCAAAAGCAATTCAACTTTATGATGAAAAAATCGCAGCTACAAAATCGCTAATGGAAGACAAAAATCACGATTATGGTGAAGCATGGCGCGAAATGAGGGTTAGTTCCTTAACGGATTTGATTCTGCAAAAATTACTTCGCGTAAAACAAATCGAAGACAATAAAGGTAAAACTTTGGTTTCTGAAGGTATCGATGCCAATTATCAGGACATGATAAATTACGCTGTTTTTGCTTTGATTTTAATGAAATTTGGACAATAAACAAACCGATCCCAATATGACAAAAGAAACTCAAAAATCATATATCGCTTGGACACTTAGAATTATTGTAGCGGTTCTTTTTATACTTTCTGCTTTAGCAAAACTATCTAAAGGGAATCTGTTAGATTCACCCTATTTTGCGATTTCAACTTTTGAAGTGAAGCAATTGTATACATTAGGATTTTCAGAAGGATTTGCTCCCTATTTTTCGAGAACACTTATCGGAATTGAGTTGGCATTGGGATTATTGCTTTTACAAAACAATTGGTTGCGTAAATTTATCGTGCCAGTGACTACACTTTTATTACTAGTTTTCATCGGACATTTGAGTTATGTGACTTTTTTAAGTGGTGGAAATACTGGAAACTGCGGCTGTTTTGGAGAACTTTTACCTATGACTCCAATTGAAGCTATCATCAAAAATATAGTAGCTGTTGGGCTCTTGGCTTATCTATTTGTTTTGTTACCAAAAGAAGCTAAAGATGGAAACTTTTGGATTTTGACCACAGTCCTTTTTGCCACTATTTTGGCTATATATATGCTAGCTCCTATACAGCCACCAGCAAGTAATTTTCAGATTTCAACGCCCCAAGAAACAACTAATGATTCTTTACAAGAAAAATCTGTTGATACAATAGCAGCTATATTTTCAAAAGATACTATAAAGAAAGTTGAAACCATAAAAACGGATGTAAAAAAAGAAATCAATGAACCTGAAAAACACAAATCGGGCTATGCATCCTATTTTTCTAAAATTGATATAGGAAGAAAAACACTTTGTTTCTTTGTTCCTGGATGTGATCATTGTCGTGTAGCTGCAAAAGAATTGACAGCGTTGAAGCAAAAAGATAAAAATTTTCCGGAAATTTCGATTATCTTTATGAATGAAGAAGCCGATTTGATTCCAGATTTTTTTAAAGAAGCCGGAGCAGAATATCCATATAAGATTATTGAAGTTATACCTTTTTGGAAAGTTTTAGGTTCTGGAAAAGATACACCAGGCGTGAAATATTTGTGGAATGGAAACGAATATAAATATTATTGGGGGATAACTGATAATAAATTTGACCCCGAAGATTATCGAAAATTGATTAATAAACCATTCACAGAACTAGAAAAATAATTAATTTTATTTATCTTTTTCACTACATTTAGATATTAAACTTTAGATTATGATTAAATATATAATGTCCCAAAAATTATATACTCGTGTATTAATAGGCATTGGTTTTTGTTTTTTAATATTTATTTTAGGCTATTTCGTTTTAAATCATATCTCTACAATGGAAGATCCACCATTGGGAAACACTGTTTATATTCTTATTGGTAGTGCTTTGGTCTTTTCTTCTGGATTAGGAGTTGTTTTAATTTTAAAATATCTCTATGATTACAAGAAGAAAAAAGAAAGACGCGAACGTAGAAGAAAGAAACATAAAATATTTTATTTAAAAGATATCGATAAAGAAAAAAAACTTGATTAATCATTTAAGTCCCAAATTCAAAAAAATATGAAAAAAATAGTGCTATGTCTAATGGTAACAATATCTGCTTTATCTTGTAGCAAAGCTCAAAACAAGGAGTTTTCCAAAGAGAGTTTATCAAAAAAATTAATATCACCCGAAAATAAAGAAATTGCTTTTAGTGATGTTTTAAAAAAGCATTTGGGTAAAGTTACTGTGATTGAAGTTTGGGCATCTTGGTGTGGTGATTGTGTCAAAGCAATGCCAAAAGTAAAAGAAATGCAATCAAAAAATCCAAATGTTGATTATGTATTTATTTCAATGGACAAGGCATTTGACAAATGGCAAGCTGGAATTGAAAAACACGAATTAAAAGGAGATCACTATTGGGTAACTGATGGCATGAAAGGTGAATATGGAAAATCAATAGATTTAGATTGGATTCCGAGATATATAGTTATTGATAAAAAAGGTAAAATTATAATTTATCGCGCTATTGAAACCGATTTTGATAAAATTAACGAGCAATTAAAAAAACTAGAATAATGAGACAAAAAATTGTTGCAGGCAATTGGAAAATGCACAAAAATGCTGAAGAAACAGAAGATTTATTAAATGAATTAATAGCTAAATTACCTAATGATGTAGAAGCACAAGTTATTGTTGCACCAACATTCATTAATCTTGCTTCAGCTGTAGATCATTTAGAATTTACCAATATTGCTGTAGCCGCACAAAATATGAGTCAGTTTGAAAGTGGCGCTTATACCGGAGAAATTTCGGCAGATATGCTTAAAAGTGTTGGGGTAAATATTGTTATCCTTGGTCATTCTGAACGCCGTGCTTATTTTCATGAAACCGATTTTATTCTGGCCGACAAAGTAACTACGGCTTTATCACATAATATGACGGTCATTTTCTGCTTTGGAGAAGAACTAAAAGACAGACAAAATAACCAACATTTTAATGTAGTCGAAAACCAACTCCGTGACGGTTTGTTTCATATTAAAGATAAAGATTGGGAACAAATTGTTTTAGCTTATGAACCTGTTTGGGCAATTGGAACTGGAGAAACAGCTTCGCCAGAACAAGCTCAAGAAATGCATAAGTTCATTAGAGAAACTGTTAGACAACGTTTTGGGAGCAATATTGCTGAAGACGTTTCCATACTTTATGGCGGTAGTGTAAAACCTGAAAACGCTAAAGAAATTTTCACTAAACCCGATGTTGATGGCGGACTAATTGGTGGTGCTGCACTAAAAGCATCCGACTTTGCAGCAATTGTAAGTTCGCTATAATAAAAACACTTAATCTATATGATAAACCTTTCATTAAATTGAAAGGTTTTTTTTATATTTTAAATAAAAAAGTGTATTTCATCGATTATTTTTGATTTTAATCGAATATAATTTTAGGTTTACTCCATAATTAATGTCAAAAATAAAATGAAAACAAAACTTACCTTACTTCTTGTGATGCTATTTTCATTGCACAGCTACTCGCAAATTGATAGTCAAAAACGATTCCAATCCGATTCAAGGAAATATTATGTTTGGAATAATGAGTTTGAAAAATACGAATTGAAAGAAACAGAATATGAGAACACTGTTATTGACATTCGTGAAATCGGTTCAAAAACCAATGGTTATATAGTAATCAGTATGATTGATAATGGTCAGGTGCGAATGCATCATGGCTCTATTGTTGAGTTTACACAAACCAGCGAAACAGAAGGAACATGGCTATTGCGTTCCAAATTTATGAGAGCGAAATTAACATACAATCCAAAAGAAAACACTATAACCTATCTATATGACGTTGAAGGAAAACGTTACAGTAAATTGATGGTTTTCAGTGTTACTCCTGATGAAATTCCAAGTGCTAGTTTAAAAACTGTTGCCAAAACAGATGATTAATTTTTTGCTGAAATGGCTTCATAGTAAGGATATCGATTGTTATCTTTGCAAAAAAAAGAATGTCAAATATCTATTTAGCATACCATTTCTCGGTCGAGCCTAAAGAACTTGGTTCCGAAATTTTAATAGCCGAACTTGGTGAAAAACCCTTTGAAAGTTTCATTGAAACAGAAACTGGATTTAGTGCCTATATTCAAAAAGACCTTTGGACTAAAAACGTATTAGATGATATTTATTTGTTACATTCTCCTGAATTTACTATTTCCCACACAATCGAAGAAATTGAGCAAGTCAATTGGAACGAGGAATGGGAGAAAAACTTTGAGCCAATAGATGTAGACGGAAAATGTCACGTCCGTGCTCCTTTTCATCCAAAAACCAACGCTGAATTTGATATAATTATCGAGCCAAAAATGAGCTTTGGCACTGGTCATCATGAAACTACACATATGATGATTCAACATCTTTTAGAAACGGATGTTACCAATTTGAAAACACTTGATATGGGATGCGGAACAGCTATTTTGGCTATACTTGCCGAAATGAAAGGCGCAAAACCTATTGACGCTATTGATATAGACAATTGGTGTTATCTTAATTCAATTGAAAATGCAGAACGTAATAATTGTCATGAAATTACTGTTTTTGAAGGCGATGCTTCTTTACTAAAAGATAAAAAATACGACTTAATTATCGCTAATATTAACCGTAACATTTTGTTGAACGATATGCAGCGATATGTTGATTGCTTAAACAAAAACGGAATCCTATTACTAAGCGGTTTTTATACAGAAGACATTCCATTTATTGATGCTTCATGCACTGAAAAAGGATTGACTTATGTTAAAAAATTCGAAAGAAATAATTGGACTTCTCTTAAATATGTAAATTAGCAGCTGGAAATTTTACACCTCGTAAAACCAAATGAAAATGAGTACTATTGAAAAAGTTCAGGGAGACGTTTTAGTTGAAGAACAAGTTGGAATCAATAATGAAATCGTATTGTATAATGACGATGTCAATACTTTTGACCATGTCATTGAAACACTAATCCGTGTTTGTAATCACACTTCTGAACAAGCGGAACAATGTGCTATTTTAGTACACTATAAAGGAAAATGCACTGTAAAAACAGGCTCGTTTGATGAATTGAAACCACAATGTACACAACTTTTAGAAGCTGGCTTAAGCGCGGAAATTATTTAATAGTTGTTATTTTATAGTTTGTTGAAGTGATATTAAAACTTCCAATCAAATTCATCTTTGTCATTTATAATAGCGCCAATTTCAACCCGGATAATATCGTTGTATTCTGATTGCAGAATTAGCCAATTGCTTTCGTTGAAGTGATTTTCGGTGGTGTCAAAATCTTCTTTTGTCCATGATTTAAAAGGTAACTCTGATTTAATATTTTCAACATTTTTACCAATAACTTTTTTATCCAAAATCGTTGCCTCGGGATGGGAACAAATGATATAACCCAAACGAAAATCTTCATCCTCATAAAAAGTTAAACTACATTTCTGAGTGTTATAAAGACAAATAATATTTCCGTCTTCGTCATTAAATTGTTTGTCTGCTTTGCCATAGAATGATTCTACATCTTTTTGTTTCATACCAAAAAGCAATTTGTCAACACCATTTTTTAAATTGATAATCATAGTCATTTATTTAGACGCAAAGGTCGCAAAGTTTTAATCAAAGTTGGATATAGATTCCTTATTTTTACATTATGCAAAACCTCAATACTTTAAGTCAGTTTTCAGAAAGTTTATCAAATACGGAGCGCATGCCCATATTATTTCTTGGGCATGGAAGTCCGATGAACGCTATTGAAGAAAATGAATTTGTAATTGGTTTTAGAAACGTTGCCAAAACACTACCAAAGCCAACAGCTATTATCTGTATTTCGGCGCATTGGTTTACTAATGGAACCAAAGTTACGGCTATGGAAATGCCACAAACGATTCACGACTTTGGTGGATTTCCAAAAGCACTTTATGAAGTTCAATATCCTGCAAAAGGAAATCCTGAATTGGCTGAAGCAACCAAATTATTATTAGAACCAACTTTAGTAGCACTCGATGAAAAATGGGGTTTAGATCATGGAGCTTGGTCGGTGTTGAAGCATTTATATCCTAAAGCTGACATTCCTGTAATTCAGTTGAGCATTGACTATACCAAACCAGCACAATATCATTTTGAACTAGCACAAAAACTAAGTAAGTTACGTGACAAAGGCATTTTGATTATTGGAAGTGGAAACATTGTTCACAATTTAGGCCTTGTTGATTTTCATAATTTCCACAAAGACGATTACGGTTTTGATTGGGCAATTGAAGCCCGAAGTAAATTCAACCATCACCTTTTGGATGGTGATTTTCAATCGTTGATTGACTATGAAAAACAATCTAAAGCAATACAGTTAGCCATTCCTACTCCTGATCATTATTTGCCCCTAATTTATACTTTGGGCTTAAAACAAAAAAATGAAGAACTATCATTGTTTAATGATAAGCTATTGGCTGGTAGTTTGAGTATGACTTCAGTAAAGATTGGTTAAGAAATAGTACTCTAAACTAAATGAGGAGAACTCTAAACTAAATAAGTAGTAAACAAAACTAAATTAAGAGTTCTCTAAACTAAATAAATAGTAAGCAAAACTAAATTAGGAGTAAACAAAATTCTATAACGTTTGAACAAAACTCTGTAACGTTTAAACAAATTTAATCCCTTAAATTTAGAGAAACTAAACAACTACATTATGAACACATCAAAACTTATCGGAGCATTATTGATTATAGTCAGTATATCTATTGGTTATATTGGGCTTAATAAAATTGCTGACAACACTAAACAGATTAATTTCCTTGGACTGAAAATAGATGCCTCGAATGAATCCGGTAAACAACAAGGTTATATGTATATTGGTGCTGCGATTCTGCTTTTTGCGGGCGGAATCTATACTTTAAAATCGAAAAGTTAGTATGACTAATACTCAAACTTACCAAACTCACTTTCAATTGTAAGTTTTTTAGTTTCAGCAGCTTCTACTCTACCCACAATTTGAGCCTCAACACCGAATGATTTTGAGATTTCGATGATGTCTTGAGCAATTTCATTTGGAACATATAATTCCATTCTGTGACCACAATTGAATACTTGATACATTTCCTTCCAATCGGTTTTAGATTGTTCTTGGATCAATTTAAATAATGGTGGAACCGAAAATAGATTATCCTTTATTACATGAACATTATCTACGAAGTGTAAAACTTTAGTTTGTGCTCCACCCGAACAATGTACCATTCCGTGAATGTCTTTTGGAGTGTATTTATTTAAAATAGTTTTGATGATTGGTGCATAAGTTCTTGTTGGAGATAACACTAACTTTCCGGCATCTATTGGAGAATTTTCTACTTTGTCTGTCAGTTTTGTATTTCCTGAATAAACCAAATCAGTTGGTACTGAACTGTCAAAACTTTCCGGATATTTATCTGCTAGATATTTGGCAAAAACATCATGACGTGCTGATGTCAATCCGTTGCTTCCCATTCCACCATTATAACTTTTTTCATATTTGGTCTGACCGAAAGAAGCCAAACCAACAATCACATCTCCAGCTTTGATATTGGCATTATCGACAACATCGCTGCGTTTCATTCGGGCTGTTACGGTTGAATCTACGATTATTGTTCGCACTAAATCGCCAACATCGGCAGTTTCGCCACCAGTAGAATAAATCGTTACGCCAAAAGTTTTTAGCTCGGCAATCAATTCTTCGGTTCCGTTGATAATGGCAGAAATAACTTCACCAGGAATTAGATTTTTGTTTCTTCCGATAGTTGATGAAAGCATTATATTATCTGTCGCGCCAACGCAAAGTAAATCGTCAATATTCATAATCAATGCGTCTTGCGCAATGCCTTTCCAAACAGAAATATCGCCAGTTTCTTTCCAATATAAATAGGCTAAAGACGATTTTGTTCCGGCGCCATCAGCATGCATAATCAGACAATAATTATCATCATTAGTCAAATAATCGGGAACAATTTTACAGAAAGCTTTTGGAAATAATCCTTTGTCGATGTTTTTAATAGCGTTGTGAACATCTTCCTTGGAAGCCGAAACTCCACGAAGATTATAACGTTGACTGTTATCGGAACTCATGTGTTGTAGTTAGTTGTGTGCCGCAAAGATAGTAATTTGAATTATGAATTTGGAATTACGAATTACGTATTTCGGGAAATTATTTCTCAACAATCAGAATTTCTACACGGCGATTTTCGTCTTCTTCCTGCGCATTTTTTTCTGGGATTGGATGAATAGGTTTAGTGTTGCCGAATCCTTTGAAAGTCATACGCTTTCTATCTATTTTGTTTCGCAACAGATAACTATAGATAGCCCGTGCTCGCGATGTCGAAACATCGGCAAGGTCACCGATGGTTTGACAACAAATATGCCCTTGTATTTCAATTTTCAATTTTAGATTTTCTTCCATAGCACAACGCAGATCGATAAGTGTAGGATTGGATTTAGGGACTATACGTGCCGAATTATTAAAGAAATAAATATTGGGCAATGTGATGAGTTCACCTATTTTAGAGCTTTTTATTTTTTTTGTCAGTTCACTTTCAACGGGTAAACTTATAGGTTCGTTATAAAAAATCGTTACTTTTCTATTCTCTGCTTGAACTTTTGATTGTTTGAAATCCTTCCCAAATGCTGTTTTTTCTAAATTTTTATCGAACTTTAATCCACTTTTATCTAACAAAATCTGAACATTATCAATACGTCTTATCGCAAGTTTTTTATTGTAATCTTTGGTATCAATACTATCGCAATAGCCTAATAACTTAGTGATTTCAACATTTTTATTGTTGGCAATCCATTCGTTTATTTCTAAAATTGAAGTTGGATTCGGAAAATCTTTATTGAAATCGAAAAAGACTTCCACTTGTTTTTGTCCTAAGGATTTAAAGCAAACCAAAAAAAACAATATGATAATTTTTAATTTCATTATTTATCTACAATTAAGATTTCTACTCTACGATTGGCAGCTCTTTCCTTTTCATTTCTTTCAGGCACTTTATAAATTGGATCATTACTTCCGTATCCTTTGAAAGCCAATCTATATAAGTCAACTCCGTTTTTAGTCAAATATTTAAGAATGACCAAGGCTCTTCTATAGGATAATTTAGTGTCGTTCGGATTCGGATTGCAGCAAATATGTCCGTGTATTTCAATTACAAGTTTTGGATTATTCATCATAATATCAAGCAATTCATCTAAAAGTGGCATCGATTGATCCATTACCCTTTCTGAATTAAAATAAAAATTGATATTATTTATTCTGATTAAATCACCTTTTTTTGCTTTATAAAATTTAGATTCTAAAGTTCCCCTTTCTTCTTCTACAATTGCGTCCATATCGGCAACCTCAAACAGGTCATTTTCTACTTTATCTTCTGCTATTGCTTCTTTAACTTGCCTTTTCCCGAAAGGACCATTAGGTATTGTTTGAACATTTCTTATATCCTCATTTTTAACTGCAATCAGATTATAGAAAACTTCTACTTTCCTATTCTCGCTTTGATTTTTGGAAGATTTAAAGTCTTTACCAAATGATTTCAACTCGACTTTGTCTACAATTTTTATATTGTTATTAGTAAAAATTGCAACCATAGAATTAACTCTTCGCATAGCTAAATCTTTATTGTATTTACTGTCATCTACACTATCACAATATCCAAGAACCTTACTAATTTCGGCTGTTTTATTTTCTGAAATCCATTTATCTATTTTAATTTGTGATGCTTCATTTGGAATATCTTTATTGAAGTCAAAAAAAACATCAAGCTTATTTTGGCTAAAACCTAGTAACGAGATCAGCAAAACACAAAGTATATGTATCTTTTGCATACTAATTCTCTACAATTAAAATTTCGACTCTGCGATTAGCTGCACGTTCTTGTTCGTCTTTTTCGGGCAACGCATAAATAGGCATTGAACTTCCAAAACCTTTATAAGACAATCTATCTTTTTGAATATCATGATTCACTAAAAAATTATAAATAGCTTTGGCGCGTTGTGTTGACAAATCGGTTCTATCAATAGGCATACAACATAAATGGCCTTGAATTTCAATTTTTAGGCTTGGCTTTTTTTGCAAAACTAAAAGTAACTCATATAACTTTCCACGAGATTCATTAACAACGGCAAACGTGTTGATTACAAAATTTAGGTTTTCAATTTTGAGTTTTTCTCCGGCTTTAGAATCACCTACTTTCTTCATAAAAGTTCGGTCGAGTTTGAATTCCGATTTGGTTCCGTTTGGATTTTCGAAGACTAATTTTTCGGGATAAACTATTTCCGGTTTGGGTTCTTCTTTTACGATTTCTTTTTTAATTCCAAGGATTTCATCTTCGCGCGGCAAGTCTTTTTCTAAGATATAATAAATGATAACCCGACGATTTTCTGCCTTATTTTTGGATTGATTAAAGCTTTCCCCAAAGCTTCTAGTCTTAAAATCTTCTCTGATTTTGATTTGATTTTTGACAGCATTAAAAATACAATTTACTCGTTTTTGAGCTAAAGTATCGTTGAAGCCATTGGTTCCATCTTCATCAGTAAAGCCATGAATGGCTACAATTTTATTGCTTTTATTTTCTGAAATCCAAGTGTTTAGTTTTGTGTTTTCTTTGGTATCTAATACAAACTTATTACTGTCAAAATAGACTGTAAGTTGTTCTTGCGCCAGGCAAGTGAGCATTGAAACTAAAAAGAAAAAGAAACTGAAATATGTTTTCATAGGTTAAAAAAACAATCGAAAGTTACGCAAAATTGTTTGGAGTAATCAAATATAAAGCCAATAATATATAGAAAAAAAATACATTTTATACTAATATAGCTTTTCTCATTTTTCACAGTCATAAAAAAATCCCGTCTTGTTTTTGAACTAGACGAGATTTTATATTTGAGGCAAAATATTAAAGTTATCTTGTAAACAGTAACTCTCTGTATTTTGTTAATGTCCAAACTTCGTCATCAACCAAAAGTTCGAGTTTGTCGCAGTGCGCTCTGATTACATCAAAGTATGGTTTTACTTTATCACAATAGGATTCTGCCATTTTTTGAGCATCGGTTAAAGCGTTTGCTTTTTTGCGCGCTTCGGTCATTGCTTCGACATTAGAATTAATTCCTTCGATGTGAGCTGAGATTTCTTTGATAATTGAAATTTGTTCTTTAGCTATTTTTTCAAAAGATGCCCCGAAGATATCTTTCAATCCACGAACGTTTTCAATCAACGTATTTTGGTAACGTATTGCTGTTGGAATTACGTGATTGCGAGCAATATCTCCAAGAACTCTTCCTTCAATTTGGATTTTCTTTGTGTATTCCTCTAATTCGATTTCGTAACGCGCTTCAACTTCAACGTGATTCATCACATTCAAATCTTTGAATAAGTCTAGTGCTTTTTTAGAAACTTTAGCTTTCAAAGCCGTTGGAGTTGTTTTATGATTGCTCAATCCACGTTTTTTTGCTTCTTTTTCCCATGCTTCACTATAGCCATCACCTTCAAAAAGGATATTTTTTGTTTCTTTAATATATTCTCTTAATACATTAAAAATTGCTTCATCCTTCTTCAATCCTTTTCCATCAATTAAAGCATCCACTGCTTTTTTGAAATCTTTTAATTGTTTGGCTACAATAGAATTCAAAGTTGTCATCGCATTAGCACAGTTAGCAGATGAACCAACAGCACGGAATTCAAATTTATTTCCGGTGAAAGCAAATGGTGAAGTTCTGTTTCTATCGGTATTATCTAAAATTACTTCTGGAATTTTACCAACCACATTTAGTTTCAAATCTGTTTTTTCTTCTGGAGATAATTTCCCTTTAGTTACGCCTTCTAATTCAGCTAAAACTTTAGTTAATTGTTGTCCGATGAAAACTGAAATAATAGCTGGTGGTGCTTCATTTGCTCCTAACCTATGATCATTACTTGCTGTTGCAATGGCTGCGCGAAGCAATTCTTCATATTCTTGAACCGCTTTTATGGTATTGATAAAAAATGATAAGAATTGTAAATTACTCATTGGCGTTTTTCCCGGAGACAATAGATTTACACCTGTGTCAGTTGCCATTGACCAGTTGTTGTGTTTTCCTGAACCGTTTACGCCTTGAAAAGGTTTTTCGTGGAAAAGCACTTTAAAATCGTGACGCTCGCCTACTTTCGACATTACATCCATCAACAATGAATTATGGTCAACGGCTAAATTGGTTTCTTCAAAAATTGGCGCCAACTCAAATTGGTTTGGCGCTACTTCATTATGACGCGTTTTCACCGGAATTCCAAGTAACATACATTCTTCTTCCAACTCTCTCATATAATTCAAAGCACGTGACGGAATTGAACCAAAATAATGATCGTCTAATTGTTGCCCTTTTGCTGAAGTATGTCCTAGTAAAGTTCTACCCGTCATTACAATATCTGGACGAGAATTGGCCAAAGCAGCATCAACTAAGAAATATTCCTGTTCCCAACCTAAAGTGGCTGTTACTTTTTTAACGTTTTTATCGAAATATTTACAAACATCAGTAGCTGCTTCATCGACAGCATTTAGTGCACGTAAAAGAGGTGTTTTATAATCTAAAGCTTCACCTGTATAAGAAATAAAAACTGTTGGAATACACAAAGTTGTTCCAAAAATAAAAGCAGGAGAAGTTGGATCCCAAGCAGTATAACCACGAGCTTCGAAAGTATTTCTAATTCCGCCATTTGGGAAAGAAGAAGCATCTGGTTCTTGTTGTACTAATTGTCCGCCACCAAATTTTTCAACTGGATCAGAACCATCATAAGAAGTTTCAAAAAAGGCATCATGCTTTTCTGCAGTTGCTCCGGTTAATGGTTGAAACCAATGAGTGTAATGAGTCACACCTTTGGCAACGGCCCATTCTTTCATTCCCATTGCAATGTAATCAGCGAGTTTTCTATCTATTTTAGTTCCATACTGAACTGCATCCTTTACCCCTTTATAAGCATCTGCAGTTAAGAACTGTTTCATTGCTTTATCATTAAACACATTTGATCCAAAAAGCACTGATTTTTTGTCAGCTTCTTCAAATTTCACAGGCTTTCTACCTGATGACTCTTTTAATGCTTGAAAACGTAATGTTGCCATAAATTTAAATTTTAAATAGTTTCAATATAATTTTAAAATTAAAACACAAAAGTAGTAAAACTACAGTTGAAATTAAATCTTTGATTTTATTAAATTATATATTTTTTGAAAAATAAATGCATTTTTAGCATTTCACCCCTATAAAAAATACTCTTATGACAAAAATATTTTCTATTTTGATAATAAATACCCTAGTATATTTGGTGAATAAAAAATTATTCTATTTTTGCTTTAAGTTACAATTACAAATTAATTTATATTATTATGGCTAAGATAAAATTAGAATACCTTTGGTTAGATGGTTACGAACCAACACAAAATTTAAGAAGCAAAACTAAAGTTGAAGAACATGAAAATTTCAAAGGAACTTTAGCGGAAATTGGAAATTGGTCTTTTGATGGCTCATCTACCAAACAAGCTGATGGAGGTTCATCTGATTGTGTTTTAGTACCAGTTGCTATTTATCCAGATCCAACTCGACTAAATGGATGGTTGGTTATGACAGAAGTAATGAGTCCAGACGGAACTCCACATCCATCAAACGGAAGAGCTACTATTGATGATGATGGTGATTTCTGGTTCGGATTTGAACAAGAATATTTTATTATGGATACCAAAACTTTATTGCCTTTAGGATTCCCAATAGGCGGTTACCCTGCGCCACAAGGAATGTATTATTGTTCAGTAGGAGGTAAAAATACACACGGAAGAAAATTAGTTGAAGAGCATGCTGATTTATGTATTGCAGCTGGGCTAAACTTTGAAGGTATTAATCAGGAAGTTGCTTGTGGACAATGGGAATTCCAATTATTTGCCAAAGGAGCTAAAAAAGCTGGAGATGAAATTTGGGTTGCCCGATATATGTTAGATCGTTTAACAGAAAAATATGGTTATTATATTGAATACCATCCAAAACCTCTTGGAGACACCGATTGGAATGGATCAGGAATGCATGCTAATTTTTCAAATGAAGTATTAAGAACATGTGGTGATAAAGCTGTTTACGATAAAATATGTGAAGCTTTCCGACCAGTAGTTGAAGAGCATATTGCGGTTTATGGAGCGTATAATGACCAACGATTAACAGGTAAACACGAAACAGCTTCAATTCATGATTTCTCTTATGGTGTTTCAGACAGAGGAGCTTCAATCAGAATTCCTATAGCAACAGTACAAAGAGGATGGAAAGGCTATCTTGAAGACAGAAGACCTGCGTCTAACGGAGATCCGTACAAAATTGCTTCAAGAATTATTAAAACGGTAAAATCTGCATTATAAAATTTTTGTTTGTTTAGTAAAAAGTGTTGTCTTAAATGATGGCACTTTTTTTTTGCTTAAAACCTAAAGAATATCTTTATTTAAATTTCAGTCAAATTATAAAAATCAAAAAGTATCTTTGGTAATCTGTAAATTTTTTGTTCTATGATTGTTTGGATTTCTTTTGTAGCTCTTATTATATTATTTCTTGCATTAGATTTAGGTGTTTTTAATAAAACTCCACATATTATTAGTTCAAGAGAAGCTGGAATCTGGACAGGTGTTTGGGTTACACTTTCTTTTGCTTTTTCAGGAGTTGTAAACTGGTTGTACAGCACAAACTATATTGCTAATCCAACAGGCATTAAACCTGCTGTTGCAACCATAAAGTACATAACTGGTTATCTTATAGAACTATCATTAAGCATTGATAATATCTTTATCATAGCTGTGATTTTTGCTTCATTTAAAATCCCTCAAAAGTATCAGCATCGGGTTTTATTTTGGGGAATATTAGGCGCTGTCATTTTCAGAGGATTGATGATTTTCTTTGGTGTTATATTGATAAACAAATTCAGTTGGATGACTTATTTGTTTGGAGGCTTTTTACTTTTTACCGCTTTTAAGATGTTATTCAAAAAAGAGGAAGAAGAATTTGACCCTAAAAAATCTTTGGTTTATAGAATAATAGGTAAAGTTATCCCTATCACGAGTCATACTGATAAAGAACATTTTTTTACAAAAATCGACAACATCAATTATGCTACACCTCTTTTTGTTGCATTGTTGGTAATTGAAGTTATGGACATGCTTTTTGCTTTAGATAGTGTACCTGCTATTTTGGCTATAACTTCTGATCCGTTTTTGGTTTTTAGTTCGAATATTTTTGCTATTCTCGGATTGCGATCTATGTATTTCTTTTTGGCTAATATGATCGAAAAATTTAGTTATCTTGAATATAGCTTGATTGCCATTTTATCTTTTGTTGGTATTAAAATGTTAGTGGTTCATTTTTATAAATTTCCAGAATGGATTTCGTTGAGTTTTATTGCTATGTCGCTTTTAATTGGAATAATAGTTTCTTTAAAATTAGATAAGACCGAATGATATTATTTCTTCTATTTACAGATTAATCTATTTATCAGTAAATATATTGAGTGATTATTTGATAAAATAAATCTTGATTTCGGTTAAAATTTCATTAAGGCATATATACTTTATTTCAAATCGATTAATAAAATCTGACTTTTGTATTTTACTAAGCAATATAAATTTATTAACTATTAGCTTTTAATAAACAATTATTTTTACCACTAATTATTTAAAACACAAAAGCCCTTTCATTGCTGAAAGGGCTTTTATTATAAAACTATTTTAAAAGATTATCTTTTAATTACTCGTAATGTTTTCACTTCAGTTCCTTGAGTAACAATTACATTGTAAACTCCAGAAGCAAAGCGATCCCCAACTTGTAATCCTGATACTTCCTCTGCATTAACCTCACGTTGTTCGATTAATTTTCCAGTCATATCATAAATAGCTACACCTACTTTATCTTCAGTAGAAGTTACTAAATCTAAGTTGAAGTTTTCACTAAATGGATTTGGATAAGCTTTTACAGACATTGCTGTTTTAACTCCACCTTCAGCTATTTTACTACAAGATGAGCTTCTAGTTATTGTGAATGATGCACAAACGCTATCAGAATTACAGTTTCCTGTGATACTATAAGTTACTCTTACAGTTCCTCCATTAGCCCAACTTGGTGCTACTCTACAATCCCCACTAAATACTGCAGTTGCTCCACATCCTGAACTCACTGTTGTGAATTGTGCTAACCAATTAGCAAATGCACAATTAACTGCATATTGACTACAGTAGTTAGTAGCAGGATAACTTACACTTCCTGGTCCTGAAACGTCTACACCACCACCTGCGGTTACTGTAAATCGTTTAGTACAAGTATAAACACTAGCTTGAGATGTTGTTCCACCACATGTAATGGTTTGACCACAAGTATTGTTTGATCTGTATGTCCAAGTAACATCTACATATCCTCCACATGCTGATGGTGCAGCTGATGGCGCATTGTTGGTCAATGTTCCTGAACTACATCCACCGCTTACAGTTGTTGAAGCTAAGAATGAATTCCATGCACAATTAACTTGAGCTTGAGAGCTACATGCTGGTAAACATACATTATTTCCACAATTAAACGTTACTGCTGGTGCAGCTTCTACTGTGAAACGTTTAGTACAAGTTTGTGTTCCAGTAGTTGAAGTTTGACCTCCACAAGTCACTGGTTGACCACAAGTACTGTTTGTTCTGTATGTCCATGTTACATCTACATATCCACCACATGTTGATGGTGGAGTTGATGGTGCATTGTTTGTCAATGTCCCTGTGCTACATCCACCACTTACTGTAGTTGATGCTAAGAATGCTGTCCATGCACAATTAACTTGAGCTTGAGTACTACATGAAGCTACTGTTTTATCGGTTCCACAGCTAAATGTTACTGCTGGTGCAGCTTCTACTGTGAAACGTTTAGTACAAGTTTGTGTTCCAGTAGTTGAAGTTTGACCTCCACAAGTTACTGGTTGACCACAAGTACTATTTGTTCTATATGTCCATGTCACATCTACATATCCTCCACATGCTGCTGGTGGATTAGCTGGTGCATTGTTTGTCAATGTTCCAGTAGTACATCCGCCACTTACTGTAGTTGAAGCTAAGAATGAAGCCCAAGTCGCATTTATTTGTGCTTGTGAACTACAAGATGGAACTCTAACATCGGTTGCACAATTTAAGGTTGCAGGTGTTGGAGCTTCTACTGTGAAACGTTTAGTACAAGTTTGTGTTCCAGTAGTTGAAGTTTGACCTCCACAAGTTACTGGTTGACCACAAGTACTGTTGGTTCTGTATGTCCATGTTACATCTACATATCCTCCACATGCTGTTGGTGGATTTGCTGGTGCATTATTTGTCAATGTTCCAGTACTACATCCTCCACTTACTGTAGTTGAAGCTAGGAATGAAGCCCATGTCGCATTTATTTGTGTTTGTGAACTACAAGATGGTACTCTAACATCGGTTGCACAGCTTAATGTTGCAGGTGTTGCAGCTTCTACTGTGAAACGTTTAGTACAAGTTTGTGTTCCAGTAGTTGAAGTTTGACCTCCACAAGTTACTGGTTGACCACAAGTACTATTTGTTCTATATGTCCATGTCACATCTACATATCCTCCACATGTTGCTGGTGGTGCAGTTGGCGCATTATTTGTCAATGTTCCAGAACTACATCCTCCACTTACTGTAGTTGAAGCTAAGAATGAAGCCCATGCTGCATTTACTTGCGCTTGAGTACTACAAGATGCTACTATCATATTATTTCCACAATTAAGTGTTGCAGCTGGTGCAGCCTCAACTGTAAATCGTTTAGTACATGACACTGAGTTAGTAGCTCCGCTTCCACAACCTGATTGTTGTCCGCATACACTAACCGTATAAGTCCAAGTAACATCTACATATCCTCCACATGTTGAAGGAGCAGTAGCTGAAGTTCTAGTTAATACTCCATTACATCCACCTGAGGCAGTTGTTGAAGATAAGAATGAATTCCATGCTGTTGTTACTTGCGCTTGTGTGCTACAAGCCGGAACTCTTATATCTGTTCCGCAGTTAAATGCCACTTGAGATGGCGCAGCAACTGTAAATCGCTTGGTACATGATTGTGTTGAAGCTTGTCCACCACATGCAGTTGTTGTATAAGTCCAAGTAACGTCTACATATCCTCCACATGCTGATGGTGCAGTACAAGTACTTCTTGTCAATACTCCATTACATCCACCACTTGCTGTAGTTGATGTTAAGAATGAATTCCATGCTGCAGTTACTTGAGCTTGTGTGCTACATGCTGGTACAATCTTATCTGTACCACAGTTGAATACAACTGGTGCTGTTGCAGCTACAGTAAATCGCTTAGTACATGTTAATGAATTACCTGTTCCACAACCTGATTGTTGTCCACATGAAGCTACTGTATAAGTCCAAGTAACATCTACATATCCTCCACATGATGGTGGAACAGTAGCTGAAGTTCTTGTTAATACACCTCCACATCCACCACTTGCAGTAGTTGATGCTAAGAATGAATTCCATGCTGTAGTTATTTGGGCTTGTGTACTACAAGCTGGCACTGTTATATCAGTTCCACATCTGAATGAAACTGGTGATGGTGCTGCTACTGTGAATCGTCTTGTACATGATTGTGAATTTGTACTTCCACAACCTGATTGCTGACCACATGAACCTACAGTGTATGTCCAAGTTACATCAACATAACCTCCACACAATGATGGTGGGCTGCATTGAGTTCTTGTTAATACACCTCCACAACCACCTGTTGCAGTTGTTGAAGATAAGAATGAATTCCATGCTGCTGTTAATTGAGCTTGTGTGCTACATGCTGGCAATACAAAATTAGAACCACAAGTTAAAGTTACTGGCGCAGGTGCCGCAACTGTAAATCGTTTTGTACAATGTACTGAATTAGTACTTCCACATCCTGATTGTTGACCACAACCACTTACTGTATAAGTCCATGTAACATCTACATATCCTCCACACAATGATGGTGCAGTACAAGAAGTTCTTGTTAACACACCATTACATCCACCTGAAGCAGTTGTAGAAGATAAGAAAGAATTCCATGCTGCAGTTAATTGAGCTTGTGTGCTACATGCAGGTAATATTACATCAGGACCACAAGTTATCACTACTGGTGCAGGTGCTGTAACTGTAAATCGCTTAGTACAACTATAAGTACTTCCTTGTGGAGTTTGTCCACCACTACAGTTTAAAAATTGTAAATCAGTATTTCCATTATCAAAATTTTCATTGATAGCTGTAGCAACTGCATTAATATCTGACACTGAATATTGTGAAGAACAACCTCCAATAATATTATTTGCTAATTGTAAAAAGCTAGATACTGTCATACCTGCAAAAGTACCAGACTTGATAGTTAATGAACCTAAACTTGAACTACTAGTTGAGAAGTTAGAATCATAAGCATCAAAACCAAGAGATAATGTAAGTGCAATCAATTGAGATGATAACACACCTTTAGAAGTAGTTGGATTCACAGCCCCTGTCGTAAGAACTGCTGCTGGTCCACCTGCAGGTAAATAATTTTGAATTGCTGATGATGATGTAAAACTAAGTTTATTGTTTCCACATCCGATAGCTAAGCCGTTTGGAAAAGCTGCAGTAAAATTACTATCTCTATAACATCCTGGATTACCTCCATTACAACTTGTTCCCCAACCTCCAATAGTGAAAGTTTTAAATTGTCCTTGACAACCTTCAGTTTGTCCACATGGATTACTTGCGTTATATATCCAAGTAACATCTACATATCCTCCACATGCTGATGGTGCATTAGCTGGTGCATTGTTTGTTAATGTTCCAATACCACATCCTCCACTTGCTGTAGTTGAAGCCAAGAATGAAGTCCATGCTGCATTTACTTGAGCTTGTGTACTACATGCTGGTACTGTTTTGTCAGATCCACATTCGAATACAACTTGAGGTGTAGCCGTTACTGTAAATCGTTTAGTACATGCTTGTGATTGTCCACAACCAGTTACATTGTATGTCCAAGTAACATCTACATATCCTCCACAAGCTGATGGTGCATTAGCTGGTGCATTGTTTGTCAATGTTCCGTTACCGCATCCACCACTTGCTGTAGTTGAATTCAAGAATGAAGTCCATGCTGCATTTACTTGAGCTTGTGTACTACATGCTGGTACTGTTTTATCAGATCCACAAGTAAAAGTTACTGTTGGCGTAGGTGTAATTGTAAAAGTTGAATTTACACTATCTTGACTACAATTATCTGAAATACTATAGATTAATGAAACACTTCCTCCAACACACAATCTTGGTGCTTGGAATTCAGTTAAGTTGAAGTGTGCTGTTGCATCACATCCTGCATTAACTGTTTGGAACTGTGCCAACCATTCTGCAAACGCTGTATCAACAGCTGCTTGGTCTGCATAAGCACATGAACTAGTTGAACTAGTTGTTGGTCCTGTTACTTTAACTGGTGTTGATGGTGTAATTGTAAAGGTAGCACTTGCGCTATCTTGACTACAGTTGTCTGATATACTATAGATTAATGAAACACTTCCTCCAACACACAATCTTGGTGCTTGGAATTCAGTTAAGTTGAAGTGTGCTGTTGCATCACATCCTGCATTAACTGTTTGGAACTGTGCCAACCATTCTGCAAACGCTGTATCAACAGCTGCTTGGTCTGCATAAGCACATGAACTAGTTGAACTAGTTGTTGGTCCTGTTACTTTAACTGGTGTTGATGGTGTAATTGTAAAGGTAGCACTTGCGCTATCTTGACTACAATTATCTGAAATACTATAGATTAATGAAACACTTCCTCCAACACACAATCTTGGTGCTTGGAATTCAGTTAAATTGAAGTGTGCTGTTGCATCACATCCTGCATTTACAGTTACGAATTGAGCAACCCATGCATCAAACGCTGCATCTACAGCTGCTTGGTTTTCATAAGAACATGAACTAGTTGAACTAATAGCTGGCCCTGTTACTTTAACTGGTGTTGATGGTGTAATTGTAAAGGTTGAACTTACACTATCTTGACTACAGTTGTCTGAAATACTATATGTTAATGCTACACTTCCTCCAACACACAATCTTGGTGCTTGGAATTCAGTTAAATTGAAGTGTGCTGTTGCATCACATCCTGCATTTACAGTTACGAATTGAGCAACCCATGCATCAAACGCTGCATCTACAGCTGCTTGGTTTTCATAATAACATGAACTAGTTGAACTAATAGCTGGCCCTGTTACTTTAACTGGTGTTGATGGTGTAATTGTAAAGGTTGAACTTACACTATCTTGACTACAGTTGTCTGAAATACTATATGTTAATGCTACGCTTCCTCCAACACACAATCTTGGTGCTTGGAATTCAGTTAAATTGAAGTGTGCTGTTGCATCACATCCTGCATTAACTGTTTGGAACTGTGCCAACCATTCTGCAAACGCTGTATCAACAGCTGCTTGGTCTGCATAAGCACATGAACTAGTTGAACTAGTTGTTGGTCCTGTTACATCAACTGGTGTTGATGGTGTAATTGTAAAGGTAGCACTTGCGCTATCTTGACTACAATTATCTGAAATACTATAGATTAATGAAACACTTCCTCCAACACACAATCTTGGTGCTTGGAATTCAGTTAAATTGAAGTGTGCTGTTGCATCACATCCTGCATTAACTGTTTGGAACTGTGCCAACCATTCTGCAAACGCTGTATCAACAGTTGCTTGGTCTGCATAAGCACATGAACTAGTTGAACTAGTCGTTGGTCCTGTTACATCAACTGGTGTTGATGGTGTAATTGTAAAGGTAGCACTTGCGCTATCTTGACTACAGTTGTCTGATATACTATAGATTAATGAAACACTTCCTCCAACACACAATCTTGGTGCTTGGAATTCAGTTAAATTGAAGTGTGCTGTTGCATCACATCCTGCATTAACTGTTTGGAACTGTGCCAACCATTCTGCAAACGCTGTATCAACAGCTGCTTGGTCTGCATAAGCACATGAACTAGTTGAACTAGTTGTTGGTCCTGTTACATCAACTGGTGTTGATGGTGTAATTGTAAAGGTAGCACTTGCGCTATCTTGACTACAATTATCTGAAATACTATAGATTAATGAAACACTTCCTCCAACACACAATCTTGGTGCTTGGAATTCAGTTAAATTGAAGTGTGCTGTTGCATCACATCCTGCATTAACTGTTTGGAACTGTGCCAACCATTCTGCAAACGCTGTATCAACAGCTGCTTGGTCTGCATAAGCACATGAACTAGTTGAACTAGTCGTTGGTCCTGTTACATCAACTGGTGTTGATGGTGTAATTGTAAAGGTTGATCTTACACTATCTTGCGTACAATGATCAGAGTAAGAATATGTCAAAGCAATGCTTCCACCTATGCACAATCTTGGTGCTTGAAATTCAGTTAGACTGAAACTTCCTTGATTATCAGTAGGAGAATTACAACCTACATTAGTCACTGCAAATTGAGCTAACCATGCTGCAAAAGCTGCATCTACAGCATCTTGGTTTGCATAAGCACATGAACTAGTTGAGCTGATAGCTGGTCCTGTTACATGTACTGGTGCTCCAGGCACAATTGTGAACGTTCCTATGTGTGTTGTTGTTTCGTAACATCTATCAGTTACTATGTAAGTAACTGTTGTTGTACCACCACAATAAGAAGGTGCTGCTGGTGTTCCAATAAAACTTCCGTTAGGATTAAGTCCTCCGCTAACACCAAACTGATTTAACCATGCAGTAAATGATGCATCAGCTTCAGCTTGCGTTGGATAAGCACAAGAACTAGTAGAACTATTAATTGGATTTGGTGTTGCTACAACTACAGTAGGAGGTCCTGTTATAACAAATGTTGCAGATACAATAACTGGTCCATCGTGGCAATAATCATTTACCGTATAAGTAACTGTTCTTGTTCCTCCACAATATGGCGGTGCTGTTGGTTCTCCATAGCTTCCAGATGGATTACATCCACCATTGAAATTAAATCCTGCTAACCAAGCCAAGAATGCTGCATCAGCATCAGCTTGATTTGTATATGAATTAGAACTATATACAGGAGCGTTTACAACTAATGTTGCAGGCGCTGGAACTGTATATGTAACCTGACATGTTGTTGTCAATGGAGCGCATAAACTAGTATAAGTAAATGTTACAGTTGTTGAGCCACCACAAGCTGATGGAGCACCTGTATTGTTATTTGTTAAAACTCCATTACATCCACCTGTTGCTGTTGCTGTTTCTAACCAACTAGCGAAATCACTATTAATCGCTGCTTGGGTTAAACATGCTTCAGTTCTTTTATTTGTTGGACATGTTAACACAACTGTTGGTGAAGCTGGAACTGTATATGTTGCCTGACATGTTGTTGTCAATGGAGCACATGTACTTGTATAAGTAAAGGTAACTGTACTTGATCCTCCACAATTAGATGGAGCGCCTTGACTGTTATTTGTTAAATTACCATTACATCCGCCTACTGCTGTTGCTGTTGCTAACCAATTAGCGTAATCACTATTAATCGCTGCTTGGGTTAAACATGCTTCAGTTCTTTTATTTGTTGGACATGTTAACACAACTGTTGGTGAAGCTGGAACTGTATATGTAGCTTGACAAGTTGTTGTCAATGGAGCGCATGAACTAGTATAAGTAAATGTTACAGTTGTTGAACCACCACAAGCTGATGGAGCACCTGTATTGTTATTTCTTAAAACTCCATTACATCCGCCTGTTGCTGTTGCTGTTGCTAACCAACTAGCGAAATCACTATTAATTGCTGCTTGTGTTAAACATGCTTCAGTTCTTTTATTTGTTGGACATGTTAACACAACTTCTGGTGAAGCTGGAACTGTATATGTTGCCTGACATGTTGTTGTCAATGGAGCACATGTACTTGTATAAGTAAAGGTAACTGTACTTGACCCTCCACAATTAGATGGAGCGCCTTGACTGTTATTTGTTAAATTACCATTACATCCGCCTACTGCTGTTGCTGTTGCTAACCAATTAGCGTAATCACTATTAATCGCTGCTTGGGTTAAACATGCTTCAGTTCTTTTATTTGTTGGACATGTTAACACAACTTCTGGTGAAGCTGGAACTGTATATGTTGCCTGACATGTTGTTGTCAATGGAGCACATGTACTTGTATAAGTAAAGGTAACTGTACTTGACCCTCCACAATTAGATGGAGCGCCTTGACTGTTATTTGTTAAATTACCATTACATCCGCCTACTGCTGTTGCTGTTGCTAACCAATTAGCGTAATCACTATTAATCGCTGCTTGGGTTAAACATGCTTCAGTTCTTTTATTTGTTGGACATGTTAACACAACTGTTGGTGAAGCTGGAACTGTATATGTTGCCTGACATGTTGTTGTCAATGGAGCACATGTACTTGTATAAGTAAAGGTAACTGTACTTGATCCTCCACAATTAGATGGAGCGCCTTGACTGTTATTTGTTAAATTACCATTACATCCGCCTACTGCTGTTGCTGTTGCTAACCAATTAGCGTAATCACTATTAATCGCTGCTTGGGTTAAACATGCTTCAGTTCTTTTATTTGTTGGACATGTTAACACAACTGTTGGTGAAGCTGGAACTGTATATGTTGCCTGACATGTTGTTGTCAATGGAGCACATGTACTTGTATAAGTAAAGGTAACTGTACTTGATCCTCCACAATTAGATGGAGCGCCTTGACTGTTATTTGTTAAATTACCATTACATCCGCCTACTGCTGTTGCTGTTGCTAACCAATTAGCGTAATCACTATTAATCGCTGCTTGGGTTAAACATGCTTCAGTTCTTTTATTTGTTGGACATGTTAACACAACTGTTGGTGAAGCTGGAACTGTATATGTAGCTTGACAAGTTGTTGTCAATGGAGCGCATGAACTAGTATAAGTAAATGTTACAGTTGTTGAACCACCACAAGCTGATGGAGCACCTGTATTGTTATTTCTTAAAACTCCATTACATCCGCCTGTTGCTGTTGCTGTTGCTAACCAACTAGCGAAATCACTATTAATTGCTGCTTGTGTTAAACATGCTTCAGTTCTTTTATTTGTTGGGCATGTTAACACAACTGTTGGTGAAGGTGGAACCGTAAATGTACTTGAACAAATTACTGGTTCTTGTGTACAATTTTCTGTGCCAGTCCATGTAACAGTAGTAGATCCACCGCACGCAGAAGGTGCTGTTGGATTTAATGGTGATCTAGTTACAACTCTATTAGTTCCTCCAGAAGCACTAAAGGTCAATAACCATGCATTAAAGGCCGAATTAACAGCATCCTGTGTTAAACATGCTGTTGTTGTCGTTTCTATAGGACAGCTTAATACAACTGGATTAAATGCTGGTTGAGTAATTGTTTGTTGGGTTGTTGTAATACACCCTTCAGCAGATTCTACATTAACTATGTAAGTAATTCCAACTTCGCTTCCTGGAAGATTTGGAAATGTTGCTGGTGTATTAATTAAACCTGTTGACACACCACTTGGAAAAGCTGCATTAGGCAAAAGAGTGTAAGTGTAGAACCCAATGTCAGAAAATGAACCTACTGCAGTAAGAGTTGATAATTGACCATAACATAAAATAGGAGAGTATGATGATGTAGCAGCTACTTTAGAAATAGATACTGATTTACTACACTCACAAAATGTGTTTGGAGAACTTGAACTGTTAGTTACAATCAATTGTAAATTAAACTCAGGAGTTCCTGAACCAGGAAAAACTACTAAAGTTTGAGTTGTTCTATTTGTTGTTGGATTGTAAATTACATTTCCTTTAGATCTAATTGAAGCTCCTGAAGTATTGGTTGGAAATGAATAAACAAAGTTTAAGTTATTGTTTGGTGCAGAAAGATTTGGCGCTCCACTTCTTGCTACTTCTATATTGATAATGATATCACCTGAAGTATCTAAAGGATTTGCGACAGCACAACCTTCAAGTGGCCCAATAAGATTACAAGAAGGAACTAAAGTACCTTGTGCTGAAACTCCTTGTAAAAAGGATGCCATAAATAGTAAGAATACTAAAAATAATTTAGTATTTCCTTTTAAACTTTCGCAACAACAATAAAAAATATTGTTCTGTCTAGTTTGTAAACTGGATAAAGTTGAATTTTTCATGTGTTGTTTTTATAAAATTTTACCTATGGAAACTGATTTTGTACAAGAACATGTCTTACTGGAAGAAGTTCTTGATTCAGGTGGGTTAATGACAGTTAACTTGATGTTGAATTCGCCGTTTTTGTTACCTGGATTTATGGTCATTGTTGGTAATCCATTTTGAGTAACAAAACTCGCCGCTGAATTGTTTGATTTAAATTCCCATCTGTAAACAGTACCGGGAAGGGCTTTATAAACCTCCGAATTAATGACGAAATTTTGACCTCCGTCTCTAAGTCTTTTGGCTTCTAAAACACCATTTAAATTACATGCTGGCTGTTGAGCAAATAAAAAGTTTGTAAATAGAAAAAGTAAAACAAGTAAAAGATAACTTGGAATACTACTTTTCTTTTCTGAAATTCTTTCGATAGGATTTTTAACATTTTGTGAATAATCCACTTGGGTAAAATCCTTTCTAAAGCTACTCTCTTCTGCGAGTAACTTGTAACCTTGAATGTTAACACATTCAATAAAATTCAATAAAGTACTGTTTTTCATAATGAATAGGTATTAAATTAATACCACTTCACGAATAGGTCTGTTTGCGTATTTTTGGGGCAAGCATTTAAGTTAGAATTCAAGATTTATTTTTATTTTTATCTAGAATAATAAATGATAGATTTTACTTGGGATGATAAAAGTATATAGAAAAAATAATGAATGTTAAAAAAAACCAAACTTTTCTACGAATGAGTTTATTTAATCGATAAAGTGCACAATTTTGTTTAAAATATAATTTAAAGAAAAAAAAACTACTAAAAATATAATATAAGTATCCCTAAAACTAAAATAGTTCCTAATTTGAGTTTATAAATATTAAATTTTTTAATTTTATAAATAGTAAAGCCCTTCAAAACAAATTGAAGGGCTTCACTATTTAAAGGCTTTTAAGCAATTACTACTTTTTTATTACTCGTGTGGTTTTAATTTCATCTCCTTGACTTACAACAACGTTGTATATTCCAGAAGGGTAACGGTCTCCAAATTTCATTTCAGAAAAATCACTTACACTCACTTCTTGTTGCTCTATTAATTTTCCAGTCATATCATAGACTGATAAGCCTATTTTTTCTTCATTTGGTGTACTTAAACTTATATTGAAATTTTCATTGAAAGGATTTGGATAACCTTTTACAGAAAGTTTTGCAACTGCGCAGTCTTTATAATATACTACAGCTGTACTATATAATGCGGTATCAGCACAATCACCGTTAATAAATTTTGCTCTAAAATAATTTTTCCCAGCAACAGCATTTGTAACTGTATAACTTGGACCAGTTGCGCCAACTATTGTAGTATAAGCTGAAGATGCTGGAGCAGTATTTGACGTAAGATTTACCACAGCACTTTCCCATTGAATAGTAGTGGCCGAATAACCAGATTTAACATTTAAGACTTTAATATCTTGAATACAAATTGGAGATCTTGCTGATCCTGAAGAAGTAGTTGAACTAATTGCTTTAGCAATTGGTGCTCCAAACACCTTTACTACAACTGCTGTTCTAGGACTTTCTATTAAATTAACGGTTTGTGATACATAATAGTTTCCGGTAACTAATGCTGTAGTAGATGCTAATGAGGCTCCTCCTGTTGCTACTGAATACCATTGTAATGACGCTCCTGTAGCTACTAAATTAGCAACTGTAGCCGAAGTACAAAAGGTTTGAGATGATGCTGTTGGCGCAAGGTTTATAGTAACCGCAACTGCTATTCGTCTACTCTCACATGAATTTACTGTCTGTGATACATAATAGTTTCCGGTAACTAATGCCGTAGTTGATGCTAATGCTGTTCCGCTTGTTGCTGCTGAATACCACTGCAATGATGTTCCTATAGCTACTAAATTAGCAACTGTAGCTGAATTGTTGAAAGTTTGAGCCGATGCTGTTGGTGAAGCTGTTGTGTTTATCGTTACTGCAACTGCTGTTCGTAAACTCTGACATGAATTTACTGTTTGTGATACATAATAGTTTCCGGTAACTAATGCCGTAGTTGATGCTAATGCTGTTCCGCCTGTTGCTGCTGAATACCATTGTAATGATGTTCCTGTAGCTACTAAATTAGCAACTGTAGCTGAAGTACAAAATGCCTGAGATAATGCGATTGGTGCTGCCGTTGTGTTTATCGTTACTGTAACTACTGTTCGTAAACTCTGACATGAATTTACCGTTTGTGATACATAATAGTTTCCGGTAACTAATGCCGTAGTTGATGCTAATGCTGTTCCGCCTGTTGCTGCTGAATACCATTGTAATGATGTTCCTGTAGCTACTAAATTAGCAACTGTAGCTGAAGTACAAAATGCCTGAGATGATGCGATTGGTGCTGCCGTTGTGTTTATCGTTACTGTAACTGCAGTTCGTAAACTCTGACATGAATTTACCGTTTGTGATACATAATAGTTTCCTGTAACTAATGCCGTAGTTGATGATAATGCTGTTCCGCCTGTTCCTGCTGAATACCATTGTAATGATGTTCCTGAAGCTACTAAATTAGCAACTGTAGCTGAAGTACAAAATGCCTGAGATGATGCGGTTGGTGCTGCCGTTGTGTTTACCGTTACTGCAACTGCTGTTCTAGGACTTTCTATTAAATTAACGGTTTGTGATACATAATAGTTTCCGCTAACTAATGTCGTAGTTGATGCTAAAACTGTTCCTCCTGTTGCTACTGAATACCACTGCAATGATGTTCCTGTAGCTACTAAATTAGCAACTGTAGCTAAAGCACAAAAGGTTTGAGAGGATGCAGTCGGTGCTGTTGGCGCTAAATTTATAGTAACTGCAACTGATGTGCGTCCACTCTCACATGAATTTACTGTTTGTGATACATAATAGTTTCCGGTAACTAATGCCGTAGTTGATGATAATGCTGTTCCGCCTGTTGCTACTGAATACCATTGTAATAATGTTCCTGTAGCTACTAAATTAGCAACTGTAGCTGAATTGTTGAAAGTTTGAGCCGATGCTGTTGGTGAAGTTGTTGTGTTTATCGTTACTGCAACTGCTGTTCGTAAACTCTGACATGAATTTACTGTTTGTGATACATAATAGTTTCCGGTAACTAATGCCGTAGTAGATGCTAAAACTGTTCCGCCTGTTGCTACTAAATACCATTGTAATGACGTTCCTGCAGCTACTAAATTAGCAACTGTAGCCGAAGTACAAAATGCCTGAGATGATGCGGTTGGTGCTGCCGTTGTGTTTATCGATACTGCAACTGCTGTTCTAGGACTTTCTATTAAATTAACGGTTTGTGATACATAATAGTTTCCAGTAACTAATGCCGTACTAGATGCTAAAACTGTTCCGCCTGTTGCTACTGAATACCACTGCAATGATGTTCCTGTAGCTACTAAATTAGCAACTGTAGCTAAAGCACAAAAGGTTTGAGAGGATGCTGTTGGTGCTGTTGGCGCTAAATTTATAGTAACTGCAACTGATGTGCGTCCACTCTCACATGAATTTACTGTTTGTGATACATAATAGTTTCCGGTAACTAATGCTGTAGTTGATGATAATGCTGTTCCGCCTGTTGCTACTGAATACCATTGTAATAATGTTCCTGTAGCTACTAAATTAGCAACTGTAGCTGAATTGTTGAAAGTTTGAGCCGATGCTGTTGGTGCTGCCGTTGTGTTTATCGTTACTGTAACTGCAGTTCGTATACTCTGACATGAATTTACCGTTTGTGATACATAATAGTTTCCGGTAACTAATGCCGTAGTTGATGCTAATGCTGTTCCGCCTGTTGCTGCTGAATACCATTGTAATGATGTTCCTGCAGCTATTAAATTAGCAACTGTAGCTGAAGTACAAAATGCCTGAGATGATGCGGTTGGTGCTTCTGTTGTGTTTATCGTTACTGCAACTGCTGTTCGTAAACTCTGACATGAATTTACTGTTTGTGATACATAATAGTTTCCTGTAACTAATGCCGTAGTTGATGCTAATGCTGTTCCGCCTGTTGCTGCTGAATACCATTGTAATGATGTTCCTGTAGCTACTAAATTAGCAACTGTAGCTGAAGTACAAAATGCCTGAGATAATGCGATTGGTGCTGCCGTTGTGTTTATCGTTACTGTAACTACTGTTCGTAAACTCTGACATGAATTTACCGTTTGTGATACATAATAGTTTCCGGTAACTAATGCCGTAGTTGACGCTAATGCTGTTCCGCCTGTTGCTGCTGAATACCATTGTAATGATGTTCCTGTAGCTACTAAATTAGCAACTGTAGCTGAAGTACAAAATGCCTGAGATGATGCGGTTGGTGATGCCGTTGTGTTTATCGTTACTGCAACTGCTGTTCTAGGACTTTCTATTAAATTAACGGTTTGTGATACATAATAGTTTCCGCTAACTAATGCTGTAGTTGATGATAATGCTGTTCCGCCTGTTGCTACTGAATACCACTGCAATGATGTTCCTGTAGCTACTAAATTAGCAACTGTAGCCGAGGTACAAAATGTTTGAGATGATGCAGTCGGTGCTGTTGGCGCTAAATTTATAGTAACTGCAACTGATGTGCGTCCACTCTCACATGAATTTACTGTCTGTGATACATAATAGTTTCCGGTAACTAATGCTGTAGTTGATGATAATGCTGTTCCGCCTGTTGCTACTGAATACCATTGTAATAATGTTCCTGAAGCTACTAAATTAGCAACTGTAGCTGAATTGTTGAAAGTTTGAGCCAATGCTGTTGGTGAAGCTGTTGTGTTTATCGTTACTGCAACTGCAGTTCGTAAACTCTGACATGAATTTACCGTTTGTGATACATAATAGTTTCCGGTAACTAATGCCGTAGTTGATGCTAATGCTGTTCCGCCTGTTGCTGCTGAATACCATTGTAATGATGTTCCTGCAGCTATTAAATTAGCAACTGTAGCTGAAGTACAAAATGCCTGAGCCGATGCTGTTGGTGCTGCCGTTGTGTTTATCGTTACTGCAACTGCTGTTCGTAAACTCTGACATGAATTTACTGTTTGTGATACATAATAGTTTCCGGTAACTAATGCCGTAGTTGATGCTAAAGCTGTTCCGCCTGTTGCTGCTGAATACCATTGTAATGATGTTCCTGTAGCTATTAAATTAGCAACTGTAGCTGAAGTACAAAATGCCTGAGATGATGCGGTTGGTGATGCCGTTGTGTTTATCGTTACTGCAACTGCTGTTCGTATACTCTGACATGAATTTACCGTTTGTGATACATAATAGTTTCCGGTAACTAATGCCGTAGTTGATGCTAATGCTGTTCCGCCTGTTGCTGCTGAATACCATTGTAATGATGTTCCTGCAGCTATTAAATTAGCAACTGTAGCTGAAGTACAAAATGCCTGAGCCGATGCTGTTGGTGCTGCCGTTGTGTTTATCGTTACTGTAACTGCAGTTCGTAAACTCTGACATGAATTTACCGTTTGTGATACATAATAGTTTCCGGTAACTAATGCCGTAGTTGATGCTAATGCTGTTCCGCCTGTTGCTGCTGAATACCATTGTAATGATGTTCCTGTAGCTATTAAATTAGCAACTGTAGCTGAAGTACAAAATGCCTGAGATGATGCGGTTGGTGCTGCCGTTGTGTTTATCGTTACTGCAACTGCTGTTCTAGGACTTTCTATTAAATTAACGGTTTGTGATACATAATAGTTTCCGCTAACTAATGCCGTAGTAGATGCTAAAACTGTTCCTCCTGTTGCTACTGAATACCATTGTAATGATGTTCCTGTAGCTACTAAATTAGCAACTGTAGCCGAGGTACAAAATGTTTGAGATGATGCAGTCGGTGCTGTTGGCGCTATCGAATTTCCTGTAGCAAAACTGATAGTTGTTGTAGCAGTTCCACTGTAATTTGAAGCACCAATGGTGTAAGTTGTAGTAGCTTTTATTTCAGTTGGAGTACCTGACAAAACCCCGGTATTTGCATTAAAATTAATACCTATTGGCAAAGCTGGTGTAATTGTGTATGGCACTAATGATATTATTTTACGAATACGCTGAGTATAGGAATCTGCAACAAAAACATTACCATAAGCATCTGTAGTTACACCAACAGGAAAATAAAATGATGCAACATTGCCTATCCCATCTACAAATTGACTTGATCCATTTCCAGCATAAGTGCTAACTAAACCCGTGCTGTCAATTTTTCTAATAACTGAGTTATAATAGTCTCCTATATAAATGTTACTCGATGCATCAACAGTAATTCCTATAGGAGTATTAAAATTGGCTAACGTTCCCTGATCATCAGTATAACCGGCATAACTACCTGCAAATGTACTTACTGTTCCGTCTGTAGCTATTTTTCTTATTTTATGGTTTCCAGTATCCGCTACATATAAAGTTCCTGTTGTGTTATCAATTGCAATTCCTTGTGGATTTTTAAATCTAGCAACTGTTGATGCTCCGTCAGCATAACCCGAAAGAATATATCCAGCTACTGTAGTTACTAAACCTGTACTACTTATTTTACGAATACGACTATTCTTAGTATCGGCTACATAAATATTTCCGAAATTATCAATGGTTAAACTGTATGGGTTATTAAATTTAGCAGCAGTTCCTTGGCCATCAAGATAACCTGCAGTTCCATCTCCAGCAATTGTTGTTACCACACCTGAACTAGTGATTTTACGAATGCGATTATTATAAGTATCAGCTATATAAATATTATCTGATGCATCAACTGCTATTCCTTTTGGATTATTAAATTGAGCAGATGTACCTTGTCCATCTAAAAATCCTGGTAAAACAGCATTACCGGCAAAAGTAGAAACTATACCTGCAGAAGTAACTTTTCGTATACAAGAATTAAAATCATCAATAACATAAGTTATACCTGATGCCGTAACTGCTACTGCAACTGGACTATTAAACATTGCCATTGTTCCGCCTTGACCATTTTCAAGACCACGAACAGCAGATCCAGAAAATGTAGAAGTGTCTCCAGTAGCTGTTAATTTCCGTATACAATTATTAGCAACATCCGCAACTAAAATATTACCTGAAGAATCTGTTGCAATCCCTTCAGGATATTTAAATGATGCACTAGTTCCTATACCATTTATAAAACCAAAAGTACCAGTACCAGATAAAGTAGAAACTAAACCAGAATTACTTATTTTTCGAATGCAATTATTGTTGTAATCAATCACATATAAATTCCCAGTTGTATCAGTGGCTAATCCTCGAGGAGCATTAAATTGGGCATTTGTTCCTTGTCCACTAACTATCCCTGGACTGCCACTACCAGCAAATGTTGTTACTAAACCAGTGTTTGATATAGCTCTGATGCGGTTATTAGAAGTATCACCAACATATATAATTCCAGAGGCAGTAACTACTAGACCTGTCGGATTATTAAATTTTGCAGCAGTCCCTTGAGCATCAAGATAACCAGGAGTTCCGTCTCCTGCTATTGTAATTACTGTTCCAGAGCTAGTTATTTTTCTGATACGATTATTAGTTGCATCTGCCACATATACGTTTCCAGAAGTATCAACTGCTAAACTTTTAGGACTTGAAAATAAAGCAACTGTATTAAGTCCGTCTAAAAAACCTGAGGTTGAAATAGTTCCGGCAAGTGTTGAAACTATTCCCGTTGATGAAATTTTGCGAACAGCATACGAATTTGCCTCAGTCACATAAACATTTTCAGAAATATCAACTGCTATTCCATACGGAACATTAAATTGGGCAACGTTAGCAGCTCCATTAGCAAATCCAGCTACACCAGTTCCTGCATAAGTTGATACTAATCCCGTTGACGTTATTTTACGTATGCAATGATTTTGACTATCAGCCACATAAATGTTACCGGATACCGCAATAGCTACTCCAGTAGGACTATAATATTTTGGAGAAGCTGTAGTTCCGTCCATATAGCCAGAAACTCCATTACCGGCAATCGATGAAACATTGGTTCTAACTGTCGGCAATCCACCAGTATTATTAGGTGTTAATGGAGTTATTACATTATTGATGTTATAACTGCTTTGAACTCCTGTGTAAGATATAATTGGCGTTTGGGCAAATAGAAAAGAACTTGACAATAATACAAAAAGAAAACATAAGTATCTCTTTAAATTTATTTTTTCTTCTTTGATTGGGTTTGCCTCTAAAAAAATGTAATTTTTGGTAGTTACATTAATCATTTCAACTAAATACAAATATGTTTGATTACTCTTTTTCATTCTCATTTGGATTTGCAATGATAATAATTTTTAACTTTTTAATACTTTTAAATCCTTTTAAATCAAAAGATTGACAAACTTTAACATTTTAAAAAATGTAAGTTTTTTATTAAAAATTACTTATCAATAGTTATTAACAAATTAATATTTTTATGACATTCTGTATATTTTAACAATTTAATTAATATTTAACATTATAAATTAACAATATTGTTTAATATATATTATAATTTTAATAAATATTTTAAATAATAATACTAAAGAAAATTCGTCTAAATAGGCTATTTATCTACAAAGTGTAAAAATATCCGTTGAAATACATGTTTTTAAAATTAGTAAGTATTTTATCGTTAAATATAAATATCGACATATTATGTTTTAAAAATTCACAGCATATTTATTTATTAGTATATATTTTGAAGATAAACTTCAAAACCAAATTTTATCGGCTTGTAGAAAACAATATTATACATTTAATCGATTAAAATACAAATATAGTCGACGAATTACATAATTTAACTTATATTTAGAGAAATATTCTTATATTTTATTTTAACAATCACAATATTTGACTTTTAGGTATAAAAAAACCTCTTCACAAATAAAGAGGTTTTAAAATTTGAAAACTAAGTCAAAAAATAATCATAAATATAGCTTGTAAGTTCTCCTTCTCCTAAATGTAACAGGATCAAAATGTTTCCACATATTATGTATCGCATGATTATCTTCTAACTCTGGTGTTCTAATACAATTTTGAATTCCTTTCTCCGAAAAAGTAGTGTAATATTCATTAAAGATAATAGCAGTAACTCCTTTGCTTTGGTATTCCGGGTCAATACCTATTAAATAGAAAAGCACCTCTTTGCTCTCTTTTTTGGCTTTAAGCAAATGATAAAATCCAAACGGAAACAACTTCCCTTTTGCTTTTTGCAATGCCTCTGAAAAACTTGGCATCACAATACTAAAGGCTACCATATTATCATCCTTGTCCATCACGAACTTAATATATTCCGGATTGATAAAACTGATGTATTTTTTCTTGAAGTATTCTTTTTGAACATCGGTAATTGCTACAAAAGAAGACAAACTCGCATAAGAAGCATTGAACAAATCAAACATCTGGTCAACATAAGGCATGATGTCTTTAGTTTTCGTAAAATTCAATGGTTTTAATTCGTAACGCTTTTTAACTAATTCGTTTGCCTTTAAAAAAAGCTCCGTTTTAACATTTGAAAAAGGAAATTTATTTTCAAGATATTCTTTCTCTTTCACATAACCCAATTGCTCTAAATGTGTCGAATAATAAGGAAAGTTATACCAAGTAATCATAGAACCAATTTCATCAAAACCTTCTGTAAGCACTCCAACTTTATCCAAATTGGAAAAACCCATTGGCCCTTCAACATATTCTAAATTGTTTTTTTTTCCTAATTCATAGACTTTTTCCAGTAAAGCTTTGGTAACCTCAACATCATCGATAACATCCCACCAACCAAAACGCACTTTCTTTTTTTGTTGATTGTTAACTTCATCCCAATTTATAATCGCTGCAATTCTACCAACGACTTTATTGTCTTGGTAGGCCAAATAGAAATTCGCTTCCGCAGAAGTAAATGCAGGGTTTTTAGATTTATCAAAGGTTTCCAACTCGTCATTAATTAACGGTGGAACCCAATAAGGATGGTTTTTATATAAGGTAAATGGAAAATTTACAAACTCCTTGAGTAGCTTTTCCGAATTAGCTTCAACTATAGTAATCATTATTTAGTCTTTTCTAATTCTACTTCATCTTTTCGTTTTTTGCCTTTTTCAGCTTTCGATTTTTTATCTTTTTTCGATTTCTTTTCCCCTTTTACTCTTTTGTAATTGGTTTCATAATTACTATCAAAACGCCATGCCATACCAACATTTGCTATAAGTAATGATGGTGTCTCTTTCACATTTTTACTAAAAGAAGCATCCAATTGAATGTTTTCTCGAACTAAATAAGCAGCGCCAAGACGAAAAACAGTATCGGCATAAAAATCACTTTTATATCCTTGAAATTCCAAAAATCCTGACCAACGCATATTAAATCCTCTTGTCATTGTTGATATAATCCCCAAAGATGGATAATCAGTCATATACTTATCAGCTATAATATTGTTAACCCAAACCCATTTACTTCCAAAATGATGCTGGGTTATGACCATTAATTTAGGACTCACGGTTCTATCAGTTGAAAACGTATATGGGTTATTTCCCATATTAAAATTAACCCCGGCATAAACTGCAACAGCAGGAATAAATTGTTTCCAACTGAATCTATGATTGGCTTTCCAACTATAAACATTAGGTTTGTCCTGTTTTATGAAAGGATCGTAAACTAAATATTTAGCACCGATTGTAATCTGCTTAAATCCACCGCGTGTATCATTAACTAATGGCGCCTGATACCAATCATATTGATATTGTGTATTTAAATCAAACTCAAATTGGTCAAAAAAAGCACCATATCGAACATCTAACTCTGTTCCGAAACCATTAGCTTCATAACGCAATAAATCGTGTTTTTCTCTAATACCATACAATCCGACTTCCGCTTGAATTACTGTTTTTCCTACTGAAAATGCAGACATCGATTTCCCTGGTCGATTGGAATTAATAATGTCGGTATATTGAGCATACTGAGTAGCTGAAATCAACAAAAAAACAACAGAAAGAAATCTTTTTAAATTCATCATACATCAAGAAATTTAAGCATTACAACTTAGACTTTCAAAAGTAGTATAATTTATTATTTATTTAAGAAGTCAAAGCGAATTTTAAATTGTGGAATTTAGTATTTTTGACCAAAATTATTTATTCAATGGAAACCGCATCTTTTCAGGGACTCATCGACACTATTTTATTCATTATCATTTTTTATTATGTAGTGAAGTTTTTAGCACGCTTGTTTTTACCTGTTTTAGCTAAAAAAGTAGTTGAAAAAGCATCCCAACAATTTCAACAACAGCAACAAAATTATCAAAACCAAAATACCACTCAAAATCAAACCACAGAAAAACCAAAGGAGAAAAAAATCGTTGGCGACTACGTTGATTTTGAAGAAATAGACTAATTTTTAGTGTTCAGTATTTGAACGATGAACAATAAACTATAAACCATCAACCAATTTAAATGAAGCAACTTCAAAAGTTATATCCGCATCTATTAGCCATCATTGGTTTTATTGTTATCTCATTAGTTTACTTCTATCCTATTATTCAAGGCAAAAAAATCTACCAATCTGATATTGCAAAATATACCGGAATGGCCAAAGAACAAATTGATTTCAGAGCCGAAAATCATACCGAACCGTATTGGACAAATTCATCGTTTGGTGGGATGCCAACCTATCAATCGGGAGCAAACTATCCGAATGATTATATTGGAATGCTGGATAATGCTATTCGGTTTCTTCCACGTCCGGCGGATTATTTATTCCTTTACTTTTTAGGATTTTATGCTTTGATGTTAGTCTTTAAAGTTGATCCGTTAAAGGCCTTTTTTGGCGCACTCGCTTTTGGATTATCCACCTATCTGATTGTCATTCTTGGTGTTGGACATAACGCCAAAGCTCATGCTATTGGTTATATGCCATTTGTAGTTGCTGGTTTTATTTTGGTTTTCAGAAAGAGATATTTGCATGGTGGAATTTTAACGATGCTGGCTGTTGCTTTAGAAATTACTGCTAATCACTTTCAGATGACTTATTACCTGCTACTGCTTTTGATAGTGATGGGATTCTTCTTTGTGTATCAATTATATCAGGAAAAAGATTTGAAATCTTTACCAAAAATTATAGGAACATTTGCCTTGGCTATCATTTTAGCCGTTGGTGTAAATGCCACAAGTTTGATGGCAACCAAAGAATACACCGACTTTAGTACACGCGGAAAAAGCGAACTGACATTCAACACCGATGGTACTAAAAAAGAAGCTAACATATCCATGGATAGAAGCTATATAACCGAATACAGCTATGGTATTATAGAAAGTCTAAACTTATTTTCTCCAAGATTATTTGGTGGTGGAAACAATGAAAAACTTACCGAAGATTCACATGTTTATAATTTCATCCTCAACTATGGAGCATCACCGGAAGAAGCAAAAGAACTTACTGATAATTATGCCGTAACTTATTGGGGTGACCAACCACAAGTAGCGGCACCAGCCTATATTGGCGCTGTGGTATTCTTCCTTTTTGTATTGGCATTATACCACGACAAACGCAAAATAAAATATGCTTTCGTTGCCGGAGCGATTTTCTCCTTATTGCTTTCGTGGGGAAAAAATTTATCATTCTTGACAGACTTCTTTATTGATTATGTTCCGATGTATGATAAATTTAGGGCGGTTTCTTCTATTCAGGTTTTATTGGAATTATGTATTCCTGTTTTAGCTATTATGGGCTTACAGTCTTTCTTTACCGATGAAGAAAATCGCTGGAAAAGCTTATGGAAAACTGGAGCAACAACTTTAGGAATTATTGTCTTGCTTTTTATATGTAAAAGCATGTTCCACTTTGTAGGCGAAATTGACAGTCAGTTAATTGAAGCTTTAAAGCAACATCCAGATAAGACATTCGGACCACAATTTATAGATGCACTCAAAGAAGACCGAAAAGATTTGTATGCTGCCGATTTGTTGCGTTCGGGATTTTTGATTGCCATTTCATTTGGTGTACTTTATCTCTATATCAAAAACAAATTGGCAGCAAACACTGCTGTGATTTTGGTTGGTGTATTTATGGTTGGCGATTTGTTCTTTGTAGATAAAAATTATTTGAGCAATGATGGACAACAATTCAGAAGTGCTCAAGAAGTTGACATTCCATACCAACCAACACAAGCCGATTCTTTGATTCTTCAGGACACAACCAACTTTAGAGTGTATGAAGTTGCCGGTGGAATTTATAGTCCACGTTCTTCTTATTTCCATAAATCTATTGGTGGTTATAGCGCGGTTATGCCAAGACGTTTCAAAGAAGTTTATGAATACCTAATTGAACCAAGCATTGGGGATTTGGGAAGCATCATCGATCCAAAAACACTTTCTATCACCAAAAACCTTCCGGTTCTCAATGCGTTTAACATTAAATATTTAATCGTTGGTACAGAAAAAGGCGATATTCCAATTGTAAATCCGTTTCATAATGGTAATGCCTGGTTTATTTCAAAAATAATATCTGTTAACACGGCTAATGACGAAATTAACGCTTTAGGCAAAATCGAAACCAAAGATGTTGCAGTAAGACGTAAAGATGTTTCGCAAAAATTTCTTGATATCCCATTACCTTATATTAAAGATAGTTTGTCAACTATTAAGCTAGATTTATACAAACCAAATCATTTAATCTATACTTCTAATAGTTCAAGTAATGGATATGCCGTTTTTTCTGAAATTTATTATAAAGATGGATGGAAAGCGACTATTGATGGAAAAGGAAGCACAATTGATAAAGTTGATTACACTTTACGTGGAATGGAAATTCCAAAAGGCAAACACACTATCGAATTCAAGTTTGAACCTCAGGTTGTAAAAACAGGAAGTACAATTGCGTTGATTAGCTTCATTGTGATGGTATTGGTTATTATTACAGGAGTCTATTTTGACAACAGAAAAAAGACGTAATGTCAGCACCTAAAAAACTTTTAATCATCACCTATTATTGGCCGCCAGCTGGTGGTCCCGGAGTGCAACGTTGGTTAAAATTTGTCAAATATTTATCCGATTTCAACATTCAGCCGATTGTTTACATTCCCGAAAATCCTACCTATCCAATTATAGATAAAGGTTTGGAAAGTGAAGTTTCGGAAAAGGCTATTATCTTAAAAAACAAAATCTTTGAACCTTATGGACTAGCTTCCTTTTTTGGAAAAAACAAAACCAAGAAAATCAGTTCCGGAATTATTCCAAATAAAAAGAAACAATCTTTTTTAGAGAAAACTCTGCTTTGGGTTCGTGGTAATCTTTTTATTCCCGATGCGCGTTTTCTTTGGGTAAAACCTTCCGTAAAGTATTTGAAAAAATATATCGAAGAAAATCATATTGACACGATAGTAACTTCTGGTCCGCCGCATAGTTTACATTTAATCGGTTTACAATTAAAAAAAGATTTAAACGTAAAATGGTTCGCTGATTTCCGTGATCCATGGACAACAATTGGTTATCATAAAGCTTTGAAATTATCTTCATATGCCGAAAAGAAACATAAAGCTCTCGAGAAAGAAGTACTAACCTCAGCCGATACAATTATAGTAACGAGCAAAACCACCAAAACCGAATTTGAAGCAATAACTTCAAAACCAATTGAAGTGATTACAAACGGTTATGATATAGAAAAAATCGAGAAACAAACTTTAGATGAAAAATTCACTTTAGCACATATTGGTTCGTTTCTATCGGAAAGAAATCCAAAAATCCTTTGGCAAGCATTACAGGAATTAGTTTCTGAAAGTGCCGACTTCAAAAATGATTTCCGTTTGAAATTAATTGGAGCCACAAGTCAGGAAGTTTTGGATACGATTGCTTCATTTCAATTGAATGATTATGTGCAGAATCTCGGTTATGTTTCACATCAGGAAGCGGTTGAACACCAACGTAAATCGCAAGTTTTATTGTTAATCGAAATCAATTCCAAAGCTACCAAAAGCATCATTCCCGGAAAACTTTTTGAATATATGGTTTCTGAAAGACCTATTATTGCCATTGGTCCTGAAGGATCTGATTTTGCCGAAATCATCATCACAACCAATACCGGGGTTTTCTTTACCTATGACGAAAAAGAGAAGTTAAAAGCACTACTTTTGAAATACTATCTGGAATATCAAAACCAAAACCTGAAAGTTAATACTGTTGGTTTGCAGCAATATTCCAGAAAAAAATTAACTGAACAACTTGCAAAACTCCTAACTTCGTAATTTCTAATTCGTAATTCCAACATGGGAATCGTTCAAAGTCAATCTATTAAAAACACCATTATCACGTTCCTTGGCTTCGGAATTGGTGCTGTTAATGCGTTGTTTTTATACACTAACTTTCTCGGTAAACTCCATTACGGAATTGTAGCCACTGTGCTTTCTGGTGCTAATATCATGATGCCTTTGATGGCTTTTGGAGCACAGAATACGTTAATCCGATTCTTTTCTTCGTATAAAAATCAGAAAGAGCGAGATGAGTTTTTAACCTTCATGTTGTTTCTTCCATTGGCTTTAATTATTCCACTCGGATTAGGGTTTGGTTTTTTTTACGATGGTATTTCACACAGTTGGATTGAGGAAAACCCAACACTAAAACCTTTCTTTTGGTTGATTCCGGTTATAGGTTTGTTGATGGCGTATTTCGAAGTGTTTTATGCTTGGGCAAAAGTCCATATGCAATCCGTAATTGGAAATTTCATCAGCGAAGTCTTGGTCCGTTTAATCGTGATGATTTTACTCATTGGTGTGCATTTTAATTGGTTGGACAAAGACACTTTCGTTTATTGTCTCGCACTCGCCTATTTTGCACAATTAATTGGTATGAAACTTTATGCGATTTCGGTAAAAATGCCGATATTCAGATTGGTCATTCCAAAAAACATTAAAGAAATCGTTCAGTATTCTTCTTTCATTATTGTTTCCGGTGGCGTTGCTGTGATGCTAGTCGATTTCGACAAAGTGATGATTCCACAATACAAAGACATTGGGCAAAATGCCTTATATGCTGTAGCGATTTTTATCTCAACCGTTATTGCAGTTCCAAGTCGGGCCATGACACAAATAATTGCGCCAATAACAGCTAAATTGATGACCGAAAACAAACACGACGAGCTTAACGATTTGTATAAAAAAAGTGCCATCAATCTGCAGGTTATTGGTGGGTTTATTATGATACTGATTTTTGTAAACATAAAAGAAATGTATCATCTTATTCCAAAAGATTACAGCGGTGAGATTTTAGTAGTTTTCCTAATTGGATTATCTAAATTCTATGATGTTTTATTAGGCAATAACAATTCGATAATTGTCAATACGAAACACTATCGAACGGTTTTGTTATTCGGAGTTTTTACCGTCGTATTGATGATTGTTTTGAACATGATTTTTATTCCACTTTATGGCATTGAAGGTTCCGCTTTTGCAACTTTAATTACGGTGATGATTTACAATACAATCAAACTTTTGTTTGTGGTTAAGAAAATGGATTTATATCCGTTTAGCAATAAAACACTCGAATCGCTTGGGATTTTAGCAGTTTGTTTCTTGTTGTTTTACTTCTGGGATTTCTCTTTTCATGCTATCATTAATATCGGTTTAAAATCGGTTTTAGTTGGAGCTTTATACGTATATCTGAACTACAAACTGAAAATCTCCGAAGAGGTAAATAATGTCATTGAAAATGTTATAGAAAAAGTGAAGTTGTTTTAATTTTTTGACATAATTACTTCGGATTTTTTTGTAAATTCGTAATCCAAAATTAATTAATTCAACCAAACTCATGAAAAAAACACTTGTAGGACTTCTTGTTTTTCTTACCATTACACTCGTTAGTTGTAAATCTGATAAAAAAGAAAACAACAGCAATACAGATGCAGACTTCGCGTCATTTGAAACCAAATTTCTAGATGCGTATTGGAAACAATATCCTTCGGGTTCTATAGCTCAGGGTTATGGCAAATATTATGACAAATTAGTTGTGCCAAACGCAGCTACTTTTGAAAACAATGTTGCCTTTTCTAAAAAATGGTTAGCCGATTTAGACGCTTTGGAATATGACAAACTAAGCGACAACAACAAAATCAGTAGTAACATTATCAAAAACCAGTTGGAAAGCGATATTTGGTACATAACCGTTTTTAAACAACAAGAATGGGATGCTTCTGTATACAATATCAGCAGTTCTTGCGATTATATAATCAATCAGCCGTATGCGCCTTTGGATGAACGCTTGAAAATCCTAACTAAATATCTGGAGAATTCGGATGCGTATTACAAAGCGGCTCTGGAGAATTTGAAACAACCAACCAAAGAGCATTTGGAAATGGCTATCAATCAAAACAGAGGTGGAATGCAGTTGTTTGGCAAATCACTTTTCGATTCGATTGCGGCTTCTCATTTGAATTCGGCCGAAAAAGATGTGCTGGAAAAAAATATCACAAAAGCATTGACTGCAATGGTTGATTATGTAAAAGGTTTGCAAAAAATCGATGAAGACAAAAACTTCAAATTCAAAGATTACAGAATTGGTAAAAAACTGTTTGCCGAAAAATTCAAATACGACTTAGCCACCGATTTTACCCCGGAACAGATTTATGACAAGGCTGTAGCCGATAAGAAAATGTGGCACAATAAAATGTATGTTACAGCCGATAAAGTGTGGACAAAATACTATCCAACACAAGTTAAACCAAAAGACAGTTTAGACGTAATCCGAATGGTATTAAGCAAAATGCAGGACAATCACGCTACACCGGCTAATTTTTATCCAACGCTAAAAAAACAAGTAACTGATTTGAAAAAATTCATTATCGAGAAAAACCTATTCGATTTTGATACTGCCTCTACTCCAATTGTAGTTCGCTACATGCCGGAATACGCCCGAGGTTTTGCATTGGCAAGCGCTGAATTTATTCCACCCTATCAAAAAAAGGGAACAACCTATTACAATATTGATGACGTAACCCAATATTCGCCAGCTAAAGCGGAAAGTGCTTTGCGCGAAACCAATACTTATTCTTCTCAGATATTATCCATCCACGAAGCCGTTCCCGGGCATTGCTTACAAGGAATTTACAACAACAAAAAATCACCAGATGTATTGCGTTCTGTATTCCAAAATGGCGCTATGATCGAAGGCTGGGCTGTATATACTGAAGGTATGATGGTAGAAAATGGTTGGGGAAATCACGAGCCTGAAATCGAGTTGGCATTGGGCGTTTGGAAACTTCGTGAGTTAGCCAATGTGATTATTGATTACGATATTCAATGCTTAAACAAACCTAAAGAAGACATTGTAAAATTATTATCGAAAGAATGTTTTCAAACCGATCAACAAGTTGAAGAGAAATACCACAGAGCTACTGTTTCGCAAGTACAGCTTTGTTCCTATTTCAGCGGTTCAACAGCCATCCAACAATTGAGAGATGACTATAAAAAGAAAATGGGTAACAAGTATAGTTTGAAAGATTTCCACGAGAAATTCTTAAGCTTTGGTAGTTCGCCTGTGAAATATATTCGAGAGCGAATGTTAGACTAATTTTTAGCAAATCACACTAAAGGCATTCCTAATGGAGTGCTTTTTTTTTATTATATTAGCCTACAAAACATTACATTATGAAAACCAACAAACTATTTTCAATCCAGTTTTTTATTATTACCCTTTTGTGTGTTTCTAATGGAAATGCTCAAAAAACGAATCACGAAACCGCTGTAAGTGCTGCTGCCGACAAAATAGAATCCAAAGTAATCGCCTGGCGACACGATTTTCACGAACATCCGGAACTTGGAAATCATGAAGTCAGAACTGGAGCTATAATTGCGAAACAATTGCAATCGTTAGGTATTGAAGTAAAAACCGGAGTCGGAATCACAGGCGTAGTCGGTATTTTAAAAGGAGACAAACCCGGACCGGTAGTAGCACTTCGCGCCGATATGGATGCATTACCAGTAGAAGAAAAAAACAATTTGCCTTATTGTTCCAAAGTAAAAACCATGTACAACGGAAAAGAAACTTCGGTGATGCACGCTTGCGGTCACGACGCGCATGTAGCTATTTTAATGGGAGTTGCAGAAATACTTTCCGGTATGAAAAAAGAATTAAAAGGAAGTGTGAAATTTATCTTTCAGCCAGCCGAAGAAGGTGTTCCTGCCGGAGAAGAAGGTGGAGCAGCATTAATGATAAAAGAAGGAGTAATGGAAAACCCAAAAGTAGATGTGATCTTTGGGCTGCACATGGCCGCCCAGACTGAAGTAGGTAAAATTAATTATCGTCCTGGTGGTTTCATGGCAGCCGTTGGAACTGTAAAAATAACAGTAAACGGAAAACCATCTCATGGGGCACAACCTTGGCTGGCGGTTGACCCTATTGTAGTCGCTGCTCAAATAATTAATAACTTACAAACTATTGTTAGCCGTAATGTTAACATAACACAAAATCCTGCGGTGGTCACAATCGCCTCTATTCATGGGGGCAACCGTGACAATATTATTTCAGAAAATGTAGAAATGCTAGGAACGGTAAGAACGTTTACAGATGATGATGAAAAATTCATCTACAGTCGAATAAGACAAATTGCCGAAAAAACGGCTGAAGCTGCCGGAGCAACTGCAGATGTAATATTGCCTTATGAACACTATTATCCAGTTACTTTCAATAACGAAAAACTAACAGCAGCAATGTTGCCTACACTACAAAAATCAGCTGGTATAGAAAATGTCCGATTAGTACCTGCAATTACTGGTGCTGAAGATTTCTCTTTCTTCCAACAAAAAGTGCCAGGTATCTACTTTTTTATTGGTGGTTTACCAAAAGGCGCCGATGCTAAAACCTCAGGACCACATCACACTCCAACATTTATAATCGATGATAGTGCATTCAAAACCGGACTAAAAGCATTATCCAATTTGGTGTTGGATTATATGGAAATGAATAAGAAATAAATAAATCTTTTCGACCGGAAATAGTATTGCTATAACAAATCTCATAATTATATATCGTAAATTAGCCATATCAAATCATAAAGATAATGTGGTGGCAATATTGTTTAGTTTTCTTGGGTGCTTTGTTGTTTGACATTGTTCCGTTCCCATTTCTTCCGGCATTTACTATTATGCTTTTTTTGCAAATTTTTTTCCATTTAAATCTATGGGCATCTATTTGTATTGGAGTGGCTGGTTCTATATTGGGGCGCTATATTCTCACCTTATATATACCATTCATTTCAGACAAATATTTTAAACCGGCAAAAAATGAGGATATTATGTTCCTTGGTAAAAAATTAAAAGAAAAAGGATGGAAAAGCCAGTTAGTAATTATTGCTTATTCACTCTTACCGCTTCCAACAACGCCTCTTTTTGTGGCAGGCGGAATGTCGAAAATTAGTCCATTGTATATTATTCCGGCTTTCTTTGTGGGTAAATTTATCAGTGATACAATAGCGCTTTCATTTGGGAAATTTGCCTCAGAAAATATCGAAACCATAGAGAATCATATTATTTCATGGCAATCTATTAGTGGGTTTCTTGCTTCTTTATTGCTTCTATTTGCGCTTATATTTATTGATTGGCGTACGTTAATTCAGAAAAAGAAATTTTTACTCAAATTTAAAGTCTTTAAATAAAAAACCCTTTCCGATTAGAAAGGGTTTCTTTTTATAATCCAGCGACAGCTTTTATTTCGTCAATAATCCTAATAGCCAAATCGTCTGCTAATTGTTGCGTTTGCGCTTCAGTATAAATCCTGATAATTGGCTCTGTATTCGATTTTCTTAAATGAACCCAGTTTTCAGCAAAGTCGATTTTCACACCATCAATAGTAGTGATGTCTTCGTTTTTGTATTTCTCAGTCATGGCAACCAAAATGGCATCTACATCAATTTGTGGAGTCAGTTCAATTTTGTTTTTGCTCATATAATATTGCGGGTACGATGCTCTCAATTCAGCAACCGTCATATCAAGATTTGCCAAATGCGTTAAGAACAAAGCTACTCCAACCAAACTATCTCTTCCATAATGTGATTCCGGATAAATGATTCCACCGTTGCCTTCGCCACCAATAATTGCATTGGTTTTCTTCATCAACTCAACAACATTTACTTCTCCAACGGCACTCGCCTGATAGCTTCCATTATGTTTGTCTGTGATATCGCGTAAAGCACGAGAAGATGACATGTTAGAAACCGTATTTCCTGGAGTTTTACTCAATACATAATCGGCACAAGTCACCAAAGTATATTCTTCACCAAACATTTCACCATCGTTAGAAATGAAAGCCAGACGGTCAACATCCGGATCAACTACAATTCCAAAATCGGCTTTTTCTTCTATAACCAATTTACAGATATCGCCTAAATGCTCTTTCAAAGGTTCCGGATTATGCGGAAAATGTCCGTTGGGTTCACAATATAATTTCACGCACTTTACTCCCATTTGCTCCAATAATTTCGGGATAATAATACCTCCCGAAGAATTTACGCCATCAACAACCACCTTGAATTTTCTTTTGGCAACCGCTTCCGCATCCACTAAAGGCAAATCTAAAACCTCATCAATATGAATATCCATATAAGCGTCATTCACTGTAATTTCTCCCAAAGAATCCACATCCGAAAAATCAAAAGCTTCGGATTCGGCAATTTCTAATATCAATTCGCCTTCTTTTCCGCTTAAAAATTCACCTTTGGCATTCAACAATTTTAAAGCGTTCCATTGTTTTGGATTGTGTGATGCCGTTAGAATAATTCCACCATCAGCTGCTTCCATTGGCACAGCAATTTCAACGGTTGGTGTTGTTGACAATCCCAAATCGATAACATCAATGCCTAATCCAAGTAAGGTATTCATCACCAAATTGTGAATCATTGGTCCAGAAATTCTGGCGTCACGTCCAATAACCACTTTTAATTTTTTTCCATCTTCCAACTTTCCACTTCCATTTTTCAAAAAAGTCCCATAGGCCGAAGCGAATTTCACTGCATCAACAGGCGTTAAATTATCTCCAACTTTTCCGCCAATAGTTCCACGAATTCCTGATATAGATTTTATTAAAGTCATTTTTTATTATTATGAATTTTGAATTAGAAATTTTAAATATTTACAAATATAAAGAATGGTAATTTTCAATTCTAATTTAAAATTCAAAATTTCTAATTTAAAATTCCTAAATTAGGCACATGAACTTCCTAGCACACATTTATCTTTCTGGTGACAACGATTTGGTGAAAATCGGGAACTTTATGGCGGACAGCATTCGTGGGCATAGCTATGATATTTATCCAATGGAAATTCAAAAAGGAATTCTACTGCACCGTTCTATAGATAGTTTTACCGATATGCATCCCATTTATAGGCAAAGCAAACACCGTTTACACAAAAAATACGGCCATTATTCAGGTGTGATTATGGATATTTTTTATGACCATTTTCTAGCTAAAAACTGGAGCACTTATTCCGATGTAAAACTGGAAGTCTATGCAGACACCTTTTACCATCTTCTCAAAGAACATTACGAAATCCTGACAGACAAAGTCAAAAGTATGATTCCTTATATGTTTGCCAGAAATTGGTTGGTAAGTTATGCCACAATTGATGGTCTGCAAATGATAATGTTTCATATGGATCATCGCACTAAAAACCGTGTCGACATGCACGAATCCATGGTGGAACTTCAGCAATTTTACTCCGAATTTGAACAAGAGTTTACTTTGTTTTTTGAAGAATTACGTCAGCATTGTGCTGATAAATTAAAAGAATTGAATGGTTAATTTATGAAAAAGATTTTCCTATTATTTCTATTTATTCCTTCCTCTATTTTCTCCCAACAAAATGGATTGATTGCCGATAAAGCGATGGTCGTTTCGGCACGAGAAGAAGCTTCCAAAATTGGCGTTGCTATTATAAAAAAAGGTGGTAATGCATTCGATGCTATGATTGCTTCTCAATTGGCTTTAGCCGTAGCTTATCCTTATGCCGGAAACATTTCCGGTGGCGGTTTTATGGTATATCGAAAAGCAAATGGCGATGTTGGTTCATTAGATTTTCGCGAAAAAGCTCCACAGAAAGCTTCCGAAAATATGTATCTCGATAAATCTGGAAATTTGATTCCAAAGTTGAGTACCGATGGCGCTTTATCTGTAGGAATTCCAGGAAGTGTTGCCGCTATTTTTGAAGTGCATAAAAAATTTGGTAAACTTCCTTTAGCAACTTTGTTTCAACCAGCAATTGATTTAGCCTTAAAAGGAATAATTGTTACCGAAAAAGAAAAAGTCAAACTAGATCAATATCGTGACATTATAGTTAAAATCAGCGGCAACAAAACCTTATACAATAAAACATTTAAAGTTGGTGATACTATCAAATATCAAGCTTTAGCCAATACGCTGAAACAAATTCTGAAAAACGGAAAAGACGAGTTCTACAAAGGAAAAACAGCCAAAAAATTAGTCGCTTTTTTGAAACAAAAAGGAGGCATCATTTCCATGAAAGATTTAGCCGATTACAAAGTCGTTTGGCGCAAACCGATAACTTTTAGATACAAACAATTGAATATTATTTCGATGGCGCCACCATCAAGTGGTGGAATTACTTTGGCGCAAATCATGAAGATGATTGAACCTTATGATGTTTCTACCTTCAAACACAATTCAACACAATACATCCAGCTTTTAGCAGAAGCTGAACGAAGAGCTTATGCCGACAGAAACTATTTTCTCGGTGATCCCGATTTCGTGAAAATTCCGCAAAAACAATTACTGAATGAAACCTATCTGAAAGACCGAATGCAAAATTTTTCTTTTGACAAAGCTACTACTTCTGCTGATGTAAGCCACGGAGATGTTTCCGTTTATGAAAGTATGGAAACCACACATTATTCTATTGTTGATACCGAAGGCAATGCCGTTGCTGTTACAACTACTCTAAACGATGCTTATGGTTCCAAATTGTATTGCGACGAATTAGGTTTCTTTTTAAACGACCAGATGGATGATTTTTCAGCAAAACCAGGCGTTCCAAATCTTTACGGTTTAGTTGGAGCTGAAGCCAATAGCATAGCACCAAGAAAGAGAATGCTGAGTTCGATGACACCAACCATTGTTGAGAAAAACGGAAAACTATTAATGCTGTTAGGTTCGCCCGGTGGTTCCACAATTATAACTTCGGTATTGCAAACGATTTTGAATGTATATGAATTTAAAATGACCATGCAAGAAGCTGTTGCCTCTCCCAGATTTCACAACCAATGGCTGCCGGATGATATCATGGTAGAACCCAATAAATTTGATAAAACTACTTTACAACACTTGATATCCAAAGGATATAATATCAATGAAAAATTTGCTCCTGTTTTAGGAAAAGTAGATGCCATCTTAGTACAACCTGACGGAAAACTTGAAGGCGGAGCTGATTTTCGTGGCGATGATAAAGCGGCGGGATTTTAGATTGCTGAATTTTGATTTTAGAATTGATAATTTAAAATAGTATTTTAGCAGATTCAAAGATTTGAACAAATGTCGAAGACTAAAGCTTCCAATTTTAAGATTGTTTTCAGAAGTATTTTCAGAAGAGCAGAAAATCTAATTTTCCTTTTGAAAGATAAACTAAGCGAACGTAATTTTATTTACTTTGCAAGTGTTCTTGTAGCAATCACATGTTCTTTTGCCGTAATTATTCTAAAAAGTTTTGCCCATAATATTTTCCTTTGGGCTAATGACATAAATGGTTATTTAAAACTTCCGTATATAAACAGTTTACTGCCGATTGCCGGTATTTTATTAACCGTTTTTGTTGTTCGGAATTTTTTAAACAATCACATAGAAAAAGGAAGTTCCAAAATACTTTACGCTGTCGCCCGAAAAGGAGGTATCGTTCCCAAAAAACAAATGTACGCTCAAATCGTAACTAGCTCTCTAACTGTTGGTCTCGGTGGTTCTGCCGGATTGGAAAGCCCAATTGTAATTACAGGTGCCGCTTTTGGTTCCAACTTCGCACAGAAATATCATTTATCGCAAAAAGATAGAATTTTACTATTAGCTTGTGGTGTCGCAGCCGGAATTGGAGCTGCTTTTAATGCGCCCATTGCTGGTGTTTTATTCGCTATTGAAGTTGTTTTGACCGATGTTTCGATTTCAGCTTTTATTCCAATTATTATTTCAGCGGCTACAGGTGCCCTGATTTCTAAAGTAGCCTTGAGCTCAGACACAATACTAAATTTTGAACAAAGCTTGAAATTTGATTATCACAACACACCTTTTTATATTTTACTCGGAGTTTTAGCTGGATTTGCTTCTATTTATCACGCCCGAAACTTTCAACGTATTGAAAAATTCTTCGGTACCTTTAGAAACAAAGGCTATAGAAGAGCCTTGTTTGGTGCTTCTATCTTGGCAATTTTAATTTTCTTTTTTCCAACCTTGTTTGGGGAAGGTTACGAAAGCATCAAAACATTGGCGTCCAAAAACCCAAACATTTTATTGGATAATACGATGCTCGAACCATTCAAAAGCAGCGAGTGGGTTTTACTGGCGTTTGTTGGCGTTACGATGTTGCTAAAAGCGTTTGCTACTGGACTAACATTGGGAAGCGGTGGAAATGGTGGAAACTTTGCGCCTTCGCTTTTTGTAGGTTCCTACCTTGGTTTTTTTGTTGCCAAAACGGTTAATCTTCTAAACTTCACACATCATTTACCAATTGCGAATTTTACTATCGTTGGTATGGCCGGAATCCTGAGTGGCTTGTTTCATGCGCCTTTAACTGCTATTTTCCTTATCGGTGAAATTACCGGTGGTTATGATTTGATGGTGCCGCTGATGATAGTTTCTTCTGTGAGTTATGCGGTTTCCAAACAATTCGAAAAACATTCGATGGATGTAAAAGCATTGGCCGATAAAGGCGATGTTTTCACAAGTGATAAAGACAAAAACATTTTGCAAAGTATTGATATTTATAAGCTTGTTCAAAAAAAATACAAAACATTAACGCTTGATAACACAGTAGAAAGTGCCATAAAGATTTTCTCCACCACCGAACAAAAAATAATTCCCATAGTTGATGAAGATAAAAACCTGATTGGTATAATAGATTTTGAAGCTGTAAAAGCAGTTATTTTCAATCCATACACTGTGAAATTTATGTCTATTAATGAAGTTATAAGTCAGCCGGAAACTATTATTCTACTGGAAGACAAACCTGAAAAAGTGATGAGGCAATTTGAAGCATCTAATGCTATTATTTTACCTGTAATTCAAAAAGGAAAATACTTTGGTTTCCTTTCTAAAATTGACCTACTCGAAAACTACCGCCAGCGTTTAAAAGAGATGATAATAGATTAACCTTTTTTAAAAATAACTTCTTAACTCATTACTATAAATTCCAAGCCAAAATAGTATCTTTGCGCTTTGCAAAAAATGCTATGCTAGATACTGAAAATACGATTGAAGTTCTTGGTGCCCGAGTGCACAATCTGAAGAATATAGACATCTCGATTCCCAGAGAAAAATTGGTCGTTATAACCGGACTTTCGGGTTCGGGAAAATCGTCTTTAGCATTTGACACCATTTACGCCGAAGGGCAACGTCGTTACATCGAAACGTTTTCGGCTTATGCACGTCAATTTCTTGGTGGATTAGAACGTCCTGATGTTGATAAAATAGATGGACTTTCTCCTGTAATTGCCATCGAACAAAAAACTACGAGTAAAAGTCCGCGTTCTACTGTTGGAACTATTACTGAAATTTATGATTTCCTGCGACTGTTATATGCACGTGCTGGAGAAGCTTTCAGTTATGTAACTGGCGAGAAAATGGTTTCCTATTCGGATGAACAAATCAAAGAATTGATAATCAAAAATTTCACTGGGAAACGTATCAACATTTTAGCTCCAATTATCCGTGCCCGAAAAGGTCATTACGCCGAATTGTTCCAGCAGATTACCAAACAAGGTTTTGTAAAAGTTCGCGTCAATGGTGAAGTTCAGGATTTGCTTCCTGGCATGAAACTCGATCGTTACAAAACACATGATATCGAAATTGTCATCGACAGAATGGTAATTGAGAATACTGAAGATAATGAAAAGCGCTTAACTGAAAGCATCAAAACCGCGATGTACCATGGCGAAAATGTATTGATGATTTTGGATCAGGACACGAATGAAGTTCGTTATTTCAGTCGGAATTTAATGTGTCCGACGTCTGGAATTTCATACCAAAATCCGGAACCGAATTTGTTTTCCTTCAATTCACCGAAAGGTGCCTGCGAAGTCTGTAAAGGATTAGGAACTGTGCACGAAATCAATCTGAAAAAGATTATTCCAAATCCAAAATTGTCTATCAAAAATGGCGGCTTTGCTCCGCTTGGCGAATATAAAAGCTCATGGATGTTCAAGCAAATGGAAATCATTGGCGAAAAATTCGAATTCACTTTAACTGACGCCATAGAGAAAATTTCGGAAGAAGCTATGGAAGTTATTTTGCACGGTGGAAAGGAAAAATTCTCAGTCGAATCGAAAACATTAGGCATTACTAAAGAATATAAAATTGAATTTGAAGGAATTTCGCATTTCATCAAAAATCAATACGACGAAAGTCCGTCAACATCTATAAAACGTTGGGCAAAAGAATTCATGGACGAAGTAAGTTGTCCAGAATGTCATGGTTCGCGTTTGAAAAAAGAAGCCATGTATTTCCGAATTTACAAGAAAAACATTTTCGATTTATCGACTATGGATATCTCAGAATTATCGGCTTGGTTTGAGGATTTAGACAATCATTTGAATGATAAGCAAAAAATCATCGCAACCGAAATCGTCAAAGAAATTAAAGATCGTTTACGCTTTTTAGTGAATGTTGGTCTGAATTATTTATCGATAAATCGGAGTTCAAAATCGCTTTCCGGCGGTGAAGCACAGCGTATTCGTTTGGCAACACAAATTGGTTCACAGTTGGTTGGTGTACTTTATATTTTGGACGAACCAAGTATTGGTTTACATCAAAGAGACAATGAAAAACTAATTCATTCGTTAGAACAATTACGCGATATTGGCAATTCAGTTCTGGTTGTTGAGCACGACAAAGACATGATAGAACGCGCTGATTATGTGATTGACATCGGACCAAAAGCCGGAAAATTTGGTGGCGAAATCATCAGCAAAGGAACTCCAAAAGAATTGCTGAAAGAACACACGATGACGGCCATGTATCTGAACGGTGAAATGAAAATTGAGGTTCCGAAAAAGCGTCGTGAGGGAAACGGAAAGTTTCTAAAATTAACCGGAGCAACAGGAAATAATCTAAAAAATGTTTCCATCGAATTGCCTTTGGGAAAACTGATTTGCGTGACCGGAGTTTCGGGAAGCGGAAAATCAACTTTGATTAATGAAACGCTATATCCTATTCTGAATGCTTATTATTTTAATGGCGTCAAAAAACCACAACCGTATAAAAAAATTGAAGGTTTAGAACATATTGATAAAGTAATTGACATCGACCAAAGTCCGATTGGCAGAACTCCACGTTCCAATCCGGCGACATATACCGATGTTTTTTCGGAAATCAGAAGTTTGTACACGATGACACCTGAAGCCATGATTCGTGGTTATAAAGCCGGAAGATTTAGTTTCAACGTTTCCGGCGGAAGATGTGAAACCTGCGAAGGTTCGGGCGTTCGAACAATTGAAATGAGTTTCTTGCCAGATGTTTATGTTGAATGTGAAACCTGTCAGGGAAAGCGTTTCAACAGAGAAACTTTGGAAATTCGATACAAAGGAAAATCCATTTCGGATGTGTTGAATATGACTGTGGATGAAGCGGTACCATTTTTTGAAAACATACCGAAAATATATCGAAAAGTAAAAACGATTCAGGATGTTGGTTTGGGTTATATAACTTTGGGACAACAAAGCACAACACTTTCGGGCGGTGAAGCGCAACGTATCAAATTGGCAACAGAATTATCTAAAAAAGATACCGGAAACACCTTTTACATTATGGATGAACCTACGACTGGTTTGCATTTTGAAGACATTCGGGTACTGATGGATGTGATTAACAAACTAGTAGAGAAAGGCAATTCTGTTTTGATTATCGAACACAATATGGATGTAATTAAATTAGCAGATTATATTATTGATATTGGTCCGGAAGGCGGAAAAGCCGGCGGCGAAATTGTTGCCAAAGGAACACCAGAAGAAATTATAAAGAATAAGAAAAGCTTCACTGCAGAGTTTTTGAAAAAAGAATTACTTTAGCAGGCTGTTTTTAGCCCGGATTGTAATGAAAATCCTTTTTTAAATTGCAAGGATTAGACCCTTGCAATTTTAAAAAGATTGTAATGGAAAGCCGGAAATAGCTCCTAATAAAAAATTAGTATAAAATGAAGAAACAAGATTTTCTAAATGAAGATGATAAAATTCAGGAAAAATTAAAACAAAAAACCTGGAACGAAATAAGAACCAACGATTCCTGGGCGATTTTTAAAATCATGTCCGAGTTTGTAAATGGTTATGAAAGCATGGCGCGAATTGGACCTTGTGTCTCTATTTTTGGTTCAGCACGAACAAAACCCGATACCAAATACTATTTGTTAGCCGAAAAAATTGCTTATAAAATAAGTAAAGCCGGTTATGGTGTTATCACTGGTGGCGGTCCCGGAATAATGGAAGCCGGAAATAAAGGTGCTCATAATGGCGAAGGAACATCAGTTGGGCTTAATATTGAACTGCCTTTTGAGCAACATTACAATCCGTATATTGATAAAGATAAAAATCTAAATTTTGACTATTTCTTTGTTCGTAAAGTGATGTTTGTAAAATATTCGCAAGGTTTTGTTGTTATGCCTGGCGGTTTCGGAACTTTGGACGAATTGTTTGAAGCCGTAACGCTTATTCAGACTAAAAAAATTGGAAAATTCCCAATCATATTGGTTGGATCAGAATATTGGGCAGGATTATTTGAGTGGATAAAAACGGTGATGATTGAAAAAGAAAACAATGCTAATCCTGACGACATGAGCTTGATTAAAATTGTAGATACTGAAGATGAAGTGGTTGAAGCCTTGGATAATTTCTACAAAAAATACAATCTGAGTCCAAACTTCTAACATTTTTTTCTTAAGTCTTGTAATTCGTTTTTTTTTGAAATCAATTTTTAAAATATTTTCTCTCTTTATACTTTTATCCTATCCGATAAAATTAATGGCACAGCATCATTCCAAAATGATTGTGAGCGTCGACAATGAAAAAAAAGAATTGACCGTTACTCAGGAATTGACATTTTTTAACCAAACGAATGATACTTTGACCAATATCGTTCTGAACGATTGGATGAATGGATACACTTCAAAGTATACACCAATGGCAGCAAGGTTTTCCGATGAATTTGAAAGAGGTTTTCATTTGGCAAAAGAAAAAGAAAGAGGCAGAACAAGTGATATCAACGTTACTGATGAAACTAAAACACTGCTAACATGGGAAAGAGATAAAAACTATCCAGACGTTATTCAAATAAGGCTCAAGGAAAGGCTCTTGCCCAATCAAAAAGCTTCTTTTACACTTAATTATACTGTGAAAATTCCGAGTGATGTCTTCACAAAATACGGTTATGGTCCAAACGGAAAAATGTACCTCAAAAACTGCTTTCTCATTCCTGCACGTTACGAAAATAAAACCTTTGTTAAATACGATAATTTAAATTTAGACGATTGTGCCAACGCGCTTTCTGACTATGATATTGAAATCAAAATTGCTCAAAATTTAGAATTACTTTCTGATTTGAATGAAGTACAAAAGGAAACTGCAAATGGTTTAAATAACTACCATTTGACAGGTGTAAATCGTCTTGATTTCAATTTGTTTGTCGATGGAAAAAAGGATTTTGAAATTTATAAAAACAGTGATATCGAAGTAGTTTCTAATTTAAAAGACAATCGGTTAAATGATATTCAAAGAGCTATAGTTATTGACAGAATTGTGAATTATGTATCTGAAAATCTGGGCAAATATCCACAGTCAAAAATAACTGTTTCTCAGGCTGATTATGACAAAAATCCATTTTATGGTTTAAACCAATTACCCCTTTTTATAAGTCCGTTTCCGGATGAATTTTTATATGAAATTAAATTTTTAAAAACCTATCTGAATAATTACCTGCACAACACTTTACAATTAGATCCGAGAAAAGACAACTGGATTTATGACGGAATTCAGGTCTATGTCATGATGAAATATATTGACGAATATCATCCCGACAGCAAGATGATGGGAAGTGTTGCTAAATTAAAACTGCTAAAAGGCTACAACTTAGTTTCATTAGATTTTAATGGTCAATACAGCTATTTGTATATGCTGATGGCACGTAAAAACTTAGACCAACCTTTGGGAAATCCAAAAAATACACTAATAAAATTCAACGAAAAAATTGCCTCAAAATACAGAGCCGGACTAAGCTTTAGGTATTTAGACAGTTACCTGGAAAAGGATGTTGTTCCAAAAAGTATCAAAGAGTTTCTTTTTTTAAACACCAAGCAGCAAACAGACCGTAAGGATTTTGAAAACATTTTAATAACCAATTCACCTAAAAAAATTGAATGGTTTTTTGATAAATTAATTGAATCCAGGGACATCATCGATTTCAAATTTGACAAAGTTACCCGAACCAAAGACAGCATTAGTTTTTCGTTAAAAAATAAAACCGAAACCAACGTTCCTATCTCGGTTTATGGTATAAAAGATAAAAACATTGTCTATAAGAAATGGTTCGATACTATTGCTTCTGATAGTGTTTATACTATTCCAAGAAACGATGCCGACAAAATTGTTATCAATTACAAAAATGAAATTCCGGAATTTAATCTGAGAAATAATTGGCGTTCCTTACGTGGTTTTCGACTTAACAATCGTCCGATAAAATTCAATTTTATGAAGGACTTGGAAGATCCCTATTATAACCAAATTCTATATGTGCCTACTTTGGAATATAATTTATACGATGGTTTACTGCCTGGCTTTCGCTTTCACAACAAAACCATTTTAGACAAGCCTTTCATTTTTGATGTAAATCCAACAATTTCTACCAAAACAAAGAATTTTTCAGGAAAAGGATTTGTCTATTTAAACCAATACAATAGAGATAGTAATTTGTATAGTATTCGGTATATGATGAGTGGCCATTATTTGCATTATGCGCCAGATGCTTATTATACCAAATTAGCACCAACTGTCTTTCTATTTTTCAGACCCGATGATTTTAGAAACAATCGAAAACAAACAATTGTTATAAAAGAAATCATAGTTGACAAACAAAAAACAGCATTTACTGTTAGCGAAAACAGTGAAAACTACCAGATTTTTAATGCTAAATACATAGATACCAAAACCGAAGTAACTCATCATTTTTCATTTCTAGGCGATTTTCAATATTCAAATAATTTTGGAAAACTAGCTACTGAAATACAATACAGAAAGCTTTTTGACAACAACCGTTCACTAAACCTTCGTTTGTTTGCCGGAACCTTTTTACACAACAAAACTACCTCAACCTATTTTGATTTTGGGCTTGACAGACCATCGGATTATCTTTTTGAAAGCGACTATTTAGGTCGTTCCGAAACTACAGGTTTGTTTAGCCAACAATCTATTATTGCCGATGGTTTTTTTAAGTCAAAACTCGAAACTCGAACAGCTAATCGTTGGATGACAACTGTCAATGCCAATTACACAATATGGAGTTGGATTGAAGGTTATGGCGATATTGGCTTTATAAAAAACAAAAATGTTACACCAAAGTTTGTTTATGATAGCGGCATTCGATTGAATATGGTTACTGATTATTTCGAGTTATTCTTTCCTGTATATTCTAATAATGGCTGGGAAATTGGAGATAAAAATTATGGCGAAAAAATTCGATTTATTATCACGTTCCGACCAGAAACTTTAATCAATCTTTTTACCAGAAAATGGTTTTAAGTCGAGGTTAAAATCATTTTTTTTTAAACATTTTCCTGAATACTCTAATTTTCATTGAATATTTTTCAGCACCACTTCGTTTTATAACAAATAAATTACAGATAATTAAATTATATTTTTCGGTGCAGAATATAATTTGTTACTACTTTTTATTTAAATTTGTTACTTCAAGAAATAATTTCCTTCTATGTCTGAAACTACATCCAAAACTGAAATTACATTTGAAGACTTCAAACAAGAAGTTTTAAATGATTATAAAATTGCATTAATAAGTAGAGAATGTAGTCTTTTAGGGCGAAAGGAAGTATTAACAGGAAAAGCAAAATTCGGAATTTTTGGAGACGGAAAAGAAGTGCCACAATTAGCTATGGCTAAAGCATTTCAAAATGGTGATTTCCGTTCTGGATATTATCGTGATCAAACGTTTATGATGGCGATTGGCGAATTATCAATTCAACAGTTTTTTGCGGGTTTGTATGGTCACGCTGATTTAGCTCATGACCCGATGAGCGCAGGAAGACAAATGGGCGGACATTTTACTACTCATTCTATTGATGAAAATGGTAACTGGAAAAACTTAACACAACAAAAAAATTCAAGTGCCGATATTTCTCCAACAGCAGGACAAATGCCAAGATTATTGGGATTAGCACTAGCATCAAAAATTTATAGAAATGTACGTGGCTTGGAAGATTTTTCAAATTTTTCAAATCAAGGAAACGAAGTAGCTTGGGGAACAATTGGAAATGCCTCTACATCTGAAGGATTGTTCTTCGAAACCATAAATGCAGCTGGAGTTTTACAAGTGCCTATGATAATAAGTGTTTGGGATGACGCGTATGGAATTTCTGTACATGCTAAATATCAAACTACTAAAGAAAATATCTCTGAAATCTTAAAAGGTTTTCAACGTGATGAAGATAATAAAGGCTACGAAATACTAACTGTAAAGGGTTGGGATTACACATCATTAGTTGCTACTTATGAAAAGGCTGCTGAAATTGCTCGGGAAGAACACGTACCCGTCTTAATCCACGTAACCGAATTAACACAACCACAGGGACATTCTACTTCGGGTTCACATGAACGCTATAAAAATAGCGATCGTTTAGCATGGGAAACAAAAATTGATTGCATAGCACAAATGCGAATTTGGTTACTTGAAAATGATTTGGCTACGACCGAAGAATTAGAAGCACTAGAAAACAGCTCTAAAAAAGAAGTAATGGAAGGAAAAAAAGCAGCTTGGACTGCATTTGTTTTACCCATGAAAGAAGAGCAAAAAGAATTGGCATCATTACTAAACGTAATTGCTGTTTCAAGTGCTAACAAAGTGTTTTTAGAAAAACAAGCGAATGATTTAATTTCTTTAAAAGAACCGCTACGGAAAGAAATCATGATAACGGCACGCAAAGCACTACGATTGTTATCAAATGAAAATGGCAAGCATCAATTAGCAACTTGGATTACTAATTATTCCAATAAAACGCAACCAAGATTTAGTTCTCACTTATTTTCACAATCAGAAAAAAGTGTTATTCATACTACTGAAATAGCACCAATTTATGCCGACAATGATGAAGTTGTTGATGCCCGAATGTTACTCAGAGATAACTTTGATGCATTATTTTCAAAATATCCTGAAGTATTAATTTTTGGTGAAGATGCAGGTGCAATTGGAGATGTCAACCAAGGACTTGAAGGTATGCAAGAAAAATATGGAGAACTTCGTGTGTCCGATGTAGGCATTCGTGAAGCAACAATTCTTGGACAAGGCATAGGAATGGCAATGCGGGGTTTGCGCCCAATTGCAGAAATTCAATACCTGGATTATCTTTTATATGCCATTCAAATCATGAGCGATGATTTGGCTACATTACAATATAGAACACGCGGAACTCAAAAAGCTCCTCTAATAATAAGAACTCGAGGTCACCGTTTGGAAGGAATTTGGCATTCGGGTTCACCTATGGGAATGATCATCAATGCAATCCGTGGTATTCACGTTTTGGTTCCAAGAAATATGACCAAAGCAGCAGGTTTTTATAACACATTGTTAGAAACTGACGAACCAGCTTTGGTAATTGAATGCCTTAACGGATATCGTTTAAAAGAAAAAATGCCAACCAACTTGGGCGAATTTAAAACACCAATTGGTGTTGTTGAAACTATCAAAATCGGAACTGATCTCACAATTGTTTCCTATGGTTCAACTATCAGAATTATTGAACAAGCGGCAAAAGAATTACTTGAAGCTGGAATCGATGTCGAAATTATTGACGCACAATCTTTATTGCCTTTCGATATTAACCACGACTGCGTAAAAAGTATCATCAAAACTAATCGTTTATTAGTAATTGATGAAGACGTTCCAGGTGGGGCTTCTGCTTATCTTTTGCAACAAATTATTGATGAACACAACGGCTATCAATACTTGGATAGTCAACCCCAAACTTTAACTTCAAAAGCACATCGACCAGCCTACGGAACAGATGGTGATTATTTCTCGAAGCCGTCAGCAGAAGATGTATTCGAAAAAGTATACGCTATTATGCATGAGGCCAAACCGGATAAATTCCCTAGTTTGTATTAGAACTTGCAATAGTATTCCTGACAGATTTCTAAAACCTTTCAGGGATAAAAACCCAACAACACTTCTTTAGTTTATTAAGTAATTTCTTTTACACTCTTTTGAGTGAATGGTAAAAAAGCATTCGAAAATTAGATAATTAATAATTTAACAACTATTTAATTATTATATCTACAAAAATTAGCGCTTTACTGATTTTTACTATTTAATTCTTAATCATTTTAATAAATTAGTAAAAATTTATGAATGATGAAAGTTGAAGAACAAGGACTTTATTTACCGGAGTTTGAACATGATAATTGTGGTGCCGGATTTATTTGCAATTTAAACGGAATAAAAACCAATGATATAATTCACAAAGCACTCGATATTTTAATAAAATTAGAACATCGTGGCGCTGTAAGTTCCGATGGAAGAACGGGTGATGGAGCAGGAATTTTGTTTGATATTCCGCATGATTTCTTTAAAAAAGTTTGCGAATTTGAAATTCCAGAGCCAAAAGAATATGCAGTAGGAATGGTTTTTTTGCCAAAAAGTATTAACCAAGTTATATTCTGCAAGACTACTTTTGAAACGGCTATTAACGAACAAAACCTGAAAATTATTGGCTGGAGAGATGTACCTGTCGACGTTTCCAATCTAGGTCAAATTGCTGCCGAAAAAGAGCCAACTATCATGCAAGTATTTGTAAGCAAAAATGGTTTAGAACTAACCGAACAGCAATTCAATGCCAAACTATTTGCTGCCCGAAAAATTGCCGAACATGCTGTAATAAATTCCAAAATTTCAGAAAGCCATCGTTTTTATTTTTCGAGTTTCTCTACTACAACCATAATATACAAAGGGCTTTTAATGCCCGAAGATATTAGTCGATATTATATTGATTTGACTGATGATGATTTAGTAACACGATTAGCATTGGTACATCAACGCTTTTCAACCAATACGTTCCCTTCATGGGAATTGGCGCAACCTTTCCGTTATATGTGTCACAACGGAGAAATCAATACGCTTCGTGGGAACATTAGCCGAATGCGTGCTCGCGAAGAATTAATGAAAAGCGATGTTTTTGGTGAAGACATCAAGAAATTATTTCCAATTATTTTAGAAGGAAAATCAGATTCTGCTTCGATGGATATGGTTATCGAATTATTGCTGATGACCGGTCGATCTTTACCCGAAGCCATGATGATGGTTGTTCCTGAAGCTTGGGAGAAACACCAAACCATGTCCGAAGACAAAAAAGCATTCTATGAATATAATTCCTGTATCATGGAACCTTGGGATGGTCCAGCTTCAATTCCATTCACAGACGGAAATGTTATTGGTGCATTATTAGACAGAAACGGTTTGCGCCCATCACGATATACAGTAACAAAAAGTGGCTTTGTCATCATGTCATCAGAAATAGGTGTACTCGATATTAAACCCGAAGATGTAGTACAACATGGAAGATTAGAACCTGGAAAAATGTTCCTTGTCGACATGAATAAAGGACGAATTATTGAAGATGAAGAAGTAAAAAAAGTCATAGTGACCAAACGTCCATATAAAAAATGGTTAAATGATAATTTATTACAACTAGCAAAAATACCTTACACCAATAATCCTATTCCGGTTGAAACGGTTGCTTTTGACACACGGCTGCGATTATTCGGCTACACCATCGAAGATTTAAAAACAATCATAAACCCAATGGGAGAAAAAGGTGCAGAAGCTATCAGTTCAATGGGAAATGATACGCCACTAGCCGTTTTGTCTGACCAACCGCAATTATTATACAACTACTTTAAGCAACTTTTTGCTCAAGTTACAAATCCACCATTAGACGGAATACGGGAAGAAATTATAACCGATATTAGTTTAGCTATTGGAGGCGATTTCAACATTTTTGATATTGAACCTAAACATTGCAAAAAGTTAAAAATTCAAAATCCGGTTATATCAAATGAAGATTTAGATAAAATCAGAAACATCAATCACAAAGATTTTAAATCCGTAACCATTTCCACTTTGTACGAAATTGAAAAAGGAGTTAATGGTTTAGAACGTGCTTTAGAAAAATGTGTTCAAGCAACTTTCAAAGCCGTTTCAGAAGGTTGCAATATTGTCATTCTTTCCGATAGAAATGTGAGCGAAAAAATGGCGCCGATACCAATGCTTTTAGCGTGTTCCTATATTCATCATTCGTTAAATATTTTGAAAGTACGCTCAAAATTTGGAATTTTAATTGAATCCGCTGAACCAAGAGAGCCACATCATTTTGCCCTTTTATTTGGTTATGGTGCTAGTGCAATTAATCCTTACATGGTTAATGAAATAATTTTTGATCAAGTAAAACAAGGATTTATTACCAATGTAAAAGCAGATTATGCTATCAAAAATTACAACAAAGCCATCGCGAAAGGAATTCTTAAAATCATGAATAAAATTGGGATTTCTACACTGCATTCTTATAGAGCAGCTCAAATATTTGAAATACTAGGTTTAAACAAAAAATTTACTTCAAAATATTTCCCATTCACACCATCCAGAATTGAAGGAATAGGTTTGATGGAAGTGGAAAAAGAAGTCAAAGAAAGATACCAAAAAGCATTTCCAAATTCAGAGATTTCCAATTTATTACCACTAGAAATTGGTGGTATTTACCGATGGAGAAGAACAGGTGAAAAGCACATGTTCAATCCAACAACAATCGCAAAACTGCAACAAGCTGTGAGACTAAACAGTCCTGCAAGTTATAAGGAATATTCAAATATGGTCAATGAACAGAGTGAAAACCTAATGACAATTAGAGGTTTATTTGAGTTCAACAATTACGATCCTATTCCAATTGATGAAGTAGAACCTTGGACAGAAATTGTAAAAAAATTCAAAACCGGCGCCATGTCTTATGGTTCAATTAGTCAGGAAGCCCATGAGAATTTAGCTATTGCGATGAATAGAATTGGTGGAAAAAGCAATTCGGGTGAAGGCGGTGAAGATTCAAGACGTTTTCAAAAAGACCTTAACGGTGATTCTCGAAATAGTGCTATTAAACAAGTAGCATCAGGCAGATTTGGTGTATCTATTAATTACTTGACCAACGCTAAAGAAATTCAAATCAAAATGGCACAAGGTGCTAAACCCGGAGAAGGTGGACAATTACCAGGCGAAAAAGTAGTGCCTTGGATTGCCGAAACTCGTAATTCAACGCCTTATGTTGGACTAATTTCTCCGCCACCACATCATGATATTTATTCGATTGAAGATTTATCACAATTGATTTTTGATTTAAAAAATGCCAATCGAGAAGCACGAATAAATGTAAAATTAGTTTCGGAAGTTGGGGTTGGAACCATTGCTGCCGGAGTTGCTAAAGCCAAAGCCGATGTAATTTTGATTTCAGGTTATGATGGCGGAACTGGAGCTGCACCATTGACATCTTTACAACACACAGGAATCCCTTGGGAACTTGGATTAGCGGAAGCGCAACAAACTTTAATTCTAAATAATTTAAGAAGTCGCGTGGTTCTTGAATGTGACGGACAATTAAAAACAGGACGAGATGTTGCCGTTGCGGCTTTACTTGGTGCCGAAGAATTTGGTTTTGCTACAGCACCACTAGTAGCTTCTGGCTGTATTATGATGCGGGCTTGTCACTTAAATACTTGTCCCGTTGGTATCGCCACACAAGATCCTGAATTGCGAAAAAACTTCAAAGGAACACCAGAACACATTATTAATTTTATGTATTTCATTGCGGAAGAATTACGCGAAATCATGGCGCAACTTGGCTTTAGAACATTAAAAGAAATGGTAGGGCAATCTCAAAAATTGAATGTAAATAAAGCCATCAAACATTATAAAGCCAATGGATTAGATTTATCGACTATACTTTACAAACCAGAAAAAGCTAAAGAAGTTCCGAATTACAATACTACAAAACAAGACCATCATTTAGAACATGTACTTGATTTTGAAATTATAAAAGCGGCCATTCCTTCGATATATCGTAAAGAAAAAACTAGAATTAATTTCCAAATTAAAAATACGGACCGTTCTGTTGGCGCTATTTTAAGCAATGAAATTTCAAAAATATATGGCGCACAAGGTTTACCTGAAGATACCATTCTAATAGATTTTGAAGGTTCGGCTGGTCAAAGTTTTGGTGCATTTGCAACCAATGGATTGTCATTTAAAATTCACGGAAACTGCAATGATTATTTAGGAAAAGGACTTTCAGGCGGAAAACTAATCATTAAAGTTCCTCCAACAGCAACTTTCAAGCCTGAAGAAAACATTATTATTGGTAACGTTGCGTTATACGGAGCCATTACTGGTGAAGCTTATATTAACGGAATGGCTGGTGAACGTTTTTGTGTCCGAAATTCAGGAGCTACAGCCGTAGTAGAAGGAGTTGGAGATCACGGTTGTGAATATATGACTGGTGGAACTGTAGTAGTTTTGGGAAAAACAGGAAGGAATTTCGCTGCCGGAATGAGCGGTGGTGTTGCCTATGTTTTTGATGACAAAAAACAATTTGAAAAAGGATTGTGCAATATGGAAATGGTTGGCTTAGAAAAATTAGAGGAAGAAGATTTCACTAAACTTCGCCGATTGATAAAAAGACATTCTCTTTTTACCAATAGCCCATTGGCGATACAGATGTTAAATGATTGGGAAAATCAAAAGAAACATTTCATAAAAGTGATGCCAACCGATTATAAAAAAGCACTACAACGATTATCAGAAGAAAAACAAATAGCAGCATTAATAGCTTAAGTGATTATGGGAAAGATTGGTGGATTTAAAGAATACGACAGAACCGACGAAAGCAATATAGCTGTTCAAGAGCGTGTTACAAATTATAATGAATTTACAATTCCGTTAGGGAAAGAAAAAATCAAAGAGCAAGGTTCGAGATGCATGGATTGCGGGATTCCGTTTTGTCATAGCTCGTGTCCATTGGGGAATTTAATTCCGGATTTTAATGATATGGTGCACCAGGAAGAATGGCAAAGTGCACTGGAAATTTTACAATCAACAAATAATTTTCCTGAATTTACCGGTAGATTATGTCCGGCGCCTTGTGAGAAATCATGTGTCTTAGGTATTATCAGTGAACCGGTAGCTATCGAAAATATTGAAAAAAATATAGTTGAAAGAGGTTTTGCCGAAGGTTGGATTAAACCGCAACCACCAAAAATCAAAACCGGAAAAACCGTTGCCGTTATTGGTTCCGGTCCGGCCGGATTAGCAGCTGCGCAACAATTAAACCGCGCTGGTCACTCAGTAACCGTATTTGAAAGAGACAATGCCATTGGTGGATTGCTTCGTTATGGAATTCCTAATTTCAAATTAGAAAAAGCCATTATCGACAGACGCATTGCTATACTAGAAGCGGAAGGAATTGTTTTTAAAACGAATGTAAATGTCGGTGTAAACTATAGCATAAAACAACTCAATTCTTTTGATGCTGTTGTTTTATGTGGTGGTGCAACCGAACGAAGAAGCATTCCCACAAAAGGTATTGAAAGCAAAGGTGTTGTGCAAGCCATGACTTTTTTGACACAACAAACTAAAGTATTGTATGGCGAAACTATTCCAAATCAAATATCTGCCAAAGGCAAAAATGTAATTGTAATTGGTGGTGGCGACACCGGTTCTGATTGCGTTGGAACTTCTAACAGACAAGGCGCAAAATCGGTAACCAATTTTGAAATCTTACCAAAGCCACCAGCAACCAGAAGCGATAGTACACCATGGCCGTTTTGGCCTTTGCAATTAAAAACATCTTCATCACACGAAGAAGGATGCAATAGAAACTGGCTCATCAATACTAAAGAATTTATTTCCAACGAAAGGGGTGAATTAACCGGCTTAAAAACAGTTGAAGTTGCCTGGAAAATGACACCAGGACAACGTCCGGAATTAATTGAAAAAGAAGGTTCCGAAAAAATATGGCCTTGCGAATTAGCCTTGCTAGCACTTGGTTTTACTGGACCGGAAAAAACGTTGAGCGATCAATTGGGAATTGAAATTGATGTGAGAAACAATTACAAAAGCAAAAACTATCAAACCAATATTCCGAATATTTTTACTGCTGGTGATATGCGTCGCGGACAATCTTTAATTGTTTGGGCCATATCTGAAGGAAGAGAAGCTGCTAGGGTTGTTGATAATTATTTGATGAGTTACACCAATTTACCAACTAAAGGAAATGGTGATTTACCAGGTTTGTAATCTTGTAAAAACCAGATAAAATCACAAAAATATTGTCATAAATGACCTCTTAAACTATATTTGCCAAAAAAACATGCAACCCAAAGAATTACTAGACTTAGCAGCCACTTTCGGAAATCCGTTATATGTTTATGATGCCGATAAAATTGAATTGCAATACAATCGTTTGACTAATGCTTTCGCCAAGGTTGAAAAACTCCGCATTAATTATGCGATGAAAGCGTTGTCTAATATTTCAATACTTAAGCTATTGAAGAATTTAGGTTCCGGACTAGATACTGTTTCTATTCAGGAAGTGCAATTGGGTTTGCATGCCGGTTTTACTCCGAACAAAATCATTTTTACACCCAACGGCGTTTCCTTTGAAGAGATTGAAGAAGTAGCCAAAATGGGTGTGCAAATTAATATTGACAACCTTTCTATTTTGGAGCATTTTGGTACCAAATATCCTAAAGTTCCGGTTTGCATTCGTATCAATCCACACGTAATGGCTGGTGGAAACGAGAATATTTCAGTGGGTCATATTGATAGTAAATTTGGAATTTCTATTTATCAGATTCCGCATGTTTTAAGAATTGTTGAGAACACTAAGATGAACATCAACGGTATTCACATGCACACAGGTTCTGACATTTTAGATATTGAAGTATTCTTGTATGCTTCTGAAATTTTATTTGATGTTGCAAAACAATTTTTAGACTTAGAATTTTTAGACTTTGGCTCCGGATTTAAAGTGCCTTATAAAAAAGGGGATATCGAAACTAATATTGAAGAATTAGGTAAAAAACTAACCAAACGTTTTTTAGCTTTTGAAAAAGAATATGGTCGCGAATTAACTTTGGCTTTTGAACCAGGTAAATTTTTAGTAAGTGAAGCGGGTTATTTCTTGGCGAAAGTGAATGTGGTAAAACAAACTACATCGACCGTTTTTGCAGGAATTGACAGTGGTTTTAATCATTTGATTCGTCCGATGTTTTATGGTTCACAACACAGCATTGAAAACATATCTAACCCAAAAGGGAAAGAACGTTTTTATACTGTTGTAGGTTACATCTGCGAAACGGATACGTTTGCCAACAACCGCAGGATTGCCGAAATTCATGAAGGCGACACATTGTGTTTTAGAAATGCTGGTGCTTATTGTTTCTCGATGGCATCCAACTATAACTCACGATTTAAACCCGCGGAAGTATTATGGAAAAATGGCAAAGGGCATTTAATTAGAGAAAGAGAATCTTTTGAAGATTTACTGCAGAATCAGATCATGATTGATTTATAAAATGGTATCCCGCTTCGGTGGGATTTTTTATTGTTTGTAAGTTTTGTTTTGAGCATTGTATGTAAGGTGCTTTTTTAGTAAATTAGATTTTGAAAAAAATTGACTTGCGTGTAAATATGCAGTGTAAGATTTTAAACTACTATAATTACGAATAAAAGCATGAAAAAAATAATTACCTTACTACTTCTATTCTATTCCATTAACAGCTTTTCACAAATAGCAGAAAAGCAAGAGGATAATACAATATACAACACAGCCGGACTTGATGTAAAGCCTGAATTTCCGGGAGGATTAGACAAATTAAAATCTCTTATAAATGAAAGCTACCTAAAAAGTGAATTTGCATCGGAAAGAAAAGGAAAAGTATATGCTATGTTTGTCATAGAAAAAGATGGTTCGCTTAGTGATGTTAAAATTCTACGTGGAGTTGATACCGCCAAAGCCAATGTATTGATTCAAATTTTAAAAAGTCTACCCAAATGGAATCCTGGAAAACAGAACAAACAAATTGTTAGAGTGCTTTATGCGGTACAATTAGTTATTGGCAGATAAATAACAACATATTTTAGTAAAATTGGACAAAAACATATCCCAAAAACTATACGGTCTTGACCATTTACGTGCATTAGCCATTGTACTTGTTTTCCTTTTTCATTATTTCATCTTAACTGGTGGCCAACCTGAATGGTTACCAGATGTTGCGAAATTTGGTTGGACAGGAGTAGATTTATTCTTTGTGTTGAGTGGGTTTTTAATTTCGTCACAACTTTTTGAGCAACTAAAGCAAGGAGAAACTATTGCTCTTAAACCATTTTTTTTGAAACGATTTTTCAGAATTATTCCGGCTTTTTTGGTAACCCTTAGTCTTTATTTTTATTTCCCATTCTTTCGTGAAAAGGAAAGCTTGCCACCACTTTGGAAATTCTTGACTTTCACACAAAATTTTGGACTGAATATAAAAGATTTTGGAACATTTTCTCATGCCTGGTCACTTTGTGTAGAAGAACATTTTTATTTATTTCTTCCATTAATTTTACTTTTATTACAATTTACAAAGCGTACCAAAAGAGCGTATTGGATACTAATCGTCCTATTTGCATTTGGTTTTGCCATTAGAATTTACAGTTTTAACCAATTATATCTTCCAAAAGCTGCAGATGAGAATGCTTGGCTGTATTGGTACCAATACATTTACTATCCCACTTATAATCGTTTGGATGGGCTTTTAGTTGGCGTTTCTATAGCGGGAGTTTATACTTTTTTTCCAACCTTTTGGAACAAAATAGCTATTTATGGAAATGTATTTATTATTTTGAGTTTGGTAGTTTTGACTGGTGCATATTTTCTTTGCTATGACCAAATGACTTTTAACGCCTCTGTTTTTGGATTCCCGTTAATAGCTGTTGGTTATGGATTGCTGGTTATTGGCGCGGTATGTCCTTCAAGTTTTTTATTCAAATGGAATTCAAGAGTAACAACATTTGTTGCAACACTTTCCTATGCTATTTATTTGACTCATAAAGGCGTAATTCATATGACACATGAACTATTAAATGACTTTAAACTTGATTCCAATTTGATGCTTTTTATATGTATGGTAACGTGCGTAGGTTTTGCCTACTTGTTACACTTGTCGATAGAAAAACCATTTATGAAAGTAAGAAACCGAATAATAAACCAAAATAAAAACTTTTAATTTATTAATCATGCTAACACACATCAATCCAAAATTACCAATGCGTAATAAAGCTATTACTCGGAATTATTATGTAGACACATTAGGCTTCGAGATCTTTGGAAGCGCTGATTATGATGGTTATCTAATGGTACAAAAAGACAACATTCAAATTCACTTTTTTGAATTCGCAGCACTTGACCCAAACGAAAATTACGGGCAGGTTTATATTCGGGTTGATGGTATTGATAGCTTTTATCAAAACTTGCTAGACAAAAAAGTGAGGATTCATTCCAACGGTTATTTAGAAATAAAACCATGGGGACAAAAGGAATTCTCTTTACTTGACCCGGACCATAATTTATTGACGTTTGGGGAAAGTATATAATCCGATAGTCCGGAATTTCATTACGTGCAATTAGTAAGATTTGTAGTAAGCACTGATATAAATCCGCACTATCAAGTGTAATGATGAAAGATATTCTATTGTATTCCTTCTTCAAAAAAGGCACTATCTTCAGTAAACGCAAAATCATTTTCTGAAAAATCCAGAATTTCCGCCTTATGTGCATAATTAATAATTTCATCAATTCCTTTTTGCAACATAAGTTCTGTTGAATACTTTCGGCTATTAGCCAAGACCAAACCGTCTTTAGATAACCTAAAAAAATGTTTATTAGATGCCTTTCTGACTTTGGTAAAAGCAAAGAAAGTCATATTTTTTTTAATTGCCGAAATCATACTTTCACAATCTGATTTATGCTTACAAGCAATACTGGTAAAAATTATTTTTCCCTTTCTAGAGGTAAAAACAAACTTATAATCACCGTTATATCTTTTACTAATTACAAATGTACCCATAGTTAATTTTAAAATTTTAGACCACTAGTGCTGTAGTCTTTATTTATCTAAAATTTCAGTCAAGACTTGTGATTCTGTGCCATTTGGTAAAGTAATTTTTAGTTTTTGAGACAAAGTTGGTGCAATTTGAGTAATCACTTTTTTCTCGTGACATTCTCCTTTTTTGATATTCCAGCCATAAAACAATAGTGGCACATTAGTATCATAGCTGTAAGTAGTTCCGTGCGAAGTTCCGGTTGGTCCATATTCTATATAACCTGGTTTATCCAAAACAATCATATCTCCGTTTTGCGTGATGTCATAGCCTTTGGCAATACAATCCAAATGATAATCAGCTCCTGAATTGGCTAAAATCTCTTCTTCGGTATAAACTCGCTTTACGTAGTTTTGCGTCATTAAAAAGTCTTTAAAAGCTTGTTTTACCTTTATTAAATCCAAGCCTTTGGTTTTTATTTTTTCTTTATCAAAAAACAAATTGAAACTATCATATTTCAAGACTAAATCTTCTCCAAAAGTATCGGTCGAAAATTTCTTTAGATTTTTGGTTGCTTCCTTACTATCAATATTGGTTACATCGTATTTATTATCATTTAAGTAACGGGCATTTTCTGCTCCGGCATGATCTGCAGTCAGGAAAACTAGGTAATTTCCTTTTCCGACTGTTTTATCTAAATAACTCAAAAAGTCTGCAATGGTCAAATCCAAACGCAAATACGTGTCTTGTAATTCTATTGAACGTGGTCCAAGAATGTGCCCAACATAATCAGTAGAAGAAAAACTCACAGCTAAAAAATCGGTAATATTGTCTTTTCCTAAAGCTTCTTTTTCTATAGCTACTTTGGCAAAATCAGCCACATAATCATTTCCAAATGGTGTGGCTCTTAGAATACTTGGGTTATTTTTTTCGAGCATTGATTTTAAATCGTATGGAAAAACCGGCTTGTCTACTTTGTATAATTTGCCTTCATATGGATTATCATCTGGCAAACTTTCATCATAAGTTGCGACAGGTTTTAACAAATCCCAACCTTGATTGATATATTTCATATAACCCTTTTGCGTATTGAAATCGGTTACCCAATCCGGCAATATTGAACCATAAAACGAACTCGATATAAAGCTTCCAGTTTTGCTATACCAAAAAGCCCAATTGGCAAAATGTCCTGCAGGTAGAATGGCACCTCTGTCTTTCATACTAATGCCAATTACTTTTCCTTTAAAGTTGGTTGATAAGCGAAGTTCGTCTGTTATAGTAGTTGTTTGCAAATTTTTTGGTGACATTTCACCTTCTTCTTTACTGCCATCGCCAAGCGTTTTTACCGAAGCATCATCCGTACAATACACTTCCTTTCCTGCGCTTCTGCTGAACCATTCATTACTTACTATTCCATGAATAGCTGGAGTTGTTCCTGTATAAATTGAGGCGTGACCTGGTGCAGTATATGTTGGCATGTAATTATAATGCATGTTGTAAAATGTATAACCATCATTCATCAATCGTTTAAAACCATTTTCGGAAAAATCACTTTGAAAACGATAGAGATATTCCATTTTCATTTGGTCGACCACAATACCAACTACTAGTTTTGGTCTTTGTTGTGCTAATAGATTTGAAATAACAAATAAGAATACGAAAGGAAAATATTTTTTCATAAGTGCTGATGTGAGATACAAAAATACAGATTCAGAATGAATAGTTACAAAAAAAAAGCACACCGAACAAAGTGTGCATTTTACTAAAATTCCAAATATTTAATAACAACAACTAACTCCTATTTCAAAATCATAAACGTACATCTACGATTTGTGGCATGCTCAGCTTCGGTACAATCGTTTTTCGGGCAAATAATCAATGGTTTTGTTTCGCCATAACCTATAGAACGCAATCTTTTTCTATCGATTCCATTTTGCACAAGATATTCTAAAGCAGAAGCGGCACGTTTGTTTGACAACCTCAAGTTATAAACAGCCGAAGCACGTGAATCTGTATGTGAGCCAACTTGAATTTCCATGTATGGATATTTTTTCAATAAGCCAACCAAGACATCAAGTACTTGAGCTGCTTGTGGTTTGATATTCCATTTATCCAAATCGAAATAAATATTTTCTAATTCAATGAGCACCGTTCCGTCTTCTTTTTTGTTGATTATATCTTCGGCATCATAATACGACTCCACTTTCATCTGTAAATCGATGTAGACTTTTCCTTTTTGACTTGTATCAAATGTAGCTTCGGCCGGAATATAAAAATCTTTAAAAGCCATGATTTTGTATTTCTTGTTAGGTTCAGTATTGAAAGTGAAAGAACCGTCTTTTCCGACCAAAACTTCTTCCAGAAGATTACCATTTTCATCATATAATTTTACGGTTGCACCTGGCAAAAGTTCGGCTGATTTCATGTCTCGAACTTCGCCCTCTACAAGATACTGCTGTTTGTTATCTTCACGAATGAAGGTGTACAAATTATCATCCCCTGTTCTATTGGATGCAAAATAACCTTTATCATTTTTTTCATCTAAAATGAAATTAAAATCATCCATTTCGCTATTGATAGTCGAACCCAAATTAAGAGGTTTATCAAATTCTGAATCGCTAAGTTTTAAACTCATGAAAACATCAAGATTTCCATTGCCTTGGTGTCCGTCAGAAGCAAAATAAAGTGTTCCGTCTTCTGTTAGAAAAGGAAACTGCTCTCTTTGATTTGTATTAATAGTTTCCCCTAAATTTCTTGGTTGGCTGTAGGCCCCGTCTTCATTTACATCAACAACAAAAATATCCATTGAACCTAATGTTCCTGGCATATCGCTAGCAAAGTAAAGTTTCTTTCCGTCTTTTGTTAAGAAAGGATGTTCTACTGAATAGGTATCGCTTGAAAAAGGCAACATGGTAACGTTAGACCATTTACCATCAACAAATTCGGCTTTATAGATTTTAATCATTGCCACTTTTTCATCACCAACTTTTACCTGTTTTTCACCACTTCTATTGAAATACATGGTTTTCCCATCGGCACTAAATGTGGCGTTACTTTCGTGTTTTTTAGTATTAATAACATTTGAAAAAGGCTCCACTTTAACCAATTGACCTTTATCATCAACCGATGCCGAAAACAAATCAAGATAAGGTCTGTCATTCCAGCCATATGCTTTTTCTGCTGCATTTCTAACAGAAGCAAACACTACTTTATCGCCATAAAACGAAATTCCAAAATCACCATTGGTTTTGTTTTTTGTCATAATTTGCAACTTGAAACTATTTGGTGTGTTTCGGGTTACGTTCTTCATGAATTTTGGTGTGTTTTGTTCAAAACCTAAATATTCCGACATTAAAGCATCGCCTTTGTCAAAGTCTTTTGTTCCTTTCAAAGCATTAGCATATCTAAAAAACACCTCTTTTTTTACACTGTCTTTGAAGGTAAAAAATAGTTGTCCGTAGGCTCGAACTGCATTTGTCATTTGGAAATTGTAATAATAACAATCACCCAAATTTTGCAACACTTGTTTTGCTTGCTTTGTTTGAATTATTTGCTCATAAGCTTCAGCCGCTTTGACATAAGACTTACTTGCAAACAAAGAATTAGCTTGTTTAACACTAACTTTTTTCTGGGCAAAAAGAGTGGTGATGCTGCAAAAAACAAAAAGTATGTAGTAGAATTTTTTCATCATTTTCATTTTAAAAGAATCGTGGTGATTTATCATATCCTTTACCCGAAGAAAGTTTATTTAAATCTATATCAAATAGTAAAAAGACTTCGTGAGAACCTGAATTAAAAGCACCCAAATTGGAAAGTGTATAATCGTAAGAATATCCTATTCTGAGTGAAGGTGTTACATAAAAACTAGCCAATCCACTAACGGAATCACCCATTCTGTATCCAATTCCAGCTTCAAATTTATTGTTAATTAATACATTAGTTGTTAAATCTAATGAAACTGGTGCACCTTCAACTCCTTTTGCCATAAAAGCAGGTTTCAGTTTAAAATTGTCATTACCATTAAATGTAAATACATAGCCTCCAGTCAAGAAAAAATGAACTGATTCAACACCACTTCCGGCATGTCCGTTTATGGTTTCAATATGTCTTGAAGTCATTAAATTTGGTGTTGAAAAACCAACATAATAATTAGAACCAAACAAATAAGTCCCGGCACCAATATTAGGAAACGTTCGACTTATGTTATTTTGAAATGCAGGATCTGGCAATGGATCGGTATAAACAAATCCGTTGAAATTAGTATCAAATAACGTCACTCCTGCTTTTAATCCAAATGATAGTTTCGTATTTTCGTTTAACGGTAAAACATACGCAAAGTCAGCAAAAATATTGTTCTCTTTAACCACATCTCCTATTTCATCATGAACGACAGAAATGCCTATTTCTACTCTTTTGGAAAGTGGCTTGTGAGCAAAAAAGGTTTGAGTTGTTGGAGCACCTTTTATTCCAACCCATTGCGTACGATACAATCCACCTAAGTTTATTACATCGGCATTATCTGTGGCATAGGCAGGATTCATGACACTCATATTATACATATAGTGAGTAAACTGTGGATCTTGTTGTGCTCGTAATTTTGAAGTTAAAAAAACAACAAGTAGTACAAGAAGGTATTTAATAATTTTATGTTTCATATTTGCACTCATTTGTCCTTTATCTGTTTAGATATACTCTACCTTGAATAGCTTTTTTTATTCCGTCTTTGAAATCAAGAATATAGAAATAAACACCTGTTGGAAGTAATTTATCACCTAAGTTCAAACCACTTTCTGTTGTAGTTCCATCCCAATTTGATTTGTTTCTATTTCCAGTGTATATCAAACTTCCATAGCGATTGTATATTTCTAATTTGAAATTCGGAAATAAAATAGCTAGGTTCGGAATTTCAAATGTATCGTTGATTCCATCATTGTTTGGTGAGAATCCATCTGGAATTATAATATCAGTACAAATGGTAATTGTAACTTCTAATCTGACTGCACTTTCGCAACCACTTTCGGCAACTAAAGTGGCATAATAAGTTGTACCGTCTACTAATTCATCTGTACTTGTATAAGGAGTTCCTCCTGTTGGAGCATTATACCAAATTACTGTTGGTGTACCGACTATGTTGGCAGATAAATCCGCTATCGTTGGAATCGCAATTCCACAGAAAACATTTCCATCGGTAATTAATACTGGTGTTCCTAAAGTTGTTACAGTAAACGTAACCGGAGTAAAAAGTGTTCCTGAAATTCCACAAGTTGTAGTTGCTGAAATGAATTGATTTATTGTAATTGTAGTATCTCCAGCGTTGCTTAAATAAGTAGAAGGAATTGAAAATGTCGCCACACCAGCATTAAATGTTACCGATATTGTAGCTGTTCCACTATTCGCTCCTGATAATTGATACGTTATTGAATACGTTCCATCGGCTAAACTATTGGCTCCGGAAATTGTAACTACACTACCAAAATTAGTACACGTAGCTTGTGCAGAAACTGTAGCTCCAGTAACATTTGGAATTGGATTAATTGTAAAGTTAGCTGCCGCATTTTCACTAGCATTAGTACATCCAGTTGGTGCTATTATTCCAATAACTGTTAAAGTATAATTCCCAGCAGTTGTGAACGCTGTTGACGGAATTGTAAATTGTCCAACTCCAGAAGTTATAGTTAGATTTCCTGAATTTCCAGTGACTGGAGTAGCTCCGGGAATAGAATAATTAAATTGATATACTCCGTCTGGTAGATTTATGGCACTTGCAATATTTACTACTACATTGCTTCCAAAACAAACATTAGCAATACTTAGATTTGAATTATCAATATCTGCTAAAGGTCTGATTACAATTTGTGCTGCAACATTTACAATTGTATTAGCACAAGTAGTTGCATTATTAACAATATTTGTAAATGTAATTACTGTCGTTCCAACGTTTGGTATTAATACTGTTGGTATAGTAAAACTTCCTATTGTACCAGAAATAGTAACAATAACTGATTGATTAGCTGAAACATTACTTCCGTTTAAATCATAATTTATAGTGTACGTTCCATCAACCATTCCATTCAGATTCACAATAGCATTAGTTCCAATACATAAAGGAGATGTAGCAACATTTAAAGTCGTTAATTGTGGATTAGCTAAAACCGTAAACTGCACCACTTCTGTATCAGAACCACAAGTGTTTGTTACCGTATAAGTATAACTATAAGTTCCTGCAGTGAAGCTAATAATATTTATTGGAGATGTTACAACTTGTGAAGTACTATCTGTCCAAACTCCACCAGCATCTTCACCTGTTAGAAGTGTCGTTAAATCTATTATTCCTACTGATGGGCAAACAGAAGTTATCCCTGAAAATGTTCCTGCTGTTAGTGGGGAAACAACTGCAAAGGTAATATTTGCATCTTGACTAGTATTTGAACAACCTGATGTGGTGCTAATACTGCTAATTGTAATAGTATAATTACCAGTTGTTGCAAAAACTGAAGCTGGAATTGTGAACTGACCAATGCCTCCTGTTATTGTAACATCTCCAGAATTTCCAGTTGATGGTATTCCAGTTGGTATACTATAATCAAATTGATAAACTCCATCAGGTAGATTAGTTGCATTTGAAATATCAACTGTAGCAACACTTCCAATACAAATACTGGAAACAGCAATATTAGTGTTATCAACCTGTACTAATGGATTGATAATAATAGTTCCATTAGTATTTGTTAAATCTACTTGACAAGTTGTTGTTGAATTTTGGATAGTGTTGAACGTAATAGTAGTTGTGCCAGTATTCGGAACATTTGCTGTTGGAATAGTGAAACTTCCATTTCCGCCCGAAATTAAAACTGTCACATTCTGATTTGTGAGTGTATTACTTCCGCTTAAATCATAGTTCAAAATATATGCTCCATCTACCATTCCAGATAAATTGACAACAACATCTAAACCCACACAGAATGTATCAATGGCAATATTTGAAGAGGCTACTATTGGATTTTGTAAAACTGTAAATTGTACATCTTGAGTAGCTGTCCCACAAGAATTTGTTACCGAAAAAGTATAAGTATATGTTCCTTCTGAAAAGGTGCTAATATCGACAGGTGTAGTAACCGACCATGTACCACCAGCATCTTGACCTGTTAGTAAGGTATTTAAATCTATGCTTCCAACAGAAGTACATACAGGAGGTATGCTAATTGCTGTTCCTGCATTTGGTATAGGATTTACAATAACAGTTACAGTTGAAGTAGCATTCGCACAAGGAGAATTACCTAATACTGAATAAGTAAAATGATAGTTTCCAACTCCGACTGCAGATGGATTGAAAATATTATTCAACAATGCCCCAGTAGAATCATCATCATTCCAAGTTCCAGTATCTTGAGTTCCATCTAAACCTGTAGATAAATCAAGAGAAGTTATATCGGCGCATGAATTTAATGTCTGCCCAATACCACCACTATTTGGTGCTTGAATTATAGAAACAGTTACCGTTGAAGTTGAAGGTGTAATGCAAGTACTTCCAACAGTATAAGTATAAGTTCCTGCAATATCAACAGCTGGGTCAAAAACACCCGTTAAGCTAGTTAAAGTTGGCGACCATGTTCCTCCTGCTTGTGGTGTTCCTCCTAGAGAAAGAAACAAATCTTCCGAAGAACCGTTTGAACAAAAAGTTTTAGTTCCGTTTGTTCCAGCATCTGGAATTGGATTTACCGTAACAGAAATTGTGGCAAAATCATTAGAACAAGGTGCTGTTCCCGATAGCGTATAGACATAATTTCCCTGAGGATCGATAGCCGGATTAAAAATTCCTGTTCCGCTTTGCATTGCTGGTGACCAAGTTCCTCCTGGCTGAGCATTTGGTCCTAATAATAAAAATAAATCTTGAGAAGGATTATTAACACAAACTACAAGAGAATTATCAGTCCCGGCTTCTGGTCCATTTGTAACAACAACTGTAACAGTCGCAGTATCATCAATACAAGGTGAAATTCCTGTAATCGTATAAGTATAAGTTCCAGAAACATCAACTGCTGGATTAAATATTCCTGTTAAGCTATTTAATGCTGGTGACCATGTTCCTCCAACTTGTGGTGTCCCTAATAATGAATTAAATAAATCAACTGGATTTTGATTAGAACAAATATTCAATGTTCCGTCATTTCCAGCATCTGGAACTGGATTAATAACAACTGTTGTCTGTGTTGGTAAACTTGGACAAATTGAGGTTGCATCAGTAATGATTACACTATAAACACCTGCTGTACTTGTGGTAAACGTAGCCACATTACCAGGATTCGTTGCGCCTGATGGAACAGTCCAAACATAAGTATACGTTCCTGCTGGTGATGGTGTAGCCGTTACTGTAGCTGGTGTGCCCGCACAAACTGGTGGACTTGTTACTGTTACCGTTGGCGTTGGATTGATAACTACTGTAGTTTGACCAGGTAAACTTGGGCATGTCGTGGTGGTATTGGTGATAATAACACTATAAACGCCTGCTGTACTTGTAGTAAACGTAGCTACATTACCAGGATTCGTTGCGCCTGATGGAACAGTCCAAACATAAGTATACGTTCCTGCTGGTGATGGTGTAGCCGTTACTGTAGCTGGTATGCCCACACAAACTGGTGGACTTGTTACTGTTACCGCTGGCGTTGGATTGATAACTACTGTTGTCTGTGCTGGTAAACTTGGGCAGGTCGTGGTGGTATTGGTGATAATAACACTATAAACGCCTGCTGTACTTGTAGTAAACGTAGCCACATTGCCAGGATTGGTTGCGCCTGATGGAACAGTCCAAACATAACTATAGGTTCCTGCTGGTGTTGGTGTAGCCGTTACTGTAGCTGGTGTGCCCGCACAAACTGGTGGACTTGTTACTGTTACCGTTGGCGTTGGATTGATAACTACTGTTGTCTGTGCTGGTAAACTTGGGCATGTCGTGGTGGTATTGGTGATAATAACACTATAAACGCCTGCTGTACTTGTAGTAAACGTAGCCACATTACCAGGATTGGTTGCTCCAGATGGAACAGTCCAAACATAAGTATACGTTCCTGCTGGTGATGGTGCAGCCGTTACTGTAGCTGGTGTGCCAGAACAAACTGGTGGACTTGTTACTGTTACCGTTGGCGTTGGATTGATAACTACTGTTGTCTGTGCTGGTAAACTTGGGCATGTCGTGGTGGTATTGGTGATAATAACACTATAAACGCCTGCTGTACTTGTAGTAAACGTAGCCACATTGCCAGGATTGGTTGCGCCTGATGGAACAGTCCAAACATAAGCATACGTTCCTGCTGGTGATGGTGTAGCCGTTACTGTAGCTGGTGTGCCAGAACAAACTGGTGGACTTGTTACTGTTACCGTTGGCCTTGGATTGATAACTACTATTGTCTGTGCTGGTAAACTTGGGCATGTCGTGGTGGTATTGGTGATAACAACACTATAAACGCCTGCTGTACTTGTAGTAAACGTAGCCACATTACCCGGATTGGTTGCGCCAGATGGAACAGTCCAAACATAACTATAGGTTCCTGCTGGTGATGGTGTCGCGATTACTGTAGCTGGTGTGCCAGAACAAACTGGTGGACTTGTTACTGTTACCGTTGGCGTTGGATTGATAACTACTGTTGTCTGTGCTGGTAAACTTGGGCATGTCGTGGTGGTATTGGTGATAATAACACTATAAACGCCTGCTGTACTTGTAGTAAACGTAGCCACATTGCCAGGATTGGTTGCGCCTGATGGAACAGTCCAAACATAAGCATACGTTCCTGCTGGTGATGGTGTAGCCGTTACTGTAGCTGGTGTGCCAGAACAAACTGGTGGACTTGTTACTGTTACCGTTGGCCTTGGATTGATAACTACTATTGTCTGTGCTGGTAAACTTGGGCATGTCGTGGTGGTATTGGTGATAACAACACTATAAACGCCTGCTGTACTTGTAGTAAACGTAGCCACATTACCCGGATTGGTTGCGCCAGATGGAACAGTCCAAACATAACTATAGGTTCCTGCTGGTGATGGTGTCGCGATTACTGTAGCTGGTGTGCCAGAACAAACTGGTGGACTTGTTACTGTTACCGTTGGCGTTGGATTGATAACTACTGTTGTCTGTGCTGGTAAACTTGGGCATGTCGTGGTGGTATTGGTGATAACAACACTATAAACGCCTGCTGTACTTGTAGTAAACGTAGCCACATTACCAGGATTCGTTGCGCCTGATGGAACAGTCCAAACATAAGTATACGTTCCTGCTGGTGATGGTGTAGCCGTTACTGTAGCTGGTGTGCCAGAACAAACTGGTGGACTTGTTACTGTTACCGTTGGCGTTGGATTGATAACTACTGTTGTCTGTGCTGGTAAACTTGGGCAGGTCGTGGTGGTATTGGTGATAATAACACTATAAACGCCTGCTGTACTTGTAGTAAACGTAGCCACATTGCCAGGATTGGTTGCGCCTGATGGAACAGTCCAAACATAACTATAGGTTCCTGCTGGTGATGGTGTAGCCGTTACTGTAGCTGGTATGCCCACACAAACTGGTGGACTTGTTACTGTTACCGCTGGCGTTGGATTGATAACTACTGTTGTCTGTGCTGGTAAACTTGGGCAGGTCGTGGTGGTATTGGTGATAATAACACTATAAACGCCTGCTGTACTTGTAGTAAACGTAGCCACATTGCCAGGATTGGTTGCGCCTGATGGAACAGTCCAAACATAACTATAGGTTCCTGCTGGTGTTGGTGTAGCCGTTACTGTAGCTGGTGTGCCCGCACAAACTGGTGGACTTGTTACTGTTACCGTTGGCGTTGGATTGATAACTACTGTTGTCTGTGCTGGTAAACTTGGGCATGTCGTGGTGGTATTGGTGATAATAACACTATAAACGCCTGCTGTACTTGTAGTAAACGTAGCCACATTACCAGGATTGGTTGCTCCAGATGGAACAGTCCAAACATAAGTATACGTTCCTGCTGGTGATGGTGCAGCCGTTACTGTAGCTGGTGTGCCAGAACAAACTGGTGGACTTGTTACTGTTACCGTTGGCGTTGGATTGATAACTACTGTTGTCTGTGCTGGTAAACTTGGGCATGTCGTGGTGGTATTGGTGATAATAACACTATAAACGCCTGCTGTACTTGTAGTAAACGTAGCCACATTGCCAGGATTGGTTGCGCCTGATGGAACAGTCCAAACATAAGCATACGTTCCTGCTGGTGATGGTGTAGCCGTTACTGTAGCTGGTGTGCCAGAACAAACTGGTGGACTTGTTACTGTTACCGTTGGCCTTGGATTGATAACTACTATTGTCTGTGCTGGTAAACTTGGGCATGTCGTGGTGGTATTGGTGATAACAACACTATAAACGCCTGCTGTACTTGTAGTAAACGTAGCCACATTACCCGGATTGGTTGCGCCAGATGGAACAGTCCAAACATAACTATAGGTTCCTGCTGGTGATGGTGTCGCGATTACTGTAGCTGGTGTGCCAGAACAAACTGGTGGACTTGTTACTGTTACCGTTGGCGTTGGATTGATAACTACTGTTGTCTGTGCTGGTAAACTTGGGCATGTCGTGGTGGTATTGGTGATAACAACACTATAAACGCCTGCTGTACTTGTAGTAAACGTAGCCACATTACCAGGATTCGTTGCGCCTGATGGAACAGTCCAAACATAAGTATACGTTCCTGCTGGTGATGGTGTAGCCGTTACTGTAGCTGGTGTGCCAGAACAAACTGGTGGACTTGTTACTGTTACCGTTGGCGTTGGATTGATAACTACTGTTGTCTGTGCTGGTAAACTTGGGCAGGTCGTGGTGGTATTGGTGATAATAACACTATAAACGCCTGCTGTACTTGTAGTAAACGTAGCCACATTGCCAGGATTGGTTGCGCCTGATGGAACAGTCCAAACATAACTATAGGTTCCTGCTGGTGATGGTGTAGCCGTTACTGTAGCTGGTGTGCCCGCACAAACTGGTGGACTTGTTACTGTTACCGTTGGCGTTGGATTGATAACTACTGTTGTCTGTGCTGGTAAACTTGGGCATGTCGTGGTGGTATTGGTGATAATAACACTATAAACGCCTGCTGTACTTGTAGTAAACGTAGCCACATTACCAGGATTGGTTGCTCCAGATGGAACAGTCCAAACATAACTATAGGTTCCTGCTGGTGATGGTGCAGCCGTTACTGTAGCTGGTGTGCCAGAACAAACTGGTGGACTTGTTACTGTTACCGTTGGCGTTGGATTGATAACTACTGTTGTCTGTGCTGGTAAACTTGGGCATGTCGTAGTGGTATTGGTGATAATAACACTATAAACGCCTGCTGTACTTGTAGTAAACGTAGCTACATTACCAGGATTGGTTGCGCCTGATGGAACAGTCCAAACATAACTATAGGTTCCTGCTGGTGATGGTGTAGCCGTTACTGTAGCTGGTGTGCCAGAACAAACTGGTGGACTTGTTACTGTTACCGTTGGCTTTGGATTAATAGAAATAGTAACGGTAGAAATATCTGTTGCACATAAAGCAGAAGAAACTGTATAAGTAAAAACATAAGGACTTCCTATTAAAGTCATAGTAGACACATCAACAGTTCCTTGAGAACCATTGGTAGTAGTAATTGGCCCTGTCCAAACACCAGTATTATCTGGAGTTCCGCCTAACAGATTAAACAAATCGAAAGGAGCTGTTGATGAGACTTGATCTATACATATGCCTCTATTCCCATCACTACCCGCATCATTAGGTTCATAAATATTTACTAAAACATCAAACCTAGTACTGCTCTCACATGGAGGATCAATTGTAGTAGCATAATAATGTTGTCCATTTACTAATGGCGTAGTTAAATCTAATGGAATTCCAAATGCTGATGTTAAATACCAATTATTATTACCTGATGCAACTAAATCAGCAACTGTATGTGGACTATTATTACAAAATTCTTGTGTTGAGTTTCCAGTTGGCACCGGAACTAATCCAACATTTACAAACAATTGCAACCTTGATGTTTCACAACCCGTATTAGGATTAGTTTGACTGATGTAATAAATCGTATTATCTGTTAATTGAGCCGTATTAGAAAGCGCTGTTCCTCCAGACGGGGTAGTATACCATTTTAAGTTATTTCCAACAATTGCAAATTGAGGATTAGTTGGAGTTGCTTGACTTAAACTAGTTACACAAACTCCTTGAAAGTTAGCTCCAGTTGGCGCAGAATAAACTGTAACTATAACGCTTTGCCTCGTTCCACAAGTTCCTGTATTATCATCAGCAAAATAATCTTCACCACTTATTAAACTTGTTGCATTTGTCAAAGCAGTTGTTGAAGTTGCTGTAGCATACCATTTTATTCCACCACCATTATCAGTAGCAACAAGACTAGCTATTGTAGGTGATTGACTATCGCAAAATGACTGGTTTGCATTTGTAACAGTGGGACATTGAGAATATAAAGAATTATTATACCCAAAAAGAGATACTAATAAAACAATGTAAGCAAAATAATTTTTAACAAGAGTAGTAATTCTCATAAGCAATTCAATTTTAAACAATTCTTCACTAATTGAAAGTATACTTATTATTAAACCTACATTTCACTAAAAATAAAATGATTTAAATTGATTTTAACAGTATACACCAAAGCAAAAAATGCTTCCACTATATTACTCATAATAACAGTATCGATAATTGACTTATTAAAATGTTATAAACAAATTAATCAACATTAACATTCATAACTTATTATATTAAAATATGATTAACTCTTTGAAATATATAACATTAAACATAACTAAATCTCAACTTTAAAGTTATTAATAAATTATTTTCTATTTCTAAAATAAAAAATTGTTAATAAGTTTACATATGATTGCAGACCCACTAACAACAATTTGTAAAATTAAAATATATTTAAAATGGTCTAAGCTGCATATCTTTTGAAACCATTTCAAATTCTTGAATTACCTCATTAATTATGGAATCTACCGATTTAATTTCATGAATTAATCCAGCAACCTGACCTATTTCTAATTCCCCTTCAACTAAATCTCCTTCGAACATTCCTTTTTTTGCTCTTGCTCTTCCTAATAATGCTTTTAATTCTTCGGGCGTTGGGCATTTGGCATATAACTCTTGGATATCATTGTAAAATTTATTTTTTATCAATCGTACCGGAGCTAATTCTTTCAAAGTTAATTGGGTGTCTCCTTCTTTTACATTAAGAATTGTTTTCTTATAATTTTCATGAGAAGAACTTTCGTAAGATGCCGCAAATCTTGAACCCATTTGAACACCATCTGCACCCAATACCATTGCCGCCAACATTCCTCTTCCCGTGGCAATTCCTCCTGCTGCAATTAGCGGTATATTTATTTGTTCTTTTACCATCGGAATTAAAGTTAACGTGGTTGTTTCTTCTCTCCCATTGTGTCCACCAGCTTCAAATCCTTCAGCAACAATTGCATTAACTCCAGCTTCTTGGGCTTTTAAAGCAAATTTGGAACTGCTCACAACATGAACAACGGTTATTTCATTTTCTTTTAAATAACTTGTCCAAGTTTTTGGATTTCCTGCTGAAGTAAAAACTATTTTCACCTTTTCTTCAATAATAATTTGGATGATTTCTTCAATATTGGGATATAACATTGGCACATTAACCCCAAAAGGTTTATCGGTAGCTTTTTTGCATTTTTGAATATGCTCACGCAAAACATCAGGATACATAGAACCGGCACCTATCAACCCTAAACCACCAGCATTACTAACGGCACTCGCTAATTTGTATCCGCTATTCCAAATCATTCCTCCTTGGATAATTGGGTATTTAATATTGAAAAGTTTTGTGATTTTATTCATTTAAACTGAATGTTTCAAATTTAATTTCTAATAATTTTTCCCGTTTGCACAAATGAATTACTATAAATTTTATAAAAGTAAATCCCAGAATTCAAATTTGTCATTGAAAGTGTTGTATCAGTATTTTGAATCGTTTTTTGAAAGACTATTTGACCCATAACATTGTAAAAACTAATGTTTGCTTCAATAAAAGCGGTTGGGAATGAAATAAAAAGTTTATCAGAAACTGGATTGGGATATACTAAAAACCTTCCTTTAGTTGAATCATTGATTGAAAGTTGTACCGAATTTAAAGCCGATTGAAAATCAGGAATCCCGTAACCGTATTGATTTGTTGGATTAGCATATCTATCCGCAGATTGTTTTACAAAATCTACAACTTGCTGGTTGGTTAAATTTGGAACCGCTTGCCAAAAACTAGCAATTGCACCTGCCATTATTGGTCCGGAAAATGATGTGCCACTTGCGGTTCCAACAGTTCCAGCCACCGTAGCAACGACCGCACTTTGGCCTTGAGCCATAACATCAGGTTTAATTCTTCCGTCAAATGACGGCCCTATAGAACTAAAAGAAGCATAAACTTCATCAGACTTTACAGCACCAATTGCCAATACATTAATAGCATCGGCAGGAACTGCTATATGTGGGTTTAACGGACTACTACCTGAATTTCCAGCACTTGCGACACAAATCATTCCACGACTGAAAGCAATATCTGCCCCTTTAGAAATAAAAGATGTTGTTCCATTCATGTCGCTATAGGTATAACTATAATTAGGATTGTCATAGTCAAAATAACCTAAAGAAGTGGTAATAATGTCAACTCCTAAACTATCCGCCATTTCAGCTGCTTCTACCCAATTACTTTCTTCAATTGGATTTTCTGTATCGGCATCTTCAGTGATAAATAAATAATAGTTTGCATCGGGAGCTGTTCCTACTAATTGACTTGCTTGAAATCCGCCCATCGTTGATAAAACTAGAGTTCCGTGCGAGTTTCGTGTGTAAAAATCAGAATTTCTATCAACAAAATTATAACCTCCAAGAATTTGATTGTTATCTCTTAATCTTTGAAATGGTGGTGCAACATCAACACTTGGAAAACCTGCATCCATAACCGCTATTATTTTTCCGGAACCAGTAAAATTTTGTTGATGCAACAAGTTGGCATTCAACATCTGTATTTGATTAGTTGAATTCCCATAATCAAAGATGGTAGTGGTTTCTAAAACCTTATTCACTGCATTTATACCACTTATTTTTGAGCTCTTTTTCATTTTACCAGAAGTATTTAAACTTCTATCAGCAAAATAAATATGGTCTACAAAAGATAGTGATGCTAAGTTTTGAATATCATTAATAGCACCTCGAACATGAACCGCATTAAACCATTTCGATTTGGCTTTCACTTCAATTCCAGAGGCTGCAATAATTTGGTCAACATAGGGTTGATGAATTGGAACATCCTTACTATCAAGTGCAATATTTTGATTGGTTCTTCTGTCTAAAGAACGCTGAGAAAGCATTTGTAAAGGATTATCAAAATAAAATTGTGCATTTGGTTTATCTTTAAAATAAACCCAGGCATCTTCTTGAGAATAACCACAGAAACTTAAAAGAAAAAAGGCAATAAAGAAAAGTTTATTCATAGCATTTGCTCATTGAGAATGCTAATTTATGAAATTACTCCTGAACCAACTAATTCATCATCAATATTCCAAGCTACAAATTGTCCTTCAGTAATTGCCGATTGTGGTTCGTCAAAAGACACATATAAACCGCTTTCAAATTGATATAAAGTAGCTTTTTGTAATGCTTGACGGTAACGAATACGTGCCATTACCATTAAAGAATCTCCATCTTTTAAAGCTAAATCTTCTCGAATCCAATGAATTTCTGAAGGCTGTACTCTCAATGTTTTTTTAAATAAGCCAGGATGATTTTGGCCCTGACCCGTATAAATTGCATTTGATTTAACATCGGTAGCAATTATAAAAAGTGCTTCTTTTGTTCCGCCTACATTTAATCCTTTTCGTTGCCCAATAGTAAAATAGTGTGCGCCTTGATGTTTACCAACTACTTTTCCGTTTTCTGGCGAATATGAAATTCCTTTTGACTCAAAAGCCAACTGTTCTTCTAACGAATTGAAAATTGGTTGCTCTTGATTATAGATAGAATTATCAGCATCAATTTCGTAAATCAATCCTTCTTTGGGTTGCAATTGTTGTTGCAAAAACTCAGGCAAACGAACTTTTCCAATAAAGCACAAACCTTGTGAGTCTTTCTTTTCGGCTGTGACCAAATGTAATTTTGCAGCTATTTCACGAACTTCAGGTTTGGTCAATTCTCCAATTGGAAACAACGATTTAGCCAACTGTTCTTGCGATAATTGACATAAGAAATAAGATTGATCTTTGTTACCGTCATTTCCGGCGAGTAATTGATATGTTGGTTTACCATTTACTTCAATTTCACCTTTTCTGCAATAATGTCCTGTGGCAACATAATCAGCACCCAGACTTAAGGCAATTTTCATAAAAACATCAAACTTAATTTCGCGATTGCACAATACATCTGGATTTGGAGTGCGTCCTAATTTATATTCGTTGAACATATAGTCGACGATTTTTTCTTTGTATTGTTCACTCAAATCAACGGTTTGGAAAGGGATTCCTAATTTTTCAGCTACCAAAAGTGCGTCGTTGCTGTCTTCTAGCCATGGACATTCATTGGAAATAGTAACCGAGTCATCATGCCAGTTTTTCATAAAAAGACCTATAACTTCATAGCCTTGCTCTTTTAAAAGATAAGCAGCAACACTCGAATCAACACCACCGGAAAGTCCAACAACAACTCGTTTCATTATAACAAAAAATTTGCGGTAAAGTTACCGCAAATTCTGTAAAATTAAATAGTATTATATCAGTTATAACAATCCCAACCTAAACAAAACTTATTTACCTCCCAAGCTTATTTTTAAAATCATCATCTGACTTATCTCCGGGTTTATCTTCTGGCTTAACCTCAATTTTAACGTCAGATTGATTTGGCATTTTTGGTTTTTTAAAATTTTTGTTTTGGAAATTCATATTAACATCCTTTAATTTCCCTTTTACAAGCATTTTCCACATGCCAACTTTCTTTCCATTTTTAAAAAGTCCTTGTGCACAAATTTGATTATCAACATTTCTAAAAACAGCCAATCCATCGTATTCTCCATTTTTATAAATTGATTCTTCGAGCACTGTTCCATTTTCGGCATAACTTTTATAAGTCCCGTTTTTAATTCCGGCCTTATAAGTAGTTTCTTCAGCTATTTCAGAGCTTTTGTAGTAAACTTTTCTAATTCCTTCAAGCTTACCATTTAAATAATGCTCATTTGTCATAACAGTTGGCAAATCTTCATGGTAATATTTCCAGTCACCTTCAAACTGTTTGTTGACCACTTTACCTTCACTTACTTTATTCTTATTTTGATTATAAAAAATAGTGTAGCACGAATTGTCTTTAGGATCAAATTCTCTTGTAGCGATTATTGTTCCTGCTTTGGTATCATCAAAAAATTTGAACATTCCTACTTCAATCCCATGTTCAAAAACACCTTCATAACGAGGCCGTTTTGACTCTTCATATATGCCTTTCCAAACTCCATTTTTTTTGCCGTTTTGATCAAATTTATTGATGTCTTGGGCAAAAGCCGAAAATGAAATTAACAAAATTATCAATATATGTTTCATGTGAATGTTTAATTATTTGTGAAAATATGAAAACTTAATTACAAAGTTAAATTTATATAGTAAACGAAAAAATCTAATCTTTAGTATAAATGATATATTATTAGTTCTTGAAAAATAAATTTTAAGATTTTATTAGCAATAATAAATAAATTTTATATTTTTGGATAAACTTTAAAAAAATTAAAATGAAGAATTTATTGAGAAATTTTACTTTAGTAGCAATCTCTTTTCTAGCGTTTTCATGTGCTGATGAGGAAAATAAAAATTTACCATCTACGTCAATTGCAAAAATTATTGCAGTAACTCCTGAATTTAGCTCATTGAAAGAAGCATTAGATATAACTGGATTGACTTCTACATTTGAAGAAGCTGGTGATTACACTGTTTTTGTTCCAACAAATGATGCTTTTGATGCAGTACTTGGAGGTTTAACAGTAGAAGAATTCGACACTGCTAATCCCGGAGTTTTAGAAGCTGTTTTAAAATATCATGTTTTAGGTGCTAGAGTATTATCTACAGATTTAACAAATGGTCAAGAAGCGGCTACATTACAAGGTCAGAATATTACAATTAGTCTTGTTCCAAATATTTATTATCCTGAATTAGATCCTGATTTAGGTACTTATGAAGAAAAAAGTATTTTTATTAATGGTTCAAGAGTTTTTGCTAGAGATGCGAAATGCTCAAATGGTATTATTCATGTAATTGATGCTGTATTACTTCCAGCAATTGCTGGTTAATCGTCAAACATTTTTTATATAAAAAAGGCTTCTCATTTGAGAAGCTTTTTTTATGACCCTAATTCTAAAGCTCTATCGTTGGTTGCTTTAACATCTTCACTACTTTTTTCTTGATTTCAAAAACATACTCTTTGCTAAATATTATACTTAGATATTATTTCCTGTAAACTAACTCTATATCTCTTCATCTTCACCTACATTATTCTTATTTTGTTTAAGATATTTTGTTTAACTCATCGAAATATTACCAAACAAAAAACTACAGATAAATCAATGAATTTATTATAATTAGCTGATTTATAACTTAAACAATAGCGTTAAATTTTTCATAAATCTTATTTTGTTTAATAAATAATGTTTTTTGTTAAACAATTATAATATAGCTTTGTATTAAACATTAAACAAAAACACTATGAAAAAATTAACAAAAATTATCGGAATTGCTTTTTTATCGCTAACAATATTCTCGTGCAGTAGCGATAGCGACAGTCAGCCAACCATTGTTGACATTGCATCAGGAAACTCAGACTTTTCAACTTTGGTAACTGCCTTAAACAGAACAGGTCTAACGGCTACATTAGACGGCAGTGGTCAATTTACAGTATTTGCACCAACCAATACTGCTTTTCAAAATTTTTTCGCAACTCTTGGTCCTTCAGTTACAGTTGAGAATGTAGATGTTGATGTACTGAAGAAAGTTTTATTGAATCATGTTATTGGCTCTGAAATTAAAAGTAGTGCTATACCTGAATCAACTTATGTTTCAACTTTATCTCCTTTTAGTACTGCTACGAATGCCCCAACAATAAGTATGTTTGTACAAAAATCTGGAAATACAGTTACAATAAATGGAGGTTCATCAAATGGCGGGACAACAGTAACAACCGCAGATCTAGATGCTAGTAATGGTGTAATTCATGTTGTAGGTAATGTTATAGCTATTCCAACTATTAAAAACCACGCAATTGCGAATCCTAATTTTAGCACATTAACAAGTTTATTAGTTGCTCAAGGTTTAGTTCCAACTCTTGATGGCACAGAAGGTTCGCCATTTACGGTATTTGCTCCTATTAATACTGCTTTCGATACTGCTACTTTAGCTCTATATGGTAGTTTAGATTCTACTAACAAAACCGCTGTTTTATTGTATCATGTAGTTGGTGGTGTGAATGTTCGTTCCAATGCTATTCCTGCTGGAAATATAACAACTTTACAAGGACAAACATTTAGTATAACTGGTACTTCCATTGATGATGCAGGCTCTACTGTGAATAAAAATATAATCCTTACTGATGTACAATGTTCTAACGGAATTGTACACGCAATTGATAAAGTTTTATTGCCAAATCTAAACTAATTCGAAAATGCTATGAAGAAGAGAAAGTGCAACTAGAAATAGTTGCACTTTTTTTATGACCCTAATTCTAAAGCTCTATCATTGGCTGCTTTTACTGCATCAACAATAGTTTGCTCTAAATTCCCCTTTTCAAAAACTTTCAAGGCACTTTCTGTTGTTCCTCCTTTGGAGGCAACTTTGGCAATCCATTCTTCATTAGATAACGAATAACTGTTTTGAATAGCAACTGAACCCATAAAGGTTTGGTTGACTAACAACTCAGCTTCTGATTCATTAAACCCTAAATCGACTGCTGCTTTTATCATCGATTGCATAAAATAAAAAACGTAAGCAGGACCGCTTCCTGAAATTGCAGTTGCAGCATCAATCAGTTTTTCATTTTCAACATAAACTGATTTCCCTGTAGTGTTGATTAAGTTTTGAATAATAAACAGCTCTTTTCTATCAACACTTGCTGATGCAGTAAAAACCGTCATTCCCATTCCGATTTGTGTTGGAATGTTTGGCATTGATCGAACAATTTTTGAGCATGAAAGTTGTGAAGAAAGTTTGGCTAAAGTTATTCCTGCCATAACAGAAAATATAATCTGACTATCTTTTAAATAAGGCTTTATGGATTGTGCCAAAATTCCAAAATCTTGGGGTTTTACTGCTAAAATAACAATGTCAAAATCGCCAATTTTATCGGAAACAACTGTTGAAAAATTAGTTTTCGGAATGGCACTTTCAATGTTGGAAAAATCAGCATTTCTGACCAAAACAAAAATATCTTCCGGTTTTATAAATCGGGAACTGATAAAACTATTGGCATAGGTTTTACCCATATTTCCGTGACCAATGATAAGTACTTTCATAGTTGTATAAAATTAAAAACTCTGTTTAAAGATATGTTTTTAAACAGAGTTTTGAAAATGTATTACTGAAATATTATTTCTTTTTGTTTTGCAATTGCTTTTGGGCTTCAGCTTGTTCCATCATTTCTCTCATTTTCTTTTGGAACTTACTTTCCGTTTTTGGCTTAGTTTTATTCTCCTGAATTTGAGCGTGAATCTTCTCGCTATTGATAAAGTATCTTTTGATAACCAACATAATTCCGATAGTAATTAAATTGGAAATAAAGTTATACAAACTCAATCCGGAACCATAACTATTGAAGAAAATCAACATCATTACCGGAGATACATAAATCATGATTTTCATAATTTTAGCCATATCGGGCATTCCATCTTGTTGTGGTTGTGCCATTGCCTGATCGCCTGAAGTCATTTTCATGTAAAAGAAAATCGCAATTGCAGCCAAAATCGGGAACAAACTCACGTGATCTCCGTACAACGGAATATTAAATGGCAATTTAAATATTTGGTCAAATGATGATAAATCGTCCGCCCACAGGAATCCTTTTTGTCTCAATTCGAATGCTGATGGGAAAAACTGAAACGAGGCATACATAAACGGAATTTGTATCAACGCCGGAATACAACCCGCCATTGGATTTACTCCAGCCTTGTTGTAAAGTTTCATAGTTTCCTGTTGCTTTTTCATTGGATCCTTTTTAAATTTTTCTCCAATTTCCATAATCTCAGGGCGCAATACTTTCATCTTGGCTTGAGATAAGAATGATTTAAAAGTGATAGGCGACATGGCAATTTTAATCAAAACAGTAAAGATAATAATCGCAATTCCTAACCCCATAAATGAACTTAAAAATCCAAATAATGGGATGAAAATAAATTTGTTTATCCATCCAAAAATCCCCCACCCTAATGGAACAATTTTCTCAAGATTTTTGTCGTAACTTTTTAATGTATTATAATCTGTTGGTCCAAAATACCAATTCATTTTATAATCAAGCTCATTATTATTGAAGGCTAACGGAACATTAGTTTTGAATTGTTTCGTAAAAATGGTATCGACTTTTTCGTCTTTAACTAAATTATTCGAATGCAATTTAGAAGTTGCAAATGGTGTTTTAGTTAAAAGAATAGTTGAGAAAAAGTGTTGTTTATAAGCAATATAAGAAACCTTTTCCGGTGTTTCTTCAGCATCTTTTCCCAGACCAACATTATTGTTTTTTCCGTCTTCATATTCATATCGAATATCGGCAAAACGATTTTCATAGACAATGCTTTTCTCGTTGCGGAAAGTTTTTAAATCCCATTCTAAATCAATTGGTTTTGATGTATTTAACACAGTGCTTAATCCTTGTGAACGAATATCAAAATCAACTAAATACTTATTTGAAGCCAAAACATATTTGTATTCCAAATACTCATTTGCTCCTGCTTTTAACTTCATCGAAAGGATTTGGCTGTCTCCTACTTTCGTTAGAGTTGGTTCAAAAAACAACTCTTTTGTATTTAAAACCCGGTTGTCTTTAGTCTGCAGTTGAAGATTGAAACTCGCATTATTCTCTTTTATCAACGCTACAAGTTGTCCTGAATTCTTTTTGAATTTTTCAAACTTTTTCAAAATAGCTTCTACTACATATCCCCCTTTGTTAGCGATTTTTAGGCTTACAAATTCATTTTCAAGAGTAGTGAAATTTTCTTTAGCAGAAGGCAACGTTGAAGAATAAGCAAAGCTTCCTAATGTTCCTTGCAGTTGTTTAATTTTGGCTGAATCCGTAACCGTTGAATCTAATGCAACAGCTTGCGCCACTTTAATTGGCGCTACTTGTTTTGCTTTTTGAATGCTGTCTTTTGTGGCTTTTGCCTTTTCAAGTTGTTCCTTTTTAGCCGTATCTTGTCCGTTATACATCATCCATATAATGATGACGAATATCAATCCAAAACCAATAATTGTATTAAAATCAAATTTCTTTTCTTCCATAGTACTGATGAACCTCTTTCAGTTCCTTTATTTATTTTTATGTTTTACCATTGCGGCCACAAAGCTAACAAAAATTGGGTGTGGATTTGCAACAGTGCTTTTATATTCAGGATGGTATTGTACGCCTATAAAAAACGGGTGGTTATCTAATTCGATAATCTCAACCAATCCAGTTTCCGGATTTATACCAGAACAAATTAATCCTGCTTTTTCTAATTGTTTTCTATATTCATTATTAAACTCATAACGGTGGCGATGACGCTCCATAATTTGAGTTGTTCCATATATTTTGTATGCCAAAGTTCCTTCTGTAATATTACATTTCCAGGCACCTAAACGCATTGTTCCGCCTTTGTCTGTAATGGTTTTTTGTTCTTCCATTAAAGAAATTACCGGATTTTTGGTTTTCTCATTCATTTCGGTTGAGTTGGCATCCTTTAAACCCAAAATGTTTCTCGAATATTCGATAACCGCCATTTGCATTCCGAGACAAATTCCGAAAAACGGAATATTATTTTCACGTGCATAACGAACGGTGTCAATTTTTCCTTCAATGCCACGGCCACCGAATCCCGGCGCCACTAGTATACCGTCCAAATCTTTTAATTGTTCATCTGCTGTTTTGGAGTCTAAGTATTCCGAATGAATAGAAATCACATTCACTTTGGTTTGATTTGCTGCACCAGCATGAATAAATGACTCTAAAATTGATTTATAGGAGTCTTGTAATTCTACATATTTTCCAACCAAACCAACATTCACCGTTTGCTTCGGATGTTTTAATCGGTGTAGAAAAGTATTCCAGTTTCTTAAATCCGGAGCTGCTTTTTTAGGTAGGTTTAATTTCTTTAAGGCAACAATATCCAAACCTTCTTCAAGCATCAAGTTTGGCACTTCATAAATAGTTGAAGCATCAATAGACTGAATAACCGCTTCTCTTTTTACATTGCAAAACAAAGCTAATTTTTGACGCAGTTCATCCGATATTTCGTGCTCGGTTCTACAAACTAAAATGTCTGCTTTGATTCCGCTTTCCATCAAAGTTTTTACAGAGTGTTGTGTTGGTTTAGTTTTTAATTCTCCGGCTGCAGCCAAATAGGGAACTAATGTTAGATGAATTACAATTCCGTTACTCTCACCTAATTCCCAAACCAATTGACGTACAGATTCGATATAAGGCAATGATTCTATATCTCCGACAGTTCCTCCAATTTCGGTAATTACAATATCAAAATCGCCTGACTTCCCAAGCAATTGCATTCGTTCTTTAATTTCGTTTGTAATATGAGGCACTACTTGTACCGTTTTGCCTAAGAATTCGCCTCTTCGTTCCTTTTCAATTACAGATAAATAAACTCTTCCGGTGGTAACATTATTTGCCTGAGAAGTAGGAACATTTAAAAATCGTTCGTAATGTCCTAAATCCAAATCGGTTTCTGCTCCATCATCAGTTACAAAACATTCACCATGTTCATAGGGATTTAAAGTTCCGGGGTCAACATTGATGTAAGGGTCAAATTTTTGAATGGTCGTTCGATAACCTCTTGCCTGTAGTAACTTGGCCAGAGAAGCTGCTATAATGCCTTTTCCTAAAGAAGAAGTCACACCACCGGTAACAAAAATGTATTTTGTCTGATTCATTTTTTTTTGTAGTTGTTGTGTTGTAGTTGTTGTAAAAAAACGTGGCAAAAGTAATAATTTAAAATGGATTATTGGATGATTAGATTGTTGGATTGTTAGAAAAAAATTTATCTAAATCTAACAATCTAAAAGTCTAACAACCTAATAATCTCCTTTTGGATATTGTTTTTTTATATTCCGAACCAATTCTTCCAAACCGTTTAATTTAAGTTCGTAAACGAGTTGCAGTTGCTCGCCGAGTTGTCCTTTTGGGAAACCTTTATTACTATACCAAACCACATAATACTCAGGCAAATCGATTAGATAATACCCTTCATATTTACCGAAAGGCATTTTGGTATGAGCCAGTTTGATGAGAAGTTGCTGTTGTGGATTCATTTATATTTAAACGCAAAGAACGCTAAGGTTTACTTCCAATTAAAAGTAATGACCTTTTCGATATCCGGGTGCAAACTTAAAAAAACAGGGCATGTCATGGCGCTTCTTTCAAGTATTATTTTGTTTTTATCAGAAGTGGCTACTGCCATATTTAATATCACTTCTATTCGGGCTATTTTACGAGGTTCGGCTTGCATAATTTTGATAACTTCTGCTGTAGAACCTTTTAATTCTATGTCCAAATCTTTTGATTTTATGGCCATGATTGATATCATGCAACTTCCTAATGATGTTGCCACTAAATCTGTTGGAGAAAAAGCTTCTCCTTTTCCGTGATTATCTGTTGGTGCATCGGTTAGAATTTCTGTACCGGATTGCATGTGCATGCATGATGTTCTTAATTCCCCTAAATATCTAATGATTGATGTGGCCATTATAATGCTTCTTTTATGGTTAAATCGGTGTCGTAATACAATATGTAAATTCCATTATTGGAATACCCATAAGTTGTATTTTGAGCATAATCAAATTTGTTTTCAATTTGTTCTGATGGCGATGATTGAACTGTTTCTTCAAAAGTTTTGTCCTGCGATAAGCGAAGTAAAGTATCAAACGTTACATCAAAGCCACGAATGGCATATTGATTGGGTAAAATCTTATTTAGTTTCTTGTATTTAGCATCAAATTGGTTCGCTTCATTGGTTTCGTTTGGTCTTGAAAGCGATGGATATAAAAGCTTCAATTTGGTTAATCTGGTCAATGATATTTCCTCAAAATCAAAAGTGTCGTTTTGTTCTAATATAACCAATTGCACCTGATACTCCTTTTGTGCCGCTAACATAGCATTCGTAGTGGCCAAAATCATTCCGGTACTTTCAGAAGCTAAAACCACATAATTGAGTTTGTCTTTTTGAAATAAGACTTTTAAACTATCGGCAACGAAGGCTCCTTTTTCACTCAAACCGGCTATTCTAACATTGGGTTGCATTTCCTGAATGTATTGCTTTACACTTCCTTTTTTAGTATCAACTACAGCTATAATATTGCCGTTTTTAGCTTTTATAAAATCAAAAATAGCGCTGCGTAAAAACTCTGCTGAAGGCATAGATTGGTATAAATTAGCATATTTTTTCCCAACTTCTTTCGACAATGGTGAAATAACCGGAGTCTTTGTAGGTTCAATCAGTTCTGCCAATTTTTCGACATTCGATTGGTAAAATGGACCAACGATAGCATCCATAGTCTGAAGGTTATTTTGTTGTACCAAAGCCGCTACATTAGAAGAATTTTTAGTTTCCTGAGAATCTAATATTTTAATATCGACATTCATCCCTAAAACTTTGGCCGAGTCAATCGCCATTAAAGCACCTGAATAAAAATCTAAAGTCAGATTCAAAAATTTATCTTTTTTCAATCTGGCTTGCGTAGAATTTACCGTATCACTTTCTATTTTTGAGATATTAAACGGCAAAAGTAATGCGAGTTGTTTCCTCGCATTAGTGTTTATTGTTTTAAGTAAATTTCCCTGTTCCTTTTTGACGGGTTCTTTGCGCTGTCCTTTGGGCACCCGGAGTATCATTCCTAATTTAATTCCTCTTTTCAATTCAGGGTTAAGAGAAATCAATTCTTGTTCAGACATTCCATAATCATTGGCAATGCTTGCGATGGTTTCTTTTGGTTTAACCACATATTCTTCTAAATATTTTTTGGTACTTGATGCTGTTGGTGCTGCTGTTTCAACAGTAGGTTTTACAACGTCTGCTGCTGGCTTTGTTGTTTCAACAGCCGTTTGATTAACCGCATTTCCGGAAACAACTAATTTAAAACCAATTGGAAATTCAGAAACAATTTGAGGATTTAAGCGTTCTAATTCGGGAATGGTCATTCCGTATTTTTTAGAAATCCCGTATTTCGTTTCTTTTGGTTCGATAATATGATAGGTAGTTTCCCCTTTAGGCGTTTCAACCTTTGGCGTTTCAATCTTTGCAGTTGGTTTAACAACTGGTTTTGTAACTACAGGAGCAGCTACTTTTGCAGGTTCTGCCGGTTTAGGAGCAGCAACAGCTTGTCCGTTACCAGAAGGGATTTTAATGTTCTGCCCTATCTTCAAACCGTTATTAAGTAAATCTCCATTGGCTGCTTTTATAGCATCAATAGTAACTCCATATTGTTTTGAAATGCTGTATAATGTTTCTTTTGGCTGTACCAAATGTGTGTTCGGATTTTTGCTTTGTGAATCATTTTGAGAAGAATTCAACACCACTACCGAATTTGTAGCCGGAATTAATAAGACACTATTCAATTGAATTCCGTTTTGAGAATCCGGATTTAAACTATAAATATCATAAGGAGTAACCTTATATTTTTGAGCTATTATATTGATAGTTTCCCCTTTACTAACAGTGTGTTTTGTATATTTTTCTTGCTTTGCAGCAACTGTAAATACAAAAGAAAATACGGTTAGAACTATTGAAAAAAGAATACGGTTTTTCATTTACTTACTGTTTATTTAACGTCTAAAGTTAACAAAACTTTTTAAATTCAATATAAATTGTTATTTTTTTCATTAACTTTTTTGTGTTAACAAAAACTATTCCCATTCGATTGTTGCTGGTGGTTTGGAGCTAATATCATATACCACTCTATTGACACCCTTAACTTTATTGATAATTTCGTTAGAAATTTTCATCAAAAAATCATAGGGTAAATGTACCCAATCTGCTGTCATTCCGTCGGTTGATTCTACGGCACGGAGAGCTACTACCTTTTCATAGGTACGTTCGTCACCCATGACACCAACACTATTTACAGGCAGTAAGATGGCTCCGGCTTGCCACACTTTATCATACAATCCGTGTTCTTTTAATCCGTTTATGAAAACGGCATCAACATCTTGCAGGATTCTAACTTTTTCGGGGGTGATAGCTCCCAAAATTCGGATGGATAATCCTGGTCCCGGGAATGGATGTCTGCCTAAAAGCTCCGGGTCGATGCCCAATGTTCTGCCTACTCTACGTACTTCGTCTTTGAATAACATTCGTAAAGGCTCCACTATTTGTAGCTTCATATAATCGGGTAAACCGCCCACATTGTGATGTGATTTTATGGTTGCTGATGGACCTTTAACAGAGACTGATTCGATAACATCCGGATAAATCGTTCCTTGAGCCAACCATTTTACATCTTCTATGCGGTGTGCTTCTTCATCAAAGACTTCGATAAAAGCATTACCAATAGCTTTTCGCTTGGTTTCAGGATCTTCGACACCTTCTAATGCATTCATGAATCTTGCTGTAGCGTCCACACCTTTTACGTTTAGACCCATGTCTTTGTATTGGTGCAGCACATTTTCAAATTCATTTTTTCGAAGCAAACCATTATTTACGAAAATACAATAGAGGTTTTTGCCGATAGCTTTGTGCAATAAAACCGCAGCTACCGTTGAATCTACTCCACCTGATAGTCCGAGAACGACTTTATCGTCTTTTACTTTTTCCTGCAATTCCTTGATGCAGTCTTCTACGAAAGCGTTGGGTGTAAAGTTTTGGGGAACATGCGCAATCTTTACCAAAAAGTTCTCAAGGATTTGTTTTCCGTCTGTTGAATGATAAACCTCAGGATGAAACTGAATGGCATACGTTTGTTCGCCTTCTATTTTGTAAGCAGCGTTTTCTACATCTTTGGTACTGGCTAGTTTGACACCATTGGTTGGTAAATGTTTGATGGTATCGCTGTGGCTCATCCAAACTTGTGAATTGACATTTACATTATCGAAAAAAGGCTCGCCCTCATTGATATAGGACAAATTGGCTCTTCCGTATTCTCTGATATTAGAAGCTGCTACTTCTCCGCCTGAAAAGTGCGCTAAATACTGAGCACCATAACATACGGCCAGTATTGGCAGTTTGCCTCGAATATTGGATAAATCGATTTGCAAAGCATCATCTGAGCGAACAGAATAAGGGCTTCCGCCAAGGATGACTGCTTTGTAAGGAGATAAATCAGTTGGAAAATGGTTGTAAGGAAAGATTTCGCAGAATATATTTAATTCGCGGACCCTTCTCGCAATAAGTTGTGTGTATTGCGAACCGAAATCTAAAATTAGTACGTTGTGTTGCATGTGCAAAAGTAGCATTCTGGATTGAAAATAAAAATTGAAATTACAAATTGTAGAAATGTATTTTATTTCTACTTGCCATTAAGTAAAAAACAAGAAAATTGAATTGCTAACGAAAAAAGTTGTCTGTTATCGGTTGTCAGTTCTATGTTCTATATTATATGCTATTTTAATTTCAACATGCTTGTAAAGGAAATACAAGTTCCTCTTTGTAACATTGGCATGTCCGATAATGTCCGGTTTTGTCCTTTACTGTCCCTTTGTTCGATAATTATTCGTAGTTTGTTCTATACATGTTCGATATTCGTTCGGTAGCGCTTTGGCAAAATGGACCCTTTATCGAACCAGTATCGAACCGATATAGAAAAGGATAAGAAATAAAGCCTAGAAATGTATCCCGATGGCGCGGATTTATAATCAGTGCATACATAGTGGCTAAACCATAAATCACATTTAAACGATATTCCTTTTTTTAGTAGATTTGAATAAGTGTTACTTATGGGCACGGATTATAAATCCGCGCCATCGGAATAAGGGCTTCCGCCAAGGATGACTGCTTTGTAAGGAGATAAATCAGTTGGAAAATGGTTGTAAGGGAAGATTTCGCAGAATATATTTAATTCGCGGGCCCTTCTCGCAATAAGTTGTGTGTATTGCGAACCGAAATCTAAAATTAGTACGTTGTGTTGCATGTGCAAAAGTAGCATTCTGGATTGAAAATAAAAACTCAAATTTGGAATAAAATCAAACAAAAAGCATCAGAAGTTATTTAAGTAGTTTTTAAATAATAGAAGTACGCCTACCCGATTAAATAATCAAGTTAAAAAGTTTTTTCGTAGTATTGTTAAAAGGTAATTGTAACAAAAAATAAACGGAATGAAAGTCAGTATAAAAATAGTAATAATCATTTCAACAGCTCTCCTATTGGTGCATTGTAATTCTAAAAAACATGACGCCTTTAAAGCAAAAAAAGTCTACCAAACTAAAGATTTAATCATCACCCAAATTGCCGAAAATTCATTTGTACACACTTCTTATAAACAAACTCATGATTTTGGGAATGTCACTTGTAACGGACTTATAGTAAGCAATAGTAATGAAGCTATTATTTTTGATACCCCTACCACCGACAAACCTTCCTATGAATTAATCCATTGGATAAAAGAAACACTGCATTGCAAAATAAACGCTATTATCCCCACTCATTTTCATGACGATTGTTTGGGTGGACTAAAAGCCTTTGATGATAATGCTATTCCTTCTTATGGCTATTACAAAACCATTCTCTTGGCCAAAGAAAACCATTTTGCATTTCCTAAAAACAGCTTTAAGGATTCGCTTACTTTGAAAGTGGGCCATGAAAAAGTTATGGTGAAATTTTTTGGAGAAGGACATACTAAAGATAATGTGGTGGGTTATTTTCCGAGCGAAAAGATATTGTTTGGCGGTTGTTTAGTCAAAGAAGTAAACGCAAATAAAGGGTATCTGGGGGATGCTAATCTTGACGAATGGTCTAACACGGTGGCAAAAGTCAAAAAGGAATATGCTGATGTGGCCCTTGTTGTTCCGGGACATGGAGCCTATGGCAACCAAAAATTATTGGATTATACCATTACCCTATTCCAAACAAAATAAAAGCTTGCTGTCGATACGCTAAATAATTTAGTTAAAAAGTTTTTTTGTAGTATTGTTAAAAGGTAACTGTAACAAAACAAAACCATTGAACGTCAAACCGACTTTACATTAACTCCTAACCAACCATCATTATGGAATTACAAATTAAAAATTTAGACAAACGATACAGCAATGGCGTTCATGCCTTAAACAATGTTTCTTTAACCATTCCCACCGGAATGTTTGGTTTATTAGGGCCTAACGGTGCCGGTAAATCTTCTTTAATGCGAACTTTGGCTACGCTTCAAGATGCGGATAGTGGTTCGGTTACGCTTGGCGATATTGATGTACTAAAGGATAAAGAAGCGGTTCGAAAAGTATTGGGGTATTTGCCTCAGGAATTTGGCGTATATCCCAGAACTTCTGCGGTGGATTTGTTAGACAACCTGGCTTTACTGAAAGGTTTTGAAAACAAATCGGAAAGAAAGCAAATGATTGAACAACTTTTGGTTAAAGTAAACTTATGGGAACAACGCAACAAAGCAGTAAGCAGTTATAGTGGTGGAATGCGTCAGCGATTTGGGATTGCGCAATGTCTTATTGGTACACCTCAACTGGTAATTGTGGATGAACCAACTGCAGGATTAGACCCGGGAGAACGAAACAGGTTTTATAATATATTGAGTGAGATTGGAGAGAATACTATTGTGATTCTTTCTACTCATATTGTGCAAGACGTTCGCGAATTGTGTACTCAAATGGCGGTTGTTGATAAAGGAAGTGTACTTTTTTCCGGAAATACTGATGATGCTCTGCTGCAAGTAAAAGGCAAAGTGTGGGAGAAGAAAGTAACTAAACAAGAACTAGCCAAATACCAAGACGAATTTAAAGTAATCTCTAATAAATTGGTTGGTGGACAACCTTTAATTCACGTGTTTTCGGAAGAGCGTTTGGACGGATTTACCAAAGCGGAAGAAAACCTGGAAGATGTGTTCTTTGCCAAATTAAACGAATTAGTATAACTTATAAAAACGTAAAATCGTATGTGGAAATTTATACAATTCGAACTCAAATATTGGTTAAAGACTCCCATGGTGTGGATCTTTTTATTCATCAATGCCTTATTGGTCTTTTTTGCTGTAGCTTCTGAACATGTTACTATTGGAGGCGGTGTCGGCAATACGCATAAAAATGCCCCTTTTATTATCGAACAATATTATGGCATCTTCTCGACTATTTGTCTGTTGATGACTACTGCTTTTATGAATGCAACGGCTAATAGGGACTTTCAATATGGCATGTACCAATTTATCTTTACGTCTCCTATCAAGAAAAGAGATTATTTCTTTGGGAAATTTATAGGTGCTGCGATAGTATCGGTTATTCCTTTGTTGGGGATTTCTATTGGTGCGCTTTTAGGTACTTTATTAGCTCCGCCGCTTGATATGTGTCCGGCGGAACGATTTGGTCCAACGGAATTAAGCGGACATTTCTTTGGGATTTTAAACTTTGGGATTCCGAATGTGATTATCTCGGGAGTGATGTTGTTTTCGTTGGCTATTATCTTCAGAAGTAATATCATTTCCTTTATCGGTTCTATGCTGATATTGGTGTTTTATGCTGTATCGGACATCTTTACTAGTGATATTCAAAAAGAATGGTTGGCTAATTTGCTGGATCCTTTTGGCTCCAAACCTTTCGAAATCATGACCAAGTATTTAACGGTAGATGAAAAGAACAATCACGCCGTTTCGCTTCATGGGGAATTATTGATAAACCGTGTCGTTTGGTTGACGATTATGATTGCTATACTAGTTATGGTGTACTACCGCTTTTCTTTTAACACCAAAAATGTAAAGGCTAAAAAAGAGAAAGTAGTTGCAGCCACTGCACCGGCTATTATTACTAATACCACATTTCAACCAACGAAAGCGGGCGTCTTCTCTTGGTCGACGTTCTTTAGTTTAATTAAATTTGAGATTAAAGCGGTTATTAAAAACCCAACGTTTATTATCATTGTTTCTATTGGGATGATTTTATTGATTACTAACTTAACCAGTTTTTCGGGGCGTTATGGTGCGGTGCAATATCCTGTGACGTATGATATAATAGACATCATTGATGGTTCGTTAATGTTGTTTATACTGGGATTTATTGCCTTTTATACGGGTGTTTTAGTTTGGAAAGAACGCGATGCCAAAATCAATGAAATACAAGATGCTACTCCGATTCAAACTATTAGTTTATTTGGGTCTAAAGTGGTAGCGATTGTTTTTGCTATTGCTATAGTATTAGTTGGCACTATCCTTATTGGGATTATTGCTCAAACCTTGCATGGGTATACCCGTTATGATTTGGATGTGTATATCAAATCGTTGCTGGTTTTAAAGCTGTTGAGTTATACTTATTTGGTGGTGCTTTCGTTACTCTTTCATTATTTGATTAACAATCGTTATGTGGCTTACTTTGCTTTTGTGATGTTTATAGTAGTCAACGGTTTTGTGTGGGGATTATTGGAAATTAGTACCAATATGGTTGCTTTTAATTCGAAACCAGATGTAACTTATTCGGATATGAATGGTTTTGGTCCGTTTGTGCCTGGTTTGTTTTGGTTTAACGTGTATTGGGGTTTGTTTTGTATTGTACTTTGCTTTGCTATTCTTGCGTTTTACGTTCGTGGCAAAGAAACCGATTTCAAACACCGTTGGCAACAGGCTCGAGTACAATTCCGTCAAAGTAAGATGGGACTTGCTGTGGCACTGTTGGCTTTTATCCTTTGTGGTGGTTGGGTGTTTTATAATACTAAAATTGTCAACCGCTATGATTCGCCTAAACAGGAAGAAAACATGCAAGTGAGCTATGAGACTAAGTATAAAAAATATGAGCATTTGGCACAGCCTCGCTTTTATAAGTTTGATTATACTATTGACATCCAGCCTGAGCAGCGCAACATGACTGCTACTATTGAAGCTTGGGCTAAAAACAAAACGAATACTACTATTAACGAATTGCATTTTACTTTGCCTTTGTTATCCGATAGTATCAAACTGACCATCCCGAACTCAAAATTGAAAGTAAATGACAAGGATTTGTTTTACAGCATTTATACTTTAAACAAGCCTTTGGCACCGAATGATTCTATTAAAATCACGATTAATGTAGCCAGTATTACCAAAGGGTTTGAGAATGAGGTCAGCTTTACGCAATTGACCCAAAACGGCAGCTTCTTTAACAACGAAGACATCATGCCGAATTTTGGATACAATAAGAATTTTGAGATCATGGATAAAAACCTGCGTATCAAACGCAAATTGCCTAAACGCGACAGAATGCCTAAACTAGATGAAAGCAATTTAGTCGCTCGTGGTAATACGTATATCAGCAGTGATTCAGATTGGGTGGAAGTGACGACTACTATTAGTACGGCTAAAGATCAAATTGCGGTGGCTCCGGGTTCCTTATTGAAAAGTTGGGATGCTAATGGCAAGAAGTATTTCAAATACCATTTAGACCAAAAGTCGCTTAACTTCTATTCGTTTATTTCTGCTAACTATCAAGTGGCAAGAAAAAAATGGAAGGGCATTGACTTAGAAGTATACTACGACAAACAACATGCGACTAACGTACCTAATATGATGAAGAGCATGCAAAAAGCGTTGGAGTATTACACTACTAACTTTGGTCCTTACTATCACAAGCAGTGTAGAATATTGGAGTTCCCAAGGTATGCCAGTTTTGCACAAGCGTTTCCGGGGACGATGCCTTACAGTGAAGGAATTGGTTTTATAACCGATTTGCGGGATGTATCTAAAGATGATATTGATATGGTATTTTATGTGGTAGCGCATGAAATGGGACATCAATATTGGGCGCATCAATTGTGTGGGGCGAATATGCAAGGTAGTGAAATGATGAGTGAAGGCTTTGCGCAATATTCCTCCTTAATGGTGATGGAAAAAGAATATGGCAAGGACAAGATGAAGAAGTTCTTAGAGTATGAAATGAATGAATACCTGCGAGGCAGAAGTACCGAGTTTGAGGGAGAGAATCCGATTATGAAAACTGAGAACCAGCAGTACATTCATTATAATAAAGCGAGCGTGGTGCTGTATTACTTCAAAGAAATGGTGGGCGAGCAAAACGTGAATAAAGCGATGAAGAACCTGATTACCCAATTTGGTTACAAAGACCCTCCTTATGCTACTTCACTTGATGCTGTGAATGAGTTTCGAAAAGTGACTCCGGATAGTCTTAATTATTTGATACCCGATTTGTTTGAGAACATTACGTTGTTTTCTAACCGGGCTTTGAAAGTAACGTCTAAAAAGGTTGGGAATGAGTATGAAGTTACTATAAATACTACTTCTGAGAAGTCGCGTTCTAATGCTTTGGGGAAAGAAACCCCTACTCCTCTTGCCGATTATATTGACATTGGGGTATTTGGCGCATCGGACAAAGCGGATGTTTTAGGGAAGCCTTTGGTGTATAAACGTTTGAAGATTACTAAAAAGGACAACACCTTTGTGTTTAAAACGAAGACCGAACCTTATAAAGCTGGTATTGACCCTTATAATTATTTGATTGACCGTGTTCCGGATGATAATGTGAAGGCGGTGGAGTAATAATTTAAAGCCTGTGGTGTACTAAAAAGAACACCTGTCAGGTTTTAAAAACCTGTCAGGTGTAGACAAGAACTCAACCACAAGCTCAGCAAAGTGTTCCTACGAAAAGCTGCGCAAATGTCTCCTGACTTTGCGCAACTTTTTTTATAAATTTGATAAGGTATAATCGGCGCTATAGTTCAACTAGAGCGAAACGAGTTATGATGAATAACAAAGCGCAAAGTCAGGAGACATTTGCGCAGTTTAGTGCTAAAAGAGAACACTTTGCAAAACGAGGAACTTTCTAAAATTAATAATACGTTTGATGAAAATGTACACTTTTAGTGTACTTGTTTACCCTAATTAAAATATAGATTTACAAGACATTTAAATCTATAAATGGAAAACTAAGAGACTTACCCTCTCACAATTACATCAAATTAAAATTTCATTTATTTTAGAGGTTTGTTATTAAATGAAATTACGACCAAACCAACCAAAAAAAGCAGCCCTACCTTATTAATTGTTTTAGAAGACAAAAGTAGGACTGCAAAATAATTTTAATTTATAAAAGTATGAAAAAATTATTAGTTTGCTTACTTGCTTTATTTTTAACAAGTTGTGTCGGCCATGCACAAATAACCAAGAAAGAAATTGGTGTAGTAGAAAAAGATATTTACAAAATAACAATTGATAAGTCTTTTTTGAAAAAAGTTTTAGAGGAAAAACTGAGGGCAATAAAAAACAATGCCGTTTTAACAGAATTTGAAATAGTAAAAGATTCTTTTGTGAATGACCCATCCAGAGTCTATTATATTTTGGTCGCTCAAGACAATATGGGGAGCACCAAAATTGCTTTTGATTTAGCATTGAATGATAATGTGTTTGTAGCCTCTTTTAAAGATAATGTTTTATTAAGTGGCACTTGTACCTGTAGTGGTGGATGTACTAGAGGTTGTAATCCTAGACATGAAGTAGGTCCTGGCAATGTAATTGATTGGTATTGCGATGCTTGTAGAAAAGGTAGTGGTTGTTCTAAATCGGTTACAACAAGTCTTGAATAGACCCCGCTCGACAAAGTGTTCCTACGAAAAGCTGCGCAAATGTCTCCTGACTTTGCGCAACTTTTTTTATAAATTTGATAAGGTATAATAGGCGCTATAGTTCAACTAGAGCGAAACGAGTTATGATGAATAACAAAGCGCAAAGTCAGGAGACATTTGCGCAGCTTAGTGCTAAAAGCTCGCTCCCGCGCGAATCCTTTCGCGTGGTAACTAACCATAATTATACTAAATTTACTTTAACATTACATATTTGTAAAGATTTGATAATTAACAAAATAAATCTATTAAAGCTATTTAAAATAACTTTGTTTCATTACTAATCTAAACATTTTTTTATTGTGAAAAAAATTATTTTTTATGCTTTAACACTAAGCGTATTTGTTTTCGGAAGTGCATTTGCTCAAACTGTAGCAGAGCAAAATTTAAGTTCAGCAATTCAATCAGCTGAAAATATTAAACAAGAAGTTACTGTATCTAGAAAAGCAGTAAATCAATTGGTAAAACAATTAACTATTATTCGAAATCCAAATATAGTTTTGTTTGCTACTATCATGACAAACAGTAATGATGAGAAAGAAACTAATGCTAACAATGTTGATTATTATGTTGCTACAGCTCAATCTAGTTCTTCTATTGCTTTTTCTACCGCACTAATTAACGATTTGACTGCAAAAATTTTACAACAAAATGATGTTGTTTATTTATTAACTAATCAAATTGTAACTGCTGTTAATTCTGGTAATAATTCATTGGCTTTAAATTTAGTTACTCCCTTAAGATCGGCTCTTACTAAACAATTTAATTTCGCGAGAAACATAATTACAAATGTACAAGAATTGCAAGTATTAAATAAAACTTACAATGTTTGCATTAAAGTTGTTGATAGCCAAGGAAACACAACTAGTTATCAACCCGGATTTTATGCTGTAAATACATTAACTGGTGAATACTTATATCCTAATAACGATCAAGGAAATCAAAACGGAGGAGATTGTTTTTTAAATTTACCAAAAGGCACCTATAATTTTGGTGGTTTTCAAGATTACTTTTGTGGAGTTACCTCAATTGGTCCAATAGTTCTTTCAGATTCGTTATTGAACCAAAATGGAATAATAGAAGTAACTCTAGTATTGTGGTGTGAATAATTAATTGGTAATAGTTTTGTTTATGTAAAGAGTTAGTTTAAAAAAACTAACTCTTTTTTTTTCCCGCTCCCGCGCGAATCCTTTCGCGTGGTAACTAAACCAGCTCAGCAAAGTGTTCCTATGAAAAGCTGCGCAAATGTCTCATGACTTTGCGCAACTTTTTTTATATTTGATAAAGTAAAATCTTATGAAAGAAGGCTATGTTATAAGAGATCAATCATTGCCACATTTTTTAACGGCAACAATTGTCGATTGGGTTGACGTTTTTTCAAGAAAAAGTTATAGAGATACTATAATTGAGTGCTTTGATTTTTGCATTAAAAACAAAGGAATGATTTTGTACAGTTATGTAATAATGAGCAATCATATTCACATGATAGTTCAATCAAATGATGGAAAACTGTCGGATTTAATTCGTGATTTTAAAAAATTTACTTCTAAAACTATTTTAGATAAAATTCAATCAGAACCTGAAAGCAGACGAGAATGGATGTTGGAACGATTCAAATTGGCTACAGAAACACATTCAAGAAATAAAAATTATCAGTTTTGGCAATTGGGTAATCATGCAGAAGAAATTTATTCTGAAAAATTTATGTGGTCAAAAATCGATTATATTCATTTTAATCCTGTTCGTGCAGGTATTGTTTTAAAGCCACAAGATTATGTTTATTCGAGTGCTTCAAACTATATTGATGGCAAAGGAATTCTTGAAGTTGAAATGGTTCAAATTCCGGTCGTCAATGTTATGAACCCTAATTCAATTTCAAAATATATTAGTTATGATGAATAACAAGGCGCAAAGTCAGGAGACATTTGCGCAGCATAGTGCTAAAGGAGAACACTTTGCGCAACGATGATATTACCCAAAATCAACATGATTAAATACAACTATTTAATTCCACTTTCTTTGTTAAGTAGTAGTATACAAACCGTTTTGTATGCGCTAGTTTTATGGTTTGCTTATCCAGCTCAGCAAAGTGTTCCTAAGAAAAGCTGCGTAAATGTCTCCTGACTTTGCGCACCTTTTTTTATAAATTTGATAAGGTATAATCGGCGCTATAGTTCAACTAGAGCGAAACGAGTTATGATGAATAACAAAGCGCAAAGTCAGGAGACATTTGCGCAGCTTAGTGCTAAAAGAGAACACTTTGTGCAACAATGATATTACCCAAAATCAACATGATTAAATACAACTATTTAATTCCACTTTCTTTGTTAAGTAGTAGTATACAAACCGTTTTGTATGCGCTAGTTTTATGGTTTGCTTATACCTATTATACTGTTCCCAACGCAGGTTTGATTATTGGCACGATAGCCCCTATTTTAGTAGTGCTGTTTTTCGTTATAGTTTTGGTTCAAAATCTAATCTTATTGTCGGCAAAGAATGATGATGCAGGTGGTGTATTTATTTTATTGGGCGTTTTATTAGTCCTCCCTTTTATACTTAGTTTTACTTGGCTATCTCCAGTTATTGTTTTATTTCATGTGATGCTATTGTACATTCCGTTTTATTTACGAAAACAATTTTTGAGTAGGATAAGGAAATAGTGGGTTGTTTTCTAAGCAAGTAATTACTCAAAAGGAAAATTATATATCTTTACGATTAGGGGTAAGTTGTTGTTAATGAGTGAATGTGAGGAAAGTTACCAGCAAGTAGACTGCTATACCGGCAAATTTAATAATCAAACTAAAATTAATTATGGAGAAATTAAGCACAAAGCAAGCTCTTTATGAACAAAAGTCTCTTTATGTAACGGAGCTTTATTTACTGCTTACTTTTTATTATTTTGGAATTGCTATTATGACCCGAATGGTTATCTATCCAAGCTTTGAAAAAGTACATGAAAATTATCAAAATTATATTCAAATTTATAGTGGTTTAACCCGAACGCTTCAGGCCTATTCTCCTATTCTTTTACTTTTATCTACTGTTGCTTTGCTGTGGTTTAGACCTAAAATAGTTCCTCGTTGGGTTGTGTTACTTTCTGTTGTTATTAATTTTGTTTTGGTGCTTGTTTACCCAAATTTGGTTAGTCCAATTTTCACCGATTATTTAAATAAAAATTACAATGAAAGTGCTTTTCAAAATTTAATGAACTTAAATCTGTATGTCCAAATTATACCCGCATGTATACAAGTAGTATTCGCTTTTTGGTTATTGAACAACTATTTAAAGGATACCAAATTATTTTCGAGATGGACTTTCATCATTTTATTTTCATTCGCTTTTTTTACAGCAGGAACAGGAGCAATTGAAGGGTTAGTTAATTATAATTTATGGTTTAGTGTTGGAGAAACTGATTGGTTACCTTTTAGAAATACAGGCAGCGCTCTTTCATTTTGGGTGACATTTTTAATTCCGGCCTATTTACCACTATTTGCATTGATTGCTATGTTTTGGAAGCGACCAAAAGCTATTCCTCTAACATTTATTACCCTTTATGCTGTTGCTTATGTTTGGATTGTTTTCATTACTGCTTATTACTTTATACCAGACATTCAATTGGTTTTAAATAAACAGTATTCGCCACAAGTATTTCAAGATTTATTAAAATATGATGGGCTATTAAGAGGATTGCCGAGTTTACCTATGGTAGTCCTACCCATTTGGATGTTTATTAGAATTGGGCAAGAGAAGATTAATGAAAATATAGCAGATTAAAAAATGTTTGCTGTTAACTTCGGTTTTGCACAACCGGATGGCATGTAGGTGGTTTAGGCTTCTCGATACGATTCCGATTCCATTGGAATCACTCGAAGTGACGGTCGGATAAACAAAGAATTGTAGGCTGTTAGCTGTAATTGAATTAACAATTGACTATGAAAAACTTATTTACAATTTTAGTCCTCAAATTACTTTTTACGCAATTCGGTTTTGCTCAAAAAATTGTCGAAAAAAACGAGCGTTTTGGAATCGATATCAAACAAATGACGGAATTGCGCAAATTAAAATATGCACACGAGATTAAATTCTATTTAGGAAAAGATAAACAGACAATTGCTGCGGAACAAAAAGGTAAAATTTTATGGGTTAAGAATATTATTAGAATGTGCGGAAAACCTTTAGTTGGTAAATCAAAAGTACGCAAAATTTGGATCAAAGATAATTCTGTAGTTCTAGTATATGGCAAACACTTTTTTGCGAAAATTAATATTATAAGTGGTTACGAGACTTGTTTAGGTTCGGATTAGTCAATTATCGCCAACAGTGGTTTATCGCAGCCAACCTAAAGGCTTGCAGGTAGCTGATTTAGGCTTCTCGATACGATTCCGTTTCGTTGAAAATAACGTGATGGAATCACTCGAAGTGACGTAAGGATAAACAAGGTGGCCGGGTATTAATTAAAACAAAACACCTGACAGGTTTTAAAAACCTGTCAGGTGTAGTAAACCTATCCTTATAAAGAATTACTTCTGTTTGAAAGCATTTAATCCTGGGAAGTAAGCAGTATCGCCTAGCTCCTCTTCTATTCTTAATAATTGATTATATTTTGCCATACGGTCAGAACGTGATGCTGAACCGGTTTTGATTTGTCCACAGTTTAAGGCTACGGCTAAGTCAGCAATCGTATTGTCTTCTGTTTCTCCTGAACGGTGTGACATTACTGAAGTATATCCGGCATTTTTTGCCATGTTTACTGCTGCAATGGTTTCGGTTAAAGTACCAATTTGGTTAACTTTTACCAAGATTGAATTGGCAATTCCTTTTTCAATTCCGGTTGCTAAACGCTCTACATTGGTTACGAATAAATCATCCCCTACTAATTGTGTTTTATCACCAATTAATTCGGTTAAGTATTTCCATCCTTCCCAGTCGTTTTCATACATACCATCTTCAATAGAAATAATTGGATAATTAGCCGCTAACGATGCTAAATATTCCGCTTGTTCTTTAGAACTTCTGATTTTTCCTGTGGCACCTTCAAATTTGGTATAGTCGTATTTTCCGTTTACATAAAATTCTGAAGCAGCACAATCTAAGGCAATCATAACTTCATCGCCAAATTTGTACCCTGCATTCTCTACCGCTTTTTTGATGGTATCTAGAGCATCTTCTGTTCCGCCCGCTAAGTTTGGTGCAAATCCACCTTCATCACCTACTGCTGTAGAAAGATCTCTATCGTGTAATACCTTTTTAAGGTTGTGGAATATCTCAGTTCCCATTTGCATGGCATGGGTGAATGATGTTGCTTTTACAGGCATAATCATGAACTCCTGAAAAGCTATAGGGGCATCAGAGTGCGAACCACCGTTGATGATGTTCATCATTGGCACTGGTAATGTATTGGCAGAAACGCCACCAACATATCTGTATAAAGGCAACCCTAATTCATTTGCAGCAGCTTTGGCTACTGCCAGAGAAACGCCTAAAATAGCATTAGCACCAAGGTTAGATTTATTTGGAGTTGCATCCAGTTCAATCATTAATTGATCGATATGATTTTGTTCAAATACAGAAACGCCCATTAATTCGGGAGCAATTATAGTATTTACATTAGAAACCGCTTTTAAAACGCCTTTTCCCATGTATGCTTTTCCGCCATCGCGTAACTCAACGGCTTCATGTTCTCCGGTTGAAGCTCCAGAAGGAACAGCAGCGCGTCCTAAGACACCATTTTCAGTAACTACATCTACTTCTATTGTTGGATTTCCTCTTGAATCAAGAATTTGTCTTGCGTGTACTTTAATAATAATACTCATTTAGTTAGTGTTTATGGTTTTTTAATGGTTTAAAATTCTAATTACAAATTTACAGAATCATTAAAATTAAACACCCAAATCGATAAAAACTTATGAACTCAAACGTTGTAATGCGAATTTAATTTTTTCAGCATTTTATTATTTAAAGTCATGAAACATTTACTACTGAATTTTAAATAAACATAACTGTAGTTTAAAGACTACAATTATAGTATTTTTATGCATTTCATCGGTTTTTTATGCATTTTATAGACTTTATGTTAACCGTATAATTAATAAAATTATTAAATTTAGACCGTTAATCCCAAATTAATAAACTTACTAAACTTACTATTTTGAAAACAGCAACTTCAAAATCTATTCTTTTTCTACTGTTACAATGCCTACTGCTATGTGTAACAGATGGGAATAGTCAAAATTACAGGAATGCTAAAGCGTATATTAATGACTTTGGTAAAAATGAATATTTTGTTAACGAGGCTTTGGCCGAATATTCAGCAGCAATTATAAATAATCAATCCAATAATCGACTGGGAGCTACTTTGGAGCGTATTTATTCAAAATTAGAAGATGTAAATGCTATTTTGATAAAAAATGACGTTGGTATTATGGGTGACACCAAACTAAGAGATAATTTTGTGTTGTTTAACTTCAAAACTATAAATTTACTAAAAAACAAATACCTAATCTTAAATGATTACACCATTCAAAGTGCTTTAGATTATCCTACAATACTTAACAATTTTTCTCAAAAAGAAATTGAATTGTCTAAATATTACAAAAGTCTAATTACTTACAAAAACATTAAAAAAGAATTTGCTATAAAATATAGTGTCAATCTCAAAAATACTTCAAATACTAAAAATGTTTTTGAATACAATTCCTATCAGAATTTGATATTCTACAAAATCAATGTTTTAGATGAAAAACTAATGGCATTATTAAAAGATAAAAACATTGACAAAGTAGGCGAGTGTTTTAAATACATGACAAGTATTGGAGAAGAAAGTAATAAAAAATTAGATAGCTATGCAGATGATTATAAAGATACTTCTTTAAATACTGCCAATAGAGACTTCATTGCTTTTATGCTAAAACAAAAAGAGTTGCTATATACTCCGTATGTTAATTATGTAAAAGAAGCAGCAGCTATGCAATTGATGAAAACTAAATTTGAAAAAGACAGCAAAAGTATTCCATTAGAAACATACAATGCTGAAGTTAGAAATTACAACAAACTAAAAAACATCTTTTTTGATATGTTGACCAATATTCAAATAAGCAAAAAACAAATACTAGACTCTTGGTATTTAACTAACAGCAAATTTCTAAAGAACAATATCGAATATAAAGATGATCAGGAACAATACACTGCTATAGATTAATTTAAAAAGTAACCTTTTTAACTATTTGCTTTGTTTTCATTTTCTCTATCATTGAAACAAAGTCATCAATTAAATATGCTGAATCATAAAGACCTGGGCTTGCTTCCGGATGGTATTGCGCCACGAAACAGTTTTTGATTTCATTCGCAACTTTAGACAACTTATAAACGCAATTCTTTTAGTAAACAGTATAAGTATAAAAATAGCGCTTCCGTTTAATTATGTAAGATTAAAACAATATATGACAACATGCCCCCTTGATGTTGCTGTAGATTTGTATCAATAATTAAACTATTGCCATCATGAAAACTTCTACTACTAAAAACAGCACCACAAACAAACAATTGTCAATGATTTTTTTGGTACTTTTTGTTTCACTTCTTCCTACCTTTTTGCAATCTCAAAATTACAGAACCATAGATGCTTATATGGATGATTTTGCTAAAAACGAACTATTCGTTAAAAAATCTCTTATGGATTATTCTGTTTCTATAGTTGAATCACAATTGTATTCAAGAACTAAAGTTACGGCTATCCGGATTATCGATAAATTAGAAAATATCAATAGTATACTAAAAACGAACAATAAAGGATTTGAAGGCAATACTTTATTAAGAGACAGTTTTATAAAATTGAATCAAAAAACAATTGACTGTCTAAAAAACGGTAGTCTGATTTTAAATGATTATACGTATCAAAGTACTTTATCATTACCAGAAATAGGAGAAAACCTCAATATTAAAGAGAGCAACCTTATTGCTTATTATCAGGAACTTAAAAAATACGAGCAGGAGAAAAAGAATTTTGCTTTCTGCTATAAAATGCATTTCAAAAATAACAAAGCCAAAAACATTTTAGAATACAATGCGTATCAAAACATATTGTTTTATAAAATGAATGTTATGGATGAAAAACTTACTTATGTAATAAATGCAAAAGATAAAAAAGGGTTTTCGGATTGCTTGAACACAATTGCCTTTTTAAATGAGGAAGTTAAGGCAAAAACAAGCGTGTATAGAAGTGAATATAAAGACACTTCCCTCAATGATGCCAATATTGAATATGCTAATTATATAGCGGGACAAAGAGAAAAATTGAGCGATTTATTTAACGCTTATGTGAATAAGTTCAATGCAATGCAAGCATTAAAAAACACAACAAAAGCTGAAACAAGCGAAACTATTGCTGCATACAACAATACTGTTAGAAGCTACAATACCAAAAAGAATTTATTTTACGCTGTTTTTAATAATCTTCAAACTACTAAAGACAAAATGTATGACAGCTGGTTGACGACCAATGGTACTTTCTTGAAAAACAATGGTAAATTTAATAGCATCTATGAAAGATATGCTTTTAACGACTAATACCTGTAAATAGCATTAACACTAAAAGGTGGAAAGTTATACTTCAAGTAAACTATTCGCCTTTTTTATGTTTGTGATAAAATCATCAAAAAGATACTCCGAATCGTGTGGTCCCGGACTTGCTTCGGGATGGTATTGCACCGAGAAACAGCTTTTTGATTTCATTCGCATTCCGGCTACTGTACTATCATTGATATGATAATGAGTGATTTCTAAGTCGGGATGTTTCTCTAGTTCTTCTCTGTTGACAGCAAATCCGTGGTTTTGAGAGGTGATTTCTCCTTTTCCTGTAAGTGCATTCATTACCGGATGATTGATCCCTCTGTGACCGTTAAACATTTTATAGGTAGAAACTCCGTTTGCCAAACCGATGATTTGATGTCCTAAACAAATTCCGAATACTGGTTTGTCAGAAGCAATCATTTTTTGAGCTGTTTTGATTACTTGTTCTAAAGGTTCCGGATCGCCCGGGCCATTTGATAAAAAGTAACCGTTAGCATTAAACGATTTTAATTCCTCGAAAGAGGTGTTGTATGGAAACACTTTGATATAGCAATCTCTTTTGGCAAGGTTTCTCAAGATGTTTGTTTTGATACCTAAATCTAGTGCGGCTATTTTATAGGTCGCGTTTTCATCTCCGAAAAAGTAAGGTTCTGTTGTGGAAACTTTAGAAGCGAGTTCAAGACCTTTCATATCAGGAACGTTGGTGAGTAATTTCTTCAATTCTGTTACAGAAGTTCCATCGGTACAAATTACGGCGTTTTGTGCACCGTTGTCACGGATGTAACTTACCAAAGCTCTTGTATCGACATCAGAAATGCAGATTAGGTTTTGTTTTTCAAAATAGTCATACAAGTTGCTTTCAGAATCGGGGCGCGAATGATTGAAGCTGAAATTTTTACAAACCAAACCTGAGATCATGATTTTATCAGATTCCACTTCGTTGGCATTTACGCCGTAGTTTCCGATGTGTGGATTGGTGGCTACCATGATTTGCCCGAAGTAAGAAGGATCGGTGAAGATTTCCTGGTAACCGGTCATTCCGGTGTTGAAGCAAACTTCTCCAAAAGTTTTTCCTGAAATTCCGATTGATTTCCCATGAAAGATGGTTCCGTCGGCTAGTAATAAAATTGCGGGTGTTTTTGTAGTGTGTTGCATAGTGTAGTTGTGTTTGGCAAATTTATTTATTTAGTTCTAAAATTTCTAATTGACTTATTAAAGTTTATAAACATTCCTATAGTTTCCTGTCTAGCCCTGATTGGAGTGGCATCCTTTTAGACCTGACAGGTTTTAAAAACCTGTCAGGTCTAAAAGATAGAACGGAAAGCAGGAATATGGATTACTGATAAAACCCAAGCGATTCGCTCATAATTACCACCCCGCCCTTCGGGCACCCCTCAAGAGGGGAATTTTAAACAAAAAAAAAAGGATAAACAAAATGCTTATCCTTTTTTATATTTATGAGTTGGCAATCATTATGCCTCTTCTTCTTTTGATTCTTCATCAGCAGCTGGTGCTTCTGGAGTTTCGTCAGCTGGAGTCTCTTCCACTTCTGCTACTGCAGGAGCTTCTTCAACTACTTCTGGAGTTTCCACTTCAGCAGCTGGAGTTTCTACAACTTCTTCTACGATTGGTGCAGCTTCTTCAACGATTGGAGCTACTTCTTCTACAACTGGAGCAGGAGCGGCAGGAGTTGCAACTGGTGCAGCCGTTTTCTTAGGACGACGCGTTCTACCTTTTTTCTCTTCTTTTTTACCACCGTTGTATAGTTCATTAAAATCAACTAATTCAATCATGGCCATATCAGCGTTATCTCCAAGACGGTTACCCATTTTGATGATACGAGTGTATCCACCCGGACGATCACCAACTTTAGCAGCTACATCTCTGAACAAGTCAGTTACTGCATATTTGCTACGTAAGTAAGCGAAACAAATACGACGATTGTGTGTAGTATCTTCTTTTGATTTTGTTATAAGCGGCTCAACGAATTGTTTTAACGCTTTTGCTTTAGCAACAGTAGTGTTAATACGTTTGTGCTCTATAAGAGAACAAGCCATATTAGCCAACATAGCTTTTCTATGTCCTGTCTGTCTGCTTAAGTGATTTACTTTTTTTCCGTGTCTCATGACTTGTTTTTTTAACCTTCATCTTGCATCAATCCACCTTGGAGAGCAAAATATGAAGTAATTTATTCTTTATCTAATTTGTATTTACCTAAGTCCATTCCGAATGTTAAATTCTTGTTGGCTACTAATTCATCTAACTCCGTTAGTGATTTTTTACCGAAGTTACGGAACTTCATAAGGTCATTTTTGTTGAAAGATACAAGATCTCCAAGTGTATCAACTTCTGCAGCTTTCAAACAATTCAATGCTCTTACGGATAAATCCATATCAACCAATTTTGTTTTAAGCAATTGTCTCATGTGTAATGATTCCTCATCATAAGACTCAGTTTGAGCAATTTCATCAGCTTCAAGCGTAATTCTCTCATCAGAGAATAACATAAAGTGGTGAATTAAAACTTTGGCAGCTTCAGTTAGGGCATCTTTAGGATTAATTGATCCATCAGTTTTGATTTCGAAAACTAATTTTTCATAATCTGTTTTTTGCTCCACACGGAAGTTTTCAATAGCATACTTCACATTTTTTACCGGAGTAAAAATGGAGTCAGTAAATATTGTTCCGATTGCTGCGTTTTGTTTTTTGTTCTCTTCTGCAGGAACATAACCACGACCTTTCTCGATAGTTAATTCCATATTAAGATTTACTTTGCTATCTAAGTTACAGATAACCAATTCCGGATTCAACACCTGGAAACCAGAGATGAATTTTTGGAAATCGCCAGCTGTAATTTGATCTTTTCCTGAGATAGAAATTGAAACTGTTTCATTATCTACATCTTCAATCTGACGTTTGAAACGTACTTGTTTTAGATTTAGGATAATTTCAGTTACATCTTCTACAACTCCTGAAATAGTTGAAAATTCATGCTCAACACCATCAATTCTGATAGATGTAATTGCATAACCTTCTAACGCAGAAAGTAAAACTCTTCTAAGTGCATTACCAACAGTCAATCCGTATCCTGGTTCTAAAGGTCTGAATTCAAACTTACCTTCAAAATCGGTTGAATCGATCATGATAACTTTATCGGGCTTCTGAAAATTAAATATTGCCATAAATTTCGACTAAGTCAATTATTATTTGTTGTACAATTCGACGATTAACTGCTCTTTAATATTTTCTGGAATTTGCAATCTAGCTGGAACAGAAACGAAAGTTCCTTCCATAGTGTCATTATTCCATGTAATCCACTCATATACATGAGATGAATTGGCTAATGAAGCACCAATTGCTTCAACAGATTTAGATTTTTCACGAACAGCTACTTTATCACCTGCTTTTAGGTGGTAAGAAGGGATGTTAACCAATTCTCCATTCACAGTAATGTGACGGTGAGAAACGATTTGACGAGCTGCTCTTCTTGATGGAGCAATTCCCATTCTGAAAACTACGTTATCTAATCTAGCTTCGCATAATTGTAAAAGGATTTCACCAGTTACACCTTTAGAAGCTGCTGCTTTTTCGAATAAATTTCTGAACTGTTTTTCTAAAATTCCATAAGAATATTTAGCTTTTTGCTTTTCCATCAATTGGACAGCGTACTCAGATTTTTTTCCTCTTTTTTTAGCCATCCCGTGTTGTCCAGGAGGATAATTTCTTTTTTCGAAGGCTTTGTCTTCTCCGAATATCGCTTCTCCGAATTTACGGGCGATTCTTGTACTTGGACCAGTATATCTTGCCATTTTAAATTGTTTTAAGATAGAGATTATGAATTCAGGTCGAATCCTCCGATAATCTTTATTCTATCTTGATTATACTATAATTATACTCTACGTCTTTTAGGAGGACGACATCCGTTGTGTGGCATTGGAGTAACGTCAATGATTTCTGTTACTTCAATTCCTGAATTGTGTATAGATCTGATAGCAGACTCACGTCCGTTACCTGGTCCTTTTACATATACTTTTACTTTTTTAAGTCCAGCTTCCAATGCTACTTTACCGCAATCTTCTGCTGCCATTTGAGCTGCATACGGAGTATTCTTTTTAGAACCTCTGAAACCCATTTTACCAGCTGAAGACCAAGAAATAACTTCACCTTTTTTGTTTGTTAACGAAATGATGATGTTGTTAAAGGTTGCACTAATATGAGCTTCACCTGTTGATTCAACGATAACTTTACGTTTTTTTGTTGTTGCTTTAGCCATATTATTTATTATTTAGTTGCTTTTTTCTTGTTCGCAACAGTTTTTCTTTTCCCTTTTCTTGTTCTAGAGTTGTTCTTAGTTCTTTGCCCTCTTAATGGAAGACCAGATCTGTGACGGATTCCTCTGTAGCATCCAATATCCATTAGACGTTTGATGTGTAGTGAAACTTCTGAACGAAGTTCCCCTTCAATTTTGTAATATGATACCGCGTCACGGATTGCTCCGATTTCGTCATCATTCCAATCTTGAACTTTTGTATCTTGGCTTACTTGAGCTTTTTCTAAAATCTCAATTGCTCTACTTTTACCAACTCCGAAGATGTAGGTTAAAGCGATAACTCCTCTTTTGTTTTTAGGTATATCTACCCCTGCTATTCTTGCCATAACTATCCTTGTCTTTGTTTAAATCTAGGATTCTTTTTGTTGATTACGTATAATCTGCCTTTTCTTCGTACAATCTTGCACTCGGCACTTCTTTTTTTAACTGATGTTCTTACTTTCATTTTGAATATCTTTAGTATCTATAAGTAATTCTTGCTTTTGACAAATCGTAAGGACTCATTTCTAGTTTTACTTTGTCACCAGGTAACAATTTAATGTAATGCATACGCATTTTTCCAGAAATATGAGCAATTACAACATGTCCGTTTTCTAACTCCACACGGAACATTGCATTTGACAATGCTTCAATTATTGATCCGTCTTGTTCTATTGCTGATTGTTTTGCCATAAAAATTAAGCTACTGCTTTTCTATTTTTACCACTTTTCATCAATCCGTCATAGTGTTTATTCAACAAATAAGAATTTACTTGTTGGATAGTGTCAATTGCAACTCCAACCATAATGATAAGTGAAGTTCCACCATAGAACATTGCCCAAGATTGTTGCACACCAAGACCTACTATAATTGCTGGGAACACAGCTATCAAAGCAAGAAATAATGAGCCAGGGAATGTTATTAGAGACATGATTCTGTCTAAGAAATCTGCTGTTTCAATTCCGGGCTTAACACCAGGAATAAATCCGCCGCTTCTTTTTAAATCATCAGCCATTTTATTTGTTGGGACAGTAATTGCCGTATAAAAGAATGTAAAAATTACAATCAACGAACCAAATACTAAACAATACCAAAAACCAAACATATTACTGAATGTTCCAGCTATTGATTGCGATGTCTCCGATTTTGAAAGACCTGCAACTGCAGCCGGGATAAACATAATTGCCTGTGCGAAAATTATTGGCATTACTCCAGCAGAATTCAGTTTTAACGGAATCCATTGTCTGTTTCCACCCATCATGTCTTGTTCGAAATCTCCTGTTGTTGTACGACGAGCGTATTGTACCGGGATTTTTCTAACTGCCATAACTAATAGTACGCAAGCAATAATTACTAATAGCCACACGATAACTTCAATTACTAACAACATTGGTCCACCATTATTATTGGTAACTTTTGAAGTAAATTCTTGAAATAATGCTTGTGGTAATCTAGCAAGAATACCTACCATAATTAATAATGAAATACCATTTCCAATTCCTTTATCTGTAATTTTTTCTCCTAACCACATAGCGAAAATAGTACCTGTAGTTAAAATTAAAACCGATGAAAATAAGAAAGAGAACGAATCAAATCCTAAAAGGAATGCGCTACTAGGTAAAGTTCTGTATAAGTTATAGATATAACCAGGACCTTGAACTAGAGTAATCGCGATGGTTAACCATCTTGTAATTTGATTTAATTTCTTTCTACCACTTTCACCATCTTTTTGCAGTTTTTGCAAATATGGAATGGCAATACCCATTAACTGAACAACAATTGAAGCAGAAATGTATGGCATAATACCTAACGCAAATACTGATGCTTTTGAAAAAGCTCCACCGGTAAACATATCAAGTATTGATCCAATACCTTTATCTGTTTGCCCAGCCAAACTATGCAATTGTGTAGCATCAATACCCGGAAGCGTAACATGCGCACCAAATCTGTAAACTAAAAGCAACAAAAGAGTTAAAACAATTCTGTTTTTTAGTTCTTCTATTTTCCAAACATTTATAAATGATTCAAAAAATTTCTTCATTGTTCTATAATTATAAGGTTACAGCTTCTCCACCAGCAGCTTCGATAGCAGCTTTTGCAGTAGCAGTAAATTTATGTGCGGTTACTTTTAATTTTGCTTTTAATTCTCCTCTACCAAGAATTTTAACCATTTCAGTTTTAGTAGCCAAACGGTTTTCAACAAATACTGTAAAATCTACAGTATCGGTAACAATTCCGTTATCAACTAATAATTGAAGATTGTCAAGATTTACTCCTTGGTATTCTTTACGATTGATGTTTGTGAAACCAAACTTAGGCACACGTCTTTGAAGTGGCATTTGACCACCTTCAAAACCAATCTTTTTAGAATAACCAGAACGAGACTTAGCTCCTTTGTGACCTCTTGCAGAAGTACCACCTTTTCCAGAACCTTCTCCTCTACCTAATCTTTTATTTTGATTGTGTGTAGAACCTTCAGCAGGTTGTAAGTTACTTAAATTCATAACTGTATTTGTTATTTAACTTCCTCTACGGAAACTAAGTGTTTAACTTTATTTATCATTCCAAGGATTGCAGGATTTGAATCATGCTCCACAGTTTGTCCCATTTTACGAAGACCCAAAGCCTCTAATCCTCTTTTTTGTGTAAGCGGACAATTGATTTTGCTTCTAACTTGTTTTACTACTAATTTAGCCATAATTTCCTTGAATTAACCTTTAAAAACTTTTTCTAAAGAAATACCTCTTTGTTTTGCAACAGTAACAGCACTTCTCATTTGTAGTAAAGCATCAAAAGTTGCTTTTACCACGTTGTGAGGGTTTGATGAACCTTGTGATTTTGATAATACATCATGAATACCAACTGACTCAAGAACTGAACGAACAGCTCCACCTGCAATTACTCCGGTACCATGAGATGCTGGCATCAAAAATACTGCAGCTCCACCAAATTTTCCTTTTTGTTCGTGAGGAACTGATTGTCCGCTCAAAGGAATTCTAACTAAGTTTTTCTTTGCATCTTCTACTGCTTTTGCAATAGCTTCAGAAACATCTTTAGATTTTCCTAATCCGTGACCAACAACTCCATTTTCATCACCTACAACAACAATCGCAGAAAAACCAAACGCTCTTCCTCCTTTTGTTACTTTGGTAACACGATTTACACTTACCAGACGATCTTTTAATTCAAGACCACTAGGTTTTACTAATTCTACATTTTTGTATTTAGACATAATATATTAGAATTTAAGCCCAGCCGCTCTTGCGCCTTCTGCTAATGATTTAATACGACCGTGGTATAAATAACCTCCTCTATCGAAAGTTACTTCTGTAATCCCGGCTTTTAACGCTTTTTCAGCAACTAGTTTTCCAACTGTTGTTGCTACTTCCATGCTAGTACCTTTAGTATCTACTCCTTTATCTTTTGATGAAGCAGCCAATAAAGTAACTCCATTCACATCATCAATTAGTTGTGTGTAGATTTCTTTATTACTTCTGAATACAGATAATCTTGGTCTTGCAGCAGTTCCGCTTACAATCTTTCTGATTCTGTATTGTATCCTTTGTCTTCTTTCAGATTTTGTTAATGACATAATGCTAATTTTTAAGCTGATTTACCTGCTTTTCTTCTTAATACTTCACCAACAAACTTAACACCTTTACCTTTGTAAGGCTCTGGTTTACGGAAACCTCTGATTTTCGCAGCGACTTGACCAACTAATTGTTTGTCGAAAGATGTTAACTTCACGATTGGGTTTTTACCTTTCTCAGATATTGTTTCTAGTTTTACTTCTGGAGCAACTTCTAAAACAATATTGTGAGAATAACCTAAAGCTAAATCTAATTTTTGACCTTGATTCGAAGCTCTGTAACCAACTCCAACCAATTCTAATTCTTTAGTAAACCCTTCAGATACACCAATAACCATATTATTGATTAATGATCTGTATAATCCGTGTTTTGCTCTGTGATCTTTACTATCAGATGGTCTCTCTACTACTAGTTGACCTTCTTCAACATTAACAGTTACGTCTGCGTAATCCTGTGTAAGTTGACCTAATTTTCCTTTAACTGTAATTACTGTTTCACTAACTTCAACAGTAACACCAGCAGGAATCGAAATTGGATTTTTACCTATTCTTGACATGTTTTCTGTTTTTAATTAGTATACGTAACAAATTACTTCTCCACCAACATTTAATTGCTTAGCTTGTTTCCCAGTCATTAAACCTTTTGAAGTTGAAACAATAGCAATTCCTAAACCGTTAAGGATTCTAGGTAATTTTGAAGCACCTGCGTACTTACGTAAACCTGGTTTACTAATTCTTTGGATATCTTTAATTACAGAGTCTTTAGTATCTTTATCATACTTAAGAGCGATTTTGATGGTTCCTTGAACAGAACTGTCATCAAATTTGTAACTTAAAATATACCCTTGATCGAATAAAATTTTTGTGATTTCTTTTTTAAGGTTAGATGCTGGAATCTCAACCACTTTGTGGTTTGCCATCACTGCATTTCTAACTCTCGTAAGATAATCTGCAATAGGATCTGTATACATATTTATTAAATTGCGGCAACGGTTTTCAATAAAACTATTCTATTGAACCTGAAGCCATTAAACTCTTTTTTAACAACAGATAATTGTACGTTACCCGCAAAAAGCTGGCAAATGTACAATTATCTACTGAAATAAACTAATTACCAGCTAGCTTTTCTAACTCCTGGAATTAATCCTTGATTAGCCATTTCACGGAATGTTACACGTGAAAGACCAAATTGACGCATATAACCTCTTGGTCTACCTGTTAATTTACAACGATTGTGTAAACGAACTGGTGAAGCATTTTTTGGTAATTTTTGTAAACCTTCGTAATCTCCGGCTTCTAATAAAGCTTTTCTTTTCTCAGCATACTTTGCTACCGTTTTTTCTCTCTTAACCTCACGGGCTTTCATTGATTCTTTAGCCATGTCTTAATTCTTTTTAAAAGGTAAACCTAATTCTGCTAATAATGATTTTGCTTCTTTATCTGTGTTTGCTGACGTTACGAATGTAATATCCAAACCTGATATTTTGTTTACTTTATCAATATCAATTTCAGGGAAAATGATTTGCTCAGTAACACCAAGGTTGTAATTACCTCTTCCGTCAAAACCAGTAGCTTTGATTCCGCTAAAATCTCTAACACGTGGTAAAGATGATGTGATAAGTCTATCTAAAAACTCATACATTCTTTCTCCTCTAAGAGTTACTTTTGCCCCAATTGGCATCCCTTTTCTCAATTTAAAAGACGCAACGTCTTTTTTAGAGATTGTAGATACTGCTTTTTGTCCAGTAACTTTTGTCAACTCATCAACTGCATAGTCAACAAGTTTTTTGTCAGATACTGCTGCTCCAACGCCACGGCTTAAAACGATTTTTTCCAACTTAGGAACTTGCATCACGTTTTTATAACCGAATTCTTCTTTAAGGGCAGCAATTACTCTGTCCTTATACTCTTGCTTAAGTCTAGGTGTATATGCCATAACTATAATACTTGATTAGATTTTTTTGAAAATCTTACTTTCTTATCTCCTTCTACTTTGATTCCAACTTTAGTTGCAGTTTTTGATTTTGGATCAATTAATGCAAGGTTTGAAATGTGAAGAGGAGCTTCTTTCTTAACGATTCCTCCTTGAGGGTTTTTTGCACTTGGTTTTGTATGTTTCGAAACCATGTTTACACCTTCAACAATCGCTTTGTTCTTTTCACGGTCAACGCGTAAAACTTTACCTTCTGAACCTTTATGGTCTCCGGCGATAACTTTTACTACGTCACCTGATTTTATTTTTAGCTTTATCATCTTACTGTGAATTAAAGCACCTCAGGCGCTAATGATACAATTTTCATGAATTGTTTTTCACGAAGTTCTCTTGCAACTGGACCAAAAACACGAGTTCCTCTCATTTCTCCTGCAGCATTCAAAAGAACACATGCATTGTCATCGAAACGGATATAAGAACCATCAGCTCTTCTCACTTCTTTTTTGGTACGTACAACAACTGCAGTTGAAACAGCACCTTTTTTAACGTTACCGTTAGGTGTTGCATCTTTGATTGAAACTACAATTTTATCTCCAACAGAGGCATAACGACGTTTCGTTCCTCCTAATACACGGATAGTCAAAACTTCTTTTGCTCCTGTGTTATCTGCGACTTTTAGTCTTGATTCTTGTTGTACCATAATTATTTAGCTCTTTCAATGATTTCAACTAATCTCCAACATTTGGTTTTTGATAAAGGTCTTGTTTCCATGATCTTTACTGTATCACCAATGTTACAATCATTTGTTTCGTCGTGTGCATGAAACTTTTTAGTTTTTAACACGAACTTACCGTATAATGGGTGTTTTACTTTAGTTACTTGAGCAACAACAATAGACTTGTCCATTTTGTTTGATGTAACCACACCAATTCTTTCTTTTCTTAAATTTCTTTTATCTTCCATTTTGCAGAATACAATTATTGTAACTCTCTTTTAGTTAGCTCTGTTGCCACTCTGGCAACCGCTCTTCTAGCACTTCTAATTTGAAGTGGATTGGCAATTGGTGAAATAGCGTGAGCATTCTTTAGGTCAGCATACGCTTTTTTCAATTGACTAAGTTTTTCTTGTAACTCAGCTGCGGATAGATTTATAATTTCTGATTGTTTCATAATTAATTTTAGATTATGCTTCGAAATCTCTAGCAACGACAAACTTAGTTTTTACAGGAAGTTTTTGAGCAGCAAGACGTAAAGCCTCTTTTGCAACAGAAAGTGGAACTCCACCAACTTCAAACATTATTCTTCCCGGTTTTACAACTGCAGCCCAATATTCGACCGCACCTTTACCTTTACCCATACGTACCTCAAGAGGTTTTTTGGTGATTGGTTTGTCTGGGAAAATATTAATCCATAATTGACCTTCTCTTTTCATATATCTAGTTGCAGCAATACGCGCAGCTTCGATTTGACGTGAAGTCAAAAACATACCATCTTCATGTACAGATTTGATTCCAAACATCCCACTAGAAAGTTCGTGCCCTCTTTGAGCATTTCCTTTCATTTTACCTTTTTGTACCTTACGGTATTTTGTTCTTTTAGGCTGTAACATTTTTCTTTGTATTTAAAAAATTACTTTCTTTTACGGTCTCCCGCAGGTTTTCTGTCCTTGTTAAAAGGTTTTCTGTCACCTCTTGGAGAATCGCCACCTTTACCACCACCTTGACCAGCTTGTTTTTTGTCCATGCCTACAAGTGGAGAAAGATCTCTTTTTCCATAAACCTCACCTTTCATGATCCATACTTTGATACCCATTCTACCATAAGTAGTATGTGCTTCAGCCAAAGCATAATCAATATCGGCTCTGAAAGTTGATAGAGGAATTCTACCTTCTTTGAATTGTTCAGAACGTGCCATTTCAGCTCCGTTCAAACGACCAGAAATCAAAACTTTAATACCTTCTGCATTCATACGCATTGCTGCTGCGATAGCCATTTTAATAGCTCTTCTGTATGAAATACGGCTTTCAATTTGACGTGCAATACTAGTTCCAACTAAATATGCATCTAACTCAGGTCTTTTAATTTCAAAGATGTTGATTTGAACCTCTTTGTCAGTAACTTTCTTAAGTTCTTCTTTCAACTTGTCTACCTCTTGACCACCTTTCCCGATAATGATACCAGGTCTTGCAGTTGTGATAGTAACGGTTACAAGTTTCAAAGTTCTCTCGATGATTACTTTTGATACACTAGCTTTTGATAAACGAGCGTGGATATACTTTCTGATTTTATAATCTTCAGCGATTTTATCACCGTAATCATTTCCACCATACCAGTTTGAATCCCATCCTCTGATGATCCCAAGTCTGTTTCCTATTGGATTTGTCTTTTGTCCCATCTTACTTAATTTGCTTGTGTGTTATCTAATTGTCCTAATACGATTGTAACGTGATTAGAACGTTTTCTAATTCTGTGTGCTCTTCCCTGTGGAGCTGGACGAAGTCTTTTCAACATCATTCCACCATCTACAGTGATAGTTTTTATAAATAAGCCTGCTTCTGAAACGTTTCCTTCAGCATTTTTCTGCTCCCAATTGTTGATGGCAGATAATACTAATTTCTCTAATTTTCTTGAAGCTTCTTTTGAGCTAAATCTTAAAATATTTAAAGCTCTTTCCACTTTCTGACCTCTTACCAAGTCCGCAACTAAGCGCATTTTTCTAGGTGAAGTAGGGCAGTTATTCAATTTCGCGAAAGCTATAGACTTATTAGCCTCTTTTCTCGCATCTGCTGTTTCTCTTTTACGAACTCCCATTGCTTCTTATTTTTTACCTTTATTTTTTGCTCCAGCGTGACCTCTAAAAGATCTAGTTGGTGAAAACTCTCCTAATTTGTGACCTACCATGTTTTCTGTTACGTAAACTGGTACAAACTGACGACCATTGTGTACTGCGATTGTTTGTCCAACAAAATCCGGAGTAATCATAGAAGCTCTAGACCAAGTCTTTACTACTCCTTTGTTTCCACCTGCGATGTTTTCCTGAACTTTTTTATCTAATTTGTAATGAACAAAAGGTCCTTTTTTTAATGAACGTGCCATATCTTATTATTTCTTTCTACGTTCTACAATATACTTATTACTAGGGTTAACTTTAGAACGAGTTCTGTAACCTTTAGCTGGTAGTCCTTTTCTAGAACGTGGGTGACCTCCAGAAGAACGTCCTTCACCACCACCCATTGGGTGATCGACAGGGTTCATTGCAACAGGTCTTGTTCTTGGTCTTCTTCCTAACCATCTTGTTCTACCTGCTTTACCAGATACAATAAGTTGATGATCAGAATTTGATACAGCTCCAATAGTTGCTGAACAAGTCAACAAGATTAATCTTGTTTCACCTGATGGCATTTTAATTGTAGCGTATTTTCCATCTCTCGCCATTAATTGAGCGAATGTTCCAGCTGAACGAGCAATTACTGCTCCTTGACCCGGACGTAACTCAATACAAGAAATAACTGTTCCCAAAGGAATTTTACTTAATGGCAACGTGTTCCCAATTTCCGGAGAAGCTTCAACACCAGACACAACTGTCTGACCAACTTGCAATCCGTTTTGAGCAACAATATACGTTTTCTCTCCATCTGCGTACCACAATAATGCGATAAACGCCGTTCTGTTTGGATCATATTCTATTGATTTCACTGAAGCTGGAATACCATCTTTAGTTCTTTTGAAATCAATCATACGATACCTTTGCTTGTGACCACCGCCTGTATAACGCATGGTCATTTTTCCTTGACTATTTCTACCGCCTGAGTTTTTTATCGGTGCGATCAATGAACGCTCCGGCTTATCAGTCGTGATGGCGTCAAAACCATTCACAACTCTAAAACGCTGACCCGGGGTAATAGGTTTTAATTTTCTAACTGACATTTTCTATTAGATATTATTATAAAAATCTATTGTTTCTCCTTCTTTTACTTGAACAATTGCTTTTTTGTAAGCATTTGTTTTTCCGCTAATCAAACCACTTTTTGTATATTTAGTAGTTCTGTCAGCTCTATAGTTCATCGTGTTTACATCAACAACAGTAATTCCATAAGCAGCCTCGATAGCTTTCTTAATTTGAACTTTGTTTGCTTTTTTGTCAACAACAAAACCAAAACGATTGAAAACTTCACCTTCTTTGGTGATTTTTTCTGTTATGATAGGTTTAATTATGATACTCATGACTCTGTTATTTGCTTAAATTTTCTTCAATTCCTTCTAACGAACCTTCTGAAAGAACTAAGTTATTTGCGTTTAATATCGCATAAGTGCTTAATTCTGAGTTGGTTACGACGCTAGAGGCTTTTAAATTACGTGACGACAAATATACATTTTTATTTGATTCACCCAACACAAACAAAGATTTTTTGTTTTCTAACCCCAATGCTTTCAAAACATTGATGAAATTTTTAGTGTTTGGTGTTTCAAATTTGAAGTCTTCAACAACTACTATATTGGATTCTTTTGCTTTAATAGAGAAAGCTGATTTTCTTGCTAACCTCTTTACCGTTTTATTCAATTTGAATGAATAACTTCTTGGACGTGGTCCAAAAACAGTTCCTCCACCTTTGAATAAAGGGTTTTTTGCACTACCAGCACGAGCTGTACCAGTACCTTTTTGCTTTTTAATCTTACGCGTAGAACCAGCAACTTCAGCTCTTTCTTTAGCTTTGTGCGTTCCTTGTCTTTGATTTGCTAAATATTGTTTAACATCAAGATAAACCGCGTGATTATTTGGCTCAATTGCGAAAACTGAATCAGAAAGTTGAACTTTTCTTCCAGTTTCTTTTCCGTTGATATCTAAAACTTTTACTTCCATTACTTCTGAATGATTACATAAGAGTTTTTGCATCCAGGAATAGCTCCTTTAACAACAAGTAGGTTCTTTTCAGCCACTACTTTTAAAACTCTAAGATTTTGTACTTTCACATTGTCTCCTCCCATTCTTCCTGCCATACGCATTCCTTTGAATACACGTGATGGATAAGAAGATGCTCCTACAGAACCTGGCGCTCTCAAACGGTTGTGTTGTCCGTGAGTTGCTTGTCCAACACCACCAAAACCGTGACGTTTAACAACACCCTGGAAACCTTTTCCTTTTGATACACCTTGTACATCAACAAATTCTCCTTCGCTGAATACTCCCACGGTAACATTGTCACCTAATTTAAAATCACTTTCGAAACCTTGGAATTCAACGACTTTTCTTTTTGCAGAAGTTCCCGCTTTTTTAAAGTGACCTAAGTCAGCTTTAGTGGCGTGTTTTTCTGTTTTGTCATCGAAACCAAGTTGAAGCGCTTCATACCCGTCAACCTCAATGGTTCTGACTTGGGTAACGACACAAGGTCCAGCTTCGATTACTGTACAAGGAATGTTCTTCCCGTTTTCATCGAATAAGCTAGTCATGCCGATTTTTCTTCCTATTAACCCAGACATATTAAACTAATTATTAATTAATAAATTTATTTTTCACTTAAAAGAATTAAGTGTTAGACAAAATCCAACACTTAATTCTTGGCTTTTATTTAAAGTATACTTATACTTTGATTTCTACTTCAACTCCGCTTGGCAATTCAAGTTTCATTAAAGCATCAATAGTTTTCGAAGAAGAACTATAGATGTCTAACAATCTTTTGTATGAACTAACCTGGAACTGCTCTCTCGCTTTTTTGTTAACGTGTGGAGAACGTAGAACAGTAAATATTTTTTTGTGCGTAGGTAACGGAATTGGACCTGTCACAACAGCACCTGTGCTTTTCACAGTTTTTACGATTTTTTCTGCTGATTTATCAACCAACATATGATCGTAAGACTTTAATTTTATTCTAATTTTTTGACTCATCTTGATAAGAATTAAGCGTTACCTTTTGCTTTTTTGATTACTTCTTCTGAAATATTAGAAGGCGTTTGTTCGTAGTGTGAAAATTCCATTGTAGAGGTTGCTCTACCTGATGACAATGTTCTCAATGTAGTTACATAACCAAACATTTCAGATAAAGGCACATCAGCCTTAATAGTTTTCGCACCATTTCTGTCACCCATGTCATTCACCTGACCTCTACGACGGTTTATATCACCAACGATATCTCCCATGTTTTCTTCCGGTGTAATAACTTCCATTTTCATGATAGGCTCAAGGATAACAGCTCCGGCAGCTTTCGCAACTTCTCTATATCCCATTCTTGCTGCTAATTCAAAAGAAAGAGCGTCAGAATCCACAGGGTGGAAAGATCCGTCTAATAAAGTTACTTTTAAACTATCCACTTGGTATCCAGCTAATGGACCTGTTTTCATAGCTTCTCTGAAACCTTTTTCAACAGAAGGAATATATTCCTTAGGAACGTTACCACCTTTTACTGCATTTATAAACTGCAATCCAACTGGAGTTTTACCATCCACTTGATCCGCTGGTTCAAGGATAAATACGATATCACCGAATTTACCACGACCACCTGATTGTTTCTTGTACGTTTCTCTGTGTTGAGCAGATTTTGTAAAAGCTTCTTTGTATTCAACTTGAGGCTCACCTTGGTTTACTTCAACTTTGAATTCACGTTTCATACGATCTACAAGGATGTCTAAGTGTAACTCACCCATTCCCGAGATAATCGTTTGACCTGAAGCCTCATCTGTTCTTACTGTAAAGGTTGGATCTTCTTCAGCTAATTTTGCTAAAGCCATACCCATTTTATCAACGTCAGCTTTAGTTTTTGGCTCGATAGCGATACCAATTACCGGTGCTGGGAATTTCATTGACTCAAGAATAATTGGGTGTTTTTCATCACACATGGTATCTCCAGTCTTGATATCTTTAAATCCAACTGCTGCTCCAATATCACCTGCTTCGATGTAATCGATTGGGTTTTGTTTGTTAGCGTGCATTTGGTAGATACGAGAAATTCTTTCTTTGTTTCCTGAACGAGTGTTCAAGATGTATGAACCTGCATCTAAACGACCTGAATACGCACGGAAGAAAGCCAAACGACCAACATAAGGGTCAGTAGCAATTTTAAATGCCAAAGCTGCGAACGGCTCTTTTACATCAGGACGACGTAAGATTTTAGTTTGATCTTCTTCTAATAAATCAGCATCATCAGGATGAATTCCTTCAATACCTTCTTTATCTAAAGGAGATGGTAAATATTTACATACAGCATCCAACATAAATTGAACACCTTTGTTTTTGAATGATGAACCAGCAATCATAGGAATGATAGCCATATCCATAGTAGCAGCTCTTAATGCTGTATTGATTTCGTCTTCAGTAATAGAATCCGGATCTTCCATGTATTTATCAAGCAAGTTCTCATCATAATCAGCCACTGCTTCAATAAGGATATCTCTATATTCTTTTACTTCAGCCAACATATCAGCAGGAATAGGCACTATATCAAAAGTAGCTCCTAGTGTTTCATCATGCCATACAATAGCTTGATTTTTCACTAAATCTACAACTCCTTTAAAGTCATTTTCTTCACCAATTGGTAAAGTAATAGCAACAGCGTTAGATTTTAACATATCTCTAACTTGTTGACATACCATTAAGAAGTTAGAACCTTGACGGTCCATTTTGTTTACGAATCCCATACGTGGAACTCTATATTGATCAGCAAGTCTCCAGTTAGTTTCTGATTGCGGCTCAACACCATCAACTGCAGAAAATAAGAAAACCAATCCGTCCAATACACGTAACGAACGGTTTACCTCTACGGTAAAGTCAACGTGTCCTGGTGTATCAATAATATTAAAGTGATAATCCTGAGAAGTTGGTAATGGCTTACCTTGTTCTGTTGGAAAACTCCATTCACAAGTTGTTGCAGCAGAAGTAATAGTAATACCTCTTTCCTGCTCTTGTGCCATCCAGTCCATTGTTGCAGCACCATCGTGTACTTCACCAATTTTGTGTGATTTTCCAGTGTAGAATAATATACGCTCCGTTGTTGTTGTTTTACCAGCATCAATGTGAGCAGCAATTCCAATATTTCTTGTTAATTTTAAATCTCTAGCCATTTCTTAAATATTAAAATCTGAAGTGAGAGAATGCTTTGTTTGCTTCTGCCATTTTGTGAGTATCCATTCTCTTTTTAACAGCAGCGCCTTCTTCTTTAGCCGCAGCTAAAATTTCAGAAGCTAATTTACCTGACATCGATTTCTCGTTTCTTCTACGAGCATAAAGTATCATCCACTTCATGGCCATAGAGATTTTTCTGTCCGGACGAATTTGCATAGGGATTTGGAATGTAGCTCCACCAACTCTACGGCTACGTACTTCTACGTGAGGCATAACGTTTGTTAAAGCATCTTTCCATACTTCTAATGACGATTTTTCATCATTGTTCTTTTTTGTTTCTACAATTTCCATAGCATCATAAAATACTTTGAAAGCTGTCGATTTCTTACCATCCCACATTAGGTTGTTCACAAAACGTGTTACTAACTGATCGTTAAATTTTGGATCTGGTAAAAGTGGTCTTTTCTTTGCCGCTCTTTTTCTCATGTCTTTACTTTAAAAGTTTTTAAATTACTTTTTTGCTTCTTTTGGGCGTTTAGCACCATACTTAGATCTTCTTTGTGTTCTTCCTGCTACACCTGATGTATCAAGCGCACCACGCACAATGTGGTATCTAACTCCTGGTAAATCTTTTACCCTTCCGCCTCGCACTAATACTATCGAGTGCTCTTGTAGATTGTGTCCTTCTCCTGGGATGTAAGCATTCACTTCATTTCCATTAGTCAAACGTACACGCGCAACTTTACGCATGGCTGAGTTTGGTTTTTTTGGAGTAGTAGTGTAAACACGCGTACAAACACCTCTTCTTTGAGGACAAGAATCTAAAGCAACCGATTTACTCTTCTTAGTGATCTGAGTTCTTCCTGTTCTTACTAATTGTTGAATTGTTGGCATAATTAAATACTAATTTTTCTTTTATTTATTAAATTCCCGCTTTTTTAGGGGTTGCAAATGTAGTAATTATTTTCAATGAAACAAATCGTAATTAATTAATTTTTTCATCAATTAAATATTTGTCTTTTAATGAGATAAAGAATAGCCATTAAATTACCTATGCCTTTAAAAACCGAAGCCCCGCAAATGGCTATTTCAAACAAATTGTTTTCAGATTCGATAAACTACACAAAAAACAGGTTTTTAGTACTTTTTACGCTATAGAAAAGCCTACTGAAAAAACATTTTCATTCTCTTTTGTTGATTCTTGACCTTGAAAATTATTCTAAAAACGATTTTTTATGATGCGCTACAATCAAAAAAAAAGCAACCATCAACTTTTTTTTTGGACTTTAAAAACACTTCTATACCGCTAAACGAAAAACCCAAATTAACTACTACTGGAATACTACTTAAGTATTGTTCCTAGTGAATCAATAGCAACTCAATACTCACTCCATAGCAAGTCCATAAAAAACAATGTTTTTATGGACTTGCTATGGACTAGCTATGGACTAGCTATGGACTTGCTAAAAACAAAACTACTTCCCACTAGATCTTTTCACGAACAAGTACACCTTCTATTTTAAAATTGCTTTAAACAGTGTTAGCTATAATAAAAACGGATTTTTTGCGTTATTTTTGAAGCCTATAATCCCAACTATTGAAAAAGTCTTTCCTTTTTTTTATGCTCCTTATTTTTAGCAGAAACGTTTCTGCACAAAATTTCTATCTGAAAATTGTTGGACAAAATCAAAAAGAGACTAAAGTTATTGACAGTATTGGTTATATTTCCATACACAAAAATGCCAAATCAATCATAGATGAAAATAATTCCTTTTACGAAAAACTTACCACTAAGGGATTTTTGGAATGTCAGCTTACAGAAAATTTCAAGCCTAATGACTCTACTTTTTACTTCAAATATAAGCTTGGAAAAAAAATAAATTATGCACGCATATATATAGGTATAAAATCACAAGAAAATATCGCCAGAAATTACAATATAAAAAACGACAGCATAACGCTTCCTTATGAGGAAACCGAAAGCTTTTTAAATGCAACTTTAAAGAAATTGGAAACCAATGGTTTTTCCATGGCAAAAGTAAAGCTTGTCAATATTCAAAAATCAAAAGATTTTCTGACTGCCGACTTGTCAATTACAACAGAAATCAAAAGGCAGGTAAACGATATTGTCATTAACGGTTATGATAAATTTCCCGAAGGACATAAAAAGAACATCATACGACTATATCGCAATAAAGTTTTCAATCAAAAGAATTTAGATAAGCTGTATAATGATTTTGAAAAATTCCGATTTATCAAACAAACTAAATATCCTGAAATTCTTTTTACAAAAGACTCGACTAAAATTTACGTCTATTTAGAAAAAACAAAACCCAATACTTTTGACGGTTACGTAGGCTTCTCTAACGACGAAAACAAAAAAGTTGTTTTTAGCGGTTATGTCGATTTGGTTTTAAATAATATTTTAAATTCAGGAGAAAAATTATCCTTGTATTGGAAAAGCGACGGGCAGGACCAAAAAACATTTAATCTTGGTGTTGAACTACCCTATATTTTTAAAAGTCCATTAGGACTAAAAGCGCAATTAAATATATTCAAACAGGACAGCACTTTTCAAAACACAAAAACAGCCATAGACTTGGGTTATTATTTTAATTATAATACCCGGCTTTATCTTGGATACCAATCAACAGAATCGAGTGACATTCAAAATGTGAATTCTTCGACTTTAAGTGATTTTAACAATACCTATTTAACAACCTCGTTAGAATATTTAGATTTTAAGAATGATGACTTTCTTTTTCCTGAAAAAACTTCTTTTGATTTAAAAATTGGCTCAGGCAAAAGAAATGCTAAACTACTTTCTGACAATCAATTTTTCGGAAGTCTGTTCGTTAAACACAATTTCTATCTGAATCAGAAAAACATTGTAAACATTAAATCTCAAAATTTTTATCTTCAAAGCAGCAATTACATCGTAAACGAGTTGCAACGTTTTGGAGGCATAAATTCTATGCGGGGTTTTAATGAAAATAGTTTGCAGGGAAATTTGTTTAGTTCAATTCTGTCTGAATATCGATATGTCCTTACTCCAAATCTTTATGTTCATTCCATCATTGATTATGGATATCTTCAAGACAAAACTTCAGAAAGCAACGAAAACCTATTCGGCTTTGGTTTTGGTTTTGGGATACTTTCTAAGAACGGGCTATTCAATCTTGTCTATGCCAATGGAAGCACAAACAACCAAGCTATAAAACTTTCTAATTCCATAGTACACATAAGCTTTAAAGCTGTTTTTTAATTAGTTAAAATTTTAACACTAAAAATTAATATTTTATTAGGTTTTTTAAGAAATATTTAAGACTTTTGGCTTACTAATTATAACCAAATTAAAAATGAAAACAAAGTTACATGGATTTTTAACGCTTTTTATAGCGTTATTGGTGCAAATTTCCTTTGCACAAGACAGGGTTGTTTCTGGTGTTGTTTCTGACAACAGTGGTTTACCTATTCCTGGAGTAAATGTTCTTGTAAAAGGAACTAAGTTGGGTACTCAAACTGATTTTGACGGGAAATTCTCCATCAAAGCAACCCCAACACAAACACTTGTCTTTAATTTTGTTGGAATGAAAACACAAGAAATTGTGGCTTCAGCTTCAACTGTTAATGTAAAGATGAAAGACGATGCTGTTGAACTAGAGGGTGTAGTTGTTACTGCATTGGGTGTAAAAAGAGATAAAAAATCTCTTGGTTATGCCACACAAGAAGTAAAAGGTACCGACCTTAATGCTGGTGGTACGGGAGGGAATGTTTTAAATGATTTATCTGGTAAAGTTGCCGGTGTTCAAATCAGAAGAAACAATAACTTCGGAGGTTCTACTGACGTTGTTGGAAGAGGTATCAGAAACTTAACAGGTGGAAATCAAATGCTTATCGTTATTGATGGTGTTCCTGTTAACAATTCAAATACAAATACAACAAGTCAAAGAAATGGTAGAGGAACATCATTTGATTATGGAAGTACCGCTTCTGACATTAACCCTGCAGATATTGAATCGGTGAACGTTTTAAAAGGACCAGCTGCAAGTGCTCTTTATGGGTATCAAGCTGGAAATGGCGTTTTAATGATTACAACTAAAAAAGGAAAATCAGGCAAAAAAGGAATGGGCGTTACCGTTTCAAGTGAAATAATTGTAGGAAGTGTTGATAAAAGTACTTTCGTAAAATACCAAAATAAATATGGTGCTGGTTATGGATTGTATTATGGTCCAGATGAAGATGCTTACTTTAACCAAGCAGATATTGACGGAGATGGAACACAAGACGATTTAGTTCCGTTTTACGAAGATGCTTCTTTTGGTGCTCCATTTGACAATCATTTAGTATACCAATGGGATGCTTTCACTCCTTACTCTCCAAACTTTGGGAAAAAAACAGAGTGGAAAAATGCAAAAAATGGTCCTATCTCTTTCTTTGAAACTCCTGTTTCTTTAAATAATTCAATATCTCTTGAAGACGGAAATGATAAATCAAACTTTTTGATTAACTTTTCTAATTTGAAACAAAATGGTTTAATGCCAAATAGTGAATTAAAGAAAAATAATTTCAGTGCTAAATTCAATCATAAATTTACTGAAAAATTAAGCGCCTCTGTTTTTGCTAGTTTTATTTCTCAAAACACCGTAGGAAGAAACTCTACAGGATACAATGACAACATCATGTCAAATTTCCGTCAATGGTGGCAAACTAACGTTGATTTAAAATCATTAGAGCAAGTTTATAATGCTTCAGGTGGTCAAAACGTTACTTGGAATATCAAATCTCCAACCGATTTAACTCCGGCCTATTGGGACAACCCTTACTTCCAAAGATATAAAAACTACTCAAGTGATAGTAGAGATAGATTTTTGGGATATATTAATTTAGATTATAAAATTAATAGTTGGTTATCTGCTTTAACCAGAATATCAAATGATTCTTACTCTGAACTTCAAGAAGAAAGAAGAGCTCAAGGTTCAGTAGCTGCTGAATTTGGAATTAACCGTTTGGATGAAGCATCAGGATACCAAAGATACAACAGAACCTATCGTGAAAACAACTATGATTTAATTTTCAATGCCTACAAAGATTATGGCAAATTTGATGTTAGAGCTTTAGCTGGAGGAACTATTAAAAGAGTAGGTTCAAGCAGTATTTTATCATCTACTCAAGGTGGTTTATTGTTACCAGGTATTTATAGTCTTTCAAACTCTGTTGGAACTTTACCTTCGCCAGTTGAACGAAATATTAACGGTGGTGGTGTAAATAGCTACTATGGACAACTTACTTTAGGATATAAAAAATTAGCCTATTTAGAAGGTACTGTAAGAAGAGATGCCTTTGCTTCGTTACCAATAGACAATAACGTATTAACAACTAAATCAATTAGTGGAAGTTTAATATTCTCAGAATTACTTAAACAAAGCTGGTTAAATTTCGGAAAAATAAGAGTAGCTTATGCAGAAAGCCCACTTGAAAACCCAACTCAATCGTTAATCGATACTTATGATAGGGTAGATCCATTTGACACCTCTTATTTATACTCTGTAAACTCTATCAAAAACAATCCAAACCTTCAACCTGTAAAAACAGATACTAAAGAAATTGGTATAGAATTGAATATGTTTAACAAACGTTTATTTGTAGATTTTTCTATGTACAAATCGTTAACTGTTGATCAAATATTCAATGTGCCATTTTCAACTTCTACAGGATATAATTCTAGAGTAGTTAATTCTGGTTCGGTTCAAAACAAAGGATTTGAGTTACAAGTAACTGGTACACCTGTAAGAACTAAAGATTTCTCTTGGGATGTAACATTAAACTGGTCTAGCAACAGAAATGAGGTTATTTCATTAAATGAGGGTATTACAAACTTACAATTAGGTAGTTTTCAAGGTGGTGTAACGATTAATGCTGAAGTAGGTCAGCCATACGGAGTAATTAAAGGAACTGATTTTACTTATTTAGACGGTCAAAGAGTTGTAGGTGCTAATGGTAGATATGTTCTAAACAATAGCTCTAACAACAATATTGGTAATGTTACTCCAGATTGGATTGGTGGTATTAGAAACAAATTCAACTACAAAAATCTTTCATTCAGTTTCTTAATTGATATGCAAAAAGGAGGAGATATCTTCTCTCTTGACAGATCTTATGGTTTAGCAACTGGTTTGTATGATGAAACTGCTGCTCTTAATGACCTTGGTAACCCAATTAGAGATGCTGTTACAAGTGGTGCTGATTCAGGAGGTATTATTCTTCCTGGTGTACTTGCTGACGGAACTCCAAACACCACTAGAGCTCCAGGACCTCAATATTTTGGAAATAGCTTTGGATACAGAAGACAACCTAACAAAGCGTTTGTATATGATGCTTCTTATATTAAACTTAGAGAAGTTGCTATTAGTTATGATTTACCTAAAAAATGGACAGACAAACTATCAATTGATGGTATAAAATTTAGTGTAGTTGGTACCAACCTATGGATAATCAAGAAAAACTTACCGGATGCAGACCCTGAAAGCGGTTTAGGTTCAGGTAATTTATCATCTGGATATTCTGTTGGTTCTTTACCTACAACAAGAAATATAGGATGTAACTTAACATTTAAATTCTAAAAAAAATGAAAAAGATATTATTAACGATTGTAGTCCTTACAGGTATATTTTCCTGTACTGACGATATAACAGGGCTAAACCAAAATACAAAAGATGCCACTGTTGTACCTGCAGCTTACCTCTTTACCAACGCTCAAAAGAACGTTGTTGACCAAATGGTAAGCACTAGTGTAAACTTCAATGTTTTTAGGTTGTTCACACAACAATGGACCGAAACAACTTATACTGACGAAAGTAACTATGATATCGGAACAAGAACAATTCCAGACAATCATTGGGCGGTTATGTATAGAGATGTATTAAGAGATTTGAAAGAATCTAAAAGTTATTTACAACTATACGAACCAGCAACTCCGGCTGAAGAAGCTGAAAACGCCAACAGAATTGCCATAGTTGACATTCTTACTGCTTATTCTTATTCTGTATTAGTAGATACTTTTGGTGATGTACCTTACACTGAATCATTAGATATTGAAGCTTTTCCTAATCCAAAATATGATGATGGTGAAACTATTTACAAAGACTTAATTGCTAAATTAACTGCTGCTTCAGCATCTTTAGATTCAGGTTATGATAGTTTTGGAACTGCTGATCTAGTTTATGGTGGTAATGCAGGAAAATGGAAATTATTTGCTAATTCATTAAGATTAAAATTAGCTATTAATTTAGACGATGTTGATCATGCTTATGCAACTACTCAAGCTTTAGCAGCAGTAGCTGATGGGGTAATCTCTAGCAATAGTGATAACGCCGCATTAAAATACTTATCAGCACAACCAAATGCAAACCCTGTATTTGTTGATGTTGTAGCAAGCGGAAGAAATGACTTTGTTCCAACAAGTACTGTAATAGAGAAAATGAATGGATTAAACGATCCAAGAAGAGCAAAGTTCTTTACTCAAATTGGAGATATCTATGAAGGAGGAACTCCTGGATCAAGTAATAATTTTGACAACTTCTCTCATATTGGAGATATGTTATTAGAACCAACTTTTGAAGGTTTAATTATGGACAACGCTGAAGTTGAATTCCTTTTAGCTGAAGCTGTTGAAAGAGGTATTGCTGTAGGCGGTACTTCAACGTCTCATTATGATGCTGCCATTACTGCTTCTATGAACTACTGGGGTGTTTCTAGTGAGGATATTGCATCTTATTTAGCGCAACCAAGTGTGGCTTATGCAACTGCTACCGGTAATTGGAAACAAAAAATAGGTGAACAAGCTTACCTTGGATTATACAACCGTGGATTTGAATGCTGGACATCATACAGAAGATTGGATTTCCCAGTTTTAACTGCTCCTGATGATGCTGAAGTAAATCAAGTTCCAACAAGATACACTTATCCTGCAAGAGAAGAAACATTAAATGCTTCAAACCTTGAAGCGGCTTCTACTGCAATCGGTGGAAATACTTTAACAACAAAATTATTCTGGGACGTTAATTAATCTTAGACTATTTTTATAATCTAAAACCATCTCGTTAAAAACGGGGTGGTTTTTTTATATCTTTGCGCCATGGAAAAAGAAAACCAAATTTTTGGAATTAGAGCAATAATTGAAGCCATTACAGCTGGGAAAGAAATTGACAAAGTCTTTATTCAATCTGATGCTCAAGGCGATTTGATGCAGGAATTGATGAAAGCGATGAAAAAAAATAGTATCAATTTCTCGTATGTTCCCGTTGAAAAATTGAATAGACTAACTCCAAATAATCATCAAGGTGCTGTAGCAACCATTGCTCCTATTACTTTTGTCAAATTGGAAACCTTGGTAGATACGGTTGTAGAAAGTGGCAAAATTCCATTATTCCTAATTCTTGACCAATTAAGTGATGCGCGTAACTTTGGTGCTATCATCAGAACTGCCGAATGTACTGGTGTTGATGGAATAATAGTTCAAAAAACTGGTTCTGCGCCTGTTAATGGTGATACGGTAAAAACCTCGGCTGGTGCAGTATTCAATGTGCCCATTTGCAAAGTTGACCATATTAAAGATGCCATTTTTTACCTTCAGGGTAGCGGTATAAAAACTGTTGCAGCAACCGAAAAAACAGACCAAAACATTTACGATATTTCGCTAAACGAACCTGTCGCCATTATTATGGGAAGCGAAGACCGTGGAATAAATCCATCCGTATTAAAAATTGTTGATGAAAAAGCTAAACTGCCAATGTTTGGAAGTATTGGTTCACTAAATGTTTCTGTTGCCTGTGGTGCTTTTCTTTATGAAACAGTAAGACAAAGACAATAATAACTTGCTTTTTTAAACATTAAGAAATTAAGTTAAATTAAGACTTAATGGAACTTAATTTCTTAATGGTTTAAATTGGTATTCTCTTTAAAATCATATACATAATTGATTGTAGTTGTTGGAATATCTTGTTCAGCCTTCTCTTCAGGTTCAGGTGTATTGACAAAGTTTCCGTTTTCATCAAAATGCTTCATAAAAGCATCCTCTTCCGGATTGAAATCTGGTTTTTCCCAATTGTATTGAATGTCCTTTTTATAATCGGGTGTTTTATAATAAGCGGCAAAGAAAAATCCAGTTATCAAACCTGCTAAATGTCCTTCCCAAGAAATCGTTTTGTCGATATCCGGGAAAACATACCAAATCATTCCGCCATAAAATAGCACAACGGCCATTGACAAAGCCATCAAGCGATAATATTGTGTCATCATCCCTTTAAAAAAAATAAAAGAAACCAAAACATATATAAGACTACTGGCTCCAATATGATAGGATTCTCTACCTATAACCCATGTTATTAATCCAGAAAGCAAAACGCCATAGATCAATATTTTTAATGAAATGTTTCTATAAAAATAAATCAAGGCTGTAGTTAATATAAACAACGGAATAGAATTGTTGGCAATATGATTTAAACTTCCGTGAAGAAACGGACTGAAAATTAAACCCTGCAAACCCGAAATAGTTCTAGGCAAAATACCATATGAAATCAAATCAACATTAAAACTATTTTCAAAAAAGAAAACGGACCACATCATAATTATTAGCAGTGCCGGCACTAACCATACAGATGGAGTAAACTTAAAATGATGATAATCGTTCATAGTAAAATTAAAAATACGTTTTGCTCTTGTCAAAAATACAGCCAAATTTAAAATAATGATATTTTGGCAGAAATATTTACATTTACAACATGGAAGCACCACTTGCCGAACGCATCAGACCACAGCGATTAGAAGATTATATTAGTCAGCTTCACCTTGTTGGTGAAAATGGTTCTTTGACAAAACAATTGGCTAATGGTATAATTCCATCTATGATATTTTGGGGTTCACCCGGCACCGGAAAAACAACATTGGCTCAGATTATTGCCAAACAAAGTAATCGTCCGTTTTACGAACTGAGTGCTATAAATAGTGGTGTAAAGGATATTCGTGATGTGATTGACAAAGCCAAGCTTAGTGGCGGATTATTCACAGTGAAAAATCCAATACTGTTTATCGATGAGATTCACCGCTTTAGTAAATCGCAACAGGATTCACTTTTGGCAGCTGTAGAAAAAGGTTGGATAACACTGATTGGTGCCACAACCGAAAACCCAAGTTTTGAGGTCATTCCGGCGCTTTTGTCACGTTGTCAGGTTTATATTTTGAATCCGTTTTCTAAAGAAGATTTATTGGCTTTATTAAATCGAGCGATGAAAGAAGATACCTTTTTGGCATCCAAAAAAATAAAACTAAAAGAAACCGAAGCCTTACTTCGACTTTCTGGTGGCGATGGACGAAAGCTATTAAATATTTTTGAACTGGTGGTAAACGCAAGTCCTGAAGGTCCAATTATGATAACCAATGAAAAAGTATTGGAATTAGTGCAACAAAATACGGTGCTGTATGATAAAACCGGAGAACAGCATTATGATATTGTTTCCGCTTTTATAAAATCTATTCGAGGAAGCGATCCAAATGGCGCGGTATATTGGTTGGCCCGCATGATTGAAGGCGGCGAAGATGTAAAGTTCATAGCCCGACGTATGCTAATTCTATCCAGTGAAGATATTGGCAATGCTAATCCAACAGCGTTTATCATGGCAAACAATACATTTCAGGCGGTTTCAACCATTGGTTATCCCGAGAGTAGAATTATTTTGAGTCAGTGTGCGGTTTACCTAGCAACTTCGGCTAAAAGTAATGCGAGTTATATGGCTATTGGAGATGCACAGCAATTGGTAAAACAAACAGGTGATTTATCGGTGCCAATTCACCTTCGAAATGCGCCAACCAAGTTGATGAAGGAATTGGGTTATGGCGAAGAATACCAATATTCACACAGCTATGAAAACAATTTTTCGGAGCAGGAATATTTACCCGATGAAATCAAAAACACAGCTTTCTATAAACCCGGAAACAATGCTCGTGAAAACGAATTGCGCAACTTCCTGAAGAATCGCTGGAAAGATAAATATGGGTATTAATTTAAATTTACTACAGTTAGTAGTTCAGAAACTAACTTGTCTTCCTTATAGTATTCTAAAAACCATTTGCCCGATTTTCGAAGCAAAACACCATTATTTACAAGATAACAATCTGGTGATGATGTTTTATAAATTGTCATTACAAATGTGGGAACATCAGTATTATTTGTCAATAATTGAAATCCATTTTCTCCGAAAGGTTTAGCAAATAGCGGTTCAATATAAAGATTAGAAATATCAGTTGCCTCAATAGGTTTTTTTGGAATTGTAGCTTCAGTTTTGACCGCTACTTCTTCGTGTTTGCCTCCACTGTTCCCATTAAATTTATAATTCAATTTATCAAAGGATTTTCCGGCTTCACGTAATGCTTGATTATATGAAATTGCGTATTCTTTTTCCCGACTGCCACCAACTTGAGTTTCGAAAAGAAGTTTCCCTTTGCAGTCTTTCAAAGTTAATTTCAATTTAGTCATCATCATACCGTTGTTTTCTATAACATCAGCATACAAAAAATCACATCTTTGATTCTCTATTTCAGACGGAATTTTATCTGTGGCTAAATACGCTTTAAAACCATATTTTTGCAATAATAATTTAGTTAATGTATTGAGTCCGTATTGGTCATCTTTTTTAAAAAAATCAAACTTTACTGGCACAATTACATATTGATAATTGTTTACACTTTGCGAAAATGCATAGCTTGAGATTAAAATAAACAACAATACTATTTTCTTACTCATGCGGGTTGTTTTTAATAGGTATTCGTGACCCGAACTGCCTTGGCGGTGAACTAATGCAATAATCTTCGATTTCATTTTACAATATTTTTTTTAATTCTAATAAGTGATTTATAGTATGAAGTCCTTCATCTGCATAGATTCCTTTTTCATCAAACAGAATGGCTTTCATTCCAAAGTTTATAGCACCACGTACATCAGCATCGATACAATCACCAATCATTATTGAGTTTTCTTTATTGGTTTTAGCCAAAGAGAGCGCATATTCAAAAATGTTCCGATGGGGCTTTTTTACGCCTGCCATTTCCGAATTGGTAATCGTTTTGAAGTACGTATTCAAGCCGGAATTATTCATTTTTCTACCTTGCACTTCTGCAAAGCCGTTGGTTATAATATGCAGTTTATACTTTGCACTTAGATATTCCAAGACTTCAATAGCACCATCAAACAATTTATTATTATCGGGCATAAACTCAATATACTTTTCCGATATATAATCAATATCGTTATCAGAAATCGTGTAATTCATAGCATCAAAAGATTGCCTTAATCTGGAATAGCGCAATTCTTCGTGTGTCATTTTATCTACTTGATACAACTTCCAACACGCTTGATTTATAGGTGCGTATATCTCAATAAAAGTATTGGTATCAATAGTTGGATGATGTGTTGCGAATATTTTGTCAAAAGCCAATATAGAATTCGCGTCAAAATCCCAAAGGGTATGATCTAAATCAAAGAAAATGTCTGTTATATTTTTCATTTTAAAAAATGCCTTCGTCCTGAAAACTGAAATAACCGGTTTCAGTGATAATAATATGGTCGAGGACTTTGATGTCTAATTGTTCGCCTGCTACTTTTAATTTTTTGGTAATATCCTTATCGGCATCACTTGCCTGAAGTTTGCCCGAAGGATGATTGTGCGTCAAAATTACAGAAATTGCATTCTGTTCCAAAGCGGTTTTGAATATTAATCGTACATCCACCACGGTTCCTGTGATTCCGCCTTTTGACAGCTGTGATTTGTAGGTAATCTTATTGGAATTATTAAGATATAAAACCCAAAATTCTTCATGTGGTAATTCACCAATGATAGGTTGCATGATTTCAAAAACGGCTTTGCTTGAAGTTATTTTTTGAAGCGTTACAGTTTCTTCAGCTCTGCGTCGTCTGCCCAGCTCTAAAGCAGCAGCGATAGAAACAGCCTTTGCCTCGCCTATTCCTTTGAATTCCATTAATTGTTTTAAGGATAATTTGCCTAGAGCATTTAAGTTATTATCTACACTTGCTAATATTCGTTTGCTCAATCCAACCGCACTTTCATTCCGGCTTCCCGAACCAATTAGAATGGCGACCAACTCGGCATCGCTCAGAGCTGTTTTGCCTTTTAGCATTAGCTTTTCGCGTGGCTTATCATCTTCTGCCCAGTTTTTTATAGAAAAATTTTGTTCACTCATCATTACATAAATAATGATAAATGTAAGAATTTTAATTTAATTAATCAATCCCTTCACCTCATCAAAATTCAATCCACCATAATTTCCTGAACTCATCAAGAGTAAAGCCGAGTTATTCAAATCATAAGTAAAAAGAAACTCCTTAAAATCAGCAGGGTCAGTATAAATAATCAAATCATCACGCTTAAATGATTGTGCGATTTGGTCATGGGTTATTTCTTGAAGTTGCTTGATTTTAACTGCATCAGGCGAATAAAAAACTACGGCTACATCAGCGGCATCAAGCGCTCCTTCATATTCTTTCAAAAATTCAGGATTCAAACTGCTATAGGTATGCAATTCCAAACAAGCTACTAATTTTCGGTTAGGATATTGTGCTTTTACAGCTTTAGTCGTTGCCGAAACTTTACTTGGTGAATGTGCAAAATCTTTATAAGCTACTTTTCCCTTGCCTTCGGCTATTTTTTCCAAACGTTTGGACGCACCTTTGAAACTGGCAATGGCTTCGTAGAAATCAGCTTCATCAACGCCCATATTTTGACAAATCCATTTAGCACCAGCAAGGTTGTTCAGGTTATGTGCTCCAAAAACTTCAATTGGCATTGGACCTTCTGGTGTGTCCAATAAAGTTATTCCATCTTCAACTGTATAACTTGGTGTTGTATAGGGCAACCTTCTGATGGTATTGGTTGTTTCTTCGGCTACTTTTTTTACGGTTTCGTCTTCTTCGTTATAGACTAAAATTCCGCCTTTGGTAATTTGATTGACAAAAATTTCAAATTGTTCTACATAATTCTCAAACGTCGGAAACACATTGATGTGATCCCAAGCAATTCCGGATAGCAAAGCAATATTAGGTTGGTACAAATGAAACTTTGGTCTTCTGTCAATTGGTGATGATAAATATTCGTCACCTTCCAAAACGATAAAATCATTTTCGTGTGTCAAATGAACCATCGTATCAAAACCTTCTAATTGTGCTCCAACCATATAATCAACTTCAATAGTATGGTAATGCATCACATGCAAAATCATAGAAGTGATGGTAGTTTTTCCGTGTGACCCACCAATTACAACACGGGTTTTATTTTTAGATTGTTCGTATAAAAACTCAGGGTAAGAATAGATTTTCAACCCTAATTCCTGTGCTTTCAACAATTCAGGATTATCTGCTTTGGCATGCATTCCCAAAATTATGGCTTCGATATCGGAAGTGATTTTTTCAGGAAACCAACCCATTTCTTTTGGCAATAATCCTTTTTTTTCTAATCGTGATTTGGATGGTTCAAATATAGCGTCATCGCTTCCTGTTACTTGATATCCTTTGTTGTATAATGCTAAAGCAAGATTGTGCATGGCTGCTCCGCCAATGGCTATGAAATGAGTTCTCATTATGATTTATTTCTTTCTTGATAATTTTCTAGTACTATTTTGGCTTTCTCGGGAAGGTTCATTTTGTTCTTGTATAAATCAGCTAATTTTTGATAACTCGTTTTTGAACCACTAATGGCAATCGCTTTGTTATAGTTTTTCTCAGCATCTTTATATCTTTTAAAATATTCAGCAATGCTGCCTTTAGCAAGATAACCATCAACAGGAGAAATTTTTAGTAATTCATTGGCATATTTTTCCGCTTTACGCTCACTTCCACCTACAATTCCCGGCAATTGAAGGTATAACTCTATTAATGCCCAGCGTGCTTCTATATGATTTGGATTTAATTGTATAGCTTTCTCAAAAGATTTTTTTATATCGCCAATCATTCCAAGGGCTGTAAATTTGTTACTCTCTTTGGCTTTCATTCCAAGACAACCGCCATATTTATAAAAATAAGTAGCATTTTTAGGATTAAGCGTTTTTAATTTTCCATAATAAAACATTCCTTTATCCCAAGATTTATCAATGCCTTCTATATCGCCTAAATACTCTAAAGTTTTAAGATGGTTTTGATTGTCAACAAGTACACTTTCAAAAAGTGGTTTGGCTAATGCATATTTTCCCTGATTAAATAGTTTTTCTGCCTTCTCAAAATTAGTTTGAGAGAAGAGAGTTGTTGCAAATAACAATATACATGGCAAAAATAAATTCATACTAAAAATAAACAATCTTTTAGAATCCAAATATAAGATTTTATTCGTTGAGTAAATACATGAGACTATATAAGCTAACGTTATATCAATATTTTATAACCAACTGATTTTCAACCATAAAATAACTTATTTACTTTGAGCTAAAACTGAAAAAACTCTAAAAGCTTGATTTTTTTATAAATACCCCCTAATACATATCTTAAAAGTTGCAATTCAACGGTTATTCTCGCTTAATATCTATTTAATTTGGGTAGAGTGTATTATAGATTAATTTTGTAGGAAGAAAATCATTATTGAAACAATTAAGTCTATCTTAATGATTTGTAGCTAATGACAATAAAGCAATACTAACGAATAAATTTAGTATTATTTAAAAGATAAATGATATGAAAAGAAACTACTCAAAAAACAAAAAATCTATATCGTCTGTTTTAGGTAAAATAGATATTAGACTACTCCTATTTTTATTTTTATTTTTATTTAATAATGCTCATGCTCAATTAAGCGGATGTGGTACTGGAGCTGCTGGCCAATTAACTGTTGGTACAAGTTGTTCTTCTGTGACATTTGATTCAACTTTTGCTACCGATTATTGGAATGGCGCCACTGGATGTAATGCATCTGATGATGATGATGCTTGGGGTTGGTTTGATGCTATCGCGACTTCGACAACAATAACATACACTCCTACCACAAGAGATGCAGTACTGCATTTATTTACTGGATCATGTTCAACTGGAATGACATCACTTGCTTGTGCTGATGCTAATGGTGCAGGTATAGCAGAAACTATTACATATGCCACAACTATTGGCGTTAGATATTTAATTAGAATTCAACGCTTTAATAGTAGCAACGACATGTTTGGTTCGATTTGCGTCTACTCTCCTCCTCCTCCTTGTGCAACTCCATCTGCTCAACCAACCTCACTCACCTTTAATACGCTTACAAGCACTTCTTTAAATGGCACTTTTACTGCAGCATCACCTGCGCCAAGTGGCTATTTAGTTGTGAGAAGTACTAGTGCAACACCTCCAACACTTACCAATGGAACTACTTACGCTGTGGGGTTTACAGGACTTGCTCCGGGAACTACCAGAGTTATTCAAGGTAGCGCTGTCACTAGTAATGCAGTCTCTTTTTCTGATTCAGGTTTAACTAGTAATACTCGATATTATTATCATGTCTTCTCTTACAACGCCAATTGTACTGGAACTCCATTTTATTTAACAACAACACCTTTAACCAACAATGCAATAACATGTCCTGCTGCACCAACTGCTCCAGTAAATTCGGCTATAACTGGCTCTGGTTTTACCGTAACCTGGACAGCATCTGTCGCTGGTGGTAGCGCAGCAACTATTAGTTATATTCTTGAAGTATATAACGACTCAGGTTATACAACTCCTGTAGCTGGTTCTCCGTTTGCTGTGGGTACTCCCTTGACTTATGGTGTAACGGGATTAAATGCGGGCACTACATATTATTACAGAATCAAAGCTAACAATACTAGTTGTGACAGTGGTTATCTAACAGGTTCTGTACAAACAGGATGTGCGACACCAGCTGCTCAACCAACCGCGCTTACCTTTAATACGCTTACAAGCACTTCTTTAAATGGCACTTTTACTGCAGCATCACCTGCGCCAAGTGGCTATTTAGTTGTGAGAAGTACTAGTGCAACACCTCCAACACTTACCAATGGAACTACTTACGCTGTGGGGTTTACAGGACTTGCTCCGGGAACTACCAGAGTTATTCAAGGTAGCGCTGTCACTAGTAATGCAGTCGCTTTTTCTGACTCTGGTTTAACTAGCAATACTCGTTATTATTATCATGTTTTCTCTTATAACGCAAGTTGTACCGGAACTCCGTTTTATTTAACTACAACACCTTTAACCAACAATGCTATAACTTGTCCTGTTGCTCCAACTGCTCCTGTAAATTCTGCGATAACTAGTTCCGGATTTACTGTAACTTGGACTGCTTCTGCCGCTGGTGGTAGCGCTGCAACTATTAGTTACATTCTTGAAGTGTATTCCGATGCTGGTTATACAACTCCTGTGGCAGGTTCTCCATTTGCTGTTGGAACTGGCTTAACTTATACTGTAACGGGATTAAATGCTGGGACTACTTACTATTACAGAATTAAAGCTAACAATACCAGTTGTGATAGTAGCTATTTAACTGGATCTGTACTAACAGGATGTGCAACGCCATCTGTACAGCCAACTGCTCTTACCTTTAATACGCTTACCAGCACTTCTTTAAACGGAGCTTTTACTGCAGCATCACCTGCACCAAGTGGCTATTTAATTGTCAGAAGTACTAGTATAACGCCTCCAGCTCCCATTAATGGGACGACATATGCTGTTGGGTCCAGTGCTTTTGGTGTGGGAACATTAGTAATTCAAGGTAGTGTCATCACCAGTAATGCCGTTTCTTTTTCAGACTCTGGATTAACAAGTAATACTCGATATTATTATCATGTTTTCTCTTATAACGCCAATTGTACCGGAACGCCATTTTATTTAACAACAACGACTTTAACCAATAATGCAATAACATGTCCTGTTGCACCAACTCTCCCTGTAAATTCCGCTATAACTGGCTCTGGATTTACTGTAACTTGGACCGCTTCTGCCGCTGGTGGTAGTGCTGCGACTTTTAATTATAGCCTTGAAGTATATTCCGATGCTGGTTATACAACTCCTGTATTAGGTTCTCCATTTGCTGTTGGTACTGGTTTAACTTATACTGTAACTGGATTAAATGCTTCAACTACATACTATTACAGAATCAAAGCTAATAATACAAGTTGTGATAGTGGTTATTTAACTGGTTCTGTTCCAACAACATGTGCTACTCCATCTGCTCAACCAACCTCACTAACATTCAATACACTTACCAGTACATCATTAAATGGTGCCTTTATTGCAGCTTCCCCAGCTCCAAGTGGCTATTTAATTGTAAGAAGTTCTAGTGCAACACCTCCATCTCTTACCAATGGAACTACTTACGCAATTGGGTTTACAGGGCTTGCACCAGGTACAACTAGAGTTATTCAAGGTAGTGCAGTCACTAGTAATGCAGTCTCTTTTTCTGATTCTGGTTTAACTACCAACACTCGATATTATTATCATGTTTTCTCCTATAACGCAAGTTGTACTGGAACGCCATTTTATTTAACAACTACGCCTTTAACCAACAACGCTATAACGTGTCCTTTGGCACCAACTGCTCCTGTAAATTCTGCTATTACTGGCTCTGGTTTTACTGTTAGTTGGACGGCTTCTGCCGCTGGTGGTAGTGCTGCTACTATTAGTTATATTCTTGAAGTATATACCGATGTTGGTTATACTACTCCTGTAGCGGGTTCTCCTTTTGCTGTTGGCACTGCTATAACTTATCCTGTAACTGGATTAAATGCATCTACAACCTATTATTATAGAATTAAAGCAAATAATACAAGTTGTGATAGTGGTTATTTAACAGGTTCTGTGCTAACGGCATGTGCAACTCCTTCTGCTCAGCCAACATCTTTGGTTTTATCTGCTATAACAGCTACTTCAATAGCTGGTTCTTTTACAGCTGCTAGTCCTTCACCAAGTGGTTATTTAATAGTTAGAAGCACGAGCGCAACCCCACCATCACTTGTAAATGGAACAACGTATGCAGTTAATTCAACTGCTCTTGGAGTTGGAACACTAGTATTACAAGGCAGTGTTGTAACTAGTCTTGCCATATCGTTCTCCGACACAGGATTAACCAGTAACACTAAATATTATTACTATATTTTCTCTTATAACAATGCATGTTCTGGAGCACCATATTATTTCACATTATCACCATTAACTAATAATGCTATTACATGCGTTGCGGCTATATCAAGTGCTCCTGTAAACTCAGCAATAACAGGAACAGGCTGTACAATAACTTGGGGAGCTTCACCAGCTGGAGGAAGTGCAGCGACTATAAATTATACTTTAGAAGTTTATAGTGATTCTGGGTATTCAACACCAATTGCAGGATCTCCTTTTTCAACCGGGACTCTTACATCTTATTCTCTAACTGGACTAACTGGCGGAACTGTATATTATTATAGAGTGAGAGCTAGCAATGGTAGTTGTAATAGTGCTTATCAAAATGGCACAGTAACCACAACATTAACAAATGACAATTGTTCGGGTGCAGTATTATTAACTGTAAATCCAAATTCTACCTGTGTAATTAGTACAACCGGAACAACGACTGGCGCAACACAATCACAAGCAGGCTGTACTGGTACTGCAGATGATGATGTCTGGTTCCGATTTGTTGCGACTGGAACTAGTCATGTAGTAACTGTTACACCTATAACACTTAACAATGTTGTTTTTGAAGTATTTAATGGTATCTGTACTGGATTGAGTTCAAGGGTATGTGTTAATGCAACTGGTGGAGCAAATGCTGAAACCACAACGCTAACTGGTTTAACCATTGGCGCAACTTATTATCTAAGAATTTATAGTAACGGAAATTCAACAAATACTGGTACTTTTACAGCTTGTGTAACTACACCTGTACCTCCTTCAAATAACCAATGTGCAAATGCAACTTTATTGCCATGTGGAACTTCAAATTTGACAGGAACAACGGTTCTAGCAGCGAATTACGCGCAAGGTACTGGCTGTATCATGAGTAATTATGGTGTTTGGTACACTTTTACAGGTGATGGCAATTCAAGTACTATTTCAGTGACCACTACTAATAATGACATTGAACTATCAATTTCAAGTGGAAGTTGTGCAGGTTTAACAAATATTGCTTGTGAAGATTCAGTTCTTTCAAGCGGAACAGAATCTTACACATTTACAACAGCTGTTGGGGTTAACTATTATGTTTACATTGCCAACTGGTATTCAGCAGGAACAAGCACTGACACTGGCTCATTTACTATTTCCAGAACTTGTGTTGTTCCTTTTAACCCTTGTACATCAATTTCAAATATTGCAGCTTGTGGATCAAGCAATAGTGTTACGATAGCATCTGGTAGTGGAGGCTACAGCCCTTCTTCATGTGGATGGATAACCCCTGGAGTAGAAAAAATTTATACTTTTACACCTGCTTCTACTGGGAATTTTACCATAACTCAATCGAGTTCATTTACTTATATTGACTATCAATTCAAACCTGTTTCAGCAGGATGTAGTAGTTCGGGATGGACATGTATAAATGCAATGTCAGGTGCTGTAACTAGCCCAAGTTTTACATTAACAGCTGGTGTACAATATTATATTTTATTAGATCCTGAATCTACGTCTGGAGGTAATATAAATTTTACTATTAATTGTCCAACACCACCTCTTGCAAATGATGACCCATGTAGTGCAATTGCCTTAACAGTCAATACAACTTGTAGTTATTCTACTTACACTAATTCTGGCGCTGCTGCTTCAGGTGGTGTTACAGCCCCTGGATGTGCAAATTATTCTGGTGGTGATGTATGGTTCTCAGCAGTAGTACCTGCATCAGGAGTTCTTACAGTAGATACTCAATCTGGAGTTATGACTGATAGTGGCATGGCATTTTATTCTGGAACTTGCGGTTCATTGACTTTGCTAGAGTGTGATGATGATGATAGCAATAACGGGTCAATGTCTAATATCTCAATGGTTGGTTTAACGCCTGGACAAACTATATTCATCAGAGTATGGGAATATGGAAATGACAATAATGGAACATTTGGTATTTGTGCAACCACTCCAAGTTGTCCTCCTACATCCGATTTATATGCCACTATTATATCAGCAACTAGCGCGACGGTAAATTGGGCAAATACGTCTCCACCATCATCTAACGGTTATCAATATTATATAACGACCACTAATACACCTCCAACAGCGAGTTCAACTCCAACTGGTACAACATCCGCAGGTGTGAATGGAGTAACGCTTACTGGTTTAATAACGGGCCAAGACTATTATTTTTGGGTACGTGCGTATTGTGGAGGTACTGATTATAGTACATGGTTTGGCCCAACAAATTATTCACCTTGTGCTGTTGGAAACGGAACAGGCACAACTACACTTGAATGTCCATCTATTATTGCAGGAGGACAAGGACTAAGTGGTGCTGATCCTGCTTCAGTAATTTGTTCAGCGTCAACTTGTACAAATTTAGAAGCTACCTATTTGCAATTAAATCAGGCAACTGATTATACCGTTTCTTCAATTCCATATGCTCCTCCATATCAATATACTTGCCTACAAAACCCAGTAAGTGTTAACGTAGATGACAAATGGTCTCCAACTATTAATTTACCTTTTAACTTCTGTTTTTATGGCACTAATTACACAAAATGTTTAATCGGTTCTAATGGAGTAATAACATTTGATACTACAAATAATATAGCTGGTGGATATTCAGGATGGTCATTCAATACAAACTTACCAAGTACTTCCCTTTTTAAAAACTCAATTTTTGGGGTCTATCATGATATTGACCCTGGTAAAGGAGGAGAAGTTGGATGGGAATTAATTACTTTAAATACAGGATGTAGAGCATTAGTAGCATCTTGGGACAATATCCCAATGTTTTCCTCAACTTGTAATTCTAGTTTATATACTGGTATGATTGTATTATATGAAAATACTAATGTTATAGATGTTTACATAAAAGAAAAAAACATTTGTGGAACTTGGAATAATGGTAACGCTATTGTAGGTGTTCAAAATTCAACAGGAACAGCAGCTGTTGTTGCATCTGGTAGAAATGGATTAGATACCAATTGGGCAACTACAAATGAAGCCTGGAGATTTACCCCGTCAGGTCCATCTTTAACCTCTATAAAATGGTATGAAGGAAGCGGCACTTCAGGTGCTGTGGTAGGAACAACCGATGTTGTAAATGTATGTCCTTCTGTTACAACTATGTATACAGCAGAAGTTACTTATGCTCTTTGCAGCGGGACCAATTTAAAATATACCGATAATGTTCTTGTGACAGTTAGTGGAACTAAAATATGGGATGGTTCTACAAATAGTAATTGGAATGTCGCTGATAACTGGACACCAAGCGGTGTGCCAACAAGTGCCAACTGTGTAGTAATACCTGATGTTGCAAATGATCCGATAATTTCAGCAGCTCCTGATGGGGTTGGATACAATTTACTAGTTTATCCTAGTGCTCAATTAACTATTAATTCAAATCAAAATTTAACTATTACAGATGTTGTTACAGTACAAACCGGAGGTATTTTTACAATCAATAATAGCGCAAGTTTGATTCAAATAAACGATGTTTTAAATTCTGGAAATATAACTTACAAAAGAGAGTCGCCAAGTGTTAGAACCCTAGATTATAGCTATTGGTCATCACCTGTTGCCAATTTTAATGTGAGTAACATCGTATTGCCCTATACTTTTGGATTAATATACAAATGGAACACAACTGTAGCAAATTCAAACGGCACTCAAGGAAATTGGCAATGGGCTGCCGGAAACACTATGATTCCCGGAAAAGGATATATTGCAAGAGCTCCTAGCGGTTCGCCTTTTAACAATACAACATTCAATACTCTTTACGGAAGTTTTACTGGTGTGCCAAATAACGGAACCATAACGTTCCCCATAGAAAGAGGATCAGATGAAAACCCTGTAATTCATTATGGTACTAATGGAGTAGCAATAACAAACATCAGTGATAATTGGAATTTATTAGGAAATCCATATCCATCTGCAATGAGTGGTGGACGGTTTTTATATGACAATAAAACAAAAATTGAAGGAAACATTAGATTATGGACTCATGGACTATTACCAGCAAATATAGGTAGCCCTTTTTATGGTACTTATGTTTATAATTATTCCGCTGGAGATTATTTAGAATATAATTATTCAGGAATGAGTTGTTGTCCGGCAGCTCCAGCTGATTTATTCATAGGTGCTGGTCAAGGATTTTTTGTACAAATGATTGATGGTCCACAGTCAATAGGCCTAGAAAATGTGACTTTCAACAATAGTTTACGAAGCGCAACCTTTAGTAATAATGTTTTTTATAAAACACCAAATTTAACTACCAATGCTGCAATTGACGTAAATGCTATAGAACGAAATAGAATTTGGTTAGACATCGTTAATGCTAACAATCAATCTCACAGAACATTATTTGGTTATATCGAAAATGCTACAATGGGTAGGGATAGTTTCTATGATTGCGCAACAGAAATTACAAGTGGCCCTTTAATTTATTCTATAATGGAAGACACTAAATATTCTATTCAAGGAAGAAGTTTACCTTTTGACTCAAATGATGAAGTGTCAATTGGAGTAAACATCCCAACACAAGGAAATTACTCAATAGCTATTGCCGGAGTTGATGGATTATTTACTTCTCAGGATATTTATGTGAAAGATAATTTGCTAAATATAACGCATGACTTAAAAACAAATCCTTATCAATTCACTTCTGAACCCGGAGTAATAAATAATAGATTTAAAGTAGTTTATATCAACAATGCATTAGGAACAAACAACCCTGATGAAATTAAAACATATGCTACGATTTCTAATAATACTATTCTGGTAGAGTCAAATGAGTTTATAAAAGAAATTGATCTTTATGATGTTAGCGGGAAACATATCAATAGCTTTTCGTTAAAAGAAATCAAAAAACAATTTTCTGATGCGTTCAATTATCCTAACGGTGTTTATATTGTTAAAATTACTTTAGATAACGATATGGTGGTCAGCAAAAAAGTAATACACTAACAACAAATTTTAAATAAAAAATCCAGAATTACTTCTGGATTTTTTGTTTTATAGACCATGACTATTTTCTGGTTCTTCAGTGTCAACGTTGAGCATTTCCCAGAGTTTGTCTTTTAATTCAGTTAATCCTTGCTGAGCTACTGAAGAAATAAACAGGAACGGAATTCCTTTGATTTCCTTTTTCAGTTGTGCTTTTAATTCGGCTTTTAGTTCGTCATCAAGCATATCACATTTTGAAACAACTAATAATTTATCCTTATCTAACATTTCCGGATTGTACCGACGCAATTCATCTAATAAGATTTCGTATTCTTTTTTAATGTCATCAGCATCGGCTGGAACTAAAAATAAAAGGGTAGAGTTTCGTTCAATATGACGTAAAAAATAATGCCCTAATCCTTTTCCTTCAGCAGCACCTTCTATAATTCCGGGGATATCTGCCATAATAAAGGATTTGAATTCGCGATAAGCAACGATTCCTAAATTAGGTTTTAAAGTAGTAAACGGATAATCGGCAATTTTTGGCTTAGCCGAAGTCAACACAGAAAGCAAAGTCGATTTTCCGGCATTGGGGAAACCTACTAAACCAACATCTGCCAAAACTTTCAACTCCAAGACAACATCTACTTCTTCCGGAGGCATTCCCGGTTGTGCATAACGAGGTGTTTGATTAGTCGAACTTCTGAAATTCCAGTTCCCTAATCCTCCTTTTCCGCCTTTAGCAAGGATCCTTTCTTCACCATTTTCGGTTATTTCAAACAAGATTTCGTCGGTTTCTTTATCTCGAACTACAGTTCCTAACGGGACTTCAATCGTAATATCTTCGCCATCGTGACCGGTACTTCTCGAACTTCCGCCATCGCCACCATGACCAGCTTTGACATGTCGGGCAAACTTGAGGTGAAACAATGTCCAAAGTCCTTTGTTGCCTTTTAAAATAACGTGTCCACCACGACCGCCATCACCACCATCGGGTCCACCTTTTTCAATAAATTTTTCTCTGTGCAAATGCGAAGAACCCTTTCCTCCTTTTCCGGAAGAAACGTATATTTTTACATAATCTACAAAATTTCCTTCTGTCATAATTTCCGTTTTCTGTTTTCTGTTTTCTGTTTTCCGTCCTCAATAGCTCAACTACTTTAAAACCGAAAACTGATAACTGATAACTATTCCTTAATTGCTTTCACCAGCACTTTATCAATCTTCACCCCATCCATATCGATGATTTCTAATTCTAATTTGTTCCAAATTAGTTTTTCTCCAGTTATTGGAATTTTACCCATTTCGGTCATAATTAATCCGCTAACAGTTGTAACTTCATAATCGTTGGTTAAATCATCCATATCAAAATATGTTAGGAAGTCGTGTAAAGAATACAATCCGTCAACCAACCAGGTTCCGTCTTCGCGAGCTATCAACTGGTATTCATCTTCATCAAAATCGGATGCGTCGCCAACCAATGCTTCCAAGATATCATTTAATGTAATTATTCCTTGAAACACACCGTATTCATCGGTAACAAAAGCATAATGCACTTTTGATTTTTTGAAATTTTCTAATGCTTTGTATGCCGAAGTATGTTCAATAAGATAGACAGGAGTTTTGGTAATTAATTTTAAATCGAATTTACCTTTTTCAAAACTGGCAAATAAATCTTTTAACAAAACAACACCTTCAACATCATCCATGTTCTCTTTGCAAACCGGGTATATAGAATGTAATTCACTGAGCATTTTGGCTTTCAATTCCTCAATCGAATCTTCATAAGAAAGATAAACAATGGATTGTCTGTGCGTCATTAATGAATTGATTTTTCTGTCGCCAATATGAAAAACGCGTTCCACTATGTCCTGCTCTATTTCCTGAACTTCGCCGCCTTCGGTTCCTTCTTTAATGATGGCTTTGATTTCTTCTTCGGTTACTTTCCCGTCAGCTGTTGGTTTTATGTTTAAAATTTTGAGTAAACCTTCCGTTGAAATTGTTAGCAACCAAATAAAAGGTGCCGTTATTTGTGAAATAATCTTCATTGGAACCGCTACAGCTTTGGCAATATTTTCGGGATGATTTAGTCCAATTCTTTTTGGTAATAGTTCGCCTAAAACCAAAGAAAAGAAAGTCAAGATTACCACGACAATTCCAACACCAATAGTTACCGAATAAGGTTTCAAAAAAGCAAAACCTGCAACGTAAGCCTGAACATCGTGAGTAATTTTGTCTCCTGAATAAATACCGGTCAAAATTCCGATTAATGTAATTCCGATTTGAACTGTAGAAAGAAATTTATTTGGTGAATTGGCTAAGTCAAGCGCTACTTTGGCATTAGTATTTCCTTTTTTGGCCGCGGTTTCCAAACGGTTTTTACGCGCCGAAATCAACGCGATTTCCGACATAGAAAAAACACCGTTAAGCAGTATTAAAAAAAGAATGATAAGAATTTCCATTTGTTTGTTTATTGTTTGTGGTCTGTGGTTTGTGGTCTGTCGTTTAGTCTAACTAACAACCATAAACCCTAAACTATAAACCTTATAATTTGTCGAAAACGTTAGTCAAACGTTCTGTTACTTCTGCAATCGTTCCAATGCCGTCTACGGAATGAAATTTTCCTTGAGCCTTGTAATAATCCATCAAAGGCGCCGTTTTTTGGTTGTATTCATCATAACGATTCCTGATTTTTTCTTCATCTTGGTCGTCAGGCCTTCCTGAGGTTTTTCCTCTTTCTAACAAACGGGCTACTAAAATATTGTCATCAGCCTCTAAAGCAACTGTTGCTGTAATGCTTTGCTTTTTAGCTTCTAAAAAATTATCTAAAGCGGAAGCTTGCGCTAATGTTCTCGGAAAACCATCAAATAAAAACCCCGCAGATTGTGGATTTTTATCCACTTCGCTTTGCAACATTTGAATGGTAACTTCATCCGGAACTAAATCGCCTTTGTCCATAAACGTTTTGGCAAGTTGTCCTAGTTCAGTATTGTTCTTAATATTATACCTGAAAATATCTCCAGTTGAAAGATGGGTCAGATTGTATTTTTCTTTTAAAAATTCAGCTTGTGTGCCTTTTCCTGCACCTGGTTTTCCGAAAAGAACGATGTTAATCATTTTAATAATTATGAGTTATAAGTTATGAGTTATTGTGCTAATTGATAAACGTCTGGTAAATTTCTTCCCAAACCATCATAGTCTAAACCGTAGCCAACAATGAATTTATTCGGAATTCTGATTCCAACATAATCAATTTTAATGTCTTTTTTATAGGCATCCGGTTTGAAGAATAGTGTAGCAATTTTTAAATGCTTAACCTTTTTTTGTTTGAAAATTGCTTTTAATTCTTCAACTGTGTTTCCCGTGTCAACAATATCTTCCACAACCACAACTGTTCTTCCTTCTAAATCCTGATTCAATCCTATCAATTGTTTAACTTCATTGGTTGTTTCAGTCCCTTCATAGGAAGCCATTTTCACAAAACTCACTTCGCACATCCCACGGTATTGTTTCATCAAATCAGATAATACCATAAAAGCTCCATTCAAAACACCTATAAAAACAGGGACTTCATCAAAAAAATCATCATCCATTTGTTTAGCCATATTTTTTATTGCAAAATCAATTTCATCTGAAGAAATAAATGGCTCGAAAGTCTTGTCGTGAAGGTGTATCATTTTTTGAGATTTTAAATAAGGTGCAAATTTAAAGAAGAAATAAGGATATTAGTGAAACAAAATAAAATATTTTAATAATTCGTTGAAAACATATACTTTAGCTCTAAATCTTTTTACTTTATAGGTGTCTTAATTTATAAAAATCAGTTTTAAAATGGCTTCATTACTACCCAACACTTCAGTTTTAGGAAATGGAAACGCTAAACATTTATTGAGACGAGCCACTTTTAAATATACCAAAACTTTAATCAATCAATTTTCAACACTAACGCCACAGCAAGCATTAGACTTATTATTAGTAGATAATTCATTAACGCTAGCTTTACCTTTTGACCCATATGGAGATGGCTTTTGGACAGAATCTTCTGCTATATCTTCATCATTTAATGGGCAACAACGAAAAAATATAATTGTTTCGGGTTGGTGGTGGTACAATGCAGTTAATGATGCAACTTTAAAATACAAACTATCTCATTTTCTTTCCACTCGTTTTACCATTGAAAAAGGGAATACAGCGGGCACTTCAACTGATTTTTATGATTATCTGAGATTGCTATTATACTATTCCTATGGAAATTACAAAACGTTAGCAAAAAAAATGACCCTTTGTAATTCGATGCTACTCTACCTAAATAACAATGAAAACATTTCAAATTCTCCAAACGAAAATTACGCCCGTGAATTTTTAGAGCTGTTTACCATTGGAAAAGGGGAACAAATTGCTCCAGGTAATTACACTAATTATACCGAAACTGATATTGTTCAATCTGCAAAAGTTTTAACAGGATTTCAACGAATAGCAGACAGAACAATTATTGATACTACTACAGGAATACCAAAAGGCTCCAATCAATTTGGGCAACACAATACAGCTGTAAAAACATTTAGTAGCGCTTTTAATTCTGTTTCCATTAATTCAGCAACAGATGCAGCTTCAATGGATACAGAATTAGATACTTATGTTGAAATGATTTTTAATCAAATGGCAACAGCAAAAAATATTTGCCGAAAAATGTATGTCTATTTTGTTAAAGGTAACATAACTGCTGATGTCGAAACTGATATTATAACACCTTTGGCTCAAGATTTATATACTAACGGATATGAAATTGTCCCTGTTTTAAGGAGATTATTAGAAAGCAAGCATTTTTATGATTTAGACGATTCTAGTGCTATTGATGAAACCATTGGTGCAATAATTAAATCTCCTTTACAACAAATCTCTGAAGTTTGCAGCTATTTACAAGCAACTATTCCAGATCCAACATCAGATCCTATAAATTTTTACAACACTTTTTACAGAAACTTTGTTCATGATACCTTTATGACTGGAGCAAATATGCCAATCTTTAGTCCGCCAAATGTAGCTGGCCATCTTGCGTATTATCAAAATCCAGAATATGACAAAAGCTGGATTTCATCGGCAACGCTAATTGCAAGATATCGTTTAGGGGAATCATTATTAGATGGATTTAATAGAATCAGTGGAAATAATAATATTGCAGGGAAAATCAATATTTCTGATGTAATAAAAAATGGCGGATTAATTTCAGATGCTTCTGATGCTTATGTTCTTACTTCAGAATTATGCAATTCGTTATTTGCTCAAACACCGGATGCTGACAGAATAAATTATTTTATGAATTCATTTTTACTTCAAGGGTATGCTGCTAATTATTGGACAACAGCTTGGAATACTTTTGTTTCAGATAATAACAATGCCATAGTTGAACCACGTTTAAAATTAATGTTAACTAAGATTTTAAGCGCTCCTGAATCTCAAATTTTTTAAGTACAAGCAAGATGAAAAGAAGGAACTTTATACAATTAACGGCTACTGCAAGCGCATTGTCATTATTACCAACAGAAGTTTTTGCGCTATTCAAATCGGCAGGAATGGATGCGTGTCCGAATGTGAATGGAAAAAAAATTGTACTGATACAATTAGCTGGTGCTAATGACGGACTGAATACTGTAGTTCCAATTAACCAATATGATGCTTATGCAGCTTTGCGCCCAAACATTAAATTAAGCAATACAGGTAGCACCGGAATCATAAATCTAGATACCACATTACCCCTAGCTAATCAGGTTGGTTTACATCCATCTTTGACCGGATTTAAAAGTTTGTATGATAATGGATTAATGCGCTTAATCCAAGGTGTGGGTTATCCTGAACAAGACAAGTCCCATTTCAAATCTACTGATTTATGGTTAACTGGTGGTGATGGAACACCAGCCAATAACATTTTAAATAGTGGTTGGGTTGGACGATTTTTAGAAAACTATTACGCTAATTTCTTAACGGCTAATTTCCCATTGGGTATTCAACTTGGAAGTAGTGAAAATTCACTAGGATTTCATGGAGAAGTTGAACATGGAATGTCGCTAAACATAAATGGACAAGATCCATCAGGGTTTTATTCTATTGTAAACGGACTTGGAGGTGTTGCCCCAACAACAATTGCAAATTCAGAATATGGCGATTTAATTCGATATATATTGGACAATGACACCTCTACAAACACTTATGCTCAATCGATATCCACTGCGTTTAATGCTGGTTCAAATTCGGTAACCTATCCAAATTCAAACCTAGCTAATCAATTAAAAACAGTGGCTAAATTTATTTCCGGCGGATTGCAAACCAAAGTCTATTTAGTAAAAATTGCTGGTTTTGATACTCATAATTTGCAGGTAGCTTCAAATACAACAACGCATCTTGGCAGTCATGCCGATTTGTTGACACAAGTTTCTGAAGCGGTAACCAATTTCATAACCGACTTGAACAATCAGAACATCGGAAATGATGTCTTGGCAGTTACCTTTTCGGAATTTGGCAGAAAAGCAGGAGAAAATGGAAACCTGGGAACAGATCATGGAGAAATTGCTCCAATGTTTGTATTTGGAAGCTCATTAAATGTTGGAATCTCAGGGACAAATGTTAATTTGAATGAAGCAGTCGACGGGAATAATTATCAGATACAAACCGTGCAACACGATTACAGAAGAGTTTTCAGCACAATTCTACAAGATTGGTTTGGCGCAAGCAATCCAACTTTAGATTTAACCTTTTATGACCATACCAACAATATCGGATTTACAGGAAATAAAATTACAAGCTTAATCAATATACAAAATACGGTTCTTCCCTCCTGTTATAATGATGCAGTGCTAAGTACTGATACTTTTAACACTAAAAACGAACTTATTGTGTATCCAAACCCAAGCGCAGAAACAGTCACTGTAAATTCAACTGCAAACATCAATTCTATTGCTATTTATTCGATTGACGGTAAACAAATTGGATTATATAGAAATCCTTTGACGAGCAACACTTTCACTATTAATGTTCAAAGTTTATCGATTGGTATTTATAGTTTTAAAATAAATACTGTTAATGGAGACATCGGTAAAAAGGTTATTATTAGGAGATAAAAGAAAATAGTTTTGTCAAATTCACAAATAAAAAATAACCATTTCCTACTTTTGAAGTTGCTGTTTTCTTTTGCATAAACTTATGAATTCAAATTAATATTTGATTAGTATCTTTGCGACAACAACAACTACAACAATGAACTATTTCTCATCCGATTTCAAACTGGGAATTCTCGGTGGTGGACAATTAGGCAAAATGCTATTGGCCGAAACCCGAAAGTTCGATATTCAAACCTATGTTTTAGATCCTAGCATGGATGCGCCTTGTCAATTTGGAGCCACTCATTTTTTTATCGGTGATTTAATGGATTATGATACCGTTTATGAATTTGGCCAAAAAGTAGATTTACTAACCATCGAAATCGAGAATGTAAATCTTGACGCTTTAGACACTTTAGAAAGTGAAGGTTTTGAAGTATATCCATCGCCAAAAACACTTAGGTTAATTCAAAATAAAGGCGTTCAAAAAGATTTTTATGTCGAAAACCAAATCCCAACCGCTGCTTTCAAACGTTTCAATAATTTAAACAAACTGCGTTCTGAAATTGAGAATGGCTTAATAGAAATGCCTTTTGTATGGAAAAGCGCCCAGTTCGGTTATGATGGCAATGGCGTTAAGATTATTCGTTCTATTGACGATATCGAAAACCTACAAAACGTTGAATGCATCGCCGAGCAAATGGTTCCTTTCAAAAATGAGCTGGCCGTAATTGTCGCCCGAAGCAAATCAGGTGAAGTAAAAACCTACCCTGTCGTTGAAATGGAATTCCATCCCGAAGCCAATCAGGTAGAATACGTGATTTGTCCGGCTCGTATCGATTTCAACATCGCTAAAAAAGCCAATAAAATTGCCTTACAGGTTTCCGAAGCCTATAATCATGTGGGCTTGCTGGCAGTAGAAATGTTCCAAACACACGATGAAGGTATTTTGGTAAACGAAGTGGCGCCAAGGCCACACAACTCCGGACATTACAGCATCGAAGCCAGTTACACTTCGCAATTTGAAAATCACTTGCGTGCAATTCTGGACTTACCATTAGGAAATACCGATAGTAAAGTTGCCGGAATTATGGTAAATTTGGTCGGTGCCGAAGGATATAGCGGAAAAGTTATCTATCAAAACATCGAAAAAATAATGGCCATCGATGGCGTAACGCCACACATTTACGGCAAAAAAGAAACACGTCCTTTCCGCAAAATGGGGCATGTGACAATCGTTAATGAAAATATGACTGAAGCAAGACGAATTGCAGAAGAAGTGAAGAATACCATCAGAGTAATCACAAAATAATTATTAATTATCAATTGTTAATTATCAATTAATATGAAAGTAGCCATCATCATGGGAAGCCAAAGCGACTTGCCAATCATGCAGGAAGCCATCGACATCCTAAAAAGTTTTGACATCGAAACCGAAGTCGATATTGTCTCAGCACACCGAACGCCCGAAAAATTATTTGACTTTAGCAAAAAAGCACACACCCGTGGCATTTCAGTAATTATTGCTGGTGCCGGCGGCGCAGCACATTTACCAGGAATGGTAGCCTCTATGTCGCCTCTACCCGTGATTGGCGTACCCGTAAAATCAAGCAATTCTATCGACGGCTGGGATTCGGTTTTGTCTATTTTGCAAATGCCCGCCGGAGTTCCCGTAGCAACTGTCGCGCTAAACGGAGCAAAAAATGCCGGTATCTTAGCAGCTCAAATCATAGGTAGCCACGATAAACTGGTTCTCGATAAAATCCTTGTCTACAAAGAATCCCTGAAAGATGCAGTGAATAAATCATCAAATGAAATGAAGAAATAACAGGAGCTTATTCCCGCTATCCGCAGTATCTCTGCGAGGATACTTGCTACTATCGGGGCTAAACTATCAGTAAACTCAACACCAAATTAAAGTCCATTACTAATCATAAAACTTCGCGCCTTTGCGCCTTTGCGAGCAATGAAAATCTTAACAACAGAATTCACTACCAAACACAATACAGCACCTTTCAGTCAAATCAAATTAGAAGAGTACCAACCCGCTTTCGAAGAAAACATCGCCAAAGCACGAGCCGAAGTAAATGCCATCACCAACAATCCCGAAGCGCCAACTTTCAAAAATACTATCGAAGCCCTAGATTATTCCGGTGAAAATTTAGACAGATTATCTTCTATCTTTTTCAATCTGAATTCAGCAGAAACCAGTGACGAAATGCAAAAAATAGCGCAAGAAGTATCTCCGCTACTAACCGCTTTCAGTAATGATATTACTCTAAATGAAGACTTATTCAAAAGGGTAAAAGCAGTCTACGAACAAAAAGACAGTTTGAATTTAACTCCGGAACAAGCCACGTTACTAGATAAAAAGTTCAAAAGTTTTTCCCGAAACGGAGCCTTACTTTCTAACGATAAAAAAGAACGTCTACGCGAAATTGATGCCGAACTAGCCAAACTAAAACTTACTTACGGTGAAAATGTATTGGCGGAAACCAATAAGTATCAATTGCATATCACCAATGAAACCGATTTAAAAGGGTTGCCGGAAGGAACAATCGAAGCAGCAGCTAGTCTAGCCAAGTCCAAAAATCTGGAAGGCTGGATTTTTACTTTAGATTATCCAAGTTATATCCCGTTTGTGACTTATGCCGACAATCGTGAACTTCGAAAAGAAATCGCAATCGCAGCCGGAAAAAAAGCATTCCAAAACAACGAATTCGATAATCAGGAAATCACATTGAAAATTGCCAAACTCCGATTTGAACGCGCTAATTTATTGGGCTATAAAACCCATTCCGATTTTGTTCTCGAAGAGCGTATGGCACAAACTCCTGAAAAAGTAAAATTGTTTCTGAATGATTTGTTAGCCAAAGCCAAACCGGCAGCCGAAAAGGAATTTGCACAGGTAACTGCTTTCGCCAAAGAACTGGACGGAATAGACCAATTAGAAAAATGGGATGGCGCCTATTATTCAGAAAAACTAAAACAAAAACTTTTCGATTTTGATGACGAACAACTAAAACCGTATTTTAAATTAGAAAACGTACTTAACGGTGCATTTACCGTAGCCGAAAAGTTATTCGGAATTACATTCAAAGAAGTCTTTGATATCGATAAATACCATGAAGATGTGCAAACCTTTGAAGTTTTAGATTTCGAAGGAAAATTGGTTGCTGTGTTCTACTCCGATTTCTTTCCAAGAAAAGGAAAACGAAACGGTGCCTGGATGACTTCTTTCAAACCACAATACATCAAAGACGGTGTGAACGAAAGACCACACGTTTCAATTGTTTGCAACTTTACACCACCAACAGCAAGTAAACCTTCACTACTAACCTTTAACGAAGTGACGACTTTATTCCATGAATTTGGACACGCCTTACACGGTATGTTAGCCAATACTACGTATCCAAGTTTATCAGGAACATCTGTTTATTGGGACTTTGTGGAATTACCAAGTCAGGTTATGGAAAACTGGTGTTACGAACCGGAAGCACTGGCTTTGTTTGCTAAACAATATGAAACCGGAGAAATCATTCCGCAGGAATATGTCAATAAAATCAAAGAAAGCGCCAGCTTTTTAGAAGGTATGGCTACACTCCGTCAGTTGAGTTTCGGACTTTTAGATATGGCGTTCCATAGCAACAACCCAAATACAATTACCGATATAAAAGCATTTGAAAAAGAAGCCTTCGACGGAACATCTTTATATCCTGATGTTGCCGAAAATTGCATGAGTGTCTCGTTCTCTCACATTTTTCAAGGCGGCTATTCCTCAGGCTATTACAGCTACAAATGGGCCGAAGTTCTCGATGCCGATGCCTTTGCGTATTTCTTGGAAAAAGGAATTTTTAATAAAGAAGTCGCCACTAAATTCAAAGAAAACGTATTATCCAAAGGCGGTACGGAATTACCAATGGAATTATACAAGCGCTTCCGCGGACAAGAACCAAAACCGGAAGCATTGTTAAAACGAGCGGGATTGTTGTAATTAATAAACTCTGTCAAAGTTTTGAACTTTGACAGAGTTATAAATAATTCACTACCTCAAATTTTCCTTATTCACCAACAAAAAGCTAAGCTTTTAAACTTCTTTAAATGATATTTGCCTTTCGGGAATTGGCACTTGTCCATTAGACTGTTTATCACACAATGAGTTTTCAAAACCTTCTAAAGAAAGGTAATCTTTATTAGTTAACAACAAATATTCAATAGTCATATTTACTTAACTGGTAATCAAAAAAGCAATAGTACTTTTCCTTTAGCATTTTGTTATTAAAACAATGGTTAAATCTCTATTTTGTAACCTTTTATAATAGCATGAATTTATTTCTATTCCCCAAATTTATATATTTTTAGAAATTCACCTCATTGCTATAGGAATATAAAATAAAAACCGTGACATATATCATAGAAGTTCGTGACATAAATCATAGAATTAATAAGTAAATAAAAGTAAATTTAAAGATAATTAATACTGATTTACAGTATTTTAACAAAATTTGAATTTATTTATTATGAAAAATTCTGTCTTACTCCTAATGTTATTTTTATTAGGTTTTGTTGGATTTTCTCAACAAAAAGTAGCGCTTCATCATGGTAGTGTAATTACCATTTTTGGAGGTGGCGATCCTTTTACAGCTGCATACAATGCTGCTGTAAATGGTGATGTAATTTATCTGCCTGGAGGCAATTTACCTTATCCTTCATTCATAGATAAAAGTCTTGTTATTATTGGAGCAGGTCATTATCCTGCAGCGACAGTAGCAACAAATAGAACGGTACTTAATGGAAGTTTGACTATTGGCGAAAATGCCGATAATTTACATTTAGAAGGTATCGAAATTGTTTCCACGCTAAGTTTTAACAACAATAATAAAGTTGATGGCGTTGTAATTAAACGTTGCCGAATAAATATTATTGGTTATGGTGGTGATGGGACTACACCGTGCTTAAACAATACGATACGTGAATGTGTTATTAATTCTTATATAGACTTTAGCAATGCCAAGTCACTATTGTTTTCTAACAATATTATAGGAGGTTACATTGCAAATGGTACTGAATTAGGTATTTCAAATAATATTTTTTTACTAAATACTTTTTCCTATGATTTTAATAACATAGATAATTCAAGCATTTCAAATAATATTATTTTACAACAATATGCAGGGATGACTTATATTCATATTGGTTGCGAACTTAGCACTTTCTCTAATAATATTTTTGCAGGAACTCCATCCGTTGCTTCAAACACATTTGTAAACAATTATAACAATATAGCCATGACTGGTTTATTTGTAAATCAAACTAGTAATATCTTTGATTATGCCGACGACTATCATTTGGTTAATCCATTGACTTATTTGGGAACAGAAGGTAGCCAAGTGGGAATTTATGGTGGGCTTTTCCCTTATAAAGAATTGGGAATACCCGTAAATCCTAATATCATTTCGAAAACAATAGCGCCTCAAACCAATGCTAGCGGTGAACTCAATTTTCAGGTTCAAGTTAAAGCCCAAAACAATTAATGTTAATTTTTAAAAAATAAAATCATGAAATCAATTATCAAATCCATTTTTGTTGTGATTTTTTTAATTAGCATTTCAGCAAATGCACAACAAAAAGTAGCATTGCATCATTTGGGAACAACAACTGTCTTTAGTGGTTCAAATCCATTAATTGATGCCTATACTGCTGCTGTAACAAATGACACTATCTATTTACCTGGTGGAACTTTTGTATCTCCATCAAACATCGATAAAAGAATTGCGGTTTTTGGAACTGGTCATTATGAAAATGCCACATCAGCAACAGGAAAAACATTCATTAATGGAAATATTGCTTTAAAAGAAAATGCCGATAATTTTTATATGGAAGGAGTAGAAGTAAATGGAAACTTTTATTTTTCTGAAAACGAGTCAGTCAACCAAGTGGTTTTAAAAAGATGTAAAATTAATGGAACATTGAATTTTATAGGTAATTTATCAATCCCATCAACCAATTTTGGTTTGTTTGGATCGGTCATTATTGGTAATATTGATTTGGCTAATGCACAAAATGTTTTAATCTCAAATTCAATACTTCAAGGACGGATATTTAACTCTATTGGGAATGTGTTTAATAACAACATTCTTTTGGATGAATATGCTTATTATGGCAATGAAGCACCTATAAATGGCGATAATAACCAAGTAAACAATAATATTTTTACAAAAGTTAATTTTGGAAACTTGATTAATGGAAATGGAAATGTGGCCAAAAACAACCTATGTGCTTTACCAACACCAAGTTTTGGAACTTTACCAACCATATCTGGAAACTATTTTGGCATAGCTCAGAGCGCAATTTTTATAAATCGTACAGGTAGTATTTTTACCTATTCTGAAGACTATCATCTTCAAAACACAAGTTCCTATCTAGGATTAGATGGCACACAAGTAGGAATTTATGGTGGGGTATTCCCATATAAAGAAGAAGCGATTCCGTCAAACCCTCATATTGAATCTAAAACCATTGCACCCCAAACTAATACAACTGGAGAGCTTAACATTCAAGTTTTAGTGAAAGCACAAACTAATTAAAAATTATAGAAATGAAACGTTTATACTCCTTAATTATGTTCTTCGCCCTTGCATGGACTTATGGACAGAATTCTATTGTGGGCTATGAATATTGGTTTGACAACAATTATAATGAAAAAGTGAACACCGTTGTTGCTCCAGTTCCAATGCTCACAATTAATTCTAGTGTGGCAACTTCTGGTATTGAATCTGGTATTCATACTATCAATATTCGCTCTTGGGATACGAATGGATTATTTAGCAGCATATTGACTAGCTTTTTTTATAAAGTTCCGGAACAAGCTACTTTTGATAGAAAAATCGTGACTTACGAATTTTGGTTTGATAATGATTATGCCAATCACATTTCGCAAACGGCTAATAATCAACAAACATTTACTCTAAATACGAACATCGTTCCAAGTTCACTTTTGAGCGGAATTCACACTTTAAATATTCTGTTTAAAGACAATACAGGATTTTCAAGTAGTACTTTGAGTAACTTTTTTTACAAAGTTCCCGACCAAGCAACTTTTGATAGAAAAATTGCGACTTACGAATATTGGTTTGATAACGATTATGCCAATAAAGTTTCGGAAACGGCAAACAATCAAGAAACATTTATCCTAAATACTAATGTCGTTCCCACCACTCTTGCGAATGGAATTCATACATTCAATATTCGATTTAAAGATGATTCCACATTTTCAAGCAGTACTTTGAGTAGCTTTTTCTACAAAAATCAAAATGGAAGTTTAGTATTAAAAAATATTGTTGAATATGAATATTGGTTCAACGACGATTATTCAAATAAAATAGTAGTTGCAATAGCACCAGCACAAACGGCCAATATTAATACATTTATTATTCCGGAAAATTCAGGTTTGGGCATTGGAACACATTTATTAAATATACGATTCAAAGATGACTCAAACCTTTGGAGCAGCATAGCTACAAATGAATTTGACTTGAGCACGTTAAATATATCTGACAATAATTTACTAAAAAACATAGTCCTTTATCCCAATCCTACTGATGGATATTTAAATATCGAACTTAAACAAGTTTATACAGAAATAGACATCAAAGTATTTGATATTAAAGGAAGAGAAGTCTACAATCAAAATAATCAAAACACAGATAAAACAGAAATTCATCTTGGTTTTGCCAGCGGAATGTATTTTGTAAATATAACGGCCGATGGAAAATCTTGCACACACAAAATAATTAAACAATAATGATGCATTCATTTACAAAACCGGAGCTTACACTTCGGTTTTTTATTGAATTAACAGCAACAAAAACCACCAAAAAATCGGAATACTTTCAGCCCAAAAAGAGCTGTAATATTTTGATTGCTTTTCGTTTGCAAATAACAAAAAAAGCAACAGCGTAAAGACGACACCCAAACGAATAAACAAAGTCAAAAAAAGAAAATTAGTTTGAAAGAATCCCAAAAGAGCAAAAACAAACAGTAAAACGGCACCAACAATTTTTGTCCGCTCCACTCCTATTTGCTGCGGCACCGTTTTCAAATTCGGATCATCAACCTGTAAATCGATAATTTCAAAAATCAATACCAGTACAAAAATCAGAATAAAACGCTGAATCGCAATTATAAAAACATTTACAGAACATGGAATTCCGGCATTGACTATTGGTAAAAACAAGGTCACTCCAACCCAACTCAATGCAACGATATATATCTTGAAACCTACCCAATTACGGGCATTCTTTCGGTTCGGAAAAAAAGGCAAAGTATACAACAGTGTCACTAGCAATAAGGCAACCGAAATGATTTTTGTAGTTGGCCCCAATTGGAAAAAGAAATAACCTGTCGCCAAAAAAGAAAGCAAACTCAAGATGACTATTAACTTTAATTCAGTTCGCATTTGCCCTTTTTGTGTTCGTGCCAAGGCAACATACTTCACAAAATTATAACCGACAATGGCTCCGAAAAAAGCAAAGTTCGCAACCGGTTGAATGGCATCTATAGCATATAAAAAACCCGTCATCCTTACCAATGCATACACAGATAACGACACATGCAGGCTACTGTTAATGTAAAAATCAAGAAGTCGTTTTATAATGTTCATAAAACAAAACTAATAATAATGTTAATAAGACCAGTATTTGGTTGAAAATTTCTCAAAATATTGGGCATTGTTTAGCATAAAATTAGAACATTAATAATTACTTTTGTGGCTCAAAACAACACAAATTTTACTTTATACCATAGCTTAATAATGAGAACAGATGCATTTGCAATCCGCCACATTGGCCCACGTGAAAACGATCTAAACCACATGTTTGAAACGATTGGAGTTGAAAATTTTGATCAACTGATTTATGAAACAATCCCCAATGATATCCGCCTGAAAGAAGACCTGAATTTGGATGCCCCAATGACTGAATTTGAGTATCTAAATCACATACAGGAATTAGGGAAAAAAAATAAAGTATTCAAATCATACATCGGTCTAGGCTACCATCCAACGATTGTGCCGGCCGTAATTCAAAGAAACATTTTTGAAAATCCGGGTTGGTACACAGCCTACACACCCTATCAGGCAGAAATCGCACAAGGCAGATTAGAAGCTATTCTAAACTTTCAAACCACCGTTATCGAGTTAACCGGAATGGAAATCGCAAATGCCTCATTGTTAGACGAAGGAACCTCAGCGGCCGAAGCAATGGCATTATTGTTCGACGTCAGAACTCGCGACCAAAAGAAAAGCAACACTAATAAATTCTTCGTTTCAGAGGAAATATTGCCACAAACCCTATCTGTTTTACAAACACGTTCTGCGCCAATTGGTGTCGAATTAGTAATCGGAAACCACGAAACCTTTGATTTTTCTGCAGATTATTTTGGAGCAATCCTCCAATATCCCGGAAAATACGGTCAGGTAAATGACTATGCCGGTTTTATCGCGAAAGCTAAAGCTAACGAAATAAAAGTGGCTGTTGCTGCTGATATTTTAGCCTTGGTAAAACTAACACCACCAGGAGAAATGGGTGCCGATGTCGTTGTCGGAACCACACAACGTTTCGGAATTCCGATGGGTTATGGCGGACCACATGCTGCGTATTTTGCCACCAAAGAAGAATACAAACGTTCAATGCCCGGAAGAATCATAGGGGTGACTATTGACACTAACGGAAACCGTGCCTTGCGTATGGCGTTACAAACCCGAGAGCAACATATAAAACGTGAAAAAGCAACATCTAATATCTGTACAGCACAAGTGTTACTAGCGGTCATGGCTGGAATGTATGCCGTTTACCACGGACCAAAAGGGTTGCGCTATATTGCCGATAAAGTACATGCATCAGCAGTAACTTTGGCAGATGCTTTGAATAAATTGGGCGTTTACCAAACCAATACGGCTTTCTTTGATACTATTACTGTTAAAGCTGATGCTCAAAAAGTAAAAGCAATTGCCGAGAAAAATGAAGTGAATTTCTATTACGTTGATGGAGAAACAATTTCAATCTCACTAAACGAAACAACTTCTATATCAGACATTAATCAAATCATTGCGACTTTTGCTGAAGCTACCGGAAAAGAAAAAATAACAGTGACTAACTTAACATCTTCTGATAATTTCGTTTCTGGTTTAGAAAGAAAATCAGCTTTCCTAATGCATGATGTTTTCAACCATCATCATTCTGAGTCGCAGTTGATGCGCTACATCAAAAAATTGGAACGCAAAGATTTATCGTTAAATCATTCGATGATTTCATTAGGTTCTTGTACTATGAAGCTAAATGCTGCTGCCGAAATGCTACCGTTATCAATGGCAAACTGGAATAGCATTCATCCTTTTGCACCAATCGAACAAGCAGAAGGTTACACAACCATGCTCAAAAAATTAGAGCAACAATTGAACGTAGTGACTGGTTTTGCCGGGACTACTTTACAACCAAATTCAGGAGCACAAGGCGAATATGCCGGTTTGATGACCATTCGTGCTTACCATTTATCTCGTGGTGACCATCACAGAAATGTATGTTTGATTCCATCATCGGCACACGGTACCAATCCTGCTTCGGCAGCTATGGCCGGAATGGAAATTATTGTGACCAAAACTATGGAAAATGGAAACATTGACGTAGAAGATTTAAGAGAAAAAGCCATCTTACATGCCGCTAATTTATCAGCATTGATGGTTACATATCCATCCACGCACGGCGTTTTTGAAAGTGCCATTTGTGAAATTACCAAAATCATCCATGACAATGGTGGTTTGGTTTATATGGATGGTGCCAATATGAATGCCCAAGTCGGATTAACAAATCCGGCAACCATTGGTGCCGATGTGTGTCACTTAAACTTGCATAAAACATTTGCTATTCCGCATGGCGGTGGCGGACCTGGTGTTGGACCAATATGCGTCAACGAAAAACTGGTTCCGTTTTTACCAACAAATCCGATAATACAAGTAGGCGGCGATCAAGCCATCTCTGCCATTTCTGCTGCACCGTATGGTTCGGCTTTGGTATGTTTGATTTCGTATGGCTACATCACGATGCTTGGCGCCGAAGGATTGAAAAGTTCAACGGAGCATGCTATCTTGAATGCCAATTATATGAAAGCGCGTTTAGAAGAACATTACCCTGTGTTATATACAGGCCAAATGGGACGTGCTGCTCACGAAATGATTTTAGATTGTCGCTCCTTTAAACAAAACGGAATTGAAGTTACCGATATCGCAAAGCGATTAATGGATTATGGTTTCCACGCTCCAACAGTATCTTTCCCTGTGGCCGGAACTTTAATGATTGAACCAACCGAATCAGAAGATTTGGCCGAATTAGATCGTTTTTGTGATGCAATGATTGCCATCCGTAAAGAAATTGATAGTACAAATGCTGAAGATGCTAACAACGTTTTAAAAAATGCACCACATACCTTAGCCATGCTAACTACGGATACTTGGGTTTACCCTTACACACGGGAACAAGCGGCTTATCCTTTAGAGTATATCCATGACAATAAATTCTGGCCAAGCGTGCGTCGAGTTGATGATGCTTATGGCGATAGAAATTTAGTATGTTCATGTGCTCCGATTGAGGCGTATATGTAAAATTTGAAATTCTAATAGCATAAATCCCAAATTCCTAGTAAGAGTTTGGGATTTTAATTTTTATGTTTGATAAACAGATTCTCCTTAGCATGAATGACAAGATTAAGGTCACAATAACACAAATTATATGAAAATTAAAAACATTGTTTTCGACTTTGGAGGTGTTTTAGTAGACTGGAATCCAAGGCATTTATATAAAAGTCATTTTCAGGATACTGCTGAAATGGAGTCCTTTCTAAAAAATATTTGTACAGAAGAATGGAATATAGAGCAAGACAGAGGACGTTCTCTTTCGGATGCCACTATTGAATTGCAAAAGAAGTTCCCGGAACATAGTGCTTCCATTGCGCTTTTCTATGACAAATGGGAAGTGATGCTGAAAGGCGAAATCCCCGGAACAGTTGCACTACTGCATCAACTAAAAAAAACGTATACTCTTTATGGTTTGACAAACTGGTCTTCGGAAACCATTGGTATTGCCTATAAAAGGTTTTCTTTTTTTAAGGAGTTTGAAGGAATCATAGTTTCCGGAACAGAAAAACTAATAAAACCCGACAAAAGGATTTATCAATTGTTGCTGGACAGATATTCAATAAAAGCGGAAGAAAGCATTTTTATAGACGACAATATCCACAATGTAAAAGCAGCCCTAGAACTTGGTTTTTACGCCATTCATTTTGAAAATCCCGAACAATTAGAAGCGGAACTTTCAGAAATCATAACAATGTAAAGCAACAAATATTACCAGCTTCTGCATGAAACCGAAGGTTCGACGAATCCATTTATCCCTAATTATAAATGTAAAGAATTAAGTGGTAATTACTATAAACTTTTTAGGTGTTAAACAACACAAAATCCTATTAACCAAATACTTGTGTGATTTTGATAAAAAAATTATATCTTTACTTTGCAGATTATCCGGACTGGATACTTTGAACTACTATCGTGCCAATCTTAAAACACAAGCTATGAGGAAAATAATACTATCTATTATTGCCGTTTTTGTGTACCCTGTATTTTATGGGCAAACGGTTGCTGAGCTATATGACCACAAAGACTATGAAGCACTTACTAAACTAGAGGACAAAGCTGATGCACTAACCGGCGAAGAATTATGCCAGGTGGGCTTTGCCTTTTTTCAATTGGAAAAAGATGACAAGGCCGTTTCTTTTTATGATAAGGCTATTGCTAAAGGTTTTGACAATGCTCCTACCCATTTCTACAAAGGAATAGCACTTACTTTTCTGAGAAAATATCAGGATGCACTTATTGAAGTGGATATGGCTCTAAAAAAGGAACCCAACAATCAGGAGTACATGAATCAAAAAGGCCTTATTTATAAATTCCAGGGTAAGGAAGACAAAGCGCTTGACTATTTTGAGGAAGCCACCCGTTTCCCCAATACTTTTGGCGAACCCTTTTTCTGGGTGGCTTACATTTATCACGGAAATCAGGAGTATGAAAAGGCCCTGAAACTGTATTACGTTGCTGCCGAAAAAGTACCTAAACAAAATACGTATTATGTAAATACCCTTTTATGCATTGGTCAATTGGAGTATACGTATACCCAAAATTACCAAAAATCGGCAAAAGCCTATGCAGAAGCAATTGCACTAAGGCCAAAGGATTATGAAAATTACCCCAAACTCATTAAAGCCTATAATGCGGCAAAAGAGTATGCAAAGGCAGATGCTGTTTTTGATTTGATGAAAACCGCCTATAAAAACAACGAACTTCCCAAAGAGCTTATGAAATCTAATACGGTGGCCGTTGATGAATTAGAATATAATAAACAAAAACTAACGATTTATAAAGCGCTTGAAGACCCAAAAGAAGTGCTCGATGTTACCTATAAGATTAAACTGTTTAACCCTGGCGGAGATAAAGTAGCCCGGGAATTCACTGTTGAAAAAACCATCCAGGTGGCTAATGGATTTAAGCACTTGCTTTCTGAAGTAAAAGGAGAAGCCCACTTTACCTATCCCTATGGCTGGAAAACGGATGCCATACCCTTAGAAGACGTAAAAAAGGCAATTACTCAGGTATTGGACGGCAGTTTACAAAAAATGGCAACGGACAAATAACCTTGTCATGCTAACGCAGGAAGCATCTCATTAACTTGAGCACGGGTTGCAAATCCGCGCTATCGGGTGCACTAGAGCATGGATAACAACTATCCACAATGAGGTAATTATTCAGAAAAAGTTTATCTTTGGGTAGTGACTTGCGACAATTTGTGAGGTATCGGCAACCCTAACAGACCTAACAGAAAAACCTCATTGACAATAAATATCATCAATAAAAAGACAATTTAAAAATAGCACATTATGAAAAACTTATTCCTGTTATTCTTTTCATTCATATTGTGTACAAAAGTTTCTGCACAAAATAATATTTCTGTAAAGCAAAAAGAGAAACTTGCATTTCCTGAACTTTTGGTATTCTCTAACGAATTTGAAAATTACTTTTCAAGCAAAAACAAAATCGAAAAAATAGTTTCGGACAAAACATTTCTCGAAGGACCTGTTTGGGTAGCATCATTAAAAGGTCTTTTATTCACTGACATGAATGAAAACAAGATTTATTTCTGGAATAAAAAGAAAGGACTGTCCCTTTGGCTTGAATCTTCTGGATACACAAATGGATTACTGCTTGATGCGAATGGCAGTTTACTTTTAATGCAGGGGAATCATAATGTAACTCATCAAACAAAGAGGCAGATTGGTAAAATTGTTAACCCTAAATCGAATAAAACAATAACTGACTTTGTAACAAATTATGAAGGAAAGAAATTTAACAGCCCAAATGATGCTAGCATAAACTCAAAGGGTACTATTTATTTTACTGACCCACCTTTGGGGTTGAAAGATGGTGATTCAGATAAGGAAAAAGAGTTGTCTTTTAATGGTGTTTTTAAATACGAAAACGGAAAAGCAAAACTACTAATTGACACATTGAACCGACCAAATGGGATTGGTATATCACCAAATGACAAATTATTATACGTAACAAACAGGCAAAATTTATATTGTTATGAATTAGACACTAATGGGGACATCGTAAAAGCCGCAAACTTTTTTAACATACCACAAGTATGGGAGCATATGATTCCATCAACTAAAATTGGCTGGAAGGCTTGGGACGGCATGGCAGTTTCCAAAGAAGGTGTTGTAATCGCTGCTGGCTGTGGTGGTGTTTGGTTTTTTTCACCCAAAGGCATTCTTTTGGCTCACATTCAAACACCTGAATTTACTTCAAATACCGCCATTGATGATAAAGAAGAATATCTCTATTGGACTGCTGGAAAACTTCCTTCTGAAAAAGGCGGGAGTTGCTTGTATAGGTATAAACTCCGATGAAAAATTTGTTGGTAGACAGAAGGGCAGCCGATAACATGGGTTTGGCAAAAGTGGGCCCCGATAGCGCGGATTTGAAATCCGTACTTTTACGGTCGCAACTCCCTACACCACCCCACTAAACAACACCTGCACCGGATTAAACCCTTTACTATTACAGTAATTTTTAGCGAATAGTACCGTACGAGTTGGGATTATGATTCCCTCCCCTAAACCACATGTATTAGGTTAAATTATTTATTATTACAGTAATCATTAGTCCCCAACAACTTGTGGATATCCATTAACAACAAGCGAATACCTATAATAACATGATGTATAACTATTCTGAAGTAGTTATAAGATAAAGAGACGATACAGTCCCTTTATCTTTTAATAAGCTTAGTTATTTCTGATGTGTCGGCTTTACTGATTTTAATATAGTAAAGTCCGGTTTGCAAATCTCTTATATCTAGCTGATCACCGATTAGTGTCCCGTTTTTAATAAATTGCCCTAATTGGTTATAAATCTGTATCGATTGTATTGTTTCTGTGGCATTTAAAATAGTAACAAAGTCGAATGCCGGGTTTGGATATACCTTAAAACTATAGTTTTGAACCTCTGATAATCCCAAGGTAGGATCATACACGCAAACCGTAAAAGTCGATGTTGATATAGTAGCACTGGCATTAAAAACTCTGATATAATAGGTGTTTCCTATAACAAAATCGATAAATGAATTTGATTCACTAGTGTTAAAACCACCTTGATTTACACAATGCATAGCGGTTCCGGTACAGCTACCATCGTAGATTTCAAAACCATTATCAATTCCTAAATCTGGTCCAACATAAATAGTAGCAGCAGTCGTCAATGCAGTAAACTTATACCACACATCTTGAGAGGCATTTAAGGCACAACTAGGCAGCGTATTTTCTCTCAATGCTCCACCCATAGTTACCAATGTCCCGTTGCACAAATTATTTTCTGTAATTTGAATAGCATTAGCACATAAATCGTTGGCTGGTGATTGATATTTTTGGACACAAATAAAATAATTTGCTGTGGTAAAACCGGTAGATGCGTTTAGCACTCTAACATAATACGTTTCACCCACTATAAATTCATTACTAAAATAGTTTTCGCCAAATCCGGCTCCCAATGCATTCACGCAGGCGATACTCGTACCCGTACAATTGTTTTGCAAGACTTCAAAGCCAATATCTAAGGTGCTAGTTGGCCCAAGAGTAATGTTCATGGTTGCATCTGTAGCAATAAATTTAAACCAAACATCTTGAGACGAGTTTGGTGCACAATTTGGAGGTGCGCTACCAATTGTTGCCCCACTATAGGTAGCATTGATAGGAAGACAGTTTATTGACGGCGTTAACGTAGTAGCATTTATACACTCGTCGTTCGCAGGGGGAGGAAACTTTTGAACACACAGCGTGAAATTAGCTGTAGTAAATCCACTTGACACATTAAACACCCTTACATAATAGGTTTCACCGATGATAAAATCATTATTAAAATAGGTCTCACCAATATTAACACCACTGGCATTTAAACACAGTATGCTCGTTCCGTTACAATTGTTTTGCAAGACTTCCATTCCGGCATTCAAAAAACTATTTGGAGCAACTCCTAGTGCGATACTCATAGTCACATCGGTAGCTACAAATTGATACCAAACATCTTGAGACGAGTTTGGTGCACAACTTGGCGCGGCACTACTGATGGTGGCTCCACTAAACGCACCTTGAATTAAACTAACACAATTTAGCGTTGGGGTAACTGTTGTAGCAGTTGCGCATTCGTCATTAGCAGGCGCAGGAAATGTTTGAGTACAAAGCGTGAAATTGGCTGCAGATAGTCCGGAAGAAACATTAAACACTCTTAAATAATAAGTTTCTCCAATAATGAAATCATTATTAAAATAATTCTCACCAAGATTGATACCACTCAAATTTACACAAGCAATACTTGTCCCAGTACAATTATTTTGTAGTATTTCGAGTCCAATATTTACAAAACTGTTAGAAGCTATTCCAACGGAAATATTCATAGTTTTATCAGTTGCCACAAATTTATACCAAACATCTTGAGATGAATTTGGAGCACAACTTGGTGCCGCACTGCTTATAGTTGCTCCATTAAATGTTCCTGCAATTTGGCTAATGCATGTTAGTGTAGGAGTAACAGTGATGGCATTGTCACACAAATCATTCTGAGAGTAGATTGCTATTGAAAAAAAACAGCAAATCAGTAGCGAGTAGATATGTTTCATTAGTTATCTTTTTACAAATTAAAAGAAACTTCTTTATTTATAAAAATAAATATAACCTTTATTCTGATGGAGCGGATTTGCAATTCGTGCAAAACTCCCCACGCGACTAGAGCAAAGCTACTGGCAAAGCAATCCTTTCGCGTGATAATTACACCACCCCACTAAACATAACCTGCACCGGGTTAAACACTTTACTATTACAATAATTCTTAGCACCTAATACCGTACGAGTATCCCATAATAACAACTGGGCCGCTACAATAATCCTTGTACCTGTCGCAAAAGATTGAGTTTCTATGCTTAGGGTTGTTGGAAGACGCTCCTCTAGGGCAAACCCAAAAACCTCTTTACTAACAGTCTTCTCCGCTTCAGCAGAAAAACCTATCACCATTAAAGCCAGTTCTGCCCCTAAATAGCGAAAAGGCACTAACTGAGACAAAATAGGTGCAAGAGCCACTGTTGGTAGTTGCATCGTACCACTTTGCGTAATACTAAAAGGCAATGTCATTGGGAGGAATTTCTGCAGTGGGGTGTCCCTATGAAATTCAAACCCCACAAGCGCCGATAAGTCCGCTGAGAACAATGTAGCGTGCACCTCATTCGCTTGCGTAAAATGAAAAGCTTTATGCAATGCCCCTGTTAAACGTTGGCTGGCATACGGATCGGTACCCACTTGCAACAAAGGACGCAACTCATTTTTAATCGCCTTAGATTGGTCAACAGCATACCTAAAGTCAGCTGAACTGGCTCGAGTAGCCTTACTTTGTTTCGGATTTACAGGTCGGGGTTGCATTATTGGTTTACCATTTAGGTTACGGGTATACACGGGACCAATAAGTCCCACAAATTGCTGTTTTCGATTTAGAATTGCCATGATAGTATAAAATTTAAGTTAAATAATATGCCCTATTCAATCTACTTGTCCTTAGGGCTTTAGCTTGGTTTTATACATAAATCATGCCATTCTCCTTCGGGGTGTGTGCGGGTTGTATGCGTGTTCTATGCGATGTGTATCCGATTAAAACTCATTTACATCGGACACACATCGCACACACATCGCACACACATCGGACACACTCCGAAAAAAACCATACCAATTCAAGCAATAGAATTGGACCTCTTTTTCAACTAAAAAAATGATTAAAATCAGATTACGGGAAAATACTATAAGGTATCTTTGCAACTCAATTTATGACAATGCGCGACATCCAAAACCAAGACGATTTATATTTGTTAGTTGATGAGTTCTATAAAAAGTTGCTATCAGATACTTCTATAAGTTACATTTTTACTGAGGTTGTCAAAATAAGAATCGAAGAGCACTTGCCCATTTTAGTCACGTTTTGGTCTCAGGCCATATTGGGAACAGGCGGTTATGTTAAAAATCTGACGCAAATACATTTAGACATCAATGCAAAAGAGCCACTAACTCCTGAATTGTTTACCATTTGGCTGCATCATTTTAACCAAACCGTTGATGAGAATTTTGAAGGTGAAAAAGCTGAACAGATAAAAACCCAGGCATTAAGTCTTTCCACCATTATGCAGGTAAAAATTATGCAGGAAAAAGCACAAAAACTGTGATTTTAATAATTTTTGTAAGGAATAATAGAAATATTCATAATTCAATGTTGTTTCTTTACCTTTTGATAACATTAAAAAGCATTTATTTATAATTTCGCAATGAATTAGCATCAAAATAATGAATATAAAAATAACGGGCTCCGGAAGTTATATTCCAACTCAAATCGTATCCAATATAGATTTCGCTCAACACGTTTTTCTGAATGAAGACGGTACCCCTTTTCCGCAATCTAATGATGTGGTAGCTGAAAAATTTCTAGAAATAACAGGTATTGAAGAACGTCGTTATGTTACTGATGATTTAAACACTTCAGATATAGCGACAATTGCTGCCAGAAAAGCGATTGAAGATTCCAAAATTGACCCCGAAACATTAGATTATATCATCTTTGCTCACAACTTTGGAAACGTAAAAAAAGGAACTATTCAAACTGATTTATTACCAAGTTTGTCAACTCGTGTAAAATTTGATTTACGCATAAAAAACCCAAAATGTGTTTGTTATGACATGCTTTTTGGTTGTCCTGGTTGGGTTGAAGGTGTTATACAGGCACAAGCCTTTATAAAAGCAGGAATGGCAAAAAAATGTTTAGTGATTGGTGCAGAAACACTATCCCGTGTGGTTGATATGCACGACAGAGATTCTATGATTTATTCAGATGGAGCAGGTGCCACTATCATTGAGGCAACAGAGGAAGAAGGTGGGATTTTAGCTCATGAAACTGCTACTTTCACTTATGACGAAGCCTATTATTTGTTCTTTGGAAACTCCTTTAATAAAAGCCATGATCCTGATGTTCGATACATCAAAATGCATGGAAGAAAAATATACGAATTCGCTTTAAGTCAAGTTCCTAAAGCCATGGCAGCTTGCCTTGACAAAAGTGGTGTAGCTATTGGTGACATAAAAAAGATCCTGATTCATCAGGCTAATGAAAAAATGGACGAAGCTATAATCCAACGATTTTACAAAATATACAAGCAGGAAGTTCCCGAAGGAATAATGCCGATGAGCATTCACAAATTAGGAAATTCTAGCGTGGCAACTGTTCCAACGTTATATGATTCTCTTATTAGAGGTGAAATTGAAAATCAAAGTCTCCATAAAGGTGATATCATTCTTTTTGCTTCTGTTGGTGCCGGAATGAATGTCAATGCCATCGTTTATAAAATTTAAAGAAGTTGGAAGTTAGTAATGGAAAGAAAAAAGTAGATTTGCAATCCAATTTCTTCAATCATGTATGAAAAAACATATCCCAGCAAACGTTTCACTTTAACGTTAGCCTTTTTACAAAAACACATTCAAACATCTGAAACCATTTTTGACCTTGGTGTGCCCAATCCATTTTCAAAAATCATGGAAGAAAACGGCTATACGGTTATCAATACTACCGGAGAAGATTTAGACAACGACCAGAAGGCTTTGCAAAATGAAAGCTATGATGTCTTCACTGGTTTTGAAATATTTGAGCACCTGTTAAATCCATATACTATTTTAGAAAATGTAAAATGCAACAAATTATTGATTTCAATTCCGTTGCGATTATGGTTTTCTTCAGCTTACAGAAGTAAGACCGATAAATGGGATAGACACTATCACGAATTTGAAGATTGGCAGTTGGATTGGCTTTTAGAAAAAACAGGTTGGAAAATAATTGACCGTCAAAAATTCACTCATCCAGTAAAAAAGGTAGGTTTCCGACCCTTATTAAGGTTTTTTACCCCACGATATTATATGGTTTATGCGGAAAAAATTAAGTAGTATTCCGATTTCTAAGTATAACGTAAAATCATCTGTAGTAAGATGATTTTTTTTTGCGCTGTAAGTAGCATTTTGCAGCTGTACATAGTTTGATTGTGCTGCAGATCTATCCAATTCTATGTTTATGGGTTGTTTCCAAAATAGGTTAAATCATTAAATTAAATCTAATTATTTATGTTAAGAGTCAGTGTTAAAATTGCTTAAATCTTGCTTAAAAAAAACATTGTTGTTGTAAGTAATTTTATATGTATTTCTTACTTTTTTATCAAAAACATGTATTTCATCGACTTTATTTGTGTTTTAATCGATAATATTATTATGTTTGACATGTAATTAAACAAAACCCTAAAATCTATTATTATGAAAAAATTATTTACCTATTCAATGTTGACTGTTTTTACTTTTTCATTCGGTCAAAAATTATTTATTGTTAAATCCGATGAAAAATTCGGGATTGTAAACGAATCTGGTGTTGAAGTTATTCCACCAAAATATAATTCAATAGAAGACTTCGACAAGATGCATCCAAATTGGGCAAAAGTTGAACTTGAAAACCTATATGGTTTTGTTGATAAAAGCGGTAAAATTGTTGTTGAACCAAAATATCAAACTATTGATAATTATGATGAATACAATGATGGTTGGGCCATGATAGTTAAAGATGGCAAATATGGCTTTATGAATGAATCAGGAAAAGAAATCGTTCCGCCAATTTATGATAAAATCGGAAAATTTGGTGACTTTTCAAAAGAATGGATACTTGTTGAAAGTCAAGGTCTAAAAGGATTTATTGATAAAGATGGAAACATTGTAGTGCCACTAAAATATACAGAAGTTTCGAAATTTGATGATGTTAGAAAAAATTGGGCTTTAGTAAAAAGCAGAAAAGAAAAACTTGGATTTATCGATAAAACAGGTAAAGAAGTTATTCCGGTAATTTATGACACCATTGAAGCTTTCACTAAAAATAAAAAGAAAAATACAGAGTTAGCCAATGCTGAATAGTTTGAATAGTTAAATAGTTATAATTAGTATTAAAAGGATTTCTTAACTGAAATCCTTTTTTTATGCTTTCAAATTTATATTTTTACCCTATCAACCCGGGCAATAATGAACTACTACATCGTCATTCCATCACACAACGAGGAAAAATTTATTTCGTTAACCCTACAATCTTTAGTACAACAGACCGTTAAACCAAATAAAATGGTGGTGGTAAATGACAATTCAACGGATAAAACCGAGGATGTTGTTTTAGCTTTCGCAAAAGAGTATCCCTATATTTCGTTAGTAAATAAAACCTCTGATGCAATCCATTTGCCCGGTAGTAAAGTGATTCAGGCGTTTCAAAAAGGATTAGAATCTTTAGATGAAAATTACGATATTATTGTGAAAGCCGATGGCGATTTAATTTTCCCACCCAATTATTTCGAAACCATAATTTCACATTTCAAATCAGATGACAAAATTGGAATGGTTGGTGGCTTTGCTTATATTGAAAAAAATGGTGATTGGATTTTAGAAAACCTGACCGATAAAGATCATATTCGTGGTGCTTTCAAAGCTTACAGAAAAGAATGTTTCAAGCAAATTGACGGTTTAAAACCTGCTATGGGTTGGGACACTGTTGATGAATTGCTTTGTAAATTTTATAATTGGAAGGTTGTCACCGATAAAAGTTTAAAAGTCAAACATCTGAAACCAACCGGCGCAAACTATAATAAAACAGCACGCTACAAACAAGGTGAAGCCTTTTATAGTTTGGGCTATGGCTTTCTAATTACTACTATTGCTTCGGCAAAATTGGCGATGATGAAAAAAAAGCCGTTGTTATTTTTTGATTATATCAAAGGATTTTGGAAAGCCAAATCGGGAAAAAAACCACTTTTGGTTTCAGATGAACAAGCAAAATTTATTAGAAAATATCGTTTAAAAAAAATGCGTGAGAAACTGTTTTAAACTAAAACTAACAACTCATAACTTATAACTCATAACTTATAGTTATTTTTGACCATATTTAAATGCTATGATGCTAGTACGCTATTTATCGCAAATAGGAAAATATTTCCTTATGATTGCTGAAATTTTCAGGAAGCCTACAAAATGGTCTGTCATGAGAACTTTAATTTTCAAAGAAGTAGATGATTTAATAATAGGTTCCCTTGGGATAGTGGCCTTCATTTCCTTTTTTGTGGGTGGCGTTGTAGCCATTCAAACCGCATTGAATTTAACCAATCCACTAATTCCAAAATATTTAATCGGTTTTGCCACAAGACAATCGATAATTCTAGAATTTGCGCCTACTTTTATTTCTATCATTATGGCTGGAAAAATGGGTTCTTTTATTACTTCAAGTATAGGAACTATGCGAGTTACAGAACAAATTGATGCACTCGAAGTAATGGGTGTAAACTCGTTGAACTATTTAGTTTTTCCAAAATTAATGGCCTTGCTACTTTATCCTTTTTTGATTGGAATTGCCATGTTTTTAGGAATTGCTGGTGGTTTTATAGCAAGTGTCTATGGCGGTTTTGGAAACAGTACTGATTTTATTAGTGGTTTACAAAAAGAGTTCATTCCTTTTCACATCACTTATGCTTTTATAAAAACCTTTGTTTTTGCTTTGATTTTAGCAACGATCCCATCATTTCATGGTTATTATATGAAAGGCGGTGCGCTTGAAGTTGGTAAAGCAAGTACTGTATCTTTTGTTTGGACATCGGTTACCATAATTTTAGTGAATTATATATTAACGCAATTACTTTTGACCTAATGATAGAAGTAAAAAATCTCGAAAAATCATTTGGCGATTCTAAAGTTTTAAAAGGAATTACAACGACTTTTGATACAGGAAAAACGAATCTTATTATTGGTCAGAGTGGTTCGGGAAAAACAGTTTTGCTAAAAAGTTTGCTCGGAATTCATACTCCGGATAAAGGAACCATTGCTTTTGATGGTAGAATATACACGCTGCTTTCTGATGCTGAGAAACGAGAATTACGTACCGAAATTGGTATGGTATTTCAAGGAAGCGCCCTTTTTGACAGCATGACAGTTGAAGAAAATGTGGGTTTTCCGTTGAAAATGTTTAGTAAAAAATCAGCTGAAGAAATTAAAGAACGTGTAAATTTTGTAATCAACAGAGTTAATTTAGAAAATGCCAATAATAAAATGCCGTCTGAACTATCAGGTGGAATGCAAAAACGAGTAGCCATTGCCAGAGCCATTGTAAACAATCCAAAATATCTTTTTTGTGACGAACCAAATTCAGGTCTTGATCCAAAGACAGCCATATTAATAGATAATTTGATTCACGAAATCACTCAAGAATACAATATCACAACGGTTGTAAACACGCATGACATGAATTCTGTTATGGAAATTGGAGAAAAAATTATATTTTTAAAAGAAGGATTATTGGCATGGGAAGGCAGTAAAAAAGAAATATTCAAAACAGATAACGCAGCTATAGTTGACTTTGTATACTCCTCTAATCTTTTCAAAAAAATTAGGAAAGCACAGAATAAAGAGGAATAAAAAAAGGAGCAATAATGCTCGTTTTCTTTTATAATTTATTGGCCAAAGCCGTAATTCGCTTAATGTCTTGTTCTTTGCTTTTTGGATAAATCAACAAAACACCCTCTTTGTCTACAATAATATAATCGTTCAAACCATCTATCACAATTAGCTTGTTTGCATCTGACCGTACTATATTATTTGAAGCGTTTTCCATTACTACTTTTGCGTTGATAACACCATTGTTTTGATCATCTTTATCTAACTTTTCATGAAGTTGCCCCCAAGTTCCCAAGTCATTCCAGTCAAAAGTGGCGGGTAAAACAAATACATTTTTTGCCTTTTCCATCACAGCATAATCAATCGAAACGTTTTCTGCTTTTTCGTAATTGTTTTGGATGAACTGTTTTTCGCTTTCTGTATTATAACTTTCCAAACCTTGCTGAAACAGCTCATTCATTTGGGGTTGAAACTTCTCAAATGCTTCAGTAATCGATTTTACACTCCAGATAAAGATACCGCCATTCCAAAGGAAATTTCCAGCTTCAAGAAAGCCTTTTGCCGTTTCATAATCTGGTTTTTCTCTGAACTGATTCACTTTCTTAATTGGATTTACATCTGATTTATCATACTCGATATAACCAAAACCAGTATTTGGAAAAGTGGGTTGAATTCCTAATGTAAGTAAGGCATTTTCTTTTTGGCAAAAGTCGAAACACTGTTGTAAATTTTTTGAAAAAGCAGCTTCGTCTTCAATCCAGTGATCGCTTGGCGCTACAACCATTAGAGCCTCAGGGTTTTGCTTTTGAATCTTTAAGGAGGCATATAAAATACAGGGTGCTGTATTTCGCATGGCAGGTTCTAATAACACTTGCGCTTGTTTTACCATTGGCAATTGCTCTAGCACCAAGTCATTATAGCTTTCGTTGGTTAATATAAAAATATTTTCGGGTGGAATTATTTTAGATAAACGACTAAAAGTCTTTTGAATCAAAGTACTTCCGGCTCCTAACATATCGTGAAATTGCTTTGGAAACTCAGTTGTACTTACTGGCCAAAATCGAGAACCAACCCCGCCAGCCATTAATATTGCGTAATAGTTTTTATTCATTTTAAAAATAACTAAGGCGCTAAGGTACTAAGTTGCTGCGTTTTTTAAACTATTAACCTGGCAAAATTTCAACCTCAGCATTAGCATTAAACAAAAAAAGTCTTCCCGTTTTAACTTCCAAACATTCATAACGTTTTACGCGTAAGCCTTTCTTCTGAAAGATTCTACCATTTTTTATTCGAAACATACTGCCGCTTGGCACTTCGTGTATAAAATGAACATCTGGTTTTCGTTCGTCAAATTGCTTTAGGGCGAAAGCCAATCGGGCATCGGTATCACTACTGGCCGTTGGGTTTCTGAAGTGATTCGCAACCAAAGGTAAGACCGAATGTGGAAAAATTTCAGGTCTAATAAACGGAACCATCAAACGCTGAAACGTAATTTTCCATTCGTTGCCATGTGGTTTTATAAACCGACCATATTTTTCATAAGCAACCAAATGCGAAATTTCATGAACCAACGTAATTAGAAATCGGTATTTATTCAAATTGGCATTAACGGTGATTTCGTGTTTTCCGCCAACAGCTCTTCTGTAATCGCCATGACGTGTTTGTCGTTCGTTAACTATTTTAAGATGCACATTGTTTTCCTTGATTAATTCAAAACAAGATAACACTGCATGTTCAGGTAAATATTTGGATAAAACGTCACTCAAAATTAGGGCGTTGAAGAGGATACCTGAATTATTTTTCCGTTATGGTATTTGTTTCCAGTTAAGGCAAAATTAAAAATATAATCCGCCATTTCCTTTGCAGAAATCGGAGCTTCATAACCAGGAAAAGCTTCTTGTAACATTTCAGTATTTACGGCTCCAAGAGCTAAAACATTGAATGCAATTCCTTGCTCTTTGTATTCTTCAGCCAACAATTCAGATAATGTAATGACAGCTCCTTTACTTGAACTGTAAGCTGATAATCCGGCAAATTTCATACTGCCTTGAATTCCGCCCATTGAACTTATTGAAACTACATGACTTCCTTTTTGAAGATAGGGCAAGCAAATTCTAGTAAGATTAGCAACACCAAAAACATTGACTTTATAAACATTCTCGAAATCCTCTTGTGTAGTTTGTCCAAATGGTTTGTTTATCAAACTTCCTGCGTTGTGGATGATAACATCTACACTCTTCCACGTTTGATTTAGAAAATCTTGTACCTTAATTAATTCAGCTTCATTGGATAAATCAACGGAAAGGGAGGTGATATTTTCATTTCCTAACAAAGCTTGCGGAGTTTTGCGTGAAATGGCTAAAACCTGATGACCCGCTTCAGCAAACTGTATAGCCAGCTCAAATCCGATGCCACGTGAAGTTCCTGTGATAATGATGTTTTTACTCACAATTTAATGATTGTTTTTTGGTGTTCGTGAATCTTCAATTTCATAGACCAATTTTGCATTGGCTAAAATACAAAAAAACCTTTTGGAAACAGTACTTCCAAAAGGTTCAAAAAAAACTACTTATTCATTAATCTTTAATACAACGTAAACAAAAAGCTTGTGCTTTGGCAACATTTGGATTTCTACTACTACCTGTATTACTGTTATCTATTCCTCGATGCACAACAGTTGTTGCACTTGATTCTGTTGAAGACCACCAATAACCGCCTGATGCGCGACTAACAAAATTAAAAGATCCTGTATTGTCTTTGTAACCTGTCAACAAAGCCGTAAGCCCAGAGGCATTTGTTCCACTACTAGTCAAAGAACTTAAATCGGAGCCAACTGAACCAGTGTTTCTAAAAAATGAACCTTGCATATCAGCAACTGACATACCTAATACACTTTCGAGATACATCCACTCACAATCACTTGGGATGTGAAATCCCGCTGGACAAACTCCTTGTGAACGCTCTAAAATGGCTCCTTGCATAGCAGCTGTCCATTGGTATAATTTGCCTTCATTCGCGGCTAACTCTGAAGAAGCATTGTTATAATAGCCGCTCCAAGCCGAAGTGGGAGTATTGGTAAAGGCGGTTAAATTAGTATTAGCAATATCGGCATTATACCGGCACCAACATTGTCCTCCTATTTCAACCAAAGCTCTGGTATTTGTCGTTGCGCCTAAGCCTATTCCCATAGTACTGTTTGTTGCATTTGACCAATCATATTCAACTCCTAAAGGTGTTGTTGAATCATCGTTTACTGTTGCTCCAGCTACCATACTGCAAGGCGTTTTTGAAATGGTTTTCCCGACGCACAAAGGATTGCTTGGGATGGATGCTAAAAATGTGGTTCCACAAGCGTTATACCATAAGGAGCCATTCCACCATTCGACACAATTTATGGAGGTATTATAAATCGTTAACCCTATCGCAGGAGAAACAATTGCATTACGTTGAGCGGTTGTCATTCTGGGTGGTAAAAATCCTGCTGCTGTGGATTTAACGTCTAAGATAGAAGAAGCATCTGGAGTTGTAGTACCAATTCCGACTTGAGCTGATGCAATACTCACTATGAAAAAAGTAAAAATTAAGAAATATCGTTTCATATTTTTATTGAATAAATTAAACTAGAGGATGAAAGCCATCCCCTAGCTTAAAACCAAAAACAGACTAACTAGTATTAGAGAATATATTATTATCAGCAGAATTTCTAATCGGTATTTTTCTGCTGTTGAAAGTAGGTATTTCATAGCTTATTCTATTAGTAATTTTTTATTTGAAATCCCTTCAGATGTTGCAATTTTTACTGTGTAAGTGCCTTTTGTTAAATCTGAAATGGGATATTGATTTTGTTGCTCAAACGTTTTTACTAATTGCCCAAGCATAGAATAGATTTGTACACTTTTGATGGTTTGGTCTCCATTCAATTCAAAATAATATTGAGCCGGATTCGGAAATATGGCAACATTATTTTTTACCAAACTATTCGTTGCTAATAATGGTGTTAGATTATATACTCTAACATGTCCATATACATTATTGTTATTAGCTGCGATTGCAATTGTTCCTCCATCCTGAGATAAATTCATACTAGATGTGGAATAATCGTTTGGATTCTCACCAACTATGTTAGTTCCTAATTGTACCCAGTTGTTAGAAACGTTTTTATAAATTTTTGCAGTACCAAAACTTCCATTCTCAAAACTATTAGGCGAACCCGTTGCCAATATTTGTCCATTTGCAGATAGTGATGCTTTGTAAACTCCGTTGATGTCGCTACCTATTTGTGTCCAAACAGTAGAACTATATTGATAAACCCGAACATGTCCATTGTTAAGTCCAACTACATTATCATTTCGTTCTGCTCCAATAGCGATTATACTCCCATTTGCAGAAAGTGAAATAAAATTCCCTGAATAATCATTGGCCGCTTCACCATTAATATCATTACCTTGTTGAACCCAATTCCCATTTAGGTTTTGATACACTCTAACGTGACCAGAATCAACTCCGTTTCCGTCATTAAAAGGAGCGCCAATGGCCACTTTTGAACCGTCGGATGACAACGAGACACTAGCTCCTGAGTAATCTCCGGCTGCTTCACCATAGATATTATTTCCTATTTTGTACCATTCGCCATTAGTGAATTGATACACTCGGACACATCCCAAAAGTCCTTCTCCATTAGTACCAGCATTTGCGGGTGCGGCAATGGCAACAATAGTACCGTTTGAAGATAAACTAATTGCTGTTCCGGAATATCCTGCTGCGGTTTCACCACCAATTCCAAAACCCATCAGTACCCAATTATCATTGTTATTTTGAAATATTTGCACAGCTCCTCCCTGATTCCCATAACCATAAGCTCCTATTGCTACTATAGCACCATCATCAGAAATATCAAGACTATACCCAAAAGCATCTGCCGGAGCAAAACCATTGATGTCATTGCCTATTTGAACCCATGCATTTAGAAACTTCCTATAAACACGGACGGCACCTCTAGGTTGATCACCAACTTGTGGTTTTGAAACACCAATAGCAAGTACTGAACCATCTTGAGACAGAGCAACAGTACCGCCTCCATAACAAAGCGCATTACCATCTATGTCATTGCCTATTTGCACTTGAGAAAATGCTGTTTCTCCAAGTAAAATTATGTACCCCAATAGTAACAGCTTTTTCATGGTTTTTATTTTAGTTATTCAACTAACAAAGTTTTACTTAAAGCCCCTTCCACAGTATTTACTTTTACTATATAAGTTCCTTTGGTTAATTCTGAAATTTTGTACTGGTCTTGTTTATCGAACGTTTTTACTAATTGACCTAGTATAGAATACACTTCCACTTTTTCAATATTTAATTCTGTAGTTAAGTTAAAATAATCTTTGGCTGGGTTTGGGGAGAATGTAATGGCATTTTCGTTTAAAGTAAAATTGCCGGTACTCAATGTAGGATCCATATAGGCATACAATTCTTTTCCAATTCCAACTCCCGCATCAGCAGAAAAATACAATTCGTTAGTAAAGTTATTAAACACCATCAAGTTAGATATTGTACTACTTGCTGTTGGATTTATCTCAATCATTGTAGTTCCAACAGAAGTTCCATCACTCACCCATAATTCAACGCCGTTGGTTCCATTATCGGCTGTGAAATATAATTTCCCGTTATATTCTGTTAAATAATTTGGACTACTATCTCCTGATGGATTTATGTTTTTAACTAATACTGTACCTATGTTTGTCCCATCTGTTTTCCATAATTCAACACCATTAGTACCATCATTGGCTATAAAATAAACCGTTGAACCCACTTGTTTAAATTTTGAAGGATTACTATCACCTGAAGGATTGATGTCTTTAATTAAAACTGTACTTGTGGTTGTACCTGCCGAAGTCCAAAGTTCTTGACCGATTGTTCCGTTGGATGCGCTAAAATATAATAAACTTCCAATTGCAGTAACATTGGCCGGATTACTGTCTCCTGAGGTATTGATATCTTTTAACAAGGTCAAGCTTCCTACTCCATTAGTTTTAAATAATTCTCTTCCCAAAGTTGGATGAGTTCCTACAAAGGTTAAAGCAGCTCCTAATACATTTAATTCAGCTGGATTGCTATCAGCACTACCCGTATTTAAATCTAAATATAATGTTGTTCCTGCCAAAGTTCCATCTGTTTTCCACAATTCTCTTCCATTAGTACCATCAGCAGCACTAAAGAAACAATTTGTTCCTAAAACGGTTAATTCAGCTGGATTTGAAGAAAGAGTACCGCCTGGATTTATATTTTTTATTAAACTAACTGCAGCGCCATCTGATTTATATAATTCAATACCAACAGCATTGGTTCCCAACACAAATGAAGGAGCAAATAATATTTCATTATTTAAAACTACTGGATAATTCATATCAGAAAAAGTGCTTCCTGTAAAAGTTGCTATATTCCCATAAGCACTACAAACAGTATCAGCAAATCCAGCTTTTGTAATTCTGGAATAAGAACCTGTGGAAGGACTGTAAAATGAAGCTACAAAATGAGCTTCACCATTTAATTCAACAAAGGCAAGTGTTGATGTTGGCGTTAATGGATTAGCTGGTAAATTATTCGAATCGAATATATAAGAACTCCCATTTGTAGTTCCATTCGAATGGAATATTGTAGAACCAGGATTAAGTGCGGTGTAAATTAATTTGTTATTATACACAAATCGAGGTGTGGCATTTGACGATGCATTCCCGTTGTGATTTTTAACCAATCGAACCTGTGCATTAGCACCAAAAGCAGCAAAAATTGCTGTAATAAGTAGTAATTTTTTCATAATGTGTAGATTTAAAGTTATCCAAACTTCATGAAAAAAAACATCAAAAAATGAGCGAATACATAAGTGGGTTTATTTGATTGTTATCTGTAGTAAATTTTAGGAAAAGTGATAAATAATTACCTTATAATTTTTATGTCCTGAAACAAAAAAACGCTACAAATAATTGAAGCGTTCTCTCGGTTTACAGAAATAATTAAAATAAATTCTCAAACTATTCAACAACTAATATTTTACTTTCAAAAGTAGTATTGGTGTTAATTTTCACAATGTAATTACCTTTTGAAAGATTCGAAGTATCATATTGATTTTGTGCTGGGAATATTTTAACCAATTGTCCAAGCATTGAATATATTTCTATTTTTTCGATTAGTTGGTTAGTTGATAATTCGAAATAGTTTTTTGCTGGATTTGGAAATAGTTTTATAGCATTTTCATTAGAATATGCTTCACTTGAATTTGACAAAGTTGCATTATCTAACTTTGTAATAAACATATCATAAGTAGAGATAGGATTATCATTATATAAAGTACTACTGCCAAAAGTGATAGATGAACTATTGAAATTACCTACCACATAACAATTACCTGTTGGACTCAAAGATATACCTCTACTGAAATCATCAGCACTTCCACCGGAAGATTTTGCCCAATCTACAGTGCCACTTGATGTATACTTTGCAATAAAAAAATCATTACTGCCGGCATTAGTCAATGTAGTACTTCCAAAAACAATATTGGAACTACTGAATGTTCCTGCAATGTAACTATTACCAAAAGTATCTACACTTATAGCTCCTCCGTAACCTGGCCCTCCTCCTGTTGGGCATATTGCCCAAACTACAGTCCCATTTGCATCATATTTTACTAAAAACATCGCATATAAACTTGCATTTGGATTAGTCAATACGATACTGCCAAATGAAATACTAGGTCCATTAAAATAACCCATAACATAACTATTATTATTGCCATCGGTATCTATACCATCAGCTACGCTACTACTGGTTCCACCGGCTGATTTTGCCCAAAGCAAATTACCACTAGTATCATATTTGACCGTAAATAAATCAGACCCGCCAAGGTTAGTCAATGTAGTGCTATCAAAACTGATACTTGGGCTAGTATATGTGCCTTCAACACAAATGTTTCCACTTCCGTCTACAGCTATTTCTTGTCCTTTATCAAAACCAGTTCCACCAGCAGATCTAAACCAGATAATATCACCTAATTGATTAAGTTTTCCAATAAAAAAATTCCTTGACAGCGTTATTGTGTCATAAAAACTGCCCGTGATATAACTACTCCCATTTCCGTCTACAGCAATACCATTTATATAATCATTGTCTGCTAACGTAGCAACATATTTATTACCCCAAATTAAGTCACCATTTGTATTTAATTTTATAACAAAAGCATCTTGATAAGTTGCCGAACTATCGCTATTGGTTAGAGTTAATAGTGGCCCAAAACTAAAAGAAGGCCCATAAAATCCACCCGTAACATAAACATTCCCATCTCCATCTAATGCTATTGCTGTACTACTTGCATCATTTCCCGAAGAAGTTTTTGCCCAAATAACATTTCCATTTATATCGTATTTTACAATATAAATACCACTTCCTAGCGTTTGTAGTGTAAAAATTCCAAATGAAATAGTATTGACGTAACTTCCTGTAATATAACTATTCCCATTTCCATCAATAGCGATTGCTGAAACTAGAGCATTACCTACTGACCCCACAGATTTAGACCACAGGTAGTTTGGAGCTTGAGCATTTATTATATTGCCAAAGCCAATTAAACATAATATACTAAATACATACAATCTCTTTTTCATTTTTTATTCACTCTTAAGGTTATAGTCTAAAAAGTACATTTAAATTTTAAACGCACAGAATACTGTGATTTAAAATTAAAATAAATACCGAAACTATTCAACAACTAATATTTTATTTTCAAAAGTAGTATTGGTGTTTATTTTTACAATGTAATTAGCCTTCGAAAGATCCGAAGTTTCATATTTATTTTGTGCTGAAAAGGTTTTAACCAATTGTCCAAGCATTGAATAAATTTCTACTTTTTCTATTGGTTGGTTGGTTGTTAATTCGAAATAGTTTTTTGCTGGGTTTGGATATAGTCTAATTTTATTATTAACTAATGTAAGCTCCGTTGTTCCTAATGTTGGTGCCGTGGCGGCTTTCCATAATTCTGTGCCAGTCGCTACATCGGTTGCAGTAAAATACAATTGGCTATTATAAATAATAAAATCTTTTGGATTGCTTCCTGCTGATCCACTATTTATATCAGCAGCCAAACCTGTTCCCGAATCAGTTCCATCAGATACAAAAAGTTCTGCTCCTGAAGCACCATTTGTGGCCTGAAAAACAATTTTCCCATCAAAAACAAACATATTAGTAATATTGCTATTTCCAGTTGGGTTTATGTCTTTAACTATAACAGTTCCTGCTGGCGATCCGTTTGATTTCCATAGTTCAGCTCCGTCAACTCCGTTGTTGGCTACAAAATACAACCGAGTATTAACGTTAGTATAAGATATGAAATTAGCACCTCCTGCAGTCATACCATCTGCTGGTCCTAGATTTATATCCTTAAATAAAAAAACATTCAAACTGGCATCCATCACATATAACTCTCTTCCATAAGTTGGGGTAGTGGCTGAAAAATATAAAAAACCAGCACGAACAAACAAATCCGCTGGAGCAGAATCCGCAATACCTGTGTTAAGATCTGTTACCATAAAGGTACCTGCGGGTGTACCGTCGCTTTGCCAAAGCTCAGTTCCATGAACTCCGTCGTTGGCAGTAAAGTATAGTTTACCGGTAATATCAACAAATGTCAGGTTGTCAACACCACTTGAAGCTGAACCTGGATTAATATCAAAAGAAGAAACTGTAGCTGAGGTTGGTCCTGTAGTTACATATAGTTCTTTACCTGAAGTTCCATTGTCGGCTGTAAAAAATAATTTTGTTCCAACAACAGTAAAATCTGCTGGTGTACTAGCAGCTGAACCTGGATTTATATCTGAAACTAATACCGTTCCAGCTCCAGTTCCATCAGAAACAAAAAGTTCTGAACCTGTTGTCCCATTATTAGCTCTAAAATAAAAATTGTTTCCAAAAGCTGTAAGTTCGGCAGGATAACCACCCGGATTTGAAGTAAATGCATTTATTTCTTTGGTCATAACTGTTCCTGCTAAGGTACCGTCAGTTTCCCAAAGTTCGTAGTTGGTTGTTCCAAGGCTATTTACGCCATTATTGGCAGAAAAATAAACTTTATTTGTTGGAGCAAAATACATAAATCCTTGTGGATTTGAAGCGGTATTAGCTGAAGAAATTCTTTTTAACTGAACAGTTCCTGTTGAAGTTCCGTCTGATTCCCATAATTGAGTAGAATATACAGCACCACCATCAGCGGCCATAATAAGCTTGCCCGCATGAACAATTCTATTTTTTGCATAAGCAGGTATGCTTGAAGGTATTCCAGGATAGATGTCTTTTACTTGAGACACTTGGGCCTGAGTTAACATAACAACAAATAGTGCTTTAATAAGTAATAGTTTTTTCATAATGAATAGATTTAAAGTTGTCCAAACATCAAGAAAAAAAATATCAAATATCCAGCACTTAAATAAGTGACGTTAATTTATAGGTAACTGCATCAAATTTTACTAAAAGTGATTTTGGGAAATTAAGATAATTAAAATATAGTATGTAAGAATTCTAAAATGAATCCAGAATTTGCAGTATTTGCGATTTCTTTCGGTGAGAAACCGGAATCTCATCATTGTTTTGCATGACTAAAATACCTCCTTCGGATTTGTCAAAACGCAAAATCTTATTGCTGTTAATTATATGAGAGTGATGTGGTCGTATAAAACCATAAGGTTCCAGCATTTCTTCGTATTCTTTAAGCGATTTTGAGATGATTATCTTTTTATTGTTCTCTATAAAAAACTCGGTATATTGCCCATCCGATTCGCATCTTATGATGTCTTTTACATCAATAAAATAGAAGGAATTACTGTCTTTGAGGACTATCTTTTTGTCTTTGTAAGTGATTTTGTCTAAGCTGTCTTGCATTATCTGTAGCTGTTCGTGCAAAACTTCATTTTTTACTTGTTTACTAATCTTTTCAAAAGTCTCAATCAATTCATCAACACTTATTGGTTTTAGTAAAAAATCTATGGCACTAAAACGAAAAGCATCAATCGCATATTTATTGTGAGCGGTAATAAATACAAGATGAAAATTGATTTCAGTCAAGCTGGATAATAAATCCATTCCGGTTCCATCGTCTAATTCAACATCCAGAAAAAGAATATCTGGGTTAACTTCTTCAATCGATTTTAAACCCGAAGCCACTCCATTTGCTTCAAAAAGTATAGTGGGAAAAGGGCAAAAGTTTTTAATCAACTGAACTACACTTTCTCTGATATTGGTTTCGTTGTCAATTACTAGTATTTTCATTTTTAGTATATCTTAGGTAAAGATACAATTATTTTAAAGCCACCATTGTCCGTAACATCTTCAACCTTATACGATGCGTTTGAATTATTTTGTTTATTGAACAAATACAATCTGTCTTTGATGATTTGCATTGCTCTGGATTTATGTTCTTTTTCTTTACCCTCTAAATTTTTACCTGCGCCATTATCTAAAATAATAATGTTAATGTTATTTTCATCATCACAGAAAGATATTGTTATCTTTCCTTTGTAACTGATATTCTTAAATCCATGTTCTATACTATTTTCGACAAAGGGTTGAATAATCATTCCCGGAATTCGCAATTCGTTAATTTCTAATGAATCATCCACATTAAATTGAAAATCAAACTTGTCGGGAAACCTTAATTTCTGTAATTCAAGATAGTGTGTAATAAATTCTATTTCTGCTTCAATTGTAACCAATTCTTCATAAGTGCTCTCTAATGATTGCCGCATTATTTTTGCAAAACGAGATATGAAAACCGTGGTTTTAACACTCTTTTCTTCCGATGAAACATTTTGCAAAGAAGCTAAAGCGTTGAAAAAAAAGTGTGGATTTATTCTGGCGCGGTTTAATCTTTGTTCCGTTTCCATCATCTTTTGCTTGCTTTGAAGCGATCGTTGTCTGAAAAAGAAAATCAATGTTAGTATGGCCAATAAACCTCCAATAATTAGAAACGTATATAATTGTTTGGTTTTCTCTAACTCAAAAATCATTTTCTCATTTTTGACTTTATTGTATTTCTGCTCTAATTCATTTACTTTTTGAACCTTTTGTATATTCCAAACACTATCTTTCATTTTGGAATACACTTTATATACTTCAAAAGCTTTAGGCACATTTCCAGCATTTGTATATAAATCTGATGCATCATAATACAACATCATTTTTGCTGAAGAATCCTCAATATTTTTTACCAGAAGTAAAGCAGTATCCATACTTTTATTGGCTTCAGCTACTTGTCCATTATCCAGATGATCCCAAGCTTTAGCCGAATATAATGGACCTAAATTTTTATAGCCTTTAATTTTTTTGGCATAAAAAATAGCGGAGTCCATATTTTTTAAGGCGTTTTTTACATCACCTTTGCGATAGGAACAAGATTCTTTAATTCTGTAATAATTGGTTATTTCAGTATACATTTTATAGTTGAAAGCATTTTCTTTAGCTTTATCGGCAAAGATTGCCATCGAATCTAGCAGCGTTTTTCTATTGGAGAGAGTAAACTTTGTATCATATTCCATAGCCAACCACAAATAATTTTCAGCATTTTGTTTGCTGTTGCCTTGGTTTTCAATCAATTTTTGAGCTTGTAAAACATAAGTCCATTTTTTTTGGTGTTCATTCATTCGAGTCAATAAAAAGACAACTTCTTTAACTGCGCTAATTTGGTCATCATCATTACCACTTTTCTCAGCTTCTCGTAAAGCTTTAAAAGCATAAACGGATAACTTTTCCATATCGTTTATGACTTTATAATAGAAGGCTTTATTTGAGTATATATCATAATCAAATTGGCTTTTACAACTCATTTTACTAAGCAAATCCTCTTGCTTTTGAAGGATAGTGCATGCTTTTTTGGATTCTCGATTGCTGATATAATAATCAAATTCTATTTGCAAACCTTCAAAAACACAACTTTTAAATTTTGATTTTTTAAGTGATTGTGCAACTTTACTAACTTGAGATTGATTTTTTTCGTCAGTAATTTGTTCTTTTAAACTAGTAGATAGTGATTTGCAGTTACATCCTTCTTGTCCAAAAGACGCCATCGAAACAAAAAAGATGCTAATTAGAACGCATCTTTGTAAAAAAATCTGACTGTTCATATTACAAGATTGGGTTAAAGAGGATTGTCTCATAGTTGTTTAACCCAAAAATAAGGAATAATTATCCCTTAAAAATTTCATTTTCAATAAAATATCCTATCAATAAAAAGAGAATATATAACTGTAGTGTTTTACTAAATATGTGTAGTGATTTTAAAGATAAGTGTAAATTAAAATTTGTGAATTGAAGATTTTTAATACTATAAGTTAGAGGGTAAAAATCACCCTCTAACTTAAAACTAAAAACAGACTAACAATTATTGAAGAATATATTATTCCAATTAGAATTTCTAATCGGTATTTTTCGGCTGTTGAAAGTAGGTATTTCATATCTTATTCGATCAGCAATGTTTTATTTGAAGTTCCTTCTAGAGTAGCAATTTTGACAATATAAGAACCTTTTGATAAATCTGAAATGGAGTATTGATTTTGTGCTTTGAAAGATTTTACCAATTGACCTAAAACTGAATATACCTCAACTTTCTCAACTGTTTGTTTAGTAGATAATTCGAAATAGTTTTGAGACGGATTTGGAAACAATTTTATTGTGTTTTCGTTTAAAGAGAAATCGATGGTGTTTAAGGCTGGATCTTTATAGGCACATAATTCAACACCAACTGTGTTGTTAAAAATTGCACTCATAAACAACTCATCTCCAAAAACATAAAGATTTCTAGGCCCAAAAGTAGTTGCCAAAACCATTTGTGTTCCGGTAACAGTCCCATCACTAACCCACATTTCACGTGAACTAGTACTAGAATCAAAAACGATAAAATATAATTTACCATTGTATGCAGTTAAATTTTGAATAGATTTTGTTCCAGTTACCACATTTTTAACCAACGAAGTCCCAGCATTAGTCCCATCGGTTTTCCATAAATCAATTCCATTAACACCATCGTCAGCAAGAAAGAAAATTAAGGAACCAACTTGAGTAAAATTTGAGGGATTACTATCTCCTGATGGATTAATATCTTTTATTAAAACAGTTCCTATATTATTCCCATTCGACTTCCATAACTCTTGACCAATAGTTCCGTTATTAGCACTAAAGTATAAATCAGTTCCAATAATTTTAACATTCGTTGGGTTACTGTCTCCTGTTGTATTGATATCTTTAATTAATGTTAAACTACCTGAGCCATTGGTTTTAAACAATTCTCTTCCTAATGTTGGATGTGTAGCAACAAAAGTTAATTGACTTCCTAGCACATTAAACAAATCTGGGTCACTGCTGGAAGCGCCTGTATTCATATCTAAATATAAAACCGTTCCGGTACCGGTACCGTCTGTTTTCCATAGTTCTCTTCCATTATTGTCATCTGTTGCGCTAAAAAAACAGTTGGTACCAAGAACCGTGAATTCCGTTGGATACGAACCACTATTTGTAGCTATAAATATATTTTTTAATAATCCACTATTTGCTGGAGTAGCTAAATCGGTTACATAGGGCTCAACACTTGTTTGATTATTCGCTATTATTGGACTAAAAATTAATTTATTATTCAACCCAACAGAATATCCTAACCTAGAATTAACCGAAGCGGTTCCCGTTGTTACATTCGACACATCATAAAGTGAAACTGCAGCGTTTGAAGTTCCTATAAGTTTAGTTACAAACGCATGATCATCAATAACTCTGCGAGCATCAAAAAATAATTCTGAGTTATAGGTATAAAAATTAACCGAAGCATCAGGATTGTTAACTAAAGCACCAGTATTAGGATCGTCAAATCTAATATTTACTGTTCCAGTTGTTGTTCCATCAGTTGCAAATACATAACGAGAAGATCCTGTTAATGCTGTGAAAAATAATCTCCCGTTGTATTCATAAAAAGAACCAGGAGCTGAACTATTGACATTGTTGATTTCTTTAACCAATCGCAATTGAGCAGTAGCACCAAAAGTAAATAGCATTGTTGTAAAAAGTAAAATTCTTTTCATAATGAGTAGGTTTAAAGTTTACTCAAAAATCATATTTTAAATTAGAGCTATTGAAATACATTATTTAATTGGAGATGTTTTTTTAGTAAGTGATACATAATGTAACATAAGTGATTTTAAAAATTTGAATAAAAAAACGCCTCAATTTCTTGAAGCGTCATACTTTATAATTTACTAAATCATTTAAGACAACTACAATTTATATCCTTACTTGATCCTACACTAACAAGATATATTCTATCTTGAAACTTGGTGCCATCATAATCTTGGGCAAAACCAAACACTTGATATTTGCATTTACCGTTTTTAGTAAACGCTATTATACCATCTATAGCATGCCTAAGAATGATACCTGTTGTTTGATTTCGCTCAATCGTCCAATCACTTTCTACTATTCTTGCTATTTTACCTTCGCCTTCTGAGTTATTGAAAGCTTTTAGCATGCCCGCTTCTATTTTCTTGTCTTGCATCATTGCTTTTGGCAGACAAACAGCATCGTCATTAAGATTAAATGCATTTGCGGAGACGGTTAGTGTAAATTCACCTGAAGCAACCATTGGGGCAAGAAAGACATCGTCATAATCGTCCATTGGATAGACTTCAACTTTTATTTTGTGATCTCCGGGAGTAAGTTTATCTTCTGTTTTAGATAAAAAATTTTTGAATACATTAGTTCCTTTTGAATATCCATCATCTTTATAAAAACTACTTCTGAATGTGGTAAAAGTTTGCTTTTCCTCTAAAGAAAAGGCACTCCTGGTTCCATATCTGCTATAAAGAATAGGAATCCCATCTAAATAAAGTTTGAATGAATATGCTGCAGTAATATCTTTTGAACTCCTTCTATCTTTTTCGGAAAGACGCGTTATATAATTGGAAAGCGAATTGTTCATATACACTCTCAAGTAAATGGGATCAGGTCCTCCTAAAGTAAACTTGTTTGTGAAATCCGATTCTATTTCTTTTCCCCACTCAAGGGCAGCTTCTTTTTTAGAAAACACAATCTTTCCCATATACTTTTTGTGTGTAGGACTCGTTATTCCATCGTTGGGTAAGTCGGCAGGGTGTTTGGGATTCTCTTTAGTAATAACCGTATTCAAATCTTGTGCAAATGCATTACTAATAGGAATTAGCATTAATAAGGCTGTAATAAATTGTAGTTTTTTCATATTTATAGTTTTATTTGTTCTAAAATTTCGATTTAGATTTTTGTCGGTTTAAAGCTGCTGGTTGTTGGTTTTTGTTAGTTCAAAACTCCATTTCAATTCTTCTTTTTGGTTGTCAAATTCATCCATAAAGCACCAATTGTCGCCTAATGCAGTAATATCTGTTATACAATCAAAAGTATATCCTGTCTTTAAATCGCTCGTGTTTTCTGTTCCTGATTTGATAAAATCGCATTTAAAAAAAATGGAGCATCGTCCTGTATTAAATGCGAAAATTTCTCCTGTATTCGTGTTTACCATTACACTGTGCGTGCCTAATGAAAATTTATTTTCTTCGGGAATAAAAGCTCCATAATTTTCAAATAAGATACAACCACCTTCATTATACCCTGAAAACGATTCGGCCCAAGTTTTAAAATTATCTTCTTCAGTAAGTTTTAAAAATTGTATTAGGGTTGCATTTTTTGGGTTGTTTAAAAGTTTATTTAATAGTTCTTTCATTTTTGGACTTTAATCTTAATTATTCCTCCAAATTTTCAGTATAGTTTTTCAGCACCGTTTCAACATTTGGCATCGATTCTAAATGGCTCTTAATTTTATCAAAGAGTTCTGTAAATGTTGCTTCGTTGTTGAGCACTTTTAATGAATATTCATAAGGATATAATGATAAAACTGCACCATTTTTATTGTACTTTAAAGTCATTCCTCTCAAAGGAAATTCGGGTTCATTATCATTATATAATTTGAATTCTAATTGGCTCACGTAGAAATTACTCATTGCCATAGCTAAAAACATAATGATAGCATTATCTTCAAACTGAAATGAATTGCAATACATATGAAACCCTAAGCCTTCGCTTATCGTTTGGTCTAGAGTATTGGGATGCTCTATTGGGCTTTTAATTTTAGGCTCAATGTTGTTGTCTAAAAAATAGCTTTCTATCATTTTTAGGCTTCCATCAAGTACTGAATTTTCATTTAAATTGTTTTCAGTATACCTTTTTGCAAAATATTCTTCGGTGTAAATAGTTTTTACCTCATTTTCTTTATTGGAAGTATTTTTTGTGATATCTATTTTCTCATTATCAATATGAGAATTGGTTTCATTTGCGGTTTCTTCCTTATTGGATGAAAATAATTTTTTAAAGAAATTCATAGTGCTATATTGATACTGTTTTTTTTAATTTTTATGCTTTAACCTTATCAGCTACTGACCTTTTGCCAATCAAAACTTTTGTGCCGATAAGAAAGTCGCTATTCTATCCTCAGCTATTTTAGCGTTTTCGATAGTTTCTGTTTTATCTTGTTTAATTGCGAAAACCATTAGTATTTGTTTATTGTTTTTAGGATGTTTTAAGAAATATACATTTGCAGAACCCCAAGTTTCTCCGGAAGAAAACCCGCAATTGGGTTTCAGTACAATTGAATTAAATTTTAATCCTTTTAGTTGCCCCAATTCAGCAGGTTTCAATATCGCTTCAGACAAATACGATTTATTCTTTTTCCCATCTAATGACGGAATCACTATTTTATCGTTTACACTACACGGCATTACTTTATCCCAATCCGAAAATTTAACTGGTGGTAAGTCACGGGAAATATTTTTATTACATTGGTTGCTTATCGATTGTAAAAAAGTTTCTAATGAATTTTTCAAATCCGTTAGATAATCGTCCTGTGTCTTGTTTTTTACATCAATCGTATTGAAAATAAGTGTGACATAGTACTTGCCTTCTTCAAAATAACATTTAACTACATCCTTACTGGTAAACAGCGGATTTACTTCATCATAAAAAAAACCTTTATACTTTTCCTGACTTACATATTTAACCTGAGTAGCAATAGCACTTGTAAAAGTGGAACCAATTTCTAATAAAGCAATAGAACCATCGGTACTTTCATTCTTAATATTGAACTGAAAAACCGGTACTAAGTCATATCGATATCCATAATGTACCTCTCCGAAAGCATCGACAGTTTTGTCGCTAAACATTAACGATACTTTTACTTTGACCAATTTATTAATCGGGTTGGTCCCGGCTTGTTGCAAAACTGCTTTTAGCGTTGGCGGTGCATTTAACGTAAACCTAAAAGTCTTGTTTTCTCCACCTTCCTGATAAACAACATAGGAGTTTTTGGTGTTTTTGAGCAATTGGTCGTATTCGTTATAGCCTTCTTTTTCGACCGTGTATCCTTCTATCACTTTATCGTCAGTGCCAAGAAGCTCGACATACAATCTGGCTTTCCCTTGTGAATTGGGTTTTAGTAGTACAGGTTTTGCTAAACTAACTTCCATTTTCTTTATGGCGTCTGCTGAGATGGTTTGATTTGCAGTAATTAATTTGTCATTAATCTTTACCAGAATTTGAGCGTTAGCTTTTGTTACCAAAAAAGCAATCAGAATAAATATGATTTTTTTCATTTTAGATTTTAATTTTTAATAATTTTCTTTGTCGCCGTTCCTTCTTGTGAAACTATTTTCATCAAATAAACACCACTCGATAAATCAGCAATATTTAGCTGAATACTAGGTGAATTATCGAAAGTGTTTTGCTTTACAGTTCTTCCATTGATATCCGTTAAAACGACACTTGAAATTCCTTTCCCGTTTTTATTTGAAATCGAAATTTCAGTAGTTGTCGGATTAGGATAAACAGAAAATCCACTTTCATCTGCAACCTCATCAATGGCTAAAGCACTACTCAAAGCAGTAACTTTGTAATTGTCAAAATCAGCTCGAAGTCTATTGGGGGAACCTGTAGTATCTGCAAAAATAGCAAAGTCTATTTCTGCAGGATCTAAGCCAGCACCAGACCCGGTAATTGTTTTTTGTCTAAATATAGAACCATTGGGGTTTTTGATGATAAAAGTAATGTCGCCAGTATCTTTGTTAAATCTCAAGACCAATGTCATCCAAATATTAACTGGAAGTTGGGTAGAAAAATTATCATCGAGATTGTAGTAAAAATTTCCAAAGGTATTATTGGATGTGGAATAACTATAGGCTCTTCCGGTAATAAGCCCAAACTCATTGAATGAAAAACCTGCTAAAACTTTGCTTAGTGACGAATCCAGAATCATAATTTGAATATCATCAGTTCCTCTAACTATAGTAGGTCTTATATAATCAATTTGGAATTCTACAGTATTATTACCTGACGTTCTCGTATTCCACAGTTGCGGAAAATATCTTTTCCATAGATATTTACTTGCAGGTTCATACTGATTCGAAAACCCCTCAATTTCAATACCTTTCGAAGGGTTTCCGTAAGAAGTTGATATAAAGCTATCAATATCGTAACCAATATTTGGAGTTACCCAACCCAACCAATATCCTTGGTGCGAAGCAGTTCCTGTTATATCGGGTGTGAGGTAAAATAAAGTATAATTATCAAAATTGTCAGTGGATATTACTTGTGCGTTTGCCGTTAAAAATGTAAAACCTAATGCTATAATAAGTAGTGTCTTTTTCATAATTTCAAAGTTATAATAACAGTCAAAGTTATTCTGATAACTAAAAGACATCGAGAAAACTATTTAAACGACACCTCTTTTTTAGTAAGTGATTTGATAGGTGTGATAAGTGATTTTTTAATTATGATAAGTGATGTACAATTTAGAAATGACTATTTTATTTATTCTTACTTTTACTAATCCAAAATCAAAATTTGAGACCATATTTCCTTTTTATTTCACTTGTGTTTTCCCAAATAATTTTGGCACAAGATCCTTATTCTATCAACTATTCCATTAATGAAGGGTTTCCAACCTCAACAACCTATTCGGTCACTCAGGACAAAAATGGTTTTCTATGGATTAGCACCGATGTTGGAATTGTAAAGTATGACAGTCATAACTTTGAGCTATTTAATACTGATAGAGGTTTGTCCGACAATGAAGTTTTTCAAATGAAAACTGATTTTAAAGGGCGAAACTGGTTATTGACACTTAATGGCAAGCCTTCCTATATCTATAAAAACAAAATATACAATGAAAAGAATTCTGAATTAGTTAAAAAAATTGCCGGTTCCAATTTGATAATTGATTTTTATCAAGACGAGAAGAATACTATTTATTTTGTTTTTAAAGATGGTAGCATCAAAATTATACAGCCAAATGATACTGTAAAAAAAGTAAACACAAATAAGATCACTACAGTTGGCATGTGGATTTGGGACAAAGAATTTTTTATACTTTCAAGTGCCGGAATATGCAATTTTTCGAAAAATAAAATGGATAGCCAAATTGATAAAATATCTACTTATAGGGTATATCATGATAAGACCAATACTTATTTTAATGAGTTTAACAAACTATATAAAGTTACAGGAAGTAATCAATTTAAACTAATTGCAGCAATTCCAGACAAACAAGAAATCATCAATTTATATGTTGAAAACGAGAATAAAATATGGGTGTGCTCCAGATTTGGATTGTATTTATTTGAAAACAACATTTTAAAAAGAAAATTCTTTGAAAACTATAGTATCTCAAGCCTGACCAAAGATTTTGAAGGGGGTTATTGGCTTACTACTTTGACTAACGGAATAATTTATGTTCCTTCTTTTGATGTATTTAATGATAAAATTAATACTGAAAAACCCCTTAAAATTAACTGCATAACTATTAATAAAAAAAATGAAATTTGGTTAGGTGGTGATAATAATGACTACTATATAAAGAAAAACGGCAGCATTGAAAAGAAAACAATTTTTAATCAAAAAAGAGTTGACAAAATCAACAATATTAGATTCTTTAACGACAAAACCTATGTCGTTGGAAAACTTGGGGTTATAGAAATTGATGGAAAAGGGAATGAGAAAAAACTTAGGGTTGGTGCCAATGATATTTTAATTAAAAAAAATGATGTTTTTGTTGGCTATACATTTATTTATAAAATTAAAACCAAAAATTTATACAATATTACGTCTAATTTAATTAGTTCAAACAACCTGATAAGCAAGCGTGCCACCGTTTTGTGTGATGGTGATAACGATAACATTTGGATTGGAACTAACTTTGGATTATATCAATACAACCCTAAAGATTCTATTACTTACTTTGGAGAAAGAAATGAAAAACTCGATACATCAATAGCAGATTTATACTATGACACCGAAAACCACACGCTTCTTGTAGGTTCCAATTCTAAAGGTATTGTTACAATTAAAAAAAATCTGGTCCAACAAAAAATAACTAAGAACTCAGGACTTAACAGTAATACTTGTAATGCCATAAAAAAAATTGCCTCAAATACGTATCTCATCGGAACTAATAATGGTTTAAACTCATTGCTGATTAAAAATGACAACACTTTTGAAATTAGAAATTTGAATGCTGTTTTAGGAATAAAAAACAATAGGATTTACGACATCGATTATCTTGACAACATTGTTTATTTGGCAACAGGAAACGGACTATTGTCTTTTGATTACAGAAACATAACTTCTAAAAAATCGAAACCAAAATGTTTAATTATAAATCTTAAAAATCAAAACAACACTAAAAACAACAACTTTGTTTTTCAGTATAGCAAAAGTGACATTAGTATTGAATACAATGGCATTTCCTATATTAACCAAGGTAATTTGACCTACTATTATAAATTAAACGGGAAAAACGACACCTGGTCAACAAGTACAGAAACCAAAATCAATTACAACTCTTTACCTGCCGGAAAATATACTTTTAGTGTTTTTTGTCAAGATGGTTCTAATACAAAAAGTGAGGTGGAAATTATTTCATTCGAAATCTTACCACCGTTTTGGCAGAAAGTTTGGTTTATTCTTTTAATGCTATTGGTAGTTGGTTTTCTTATTTACTCTTTCATAAAATACCGATTAGAAAGACAAAAGAAAAAATTTGAAATAGAAAAGAAAAACATCCAAATAGAACGAGACAAGGCGCAACTCGAAAAACAAATGGTAGAATTAGAGCAAAAAGCACTTCGCCTCCAAATGAATCCGCACTTCATTTTTAATGCACTTAATACTATAAAAGGCTATTATTCTGAAGGCGATGTCATCAATGCCAGTTCTTATATTTCAAAATTTTCGAAACTTTTGCGGATGCTGTTGGAAAACACTGAGCAATTAATTCCTTTATCGAAAGAAATCGAAATGCTTGAAATCTATATCAACCTGACTAAAATTCGATATAAAAACAAATTTGAATACGAACTTATTGTTGATGAAAGTTTGAACACCAATGAAATTTCAATTCCAACACTATTACTCCAGCCTATAGTTGAAAATGCTATCATCCACGGATTGGCGCCAAAGGAAAATAAAGGAACCTTAGTTGTGCGATTTTTGCAAAAGGACAACCAGTTAGAATGTAGTGTAGAAGATAATGGCATTGGTAGAGTTGCTTCAAAAATGATTCAGAAAAACAAAGAATATCAATCTAAAGCATTAGAAATAACCAAGGAACGATTGGAGTTGTTAGATACAAATATTGGAAAATCGACAATTGATATCGTTGACCTAGAAGTCAATTCAATTCCATCAGGAACAAAAGTGATTATCACCATTCCTTTAATATCAATTTGGTAAACTATGAAAGCATTAATTATTGAAGACGAAGCACAAGCTATTTCTGCCTTAAAATCAGAACTGGAAACCCATTGCAAAGATGTCACCGTTATCGGCGAAGCAAAATCAATAAAAGAAGCAATAGAAAAAATAAAATCATTAGAACCTGAGCTAATTTTTCTAGACATTCAGCTTTCGGACGGATTGGGTTTTGAAGTATTGAATCTATTTAAAGAAAATAATTTCAAAGTAATTTTCACAACGGCTTACAGTCAATATGCGATAAAAGCGATAAAATTCAGCGCACTCGATTATCTATTAAAACCAATAGATTCGGATGAATTAGTTACTGCGGTAACTAAAGCGATGAAAAGCTCAAAAGATACAGAAGGTATTAAAATTGAAAATTTCATCCAAAACCAAAATGAAATTCCGGCCAGGAAAAAAATAGCACTCAATACCTCGGAAGGAATCACAGTTTATGAACTTGAAAACATCATAAAATGCACCGCTGAAAGCAACTATACCTGTCTTTATTTTTCTAATGGAAAAAAAACATTAGTATCCAAAACACTGAAGGATTTTGAAGATTTATTATGCACCAGCGGTTTTGAAAGGATACATCATTCGCATATAATTAACCTAAACCACTTGCTTAGTTTTGTTAATAAAGACGGTGGTTATGTAATTCTTTCTGACAAAAGTACACTTCCGGTTTCTCAAAGAAAAAAATCGAATTTAATTGGTGCTTTGGGTAAATTAGGGTAATTCCTTTTGTAATACTTTCTAGAAAACTTAGTTACTCTTTTTGTTGGTTATCAATTGACACAAAGTATTTACTAGTTAATGTAATAAAGGAAACGCTTCTTATATAGAGGAAGAGTTTATCAGAGTAAAAAGAGCTGAAAGTTTTTATATATTAGCTAAAATATAAAGCTGGTTTAGTACTACTATCAAAAAGTTGGCGGTGATACTATCCGAACAGCAGTAAAAAATAATAAATGACTGAAATACAATTATTAAATAGCATAAGTAGAATAGTTGTTTTTCTTTTGCTGTTTTTTTCTTTTTTCTTGTTGACTGTTAGGGGTAATAAAAAAAAATCCAATCAATTATTTTCTGTTTTTTTACTCCTGGTAGCAATAGATATTAGTGCTTTTTTTCTAAATGATTGGTTATCTAAACATCTATTTATTGAAACTTTCCGCATTACTTCCTCTCTACTTCAAATGCCTGTTTTCTATTTTTATGTGCTTTCTGTTTGTTATACTAATTTTAAATTAAGAATTAACGATTTAATACATACCCTTTTATTCATCTTTTTCTATTCTTTTCTAATAGCAAGTGATTATTCAAAAAAAGCATTTCTGGTTTTTCAAATAATAAGTGAAATTCAATATTTCTTATACATTATATTGATATTCATTGCCTTAAAAAAGTATAAAAAGATTTATTTAGAAAATTATACCAACCCTGAACACCTCAATTATAAATGGTTAGTACAAATGACTAGTATTCTTTTATTTGCCCATTTATTTGTGCTTTCAAAATTCTTCATTCAATTTACAAATAACATTAATTTGATCTTACTTTTAAACGTTATTGTTATTATTTCTGCATTACTAGTTTCTAGTTATTTTGTATTGAAAGCTTTACACCAACCGCAACTATTTAGCGGAATTGAACAAAACAATACGCCAATATCAAAATATATAAAAAAAGAAACTAAAATAATTACTTCTGAAATCACTTCTGAGAATAATGAAAAAATAAAATTATTAGAACAATTTATGACTGAAAAAGAACCTTTTTTAGATCCAGATTTAACAATTCAAAAACTGGCATTACAAATTGATTTTTCGCAGAAAGAATTGTCAACGCTAATTAATCATCATATTGGAAAACATTTTTTTGATTTTATAAATGAATACCGAGTTTTAAAAGCAATGTCGATTTTAAAAAATCAATCACAAAAAGATATAACTGTTTTAGAAATCCTTTACCAAGTAGGATTTAATTCAAAATCATCCTTCAACACTGCTTTTAAAAAACATAGTCCTATGACTCCAATAGAATACAGAAAACAATTTCTTTCAAACAAATAGAAAAAGTACTACTTGCATAATAAAAGTCGAACCCTATTAGTAAAATAAAATGAGTTCGACTTTTTTTAGTCGGTCGCTTTTATAAGATATACAATGCAACTTTGCTTTGAATTTTAAAATAATCTTATGAAAACAACTTATTCCCTATTATTTATTCTATTGCTTTTTCAATGTAGTTATGTAAACTCCCAAACTAAAAATAGTAAAGAAAACCCATCAGATAAAGTTGATGCATTAATTGCAAAATACAACTTCAAAAATGGTCCGGGATTTTCAGTTGCTGTTATAAAGAACGGTGCTATAGTTTACAAAAAAGGGTTTGGTATTGCTAATTTAGAATATGGAACTCCAATTACGCCAACAACAGTTTTTCAAATTGCCTCGGTATCAAAACAATTTACAGCTTTCGCAATACTTCTTTTGGAACAAGAAGGTAAATTATCATTAGAGGACGATATAAGAAAATATCTTCCCGAAATGGTTGATTACGGACATAAAATTACATTACGCAATTTAGCAAATCACACAAGTGGCATAAGAGACAATACTGCTTTAGCCAATTTAATTGGAACAAATGAAGCCGATCTGTTAAGTAATGAGCAAGCTGTAAAACTAATTACAAGCCAAAAAGGCTTAAATTTTATACCCGGAGAAGAATATGAATATTGCAATTCGGGTTACATTTTATTAGCCGAAATTGTAAAAAGGATTTCAGGTCAATCTTTCGCAGATTTCGCAAAGGCAAAAATTTTCAATCCATTAAAAATGAAAAATTCTCAAGTGGTTGATGACCCTGAAACTATTATAAAAAACAGAGCCTACTCCTATCATAAATACAATAACATCTATTGCAAAAGCATCCTCAATCATTCATTTGTTGGTTCTACTAATTTAAATACAACTACCGAAGATTTATGTTTATGGACAATGAATTTTGAAAAAAAGAATATTGGCAATGATGCCATTTTTAATAAAATGAAAGAAAAAGGCAAACTGAATAATGGCGAACTCATTCCTTATGGATTAGGAATAGAAAATAGAACATACAAAGGTTTAAACGTACTATTTCACGGTGGTGGCGATGCCGATTATGGTTCTTATATACTAAGAATTCCAGAGCATAATTTTTCAGTTGTATTTTTATGCAATTCCCATCTTTTTCACCCACTTGATTTTGTTTACAATATTGTAGATTTTTATTTAAACGACAAAGAAACCAAGACAAATTCAAAACCTATTTTTGATCAAAATTTGCTTAAAAGTTTTGTTGGCGATTACGAAGTTTTTCCAGGATATATAGTTTCTATAAGTAAAGAAAATGATACACTATTTCATTTAGCAAAGGGCGATACTATAAGTAATAGAGTAAAACTTATTCAAACAGGCGACTATGAATTTACATATCCAAATCTACCACACAGCAAATTTGTATTCAACAAAACCAACGGACAAATAACTGAATTTCTAAAATGGCATATCTCTGACTTCTCATACAAAGGCAAAAGAATTGAAATAAAAGAATTTGATACAGAAAAAATAAACCTTAACGAGTTAGTTGGTTTGTATTATAACGCTGAATTGAATACTACCTATAAATTTATCATCAAGGAAAATAATTTAATTGCAACACATTCCAGAAACAGCGATGCTATTTTTACAGCTTTTCAGCCTGATTTATTTGTTAGCAATTTAGGAGAAATTGAAGTCATTAGAAATGAACAAAATAAAGTTATTGGTTTTTATTTAATGACACAAGGAATAAGAAAAATAAAGTTTGAAAAAATGAACGACAAATAATTATCCTTTTAAAAATACTTTCTAAAAAATTGAATCGCCTGAAAAATACCAAGCCCAAGAAATAGTAATGGAATTATGATTTGCATTAAATACTTAGACAAAAAATCAACATTTGTTGCAAAATAATGAAGTGATAAAATTAGTGCCAACATGCCGCTGAACGTTCCTGCAACGGTACCAAAAACATAAAAGTATTTCCTTGATTTTGAAACTTCGATATACTTGCCGTTTAATAGATATAAATTCCAACCGGTCCAAAACGGAATCTGAATAAAATTCAAACAACTCAATACGATTCCCAAAACAAAGGGTGAATAATCAAACGAAGTGGAATAGTCAGTTTTTGAATTTGCACCAAAGTAAAAAACAGAGGCTAAAACAAGCATAAACACAACTGAGAAACCTTCGATATATTTCGTTAGCCTTTTGTTTTCAGCCAATTTTTTTGCAAAAATTAAAGTAAAAAAAATCACTAAAAACTCAATACAAATTACGCCCAGCAAATACCAAATTGTTGGTTGAAGTCCTGATTTTTGAAAAACTTGAAAACCAACCACATTTAAATAGCCTAACGGAATGGAACCGATAAAACTTACCAAAAAACCAACGAATATGTTTTTGAGGTTTTGCATTAAAAATTGACAATTTTATTACTTTGTTCCAAATGCAATCTGTATTGCTCCATTCCAACTTTATGCGACAAATAAGGAAAGCCGCGCTTGTGATTTTCAACGCTGATTTGAAACATATACTTGATATGACGTGCCAATTCCTTCCAAGCAAAAAACAACGAATGTTTTGGGTCATAAATGTGCGTTGGTTCACTTGCTGCTCCGTTTAATTCGACTATAGAAAAGTTTTTCCCTTGCTCCAACTCTTCCCAAGTGTTGTACATCAAATCCATTCTGCCAAAATAAAACTCGGAAATTTGCAAACACATTTCGTCTATAACCTTAGTCAATTCTGGCGAAATTAAATGACTATAATCAAGGAATTTGGCACCACGAGCATGATTGCCATAAGGCACTAAATTGCGCTTTTCGCCTTTGGCTAAAATAGTTTTTAGCTGACTGCCATATTCTTTTTCAAGTGCTTTTAATTGGAATTCGTAACGCGGATTAACTTTCAACAATTCTTCAATAGTTGAACAACCATCGCCTTCAATGATTAAAAATTCTTTGGCTACAATTCCTGTGATTTTTCCATGTTTTTCATTTGGAAAACGAACATAAAAAATTCCGACTTCATTTTCATACGGAATCAAATCCTGCACTAAATAATCGAAATTGGCTTTGTTGTGATAGGCTTTCAATTCGGCTAAATTGGTTACTTTTTTTACTGCCGAACCACGAAGACCAATATCGGGTTTTACGATAAATGGAAAATGAATTTTTGAAGTTTCAAGTATTGTCTCAACTTCATCAAACGGAATTTTCTCTTTGATGAATTTTGTAATTGGATAAAACTTTTGTGGAATCAAATCATAGATTTCTATTTTACTATCCATAACAAAACCGCCATTTTTCATCGTTGGATTACAAGCGTTGAAAAAGAAAATAGTTCTGGCTTTCAAAGCATAAAATGCCCATAAAAAATAAATAGGAATATATACAATTTGGAAAGGCCAATATTCCCAATGGAACAATTTATGGAGAAATAGTCTCAAATTAATATTTAGGATTTGGGATTTAGGAATTGAAAAATTATACTGATATAAAGGTATTCGAAAAATCTGTTTCAGCAATCAAATCATTGTAGTGAATTGAAGCTTTATTTTTTTCGATAACTGCCTGTGTGATGCTTACTGTTTTTAAAGTATCATTTCTATTGATAACCAAGCCATGTTCGGTGTTTTCTTCTTCGGTATATCGATGAAAATTGAATAACTCTTCTTCGTTAACTTCCGGCTTTGCATCAAGAAAAGTATAAAACCAATTGGCTCTTTTTTCTCTGATTTCTTTTGAATACAAAGTTGATGAAGACCAAATATGACTTTGATTTACATCTAATTCAATGGCACATTTTTGGATTTCATTCCATTGTAATTGATATAGTCTTTGATTTTCAAAAAGAACTAAAGTAAAAGGTTCTATATTTTCCAAATCGATGTTATTCCATTCAGCAATTACCGATTCGCAGCTAATGAGTTCGAGCACTATCAACCCACGACTTTTCCGGTAACTTTCTTTGAGAATGTGTTTTTCATCAGCACCATTTAAAAGTACTACTATGGTTGAAAACTCGTCAATAGCAAACCAAGTTCCTCCAGCTTTTTTATCTTTTGGAAAGATGATTGTTTTGTTTTTGACATTATAATTTTTGGGTTCAACAGCACTTGGTCTTAGTATTTTTTCATCACGATTAGAAGTGATAATTATTTTACTATTGGCATTGACAAAACTTACTGTGCACATTGCTTTCGGTATTCAATTGTAGAGCGAGCCACACCAAAATTAGCATCAATTTGCAAATGTTCTAACTGCAAAACGGCCACTTTTATTAATGCCTGGTGATGAATACAGTGCTCTAAATTATATAATAACTCTCTGAAATAATTGCTTTCAATATGCAATTCTTCTTCATCTACCATTTGTTCGAGCAGTAATTTTTTATTGTCTTTTTCTAATTGCTTTTTGATATCAGCTATACATTTCAAAGCAAAACTAGTGTCGGTTTGAATTCGGTAGTCGCGATTTCTTTTATCATAATTTACTACTCCAAGATCATATTGATTTTCCAAACATTGAAACATCTCAATAATATGTCGTGTATGTTCGCCAATGGTTGCATTGCTCAAACCTTTACAAGTCAAAGTAAAATCGTCATTAGAAAGCTGATTTAACAACAACTCCAATTCATTTAAGGTTTTGTATAAAGAGGGTATGAGCATATCTTTGTTATTTTCTTTATTAATTACGAATTAAATCTAATTTTAGATTTTTAATAAAAGTAAATCTGGAATTTTATTTCTATTCTTAACAATTAATATAGTACAACAAAGTAAAGTAATTATTGCCAAAGTAAATAATTCTCCTCCATCATTTTTTACTTCGATTCCCAACACAAATAAGTGTGAAAAAATAGCGCCAAGCATTGTTCCTGCTCCCATTAATGCGCCAAGTAATGTTGTGCGTGGAATCAGAATCAAAATTGAAGCAATCAATTCAACTATTCCAGAACCAATTCTACCAAAAGGTTCGATGCCTAATGTTTGGAAAATATAAACGCTTTCTTCTGCTCCGGAGAATTTAAAAAACAACGTTTGAACAAGGATTGCCACTGCTATTAGTTTTACAATCCAAATAAATATTGGGTTTTTCATGATTAGATTTTTTTGCTGGTTAGTTTTTTTTTATTAGAATTAATGGTTTATTAATTGATGAATTTTTTCCAGTTCGCATCTGCCTTTTTATTGAGATTAGCCTCGTCTTTATTCCATGATTTCAAAGTATTATTGAAATAGGCGTTGTAAAACAAAAACAGTTTGCCATTTAGAATTTTAAAAGTTCCAGGATCAACTTCCACTTTTTCACCATTGGATCCCATAGCGTAAGCACACCAACCGCCATATTGAGGTTCGTAGCTAGCAGGAGATTTGGTAAAAGCATCTTTGTTTGCTTGTGATGAAAAATAATAGGTTACACCTTCAAAGGCTGTAGCCAATTCTTTCTTTCCTTTCACAGCTTTCTTTTGTGTAAAATAAGCAACAGGATCGTAACCCTGAATGGCTACTTTGTTTTCTAAATTGAATTCTTTTATTCTTTTTGCTGCAGTTTGCGCAAAACTTATTGTTGACGATAACACAACGAATAAGATTAATATTGATTTTTTCATGATTTGTTAAATTTAATTATTTTTATTGATACAAAGATAAAGTGGTCATAAAAAGGGTTTTGTCTGCTACTTTACTTTTAGGGTAAAAAAGTTATTTTTTATTTATTAAAATGAATATTGATACTGCAATCCGAGAACAAAACTTCTGGTTAAACCGTCTGGACGAACATCTCTAACTACAAATGGTGTTGCTAACGAAAGTTCTATACTACTTTGTTTACTTAGATTGTATGACGTTATTAGGTTTCCGTTTATGGTCAAACCATCCGAACCGTTAATGTTTTCTCTTTGGCCAAAAATATTTTCATAACTGTCTTCTCCAAGATGATAAATGAAAAGCACATTGGGCTTGAACATGAATTTTTTATTAGGCGTTTTTATCGAATAGGTTGCTCTTACTAAGGCGTCCGATTTTCGCTCGAACAAGTTAGTTGACGGAAAATCACCTGTCCCACCATATTCTTTGAAATACGAATTCTTATTCAAATTGACCACCGGAATTTGAAGTGCTGCATTAAAATCCCATTTTTTATACTTGAAATTGGTTCCCAAAAACATATCGACAGTTCCCAAACTCGATTGATAATCTAACGGCAAAGAGTAGCCATTAATTTTTAGATTCGAAGCCGTAAACGGAAACTTCCATCCCAGCAAAACACTCCATTGCTTTTTGTTTATTTCTTTAAAAGTATAATTTCCTATTAGGAATGCATCGCCAAACTGACTTCGAGTACCAAAACTTCCATGAGCTGTTGAAAAAGTGACTTTACTCGTAAAAGAAAATCGGTCATTGAAACGTTTGGTATACGAGACATAAGGAGAAACATAGCGTACATCCGATTCGCCTGCACCAAAAATAGTGGCAATTTCAATATGGTTTTTAAAACTTTTTTCTTCGGTTGTAAAACCGTGGTTTATAGAGCAAATTCCGGCATCACTGCAACCTTGAGCGTTAATTGTGTTGATCGAAAATAAAATTGCTCCTACTAAAAGTATCTTTTTCATATTTATTAATTTGATGTTAGTTCAGCTATTGCAAACAAATGATTGTATTGCTGACAATGAATAAGCACATGAGAATACTCGGCAACGTTAACCGATTGTGGAATTGGATAAACCGTTTGAGAAGTCAGATTTCCGAGATTGATAAATTCGTTTGGGGTAGCTGCTTTTGACAAATAGACTTTCAAATCGGGACCGCTAGAAATGCTAAAATTTTCTAATTGCACTTTGTATTGGTTGCCTTCCAAGTAAATTTTGGCTTCACCAATTACGTCTATTCCAGATGTAGGGACAAAGGTTCCATAATATTTTAACTCCGCAGTCGGAATCACTACTATATCTTCTCTGTCTTTGGTTAATATTCCTTCTTCCTGACAGGAAAAAAACAGAAATAAAATGGGAAATACTAATAGTTTTTTCATAATCGATTTATTTTGATAGTACAAAGCTAAATCTATATGAAATGGGGAAATGTCGGGTAGTTTACATTGGGAGTAAAATTCTTTGAGATTAACTCATCCCTCGGGCAAAACCAACCGTATCGCGATACATTTGAGGAGAAATGGCCACATTGTTTTTAAAGAAACGGCTAAAATAATGTTCGTCGTCATAGCCTAATTCAAAGGCAATTTCTTTTACAGCTTTATTAGTGAGATACAACTCTCGCTTGGCTTCAATGATAATGCGTTCTGCAATTAAATCGGTTAAGGTTTTATTGAAATGATTTTTAGTGATTTTAGCTAATGCTTTTGGTGAAATGTTTAACAAATCGGCATAATCACTAGCCGAATGTTTGGTTTTATAATGAAGCTCAATATAGCTTTTTAAATTTTGAAGAATAAAAGGTGCCGAGTTATCATCAACTTGAGAAAGTTCTTTGGGTTGTTGTTCTTTTTTTAATCGGGACGCTGTAATAAGGAAGATTTTTAAATAAGAAACTAATAATTCATATTGCGCTAGTGCAGGATTTTGCATTTCAGTCTTCATTTGTTCAATAACCATATTGAAAGTTGCTTTAGCCGTTTCATCAATGAATACATAAGGTGGTTCGTAAATATTATTAAACAAAACTCCATTACAAGCCACTTCGTTGTGATGCTTAATGATACAAAAAAAATCGGGATGAAAATGAATAACTACACCTTCAATAGCATCAACAGCAGTTAACATAAAAGGCTGATACGGGGCAAAAGCCAACAGTTGATTTTCAGTAAAATCATATTCAGAGAAATCTACTTTTACTTTACCACTACCCTTTTTAATCCAAATCAAAGAATAATAATTTAATCGCTGAATGTGGTCAAAGGAACTGTTTTCTTCAAACGAAAAAAGTTTGAAAGCCAGGTTTCCGGTTTGCGGATTTACTAAAGTAAAGGTGTTTTTATCGGTCATTGTTATAAATGTCTTTCTTTTTCTTCTATTTTCAAATCATTGATACTAGCAAACCGCTTGCGCATCAATCCGTTTTCGTCAAACTCCCAGTTCTCATTTCCATAGGCACGAAACCATTGCCCTTCTGCATTTCTATATTCGTATTCAAAACGAACTGCCATTCGGTTTTCACGAAAACCCCACAACTCTTTTTTGAGTTTGTAATCGAGTTCCTTTTCCCATTTTCCTTTCAGAAATTCTTTTACCGCTTCGCGACCGTTTATAAAATCGGTTCTGTTTCGCCATTCGGTATCAACTGTATATGCCAAAGCAATACGTTCGGGATCTTTGCTATTCCAAGCCTCTTCTGCTAATTGTACTTTTTGAAGTGCCGTTTCCATGTTAAATGGAGGAAGTGGTAATTTTTGTTCTATTGAGTTCATAGTGATACAATTAAAAAGCAAACCAATTCAAGACGAACTGGTTTGCTAATTTATGAATTATAAAGTTGGAGCTAAAGGGAAATCAACAGGAACTTTTGTCAAGTTATGAAAATAGTTCATTGCGGTTTTATCGCTTATTTGCAAAATCAAATCTACCAAATTTTCGTTAGTATACCCTTGAGCAAAAAAGGCATCCACGATATCTGAATTAGCATTCCCTCTTGTTTGGGTAATTTCAGCAGCCAATTTTACTAAAGCATCTAATTTAGCATCGGTACTTTTCCCTCTTCTGATGTCTAACAATTGCTCGTCTGAGAAACCATTCATTTTTCCAATAATGGTATGAGCACTTTGACAGTAAATACAATTGTTTACTTGACTTACGATTAAGTTAACGGCTTCTTTTTCTTTGTTAGAAAGCGATGTTTTAGCATTTTGGTAAGCTAAGTATTTTTCTAACCCATTTTTTGAATAGGCAATCGTTGCATATAAGTTAGGGACGAAACCTAAAGCTTTTTGTAAATTATCAAAAATTGCTTGGTTGTTTTCTGATACTTGGTCTCTGGTTGGAACTGAAAATGTTGTTGTAGTCATTTTATTTATTTTTAAAATTTGATTGTCGATATTGACAGTACAAAGATGCGACAGCTTTCAATGTTGTAAAATGGAGGATTAACGCAAGGTGATGGACAATTTTCCTAAATCAATAATCAATATTTCTTCTGAAATCAATTTACTGTTCTGTTTTAAAAAATATCTTTGTTTAAAAATTAAAGGCTACTAAAAATAAATTTGAAATAAAGGTGATTTTATATTACCCTATGGTATTAATACATATTGACAGTATTAATCATAAATTACAATTTGTATGGGAATTAAAAATCAATCCGATCAAGAAACTTTTCTAGGGCTTAAATCAAAGGACAACTATGCTTTTGAAATTTTATATAAATTCTATTACCCATCGGTAAGGAATTTTATACTAAAGAACAATGGTAATGAGGATGATGCTAAAGATATTTTTCAAGAAACAATTATCGTTTTATTAGAAAAAGTACCTAAAGATGACTTCCATTTAACTTCCTCTCTGAAAACATTCATCTTCGCGATAAGCAGTAATCTTTGGTTAAAGCGATTAAGAGACTGCAATAAAATGGTGAAATCGGAAGTTGGTATTTATGAAAAATACTTAATTGATTATGAAGAAGCGGAAGAGGAAATTCATCACTCTAACTCCAACAAGGTTGTTTCTTTATTTAAGGCTGTAACCAATAAATGTATTGTGCTGCTGAGAGCTATTTTTTATGATGATAAAGACATCGATAGCATTACCAAAGAGTTTGGTTATACCAACAAACACAATGCACAAAACCAAAAATACAAATGTTTGGAGCAAGCCAGAAAAGGCGTTGAAAACCTCAACTAAATACCTAAATCTATTTTAAAGAAAGCGAGTTATTCAAATAGTTCGCTTTTTTTATTTTCAATTAGGTGATTAAATGGAGTGTATTGGTATTAACTACTATATAACAATTTAAACAATTTAAAATGAAAAAATTAAGAGTAATTATGGCCGCTTTTTTAGTAGCAACAAGTTTTGGAAGTATAGCACAAACGATTCCACATTCAGAAAATCCAAAATTGATTGCTGTAGTAAACAGTGCCAAATGGTGTGGTGTGTGTAAAGCAAATGCAGCAAGATTCAGTGCTGTTTTAATGCCTTATGCTGCAAAAGGAGTAAACATTTACATGAATGACATTACTAATGAAACGACAAAAGAAGCTTCTAAAAAAGAACTAGAAAAAGCCAATGCTTATGTTGCCGTGTCTACAATTCCTAGAAAAGGAATGGGAAAAATGCTTAAAGCATGTGGATTAGCAAGTGACAAAAAACAAACACAAGACGTTTCTGGTATTGTAACTTTTATTAACCCTAAAACGCACAAACAAGTAAAACAGTTGAGTATTGCAGAATCTGATGAAGTAATGACAGCAACTATTAATTCCCTTTTAAATTAAAAAGTATGAAAAAGAAAACAAAAATCCTTCTTACGATTATATCAGTAACTATGATGGCAATGTGTACCTACTACTTTTTCGGATAAAAATTAGCAAACAAAATGAGAGAGTCAGTAAACATTTGGGGGATTAAAGAATTTGAAGGCGATGGAAAAAGTTGCCCTATTGTTCCAACAAACTTGCCTTTTCATAAAAAATTTCTTTTATTTTTCTTTCGCTTTGGCATTTGTCCGGTTTGTGTTACTATGAGTTTGGGATACACTCTAAAAAAGTCATTGAAAAAAATTGCGAATCAGTAAAATAATAATAAACTAATGTGCTTGTATTAGGCTTTGCCTTTGCAGGCACTTTTTTATTAATAGCCATTGACAAGGTTAAAGATGCGACAGCTATAAACGCAAGGTTATGGACAATTTTCCTAAAGAAATTTTAGAAACTATAGTTTGGAAATATCCTCAATAATAATTTCTTTTCGGCCATAATGCATCAAACCATTTTCTTCTAATTCATTTAGCAATGAAGTAGCCGTTTGGCGGGAGGTACAGATTATTTGCGCTATATCGTTTTGGGTAAGGTAATTTTCGATGATGACTCTATTTCCAACCTGTTTGCCATCACGTTCAGCCCAGTCTTTCAAAAAGGTTAGCAAGCGGGTTTTAGCGTCTTTGGACATCAAATTGGAATAATTGTTTTTGATGCGTTTCATTTTGAGGCCAACAAATTTAGTATAAGACAAGGCTAAACTTGGATTTCGTAACAACAAATCTTCAAAATCCGACATCAAGAAACTACAAATAATAATATCATCGGTCAAAGCTTTGGCATATTCATTAGAATTTCTGTCATTGTCTAACTCCAGTTCTCCGAACAAATCTCCTTTTTGAATGATATCCTTAACCGTTTCGTTTCCTTCTTCATCTACAGAAACAATCTTAATGTTGCCCTTTTTGAGTAAAAAAACGCGAGGTACATCAGAAGAAGAAAAATAAATGACATCTCCCTTTTTAGCTTTTTTAAATCCAGTAATGATACACAACTGCTTAATTTGAGACATGCTCAAGGTCCAAAACAATTTGTGATCACGGAGGTACCAATATTTTAGTTCTTCATACATAAGGTAAAAGTACTATTTTTTTCAATCAAAAAACCCTTTCGTTGCTGAAAGGGTTTAGTGAGTATTAATTTAAAACTTAAATAAAGCAGTTCCTCAAATATATAAAAAAATATTATACCAATCCACGAGAAATTACAATTCTCTGAATTTCTGAAGTTCCTTCATAAATCTGAGTAATTTTTGAATCCCGCATCATTCTTTCTACATGATATTCGGCAACATATCCGTTTCCTCCGTGAATTTGAACTGCTTCATTGGCCACTTCCAAAGCAATTTCAGAAGCGTATAATTTTGCCATTGAACCCGAATGTGCAATGTCTTTTCCTTCGTCTTTTTCACAAGCCGCTTTCATAATCAAAAGCTTGGCTGCTGTAATTTTTACATACATATCGGCTAATTTGAATGCAATCACTTGGTGTTTAAAAATCTCTTTCCCAAAGGCTTTTCTCTCGTGCGAATATTTTAAAGCCAATTCATAAGCGCCAGTTGCAATTCCGAGTGCTTGTGATGCAATCCCAATTCTTCCGCCGTTTAACACGTTCATCGCAAAGTTAAATCCAAATCCGTCAGCTCCAATTCTGTTTTCCTTAGGAACTTTAACATCGCTAAACATCAACGAATGTGTATCGCTTCCGCGGATTCCCATTTTCTTTTCTTTTGGACCAATTTCAAATCCGGCCCAACCTTTTTCAACAATAAAAGCATTGATACCTTTGTGCCCTTTTTCGACATCAGTTTGTGCAATGACTAAGTATGTTGATGCTGAATTTCCATTGGTAATCCAGTTTTTGGTTCCGTTTAGCAAATAGTAATCGCCCATATCTTTGGCAGTGGTTTTTTGCGAACTCGCATCACTTCCCGCTTCCGGTTCAGATAAGCAAAATGCTCCGATAACATCCCCTTTTGCCAAAGGCACTAAATATTTCATTTTTTGTTCTTCCGAACAGTATTTTTCCATTCCGGCACAAACCAATGAATTATTCACCGACATGATAACCGCAGCCGAAGCATCCACTTTAGCAATTTCGGTCATCGCCAAAACATACGAGACACTGTCTAAACCTGCTCCACCATACTTTGGGTCAACCATCATTCCTAAGAATCCTAATTCCGCCATCATTTTGACTTGTTCTGTTGGGAACTTAGAATGCTCGTCTCGTTCAATTACGCCAGGCAATAATTCTGCAACAGCAAAATCTCTCGCGGCTTGTTGAATCATTAGCTGTTCTTCGGTTAAATTAAAATCCATAGTTGTGAAGATTTATGTTTGTTGTTTCCTTAATTTTGGTGAGCAAAAGTAGAATATAAAAGTCAAAATTTCAAACGTTTTCGTAAATTTAGCCAATGTTTAAACAAACCTATAATGTTATTGGAGTAATGTCAGGCACTTCGCTTGACGGCATTGATTTGGCGCACATACATTTTTCAATAATTGAAGACAAATGGAGCTTCAAAATCCTTGAAAGCGAAACCGTTTCGTATGACATTAATTGGTTGAACAAATTAAAAACTGCTGTTGGTTTTTCGGAAGCCGAATTAAAAAAACTGAATAAAGAGTATACCCTTCTTATAGCAAATGTCATCAAAACTTTCATCGAAAAGCACGACTTGAAAAATCTTGATGCCGTTTGTTCTCATGGACATACAATTTTACATCAACCTCAAAACGGCTATACGCTTCAAATTGGCAATCTTCCTGAAATAGCAAAAATCCTGAATGAAACTGTAGTTTGTGATTTCCGGGTGCAAGATGTTCAACTTGGCGGACAAGGTGCCCCTTTGGTTCCGATTGGCGATAGAATTTTGTTTGCCAATTATGACTATTGTTTGAATATGGGTGGCTTTTCTAATGTGTCATTTGAACAAAACGGCAACCGAATTGCTTTTGATATTTCACCTGTAAATACGGTTTTGAATTTTTATTCCAATCAACTCGGATTGGATTATGATGATAAAGGGAAAATTTCAAAATCAGGAAAACTTAGTATGGATTTATTATCCGAATTAAATGCGGTAGCGTATTACAAAAAGCCGTTTCCAAAATCACTCGGATTCGAATTTGTAAAAGAAACTATTTTGCCTTTGATTGAAAAACACAACATACCCACGGAAGATAAAATGCATGCATTTACCGAACATATTGCTATTCAAACGGCAGCAGCATTACCAATAAAAAAAGCAAAACTTTTAGCCACCGGCGGCGGAACCTACAATGATTTTTTGATGGAAAGAATGCAGTACCATTTACCTCAACTACAATTCATCATTCCCGATAAAAAAACAATCGAATTCAAAGAAGCATTGATTTTTGCTTTGCTTGGTGTTTTAAAACTAAGAAATGAGAGCAATGTTTTAGCAAGCGTTACGGGTGCGAAATACAATCACGCTTCAGGAGTTATTTTTTATCCAGCTCCTCCAACATTCTGATAATTTTATCCAGCTTATCTACTTCCATCGAATTCAATTTAATTGCCAAAGCTTCTATTTCTTCCTTTGCTTCAATATTAGTTTGATAATCGGCTTGAGCCTGGGCTCTATCACGCTCATTTTGTCTGTTTTGAGCCATCATAATAATGGGCGCTGCATAAGCCGCTTGTGTCGAAAAAAGCAAATTCAAAAGAATAAACGGATACGGATCCCAATGCGAAACATAAGCCACTACATTCAGTAACATCCAAATGCCAACAATAATAGTTTGGATAATAATAAAGCGCCATGAACCCATATTACTAGCAACTTTATCCGCTAAGCGACTTCCAAAAGATAAGTTTTCTGCATGTTGCTGATGCCAATTTTTTATAATTCCCATACGCTTTTTGATTTTTTATTAGTAAAGGTTAAAACTAATCAAACCTATCGATTTATAACTACTAATTAACAAAACGTATTTCCTTTTTTCATAAATTAGCTACTCAAATCAAAAAATATAATATAATGAGAAAATTAATGTTAGCAGTTATTGCTCTTTTGGGCTTCACTTTGACTGCATCGGCACAAACAGCTACTAAAAAAGTAACAAAAACTAAAACAGAAACAAAAGTAGTCTTGAAAAAAGACGGAACTCCAGACAAGCGTTACAAGAAAACAGAAACCAAAGTGGTTTTGAAAAAAGACGGAACACCAGACAAACGTTTTAAGGAAAACAAAAAATAAATTGATATAAACGCTACTTTCGAGTGGCGTTTTTTTATGGCATTTTCCTAATTCCTATTTCCTATATTTGCACCACAAATTAAATAGCACAATGAAAGAATTATTAAAAAAATTCGAAGATAAAACGCCCGAAATAGTATTCAATTGGAAAGATGCTGAAACAGAAGCCGAAGGTTGGACCGTAATCAACTCACTACGTGGCGGTGCTGCTGGTGGCGGAACCCGAATGAGAAAAGGACTAGACATGAACGAAGTCTTATCATTGGCAAAAACCATGGAAGTGAAATTTTCTGTTTCAGGTCCAGCTATTGGAGGTGCTAAATCGGGTATCAATTTTGACCCAAATGATCCACGCAAAAAAGGCGTTTTACAACGTTGGTATAAAGCTGTTTCTCCTTTATTAAAAAGCTACTACGGAACAGGTGGCGATTTGAACGTTGACGAAATTCACGAAGTAATTCCATTTACCGAAGAATGTGGTGTTTGGCATCCGCAAGAAGGGGTTTTTAACGGACATTTCAAACCAACCGAAGCAGATAAAATCAACCGTATTGGACAATTGCGTCAAGGCGTTATCAAAGTAATCGAAAACCCAAAATTCTCTCCCGATGTATTGCGCAAATATACTATTGCCGATATGATTACTGGCTATGGCGTTGCCGAAGCCGTTCGTCATTATTATCATATTTATGGTGGTGATGTAAAAGGCAAAAAAGCTATAGTGCAAGGTTTTGGAAATGTAGGTTCCGCTGCAGCTTTCTATCTTGCCGAAATGGGGGTGAAAATTATTGGTATTATAGACCGCGATGGTGGAATTATCAACGAAGAAGGGTACACATTTGAAGAAATTAAAAGTTTGTTTTTAAATAAAGACGGAAACAAATTGGTAGCGCAAAATATGATACCATTTGAAGAAATTAATCAAAGAATCTGGACATTAGGAGCTGATATATTTACACCATGTGCAGCATCTCGTCTAGTAACAAAAAACCAAATCGACAACTTAATCAATAACGGTTTAGAAGTTATTTCGTGTGGAGCCAATGTGCCGTTTGCTGATAAAGAAATTTTCTTCGGTAGTATCATGGAAGAAACCGACAGCAAAGTGAGTCTAATTCCCGACTTCATTTCAAACTGTGGCATGGCAAGAGTGTTTGCTTATTTTATGGAGAAAAAAGTACAAATGACGGACGAAGCTATCTTTTCTGATATTTCAGAGATTATTAAAACCGCCTTAGAAAAGGCACACAATTTGAATGCAGATAAAAAAAACATAAGCGCTACTGCTTTTGAAATTGCACTGAAACAATTAGTTTAGAAAAAAATAACTGTCTAGATTACACAATAATTTGTATTTTTAAACGTTTTAACCACAATTAAAGAACAAAAGAAACAACTATGAGTTTTCAACTTACTGAAAATGATAAAAAATCGTTAGCAATTACTACAATAGTATATGCTTTGTTAATTCTTTTGCTTTTTCTTTTTCGCTTTTGGCCCCCAGCCAATATGAAACTGATGGGCGGCGGTGGCGGTGGCGGCATCGAGATGAACTTTGGCGATAGCGATTATGGGATGGGTGATAATTATAAAAGTGAAGTCTTAAATGTAAAAGATGAAGTCAAAAAGGCACCAACACCAACACCTGATGAAAACATCATTTCAGATGATAATGCCGATGACAATGTTGTTGTGCCAAAAAAAGAGGACATTAAAACCAAACCCATTCCTGTCAAAAAAGATATAAAACCTGTAGTTGTAAAACCAAAAGTTTCTCAAAATGCAAATGATGCTTTATCAAGTATTCTAGGTAATAAAGGTGGTGATGGAAATGATACCAAAGGCGGCAATAAAGGCAGCGCTAATGGCAACCTAAACTCAAACGGTTATTATGGCAACGGCAGCGGAACAGGTTCTGGCGGTGGAAACGGTTCGGGTAACGGAACAGGAAGTGGTTCGGGCACGGGTTCCGGAAATGGAAGCGGAAATGGTGGCGGAAACGGAAGCGGATCGGGTTATGCGTTAGGCAACCGAAAAGCATTAAACAAACCCCAACCTGATTATACGTGCCAAGAACAAGGAAGGGTTGCGGTTCAGGTTTCGGTGGATAGAAATGGAAATACCATTAGTGTAACGGCCGGAGTTCAAGGAACAACCAACACCGCAAAATGTTTGTTAGACCAAGCTAAAATTGCTGCTATGAATACCAAATGGCAACCGGATAGCAATGCTCCCGAAAAACAAGTTGGAAAGATAATTTATACTTTCAGTTTGAACTAAACATAAAAAAATCCCGGTTGTGAAATCGGGATTTTTTGTTTCTATTAATTTGGGAAAGATTACCAGTTCTCAGCTTTCTTCTTTTTATCCATAAAGGCAATCAAGCTTTTATTCAAATCATTAAAAAGTGATTCGTAAGCTGCAGGCACTTCGTCTTTATATTTTTTTAAGCTGCCATCAGGATTATAATACTCTGAAAAATCATCCAGATTATGAACAGTAGTATTTGCTGAATTATTAGCTTTCTCTATTAAACCATTTGCAGCAAACTTGTATTTTCCATCTTTAAAATTTATTTCTATTGTGAAAGTAGCTGAAGCACAAACTGTTGTTCCTCCTGCTTTACTGCATAGAAAATTTTCTTTGGTGCCTTCAATAACAAGTTTTTCATTTTCTACAGATGAAATCACAACAAAATTTTTCTTCGCATTATCTTTTACCCAGGCTTGTGCTCTGGCATAAGTGTCTTTTGCCGAGCCGTCATAAGTGGTTACAATAAAATCGGTCAAACCATCTTTAGAAAATTTAAATGCTGTGTCTTGTGCAAAAGTTGACGCCGTTACAAATGCCATCAACAATAAAGTTATAAGTTTCATATACTAACTATTTAATTGTACACTCTTTATTTTGGACTTGTTGCAATGACAAACTTCAGTTTGTTCTTTACACCTATTTGCAAAACATCTACCAAATCTTGTACTTGCAATGTAGCCGGAATTCTTATGATTACCGTTTGCTGCTTTTCCGGATCCATTAATTGCAACAATCTGGTTTCCAATTGGTCCAAAAGCACTTCTTCTTTGTCAATGAAATATCTTTTTTCTTCGGTTACCGATAACGTTATAAGTTGCTTATTTGTCTTTTCATTTGTTTTCGATTTTGGCAAAGTCATTCGGATAACATTTGGATTTGCCAAGGTAGATATGATTAAGAAAAACAACAACAAGAAAAACATAATGTCGCTCAAAGAGGATGTGGCGACTTCTGCATGAAATCGTTTATTTCGCTTTATGGCCATTTGGTCTTTGAATTATATTTATAAATTCTAATACTTGTCTTTGAATAGATAATGAAAATGCATCAATTTTACCATTGAATAAGTGATACGCGCTATAGGCTATAATACCAACAATCAAACCGGCGCCACTACTAATCATTTTTTCATACAATCCACCAGAAATATTACCGATACTGATATCTTCTGTTACCGAAATAGCATAGAAAATTTTTATTACTCCCGAAATGGTTCCGATAAATCCAAGTGTTGGTGCAATACCCGCAATCAGTCCTAATTGCCCTAATTTCTTTTCCATATACCCGATTTCGATATTGGCAGCACGCTCCATATTTGATTCTATTTCGCCAATATGTCTTCCAATGGTTAGCACACCTTCTTTTATGATGGCGCCTTGAGCATTACCTGTTCTTTCTGCTGAAGAAACCGCCATTTCAATATTGGCATTATTCAAATGATTTCGAATGTCTTTCATCAAATGTTCATCTATTTTGGCTGCTTTATGGATGTACAAATAGCGCTCAAAAACAAGATAGATGGTATAAAATAACAAAATGGCAATTGGAATAAGGAATAATCCTCCTTTGAAAATGAATTCTAATACTGATACTTCATTTGTTAAGGCAGCATTTGCTTTATCTACAGTTGGAAGGGCTTGTGCTAAAGTATCAGCTTGTAATTGTAAAAACGTGCTTATCATATTTATCTAATTTATGGCAATTAATTCTGAAAATAATTTCAATTTTGTGTTTTCAAATGCGCATCACAATATAAACGAAAAAAAACGTATAAAAGTATATTGACCGCCAATTTTTTTCCGAAAATTATGAACTATAAAGAAACGCTTGATTGGATGTTTAACAAATTGCCGATGTATCAAACACAAGGCGCTTCGGCCTATAGAAAGGACATTACCAATACGGTTTTGTTAGCCAAACATTTGGGAAATCCTGAACGTAATTTGAAATGTATTCACATAGCCGGAACCAATGGAAAAGGGTCAACTTCACATTTATTGGCTTCCGTTTTACAAGAAGCCGGCTATAAAGTTGGTTTGTACACTTCGCCTCATTTAAAAGATTATCGCGAGCGAATAGCCATCAACGGAATACCAATTTCGGAAGAATATGTAACAGATTTCATGAACAAAAATAAACCTTTTTTTGAAGCTAATGAGTTAAGCTTTTTTGAAATGAGTGTTGGATTGGCTTTTGAGTATTTTGTAAAAGAGAAAACAGATATCAATATTATTGAAGTCGGAATGGGTGGTCGATTGGATTCAACTAATATAATTACGCCATTGGTTTCGGTTATTACTAATATCGGATTAGACCACACTCAGTTTTTAGGTGATACTTTAGAATTAATTGCTTTTGAAAAAGCTGGTATTATCAAACCGAATATTCCTGTAGTTATTGGCGAATATGTTGCCGAAACAAAACCAGTGTTCTTAGCTAAAGCCAAAGAAACGAATTCCGAAATTTATTTTGCTTCCGATTTAATTAATGAAACTTATCCTTCTGCACTACTTGGCGATTATCAAGTTCACAATAAGAAAACGGTGATGCAAACCCTAAAAGCACTACAAGATAAAAAGTTACTATCCGTTTCGGAAACCGATATTAAAAATGGTTTTTTGAATGTGATAAAGAATACTCGACTACAAGGCAGATGGCAACAATTGGGAGAAAATCCAACTGTTATTTGTGATACAGCTCATAATTCGCACGGACTTAAAATTGTTTTGAATCAGATACAGAAACAAAAATTTAAAATACTTCATATTGTTTTAGGTCTCGTAAATGATAAGAATTTAGAAGAAATCCTGCCTTTGTTTCCACAAGATGCTATTTATTATTTCTGCAAACCCGATATTTTAAGAGGATTAGACGAAGTAATTTTAAAAGAAAAAGCAGCTGAGTTTAATCTTATCGGTCAAACATATATTTCAGTATCAAATGCTTATCAGGCTGCCAAGGAAAACGCTGGTAGCAATGACTTTATTTATATAGGGGGAAGTACATTTGTAGTTGCAGAAATTTTATAATTTTTATTGCTTTTTATTTGCAGAATTAAAAAAGTAACCTATATTTGCACTCGCATTAAGGGCGATTAGCTCAGTTGGTTCAGAGCATCTCGTTTACACCGAGAGGGTCGGGGGTTCGAATCCCTCATCGCCCACAAGAAAAACCGAAACGAAAGTTTCGGTTTTTTTATTTTATAACGGCGTCAAAAGCTCGCTCTTGTAAGACGTTATAAAATAAAAAAACGACTTGTTGCAAACAAGTTGGTTTTTCTTGTTCAGGGTCCCCCTAACTGGTATCAACGAAGTTAATCCCAGTTACTTTAAGAGCTAAAACTAGTGTACCTGAAGCCCAATGGGCTTCCTCCTCTTACTATCAAATGTTCAGGATTACCCTAAAAAGAATCAATAAAGTTAATCCCTATAATTTAAACTTCCATAAATAAATTCATTTTTTAAAATTGCTTTATTTATCACTACATAATCTAGCACTCAAGTTTTAGTAATTTATATGATTCGGGTCATATTTTTAATACTTTTATAAAAATTAATTTTGTCGAATCTAAGCCTAACTTCTCTTTAATAAGTGAATTCGACTTAAAACACCAAAAATCTACTATGCAAATAGATATTGATTTATTGTTTTCTTGGGGAGCTATCGCTAAAGAGTACAAAAAAAATGAAATAATTTTTTATGAAGATGATATGGCTAATTTTTATTTCCAAATTATTGAAGGAAGTGTAAAAATGATTAATTCAAACGATGAAGGAAAAGAATTTATACAAGGATATTTTTATGATGGCCAAAGTTTTGGAGAACCGCCTTTACTTATTAGTCAAAATTACCCAGCTTCGGCAATAGCATTTCATGACAGCAAAATCATTAAACTATCAAAAGAGAAGTTTTTAAAAATTATTGATGAATATCCTTCCATACATAGGAAACTATTAAATTTAATGGCACTACGAATCCATTCTAAAGCAATCACAACTCGAGCTATAATTAATCAAAAACCTGAATATCGAATTATTGCCTTTTTAAAAGCACATAAGAATTTTCCGGATAATGAAGAAAAAGAATTAGTTCCTTTTACCAGACAAGAAATTGCCAATTTTACTGGGCTACGAGTTGAAACTGTTATTAGAGAGTTAGCCAAAATGAGTAAAAATTGTAAAGTGGAAATAATCAATCATAAAATATATTACTAGATGCAATTTAACAGTAAATATTGGCTCAAGTTTTCGTTGTTTAACCTCTTTATTGTTGCCTTATTAGGGCTTTTAATGCGCTATAAAATAGGTTTTGAGTTTCCTTTCCTAGACCAAAAACATTTACAACATTCGCATTCTCATTTTGCATTTACCGGATGGATTAGTCATACATTAATGGTGTTAATGATTCAGTTTTTAGAGAAAAAAACAATCACTTTTAAGGCCAAAAAATATAACTATATTCTCGTTGCCAATCTAATCAGCGCTTACGGAATGCTGGTTTTCTTTATCATAGAAGGTTACGGAATGTTTTCTATATTTTTTTCAACCTTGTCAATCGTAGTGGCCTGTTTCTTTGGCTATCGTTTTTTCAAAGATTTAAAATTGATTGACAAAGAGTGTCTTTCGATAAATTGGTTCAAAGCTGCCATTGGTTTTAATATTTTTTCTTCACTCGGAACCTTTGCATTAGCTTATATGATGGTTACCAAAAATATACATCAAGAAGAATATTTAGCATCAATTTATTATTACTTGCATTTTCAGTACAATGGCTGGTTTTTCTTTGCCTGTATGGGTTTACTATTTCATTTCTTGCATCTGAAGTCGTCCGAAAATCCATTTTTTAAAACTTCGTTTAGATTATTTTTCATTGCTTGCATTCCGGCCTATTTTCTTTCAACACTTTGGTGGGATTTAGTTCCTTCTTGGCTTTACATTCTAACAGTAATGGCTGCTTTTGTTCAAGTATTTGCTTGGTTTAAATTGCTAACCATTATAATCAAAACCAAACTAGATATACTGGAAAACTATCCATTTTTCCTTCGCTATATTTTACTATTTGTCGGATTTGCTTTGAGTGTAAAACTTCTTTTGCAATTGGGTTCTACGATTCCGGCTTTGAGCCAATTAGCCTTTGGATTCCGGCCTATAGTAATTGCTTATTTGCATTTGGTTTTATTGGCGATTATTTCACTTTATCTATTGTTTTATAGTTATGCAAATCACTTTTTTTACATCAATAAACAAATCAAAATTGGGATTATTTTATTCTCAATCGGAGTATTGTTAAATGAAATTATTCTTGCCATTCAAGGTATCGCATCCTTTAGCTATACCGTAATTCCTTATGTTAACGAAATGCTTTTTGTCATTGCAATAATCCTCGTTTCCGGAATTGGAATGATGGCCTTTTATTCGATAAAAAAAAGCAATATTCATCCTCCTTTATGATTGCACTCATAAAATAATGATTTCATAATCAAGTACTTTGTTGGTATAAACCAAGTATATTTTATTATGAAAAAATCAATTAAATTATGGCTTTTAGCAGGATTAGTAGTTTTTGTTGGATGCAAAAAAACAGATGAAACGACTACCGTTTCTCCAACTGAAGAAACTACTCAAGCTCCGGGACAAGAAGGAGTAAAAGATGACACCTCAAATCCGAATATCGTTCAGGTTGCGGTTGGAAGTAAAGACCACACCACTTTAGTAGCTGCTGTTAAAGCTGCCGGTTTAGTTACTTCATTAAGCAATGCTGGACCATTTACCGTTTTTGCCCCAACCAATGCTGCCTTTGACAAATTGCCAAAAGGCACTGTTGACGATTTATTAAAACCGGAAAACAAAGAAAAATTATCCAATATTTTGGGTTATCATACCTATGTTGGTACTTTAAAAACCGAATACATGCAAGACGGTCAGGAGTTTGATATGGTTTTTGGCGGGAAAGTAAAAATCACTAAAAAGGGTGAAAAAACGTTTGTAAATGGCTCTGAAATTGTAGCTTCGATTCCAACATCTAACGGGATAATTCATGTAATTGGAGATGTTTTACTTCCAAAATAAAATAATTATTAATTCAAATTTGCTTTTCTTTTTTAAGTTGAAAAGGCGTGATGGTTGTCGATTACGCCTTTTTTATTTTATGTAGAAGCAGTTTTATTTTACTGTGATAACGTTTTATACATCATCATATCTGAAATATTCAACGCTCTATTTTTAATTTCCTCGGCTTTCTTACCTTCAAAAAGTTTGTCTACCGTTTGTATAAATAAATCATTCCATTGCTGAAAATGTACTTTTGTCATCGTGCTTTTTTGATGAAGTTCTTTATGCCGAGCCATTGGATTTCCTTCGTAATTGGCGGTTAAAAAAAGAATGTTTTCCCAAAAATCGTACATCTTCGGCAAATGTAATTCCCAATTTACTTTGGCTACATCAGTAAACAAATAACCAATAACTACATCTTTTTTGACGCAATCATAAAAAGCATTGACCAACTTTTCAATGTCTTTCCTATTTCGAATATCAGTTTTCATTTTATAAATCTTTATTTCTAAATTTCTTAAGCGAGATGTAAAAAGGAATGATTGCCCATAAACACAGCAATAAAAAAGAAATTATTAATCCTATTGAAGTGCCAAAAAAGTCTTTAAAAATGGCTCCAGTATAACCCATCATTGCAGAAACATCCAGATGCAACAATATTTGAATTCGTGCCAAATCAATTGGGCTGAATGCTGTAACGGCAACCATCGCATTTTCTATTGGGTATTCTTCTAATTGGAATAGTAAAAACAACACCATTCCATCGAATAATAAAGCAAAATACAACCAAATCATAATGGCAATTCCAATTCCTTTTGCCTTATCTCGTGTTAGAATGGAGCTCAAAAAAGCCAAAGCGACAAATATTATCGAAATCAAACTTCCCACAACTATCATCATAAATCCAACACTATCGGGAGCAAATAATAATAAAGGAATGCCTGCTCCAAATAGAAAAGCTAATACCATTGAAGAGGATAATCCGCAGTACAAACTCATCCAAATCTTTTTCCTTTTGATTGGTTGGCTTAATAAAAGCTCGATAAACTCTGAGCTGTTGTAAATATATATAGTCGAAAAAAGTATTGAAACCAATGGAACCGTAAACAGAATTATGTTTAGAATGGTCAATAAGCCTTTAGCCGAATTGTCTTCTAAAACAAAAGAACTCCAGGAAAGTATGGCTAAAATCAAAGTGTACGCCAAAACAATCTTGTTCTTTAGAATATCGAGCAATATGATTTTTATAATTCTATTCATTTCCTTTATTCTTTAAAATTTGAGCAATGGCTTTAGAAATTTTATCTTCCTTGGTGGATGCTTTTAAATCGGCTACCTTTTTATGAAAATAGACTTTACCTTCTTGCATAAAAATTATTTCGGTTACCAAATCATCGAGCTCGCTCAATAAATGCGAGGTTATCAATATAAGTTTTCCGTTTTCTTTTTCTTTAATGATTTTCTCTTTCAAAATCTCAGATGCTAATGGATCTAAACCTGCGGTCGGTTCATCTAATATCAACACATCCGGATTGAATAAAAAAGCCAACGTAGCACTTACTTTTTGAGTAGTTCCGCCTGAAAGTGTTCGCATTTGTTTGTTAAACATTTTTTTCAACTCAAAAGCTTTCACCAAATCTTCATCGAGTGGTTGATTTGAATTTCTGATTTGTTTGATCATTTCTATAATTTGACCAATTGTCATAGTATCAGGATAGCGCCCTATTTGTGGCATGTAGCCAATGTTTTCACGATATTGATATTCTCCAAGAACTGATTTTTCGTTAAATTCTATCAAACCATTATCGGGCAAAACCATTCCTAAAATTGCTTTGATTAAAGTTGTTTTTCCGCAACCATTTGGACCAATTAGCGCAATACATTCCCCTTTGTTAAACGAAAGATTGATGTTTTGCAAAACTTCAAATTTGCCAAACTTTTTATTTAAGTTTTTTATTTCTATCATAGTCGTAAAGACTTCATTAATGGCGTTTTATCTATAAAATTGTCAGGTGTAATACTAGGCAAAACTTTCTCTGATTTATCTAAAAGCGTTATCATAAAACTTCTGAAAAGTAACATAGACGATGGATTTTTTTCGGTTAAAACCGCAAACAAACTCAACGGATGATAAGGTACATCGCCTACCCCATTTTTGTCTAAATCATACCCTTCGTATTTGTCCCAATAATTACTATTAAAAGCGTTTAAGACCAAACTTCCGTTTGTGCTAATATCAAAAGTGTTTCCTAAAAAATTATTGTTAACCAACTCATTATCCATACAACTTGCCTGCACTTTCATGGCCCATCCATTCGCTTCAAAAACGTTTTTTTCTAGTTTTATTCTTGAAGCGCCTTCCATATAAATAGCCGAAGTATTTTTGATAAACTTATTATTAAAAATATAACTGTCCGAAATCTCTTTGAGCAATAAACCGTAAGCCGAATCGCCCCAGTTTTCTTCAAAAGTATTATTAAACATTTTTACGTTTTTGGTAAACATCACTGCAACACCAGCTCCGTTATTTTTAAAAACATTAGAAATATAAGCATCGTCATTAGAAAACATAAAATGCAAACCATATCGAATATTTTGAGTAGAAATGTTTCTCCAAATAACCGAATTGGTTACAAATTCAAAGTAAATTCCGTCTCGATGTCCTTTAATACGGTTACCAATAATTTGGAGATTTTGGCTCTTCCAGCAATGAATTCCGTTTCCTATAAGTTGCTCTGCTTTTCCAAAAGCGATAATGCTGTTGTTTTTGATGATGCAATTGGTGCAGTTTTGAAGATAGATTCCGAAAAAATTATCTTCTAAATAATTATTGAGAATTTGTACCGAAGTTCTGTTATAGACTTTAATGCCGCACGGATCTTCTAAAGAAGCAACTCCGGAATTCATTATTTTAAATCCACGAACAACTACATTATCTGCTTTAACCGAAAGTACTTCGTACTTTTTCTGACCATCAAGAACAGGGAAATTTTTCCCTATAAAAACAATTTTTTTTTCTATTACAATAGTTCCTTCTTTATAAGTTCCTCCGTTGACTATAATAGTATCACCATTTTTTGCCATAGCCAATGCTTGCATTATTCTTTTCACAGAACAAGTAGTACCAACTTCAATAGTAGTTGCAGTACCTATTTGAAATACTAAAAGGAAAAACGCTATAAAAAAAGAATTTTTCATCTAGTAAGAATTATAAATTTCTTTCCAGGTTGATGGTTGTGCTTTTAATTTTGTTTGATATTGAGCTGCCTCTTCATTGCTTGAAAACACAATTAAGTTTCCACCCATTGGTGCGCTGATTGTACCTCCTTTTAAGTAAAATCCCTTTTCTACTTCTATGAATTTATTTTCTTTTAAATAATCGTTTACATAAAGTACTTTGTAGTTAACATTGGTATTTGCTTTCGCATATTTTATCATGCAGGAAACATCGTCAAACTTGTAGACTCTTCCTTTTACAGTTATCAATTCTCCTGAAAATTTGGAATTAGAAATTGTCATTTTACAAAAATCACAACTGTCTACATTTAGTTTTATTGGTTTTGGTTCGTAAGAAGTACACGAAAATAAAGGTATCGAAACCAATAAAATCATAGCAGCATTGATGTTTCTTTTTCTGAAGATATTTAAAAAATTAGCTTCCCTTAAAACAGCAATAAACAAAAGTAACCCTGCGGCTGTAAGCATCCATCCTCCGATATCCGGAATAGAATACGCTCCAAAATTCAACAACTGTTTATACCCCAAAAGCGGCGGTTGATAAGACATTCCCGGAACTTTTATAGCGGCATCCGGATTTAAGTCATGCCCATAATTATAATTCCATCGGTAAAAATCTAATGCTGCTAGGATTACAAAAACGATATACGAAATAAAGAAAGCGTACAGTCCTTTTTTCTTTCCAACAAATAAGCAAAGTAAACCCAAGAGGGCAAACCCTATAAAAATATATTTTAATACCGAAAATTCGAAAAAGTTTTCGGCATGCAACGTTTTCATTCCTATATAATGGTTTAATCCATTGATGATGTCGACATTTCCTGCTAATTTATCAGCATGTAATTGCAATACCAATCCCTCAGGATATTGAGGTGCGGCAAGTTCTATGCGCCACAACGGAAAAAATATAGAAGTAAATAACAAAGCGGAAGCAATCAAAAGCAATGCTTTTGACAACATAGAACTTTTAGTATTTTTCATTTTGATGGGAAAAAAAAGGGAACAAATAAATTTGTTCCCTTTGGTTAAATTTATTTTGTCGCCGCTGGTAAGTTTGTCCCTAGACTAAACGATATAGGAACACTACTTCCTGCCGGAGATACTCTGATATATCCTTGCATTTCCTGGTGAAGCGCACTACAAAAATCGGTGCAATAAAAAGGAGAGATTCCTACTCTATCAGGTGTCCATTTTAAGGTAGCTGTTTCGCCTGGCATTATTAATAATTCGGCATTACTTGCCCCTTTGATGGCAAACCCGTGAGGTACATCCCAGTCTTGTTCAAGGTTCGTGATGTGGAAATAAACTTCATCGCCCATTTTTATTCCTTCAATATTATCCGGTGCGAAGTGAGAACGAATACAAGTCATAGAAATATCAACTCTTTTGCCGTTTCTTACTACTTTGGTTTCTTTCTCGCCTTTGGTTACAAATGGATGTTTATTGTCATCTAATTTGTAGAATTTCAATTGCCCATTATTGCGGATTAAATCAGCTGGTGCAGCTTGGGCATAGTGTGGTTCTCCAATAGTTGGAAAATCTAATATGAGCTGCATTTTATCGCCACTGATATCATAAATTTGAGCTGATTGAGCTAACTCAGGACCTGTTGGCAAGTATCTGTCTTTAGTAATTTTATTGTAAGCAATCAAATATTTACCAAATGGTTTTCTACTATCACCACCCGGAATACAAAGGTGTCCAACAGAATAATAAGTAGCTATTCTGTCTAAAACTTTTAACGATTTAATATCCCATTTTACTACTTCAGAAGAAACGAAGAATGTTGTATAAGCATTTCCTTTTCCGTCAAACTCAGTGTGAAGTGGTCCTAAACCTGGTTTTTGAACTTCACCATGAAGTGCAGCTTCGTATTTTATCACCGGAATGCCATCAAACTCTCCGTCAAATTGTTTGTTTTTGATAGCATTCTGTATCTTATCAAAACTGAATACGGGAATTAAAGCCGCCAATTTTCCTGAACCTACAATGTATTCTCCAGTTGGGTCAACATCGCAACCGTGTGGAGATTTTGGACAAGGAATCATATAGCAAATATCTTTCAACTCTTTTGAATCCAGAATTAAAACATCTGTTTTGATTTCAGAAGTTGCTGTATGAGTGCTTTCGTTATAAACATTGTGAGCATATCTGGTTGGTGTGTGTTTTCCTTTTCCGGCTTTGATATATTCTTCCGCTTTTTTCCAGTTTACTGCCATGATAAAATCTTTATCTTTTTGAGAAGCATTTACTTCTAACAAGGTGTTGGCTTGTTCTGTATTATAGCAAGAGAAGAAGAACCAACCATGCGATTTTCCTTTACCAGCATGAGATAAATCAAAATTTACACCAGGGCATTGAATCTGGAAAGCGATATCCATCTGACCTTCTTTCCCAACTTTTACAAAACTCAAATGTCCTTTAAAGTTCTGTTTGTAAGTATTAATCGGAACATCTCCATTAGAATTGTCTGGCGGAACACTAAAACGAGTTCCTGCTACCACATATTCTGTATTTTCTGTAATAAAAGGAGAAGAGTGATTACCAGCACTATTAGGCAACTCAATAATTTCTTTGGTTGTAAAAGTTTTTAAATCGATACGGGCAATACGCGGAGTATTATTGGCATTGCCAAAAACCCAACGACCATCAACTTCACCATTGGTTTGTGACATTTCGGTATGATGCAAATCGTCCCAAGGCACAAATCCGTGAGAGGTATTTAACATTGGTTTGGTTTCTTCGTTGTAACCGTATCCTTTTTCAGGGTCAACAGAAAACACCGGAATAACTCTAAACAGTCTTCCGCTTGGAAGTCCGTATACACTCATCTGACCGCTAAAACCTCCGGAAACGAAGTTATAGAACTCATCATATTTTCCGGGTGCAACATACGCTTTTTGAGCAGCATCACCCGACACGGCATCACCAGAATTTTTTGGTTTACAAGAAGTGAACAAAGCACTTCCTAATACGATAGCAAAAATTGCTTTATATAATTTATTTTTATTCATGATTTATTTAGTTTAATAAGCTTGGTTTATTTTACTCCGTCATTTTTACGCATGTATTCTAATACGCTTCTTGCTTCTGTATCGTTCAATCCTTGGTTTGGCATACGAACAAGACAAATTTCTAATTGGGCTTGCATTTTTGGGTCTTTAGTAATCATTGGGTCCGGATTGGTAATAAAGTTCATAATCCATTGTGGTTCATGACGCGAGGTAACACCTTTCCATCCTGGCCCTACTAGTTTTTCATCTGTTGCTTTGTGGCAAGAAGTACATTTAACTTCCGCAATTTTTTGTCCTTCTGTAGCCATTGCTTGATCTAAAGTGGCGCCTAGCTCTACTTTGTCAAATTTTCCCTCTCCACGTTTAGGATCATAAGATGCCGGATCTTTTGGAAGAGAAGTTTCATCAACACTTGTTGGCTTTGAAAAATCACTGTCGCTACTTTCCTTTTTACCACAAGAAATGAATAATAATGTTGCTACAAATACTAATGCTATTTTGTTCATAATGTTTAAGTTTAAATTATCTCGAACAAATTTCTATATAAAACAATCTATAAATTATGATTGCAATCATACTTGCCCAAAAAGATAATTAAGGGCATTAATACACTTTAAAAATTAATTTATTCCGATTAAGATTTGCACTATTTCTTTTGAGAAACAAGCAGCTGTAATTCATAAAAAAAGCAAACTAAATAAATAGCTTGCTTTTTTGTTTGGATGGTTGTAATTCCCAACTTATTATAAATAAAAAAACGGCTACAAATTGCAACCGTTTTTTATTCAAACTATTTTATTGTTATCTTTTTATAACATGAAGTGCTTTGGTTTTATTGTCTTGCGTTACAACTACATTATAAACTCCGGAAGGATAACCGCTACCTATTTCCATTTGAGATATTTTGTCAAAACTACTCACTTTATGCTCTAGTAATCTACCAAGCATATCATACACTTTAACATCAACATCAGCAGTAATATTTGTTTGAATTGCCAATTTAAATGTATCTCCAAATGGATTTGGATAAGCAACAACATTTGCTAATGATTCTGCAACAGAAGGATTCCCTAAACCACATTCTAGGGCAGTTTGCACAGTTGCTGTAACCGCTACTCTTGCTGAAGAACATACCTCAGTAATATCCCAATCAAAGAAGAAGTAATAGCTGTAAGTATCAACATAACCGCTATCGATACCACCAACTATTGACACCGAACCATTAGTAACTGGGAATGGACTTGGAAACGGACTCAAATAAGCTAAAGCGTTATCATAGGTTATACCATCAATAACTTCAAGTGAATAATTATTTCCAGCTGCTAATGTATAATTAAGTGTAACTGTTTGCGCAGTGGTAGTTGGTGAATAATCAGAAAAAGTGTCTGGTGTGAAAGTTACATCAACAGTTCCTGGTACTTGAACGCCATTTTGCAATACTCTAACTGTGATAGGTAATGGTCCTGTTCCTCCCGGATTTTGTTGTGGATAAACTTTAACCGAATTCAGAACAATTGAATTAGATAAATTAAATACCAACCCTTTATTAGTTCCTCCTGTTCCATAGCCATCGTTAGTGTAGATTAGGCCTGCAGTACCACTCGCAGTAGTTTCTGTTCCTGCATAGAAAGTGGTTGTGGCTGTAATTACTGGTGTTGTAAATGAATTTCCAGTACCTAATGTTGTACCACCAGTTTGTGCGTCATACCATTTAACATCACCCGATGAGGACGTTGCTAACAAAGTAGCCGTATCAGTTGGTTGACAAATTGTTGCTGGAGTTGTAGCAATTATGGTATTGTTTAAAGTAATTTGGATTGGCGTTGAAGCCACTGTTGTTGTACTAAAAGAACAAGTTACATTACAACGATAGTACGTGTTTTCTAAAGGTGCAACAGAACTAGTTGGAGAAACAGCACCAGTTATATCAGCATAGCTCGATCCATTTGTTGAACTTTGCCATTGATAACTTATACCTTCACCAATGATTACGTTTTCCAAACTTAAAGTAACCGATTTTCCTCCGCAAATAGCAGTTTCAGAAGCCACAGTATTACCCGGAGTTACAGCCGAACATTCTGCTTGCCTTGCTGTAGAAAAGAACCCTTTAAAACTGGAAAACGGTAACGGAGCACTTGTAGAAGTTAAGGTATTAGGAGTGCCTGTGGTATAGGTTGCTGTTATTCCAAAATCATTATCATAAACTCCGGCAGCAGTTGGCGCCTGCACAATAATATAACTGTCATCAACTACAGCATCAACAGCAACTTTAATATTAAAATCTATAACCGTTCCTGCTGTTTTAGAAACTTCCCATCTGTTTTGATTCAAATGAGCAATATTGGCTGATGGTGTACCCGCATTTGTTTCAAAAGCCTCAGCTCTTATGTTGGCACCCGGGCTTCCAAAACCTCCTGTTGGAGTAGTAATGGCAACCCAAATCGGAGCATACGATGATTTTCCAACCGGGAAAAAGAATTTATCTATAAAACCCGAACCATTTGTAAGATCAATTGCATTTTGACCACCACCAATATCTTTGGCAAATGGACCATCGACATAACAATTGGCTCCGAAATTTCCGGTAACAGAGGATGTATAAGACATGGCAGGAGCACCAACTTTCAATAAACTCGTAGCTGATGTATGAATAATTCCATCCGTCATTACTAATCCACTAACTACATTAAAAGGAACCGTAAATGTTACTCCAGCCGTACTCGTGTTATTCACTTTTAATTGACTTACTGAACCCGTATTTGCAGCCGTATTAAGTGCTACATCAGTTTGTGCATTAAAGGTTCCGGTACCTGATATTGTTTGTGAGTTGGATGTTGCAGTATAAGAACCATCTATATAATTTCCAAAAAACGTTGTATTATACATGTTTAATTCGCCATTGTTAACAACGTTTCCTCCATAATAAGTATCAACTCCTGCCCCTTTTACTTTTCCATGTGTAATGGTAAAATCATTTTGAACATTCATCACAACTATACTGGAATTGGCGTTATTATTATCTAAATTAACAAATCTATTGGTCGCATCTAAAGCATCCACAATTAAATTATTCAAAGATAATGTTCCGTCTGCAGCTCTAAAATTACAATTATAACCATTGGTGGTTACCGTACTTTTCTGTGTTGATATTCCATCTCCTATTTGTAAAGTATGACCGGAACCCACAGCATAATTAGTACTTGAATCATAAACAAATGCTGAAACCGAATTACCTACATTATAAAATGACACCGTTAAGGGTAAACTCAATCCTGTAGCAGGTAAACTAGGACTTGTATCTATAGAACCATCAAAATTTATACTAGTTATTGTTGTACCAGCCGGAATACCACTACCAACGATAACTTGACCAATGGCCAAATCATCTATTGAATCTAAATAGGTGTCCGTTGGGTTCCAACAGAAAAAACCAGTACACGGAACTATACTTGTAATTGTATGACTTGTTACTAAACTAGCACTAACAACAGGTGGATCAACTATAGTTATTTTTCCTCCGGTCAAATTCAAAGAAGCGTTCCCAATTTTGAATAACGTTTGGTCAATACTCGTAGCCGCATCTCCGTTATTATTTCCGTCTACAATAATATCGCCACCAATTTGGTTAAAGGTGCTTCCATTGGCATGGGAAACATTACCGTTAACAATAAGCGAACCTGCATTAATAGTAAAAGTCCCTTTGTTAGAAAAACTAGCGTTGTTATTTGTACAACCAACTGTCAAACTAGAAGAGTCGTTAATTAAAGTTGCTCCAGCATTAATATTTACCCCAGCAACAGAGCTAACAGAATTCACAGTTACTGTATGCCCTGTAAGTAATGTTACCGTATCAGAACAAGACGGAACTGAATTACTACTCCATGTTGAAGCAGCATTCCAATTACCCGATTGAACCGAAGTCACAGGCGTGTCTAAAGTTGCATTATATCCAACAAGGAAAGCATTACTTAAATCAGTATCGGAAAGTCCAATTCTTTGAGCAAAAGGTGTAGTGGTTCCCGTTTGATGAACTCCAACCGTAGTGCCATCTGCCTTAATAATTCTTGAATTTCCATTTTTGATTAAATAAGCTTCCTCTGCTGAAAAAGCTACAGAATGATTTCCTAGTGGAAATACATAAGTTGCATCTTTATCAATAGACCAAGCGCCTTCATATATATCTGTTACGGTATAGGTTCCGTCTACAATTGAGAACCCATTAGAAACAGCCGAAGCATCAAAATAACTTACTGAAAGTTCTCCCGATACTGCCGAATTAGTCGTGTCATTAGGTCTTGTGATAAATGCAGATCTACTCTTACCATCAGCACTAATGAAAGGAAATAATGCATTGTTATTGCTGTAATCAGAACCCGGCGATAAAGGAGCAAAAGTATCATAAGCGCCGTACCATCTCCCAATTGTTCCGCTCAAAAAACCATTACCGGCAGGGCAATTAATTGTGGCACTACCATAATTGCCTATAGTAATTTTGTTTGTACCTAAATCTATTTTGGCACTCGTAAGAGTTATTCCGCTTCTGATTTTAACATTGTCAAAACCCCAAACTATATTCGGAGTAGCACTACTCGAGTTGTTAATAATCAACTGATTTATAACGCCTCCTGTATTACTATTATCTGTGCTATATATAGTTCCGCCAAAAGTACCCAAACCAGTTACCGTTTGTACTGCTGTTCCGTTTAAGTTCAAAACACCTTCCGGGTCATAACTTGAACCTTCTGACAAATCAATTCTACCGTTATTTGTAATATTACCGGCAACCGAAAGTTGAATGCCTTTGTTATAACCACCCCAAGTAGTAGTGTAAAAATAAATCCCTTTAAATAACCCTCCAAGAGTAACGGTTAGATTTCCTGTTACAACAAATTCAATGGAAGCTTCTGTACTTTCTAAAGAACCATCAATAGTTACATTTCTGGCAGTTAATAAATCATTGAGAGTAACTACGTTCCCAGAACTAATTATAACATGATCATCAGATGTTGGTGCATTTGCCGTACCCCAAGTTGCAGGATCTGTGTAATCACCAGATTGAACAGAGGTAAAGGTAGTTTGCGATTGCATACTGGTCATCACGAATAACATCACAATAAACGAGAATCCTTTTAGAGACAATTCCCTGTTCTTTGTGTTATTTGTTAAAAGGCTACCATAACTTGAAAGATGTTTTAAAAAGTAGTTTAAAGACATAAGTAAAAGTGTTTGATTAATATTTCTGAAATATAATTATTTATATCCTATTATATTTTCATGTTCCTTTCAAAATGACAGAATTTAGAAAGTATTTTTTTTATAAAGAAGCAGAATACAGGTAATTCTTTACACCACTGCTCCCGCTATCCGCGCTACATGCCTGCCGGCAGGCAGGGTAGCTAGCTCCTATCGGGGCTATTGGGACTTATGTCTTCCTTTTCAGCACTAACAAATTTCATACGTACAAGCCAAACAGTTTGTACGCATGAATTGATTGATTGGTAAGCATGAATTGATTGGTTTGTACGTATGAATTGATTGACTCATACGTATGAATTAATTGATTACTGTTTATGCAGCTTCAAAGAGGTATTCAAGACATAAAAAAGCCCCGACTTATAATCGGGGCTTTATATTTAAAACTGAAGCTTACCGCTTCAAAGTAAAGTGCGCCTTAAACTGTTTAGCCGACAGATTCTCAATATAATCAACCGTAAACCAATAGTCATCCGATGGCATTAAATGACCATTAAATGTTCCATCCCAACCTAGTCCGGTTGAACTGATTTGTTTCAACAGTTTGCCATAACGGTCAAAGATGTAAATCCTAGCGTTAGGTTGTCCACCCAATCCAACAATATTCCAGGTATCGTGTATACCATCGCCATTTGGAGTGAAATAATGGGGGTAATCTATAATTTGCACATCATTGATGATAAGCTCTTCACAACTATAAGCCACACCACCTTCGGTATCCCAAACATGGATAATGTGTGTGCCTAAACTAACATTCTCAAACACATTACTCGCCTGTCTTGGTCCATCATCCAAACTGTACTCATACGTGCCATAACCATCGATTAACACGGTAATAATTTGAGAAGCACTAAAAGCATTAGTCACCGTATATCCTATAGTACCAACCGGTATAACAGCCTGCCCTGATTGTATCACCTGAAAGCTAGCCGAGGTTGTATCACAAGCTAATAGACTGTTACTCGTCACATGAACTGTGTAATCTCTTGTGGCTCCTGCTGCCGCTGCAGTGTCTACCATATACGTTGCTCCTGTTCCAATAACAGTAGTTGGAGCACCTGCCTCAAACCATTCAAAGGTATAATTACCAGGTATCGCCATTCCGCTATCTAATAGCAGTGGTCTATCCACTACATTCGTATTAAAGTCTACACAAATAGTATTCACTCCATTATCCGTATTGATTACCGGATTCGGGTAACGCTCAACTTTGATGTCTATCGTGGTTATAGCATAACATAAAGGAGTAATCAAATTACTGCTGTTCTCCACTTTCACCCAAATCGTATCGGTGTCCGCATCAGTTTCATACCCTTGGGCTTGTACCAGTGTTAAGGCATTGGTTCCGGCTATGGCATCGGCCTGAGTAGTATAATAACTCAGTATAAATACAGCCGGATTTTGTCCGTTTAGTATCGCGGTAGCGTATGTAGTTAAATCAATAAGTTCAACGCCGTCGTAAGGGTCAGCATAACTATCACACTGATTAAATAGTTGTGGTCCTGTAGCTGTCGCATACGCCTCTACTGCCAGTGGTAAGGTTCCGGTATTCACACAACCTGTAGCATTGTTAACTACTCTAATATAGATATTCTGTGCGTTTGGCGTTACATTGGTGTAGCTACTTGGTAGTGGAGTCTCTCCCGTATTGGTTAATGGATTAGCACCTGCTGCCGTTAGGTAATAGCTTATCGTAAAATCGGTTGGCGTTTGTGTTGCGCCTAATATCGCTGTTGCCAGTGCTGGGTTGGTTAAATCAAATACTGATATGCCATCGGCATTGTCATCACAGGCTCTGTAAGGAGCAAGGGGTTGTACCACCGTTGGCAATGGATTTACTGTTAATGGTTGTTCTACCAGTACGTAACAGTTATTACCCAGGTAGTCTACTCTATTGTTCTCTACTCTAATCCAAACGTTAGTACCCACTAATGCTGCTGTAGGGGTGAGTATTTCATTCTGTGGTACTGCCGCATCCGCTTGTGTAAGGAAATAATGTAATGTTACATTCGGGTCTCCGTTGGCAATATACGCTGCGTTGGTGGTCAAATCAAATAGCTCTAACATATCCCCCGGATTGGTATCATCACATTTAGGTGCCAAAGGTCTTGGATTAGTATTAGGTGTTGGGATTGGCAATACTCTAATATCCAAAGTGGTAATGCTTTTACAGCCTACCGTTGTGGTAACTACTACGCCTAAAGTTTGTACTGCTGGAGGAACATTAATATACGCCAAAGCGTTTGCAGCGGAGATAGCATTGGTATTATTTTGTGCATCCAGTAAACTTGGATAATATGTTACCGCATACCCTGTTCCCTGGTTGATTTGGGTGTCTCTAACTGTTAAATTAAACGCATGGTGCTGGTCATTTGGATTAGCATCATCATCACACAAACTAAGCGGTGCCGGTGTAGTGAGTAACAATGGCGTATTAATGGCTAATTGGAATGAACCGATATTGTAACAATGGGTCGTATTGTTTTCTACCCTAACCCATATTACATCTAAATTAGTACCAATATAGTTCGTAGCAGGGATAATCGGGAATGCTCCGCCTTGTGCTAATAATTGTGTGGTATAATAGGTAACGGTATAGTTGGTCGCAGCTAACGTTTGCTGTGCTAAAACAGCGGCTGTTTGTTGGGTTAAATCTATTGCCGTACGCGCATCCTGAGGATTGCTGTCCTGATCACATACGGTGATAGTGTTCAGGTTTATTGGTGCAATCGGACTTGGGTCGGCATTCAACTCTATTGGAAGAATGCTATAGCAACCTGTAGCATTATCCTGTGCCCGTACGAATAAAATTTGTACAAACGGGTCAATACTAAAGTAAGGCACTGCTGTATTGATAGGGTTGGCTCCTGAATTCGCATCGGGTAACGTCTCATGGATAGTCAGGGTATACGTGGCGATGCCGTTTAACAATCCCGGTAATAAACTCGCCAAATCAAAATTGGCATAACCATCCTGATCTTCATCACAAACAGTATAAGGCTGTGTTGGCGGAATTAGTGTTGGTAAGGGCTCTACCCGGATGTCCATTGTAGAGATAACATAACAACCTGTCAGTCGGTTTGTAACCCGAATCCCTAAAGTCTGAACATAAACCGGAACATTGGTATACTGCAAATTAATAATCACATTCGTATCATTCTGCGCATCCAATAAACTTGGATAAAACGTAACATCCATGCCTGTTTGTCCTAATAATATCGGAGCTATTTGCGAAGCTAAATCAAAAGTTTCAAATCCTGTTAAACCTGTGGTATCACACAATGAGTATTGTGGGTAGTTTGGCTGGGTAGCTTGTGGTAATGGGTTAACAATTAATTGCAACGGTACTATATCATAACAACCCGTAGCGATAATTTCTACACGAACATAAATCGTTTCGGTGTCAATAATACCATTGGTGTAACTCGTAGTGTTGGTAATATTACCTGTTCCCAATTCGGCTGCAGCCTGAGAAGTGTAAAATGTTACTGAATGGGTCAACGGATTCAATGAACCTAATACCTCCTGAATTCTTGTAGTCAAATCAAAAGTCTCATAGCCTACAGCTCCAGTGTAATCACACAACTCATAAGCATCCGGCTCGGTGGCTACCGGAGTGGGATCAACGATTAATTGAAGCTGGACATAATTAGCACATCCTGTCAAAGTATAGAATACACGAACATAAATAGTTTGAGTATTTATAAAAATATTTGGATAAGGACTTGGCTTTGGATTGGCTCCCAGTAGCGCATCTGTTGGGGTTTCGTGGAAGGTGACTGAAACGCCAAGCGGTAGCGGTGCCCCTGGTGGTGTTCCTGTTATTTCATTACTAGTACTGTCTAAATCAAATACGCCATAGCCATCATTGTTTGGGTCACAATAGTGCAATGGTAATGGAGTTATTGCCACTGGTCCTTGGGTTACGCGCAAGAGTTGTGTTGTAGTGGAATAACAGCCTGTGAGGCTATTCTCTACTCGGATGTACACTACTTCGTTATCTGTCCCAATGTAAGTAGATGGGGAACCAATTGAAGGCGAACCTGCTTGTGCCGCTGACAAGGTGTTGTAATAGGTAACGATTAACCCAGTAACTCCATTGGTAACGGTGCCTTCATTGATAGTTAAATCAAACTCAGCTGTAGGTGAAGAACCGTTGCTGCATTCGAATAATGTAGGAGCTACTGTAACTGATGGTAATGGATTGACAGTAACAATAGCTGAATCCGTTAAAGACTGACTACAAACTAGTATTCCGGGAGAAGTAACATCTACTAATGAATAAATACTGCTTGAAGTCAAAGTAGGCGTTGTTATTGTTGCCACACCAGTTCCGTCTAAAACTATAGTTTGATTAACACCACTATCAACAGTATAAGTCACTACTGCATTTGGTGTTCCGTTAAAAGTAATAACAGTTGTAGAACCTGAACAAATTGTTGTTGTACCAGAAATGAAAACTGTTGGCAATGCACTAACAGAAACAACTGCAGAACCTGAAGAAGAGGAACTACAGCTAATACTACTAGAACTACTAATAGTTGTATTAATACTTGTAAATGCTAAGTTATAGATACTATTTACCGTTAAAACTGGAGTAGATAAGGAGGATATTCCGGTGCCATCTAAAAAAGCAACCTGATTGGGACCGCCGTCAACTGTATAAAATACTGTCGCATTTGGTGTTCCTGTAAAAGTAATTACCGCAGTATTGCCTGAGCAGATACTTGTTGACCCTGCTATAGTTGCCGTTGGGAGTGGAATTACCCTTACCAAGCCAGAAGTAGTTAAAGTTCTCGAACAAAACGGGCTAACAGAAGTAGTTACACTAATTAAATTATAAGTGAGGTTTGTCGTTAAAACTGGTGTTGTCAAAAGTGCTTCACCTGTAGCATCTAAAGCTATCGTTTGATTCGCCCCGCCATTAACATTGTACGTAATAGTTGCGTTTGGAGTTCCGTTAAAAATAACAACAGCTGTACTTCCCGCACATTTAGTTACTAATCCCGATACTGCAGCTATAGGTATAGCTGTTACATTGACAATAGCTGAGCCTAATAAAGATTGATTGCAAGCCGGAGTTCCGGTGGACGTTGCGCTAATTAAATCATAAGTAGTAGTAACTGTTAATGGTGGAGTTGTGAATGATGCCACTCCGGTTCCATCTAAAAGTATAGTTTGAACAGAACCACCATTAATGGTATAAGTAACCGTTGCATTTGGAGTACCATTAAAAGTAATAACTGTTGCCGTTCCGGAACAAATTGTTGTAGCTCCCGAAATCGTAGCTGTTGGCGTAGTGCTTATTGTAATTATAGCTGAACCTGATTGTGATTGACCACATGAACCTATAGCCACACTTACCAATGCGTAAACAGTATTTAAAGTTAAATTTGTAGTATTCAGAGTTGCATTGCCTGAATTGTTTAGTAGTAGGGTTTGATTGGCACCGCCATTTATAGTGTAAGTAACAGTAGCGTTTGGTGTTCCATTGAAAGTAATAATAGTAGATGTTCCTGAACAAATTGTCGTTGTTCCGAATATACTAGCTGTTGGAATTGCACTTACTGTAACAGTTGCAGAACCTGTTTGAAGTTGACTACAAACTGGAGTTCCTGAAGAAAACACATTCACTAAATTATAAATACTGTTGGCAGTCAATAAAGGTGTTGTTACTGTTGCAATGCCGGAGCTATTTAAAACAATGGTCTGATTTGGTCCACTATCAACGGTATAAGTCACTACTGCATTTGGTGTTCCGGTGAAAGTTATTACAGTTGAATTTCCTGAACAAATGCTGGTAGTACCCGAGATTGTAACAACCGGCAACTGATTGACCGTCACTGAAACTGACTGATTTAAGACTTGGGAACATACTGTATTTCCTGAAGTATCGACTATTCTGACATTTGTCAAAGTATAAGTTCTGTTAAGCGTTGGTGATTCTGTTATGGAAAAAATTCCTGCAGCATTTAAAATAGCTGATTGAATTGGACCACTATCGACAGTATAATTAATAGTTGAATTTGGAGTTCCGGTAAAAGTGACTGTAATAGAATCTCCTTCACAAATGGACGCGTTAGAAATACTTACCGATGCATTTGGCACTAAATTTACCACCAAATCAAAATTGGTTAAGGTAAAGCAACCCGTGATATTATCGGTAACCCTAACATAGACAGTTTCCGGATTAGAGATATTAGCATAGATGTTCGGCAATGAATTAACATTATCACTGGCATCGGCTATAGAATTGTGAAACGTTATTGTATTGTTTGTTGTATCTGCATTTATCAAAGGTCGCTCTGCATTAAGATCGAATATTCCAATGTTTGGGGTATTGCTACAAGTCAATACATCTGGTATTGTGTTTGCAGTAGGAGGTGTTGGAAAAGCTCCTGTTCCTGCATTCGCAGTTCCTGTCCATTGTATTTGAAATCCGCCATCTCCAGAAGGTCTGTCAATAGCAATATAGTAGGATTGACCCGGAGATACAGTTAACCATCTCACATAACCGTTACCATCTGATCCCGGACCGGTTTGTGTGAGCAAAGAAGATCCATTCATTCCTGTAAAGTTATTGGACATTCCTGCCTCTAAAGGGTTTGTAGTAGCACAACGTATTGGGCTACCTAAAGCACCACAAACAGCATTAGGCCCAAACACCCAAAAATCATAATCTACAACTACACTTGGATCATCTGGAATCAAGTTGAAACCTAAAGTTCCGCCTTGAGCGATATGTATTTCGAGCCAAAGTGAATTATTCTCAAATCCTCCACAAGAATTGATTTCATCATCATTTCCTCCTCCACTTGCATTGGAATAAAAAGCTCCATTTCCACATATCGTCAATGCATTAACACAATCATTAGGTTGTTGTGCGATAACTACATTTAAAAAGAATAACAGAAAAAATAAACTTAAAACATTCTTCATTTAATCATCTTATTTATTATGCATAATAGCTAATCTCAATAGTATTCGAGATTAGCTATGCTTGTAATCATTACTTAATTTAAGTAACTAATTTATCATTTAACAATCAAAAACTCTGAACGCCTGTTTTGTGCATCCTGCTCCTGAGTACAATTGGTTCCACATTTTATTTTTTGTTCTGTACTTCCAAATCCTTTGCCTGAGATTCTGGCTTTAGAAATTCCTTTAGAAATTAGATATTGAACTGTTGATTGCGCTCTCTTTTCGGACAAATTCAAATTATATACTGCGCCACCTTTTGAATCTGTATGCGATTTCACAAAAATAATCATTAAAGGATTATCATTCATTACTTTGACTAACTTATCCAATTCAACGGACCCTTGAGCCGTGATATTGCTTTTATCATATTCAAAATAAATCGAATTTAAAATCACTTCCGAATCGGTGATGATAACTTCTGTCGGAATCAAAGCAACCTCAACTTTAGTTTCTCCTGCTTTTGATGGTTTTACAGCTGCTGTGGCATTTTCAAAATTTTGTGCCGAAACTTTCAATCCATAACCTACATTACATTCAACATCATAACTCACTTTTCCTTCTGCATTAGTTTGTTTGGTTTCGATAATATTTCCTTTTTCATCAGATATAGCTACCGAAACATTAGATAAAACGGTGCTTGTTTTACTATTAGTTACTACGATTACTGCTTTTGCTTTGCAAACTGGTGTAGCCAAATAGATGTCATCTGAACCATTTCGATTTGAAGAAAAATAACCAATATTAGCCTTTTTATTAAAGCTAAATGAGAAATCATCTTTTTCAGTATTAACCGGTTTCCCTATATTTTGCGGTTGCTCAGCATTATTCAAATTGATTTTATAGACATCAAAACCTCCTAAACCTTGATGACCAACGGAAGCAAAATACAATACATTCTCATCCGTTATAAAAGGAAAATTTTCTCTATCAACTGTATTAATAATGGAACCTAAATTTTGAGGTTTCCCATAACCGGTATCATCTACAGTAACTTTCCAAATATCTGATTCACCAAATCCTCCGGGCATATTTGAAGCAAAATATAATGTTTTTCCATCTTTACTCAAACTCGGATTGGTAACAGAATAACTGGTACTGTTGAATGGCAAAGCTTCTACTTGAGCCCATTTCCCATCAACTTTGGTTGCTTTGTAAAGTCCTTGTTGACCAATTTTAGTATTGCTTTTTTTATTTTTTACATATTGTCCCTCGCTGTGACCATCTCGGGCAAAAAACATGGTATTGCCATCACTACTCAAAGTTAACGGTCCATCATGAAAAGGTGTATTCAACTCTCTAACCGGAGAAGGTTCAGATAGTACGCCATTCGCATCTCTGGCAGACTGATAAATATCTAAATAAGGTTGGTCATTCCATTTGTCAGTTTTATTGGAATTGTTTCGAGTACTCACAAAATAAAGTGTATTATCATTGGTTAACAAAGGTCCAAAATCACTTTGATCTTTGCTGTTGATATTGGTTTCGGCAACATCAAATAACTTTGCATTATTAGTCAGACTCGGAATGTAATTTGGGTTTGCCAAATGTGCTAAAGCTCGTTCGTCTTTAGGAATCATTTTGGCAAACATGTCCATTTGTCTATTAGCTTCTTGATAATTGCCTAAAATTTTCAATATTTGAGCATAACGATAATAGGTTTCGGCATTTGCTTTCCCTTTTACTGCTTTGGCATACCATTTTGAAGCATTTTCAGTATCAAAAACATTGTAATAGCTTTCGGCTAATTGAGTATAAATATATTCATTTGCATTTTTACTTTCGGCCAATTTAAGGTATTCCTCAATGGCAGCAACATATTGATAGCTTTCGAAAAGTTTATCTGCTTTGCTCGTTGCACTATTTTGACCATAACCAATAGATATAAGCAGTAACAGGCTAATAGTGATATATATTTTTTTCATAATTGGTTTTTTTAGAAAAATCTTGGTGAAACAGAAACTTTTTTAGACAAATTTAAATCAAATAACAACATAAATTCATGAGATGATGGAGCGGTTCCTTTAATTTCAGAAATTACATGGTCATAAGCGTATCCAATTCGGATGGCTGGCGTTACCGCAAAATTAACCATTGCTCCAAATGAATCATCTTTTCTGTAGGTTGCTCCTATTTCATATTTTTCAAAGAATAAAAAGTTAGCTGAACAATCCAAAGAAGTTGGTGCACTAAATGCTGATTTTAGCATAAACGAAGGTTTGAATTTTGTGTTCGATGATAAATCAAATACATAACCACTGGTCAAAAAATAGTGTTCTGTTTCGCTTCCGAATTTTAATTCTTGTCCGTTTCTAGTAATATCAAGATGCTTGCTGTTTATCATATTCGGAACAGAAAAAGCTGCATAAAATTTATTGGTATAATAAAACAAACCACTACCGATGTTTAATTTTATATTATTCGAGTTTTCACTAAAGGCATTATCATTTGGTTGTTGTGTGTACCCATTTCCTATTTCACTAAATAATCCCACTTTTTGAAAAGTGGCTCCTGTTTTTAATCCAAATGCTAATTTACTTTCACTTCCCAAATTGATAGTATAAGAGAAGTCGGCGTAAACATTATTTTCTGCTACAGGACCAATTTTATCTGAAATGACAGATAAACCCAATCCAACATTTTTACCAACTGGACTATGTATGTTAAACGTTCCGGTTGTTGGCGCACCATCTAAACCAACCCATTGTTGTCTGTAAAGCAATCCACCGGATACACTTTCTTTTGAACCCGCATAAGCCGGATTCATTATATTCATATTATACATGTATTGGGTATAATGTGGGTCTTGCTGCGCAGCTACTTTTACAGTAATTAATAAAAATAGTATCAGAGCTATATTTCCATTTTTCATCAGGTTTGCTATTTTGTTTAGTAATTGATACCTATTCAATTTATTAATATTGTCTGTTTATATATACCCATCCTGTTTTTACAGCTTTGTCTGTAGTATGAATGCTATAGAAATAAGTACCATCTGGTAATTCACTTCCTCCATCGGTTTGTCCTTTCCATTGATTTGTATAGTTGCCGGAGAATGAATATACTTTGGTTCCATATCGATTAAAAATCAAAATCTCATTGACGCCATAACCCGTCAAATCAAAATCATCGTTAACTTGGTCGTTGTTTGGTGAAATTCCTCTCGGTATTATTAAACAAGGATTATCATCTAGTGTGAAGTTTTGCTGTGTCGTACAACCATTTAAACTAACTGACACTCCAAAAGTTAATGGCAGACTTAAAGATGGATTTTGAGTTAAATAGGCGTTAACATTCAAAGTTGCATTGGTTCCTACGATGTTACTGCCTTGAGTCCAAGTGTAACTTACCGTTTCTTCATTAAAGTTGGTATTTATTAAATGAAGAGTCAAATTACTATTTTGACAAAAATCTTCAATGGCGAAAGTAAAGTCAGGCGTAATCGTAATGTTAAAATTAGATGAACCACCAGCATTACACGCTGAAGCATCAGTGGCAATTGTATATGTAATGGTATAATTTCCCGCATTACTTTGGGCTATATTAATTTCACCCGTAGTTGGATTTATAATTAGACCAGCACCAGCATTAAATACACCACCACTGGTAAATCCTGTCAAAGTTATAGGGAAATCATTAGCAGCATTAGCACAATAGGTTGCTGCATAACTGAATCCTGTAACTGGAGTTATGTTTGTAACGATAACAAGAGTTGCCGTAAATGTTCCTCCAGTTGTACAAGTTGATGTATTTGAAAGTAATGTATAGGTAATTTGATGTGATCCAACGGAAGCTAACGATAAATCTACCGCACCCGTTGTTGGATTCACAGTTACTGTTGATGAACTAAATATACCTCCAATGGCAAAATTAGTTGTCAATACCGGAAGTGGATTTACACCAGCATTTCTACAGGTTTGCAAATAACTGAACGTAACATTTGGAGTCACTAATGGCGTTACTGTTACAATTGCGGAGCCTGTTATGATTTGACTACACGAAGCAGTTCCGGCGGATGTTACGCTTACTAAAGAATAGGTTGTACTTGATGTTAATGGTGAAGTTGTAATTGAAGCTAATCCAGCCCCATCTAAAACAATCGTTTGGTTTGACCCACTATTTACTGTGTAAATAACCGATGCATCTGGAGTTCCTATAAAAGAAATCGTAGCGGTTTGCCCTGAGCATATTGTTGATGTTCCGGAAATGGCAACTGTTGGTAATTCTTCCACAGTCACTATTGCTGAACCAGTTTGTGTCTGAGAACAAGCCACTAAATCACTACTTGAAACACTAACTAAATTATAAGTGAATACTCCGTCACTTAATGTAGGAACACAAATAGTAGCACTATTTCCTGTTGATGTTATAGTTTGATTTACACCATTATTATCTGTGTAAATAAAAGTATATGGAGCAACTCCATTCGCTCCTGTAAAAGTAATTGTCGTACAAGGAGCATTCAAACAAACTGTGGTTGTTCCCGAAATAGTTGCGGTCGGTAGAGCATTTACAGTTACAGCAATTTCAGTACGTGGACCTTCGCATCCATTACCATCAACTACGCTAACATAATAGCTTGTATTTCCTGCCGTTGCTGTTGCTGGTATCGGAGCAATTGTAGTTCCTGTTCCTCCAGTATACCACATTAAACTATTACCCGATGGAGCTGTTGCCGTTAAAGATGTTGCTGTTGCACCAATACAATACACAACTGGAGATGTTACTGTTGCTACAGCAGTTGTTCCTTGTTTAGTAATCGTTATCGATTTTTGACAATAACGAGTATTCCAATGGAAAATATAACTTCCTGGTGCAGTAAATCCAGAAACATTAGTTGCTCCGCTATTTGGATTAGCAATAGTTGTTGTGGCTGGATTTCCTGCCTCTGCAACCCATTGACCAACACCATTAGCATCAAAATTCATAGAAGTCGTTGCGCAGTCTAAAGTTGTATTAGGAGTAGCTATATTGATTTCAACATTAGCTTTGAAATTAGCTGCATCTAAAAGGTGTCCGATAGCATTTCCTTCTACTCGGAAAATAAAGCGTGTATTAGTTTGTCCTGTTGGTATCGTATAAGTTCCTTCAACTAACTGCCATGTTGTACTATTAGCTGTATGCTGAGCAACCACTGTAAATGGTCCGGATGGCGGTCCTGCAAAAAGTTTTAGTGTGGTTCCTGTAGTTGTTCTAGTTGCGCTGGCAAAACTATAATCCATTTTTGTGATTTCGGAAGTGTCAAAATCTTTGTATAATCCTTTAATATTTGGATCACTCGGATTCCAAACCTCTTCTCCATCCTGAACTAATTGAACATATTGTCCACCCGAATAGGGATCGCCACCTACTAAATTGGATGAATCGAGGAAGAACATAGTTCCCCAGTCAGTGTTCACTCTCCAGCCCGGAATTACCAATGCATCCAAGATAGTCGAGATACCTCCAACATCCTGCATAGGCAATTTCTCAAAACTATAATTAAAAGCATTTACTTCGCATAAATCATTTGGTGTAGTTATACAGATATGGAATTTTTTATCAGAAGGTATAGTACTGTTTAATTTCAATCTGATTTTATAGCTGTAACCTACTACCAACTCCGAAGAATACATTGTTGTCATCGAATTATTTTCACTACATCCTTTTTCTACCAGTGAACCATCCGTTTGGACTTCATACAATGACATTATGATTTTTGGCCATGGCCCTTCAAAAGAAGAATCATAATAACTTCCTGGCGTAAAATCACTTAATTCTATATAATGAATTTTGGAAGTTGCAATAAAATCATACCAAATATCTCCGCCATTAATTCCAGGACATGACGTTGGAACCGAAGAAGCTGTAGCACCAATAAAAGAAGCATCAATACCAGATGATTGGCAAACTTCCGCAGTGTTCACTTGCAAACGTACTGAAGTAGTTGGTTCATCATTTCTAACAAATACTTTTGGCCCTGACCAATAACTGTTATTTGAAGTACCACAAATAGCACGAACAAAATATTCATAAGTACCAGCGGTAGCATCTACAAAATCAGTTGTTATTGGTGTATATGATGCTGTATTTACAATATGCCCTGATTGTGGTAATGTTCCATTGCCTAGTGGTTGTATAAAGACTTCCCATTGTGTTTCTGTAGCACCAGGTGTCCAAGTCAATAAACCTTGATTGCTAACAGCTAAATTGGTTGGCTGCGGACATGTAATTGTACCACAACTTGCAAATCCAGTATAAATATTAGTGTTTACAGTTCCTAATCCTAATGGACTTGTCCAAATCACTGTATTAGATTCGTCTTTAATAGTTATTTGTGCTTCTGAGTATTGAACTCCGCTTCCAAGTCCATTCCAATACAAGTTAAATTCGACACCACTACATAAAAATATCGTATAATCAATAGTTGTTGGCTGACCAAAACCCGGAAATTCTAATGCTTGAACTTCAACTCCATTTTGTTTGACACTAACATTGTTGGTTACCTGTCCTGTATTTCCATTTGTTACCGATATTGTATATTGACAAACATTAGCAAAGTCACAACGGGTTGTAAATTCAAATGGACCAATCCATTCGCTTTGCGATGTACTGCTACATATTGCTCTTACATAATATTGATACTGAGTTGCAGGTGTTAATCCCGTTACCGTATAAGGATGAGCCGTTGTAGTATGAAGATAAGCTGGTAATGTTGCTCCAATTGGAGCTGGTGTTCCAAAAGGCTGAACCGAAATTTCCCATGAAGTTTCAGAACCAGTTGTTTCCCAATTAATATCGGCAGTAGTATCGACAATGTTATTCGTCGTTACATTGATTACCGATGGACATAACGGAATATCTTCCACAATTACATTATCAACAAAAAGGAATTGACTTCTGTAACCCCATGGATTTGGGAGGAATCGCGGAATGTAAAACCCGATATTAATGTTTGTTGCTGATGTAACTGATGTTAGGTTAATAACCATTTCTTTTACCTCTTCATTATTAATCACTTCATGGGTAAGTTCTACACTTTGCTCTCCTGTTAGGGTTAGTGTGGCAGCATTTGAAAGTGTAATTACTGTTCCTGTTATATTGGTAACTCTTGTCTGGTAAGGAAATGGGAAACCAGGCATATAGAGTACATCACCAACCCTAATGTCTTCTGCAGAAGCTACGGTTATAGTGTTTGACCCTTCTACTGTTCCAATTGCATTAGTAGTTGTAGTTAGACTATTTTGGTATAAAAGAGTCGAAAATTGATTTACAGTTGTTCCGTTTGTAGAAAGTTTTATTTTTAAATCTTCATGAAACTCACTATCGTAAACTTTATAATAAAAACGTAATCTTTGACCCGCATGAGCCGATAAGGTTGGTGTAATTAACCAATCGTCATTGTCACCATTCGACCCAGAGAATATAGAGGCCATTTGATTACCAAAAATAGGATTGACACTTTCATTAAGATCCCAATCATAGGCAATAGCATTTCCGTTAATAATTTTCCAACACGTTTCTGTAGTAGAGGTTGTATCAAATGTTTCAAGAAATGGGGTGGAGATTGGATTACATGTTGTTCTGAAAGTAAAAGGACCAACCCAGTTGCTATTTTCTGAAGTACAAACTGCTCTGACATAATATTCATAAGCTGTATCCGGCGTTAATCCTGTTGCATTGTATGTAGGTGTTGTATTGACAATTGTACCCGAACCTGCTGGAATTCCTGAACCTGCAGGCTGAACAACAATCTGCCATTGTGTTTCTGTATTACCTACAATCCAATTTAAGTCAGCTGATGTTGATGTAATAGATGTTAAACCTAAATGGGATGGATCAGGGCAAGCAGGCGCATCATCAATAGTTATATCATTAATCATAATTATTCCCGAATTGGAAGGATCAGTCATTGTTGGCGGCACTCTGAAAGCTACATAAACAGTTCCTGCTCCAGTAAATAATACCGAGTCTTCCTGAAAGGCAGTATTAGTAAAATCGTGTGACGGAATTAAAGTAGTGTAAGTACTAAAATCTGGAGTAGTTGATAATAAGATTTCCAAATTTCCTCTTGGGGATGGAGCAAAAATACCTATCGACACTCTATAGTTAAAACGTAGTCTTTTGTTACCAACGGCATTAACCGGCCCACTGATTAACCAATCATCAAATCCACCGAAAGGTGTAAAAAACGATGGTGCCTGAGAAATAGTAGCATCATTGGTATTAATAAACCATTCGGTAGTGTCCCCATTTTGATTGTTTTTGGACCAACAGAATTTCTTTGTGTTTGGATCAGCATCATCTAAACTTTCGTAATACGGAGTAGGTTGCGGATCACAAACTGTATTAACATTAATTGGTCCTGCCCAAGTACTTTGTTCGGTAGCACTGCAATAAGCTCGGATATAAATTTCATATCTTGTTGACGGCATTAATCCAGTCAAAGTATAAGGGTTTGTACTTACAAGAATACCGCTCGTTGTTGGTGTTCCAGTGCCTTGAGGTTGAGCTACTATTTGCCATTGTGTATTGTTGAAACCACTTATCCAAGATAATTCAAGCGACGTATTTGTTATAGAGCCAGCTGTAACAACAGGATAACTTGGCTCAGAACAGGCCGGCAAATCTTCAACATAAACATCATCTATATAAAACTGAATACCAGTTTGAGTAGCTCCGTTTGGCAATATCCAAGCAATATTAACATCGCCTATAATACCTGCCGGAAGAACAACAATCTTTTCAATAAAATCATAACCTGTAGTATAGGATGCCAGAGGAAGTACTGTTGTTGTAAAATCTTGCTCTCCAACCCCAGTTGTTGAAAGTTTAATTTCAAAAGATCCTGGACCAGGTGTTGGATTTGAAGCTGGACCCCAATTCCCATAAACCTGATACTTGAATCGCAATCTTTTTTGAGTGCCATCAAATTGCAATTTTGGTGACACTAATATATCATTGGTAAAGTTAGCTGCTTCTCCTGTACGTAATCTGGCACAAGGTTCTGATTCCCAATTTGGTCCAAAATTAAAACTTGAAGCATCATTATTTAAATTCAAAGCTGTCCAACATTCTCCTCCATGAGTAAATCCGGTATAATAAGGCAATGTAAAAACTGTACATTGAGTTGTAAAAGCCAAAGGGGCTGACCATTCTCCAGGTGTACTGCTACAAACAGAGCGCACATAAAAATTGTAGGCTGTGTTTGGTAAAAGTCCAGTTACTAAATTATTAAGATTTGTAAGTGTTGTTGTAAGTGTTTCCGAACCAGTTGGTGCTCCTAAATTTGCTGGTACAGCTACATATTGCCATTCGCTAACAAAATTGCCAATGTTATTCCATGAAAATTCAGCACCGTTTTGTGTTAGATGCTGATACGTAATTCCGGATGGTGCCGGGCAACTTGAACCGCTGACCGTTAAAGTAAAACAGATTCCCGCTCCCGGAGTATCATGTTGAAAAGGTGATGAAACTACAATTGTATAACTATGACCTGCCTGAACAAAAACATTAAAAATGGTACTTGGTGTATCCGAATCTGTTGTTGTTGCTCCCAAACATGCGGCTGATGTTCCTACACCCGCACAACTGTCATAAATAAATACCCCAGTTAAAGAGTTGTAACAATTTCCGGCACCTCCACTAACATTAATTGCCTGTGTGATATTAATCAATCCATCAGTTGTTGGTGTATAGTTGAAGAAAGCGTGATCGCCACTTAAATAATTTTGGGTTGTTCCGGGAGGCAAACAGCTGTTTCCCAAACTTGAGTATTCTGTGTAGGTCATAGTATCATTAAAGACACTTAAATTATTAGAATAAACAAAAGGTGTTATGGGAACCGTAGTGGGAATTACAATAGGGTTTGCACATGTCATTCCGACCAATGTTGTGGTTATAGAAAACGGTCCGGCCCATGTACTTGATGTAGTTCCGTCACAATTTGTTATAATATAAACATCGTAGGTCGTATTTGGAGTCAATCCGTTTGCTGTATATGTGGTTCCGGTAACTGGTGTTCCCGTTGGTCCATGTCCTGCACCGGCAGCAACTACTTCGATTCCAAAATTTGTAGCTGTTGGGTGTGCCCAGTTTATGACAACACTATTCGTTGATGATACTGAGGTAATTCCAGTAACTGGAGAACAACTTGAGATAACTCTTGCTCTATCTACAAACCAAGTATCTCCTATAGTTGCAGCAGTTCCTGTTTGATTGGTAACTGCTACAAAGGCAATATATACAGGGATTCCTGCAGGTATAGATGGTATTGGAACTACTTTTTCTTCATAAACAGTGGCAGAGGCATTGAGTTGCGCTTCTGTCCAAGATTGCAAAACAACATTAAAACTACTAATATCAGGTTGATTGGCTGTTGAAATTCTAATTTGATAGGTAGCTCCTCTATTTAAAAAACTTCCTTGTTTGGTAAAAAAACGAATCTCTCCATTGGATGGCGTAAGGAATTGAGGACTAATCAAATAATACTCAGCTGTAATTCCCTGAGTGTTATTTAGTGACGGATTTACAAGAGCTCCTCCACTTCCTAAATAACCACCATTTGGGGTTGCTATCCAGTTGTTTGCCGGTGCTGTTGCCAAATTACTGTTTACAGCCCATGTCCCCGGTATACCAGAGTCAAATGATTCTAAAGCAAGTTGACTGTAACCTAAATTGCTAACGAATAGAAGTAAAAGAAGATAAAAATGGGGAAGGATTATTTTGGTGCAAGCCCAATAATAATCAGTTTTTTTTTGAAAAATACCATTCTTAGTTTTGGACAATGTAGTTTTAAAAGAGAGATAATTTTTCTGCATTTTATTATTTATTTAGTTGGTAGTGTTGATTGATTTTATTAAAAATTAAATATAAATCAAATTTTTAACTTGTTGATTTTCAGTTTCAAATTACTTAATTATTGCTAATTATTATTTTATAAAACTAATTTACAAAAACAACCAACGAAGAGGAATGGTTTTACTTTTCAATTTACTGCATTTATAAAGTCTAAATGCGAAATTTGTAACGAATTTAAAAAAAAGAGTAGCTTATAACTCTTTAACTTTTTGGTTTTGCAAAAGGTAAATCTTGTCTTTTATTATTTTAATTTCATTTGTTTTTCTTTTGACAAGCACATAGAAAAACAAAACAATTAAGATTAAAATTAAGATTAAAATCAGTAATAAATAATAAAATTTATTAGACAATTCTATTTTTTTTGCTTTAAGTTCAGCTTCTTTTACGCCAAGAGATTCGCTTACTGATGTACGTTCAGTGTCTTTAATTAGCTTCTGTGTTTCTAAAAATTTTAATTGATAAATTTCAAATTGACTCCATTGACTCAGCGCCAAGTAATTCTCAGCTAATCCTCTATAAATCTCTTGGTTTAAAATCAAATCATTTACTCCTACAGAAAGAGATAAAGCTTTATTTAACGCCTCTAAAGCTTCCTTATAATTTCCTTCAAGAAATAAGACTTTTGCAGAACCTTTTAAGGCAAAAGCTTCGAGACTTTTAGCATTTATTTCTCTAGCAATTGTAGCTGCTTTTTTAAAATTCTCAAGAGCCAATTTATTATTCTTCATCAACAAATAACAATTCCCTTTGTTGTAGACAGCAATGCTAATCTTAGATGAAGAATTGGCGACATCTTTTACTTTCATTAGCTCAACAATACCTCTGTCTAAATAGGTTATAGCTATAGCACAGCTAAGTTTTTCTTTATAAATGAAACCTCGTACAAGATAATTTTTACCTAATTCTGTGTGAACAGAATCCTTGTATGGATATTCTGCAATTAGTTCTTCAGCCTGATCTAAATATTGAATCGCTTTGTCATAAACCTTTAACTGATGGTATTGGATTCCGGTTTTATTAATAATATTAATCTTAAGTAACTTATCCTTCGAGAGATTTAATAGTTGGGAAGATTTTATTAAATATTCCAATGATTTTTCATAATTTCTCTTAGCTGAGTAGCCATCTGAAATCAGTTTATACCCTTTTATTTTATAGTCAACATTATTTTCAGCTTGCTTTACAACTTTTTCTCCAATTTTGATTACGTTATCTGGGTTACTGTAGATTTCATTATTGGCAGTCTTAAGAATACTATCAAGCTTTTTATAGTTTTGAGCGTAAGCTGAATTGGTTGTTAAGAAGCCAATAACTACTACAAACAAACAATATTTGTTTTTGTTGCTACTCATAATTCTAAAAGATTATTTTCTTTCTCTTGATTCAACAGCTCAATAAATTTTACAGGCGATATGCCCGTAATAGTTTTAAAAACAGTGGCGAAACTGCTGTGAGATGAAAAGCCACAATTTTCAGCCAAATAACTAATTTTATAATTAATGTAATTAGGGTCAGTTTTTAACTTTTCGATGATATAATTGACCCGTAATTTATTTATGTAAGTATTAAAATTTACGTTGTAATGTGTATTTATAATTTCCGAAAGGTATTTTGTGTTTGAATCCAATTGACCCGCTAAAACGGCTAAAGAAATATCTTTATTGATAAACCGCTTTGAGTTTTCAAATCGTTTTAATTTACTTAATATCTGTTCTTCTGTCTCTTTTAATATGCTGTTTTTTTTGGGTTCGTTCTTTTTGTCTGAGATACTAAAACTATTTTTGAGATTACTTCTGGTAATTTCTATATAATTTATAACTTCAACTAACCTCCTTTTGCGCGCTATTATCTTTTGCCAGAAAAAAATAATTATCAATAGAACAAGTAAAAATACCCCGGAAACTACATATAGTATATTGATATATCTGACTTTATCAATGGTGTAATCATTTGCATATTCTTCTGAAATAAGGTTGTAACTTGTATTTATAGCTTCTTGTTCTTTTCCTTCTGCTTCGCTTTGTAGCTCAAAAAAATTAGAATTAATCCGTTTATAATTTGCCACATCATTTATAGCCAAGTAACTCTCGCTCTGCAATTGAAATAATTTTATTTGCGATGAAATATTACCCAGTTGCTCGGCATAACTCATCGCTTCATTTGATAATGATAATGCTTGTCTGTAATCTTTATTTAGAAAACAAATACTGGCTAAACCATGCAACACAGTAATCTTCGCATAAACATTTTCTTCATTTTGTTTATTAAGTTTGTTGAGTGTAAGTTCAAATTGCCTTTTTGCTTGATTTAAATCATGCTGTTCTAAATACAATTGTCCTAAGGCGATCCTATAATTTTGCACTATATCTCTGAAATCTTTGGCAATTTTATTTACTGAGGAATTTTGTTTTTCAAGTAGTTGTATTCCTTCATACCCATTTTTTCCTTTCAGAAAAAATCTACTTTTTTCAATGGCAATCAATACTTGCAAATAGGATTTCAACTTGTTATCCGAAATCGCTTTGAAACTTCCCTCAAGTTGTTCCAATATTTTCTTTGACTGTTTGTCAAGGCTTAAATCCCTTAAGAGCGCAATTTTTGCCACCTCTATATTTATAATTTGCTCTTCGGATAAATAGATTTTATAATTTTTCTCTTCATACAAAAAATTTAAAGCACTACTATAATCTCCTTTTGCTGTGTATGCCTGAGAAATTAAAAAATTAATTTGTGCTTTATCTGTATTTGAAGTGTTGGTTTTTCCCAACAAATATTGTGCAATTTTAAGTGCCTGATCTGGATTAGAATTGATTAATTTTTCGACATCGTCTGATAAATAGTATTTATTTAAAATAGCTTGCGCATTGATATTATTGCAGAAGAGTACCAATAATAGTAAGAGATGGAAATACTTGGTAATGTCAGCAAGATATTTCATGTTTTATAATTAATGCAGTAGATTTAGCATGTGAATTGAGCAAATATAGGGAATAATCGAAAACTTACATAATTTTTAAACGTCCTAAAAATGAAGTTTTTTTCAAAGAAAAGAAGCTTAAGCATTTGAAAATAAATACAGAAAATTACCAAAGGCATTAAAATGTTTTGACAAGACTGTGCCTTTTTTTATGATTTTTCTAAAGCTTGTTGTAAATCGGCAATAATATTGGAAACCGTTTCTAAACCAACCGATACTCTTACCAATCCATCAGTAATACTAACCGCCAATCGTTCTTCTACTGTTAGTTTGCTATGTGTTGTTGAAGCAGGATGAGTAACAATAGTTCTCGTATCTCCGAGATTAGCTGAAAGTGAACATAATTTTATTTTATTTAAGAAAGACCTTCCGGCTTCAATTCCGCCTTTTACTTCAAAAGCAACAATATTTCCGCCTAACCTCATTTGCTTTTTTGCAATTTCATATTGGGGATGCGATTTTAGAAAAGGATATTTAACCAACTTTACATTGGTATTTGATTCTAAAAATTCAGCAACTTTTAGTGCGTTTTCACAATGTTTATCAAGTCGAACAGCAAGCGTTTCTAAACTTTTTGAAAGTACCCAGGCATTGAAAGGCGATAATGCCGGACCTGTATTTCTTGAGAATAAGTAAATTTCTCTAATTAATTCTTGTTTTCCAACTACAACACCACCCATAACTCTTCCTTGTCCGTCTATTAATTTTGTGGCAGAATGTATCACTAAATCGGCTCCAAATTGTATTGGGTTTTGAAGATAAGGTGTTGCAAAACAATTGTCAATTATCAAAATAAGATTGTGCTTTTTGGCAATGGCACTTAAGACTTCCAAATCAATAATATCAACTGCAGGATTTGTTGGCGATTCGGCATAAATGATTTTTGTATTTGGCTGAATATAATTTTCAATTGTTTCAGGTTTATTGATATCAAAATAGGAAGTCGTTATATTCCATTTTGGAAAATATTTAGTAAACAACGTGTGCGTAGAACCAAAAACACTACTTGCAGAAAGGATATGGTCGTCAGCATTTAGTAAAGCCGCAAATGTTGAATAAACTGCAGCCATTCCGGTTGCAAAGGCAAAGCCATCTTCAGCACCTTCCATAACGCATATTTTTTCTACAAATTCTGAAGTGTTCGGATTGCTAAATCGGCTGTAAATATTTCTGTCTTTTTCCTCAGCAAAAGAGGCTCGCATATCTTCAGCATCTTCAAAAATAAAACTTGAAGTAAGGTATAAAGGAACGGAATGCTCAAGATATTGTGTTCTTTCGATTTGCGTTCTTATGGCTTTGGTTTCGAAATGTTCGTCAAATTTCATAGTTCGATGTTGTTTAAAATAACTTTATATGTAATGTTTGCAGTTGGTTCAAGTGTTTTGGCAACCGAACAGTATTTTTCAAAGGATAGTTGGGCCGCCTTTAGTGCTTTGCTTGGTTCAATTTTTCCTTCTAAAAAAATGGTAAGATTGATTTCTTTGAAAGGAGTTGCGTCTCCTACTTTTACTCTGGTACCATCAACTTCTGTTTGAAAAAATTCGATTTGCTGCTTTTGTTTTTTCAAAATAGAAATTATATCAATTGCCGAACAACCAGCCACAGCCATTAGTAACAATTCCATTGGACTTGGCGCCAAATCGCTACCTCCAAATTCTTTCCGGCTATCAATTTCTATTTGATGACCGCGTTCATTTATTGCTTGAAAATGAAAATCTTCATTTAAGCGCTTTAATTTAATTTTCATATTATATTATTTTAACCAAAATTCTTAAACTGAAAACAATAACCAAAAAAGCTACACAAAGTAACGCTTTCTTTTGTGGCAATTTACCAGCTAATTTTGCGGCAAATGGAGCAGCAATACTTCCTCCGAGAATCAAACCGAGAATTATATACCAATGACTTATACCAAGTGAACTAAAAAAAGTAATTGCAGCAGCTAATGTTACAAAAAATTCGGCTAAACTAACTGTACCTACCACATAACTCGATTTTCTACCTTTCGCCAATAATGTCGAAGTTACTATTGGTCCCCAACCACCGCCAGCAAAAGCGTCAAAAAAACCTCCGGCAAAACCCAAACTTCCAGTATGATTTACCTTTTGTTTTTTGTTTACTTTTCTGTAAGCAATAATTATCAATCGAATACCAATACTCATTGTATAAATAGATAATAAAGCATAGGTAATAGTTTGATATTTGTTTCCTAAATAAATTAATAACGAGGCCCCAGAAATCGCACCCAAAACTCCCGGAATGGCTAGCCAATAAAATAATTTCTTATTTACGTTTCCAAATTTATAATGAGAATAGCCACTAATGCCGCTTGAGAACATTTCTGCCGTGTGAATGCTACCGCTTATTGCCGGAAGATTAATTCCTAATAACATCATACTCGTAGCACAAGTAACTCCGTAACCCAAGCCAACTGCACCATCAACTAGTTGTGCAAAGAAACCAACTAATAACATCCCGTAAAAAGCGTTTGGAATATTCTTGGCGTGTATTAAGATATCATCGTATGAAATAAATTTTGACAATCCAAAACCGATAAAGAAAACCATGAAGAGTATCGTGATATCCAATACTAGCTTTTTTACGTTTCTTTCTGTTTTTTTGGTTTTACTTCCATTGATTACGCTTGTTATTTTATTCAAATCGGCTAGTTTTTCCTGAAAATTACCTTTATGATTCGACCTTAGTTGATTTAATGATTCTAAATTGTTTTCTATAGTATCTGGAATTACTTCGGTAAAATATTCTCGCATACGCTTGGCTAAAACAGGAGATTTTCCATTTGTAGAAATCGCAATTTTCAAACTTCCTTTATTAACAATAGAACCTAAATAAAAGTCGCACAATGCTGGTTGGTCAGCGGCATTTACTTTGATTCCTTTATAACGAGCCAGTTCTCTGACTTCTAAATTCACCTCGGGTTTATCAGTGGTAATAATGACATAATCTTTACCAATTAAATCAGCTTCATCAAAAGCTCTTTCAATTGCTGTCACATTACTATTTTGTTGAATAATCTCTTTTAAATTGACATGAAAATAGGTTGCGACAATTGTAATGCTAACTTGCGGATTTTGCTTAAGCAATGTTTCCGTTTTTTCTAAACCAACATTACCACCTCCAACGATTAGAAAGTGTGCCGTTTCTGTTTTTAAGAAAACTGGAAATAAGGTATTGGTGCTCTCCATTTTTTTACTCTATTTTTTGAAATATTGTTAGTCTTAAAATGTTTCTATTTAAAAATTCATCACCAATTGGTTGTTGTTGAAAAGAATTTAAATAACCCGTTTCTATTGAAAATTTATTTGAAACTTTATAGTTTAACGCAAGGTAAATCCTGTTTTGATCAAAGGTATTTCGAACAATTTTACTACCTGCATTGACCATAATTTCATCTTGAATTTTTACAAATACCAGTTCGTTTGATGTATTCTTATTTTTAATTATTGGAAAAGTCCATCCTAAAAGATATCGCAATCTGAAATTGTTAAAATAATACCCATCCGAAAGTTCTCCATCTTTTGTGTTTTGATACAATCGCGCTTCGATTCTATACCGACTATTTAAGGTTCCAAATCCTAATTTTTGCGTATTATTAAATTCTATGTGAGGCCTTAATTCGGGAACAATTAATGGATTAGTTTTATAGGGATCATTTAATTTTCTTATAAATAAACTTCCCCCAAATCCGAAATCCCAGTTAGCCGTAATAACTCTTTTAAAATTTGCTCTTACTGACCATAAATGTTGTGCAGTAGGATTAATAAACTGCCTCTCGCTAACATCTGTTACCAATTGCCAATTGTTATTTAATTTCCAATTTACATTATAAGTATACCATACTATTTGCTGGTTTTTAACTTCTTTTTCACTTTGCGAAAAAACAGTAATTGAGACAAGTAAAAGGAAAATTATATAGATTCTATTCATTTAATTTACATATTTTCTAAAAGCAAAATCTCCAAAAGTTTCATTCTTGTTTTTATCATTAACATACTGACTAAATAAAAAATCTACTTCTTCTAAAATCTGAGTTTCGGTTAGTTTTTCTTTGTATAATTTATTCAAACGTTCCCCATATCTGTCACCACCTAACATAAAATTGTATTGTTCCGGACCCGTTCCAACAAAACCTAATTCCGACACATAAGGACGACCACAACCATTGGGACAACCGGTCATTCTGATTGATATTTCATCATTCGTGAGCTTGTATTTTTGTAGAATAGGTTCAATTTTGGTTACTAATTCGGGCAAATACCTTTGTCCTTCAGCTAATGCCAATGGACAAGTAGGCAATGCTACACATGCCATAGAGTTTTTTCTCAAAGCGCTTACTTGCTTTTCAACATCATGTCTTTTTAATAACTCTTCTACTTTTGGTTTATCTGAATCGGCAATTTCTCCCAGTATTAAATTTTGATTTCCTGTGAAAATGAAGTTTGATATTTTTAGTTCTGCTACTTCTATTAAGAATTGTTTTTGATATGGTTTTACGACTCCATGTTCTACAAATAAGGTGTAAAACCAATTGCCTTGATGGTTTTTCTCCCAACCAAAACGGTCACTTCTTTCACTAAAACTAAAAGGTTTAGCAGCTTCTAATTCAAATCCGATGCGACTTTCCAGTTCTTTTTTGTAACCTTCTACAGTTAATTTATCAACGGTATATTTAAGACGTGATAATTTTCTGTCGACACGATTACCAAAATCGCGCTGCACGGTTAAAATTTCATAAACTGCTTTTAATGTTTTTTCTTCGGTATCGGTAAATCCGATTATACTTCCTAAACGAGAATAGGTGTTCGGGTTTCCGTGAGTTCTTGCTAAACCTCCGCCGATAGCAATATTAAATCCTTTTAATTGGTTGTTTTCAATAATGGCTATCAATCCGATATCGTTAGTAAATACATCTACATCATTACTAGGCGGAATGGCAATAGCAATTTTAAATTTCCGCGGCAGGTATCGGTCTTCATATAATGGATCGGCTTCAGAAGAACGCTCGTATATTTTTTCTCCATCAATAAAAACTTCATAATAGGATTGTGTTTTTGGAAGTAATAAGGTTGAAATCTTATCAGCATAATCATGTATTTTCTTATGGAGTGGTGAAATTTGTGGATGTGAACTCGCAATTACATTTCTATTTACATCACCACAAGCCGCAATTGAATCTAATTTGACCGTATTAAACGCCTGAATAGTTGGGCGTATTTGATGTTTTAACAACCCATGCAATTGGACCGTTTGTCGTGTTGTTATTTTTAAAGTTCCTGTCCCGAATTGTTCTGAAATTTCGTGAGTGGCAATCCATTGTTCTGCAGAAATGACACCACCTGGAATTCGCAAACGAATCATAAAGGAATATAAATTATCCAATTTTTTTGCTGCTCTTTCAGCTCTGCGATCACGGTCGTCTTGCACATACATGCCATGAAATTTGACTAAAAACTCATCATCTGGCCGAACACTTCCGGTATGATTATCTAAATCTATACTTTCTTTTAATGTTCCCCTAAGACCATCACTTTGGGTCTTCATTGCTTCATTAGCAGATAATTTTTCGCTCATTTTTTCTATAATTTAATATACGTCTTTTTGATATTTTCCTGCTGCTTCTAAATCTTCTAAAACCTGTTTTGCGGCATCTTTAGAGATGTTTCTTTCGGCAGCAATAACTTCTACAATTGCGGCTTCTACATCAATACTCATTGGGGCTTTTTGTCCGCAGAGATAGAGACTAGCCCCATTTTCTAACCAATTATTAAATTCAGTAGCTTTTTGCCGGATTCTATCTTGTACATATATTTTCTCTTTTTGATCACGCGAAAAGGCTGTATCTAATTTTGTTAAAATTCCGGTTCCAATCCATTCCTGAATTTCGGTTTGATAATAGAAATCGGAAACAAAATGTTGTTCTCCAAAAAACAACCAATTTTTTCCTTCAGCGCCAGTAACATCTCTTTGAGAAATAAAACTTCTGAATGGTGCAATTCCGGTTCCTGGTCCAATCATAATAATATCAGTTTCATCAGAAGGCAATCGGAAATTATTGTTTTTGTGGATGTAAAATTCCAATTCTGTATGTAAAGGAAAATCAGCTAAATAGTGAGATGCCAATCCTGATTTTATTACAGCTCCTACTTTAAATTTATTCAAATTGACCGTTAAATGAACTTGCCCATCATGCGCTTCTGAGGAAGAAGAAATAGAATATAATCTAGGTGCAATGGGATGAAGTAAAGCAACTATTTCCTCCAATTTCACTTTTTTAGGTTGGTATTTGTTAATGACATCTAACAAATCTGCTTTATTTTCTTCTACAACAATGTCCAAAACTTTGGATAAAGCTTCTAGCGATTTTTTAGATAAGCCTTTTATATTTTTATCTGTTAAAACCGAATAATTATCTTCATCAAAATAAACAGCGATGGCTTTTAGTTCTGCTTCATTATTTTTTGGAAAAATCCCTAAAGCATCTCCCGGCTCATAAACTATTTCATCATTTGACGTTATTTCAATATGATACGTTTCTTTATTAGATTCTCTATCATTTAGAACTATTTTGTGACTGATTTGCCCACTGTAATTTTTTTTGTGATTCGACTTTGGCACGACAGTCTTGATTTCTGTTTTTATAGGATCTTGATTTTGAAATACACTTTTCAAATCATTTTCCCATGCAATAACAGTATCTGCATAATCTAAATCGGCTTTCGCTAAAGGCAGTAATCGTTTGGCTCCTTTTTCAATTAAAACTTCATCCAACAAAACTCCAGCATTACAAAATAGCGGATAGGATGTATCGCCTAATCCTAGAACGGCAAACGAAAGATTGTTTAAATTGATTTTGGTTGATTTCAAATAGTCATAAAAAGCAACCGCGTTTTGTGGAAATTCACCTTCGCCTTGTGTACTTATTATAAACAAAATCAAAGTTTCTTTTTCTAATTTGGCAACATCAAATTGAAATACATCTAAGGCTTTTGCCTGAATTTTATTCTTCTTAAAATTCGACAATAATTGAATGGCTATTTTTTTGGAATTTCCGGTTTCTGTTCCATATATAATTAACGGTTTGACAGATACATTTGACAGTAATGATTGATTTGAATTGGATAAATCGTTTGCATTTTTATCTAAACAACCAGCCAAATAGCCTTTAGTCCATATGATTTCCTCAGTTGTTGCATCTTGGATAATTTGGTGTAACAACGCTAGTTTAGTTTCAGACAGCATTTTGATAGTTGGTTTTATGGTTATCGAAATAAGAATCTTTAGCATTACTTTCTATAAACCAAGCATATTGTTTATGAAGATTTACAACATTGCCAATGATAATTAGTGTTGGTACAAATTCAAATTCTGGTAAATTATTTTTTGAAAGTTCCTTAAAACTAAAAATTTGTGTTTTTTGATTTGGAGTAGTTGCTTGTTGTATTACCGCCAAACCTTTATTATGATTAATATTATTGTCTAATAAATAGCTAGTTAAAGTTGAAAGTTTTTGACCTGACATATAGAATACCAAAGTATCTTCTGTTGCTGCCCAATCTGTCCACTGATTTTGAGCAACATTTTTTAAATCATACAATGTTAAAAACCGAACACCGCGAGAAAATTCTCTTGCCGTTAATGGTATTCCTGTGTAAGCAGCAGCACCAAATGCAGCGGAAATTCCGGGAATGATTTCATAGCGAATGTTGTTGGCTACCAATACTTCTAATTCATCTAAAATGTTAGAAAACAAAGAAGCGTCACCACCTTTAAGTCGCAAAACCAATTTATTTTGAAGTGCGAATTCCACCATAAGTTCGTTAATGTCTTCTTGCGGAGTATGAATTCCTTTTGAACATTGTTTCCCTACATAAATCACAACAGCATTTTTTCTTGCATTTTCTTCAATTAAAATTGGAGAAACCAGACGGTCTGTTAATATCACATCCGCCGCTTGCAAGTATTTTAATGCCTTGACGCTAATTAAATCAGGATCACCTGGACCGGCACCAGCCAGAATTACTTTTCCTAAACTATTTTTCATTTTCGTTTTTTTTAAAACAATCCTTCTATAGAAAGATAACGCTCTCCCGTATCGTAATTGAACGTTAAGACCACAGCATCATCAGGTAATGATTGTATTTTTTTGGAGACAGCAGCCAATGAAGCTCCGGTTGATATTCCGACTAAAATTCCTTCTTGTTTAGCAATATTTCGGGTAAACTCAAACGCGTCATCTTTGCTAACTTGAATTACTTCGTCAATTAAATTAGCTTTATAATTTTCAGGAATAAAACCAGCTCCGATACCTTGAATGGGATGTGGTGCAGGAGCACCTCCACTTAATACATGGGATAATTCGGGTTCAACAGCAATTATTTTTACATCAGGATATTTTGCTTTAATAACTTTTGCTACGCCCGAAATATGGCCACCTGTTCCTACTCCAGTAATTATATAATCTAATCCGTTTGGGAAATCGGCTAAAATTTCCAGAGCTGTTGTTTTCTCGTGAATCGCTATATTGGCTGGGTTATTAAATTGTTGTGGAGACCAAGCATTAGGCGTTTGGCTTACCAATTCGGCTGCTCTTTCAATAGCGCCTTTCATTCCTTTCTCACGAGGAGTTAAATCAAATGTTGCTCCGTAGATTTCCATTAATTTTCGACGTTCTACACTCATTGATTCAGGCATTACCAATATAACTTTATACCCTTTTACTGCAGCAACAAGTGCTAATCCGATACCTGTGTTTCCTGAAGTAGGTTCAATTATTACGCTATCTGGTTTAAGCAATCCTTTTGCTTCAGCGTCTTCAATCATTGCCAAAGCAATTCTATCTTTAATACTGTTTCCGGGATTGTTTTTTTCTAATTTTATCCAAACATTTTTATTTGAGCCAAATAGTTTGTTGATTTTTACAATTGGTGTATTTCCAATGGTTTCTAGAATGTTGTTTGCTTTCATCTCACTTGATTTTATTTTGTTAAGGTGTTCGATGCTGTCGCCTTCCGGGCTCTAGTCATTTTCTTTTATTTTTAAGTTTCACTTCCTAATTTTTTTGGTCATTGACCACACGCTTTATCTATATAACGTAATTTAAAGGTTCTGGGAAATCACTTTTCTTTTTTATTTCGATTTCACTTTTATGATATACCAATGAATTTTGAGGTATCGATTGTGTTATCCACACATTCCCTCCAATTATTGAATTTGCTCCAATTATGGTATTTCCGCCAAGAATAGTAGCATTAGCATAAATGGTTACATTGTCTTCAAGGGTTGGGTGACGTTTTACAGAAACGTTTTCTTTTGAAACCGATAATGCACCCAAGGTTACGCCTTGATAAATCTTTACATTATTGCCAATTTTAGTCGTTTCGCCTATTACTATTCCTGTTCCATGGTCGATGAAGAAATTTTCACCTATTTCAGCACCCGGATGTATGTCTATTCCTGTACGGCTATGTACATATTCTGAAATGATTCTTGGAATAATTGGTATACCTAATTTCCAAAAAATATTTGCAATCCTATAAGCTGTTATTGCAAAAAAACCAGGATAAGCAATGAGTACTTCTTCTTTTGATTTTGCAGCTGGGTCAAAATTGACAATTGTTTCTAAATCGTTATTGAGAACATAATGCAAATGTTCAATTTGATCAAAAAAATAATTAGAATACACTAAAATTTCATCGGTATCGTCAACTACTTTTGCCAAGATGTCTTGTAATTGTATATGAATCAGTTTTTCTTTATTTTGAAAAAACCTATAATTATTATATTCCTGATTAATATCGAATAACCAATTGACTAGTTCATCAACCCAATTTTCGACTTGTTTCTTATCAATTGGACTTTTAGCCCGTTCTTGATTTTTTATGTAGATTGTATATGACATATTATAAAAACATTAAGGATCCAACAGTATTAAAAGTAGTTTCGTCAATTAAAATCGCATTGCCCGTTTTTGGGTTTTCATCAAAAGAATCAAAAAATAAAGACTGACTTGTTTTAATGGTTATTTGAGCAATGTCATTTAACTTAATTTCATCTGATTGGGTGAATTTCCAATCGTTAACATTCCATTTTTGATCTATATTTTGCACTTTTACTCTAACATTTCTAAAGCGATGTTGCAACAAATACGTCTTATTTAAATGGAGTGGCGTAGTGTCTAACCAAGAAATCCAAGTTTTAATTTGATTTGATTCCGTTGGTAGTTTATTTGATAAAACAACGGTGTCTCCACGACTAATGTCAATATTGTTTTCAAAATGAAGTACTACGTTATCACCAGCTGCGGCAACAGTTACTTCTTCCAGATTTTTTTCAATTTTGACAATTTTAGTTTCCAAATGAGCTGGAAGTATCGTTACTGTGTCTCCAGTTTTATATATCCCGCTTAATACCAAACCAGCATAACCTCGATAATCGTGATTTTCTTCATCTCTTGGACGAATAACTAACTGCACCTGAAAACGTGAGTCTAAATTTTGAGTAGTATCTGGATTTATTTTTTCCAAAATAGCTAATAATGGTTCGCCATCGTACCAGTTTATATTTTCTGAAACCGTTACTACATTATCTCCAGCCAACGCACTCAAAGGAATATAATGGATTTCGTTATAGTTTAATTCCGATTTCAATTTTTCAAAGTCGGTTTTAATTTGCTCAAATATTGATTGAGAATAATTCACTAAATCAATTTTATTTACTGCTACAATAATCTTTTTAATTCCCATTAACGAACCAATACTGGCGTGACGTTTAGTTTGTTCTGTAATCCCTTTTCGAGCATCTATCAAAACAATAATAACATCCGAATTGGAAGCTCCAGTAATCATATTACGAGTATATTGCTCGTGTCCGGGCGCATCTGCAATAATGAATTTTCTTTTTTTGGTAGCAAAATATTTATAGGCTACATCTATAGTAATTCCTTGTTCTCTTTCGGCACGAAGACCATCGGTAATCAATGATAAATCAATATCAACATTTTTTAATTTGGTCTGTTTTTGTAAAATACCCAACTGGTCGGTGTGAATACTATCAGAATCGTATAGTAATCGGCCAATCAGAGTGCTTTTGCCATCATCAACATTTCCTGCGGTTATAAATCTTAATGTGTTCATTGTTTTGTTTTTAAAAATAGCCTTGTTTCTTTCTGTCTTCCATTGCCGCTTCCGAAAGTTGATCGTCTAAACGAGTTTGTCCTCTTTCGCTAATTTTTGTAATTATAATGTCATCTATAATATCCTGAATGGTAGTCGCATTTGATAAAACAGCAGCAGTGCAAGTCATATCTCCAACTGTTCGGTAGCGTACTTTTTCTACGACAATAATGTCTCCTTCTATAGGTTGAATAAACTTTGACGTTGCCACTAATTTATCATTATGCACTATGCATTCTCTTTCATGTGCGAAATACAAGTTGGGTAGCTCGATATTGTTTTTTTGAATGTAATTCCAAACATCTAATTCAGTCCAATTGCTTATTGGAAAAACACGAACATTGTTTCCTTTTTGTACCTTTCCGTTCAAAATATCCCATAATTCAGGTCGTTGTAACTTTGGATTCCATTGTCCAAAATCATCTCTAACCGAAAATATTCGTTCTTTTGCTCTCGCTTTTTCTTCATCTCTACGAGCGCCGCCAATGCAGGCATCAAATTCATTTTCTTGAATAATCTCTAACAATGCATACGTTTGAAGTGAATTTCTTGATGGGAATCGTCCTGTGGTTTCTTTTAAATTGTGCTTTTTAATGCTATCTTCAACTGATGCTACAAGTAATTCTTCCCCTATTTGATTTACCAAATAATCTCTAAAAGCAATAGCTTCAGGAAAATTATGGCCTGTATCAATATGCACCAATGGAAATGGAAATTTACCTGGTCTAAACGCTTTTAATGCTAAATGAACTAACACTATCGAATCCTTTCCTCCTGAAAATAATAGAGCAGGTTTTTCAAATTGTGCTGCGGTTTCCCGAAGAATGTAGATTGCTTCGTTTTCTAACTGTTCTAAATAATGATTTGTATTTGACATTGCATTTTATTTTTAATTATCTATGTAATCCACATTCTTTTTTTGATTTATCTTCCCACCACCATCGTCCTGCTCTAAAATCTTCTCCAGGTTGTGTCGCTCTGGTACAAGGCGCACAACCAATACTAACAAAGTTTTCATCGTGGAGCGTATTGTAAGGAACTCCATTTTGTTTGAGATAATTGACAACTTCTTCTGTTGTCCAATCTAATAATGGATTGTATTTGTAGAGTTGCCGTTCTTCATCCCATTCTATTTTTTTTAAGTTACTTCGGTTGTCTGATTGTTCAGCTCTCAAACCGGTAATCCAGACAGAGACATTTTTTAAAGCTCTGTTTAATGGTTCCACTTTTCGGATAAAACAACATTCTTTTCGCAATTCAACCGAATTATAAAAAGCATTTATTCCGTTTGTATTAACATAACTTTCTACTTTTTCATTGCTTGGATAGTAGGCTTTAATAGTTGCATTGTATTGCAAAAGGGTTTTGTCCCAAACAGCATACGTTTGCGGAAAAAGTCTACCTGTGTCCAAAGTGAATACTTCAATATTTTCAATTTTATTTTGAAATATTATATGTGACAATACCTGATCTTCAATTCCAAAACTTGTAGAAAAAACAATTTTTCCACTTACTTGCTTTGAAAGATTCTTCAAGCCTTCTTCAATATCAGTCTGACTCTCCAAACTTTCTAAAAATTGATTTTGCATTGTATTTAATTTAATTTATAACGTACTGAAACTAAAAAAGTCCTTTTGAGTTTTATATCAAAAGGACTTTTATAATAGAATTTCACTATGATAAGGTCGTTCGCTTTTGATAATAGCAAGGAGGTGCGCACAAGCACATCATACAACAACACATCATAATTTTATTTATTTGAGAATTCATTTTTAATCATTTTATTATTAAAACAAAAAACCTCTGCGGTTTGCAGAGGTTTCATTGTATATATTTTAAAATTTAAAATTATGCAATAACAAACCTCTGTGTAACGCTACACATCATTTTACATATATTGCATGCCATTAAATTCATTGTATTTCTGTTTTGATTTGTCAAACTTCATAATTATTTTCGGATTTACCTAATTTTATTTTAAAATTTTGTAAAAAATAAATATATAACAGTTAATCCATTTTATAATCAATTATCCTCATTTATTCGATAGAAATTTTAATAATTAAAAGTTCGAGATTAATCAACTTGCTATTCTGAAATAGATAATTATTAATTTCTTGTGGCGTTTTAATTTTATAAATAGTCCAAAGTCCGCTCTAAAGCCATTCCTCTGGAGCCTTTTATTAGAAGTGTTTTGTTTTCTATTTTCATTGATGATAAGTAATTGGCAAAATCTTCGAATGTATTATAAAAATGGAACTTTTCATTTTGAATACTATTAGCAAAAAAATATTTGCCTACAAAGTGACATTCAAATGAACTATTTTGATTCAAAAAATTGACAATAGCTTTATGTTCAGCCAGACTTTCTTCACCAAGCTCATACATATCGCCAATGATAATGCATTTGTTCGCTTTGTCTAATTGAACAAAATTCTCTAACGCTACTATCATGCTACTCGGATTAGCGTTGTAAGCATCTAAAATGATTTCGTTAGTTCCTTTTGTCAATAGTTGAGAACGATTATTTTCGGGAATATAACTCTCGATGGCATTTTTTATATCATCAATAGAAACTCCAAAATAGTTTCCTATAGTAATCGCAGCATTTATATTATTAGCGTTGTAGAGTCCAATTAAATGCGAATTGATTTCAACTCCTGCCGTTTTGATTTTAACAAATGGATTAGCGGTAACGCTTTCTATAAAAACATCTGCACTGTTATCATTTTGGCTAAAGGTAATTCTCTTAAAATCTTTTGTTTTTTGATTTTGAATTTCATCATCAAGATTTACAAAAACCGTTTTATTATTAGATTTCAGAAAAGTATACATTTCACTTTTCCCTCTTATTACGCCTTCTACTCCACCAAAACCTTCCAGATGTGCTTTGCCAAAATTGGTAATATAACCATAATCTGGCTGTGCGATTTCACATAAAAATTCAATTTCTTTTTGGTGATTGGCACCCATTTCAACTATACCAATTTTTGTTTCGCCAGTAAAAGAAAGAAGCGTTAATGGAACACCAATGTGATTGTTTAAATTTCCAACGGTTGCTATTGTATTGAATTTTTTCGAAAGCACCACATTGATTAATTCTTTGGTAGTTGTTTTTCCGTTACTTCCTGTTAGAGCAACAATGGGAACATTTAAAAAATGTCTATGAAACTTGGCTAAGGCTTGAAGTGTTTCCAAACTATCTTTAACCAAAATAGTTCTATCATCAATATAATAGTCTGCGTTATCAATTATTACATAGCTTGCTCCTTTCTCTAATGCTTCTTTGGCAAAAGTATTGGCATCAAAGCGCTCACCTTTAATGGCAACGAAAAAAGACTTGGGTTCAATTTTTCTCGTGTCAATTGAAACTTTATTACATTTTAAGAATAAATCGTGAATAGTTTGAATGTTCATTGTGCAAAATAGTTAAAATAAAAAAGCCCTTAAAATTAGGGCTTTTTTGTTATTATTCATAAAACTAAAAACTAGTTTCTGGCTCTTTTCTTTTTGTCAGCTTTGGCACCAACTCTAGACATAGCGCATCTAAATCCGATGTAATCTGTAGCGATATCTTGTGGATAATATCTTCTTTGTGCAGGATCTAACCAATAAGCTCTGTCTCTCCATGAACCACCTTTGTATACTCTAACATCATCATTAACTAAAGTTGTACGTTTGTTAGAACGGTCATATTTTTTAACCATATTACCTAAACTATCAGTAGACACGTTGTGTTTTGGAGAATCATACATTCTTTGATCATCTCTCAATTTACCCTTTTCATCACCTTCTTCTGAACCACCAAATTTGAAATATCTTGTTGATTGTTTATCACCATCACGATAATTTATGTTGTTTGATTTGTCAAAATTTTGTCTCAAATATGTTTCTTTATCATCAACAGGCACTTGAGCTATTTGACCTGGGAAGTTTCTTGATACAATTTTACCATTTGATAATGTGTCAAATTTTTGAGTTTCAGGAGTAACCAATTCTACTTTTCCATCTTCACCTATTTTATCTTTCATGTAAACGTTTCCTCTGTAGTAGTTGAAATCATTTGCTTCATCATCAACGATAGGTCTGTAAACATCGGCAACCCATTCGGCAACGTTTCCTGCCATATCATACAATCCGAAATCGTTTGGTGGGTATGATTTAACTTTGTTAGTGATATCAGCACCATCATCAGACCAACCTGCAATTCCACCGTAATCTCCTTTTCCTTGTTTGAAGTTAGCCAATTGATCACCTCTAACTTGTCTTTTCCCTGAACGAGTGTAACTTCCTGACCAAGGATATTTCTTTTGACCTTTGTAAGCATTATATTCTCTTTGTCCCACGTCAGCAGCAGCAGCATATTCCCACTCTGCTTCTGTTGGTAGTCTGTATTCTGGTAAAATTAAACCAGAAGTTCTTTGTGCATAAACATTTTTAGCACTGTTTCCTGCAGTATTATTAGCTCCTGGAGTAGTTCCTTTTGCACTTGGTTTCGCAGTACCTCTTCCGGCTCCTTTTTTCAAAACTAACTTTTCATCTCCACCTTTTGCTGTAGATGGTGAAGCAAGATATGCCTCAGTACTGAAAACTTTATCGGCAGTCATCTCAGTAACTTTAGCGTCTTTTTTCAAATAACGTTGGTCTTCCAGAATTTTTTCGTTGACACGATCCGTTCTCCATTTAGCAAATTCTGTTGCCTGAATCCAATTAACTCCAACTACCGGATATTCTGCATAAGCTGGATGTCTCAAATAGTTTTCAGTCATTGTTTCATTATAACCTAATCTGTTTCTCCATACTAATGTATCAGGAGAAGCACCTTCATAAATGTTTTTGTAATTGTCTTGATCTGGTGGGAAAACTGTTTTCAACCAATTCAGGTATTCCATATACATCATATTGGTTACTTCAGTTTCATCCATGTAGAAAGACATAACGTGTTGTTGATTTGGTGTATTATTCCAATCATGCATTACGTCATCCTGAACTTTACCCATGGTAAATGTTCCTCCTTCAACCATAACTAAACCTGGTCCTGTGGCTTGCTTTTTAAATTTAGAAGCATATTGGAAACCTCCCTTTTTGTCGTTGATTTTCCAGCCGGTAGCTTTGGAACCACCTTTAGAGTCGGATTTTTTACTACAACTAGCAAAACCGACCATTATCACTAACGATAGTAATAATTTTACTGCTATAATTTTGTTTACTTTCATATTCATAGTAGGTATAAATTTCGAGGCGCAATATAACTATTTACAATTAAATTGCAATAACTTTTTTTAATTAGTACTAAATTCGCTGCTTGTAAGCTAATATTATACTTAACGCAAAATTAGTTGTTTTATTGTATTTTGTTTCAAAAAAAAAATTTTTTTTGTTTTTTTATACTAATTTTCGAAAAAACACGTTTACTGTATACTATGAAAAGGATTATTACTATTTGCTTAGTGTTTTTGAGCACTTTCTTAGCTATTGCTCAAGAACAAGGAAACGTTTCATTGAATTGGACAGACAAAAAAGAGTTGTCTTTTGGTCGTTTTTCCTATATGGTACCGCAGTTTAATGCTCAAAATTACGAATTTGACGTTTTTTCCAAAACCGTATCCTATTCTTTGACAATACCACTTGCAAACAAGTATAATCCAGATGCTGTACAAATAACTAATCTCATTTTTGAGCCCATTTTAGAAAGTCAACTTGGCGATATTGCTAAAAAAAACATTCCTACTAGTTTTAAATCATCATTTAAAAGCTATACTGCAAGGGATAAATTTTATGGTAAAATCATACTTACTCCAATAATAAAAGAAGGAAACTCTTTTAAAAAATTAATTTCATTTAGTTATACCATTCAAAAAAACGCTTCAAAAGCACAAGCTGCAACAAATACTACAACAGCTATTGAAAACTCGGTTTTGAGTTCGGGAAATTGGTATCGCTTTTATGTCCAAAAATCAGGCGTATACAAAATCACCAAAAGTTTTCTTCAAAGTTTAGGGCTTGACACTAATGTAGATCCAAGAAAAATAAAAATCTATGGCAATGGAGGAAGAATGTTACCACTTCTGAATTCTGCAGACTATCCTATAGATTTAACCGAAAACGCCATTCAGTTTATTGGCGAAAGTGATGGTGTTTTTGACAATCAGGATTTTATTCTCTTTTATGCAGAAGGAATGGATAAGTGGAATGATGACTACAAAAGCAGCTTAAATATTTATACTGACAAGTCCTATTATTATGTAACAGCGCAAGGCGATGATGGAAAGCGAATTATTGACATGACTCAACCAACTGAGAGCGCTACAACAATAATAAACACTTTTGACGATTATCAGTTTCATGAAGTTGATGAAGTAAATGTTGAAAAATTAGGAAGAGTTTGGTTTGGTGAAAGTTTTAGTGTAGACAACGAACAAGAATTTAAATTTAAATTTCCAAACATTGTAAGTTCAACGCCTATTGAAATAAAAACGCATGTTGCTTCAGTAACTTCTACTAACAATAATTTTAAAATAGAAGCCAACTCACAATTGGTCGGAAATATCGCTCTCGACCCAGGAAGTGGAAGTGATGCTGTAGTTGAAGAAAGTAATTTCTCTTCAACGGCTACTATATCTGCCGAAGATGTAACAATCAAAGTAACTTTTGACAATGGTGGCGTTCCAAGTTCAAGAGGCTATTTAGATTACATCAACATCAAAGCTAAAAGAAATCTTCAGGCATTTGGTAAACAATTTCAATTTCAATTTGACCAAGCAAATGGATTACCTGGCGTTGGGGAATACCAACTTTCTAATGCTTCGTCAATATCTCAAGTTTGGGATGTCACCGACAGATTTAATGTTACCAAAACAGAAAATACAACATTAAGCACGTTTTCTTTCAAATCCTATTTAGGAGAAGTTCGAAAATATATTGCTATTGATAATTCCGATTATTATTCACCATCAAAAGATTCAAAATCAAAAGTGGATAACCAAAATCTAAAAGGAACCATTTTTAACAATGCGCAAGGGCAATGGCAGAAAATTGATTATTTAATTATTACACCTAAATTTTTAAACGCACAAGCCGAAAAATTAGCCGCTTTTCACAGAAGTTACTCCAATCTGAATGTGAAAGTGGTGAATTTAGAAACTATCTATCCCGAATTTGGTTCCGGAAAACAAGATATTGGTGCCATTAGAAATTTTGTGAAATACGTTTATTTCAATGCTCCAGCTGGAGAACGAGTAAAATATGTAAACATCTTTGGTGATGCATCCTATGATTTTAAAGACCGAATTGCAAACAATACCAATATTGTACCAATATATCAGGCATTAAATAGTTACACAGAATCTCAGTATTCATTTGCATCAGATGATTTTTTTGGTATGATGGATGATGATGAAGGCAGATTAGATTACAGTAATTCTTCATACAATGGTGGCACTAATATTATTTTTGATTTGGGCGGAATTGATATCGCTGTTGGCCGAATGATTGTTAGCACTACCCAACAAGCCGAGGAAATGGTAAACAAAGTAATTGAATACCATGATTTGAAATCTTATGGTAGTTGGAGAACCAATTATGTAGCTATAGCAGATGATTCAGACAAAATTGCTGATGCCACATTGCAATACAAGCAAAACAATCTTGCCGATGTTATTGTTGCTGAAAAGCCATTTATAAATTTCAAAAAAATATTATTAGATTCTTATGAGCAAGATACTTCAGCAGGCGGAAAACGATATCCAAAAGCGAGAGAAGAAATTTTTGCTGCTTTTGAAAAAGGCGCATTAGTTTTCAATTATTTAGGTCATGGAGGCGAAGATGGTTTATCCGGTGAACGTATTTGGGAAAAATCGGACGGGCAAAATTTGAGCAACCGATACAAATACCCATTATTCATAACCATCACTTGTGATTTTTCAAGATTTGATAACCCGTATCGTCCAACTGCCGGTGAATACACTTATTGGAATCCAAAAGGAGGTGCTATTTCAATGATTACTACTATTCGTTCCATAGACCAACCAAATGCAGAAATTTTTAATGACAAGTTAGCCGAATATTTATTTTCATACAATAGTGATCAATATACCTCTATTGCAGAGGCACTTCGTCTGGCTAAGAATTCTAATTCAACTACCGCTAGTAACGTTGTGTTTTATTTAGGTGATCCTGCTCTAATGTTAGCCATTCCAAAGCCAAGAGTGGTTTTAACCAAAGTAAATGACATACCTGTAAACGGACCAATTGATGATTTTAAATCGCTGGCATTTATAAAATTAACCGGACAAGTTTTAGACGAAAACAACAATCAACTGCCTACCTATAATGGTGACTTATCAGTCAATATTTTTGATAAAAATGTAATCCGAACAACGCTTAACAACGACAACAACAGTCCAGCTATGTCTTTTACTAATTTAGGCGAAACTATTTTTAGAGGAAATGCCTCGGTGACAAATGGTCGTTTTGAGTTCGGTTTTGTGGTTCCGAGAGATATTAGAATTCCTGTTGGGAATGGAAGAATTAGTTTTTATGCCAAACGAAATCAGATTCTGTTAGACAAATACGGACAAAATACTGATATTAAAATTGGAGGAATAAATACAAGTGCTACAGCCGATAACACTGGTCCAACCGTTAAACTATATATGAATGATGAAACATTTGTAAATGGTGGCATCACAAATAAATCGCCCTTTTTCTTAGCCAAACTGGAAGATGAACACGGAATAAATACTGCAAGCGGAATAGGTCATGATATTATAGGTGTTCTTGATGGAGATGAAACAAAACCATACATTATGAACGATTATTATCAAACCGAATTAGATGATTATACAAAAGGTAAGGTTTATTTTCCTTTCCGAAATTTAGCGGTCGGTTTACACACAATTACCTTTAAAGCTTGGGATGTCTATAATAATCCAATCACAGCCGAAATTCAATTTGTGGTAGTTGGTGATGAAAACATTGCTCTTGAGCATGTGCTAAATTATCCAAACCCATTTGTGAGTTATACCGAATTTTGGTTTTCGCACAACAAACCTTTTGAACCTCTGGAAGTACAAGTACAAGTGATGACAATCACAGGTAAAATTGTTTGGACAAAAAATCAAACCGTAACTACTGATGGTTTTCTGTCAAGAGAAATAACTTGGGATGGTAAAGATGATTTTGGTGACCGAATTGGTAAAGGTGTTTACGTCTATAAATTGACTGTAAAGTCCACTTTATCGAATAAAAAAGCAGAAAAAATAGAAAAACTTGTTATACTTTAGGAAAATACTATATTTGTTAACTTTTACAAAAATGAAAATGAAAAAATTCACAATACTCTTTTTAATAGCCTCATTACAATATATCAATGCACAGCAAGATAGCCGGGTTATAACAACTGGTGTTCCTTTTCTTTTAGTAGCTGCCGATGCTCGTGCTGCTGGTATGGCAGACCAAGGAGTTGCTACTTCTCCAGATGCTTTTTCACAACAATGGAATCCTGCAAAATATACATTTGCTATCGACAAACAAGGATTCACGGCAAGTTATACCCCTTATTTAACGGATTTAGTTAATGATATTTCCTTAGGACAAGCTACTTATTATAATCGTTTCGGAGATGAAGGAAGAAATGCCTTTGCAGTAAGTTTACGTTACTTTGGTTTAGGTGAAATAGAATTAAGACAAAATGCTGATGATCCGGCTCAAATCGTTAAACCTAATGAATTAGCGCTTGACGGTTCTTATTCACTTAAACTTAGCCCTAGTTTTTCAATGGCTGTTGCCGGTAGATACATTCGTTCCGCCTTAAGAATTCCATCCGGAGAATCTACTGATTCAAAACCAGCAAGTTCATTTGCCGTTGATGTCGCAGGGTATTATGTAGGTGAAGAAGCTGCCTTTTCTGATTTCAATGGTCGTTTACGTTTAGGTTTCAATTTCCAAAACATGGGGCCAAAAATTAATTATGATGCCGGTTCATCTGACGATAATAGTGCTAACTTCTTACCTGCCAATATGAGAATAGGTGGAGGTTATGATTTTATTCTTGATGATTTTAACAAAGTATCTTTAAGCGTTGAGTTTGCAAAACTTTTAGTGCCAACACCAAAAAGTGCCGATTTAGATGGTGATGGATTAATAACAACTCAAGAAGAAATTGATTTGAGAGCTCAAAACAATGCTGATTACAATAAAATCAATTGGGTTTCTGGTATTTTCTCTTCTTTTGGAGATGCACCAGGTGGATTTAGTGAAGAACTCAAAGAATTTACCTATTCTGTAGGTACAGAATATTTATACCAGGATTCATTCGCGTTCCGTTTAGGCTATTTCCACGAAAGTCCAATAAAAGGAGCCCGAAAGTTCTTCTCACTTGGCGCAGGATTTAAATATAATGTAGTTAAAGTAGATGTTTCCTATTTGTTCTCTGCCTCAAAAGTGAAAAACCCATTAGAAAATACACTTCGTTTCTCATTATCGTTTAACTTTGGTGATAAATACGACGATTATTAATAGTTTAGCAAATGATAAAAATAACATCCAAATTTCAAAAAAGAGATTTGGATTTTTTTTCCGCAATAAGTAGCAAATGAACAAAATAGAAATTAAAACCTCGTTTACAGCATTCCAATCAGTTGAAGAACTTCCGCAAGATGTTCAGACACTAATGCAACAAGCCATCGAAGTCAGAAAAAATGCTTATGCTCCTTATTCAAAATTCCGAGTGGGTGCAGCATTACTTTTAGATAATGGAAAGGTTGTTTTAGGTTCCAACCAAGAAAACGCCGCTTATCCATCTGGGCTTTGTGCCGAAAGAGTGGCTATTTTTCAATCAGGTGCTATTTATCCTGATGCCAAAATTATAAAAATGGCTATTTCTGCAGCATCGGATACTAATAAAACAACTACTCCTATTCCACCTTGTGGCGGTTGTAGACAATCCATTTCAGAATATGAATTCAAACAAAACACACCAATAGAAATCTATTTTATGGGTGAAACAGGTGAAGTTTATAGGTCTGATTCAATCAAAAATTTACTTCCTTTAAGTTTCGATAAAAACTTCCTTTAAAAGATAAAAATTACTCTTTTAAATTTTACTTCTTAGTCGGAATGTTTTACTTTTGCCTTTCGCAAATTTGTGTGTGAGTGAACTATTTTGCGTTGAAATATAATTTACAACTAAATAACGCTTTATCAAAAAGTAACAAATGAAAGAAGTAACAAAAGAGGTTTATTTAAAGTGGTACGAAGACATGCTACTTTGGAGAAAGTTTGAAGACAAACTTGCAGCACTTTATATTCAACAAAAAGTTAGAGGATTTCTTCACTTATATAATGGTCAGGAAGCCGTTTTAGCGGGTGCATTACACGTTATGAACTTAGGCGGAAAAGACAAAATGATTACGGCCTATCGCAATCACGTGCAACCAATCGGAATGGGTGTTGACCCAAGAAGAGTAATGGCTGAACTACTTGGAAAAGTAACAGGAACTTCCAAAGGAATGGGCGGTTCTATGCACATATTCTCAAAAGAACACGGATTTTATGGCGGTCATGGTATCGTTGGAGCTCAGATTCCAGTGGGTGCCGGTATGGCTTTCGCAGATAAATATTTTGAAACCGGTGGTGTAACACTTACCTATTTTGGTGATGGTGCTGCACGTCAAGGTTCATTACACGAAGCTTTCAATATGGCAATGTTATGGAAATTACCAGTAGTATTCATTTGTGAAAACAATGGCTATGCTATGGGAACTTCTGTAGAAAGAACCGCAAACCATACCGATATTTGGAAATTAGGTTTGGGCTATGAAATGCCATGCGGACCAGTAGATGGAATGAATCCGGTAAAAGTGGCCGAAGCAATGCACGAAGCTATGGAAAGAGCACGTCGAGGTGACGGACCAACGTTCTTAGAAATGAAGACTTACCGATACAGAGGTCACTCAATGTCAGATGCACAATTATACCGTTCAAAAGACGAAGTAGAAGAATACCGAAAAATTGACCCAATTACGCAAGTATTAGATATCATCAAAGAAAACAACTATGCAACGGATGCAGAAATTGAAACTATTGATCAAAGAGTAAAAGATTTAGTAGAAGAATGTGCCACATTCGCCGAAGAATCTGCTTTCCCGGAAATACAACAATTGTATGATGTGGTTTACGAACAAGAAAATTATCCTTTTATCCCTCACAGACTATAAATTATGGCAACAATAATAACAATGCCTCGCTTGAGCGATACAATGACAGAAGGAACTGTTGCTACTTGGTTAAAAAAAGTGGGCGATACTATAAAAGAAGGTGATATACTAGCGGAAATCGAAACGGATAAAGCTACCATGGAATTTGAATCTTTCAATGACGGTACTTTATTATATATCGGAATTAAAGAAGGTGAAACCGCTTCAGTTGATTCACTTTTAGCCATCATCGGGAAAGAGGGTGAAGATATTTCCGCATTAATTTCAGGTGCTGCTACCGCGCCAGCTCAAGCAAAAACTGAAGAAAAGGTAGAAGCTCCAGCTGAAGTAAAACCGACAACCGACAACGCACAACCAACAACAGCCTCTCTTCCAAAAGGAGTAATAGTAGTAACTATGCCCCGTCTTAGCGATACAATGACCGAAGGAACGGTAGCCACTTGGTTGAAAAAAGTGGGTGACGAAGTAAAAGAAGGCGACATCCTTGCCGAAATTGAAACTGACAAAGCCACGATGGAATTTGAATCTTTCAACACAGGTACGCTTTTGTTCATCGGAATTAATGAAGGACAATCAGCACCAGTGGATAGCGTTTTAGCAATCATCGGACCTGCAGGAACAGACATTACAGGCATAGCCGAAAATTATGCAAAAGGTGGAGCTGCACCAGTAACTTCAACGCCTGATACTGCTAGTGCGCCAGTTGCTGCAACTCAAAACACTGTAGAAGAAACTTCATCAGATAGAATTTTTGCTTCACCTTTAGCTAAACAAATTGCTAAGGACAAAGGAATTAATCTTTCTCAAATAAAAGGTTCAGGTGAAAACGGTCGCATAACGAAAAGTGATGTGGAGAACTTTACACCTTCAGCTTCAGCTCCAAGCCAAGCTACACAACCGACAACAGACAACACACAACAAACAACTGTTGTAAGACCATTTGTCCCAGCTGGAGAAACGTCAACAGAAGAGGTTAAAAATTCGCAAATGCGTAAAACCATTGCGATTCGTCTATCGGAATCCATCTTTACTGCGCCACATTTCTATTTAACAGTAGAAATTGCAATGGATGAAGCCATGAAATCACGAGTAACGATTAATACCATTCCGGATACAAAAGTATCTTTCAACGATATGGTTATCAAAGCGTGTGCAATGGCGTTAAAAAGACATCCAAAAGTAAATACACAATGGCAAGCTGATGCCATCATCATCAACCACCATGTTAATATTGGAGTTGCTGTAGCGGTTGAAGACGGATTAGTAGTACCTGTTTTGAAATTTACAGACCAAATGACGTTAACACAAATAGGCAGTAGCGTAAAAGATTTAGCCGGAAAAGCAAAATCCAAAAAACTACAACCAGCCGAAATGGAAGGAAGCACATTCACAGTATCTAACTTAGGAATGTTCGGAATACAATCGTTTACTTCTATCATCAATCAGCCAAACTCAGCGATTTTGTCTGTAGGTGCTATCGAAGAAAAACCGGTAGTAAGAAACGGTCAGATTGTTGTTGGAAACACCATGATGCTAACTTTAGCTTGCGACCACAGAACGGTTGATGGAGCTACAGGAGCACAATTCTTGCAAACATTGAGACAGTATTTAGAAAATCCGGTTACGATGTTGGCATAAGAGCCTATTCGTATTAACAATTATAAATCCCGCTTTGAAATTCAGAACGGGATTTATTTATTTTCAAACTTTGCGTCTCAGGGTCTTTGCGTGAAAAAACATCTCGCTAAGTCACAAAGACGCAAAGAAATGTAGATAGAAATTAATTCACTCAGAAATGGGATTTTTTTATTTATACATTCAACAAAAGGATAACGTATATACCTTCGCGGCTCAGCGTCTTTGCGTGAAAAAACATCTCGCTAAGTCACAAAGATGCAAAGAAATGTAGATAGAAATTAATTCACTCAGAAATGGGATTTTCTTATTTATACATTCAACAAAAGGATAATGTATATACCTTTGCGTCTTTGTGTGAAAAAACATCTCGCTAAGTCGCAAAAGCGCAAAGAAATGTAGATAGAAATAAATTCACTCAGAAACGGGATTTTTTTATTTATACATTCAACAAAAGGATAATGTAAATACCTTAGCGTCTTTGCGTCTTTGCGTCTTTGCGTGAAAAAACATCTCGCTAAGTCGCAAAGAAAACAAAATAATAATAAATTCACGCCCATATAATTTTACCTATTTTTTGAAAGGTATAAAACATCAAAAATGAAAAAAACCTATTTCCTAATACTATTAATAGTAACATTTGCCTGCCAGAAAAAAGAAGCAACTCCACAAAATCAAACAGCAAAAGATATTCATTCCTTTTCAAATCCAGTTGAAGCGGTGGTCAAACATTTGGATTTAGATATCAAAGTTGATTTTAATACCCAAACGATCTCGGGAAAAGCTTCGTGGCAAATTGATAATAGTTCCAAAGGAAACGAAATCATCTTTGATGAAAACACTTTGAATATTTCCAAAGTGACTTTAGGCGATGACGAAAAAGAAACCCAATTCAAGCTGGGCGACTCCTTTGAATTCCACGGAAAACCACTTCATATAACTATAGAACCCAACACTACCAGAGTCAACATCTATTACAACACCACAAAAGACGGCGTGGCATTACAATGGTTAAAACCGGAACAAACAGCCGACAAAAAGAAACCATTTGTATTTTCTCAAGGCGAAAGCATTTGGTCACGCACCTGGATTCCATGCCAAGATTCTCCCAGCGTTCGCTTTACCTATAATGCTAAAGTTACCGTGCCTAAAGACCTAATAGCCTTGATGAGTGCTGTAAATCCAAAACAGAAAAACAATACCGGTGTTTATACTTTCAAACAAGACAAACCTATTCCATCTTACTTAATGGCAATTGCTGTAGGTGATGTCGAATTCAAATCTATTGATAACAGAACCGGAGTTTATGCCGAACATTCCGTAATAAATAAAGCCAAATGGGAATTTGCCGAATTAGGTAAAATGGTCAACGCCGCCGATAAACTATTTGGTCCTTATCGCTGGGGCAGATATGATGTGATAGTGTTGCCACCAAGTTTCCCTTATGGCGGAATGGAAAACCCAAACTTAACCTTCCTAACACCTACTGTTTTAGCGGGTGACCGTTCCTTAACGAGTTTACTTGCACACGAATTAGGTCACAGTTGGAGTGGAAATTTGGTTACCAATGCCACTTGGGATGACATTTGGCTAAATGAAGGTTTTACAACCTATGTAGAACACCGTATTGGTGAAGAAGTTTTTGGAGTAAAAGAAGCCAAAATGCAAGACATTTTAAGCCGAAAAGTATGGGAAGTCAATTTAGATGAAATAGGAAAAGACAGCCCGGATTCAAGGCTGAAAGTAGACACTTCAGGGAAAAATCCCGATGACGGCTTAAGTGATATTCCTTATGAAAAAGGATATGCCTTTCTTCAAACCATAGAAGCAGCTGTTGGCCGTGCAACGTTTGATAAATTCCTGACCAATTACTACAATGATCACGCCTTTCAATCGATAACTACAGAGGATTTTGTTGATTATTTCAATAAAAATCTAATCAAGGGAGACAAGTCTTTAGCCGATAAAATAAAACTAAACGACTGGATATACAAAACCGGAATCCCATCCAACGTAATCACTCCCGTTTCCGAAGATTTTAATACCATTGACAGCATCCAAAAAACATGGAGAAAAACCGGAGTTAAAGGATTAGGTCAAAAAATAAAATCGACTAACGAGAAACAACATTTCATCGATTACCTGCCAAAAGATATGACCGTTAAAGAAATGACAGCTATCGACAAAGAATTCAAGTTTACCAATGAAGGTAATTTTGTAGTAAAACGGCAATGGTTTATTATAGCCATTCAGCATCAGTACAAATTTGCCTATCCAGCCATTGAACAATTCCTAACAAACTATAGCCGAACTGGATCGTTAACGCCGCTTTATAAAGAAATGGTTAAAACTCCCGAAGGAAAAACATGGGCCAAACAGATTTATGCAAAGGCGAAATCGAGGTATCATGCTACGACGGTGGAGGCTGTTGAGAAGATTTTGATATAAAAATCAATTAAAGTTTAAGGCATTAAATTCGGAATTTAAAAAGAAAGTAATACTAAGGCTTCAACATTTTGTCGACGCAGCTTGAACATTTTATCGAAGCGGCTTGGACATTTTGTTGACGCGGCTACAATATTTTGTTTTCCAATGCGTCGACATTTTGTTTTCCAATGCTTCAACATTTTGTCCACCGTATTGAAAACAAAAAATCTTTGATATTAAGAGGAGGAAGGCCAGTGGGCTTCAGGTAGTTTTGATTTATCAAAACCTTATAAAACAAAAAACCCTATCCAAATAAATGAATAGTGTTTTCTAAAAAAAGCCTGTCTGCCGGCAGGTAGGTACGCGAACTTTAGTTCGCCAATCCCGTAGGGATGATATAATAGGTAACAAAAAAATCCTCATCAACTAAATGATGAGGACTTTCTAAAAAAAGGCAGCGACATACTCTCCCACATAACTGCAGTACCATCTGCGCAGTCGGGCTTAACTTCTCTGTTCGGAATGGGAAGAGGTGAGCCCCGACGCAATAACCACCTTAAGGCGTTTTGCAAGGGTGATTGACTTGATATCAACCAACAATACAGAATATCTTAACATACTGAGATAAAAATTGTTTAAAAAGAAAGAAAGTTTGCTGCGCCCCCGAAGGGGCGCAAGCGGTGTACATAAGCTTACGGGTTATTAGTACTACTCGACTATGACATTACTGCCTTTACATCTATAGCCTATCAACGTAGTCATCTCCTACGACCCTTAAAAGAAATCTCATCTTGTGGTGGGTTTCGCGCTTATATGCTTTCAGCGCTTATCCCTTCCAAACGTAGCTACTCTGCGGTGCTCCTGGCGGAACAACAGATACACCAGAGGTTTGTCCAATTCGGTCCTCTCGTACTAGAATCAGATCCACTCAAATTTCTTGCGCCCACAATAGATAGAGACCGAACTGTCTCACGACGTTCTGAACCCAGCTCGCGTGCCACTTTAATGGGCGAACAGCCCAACCCTTGGGACCTTCTCCAGCCCCAGGATGTGACGAGCCGACATCGAGGTGCCAAACCCCCCCGTCGATATGAGCTCTTGGGGGAGATCAGCCTGTTATCCCCGGCGTACCTTTTATCCTTTGAGCGATGGCCCTTCCATGCGGAACCACCGGATCACTATGCTCTACTTTCGTACCTGATCGACCTGTATGTCTCTCAGTCAAGCTCCCTTATGCCATTGCACTCTACGCACGGTTACCAAGCGTGCTGAGGGAACCTTTAGAAGCCTCCGTTACTCTTTTGGAGGCGACCACCCCAGTCAAACTACCCACCAAGCAATGTCCCCCGAATTACGGGGTTAGACCTCAGATAAGCAAAGGGTGGTATTTCAACAATGACTCCACAACGCCTGGCGACGCCACTTCATAGTCTCCCACCTATCCTACACATCACTTATCCAAGACCAATACTAAGCTATAGTAAAGGTGCACAGGGTCTTTTCGTCCCATTGCGGGTAAGCGGCATCTTCACCGCTACTACAATTTCACCGAGCTCATGGCTGAGACAGTGTCCAGATCGTTACACCATTCGTGCAGGTCGGAACTTACCCGACAAGGAATTTCGCTACCTTAGGACCGTTATAGTTACGGCCGCCGTTTACTGGGGCTTCAATTCAATGCTTCTTCTTGCGAATAACATCTCCTCTTAACCTTCCAGCACCGGGCAGGTGTCAGGCCCTATACTTCATCTTACGATTTTGCAGAGCCCTGTGTTTTTGATAAACAGTCGCCTGGACCTCTTCACTGCGGCCCTCATTACTGAGGGCGACCTTTCTCCCGAAGTTACAGGTCTATTTTGCCTAATTCCTTAGCCATGAATCTCTCGAGCACCTTAGGATTCTCTCCTCGACTACCTGTGTCGGTTTACGGTACGGGTACTGTTAATCTAAGTTTAGAAGGTTTTCTTGGAAGCCCTTAGGCGCACTATCACTTTGTCCGAAGACTCCGTGTACTATCGCATTTCCCCAAATCCTGCGCATTTAACTACAAGACTTATAGGTAGGTGCTTTAACGAACTATTCCGTCAGTTCGCGGCGCTTTCATCACTCCGTCACTCCATCACAATTAACAGTAGTACGGGAATATTAACCCGTTAGCCATCGACTGTCCCTTTCGGGTTCGCCTTAGGACCCGACTAACCCTCAGCTGATTAGCATAGCTGAGGAAACCTTAGTCTTTCGGTGTGCGGGTTTCTCGCCCGCATTATCGTTACTTATGCCTACATTTTCTTTTCTAACCAGTCCAGCATGCCTTACGACACACCTTCAACCCTGTTAGAATGCTCCCCTACCACTTGTATTTACATACAAATCCATAGCTTCGGTACTATACTTATGCCCGATTATTATCCATGCTCGTCCGCTCGACTAGTGAGCTGTTACGCACTCTTTAAATGAATGGCTGCTTCCAAGCCAACATCCTAGCTGTCTGGGCAGACAAACCTCGTTATTTCAACTTAGTATAGATTTTGGGACCTTAGCTGATGGTCTGGGTTCTTTCCCTCTCGGACTTGGACCTTAGCACCCAAGCCCTCACTGTTGGTGAACATTATATAGCATTCGGAGTTTGTCAGGAATTGGTAGGCGGTGAAGCCCCCGCATCCAATCAGTAGCTCTACCTCTATATAACTTTATAACCAACGCTGCACCTAAATGCATTTCGGGGAGTACGAGCTATTTCCGAGTTTGATTGGCCTTTCACCCCTACCCACAGGTCATCCGAAGACTTTTCAACGTCAACCGGTTCGGACCTCCACTATGTGTTACCACAGCTTCATCCTGCCCATGGGTAGATCACACGGTTTCGCGTCTAACACTACTGACTAAAGCGCCCTATTCAGACTCGCTTTCGCTACGGATCCGTGACTTAATCACTTAACCTTGCCAGCAACGTTAACTCGTAGGCTCATTATGCAAAAGGCACGCCGTCACCCCACGAAAGGGCTCCGACCGCTTGTAAGCGTATGGTTTCAGGATCTATTTCACTCCGTTATTCACGGTTCTTTTCACCTTTCCCTCACGGTACTGGTTCACTATCGGTCTCTCAGGAGTATTTAGCCTTAGCGGATGGTCCCGCCAAATTCAGACAGGGTTTCACGTGCCCCGCCCTACTCAGGATACCACTATCCTTATCTTCTCTTACTTATACGGGACTATCACCCTCTGTGGTTAACCTTTCCAGGTTATTCTAATTCAATCCGCAAGAAATGTCGTGGTCCTACAACCCCAGAATTGCCGTAACAACACTGGTTTGGGCTAATCCGCGTTCGCTCGCCACTACTTACGGAATCACTTTTGTTTTCTTCTCCTCCGCCTACTTAGATGTTTCAGTTCAGCGGGTTTGCTCTCCTATCGGAGTGACATGTCTTCAACATGCCGGGTTGCCCCATTCAGGTATCTACGGATCAATTCGTGTGTGCCAATCCCCGTAGCTTTTCGCAGCTTATCACGCCTTTCATCGCCTCTGAGAGCCTAGGCATCCCCCATACGCCCTTATTTTGCTTATTGTACCCAACACATAATTAAATGTGCCGTTGTTTTTTGTTTACCACTATTACTAGTAGCAAACGCTTTCTACTTTTTAAATATTTTCTTATCTCAATATGTCAATGAACTTTATTAATTTGAAAATTTGATGATTTGAGAATTTGAAAATGAATCTTCAAATCTTCAAATTGATTAATCTTCAAATCAATTTGTGGAGAATATCGGAGTCGAACCGATGACCTCCTGCGTGCAAGGCAGGCGCTCTAGCCAGCTGAGCTAATCCCCCAATCTAATGGATAATTGTCAATTGATAATTGATAATTATTTTTTCAATTGAGTTTTTAACCAATTCTAGAATTTCCTTTTTAAGCTTTTACAGTTTACTTTCATTATCAATTGTTAATTATCAATTGTTAATTAAAAAGTAGTCCCGCCCAGACTCGAACTGGGGACCCCTACATTATCAGTGTAGTACTCTAACCAGCTGAGCTACGAGACTCTGTTTTTTTGCTTATTATAATATTTGAACTAACAGCGAGAGTAATTGAATTTATGATTTGTAACTATACCTTATTATCGTCTCTAGAAAGGAGGTGTTCCAGCCGCACCTTCCGGTACGGCTACCTTGTTACGACTTAGCCCTAGTTACCAGTTTTACCCTAGGCAGCTCCTTACGGTCACCGACTTCAGGTACCCCCAGCTTCCATGGCTTGACGGGCGGTGTGTACAAGGCCCGGGAACGTATTCACCGGATCATGGCTGATATCCGATTACTAGCGATTCCAGCTTCACGGAGTCGAGTTGCAGACTCCGATCCGAACTGAGAACGGTTTTATAGATTCGCTCCTACTCGCGTAGTGGCTGCTCTCTGTACCGTCCATTGTAGCACGTGTGTAGCCCAAGGCGTAAGGGCCGTGATGATTTGACGTCATCCCCACCTTCCTCACAGTTTACACTGGCAGTCTTGTTAGAGTTCCCGACTTGACTCGCTGGCAACTAACAACAGGGGTTGCGCTCGTTATAGGACTTAACCTGACACCTCACGGCACGAGCTGACGACAACCATGCAGCACCTTGTAAATTGTCTTGCGAAAAGTCTGTTTCCAAACCGGTCAATCTACATTTAAGCCTTGGTAAGGTTCCTCGCGTATCATCGAATTAAACCACATGCTCCACCGCTTGTGCGGGCCCCCGTCAATTCCTTTGAGTTTCATTCTTGCGAACGTACTCCCCAGGTGGGATACTTATCACTTTCGCTTAGCCACTGAGCTTGCGCCCAACAGCTAGTATCCATCGTTTACGGCGTGGACTACCAGGGTATCTAATCCTGTTCGCTCCCCACGCTTTCGTCCATCAGCGTCAATCCACTAGTAGTAACCTGCCTTCGCAATTGGTATTCCATGTAATATCTAAGCATTTCACCGCTACACTACATATTCTAGTTACTTCCTAGTAATTCAAGTCTGGCAGTATCAATGGCCGTTCCATCGTTAAGCGATGGGCTTTCACCACTGACTTACCAAACCGCCTACGGACCCTTTAAACCCAATGATTCCGGATAACGCTTGGATCCTCCGTATTACCGCGGCTGCTGGCACGGAGTTAGCCGATCCTTATTCTTACGGTACCGTCAAGCTCCTACACGTAGGAGTGTTTCTTCCCGTACAAAAGCAGTTTACACACCATAGATGCGTCTTCCTGCACGCGGCATGGCTGGATCAGGCTTGCGCCCATTGTCCAATATTCCTCACTGCTGCCTCCCGTAGGAGTCTGGTCCGTGTCTCAGTACCAGTGTGGGGGATCTCCCTCTCAGGACCCCTACCTATCGTAGCCATGGTAAGCCGTTACCTTACCATCTAGCTAATAGGACGCATGCTCATCTTTTACCGTTGGAACTTTAATAGTGACTTCATGCGAAGTTGCTATGCTATGAGGTATTAATCCAAATTTCTCTGGGCTATCCCTCTGTAAAAGGTAGATTGCATACGCGTTACGCACCCGTGCGCCGGTCTCAGGTATTGCTACCTTACCCCTCGACTTGCATGTGTTAAGCCTGCCGCTAGCGTTCATCCTGAGCCAGGATCAAACTCTTCATCGTATATTGTTATGCTGATATCGCTATCTGCATCGTAATTTAGACAAAGGCTAGTCTTTTATTCAAATCTTTTCGATTCTCTTACTCTCTTTTGTTGTTTTAACATCTCTGTTAAAACGGCTGTCAATTCAATATGTCTATGAACGTTTATTCTAATTTTAATCCGCCTTCATTCTCAAAGCGGGTGCAAAAGTAACTATTCTTTTCTAACTAACAAGGCTTTTTAAAATTATTTTTGAATTATTTTAATTCCTCGTTTTTTCAGTATTATTATGAACTTTTAATCTCTTGCGGGGTGCAAATATAAAAACTAATTCAACCTCAATCCAAATGTTTTTTGAGGTTTTTTTGCCTTTTTTTTTAATGTATTGATAACTGGGGTTTTATAATTGATTTATATTAAAAATTTTCATAAAGAAGAATCAAACTCAGCCACCCCGCCCTGCGGGCACCCCTCAAGAGGGGAATGCTTATGTCATCGATATAGCTTAACGTGTCTTTAGCCCCGATAGCAGCAGCTACCTCGTAGCGCGGATAGCGGGACTGAACTTCCTGAGAACTGCAATTGCTGTGCTCCTAACTATTCAAACCGAATGGATTTTGACGGTGTGATTTTAGTAATGATGTAGGACGGGATAAGTAGAACCAACAGGCAAATTACGACGGTCCCAATATTGAGTAACAAAATGTAGAACAGGTTAATGTCGACTGGCGCAACATTTACATAATAACTTTCGGGGTTGAGTTTGATGATGCCAAAGTATTTTTGAATAAGCAACAATCCGATTCCGATGCCATTTCCCCAAAGCAAACCGCGGCCAATTAAGTAGGCTGCATTATAGAGAAACACTTTTCGGACAGACCAATTATTGGCGCCGAGTGATTTTAGGATGCCAATCATTTGAGTTCTTTCGAGGATTAACACTAAAAGTGCAACTACCATATTAATAGTAGAAACGGCAATCATGACTATTAGAATAACGATAATATTAAAATCGAAAAGTTTTAGCCATTCGAAGATGTAATAGAATTTCTCGACAATGGTTTGCGAATCGAGTGTTGATGATGTTTCCTCATAAACTTGTTGACCTTTACTTTCTATTTGAGTGAAATCGTCAACAAAAACTTCGAAAGAACCGATTTCGTCCGGACTCCATTTGTTTATTCTTTGCACGTGTCTTATATCTCCAATCACATAGTTCGCATCGAATTCCTGAAATCCAGAATTGTAGATTCCGACTATTTTAAAATTACGCAGGTTATAACCTTCGCTGTTTTCTTTCATGAAGTAGGTTACAAATTTATCGCCGAGTTTCAATCCTAAGCGATTACACAAATATTGCGAAATTAGGACTTCTTCATTGAGATTGGATTTGAAATTGGGCAATCTGCCTTGTACTAAGTATTCTTTAAGATTGTCGGTTTGATAGTCCTTGCCAACTCCTTTAAATATGATACCTTCGAAAGCTGTTTCGGTTCTTATCATACCCGCTTTACTGGCAACGGCTTGAACATGATTTATTCCGTCGACATTTTTAAAGTTGGGATAAAAGTTTTGATGAATGGATATCGGTTTGGTGCTAACATCCGAATTATTGTCGTTGTAACCTGAAATAATTATGTGTCCGTTAAAAGCAGCCACTTTTTGGCGTATTTTTTGTTGCAACCCGATTCCTGTTGCTATGGAAACAATCATCATAATCATTCCGAGTGCTATGGCGGTGATGGCAATTTTTATTATTGGCGCAGAAATACTACTTTTATGGTCTTTAGCAGTAATGAGTCGTTTCGCTATAAAATATTCTAATTTCAAATTTTGGAGGTATAGTTGAGACAAAGGTAAAGAAAGTTTTCGCCACAGATTACACAGATTTTCACAGATTAAAATTATTATGAGACATTATATTAAAATTGGGTTACTGTTTCTAACTGTTGTTTCCTGCAGAAGTCAGGTTAATCAGCCAAAAGATAAAACGCAGAAGACTGATGTTGGGAAAGAGATGTCAGAAAGCATAAAAACTGGCGCTGATAATATTGATGCTTATTTACCTTTGTTAAAGGGCAAGAAAGTTGGTATTGTCACCAATCAAACAGGAATTATCACGATAAAAGAATTTGGAACTGTAACAAAAAGTACTAATAATCGAAGTGATGAAGTATTCAAGTATGTTCAATTATCCATTGTAGATTATTTATTGGAACAAAAAGTCAACCTTATTAAAATCTTCGCGCCAGAACACGGCTTCCGCGGAACAGCTGATGCCGGAGAACATGTAGTGGATGGCAAAGATTCAAAAACCGAATTGCCAATCATTTCACTTTATGGCGATAACAAAAAACCAAAACCTGATCAGCTAGACGATCTTGATGTATTGGTTTTTGATTTGCAGGATGTTGGTGCGCGTTTTTACACTTATATTTCTTCATTGCATTATATAATGGAAGCCTGCTCTGAAAATAATATTCAACTAATCGTTTTAGACAGACCAAACCCTAACGGCAGTATTGTTGACGGACCAATTTTAGAAAAAGAGTTCACCAGTTTTGTTGGGATGCACCAAATCCCATTGCTTCACGGTATGACGATTGGCGAATATGCCAAAATGATTAATGGCGAAAAATGGCTCAAAGATGGGATTCAATGCAAGCTGACCGTGATTCCGTGTTTGAATTACAAACGAGAACTATTTTATAGTTTGCCTGTAAAACCTTCTCCAAACATTCCTAACGACCAAGCGGTTAATTTGTATGCGAGTTTATGTTTGTTTGAAGGCACCAATGTTAGTGTTGGTCGTGGCACCGAAAAGCAGTTTCAGATTTACGGTTCTCCGTTTCTGCCAAAAAGCAAGTTCAGTTTTACTCCGATACCAAATTTTGGATCAAAAGAACCGCCCTATAAAAACCAATTGTGCTATGGCGAAGATTTGAGTGCGTCACCTAAAGTGCACCAACTCGAATTGAAATGGCTACTCAAAGCATATAAGGAAACTACCGATAAATCGAAATTCTTTATTCCGTTCTTTACCAAATTAGCCGGAACCAAAAAATTGCAGCAGCAAATTGAAGCCGGAACATCTGAAACTGAAATTCGAAAATCTTGGGAAAAAGGATTGAATGATTTTAAAACAATGAGAAAGAAGTATTTAATTTATAACTAAATAGCAGATTCAATTTCCGGATTAATTTTTAACAGGTCATCAATAAACGCTTGCCTATCTTTTGGCGAGATGTAAACTTCATCATATTTATTGAACTTAATCGCTATTCTATCTAAAGACAAGGCCGGCGAACTTAAGACGGAATTGGTCTTTTCTATTTTCCTGATTTTTGAAATTTCTATTGTATCGTTTACAATAAACAGGCATTTAACAATGAGTTGGTTATCTGCAATAATATATCGGGTAGATTTTGAAATAAAAACAATAAACAGCAAGCAAAGTACAATTCCCAAGTAGCCAATCCATTCTCCTTCCATGATGGATGCAATACTTCTAAATATTGGATAAACTAAAACTAATCCGAGCCACCAATCTATTTTTGATTTGTATATTTTCATGTGCATTTGTTATTGTTTTTTATGGGTCACATGGAATCGCTTTTGTGGTTGTTTGCTATACAAACAAGTATATAGTGGCGATTTCATTTTATAAAGCTATTTTTTTCTTCATTTCTTCAACAATATTGTAAGCCGCCGGGCAAATGGCAACATTTTGCAAAGTCAAATCAGTTATTTGTTGAAACTTCTTTCTGTCGGTGTGTGGAAATTCGCGACAGGCTTTTGGTCGCACATCATAAATCATGCAATAGTTCTCAGCATCCAAAAATGTACAGGGAACACTTTGCAGCACATAATCCTTGTCTTCATCAATGCGTAAATACTGATCAATAAACTGCTGTGGTTTTTGTTTCAGATGTTTTGAAATCCTTTCGATATCAGCCGAAGTAAACAATGGCCCGGTTGTTTTACAGCAATTAGCGCAGTTTAAACAATCGGTGCGTTTGAATTCGGCATCATGCAATTCCTGCATGATATAATCTAAATTCTTAGGTGTCTTCTTTTTGAGCTTATCAAAATACTTTTTGTTTTCGATATGCTTATCTTTGGCAAGCTTTTGGATTTCGTTTAAGGAAGGTTTCAAACTCATAGTGCAAAATTACATAAAACGAATAATCAAATTACCGAATAACCAAATAAACCATGAAAGACCTTTTTGGTAAAGCCATACTCGATTTTCAAACTAACAATTCACCCGAAGATTTAGTTACTGAAACCAACATTTCCAACGCGGATGAAATGAGTGTGGACTATCTTTTCAGAAGTTATAACGAAATGCCAAAACTGGAAAAGAAAGCATTACAACTTTGCAAAGGAAAAATTCTCGATGTTGGTTGTGGTGCCGGAAGTCATGCGTTGTATTTGCAGGAAAAAGGATTTGATGTAACCGCTATAGATATTTCAGCGAACGCAATTAAAGCTTGTGAATTGCGTGGTTTAAATGATGCCCGAGTTCAGAATTTATTAGATTTAGAAAAGCCAACTTTTGACACCATTCTATTATTAATGAACGGGACCGGAATCTTTGGAACGCTTTCGGAAACTTCGAAATACCTTCATAAACTAAAATCGCTTTTAGGTACAAATGGACAAATTCTGATTGATAGTTCTGATATTATTTATATGTTTGACACAGCTGAAGACGGAAGTTATTTAATTCCGGCAAACGGCTATTATGGCGAACTTACGTTCACCATTTCTTATAAAAATGAAACCGAAGAAACGTTTCCGTGGCTTTATATGGATTATAATACTTTACAAAATGCCGCTCACGCCAATGGTTTGGAATGCGAATTAGTTCATGAAGGCAAACACTTTGATTATTTAGCAAAACTCACTCTTTAATTATGGAAAATATTGAATTAGAAAAATTACGTTATCCTATTGGCAAATTTGAAGCACCTCAGGTCTATACTTCTGAAATTTTGTCGAAAGCCATTCAAACTATCGAATCCTTTCCCGAAAGATTAAAAGCCGAAGTTCAGCATTTATCAAATGAACAATTAGAAACTCCGTATCGACCTGAAGGCTGGACAATTCGCCAAGTTGTGCATCACTGCGCCGATAGCCACATGAATTGTTTTATTCGATTGAAATGGACAATGACCGAAAACAATCCAACGATAAAATTCTACTATGAAAGTCTCTGGGCTGAAGGCATTGATAACAAAACCATGCCGATAGCACCAACAATTCAATTTCTGGAAGGATTGCATTATCGCTTGGCATTTGTGATGAAAAGTTTGTCTGAGAGTGATTTAGAAATGGCTTATATTCACCCTGAACACAATAAGGAATTCCAGCTTCGTGAAATGATTTGTCTTTATCAATGGCATTGCAACCATCATTTGGCGCATATTACCGAACTCAAGAAAAGAGAAAACTGGAAGTAGTTTTAGGAGCTGTTTCCAGCTATCCACTATATCTTTTACACCTGTCAGGTTTTAAAAACCTGACAGGTGTAAAAGGATGCCGTTCCTACCTGCCTGTCGGCAGACAGGTCTGGGCTAAGAATCTACACTTGAATCAAATCCGTTGTTTTAATAATCTCTTCCAAAGCACGATATAGCATATCTAAATCTTCCTGCGAATTATACGCGTTTATCGAATATCTAATATAAAAATTCCCATTCAAAGGCATCACCGGAATTTGAATTTTATATTTGGAGTACAACATTTCTTTGAGTTCAGCCGGCTTTTTGGTAGTAATAGGAACGCTTGCCATTTGGCCTAAAAATTCTTGAGTAATTGGACTTAATGGTTTTGTGTTTAGCAAATCACAAAAGCGTTGGTAGTTAGCAAAAACAATTTGTTTACATTCTTTTGAAACGACTTTCCAGTTGTTTTGCTCTAAAAACTCCACCACTTTTGGTGTACACAAAAAAGCCGAAATATCACGTGTTCCCTGCAATTCATGATAATCCAAAAACTGACTTTCACCAGGCGCCACACTTTCGTATCCCCAACTAACCACCAAAGGTTCTAAAGTATCTTGCAGTTCTGGTTTTACGTATAAAAACGAGCTGCCTTTTGGTGCCAACATCCATTTGTGCAAAGTTGCAGTATAATAATCAGGATTCAACGCTGTAATATTTAAATCGATATGTGCCGGAACGTGTGCACCATCAACAATGGTAATCAAACCCAATTCTTTGGCTTTATCGCAAATTTCTTTCACCGGAAAAATCAAAGCTGTCGCACTCGACATTTGGTTCAAAAAAATTACTTTGGTGTTTTCGTTATAGCCTCTCCAAAACTCTTCAATGACTTGTTCTTTAGATACAACCGGTAGGCTTATATTTTGCCGAATGTATTTTGCTCCGGATTTTTTGCAATAGAAATTCCATGTTCGGTCCATGGCACCATATTCGTGATTAGTAGCTAAAATTTCATCTCCTGCTTTTAACTTTATGCTTCGCATAATAACATTAATAGCATACGTTGGATTAGAGGTGAAAAATAAATCACCAGCTTGACAACCCACAAATTTGGCTAAACTTTCACGGGCTGCTTTTAAATACTTTGGTTGTCTCCGTTGAATGAAATCAACAGGATCGTATTCCAATTCTCGTTGAAAGCGTTGGAATTCTTCAAAAATAGGTTTTGGGCAAGAGCCAAAAGAGCCATGATTTAAGAAAGTTAAATTTGGGTCCAAGAGGAATTGTGATTGCATGATTGACGCTTTTTTGGTAAAAATAAAAAATCCTAAATCAAATATGATTTAGGACTCTAATTTTATTTGTTTTTAAAAACCATAGGATATTTTATCTCAATGCTTATTGGTTTACCGCCGCGTTTTGCCGGTTCCCATTTTGGGCACATTTTTAAAACTCTTATAAATTCTGTTGCTGATTCAATATCTAAAATTTGAGTAATTCTTATTTTAGTTACGGTTCCTTGCTCGTCAATAGTAAAAGCAGCTTCAAGTTTTCCCGGTTTTGTGACTTTAGAATAATCAAAATTTCTATTTATAAAAGCTGTGAAGTTGTCAATTCCACCGCCACCAAATTTAGCTTCAACACTGTCTCCGTTTAAATATACTTCATCTTCACCTTGAATCTGAGAGAACCCATAAATCGGCATTAATATGATCAGTAAAAATTTAATAAGTTTCATAATATTATTTTAAGGAATATTCAAATATTTATGCGTTTGCAATGATACTCGCCACTTTGGGTTATTCATTACATAATCGACAATTAGCGGGGTCATTTCTTCTTTTTTACTCCACTCTGGTTGCAGGAAAAGAATTGCATTTGGGTTTACTTTGGCTGCCTGTTCTTCGGCAAAAATAAAATCATGCTTATTGTAAACAATCACTTTTAACTCATCAGCAATCGCATAAGCATCAGCAACTGGTAATTTATTTTTTTTTGGCGAAAGACAAAACCAATCCCATTTTCCAGAAACAGGATAAGCTCCGGAAGTTTCGATATGGACTTTTAAGTTGTTATCTTTTAATTTTTGTGTAAGCAAAGTCATGTCCCACGTCAACGGTTCTCCACCAGTTACTACAACAGTATCTGCCTGTTTTTTTGCATTGGCAACAATAATATCTGTTGCTGTTGGCGGGTGTAATTCGGCATTCCAACTTTCTTTTACATCACACCAATGACATCCTACATCGCAACCTCCAATTCTAATAAAATAAGCAGCTGTTCCTGTATGAAATCCTTCGCCTTGAATGGTGTAAAATTCTTCCATAAGCGGAAGCATCTCTCCTTTTTCAACAGCTAATTGTGTTTGTTTTGTCAACATTGTATTTATTCTAGTCGGCAAAGATAAGTTCTTTTAAATAAAAAACCGCCCCGATTTTTTATCGAGACGGTTCTAAAAAATGTTATTCTTTTTTATTTTAATAATTTAATTGCTTCAAGCGCATATGCATTTGCCGGATCAAGCGCTAAAGTTTTGTTTAGTAATTCTTTTGCTTTTATTTTGTCAGTATTAGCAAGACTTGATGCAATGTTATTATAGGATTCAATAAACTTCGCTTTGTTTTTAGTAACTTCTTCATCACCTTTAGCTGTTACAACATCTAAATATTGTTGATAGTAAGTAGCCATCATTGCATCATTTTCCAACAATCTATTGGTTCTTGCTCTGAAAAGATAAGCATCTTGTGTTGTTGGTGATGCCGTAATTACATTCCCAAAAGCAACATCAGCTTTTTGTAAAGCTATAGGATCTGCTTTAGCAATATCTTTTCTTGTATTATCATAATATAGTGAGTTTCCAAGATAGAAATTGTCAATCAAATAATTTTTAGAATTTGGGTTGCTAACGGCAACTTCAAATACTGCAGCTGCAGCCGCAAATGCTTTTTGGTCATATAATTTTTTTCCGATTTCATTTAAATCATTAGCCGCTAATGGCTCCATTTCAACCGCTTTTTTAAGATCTGCAATTCCAGATACTAATTGTGTTGGATCAATTGATTTTCCATCAGCACTTGCTCCTTTTTTTATTTTGGATTGACCTAAGTACATATAATCACGAGGTATAATTTTGTTGCTTGGATTAGATGTATATGCCTGTAACGAATTTAAAGCCACGTCAACATTTCCGTTTTCATAAGCTGAATAACCCAAATAACGAAGTATTCTTGGATTAACTCCGTCTAATTCTTTCATCTTGTTAGCTTCAATCTCTAATGCTTTGTAATCTTTTGCCAAGATTAAAAAGTCAGCGTGTCGCATACGTGACGAAATTGAATAGTCTGTTAAAGACAAGTATTTCTCATAAAAGCTTAATGCTTTTTGTATATTTTCAGTATACGTTTTTGGGATATTGTTTCCCCATAAATAGTGAGTTTCCGCTAATTCACGATATACGGGTCCGTAATTTGGGTTGATAGCTATTACTTCGTTATATGCTTTTACAGCTTCTGTGTATGCTTTAGCTCCTTTTAACAAAACACCCAACTGCATTTTGGCTCTAATTAAACTATTGTCAAATTGATAGGCATTTCTATAAGCAACATAAGATTCATTTTGCTTTTTATCTCCATAATAGGCATCCCCTAAAGCCAATTGCACTTGAGCATCGTTTGGATTAGCTAATGCTGCTTTTGTTAATAAAGTAATAGCACTTTTATAATCTGGTTTATCAGCATTCATGAAAGCTCGAGCTATATAAACATATTCGTCAGTATCTTTCTTTTTTAACTCTTTGATAACCAAATCAAATTTAGCTTGTGCGGCCGCACTATTATTTGCATCCAAATCTAATTGACCTAAACCAATATTATTGAATCTTGCTCCATCACTTGCTAACAATCCTTTTTGAAAATAGATGGAAGCCGAATCGGGAATGTTTTGTTTTAGGTAAATTGTTCCTAAGAGAAATACTGCTTTACCATTAGTTGGCTTGCTTTGTATAACTGATTTCAATAACGATTTGGCTTTTTCAAATTGTTCAGCATCAATAGCTTTCTTCGCTGGCTCTAAATCTTGTGCTTTGGCAATTGTTGTTGCTACTAACGCTAAGCTGAAAATTTTAAACTTGTTCATCTTCTTCAATTTAATTTTTATCTTTTGTAATTGTATTTTTAATTCTGATTTTTCTGGTAGGGATTCGTTCAGGAACTAGGCCTGATTTTAAAATTATGCGTTGTCCTCTTTCTCCTGTAAGGAAGGAACTAAACCCCATTCCTAGTCCAGAATATCCTTGACAGTTGACGATATACAAACGTCGTGCCAAAGGATATTTCCCTTGTGCAATATTATCCTGTGTTGGGAAAAAGTATTCCGATTTATTTAACCCTTTGACTCCTAAAACATTTATATTATCTAATGTTTCTTGTAAATCAAGTGGTGGCTGGAAAATCCAATTTATTCCTACAACTCCAATCATTCCATTATTTTTTGCAACATATTTTAAAACATCTTCATTGTTTTTAAATGAAAAAATGTTTTTTTGATTATTGACTTGTACTCCCGAAATTTCAGAAATATATCTTGCTGTACTTGAATTGGCATTGTCAAAAACTAATCCTTTGATATTTGGAACAGCTTTTCCTTTCACAAAATCAACAATGTCTTGTAGAGCTATTAAAGTGTCATTGGTTGCTTTTTTTCTGATAAAAGTTATAGCATCGATTGCAAAAGGTCTTGTTTTTGGACTGATTTTTTTGCTTTGAAATACCTTTAATTCTTTTGATGAAAGTGTTCTAGTTAAAATTACAATTCTTGCAGTATCGTTGAACAAATCATTGATTATTTCATTTTCTGATTTCGAAACCAAATGCAATTTAGCCTTATATTCTGCTTCAAATACTGCTTGCTCATCTTCAATAATAGGCAATATTGTTTCATCAACATATACTGTAGCTTTACCTTGTAACATAGTATCCTCAACTTTATTGTTTTTCTTCTGGCAAGAAAAAACAAAAAGTAAGGTTAACAAGACAAAGCCAATAATTGTTTTAGTTAATTTATTCATCTTCTAATTTGTTCAATCGTTTTACTTGAGTAATAAACCGTAAAAAACCAAATAATAGTATAAGGCATCCTGCAATAAGTTGCATATTATTTGGCAGATTTAATTCTAATTTTTTCCAAAATAATAATAGAGAGCCTAAAAAACAAAACGCTATAAAATTGATTAAGCTAATAACGAGAAGAAACCGCTCTTTGAGCGATTTCTTCTTGAAATTTTCTATGATTTTTGCAATCATTTATTCTGCTGATTGTATTGATATTGGTAAAGAATATAATACTCTCACCTTTTTACCATTCTGCTCACCAGGATTCCATCTTGGACAAGATTTTAAAACTCTGACAGCTTCTTTCCCTGTTCCATAACCGATATCTCTTAGTACTTTAATATCTGTAAGCGAACCATCTTTTTCAACGACAAAGGTCACAAATACTTTTCCTTTTAATCCTTCTTCTTCAGGAACTTGGAAATTCTTACCAACAAATTTGTAGAATTTATCTAATCCTCCCGGGAAATCTGGTTTTACTTCAATACCCGCAGTATTGTAGATTGTATTATCTTCTTCTACTACACTTGTCCCATTTCCAACTGGTTCAACACTTAACTCTGCATCTGGATCACCTTTAATAGTTTCAGTGCCAATTTTTTTATCTTTTATTTCCTCCACTTTTGGTGGCTCTTCAGTTACTTCCTCTGCTTTTGCAACCACAGGTTTAACAAATTTTACCTGATCCACTTTTGGAGGTGGTGGAGGTGGTGGTGGAAGATTTTCTTTTGGCTTTTCTTTAGGAGGTAATTTTACGGTAGTAATTTTTTGATCTAAAGTTTCATCATCAGAACCATCAGGAAGTAAATTGACTAATACTGGGAGACTAACTAGGAAAGTGAAAATAATTCCCCCAATTATAAGAGATCTAACAGTAGTCTTACCATTATTTCTTCTAAGTTGGTATGCTCCGTATAACTTATTTCGCCCTTCAAAAACGATATCTACCCATTGATTTTTTAATAAATCTAATTTCATGTCTTTTCTTTTTTAATTAGATTAAGGATTAGGAGTTTTTTCTGCCGCAGGAGTTTTAGCATCAGCTGCTCCTCCAATCAATTTGCTTTCTTCAGGTGTGAACTCATTTACAATTGCATAAGTCGGAACACCAACAATCGCCATTTCGTCAAGTATATCAACTAAATTACGATAATTAGATTTCTTACTTGGTTTGATAATCACAATCATTCCTTTATCCTTTGTTCCAGTATATTGAAAAACTGCTGCTTTTCTGCTCAACAATTCTTTTCGGATTCCGTCTTTACCATATTCAAAGTCTTTTGGTGCGCCACCTAGAACAGGAGTTGCCAATAAACCAACATAACGAACCAATTTATTATTATCGCCTAACAATATAGTCATAGTACGATTTTCATCAACTTTCTGCGGTTTTACATTTGGATCATCTGTTTTATCTGGCAAACCCAAATTCATAGATTGGGGTTTAGACAACGTTGTGGTAAGCATAAAGAAAGTAATCAATAAGAAAGCCAAATCCACCATAGCCGTTAAGTCTACTTTAGAGTTTTGCTTTTTACTCCTAACTTTTTTACTGCCTTTTTTGCCACCACCACTATCGCCGGTATTTAATTCAGCCATTTAGTATATTTTTAAATTATTTTTCTTTTCCTCTTAAACCAGTAACCAAACTAAAGCTATTGATTTTTTGGTCTTGTAAAATATCCATTACTCTTTTAATAATAGGATACTCTTCTTTAGCATCACCTTTTATAGCAAGTTGCAATTCTTTGTCATGCAACTCAATATTAGCAATACGTGCATTCTGAACCCAGTCAGCTAGTTGATTATCCAAAGAATCTTTGGGAATACCTGGCTGCTGAACATTCTTTCTGTCTGAAGGTTTCATATCAAGAATCTGCTTAAGACTCTGAACCGGAACACCGAAACTTTCCATGATTGCAAACTTTTTTTCATCATCTTTAGAAAACGTAAGGTTGTATTTTTGAGCCATTAATTCAAGGGTTCTCAAACGGACATCTTTTCCTTTGATATCAAAAAAAACTTTCCCTTTACCTACAGTCAAAGTAGCCAAATCTTTTTCAGGCAACTTAGTCTGTACAGTAGATGCTGGTGTATCAACAGGCATTACTTCGGGAACTTTAGCAGTAGCAGTCAAAATAAAGAACGTAAGCAAAAGGAATGCAACATCACACATCGCCGTCATGTCGGTAGATGTAGACTTTTTTTTCATTTTTATTGCCATTGTTTTATATATTATTTATGATAGTGAATATCAAAATTATTGTTTTAAGCTACCTCTAAAATGTCTGTAAGTATTTACTATGGTTGTACCAGCCTCATCAATTGCATAAGTAAGACTGTCGATTTTTGAAGTAAAGAAGTTGTAGCAAATAATAGCTAATGCAGAAGTTGAGATTCCGGTAGCCGTATTAATCAATGCCTCAGAAATACCGTTTGCCAATTCAGCAGAATCTGCTCCACCGCCACCAGCTAAACCAGCAAATGCTTTAATCATACCTGTTACAGTTCCTAACAATCCTGCAAGAGTTCCTAAAGAAACTAAGGTTGACAAAATAGTCATGTGTTGCTCTAACATTGGCATTTCTAATGAAGTTGCCTCTTCAATTTCTTTGTGAATTGTTTCAGCCGCTTCTTCACTATTGAATCCTTCTTTTTTAACGTCTTGGTATTTTACTAAAGCGGAACGGATAGCGTTTGCTACAGAACCTTGTTGTTTGTCACAAGCTACAATAGCTTCGTCAATATTTCCTGCTTTTACACTAGTTTGAATGTTATTCATAAAGGCATCCAAATTCCCTTTACCTGTAGCTTTACTTATAACAAAATATCTTTCAAATGAGAAAACAACCACCATTAATAATAATCCCATCAAAACTGGTACAATTGGTCCCCCTTTGTAAACCATTGCCAAATAATTTCCTTTTAGAGGTGTTCCCGTATTTACACCACCTTCAAAATTTGACCCTGCACCCATGATAAAGTTCCATACAAGTATTCCAATTAAAATACATACTACAATCACAATTCCAGAGAACATTCCTCCTAAGTTTGAGCTACCTTCTTTTTTAACGTTTGCCATTTTTTTAATTTTTAAGTTTTAAATAATTTTATAAGTTTTAGTTGTTGATAAACTTGATTAGGAGCAAATTTAATTTTTTACTTGTAATAAAAAAACTTTTTTTGCTTTTAATACTACATCGATTTAATTCTGTCTAAATAAGCGTCTAAAGCATTTCAAATAATCATTAAAAATAAAATAAAAACAAGGTTCGATTTTATGATTCTAATGCATTATTATTAAGTATAACGCAAAAAAAGCTAAAAATGTATTTCTGAAATAAAACTTTTAAATATTTGAAATTAAATTTTTATACTTCAAATTTGAAAACAATTAACATTTCCTTGCTTTTGAAAAAATACATTACTTTGTAATATCTTTATAATCTAAAAATAACAAATGACAACAGTAGCAGATTTTACTAAACATATTAACGAAGGTTACTCTTCAAAAGGACAAAGCATTACACTTGGCGGTGCCATTTTAAACGGAGAAGCCGTTGCTGATACTTTTGTAAAAGTGCCGTTAAAAACCCTAAACCGTCACGGATTAATTGCTGGTGCTACAGGAACAGGAAAAACTAAGACTATTCAAGTATTATCAGAACAGTTGTCCTCCTACGGCATTCCGGTGTTGATGATGGATATCAAGGGTGATTTTTCGGGAATTGCTAAACAAGGTGAGGAAAAATCTTTTATTACTGAACGTCATGCTAAAATCAATATTCCTTACACCACTGCCTCGTTTCCTGTAGAACTAATGTCACTTTCGCAACAAAATGGCGTTCGTCTTAGAGCTACCGTTTCAGAGTTTGGTCCGGTTTTGTTTTCCAGAATTCTCGATTTGAATGATACACAAACTGGCGTTGTTTCGGTAATTTTCAAATATTGCGATGACAAACAAATGCCTCTATTGGATTTGAAAGACATCAAAAAAGTACTCAATTACATCACCGAGGAAGGAAAAGAGGAAATTGAAGAAAACTACGGAAAGATTTCAACTTCAACCACCGGAATCATTCTTCGTAAGATTATCGAATTAGAACAACAAGGCGGTGATATTTTCTTTGGCGAAAAGTCATTTGAGATTAATGATTTGATGCGTATTGACGAAAATGGTAAAGGGTACGTAAACATCATCCGCTTGACGGACATTCAGGATAAGCCAAAATTATTCTCCACTTTCATGCTTAGTTTATTGGCAGAAATCTATCAGCAAATGCCCGAAAAAGGCGACGTTGAACAACCCGAATTGGTTATTTTTATTGATGAAGCCCATCTTATTTTTAACGAAGCTAGCAAAGCCTTGTTAGACCAAATAGAAACCATTATCAAATTAATTCGTTCTAAAGGCATTGGCGTTTATTTTGTAACCCAAAATCCTATGGACGTTCCGGCGAGTGTTTTGGCACAATTGGGATTGAAAATACAACATGCGTTGCGTGCTTTCACAGCAAATGACAGACAAGCCATCAGACAAACCGCTGATAATTATCCAACTTCCATTTACTATAAAACGGATGAAGTTCTGACCAGTTTAGGAATTGGAGAAGCCTTTGTAACGGCTTTAAACGAAAAAGGAATTCCAACACCATTAGCAGCAACTATGATGCGGGCGCCAATGAGCAGAATGGATATATTGACCGATACTGAAATCACAGAAATCAACGGGAAATCAAAATTGGTTAGAAAATATGCCGAAGAAATTGACCGAGATAGTGCATACGAAATCTTGATGAAAAAGATTGAAAGTGCCGTTCAACAAGCCGAGGCTTCAGCTCAAACTGAAGTTGAAGAAAAGAAAAGCAACGAACCAAGCACGGCTTCTGTAATTGGAAAATCGGTGGTAAAAGTGGTTACGAGCGCTTCATTTATTCGTGGCGTTTTTGGCGTGTTAAGTAAACTATTCAGAAAATAATGAAAGGTTATTTTACCATTGGCTTGCTAATTTTGTCCAATGTTTTTATGACATTGGCTTGGTATGGCCACTTAAAATTCAAAGAACTGAAATGGTTTGAAAACGCTGGTTTAATAACTGTTGTTTTAATCAGTTGGGGATTAGCTTTGTTTGAATATTGCTTTCAGGTTCCGGCTAACCGAATAGGCTATGAAGGCAATGGAGGTCCATTTTCTCTGGTGCAACTCAAAGTCATTCAGGAAGTAATTACGCTAATTGTATTTGTCGTTTTCTCGATGCTTTTCTTTAAAAACGAAACCTTTAGATGGAATCATGCCATTGGGTTTTGTTTTTTGGTATTGGCGGTTTATTTTATATTTAAAAAGTAGCACTTCGACTGCGCTCAGTGTGACAAAATAGTAATTCAATGAAAAAATACCTCATCCAAAAATCACCATTCATAGTTCCGACAACCGATGGAAAACTAATTGAAGAGCATCACGGAATTCCGACTACTGGAAATTCAGAAATCTCAATTGCTCACATGATTGCACCGCCTAAATGGAGCGAGCCTTTTCAAACGCCGGAGTTTGAAGAGTACACCTATATCATTTCAGGGAAAAAGCAGTTTATAATTGAAGGTGAAACCATAATCATTGAAGCTGGGCAATCCATCAAAATTGAAAAGAATACGCGGGTACAATATTCCAATCCGTTTGACGAACCTTGTGAATACATTGCGATTTGCAAACCTGCTTTTGATTTTAAAAAAGTGCATCGTGAGGAATAAGTGTTACACAGAGATTCACAGAGAGTATATTGAGCCACACAGAGTCGATTAATAAGTCTAAAATAAATAGGAAAAGAAGCTCTATTAAATCTCAGTGAATCTCTGAAATGCTCTGTGAATCTCTGTGAAACTCTTTGATTATTTCAATAAGTCGATAATTTTATTTTCAACTTCCTCACTATTCCATTTGGCTTCAATATTGGGCAATTGCATCACTTCTTCCATAATTTTGTTTTGGAAATCGCCAATCGCCAAAGCTTCGGAATAAGGTTGTAAACTGAAAGTTACTCTGCTATACAACGGCATCCATTTATCAGGATGTTTATCTGAAAACCATTTCTCAATTTTCTTTTGTAGTAAGAAATTGGCATCAGCTGTTTTGGAACTCATTTCCATAAAATTTCGGAAAGACAGCTCTGCAATTGCATCAGCATTTGGTTTTCTTGAATTCTCATAATCATTGAGTAAGTTTGCCCAATCATCGCCGTATTTTTCCATCATTTCTTCTAAAACAGTAATGTCTTCAAAACCCGCATTCATTCCGTGTCCATAAAACGGTACAATAGCATGGCAAGCATCACCTATAAGGGCAACTTTATCACTAAATGTCCACGGAAAACATTTCATAGTGACCAAATAACTAGTTGGATTTTTGAAAAAATCATCTACTAAATCCGGAATAACTTCTTTAGTATCTGGGAAGTTTTTGGCAAAAAAATCGACCAATTGTTTTGTGGTTTTTAAAGATGCAAATGAATTTTCACCATCATGAGGCATAAATAACGTGCAGGTAAAACTTCCGTCTAAATTGGCCAAAGCCATCAACATAAAATTACCGCGTGGCCATATGTGTAAAGCGTTTTTGTTTAATTTATGACTTCCGTCTGCATTAGCAGGAATATGCAATTCTTTATAGCCCAATTTCATAAACTCCTGCGAGTAATCAAACATACTCTGACGCTGCATTCTATGTCGAATTCTCGAAAAAGCGCCATCGGCACCAAAAGTTAGATCATAATTATGGGTTGTCCATTCTCCTCTTTCGGTTTCGCCAATAGAAATAGTGGCGGTTGTAAGATCGACATCCCATACTTTTTCTTCAAAGAAAAATTCAACTCCAGCTTTCTCTGCTAAATCGACCATTTTTTTATTCAAAAGTCCTCTTGAAATTGAGTAGATTACCTCTCCATTTTGACCGTAAAGCTGTTCATTAACAGTTTCTTTTCCTACGTGTATGGCACGCCTATCAACAGGAATTCCTATGGCTAAAACTTCCGTTTCTAAACCAACATCCTGAAGGGTTTTTATGCCTCGGTTGGATAAAACTAAATTAATAGAACGTCCCGAAAAATTGATCTTTCTTATATCCGGACTTCTGTCATATACATGCACGATGTGACCTCTTTTTTTAAGATAAATTCCTAACAAAGAACCAACTAATCCAGAACCTACAACAGCAATTTTTTTAGGAGTTTGCATTTATTTTTACTAAACGGTTTTGCAAATTTATGTTTTTTTAGAGAACTTTTTTTAAACATTAAGAAGTTAAGGTAAATTAAGGTTTTCATTAAGGATGATTCTTAATTTACTTAATGCAAAATCTTAACTTCTTAATGGTTTTATTTTGGTTGGAATGTTAATTTTGTCGATGTTGCTTCGATTTCTTTTTTGTTGAGTTTCATCTTTCGAAATTTTCCTTTTACAAACAAATCGGTTTGATCGTCATAATGTTTGCTCATCGGGTTTCCGGACTGTCCTGTTGGCAAAACGCTCCAGCTATTTTCAATATCCGAGAAATCGATGATACGTCTTGTTGATGGACCGCCTTTAACCTGAATTTGGGTATCATCAGAATAAATAAATAATTGGTTATTGATAACTTCATTAGTTCCGGAAATGCCAAATGTTCCCACATTGAAAAACTTACTAAACAGCTTCAATTTCCCAATTGGATGCTGAAATTCAACTTGATGTACTTTCTCCCATTGCCACTGATTGATATCAGGACCCAATTGCTTTTCTAACGAGGCAATAGCTTCTTTAAATGATTGTGTCAGGATTTCGGATTGGGTTTCTTTTTTATCTTTTGTATTGATGTTATCCCACCAAAGTGAAGTCGCATTTTTACTCTGATTTTCAATTACTTGTTTGATGATGTGCGTGTTCAATAACAATTTGAAATTATCGGCTCCGAATTCATCTTCAAAAGTCTCTTTCAAATAAAAATACAGCCATTTGTTATAGATGCTTGGCGCGATGTCTTCTAAATTGTGCGTTGCTTTCCATACTTTCAATACGGCTAAAGCTCTCTTTTCATTTTCAGAAAATTTAGCAACATTCAATGGTTTAGTCATATTCGCGACAATGGTTTCGGCTGTTGCCGATGTATTATCGACAATCATTTTAGAAACATCTTCTTTTGTCCAATTGTTTTTTGGCGACAATAAGCCGTCGATTCGCATTGCTCTGTCTTTTGGAAGATAATAACCCGGATACAAATAACCATCAATAGCTTCAGGTTGATTGTTGGAGGTGTAAACGTAATTCCATGGCGGATTAATAGCTGCCGGGTTTTTGGAAAAAGGAAGAAATTCTTTTTTATCATCAACCCCATTTGCCCCGTTCAGAATAAAATTAGTGTTGACCGATTTATCAACTTTGTACAATTTTCCAGAAGTAATCCAAGCGATATTTCCTTTGGCATCGCCATACATAATGTTTAATCCCGGCGCTTTGATAAGTTCTATGTTTTTATGAAAACTTTCTAAATTTTTCGCATGTGATAATTCATAAACAGCATCAAGGATTTGGTTTTTTTGTTGCGTATAAATCCATGACATGGCTACCGCTTTTTCTGCTTTTAATCCGTCTAACAAACCCGTTATAATTGGTCCGTGTTGGGATGTTTTTACATTTAGTTTTACATCTGAACTGTCTTTAACTTTGATGATTTTTTGCTTATAGGTATAATTTTTATAGCCTTCAGCAGTTTTATATTGATGTTCATCATTCGGATTATCTTCTTCCTGAAAGAAATCGACATCATCATTTTCGAACATCGTTAAACCGTAGGCATAATTGTGATTGTGTCCCAAAAGTGGAAACGGCGTTCCGGCAATATAATAGCCATAAATTTCATAATCCGGACAAACGATATGCGCTTCATACCAGGTTCCGGGTTGCGAATACATGATATGCGGATCGTTGGCCAAAATTACTTTGCCGTTTTTAGTTTTGGATTCTCCAATAACCCAACTGTTACTTCCAATAAAAGCGGGAACAGGTGATGTTTCTAATAAACCAGCCACTGATTTTGCTATTTCAGCATATTCTTTATAATCGCCTTTATAGGATTTTAATTGTTTGGTGCCGAATTCGCCATTGATTCCAAAATCCATTAAATAATCCATCCCAAAGCGGTCGCGTATATCCGTTAATAAAGGATCTGTTTTTTGAGCCATCGCAAAACTGAAAGACATAAATCCGAAGATATTATACACATCTTTCAACGTAAATTTTTCTTGTTTTAAACCAAGTAATTGAATTTCAACCGGAGTTGTTCCTTGTTCGATATATTGATTAATTCCATCCAAATAGGCATTTGCCAAAATATAAGTCTGTGAATTTTTATCCAAATTAGCGGCTGCTTGCTTCGAGTTTTCATCGATACCAATTCCAGCAAAAAACTTATCTGTTTTTAATGCTGTGTTTCCAAAGATTTCCGAAAGTCTGCCTGGAGCAATTCGACGCATCAGTTCCATTTGCCACAATCGGTCTTGCGCATGCACATAACCCAAGGTTGTCATGGCATCTTTTTGCGTAGCAGCATAAATATGCGGAACACCATATTCATCAAAGTAAACGGTTGTTGGTTTTGATATATTTGCTAAGTTCTCTTCACCTTCGCATTTTGATTTTGTGGTTTGAAGATAAATGAATAAGGCTAGAGCAATTAGGACAATAAGACTAATAAAAACGAGAATTATTTTCTTTACTTTTTTCATGGAGAGAATTTTGGTAAACAAATATAAGGAATTGTGGATTTACTTCGTCCGTTCGCTTTCGTTTGGGTTGTTATTTGATATTCTGCACCCTTACTCCTCTTTCACAAATTCTAAAATATCTCCCGGCTGACAATCCAAAACCTTGCAAATTGCTTCGAGCGTGCTGAAACGAATGGCTTTTGCTTTTCCGGTTTTTAAGATGGAAAGGTTTGATAACGTTAAATCAACCTTTACGGAAAGTTCATTCAAAGACATCTTTCTTTTGGCCATCATCACATCTAAATTTACAATAATTGCCATAATTATACGGTTAGTTCGTTTTCGGTTTGTATGGCAATGCCTCTTTTAAAAATATGCGCAATAACAAAAACTACTACAGCCATAAAAAGCCACACATCAGCGCCACCAAATTGTAAAGTTTCAATAGAAGGCATTGCTATTCCTTTTTTAATTAACCATTCGGTATGTTTTACTCCCCAATAAGAAAACAAACCAATTCCCAGAGTCAAGTAGGATATATTAAAAATAAAACGACCAACTTCAGTATTGAAAGGTTGAGACAAATTTAGTTTTTTATCATGCAATATTTTTACAATCAAATAAAACATAATTGCCTTCATTACCGCTATAATATTAACGAATGAGGTTACCACTAAAAAATATCCGGAGTCGTATTGATAAAGACCGGATAAATCCATTTTGTTCCAAAAATTACCAACACCAACTGGGTTGATGAAAAGAGTAAAAAGCGTATTGAAGATAAAACCGCCGGCTTCAATACACACACCAATAAAAATTATCCACGAAAGAACATAAAGTAGTTTCAGGATTTGATTTGAACTAATTTTAATTTCCATAAATATGAGATTTTATAAATTGACTTTGCAATAGTAATTAAATTTTTATTGATAAACAATAAATTTTTATTATAAATTAAAAAATAGTTGAGATTAATCAATCTTTGTTATTTCTCAAAGCCAATAATTAGTATGGATAATATCGCACGATTTTTTTGTACATTTATCGGTGTAACATCATTCAACCAAAATTAACACTTATGAAAAGAAGAGCTTTTTTAACCAACACCACTTTGGCAGTAGCCGGTTTAACCACCTCACTATTTGTTACAGCTTCCTGTTCTGACAAGAAAACAGAACCAACAATAACGGCAAATACTGATGACGCTGAAGATAATTTTGAGTTAAATGAAATGACCATTACAGAACTTCAGGATAAAATGGCTAAAGGAGAATATACTTCGGAACAAATCACTAAACTTTATTTAGACCGTATTGAAGCGATAGATAAAAATGGCCCGAAACTAAACGCCATTATCGAACTAAATCCAGATGCTTTGAGTATGGCGAAAGCTATGGATAAAGAACGTAAAGAAGGTAAAATCAGAGGTCCATTACATGGTATTCCAATACTGATAAAAGACAATATTGATACTGCCGATAAAATGATGACAACTGCCGGAGCACTTGCCCTGGTAGGAAACATAGCAAAGAAAGATGCTTTTATTGTTGAAAAATTGAGAGATGCGGGCGCTGTTTTATTAGGAAAAACCAATTTAAGTGAGTGGGCCAATTTTCGTTCGTCCAACTCTTGTTCGGGTTGGAGTAGCCGTGGCGGACAAACTAAAAACCCATACATGTTAGACCATTCACCTTGTGGTTCGAGTTCGGGTTCAGGCTCTGCGGTGGCTGCAAATTTATGTGCCATTGCTGTTGGCACTGAAACGGATGGTTCAATTACTTGTCCGGCTTCAGTAAATGGAGCCGTTGGAATAAAACCCACAGTAGGTTTAGTTAGTCGATCAGGGATTATTCCTATTTCACATACACAAGACACGGCAGGACCATTAACCAGAACAGTTACCGATGCTGCCATACTACTCGAAGTTTTGTCAGGTGTTGATGATGCAGATAAGATAACTAAAGAAAGCATTGGAAAAGCTACAAAGTTCACAAGCTTTCTAGATGTTAATGGATTAAAGGGCAAAAGAATTGGAGTAGAAAAGAAAAAATACAGCAATCAATTCCTAAATAAATTACAAAACGAAGCAGTAGCAATACTCAAACAACAAGGTGCCACTATAGTGGAGATTGAGTACTTAGACAATGTTAACGCTTTGGGTAACGATGAGAATGAAGTAATGAAATATGAATTTAAATATGGCGTGAATGCCTATTTATCAAATGCTAATGCTAAAGTGAAGACTTTGGAAGAAGTTATCAACTTTAACAAACAGAACGAAGATAAAGCCATGCCAACATTCAAACAAGAAATTTTGGAAATGTGTGCAGCAAAAAAAGGTTTGGACGACACTACTTATACCAATGCCTTAGTAAAAAGTCACAACGGAACAAAGCAAATTCTTGACAACATAATGCAAAAAAACAAGCTCGATGCCATAACCGGATTAACCATGGGACCATCATGCAGTATTGATACCATTTATGGCGACCGTTGGGGCGATGTTTTTTTGACTGCTCCTGCAGCAATGAGCGGTTATCCTCATATTAGTTTGCCATGTGGAAAAGTATATGAATTGCCTGTAGGCTTATCCTTCTTTAGCGGTGCCTACCAAGAAGGAGAACTAATTGCAATAGCCTATGCATACGAACAAGCGACCAAACATAGAGCTAAGCCAAGTTTTAAGAAATCATTCTTGAGTTGATTGAAAATAATTATTTCTTCTTACTATCAATAATAGCGCCTGTCCCTGCTCCTAATCCGGCTCCAGCCAAGCCACCAATTATGGCGCCTTCACCGTGCTTTTTATCAACGAGTGCTCCGGTAACGGCTCCTACTCCGGCTCCAATTACGGCTCCTTTTGCAGCACTACTCCATTTTTTTCGTGTAGTGGTAGTTTGAGTAGTGGTGGTTTGATTGACAATTACAGGTTTGGTTTTTTCGTTTACTAATTTCATCGAGTCAATGATGTGTTGCTTTTCGGCTACTTGTTTCATTGAATCAATGGTAGCTAGTTGTGTACTGTCTGCAATTACTCCTTGCTTGTCAGTGTTTTTGCATGAGCTTAGACTTAAAACTCCTACTGCGGCTATAATCATCACTATATTTTTCATACTATAATTTGTTAAAGGTTGGATGCAAAGTAATATCAAAAGTGGTTCATACTATTTATATCATTTCAATTAAAGTTTATATAATTATATTTATTTTTTGTAGATTTATACTTATATTTTTAACTATATGAATTGGAGTGCCAAAATAATTACACATAATCAGGAACGAAGAATTGCCGTATCCTTTGAAAAAGATGCGACATTAATTGCTTGGATAAAAACCTTTCCCGGAGTGCGATGGAGTCAAACGAAAATCTACTGGCACATACCGGACAATGATGAAAACCGAAAAGAATTGGGGATTCCTACTTTGACTGAATTATTGCCAAATAAGGAAGGTTTGAAAGGTATAGAAAACTTTAAACTTTGGCTTCGTTCCAAAAGATATAGTGAAAACACCATCAAGACTTATAGTGATGCTATGAAATCATTTTTAGTTTTTTATAGGTTGAAAGATTTACGTGAAATTGATAATGATGATATTATCCAATACAACAATGACTACATACTGAATAACCGATTATCGCCATCGTATCAAAATCAGATAGTTAACGCCATTAAGTTATTTTTTAAAACTACACAAAACAGGGTAATTGATATGGAGAAAATTCATCGTCCAAAACGAGCTAAAGTATTACCTAATGTTTTAAGTAAGGAAGAAGTAAAAGCAATATTAGAAGCTCACAGTAATTTGAAACATAAAACGATGTTGAGTTTAATTTATAGTTGTGGTTTGCGTTGTGGAGAATTGTTAGCCTTGAAACCAGTTCATATAGATTCCAAAAGAAATATAGTCTTGCTAAAAAATTCTAAGGGAAAGAAAGACAGAATTGCTCCGTTAAGCCCTAAAATACTGAATATGTTAAGAGAATATTTTACTGCTTGCAAGCCAAAGGTTTATCTATTTGAAGGGCAAGTTGATGGAAAACCTTATGATCCCCGTAGTTTGCAAGTAGTTTTAAAACAAGCCTTAGTCAAAGCAAAAATCACTAAACCTGTAACCTTACATTGGTTGCGGCATAGTTATGCGACCCATTTATTAGAAAGCGGAACAGATTTAAGATACATTCAGGAATTATTGGGTCATAACAGCAGTAAGACTACTGAAATTTACACTCATGTTAGCACAAAAAGCATACAACAAATAAAAAGTCCATTTGATGATTTGTAAGAATTATTTAATATATTTGAGAAAGAATAAAAGCGAAACAAACATTCGCATATACAACTCTTTTTGGTTGGCTTTGCGAATGTTTGTTTCGGGTATATACAAGTTGTGTGCAATTGCACGCCACGTAACCTGATAACTATCGCTAAAATTTAACCGGAAAAGGAAAGAGTTAAGTAACGGAAAAGTAGCCACTTTTTCGTCAAGCCTTGCAAAGTGGGATTTGCTGAAAATTCATTTTCAAAGCGAAGACGCTTAAAAGGCTTGCCAAAGTTATAAGAAAAAATTGATAAAGTCAAATTTTTTTATTATAACTACTTAACTCTAAATTATTGCCGTAAAATTATAGCGCTGAGATTTTATACAACTGCGCCTATCATTGCGGTCTGATAGGAGACAATTATCTAAAATCAATTATCAAGCTTCCGAGAGCGGCAACTGTAAACTGTTTTTGTTATCTTAGCAGAGAACAAGCAACAGCACACAACAGCGGTTACCCGCAATGCCGCCCATAGGGCTAGGCACTGCGGGTAGCCGCGGAACGTTAGCAGTAACATTAAGAAAACATCTGAAAATGACAAGATTTTTTTATCTCTTTATTATTATCTCCATTAGTAGCTTTGCGCAGCAAAAAGCTAACGAAGATGAACTGGCTTATAGAGAAATTCAAACTTTGGAAAGAGCAATTACCATAGCCGATCTAGAAAATAATCAAAATGAAAGTGATGTAGCTAGAAATGAGTTTTCAAAAGAAACTCTTCGGAAAATAAGACTTGAAATTTTACGAATTTCGGATGCTATAATAGAGTACTTTCCTAAATCAGAATATCTTTATGAAACGCTTTTTGAAAAGGCGATAACTGAAGAACTTTTAGGAGACATTGATGCTGCAGAAAAATCATATAAAAAAGTTGTATCATTTGATACTGCTAAAACTGATTTAAAAAATGTTTCCTTAAAAAATTTGGCTAGAATTTCAATTCAGAAAAAAAAGTACAAACAAGCACTTAATTATCTTGAGCAGTTGAAGAATTTTAAAATATCTCACGGATGTGGAAATGGAGAGGATGCATATAAAGAGATATTGGACGAAATGTACAAACAATGCTATGAAGGATTAAAAAAATAAGTAAAATGCTACTGCTAACAGCGGTTTTGCGCAATAGCTCCAAACCGTTGTTGTTGAAAATCCTCTGGATTTTCAACTGTAGCTTTTCATAACAGTATTTTGCGTAAATTGCCGCTACTGACGCAAAGCCGCGGAACGTTATGAGAGATTGCCACCCAAGATTTCAGAAGAAAAAATCAATAAATGAAATACATACTTTATCTTTCACTAATATTATTTTTTGTTTCATGTAAACAAGAAAATAAAAATTTAAAAAAGACAATCCAGAAGAAACCTTACTATACTTCTTATAGTGGAAAAGAATCAAGTTGGGATTTGTATTTTCCAGACACAATTGTTTTAAATCGAAAATACAAAGGACGAATTGTTTATAAAGGCATTTTAGACACAATAACAACTTCATTTGAAGATGAACATTCACGTTACATAAAGGTTGTTTTAATGACTTCAGATAAACTGAATGGTCATCTTGAAACGTTACGGAAAATGGCAAAAGATACATTTGGCGCAATTAATTACAGGGAAATTCCTTTTTATGATATTTCTTTTAAAAAACCAGGCGTAAACTATATACAAGGATATATTATTGACCAAGTGTTTTTAGAAGCTAAAGGAACAAAACCAAAAGATAGTTTAGTGAGAATGATTGAGAAGCAAGTTACTGTAAACTGCAAAGTTTTCGTGAAGAAGGAATAGCAACCTCTCATAACAGCGGTTTCACGCAATGGCTGGTTTCAGATTTTCCTAGTCGGAAAATACTCAACCAGAAATTTGCGTACATTTACAACTAATCATTCAACGAGCCGCCACTACGTAAAGCCGCGGAACGTTAGCGGTTATATCTCTCGTAACAACATAAACATGGAAGCAGATAAAATTATTCTTAAAACAAAAATTAACTTCTTTTCAATTGGATTGTTTTTAATTGGAATAATTGCCTTTGGGTATTCTGCCATTGCAACCATAGTTTTTCCAATGAAGTCTGATAATAATTTTTTAGATGCAAATGATTTATTGGTTCTAAAGTGGATTGTTTTTGGAGCCTTTACTCTTGTGTTTATAGGTTGTTCATACCAATTTTTAAGTGTCAAAATATTTTCATTGACAAACCAAAACATAATTATCGATTACCCATTTCTATTTATAAAAAAAACAATTCCAATATCAACAATTAAAAGGGTACTCGATAAAAACAATATTTACATGTTGTCGAGAATTAACTGGAATAATGCTATATATAAAGAAAAAGAAACAACAATTGAATTCTTTAATGGTGAAAAAATTACGATAGATTTATCCGGAGCAACAAATTACTTAGAATTCAAAGAGAAATTTTCTGAAATAATAGAAGCCAATGATACAACCGCTAACAAATGCTAAAACTCATGGCTAGTTTTTCGGTAAATTGTGCGTTTCTTTTTCATAACTTCGCTCGGTCGGTTATGGAAAAAAAGATTTCCATAAGCCGCCACGAGCTCTAGCATCGACCGTTAGCGGCAAGGCCAGAACAAAGCATAAAAAATCAAATGAAGTTAGTAGAAAAGCAAGATAAATATCGACCAACGATTGGAAATATTTCCGCTGCAATTATTGTTTGTGTTGCAATCTATTCCATGATAAATCCTGGTCCTGAAGGTTGGGGTTTTTTAGCTGGAATATACTTGATTTTTCTTTGTATTATTATAATGTTAGTTGACTTAGTGTTTCAAAGATTTATAAAAAATTATTGGATAATTTCATTAATAGAATTGATGCTATTAACTGGAATCTTTGTTTTATCACGATTAACTTAACTGAAAGAATGGAATGGAAAGCAGAATGGAATTTAATGAAAAATCGCCGAGAAAATTGTAGCGTTAAAATAAGTAAATGCCCAGCCGCTAACAGCGGTTTTACGCAATGGCTGGTTCAGATTTTCCTAGCCGGAAAATCTACAGCCGGAAATTTACATATATTTACAACAAAAGCGGTAAGTTGCCGCCACTGCGTAAAGCCGCGGAACGTTATGGGCAATGTTCGCGCCGGTGCAAAAAATCAACAGAAGTTTTGAAAAGAAATTAACGTAAAAATTATGGCAATAAAATTTGCATTTAGTGATGAATGTGGTCATTATGCTCAGTTCAGAACTGAAAAGCAAAATAGAGTACATCCATTTTATATAAGGTCATTATTTTTAATGGATGGTGATGAATATAAAAAGCTTTGTCAGGATTTTGCAGTTTTAAAACAAGATTACCAATTACCTGAAAAAGAAATTAAATGGGCTCATATTTGGACGTTAAGAACGCACCATCAGAAAGGAACTAAACCAAACGAAAAAGACGATTGCTATTTCTTGAAAGATATTGATTATCACAGAATAATTGACTTCGTTGAAAATGCATTACTCCTACTTCAAAATCTAAAATTTTGTAAAACAGTTTTCACAATAACTAACAATCAATCAAATGCTAAATTCTCAGAAAAGGATTTGTTCAAAATGCACATTACATCACTTCTTCAACGTGTGCAATTCGAAGTACAGATAAATTCGGAAGATTTGGCAGTAATTTTTTTCGATCCTTTGGGTGAAAACAAAAGTAAAATATTAAGAGAAATATATTTTGACATTCAAGGTAATGGAGATTTTATTCAAAACTACACGCACATTAAAGACAGCTTAAACTTAGAATTCTCACATCACAGTATTGGAATTCAATTAGCAGATTTTCTCTCTGGCGTTATGGCAGGAACATTGAAAGGCTATGAAAGAAGCATACAGATATTCAATAATGCTGTTAGACCAACATTGAGAAATTATCAAAATAAAATTTTAGGCGCTGGAATTTGTGAAGTTCCAACAAACTCAACTCAAAGACAAAAGATGAGAGAGCATTTCAAGAAACACTGCCCATAACAGCGGTTTCTCGCAATTGCGAATTTTGTTGTGAATTCACGTTTGCGTTTCGCAAGAAGTTTTATCTTTAACAGAAAATAAAAAGTTCCGAACTTCGCAACTGACGAGAAGCCGCGGAACGTTACAAGCAAGTTTAAAAGACGAATGTATAACTTCGAGGGAAATAATTTATAGTGACTTCTCTTTAGACAATAAAATAAAGAAACAAATTTAACTAAATATAAAATGAAAAAAACAGTTACAAAATCAATTCTATTTACAATCCTAACTTGTTTTGGAACATTAAGTACGAATGCCCAATCCATTAGTGCCGGTTTTGGTCATTCTAATTTTCTTTGTAGCGGAGGAACTGCTCAGGCTGTTGGCTTTAATACTAGTGGACAACTTGGAGATGGAACTATTATTAACAAGTCCACTTCAGTTCAGGTAGCTGGAATTGAAGGAATTATTGGATTGGCGACTGGAAGTTTGCATTCAGTTTTTCTTAAAAATGATGGTACGGTTTGGGCAGTGGGAAAAAATGATCTTGGACAACTTGGAGATGGAACCTTAATTAATAAAAGTACTCCAGTACAAGTTGCAGGACTTACAGGAATTATCAAAGTTGCGGTAGGTTCATGGCATTCTCTTTTCCTGAAGAATGACGGTACTGTATGGGCAGTTGGCACTAATCCCAATGGACAACTTGGTGATGGTACTTTGGTTTCTAAATCTACTCCAGTACAAGTACTTGGGTTAACAGGAATTATCGGAATAGCCGCAGGATATGACCATTCACTTTTTCTGAAGAATGATGGTACGGTTTGGGGAGTTGGGAGAAATAATTTTGGGCAACTTGGAGATGGAACCACAATTAGCAAAAGTATTGCTGTACAAATACCAAGCCTTACAAATATTATCGCTGTGACAGCTGGTGGTGAGCATTCAAATTTTTTGAAGAATAATGGCACCGTCCAGGCAGTGGGTAGAAATAACTATGGGCAACTTGGAGATGGAACATTAGTTAATAAAAACACTCCTATACTGATACCTAACCTTACAGGTATAACAGCGGTAGCAGGAGGAAGTGAATTCTCTCTTTTCTTGAAGAGTGATGCTACTGCTATGGCAGTGGGAAGAAATAATTATGGACAACTTGGAGATGGAACCATAATTGATAAAAATACTCCAATACAAATAGCTAGTGGACTAACAGATATTAACTCATTATCGGCCGGCTATAATCATTCTGTTTTCTTGAAGAATGATGGTACAGTTTGGGCGGTCGGCAGGAATAGTTTTGGACAACTTGGCGATGGCACATCAGTTGATAGAAGCACCCCAATTAATACCACCATTGTATGCAATGTTTTGTTAGAATTAGCAGAAAACATCAGAGAAGATAATATTATTATTTCTCCAAATCCGTGTAAAGAAATACTAACTATAGAATTAACTGAACTGCAAAAATATAATACTGTAGCCGAAATATTCAATTTGCAAGGGCAGTTATTGCAGAGTACCACATTATCAACATTGAAAACTAATATACTAATTGATTATCTACCGAATGGAATTTATTTAGTTCAGGTAAAAAGTGCCAATAAAATATTGGTAAAAAAAATAATAAAGAATTAGCTATAAAAAGTAAGTTATTCCCTTTAACTATATTTTTACTGGAAAATGATAACCATGCGTAGGAAATAAAACCTGCTTGTAACAGCCGTTTCTCGCAATTGCGAATTTTGTGGTAAGTTCATGTTTACGTTTCGCAAGAATTTTTATCTTTAACGGAAAATAAAAAGTTCCGAAGTTCGCAACTGACGAGAAGCGTCGGAACGTTGTGCGTCAGTTTCGTTGCGGAAAAAACTCGGTAAATTTGAACTTAAACTGTAACAGGAAATTGAGCTCTTGAAGTTTAGTTTTTATTGCTAAAAATTCTGAAAATCTTATCGGTAATGGAATAACGTTTCTGAGTTGTGTTCAACTGTATTTTTGTAATTATTCTGGTTGTAAAAGAATTCAACAATAACTAGTTTGGAATCTAATAACGTTTCTCGGCTAAGTTCATTTTTGTGTCGGGAAAGTTGGTTGTTAAACCGAACGCACAACAGCTGTTTCTCGCAATTGCGAATTTTTCTAAAATTCACATTTGCGTTCCGCTAGAATTTTTATCTTTAACAGAAAATAATTCGTTCCGAACTTCGCAACTGACGAGAAGCAGCGGAACGTTGTGTGCAATTGCACGCCACGTAACCTGATAACTATCGCTAAAATTTAACCGGAAAAGGAAAGAGTTAAGTAATGAAAAAGTAGTCACTTTTTCGTCAAGCCTTGCAAAGTGGGATTTGCTGAAAATTCATTTTCAAAGCGAAGACGCTTAAAAGGCTTGCCAAAGTTATAAGAAAAAATTGATAAAGTCAAATTTTTTTATTATAACTACTTAACTCTAAATTATTGCCGTAAAATTATAGCGCTGAGATTTTATACAACTGCGCCTATCATTGCGGTCTGATAGGAGACAATTATCTAAAATCAATTATCAAGCTTCCGAGAGCGGCAACTGTAAACTGTTTTTGTTATCTTAGCAGAGAACAAGCAACAGCACACAACAGCGGTTACCCGCAATGCCGCCCATAGGGCTAGGCACTGCGGGTAGCCGCGGAACGTTATAAGAAAGGCTTAAACCAAAGTAGTAATCAGGAATGAATGCAATAAAAACAACAATTTGTTTATTCTTAGTAATCTCTTTTCAAAGTTGTCTTGATTTGAGAACTTGCTCCGAAGATTTAGCCGGAAAATATATTTGTGATAAAAATCCAAAAGCTGAAAATTATTTGCAAATCAATGAGGATGGAAGTTTTATGCATTATTATAATGAAAATGGAAAAAGTTTTGAAGATAAAGGAACGTGGAAAAAAAGCGATAATGGCTATTGTGAAATCGAACTTAGTAATTGGAAAAACTTCAACGAACTTGGTGAAAATTATGAAGAGTTTGGAAATGGAATTTTATGGATTAGTGGCAAGAATTTAAATATTGGCCCAGATGGAGAATCCTCAACAAGTTTTAAAAAAAGCAAAAATTGACATAAGCCATTCTTATAACAGCCGTTTTGCGCAATAGCTCCAAACCGTTGTTGTTGAAAATCCTCTGGATTTTCAACTCCGCGTTTCATAACATTATTTTGCTTAAATTGCCGCTACCGACGCAAAGCCGCGGAACGTTATGCGTCAGCTTAAAAATCCTAAAAACGAGAACGAATGTCTTATCTGAAATTTATAATCATCGGAATTTTATTTTTTACCTTTTCTTCCTGTAAAAACGAGAAAACAGAATTCTCTATAAATAGTTTTAGAAAGCTACCGAAAGAAATTGAAGGTTGTACTTGTATATTCTCGAAAACCGAAAAAGATTACGAACAGAAAGAATATGTTTTTGCTTCAAACTTTGACAGTATTGCTTTTGTTTCTATCAACAATAAAATTATAAAACTAAAACTTAAAAGCAGAGTTTGCAAACCAAACACTGTTGAGAACGAAGATTATACTTGTAAATATGAAACAGAAGAATACAAAGTAACAATCGAAATAAAAGCCGATAAAACTAAAAAAGACGCTGACGAAAGTTGGTGGAATAAAGGCGTAATTTCTATTGAAAATAAGAATGGAGAAAAAGTTACTCAAGAATTTATTGGAGAAAGTGGTTGCTAAAAAAGCCGAACGCATAACAGCGGTTTTGCGCAATAGCTCCAAACCGTTGTTGTTGAAAATCCTCTGGATTTTCAACTCCGCTTTTCATAACATTATTTTGCTTAAATTGCCGCTACTGACGCAAAGCCGCGGAACGTTGTGTGCAATTGCACGCCACGTAACCTGATAACTATCGCTAAAATTTAACCGGAAAAGGAAAGAGTTAAGTAATGAAAAAGTAGTCACTTTTTCGTCAAGCCTTGCAAAGTGGGATTTGCTGAAAATTCATTTTCAAAGCGAAGACGCTTAAAAGGCTTGCCAAAGTTATAAGAAAAAATTGATAAAGTCAAATTTTTTTATTATAACTACTTAACTCTAAATTATTGCCGTAAAATTATAGCGCTGAGATTTTATACAACTGCGCCTATCATTGCGGTCTGATAGGAGACAATTATCTAAAATCAATTATCAAGCTTCCGAGAGCGGCAACTGTAAACTGTTTTTGTTATCTTAGCAGAGAACAAGCAACAGCACACAACAGCGGTTACCCGCAATGCCGCCCATAGGGCTAGGCACTGCGGGTAGCCGCGGAACGTTATGGGTTATTAGCTCAACACTATGCATAATTTCGACGATTTAATATACAGAAGCACCGCATTTACGTTAAACTCATTGGAAGAAGTTAATTCAAAAATTATTGAACAACTTCAAACAAGTGGTTCAACAATCCTTGTGAAAAATTTGCAAATGGTTCAATTACAAAAGGCAATATTTGCAATAGGAATGTTTTCTTTATTTGACTCAATGTTACAGGATCAGTTAGCGTGCCGAAATGGATTTGAAACAGCAAAAAAGATTCTTAAAGAAAAAGGAAAAGTCGAACTTTACAAGCGTTTCGACGAATACATTTGTGCCATAAATGTTCTGAAACATGGAAAAGGTAAAAGTTATGACGCGCTAGTTTTGAAATCCAAATCATTACCTTTCAGAATAAAATTGCCTGGCGAGGTTTTTTTTGAAGAAGGAGACATTTCAGAAATAAGAACTCTAATTGAGGTTAATGATAATTTTGTATTGGAATGCGCCGAAATAATTGAAAAAGTTTCTGAAGAATTAAGAAGCTAACCAAGTTTGAACGCTAACAACCCATAACAGCGGTTTAGCGCAATAGCTTGTTTATGCTTCTTGGAAAATACGCTGAACTTCAATGTTTCTATCACATTTTTTGCTAACTTGCCGCTACTGCGCTAAGCCGCGGCACGTTAGTGGCAACCATTCACGACGTAAAAACCAAATAATATGAAAAAAATACACAACTATAATTACTACTTGTTTGTTGAAAAATTGAAAGCAATCGAAAAAGAAAAAGTAGTAACCTTTGTAACTATTGTCCAATATCTTTTCATTGTGAATTTCACATTGTTTATAATGCTATTTTTTGCGTCAATTAAACAACTTGTATTGCCAATTCTTGTATTTTGTTTGGTGACATTTTTTGGGTTAAGGTTTTATAATAGAAAAAACTATAATGGAAAATATACCGAAATTGAAGCGGATTGGAATAGTGAAGATGAAAAGAGAAAATCATTTTATAAAATAACCATTTGGACTTTAGTGTTACTCGGATTTGTGTTAATGGTAATTAATTCTAAAGCATTCCCGGAAAATTAGTAAACAATGGCAGCCACTAACAGCGGTTTTGCGCAATGGCTGGTTTTATTTTCTTTAGCCGGAAAATACTCAGCCGGAAATTTACATATCTTTACAACAAAGCGGTAAGTTGCCGCCACTGCGCAAAGCCGCGGAACGTTGGCGGTAATTATAACACCATGATCGTAACAAGAGAATATAAACCGAAGAAAAATGAGATAATTTATCATTATTGTGATGCAAATGCATTTCACGCAATTTGTACATATAAAAAATTGAGGCTGAACGATTTATTTTCTATGAACGATTACATGGAAGTTCATTGGGGATACATGATTTGGGAAAAAGTTGCAAATAATTTGATTGAAGAATTTGGGTTCGAATTTATCGACTACATTGACCAAAGAATTAGTTCGAATGGAATTCGAGGACTAATTGTAGCGAGTTGTTTTTCAAAAAACGGCGACGTTTTAAGTCAATGGCGCGGTTATGCTGATGATGGAAAAGGATATGTTATTGGTTTCAAAGCTACTGAACTATTAAAACTGCCAATTAGAGCTTTAGAAGTTCTTTACAATGAAAAAAAACAAGTAGAAGAAGTTCAAAAAGTAGTAAGAGCATTATACGAAGCCGAAAAAACCGTTGAAAAGAAATTTGGTCCTGATTTCAACACTTTAGTTCATTTGCTTGGTTACGACTTGGCAGCTCTTAAGAATCCAGCTTTTATTGAAGAAAAAGAAATTAGATTAATTCATCTATTGGATTTTAAAAAAAGTGGAAAATTTTTAAAACTAAATGATCACGGAGGAGTTTACTTTGGAGAGCAAAGATTAGGTGAAAAAATACAGTTCAGGATAAAACAAGATATTCCAACTCCGTTTATAGAGCTTGATTTTACCAATAACAATAAAATTAATCCAATAGCTGAAGTTATTATAGGACCGAAAAACCCAGTTAAAAAGACAGCCATTTCAATATTTATGGAAACAATCGGACTTTCTAATGTTACAATAAGCAACTCGAAAGCTTCATATCAATAACTACCGCCAACAGCGGTTTTGCGCCATAGCTGGTTTTATCTTTCTTGGAAAATACTCTGAACATCAGAATTTCTTATTACATTTATTCTTAACTTGCCGCTACGGCGCAAAGCCGCGGAACGTTATGAGCGATTAGAAAACCAAACCGAGAAAATCACGTAAAATGAGTTCAATTACAGAATCAAGAGAATTGGAATGTCTAATTTTTTGTGTCTTATTTGCATTGGGATATTACTATTTTGGAAAATGGTTACATAAAGACAAATTAAAATCTGAAGAAGAATTTAAAAAGTTTGTCGCGGAAAATGATTCTCCAACAAAATTAGATTATAATATGAAAAAATTCTATGCGGATCGGGCTGCTCAAAGATATAGGCAAAGTTTGATTATGAAGTGGTTTTTTATTATTGGTGTGATTGTATTTTTATTTTTGCTCATATTTTCTAACCGCTCATAACAGCGGTTTCGCGCAATAGCTGGTTTTATTTTTCTAAGCCGGAAATTACTCAACCGGAAATTTACATATCTTTACAACTAAGCGGTAAATTGCCGCTACTGCGCGAAGCCGCGGAACGTTACCGGTAATTTTATCCGAACCATATGGAAAAAAATCAACCTTTGAATAAAAAAGAAAAGAGCTTAGCCAAAGAAATTATACCTCATATTGTTAATTCTCTTCATCAAGAAGGTGTTATTACTGAAGAGGATTTGAAAGATAAGATGGTTTTACTCAAGAAAGTTGATGATTATCTGTCAGATGAAAAAAATCAAATTGATTTTAAGATATTTATAGACCATCGACAGCCAATATTGAAATTTGCTAAAGCTGAAAGCGAAAATGGTAATACTGGTTTATCAACAACACTTTACGCAACTTATGTAGAACACACATTAAATAGGTTTATTCATTTGGTTTGTATTGAAAAGGGATTTGACAATAAAACACAAAGCGAAATAATTAGGAGCGTAAGTATTAGTGCTAAATGCACATGGGTTATTAAATTACTCGGATTACCTCCAATAAGGCAAGAACATATTAAAACAATATTGCAAATTGCCGACGAAAGAAATTCATTTATTCACTATAAGTGGAAACCTGAATCTGATGAAACCCAAAACTTAAGTAAAATAGAAGAGGTAAATATCGAACGAGATAAAAAAATTAAATCACTTTTGAGGTATTTGAAAAATTACGAAGCCAAATTAGAATTTAAAGGAAACAAAAGTAGATTCGATATCCTGTAATAAAAACTACCGGTAACAGCCGTTTCTCGCAATTGCGAATTTTGTGGTAAGTTCACGTTTACGTTTCGCAAGAATTTTTATCTTTAACAGAAAATAATTCGTTCCGAACTTCGCAACTGACGAGAAGCGCCGGAACGTTACCAGCAATTTTAAACCTGAAATTTTGAGAACATATAATTACATACTTGCCATTTCAATCTTTATAATTTTATTTAGTTGTAAAAAAGCAGAAAAAATATTGCCCAAAGAAAGTTATAATGAAAAAGCTAATCAATTAATAGAACAAATTATGAATCAAAACTCTTGTGGCTGCATTTTAGAAATACCCAAAGAGTCAATGATAAGAGTAAGGCAAAAAGAACAACCGCTTCGATATAAAAATATTAAACAAGAATTAATTACAAAATTAGGATTAAAGAACGAAGTTGAACTTGAAAATTTAGAGATGCTTTCGAATAATTTTACTCTGGACAGAAATTTTATTAGCCAAAAAAAAATTCAAATAATCGATATCGATACATTTAGAAATAAAGGTGTTTTAGAATTATCCAAAAATTGTCCTCGAGGAAGAATTTGTTCTTTAAATAAACCGATTTTTGATAAGAATTATAAAACAGCAGTGATATATTTTAATTTTGTTTATAGTTGTACAAGTGAAATAACTGTCTATAAAGAGGTAAATGGAAAATGGATTGAAAAATAAAAACTGCTGGTAACAGCGGTTTTGCGCAATAGCTGGTAAGCTTTGCGCCGGAATCCTAACGGATTCCTGAAAACCTTTCTTCCGCTTAATATTTTTTCTTAAATTGCCGCTACTGCGCAAAGCCGCGGAACGTTAGCTGTGATTTTATCAAAACCGCGTAAAATAGAACTTAAAATAAGATATGATAGATTTTGACCTTTTTAGACTTAACTGTTTTTTAAATGACACACAAGCAAACGATTTTAAGAGAATAGTCATTTCATTAGTTTGTGAATTAATTTTTGACAATAAAAATCAAGAAATAAAACTTGATGATTGTTACAAACACATTGTCAATTTTCATAAACTAGACATTGATAAGGATTACTTCACTTCTATTGTTACAACATATAAATCAATTGAGCAAATACCATTACAAAATGATATTTTTATAAAATTGACAAGTAAAAAATTTGGAGAAATAAATGATAGGCTTAAAGAACATTCCATAGAAGTTTATATAGATAAATTTTTGAGTAAAAATAATTACCCATCAAATTTATTAGAACGTATCAAATCATTATTATACCAAGCAGTCTTTGAAAATATTAGTTCATTTTCAACAGAAAATCTATCGAGTTTAATTTCTGCGAAAATTCATAACAATTTTACTAACGAAGAAATCGAAAAATTTAATGAATTTTTAGAAGAACATAATCACGATAAAAACACAGCTATTTATAATGTTTTTTTAAAAGCAACTGAATTTGCAATTATAACTTCAGGAAAAGGTGTCAAAGAATTTTCAAAAGATATATTTAATGGAAAAAAATATTGTTTAGACACAAATATTTTATTCAGACTTTTAGGAATTGGAGGATATGAAAGACAAAAAACATTAATTGACTTAATTAAATCTTGTAATCATCAGGGTATTACATTTGAGTATACTTCACAAACTTTATCAGAATTAAAAAAAACTCTTTCAGGCAGTGTAAAATATTTAAAAGTTGCTGAAAAAAAATATGATATAGTAGCTTTAGGTGAACTTACAGAAACTGACCCACAACTATTTAATGAGGATTTTGTATTACACTATTCAAAATTAAGAGCAAAAAAGGAAGTTAATAATCCAGACCAATATGAATTAAAACTTTTGTCAGACTTTAGAACATTAGAAGGACAATTGGGTTTTGGTTTAACTAAAGGAAATATCAATATTGTTGAGAAAGAAAAAATTAAACTTTCTGACTATTTATTCAAGAGTAAAAAAGAACTTCCATATGGCTCAAGATATACAAAAACAGCAGCAAATATAGACGCTTATAACATCCTATATGTTAGAAATATTCGTGGAGTTAATAATTACAATTATATAGATGTAAAATCATTTTATTTAACAACTGATAGAACTTTAAACATAGTGTTATCTAAAGATATTGGTAATATAATTCCTGAAACAATATTGCCATCACAATTATTCATTTTACATCATCCATATACTTCAAATGGTGAACACGTAGATTATGAATTGTTTTTACAATTTGTAAAAAGGAGAACTACTGAATTTCATTTAAAAGGCAGTGAAGTTTTGACTTATATTGATCAAATAAGAAAACAAACTTCATCAAAATCTGAATTGCGAAATATTCTATTAGTCTATGCGGACAAAAGATATGAAATATCAAACAATCATAATGTAGAAGAACGAAAAGTAAGGCCTTTAAAAGAAATAATTGACACAATTATAGATAGAAAACTTGAACAAGGAAAAGCAGACAATAGTGAATTAACTTTAATTAAAGAAAATGCAAATAAAAGAATTCCAATAATATATAATTACACTAAATGGACAGTAAGAATATTAGATATTTTACTTACTATTCTAGTAATTCCATTAACAATTTTAATTGTCAAAAACTTGACTTCTGATTTTAAAATATTAGTAGGAGCAACAATCGTTGTTGAATTTGTAAAATTCTTAATTACATCTAAAACAAGATTATGGAATTATGTTTGGGGAAAAATTTTAAAATTTAGCCTAAAGAACTCAAATTATTACAAGCTAACAAAAGATGATAATTATTTAGAACTTGGGTTTGAAGATTTCAAAAAGATAGATGGTGAAATATGGAAAAAAAAATAAAAACCACAGCTAACAGCCGTTTCTCGCAATTGCGAATTTTGTGGTAAGTTCACGTTTACGTTTCGCAAGAATTTTTATCTTTAACAGAAAATAATTTGTTCCGAAGTTCGCAACTGACGAGAAGCGGCATTCCAAGATCAAATCCAAATTTTTAAGCACAAAATTTACTTATTTCTACATAAGGCGTTCCTCTGTTAACTGTTGCAAATACTCGTGATACGATTTTGTTTCTGATGATGTTTAACACTACCATTTTTGGTTTACCTTCTTCAACTCTTTTCTGGTAATACAATTTGAGTTCTTTATCATGCTGAATGGCGCTGATAGCTGACATTGACAGCAAACTCTTCATTTTTTTATCGCTTATCCCATGAATCTTATGTCGACCGTGAATACTGGTTCCGGATTGGTAAGGATAAGGCACCAAGCCACAATACGCTGAGAACTGTCGTGAGCTTTCAAAGCGGGTGTAATTGTGGGTATGCAGCAACATTTGAACTGCCAGTACCATTCCGACTCCTTTGACTGTTTTGGAGAGTTTATAGTTGTTAATCATGGTTTCATCATTTTTTATCAGCTCATTCATTGCTTTTTCAATAGCTGTTATCTGGTTGTTTAATTGAACCATGTTTTCTTTTAAGATAACTATTGAAACATCATTTACTTCATCACTAACCAAATCCTGCATGCCTTTGTAAAGGTTCTTGCTTGCGGTGAGTTGTTTGACTAATTGTTCGCGCAAACTCATCATTCTCTGCAGTTCGATTAGCTTCTTCGCCGGTGGTGTTGAAGGAACTAATTCATCTCTTCTAAGCCAGGCATAGTTGGCTATTTCCCAAGCATCTGCCTTGTCGCTCTTGCCGCGTCTTAGTCCCATAGAACGTTTGATTTCTATAGCATTCACACAGCAATAAGCATACTTGTTTTCGTAAAGAAAATAACTCAACAACAAACAATACCAACCCGTGTGTTCAAAGCAAAATAAAGTCTCGTCTAGATTCACTTTTTGTTTTTTACACCAGCTAATAAGTTGTTTAAAGCCTTTACTGTCATTACTAAATTGCTGATGCACTTTGGTGGTTTTAAGGTAAACATCTAAAGTTAATTTTGATACATCAATGCCAATGGTTTCTTTTACTTTTTTCATACATTTGTTTTTAAGATTATTAAAATAACTTGCTGTGCTATCGCCTTTAAAGGGCCTCAAAACCCATCATTCCAACTAGTACTAGCAAGAGCCTAAAGGGGAAACGGGACTGATGCCGCTAACAGGTCACGACCCTACGAAACGTTTTAGTTCACCCGTTTCCTTTTAGGTTAAATTAATCAATATTTTATTAATGCAAACTAAAGGCGGAACGTTGTGCCGCATGCTAAAAAAATCCGTAGAAAATTGAATGATATACTAAAAAGATATACATTTGTAATATAAATATAAAGTATATGAAAACAGTATCATTAAAAATAGATGATTCAATATTCGGAGAAACTGAAAAAATACTATCTCGAATAAGTATTCCTAGAAACAGATATATCAACGAAGCAATTGAATACTATAACAAAGTACAAAAAAGACAAATTTTAGAGAAAAGGCTTAAAGCTGAATCTAGCTTAGTAAAAAAAGATTCAATGAATATTTTAAAGGATTTTGAAAAAATTGACTATGCAGATTAATCAATATGAAATTTGGATTGCCGATTTAAATCCGCAAATAGGAACTGAAGCTGGAAAAACTAGACCTGTATTAGTTGTTCAGACAAATTTATTAAATAAAATTCCACATCCATCAACAGTTGTTTGTCCAATTACAACTAATGTTCAAAAAGATTCTGATATTTTAAGAGTTCATCTGAAAAAAGGAATGGCAAATTTACATGAGAATTGTGATGTAATGATTGATCAAATTAGAGCAATTGACAATAAACGTTTGATTAAAAAAGTTGGAAATTTACCTGTTGAGCTAATTGACAATATAAAAGAAAATATTGCAATAATAATTGACTTGGATTAGAAGCACGACAGCACAACACTTGCTAAAACTTATGGCTAGTTTTCGGTAAATTGTTCGTTTACTTTTCATAACTTCGCTCGGGCGGTTATGGAAAAAAAGCTTTCCATAAGCCGCCACAAGCTCTAACAAGGAAACGTTATATGCAATTTTGACAACTGCCTCGTCCTAAAATAGGTTGACTAAAAATTAAACACTTTTAGTATCCTATGAAAACACCAAAAAAAAACACTGCCGAAAAAATGAGTATCAAAAAGTTAGCTTTGATCTTAAACTTTCTACCTTTGAAAAACATTTTTCAGACAACAATTAAGTGAAAAGAGCAATTAAATATTACCGTATCATTTGGCTTAAACACGACTTACCTGCTAGTCTTTCTGTATTTCTTGTTGCACTTCCACTTTGTTTGGGTATTGCTTTAGCTTCGGGCGCACCTCTTTATGCGGGACTTTTATCGGGTATAATTGGCGGACTTGTAGTTGCTCTCATTAGCGGTTCATCACTTGCAATTTCTGGACCAGCTGCGGGCTTAACAACTTTAGTTGCGGCTTCAATCATTTCACTTGGCGATTACAGAGTTTTTTTACTTGCTGTTATGGTTGCAGGTTTGTTTCAACTCACACTTGGACTATTAAAACTTGGTGCAATAGCAAACTATTTTCCTTCATCCGTCATTAAAGGAATGTTAGCTGCAATCGGAATCATTCTCATTACAAAACAAATTCCGTTAGCATTGGGTTATGACCAACCCGACTTTTGGACAAGTGGTTTCATAAAACTCTTTTCTCCCGACAACTTTCTTGGCAGTTTTGACAACTTCAACAATCACATAACAAGAGGAGCAATTTTAATCACAGTAGTTTCTTTAATCATACTTATTTTACTTCAACAACCCTTTTCAAAAAGATTGAAAGTAATTCCCGCACCGCTTTTAGTAGTTGTTGTTGGAGTCATCACAAACATTCTTTTTACAAATGCAACTTCCGATTTTTCACTCAAGCAAACTCAATTAGTAAATATCCCTTCCAATATTTTTGCAAGCATAATTTTCCCCGACTTCACAAAACTATTTTCAACAGCAGAGATTTGGAAAGACGGACTTATCATCGGATTACTTGCAACTTTAGAAACACTGCTTTGCATTCAGGCAGTTGACAAGTTAGATAAAGCCAATCGGATTACTCCTGTTAATCGTGAACTCATAGCACAAGGAATTGGAAATATGACTTGCGGACTTTTAGGAGCGATTCCTATAACAGCAGTTGTTGTAAGAGGTGCTGCAAATATTGATGCGGGTGGACGGACAAAACTTTCTGCTTTCACTCACGGCCTTTTTCTTTTGCTTACCGTGTTGCTTGTTCCGTTTTTGCTAAACAAAATTCCTTATGCTTCGCTTGCAGCAATCCTTCTTGTAACAGGTTACAACCTTACCAAACCGCAACTCTTTCGCAATATGTGGAGTTTAGGGTGGAAACAATTCATTCCGTTTCTCATTACAATTCTTGTCATTCTATCAACCGATTTATTAATTGGTGTAAGCATCGGACTTTTAATTTCAATTTACTTTATTATTCAAAACAATTTTAAAGTAGAATATAAAATCACAAAGTCAATACACCTTGACATTGAAACGCATTGCATCAAACTTAACAACAATGTTACTTTCTTAAACAAAGTAAAATTGCGAAAAGCATTAGACGAAATTCCAAAATACAGTGTTTTAATAATTGACGGCAGCGAAAGTAATTTTATTGACTATGACATTTTAGAAATAGTAAGTGAATATCACAATAAAGCGCACGACAGACATATCGAACTTCACTTAAAAGGCATTGAAAAGGTAAAAATAACAGCCGTGCATTGACGAACAAGAACCGCAGTCGATAAAAAAGTCTTTAGTTTATTTTCTAATTAAAAATTACTTCACAAAATCAATTGCTTTTTCTAATGCTTCTTTGATTCCTGATACATTTTTCCCGCCAGCGGTTGCAAAGAAAGGCTGTCCTCCGCCTCCACCCTGTATGTATTTACCAAGTTCGCGAACTACGATACCAGCGTTTAGGTTTTTCTCAGCTACTAATTCTTTAGAAATATAGCAGCTTAGCATTGGTTTATCGTCATCGGCTGTAGCCAATACTAAAAACAAATTGGTTCCTAACGTTCCCAATTCATAAGCTAAGTCTTTTGCTCCATCTGGATTTAAATCAACTTGTGTTGCGAGGAATTTAATTCCGTTTATATCTTGTAATTGCGAAGCCAACTCGCCTTTAAGTCCTTTTGCCTTTTCTTTTAAAAGTTGCTCTATTTGTTTTTTTAATTTAACATTATCATCCTGCAACGAAACCACTGCTTTTAATGTGTCTTGTGGATTTTTTAATGTTTCTTTAATAGCATCCAAATCGCTTTCCTGTTGTGAAAAATAATGCTTCACGGCATCACCGGTTATCGCTTCAATACGACGGATACCCGCAGCCACTGCGCCTTCGGAAAGAATTTTAAAATGCCAAATTTCGCCCGTATTTTTCACATGGATTCCACCACATAATTCTTTACTGTCTCCAAATTCAATCATACGAACAGTATCACCATATTTTTCACCAAACAAAGCCATAGCGCCTTGTGCCATAGCTTGCTGAATTGGAATACTTCTGTGCTCCACCAATGGCAATTGCTCTTCAATTCTAGTATTTACAAAATCTTCCACTTTGCGAATTTCTTCCTCGGTTACTTTAGCAAAGTGTGAAAAGTCAAAACGCAAATGATTTGGGTTTACCAACGACCCTTTTTGCTCCACATGCGTTCCTAAAATCGTTCTTAATGCCAAATGCATCAAGTGTGTAGCCGAGTGATTTTTGGAAGTGGATGTCAGTAAATCAGTATTCACTTTTGCTATAAAACTGGCTTCAATATTTTCAGGAAGCTGTTTGGCAAAGTGTAGAATTAAATTGTTTTCTTTCTTCGTGTCAATGATATCAATTGTTTCGTTGGCTGAAACCAATGTTCCCTTGTCACCAACTTGTCCACCACCTTCCGGATAGAAAGGCGTATTATCTAAAACAATTTGGTATAAGATGCCATCTTTTTTAGAATCAACTTTACGGATACGCGTAATTTTAACTTCATTTTCGGTCTGGTCGTAACCAACAAATTTTTCAACATTCCCCGGAATCAATACTTTCCAATCTTCTGTCGAAACTTCTGAGGCAGCACGCGATCTGTCTTTCTGCGCTTTCATTGAAGCATCAAATTCAGATTCTTTAAACGACATCCCTTTTTCTTTCAGAATCAAAGCCGTTAAATCTTTTGGAAAACCAAACGTATCATACAATTCAAATGCTTTTTCACCTGAAACTTCGTCGCCTTTTGTTTTAGCCACTACAATATCCAACAACTGTAAACCCTGATCTAAAGTTCTCAAAAACGAGGCTTCTTCTTCGCGGATTACATTCGTAACCAATTGTTGCTGCGATTTGATTTCCGGGAAAAATTCACCCATTTGATCTGCCAAAACTTCAACCAACTTATTGATGAAAGGCTCTTTGGTATTCAAGAACGTAAATCCATAACGAATGGCTCGTCTCAAGATTCGTCTAATTACATAACCTGCTCCAGTGTTTGAAGGCAATTGTCCATCAGCAATAGCAAAGGCCACAGCACGAACGTGATCTACAATTACACGGATGGCGATGTTTGTTTTATTCTGTTCCTCAGTTATATCTTTAACTTCGTTTGAAGTATATTTTAATCCTGTAATTTGTTCTACCTTTTCAATAAGCGGTGTGAAAACATCGGTATCATAGTTGGATGTTTTTCCTTGTAGCGCCATACACAAACGCTCAAATCCCATTCCGGTATCTACGTGTTGTGCCGGTAATTTTTCTAACGAACCATCAGCTTTACGGTTGAATTCCATAAAGACGTTGTTCCAAATTTCAACTACTTGCGGATGATCGTTATTGACTAAAATTTTACCGGAAACTTTTGCTTTTTCTTCGGCAGAACGAATGTCAACATGGATTTCGGAACATGGACCACACGGACCTTGATCGCCCATTTCCCAGAAGTTGTCCTTTTTGTTTCCAAGAATAATTCGGTCTTCATCGATTAAGGTTTTCCAGATATCCCAAGCTTCCTGGTCAAACGGAACATTCTCTTCAGGATTTCCTTCAAAAACAGAAACGTATAGATTCTCTTTTGGAATTTTATATACTTCGGTTAATAATTCCCAAGCCCAATTGATAGCTTCTTTTTTGAAATAATCGCCAAAAGACCAGTTGCCCAACATCTCAAACATGGTGTGATGATAGGTGTCGAAACCTACATCTTCTAAATCGTTGTGCTTTCCTGAAACGCGAAGACACTTTTGCGTATCGGCTATTCTTGGGCATTTTGGAGTTCCGTTGCCTAAGAAAAATTCTTTGAATTGTGCCATTCCCGAGTTGTTGAACATCAGGGTTGGATCGTCTTTTAGAACGATTGGCGCCGAAGGAACGATTAAGTGTCCTTTGGATTCGAAGAATTGTAAAAACTGTTTACGAATGTCTTGTGATTTCATTTTAGATTATTAGACTGTTAGATCTTTAGATTGTTAGATTTTTAAATTAGGTCACATTTAAAATTTAAAATTCAAAATTTAAAATAAAATCTTGCTTCTTGTTTCTTGCTTCTTTCTTCTGTCTAAAATAATTTAGGGTTTGACTGAAACATTTGTTAAATTTGTTCGTATAACCATTGTTTTTTAAAAACTTCCACAAAAATAGCATAAAATAAAAAATGGCGAAGAAAGTAAAGTATTATTTCGATACCGAAAGTTTGGCTTACCGAAAAATAAATCCAAAACTGTCTAAAAAGTTGGGGTATATTGGTTTGTTTTTACTTGCTTCTTCTCTTTTTGGGTTTTTATGTTTTGTGGTCTTATTGAATTCCTCCTATTTAGAAACTCCAAAAGACAGATTGCAGGCACGTGAAATTGAAACGATGAAGTTGCGTTACGCCATATTGAATAAAAAAATGGATGAAGTTGCTGAAGTTTTGAGTGATGTTGCCGATAGGGATAACAATATTTACCGAGCCTATTTTAACACAGCTCCAATTCCGAATGAACAACGCAAAGCGGGTTTTGGTGGTGTCAACCGATACAAAGAATTGGAAGGATATAACAATTCGGAGTTGGTAATCAAAACCTCAAAACGGGTTGATGTAATTTCAAAAGAATTAGCCATTCAATCAAAATCTTTAGATGAAATATTGAAATTGGCCAAAGAAAAAAACAAATTACTTTCAGCAATTCCGGCTATTCAACCAGTGAAGAATGAACAGTTAAAACGCATTGCTTCCGGTTATGGTTACAGAAGTGACCCGTTTACGAAAGTTAGAAAAATGCATGAAGGTATGGATTTTACAGCAAGTACAGGAACACCAATATTTGCTACCGGTGACGGAGTTGTAGTGAGTGCCGATAACTCAAAATCGGGTTATGGGAATCACATTGAAATAAGTCATGGTTTTGGTTATTTAACCTTATATGGCCATTTAAGTAAGTACAAATGTCGCTCCGGACAAAGAATAAAGCGTGGCGATATTATAGGCTACGTGGGAAGCACAGGAAGAAGTGAAGCACCACACTTGCACTATGAAGTACATAAAGACGGCAAAGTGGTGAACCCCATAAATTTTTATTACGGAAATATTTCAGCAGCCGAATACACTGCCATTTCAAAATTAGCTAATCAGGAAAACCAATCGCTAGACTAATGCATATAGAACTAAATCCAGACAAAAGATATTACAGCATTGGAGAAGTGTCCAAAGCTTTTAATGTAAACACCTCGCTAATCCGTTTTTGGGACAAAGAATTCGACATTCTGAAACCCAAGAAAAATGCGAAAGGCAACCGAATGTTCACACCTGAAGATGTGAAGAACTTACAACTGATTTATCATTTGGTCAAAGAACGTGGCTTTACGCTTGAAGGTGCCAAAACCCATTTAAAAGAAGGACAAAAGAAAACGCTTGACAAGTTTGAAATCATAAGCAAATTGGAAAGTGTAAAAACACAACTCTTGAATATTAAAAACACACTTTAATTTCTATGAAATCAGATCAAATTCTTGCACCTAGTTTCATTTCAGCTTTTATTGTGACTATAATTGCAGCACTCTTAAAAATAAATCATATTGACTATGCCAATACACTTTTAGTTGTTGGATTGTTATTGTTAACCACCTTTATGATTTTAGCTATAATAGAAGTAACAAATTCGAATAAAATAGACTCATCTGAAAAATTACTTTGGGTTTTCGGCTTCCTTTTTTTCGGAACAATAGTAGGTTTCATCTACCTTTTATCGGCTAGAAAACGAATTATATAATTATAAAACAAAAATTAAAAACAACTTTAAATTAAACAAACATGAACTTTAGAAAATTTTTACCTTGGATTATCGCAGTAGTTGTAATATTCGGAATATACAGCTGGGCAAGTGGGATTTATAATACTGCAGTAACACTTGAACAAGATGTTAAAGAAAGTTGGGGAAATGTCCAAACTTCCTATCAACGAAGAAATGACCTTATCCCAAATTTAGTAAATACCGTAAAAGGGTATGCAAAACATGAAGAAGGTACTTTAACAGCTGTAATTGAAGCGCGTGCCAAAGCAACAGCCATTACCATTGACCCGAAAAATGTTACTCCAGAACAATTAGCCGCATTCAATTCGGCACAATCGGGCGTTTCTTCTTCCTTATCAAGATTATTGGTAAGTGTAGAGCAATATCCGAACTTAAAGGCTGATGCAAGTTTTATGAAATTACAAGACGAATTAGCAAGTACAGAAAATCAAATTTTAACAGCCAGAACTCGTTTTAACGAAGCCGTTAAACCCTACAACAACAACATCAAAACTTTCCCAAGAAACATCTTGGCAGGCTTGTATGGTCTTAAGGAAAAACCTTATTTTGAAGCTGCTGTAGGTGCGGACAAAGCAGTTGAAGTAAAATTCTAATTTTAGCCCAATGTCTAAAGTAGAAGATTTTTTAACAAAAGCAGAAGAACAGGAAATTGTTGAAGCTATTGGCAAAGCCGAAAAAAATACTTCTGGCGAAATTAGAGTACACATAGAAAAAGAAACTTCCATTGCGGCTATCGACAGAGCAATGGAAGTTTTCCGTAATCTTAGCATGGAAAATACCCAGGAACGTAACGGCGTTATCATTTATGTGGCTGTAAAAAGCAAACAGTTTGCTATTTATGGCGATAAAGGAATCAACGAAAAAGTAGGCGTCGATTTTTGGGATGCTACTAAAGAAATTATGCAAAATCAGTTCAAAAACGGTAATTTCAAGCAAGGTCTTATTGACGGAATATTAAAAGCCGGTGAGCAACTCAAAACATATTTCCCTTATGCTGATGATGATATCAATGAATTGTCTAACGAAATATCTTTAGGAGAATGATACAGTACATAAAAAAAATATCGTTTCCCCTGAAACTATTCATTTGTTTATTGGTTAGTCAAGTTAGTTTTGCGCAATATACTATTCCTGAAAAACCTTCATTCCAAACTTCGGTTTATGATTATGCGAATGTTTTAAGCGCAACGGAGAAGTCACAATTAGAAGAAAAACTGATTCGGTATTCCGATTCTACTTCTACCCAAATTGTGGTTATTACGATTGAAAGCTTAAAAGGCGAAGATATTGGAATACTTACACCAAAATGGGGGCAAACCTGGGGAATTGGTGGTAGCAAAAAAAACGACAATGGTGTTATTATTCTTTTGGCGAAAGCCGAGAGGAAAATTTGGATCTCAGCAGGCTATGGATTGGAAGACAGACTAACAGCAGGAATTGGAGGAGAAATAACCCGAAATATTATCATCCCTGAGTTCAAAGCCGGAAGTTATTACAAAGGTTTAGACAAAGGAACTGATGCCATTTTTGATGTTTTCAAAGGCAAATACAAAGGCGAACGAAATCAATCTAAAAAAGGAGAAAAATTTCCAATTGTTCCTATAATAATTATCATTATAATCATCATAATCATTATTTCTAAAAACAAAAATAATGGTGGCAACAACGGAAACTCAGGTGGTGGCGGAATGAGTCTCACGGATATCATCCTATTGAGCAGCCTTGGCAGAAGCAGTGGCGGTGGATTTGGCGGTGGCGGTTTCGGTGGTGGAAGTTCTGGCGGTGGCGGTGGATTCGGTGGCGGATTTGGCGGCGGTGGATTTTCCGGTGGCGGAAGCGGCGGCAGCTGGTAATAAAAAAGATAGATTGCTCACGCAATCTATCTTCAAAAAACTAAACCAACTAACTTTCTTTATATAATTATGGATTTCCCTATTCGGATATTTTCATGATTAATATAATTGCTATCATCAACATTTAGTATAAAATTGGCAATAGCACTTCCCACATAATCTGTTCCAAAATTTCGGACCGAATTCAAATCGGGTGTAACAATATTATTTTCTAAAGATTGCTCAACAGCCTTTTCAATAGCTTTTGCTTCTTCTTTTAATCCAAAATGCTCTAATAGCATAGCGGCACAAAGAATAGCAGCAATAGGATTAGCAATGTTTTTCCCTTTAGCTTGAGGATATGAACCATGAATGGGTTCAAATAATGCATTATCATTTCCAACTGATGCTGAAGCTAACAATCCGATTGAACCACCAATTACGCTACCTTCATCAGATATGATATCTCCAAACATATTTTCAGTAAGTATCACATCGAACTGTTTTGGATTTAAAATCATTTGCATCGCAGCATTATCAACAAATAGAAAATCTAAAGCTACATCCGGATATTCTTTGGCTAACTGAGTAACAACTCTTCTCCACAATCTAGAGGTTTCTAATACATTCGCTTTATCTACTAGCGTAACTCTTTTATTTCTGGTTTGCGCTGCTTTGAATGCCAAATGAGCAATACGTTCAATTTCAAATTGGGAATATTCACATAAATCAGAAGCGGTTGCTCCATCATCGCTTACTTTCTTTTCACCAAAATAAATTCCGCCCGTAAGTTCTCTATAGATAACCATATCTGTTCCTTCAATAATTGAAGTTTTCAATGGTGATTTTTCTAAAAGTGACTCAAAAGCTTTTATGGGTCTGATGTTGGCAAACAAACCCAATTCTTTTCTAAGTTTTAACAATCCTTGTTCCGGTCGTACTTTGGCATCTGGATTATTATCGTATTTTGGATCACCAATAGCCCCAAAAAGCACTGCATCTGAATTTTTACAAAGTTCTAATGTAGCATCTGGCAAAGGATTATTGGTTTTATCAATAGCAATGGCACCAACTAAAGCTTCTTCAAATTCAAAATGGTGGTGGTACACTTCTCCAATCACTTTTAAGACTGACACGGCTTGTTTAGTTACTTCCGGACCAATTCCGTCTCCTGATAAAACAGCTATTTTCAATTTCATCGTTTCTGTATTATAATGTAGTTATTGTTTGTAATCTGGTTTTTTCAAATGCTTCGATGACGTCTTTATTGTTTACTAAAAAATCAATGTCATCATAACCATTAATCATGCATATTTTTTTGTAAGCATCTATTTCAAAAGATTCAATATAAGTAGTGTTTTCTATCGAAATGGTTTGCTTTTCTAAATCGATAATCAAATTTGTCTTTGGTTCAGCTTGTATTTTATTTAAAACAATGGCCAAAAATTCTGGCGAAACAACAATGGGTAATAATCCGTTGTTGAGTGCGTTTCCTTTAAAAATATCGGCAAAATAACTAGACACAATTACTTTAAATCCATAGTCTGTCAGAGCCCATGCTGCATGTTCCCTGCTACTGCCACATCCAAAATTATCTCCGGCTACCAAAATACTTCCTGCATAAGTAGGATCATTCAAAACAAAAGTTGAAATCGGTTCATTCTTTTCATCAAAGCGCCAATCTTTAAACAAATGATTCCCAAATCCTATTTTGTCGGTCACTTTTAAAAACCTTGCCGGAATAATTTGATCCGTGTCAATATTTTCAATAGGCAATGGAACAGCGGTTGATTTTAATTGTATAAACTTTTCCATACTAATTTAATTGTTGTGTAATGTCAATAATTTTCCCTTCGATTGCAGTGGCTGCCGCTACTAACGGACTTGCCAAAAGTGTCCTTGCTCCCTGCCCTTGTCTTCCTTCAAAATTTCTATTAGATGTAGAAACACAATATTCGCCTGCCGGAACTTTATCATCATTCATGGCTAAACATGCTGAACAACCCGGTTGTCGTATCTCGAACCCTGCTGCTTCAAAAACTGCTGTTAATCCTTCTTCTTGAATTTGTTTTGCTACTTGTTGTGAACCAGGAACTATTAAGGCGTTGACATTGGAAGCTTTTTGTTTTCCTTTAATATATTGGGCAACGACTCTAAAATCTTCAATTCTCGAATTGGTACAACTGCCTATAAAAACATAATTTATGGGTTTGTTGAGTAAGCTTTCTCCTTTTTTAAAACCCATATAATCTAACGATTTATCAAAAGAAGCATCTTCAAGAACAGGAATGTTTTCGGTAATTTTTATTCCCATTCCCGGATTAGTTCCATAAGTAATCATAGGTGCAATATCTTCCGCATCAAAATGGTATTCTTTATCAAAAACCGCATCTTCATCAGAAGGCAATGTCTTCCAATAGTCAATTTTTTGAGCTAACTCTTCTCCAACCGGAGCAAATTTTCTTCCTTTTATGTAGTCAAAAGTGGTTTCATCTGGCGCAATCATTCCGCCTCTTGCTCCCATTTCAATACTCATATTACAAACCGTCATTCGGCCTTCCATACTCATTTCACGAAAAACATTTCCGGCATATTCACAGAAATATCCCGTACCCGAATTAGTTCCGATTTTTGAAATAACATACAAAATCACATCTTTCGGAGATACGTTTTTGGCTAATTTACCATTAACATTTACTCGTAAACTTTTAGGTTTATTGAGTAACAAACATTGACTTGCAAAAACCTGAGCGACCTGACTGGTTCCTATTCCAAATGCAATACTGCCAAAAGCACCATGTGTTGACGTATGACTGTCACCACATACCATTGTCATTCCGGGTTGTGTAATGCCAAGTTCGGGTGCAATAACATGGACAATTCCCTGATATTGATGCCCTAAACCGTATAATGTAATTCCGTTTTTAGCGCAATTTTTAGTAAGCATTTCGACTTGGTTTCTGGACAAATCATCTTCAATTGGAAGATGCTGATTTTTTGTTGCTACGTTATGATCTGCTGTGGCGACGATTTGTTGTGGACGAAAAACCGGAATGTTACGTTCTTCTAATTCAGCGAAAGCTTGTGGACTTGTTACTTCGTGAATTAGATGCTGATCGATATATAATATTTGTGGACCATTAGGCACTTCTGATACCACATGACTATCCCAAACTTTATCAAATAATGTTTTCTTTTTCATGATTATATTAAAATCCCGATGTTACTATTTTGAATAATTTGATGCACATCGTCATCTATGATTTCTTTTTTTCTATCGGCTAATTTGACAAACTCTAGGTAAACAATATCCAATTGAAGTTTGGTCAGTTCATATCCTATTTTTTTTGCACGATAAGCCAATGCTGCCCGACCACTGCGAGCTGTAAGGATAATGGAAGAATCAGTAACCCCAACTTCTTTTGGGTCAATGATTTCATAGGTTGATTTGTTTTTAATCATTCCGTCCTGATGAATTCCTGAGCTGTGAGAAAAAGCATTCGAACCTACAATGGCTTTGTTGGGTTGCACTAGCATTCCCATATGGTCGGAAACCATCTGACTAGTACTATACAACAATTTAGAATTGATATTCGTATCTAAACCCAAACGAGGATGCTGTCTTAAAATCATGACAACTTCCTCGAGTGATGTGTTTCCGGCTCTTTCGCCTATTCCGTTGATGGTACATTCTATTTGTCGTGCACCATTTATGACTCCCGCAATTGAGTTGGCTGTAGCCAAACCCAAATCGTTATGACAATGACAGGAAAGAATGGCTTTTTCAATTCCGATAACATTCTCTGTAAGGTATTTTATTTTGGCTCCATATTCGTCAGGCAAACAATAACCCGTTGTATCCGGAATATTTAATACTGTTGCTCCGGCTTTAATGGCTTCGCTACAGATTTTGGCTAAAAAAGCATTATCCGTTCTTCCGGCATCTTCGGCATAAAACTCGACATCATCAACAAATGATTTTGCGTAGTAAATGGCTTCTGCAGCGCGGTTAATTATTTCGTCTTGTGAGGCATTAAATTTAAATTTGATATGCGATTCGGAAGTTCCAATACCCGTGTGAATTCTGGGTTTCTTAGCATATTGAACTGCTCGTGCTGCAGCATCAATATCTTCTTTGACGGCACGTGTTAAGGCGCAAACGGTAGCGTTTTTAACTGCTTTTGAAATGGCTTCAACCGAATTAAAATCGCCCGGACTTGAGATAGGAAAACCAGCTTCGATAACATCAACACCTAATTCGTCTAAACGTTGAGCTATGATTAATTTCTGTTCCGTGTTTAATTTGCAACCCGGAACTTGCTCACCGTCACGCAAAGTGGTGTCAAATATTTGAACTTTTTGATTTTCCATATCAATTATTAAACTTAAATTAGTTTCTTTATACGAATATAAATAGCGCATTAGCAAAATCAAATGTGGTTTTTAGATTCATTACACTATTAAACAAAATTATTATTCTTTTAAAGCGCTGATTTAGTTTATATTACAATCCTATTTTTACGATGGCAAACCAATCAAAAGATAATTTATTTGTGCTTATTTCATCCCTTTCTAAATCAGAAAAGCGGCAATTTAAACTATATGTTAATCGATTAGGCGATAATGAAGATGCCAAATTTTTGCAGCTTTTTACCTTATTGGATAAAATGAAAAGTTATGATGAAGAGGAAATCCTAAAAAGTAAAATTGTAACCAAACAGCAGCTTTCCAATCTAAAAGCGCATTTATACAAACAAATTCTCATTAGTTTGCGGATGAATCCTATCAATCAAAATATCAGGATTCAAATTCGGGAACAACTTGATTTTGCTACTATTTTATATCAAAAAGGATTGTACAAACAAAGCTTAAAAATCCTTGATAAAGCCAAAGGAATTGCACTTGAACATGATGAAAAAAACATTGCTTTTGAAATCGTCGAGTTAGAAAAAATAATAGAATCGCAATATATCACCCGAAGCATTGCCAGTCGGGCTGATGAACTCACTATTGAAGCGATGGGTTTGAGCAAACAAAATGTAATTGCCAGTAAACTATCCAATTTATCCTTACAACTGTACAGCATTATGCTGAAAAGCGGTTATGCCAAAAGTGATGCTGAAATGCAGGAAATCACCACCTATTTTAATGATAAAATGCCCAAATACCAATATGAAAATTTGGGATTCAGAGAAAAATTATGGTTGTATAAAGCCCATTTGTGGCATAGTTTTTTGATTCAAGATTTTCTTTCTTGTTATAAATATTCGAGTAAATGGGTGGCTCTTTTTGATGAAAACCCACAAATGATTTCATTAAATCCGGTTTGGTATATTAAAGGAAACAGCTACCTATTGGAATGTTTGTATCTGATAAAACACAAATCTTATATGAAAGATGTTTTAGAGCGATTGAAACAAACTATTGCTTTAGATTCTTTTCCGAAAAACGACAATCTTAGTTCCTTATATTTTCTGTGTTATTATAACAGCAAATTAAATTTGCATTTCCTGGAAGGCGATTTTGAAGGCGGCATGTATTTGGTGGAGGAACTTTTGAAAAACATTAAGAAAAACGAAGACCGAATTGACGAGCATCATATTATGGTTTTTTATTATAAAATTGCCTGTCTTTATTTTGGTGCCGGCAACAATAAAAAATGCATCGAATATTTGAAGAAAATAATCGAAAACAAAAACCTAACCATGCGTGAAGATTTACTCTGTTTCGCTCGTGTGCTTAGCGTCATTGCTCACTTTGAAGCCGGAATGGATTATCGTTTAGAAGTGCAATTGAAAAATACGTATGCTTTTCTAATCAAAATGAATGAACTTCATGAAGTGCAACGGGAAATGATTAAATTCTTAAAAAATTTAGAAAACATTTACCCCAATCAACTCAAAGCAGAATTCATAAAACTGCATGAAAGATTGCTTGTTTATGAAAACCATCCTTACGAAAAAAGAGCCTTTTTATATTTGGATATTATTTCTTGGTTGGAAAGCAAAATCGAGAACAAACCGGTAGCTTTAATTATTCAGGAGAAGGCGAAGAAATTGATTCGATAAATTTTAAAACCACATAGAAACATAGTAAAAAGAGTTTAAAACACCCAATTATTTACACATATAACTATGTTGTCTGCTATATTAGTGTGACCCTTACAAATTATGAAGAGACTTTTTACGACTTTATTTTTCTTGACAATTTTCTTTGCTGTAAGTGGACAAACATCAACTGATTTTGCGGATAGCATCAGAATAAAATACAAAATTCCAGAGCTTGCATTTGCAGTTGTTTCAGCAGATACAATTTTTGAATTGCAGACTTTGGGTGTACAAAGAATTAACACAGACTTTAAAGCAAAACCTGATGACAGGTTTCATATTGGTTCAAATACAAAAGCAATTACTGCTTTCATTTCTGCTTTGCTTGTAGCACAAGGACAAATAAAATGGGATACAAAATTTCTAGACTTGTTTCCAGAATTAAAAGAAAAAAGCAGAAAAGAATATCAAGACATTACGTTGCAGGATTTGCTAACATTTAGAGGAACATTGCCAGCCTACACCTATACTTTTGATAAGCCAACAAAGAGACAAATCAAAGGCGACGATGCAGCGCAACGTTTTCAACTTGCAAAATATTTTCTTTCTCAAAAACCTATGCAAATTGAAAATGGTTTGACTCCTTCAAACGCTGATTATATTTTAGCTGGACTAATGCTTGAAAAAGTAAGCAAAAAGTCTTTCAAAGAATTGGTTACAGACTTTGGCAAGACACTAGGGATTGTTTTTGGTTTTGACTATCCAAACTTGACGGACACGTTGCAACCTTGGGGACACGACATAAATTTAAAACCTTTACCTCCGTTTGACAATTACAAATTAAATTGGCTTTTATCCGCAGGCAACATCAATGTTAGTTTGACCGACTACATAAAATTTATTCAACTACAACTGAAAGGACTTAAAGGACAAACAAAAATCCTTTCATCGCAAACTTTTGAAAAATTACTTTATGGTTTGCCCACATTCTCATTTGGTTGGTTTAACAAATTTGACACATTGACTAATCATCACATTGCATACAATGAAGGAAATGCAGGAGCATTTATAACTCGAGTACAAATTATAAAAGAGACGGGCAAAGCATTTATCATTTTTACAAATTCAGCTTCGACAGAAACAAGTGAAGGAGTAACTATTATAATTGAACACCTCAAAAAGAAATACAGCAAGTAAATGAGTTTTGGCAATCTAACTATAATTTACTATTCTAAATGAAATGCCTTTTTCAACTTCATTGTAACTATGTTTCTATGTGTTTAAAAAAATAAAATTAATCCAATATCATAATCCCACCTTCCCCTTTTTTCTTCCCAGCAAACTTCTCTAGTTTATACGTTAAAGAAAACATCACATAACGCTTTAAAACATTATTCTCAGAATCGATTATAGAAGTAGATGTAATTCGTCTGGTAGTGTTCTGATTTTGATTAAGCATATCATATACTTTTACTTTGGCCAACAACTGGTCTTTAAAAAAGTTATATCCAACACTGGTATTCCACAGGTAAAAATCTTTCTTGTAACCATCCGCGATATTCGAGTTGTACGTGTACCCAAAATCATTACCTACAACAAAATGTTTCGGGAAATAAGAAGTAACCTCTATTTTTCCTTTGTGTAAAAAGTTTTTAGCATTACCTATGACGTAATTCTTATAATCGGTATTTGTATAGGTATACGTATAACTTGGTGCAATTGTAATTAAATTATCAATACTCCAAGTTAAACTAACTTTGGGACTCGTTCGGAAATTTCTAGATTCAAACAATACTGCATTGGTCAAACCCTGATCATAATTGTAATTAAGGTCTAATCCAAATCCAAAACGCAAGGTTCTTTTTTCTTTTTTAAACGATTTGCTCCAGTTTCCTCCTAAATAAGCACCATAAGTTAAATCGACATTTTCATAGGTTGTAACCGATTTAAAATTGGCATCATATACTGTTGAAGACACCACAGCATCATTTCTAAAATCAATCCCTGTGTAAAAGAAATAGCCCGATCTGTTTGAATAATCATAATTATTAAAATTAAAATACAAATTGTGTATTTGAGTAGGCTTCAAGTTTTCATTTCCAATAAGGGTATTTAACGGATTGGATAAATTTTCAAAAGGCAAAACCTGACTTGCTTCGGGTAATGCTACTTCATAATTATAATTGGCATATATCGATTTTGATTTTCCAATGTCGTAATTCAAATAGCTTTTTACCTTTGGATAAACATAATTTTTATTTCTGTTAGTGACTGTTCCAATATAATTGGATTGGGCATCAAAAGAAATAAATTGAGGGCCGATATTAATTCTCCCGTTGATTTTTGCTTTGTCTAAAATTAAACCTGTTGATGGAAAATAAGACAACTCTTTAGAATTTACCAAATTTGATTGTGCAGAATTGAAATCGGAATAGTCATTAGTCCCAGTATCAAAATCGAATGTGTTTAAAGAATTCTTAATTCGGTTATAGGCAACTTCAGAGGTCAAACTCAATCGAAGCGAATCGGTTAAAGGTTCTCCATAACGCACTTCAACTGTGTACTTATTATTTTTTTGGTTGGCAAAGTTATTCTGCTTCCGAATATCATCGGGTGTGGCATCTGCAAAAAGCGTAGTAGAATTGGTGTTTTGAAAACTATCATTCTTCCCAATTTCGGTATTAAAATTAATTACCAAAGCTCTTCGTTTCTTCTTGAATTTTTTTACAAAACTGGCTTCTGTACTAAAGTTAGTATTTTCGTTTTCACCAATATCATTGTTGGAACTGCTGTTTAATTCAGCTAACGACTCATCCCTTGTGACTTGTGATTTTGTAAATCGGTTTCGGAAAAGTGACTTTGAAAATTTAGGAGCTATCGTAATTGTTGAAGTTGAGTCGAGTGCAATTTCATAATCTAAACTTACATTATGACTATTGTTAAATGTTTTTGTAAATGAATTGGAGTTGGTAAACGTTTTTCCTGTTGGCAATAAATTGGTTTTATCCGTTCGATTGTTGTTTTCTGTTTCAGCATTGGAGAAAAAATAATTTCCACTAACATCCGTCTTTTTTGACCATTTATCTTGGTAGTTTACTCCAACTAAATTAGATTGAGTAATACCGTCACCACTTCCCCCAAATCGCATATTATTGACTCCAAAACTACCGTTTTCATCATCATAGTAAACCGAGCTGTTGCGGCCACCACCCATATTATCAAATATTTCATCCATAGAGAAACCTACGGAATTAATATTATTGGAAGAAGCCAAAACACTTATCTTCCGTTCTCCTTTGAAATAATTCAATAACAAACTCGATTCATACCGTTTATCTGAACCATAACCGCCCACTATTTTACCAAAAAAACCTTTGTTTTTATCTTCCTGAATAGTAAGGTTAATCGTTTTATCTTTTGAACTGGCATTATCGCCGGTTAATTCTTCCGCCTTGGTTTTTGTATCTACAACTTGAACCTTATCAATGATTTCGGCAGGGAGATTTTGAGTAGCAATTTTTCCGTCCTTGCCAAAGAACGGTTTGCCATTTACCAAAATATTGTTGACTTCTTTTCCGTTGACGGTAATCTTACCATCGGGTGAAATCTCGACACCGGGCAGTTGTTTCAAAAGCGCTTCCACATTGGCATCGGCACCAACTTTAAACGAAGCCGCATTGAACTCTAAAGTATCTTTTTTAATTCGGATGGGTGGAATCTCCGATTTGACTACTACTTCATCTAAAGAATTCACAAATTCTTTCATGGCAATCGTACCAAAATCTTTATCCTCAGCTATTGAAGGAAGTTGAATTTTAGTTTCCTGATAACTGATATAAGAAACTTTTAGGAAAATAGGCTGATTGATTTTCTTACTCTTAAAATCAAAATTCCCAAGTTTGTTGGTGATAGTATAATCGACAACAGAAGAATCTTTGACAGCCGTAAGATAAACAGTCGCAGATTCAATGGGCAATTTTGTTGTTTCGTCAACAACTTTCCCTTTTAGTGAAACTGTTTTTTGGGCAAAAGCAAAAGTGCTTATAAAAATAAAGCAAATTAGGACGAGAGATTTTGGCATAAAAAAATAGCGGTTAATATTACAAAGAATAATAACGGCTAATTTCTCATTTTATTATTTAAAGCAAAAATTCTTACGGAACTTTAACACTTGTCTTATTTCTCTCTGATATAAATATCTATCGGATAGCGCGGATTGATAGCGCGGATTTGCAATCCGTGCTTTTTTTAAAATGTACACTTAAACTATACCATCAGTAATTAAACTTATTTTAGTTTTGTTATAAACTACTATAATGTCAACCAAATATAAAGCAACTACAACTGAAGAAGCCTATTTTATTACTATAACTGTAGTTGGTTGGATTGATGTGTTTACGCGCTTAAATCAAAAATATAATATCGTTAATGCACTAAAGTATTGTCAACAAAATAAGGGATTAGAGATTTATGCCTATTGTATTATGGGAAGCCATATTCATTTAGTGTGTAAAGCTACAGAAGGTTTTATACTTTCTGATGTCATTAGAGATTTTAAAAAGTTTACTTCCAAAAAAATTATTAATACGATTATTGAGGAACCTGAAAGCAGAAGAGAATGGATGCTTGACTATTTTTATAAAGCTTGTGAGCATTTGAAAAGAAATCAGCAATATAAAGTTTGGCAAGATGGTTATCATGCCGAATTTGTAGAAAGTAATTGGTTTATTAAACAAAAAGTGTTTTACATACACAATAATCCTGTGGCCGAAAAGATAGTTGCATTTTCGGAAGATTATTATTTTAGTTCAGCACGAAATTATGCTGGATTGGATAATGAATTAGATGTTATTCTTTTAGATTTGTTTTAGATATAGTTTAGCACGGATTGCAAATCCGCGCTATCAATCCGCGCTATCTATCCGCGCTATCAATCTTTATTTCTCTCTGATATAAATATCTATCGGAACTCCAGAGAAATCCCAGTTTTCACGAATTTTATTTTCTAAGAAACGTTTATAGGCTTCCTGAACGTATTGCGGTAAGTTAGCAAAAAACACAAACTGTGGCGTTGGTGTTGGCAACTGCATGCAGTATTTAATCTTCACATATTTTCCTTTCAACGCTGGTGGCGGATGGTTTTCAATTAATTTCAACATAAAGTCGTTGAATTTTGAGGTTGGAATACGTTGTTTTCTGTTTTCAAAAACCTGTACCGTAGTTTCCAATGCCTTTAGCAAACGTTGTTTTGTCAACGCTGATACAAACAAAATCGGCACATCGGTAAATGGTTTTAACTCTTCCCGTATTTTGGCTTCATAATCTCGGGTTGACATCGTGTCTTTCTCAACCAAATCCCATTTGTTTACCAAAATTACTATACCTTTTCTGTTCTTTTCGGCCAACCAAAAAATACTTTGATCTTGTCCTTCAAAACCGCGGGTAGCATCAATCAGTAATATAATCACATCCGAATGTTCAATGGCTCTAACGGAACGCATTACCGAATAAAACTCTAAATCTTCTTTTACTTTGGCTTTACGTCGGATTCCGGCGGTATCCACTAAATTGAATTCAAATCCGAAACGGTTGTATTTGGTATCAATAGAATCTCGCGTTGTCCCGGCAATATCGGTAACCACGAATCTGTCTTCTCCAATTAAAGCATTGATGAAGGATGATTTTCCAGCGTTAGGTCTGCCTACAACACAAAATCTAGGCAAAGCAGCTTCTTCTTCGGTTACTTCTGGCAATTCCGGTAACACTCTTACTAATTCATCTAGTAATTCTCCGGTTCCGCTTCCGCTGATGCTGGCGATGGTAAAATATTCGCCTAAGCCTAAATTATAAAACTCAATAGCGTCTTTTTCACGCATGGCATTATCTACTTTGTTAACCGCCAATAAAATTGGCTTGGTCACTTTCCTAAGTAATTTGGCAACCTCAGCATCCATAGGTGTAATACCTTCTTCTACATCAACCACAAAAATAATAGCATCCGCTTCATCAATTGCTAATTCAACCTGACGTCGTATTTCACTTTCAAATATATCATCTGAACCTTTGATATAACCACCGGTGTCAATTACCGAAAACTCTTTTCCGTTCCACTCACTCTTTCCATAATTACGGTCACGCGTAACACCACTAACCGAGTCAACAATAGCTTCTCTCCTCTTTATTAATCGATTAAAAAAAGTAGATTTCCCTACGTTTGGTCTTCCTACTATGGCTACTATATTATTCATGCGGTTTTTAAATTTGGTGCAAAGGTAGTATTAATGAATACAATATCAATTTTTTTCTTAACTTAGTATGTAATAATCAACCCTTTTTGTGCTATGGAAACACATAATGACATTCGATTACGACCACGATTTTATAAAGATATTGATGAAAATATTGACATCGTAAGACAGAAGTTTGTTGCTTATGCCAAGAAGCTACCACCCGGATTTTTAATAAAAATAAGACCCAATCACATTCAGTTTACCATTCAGGGCGAAAACCAAAGATATTGGTCACCTCATCTATCTATTGAATTGGAAGAAAAACAAGGGAACGAAAAAAACGCCACTCATATTCGGGGTTTATTTGGACCGGCTCAAACCCTGTGGACATTCTTCGTGTTTCTGCACTTTATTATCGCCGGAATATTTTTGGTTTTTTCGATGTTTGCCTACTCCAATTGGATGCTGCATCAACCCATTAAAGGCGATCTTATGGTGATTACCTTAATGGTCATTTGTTGGATATTGTTGTATTTTATTGGAAGACAAACCCGCGCCAATGGCTACGGGCAAATGGAAGAATTAGAAAAGGAGTTTTATAAGATAATTGAGTAGCAAAATCTTGCTTCTTGTCTCTTGCTTCTTGCTTCTTGTCTCTTGCTTCTTTGTTCTACTTTTGATTATACCCAAAACGTCTCAACTGAAACGCATTACTTCTCCAATCCTTATTCACTTTTACATACAATTCAATATGGATTTGCTTTCCGAAGAACTTTTCTAAATCGGCTCTTGATTGCATACCAACATTTTTTAAAGCACCGCCTTTGTGACCAATGATGATTCCTTTTTGGGTGTCGCGTTCGACCATAATTACAGAGCGTATTCGAATGATAGTCTCATCTTCTATAAATTCTTCTGTTTCAATTTCAACTGCGTAGGGTATTTCTTTTTCGTAGTTCAACAATATTTTTTCACGAATGGTTTCGTTAACAAAAAAGCGTTCCGGTTTATCAGTCAATGTATCTTTTGGATAATAGGCTGGCGATACGGGAAGCAATTCTAATATTCGGGCAAAGACTTCTTTCACATTAAAGTTTTCTAAAGCCGAAATTGGGTAGATTTCTGCATTGGGCACTTTTTCTTTCCACAAGGCGATTTGCTCTTCTAACTGTTCCTGATTGGATTTGTCAATCTTATTCAACAGCAACAAAACCGGAATCTTAGCATGTATGATTTTATTAAAAAAGTCTTCATCCTTTAGTTCCTTCTCACCTATTTCTACCATATAAAGCAAGACATCGGCATCTTCGAAGGCAGATTTTACAAAATCCATCATCGATTTCTGCATCTCGTATGCGGGTTTAATAATTCCCGGTGTATCTGATAAGATTACCTGAAAGTCATCGCCGTTTACTATTCCCAATATTCTGTGGCGTGTAGTTTGTGCCTTAGAGGTAATGATAGACAAACGTTCTCCAACGAAGGCATTCATTAAGGTTGATTTTCCAACGTTTGGGTTTCCGATGATATTAACGAATCCTGCTTTGTGTTCCATGATAATTTATTTGCTCGGCAAAGATAGGTTTTTTAGATGGTTAGATTGTTAGACTTCTTAGATTGTTAGATGATTGAATTAACGACAAACTGCTCAACCATACCTTAACTGTAACTTAACTATTTGGAAACCCTTTATTTTTAAAGTAGCTTTTACCTTTGTGTGTAATTTTTAGCTTAAACTATATCAGCTTCGTACTAAAATATTTCAAATCAATCTTTAGTGTGGTGTTTTTTAATGACACTGCCAGGATAAATACCCTCCAAATTACTTTCCTGTTTCTCACTCTTATACTAACCTACTGCTTTAGTTTTTAAAGTGGTCAAATCTGATTGTTATGCCTAAAACTAAAAAAAGAAAAGTCGATTTAGTAGTGCTTTCTGATATTCATTTAGGAACTTATGGCTGTCACAGCAAGGAGTTGCTGAATTATATGAACAGTATAAAACCAAAAGTGGTGGTGTTGAATGGCGACATTATCGACATGTGGCAATTCAGCAAAAGATACTGGCCGAAGTCGCACATGCAGGTTATCCATAAAATTATAAATTGGGTAAGTAAAGGAGTTAAGGTCTATTACATAACGGGAAACCACGACGAGATGCTCCGCAAGTTTGCCGGTTTTAAAATGGGAAATCTGACCATTGAGAACAAGTTGATTTTGGATTTAGATGGCAAAAAGACATGGATATTTCACGGCGATGTATTCGATGTTACGATGCAACATTCTAAATGGTTAACCCGATTAGGGTCTCATGGCTATGATTTGCTTATTCTGATTAATGCCGCCTGCAATTGGTTTTTAACCAAAATGGGGAAAGGGAAAATTTCGCTATCCAAAAACATCAAAGACAGTGTGAAGAGTGCTGTCAAATTTATCAATGATTTCGAAAAGACAGCCGCGGATATTGCTATTTCCAATGGGTATGATTATGTTTTATGCGGACACATCCACCAGCCTGAAATGAAAACCATCAAAAACCAACACGGTCAGGTAGAATATCTGAATTCGGGTGACTGGATTGAAAACCTAACCGCATTGGAATACAACAACAAAGCATGGTCACTTTATAAATACAACCCGATAGCATTCCAAAAAAACAGTGAGGATAATACAGATGATGAATTGGTTTTAATGGAAAACCAGCAAATATTCAATCAGATGCTTGGTGGCTTTTTACAGAACAATGCTATTGTTACACCTATCAATTTTAAATAATGAAAATATTATACGGCGTGCAGGGCACCGGAAACGGTCACATTACCAGAGCTATGGAAATCATCCCTTACTTACAGCAAAAAGGGGAAGTCGATATTTTGGTCAGTGGTATTCAGTCGGATATTGAACTGCCCTTTGAAGTAAAATACCGCTTTAACGGACTCTCCTTCATCTTTGGTAAAAAAGGCGGTGTGGATTATTGGAAAACATTCGTGAAAATGAATTCCATGAAATTGCTAAAGGAGATAAAGAAAATAGATGTCAAAGCCTACGATTTAATCATCAGCGATTTTGAACCCGTAACGTGTTGGGCCGCCCTAAAAGCAAAAAAAGTTTGCATCGGACTAAGCAATCAGGTTGTTACTATGCATCCTTTAGCACCAAAACCAAAGAAAATGGATGTCATAGGCAAACTGGTTTTACAAAACTATGCGCCCACCACTTATAATTACGGCTTTCATTTTAAACGCTTAGACGGGACCGTTTTTACACCCATTATCAGAAAAGAAGTGCGCCAGTTGATACCAACCAACGATGGGCATTATACCGTTTACCTACCGTCTTATGATGACAAGCAAATTATCAAACAATTGCACAAGCTCGACACCGTAAAGTGGCAGGTATTTTCTAAGCACAACAAAGAAGCGATACATTTGGATAATATTACTATAGTTCCCATTCAAGCCGATTTATTCCTAAAAAGCTTGGCGTCCGCCAAAGGGGTTTTGTGCAATGCCGGTTTTGGAACCCCAAGTGAAGCACTCTTCTTAAAAAAGAAAGTAATGGTAATTCCAATGAAAAAGCAAATAGAGCAATTTTGCAATGCCGAAATGCTTAAGGAAATGGGGGTCGCCGTAATCAAAAAACTCAATGGCGATAACCTGCCTAAAATTCAAAAGTGGCTGGAAGATGACACTATAGTAACCGTTGATTATCCCGACAATACGGAAGAAATAGTGAACCTTATCACAGAAAATCACGCCGGAGATAAGAAAATAGATACCCAGCATGAGTCTACTAACTACAATTTATTTCAATAACGAATGAGCGACAAACCGTTATCTAAAAAAGATTTTGGAGCTGATTTTTTATGGGGTGTTTCCTCCTCTGCACTGCAAACAGAAGGGGCACATGATGCCGACGGAAAAGGGTTGTCTATTTGGGATGTGTTTGTGACAAAACCCAAAAAGATACTAAACCATGATACTCATTTTGTAGCGGCCGACTTTTACCATAACTATAAAACAGACATCGCACTACTCAAACAAATGGGCATTCCTAATTATAGGTTTTCGCTATCGTGGCCGCGTATTATTCCGAATGGTACCGGAACGGTCAATCAGGCGGGTTTGGATTTTTATCACAACATAATTGACTGCTGTATCGAGAACGGCATAGAACCTTTTGTCACCCTCTACCATTGGGATTTACCGCAGGAGTTAGAATACAAAGGAGGTTGGACGAACCGGGAAATAGTACAATGGTTTGAGGAATATGTCAAAGTATGTGCGAATGCTTTTAAAGATAAAGTGCGCTATTGGATGGTCCTAAACGAACCTATGGTATTTACCGGCGGTGGTTATTTCTTAGGAATTCATGCTCCGGGGAAAAAGGGATTCGATAATTTTATTCCGGCAATGCATCATGCGGTTTTATGTCAGGCTGTTGGATTTAATACCATTAAGGCAATACTACCCGAAGCACAAGTAGGTACTACTTTTTCCTGTTCTTATATAACACCTTATTCTGCTTCTGAAAAAGATAAAAAGGCTGCCATTAGGGTTGATGCGCTGCTTAACCGCCTTTTTATTGAACCCTCCCTAGGATTGGGCTACCCAATAGCTAGTCTTCCGTTTCTTAAAAAGGTAAAAAAATACCAGCTCCCCGAAGACGAAGCCCTTATGAAAGTAACCTTTGATTTTATTGGGATACAAAACTACACCCGAGAGGTAGTTGCCTATTCTATTTTCACACCCTATATCAATGCCAGAATAATTCCGGCCGATAAACGCAAAGTATTTTACACCGCCATGGATTGGGAAGTATATCCCGAAGCCATCTATGAAATGATTCGCCTATTCGACAATTATGAAGGGGTTAAAAAGATATTGATTACTGAAAACGGAGCCTCATTTCCTGACGAACTAATTGATGGCATTATTGATGATCACCACCGCAGGCATTTTCTAAAATCCTATTTAGAGCAGGTGTTGAGAGCAAAAAAAATAAGTGCTAAACTAGCAGGGTATTTTGTGTGGTCGCTCACCGATAATTTTGAATGGGGAGAAGGATTCAAACAGCGCTTCGGACTCATTCATGTTGACTATGACACCCAAAAACGAACGGTTAAAAACTCGGGTTGGTGGTATAAGCAGTTTTTGGAGGAGGTTGAGGAGTTGTAGGTTATAGGTTGTGGGTTGACGAGTAAACCTGACAGGTTTTAAAAACCTGTCAGGTTTCCCCTTTTTGCCTATATTTGTTTTATGTCAAAATCAATATTATGTATTGGAGCTACTTTGGTAGATGAGTTGTATTTCTGTGACGGAAGTATAGTGGCTCATTCTTCTAACCCTGCTCAGAAAACTACCAGTATTGGGGGTGTGGTGAGTAATATTGTGCAGCACTTAGCGTTGCTCGATGTTGATGTGGCGTTGCTTACTGCCTTGGGTGCTGATGCAGACGGCGACTTTATCAAAGCTTCTTTTGAGCGCATGGGTGTCGACATAAGTCAGTCGGTTACTGTGGAAGGAAGTACGGGTAAATACGTTTCTATTCTCAATCCGGATGGGAATTTGTATGTGGCGGTTTGTCAAGATATAACCGATACCACCATCACTATTCCGGTATTGGAAGCCAGAGCAAACTATCTGAAGGCATTTGACGTACTGCTTATCGATACCAATTTGGCTATCCCAACCCTACAATGGCTTATCGATTTTGCTAAAACCACTAACCAAACTTTACTCATAGAACCCGTATCGGTACCCAAAGCGGCTAAACTGGCAACTTTGAACCTCAACGGCGTGTCTATGATTACGCCTAATCAAGAGGAACTTCAATTGATGCATCCCTGGGAAATTACCGATGAACAAGAGCAAGTAAACGCTCTACTGCAAAGAGGTGTAGCAAAAATATGGCTCCGAAAAGGCAGTCTGGGTTCTGTTATTTGTCAAGAACCTACCAACACTGTTTTGGGAGTTCCTCTCATTACTATTGTTGATAGTACCGGAGCGGGTGATGCGGCACTAGCAGGCTGGTTGTTGGGATACCTGCAAGGTGAAGCTGAAATGAAATGCCTGCAATTGGGGCATACCCTAGCCTTCGAAGTCCTTAAAAAGAAAGGTTCCATAGATTATACCATTACTAAAGAAAAATTATACTCACTTAAGGCTACTTATTACCATGATTAATTACATTAAAATACACCCGGAAGTACAACACGCCCTGGAAAATAACCTTCCTGTAGTGGCATTGGAATCTACCATCATCTCCCACGGAATGCCGTGGCCTCAGAATGCGATTACGGCCAAATCGGTAGAGGCTGTGGTGCGAGCACAGGGTGCGATACCTGCGACTATTGCTATTAAAGACGGCTGCTGTTTGGTGGGCTTGTCTTCGGATGATATCGATTATTTTGGTCAGACCAAAGGCGTTTGGAAGGTAAGCTTACGCGATATGCCGTATGTTATTGCCAACAAACTTCCCGGAGCAACTACTGTAGCTGCGACCATGCGGATTGCGGCTATGGCAGGCATCAGGATATTTGCCACGGGTGGCATTGGTGGTGTACATCGTGGCGCCGAAACTACTATGGACATCTCAGCCGACTTAACCGAAATGGCCCAAACCAATGTGGCTGTGGTAGCCGCCGGCGTGAAATCGATATTGGATATTGGACTTACCTTAGAGTACTTAGAAACTATGGGAGTTCCTGTAGTGACGTATGGACAGGATGAATTCCCGAGCTTTTATTCTTCTAAAAGCGGGTTTGCCTCTCCACTCCGATTGGACACGCCCCTGGCCTTTGCCCAACTCTTAAAAGCCAAATGGGATTTAGGACTCAACGGCTCGGTATTAATTGCCAATCCTATTCCGGCCAAATACGAAATGGAACCAACAGTTATAGAACAACACATCCAACAAGCCCTAGCCGATGCTGCCAAACAAAACATCAAAGGGAAAGAAGTAACGCCTTTTATCCTGCAGCATATCGCCTCACATACCCAAGGGGAAAGTCTGGAAGCAAATATAGCCTTGATTAAGAATAATGCTAAAGTGGCTTCGGAAATTGCAAAGGAGTTGTGAGTTGGTGGTTGTAGGTTTTAGGTTCGTCACTTCGAGTGATTTTTGTGGAATGCAATGGAACAAAAATAGTATCGAGAAGCTTTAGCTGAAACAACGGTTCTCGATAAATTTTTGGTAAGCACGATATCTTTTCTTTACCAAACTACGAACCAAAAACACTCGAACTGACGACCGTATAGCTGACGACGAATAAATAACCTTTCACTTACGCGAACCGTCACTTCGAGTGATTTTTTAAACTACGAACGCCAGTTCGTGGTTTAAAAAATTGACCCGAGGCTTTAGCCGAATTGAGCGAAGCTAATCGAGAAGCTTTCCATAAACAACGGTTCTCGATACATTTTTGGTAAGGACGATTTATTTTCCTAACCAAACAACATTACCAAAAACACTCGAACTGACGTATGCGGGGTCGTCACTTCGAGTGATTTTTAAAAGTGAGAACGCGAGTTCTTAGTTTTAAAAATTGTATCGAGAAGCTTAGTATGCACAACGGTTCTCGATACATTTTTGGTTGAGAAGTTATCCTTTCCTAACCAAAGTACGGAACCAAAAACACTCAAACTGACGACCGTATAGCTGACGACGAATAAATAACCTCTCTCTTACTCAATCCGTCACTTTATTTTCTCCCTTTTTCCTTGCTTCTCAACCTCAACCCCTTTTTACTATAGGTTTTTCTTATGATTATTTCTTTCCCTAAAAGCATTTCTTCGCTTTGTGAGAAAGGAAATGCATGAAAATTAACAAAAATGTAATCCAAATAGTAAAATAATGCTGATTTGTTAACAAAATGTGCATAAAACCAGATTATGCGCTGCATTTCTATTCCTTGAATAAAATATTTTTATTTCTTTTACTATAAAATATCACAATAGATGAACAAAACAGTACTATTTATAAAGCAGTTAGCATCTCTAGTTTTAGCCGTTGTATCAGTACATTCCGCTTCGGCTCAAGTCATAATCTCACAGTATTATGAAGGCACAGGAACTAACAAATGGATTGAGTTAACCAATACGGGGAATACCGCCATTAATACTGCCTCACCCCAACTAAAGTTAGGTATTTGGCTCGTAACAGGTTCTACGGGTAAAATTGCTTTTAACGGAGCAGCGACCAGCACTATTAATTTGACGGTTACTATACCTGCTTATGGTTCTGTGTTGATTGGCAATACGGGGAATGGAACTGAAATACCCTATCTAACTGCCGCAAGTGCAGCCCAAACCAGCAATACTGTTATCAACTTCACTGGGAATGATGGTATAGCGCTCTTAAATGCTTCCAATACCATTATAGACAAATTTGGTACTGGCATTAATGCTACCGATAGCAGTTATGTCCGAAATACTTCGGTGACCACACCAACAGCTACTTATACATCATCGCAATGGACTAGTGCGACTATTGCTACTGTTCAAGCAGCAGGAACTACCGACCCGAAACGGTTGGGCTACCAATTGTCGACCCCTTGTACAGCTCCGGCTAACCAAGCTACGAGCTTGACTTTTGGTTCGCCAACGAGTACATCCAACACAGGTTCTTTTACCGCTACAACGGCCAATGGGTATTTAGTGGTGTATAGTACCGCAGCATTATCGGCTAATCCAACGGATGGTACTACTTATACAGCAGGGAACACTTTAGGCAACGGAACTGTATTAAGCAGTGGCGCTTCTACGTCTTTATCCCTAAGCGGATTAACACCAGGCACTACCTATTATGTAACCGTTTTTGCCTATAATAATTTGGGCTGTAGCGGAGGGATAACCTATAAAACAACTACTCCTTTAACGGGTAGTTTTGCTACTATTGCTGCCCCTTGCGTGGCTCCGGTTAACCAAGCTACCGGCTTGACTTTTGGTTCGCCAACAAGCACTTCCAACGCAGGTTCTTTTACCGCTTCTACTGCCGATGGCTATTTAGTGGTGTATAGCGCAGCACCCTTATCGGCTAATCCAACGGATGGTACTCCCTATACTGTTGGGAATACTTTAGGCAACGGTACGGTACTAAGTAGTAGCAACGCCACTTCTTTATCCCTTAACGGATTAACACCATACACCACCTATTATATAACCGTTTTTGCCTATAACAATGTGGGGTGTAGCGGAGGGATAACCTATAAAACAGACACTCCTTTAACGGGTAGTTTTGCAACTATTGCTGCCCCTTGTGTGGCTCCGGCTGACCAACCTACTGCCTTAAGCTTTTCGGGGACTACGAGTGCCACAGCCACGGGTTCTTTTACGACCACTGCGGCTAGTGGTTATTTAGTGGCCTATAGTACCGCGGCATCCTTAACCGCTAGTCCAGCTAACGGAACTACCTATACTACTGGCGCTACTTTTGGGAATGCTACGGTGGTAAGTGCCGGAAGTACCAATACCTTTGCTGCTTCAGGTTTATCTGCCAGCACAACTTATTATTTTTATGTCTTTAGCTATAACAATACCAGCTGTAGCGGAGGCCCTGTTTATAAAACGACTGCGCCATTAACGGGTTCGGCTACTACTTTGGAAGCGCCCTTGTATTATTACTTTGGTAATTTCCACTCGCACAGTGAGTATAGTGATGGGACAGGATTGCCTTCAGGCGATTTCTCTTTTGGGGATACGGCCAACTGTATGGATTTCTTAGGCATTAGCGAACACAACCACTTGAGTGCCGGAATGTCCTTGGCCAATTATGCCTTGGGTCGCTCCCAAGCTGCTGCGGCTACTACTCCCTCTTTCGTAGCCATGTATGGCATGGAATGGGGTGTTATCTCGGGTGGAGGTCACGTAGTAGTATATGGTGTGGATAAATTAGTAGGATGGGATACGAACAATTATGATATCTATGTACCGCTGTCGACCTATACCGGAAGTACCGGATTGTTTAATGTGATCAACAGTTATAGCAGTAGTAATGCTTTTGCTACATTGGCACACCCAAACAATACCGATTATAATGGTATTATGAGTACCTATGATAGCGCTGCGGATGATGCAGTAGTAGGTTCGGCGGTAGAGAATGGCCCTTCTACCTCGCTGGATGTAACCTATACCGACCCGCCTTCATCTATGTTGTATCTTAGCTTTTACCGTAATATGTTGGCCAGAGGCTATCATTTAGGACCAACTATAGACCATGATAACCACAATGTAACCCATGGGCATACCGCCACCTCCAGAACGGTAGTTTTAGCTACAGCCTTAAACGAAAGTAGTGTGTTAAGTGCCATGCGAGCGATGCGCTTTTATGCTTCCGAGGATTGTGGGGCGTATGTAACGTTTAAAGTCAATAACAAACCTTTAGGGACGATAATGACGGCTGCCGGAGCTCCTACCATTACGGTAACGACCACCACTAGCAATCCGGTGACGTCTTTAAAAATATATTCAGGAATAGCAGGTAGTGGTACAAATGCGACTGTATTAACCAGTACTACCACGGGGTCTATTTCGTTTACCCACACGGCCTTGGCTAACTTAGCATCTCGTTACTATTATATCGACATAACCGAATCGGATGGTAAAAGAATCGTAACGGCTCCTATTTGGTATACCCGTAATGATGCTGCCCGAAAAAGTAGCATTGCTGCTGTATCAGAATTCTTAGCGATAGCCCAACCTAAAAAAGTACTTTTAAAATGGGCCACCACCCAGGAGACCAAAAACCAAAGCTATACTATAGAACGTTCGTTTGACAACATCCATTTTGAACTACTGACTACCCAAGCCGGAAAAGGAATGGCTTCAGCGAGTTATAGCGCTACAGATGAAAGTTATGCCACGGGTATGGTGTATTATCGTTTGACGCAATACGATGCACAAGGGGATGCTATTTATACCGATACCCAAAAAGTAAACCGCACTCTGGAGTCTAAGTTCCAACTCACTGTATACCCTAACCCTGTTGGTGCTACCGCTAACATTCAGTTAGAGAATACACAAGGCGAAGCGATAAACTTTAGCGTATACAACCTTTCGGGTCAGATGGTGTACCAACAAACGGTCCAATCGCAAGTAGGAGATCAGGAAGTGGTGCTGCCTATGAATGGCTTGGCCTCGGGGATTTATTTGGTAAAAGCCACTACGGATACGTATGCAGTGACGAGTAAGATTACTAAGTTGTAGGTTGTAGGTTCGTCACTTCGAGTGATTTTTGTGGAATGCAATGGAACAAAAATAGTATCGAGAAGCTTTAGTTTAAACAATGGTTATCGATATATTCTATTGACGAACTAAAGTTCGTGTACCTGAAGCCCACTGGGCTTCCTCCTCTTAATATCAACGGTTCTCGATAAATTTTTGGTAAGCACGATATCCTTTCTTTACCAAACCACGAACCAAAAACACTCGAACTGACGACTGTATAGGTGACGACGTATAAATAACCTCTCACTTACGCGAACCGTCACTTCGAGTGATTTTTGTGGAGTGCAACGGAACATAAATTGTATCGAGAAGCTTTCTATAAACAAAACCCGCAACTTATAACTCATAACTTACAACTCAACCCTAACTTACCGGCAACACTATTAGCTATAGTAATTATTTCACTATATATTTCGTTTTGTTGAGATTGCCAACACTTTCCAACCTATTCATTTCCAGTCCTTTTTTTAAATCTCTGCTTGCTGTTGCTGATGATAAATCTTTAAATATGTTCATATATTCTTTTCGGCTAAACTCTTTAATGCCGAGGTTTAAAAAGTATTCTAAACGATCGGTATCTTTTAAAACTCTGTTGTTGTAATTCAGTAAATTTTTCAATGATTTATCAATAACCCCAAGCATGTATTCAATGAAGATAGTTGAATTCCCAACTTTATCGCTTAACGCTAATGATTTATAATAGTCATCTTGGGTTTTACTGATTAAGGTTTCAAATGGTAAAAACTCAAAAACTGGATATTCAGACATCAGAATTACAGTCTGCCATAATCTACCCATTCTGCCATTGCCATCAAGGAAGGGATGGATGAATTCCATTTCGTAATGAAACACACAACTTTTTAGTAGTGTTAATTCATCCGTATCTTTCAGATATTCGAACAAATCTTTCATCAAATGCGGAACGCTGTCAAATGGCGGGGCAATGTGTTCAACGATGGTACCTTTAACTATTCCAACCCCTTCTTTTCTATATTTTCCCGCACTTTCAATTAGTCCATTCATTAACTCGAGATGTGCTTTCAAAAAGCTTTTGTCTGAAGAAAATGTATAGCTGTGTAATTTTTCATAAACTTTGATAGCATTTAGAACTTCTATAACATCTTTTTCCGGACCGATAACTCTTTTGTTTTCTATCAATGCTGTAATCTGCTCTATAGTCAAAGTGTTACCTTCCATTTTTAAAGAAGAATGAATTGTTTTGATTCTATTCTGCTTTCGCAATTGTGGTGATTGTTTGGTGAGATAATTAGCATTTACTTCTCCGATTTTTTCAGAAATAGCACGTATTAATTTTAAAATTTTCGGAGTAATGTCATAAGGAGGCTTCATTGATAGTATCATTTGATAGTATCAAAAATACTCTTTTTTTGTGAACCTCCAAATTATTGGCGCTAACTTGCCGCGGTTTTTCTACGCTGCGGTCAACAAAAAAACACTTCCCGATAGGCATCGGGATAAACCAAGATGACGACTGTATAGCTGACGACGTATAAATAACCTCTCACTTACGCGAACCGTCACTTCGAGTGATTTTTAAAAGTGAGAACGCGAGTTCTTAGTTTTAAAAATTGACCCGAGGCTTTAGCCGAATTGAGCGAAGCTAATCGAGAAGCTTTAGTTTTAACAACGGTTCTCGATAAATTTTTGGTAAGCACGATATCCTTTCTTTACCAAACTACACAACTAAAAACACTCGAACTGTTGAGCGTATATTTTCCCACTACCGACTCCATTTTCCAAAAGAAAAACCGACTGGTTTCCCAATCGGTTTTTATGTTTTAGAAAGCGTTTATTTTTATACAGCCGTTATGGTCTTGCAATAAGCTTGCCGCTTTGCAGCGTTCCATTAGTTCCGGTGAGTTTGTAATAGTACACTCCTGAAGCAAGACTCATCGGGATAACCGTTTCGTTTTGCGTTAGTGAAGTTTTCATAACCAGCATCCCCAGGGTATTGTAAATCGTAAGTTCCGCTGCACCATTATCCAAATCATTTAAAGTTATATTTAAAGAAGCAGTAAACGGATTTGGGTACAATTGCGCCCTGGTTTTTATAACATCGTTTAGCCCCAGCGTACAACCCGCTGTCATCTGAGCATTGATACCAAAAGTGGCTATTCCGCCACTTGTACTTAGGACACGCCCTTCGACCTGGGTACCTAAATTCAGTAGTACGGCTCCGTTGTTCCCTATCACGGTTCCCTTAAAGTTAGTATAATCATTCAGACTGGTGGCCCCATCAATTTTCCAGAACACATTTTTAGCCTGTGCCCCATTCTGCAATACTACAGCCGCATAGGTACTGGTGGAAAGTGCACCGACAATCCGGATTACAAATACAGCATTCGGATTATGCTGGGCGTTTAGGAAAACGGTCCCGTTCAATACCGTGGCCGCATTCATAAGATAGGTATGCGGTGTCAGCACCAGATTCTGTCCAAAAGCGGCAGGATAAAGCAGCTCTATATCGACAGGAAGGGTGCTAAGATAGGTGTATACAGTGTTCAGGTCAAAGGCACATTGTGCCGTCGATACGTCAGGGTTTGGATGTATGGTGCCGGTTACATTGGCGGCCTGAAAGCCGGTTGTAAGACCCACATTGGTTCCGATATCGCCTGTTACAAAAGAAACCCCAGTGTTGGCTACCGCTCCATTTCCTGAAAATACCGTATAGCAGGACACGGAATTCAGTGCCGGTGCAGCAGGTCCGGTAAGTACTGGCGTTCCACAACCCAGCGGTGTTACTACAGTCACTCCTGAAACCGTTACGGCTCCGGTGGTTGAAAGTGCGCGACCTTCCAAAAAGACCCCTGAATTAAGTATGATGGCAGCGTTATTGGCCACGACAGTTCCTTTCATGACGGTATTGGAGGCTAAATCTACCAGCCCTTCTATTTTCCAGAAGACGTTGCAGGCTACTGCTCCATTGGTCAGTAGGATTTGTGCTCCCGCTGCCGATGAAAACGCCCCCTGTATCTGAAAGATAAAGACGGCATTGGGATTTCCTTGTCCGTTAAGGGTTAGGGTATTATTCAGGCTGGCACTTTGTCCGATAAAATAGGTTCCGGCATTCAGTGATTGTCCGTTGCCCAGTAGTGGTGCCGGGAAAAAGTTGGGAATGGCTGCGTTTAATTGATTGTACGCAACCGTAAGGGAAGCCGCCGCATTCGCCGTAGTACCATCTGCATCATGCATGATACCGTCTACGTTTCCGAAATTGGTACTGGAACCGTTATTGGTGCCGACATTACCCGTAATATGTGACAGTCCGGTACTGCTGACCGCTCCGTTAGTTGAGAAAAGGGCAAAACCTGAAGAGGTTCCCAATACAGGTGCCTGGGCATTTGCAGCTGAAGCAAAACACAGTAAGGCCACCGAAGTTATCAATAGTAGTTGTTTTTTCATAGTATAGATTAGGGAGTAAAGCAGCCATTTAAGTACAACTGCCCGGTAAAGGTATCCTTAATAAACCCCTGACAGCCTCCAGTATCGTTTAATGCATCCTAATCTGTGAATTATGTAACTGCGGTATAAGCATTGTATAAATTACAGGCATAGCCGTAGGTAATGCACTACGTAAAAAAAGTGCTGTCTTATATACGATAGCAATAGATAACACTGCTGCTTTTTTAATTGGTTTTACTTAAGTGAGGTGGTTTTGCTACTAAATATCGTAAAAGGGAAGATTAGCTGTTGCCCGTTTTTCGATTTTTAGATTGCTTTAAGCAGGTGGATTGATAGGCTTTGTGGTAGTTATGGTTTTTGGTGGGGTAAGCACGGAATGCGCTATCTGATTCAGAAATGAGAATTGCTCGGCATTACTAAAAAAAAATCGGCTTAGATAGCGCTAAACCGATTGTTATTTATGTTATAACTATTGTATCTTAAATAGGAAGTGATTTTAATTCACTTAGCGTTTTTTTGGCTAAGGCTACTTTATCGGTAAAAAGTTCTTTACCTTTAATAGTAGCTGCTACCGTAGCGATTTTTCCTTTTGTCTTAGCAGACACAGTAATAACCTTAGAAGCTTTTAAAGTTGTTTTCTCTGTTTTCATAATGGTCTGTTTATATCTATTTAACTAAATAACAAGTATTTAATCTAAGGCAAAGTTATATTATTTTTTCTTATAAACCAATATATCATCATAATGATGATTAGGTATATATTGTACAAACGTATTGGCTTTACTTTTATTACGTCCAAAGAAAATATACGCTACACTTAAATCTTCAAAATTTTTATCTACATAATAGCGGTAAGTTTTAATTCGTCTTTGAAAGTTTTTACAATGTGCAACACATTTCTTTTTGCAGTTAGGTAAACAATGATTTATAAATTCTTCATGACTATCGCTTCCACTTACAATGATAACAGCCTCTTCATTTTTAGAAAAAAACATCGGTACTGTACTTAATACGGTATTGAATACAATACGCATATCTCCATTGTTACTATTTACATCATCTATGATAGTACCTAATGCTTCATCAAAATCGCCAAAGCCAAGATTATAAACAGTTCTTGTCCCTATTACCATTACAGGTGTATATTCTATTGCTTTGATGATTGTTTTTACACCAACACTTACAAATAAGTATTGTGTCTTTATTTCTTCATCGGTTTGCTGAGCTTGATATACCGGTAAGTTGTTCAAAGTACTGTTTTTAAAATCCTACTTCGTAAAAATAAGTAATTTTACTTACAAAAAGAAATTTGAATTAAAACCCAAAACCTACAACCATCAACTTACTCCCATCAACTTACTCCCAAAAACAGAAGACCGACAACTGACGAACCCATAACCGACAACTCATAACTCATAACTTATAACTCACAACACCTCCAACAAAACACCACTATACTTACTAACATTAATCAACCGCAAGTTCAAATCAATCTGCGTGTTTTTGCCATCTTTTTTTAAATAAGAAATCATTAGGTACAACGCCTCAATTAAGGTTTCAAGATCATACCCAACTATTCGTTTTATCTTATGATTTTCGGCTAGTTCGGGGGTTACTTTTTTTCGGGATATGGCGGCATAGGGCATTTCGTATTTTACCGCAGCGGTTAGCTCGGCTACCTCCAGCATGTCGATTATTAATAACCTGCGCTCGCGGTCTATGGGAGCCGACTTGCTTATATCGGCCAGTATTTTTTTATTGAGTTTTAACTCGGCTTTTAAGGCGCGTTTTAAAGCCGCGGCTTTGGTGGCCAGCGTGGCGCTGTCTTTGGCTAGGTCGTAGATTTCTTTGATGACACTCATGGGATTTTGATGGGTATAACTTAAGTGCGTTTGGTTTTGAAGGTAAATATAGTAAACGGATGAATTGGTTGTTGCGGGGTAACGTCACTTTAGCCTATCCCGTTATTTATACATTCGCGTCACTTCGAGTGATTTTACAAAATAAAAACGCTAGTTTTTGGTTTGTAAAATTGTATCGAGAAGCTTTAAATGAACGGAACAAAGTAAACGCCAGTTTTAGGCAGGTTAATACCCAAATCTTCGTTTAATATTTTGAATATGTTTCGCCTTAATTTCCTCGCTTTCTCCATTTAAAGCAGCTGACTTTAAAAGATTTACTACTTCTCTTTTACTAGCATATTTTGCTGGCTCATTTTGTTCTAAAATTTCATTCATTACTTTAATAGCTCTAGAAGAATTTACCAAAAATGTCCTATTCGGGACATAATCAAGATTTCTAAAACTACAGTCCCCAAAAAACACAATCATAGAATAGAAAGGAACATTTTGAAATTGAGGTAATTGTTTTTTTAAATCTTGAACATGCTTTTTATTTTGAAGTATTGGATTGTAAAAGCGATATGTCTGTCTACCATACGCTAAAACTTGCGTCCAATGAGTTTGATTTGCCAACCCGTAAATCCAGCCATTATATTTCTTTATTTCAAAAACTATTATTCCAACTTTTGTAGCAACTACCAAGTCAATTTGACAATAATGTCCACTGTCCTTTTTTAAATATAAATCATGGAAAATAGTTTGGTGTGGTATCCCTGATTTCAAAAGTTTTATAACCATTACTCTCTCCGTTCTCGTACCTCGATGTGGTTTTGTGACAGTTTTTAGTAATTTTAGATTATTTATCTCATCATATATAATCGCACTAAAGACCAGCACAAAAATAATTAATAGAAGTGTTGTAGTTGTATCCATAACTTCGGATGCCTTATTCTATAATGATTGGATTTTTGAAAACTTCTCCTAACGTGGCACGGCGTAACTCATTGGGGTGCCATTACTGTTTAGTTGTAAAGATATAGAATTATCCTTTTAGTATTTTCCGGCTAAGACCTAAGACTGAAAGCCGAAGGAAGTGAGTTGATTTTTTTTTAACAATTAATATACATTATTGGATTTGAATTCCCCCTTTTAAAATAATGCTCAACAGATATATACCTGTATTTATCTCTTATTTTCTTTGGCGCAATGTTTCCAACAAATTCAAATCGTCCTTCTAAACTTTCAATAGTATTAAATTCAGATTGCGTATCTTCTAACCGAATACTATTTGTAGAACCTGCTTTATACCAATCCAGTATTTCATATACTTCCTGAACTACCCCTTGATAAACCGCGAAAGCATATTTTGCTTTCTTGGCTCGTTGCGGATTTAAAACCCATCGACCACGTGTATATTCATAGAGTTCATTTTCGGGCATGGAATACCTAAAGGCTTGGTTTATTCTAATTAAGATGACAGCATCATCGATATCTCCTTTTTGTTTGTGGTAAAGTGCGGTTACTTGATCTATTGACATTCTTCCAAAAGTTGCGCTTTTATAGCCGTTTTGTTTATTTGTTAAATTATGAATCCCTATTAAATCAATAACTGACGATTCAACTCTTAATGCAAGTTCTTCATCTTCTAATCCATGAACCAATATTTCTATTTTTGGTTTTAGTCCTTGAAGTTCCAACGATTTTATAAATAGTACTTTTTGACTCTCTGTTTGGTCTAGTAAATGAGCAAATACCCTATTTCCTTTTCCCTTTCCAACATAAAATACTTCATGAGTGATAGGATGTGAATACAAATACACATAGTATTTTAAATCATCAATTATTGAGGGTGAAAAATTCATGTATGTTTATTTTACTAATCAAAAATCAAAGTCCCTTTAGTATACCCATAACTACTGGTTACTTTTAATATAACCTCTTCATAAGTCGCATATTCATAACAGTATTTTGTTTCAATATACAAATCGGTTTGTTCCACTTTATATAGATTAGAACCTTTACGTGTTAATTTAACTTTATAGGTATCTATATCTAATTTTGTAGGGACTAAAATAACATCTACTTCTTCCAAATCACCAGAAGAAGTCAATACTTTAGTATCTCTGTCTTTAGGTTCAACTGCGCTGTAAAAATTAGCAACATCACACGTAGTGCTTAATTTACCCTCTTTCATTTTAAACGAAGTACATATCATTAATACAAATAGGCTCAATATAATTGTTACTTTTTTCATAATTCTATTTTTAAATTATTACAACGTTTTGAAGAAGTCTTACTTTAAACTCGCCATAATAGCCCTGAAGCTATCCAACGCTGCTTCAATATTTTCCACTATATCTTGTGCCAATTCATCTGGGTCAGGTAAATTGTCTAAATCGGCAAGTGATTTATCTTTTAACCATGTGATATCCAAACTGGTTTTGTCTCTGGCTATGATTTCGTCATACCCAAATTTTCTCCAGCGCCCTTCAGGATTGCTCTCGGCATTATACGTTTCCTTTCTTTTGTGTCGGTTCTCCGGATTGTATAAATTGATAAAATCTTTTAAGTCAGATAGTTTTAATGGATTTTTCTTTAGTGTGTGATGAATGTTGGTTCTATAATCATATACCCAAACCTCTTTTGTCCAAGGGTCTTTACTTGATGGTTTGCCATCAAAAAACAAGACATTTGCTTTTACTCCATTGGCATAGAATATCCCCGTTGGCAGTCTTAATATGGTATGCAAATCAGTAGTGTCTAATAACTTCTTACGGACCGTTTCTCCAACACCACCTTCAAACAAAACATTATCCGGTAATACTACTGCGGCTTGCCCCGTGGTTTTAAGCATGGTGCGAATGTGCTGCACAAAGTTCAATTGCTTGTTACTGGTGGTTACCCAAAAGTCCTGACGGTTATAGGTTAAATCTTCTTTCTCCTGTTCGCCTGCTTCATTGGTAAAAGTCATGCTGCTCTTTTTACCAAATGGCGGATTAGCCAGGATATAATCATAACGAGTACCCGAATCGGTAATCAAGGAATCATTAGGCGAAATAAAATTATCCGAATCAATATCCCCAATGTTATGCAAGAATAAATTCATCAGTGCCAGTCGTCTTGTACTAGCCACTATCTCATTCCCAAAAAACGTTTCATATTTTAAGAACTTGGCGGCTTCTTTGTCTAAGTTTCTATTATCAACTATCCAATCATAAGCGGCGAGAAAGAAACCACCAGTACCACAAGCCGGGTCTGCTATGGTTTTCATGGGTTCCGGACGTAAACATTCTACCATGGCTTTAATTAGCGGTCGCGGAGTGAAGTACTGACCTGCACCACTTTTGGTGTCTTCGGCATTTTTCTCTAAGATTCCTTCATAGATATCCCCTTTGTCTTTTACACCCATCAATATCCAGTTCTCGGCATTGATTAGTGCAATAAGTTTATACAACTTGGCTGGGTCTTGTATTTTATTTTGGCTCTTTACAAAAATTTGCCCCAAGATGCCTTTTTCTTTAGCCAACTCGCGAAGCATAATGTTGTAATGCAACTCTAACTCGGTACCACTTTTAATGGTTAAGGTCTCCCATGCGAACTCTGCAGGTATAGGCATCGTTCTGTTATGCGGTGGCTTGGTGTATTCGTCTGCCATTTTTAGAAACAGCAAATACGTTAATTGTTCGAGATAGTCACCATAGCCCACGCCATCGTCTCTAAGGGTTTGGCAAAATGCCCATACTTTGGATACTATACTCGAGGTGTTAGCCGATTTTTCTTTGCTCATTTTAATTTATTTATCATAACCATATTGCATACCCAACGCAGGTCTAAAAATAATGGGGATTAGAACCTCAATATTTGATTGGTTTTTTGATTCATCTTTAAAAAAACCAATCTTGATTAGATTATTTATAATAATCAAAGTTTCCTTTTTACTAATATTCCACAACTCCTTTAATTCTTCAAGTTTTAATCTAGGTTTCTTACCCTTTGTTCTATAAATAAATATTTTAAGTTTTGGGTACTCTGCAATAATTGTTTCTAGTTTAGTTTTTGATGCATCCTTCAGCCCTTCAAATAATGACTCCATACAAATAATAGAATCCCCATTTGATTTTTCTTCAGAAAGCAATTTGATTTCATATTTAATAGCAGATGAAATTAGTTGAATTAATTCTCTTGGAGAAGAATTATTTTGACCATCTTTAATTTTAGTAATAAACCATTCAAAATTAAATTCAGCACCTTCTGCAATCTTTTTAGGGAAGATTATTTTAAATAATTCAATAAATCTTTCTTCTTTTGATAAATCAGGTTTTAAATTTTCTAATAAATATTCATTTTGTTCAAATCTTGACATAATTAGATTAAAAAGAGAATTTTTATCCCAGCTTATAGTAGCCGTCTTAGTTATATGACTAGTTTCTCTAAAGCCATTTTCAATTATTTTATTCCAAATATCATCCCTTAAAAATATCATTAGTCTAATACTTTCATATTGTTGAAGTTCAATATAAACCTGAAAAAGTGTTCTTAAAGCGTTTGCCTCAAGTTCGAAATTTTCTTGAAAAATTGCATCTAATCTATCAATAGCAAGCCATATTTTTGATTTTTTATTTACTAATGTATTATTTAGAAGTTCAAATAAGTTATCAATAGATACAATACCTTTGTCAGATTCTTTAGTTGAGGGTTCTAATAAAGAAATTTTAACCCCTACTTTATTTACATTTCCAGTATATTGATCTAATCCTATATTTGGCTCAAAAGTTGGATTAATCCTTCTTATATAATCTCTAACCATTTTTACAATTGATGTAAATGACGACCTTCTCTGTATTAAATCAGAATCTTGAAGCTTCTCAAGAACAATATCAAAATCAGGATGAGAATAGTTTTCTTCTGAAAGTTTTTGGGATATTAAAATAACAAAATATAATTTCCATATACTTTTAAATTCAAATTCATTTGTTGGTGGTGTGACATTTAAATCTTTAAAAGCGATTGCTCCCCTTGGGTTTTCTGCTAGTAAAAGATGAATGTTTTTATCAATTAAATCTAGTTCATAGTTAGGCATATAATTATATATAGCGCTTTTCCCGGAACCTTTACAGCCGAATATAACATCTACTTCGTTATCTAAAATTTGTTCCCACAAATCTGTTTTTAAAAAGTAATTCTTTAAACCTTCAACTTCTTGTTCAGCGACCCTTGAACCTACATTAAGGTCTTTAACTTCATCTTTATTTATCATATTTTTTATTTTTAATCCAACATCCCACTAAAATGCTTTTTATATAGAAATAACCTTAATGTTCTTTTATTTTCTCTTTTTTCTTTTGTTTAAAAATTCAACTTCAGAATAATAATCTTGTAACCATTCCTCAAATTCTTTTCTACCTATTTTCATAGGAAAAAATGAATAACTTAAATGTTTATTCATTTTTGAACTAAGTAATATTTCAATATCTGGATGATAACTTGAAGTGCTACTTGCCTTTTTGTATAATGGATTAGATAAAAAATACAATTCTCCAAATGACCTTCTAAAAGAATGATTTTTTGTATTTAATAAATCATTTATTCTTTTTTTTATACATCCAGATTCTCCAATATACCTTATTTTATTATCTATAAAAAAACAATAAACTCCTGCCTCAATTTCACTGCATTGATTCCTAACTAATGAAAATTTTATTTGATTTTCTTTATTGATTAGGTAATTTTTAATCTCAGTAAAATAACTCTCAATTAATTTATCGTCAATCATAATTTCTCTTTTTTAAACCAACTCCCCACTAAACGCCTTTTTCAATATACTCTGTCTCAATGCCTCGGCTTGTAACAAGCTTTGAGAAATACTTTCCTCCATTTTATCAGCAACACTTAATCGACTTTCTATTTCTTGAACGATAAGGTATTGTTCTTCCTTTTTAGGTAGACTTAAAGAAACCGAGTAAATTGAATTTCCAGAGATTACAGGTTGAGCTGTTGAAACAGATAATTTATTTAAATTCTCAAATTCTAACCTTAATTTAAAAAACTTTATATCAAAATCACTAATAATTGGTTTTACAATTAATGCATTATCTGAAACCCAGCTTTTAGGATTTGTTATATGTGTTACTCCACATTTTACACCAACCCTTCCAATAATTAGAATAGGTTCTTCAATGAAATATTCAGAATGATAACCGTTTAAACCATTTCCACCATAAACAGAATAATTTCCTCCTTTTAATTGATTTATTTTAATTCCTCTTCCACTTGAAACTTTAAAAATTTCTCCCAATGTTTTAATTACCCAACTCTTTGGTAACTCACTATCCTTCAAATCTTCATTTGTCAACTTCCCTTCAAAAGCCCATTTCAATACACTTTGTCTATAGGTTTTGAGTTGTAGTTGTGCGGTTTTAAAATCCTCAATACCTTTGTCTAACTCGCTAAATAGTTCTTCTATTTTGGAGACAATGGCTTGTTGGGTTACTAAATCGTCTGGTATTAAGAAACTTTCTTTTTCTAATAATTGAAAATGTCTTGCATAACCCTTGTCTTCAATCCTTATTGTAAAAAGAAGATAATATAAAAACTTTGGTAAAATATTATCTTTTGACTTAAGGACTTTTACCCCATCAGCCCCTGGAATAAATTTAAAAGGGATGTATTTTTTAACTTTAGTGTGGTCTCCAAATATTATATAAGGTGGCTCGTCTGGGACTAATAAACTCGCATCATTATAATAACCACCTATTAAATCTTGCCCTTGGTCAATAACAGGAAATAAACCATTAGGCAAATATTCTTTTTGCTTGATTTTAAGTTTGTTCAATGATAATTTTCTAGAAACATCATTAAGAGTTTTTAATTTCCAATCCTTTGATAATTTCTTATCCATTATTTACCAAATATTTTGCGTCAATCAACTCCAAAACTTCTTCGTTATATAGTCTTTGGTTGGCATAAGAAATGGTTTTATCAAAGGCTAATTTTCCAATAATCAAAGCAGGGTGTATGGCTAAATGTTGCGCACAGCTTTCAATATCATTGGTTGATAAATATTTGAGCTTTGTTTGCAAATAGGCTATTATTTCTTGATATTTTAGTTTTTCGGCTGCGCGTTGATTGGCTTCGGTTTCTAAATCGTTTACTTCCTCTTCTCTAAAGTTGTCTAGGAAAAAGGTATTTTTTTCATCAAGATGATATAAAATATGGGCTATTTCGTGGGCAATGGTAAACCAAAAATTATCAATGCGTTTGTATCTTCCGGTATATACAATGACAGGGCTGTTTTCATAATAAAATGCCGCGCCATCTAAATAGGTTTTTTGCAAATGAGGCAATACGAAAAAGATAACACCCAATTGGTTTAGCTTTTCTAAAAATTGATTGATACCGTTTTCTTGAATGGTATAATTATGCAGGTCATCGTAGAGTGCTGTCAACCCTTTTTTATCAAAGGCAGGAACAGTATAAGTACTTGCAACCATCATAGCTTTATGATACCAAGTATAGGTGTAGGAAGCTTTGTATTGATTAAAACTCTCCGACTTTCGGGCTAATAGTGGTGTGATTTGCTTGTCCCATTGCTCAAAATCAAGCTTTTTGCAATTCCAAAATTCTAATATGTTTTCGCACAACTCATGCACATCAGCAAAAGCGGGAATCCAATTTTTGGCAATCATATCTCTTACGGGCATGCGCTCATAAATATTAGCTTTGAGTTCAGCTTGTTTTTCTTTTTCCGAAGGGATATCGTTAAGCCAAAGCCTGTAATTGGAATCTAAATTTATCCAATACTGCGGGGAGGTGTCAAACACTTCAGCTAACACTTTAGCGGTATCTAAGGTAATGGTTTGTTTGTCTTTGAGAATTGCGTTAACATGCTTACTTGTCATTCCCATCACTTCTGCTAGTTCATCTTGTGTCCAGCTACGGTATTCCATTTGTTCTTTAATGAAATAGCCTGGGCCAAATTTAACTGCGGGTCTTAATTTTTGGGTAGTTGCCATACTGATTTGTTTGTTTTTAAGAATAATGATTTGAAATGTCGGTTATAATAAAGTCACCGATGGTTAGTTCATTATTTTTCCAATCAATATCCATTTCAAGACGGTATTTTATTTTTAATCGCATGGAATAGGAGTTTTCAGTATTTGTCATTTTTTCAAAATTCAAACCTTTGTCATTCCATAAATCATAAATATCGTTTGCTGCTTCAATTTGTTGTAATCGGGCAAAGAATTTTTCAATTATATCGCTTGGAAGCTTAAGCTTTTTTGACTTTCCGGTAGTGTATAATTTTTCTAATTCTTTATTTCTAAACGTAAAATCCATCTCAATTCTTTTGCAAAGGTATAATTATATTTCAAATATAACATTAAAATTGTAGTAATAGGTTAAAATTAATTATCGATTTAACCTTTTTGTATAATTAAGCATTCTCTTTAGGCAGCTAGCACCTCATTTAATTCTTCAATAATACTATCCGTTTGGTCTCCAAACAATGCCCACATTTTACTCAATCCGCCTTCCGCATTAAAGGGGCTAAGGTCAAAATCATCCTTGTCTATACTAAAACTGTTGGCTACATAGTCTTTCATCATACGCAACCATTGCATTTGCGCTTCGGTAAAGGCGTTGTGCTTTCCGGCGTTTTTAGTAAATATCCAATCTTGAAAATTTTTGTCAACCGTTTTATCATAGGCCGTCAACGTAGTGTCAATGCCTGCCACTTTGCGTATCAAACTCACCAAGGCAATCAATTCATTTTTGGCAGAGCCGTTGGTTTTTTCCAATTGCTCATAGGCACGCCAAACGGCTAAAGGTGCCAGCAAAGGTTTTTCTTTTTTCAAAGTATCGCACAATTCTTTTATCATTTTGTACGTAAACGTACGGTGTCGGTAATCCTGCGCATAAAAAACCTGCAAGGCCGTAATCTCGTCTTTATGAGTAACAATCCACGTTTTAAAATCTTCAATCACTGCCGCACTATTGGCAGCATGGTCTTTTACCCATCCAATGTTGGTTACAGCATCTATATTCACCATATCCATCAATTGGTCGTACTGTTTTCTAATATCCACTACAAAATCGCGCAATTCAGGACTATGAAAAACCGCTACTGCTTGTTCAATCAGTTCTTGGTTGGCTTTGGTAATGGCTGCTTCTATTTCAATAGGCGCCATTCCTTTCATCGTACTTTGTACTTCGCACTTCGTACTTTCAATCACATCAGGGTCATGCGCCTGCAACAACTGTTTCACCACTTGAGGTATCGTCATGCCATTCGCTTTTTCGGCAAATTGAGCTTTGTCTTTGTCATTCAATTGCTTGTCCAGTCGCAATAATCGGCTGGCTAAAGTGCTTAACATTTCCTCACTGGTATTTCCAATGGCAATGCTTTGCAATACATCTTTTAATGAAATTCCCGGTGCTTTTTCCAAAGGGCGGCTGTCCGTTTTCTGCGATTGTTCTACACCAATGGCATCAATAATCACAAAATGGTCTTTGCTAAACTTCGCCGTAGGAGTGCCTTTGGCTTTCAATTCTTCCACCGTACAGGTTCGTGTACCTCGTCCTTTCATCTGCTCGTAGTAGCTGCGGCTTTTTACATCTCGCATAAACAACAGCACTTCCAAGGGTCGTATATCAGTTCCCGTTGCAATCATATCTACCGTAACGGCTATACGTGGGTAATAATCATTTCGAAACTGTTGCAACACACTTTTGGGGTCTTCATCACTTTTGTACGTTATCTTTTTGCAAAACTTGTTTTCTTCTCCAAATTCCTCCCTAACAATTTCTATAATATCTTCGGCATGACTGTCTGTCTTGGCGAAGATTAATAGTTTTGGCACTTCAAAAACACCATTGCTGTCCATACGATCCGGAAACATAGCCGGCAAATTGTCTTTGGTGGCTTTGATTATGGTTCTAATCGTACTTGGGTTAACTATGTCTTTATCCAATTGCTTGCCACTATATACTTCATCTTCATCAAGCGCTTCCCAAAACTTCTTGCGGGTTTGTCGGGAACGCCTGTCTATAAGCGGGCTGAATTCCTTTAAAATACTTGCACCGTTTTTAGTAATTTCGGTTTCTATGGTAAATACATTATAAGGCACTAAAACACCATCAATGACCGCTTTTTCATAGCCATAATCCGAAACCAGGTTTTGGTTAAAATACCCAAAAGTTCTATTGTCGGGTGTAGCTGTTAAACCAATTTGAAATACGTCAAAATAATCCAACACTTGTTTCCACAAGTTGTAGATAGAACGATGGCATTCATCTATCACCACAAAATCAAAAAACTCTATTGGCACTTTTTCATTATAACCCACAGGCACAGGTTCCTTGGGAATAAAACGAGATTCATTAGGGTTTTCTTCTTCGGCACTTTCATCGAGTTCGGTTTCTTTAAGAATAGAATACATCCGTTGGATAGTGCTTATATATACTTGCGAATCGTTGGGAATAAAAGAGCTGTTTAATCGGGTTACGCCATACAATTCGGTAAACAAACGATTATCTTCTTGCGCGGTATAAGCTCTAAATTCGCCTTCTGCTTGTTCCCCTAAGTTTTTGGTGTCTACTAAAAACAAAATGCGCTTCGCTTTAGCATATTTCAGCAAACGATACACGGCAGTAATTGCCGTAAAAGTTTTCCCTGAACCAGTCGCCATTTGAATTAAGGCTTTTGGACGCTGGTCTTTAAATGATTTTTCAAGGTTATTGATGGCAGTTATTTGACAATCGCGTAAACCTTCTTCGGGTAAATGAGGAATGTCATGTAATCGGGTACGAAGTGTTTTGGATTGACTCAACCAATGCACAAAAGTTTCAGGTCGGTGAAAAGTAAATACGTTACGCGAACGTGGTTTTAAATCTCTGTAATCGGTAAAACGAGTAATTTCTCCTGTGCTTTCGTATACAAAGGGTAAAGGATCGTTATTCAATAACCGCAACTTAGCATTAGCATATTGTGAGGATTGGTCTTCCACAGTAGTCAGTCGAACGCCTTCTTCTTCACGCTTGGCTTCTATAATCCCAACTGGTTTTTTATCTACAAATAGTACATAATCAGCAGGACCAACATCCGTTTGGTATTCGCGTATAGCTATACCTAAACCAGCCGCAAGATTAAACTGCTTCTTATCCTGTATAACCCACCCACAGGCAAGGAGTTGCTTGTCGATGTTATCGCGAGCTATTTGTTCTGGATTTTGGTTGGTCATTGTGGTTTTTGTTCACTTCAAACTTAGCAAAATTCTCACACATATACAATCCCCAACGACGGGGATTATGTGACTTTTTTTTCTACTATTATTGAATAGAATTTCGGCTAAAAATAGAATTATTAATTAAAGCAATTATGAGGAAAACCGTAAATGCGGTTTTAAAATAAAATGTACACTAAAAGTGTACTTTCATTTCAGAAAATAGTGCTATAGTCTCTAAAATTTATATCCCCATTAAAAAGTACACTAAAAGTATACATTGGTTTTAAAAAATTTTGCTATGCCTTTTTAAAAGCAGCTTTAAAAATAAAAAGTACACTAAAAGTGTAACTACCTCCCATAAAATAAAAAACTCCCCATCATCTCACAACGATAAGGAGTTCAAAAGCAATGTAGTTATTTCAACTCAAATCTTCAACAGTCGCCTGAGGCGTATTATTCTTTACAGCCTCAATCCCATTATCCCTTCCGGCTGTACTTTCATACAACTCGCTGGTACCAATAATTTCTCCATTTGCCGCCCTTAGGTTAAAATAATAGTTGCCGTTTACAGCTACTTTCCTTTCATAGCGTGCGACATTCAGCACATTGGTTCTAACCGAATCAATTCCGTTTTCACATCCTGCTTTAGTGGCATAGCCTTCACTGGTTAAAATACGCTCTCCATTGGTGGCTTTCAGCGTAAACTGAAAGTCACCGTTTGTTCTTTTTGTAATTACAAATTTTTCCATGTTCTATTTTTTAAAGTTTTATAATTTTCGCTAATTCAAAATGCATCCCATCTTTTCGGGTAAAATGACCGCCCCAATAAAAGCCGTTTTTATGGGCAATGGCAACCAATTGGCGAACGCTTCCTTTTTGGCCCATAAGCGCAGGAACAGTCCCTAGTTTATTCCAGGCAAAATTGATGTCGAAGGCGGTTCCAAAGGCATGGTTACTCAAAACAGTTTGGCTACCTCGCACAAACCTAGGGTTATACCCACCATCCCAAGTCAGTACCAGAGGGAGCAAACCCGCTTTTTGCCAATCGCTCCAAAGTTGTTTTAGTTGTTTGGCTCCTTTTTTATGAAAATAAACCGTAGCACTCCCTTTTAAGGGGATCAATTGCGGCACCGTTACTGTAACAAGGTTATCCCGGTCCCAACGATTTGTGATGTCAAAATGTTCCGGGTTGTTGGGCAATGGGGTAGCTTTAAAGGCTATTTTGCCAAAAAGCGCTTCCCGTTCGGCATTCGTCACCAAGGGAGGAAAATCGGGTTTCGAAGGGTAATTCGCTCCGCTTGTGTCGTTGCGCACATCCACAACAACCCCAAAGCCTAACAACATAGCCGCAGCAACAGTTAGGTTTCCCACAACACCATCGGGTACCAAACCCTGCTTTTTTTGAAATGCGATAGTGGCGGTATGCGTAGCCCAATCAAAAATCCCATGAGCACTACCGTGATACAATCCTTGTCCTATGAGGAAGTAGTGCCATTTTTTTACGGCAGCGCTTCGGCTGCCTAATTGTAATAGTTTCATAATAATAGTTTTTAAAAGTTACTACTGTATTTACTGCATTGCATTCTTCAAAAATCACTTGAAGTGACGTCTTAAGACAGTCGTCAGTTCGAGTGTTTTTGGTTCTGTACTTTGAAAAAGAAAAAAATCGTCCTAACCAAAAATTTATCGAGAACCTTTGATATTAAGAGGAGGAAGCCCAGTGGGCTTCAGGTACAAGAACTTTAGTTCGCTTTAGAGTATGTCGATAAACTATTGTGCGCACTAAGCTTCTCGATACTATTTTCAAAGTAAAAAACTAACGTTTTCCACTTTAAAAATCACTCGAAGTGACGGTTCGCGTTAGAGAGAGGTTATTTATTCGTCGTCATCTATACAGTCGTCAGTTCGAGTGTTTTTGGTTCTTCATTTTGAAAAAGAAAAAAATCGTCCTTACCAAAAATGTATCGAGAACCGTTGTGCGCACTAAGCTTCTCGATATTATTTTCAAAGTAAAAAACTAACGTTTTCCACTTTAAAAATCACTCGAAGTGACGGTCTGTATAAATAACGAGATTCCCGTATACGTCAGTTCGAGTGTTTTTGGTTCTTCATTTTGAAAAAAAAAATCGTCCTTACCAAAAATTTATCGAGAACAGTTGTGCGCACTAAGCTTCTCGATATTATTTTCAAAGTAAAAAACTAACGTTTTCCACTTTAAAAATCACTCGAAGTGACGGTTCGCGTTAGAGAGAGGTTATTTATACGTCATCATCTATACAGTCGTCAGTTCGAGTGTTTTTGGTTCTTCATTTTGAAAAAGAAAAAAATTGTCCTTACCAAAAATGTATCGAGAACCGTTGTGCGCACTAAGTTTCTCGATATTATTTTCAAAGTAAAAAACTAACGTTTTCAACTTTAAAAATCACTCGAAGTGACGGTCCGTATAAAGAACGAGATTTCCGTATACGTCAGTTCGAGTGTTTTTGGTTCTTCATTTTGAAAAAGAAAAAAATTGTCCTTACCAAAAATGTATCGAGAACCGTTGTGCGCACAATGCTTCTCGATATTATTTTTAAAATTAAGAACTGCGTTCTCACTTTTAAAAATCACTCGAAGTGACGAACCCTACAACCTAGAACCGAAAACAGACTACAGAGAACAGAGAACCGTCAACCGTCAACCGATAACAAAACCTCAACATTTTCTCCATGCAGCTTCGACAACTTCTCGACGTGGCTTGGACAACTTCTCGACGCAGCCTCGACAACTTCTCGACGTGGCTTGAACATTTTGTTTTCTAAGTGCTTCGACAATTTGTTTTCTAAGTACTTGAACATTTTGTTTTCCAAGTGCTTCGACAATTTGTTTTCCAAGTGCTTGAACATTTTGTCGACCGTATTGGAAACAAAAAAAGCCCGAAAATTTATTTTCGGGCTTATCCCTAAAATGGAGTGCAAAAAAGGGAATCTAATTCACAATAAGCGTGTCCTGCAAGGCACCGGAGCGGACAACAATGTTGGTCGAACCATAGCCTTTACGCACTTCGAGTGTATAGTTTCCGGCAGGCAACGCAGGTACACTGAAAACAATTTTACCTTCAGTACGACTCGCAATAATCGTTGCGGGAGTAACCGTCCCGTCTGACGCAATAAAGAAAATCCCTTCGGTAACATTAGCAGGATTGAATTTCAATTCCTCACCCACTATTTGTCCGATACCACCAGGTGTTAGGATGCTGTTGGTGGTTTGCGAAGTAACATCGGTGAAGGCAATCAATGCCGGTGCAGCGGTTGGCACAGTGATTTTTTCTACCCGTGCCTCGTTCATCTTGCGGATGAGTTCGGTCCCTGCGGACAGGTTTGCTTTTTTGATGTGTCGTGACGCATCAAAACTGTCGGTAATACTAGTGAAAACTCCTGTTACCCCGGCGCGGATATTCACCAGGGGCAGGTTCACACTGTTGCCATCGGCAACTTCATCGGTAACGACCATAAAGAATACGTTAAGCACTGCACGGATGTCAGCTTCGGTAATTGTGCTACCGCGTTTCAGCATTTCCTTAGTAATGCTGTCGGTGTCGTGCACTTTGTTACTAATAACACGTGCCGATTGGTCATTGGGATCCGGTGTAATCGGATTGGGCTGTAAATAATACTTGATAGCCATGATTAATATATTTAAAAATTAATAGTGCCACAAAGTAAAAGAGGAAAATAATCGGTTGTACACCCTTGAGGTTCAGAATGTTACTTTTTGCAGGTTTTTGCAGGAAATCGTCACTTTTTGCAGGTTTTGGTATAAAAACGTCACTTTTCGTCACTTTTCGTCACTTTTTGCACAAAAACGTCAGTTTTGGTTACTTAAATTAAGATTGGCTTAAAAAAACGATAATCCTAAGGAAAATACCACGTTAGGCATAAAAGTTGCAAAAGTGCCAACTGTTTACACAATCTTTAACGTTTCCTTGAAGTGCGGTGTAAGTGTGGGTCAGGTCCCAACCCCCACGTAGTGCCCTAACAGTTGCTGGAGTGCGGCGAACTGTAGTAAGTAGAAATCAAAACAGTAATCCGTAAGTTTAAAAAACAGCAGTATGAACAGAATTTGCATTTACGCCAAAGACATCCAACAAATCACAGGCAAAAGCGAGCGGCAAGCCCGCGAAATCATCAAAAAAATCAGAGCGAACAGCGCTAAACCCAAACACCAGCCCATTACAGTAGACGACTTCTGCGACTACTTCGGCTTCGACCCCCCTGCTATTATCCCTTTATTAAAATAAACCGTTATTTATGATTAGAAGTTACTTTTAGAAAGATTTGATGTTGATGTTTATTGGTTTTTTTGACGAGGCTGTTTTAGAGGGCCGTTTTTTTAAACCTGACAGGTTTCTAAAACCTGTCAGGTTTAATAAAGTATCATGATTAAAACAGTAGGCATTTGAAGTTTGTTGCCGCCGTATTGGCAACGATTCATTTCAATTCAGAAAATGTGGCATGGAATTTGGAATTCGTTTGCCGTACATGATTTAAAGATTTAAAGTTACTATTTGGGAAGAGGTCGTCCGGGAGGGTGGCCTTTTTTTAATGTTCAAACCTGTCAGGTTTAGCAACCTTACCTTACAAAAAAACTCCTCATGGCTGAGGAGCTTTTTTTACAGTCTGCAGTGGAGAATCCGGAACCGGAACAGCTGGGTAAATAGTGTAATTACAAGATTCTGTTTGAGTCTACAATTAATTTAATAACTTCGGGGAATGATACGCAACATTGTACATTCCCTGATTTTATTGTTTAGCTTACTATTCTTTACCAGTTCCTGTACTAATCTTATAAACGAAAAAGAAAGGAAATATGTAGTACTGAGAGACAAAGGGGATGCCTCTTTTTATGAAAAAACACAGTTGGATAGTGCCTATTTTTATTACCAACTTGCCTATGAAAACTGTGCCGATAAAAAAGGGGAAAATGGTGCTTATGTATTACTTCAAACAGCGACTGTCCAGCAACATATTGGTGATTTTTATGGAAGTGAGGAAACAATAACAGAAGCACTCAGCACTTATGAAGGGACTCTTTACAGACCCTATTTATATAATATGTTGGCCATAGCCTATGACAAACAGAAAAAATTTGATGATGCCCTGCGTTATTATAAAATGGCCTATGCCAGTTTTAATGACCCCTTGTCAAAAGCAATAGCGCAAAGCAATATTGGATTAATTTATCAGGAAAAAGGCAACCATGATAAAGCCATTCAACTACTCAGTCCGCTTTTAAAAAATCGACCCCTGAAAGCTAATCCACCCCAAATTGCCAGAGTCCTGGATAATATAGGGTATTCTCAGTTTAAATTGAATAACGCCGCTGCCTATTCTAATCTTTACAAATCTTTGCAAATAAGAGACAGTTTACAAGATGTAATTGGTAGTATTCCGTCTAATATCCACCTGTCCGCATTTTTCATGGGTGTTGATAAGCCCAAGGCTAAACAGTATGCGGTTACTGCCCTTCTGGCTTCTAAGAAAGTAAACAGTCCTGATGACCAACTGGAAGCGTTGCGATTGTTAATTGAAAATAGTGAGCCAATAGCTGCGAAACAATACACAGCTGCCTTTATTAGCCTAAATGATAGTTTGACACTAAGTCGAAATTCGGCCAAAAATCAGTTTGCCAAAATCAAATACGATTCCAAAAAAGCGATTGAAAACGAACAAAAATACAAGGTGAATATGCAGCTTGCTGTGCTGTTAGCGGTACTAATTTTACTCTCTTCCTTTCTCCTGCTTTATTTTATCAGAAAGAGAAACAGAAAGAAACTGGTAGCATCCGTGTATGAAACCGAAAACAGGATAGCCAAAAAAATACACGATGAACTAGCCAATGATGTGTATCAGACTATGGCTTTTGCTGAAACTCAAAACCTCCAAAAAACAGAAAACAGGGAAGCCTTACTGGATAACCTGGAGAATATTTATAGTAAAGCCCGGGATATTTCACAAACCAACGCCGAAATCTATACCGATGAACGCTACAGCAACTTTCTGTTGGATTTAATAAACAGTTTCAACAGCAATGACGTTACTATTATCTTAAAAAACATATCCGCTATCGATTGGAGCAAAATCAATACGGAAACTAAAATTGCTATTTACAGGGTCCTGCAGGAACTATTGGTGAATATGAAGAAATATAGTGAAGCCAATTTAGTAATGCTGAATTTTGAAGACAGGGCAAAACTTCTGGAGATAAAGTACGCTGATAACGGCAAGGGAATTGACACGGCTAAGTTTTCAAAAAAAGGACTTCAAAATGCGGAAAACCGTATTGAGGCACTAAAAGGAACCTTTACTTTTGACAAAGAAGTTAGTAAAGGCTTCCGGGTGACCCTACAAATACCAAAGTAAGATATGTTTAAAAGAGTTTTATTAGCCGAAGATATAGACAGCATCAATATTGCAGTTATACAGACCTTACATGAATTGGGGGTAACCCAAATTGACCATGTCAAATACTGCGATGATGCCCTGTTAAAAATAAGAAAGGCAACTGCTGACCAAACGCCTTATGACCTTTTTATTTCTGATTTGTCTTTTGAAGCTGATCATCGCGAAGTAAAACTCAAATCGGGTGAAGAAGCCATACAGCAAATAAGAATACTCCAACCCGATATTAAAATCATCGTTTATTCCGTTGAAAACAAAAGATTCAAGATAAAAGCACTTTTCGAAAAAAGTCATATTAATGGTTATGTCCTCAAGGGCAGAGACAGTATCAATCAACTGAAAAGTGCGATTAAAAAAGTATATGAAGAAGATGCTATTTATCTTTCTCCAAGCTTGGAGCATCTCATGAGAGCCAGCGCTACCCGTGAGATAGATGACTATGATGTTAAAATAATTCAGCAATTGGCTGTTGGCATCACTCAGGATGATTTAGAAGCAAGATTTAAAGAGCTTGGCATACTGCCCAATAGCAAATCGACCATCGAAAAGCATATCAGTAAGCTCAAAGACCATTTCAGCGCTAACAATACCGTACACCTAATCGCTATTGCCAAAGACCTGGGCATAGCATAATCACTATTTTTTAAGTTTATAATTCCCCTTACGGTAAACCGTAAGGAATGCTCCTAGTATCAATATAAGTTTACAAAATGGTAGTACTGCATCTTGATTGCAGACCTAATGTTTAAAATTGTACCGTTTTGGATATAAGAGTAATTATAAAAATTCACGAGCTCATCAGCGCCAAACGTGCCGGAAATTCAGAAGATCTGTCTGACAGATTAGGGGTTTCTGTACGCACGGTGTATAATTATATCACTTACATGAAAATGGAACTCAATGCTCCAATAACTTATGATTCCCAAAATAGAAAGTACCGTTATGAACGGGAGTGTGAATTGAATTTCAAGGGGTAGTTTTTTTGGACGAATTTACTTTTGGACATTCTTACAATTTAAACATTTCAAAAATAAGCCAGCCTCAAGGTGTACATGAATTAAAGCTTACCTGGCAGTCCAACCCTACCAGCAATAAATGTGATAATTATAAAGTAAGGCTAAAAGAAATGGAGAAACCGGGGATACGCAGTAATAGTTTCATTTTTATAATTATCACAATCCTATAGTTATGGGCAAGCTAAAAAGACAATACGATGAAAAATAGTATATACAGTACAGCATTATTTATTTTCTTTTTAATTGGGTGTGGGGCAAAAGAGAAAGATAACAGAACCGAATTCTTTCCAAAGACTAAACTACCCACTAATAAAATTCCCGACAAAGAAAAGATTTGGGTTTTTATTCTTGCAGGACAATCAAATATGGCAGGACGGGGAAAAGTTGAACCAATGGACACCATACCTGATTCCAGAATTCTGACAATTAACAAAAACGGAAATTTAATACTAGCCAAAGAGCCACTTCACTTATATGAACCTGAAATGACAGGATTGGACTGTGGGCTTTCATTTGGAAAAGAGTTACTAAAACATATTCCTGATAGTATTTCTATCCTACTAATTCCAACGGCAGTTGGGGCTAGCTCTATAAGCCAATGGATTAATGATTCCATTTGCAAGAATGTCACTTTGTTTTCTAATTTCAGTGAAAAAGTAGAAATCGGAAAGAAGTATGGAACAATAAAAGGAATACTTTGGCATCAAGGAGAAAATGACGCACTAAAAAAAGAGACCATTGAAATATATGATAAACAATTGGGAAATTTATTCATCCTATTTAGAAATCAAATCGGCATTAAAAACTTACCGATTTTTATTGGGGAATTAGGCTCCTATTCACAAACAGAAGAAAATTGGAATGGAATAAACAAAAAAATAAGGACTTACATCAATACTGACACTTATGCCTATTTGATTAAAACAGTTGACTTGCTCGATAAAGGTGATCGGATTCATTTTAATTCAAGCGGTCAGCGAATTATAGGACAAAGATTTGCAAATGAATTTATTAACCGACAAAGATAGCCAGCGTAACTTTTGAATTCTAAACCTATAACAAACAAATTATGAAGCATAAACTATTTTTATTTGTATTACTTACAACTGCGACTTTTTCCTTCGCTCAAAAAAAAGACAAGAGAGAAGGAAACTACTCAATTCAACTTATTTCTGCTGAATCCCCAAAAGATATTCAACATGGAACAGTAGATTCACTTTCTTCTACCTATGAAGATGCTATTATTAAAATAAATTGGCAATATGCTGTTTCTCAAATAGGTTTTGACCTAACTAATAAATCTGAGAAAACCATAAAATTGATATGGGATGAAGCTGCATATATTTCAATTGAAAACGTGACTGAACGTATATTTCATAAAGGAATAAAATATATTGACAGAGAAAATTCTCAAACTCCATCATCAATTTATAAGAATTCAACTCTTTCTGATTTAATTTCACCAACAAGTTATACTCGTTTTGTTTCGGGACAATATGGAGGCTGGGTATCTTCACCATTAATTCCAACAATGTCAGCTGGAATGTTTTCAAAAAAAGTAGAATACAAACCAGAATTACTTGGTAAAACTGTAAGAGTAGTGTTGCCATTAAAGATGGAGGAGAAAACTTTAGAATATGTATTTGTTTTTAAAACAATATTTTTAGAAAAAAATCAAACTACTGTAAGACAATAATCGGAAATAAGACAAAGAGAGTGTCAATTGAATTTCAAGGGGTAGTTTTTTTATGCCATTACGGTTTTCCGTAAGGATTATATTTTTATTGGGTTTAAGTTTGGTTACTAATTCTAATAATCTAAACAAAATGAAAAAAATTACGCCATTCGTCCTATTGTGCTTTTTAACCTCTTGTAATCCAATAAGCACCTATTATCAGGTTTATAAAACCAAATCCGAAACCGTTAAACCATCCGGGAACTCAATGGTTTTTGAGGATAACAATTGCAAAATAAGTTATAATCTTTGGGCAAACAATGGAAATGCCGGTTTCACGTTTTACAACAAAACCAACGAAGTTATCTACCTTCAATTGGATGAAAGTTTTTATGTAATCAATGGTAATGCCTATGATTATTATCAAAACAGAATCTTTACCAACTCAAACAACACGGCAACAAAAACTTCAAAGACCTCAGGGATTTCACAATTAGGCTGGCTTTCGTTATCGACCTATACCTCTAATACAGTGGCGACAAATAGTTCAAGCGGAGTCCAAATTGTAGAAGCTAAAGTTGTAGCCATCCCTTCTAAATCCTCCAAGAGTGTTGCTGAATTCAACATTACTCAAACCATTATCAGAGATTGTGATTTACTGCGATACCCAACTTCAAAACAAACCAGCACTAAAGGGTTCTCAGAAGACACATCTCCTTTAAACTTCTACAATAGTATAACCTATAAACTCGGAGATAAAACTAACAAGGTAAAAAACGATTTCTATGTTTCAGAAATAACCAATATTGCCTACAAGGATGCTTTCAGACAGGAAAAAAATACGTTTTGTAATCAAAAAGGAGGAGGAATCACCACTGTTTTTATAAACAGTGCTCCTGATAAATTTTACCTCACTTATACTAAAACACAAGCTGATACTTGGAAATACTAATCAATAATCATCTAAAAGCAAAAGAATGAGCTTATACTATGTTAATATCAATCCACAAAAAAATGGCGATCATGAAGTACATACCTCTGAGTGTGACTTCCTGCCGAATTTTATAAACAGAAAGTATTTGGGTGTTTTTACCAAATGCAAATCGGCCATAGCCGAAGCAAAAAAGACTTACCGACAATCTAATGGCTGCAAAACTTGTACTCAAGAATGTCATACCAGTTAAATTTATGACTGCGGAAGTGTTTGCTCCGGGATAGTCTGTGGTATTCTGTCTCGGTTGCAAACACTGAAGTATGGCATAGATTGTTAATAAGAACTCAAAGACTGCATTTTGATTGCTGAGTGGAATTGTAAAATTGTTATGTTTTACAGGATAGCTATTTAAATAAAGTGACGTTCGCATTCGAATGACAACTATTGATTTAAAAGATCCTCCTCAAAACCGTATACACAGATACACCCCTTTCTGATTATCCCCCAACTGCGGAAGCAACGTCACATTAGTTGTCTTCCTGAAAGGATTCCATTTAATAATGGGGTCAAACGAATAGATTACCTCGGTTACGAAAATACCTATCCCCGCACCTGCCAACACATCAGAAAGGTAGTGCTTGTTATTCATCATTCGCATTGTTCCGGTAGCAGTCGCAAAGGCGAAGCCACTATAGGCAAGAATGGGACTTGTGTCCTTAAATTCCTCATAAAGTACGGTGGCAATTGTGAAAGCGTTTGAAGTATGTCCAGAGGGGAAAGACTCAGCGTCTGTATCACCATTAGGCCTTATTTTATGAATATTCTTTTTTAAGGTAACGGTAATAACATTCGTTGCCAGTATCGCCAGGCCCAAATTCTTGCTTTGGTCAAACCAGTGATTTTTAGATTTTACCCCCAGAATATCGGCAGCATAGAGCTGAATGATGGGTATGCTTCCTGTAAAATCGTCAATATTGGTACTGAAATCGTTTCCCACACTGTTCCGAATGTCCTTTTGCAATGATTTTTCAAAGGTGCTGTTACTAATTAATACGCTTGCCGTTAGCAATCCGATAGGTAAGATGGCTTGTTTCAGCAGTCCTTTTTTGGGGACGGTTTTAACGGTAATCGTATCTATCTGGGCATTGCTCTCTATAGCAAAGAACAGTAGGATCAGGACTAAGTAAAAAGGGGTTGCTTTCATGCTGTTTGCTTAAACGTATGCGTTAGCTTATTCATTTAGTAAAGCTACGTGAAATTTTTTAGCTTCCTGTATACTTGCAATCCGTTGTTATAAAGAAATATTCGGCTACTGATTGCATTAGAAAAAAACACTCCAACTGATGTTAGGTGTACTATAACTTTGAAAGGCTGCAACTCAGCTCCTTAGTAATTTTTTCAACTTTTTACTTGACTTATTAGATTTTCGTTGTATATTTGCACCCGAACAGCGCGGGATAGAGCAGTAGGCAGCTCGTCGGGCTCATAACCCGAAGGTCACAGGTTCGAGTCCTGTTCCCGCTACTAAGTAAAAAGCTTCTCAGAAATGAGGAGCTTTTTTTGTGGCTTCTCGGTGCATTTTTGGTTACGCCAAAAACACTCGAAGTGACGGTAGAGGGACAATTTAGACATACAGGATTAAGGCATCATAAACGCTTCCTTTTTTACACCCTAAAAATAAAAAATCGTTAATTTTCAAATCAGTGCTTATATATCTAAAGTAAAGAACTACTTTTGCACGAAATTTAAAAAACCTAAACGGTTATATTCCAATAAGATGAATACAAAAAAAATCATTGAATACAGAGCCTTACTTGGCGTTACTAAGACTGCTACCTTAAAAGAGCTAAAAACAATTTACAGAAACTGTATGAAGGATATCCATCCGGATACTATTCAGGATGCTGTGGAACGTTTGGCAGCAGAAGAAAAAAGCACGGAGATAATTGCGGCTTATCATTTCCTGGTAAGTATTGCGCCGGAAACTTTGGAAAAAGACAAAGCGGAATATACCCGAATCACTACAAGCACCAACATTGCCGATTTTTATTACGAGAAAGGCGTGCTGTATGTTACTTTCCTTGACGGAAGTGCTTTTGAATACTTTGGGGTATTAAGACCCATTTACATCAAAATGGTGAATGCTGAATCCCCAAGCCGTTTTGCCAGAAGACACATTTACAATGACTATATCTACAGAAGTACTTCTAAATTAGTAGCTGCTGAATAGCTTCTTTATTTAGTTCTAAATACAAAAAAGGTCTTGATTTCTCAAGACCTTTTTAACCTAACAAAATTTTATAAACACAAAACATTTGATATTAAGAGGAGGACTGCCAGTAGCAGTCAGGTATTTTCTTCCTCTTTATTTACTATTCATCTGCAGCAAAAGCTGAGTTTTTATCGATATTGACTTTTAAAGTAGTAGCAACACCCTGCTCATTTACCATAGTCATATTTAAAGTATCTAATTTAGATAAGTTTTTAGAAACCAATCCGTTGAACATATTATAAGAGATGTTCATTTCTTTCAATTTTCCTAATTTCTCTAAATCAAATGGTACTTGACCATCCATTTTATTTTCAAACAAACTCAAGGTTTCTAAGGAAGAAAGGTTTGAAACTTCTTTATCCAATTTTCCGGTAAGTTTATTACTGTTTAATAACAATACTTTCAATGATTTCAATTGATAGTATGACATTGGAATTTGTCCTTCAATTTCGTTGTTGAATAACGAAAGTGTTTCCAAATTTGATAAATTTCCAACTGCTAAAGGCAATACACCTGTTAGTCTGTTCATGTGCATTTCAATAGATTTCAATTGGGTATCATTTCCTAACGATTCTGGTAAAGAACCTGAGATTTGATTGAATGCAACATTCAGTTTAGTCAAACTTTTTAAGTTCCCAATAGATTCCGGTAAAACACCAGTTAAATTATTTCTGAAAAGATTTAATACCTGTAGCGAAGTTAAGTCACCTATTTCTTTTGGCAATTCACCATTAAGGTTGTTATTAACCAATTTAACAGAAACTACTTTGTCGTTTTGGATTTCAACACCATACCAAGTGGTTACCGGTGATTTTAAATCCCATTTGTTAATCCATTGCGTTCCTTTAGTGGCTTTGTTTAATTTAATTAAGGCATTCTTTTCGGCTGAAGAGATTTCTGCAAAACTAGAAGCCGAAACTAAAAGTAGTGTTACGTAGGTAAAAATTGTTTTCATATCATTTATAATTTGAGGTTTATGACGAAGTAAAACTAGAAGTATAGTCGTTTAAAAACAAATAAAATCGATGAACTGCATTATTGACTTGATTTTTTATTTATTTATCTTACAAATATTTGCAAAATTCCTATTAAATTGGAATCCCATGTCGGGAAAAATTGATTTAAAAAATATTTTTTACATTTGATATACTAACCAATTAAACTTAAAATTATGAACATCAATTTTTTAGCATTACTACTTGCTGCTTTGTCAACACTGGTTGTTGGATTTATTTGGTACAACCCGAAAGTTTTTGGAAACATTTGGATGAAAGAAGCCGGATTAAAAGAAGAAGACATGAAAGGTGCCAACATGATCAAAATGTTAGGCGGTTCTTTTATCTATGCTTTCTTAATGGCCTTTATTTTACAGATGTTAACCATACATCAATTTGGCGCTTTAGGAATGGTTGGTGGTGATCCATCAAAAGCCTTACCTTCTTTTAATGCCTTTATGGCTGATTATGGAACCGCTTTTCGTACGTTCAAACACGGAGCCTTACATGGTTTTATAACTGGGTTGTTTTTAGCACTTCCTTTAATTGGAACCAATGCATTATATGAAAGAAGAAGTTTTAAATATGTGCTGGTCACAGGTGGCTTTTGGATGGTTTGTTTCTTAATTATGGGAGGAATAATCTGTATGATGCAGTAATTTAACATTTAATTATAGACCAATCGCTCTACATTTGTAGGGCGATTTTTTTTAGCTTATTGGAAACAACTACCTATACAATATATACTTCGATTGCGCAACTTCCCGATTCCTGGGATGAAGTTGCCCATGAAAATGCTTTTTTGCAAGCACCCTATTTAAAAGTTTTAGAAGATTCGGCTCCCACAAACATGCAGTGTTTCTACATTGGTATTTTTGAAAATAACGTTCATATTGGCGTAGCGCTGGCGCAATATCTTAATTTGAATAAATTAGAATCGTTTGGCGACAGAGATAAATGCCTTAAAACCTATGCCAGGAATTTTGTTTTCAGAAATTTTGGTTCGCATGCTTTATTTCTTGGCAACAATATGATAACCGGACAAAACGGTTATGCTTTCAATAAAGAAATTGATGCCAAAACTATTGGCGAACTTCTTTGTAAATGTGCTGATGAAATTACGCTTTACTTTAAAAAGCAAAATGTAACTATTCACATTGTTTCCTTTAAAGACTTTTATCAAGAGTGCGCCAGAGAACTTAAAAGAACATCGTTTTCTGAGATGTATGAGTTTAACACGCAACCCAATATGATTTTTGAATTGCGTCCACAATGGAAAACAAATGATGATTATGTAGCTTCCTTTTCTAAAAAATACCGTGACCAATACAAACGCGCTCACAAAAAGTTTGAAGGTATTGAAACCCGGGAATTGTCTTTGGATGCTATTATATCGCAAGAGCCCCGGATTTATGAGTTGTATCATCATGTGGCCAAAAATGCGCCTTTCAACACTTTCTTTTTGGCTAAAAATCATTTCTCTTCCTTTAAAAAACAATGTGGTGAACGGTTTATACTGGTTGGTTATTTTTTAAATACTGAATTGGTTGGTTTTCATACGCTATTGCTCAACGGTAACACTTTGGAAACCTATTTTTTGGGTTATGATGAACAAATTCAAAAGGAAAAAATGCTCTATCTGAACATGCTCTACAACATGAACAAATTTGGTATTGAAAAGCAATTTAAGAAAATAATCTTCGGAAGAACCGCCTTAGAAATTAAGAGTTCTATTGGTGCTCAACCCGTTGTAATGTCGGGCTTTATTTATCATAACAACAAATTGATAAATACCTATTTTGATAAAATATTTCCACGCTTAGAACCAACATTGGTGTGGCAGCAAAGGCATCCGTTTAAATAAAAATTAAAAAAACTTATTACAAACTACGGAATGGCTACTTTCAATTGTTTGTGTAAAATTTTAATGTCGAGATTAGTTTCGGCTCCACAGTATTCGCCATCCATTTGAAAACTTACGGGAGAATCTAATTCTATTATAGCCTCGTTTGTAGAAATTATTTCCACATCATCAGAATCTAAGGGCATATTTCCGTAAATGATTTGCCCCAGAATAATCAAATCGAAATTTTTTAAAATTACCAATTCAAACTTACCGTCATTCATAACTCCATTTGGATTGATTACCACTCCTGTGCCATATTTTTTGGCATTCGCAATAATAATCATTCTGGCAGCATATTCATATGTAGTGTTTTTTGCTTTAATTTTTGCGGTAAACGGCTCACCCGAATCAAACAATGTGCTTATTGTATGTAAAGCGTAGCCTAATTTTCCGTGAATATCGCCTTGCTCATAATTCTTTATAAGTTCAGCATTAAGACCTATATCACTTAAATGTAAACTAATCTTTTCATTTATGGTAATAACATCTATTTCGATAAAATGATGCAAAAAAGCGATTTCCAAATTTTCTTCCAAGGACAAATTTAAATCCAAATCTAACGCAAAACCATTAGCCGAACCGGCAGGAATAATTCCCAAAACAACAGCTTCTTTGGCGATAGCTTCGGCGACCATTCTGATAGTTCCATCACCACCAATAATGATAATTCGTTCCGGTTTATGGAGATTGTAGAGCTTTTTAATATTTTCAACATCATTCTTCCCTGAAGTTTCATAAAGTATTGATTGCAGCTTTTCCTTTTTAGCAAAAAGCAATGTGGCAGTGATTGTTTCCGATTTGTCAAAAGCTCCGGAAACAGGATTCACTACTATTATGATATTCTTTTTCAAACTTTACTTCTTTAATTGCTTAAAAATAATTAATTTACAGCTCCTTTCAAAAATTATAATGTTAAATGAAACCAATCCTAAAATTGTATCGTGGTTATGCAAACGAGCAGGAATTGATTGTGATGGGACATGTATTCAGACCAACAGCAACACGAGATTATAATTTTCAGAAAAGAAACTTAAAAAATGCACGTTCCATAATTGAACTCTTTAGCACCAAAACGCAAGCCAATGCTGATGTTTTTTTGGAGCATAATGGCATTAAAATCCACACCAAAACATTGGATGACGGCTACTTTAAATTCTGTGTTCCGCTGGACCAATTTGAAAAATACGGTTGGATTGACTATCAGGTGAATATTATTTATAAAGATAAAATTATCGCTGCCAAAGAATCTTATATTCGGCCACACAAAGGAAATTTTGGAATCATTTCTGATATTGACGATACTTTTTTAGTTTCTCATTCATTAAATCCTTTCAAAAAATTATACATTTTATTATTTCGAGACATTCATAAACGAAAAGTTTTTGACGATGTGGTTACCCATTATCAGGCTTTGAGTTTTGCCGGAATACAAAACAAAGAAGAGCAAAATGCTTTTTTTTACGTGTCCAGCAGTGAATGGAATTTGTACCGATTTATTATCAAATTTACAGAAATTCACCAATTGCCCAAAGCCGTTCTGCTGTTAAAAGATATCAAAACCAAGCTTTCTGATTTTTTCCTAACGGGAAGAGGCAATCACAATCACAAATTTGAAAAAATAAAACACATTTTAGAGTTTTATCCCAATCTGGAATATATATTGCTTGGCGATGATTCTCAAAAGGATGCGTATTTATATGAAGCTATTTGTAAAATATTTCCCGTAACGGTAAAAGCGGTTTATATCAGACAAACGGGCCATCATAAAAAAGAAAAAATCATGTCACTCTTAAGGAATTTAGAAACATTGAAAGTCTCTGTCTGCTATTTCAAAGACAGTAGCGAAGCTATGGCCCATTCCAAAACTATTGGAATTATTTAAAAATAAAAACAATAGGTAAATAAAGAACCATCCAATATCTATACAAAAGCTGAAACTGCTTTAGTTGGTGAAAAAAACCATTCTTTGACAGAAAACCAAACTTTATTATCTTTAACCAAATTTAATATATGCTTTTTGAATTTGGATTTTATTCTTCACTCCTACTTATAACTTTTTCGCAAGGAATAATTTATAGTTTTCTCTTATTAAAAAAAGCCATTCAAACAGAGGTTAAGTCTAACTATTGGCTGAGTCTCTTCATTTTTTTATGCAGTTTATACATTGCTCCCTGGATGCTGGGATTTGCCGGTTGGTATGACAATCAGCCCTATCGGGATTTTCTGTTTTACACGCCCTTTCAACACTTACTTTTTATTGGCCCGATAATTTATTGCTACACCCAGAGTCTTCTGAATCCTGCTTTTCGTTTAAGCAAAAGCAATTTTTTTCATCTTATTCCGGGAATCTTGTATTTGTTGTATTCGCTATTTATGTGGATTTATGACAAGTATATTTTTAAAGATTACTATTTCTACAAAGACGGTATTGATAAAGATTTTGAAAGTTGGTACCATAATTTAGGACTGATTTCGATGGCTATCTACTTTATAGCTTCTATTCGCTATTATAATTTGTATCGAAAATTAATGCTTCAGGTTGTCAGTTATGCTGATAGTATTTTATTTAAATGGATTAAAACCTACCTGTATAGTTTTTTAATAATGCTTGTGCTCCCGATTCTCTTTAATGTCATCACTGTCTTTTATCCGCAACTAAACTCCTATACAGGCAGTTGGTGGTTTTTTCTGTTCTTTTCTATTATCATGTATTATATAGCCGTAACCGGTTATGCCAATCCAATAGTAACCAAAATCCCCTTTGAAGTTTCGGTCTTTGATAAAAAGCCTGCTTTACTTTTGGCTACTAATTTCAGTTCCGAAGAAGCGGTAATTGACATTGAGCATGAAATTTTTGAAGCACACACCTCGCCCGAAATCGAAACCTGGAAAGCGAAAATCGAGTCTTTAATGGAACTCCAAAAAGTGTATCAAAACCCGGAATTGACGCTAACTGATTTAGCCGAAAAACTGGATACGAATGCTGCGGTGATCTCTAAAACAATCAATCAGGGTTTTGGATTAAACTTCAACGACTTCATCAACAACTACCGAATAGAAGCCATAAAAAACAGTTTCCAACAAGGTGAACACAAAAAAACTACATTACTCGGAATAGCTTTTGACTGTGGCTTTAATTCTAAAGCAACTTTCAACAGAGCTTTCAAAAAAAACACCGGGCTTTCGCCAAAAGAATTTATAGAAAAGCTATAGTCCTTTTATTCACAACACTTCCCGTTTACTACTCAATTGGTCTCAAATCATAATTTGAAGCGATTGGTCCTACTTTATGCTGCAATTTTGCCTCAGTAATAATCACTAAAACTTCCTGTTATGAAAACAATTCTGTTTGCAATCGCAATGTCATTAACCAGTTTCTTGACAATGGCCCAACTCAAAGGTTCCGGAAAAACCACAACCCAATCGTATGATTTTAAAAACTTCGACAAAGTCTATTTCGAAGATTTAGATGGTAAACTCGAAATTGAAATCGGGAAAGCTTTTAGCATTACCGTCACGATTGATGACAATTTAGAAAGTCTCTTTTCTATTTCAGAAAATGCTTCCGAACACGAACTAACCGTTAGTTTCAAAAACAACAAAAACAACTGGAAATACATTGAAGACACTAACTTCAAAATTAAAATCACAATGCCCGAAGCCTCCGTAATTAAAAATAGAGGCAACAGTAATCTGAACATCAAAAATGCAATTGGTCGGTACTTCAGAATAGAAAATATAGGAAACGGAGATACCAGAATAAGTGGTACAACAGACAGTTTAGAAGTTGTAAAAAGTGGTAATGGCGACATTGATGCAGAAAAACTGACAGCCAAAAAAGCCGTTATAAAAAATACTGGCAATGGCGATGTCACCGTAAATGTTTCTCAGGAACTTACCGCCAAATTAAACGGAAACGGTGACATAAAAAACAGTGGTAAAGCCAAATTTGACACTAATTCTAAGAAGACCGGTAACGGCGATTTAATCAACATATAGTTTCAATCTCAATCAAATTAGAAAATCAAAACATCATGAAAAACCTATTTAAAATTTCCATGTCAACTGCTCTTATTCTTCTTGCATTTTCTTGCAAAACGGTAAATATTTCTCCTAAACAAGCTTCGATTACTGTTCCTGCCAAAGGCGCAATAAGCATTTGGCAAAATATAGAACATGCATCATTTTCACTTCATTTAGAGAACAAGAATACAACAAATTCCTGTGAAGCTTACACTGTTAAAAACAATGTGGAGAAATGGATTTCCCCATCTCTTTTAGCCGATTCAACACTTGATTTTACGGTTCCAACTAACGGTTCGGTTTTACTTAAAAATTTTAGCAACGAAAATTTAACCATCACATATACCATTGAATAATCATGAGAATTCTCAACCAAATTACAACACCTGTTTTATTACCACACTGGTCACAAGATTTACTATTGGCAATCCCTCGTATGGTATGTGGCTATTTACTAACGGCAAATTTTGGTGCCCAAAAATTTGGCTTGCCCTGGTCTCCGCCCGAAAATGGGCTTGGCTTTTTTGAAGTCGCCTTTTGGTTTCCACAAGATGTGGCGCATTATGGTGGCATCTTTGCCATTACGCCAGCGTTCTTTGCCTGGATGGGCGCCTTTTCTGAAGCAGTTGGTGGCTTATTTTTATTATTCGGATTTCAGACCAGGCTATTCTCCTTTTTGATTCTTTGCACGATGTTGGTTGCCATTTTTATGCAACAAATTCAAAATGGCTTGTGGAATTGTTTACCGGCTCTTGGGTTTCTTTGGGTTAGCTTGTTCACGATGGTATTAGGGTCGGGTCGGTTTGGAGTAGATTATTTGATAACTAAAAAAGTAAAGTAAAATGAAAAAACAACTATTTATCGTTGCGGCCATAGCCCTGTTAAGTTTAAATAGCTGCGTTCAAAAAACGCAGTGGCGCACCGTAGTTTTTACGCTCAATGTTTCAGGAATTCCGAATATCAAAACAGTGGGTGTACGTGGTTGGGACAGTCCCTTATCTTGGGACAAAGATTTTCCTATGAAAGAAGTAGTTAAAGATAGTTTGTATCAAGTCACTATTTCCGGCAGAACAGGAAGGCTTTATACTGAAATGAAATTTTCGATTAACGGTCAGTTAGAAGAAAAGATTGCTAACAACCGACAAGTCTATTTTGATACCAAAAGCAATGTAACTAAGGTAAATTTTGTTTTTGATAAGGAATAATTACAGTGCTTTTTTTGAAGCTCTATTTAGCTGTAGCTGGTATAGAGCATAAAGCCCTAAAACCAATTCGCCTATTGTTCCGATAACAAAAATAGTAGATGGTATTCCGTCATAAAACATAGAAAGTATTCGACCAAATGCCAAACCCAGCATAAAAATCATATTGGACATCGTTGCTGTTTTCCAAAAAGCAGGTTTCAGTAATCCGATAATCCAGAGTGTAGAAAAACCAAGATACAATCCCATAACTGCCTTGAAAATATTGGCTTCATCTATCGAATTAATAGTAACATCAAAAAGTAAATTGGGCTGAAAACCATATATAAACCCTAAAGGAAGTACAATTAAACTTGAAATGATAAGGTGTATGTTTTTCATAAATCAGGCTTTTCACATTAAATCAATCTCACCTTGAATCACTTCCCATTCTTCGAGTAATCGGTCTAATTCTTTTTTCTTTTTGTTGTACGCCATAAAGAAATTTGCATCTTCAATGTGCTTGTCATAATTGGATGCCAAAGCTTTGTCATCAGCCTGAATATCAATTTCCAATTGTTTGATTTGGCTTTCTACTTTACTCAAACGATTTTGCAGTGATTTACTTTTCTTTTGGTCTTCATAGGAAACTTTGGTTGTTTCCTTTGGAGCTTCTTTTTTGGCAACGTCTTTTTTCTCCACTTCACGCATGTTTTCCATGTTGCGTTGCTCTAAGAAATAGTTAATATCGCCTAAATATTCTTTGATTTTTTGGTCTTTGAATTCGTAAACGATATTCGACATTCCCTGAAGAAAATCCCTGTCGTGAGAAACCAACAGCAAAGTGCCTTCGTATTTTTTTAAGGCCGCTTTTAATACATTCTTCGATTTAATATCGAGGTGATTCGTTGGTTCATCCATCACTAATACGTTTATTGGCTGCAGTAATAATTTACACAAAGCCAAACGATTGCGTTCGCCACCCGAAAGTACTTTAACTTTTTTCTCTACATCATCGCCACGAAACAAAAAGGAGCCCAACATATCCCGAACTTTAGAACGATTGGTATCGGTAGCCGCATTGGTCATGGTTTCCAATAAGGTAATTTCGCCGTCTAAATATTCTGCCTGATTTTGGGCAAAATAACCCAACTGCACATTGTGTCCCAGTTTTATGGAACCTTGGTATTTAAATTCATTGACGATGGCTTTCATAAAGGTAGATTTCCCCTGACCATTCTGACCCACGAAAGCAATTTTACTCCCGCGTTCCACCAAAAGCGAAATGTCTTTTAAAATTGTTTTATCACCGTAGGCTTTGGTTACATGTTCGGCTTCGATAACTACTCTTCCCGGAACTTGTGATACCGGAAATGAAATATTCATTACTGAAGTATCATCTTCATCTACTTCGATGCGTTCAACTTTATCTAGTTTTTTGATAAGCGATTGCGCCATGGATGCTTTGGAAGCTTTGGCTCGGAACTTTTCGATTAGCTTCTCGGTTTCCTCTATTTTCTTGGCTTGGTTTTTTTGTGTAGCCAATTGCTTTTCGCGGATTTCTTCACGTAAAACTAAATATTGTGAATACGGTTTGTTGTAATCATAAGCTTTGCCTAGAGAAATTTCAATCGTACGATTGGTCACATTATCCAGAAACATTTTATCGTGGGAAACGATTACGACTACGCCGGGAAAGTTTCGAAGAAATCCTTCCAGCCAAATGATACTCTCAATATCCAAGTGATTCGTTGGCTCATCCAGCAATAAAATATCGTTGGATTGCAATAATAATTTGGCTAACTCTATACGCATTCTCCAACCACCTGAAAAAGTATCGGTTTGGTTGTTGAAATCTTCTCTTTTAAAACCTAGCCCTAATAATATTTTCTCGGTATCGCCAACATAGTTATAGCCGCCAAGTAACTCAAAACGATGGGTATAATCGGATAAATCTTCGATAATTTGGCTATAGGCCTCGCTTTCATAATCGGTTCTAGTTACTAATTGGTGGTTGATACTTTCCAGTTTTTTTTCAACTACTTTTATTTCGATAAATGCTTCATAGGCTTCTTCAAGCACTGATCTTCCTTGTTCGAAATCGATATCCTGACGAAGAAAACCCATTTTCACTTCCTTCTCGGTTGCAATCTGACCTGAATCCGGTTTAAAATCTCCAGCTAAAATTTTTAGCATTGTCGATTTTCCGGCACCGTTTTTTCCTACCAGTCCTACTCTATCACCAGAGCCTAATCGAAAAGTTACCTCTTCAAAAAGATAAGTGCCGCCAAAAGAAACCGATAAGTTATGGATATTTAACATAGAGAAAAAGAATAGTTTATTAGTATTAAAACCTTATTTGGATTTACCTTTGTATACTCGAGGTCATAAGACTAAAATGAACAAAATTAAATTTTTTGCAAATGTTAAAAAAAGGATCCAAACTAAATAGTATTTTAACAGGAACTTGTCCACGTTGTCAAGAAGAAAGCATGTATTTGGACAAAAATCCATATCATATACAGAATATCTATAAAATGCAGGAGAATTGTAGTCATTGTGGTTTACATTATCAAATAGAACCTTCCTTTTTTTATGGTGCGATGTATGTTAGTTACGGGTTGACTGTTGGCATTGGAGTTGCGGCTTTTATCATTTCGAAAGTCATTATGGGATTATCATTAAAACAAGCTATCATTGCCATTATTCTAGCACTTATAGCCCTGATGCCGATAACGGCGCGATTAGCCAGAAATATTTATATCAATATGTTTATTAGTTTTGATAAGAATGCTGCTAAGAAGTAGTATATCTTTTGATATCAATAGCCTTATCTAATGGTTTTCCGTTTTCGATAAAGTCGAATAAATCTTTAGCCAAAGTTGGCGCCAGCATTACACCTCGTGTTCCGAGACCATTTAAAATATGGAGCTTTTCATGTTTTGGATGCGTGCCAAGTAATGGTCTTCTGTCCTTAACTGTTGGTCTTACACCGGCAAAATGTTCTACAATTTCAAAATCACAGTTTAGAATTTCTTTTATTCTATCGATTAATTCTTGCTTGCCTTCAGTGGTTGGCGCGTTTGTTTTGTCTTCCCAATTATAAGTTGCGCCCACTTTAAAAAGAGCATCGCCTAAGGGCAAAATAAAAACGCTGGTATTTATAATTACATCTAAATCTAATTCAGGGGCTCTAATGATAAATAATTCACCTTTAGTTCCATCAAGCGGTAAAAGATTAAAAAACGGATTAGAATGCATTCCAAATCCTTCAGCGAAGACAATGTGTTTGGCTTTTATATTTTGGTATTCAATATGGTCGTCAAACAGCTGTAATTCGGCATAATCAAAAGTGTCTGAAGCCAATAGATTTAAACTTTTTAGATACTTGTGATAATGGGTAAGCAAAGCAATTGTATCCACATAACCGGTTTGCAATACTTCACCGTATCCAAAGGGAGCATCAATACCGTTGTACTTTTTATGGATAATTGTTGTAGAAAGAAACGGTGATAAATTTGGTTTATCTGAGGCTGCAAACCAATTGTTTTGTTCTTCTACAGAGAAGAATTTTCGATATATCGGGATTTTAAAATCGAATTGAATGGCAAGTTTTTTTTCAATGGCGGCATAAAACTCATTAGCTAATTCAAGTTGAGGCTTGGCATTCCAGACTTCGCTAAATCTTTTTAAAATTACAGGATTATACAATCCGCCTGCTATGCTGCTGGAACTTTGTGAGTTGTTTTCAAAAACTATAAAGGACTTATTATGCTGCAAAAGTGTTTCTGCAAAAGCAATACCTGCTAACCCTGAACCAACAATAATATAATCTGTCATTATTTATATAGCTAAAAAAAACTCTCACCATAAAGATGAGAGTTTTATATTGTATTATGAACTATTTCTTAGTAATTCCACATATCCGATTCGAAACTACGAATCTTTTCTTTTACTCTATCCGATTCTAAAAGCTGGTTTTGAGAATTGTCTTTCATGTATTGCTGAATTTCTCTATCGCCATAAACATTTTCTTCTTTGTATATCTCGCCATTAAATCTTCTCGAGTTTAACAAATGGTCAAATGTAATTGGCATCGCAGAATTCTTATCATTAAAGGCCTTTGACTCATGCAGTATATCTCTTACCGTAGGGAAGTAAACCCAGAACAATTCAATTACGTCAGCATTTTCATTACCCGCATCTTTTGCTTCCGGAGTAACCGGACACAAAGCTAATAATCTGTATTTTAGTTCACCCTGACGTTTGTCAAAATACCAGTACCCTTTGATTTTGTAGCCTGATATATAACTTGCGTCTAATTCTTTTTTATTGATAAACTGAGGATCTAAAACCTTAGCTCCTGATTTGTAATCGTCAATAAAGTTATTATACTCATCTATACCAGCTGGAATAGTATCGGTATAGGTAAACGAAGATGCCATATCTTTAAACGTTTTCTTGGTATTGAAATAATCGTCAGCATACACTTCGGTAATCTTACCATTCTTGATATTTTTAACAAGTACATCAAACAATGACCTTCTATCTTTACCAACAAAATTAGTATCAATCGGGTAATATAATGGAAAATTAATTCTTTCATCAACATCTACAAACTCCCAAATCGTTTTACCCATTAATACATCTCTGTCATGAACATAACCATATGGTAATGGTTTATCATTGTCAGAAATTAACTGAGCAGGTGTTTTCTTTCCAATCTCGTCTGGAGTTTTGGAATTCAACAAGTTTGACTGAGCAAAAGTTGAAGCACCCATTGCTACTGCAAAAACTACTGATAAAAGATTTTTAATTTTCATAATTTAATATAAGTTATTTAAGTAGGTTTCTTTTCAACTTAAATTATTATTGTATTTCGTAAATAACAGGTGAAGCTGTCTGTGGCTTGATACCTTGACCTGCAATTTTAGATTTAATATCTGAAATTGTAATCTGATCACCTTTAGAAGCTCTAACTAATGCAGCTGCACATTTAGCATCTACTCTGTTTCCATTTACAACAATCGCTGGTTGACCTTGCACTTTAAAAGTAAATTGAACTACTTCAAAGTTTAAGTCATACAAGAAATCAGGCAATACTGCTGTAACTTGCGATACTTGCAAACGAGACTTTGCACCTTTTATAACTCCTGTTGAACCTGCAATTGCACCAAGTGGAGCAGGAATATTTTTAATTCTAAATATTTTGCTATCAGAAACTGGTTTCCCATCAGGAAGTTTAGCTGTAACGCTAACTTTTACTTCAGTACCAGAACCTGGGTTTAAGTTATATTTTCCATTACCCGTTGCTCTGGCTAAACCTGGAGCAGAAGCCGATACTTTGTCATCAGAGATACCTGCGAATGAAATAGTCATTGGATTTGGTAACCCTCTGTAAACTACGTTCATTTTATCAGCAGAAATATTAGCTGATTTAGGTTGTGGTACAACAACATAGTTTCCTTTAATTGGTAAGCTAACTACTTTTCCGTTTTCGTCAAAGTTAAATGAACCAGTAATTTCATGTTCTCCAACAGCACCAGCACCGAAAGAGAAATCTGCCTGACCTGCTTTGGCAGGAACACTAACTCCATTTACGATAACTGATTTAGCAACTAAGTTTGGATCAAATTTTCCTAAGATAATTTTTCCTTTAACTGCCTCACCTTGAAAGAAAGCTGTTTTTTCTGGAACAACAATTGGTTGATACGCTGTTAATGAAGCGGCAGCAACTAAGTCAGATTTAAACATCCCTTCCATGATATCACTTTCAGTTGATTTGATATCCGCTTGCAATTGTGTCAGTTTTGTAACAGTTGCAATCAATGGGAAATGGTGGTAGTTATAATCTAACCATGGTAACTTTGCTTCAGCTTTTTCAGAATAAACATCTTCTGTAGCAAATCTTTTCTCGATTTTTTTCATTTCAACCTCAGCTATTGAACTTCCTCCAATTGCTTTTAGTTTACCTGCAAATCCTCTGATTTTTTCTAAGAATTCTTTACCTTTTGCTGACTCTTTATCGCCTGTATAGAACATATTGTCAATTTCGTCACTTTTATCCATTTGTTCACATGGATAGTTACCTTCTTTATCTTTAGGGAATTTTTTGGTAACTTCAGTTTTTATACCTTCGATATAATCATTGTATTCTTTACAGATAGCTCTGATTTTATCAACTTTAGCTTTTTTATCACCATACTGTAATGGCTGGTCTTTAGCTTTTTGTTGTAGTTGCAAAAAAGAGCTTTCATTTCTATTGTCAGTGATTGAATTTGAACTTTCAATCTTAGTATTTAAAATTCCAAAAGCTGATAATACTTCTTTTGACATGTTTAATGCCAACATCGCGATGAATACCAAATACATCAGGTTAATCATCTTCTGTCTAGGGGTTAATTTTCCTCCTGCCATTTTTTCTAATTAGTTTAAATTATTATTTTGTTTAAAATATATAGTTATAAAACTAATTATCCTTTATTACTCATTGCAGAAAGCATTCCACCGTATACATTATTCAATGTAGAAAGGTTAGACGTTAAGCTTTGCATTTGATCTTTTAATTTTAAATTGTTTTCAGCAACTTCGTCATTGATTTTTGCGTTTCTTTCAGCACTTTGTAATTGCACTTGGTATAAACCGTTCAATGCTTCTAATTGACCTGCTGCTCTTGTCATTTCTTCAGAATATTTTTTTGTAGAAGCAACTGCATCAACAGTTGGAGATATAGCTTTTGCTGCACCTTCAAAATTTTTGATACTGTTTCCTAAGCTTTCCATTAATGCACTATCTACTTTAGCTTCTTTTAACATAGCATCAAGTTTTTGAGATAATAACCCTTGCGCGTCTGTTGCATCTTCTGTTTTTACTTTTCTAGCTTTTGCTTCACCACCAGCTAATTCTGGATAAACTAAAGACCAATCTAATTCATTATCAACTGGTTCAAAAGCAGATAATCCAAAAATTAACGCTTCAGTAACAAGTCCTATAGTTAACATTAAGTTACCCGTTATAAATCCAAATTCGATGTGAGTAATTTTGAACAATGCACCGATGATTACAACTGCTGCTCCCATCCCGTATGCGAAATTCATTGCTTTTTTGCTTAATAATGCCATAATAATAAAATTTTAGTTAGTTAGTTTTAATTTATATTTAAGTTAGTTTTAAATTATTTTTTAGGAACTCCGTTTTTGGTGACTTTAGTTCCCATATAATCTTGTACTGTACGGAATCCTATGTAACTTCGAGCTGAATCTGCATATTCAAAATCTCTGGTTCCTACTTGCAAAAAGTAAGCGACATCTTTCCATGAACCACCTCTAACGGCTTTTCTCATGTTTTTTAAATCTGAAACGTTTGGATTTATTGAAGATACATATTCATAAGCTGCGGCATCATAAGATGAATCAGTCCATTCAGCCACATTTCCTGCCATATTGTATAAATTATATCCATTTGGCTCATATGATTTTGCTTCTACAGTATACAAAGCCTGATCGGCAGCATAATCTCCTCTATTAGGTTTGAAGTTAGCTAAGAAACAACCTCTGTCATTTTTAGCATAAGGTCCACCCCAAGGAAAAGTTCCTGATTCTAATCCACCTCTAGCAGCATATTCCCATTCTGATTCAATAGGAAGACGGAAAGTGTTTATTAAATCGTGGTGTTTTTTCTTTGATTTGATATACGAATTTTTGTTTAACGTTCTCCAAGCACAAAAAGCTTTTGCTTGTTTCCAATTTACACCTACTACAGGATATTCGCCGTAAGCTTGGTGCCAAAAATAATCGTTGTGCATAGGTTCATTATAAGAATAGGCAAAATCTTTAATCCAAACCGTGGTGTCAGGATAAACAAGTTGTTGTTCTGTTCTGATAAATGAACTTCTTTTACCCGTTTTTGCTTTTGCAGCTGCTTGAATATCCATCCATGAATATCTAAATTTTAATTTACGGACATCAATAGTTCGTAAACCATTAAAAGATTCGGCTAAAGGCAAATACATAGTATCCATAACTTCTGTATAATATTCGTCTGGATATTTTTTGGTATCTTTTATAAGTTTGATTTTTTTGTTCAACCTTCTTCCTGCATAAGGATCATCATCAGTACCTACACTATAATAATTCTCATACATGTATTTATCATAAGGAGTCATCTTGGCCGGATCAGTATCATTGAAAGCAAAGTCTCCAATACTTCCTCCTTTTCCACCACCTTTTCCGCCTTTCGCACCTTTACCTGTTGGTGTTTGTCCTACTTCATCAGCGAGAATAGCTAAACGAACTCTTATAGTAGAGTCTTTTACCCATTCAACAAATTGACGATATTCACTGTTTGTTATTTCAGTTTCATCCATGTAGAATGATCTAACTGTAACCGTTTTAGTTGGAGCATCTTGTATGTTAGCTGGGTCATCATCAGATTTACCCATAATGTATGCTCCACCAGGTATCAAAGTCATTCCAAACGGCTTTTCTGGATGCCATTTTCTTCCTTTAACTCCTACCAATTCACCTTTATCACTTGATCCACCACAACTGGTTAATAAAGCTAAAAATGACGCAAATGTTATGAACTTCTTCATATGTAAATTTTGGGGTTATTTGAATTTTTTTTAGGGCGTAAACCTATTTATTATTTTTGAAAAAAGCAATTAATTAATATTAAATTTATTTGTTTACTCTTTCATTTCATTAATTCACATTTCAAAAATAGAATTATTCTTGTAATTAAAAAAATATTTTATCGATAAAATGCATTTTTTTACGATAAAATGCGTTTTTATTGTCTTGTTTGTAAGTTGTTTTTTACGTTTATTAAATTAAATTGAATTCTTTCGTTGTGCTTTCCACCATCTTTCTGGTATTTCATTATTACACGCCGCTAAATATTCTTCATGTGAACATGATAATAACGTATTTTTTTTAAGTTTATTGTGCTGCCCTACAAAAAAATTAATTTCTATCCACCATCTACCCGTTTTATTGCTCTTATAAAATATTAATTCTTCATTTTCTAATGGCACAATGTATTTTAAATAATTCTCTTTTGTACCAAATGGATACTCGTTGGAACGATAATTAACGCCTTCAATAAAATACCATATTATTTGAGCAATAAGAACTGATCCCTCTCTTTTATTATTATAATTAAAGATACCCAAAGAACTTACCTTGTCACTAATACCCGCATATCTTGATAAACTACAAATTTCTTTTCCGTCAAAACCATTTGGAGTAAAAGTAACAAAGTTTCCTGAATATGAGGATTTTACAGCATTTAAATCTATACTAACAATATCTGCATCCCGTAAAGTTGGTTCTGACATTTCAATATTATTTGATATGTCACCTAATCTGTAAGCGTCAAAAAATAATTTTTCTATTAAATCAATCTCTTCTTGAGAATTATAATAGGTTTGATATCCTACATTAGTATAATTAAAAAGATTATTGGGCTCGTCCAAAATTATTTTAGACAAATAAGAATTTGCTGTAATTCCATCTTCCTGCTTACCAAAATCAAATTTACTATCTATAGAAACCAAGTTAACCATTTGCTCCTGATTATCGTATGCTCTGTATAGTGGGTAAGTCAAATCCTGTGAACCACCTATAACAATTGGAATAATTCCTTTTTTAATTAATTTAGCGGCTACTTTTTGTAAAGCAAAAAAAGTGTCTTCTAAAGAATTTCCCGGAATAATATCTCCTAAATCAGCTATTGAGCTTTGCCAGTTTCCGGGAAACAAACCATATAGTTCTTTTCGGACAGCTTCAAGATTAACTTCATCGTCTACATAATTTACTGCACCACGGTTTTCTAATACGCCAACGATTACAATTTTTACTTTATCAATATCTGGAAATTCCTTATCCGTATGAAAAGCGACTTTGCTTCCCAAATGCTGTGATGACAATCCTTTGATGTATTGAAGAACTTCGTTATCAACAGGTGATAGAAAATCAAATTCCATAGCTTATTTCTTTTTAGCAGGTGCTTTTTTTGTTGCTGTTTTTTTTGCTGCAGTCTTCTTTGCCGGTGTTTTTTTCTCTATTAGCTCTTTTACTTCCTCTAGAGTTAATTTGGTGGCATCAACATCTTTATTTAATTCAATTTTGATTTTGCCTTTGGTAATTACTGATTTTCCCCAACGTGCTTTTTCAACCAAGATTCCTTCTTCTTTCCAATTGTGAATTACTTTGTCGATGTTCTTTTGCAATTTCTCTTCTATCAATTCTTCAACATCCGCTTGCGATAGATTATCAAAATTGTATTTTTTACTTACGTTGATAAAAATCCCGTTCCATTTTAAAAAAGGACCAAAACGACCAACTCCTTTTTGAACCGGTTCATTTTTATAAGTAGCAATTGGTGCATCAGCTTGTGCTTTTTCGTTAATCAATTCTTGTGCTCTTTCCATAGTAACATCTAATGGATCTTCGCCTTTTGGTAAAGAAATAAATTGCTTACCGAAACGAACATAAGGGCCAAAACGACCATTGCTAACTTCAACATCTTCTCCTTCATATATACCTAAATTTTTTGGCAGTAAAAATAAATTCAACGCTTCTTCTAAAGTTATGCTACCAATATTTTGTTCTTGACGCAAACTTGCGAATTGTTTTTCATCATCATCTGCTTCACCTATTTGGGCAACTGGACCGAATTTTCCTAAACGAACCAAAACCTGTTTGCCTGTTTTTGGATCTTTCCCTAATATTCTTTCGCCACTTTCTCGTTCTGCATTTTCACCTACTTCAAGAACATTTGGGTGAAACTTATCATAGAAATCCTGCATCATCTTTGCCCAATCAATATTTCCTTCTGCGATTTCATCAAAGTCTTGCTCTACTTTCGCCGTAAAATTATAATCTAATATCGCTGCAAAATTCTTTACCAAAAAGTCATTTACAATCGTTCCGATATCGGTTGGAACTAATTTCCCTTTATCAGAACCAGTATTTTCTTTTAAAACCTTTTCGTCAACTTTATTTGCTTGAAGCGTAAGTTGCGTATATTTTCTTTCTACACCTTCTAAGTTTCCTTTTTCAACATACGTTCTGGCGATAATAGTAGAAATCGTTGGTGCATATGTCGATGGACGGCCAATACCTAATTCTTCTAATTTCTTTACCAATGATGCTTCTGTGTATCTCGAAGCAGCTCTTGTATATCTTTCGGTTGCTGTGATATTGTTATTTACTAGTCTTTCGTTTACTTTCAACGCTGGCAACATTCCTTCCTGTTCTTCATCGTCATCGTCATTTCCTTCAAGATATACTTTTAAGAATCCCTCAAATTTGATTACTTCTCCCGATGCTTGGAAAACTTCTGAATGATTATTGGCTTCAATCCTTACGTTTGTTCTTTCTAGTTCAGCATCGCTCATTTGAGAGGCTAATGTTCTTTTCCAAATCAAATCGTATAATCGCGCTTGGTCTCTTTCTACATTCACAGTATGTCTCGACATATCTGTTGGACGAATAGCTTCGTGCGCTTCCTGTGCCCCTTTACTTTTGGTGTTGAAAGTTCTTGGTTTAGAATATTCTCTTCCGTATGATTTTGTTATTTCCGCTTCAGCTGCATCAGATGCTTCTTTCGAAAGATTCACACTATCTGTTCTCATATAAGTTATCAATCCCGCTTCGTACAAACGCTGTGCGATTTGCATGGTGATTCCAACTGGTAAATACAATTTACGGGCGGCTTCCTGTTGCAAAGTTGATGTCGTAAAAGGTGCAGCTGGTGATTTTTTTGTTGGCTTCGTTTCTAAATCGGCTACTTTATAGGTAGAACCGATATTTTTATTCAGAAAATCTTCTGCTTCTTTTTTGGTTGCGAAGTTTTTTGGCAATTTGGCTTTGACTATTTTTCCGGCTTCGTTTGTAAATTCGGCTGTTACCGAATAGGATGCTACAGCTTTGAATTCCTGAATTTCTCTTTCTCTTTCTACAATTAATCGCACTGAAACTGATTGAACACGACCGGCAGATAATCCCCCTTTAACCTTTTTCCAAAGTACTGGTGATAATTCATAACCAACTAATCTATCTAAAACTCTTCGCGCTTGTTGAGCATTAACTAAGTTGTAATCGATTTCTCTTGGATTATCGATGGCTTTTAAAATAGCGTTTTTTGTTATTTCGTGGAAAACAATACGTTTTGTTTTGGCTTTATCTAATTTCAATTCTTCCGCTAAGTGCCAAGAAATGGCTTCTCCTTCGCGGTCCTCATCGGAAGCCAACCATACCATCTCGGCATTTTTAGCTAGGCCTTTAAGTTTTGTCACCAAAGCTTTTTTATCGGAAGAGACTTCGTATTTCGGCTTGAAACCGTTAAGCACATCAACTCCTATTTCTTTAGAAGGCAAGTCGGCAATATGCCCGTAGCTTGATTCTACCTGAAACTCGCTTCCTAGAAATTTTTCAATAGTTTTAGCCTTTGCAGGTGACTCCACGATAACTAAATTCTTTGCCATATCCCGATTGTTTATGTCGGCAAAAGTAAACGTTTTTTTTAAAAAACCGTTTTATTGCTATTTTTTAACGACGATTGACACATTTTATCAAATTACAACTATCACAAAAGACGACAACTCTCATGCCCTGATTGTAGTGAAAATCATTTTTGGATTACCCGAAAAGATATCTAAAAATATTGCAACGGAAAGCGGAAACAAGGACTCCATGTATACTCAAACCATTCGCTCCAAAACTTTTGTTAAACCAAACTGCCATCTTGTCATATTTTATAATTTAGTATTATCTTTGTTGTCCCGAAAGCGAAACATTTTATATGAAAAAGGAAATTGACGAGAAAAAACAAGGCAGCAGTCTTGTTTTGGAACACAAAAAGGAAAACACCAAAAAACTATTTATAGAAAGCTATGGCTGTGCGATGAATTTTTCGGACAGTGAAGTTGTTGCGTCTATATTGACAAATGAAGGTTATAATACGACAACTATATTAGAAGAAGCCGATTTGGTCTTGGTAAATACCTGTTCTATACGGGATAAAGCTGAACAAACCGTTAGAAAGCGTTTGGAAAAATATAATGCGGTAAAACGCGAAGTAAATCCGAATATGAAAGTGGGCGTTTTAGGCTGTATGGCGGAACGATTGAAAGAGAAATTTCTTGATGAAGAGAAAATTGTTGACATGGTTGTAGGTCCGGATGCTTATAAAGATTTACCAAACTTATTGCAAGAAGTAGAGCAAGGCAGAGATGCCATTAATGTAATTTTGTCTAAGGAAGAAACTTATGGCGATATTTCGCCTGTGCGTTTGATGAGTAATGGCGTAACCGCTCTAGTTTCTATTACGCGCGGTTGTGATAATATGTGTACGTTTTGTGTGGTTCCGTTCACTCGTGGACGAGAACGCAGTAGAGAACCGCAAAGTATTCTTGAAGAAATCAAAGATTTATGGGATAAAGGCTTTAAAGAAGTTACGCTTTTAGGTCAAAATGTGGATAGTTATCTTTGGTATGGTGGCGGTTTGAAAAAAGATTTTGATAAAGCTTCAGAAATGCAACAAGCCACAGCTGTTGGTTTTGATCAGTTATTAGAAATGGTTGCCGTGCAATTCCCTAAAATGCGTATTCGTTTTTCGACATCCAACCCTCAAGATATGCATGAAGAAGTGTTGCATATTATTGCCAAATATCCAAATGTTTGTAAACATATTCATTTGCCAGTTCAAAGTGGAAGCGATAGAATTCTAAAAGAAATGAATCGTTTGCACACACGTGCAGAATATTTACAATTGATTGATAAAATTAAAACGATACTTCCAGAAAGTTCTATCACACAGGATATGATTGCCGGTTTCCCAACAGAAACTGAGGAAGATCACCAAGACACTCTGAACCTAATGGAAACCGTGAAATATAGTTTTGGCTATATGTATGCCTACTCAGAACGCCCAGGAACTTTGGCAGGAAGAAAGATGGAAGATGATGTTCCGGAAGAGATAAAACAAAGACGTTTACAAGAAATTGTGGATTTGCAACGCAAACATGGTTTAGCAAGAACGCAAGAATTTATTGGAAAAACGGTGGAAGTCTTGGTAGAAAAAGTTTCTAAAAAATCAGCAGAACAATTATCGGGAAGGAATTCACAGAGTTTAGTGGTTGTTTTCCCAAAAGAACATTATAAAATTGGCGATTTTGTGAATGTAAAAATTACCAACTGTACCAGTGGAACCTTGATTGGCGAAGCTATTGGATATAGTGAAATGAATTAAAACAATGAATAATTGATAATGGATAATTAAAAATTTTAAAAAATAGAAATTAATTATCCAATGTCAATTATCAATTATCAATTGAATAAAATGGAAACCGTACAAAGCATAAAACAACGATTTGAGATTATTGGGAATGACCCAAAACTAAATCGTGCCATAGAGAAAGCCATACAGGTTGCTCCTACTGATATTTCGGTATTGGTTGTGGGTGAAAGTGGTGTTGGTAAAGAAAGTATTCCTAGAATTATACATTCGCTTTCGCATAGAAAACACGGAAAATATATCGCTGTAAACTGCGGTGCCATTCCGGAAGGAACCATTGACAGCGAACTTTTCGGACATGAAAAAGGTTCGTTTACAGGCGCCAATGTTGAGCGTCAGGGGTATTTTGAAGTGGCCGATGGCGGAACCATTTTCCTGGATGAAGTTGGTGAATTACCTTTATCTACCCAAGTGCGTTTACTTCGTGTTTTGGAAAACGGCGAATTTATGAAAGTAGGTTCATCACAAGTACAAAAAACCAATGTTCGTATAGTTGCCGCTACCAATGTAAATTTGTTCGACGCAATAGAGAGGGGGAAATTTCGTGAAGATTTATACTATCGTTTGAGTACAGTTGATATTCCTTTGCCTCCACTGCGCGACAGAAAAGAGGATATTCATTTGTTGTTTCGAAAATTTGCTTCCGATTTTGCTCATAAATACAAAATGCCTCCCGTTAAATTGAGTGATGAAGCCATTCAGTTTTTGCAAAAATACCGCTGGAGCGGAAACATTCGTCAGCTTAGAAATTTTGCAGAACAGCTTTCGGTTTTGGAAACGAATCGTGACATTTCGTTAGCTACATTACAATCTTATTTACCCGTTGAAGGCAGTAATTTACCTTCGGTTATTGGTGGGAAAAAATCGGAAAATGATTTTTCTACGGAAAGAGACATTTTATATAAAGTACTTTTTGATATGAAAAGTGATTTGCATGATTTGAAAAAATTAACCATGGAATTAATGCAAAACGGTAGCTCAAAAGTTCAGGAAATGAATAAGAATTTGATTCAGAAGGTTTTTGGATCTAAAGAAGAAAGCGCTTCTAATTTTGCTGACGATCCAAGACTAAATTCGATTGCTTCACAAAACGAAGTAGAACAAGAGGAGATTGAGGATGACGATGACACTAATTATCTAATGGCAGAAACCATTGACGAAGTAGAAGTATTAAAATTAGAACAAAAAGAAATTGAACTTATCAAGAAATCTCTAGAGCGTCATAAAGGTAAAAGAAAAGCGGCCGCAGATGAGTTGGGAATCTCTGAAAGAACACTTTATCGAAAAATCAAGCAGTATGACCTGTAAATTTTTTATTTAGTAAATACCTTTTTAAGTTTACGCCACCCAAATTATGAATCATGAAAAAAATTATCTTCCTTTTCGTTTTAACTACTACATTATTTTCTTGTAGTAGTGATGATAATAGTAACCAAACTAAAGTTTTACAAAAAGTTGTTTTTTATCGTAATAGCTCAAACGAGAAACACTGGAATTTTAAGAATAATTTATTAAAAGACATCACTCTTGCTGACGGAACAATTGCTGAAGAGTTTATTTATGACAATCAGAATCGTCTTATAAGAGACGTAAAATATACAAATGGAGTAGCAACCGAAACAGACATCATCAATTACAATGCTGATAATACTATAAAAAGCATTAATGGCTTACCATATACTTTTGATGTTGCAACAAGAACCTATGACTATACCTACGGAAGTAGTTTTACTATAAATTGTCAAGTTAATTCAGATTTTTTAGCTGAAAATTTCGTGCGTACAGGAACCAACGCCGGAGAATATCACATGACTTATGCTAATGGAAATATGCTGTCATTCGAAAAATCAACTTCAGGAGTAACTGATGTTATCAAAAATTTCCATTTTATCGGAAGTGTTGTTGAGGGTGGTGAAGTTTTCAAAGCAATTTTGGCTGTCGCTAGAGTTAAATCATTAACCGACCCAAATTTCTTCATTGACTGCCAGGTTTCAAAAAACAGCCCTATGGGTTTTGACAAAGGCATAACTGATCCGTACTATTATAATTATGGCGCAATTGTCAATATGGATGGAACACTTTTAGAGGTTGGTATCGAAGTTTTAGACAGCAGTAATAATGCTGTTGACTTGTATTCTTTTGCCGATTATTACTATCAGTAATGTCCTTCCATATTTCAAAATAAAGAATTACTTTAGCGGTCTTTAATTGTTACCATGAAGTTTTTAAAAATACTTTCTATTTTCATCCTTGCCGTCAGCATTAACAGTTGTTCCGTTTATAACTTTACCGGAACAGGGAAAATTGATGCCAAAACATTTCAAGTGAATTATTTTCAGAATAATGCTGAATTAATTGAACCTGGTATTGAAAGAACATTTACGATAAAACTTCAGGAAATTATTCAAAACCAAACCAATTTGAATTTGACGAATTCGAATGGCGATTTACTCTATGAAGGAGAAATTGTGGAGTATAGAACAACGCCAATGCAAGCCACTGCTGATCAAAGTGCTGCTCAAAGCAGATTGACGATTTCTGTTAATGTTCGTTTTAGCAATAAAAATAAAGAAGCTGATAATTTTGAGAAACGCTTTTCGTTTTACAGAGATTATGAAGGAAGTACACTTCCAACGGGTTCTGTATTAAATGGTTATATTGATGAGATTTTTGAGCGTATAACGCAAGACATTTTTAATGAGTCTTTGGCCAAATGGTAACTTGATGAACTTAACAGATTATACATATTTACTAAACAAACCTGATGCTATTAATGATAGATATGCTGAAACATTAGACAATGTCTTAAATGCTTTCCCCTATTTTCAAAGTGCTCGTATATTGAAGTTAAAGCATCTGTATAATCAGGATAGTTTTAATTATAATTATGCCCTGAAAGTTTCTGCTGCTTATACTAATGACAGAAGTATTTTATTCGACTTTATCACTTCTGACTCTTTTGTTTCGGTACAAAAAGGTTTGTATGAAAAGAAACTAGAAGAGTTAATGAACATGAGTGTCATTGGAAGCGAACATATCATTGTGGAAGCCAATCATCCCTTTGTTGATGCTTTAGAACAATCGATTTTAACTTCTATCAAAGAAGCAACAACCACAGAAGAACAAAAAGTCGAAGAAAAATTAGCCATTGGAAAACCATTAGAATTTTCTAAAAACGAGAAACATTCCTTTCAAGAATGGTTGCAATTGTCACGACTAAAACCAATTGTCAGAGAAGAAAGCAAACCTTCATTTTTTGATGATAAAAAGAAAAAATTAGATTTAATTGACAAGTTTATAGAAAACAATCCGAAGATAACTCCAATAGCAAAAGACGCAGTAGTTCCAACAATAGAAGTCGTTCCCGAAGACACTTCCTATTTAATGACGGAAACTTTAGCTAGGGTTTATTTGGAACAAAAAAAATATTCAAAAGCAATTCAAGCCTATGAAATATTAATTTTGAAATATCCAGAAAAAAGTAGTTTCTTTGCAAACCGAATTTCGGATATTAAAATTTTACAACAAAATAATAAGTAAGTAATGAGCACATTTTCAATCTTTTTAGTATTAATAACAATAGTTTGTTTTTTATTGATCATAGTAATTATGGTACAAAATCCTAAAGGTGGTGGTTTATCCTCTTCATTAGGAGGTTCAACTCAAATGGGTGGTGTACAAAAAACAACTGACTTTTTAGATAAAAGTACTTGGACATTAGCAACAATATTAATCGTTTTGATTTTATTATCAAGCTTAAGTTTCTCAGGAAGCTTGAGCGATTCTAATTCAAAAATTGTAGACGAAAAAGAAAATATTGCGCCAAAAAACACAACTACTACTCCAGCTAAACCAGTGGAGACTCCAAAAAAATAATTAGCATAAAAAATATACAATGCCAGCACTGACATGCTGGCATTTTTTTTAGAAAAAATGTCCGTTTTAAAGACATGGCACAATTTCTGAAAGACCCGAAACACACTATTAAAATAAAAAATAAATAATTATGGCATTAAATATTAAACCCCTTTCAGACAGAGTAATTATTGAACCTGCCGCCGCTGAAACTCAAACAGCTTCCGGAATCATTATTCCAGATACGGCAAAAGAAAAACCACAAAAAGGAACTGTTGTAGCTGTTGGAAATGGTAAAAAAGACGAACCATTAACCGTTAAAGTTGGCGATGTTGTTCTTTACGGAAAATACGCTGGAACTGATTTAAAGTTCAACGGAAAAGATTACCTAATTATGCGTGAAGACGACATCTTAGCAATTATCTAATTAAGATTTGAGTATTAAGTATTAAGACAAAAACAAAACAAAATGGCAAAAGATATAAAATTTGATATTGAAGCACGTGACGGTTTAAAACGCGGTGTTGATGCATTAGCAAATGCAGTAAAAGTAACCCTTGGACCAAAAGGTCGTAATGTAATAATTGGAAAATCATTTGGTGGGCCAACAGTTACCAAAGATGGTGTTACCGTTGCTAAAGAAATTGAATTGAAAGACCCATTGGAAAATATGGGTGCACAAATGGTAAAAGAAGTCGCATCTAAAACCAATGATTTGGCTGGTGATGGGACTACAACTGCAACAGTTTTGGCTCAAGCCATTGTAAAAGAAGGATTGAAAAACGTAGCTGCCGGTGCTAATCCAATGGATTTAAAAAGAGGAATTGACAAAGCTGTTGAAGCTATTGTAGCCGATTTGTCAAAACAAGCACAAGTTGTTGGAAGCGATTCTGAAAAAATAAAACAAATAGCTTCTATTTCTGCTAATAACGACGAAGTTATTGGTGATTTGATTGCAACTGCTTTTGGAAAAGTAGGTAAAGAAGGTGTTATCACCGTGGAAGAAGCTAAAGGAACTGACACTTACGTGGATGTTGTGGAAGGAATGCAGTTTGACAGAGGATATTTGTCTCCGTATTTCGTTACCAATCCAGAGAAAATGGAAGTGGAATTAGAAAGACCTTACATTCTTTTATATGACAAAAAAGTATCTTCTCTAAAAGAATTATTACCAATATTAGAGCCTGTAGCACAATCAGGGAAACCATTATTAATTATTGCAGAAGATGTTGATGGCGAAGCACTATCGACTTTGGTAGTAAACAAATTACGCGGTGCCTTGAAAATTGCAGCAGTAAAAGCTCCTGGTTTTGGTGACAGAAGAAAAGCAATGTTAGAAGATATTGCCATCTTAACCGGTGGAACTGTAATTGCTGAGGAAAGCGGTTACACTTTAGAAAACACTACTTTAGAAATGCTTGGTACAGCTGAAAAAGTAACTATCGATAAAGACAATACAACTTTGGTAAATGGTGCAGGAACGGCTGACATGATTAAAAATCGTGTAAACCAAATCAAAGGTCAAATGGAATCATCGACTTCAGATTATGATAAAGAAAAATTGCAAGAACGTTTAGCTAAATTAGCTGGTGGCGTTGCTGTACTTTATGTTGGCGCTGCTTCTGAAGTAGAAATGAAAGAGAAAAAAGACCGTGTTGATGATGCACTTCATGCGACTCGTGCCGCTGTTGAAGAAGGAATTGTTGCCGGTGGTGGTGTTGCTTTATTGAGAGCAAAATCAGTTCTAGATAAAATAAAAGCAGACAATGCAGACGAAGCAACCGGAATACAAATTGTTTCTCGTGCAGTAGAATCTCCGTTGAGAACCATTGTTGAAAATGCAGGATTGGAAGGTTCTGTTGTAGTAGCAAAAGTTTCGGAAGGGAAAGCTAATTTTGGTTACAATGCCAAAACAGATGAATATGTAGACATGCTAAAAGCAGGAATCATCGATCCAAAAAAAGTAACGCGTGTGGCTCTTGAAAACGCAGCTTCAGTAGCCGGAATGATATTGACTACCGAATGTGCTTTGGTTGAAATTAAAGAAGAAAACGCCGGCGGTGGAATGCCAATGGGCGGTGGAATGCCTGGAATGATGTAATAGTGAGTATAGATTATTTAAAAAACGTCTCGAATTTATCGGGACGTTTTTTTTATTCTTCTTGTTTTGGTGTTTTTTTAATCATCTTCAAAAAGACTGGGAAAGTGGAAATTAAAATAATTCCAATTACAATTTTTTCGATATGATGTTTCAAATCAATATCAAACTTCTCCAAAAACATTCCATAAAGATAATGCCCTGAGAAAATTAAAATGAACGACCAAAGAAACGAGCTTATGATATTGTAAAACATAAACTTCTTTTTATCCATGGTAACAATTCCGGCTACAATAGGAGCAAATGTTCTGACTATAGGTAAAAAACGCGCAAAAATTATAGCTTTACCACCAAATCTTTCAAAAAAATCTTTGGATTGAATTAAATATTTTTTCTTAAACCAAAAACTATCTTCTTTTTTATATAAATAATAACCACTTTTAGCGCCAAACCAATATCCCATCATATTTCCAAGAATTCCTGCAACAGCTACCAATGTCGACAACAAAGTAACATTAACGATATCACTTTCTATAAAAGTAAAGTTTTCAATTAAATCACGACTATAAATTCCAGCTAAAAAAAGCAAACTATCGCCCGGAAGAAAAAAACCGGCAAACAAACCAGTTTCAGCAAAAACAATAAACAATACGATCCATAGCCCAATTTTCACACCACCAATTGTCATAGTGATATAAAACTCGGGATTTATTAATTGTGTCCAGTCGAAACTACTCATAGAGTAAAAAATTTAAGTATATAAAATCGAGCGTGAAAATAGTCCTTTTTTTTAAGATAATTGCTATTTTTCACATATCGATAACTAATGTTTTACCATATCAAAATTTTGAAGTAGCGACATTGCCCTTTCTTTTCAATTCTTTTTCTTTCAAAAACAAGCATAAAAAAACTCCTTAAAATTAAGGAGTTCTTAAAATTATTTTCTGTCATACTGACAACACCCGGGAAGCTTTTTATAAACTTCACTTGTTGCTTTTTGTTCATCGGTGTCATGACCCGCTTTTGCAACCGCTTTTTTTACATCTAGTAGCGAACATTTTTCTTCATTGATAATTAGATGCAGCATGTGATCATCTATATTCCATTCGGCACTTTTTACGCCAGGAACAGAAAATGCTGCTTTCTGAATTCGCTTTTGACATTGTTCACAATTACCATTTACTTCAAATTCGTATTTGGCATTTTTGCTTTTTTTCTCTTGAGCTTGAGTTGAAAAGGCTACAAACAGTAACATCATTCCTAAAATTGTATTTTTCATTTCTTTGTTTTTAATTGTTATTATATTTTAATATTGTAATTGATATTGTCTTTTATTTCATTTTAAATCGTAATCCTGCGTAATACATCTGACCAAAAACAGGAGCATAAACAATGGACGTGTCAAAATTCGGTCCAAAAGGATTCTCCGAACCCAAAATAGCTTTGTTCTGACGGTAATTCCCAATGTTTTCTCCACCTATATACATTTCAAAGGTATTCGAAAAAGTTCGGGTAATTTGTGCATTCATCACACCAAATGAAGGTGAAAACTCAGGCAATCTGTCTTGTGTCGGATTACTAGCTGTGTTGGGCAATTGTTGCTTTCCTAACCAATTGAAAGTGTAATCAAATTTCCATTGTTTTCCTTTTTCTACAATGTGTGTTTCATATTCTAAATTTCCAAAGAAACGATGCTTCGCCTGCAACGGTCTTTGAAAACTTCCCGAAAGATAATCGGTCGAAATGTCGTAATATTTATAAGCTGTTCTTAAATTCAAATGTTTGATAATTTCTAAATTGAAATCAAGCTGCAAACTATTGGCAAATGATTTTCCTTTTAAGTTATAGAACAAAACCTGTTGCGGAGAATTCATTACATCAACAACTGCTTGATTTTGAAAATCAGTTCGATATAAATCTAAAGTCACATCGGCACTTTTGCCAAAAAGAATAAAGTTTTGCGTAAAACTAATTCCATAATTCCATGCAATTTCAGGGTCTAAACCATACACTTTCCCATTAGTATCCAAAATAGAAAACGTTCTTGAACTGGCGAAAAGGTTCTGGTTTTCGGCAAAAATATTTGCGGCACGTTTTCCTCTTCCGGCAGAAAATCTAATCACCGCTTTTTCCCAAGGATTGTATTTCACATGAAGTCTTGGTGTGAAGAATACTCCTAATCTATTGTGATAATCTAATCGTCCGCCAAGTATGTAGCTAAATTTATCGCCATCATCATAAGTATACTCAAAGAACGATCCAACAGAATTGTCAATTCGGCTAACATCAGAAAGGTTAACAAACTCCGAGTATTTATCATAGGTGAAGTTCAATCCCGTAGCAAACTTATGCATGGTATTGCTGATAATCGAATTGAAAATCAGGTTCGAATAATAGCTTTGCTGTTTGATGTTGTATTGGTTTAAACCAAAATATGATTCCTGATTGTGATTGCTAAAAGCATTTTGAAATCCGATACTTTGGTATGGTATATCTTTCCATACATAACCAACTTTGGAAGAAAAATCAAATCGTTCTGTATTGATTTCTGAACCCCAATAATTGGTTGTCAATCGGTCTCTATTTGAATTAAACTCAAGTTCGCCTGTTTGCTTTTTATCATTCATATAGCGAAAATTGATGAATGAAACCATACCTTTTTCCGGATTAGAATATTGCCAACGATTAGCGATGTTGAATTGTTTTCCCAACGGATTATCGAGAAAACCATCATTGTTCATGTCATTTTTAGCAACTCGGGCATTTCCGTGTACAAATAGACTCGTTGCCCAATAATCGGTCAATTTTTTGTTGAAATGTGTATTCAATTCAAAACGAGAATCAGAAGAACCGTAGGCATTCAGAAAAAACGGAATATCTTTCAGTGGTTTTATTAACTCGGTGTTAATTTGTCCCGAAATACTTTCAAAACCATTAACAACACTACCAGCGCCTTTATTAATTTGAATACTTTGAACCCAAGTTCCGGGGGTAAATGACAATCCATAAGCTTGCGAAGCACCACGAACTGAAGGAATATTTTCTTCGGTAATCATAATATATGGACTTGTCAAACCTAGCATTTTTATTTGTTTGGTTCCTGTTAACGCATCCGAAAAATTGACGTCAATGGAAGGATTTGTCTCAAAACTTTCTGCCAGATTACAGCATGCTGCTTTGAGTAATTCTTTACTGGTTACCAATGTTGAATTGGCTGTGCCATAAATCGATTTTTTAAGTCCCCTTTTGTTGGCCTGAACTTTTACCGTTTTTAAAGTATCTTTTTTGATGTCTTCTTGTGAAAAGGTTACGGCTGAAACCAACAATGTTAGCAACAAGATTGTTTTTTTCATTTTTTAAATTTTAATATTCGTGATTAAGTGACTACTTATCGAATACTAAAATCAGGAGTAAAAGGTATATTGGCTGTACAAGAGATATAAAGGCGGCGCATGGGCATCGCAATAATAAGTAAGATTATCTCTAGTTTTAAAATTGAAATTATCAGAAAAAAATAAAGGTTTCCAATCATTATAAACTTGAATGAAATCAGCATCAAAGGAAACCGATTTAACTATAATTTGGTCTGATTTGGCCTCAGATTTTATGATTTTATTTTTGCAACAATTTGAGTTTTTTTCAACTACGCCACAACAACTGTCTATAGTATCGCTTGAAGTAGAAACGGTACTTAGAGAAACTGACTCAATTTTATCGTCACAATAATGCACGTTGAACGCCAACCCTAAATTGGAAATCAAAAGGAAAAACGTTAGAAAAATGCTTATTTGTTTTTTCAAAATCATAGTGCAAAGCTAATAAAAATCAAATTAGTAAAACTTAAAATCATATTAAAACTTTAAAGCTCAAACTCTTGACCCATCAAAGGAACTGAACAATCAAAACCATACTTTTCCTGAATCTTACTACGCAATTCATCAGCTGGTTGATTCTCACCATGAACCAAAAATACTTTTTTGGGTTTGCTTTTTAATTCTGACAACCAATTGAGCAAATCATTTTGGTCGCCATGTGCTGACAATCCTTCTATTTCAAGAATTTTAGCTAAAACCGGATAATATTTACCGTGAATTTTTATCTCAGTTGCTCCTTCTAAAAGCTTTCTGCCTCGAGTTCCTTCTCCTTGATAACCCACAATAATTACCGTAGTTTCAGGCAATCCGATATATTCTTCTAAATAACTTAGAACTCTTCCACCAGTAATCATTCCGCTTGCTGCAATTACAACTTTTGGTCGTTTATCAAAAATTGAATTTATTGTTTCCTGGTATTCTGAATTAATCGTAAATATTTGACACATTTTAACACACTCTTCCTCTGACAATTTGTGCCAACTTTTATTGTTTGTAAAAACATCCAAAACACTAATTCCCATCGGAGTATCGATTATATATGGAATATCCGGAATTCTATCCTCTTCTTTTAATTTCCAAATCAAATACATAATGGTTTGGGCTCGTTCTACAGCAAAACTAGGGATTATGATTGTCCCGCCATTTTGATAAGTATTGTTGATATAGGTTTCCAGCAGTAATTTGACGTCTTCATTAGGATGAATTCGATTGCCATAAGTACTCTCTAAAAAAACATAATCCGCTTCTTTGGGTTTAACCGGCGGGTACATCAGCATATCATTATCCCGACCAATGTCGCCAGAAAAAACGAGTGTTTTTCCTTCTAATTTGAGCTCAATAGAACAAGCGCCAATTATGTGCCCGGCATTTCTAAAAACTGCCGATATTTCTGCGTCAAGAGGCACTCCTTCATTAGGTTTTATAACTTTTAATAACGGAAAGACTTCCTGAGCTTGTTGAACATTATACAAAGGTTCTGCTTTTTCATGCTTGGAATAATGTTCCCTGTTGGCTATATTGGCTTCTTCTTCCTGAATTCTAGCGCTATCTAACAAAATTAATTTGGCAACAGAAGCCGTTGGACTTGTACAGTATATTTTCCCCGCAAAGCCCTGATTGACTAATCTTGGCAACCAACCACAATGATCTAAGTGTCCGTGCGTCAGCAAAACAAAATCAATCGTATTAGGCAAAATCGGCAAGGGTTCCCAATTTAATTCACGCAAGGGTTTTATCCCTTGAAATTGCCCGCAATCAATTAAAATTCTGATTCCGTTGCTTTCGATTAAGGTTTTCGAACCTGTAACCGTTCCTGCTCCGCCAAGAAATTTAATTTTCATATTACAAATATTTACACAGTTCTGAAGCTTCTTTAATCACATTTTTTATTCTGATTGGGCTAAGTCCGATTTTTTCCAGAATTTCTAATTTATCAATAATTTCCTGCGCCAAAATAATATCTGACACCATTAATTTGTCTTTTTCGGCAATAGTCAAAGTCGTTAAACAAGTAATTGGATACAATTGATCTTCATCAATTTTTTTTCGTAAACAAAATTTAGGTGGATAATCCCAGCTCATAAGTTTTAGTCCGGAGCAATTGGCAAAATCCATAGCGTCAGAAGTAAACCGGTTATTGGTTACAATCCAACAGTTTGAAATTTTATCGCTTTTAGTAAAAATAGGATGACTTCTGTCTTTTAAATCATTAAATCTTGAAAGTATATACATAGGAACTTTCACGTCTGAATTAGTTTCTCTTCTGGGATGGAACTTACATTCAATCATTTCAACAAAATCATTTTTTTTAATTAGAACATCTACTTCGTGTGAAACACATTTGCCCTGCAAAAAAAAATTCGTTGTTGTGGTATAGCCTTCCGTTACAAAAAGCCTTGAGATGAATTTTTCAAAGAAAAAACCTGTTGGGCCAAGCATTTGAATAGCATCTCTCAAATTGTATCTTGCTGCTATGGAGTTAGAAGATTTTTTGAGTAAACCAAAAGCTAGTTTGTAGATTTTTTTAGTAGTAATTCCTTCGTAAATTTCATGGTCTATAGCTTTTAAAATATCTTCAACAACTAATGAACTTGCACCCGATTTTAATAAAGAACTTTTAAGTTTGTCTCGATTAAACTCAACAACACTTCCAGAATGCTTTACTATTTTCATAAGACTCAAAATTAAATTTTAGCATATGCAATACAAGTAAAGTTACGAAAAAATACTTACTTTTTAATTCGTTTCTGGTAATAAAATCCGGGAATAAAAAGCAGAATAAAGATTGGTTGAATCAAGAACCGTCTGATGTAGAACAAAATCATTTTACTTTCTTCGGCAAAAAATGTTAGTACAAAAATAAAGCTAATCATCAATACCGAACCCAAAATCATGTAGAGCAATGCTGAAAATTTTACAATTTGCTTGTCTTTAAAAATGACATATAACAGCAATAATGAAATTACCGAATTGAGGTAGAATCGCATTCCTATGCTGAAAAATAATTTAAAAATATTGATTTTTGGAAACGGCAAATGTGCATATTCGTCTTTGAAATAATTTAAAAAGGGGTCATAAAAAAGAGTTTCTTCAAAGGCTCTGATTAAAACCAGAAGGAATATCAAGAATAATGACCAGCCAATTTTAGCTTTATTTTTTATCAATTTCTGTAGCATACAACGAATATTTATTAACCCAAATCACCCATAACAAAAACACAACACCATAAATCACCAATGGAAAAATCACACCATGTAATAAATGCTCATACTGAGGAAGATTATAAAGCGCAACACACAAAAGCGCAATGCGACCAATATTTAAAACATGAATCAAAATAGTTCCAAAAATGATGAACAAAATAGTTTTTTTGAATTTACCAGTAAAGGCAATCACAAACGAAATAAATAAAATAATCACACTTAAAGCATTACAACCTTCAATAATTCTGGATATGTATTTTGCCTTATAAAACAATTTTACTGTAGGTTCTGTCAAATGAGGCATTGTATAAGATTGTGAATCAAACCAAGATAAAACTGCTGCAGATTGTTCAGCTACAAGTTGTGTAAAAGAATCAACTTCTGCTTGTTGTTCATCAAAATGATTCAGATAGGTTTGATAAATGAAAGTTAAAATCAAATAACTGGCAATAAATTTTCCGAGAAAAAGTAAAAAAGGTTTGTATTGCAGCAGCAGATTTTTCAAGAGGTAATTTTTAACAAATTTATACAAAATAAAAAAGGTTCAGTTGTTACATTTGCATAAAAAATTGAAAATGAATTTCGAAAGCTTAAAACCTGAAGTGATTGCTATTCTTTCTAAAGCAAATTTAGAACGAGATGTCAAATTAAAAAACCTTTGCCAGTTCTTGACCAACAATGTTGATTATTACAATTGGGTAGGATTTTATTTTGCCAATCACGAGAATAAAACGCTTCATCTTGGACCTTATGTAGGTGCAGAAACCGACCATACAATCATTCCATTCGGAAAAGGCATTTGTGGACAAGTAGCAGAGTCTAATGCAAATTTTGTCGTTCCCGATGTTGCTGCTCAGGATAATTATATTGCCTGCAGTTTTACCGTTAAGTCAGAAATTGTGGTACCTCTTTTTGTAAATGGGAAAAATATTGGTCAAATCGACATCGACAGTCATGTTATCGATCCGTTCACAGAAGCTGACGAACGCTTTTTAGAATTTGTAAATCAGGAAGTTGCCAAACTTTTTTAAGTTAAGCCCATCTTTTTATTTGCCTAATCGAAAAAGAAGATTATCTTTGCACACGAATTGAGAAAACCTCGATTCATACATAATAATCATTTAAAGAAATATTGGAATGTATCTAAGTAAAGAAACAAAAGCAGAAATCTTCGCTAAACACGGAGGAAAAGCAGAAAACACAGGATCTGCAGAAGGACAAATCGCATTGTTCACATTTAGAATCTCTCACTTAACGGAGCACTTGAAAAAAAATCGTCACGATTACAACACTGAGCGTTCGTTAGTACTTTTGGTAGGTAAAAGAAGAAGTCTTCTTGATTACTTGAAGAAAAAAGAGATAAACAGATATCGTGAGATTATCAAAGAATTGAATATTAGAAAATAATCAATATAAAGAGGTGCCCACGCGCCTCTTTTTTTTAGGTTAAAAAGAAGAAAAGTTTCGGTTTTTCATTGGGTTACAAACAACAACTACTACAACACAACTAATCTGTCGACAGGCAGGAACCAATGTAAAAATTAAAAAGGAAAAATTTATGATTCCACAATTATTTGTAGAAAAAATCGATTTAGGTGATGGCAGAAGCATCACAATCGAGACAGGTCGTTTAGCCAAACAAGCCGACGGATCTGTAGTAGTTAGAATTGGAAAAACTGTTATTTTAGGAACAGTAGTATCCTCAAGAAAAGCAAGTCCAGGTATCGATTTCTTACCTCTTACGGTAGATTATCGCGAGAAATTTGCAGCAGCAGGTCGTTTTCCTGGAGGTTTCTTTAAAAGAGAAGCGCGTCCAAGTGACAACGAAGTGCTTACCATGAGATTAGTTGACCGTGTATTGCGCCCACTTTTCCCTAGTGATTACCACGCAGAAGTTCAGGTTATGATTCAGTTGATGTCTCATGACGAAGATGTAATGCCAGATGCATTAGCAGGATTAGCCGCTTCGGCAGCACTTGCTTTGTCTGACATTCCTTTTGAAACTTTAATTTCTGAAGCTAGAGTTGGAAGAATTGATGGAAAATTCATCATCAATCCATCTCGTGCACAATTAGAATTATCAGATATTGATATGATGATTGGAGCTTCAACAGATTCTATCGCGATGGTAGAAGGTGAAATGAAAGAGATTTCAGAAAAAGAAATGGTAGAGGCAATTAAATTTGCACACGAACATATTAAAGTACAAATCGCAGCTCAGGAAAGATTGGCAGCAGCATTTGGAAAGAAAGAAGTTCGCGAATATGAACAAGAAAAATCAGACGAGGCTATTTACGCTAAAGTAAAGGCAGCGGCTTATGATAAAATTTACGCTATTGCAAGCAAAGGTTCGGCTAAACAAGAACGTGGCGCTGCATTTGATGCTGTAAAAGAAGAAGTAAAAGCCTTATTTACAGAAGAAGAATTAGCTGAAAATGGAGATTTAGTTGGAAAATATTTCTACAAAGTCAACAAAGAAGCGGTTCGTAACGTAACTTTAGATTTAGGAACTCGTTTAGACGGAAGAAAAACTACCGAAATCAGACCAATCTGGTGTGAAGTAGATTATTTACCATCAGTTCACGGTTCGGCATTATTTACACGTGGTGAAACTCAGGCATTGGCAACAGCAACTTTAGGAACTTCCAGAGAAGCAAACCAAATTGATTCACCATCTGAACAAGGAGAAGAAAAATTCTATTTACACTATAATTTCCCGCCATTTTCAACAGGAGAAGCTCGTCCGTTAAGAGGAACTTCAAGAAGAGAGGTTGGTCACGGAAACTTGGCACAACGTGCATTGAAAAATATGATTCCTGCTGAAAATCCATATACCATCAGAATTGTTTCTGAAGTATTGGAATCAAACGGTTCATCTTCTATGGCGACTGTTTGTGCTGGTACATTAGCATTAATGGATGCTGGAGTTCAAATGATTCGTCCGGTTTCAGGAATCGCAATGGGATTGATTACTGATGGTGATCGTTTCGCAGTTTTATCAGATATCTTAGGTGATGAAGATCATTTAGGTGATATGGATTTCAAAGTAACCGGAACTTCTGAAGGAATTACAGCTTGTCAAATGGACATCAAAATTGACGGATTGAAATACGAAATTATGGAGCAGGCTTTGGCTCAGGCTCGTGATGGACGTTTACATATCTTAGGAAAATTGACTGAAACATTGGCGAAACCAAATGCTGACGTTAAAGTTCACGCTCCAAAAATCATCATGCGTACTATTCCTGGAAACTTTATTGGTGCCTTAATAGGACCTGGTGGAAAAGTGATTCAGGAATTACAAAAAGCTACTGGTTGTACAATCGTAATTAATGAAGTTGATGAGCAAGGTGTTGTAGAAATTCTTGGAACTGATCCTGACGGAATTGCAGCTGTTTTAGCTAAAATTGACTCTATAATTTTCAAACCTCAAGTAGGTGAAGCTTATGAAGTAAAAGTAATAAAAATGCTTGACTTTGGTGCAGTTGTAGAATATACAGAAGCTCCTGGGAACGAAGTATTACTTCACGTTTCTGAACTAGCTTGGGAAAGAACAGAAAATGTTTCTGACGTAGTAAACATGGGTGATGTGTTTATGGTGAAATACTTAGGTGTTGATCCAAAAACAAGAAAAGAAAAAGTGTCCAGAAAAGCGCTTTTACCAAGACCTCCAAGAGATGAAAATGCTCCAGCGAGAGAAGATCGTGGCCCACGTCCTGAAAGACGCGACGACAGAAAATAATATTTTTACTGATTATAAAAACCCCCGATTCATGATTTTGAATCGGGGGTTTTTTATTTTAACCTATAACGCAACCTTTTCAAGTTTTAAATACTATTAAGTAATAACCTCAAAAAATATTTTTATGAAAAATTATAATTTATTCGTATTAGGAAGTCTATTTATGCTATTAATATCTTGTGATAGTGGCAATTCATCAAACGACAACACATCATTAGAACTTCAAAAAATAGTAACCTTCACTACATTTTCGGGCAATCCAACTTATAATACAAAAAACATAAGACATTATGTGAATTTTGAAGTGGTATCAGATTCAACTTTTGATTATCAAGGTCAATTTCTAGAAAAGAATGTTATTAATACTAATGGTCTAACAAAAACTCTTCAGACATTCTCAAATCTAGGTGAGTTGACAGCACAACGCGAAGAAAACTACGATTCACAAGGTCGACTTATTGGAAGACACACTTTTTTGCCCACTTCTGCTTTATATTTCACTTATTTATATAATAGTGACGGAACAGTTAGTTCAAAATATTATAATGAACTTGATGGTCAAACCACAACTTTTAGAACATTCACTAAAGATTCAAACGGATTGTTATTTAAAGAAAACGGAAGTGGTTACAATCCGACCACAAGCCTAACGGAAGACTATGAAGTCAATGCAGACATACAAAATCAAAAACTGATTTCGCTTACGCAGTCCGCCATTACTACTTCTTTTCAATATTATCCAAATCCAAAACCAAGTAATTTATTGAAAACTGTCAATCAATTAAACAATGAAATTATAATGGGAAACACTTTGAAAAATTTAGCCGAACGCGGTAATTATTATTATAAAGTAAATGATACCGACATCACGACATTTAACAGTAATAACTATAAAACATATTATAAATCTGTTTACACTAATACATTAGTTGTGCCTAACACAACCAGTACAATCGAGCAGTTTTATTATTACAATTAATTATTTTATATGTTTCCCAAGCAACCTTTTTGCTTTTTTCTGACTTTGATTTAAAAACCAATATTTATGAAAACGATCAATGCTCTTCCAAAAATTTTTACTTTACTGTTTGTCCTGTTTACCATCAATAGCTGCAAAGACATTGATGATACTATAACCTATCCGAATGCTGAAGATTTAATTCAGAAAGATTCTGAGTTGTTCGATTTGTTGAATCGGGTAACCAAAACTGAAGATAATCCAATGACCGATATTGTGTGCATCGATTTTGTATACCCAATACATTTATTGATTTACAATTCGAGCTTAGAAAAAATAGGTTCTGTTACTATTATTGGCGATGATAACTTTAGTGCTTTTCTCGGAATCTTACCAGCTGACCAATCTTTGAGTATTAGTTATCCAATAACTACAACACTTGCAGACGGAACTGAATTTACCGTAAATAATAACACCGAATTAAAATTAGCCATTGACAGTTGTTCGAGAGAAGACATTATCAGTTATTGTGGCGGATTATTTTCTACTACTGTTCCAGGAATAATACTGCCTTGTGTATGGAAAGTCCAATATGATGCAACTGGAGACAATAAATATTTAAGCGGTTATTTTGATGTGAATGTTGATGGGACAATCAAACTGTTTTATGGAGATGAAATATACACCGGCAGTTGGATATTTTTATTTGTGAACGATGAACTTCATATGAATATTAATTTAGAAGGAACATCCCAAGTTGCTTTAGACTGGAACATTGACAGAAAAGTAATCATTGCAGGTGATGAAATTATTATTCAAAATCCACCAAAGAACATTCATCTGAAAAAAACATGTTGGGAAAGTACACCTTATGCTATTGGAGACGTTGGCCCTGCTGGCGGAATCGTTTTTTATGATAAAGGTTCTTACAGCGAAGGATGGCGTTATGCTGAAGCAGCTCCAAATGATTTAGCTTTCTTTGAATGGGGTTGTGCCAATTCAACGATTCCAAATTCACAAAGTTCAGCAATTGGAAAAGGACTTTATAACTCGGGGACAATATTGAATTTTCATGATACTTTAGTTAACTTTTATACAAATCCTAATGTTTGCAGCAACCTAAATAACGGAACTGTTGTAGCCAAAGAAGCTTTGGGATATCAATTAAACGATAGAAACGATTGGTTTTTGCCTTCGGAAAATGAATTAGCTTTGTTGTATACCAATTTACAGCTGTCAAGTTTGGGGAATTTTTCAAATGCAATTTATTGGAGTTCCACTGAAAATGATGCAACTACTGTAAAAACAATAGATTTTTCAAACGGACAAAGTGTAATTAGCCTAAAGGTTCCGGCTCTAAACACTATAAAAGTTAGATGCATTCGTTATTTTTAAAAAAAATATTTTTGAATTTAGAAGAATTAATAAAATCCTGCCAAAAGCAAAACAGCAAAGCACAAGAAGAGTTATACCATTTGTATAAGAACACTCTTTTTGTGCTGTGCCTAAAGTATTGTCAAAACGAAGCCGAAGCCGAAGACAATTTGCACAATGCTTTTATTACCATTTTTACCAATATCAAACAATATAAAGGGAAAGGTTCTTTTGAAGGCTGGATGAAAAGAATCACCATCAATAAAGCCATTGAAAGCTACAAAAAATCCTATCAGCTAATTTCGATTAGTGATAAAAACTATCCTGACACAGAAATTGAAGAAAATGAATTGGATGAATTTTCACTCGATTATATTCTTGCGTTAGTTCAAGGATTGCCAAATCAATACCGATTGGTTTTTTGTTTGTATGAATTAGACAATTATTCGCATAATGAAATTGCTGAAATGCTGAACATAAACATCGGAACATCGAAATCAAATTTGCATCGGGCCAAAATGACTTTGAAAGAACAAATTAGTGCAAACAAAGCTGTCCATAACATAAGTATAAAATATGGAAAATAGAAAAGATATAGGAAAAGCCATAAGCGACAAGCTGAACTCATTGGACAAAACGCCCAAAGAGCAAGTTTGGAGTGGCATCAATTATGAACTTCAGAAAGAGAAAAAAAGAAGAATTGGTTTCTTTTTCTTTTGGGGCAAAATGCTTGGTTTATTACTCATAGTTAGTATTGCTGGTTTATATATTTATAATCAAAATGGTGGTTTTACTTCGAATTCGCCAAGAAATTCAAAAGAATCCAGCAATGAGAATAGTAGTAATGGAAAAACTTATACTGCCGATTCAGATGATGAAAACTCAAAAATTATACGCAGTGAAAACAATATAAAAAGCGACGCTTCAATTGATGATGAGAATGCAACTGAAAGTAAAAACAGCATTAACAATAAGAATACAATCAATGAAAAAAATGCAGCTGACAAAACAAATGCAGCAAACAGTATAACTGAAAACGTTTTATTAAAATCGGCCAAAAAAGACAATGCAAATAGCATTTCATCCAAAGCTGGGAAAAACAAAACCAATTTATTTTCTAAAGCAAAAAGCAAAAAAACAGACAGAAAATTGACTAAAAGATTCAGAAATGAAGCTAAAAAAGAAAATGCTAACTTAGATTCAAATAAGAACAAAATAAACAAAGCTAATGATGTTCAAATTGATTTAAGTTCATTACAAAATAATAATTTAGGTGACTTAACTTCTGAAATAAGAACTAAAAAAACAGATTCAATTGCAAAAAAGAAAAAAGAAAAAACGATAACCATCAACATGTATCCAAAGGATAGCATCAAAAAAGACAGCGCAAAAATTTATAAGAAATTCTATGCCGATGTATTTGCTTCTCCAACCATGTATGGTTATTTTTCAAAAGGTTCTTCGCTTGACCGTCGTTTGGATTCGCTTACCAAAAAATCAGAAATCAAATTTAGTTACGGCATTGGATTAACGTATGATTTGACCGAAAATGTTTCTGTCCGAATTGGTTACAGCAAAGTCAATATAAGTTATGTAACCAAAAATGCTCCGGTAAACACAAACAATTACAGCGGCATTAGTTACAATCCGAACATTTCAAATGGAACAATTTACGGGGCTTCTAATGGTTCTGATAAAATGGATATAACCCAGGAAATATCATATACAGAAATTCCGTTAGAAGTGAAATACAAATTTTTAGATAAAAAAATCGGTCTAAAATCTAGCTTTGGTTTTAGTTATTTATTACTCGATGAAAATAAGATAAGTATCAAAACTGACAATGGTTTTAGTCAAGAGATTGGAAAAACAAAGAATTTATCAGGCACATCATTAGCAGTGAATCTTGGCTTAGAAATGGATTATCCGTTATTCAAAAACACGAAAATTTTCGTTGAACCGCTGCTTAACTATCAAATAAAAGCCTTTTCAAACAGCGATTTCAAACCTTTCCTTTTCGGAATTCATACTGGAATACGTTATAGTTTTAATAATAAATAAGTGTTAGTTATACTTATGGAAAAAACCCTAATTCAAAAATTTTGAGTTGGGGTTTTTAAATTAACATTAAAAAATTGTAACTTTTTAAAAATTATACCGTACAACCACTTGAACACTTTAAAGTAAAGGAGACAAATTAATGAGACAGCTCAAAATCACCAAGCAGGTAACCAACCGTGAAACTGCTTCCCTAGACAAGTACCTACAAGAAATTGGAAAAGTTGACTTAATTACTGCTGATGAAGAGGTAGAATTAGCTCAGAAAATCAAGGCCGGAGACCAAAGAGCACTAGAAAAATTGACAAAAGCCAATTTACGTTTCGTGGTTTCTGTAGCAAAACAATACCAAAATCAAGGTTTAACACTTCCCGATTTGATTAACGAAGGAAATTTAGGTTTGATTAAAGCGGCTCAACGTTTTGATGAAACGCGTGGTTTTAAATTCATATCCTACGCCGTTTGGTGGATTCGTCAATCGATTCTTCAGGCTTTAGCAGAACAATCCCGTATTGTTCGTTTGCCATTGAATAAAATTGGTTCTATCAATAAAATCAACAAGATGTATGCTTTGTTAGAGCAATCTAATGAAAGACCACCAAGTGCTGAAGAAATTGCAAAAGAATTAGACATGACCGTGAATGATGTAAAAGAGTCTATGAAAAACTCTGGTCGTCATTTATCAATGGACGCACCTCTTGTAGAAGGAGAAGATTCAAACCTGTATGACGTTTTACGTTCAGGAGAATCTCCAAATCCGGATAGAGAATTAATCCACGAATCATTGCGTACCGAAATTGAGCGTTCTTTAGAGACCTTAACTCCAAGAGAAGCAGATGTTGTACGTTTGTATTTTGGTTTAGGCGACCAACATCCAATGACATTAGAAGAAATTGGAGAAACATTTGATTTAACCCGTGAGCGTGTTCGTCAAATTAAAGAAAAAGCAATCCGCAGATTAAAACATACTTCTAGAAGTAAAATATTAAAAACATATTTAGGGTAATCCTAATAACGACAACAACAGTCTGATTAACTGTTCGTTTTTTGATTGATGATTGAAACTCCGGCTGATTACCGGAGTTTTATTTTTAACAAATTTCAACATTCAAATTTCCAAGTTGAATATTCAATATTCAAAAGGAAAGCCTATAATTTGTACTTTTGCTGAAAGGTTGAATATTCAATGTTGAACAACGAACTTTGAAGTTTTAAAACACAACACAAACTACAATGAAAAATACACTTATCGCTCCTTCCATTCTCGCTGCTGATTTTGCCAACTTACAACGCGATATCGAAATGATTAACAATAGTGAAGCAGATTGGTTTCATATTGATATTATGGATGGTGTTTTTGTTCCAAATATCTCTTTCGGAATGCCAGTTTTAGATGCGATTACAAAACATGCAAAAAAAACTATCGATGTACATTTAATGATTGTTGATCCCGACAGATACATCAAGACTTTTGCGGCTTTAGGTTCAACTATTTTAACCGTTCACTACGAAGCCTGTACTCATCTGCATAGAACTTTACAAGCTATAAAAGCTGAAGGTATGAAAGCCGGAGTTGCGCTAAACCCACACACCAATATTGATTTATTAGAAGATGTCATAAACGATATTGACATGGTTTGTCTCATGAGTGTGAATCCTGGATTTGGCGGTCAATCCTTTATTGAAAACACCTACGCTAAAATTGAAAAACTAAAAGCATTAATCAACAGAAAAAACGCTTCAACCTTAATTGAAATTGATGGTGGCGTTACTGATAAAAACGCAGTGCAATTGGTTAAAACTGGTGCAGATATACTTGTGGCTGGAAATTTTGTTTTTAAGGCGGCAAATCCAACACAAACGATTAGTGATTTAAAGAAGTTGACAAGTTTCTAATACAAATAAAATAAAAGTCCAGCAGGGTTGACTCCGTCTTCCCTGACAAAGCTCCGCATTGAAAATAAGGGATTAAATAAAATGCTTAAGCAAGCTTAGACATTTTATTTAATCCCTTATTTATTCGTGACCCCGGCAGGGTTCGAACCTGCAACCATCAGAGCCGAAATCTGATATTCTATCCAGTTGAACTACGGAGCCTTTTTAAGATTGACAGATTATTGGATGAGTTAGATATAAATCTGACAATCCAATAATCTAAACTAAAAGTTTCTTAACAATAGTTGAAATAGTTTTCCCTTCTGCACTTCCACCAATTTGTGCTGATGCCAATCCCATAACTTTTCCCATTGAAGCAATTCCTGATGCTCCGGTATCTGCAATGATTTTAGCAATAATTGCTTCCACTTCTTCCTCTGAAAGTTGGGCCGGAAGGAATTTTTCGATTACAGCAATTTGAGCCAATTCCGGTTCTGCTAAATCAGGACGGTTTTGAGTGGTGAAAATACTTGCGCTGTCTTTACGCATTTTTACCAGTTTCTGCAATATTTTGATTTCGTCAGCTTCGGTAATTTCTTCTTTAGAACCTGTAGCGGTTTGGGCTAATAAAATTTCTGATTTGATGGCACGAAGAGCTTCTAATGCAACGGTGTCTTTAGCGCGCATTGCATTTTTCATTTCGTCCATTATTTGGGTTGATAAACTCATGTTTGATGTATTAGGATTGTTTCCATAAAAGAGTTGCGAAGTTAAAAAAAATAACCTGAAAATTGGAGTGTCAATAGGATTTTATAGGCTTGAATTTTTTACAAAATTATTAAAGCTAAAAATTAACATTTTAGGCGCATTTTTTTTCCAAACAAAAATTGTGCGCCAGTTTTTGGCGCATTTTTTTAAACACCTTTTATTTTGCGCCAAATTTGTTAAAAAAATAACCCGAAAATCATAAGACTTTCGGGTTAAAGATTCAAGGGTTATCTGTAGACTAGTCTACATTATCGTGCAGAAATGAATTGTTGGAACGCAACTGTGTATCATCGTTGCTATCAATTCCTATTGACATTCTTGAGTTTGTATTTGTTTGAGTATTATTTGACAAATCTATACCATTACGTTTGTAGGCAGGTTCTTTTTCCATTTCTTCTATTTTTGAAGGGTTGTTATGGAATTTGTAATTGAACTCTTTTAATTTTTTTCTTCTATCGTCAGCTCTGTGTTTCAAGGTTTCTTCGATAGTCATTTCAACTGGTGAAATATCTTCAAAATGACTTACCATTGAAGCTGGTTTTTCAGTAGTTTCAAGCTTCATTGTAATGTTCAACTCTTCAGCAATTGGCTCCTGAACGATAGCTGCAGCTGCTGGTTTTGAATTTAACAAGTCGTTTTCCAACTCCATGTATTCTTCCAAAGAATATTTGATAATTCCTTCTTCGTTGAGTTCGGTAATTGGGACAAATTGCACTGGCTCGTTTACCTCGATGTTATTTACTGATTCAGACAAATCGAAAACGATTCTGCTTTCTTCAACAACTTCAATTGGCTTAACATCCTCAACTTTTTCGAATGTTGGTATTGCCGGCATATCAAAAGTAAAAGTGATTTGCTCTTCTTCTTTCTCGATAATTGGCTCGATAACTTTCATTTCTTTAACTTCCGGAGTTGTTACTTTAAAATCGATATCATTTATTGGAGAAATAATTTCAAAAGTTACATCCAGGTTTCTGATGAAATGATTCATAGCAATCAATTCATTTTCGTCGATAGAAGCAACATTTACAGGTGTTTCAACTTCATCTTCGATTAATTCAAAAACAATTTTTTCTTCTTTAACTTCTGTTACTGGAGTATCAATAGCTTGAAAAACTTCGACAGGCTTTTGAGTTAAATCACGCTCTAATTTATGTTCTCCGTCTAATGAGTGAATTATTTTCTTAACTTCTGTATTTACAATTCCGTTTTGTTGTTCTACGTTAAACCCTGTAGCAATGATTGTAACCGCAATAGCTTCACCTAAAGTTTCATCTTCACCAACACCCATAATAATGTTAGCACCGTGTCCGGCTTCCGATTGAATATGGTCGTTAATTTCTCCAATTTCGTCAATAGTAATTTCGCTAGAACCCGAAACGATAAGCAACAATACGTTTTTGGCTCCCGAAATTTTATTGTCATCCAATAAAGGAGAATCTAAAGCAGAAATAATAGCTTCTTTTGCGCGGTTTTCACCTATTGCAGTAGAAGAACCCATAATAGCTGAGCCACTATTAGACAAAACTGTTTTGGCGTCTTTTAAGTCAATATTTTGAGTGTAATGGTGCGTTATAACTTCAGCAATTCCGCGGGAAGCTGTTGCCAAAACTTCGTCAGCTTTTGAAAACCCAGCTTTGAAACCTAAATTTCCGTATACTTCTCTCAATTTATTGTTATTAATAACAATCAAAGAATCTACTTGTTTTCTTAGCTTTTCTACACCTAACAAGGCTTGCTCATAACGAACTTTTCCTTCAAATTGAAACGGTTTTGTTACAATTCCAACGGTAAGTATGCCTCTTTCTTTGGCAAGTTGAGCTATTACAGGTGCTGCACCAGTTCCTGTTCCACCACCCATTCCTGCAGTGATGAAAACCATTTTAGTATTGGTATCTAACATTTTTTCAATGTCGCCAATACTTTCTATTGCTGATTGCTGACCAACATCAGGGTTTGCTCCTGCTCCAAGTCCTTCCGTCAAGGAAACTCCTAATTGAATTTTATTCGGCACTGGACTATTTTGAAGTGCTTGTGAGTCGGTATTACAAACGATGAAATCAACGCCTTTGATTCCTTGTTTGAACATGTGATTGATAGCATTGCTTCCGCCGCCACCAACTCCGATTACTTTAATCACATTTGATTGATTTTTTGGTAAATCAAATGAGATGTTTCCAAATTCTGAGTTGCTTATCATACTATTTTGGTTTTATTAGGTATTATATATTCTGTATTTTGTTTTGTTTTTGTTACTCAGCATTGTCTAAAAAGTCCTTAATCTTTTCAACATAACGATCAAAAAAGGATCTTTTTATTTTGTGCTCTGTGCTTTCTGTTTCAAGGACAACTTCATCTTCGATGACATTAGCAACCTCTTCCCTTTTTTCTTCAATAACCGGAGCTTGAGTTGTTTGCTGAAAAACAACTTGCTTCGGCGTTTCAACTACTACTTCTTTTAATTCAATTTTGTAGGCACTATTCGAATTGTTTTCGATACTGTTCATTACTAAACCAACGGCTGTTGCGAATAATGGACTTGAAATTTCTTCACTTGAATTGCCTGCCAAATGTTCGTTTGGATACCCAATTCTGGTGTCCATTCCTGTGATATATTCTACTAATTGTTTGATGTGTTTCAATTGTGAACCGCCACCTGTTAATACGATTCCGGCAATCAGTTTCTTCCGTGGATCTTCGTGTCCGTAAGCTTTGATTTCGGTAAAAACCTGTTCAATAATCTCAACTACTCGTGCATGAATTATTTTTGACAAGTTCTTCAACGAAATTTCTTTTGGATCTCTTCCTCTCAATCCCGGAATTGACACAATTTCATTGTCTTTATTTTCACCTGGCCAGGCGGAACCAAATTTTGTTTTTAATAACTCAGCTTGCTTTTCAATGATTGAACAACCTTCTTTGATATCATCTGTGATCACATTTCCGCCAAAAGGCACAACTGCTGTGTGACGAATGATTCCATCTTTAAAAATGGCTAAATCCGTTGTTCCACCACCTATGTCAATTAAGGCAACGCCTGCTTCTTTTTCTTCCTGACTCAAAACTGCATCAGCCGAAGCCAATGGTTCCAATGTTAATCCGGATAATTCAATACCTGAACTTTGAATACATCTTCCCACATTTCTGATAGAAGATGCTTGTCCAACCACAACATGAAAACTTGCTTCCAATCTTCCGCCGTACATTCCGATAGGTTCTTTGATTTCAGATTGTCCATCGATTTTAAATTCCTGAGGCAATACGTGGATAATTTCTTCTCCGGGAAGCATCGCCAATTTATTCACTTGATCAATCAACAACTGAATGTCTCTACCACTGATAACTTCTTCCGGATTGTTTCTGATAACATAATCCGTATGCTGTATACTGCGAATGTGTTGTCCGGCAATCCCAACAACCACATCATTAATTTTATATCCTGAATTTGCTTCTGCTTCAATAACTGCCTGCTGAATCGACTGGATAGTTTGCGTAATATTGTTAACGACACCGCGAGCCACGCCAAGACTTTTGGATTTTCCAACACCCAAAATTTCTAACTTCCCATACTCATTTTTCTTGCCAATCATGGCAACAATCTTGGTTGTTCCGATGTCTAATCCTACTGCAATATTCTCTTTTTCCATAATCTTCTATTTAATGCAAACAACTTGCTTAGTAAATCTCAGGTTAATCCATTTGTATTTAATCAAAGTGCTATCAGAAACTGCTTTTTGAAAAAAGGCTTTGTAATTATTAAATTTCTTGTCAATATTTATGGTTTGACCAAAATCTATCCTAAAATCATAATTTCTGTTTGCCATTATCAAGCTGCCATTAGGCAAAACCCGCACACCAATGATGTTTTTTTTCAAAAACTCATCTTTGTCAATCATCCTTAAAACTTCAGATAATTTTTCCTTTTTTACTACATTAATTTCCCCCGAAACTAGTGGAACTCTAGCTGTATAATTATCTGATAACGGCATCTTATTTCCTTCATAATCAATATAGAAAGAACCCGCTTCGTCAAACACTCTACCCACAGGTGTTTTCTGCTTTACCACTGCTTTTAAAACCCCATCAACGCTAACAAAAACATCTGCTTTTTCAATCAATTGTTGTTTGTTAACAGAAGCTTCCAATTTCTTCAAATCTAAATCAACTTTATGGATTGTTTTTAGGTCGCTATTTTTTTCTATTAACAATTTATTAACCATTTCCTGCTTTAAAAAAAGCATGTTTTCTCCGACAAAAACGACTTCTGTTTTCTTAATTTTTCGCATTGAATTTCGATACGAAGTAAACGAAAACATGCCTATTACAGCTATAATCATCAAAACTAATCTGATATTTATCCAAGTGAAAAATTTCATGATAATGCCTGTTTAATTTTTGGAACTAATTCACCTATATCTCCTGCCCCTATTGTAACAATTATTTTAGCATCACTATCTAAAATTGACGAAATTAAATCATCTTTTGAAACCAATTTTTTATGTTGGTTTTCGATTTTAGAAAGCAACCAACTTGATGTAATTCCTTCCATTGGTAATTCGCGAGCGGGATAAATATCTAACAACAAGATTTCATCAAATTGAGATAAGCTTTTGGCAAAATCATCGGCAAAATCTTTGGTTCTGCTGAACAAATGCGGTTGGAAAATCGCTAACACTTTTTCATTTGGATACAATTCACGAACTGCCTGATGAACCGCATTGATTTCGGTTGGATGATGTGCATAATCATCAATATAAACGAGATTTTCATTTTTAATTTGATACGAAAATCTACGCTGAATTCCTTTAAATGAAGCCAAGGCCTTAGCAATGGACTCGGTTGGGGTACCATAAGTCTTAGCCATCGCTAAAGCCATCAAGGCATTCATTAAATTGTGTCTTCCGGGTAAACCAAACTTTATATTTTGAATTGTTTCTGAAGGAGTTTGTACATCAAAAACATAATAACCATTTTCTATTCGGATATTAAATGCTTTGAAAGTTGCACCCTCATCAATGCCAACGGTTAATCCTGATAGTGGCAAACCTTTTGGGACAAAAATTTTAGTTTTATCTTCTACTTTATCAGCAAATTCTCGAAACGAATCTTCAATTGCATTTTTGTCGCCATAAATATCCAAATGATCTGCATCCATAGAGGTTACACAGGCAATATTTGGATGTAAATGCAAAAACGAACGGTCGAATTCGTCAGCTTCAACTACGGTTACTGTTTTCCCGCTTCCAATTAAATTGGAATGATAGTTTTCGACAATACCACCAATAAAAGCGGTAACATCGGCACCACTTTCATATAAAATATGCCCAAGAATACTTGAGGTTGTTGTTTTCCCATGCGTACCGGCAACGGCAAAACAAAAAGTGTCTTTGGTGATGATTCCCAAAACTTCCGCACGCTTTTTTACTACATAGTCTCTTTCGATAAAATAATTCCATTCTGAATGTGAAATCGGAACGGCCGGTGTAATTATAACCAAAGTGTTTTCGACATAATAATCGGATGGAATCAAACTGATATTATCTTCAAAATGAATCGACATTCCGCCAGCAATGAGCTCATTTGTCAACATCGTTGGTGTTTTGTCATAACCTGAAACATTCTTGCCAATGTTTTGGAAATAACGGGCCAAAGCACTCATTCCGATGCCACCGATTCCGATGAAGTATACGTTATGTATTTGGTTTAAATTCACTTATTTTATCAACTTAATTATTTGTTCAACTATATCTTTTGTTGCGTTTGGCTTTGCTAATTTTTTAATATTTTCGCTTAATTCTTTTTTTAAATTTTCATTAAAAATTAAATTCGAAAATATGGGTTCAAAAGTGAAATCTAATTCACTTTCTTTAATTAAAATAGCTCCGTTTTTATCTACAATTGCTTTGGCATTTTTTGTTTGATGATCTTCGGCCACATTAGGTGAAGGAATAAAGATTACTGGCTTACCAACTAAACATAACTCTGAAACGGATGATGCTCCAGCTCGTGAAATGACAAAATCGGCTGCGGCATACACTAAGTCCATTCTATCTATAAAAGACAAAACTTGAACTAGTTGTCCATCAGAATAATGATTGTAATTGTTATAATATAACTTGCCACATTGCCATATAATTTGAATATCTTTTGAAACAATATTGTAAATTTCTTTTTCAATTAATTGATTTAATCTTCTTGCCCCAAGACTTCCGCCAAGTACCAAAAGTGTTTTTTTATTTGGATTTAAATTAAAATACTTAATGGCTTCATTTCGTTTAGAATCTATTTCCAATAAATCCTGGCGAACCGGATTACCGGTGAAAACAATCTTATCTTTTGGAAAAAACCGCTCTAAATTTTCATAAGCCACACAAATCGCATTGGCTTTTTTGCTCAATAATTTATTGGTGATTCCCGGATAAGAATTTTGCTCCTGAATCACTGTTGGAATCTTCATCATATTTGCCATCTGTAATAAAGGACCGCTGGCAAAACCACCTGTTCCAATTACAACATCGGGCTTAAAGTTTTTAATTATTTTTCGCGCCTTGACTAAACTGCTGATCAATTTCAATGGAAACATCAAATTTTGCATTGTCAGTTTTCGTTGTAAACCGGCAATCCAAAGTCCTTCAATTTTATAACCTGCTTCTGGCACTTTTTGCATTTCCATTTTGTCTTCAGCACCAACAAAAAGAAATTCGGTATCAGGAAAACGCAATTTTAATTCATTGGCAATAGCAATCGCCGGGTAGATATGTCCACCGGTTCCGCCACCACTTAATATGAATTTTAATTTTTTCATTTTATTTTTTATTCAAAACAGCACTCATTGGATTTGCCTTATCTACAATGGAAAAATCTTCCATTTCAGCCGCTTCATCTTCTAATAATTGTTTATCTATAAGCTTTTGTAAAGCATCTTCCCGTTTTTGTTTTTCGGCTTGTTCTTCTGCTATTTCTTCTTCTTTTTTAGTTACACTTAAAATAATTCCCAAAGCAATACAAGTCATCCAAATAGAACTTCCTCCGCTACTAATCAATGGTAAAGTTTGACCTGTAACCGGCAACAATTCTACAGCAACAGCCATGTTGGTCATCGCTTGAAAAATTATTGGAAAACCTAAACCAACGACGACGAGTTTTCCAAAAAGTGAATTGGCTTTGTGCGCTGCAATTACAAATCGGAATAGCAATAAAAGATATAAACCCAAAACACATAAACCGCCAACCATTCCGTATTCTTCCACAATAATGGCATAGATAAAATCGGAAGAAGATTGTGGCAAAAAGTTTTTTTGCACGCTTTTCCCTGGGCCCAATCCGTATATTCCGCCAGAAGCGATGGCTATTTTTGCCTTTTCGATTTGGTAATCATCTTCATCGGGTTTGTCGCTGGTGAAGTTGTCAATACGAGCAATCCAAGTGTCAACACGATTTGGGAAAGCATTCGGAAAAGCTTTAGCTACTAATATGAAAAAGGTCAATCCAATAATTCCGGCTCCAAGTATAATTCCGATATATTTCAGTGGATATTTTCCAATAAAAACCAACATCAATACCATCGAGAATATCAAGGCAGCTGTAGATAAATTGGCTGGAAGAATAAAAATTAATGTAATAAAAACAGGCGTCCACAATTCCCAAAGCGAGTTTTGGAAAGTGATAGGCGTTTCTCTTTTTTTAGATAAATAACGGGCCACAAAAACATATAATACGATGGATGCTAACGTAGAAGTTTGAAACGTAATACCAATAAACGGAATCTGTATCCAACGGCTTGCGTTTGCTCCGTCGATGATAGTTCCTTTAAGCAAGGTATAAATTAATAAAATCCATACAACAGGCAACAGGATTTTGGATATCGTTTTGAAATAGTGATATGGAACTTTATGGATTTTGTATAAAATAAAAAAACCTACCAATACTTGAGCTGCATGTTTCAGTAAATAAGTAAACGCATTCCCGGAACCATGGCGCATATAGGCTAGATTACTACTCGCACTAAAAACAGGCATAAACGAAAACAGCGCCAACAAGGCAACGAATGCCCAGATGACTTTATCTCCTTTTAAACTGTTTACTAGTTCTTTCATTTTGATTTAGGAATTGGGATTTAGGAATTGGGATTTAGATACTTCCTAAATCCTAAATTTTATAAATTCTTCACCGCTGCTTTAAATTGATTTCCTCTGTCTTCGTAATTTTGAAATAAATCGAAACTCGCGCAAGCCGGAGACAATAAAACAGCATCGCCTTTTTCTGCAAGATGTTTTGCTGTTATTACTGCATCTCTCATGTTGTCAACTTCAACCATCATATCTACAACATTTCCAAAAGCATCAATTATTTTTTTGTTATCAACGCCAAGGCAAATGATTGCTTTCACCTTTTCTCTTACTAAAGACATCAATTCTGCGTAATCATTTCCTTTGTCAACACCACCAACTATCCATACTGTTGGGACAGTCATACTATCTAGCGCAAAGAAAGTAGCATTCACATTGGTTGCTTTGCTATCGTTTATGTACTGTACATTTTGAATTTTGAGTACTTTTTCTAAACGATGTTCTACACCTTGAAAATTGGATAAACTCTCACGAATAGTTTCCTTTCTGATTTTCATCAGCTGTGCTACAGAAGTTGCTGCCATAGCGTTTTTCATGTTGTGTTTTCCTTCCAGAGAAACCTCTCCGGTTTTCATTTCAAATTCTTCGTTGTTGATGATGATGTCCATAGTATCGTTTTTTATAAAAGCTCCGTTTTCAAATGTTTTTGTTAATGAAAATGGAATTAATTGGGCGTTAGTTTTATTTTTTTTGAACCATTCTGTGATTGCCTCGTCATCTGCGTCATAAATGAGATAATCGTTCTCTGTTTGGTTCATTGTTATTCTGAATTTTGATGCGATATAGTTTTCATATTTATAATCGTATCGGTCCAAATGATCCGGACTTATATTCGTTATTATGGCTATGTCTGGTCTATAATTAATGTTTCCGTCTAACTGAAAACTGCTCAATTCCAGCACATAGCAATCGTAATTCTCTTCGGCTACTTGCCAAGCAAAACTCTTACCAATATTTCCGCCAAGTCCAACATTTAACCCGCCTTCTTTTAGCAAATGATAGGTCAACATTGTCGTTGTTGTTTTACCATTACTACCTGTGATTCCAATGGTTTTTGCATTGGTAAACTGAATTGCAAATTCAATTTCAGAAATCACTGGAATTCCTTTTTCCAAAAGCTTTTTTACTATTGGGGCTTTTTCTGGAATGCCTGGGCTTTTCATTACCACATCGGCATATAAAATCAGGCTTTCCGTATGGGTTTCGTCTTCCCATTTAATCTCATATTTTTTAAGAACTTCTCTATAATTGTCTTTAATTCTTCCAAAGTCAGAAACAAAAACATCATAGCCTTGTTTCTTTCCTAAAATAGCAGTTCCAACACCACTTTCTCCACCGCCAAGTACTACTAATCGTTGCATTATCTCAATTTTAATGTCACAATAGAAACTATAGCCAACAAAATGGCTACAATCCAAAAACGGGTTACAATTTTACTTTCGTGATATCCTTTCTTTTGATAATGATGATGCAATGGCGACATGAGGAAAATTCGTCTTCCTTCTCCGAAACGTTTTTTGGTGTATTTGAAATAAGAAACTTGTAAAATCACTGATAAATTTTCGGCAAAGAAGATGGCGCACAACACAGGTAATAACATTTCTTTTCGAACAGAAATTGCTAAAACCGCTATGATTCCACCAATAGTCAGACTTCCTGTATCGCCCATAAATACTGATGCCGGATAGGAATTATACCAAAGAAATCCGATTAAGGCTCCAACGAAAGCAGCTATAAAAACAGTCATTTCACCCGAATTTGGAATGTACATAATGTTCAAATAGCTGGAAAGAATAACGTTCCCTGAAACGAATGTAAAAATCCCGAGTGCAAGTACTGAAATAGCTGAAGTTCCGGCGGCTAAACCATCAATTCCATCGGTTAGATTTGCTCCGTTTGAAACGGCAGTTATAATAAAAATTACAATCGGAATAAAAACTAACCAAGCCCAGTTTTCATAACCTTCACCCGTCCATTCGATGATTTTGGCATAATCCAATTCATTGTTTTTTGTAAATGGAATTGTAGTTACTGTAGATTTTATTTCAGATGGTGTCTTCGAAACAATTGTTTCAGTTTGATTAAAATTTATTGGTGTAGTAGCTCTTTCTCTAACGGTAACACTCGGATTGAAATACAATACCGAACCAACAATTAATCCCAATCCAACTTGCCCAATTACTTTGAAAATTCCTTTTAAACCTTGTTTGTCTTTTTTGAAAATTTTAATATAATCGTCAATAAAACCAATTGTTCCCATCCAAAGTGTGGTTACAACTAAAAGGATGATGTAGATGTTATTTAATTTGGTTAACAGTAAAACCGGAATTAGCGTTGCAATGATTATGATTAATCCACCCATTGTTGGCGTTCCTGCTTTTTGTGTTTGACCTTCAAGACCAAGTTCTCTAACGGTTTCACCAACTTGTTGATTTCTCAAAAAAGTGATGATTTTTTTTCCGTAAATAGTTGAAATCATTAGCGAAAGTATCAATGCTAAAGCTGAACGGAAAGTAATATACTGGAAAACTCCTGCTCCGGGAATATCCATTGTTTTGTCGAGGTATTCAAATAAATAATATAACATATCTGGTTATGTGTTAATTTGGTTATTTGTTTAGTTGTTCTAATAGTTCTTGTACAATTTTCATGTCATCAAAATCATGACGCACTCCGTTTATTTCCTGATACGTTTCATGTCCTTTTCCGGCAATAAGAATAATATCATTTGGGCCTGCTAACTGACAAGCGGTTTTAATAGCTTGTTTTCTATCAACAATTGACAATGTTTTTCTTTGATTTTGGGGTTGCACACCTTCTTCCATATCGGCAATAATGTCAATTGGATCTTCGGTTCTTGGATTGTCAGACGTGATGATTACTTTATTGCTCATAGTTGAAGCAATATTTGCCATGATTGGTCTTTTCGTTTTGTCTCTATCACCACCACAACCTACAACCGTTATCAATTGTTCGTTATTAGAACGAATATCATTGATGGTTTTCAAGACATTTTCTAATGCATCAGGCGTATGTGCATAATCAACAATTGCTGTAATTTGAAAGTTGGAAACAATAAATTGAAAACGCCCGGAAACACTTTCCAATTCAGATAATAATCGAAGTGCTTCTAATTTGTCTAATCCTAATTCGATTGCAGTTCCATAAATTGCTAATAAATTATAGGCGTTAAAAGTTCCTATCAATCGAACCCAGACTTCACTATCATTAATCTTCAACAACAATCCTGATAATTGGTTTTCCAGAATTTGCGCTTTATAATCGGCATAAGATTTCAAAGCATACGTCAGTTTTCTTGCAGCCGTATTCTGAATCATTACTAAACCGTTTTTGTCATCGATGTTGGTCAATGCAAAAGCTGATTTTGGCAAATGGTCAAAAAATGATTTTTTCACATCCCGATAATCCGCAAATGTTGGATGATAATCTAAATGATCGTGAGACAAATTCGTGAAAACGCCACCTTCAAAATGTAAGGCTTCGGTACGTTTTTGATGAATTCCGTGAGAGCTTACTTCCATAAAGCAATATTCAACACCCATTTCACTCATTTCTGCCAAATAATAATTGATTGTTAACGAATCTGGTGTAGTGTGTGTTGCTTTGTATTCTTTATCATCAACCATGATTTTTACGGTTGATAACAAGCCAACTTTATAGCCTGCTTTTTGGAATAATTGGTATAATAAAGATGCTATGGTAGTTTTACCATTGGTTCCAGTGATGCCAATTAATTTTAAATTTTGTGATGGATTACCATAATAATTTGCTGCTAAAAATGCCAAGGCTGAATTGGTATCTTTCACCTGAATATAAGTAACTCCAGTAACAATAACATCTGGAAATGTATCGCAAACAATAACTATTGCACCAAGATTTATGGCGGTTTCAATAAAATTATGCCCGTTTGAAACCGTTCCGCGAATGGCTACAAAAACATCATTTTCTACAACTTTTCTTGAGTCGAATTCAATTTTGTTAATGCACATTTCTGTCGAACCTTTTACAGCTTCGATGGCCACTTTATATAATATGTCTTTTAAAATAATCACGATAATTCGAGTATGATTGTTTTGGTTTTATCTAATGATTCTCCAGCCGGAATCGATTGTTTTTTTACTTTCCCGATGCCAATGACTTTAACTTTAAGTTTTAAATTTTCCAAAAGAGCCACAGCATCCATTCCGCTCATTCCTTTTAAATTTGGAATAACTTTAATCCCAGAATTAGATTTGATTTTATAATCATCATAAGCTACTTCCTGTTTGCTGATTTTTTTATTCAGATTTTTGATTTCGTTTGTTGATGGCGAATCTGTAAAAATCTTTTGCGCAATTCGTTTAAAAACCGGTCCGGCAACATCGGCACCATAATAATTATTTCCGGAAGTATTGGGTTTGTGAACTACAACTATGCAGGAATATTTTGGGTTTTCTGCTGGAAAGTAACCAACAAAAGAAGAGATATAATGTTTGTCATTTCCTCCGTTTTTTCCATAATTAGCCTGTGCCGTTCCTGTTTTACCTGCCATTGAGAAATCTTTGGAATACAACTTTGAACCTGTTCCTTTTTTTACCACATTTTGCATTACGGCTTTTAGTTTGGCAATAGTTTCGTCTGAACAAATCTTCGGATTGATGACTTTTTTGTTGTATGTTTTGATGATTTTATTCCATTCTTTTATTTCTGAAACAAATTGTGGTTTAACCATTTCGCCATTATTGGCAACAGCATTATACAAGGTCAATGTTTGTAATGGAGTTACTGAAACACCATAACCAAAAGCCATCCATGGTAACGAAATGGCGCTCCAGTGTTTGTCTGTTGTTTGCGGGATATAGGGTTTGCCTTCTCCCTGAAATGGCAATCCTAATGGTTTGTTCAAACCCATTCGGTCAATTCTATCTACAAACTGTTGTGGATTGTTTCTGTAATTTTCATAAACCGCCTGAACCATTATGGTATTCGAAGAAACTTCAAAACCTCGTGCTAAAGATATTTTACCATAACCGCCTTCGTGTGAGTCGCGAACTTTGTTTCCTCTGTAATCAATAATTCCACCTTTGCTATCATAAACTTTACTCGTGTCTATTTTATGATCATCAAGCAATGCTATCATATCAACCAATTTGAATGTTGAACCAGGTTCGTGAGATTCGGCTATAGCATAATTTGTAGTTTCGAAATAAGTTGAATCGGTTTCTTTAAGTTTTCCTAAATTAGAAATGGCCTTTATTTTTCCGGTTTTGGTTTCCATAACTACAACACAACCGTGTTCGGCTTTAAACTCTTTCAACTGTTTCATCAAGGCATGGTGTGCAATATCCTGGATATAAACATCGATAGTAGAAATCACGTCATATCCATCTTGCGGATCAATTTCATTCACATCGCGAATAGGTTTCCATTGCCCTTTGGCAATTTTTTGCTTTAAGACTTTACCGTCTTTTCCGTTTAAATATTTTCTGAAAGACCATTCAATTCCTTTACCGATTCGGATTCCATTTTCGTCTATTCGGTCATAACCAATAGTTCTTTCGGCAATTTTTCCAATGGGATGTTCACGAACGGTTTCCTGCTCAGTAATCATTCCGCCTTTGTTAGCACCTAAATTGAAAAGTGGAAAACCTTTAATTTTTATGTATTCGGTATAGCTTAAATCACGGGCGATTAATAAATATCTGTTCTTGTTAGCGCGGGCCATTCTCAATTGTGTGTGGTAAAAAGAACTTGGTTTGCCCAGCATTTTTGCCAATGAATCAGCTAGAGGCAGTACGTTTTTCTCGAAAGCTATTCCTTTTGGTGCCATAGCATCAAAACGGATATTGTAATTTGGGATTGATGTAGCTAACAAACTTCCGTCGGAAGAATAGATATTCCCTTTATTGGCTGGTATGACAAAGTTTCTTACCGTTCTTTCTTTTGCTAATTTTCGGTAGTAATCACCTTGAGACCATTGAATTTTGGTCAAATTAAAAGTGATTAATACAGCCATTATGAAGATGCTGAACGCAACTAAATAAATTCGGTAAGAGATATGTTTATCTTCTACTGCCATAGTCTTTGAAAGAAACTTTTTTCTGTTGGTTTTTTAACTTTTATTTTTTGTGGCGGAACTGAAGATGGGAAAATTTTTCTTTTTTCCATTTCTTCAGAAACTGTCGATTCCATTTTTAATTTCATTAATTCTGAACGCTTATCTACAAACTCTGATCGTAATTCTTTTACTTCATTTGTGAGTTCTGTGATGCGAAAACATTTTTGTTCAAATCGGTGTGTATTGGCAATCATCAAAAGCGCTAACAGAAACAGAAAAACTATAAAACGCCAGTTTCTTGTAGCGTCTTCATTGACTAAAAACCGAGCTTTTAATATGCTATAAACTCCATTTTTCATGCTTTATTTTTTTTCAGCTATTCTAAGTTTTGCGCTTCTTGCTCGGTTATTCACTTTTATTTCTGCTTCACTTGGTACGATTAATTTTTCTATGCTTTTAAACGGAACTGAAAAATTTCCAAAAAAGTCACGTTCTGGCTCACCTTCAAACATGCCGTTTTTTATAAATCGTTTTACCAATCTGTCTTCTAATGAATGGTAGGAAATCACACTTAATCTTCCCTCTGGTTTCAATATTTCAAGCGATTGTTCTAAAAATTCTTTCAAAACATCCATTTCCTGATTTACTTCAATTCGTATTGCCTGATAGATTTGAGCCAGGATTTTATTTTTAAATTGTTCGGGCAAAAATCTTGACAAAACAATTTTCAATTCATCTGTTGTCCCGATTGCTTTCTTTTCTCTTGCTTCGACAATTGTTCTGGCTAAAGCTGGAGCTACTTTTAATTCTCCGTAATCCAAAAACACTCTTTTTAAATTGGCTTCATCATATTCATTAACTACTTTGAAAGCATTCAAATCATTTTTTTTACTCATCCTCATATCCAAATCAGCATCAAAACGAGTAGAAAAACCTCTTTCCGGAACATCAAACTGATGTGAAGAAACTCCTAAATCTGCTAAAATTCCATCAACACTTTTTACACCGTGAAATCTCAAAAACCGTTTGATGTATCTAAAATTTTCAGGTATTAACGTAAACCTTTCATCTGGCAAAGCATTGGCAAAAGCATCTTCATCTTGGTCAAACCCAAATAGTTTACCGTTTGGGCCTAACCGGCTTAAAATTTCTTTGGAATGTCCACCGCCACCAAAAGTTACATCTACATAAACACCATTAAGTTTGATGTTTAGTCCGTCAACAGTTTCTTTTAATAAAACCGGATTATGATACTCCATTGTCATCGTCATTAGTATTTCCCATTACATCTTCGGCTAAATCAGCAAAATCAATATCATCACCAGCAATTGACTTTTCGTATAAATCTTTATCCCAAATCTCTACAATATTAACCGCAGAAGACAAGACGATATCTTTTGAAATCTTACTAAACGCCACCAAGTCTTTTGGAACTAACAACCTTCCTAAATCATCAACTTCTACCACTTTTACGCCCGCTGTAAACCGACGAATAAAGTCGTTGTTTTTCTTAACAAAGCGGTTTAATTTGTTGATTTTTTGCATCATCAAATTCCACTCAGTCATAGGATATAACTCTAAACAAGGCTGAAAAACCGAACGCTTCAAGACAAAGCCATCTTGCAGAGAATTAGACAATTGCTTCTTTAACGCCGAAGGAATCATCAATCTCCCTTTGGCATCAACCTTGCATTCGTATGTTCCGATTATGGTGTTCAATTTATTTTGGTTTCGTTACGAGCAAAAATATAAAAATAATTACCACAATTTACCACAAAATACCACTTTGTTAATAAGTTTTACCACTTCATTCCATTTTTGATGAAAAAATTTAGAAACCTATTGGCTAAAACATAAAAAATACGGGGTGCGTTTCGCAGAAAGAAAATGAGGGATAAAAAATTTATTTTTAGTATGATTTGGTTTTAGTGTTTTAGCTTGAAATATTTTTGTGATTGTTGATAAATACTACTTTATTAGTTTCTAATTGAATGCTGATGAGATTATCAATTTTAGCAGTAAATAATCCTTATATAAATGGGTTTTAATCTATAAAATCATATATTTGTTCCCGAGGCAAAACTCAAAGAAGTCACATGGAAGGAAAATTTAAAAAAGAGGGTAGATATTCCTATTTTGAAGCTGGTGAGGGCACACCAATAGTCGTTTTACACGGATTGATGGGTGGGTTAAGTAACTTTAATGGAGTTGCCAACTATTTCTCATCTAAAGGCTATAAGGTAGTTATTCCAGAGTTGCCACTTTATACCCAAAACATTTTAAAGACCAATGTAAAAGCTTTTGCAAAATATGTAAAAGACTTTATCAATTTTAAAGGTTTTGACCGTGTAATTCTTTTGGGAAATTCTCTTGGTGGACATATTGCATTGTATCATGCTAAAGTTTATCCTGAAAAAGTTGCCGGACTAGTAATTACTGGAAGTTCTGGTCTTTACGAAAGTGCCATGGGTGATAGTTACCCTAAACGTGGCGATTATGAGTACATTAAGAAAAAAGCAGAAGCTGTTTTTTATGATCCAAAAGTAGCTTCAAAAGAAATGGTTGACGAAGTTTTTTCTGTTGTAAATGATAGAATTAAAGTTATTAAAACATTGACCATTGCCAAAAGTGCCATTCGTCATAATATGGCCAAAGATTTACCAAAGATGCATGTTAAAACCTGTATAATTTGGGGTAAAAATGATCAAGTAACACCACCAGAAGTAGCAAATGAATTTCATAAATTAATGCCAAATTCTTCATTATATTGGATTGACAAATGTGGACATGCAGCAATGATGGAACATCCTGACGAATTCAACCGTTTGCTTGACGAATGGTTAAAAGAAGTTCATTTATAACATGAAAATCAATACCGCCGAATTTATTATCAGTAATTCAGATGTAAGTAAATGTCCGTTGGAACGTTTACCTGAATATGCTTTTATTGGTCGCTCCAATGTTGGGAAATCTTCTTTAATCAACATGTTGACCAATCATAAAAATTTGGCTAAAACATCTGGGAAACCCGGGAAAACACAGTTGATTAATCATTTTAAAATCAATTCGAATTGGTTTTTAGTAGATTTACCTGGTTATGGTTACGCACGTGTTTCCAAAAGGACAAAAGAAGTTTTTCAAGAGTTTATCACTGATTATTTTGAAAAAAGAGAACAGTTGGTTTGTGCTTTTGTACTAATAGATATTCGGTTAGAGGCACAGAAAATCGATTTAGAGTTCATTACTTATTTGGGTGAAATTGAAATCCCTTTCTGCATTATATTTACTAAAGCAGATAAAATAAGTAAGGGCAAAATTGAATCGAACATCGCCGCCTATCGAAAAGCACTTCTGGCAAACAACTGGGAAGAAATGCCGCAACATTTTGTGACTTCAGCTACAGAAACTACCGGAAGAGAAGCTGTTTTAGAATATATTGACGATGTAAATACAGAAGTATTTAAAGACCTCAATCAATTTTAATTTCTATTTCTTTAACTCCATTTTTTCGGCAAAATAATCACAGAAATCTTTCATGGTATCCGCCATTTTTTCATCTTGAGTAGCTCGTTGAAAAGTATCAGCCATAGCAACTAATGTTTGATGGAAAAACAATTTCATTTCATCAACAGGCATGTTTTTTGTCCATAAATCTATACGAAGTGTTTCTTGTACTTTGCTATCCCAAACAGAAAGCATCATTGCTTTTGCCTCTTGTTGTTCAACGCCACCATCTTGTGCTGACCAAGTTAATTTTTCTGGAACACGGTTTTCATCTAATTCAACTATGATTTTTATTTCGGAGGTTATGCTTTTACTCATCTGACTTTTTTGGTTTGTATTTGGATTTTTCAAATATTTCTTTGGCATTCATTTTTAGCATTTCTTGCATACTAACGTCATTATTTTGCATAAACGAACGAACAATTTGCCATCCAATCCATTGCCCAACTCTTCCCGGAGATTCGTTATCTATCTCCAAATAAAACTTAGAAAACGGCGCCAAATTTATAAAACGTCCGGGTAATTTGGAATCTGAGCTATATAGTAATTCCTTTTCAATAAAATAACGCCAAATATAACTCTCGTTTTCTTGGCACCATGAAATTTGTTCAGGCAAATAACCAATTTTTTCGGCATCAATATAATTAGGTAGTAACTGATCTTTTAAATACAACTGTTTTCCATAATATATCATTTCTCCAAGCAATATTTTTTCTGTTGGTGGAGGAATTTTACCTAACGAAAAGCTCGTAACGATATCTGGTAGCATTTGTCTTTCTTCAAAATTTTGCTCTAAATATTTAGGAAACTCATAAAATTTATGATTGGCTCCAAGATATAACTCCAACGAAATTACAAGTTTATCATTGGCATAAATAGCCTTGTTGTTGTAATCCATATCCGCAATAACCGTGTACACTTTTGGCATTACTGCGTTTGGAAAAAAATACTTTATATGTTTAAACAAATCCTCAATTCCTGAGGTTTGCTCTCCAAAATTGGAATATTTCTTTTCCACTTCTTGATATAATTCCCTCCATTGCGGGTTTTGCATTTTGTCAGTCCAAATTTTATCAGGGGTTCCTTCTGGGAAGAAAAAAGGATATTCGGCTTTTAGATTTTGCAACTCATTTGGTGGTGTTTCAAAAAATGCTTTGTCAAAACGATAAATCTTAAGTGTAACTGGGGGAGTTTCCTCTATTGCTTTTTCTACTTTAGATTTTTTATCACAAGAGGCTAAACCAACTAAAAAGGCTAATAGAACTAAATATTTTTTCATTATAAAATTAATGATATTAAATCGATTAAAAACTTCTGATTTTTTACATTTGCAAATATACAGTTCAGTTTCTAAAAAAATTCATAACAAATGGCAAAAAAAAGTACTATTAAGGTAGGGGAAATCACCACCTTTATTGTTACATGGTTGAAGGATTATGCAACAAATGCGAATGTGAATGGTTTTATTGTTGGAATTTCAGGCGGAGTTGACTCTGCTGTGACTTCTTCACTTTGTGCTCAAACGGGTTTAACCACCTTATGTGTTGAAATGCCAATTCATCAGAACAGAACCCATGTGAGTCGAGGAAGGGAACATATAGAGCAATTAAAAAAGCGATTTCCGAATGTGAAAAATGTTGAAACGGATTTGACATTAGTTTTTGAAACGTTTAAAAAGGAAGTGCCAAGCACAGAAAATGAAACAAAGCTAAATTTGTCTTTAGCCAATACCAGAGCAAGATTGCGAATGACAACATTATATTATCTTGCTGGAATTCATGGTTTGCTGGTCGCTGGAACTGGAAACAAAGTAGAAGATTTTGGTGTTGGTTTTTATACCAAATATGGTGATGGCGGTGTTGATTTGAGTCCGATTGCAGATTTAATGAAAAGTGATGTTTATGCTTTGGGTGACTATTTAAAAATCCCAAAATCTATTCAAAATGCTGCGCCATCAGATGGATTATTTGGAGATTCAAGAACTGATGAAGAGCAAATTGGTGCAAGTTATGACGAATTAGAATGGGCAATGCTTGAAGCTGAAAGTAATGGAAAAAATGAAAATTTCACTAAAAGAGAAAAAGAAGTCTTTGAAATTTACAAAAAGTTGAATACAATAAATCAACATAAAATGAAGCCAATTCCTGTATGTTTAATCCCTTTAGAATATAAAAATAGTTAAATATTTTAACATTTTTAGAATATGTTTTCTTACCTTTACGGGTAGTTTTATTAACTTTTATCAAATACCACAATTATGATAAATTTATGTGTAGCGGATAACTTTCCAGTAGTACACTTTGGAATGAAGGCTTATTTTAAGGATCATCCTGAAATAAATGTCGTTTCAAATGTAGGTAACTTTTTTATGGTTCCGGATGCATTAAGAAACAAAGAAATTGACGTCTTAATCATCGATTTAGAGCTTGAAGGATTAAAGAGTATTTATGAAGTCAAGTCAATCATTAAAAATTTTCCAAAAACAAAAGTTATTGTTTTTAGTAGTTTGTCAGAACATATTTATGCTCCAAATGCTATAAAGGCTGGTTGTGCGGGTTATGTTCACAAGACATCAAAGCTTGAAAATTTAGGAATTGCCATTGTCAAAGTAAGTCAGGGGCAAATTATTCTAAATGATGAAATCAAGAAAAGTTTAGCATTGATTGCTAAACAAAACAAATCGGAACGTTTGTATCGCAAACTTTCTAATCGAGAAATCGAAGTGCTTCGTTTTTTAAGCGATGGTAAAAAAAACAATGAGATCGCTAAAATTTTAGCTTTAAACGAAAAAACTATTAGTACTTACAAACTTCGTTTACTAACGAAACTTAATGTAACGAATCTGGTTGACCTTGTTAACAAAGCAAAAACCTTAGAAATCGTTTAAAATTGAACCTCGCAAACGCGAGGTTTTTTTATAGATAAGTTGAGCGTATTCTTCCTATTTTGTTAGTCAGATTAACTTTTAGTTTGTTATAATCGTTGATGGTTGATTTTAGTTCTTCTAAATCATTTTCTTCTTCACTGCTGTAATTGTTCATCAAATCCATAATCAATTTATTGATAAGAAATTCGCGAAGAGAAACAATAGTTTCTGAAACATATTGTGATACATTTTGAATTTTAGTTTTCACATAAATATGCTTGGTTTCCCAATTGTGAAGCAACTCTTTTTCTTCTAACATCAAAATGTCCGTAACCATTTGTGAGTGTTCAATAGACAATTGCATTAAATACTGTTCTATATTGAAATGCTCGTTTTGATTATAATATGCTATTAAATCATTATAGATTTCTTTAAATAAAGGATTGGCTAATTCTACTTCGTCTTCTTGCAAACTCAAATAAATTCGTTGATGAACTTTAACAGTATTGGTTTCTTTTTCTTCAATCATTTCGCCGTCTTCATTGGCCTTCAAAATAAAATCATCAAAGTCGGCTTCCTGAGAACCATAAAGCAATAACATTTCAATAATCTTACGTTCCAATTCGTAAACAATATTGACTTTTTCCTGCTGAAAAAGCGGCTCGTTTTTAACAACTTCAAATGCCTTTTGTTCTTGTTTAAGTTTTTTTCCAGCTTCCGATATGTCTTTCTGAACTAATTGAGCTAACGTATTCAATAACACTTGCTCAGAAATATCCATAATACGAGCTGTTTCCTGAATATAGATTTCCCGTTTAATTCTATCCGGAATTTTAGAAATACTTACAACCATATCTCGAATCAAATCGGCTTTTTTGATTGGATCATTATTGGCTTCATCCATCAAAAGTGATGCTTTGAATTGGATAAAATCTTTAGCGTTGTTTTCTAAATACAAAACTAAATCTTCATACGAATTCTTTCTGGCAAAACTATCCGGATCATCACCATCAGGGAACGTGCAAACTTTTACATTCATTCCTTCTTCGAGAATCAAATCAATTCCACGAACAGAAGCGCGAAGTCCTGCAGCATCTCCATCGAAAAGAACGGTGATATTTTTGGTCAATCGGTTGATTAATCGAATTTGGTCTGGCGTTAAAGCCGTTCCGGATGAAGCTACCACATTTTCAATTCCGGCCTGATGCAACTGGATTACATCGGTATACCCTTCTACTAAATAGCAATTATTTTGTTTGGCAATCGCTTGTTTGGCGTGGAAAATTCCGTAAAGGACTTTACTTTTATGGTAAATATCACTCTCGGGTGAATTCAGGTATTTAGCAGCCTTTTTATCATTGTTTAAAATCCGTCCGCCAAAACCTAAATTTCGTCCTGACAAACTCTGAATCGGGAACATTACTCTTCCTTTGAAACGGTCAAAATGTTTTCCGTCTTCTCTTGCAATGGTCAAACCAACTTTTTTAAGAAATTCTAATTGATATCCTTTCGACAATGCTTGTTTAGTAAAAGCATCCCAAGTTTCTGGAGAATAACCTAAACCAAATTTGGCAATGGTTTCATTGGTGAAACCTCTTTCTTTGAAATACGACAAACCAATTGCTTTTCCTTCTTCGGAATTTAAAAGCGTGTCGTGAAAATACGTTTTCGCAAATTCCGAAACCAAATACATGCTTTCTTTTTCGTTGGCTTCTATTTTATCTTCTTGAGACGTTTCGGTTTCTTCAATTTCGATATTGTATTTATTTGCCAAAAAACGAATGGCTTCGGGATAAGTAAAATGTTCATGTTCCATAAGGAAAGTGACCACACTTCCGCCTTTTCCCGAACTGAAATCTTTCCAAATTTGCTTCACAGGAGAAACCATGAACGAAGGAGAACGTTCATCCGAAAACGGACTCAATCCTTTGTAATTGCTGCCGGCACGTTTGAGCTGGACGAAATCACCTATGACTTCTTCCACTCGTGCGGTTTCAAAAACTTTATCTATAGTTTCGCGGGTAATCAAAATTAGATTTTTAGATTTTTAGATTTTTAGAAAACAAAAAAAATGAATGAGCGTAAAAATACATAATTTAGAACGTAAAATAAAAAAAGATGCTTCATTGCTGAAACATCTTTTCGAAGTATAAACTAACCTAAACAAATTATTTTAATTCAAGTCAAAACGAACACCGAGTGATATGTTGTTTTGCTTAACGGCATTGTCTTTAAACAATGGATTTAAATCATATTTCAGATATAAACTTGTTGCGCGATAACCAAGATAGGTACTTACTCCGTAAATAAAATCATTGGCATTAAATCCGCCTTTTTCCTTAACGGTAATGTCATGTCCGTCTGCTTCGTATTTTAAAATCTGTTTTGATTTTACTCTGAATCCTGCATAACCGCCTATTCCGAATCGAATGCTTTCATGACTTCTGAATATTGTTTTGCCTTCGGCATTTTTTTTAGCTTTTGTAAAATCAAATTCTAAATGCACTGGTGCTGTTAAATACACATTTCTGAAACGCGAATCATGAAGATTAACAGAACTTGTTTCCAAATCGGTCTGGTTTCCGTTTGCAACGAATAATCTATTGCCTGTTGGGCGAAGATTATTATACATTACTGAAAATCCGTATTTTAAATGCAATAAATTGTCATTTTTGAAAAGGCGGGTGTTTGAAGTAAATCCCCATTCGTAGAAATGGGAACCCCAATATCTATAATCAGAATTATTAGCGCTTCCGTTGGTAACTAAGTTATTTACACCTGCTGCAAATACAAATTGAGAAGTAGTTCTTCTTTCACCGAGTCTTTTTCTTTCGTTGTATTTTCTTCTAATTCCGTTGACATCAATATAAGTACTGTCAGTAACTTTATACGTTATTTTATATTTCTTGCCAATTAGTACAATGCTATCCCTTTCCTTAGGATTGCTTTCTGAACTTGAAATCTTTCCGTTCACTTTTTGCTGTACTAACTCTTTTAGTTCTTCGTGAGAAACTGCTACTTTATTTTCGATTATAAGTGCGCGTGCTTCGGCTAATTTTTTCTTTTTAACATCTGCTTCTGCTTTAGTAATGGTTCCGCTTTCGAATTGTTTATTAACTTCTTCTATTTCAATTTTCAATGCTTCTTTTTCATCTTTTGTGATTTTTTCGATCTTGTCTGCAATTTGTCTTGCTTTTGATTCGAAGGTTTCCTGCGCAACTACTTTCCCTGCAAATAGGCATGCCGCTAGTGCTAAATAAATTGTAAAATTTCTCATGATGTTTGATTTAAATGTGATTAATGATTGTTTTTATTCGTTATTTCTGTTGGCCAAAGCCACTTTAAGTTCCATATAGTTTTTTGTTAATCTATTGATTGCTTTTTCACGGAAAGTCATTTCTACTTCACCGTCAGCATGGGATAATAAAGTGTTGGGATCAACGTTAATTTTATCAGATTTTGCTTTGCTTTTTGATTTACCTATATTTTCAGCCGAAGCCAGTAGCTCATCAACATCAACATATGTTGTTTTTTTCTGAACTTCTTTTGGTGTTGTTGAAATAACTCTTGGCAACTCTTTCAAAGCCACATCGGAACTGTTTTGAAATTCAATTTCTTTTTCACGATTAATAAGTGGATTGTTGGATTGATTTTGATTGTTTGGCGTTTTTTGATTTTGGATTGAAACTCGTTGATTATTATTTGTTATATGTGATTTTGGATTTTGGTTATCTGTTGAAACTAATTCTTGTTTTTCTTCCAGGATTGGAGATTGTATTTCGTTTACTGGTTTTTGAACCGTATCGATAGGTTCCGAAGTAACTACATCATCTTTAGGCTGAATTTTTATACTATTTTGTGTGAAGAAAAACATACCAACAGCTATCAAAACCGTGATGCTTGCAGCAATAAACAAAAATCCAAAAGGTCGTCTTGTTTTTTTTTCTTCAGCAACCGAAAGCATTGCATCTAATCTGTCCCAAGCTTGAGTTGAAGGTTGAATTTCTCTCGAATTCAACTTTTCTCTTATCTGATTTTCTAATTTAATAGGTTCCATTATTGTAATTTTTTAATTTTTTAATATTGTCTTGCAACATTCTTCGAGCGTGTGATAATTGAGATTTTGAAGTGCCTTCATTAATTCCGAGCATTTCTGCAATTTCTTGATGTTTGAATCCTTCAATGCAATACAAATTGAAAACCATTTTGTAACCATCGGGTAAATTGTCAATCAAAAACTGAATATCTTCTACCGAAAATTGGCTTTCTATATTATTATATCTTTCCTCGACATAATTCTCGTCTTCAATGAACTTTACTTTTTTCTGAACTCTGATAAAAGAAATGCATTCATTAATCATGATTCTTCTTATCCAACCTTCAAAGCTTCCTTTGTGTTCAAAATTTTTTAAATTAGTAAACACTTTCATAAAAGCCGTAATCATAACATCTTCCGCTTGATGCACATCTTTTATGTATTGGCGGCAAACACTTAACATTTTTGGTGAAAATTTAGAATATAATTTATGTTGCGCATGACGATTATTGTCGACAGCCAATTCGATTAGTTCTTTTTCTTCTTGATGTAAATTGATTACTTTCAAAACTATTGGTTAGTGTTCTATTAGCATAGACGAGGATGGTTGTAAAATAGTTGCATGATAATTTTAAAAAAAATAAAATCCCATTAAAATCAAGTCTTAACGAATGAAAATATTTTATTTTTTTCTTTCAATAACGTAATTTACCATAAGTGAGAGCGAATCTCTATAATCAGATTGGGGGAATTTCTCTAAAATCTGAAGTGCTTCTTGCTGGAATGCTATCATTTTTTCTTCGGCATAACGCAAACCGTTTTTATCTTTTACAAATTGGATAACTTCCTTAACGCGTTTTTTGTCTTTGTTGTGATTCTTGATTGAATTGATGCACCAAGTTTTTTCTTTGGGTAAACAATTATTTAATGCGTAAATTAAAGGTAATGTCATTTTTTGTTCCTTGATATCAATTCCGGTTGGTTTCCCAATGGCGTCATCGGTATAATCAAATAAATCGTCTTTGATTTGAAATGCCATTCCGATAAGTTCTCCAAATTTGCGCATGGCTTCCACTTTCGCCTCATCTTCAGAAACTGATTTGGCACCAAGAGCACAACAAGACGCAATTAAAGTAGCAGTTTTTTTTCTGATGATTTCATAATATATTTCTTCGACGATGTCTAATCTCCTTGCTTTTTCAATTTGAAGTAATTCTCCTTCACTCATTTCTCTTACTGCAACCGAAATTATTCGGAGTAAATCAAAATCGCCATTATCAATAGAAAGTAGTAATCCTTTTGACAATAAATAATCGCCGACTAAAACTGCAATTTTATTTTTCCACAAAGCATTAATAGAGAAAAATCCGCGACGCCTGTTGCTATCATCAACCACATCGTCATGAACCAACGTTGCTGTGTGAATCAACTCAATTACACTAGCGCCACGATAAGTTCTTTCGTTAACTTCATTTTTTTCGGAAAGCATTTTGGCAACTAAAAAAACAAACATTGGTCGCATTTGTTTTCCTTTTCTGTTTACGATGTAATAAGTAATCCTGTTGAGTAACGCAATTTTAGAAGTCATCGATTCATAGAACTTTTTTTCAAAAAGTTCCATTTCCATTTGAATCGGTTTTTTTATTTGTGAGGTGATGTTCATCGCTTTCAAATATACAATAATGGAATCGTTTAAGAAATTTTTTTACTTTTGATTAAACCTTTTGTAAAAACCCAACTCTTACACAGCAAACCATAAAAAATAGAACTATGAAAACAACAAAATTAATACTAGTATTTTCCTTTTTGCTAACAATTATTAGCTGCTCTAAAGAGGACAATGGTAACGCTATTTCATCAGAAGATGCTAAAGTAAGTGCCAAAATTGATGCAATGAACGACGATGTATCAAGCATTGTTGAAGAACAAGAAACTAATACTTATTCAAATTCAACAAATGGTAAAGTTACTGATTTAGCTCAATCAGAACTTACAAACTGTGCAACTATTACAAGAGTTCCTGCATTTGGAACACCACCAACCATTGGGCAAACTGTAACTAAAACAATCGATTTTGGAACAAGTTGCACTTTAAACAGCGGGAATGTAGTTAGCGGAAGAATCATCATCACCTTTGTATACCAACCAGAAGCTACTTCACACACTATAACTTATTCGTTTGACAATTTTATACACAATGGTATTGCATTTAACGGAGACAAAATATTTACCAGAACTATGATAACAACTACTTCTAATCCAAATCCACACCCACAAGTAACAATGACTATGGATATGACTGCTACGGTTCCTAATGTTGGTATTTATCATAGAGTTGGAACTAGAGTCAGAGAAATAATTGAAGGATTTGGTACTGAAATTTTGACTGATAATATTTATAAAATTACTGGGAATTGGGTAACTACTACACCAAGTGGCGCTAACCAAACTAGCACTATTACAACGCCATTGAATGTAAAAATGAGTTGCTTAGTAGTAAACAAACCTCTAATTGTTTCTGGCATCATTACTATTATTAGAAATGCCACTACAGCTACACTTGATTTTGGAAATGGAGATTGTGATAACCTAGCCGTATTTACTGTAAACGGAAACAGTTATAATATTATTATTGGAAATTAAGATTGCTATTTATAAAAGGAGAAAGTCCCGACTTCAAACAGAAATCGGGACTTTTTTTATGATTTATTAGCTAATTGTCCGCAGGCTGCATCAATATCTTTTCCTCGGCTTCGGCGCACTTTGGCAACAATGTCATTTTTCGCTAAAGCTTTTATGTAATTTTCAATGGCTTCATCTGACGCTTGTTGGAATTCTCCATCATCAATGGGGTTGTATTCAATCAAATTGACTTTACATGGGACATATTTACAGAATTTAACCAAAGCATCTATCGAAGCTTTATCATCGTTAATGCCTTTCCAAACGACGTATTCGTATGTGATTTTGCTTTTTGTTTTTTGATACCAATACTGTAAAGCTTCTTTCAATTCAGGTAACTGAAAGTTTTTGGTAAAAGGCATGATGTGATTTCTAGTTTCTTCAATAGCAGAATGCAATGAAACAGCCAACTTAAATTTTACATCATCGTCCGCCATTTTTTTAATCATCTTTGAAACTCCTGAAGTGGAAACCGTAATCCGCTTTGGCGACATTCCTAAACCTTCTTCAGAGGTAATCATATCAATCGCTTTCATAACATTGTTGTAATTCATCAAAGGCTCTCCCATTCCCATAAAAACAATATTCGAAAGTGGTCGGTTGTAATACAGACGACTTTCTCTATCAATCGCAACAACTTGGTCGTAGATTTCTCCGGGCTCCAGATTTCGCATCCTTTTTAAACGTGCAGTGGCGCAAAAATTACAATCCAAACTACAACCAACCTGGCTCGAAACACAAGCTGTAGTTCTGGTTTCTGTCGGAATCAAAACGCTTTCCACAATTAAACCGTCGTGTAAACGAACTGCATTTTTCACCGTGCCGTCTTCACTGCGTTGCATTTGGTCAACCTTAATATGATTTATCACGAAGTTATTTTCGAGCATGACTCGCGTTTCTTTTGAAACATTGGTCATGTCTTCAAAATTATGTAAAGCTTTACTCCAAAGCCATTCATAAACCTGATTACCTCGAAATGCTTTGTCTCCATTGGCCATAAAAAAATCACGCAATTGTTCTTTAGTTAAACTTCGGATGTCCTTTTTTTCGATTTCCATAGCGCAAAGTTAGTCATAAAGTTGAAATACTAATTTTGGAATTTGTAATTTTGATGTTTGAAATTTACACCTATGCATTTCCTTTCTGAAGAATTAGATACTTATGTTACCCTTCATTCGCAAGACGAACCTGAATTATTAGTTCAATTGAATAAAGAAACGCATCAAAAAATATTGCAACCACGAATGTTAAGCGGGCATTTTCAAGGCAGAATTTTGAGTATGCTTTCTAAAATTATTCATCCAACAAACATTCTTGAAGTGGGAACTTATACCGGTTATGCCACACTTTGCCTGGCAGAAGGTTTAGCAGAAAACGGAACTATTGATACTTTGGATAACGAAGAAGAGTTATTCGATTTTCAGAGAAAGTATTTTGACAAAACCATTTGGGCAACCCAAATAACACAACATCTTGGAGATGCTTTAGATATCATTCCGACGCTAACTAAAAAATACGATTTGGTTTTTATCGATGCCGATAAAGAAAATTACATTAATTATTTTCATTTGATTGTTCCGATTATGAACAAAGGCGGAATCATACTTTCTGACAACGTTTTGTGGAGTGGAAAAGTTTTAGAAGAAGTAAAACCAAACGATATCACAACTAAAATCCTTTTAGAATATAATCAGCTTTTGAAAGATGATCCAAGAGTAGAAACCGTTATGCTTCCTATTCGTGATGGTTTGACCGTTTCACGCGTACTCTAGTTTTTAGAATGTACTTCCGATACAGTTTGTAGCAAATAAATCCGAATGTTACTCCAAAAGCATAACCTGTTAAAATATCAGAAGGGAAATGCAACCCAAGATAAATTCGACTGTAAGCAAAAATCAAAGGGAATAAAAACAACAAATAAGCATGTTTGTAAAATTTCTTTAGAATCATATAAGTAAAAACCGTTGTTGCCATAGAGTTAGTAGCATGGCCAGAGAAAAAGCTAAACGATGGACTTGATTTTACAATGCGAATAATTCCTTTTATTTCTAAATCATTACAAGGTCGTAACCGCTCAAAACTATGTTTAAAAAGATTAGCAGTCTGATCACAAACCACTATTAAAAGTGCAGTAAAAAGAATATAATAACCAAATTTTTTCCATCCAAGTTTCTTTTGCATCAGGTAAAAAACAACTAAAAATAAAGGTGCCCAATACAATTGTTTAGTAATGATAAGCCATAAACTATCAAATGTTGGCGAACCTAATCCGTTTAAGAAAATTAAAAGCTCCTTGTCTAACTGAATAATTTTTTCCAGCACTATAGTTGTCTTTTTATTGGTCCTGTTAAATCCTCAATGTCTTCTTTTGCCTTTGTGACTTCCGGCAGCATATTCGAATCTAAATTTGATTTTACTTTTTCAACCTCATCAGTAAAAGAAGATGTCAATTCTTTCATAGATGTATCTATTCCATTGGCTTCAACTCCTTTTTGGATTTCGCTTTTTATTTCGTTTGTAGCATTTTTTAATTGCGCCATCGCTTTTCCCATAGTTCTTGCAATATCCGGGATCTTATCAGAACCAAAAAGCATTAACGCAATGAAAATAATAAAGATTAATTCACCACCACCAATTCCAAACATAGTTTTTTTTCTAAATGAGTTGCAAAGTTACTTAAATTGCTATTAGTTTTTTAAAATATCCAAATATTTAGTTGCTAAATCGGAGAAGATAAAACGAGCCATTATCTTGTTTTTTGTATTCAAAGCACTCACCAATTTTGGATCTTCAACAGCATAATACCAAAATCCTCTTAGATATTCTTTTGGGATTTTTAAGTTTTCTAAAAAATAATCTTGCTTGAAAAGATATTCGATTTTTTGCAACAACTTTTCTTTTTTTTCTATTACCAGTTCTTTTTTCAACATCGCAGTTCGTCCACTAATCGAATTTATCAATCCATCAACTGGCATTCCTCCTAACGGAATTAATAATGGACTGTACCAATGCAGTTCTTCGGCTGTTCTCAATTTTCTTTCAGCTGGTGTGTATACTTTAGCAGGTCTTTCCAATATGCCCAATGAAACCGCGTTGATAGCTTTATACTGCTTGATTTCAACTTCATCTAGAGCATTTACTTTTGCCTCTAAATTTTCAACAAAGAGTTGTTTGGCTAAATCATTTTCTGTTATAACTGCTTTTTTGATTACTACTTGCAAACCCGAAAATTGCAAGGTGTCACCCACTTTTACAAACATTGAAAAGTTTCCGTTATTATCTGTCGTTGTGGTTGATTCAGAACGTAAATTAGCCACGTAAACATCATTCAGTTCTTTAATTTGGGAAGTTATTTTTCCTTTTATTAAAGTTAATGTTGGTGTTTGAGCAAAAGCTTGAGCAAAAAATAAAAATATAATTATACTTTTAAATAACTTCATTATTCTAATTTTACGATGTAAAAATAGCTGTATAGATTACTAAAAGTATATAATCTTTTGTTAAACTTAAAATATAACTCACGTGAGTAAAAAAATGATTATCGCCAGCACGTCAACCATTCATGGCGGCAACTATTTAGAATACCTATTCCCAACTTTAGAAAGTCACTTTCAGGATTGTACCGAAATATTGTTTGTTCCTTATGCTCGTCCTGGTGGAATTTCTCATGATGATTATACTTTGACCATTCGGTTGGCTTTTGCCAAAATAAATAAAAAAGTAAAAGGTTTGCATGAATTTGAAAATCCAGTTGAAGCTATTGAAAACGCTCAGGGAATTTTCACTGGCGGTGGAAATACTTTTTTATTGGTAAAGCAATTATATCAAAATAATGTGATGGAAGTTTTAGCAAAAGTTGTCGAAAACGGGAAGCCCTATCTTGGCTCAAGCGCCGGAAGCAATATCACCGGATTGACTATGCAAACGACAAATGATATGCCTATCATATATCCGCCGAGCTATAAAACCTTGGGGTTAATTCCTTTCAATTTAAATCCCCATTATCTTGATGCTGATTTGCAGATTAAGCATATGGGCGAAACACGGGAAACCAGAATAAAAGAATTCCATGCTTTTAATACTATTCCGGTTTTAGGATTGCGAGAAGGAAGTTGGCTGGAAGTTGTTGGTGAAAAAATACTTTTAAAAGGCAACTTAACTGCTCGATTGTTTAAACAAAATGAAATTCCTGAAGAATTAGAACCTGAAACAGATTTGGCATATTTAGGAAAATAAAAAAGCCTCAACTTTCGTTAAGGCTTTAGAGCGGAAGACGAGGCTCGAACTCGCGACAACCAGCTTGGAAGGCTGGAGCTCTACCAACTGAGCTACTTCCGCAATGCGAATGCAAATATATAGAATAACATTCTTTCGATGCAAGTTTTTTTCAAAAAAAATACCGACTTATTTAAACCAAAAGAATTTACTATTGTAAGTCATTTGTAATGAAAATGTTGTGAAACATTTGCTAAGCATAAAATTTAAGCAGTTAATCTTGAAATTATTTCGTGCGTTGCAGAAGGATGATAAATAAATAAACAAGATTTATTTTTTATCACATTGATAATTTTTGCATTCATTTCAACAGGGATAGCAGGACAACCCTGACTTCTACCTAATCTCTTATTTTGTTTTATAAACGATTCAGAAACATAGTCAGCACCATGAACTACAACAGCTCTTTCTCTTGCTTTATCATTTAATCCTTTTTCAAGTCCGTCTAATTTCAACGACAAACCATGTTTGCCATCATAAATTTCACCTGTGGCATAAAATCCAATACTGCTTTTGAATGATTCTGCCTGATTAGAAAATTGGGCAGCAAACTCTTCACCCGTATTTCTTCCATGCGCTACTAAAGTATTGAACAATATCATATTTCTATCTAAATCAATAACCCAAAGACGCTTCATGTTTGAAGACAAGCTAAAATCGACTAGTGTTAAGACATTTTTTTGAACAAGACCTTTTTCTTTTAACAAATGAAATCCATCCAATGCTAAATTGAAACAATCAAAACTTGGAAGCACAAAAGAATTAGCATCTAATTGATTATAAACAGATACATTTTTTGAAACCGCAGTAGTTTCTGTTTTAATACTAGTTTTTATAGAATTTGTTTTGCTAGGGAGATTGGTAAAAGACATGAACAAAACAACAAAAAACAAAGAAAATGATTTATAATTCATTGATAATATTAGGTTTAAAATTAGATTTGGTATTACAAACATAAACTAAATATTGAAAAATAAAAATATTTTAAGCTTTATTAAGCTAAACTTAAGAATATAAACCATTGTCGTTGAATGATTTTATTAATTTCAAAAGTTGTAATTATGAATTAATTATTTACTTTTGTTAGACTAACTAGACCTCAAATGCCCAAATATTCATGCTATTTCATTTGCATAATTTTGCTTTTTACAGGCAAAATATTGGGTCAAAAAAAAACACTTCAAACTCAATTTACCGATGAAAAAATTACAATCGATGGTAAATTTGATGAAGCTGCATGGAAGTTTGCTCAAACCGCAACCGATTTTGTGATGGTAGCACCTTATAACGGTGTGCCAATTCCACCAGAAAAAAAAACCGACGTAAAAGTCATTTACACAAATGAAGCCATTTTTGTTGCCGCAACTTTATATGATGAAGAACCAAATGCAATTTCTAAAGAACTAACCGAAAGAGATAATTTTGCAACGGCTGATCATTTTGGTGTGCAACTCAATGGTTATAATGATGGGCAGCAAGAATTTAGGTTTTTTGTTAGTGCGGCTGGAGTTCAAATAGATGTTTTTTATACCGAAGCTAATGGTGAAGATGTTTCATGGAATGCTATTTGGGAAAGTAAAACGCAGATTACCAATTTTGGTTGGGTTGTTGAAATGAGAATTCCTTATGCTGCACTTCGATTTTCGACTGCAAAAAAACAAACTTGGGGATTGAATTTTTACAGAGAAATTAGACGCGATAATCAGCAATATACTTGGAATAGAATACAAAACGATATAAGTTCTGAAAGTAATCAAGCGGGAATTCTAGAAGGTATCGAAAACATAAAAACACCAACAAGATTATTTTTGATTCCTTTTTCTTCATACTATTTAAACGCAAGTAAAAATCAAAAAACATACGGTGAATTAAAAGGAGGATTAGACATTAAGTATGGTATTAATGATGCCTACACACTCGATGCTATTTTAATTCCTGATTTTGGGCAAACCAAATTTGACAATGTCGAATTAAACCTCAGTGCTTTTGAGCAACAATTTGCTGAAAACAGGCCTTTTTTTACTGAAGGAACAGACTTGTTTAACAAAGGTGATTTGCTTTATACCCGAAGGATTGGAGAAAGCCCATCAATGGAATTAGCCAATAACGAAACAATTGATAAATTCCCAAGCACTATAAAATTAATAAATGCCTTAAAAATATCAGGCAGAAATAAAAGTGGTCTTGGAATAGGTGTATTAAACGCAGTCACAGAACAAACTAGTGTTGTGGTCAAAAATACAGATACAAATCAGACTAGATTAGAAACTTTAGCACCCGTTACCAATTATAATGTTTTTGTACTTGACCAACGCTTTAACAAAAACTCATCTGTTTCATTAGTAAATACAAACGTAACTCGTAACGGACAATTTAGAGATGCCAATGTTTCTGCTTTAGTTTGGGATTTAAACACAAGAACAAATTCATTTCAAGCGCAAGGAAATTTTCAATTCAGTCAAATTAATGATGTTGATAATACCAATGGTTTCAAATCTTATTTCGAATTCAATAAAACCAAAGGTAAGTATCGGTTTGGTGTTGGCGGAACCTATGTTTCAAAAGACTACGACAACAATGATTTAGGTATTAATTTTTTAACACATTATCATTCTTTTTATGGAAATGCAAGTTACCGAATTTTAAAACCCAACAAAACGTTCAACACTTTTAAATTGAGTTTAAATGCTTCCTCTGAAATTGATAATAATTCTGGCAAAACACAAGCTAATAATATAGATATAAGTCTAATTACCTATAGTATAAAAAATGACTATTTTGGATTCGCGCTTAAATCTAGACCCTTTAAAATTTATGATTTCTATGAAGCACGTTCTATTGACGATTCAAAATTTGTGATTTATCCCGAAAGTATTGAGAGTGTATTTAACTTTTCATCTAATTACCTTAGAAAATTTGCATTAGATTTTAATCCAACCATAACTTTTTTAAACGAAAAAGACAGAATAAATTATGGTGTTTTAATAAGTCCAAGATATCGTTTTAATGATCATATCTCTTTGATTTATAGTTTTAAATTTTCAAGGCAAAACAAAAATATTGGTTGGGTTGACTTTGATGAGGATGGCAATACCATTTTTGCAAGAAGAAACAGAATTACCTATACAAACACCTTGCAGGGGAAATATTCTCTAAATAGTAATATGAATTTCAATTTAACAGTTCGTCATTATTGGTCTTTTGCTGTTAATGATGACTATTTGACCCTACAAGATGACGGAACTTTTACCGATAATTTACTTTATAATAACAACAAAAACTCAAATTTAAACACTTGGAATTTAGACTTTTCTTATTCCTGGTGGTTTGCGCCTGGAAGTCAAATTTCTATTTTGTATAGAAATAAATCTTCTTTATTTAGTAGAGAATACAGTCACCAATTTGAAAGCAATTTTAGAGATGCAATCGACAATCAAAATTTGAGTCATTCCCTTTCAATAAGCGTTCGCTATTTTATAGATTACAATTCGTTGAAAAATTCTAAGTTTTCCAAATCGTTTACAAAACCAAAGGAAATAATACATTTCTAAAACTTAACTTTTAGCTTTATCTTTGTTTAAAATAATTTGCCATGAACAAAAAAGTAATTCTTATGATATTGGACGGTTGGGGAAAATCTCCTGACCCAAAAGTTTCTGCTATTGACAATGCCAATGTCCCTTTTATAAATAGTTTATATCAAAAATATCCTAACGCGCAATTACGAACTGACGGACTTAATGTTGGTCTGCCTGAAGGTCAAATGGGAAACAGTGAGGTTGGCCATATGAATCTTGGTGCTGGAAGAATTGTTTATCAGGATTTGGCAAAAATAAATCTGGCGGTCAAAAACAAAACCATGAGTCAAGAACAGCCTTTGATTGATGCTTTTAATTATGCCAAAAGTAATAACAAAGCGGTTCACTTTTTAGGATTGGTTTCTGATGGTGGTGTGCATTCACACACGTCACATCTTCGAAGTTTAATTGATGCTTCACAGGATTTTGGTTTGGATAGAGTATTTGTTCACGCATTCACCGATGGTCGCGATGTAGACCCAAAATCTGGGAAAAAATATATTCAGGATTTAGAAAACTATATTCAAAACTCTACCGTGAAATTAGCTACTGTAGTTGGTCGTTATTATGCTATGGATAGAGATAAACGTTGGGAACGCATCAAACTTGCATACGATTTATTGGTAAATGGAATAGGAAAACACAGCTCAAATTTAGTCGAAAGCATAGCCGAAAGTTATGCCAATACCGTTACCGATGAATTTATTCTTCCGTTAACCGCTGTTGATATTGATGACAAACCAATTGCCACTATACAAAATGATGATGTAGTAATTTTCTTCAATTTTAGAACTGATAGAGGACGTGAATTGACCGAAGCACTCTCGCAAAAAGATTTTCACGAGCACAACATGCATAAATTGAATTTGTATTATGTTACGATGACTAATTATAATGATACCTATCAAAACGTTCATGTAATATATGACAAAGACAACATCACTGAAACACTTGGCGAAATATTAGAAAAACATAACAAAACACAAATTCGTATTGCCGAAACTGAGAAATATCCTCACGTTACTTTCTTTTTCTCGGGCGGAAGAGAACAGCCTTTTCATGGCGAAACCCGAATATTAAGAAACTCACCAAAGGTTGCAACCTACGATTTACAACCCGAAATGAGCGCTTTTGAATTAAAGGATGCCTTGGTACCAGAGCTTAAAGAAGGTAAAGTAGATTTTGTTTGCCTCAACTTTGCCAATGGCGATATGGTGGGACACACTGGTGTTATGGCTGCCGCAATTAAAGCTTGCGAAGCCGTTGATGCCTGCGTAAAAGAAGTGGTAGAAGCTGCCCTTGAAAATAATTATACGACGATTATCATAGCTGACCATGGCAATTGTGAAACGATGATAAATCCGGATGGAAGTCCGAATACCGCACACACCACTAACCCAGTGCCGATAATTTTAGTAGATAAAGAACTTAAAACCATACACGATGGCGTTTTGGGCGACCTTGCTCCTACCATTTTAGAATTAATGGGAATTGAAAAACCAGCAGTAATGACAAGTCATTCGCTATTATAGCAGCTCATTTTCTATACAATATAGCCTTTCAGATGAGAGGCTTTTTTTATGGAAAATCTTTTGCTTTCGAGTAGATTTTGCTGTGGCATCGTTTTTGATAATTCTATAGTGAGTCTATAATAAGTCTATAACGAATCTATAAGAAATAGCTTTTTTTATAAAGTTATTATAGATTTAGTACAGAAATATTATAGATATGTATAAATCTAAATTAGGAAATCATGGCAAGAATAAACAAAAACAAATTGATTAGTGGCGCTATTGGAAACATAGTTTTCCGTGATGTGAGAAAAAAACAAATTATACAACAGAAACGTAAGGACATTAAACAGACAACCGATACTATAATTAGTGGGTCTGAGTTTCGAAAATGCAGTAGCTGGGCAAAATGGCTGCGTATAGGGCTGACCTCATTTTTGGCAAATCACACGGATCACTATATGTACAGCCGTCTGGCCGGACAAGTATACAAGGCAATACAGTTAAATACTGCCTTGCCAAAAGGCATGCGTACGCCGGTAAACAGCACTATGGATTTGCTAACGGGTTTTGAGTTTAACACCTACTCCCCCTTTACCAAGTACTTTGCTCCCGAAATAGCTGCTTTGTTAAACGACCAAAACCAAGTGGTCGTAACGGTTCCTGCCTTTAACCCAAAAACAGCTATGCGTTTCGCCAAAGGCACCGAAAAAGCCGAGCTGCTACTTTATGTTCTAGGGACCAACTTTGAAGATAACACTAAATACACTGAAGCGTTCACTAGGCTCCCAATAGAAAAAAAGGAAGAAACCCTAACCGAAACCGTTTGGACCAGTCCTGTACTTCCTGAGGGACAACTGCTACTGGTTTGTGCCAAACTGTTCTTTTACACTACCACTAAATTTACCGAAAAGAATTATGTAAATAACAAAGAGTGTAGCCCTGCTAAAGTGATTGCCGTTAAAAATTGAGAAGAGAAAACCAGTAACCACTCGATGAATAGGATGGCTACCCTATTAAAAAAGAAAGCCCCGATAACTCGGGGCTTCTTTTTTTTATCTCAACATATCAAAATACGCTCTTTCAACACTTTCCTGATGCGTAGGATGTGCAATTTTGACCATTTCGGTTACCCGTTGTTTTAGTGTTTTACCATATAAATTGGCTATGCCGTTTTCGGTAATAATGTATTGCACATGAGCCCGTGTTGATACAACTCCGGCGCCTTGTTTTAAATAAGGAACAATTCTACTTTCTCCTCTTTTGGTAATAGAAGGCAAGGCAATAATCGCTTTTCCGCCATCGCTTAAAGAGGCACCGCGAATGAAATCCATTTGACCGCCAACACCAGAGTACATTTTGGCTCCAATGGAATCGGCACAAACTTGCCCGGTTACATCCACTTCAATAGCTGAATTAATAGCAACCATCTTTGGGTTTTTTCGAATTCGAGCTGTGTCATTAACCATTGAAGATTCTTTCATTTCAATAAATGGATTGTCATTTACATAATCATAAAGACGTTTTGAACCCATTAAAAAAGTAGCCAAAACTCTTCCGCGTAATGTGCCTTTATAATTGCAATTGATAACATCGCTTTCAATCAAATCGATCACACCGTCAGAAAACATTTCAGAATGTATTCCTAAGTCTTTATGGTTTTTTAATTTGCTTAATGCTGCATCAGGAATAGAACCAATTCCCATTTGCAGTGTACTTCTGTCTTCTATCAAAGAGGCGATAAATCCTCCTATTTTTTCTTCCTCTTTAGTGAAAGGGATTACATCATGAGCAAAAATTGGCACATCAACCTCAACCAAATAATCAATTTCGGACACATGAATAATTCCGTCTCCAAAAGTTCTTGGCATTTGTAGATTGACTTGTGCAATCACAATTTTGGCATTTTCAATAGCGGCAACAGTAGCTTCTATAGAAACTCCCAGTGAACAATAACCATGTTTATCAGGAGGAGATACATGAATAAAAACCACATCAATGGGCAACACATTTTTACGAAATAAGTAAGGCAACTCGCTAAGAAAAACTGGCGTATAAGAACCATTTCCTGCAGCTAAAGTATGGCGAACATTACCACCAATAAAAAAAGAATTTACATGAAAACTTTCTGATAAATCAGGATTGGCATAGGCAGCTTCGCCTTCGGTATGCAAATGACAAACCTCAACATTGCGAAGTTCTGATGCTCGTTCGGCTAAGGCTTTGGTTAAAATGGTTGGGGTTGCCGCGGCTGCCTGAACGTAAACTCTATCATTAGATTTTACGACTTTGACCGCTTCGGATGCTGTAACATATTTGCTCATAACTAAAATATTTATCCAAAAATAAGACTCTAATTTAAGGAAAAACATGATAAAACTCATTTTGGATAAAATAAAAAGTTGTAAATAAAAGTTAAAATTTCATTAATAATAGTATTACTATTATATTTGCAAATAAATTTACTATTTTAATGAAATATGAGGTTAAAACAATTACTTATTCTACTAGTCATTATTTGTACTAACACTTTGGTTTTTTCTCAAAACAAAAATGGTTTAGGCTCTTGGAATATTCTTAATATAACAATGAAAGCAAGTCCAAAATGGAGTTTATTTACAGAAGGTCAAATTAGAAGTTTATCATTTTATGATGAGTTTCATTATTATGAATTAAAATTTGGATTGACCTATAAAATAAAGCCAAATTTTTCCGTTACAACAGGCATTGGAGATTATAACACCTACAGCGAAGGAGGGAATTTTGAATCACCAATACAAAATAATGAAATTCGAACTTGGTTTCAAGTGAATTTAAAAAACCCTTTTGATTATATTGTTTTTGAACATCGATACCGAGCAGAACAAAGATTTACTTCAAATGATTACAGAAATAGATTTAGATATAGATTATCAGCAGTGATTCCGTTACAAGGAAAAAAAATCGAATCAAAAACATTTTATCTAACAGCGTGGAATGAAATTTTCTTTACTGACAAAGAACCTTTTTTTGAGAGAAACAGAGTTTTCATGGGTGGCGGATATGAGTTCTCAGAAAATTTAGCACTTCAAACGGGTTATATTTATCAATATGATTATAAGATTAATGATGAAACAGGTCGCGATTTTTTTAATATCGCATTACTTTACAATTTTGATTTAAAACAAAGAGGGAAACATGATTTTCATCCTTCAACAAATGATTAAGAAAAGCTATGGATAATTTACTTTTATCATTAAAGATAAAAATCAATAACAAAACATACGTCAAAGACCCTGAGACATCAACGCTTGGTAAAAAAATCATTAAGGAAAGTATTCTTTTAATGGATGAAATTGGTTTTGAAAATTTTACTTTCAAAAAACTTGGAGAACGAATTGGCTCTAATGAAAGTTCTATTTATCGTTACTTTGAAAGCAAGCACAAGTTGCTCGTTTATCTTTCCTCTTGGTATTGGGGTTGGATGGAATATCGGTTAGTTTTTGAAACTAATAACATTGAAAATCCTTTAGAAAAACTAAAAAAAGCAATTTCTATAGTCACTGAAAAAGTTGAGGACGACAGCAAAACAGAGCATATTAATGAAGCGATTCTAAATAAGATTATTATAGCAGAATTTAGCAAAACACTTCATAATAAAGAAGTTGATGAAGAAAACAAACAAGGCTTCTTCTTGATATATAAAAGAGTAATTAACCGTTTAGTTGAAATGATTGAAGCCTATAATCCAAATTATGCATTTTCAAAAAGTTTAGCTTCCTCAATTGTAGAAGGTTCTCTACATCAGCATTTTTTAAAAATTCATTTGAAAACCATTACCAACAGTGATGAAGATAATTCACCCACAAATTTTTATTTACATTTAATTGAAAACACATTAAAATAGAGCATGATACATTCACCTTTACAACGTTTGATTAATTTACTTAAACTTGACAGAAAAGATATTTCTCAAGTATTTTTTTATGCCATTTTTTCGGGACTGATTAGTTTGTCATTGCCATTAGGAATTCAAGCCATTATTAATTTAATCCAATCCGGAAGAGTTAGTGTTTCATGGATTGTATTAGTAATGATTGTCATAGTTGGGGTTGCTTTAGTTGGATTACTATCATTGATGCAACTCAGAATTATGGAAAATTTGCAACAAAAAATATTTGTCCGTTCTTCCTTTGAGTTTGGTTATCGATTGCCAAAAATAAAACATGAAGCACTCTATAATCAGCATTTACCAGAGTTAGCCAATCGTTTTTTTGACACTATAACTATTCAAAAAGGAGCTTCAAAATTATTAATTGATTTTTCAACTGCCTTGCTGCAAATCACTTTTGGTATAATATTGCTGTCCCTTTATCATCCATTCTTTATATTCTTCGGAATCTTATTACTGTTATTACTTTATGGAATATTCAAATTTTCCTATAATGCTGGACTTTCTACAAGCTTAAAAGAATCAAAATACAAGTACAGAGTGGTGAGTTGGCTACAGGAAATAGGAAAAAATAATTTTAGTTTTCGTAAAAAAAACAATTTCGAATTTGCTCTTTCAAAAAATGACAAACTTGTTGGTCAATATTTAAACTATAGAGAAAGTCATTTTGGAATTATAAAAAGACAATACATACAACTCATAATTTTTAAAATTATAATAACAGCCGGACTATTATTTATTGGCGGCTATTTAGTTTTAAATCAGAAAATGAATATTGGACAATTTGTAGCTGCTGAGATTGTGATTTTATTAGTAATTAATTCAGTCGAAAAGATTATAGTTGGTTTAGAAACTTTATATGATGTCTTAACAGCTGTTGAAAAAATTGGACAAATAACCGATTTGGAAATGGAAGAAACAGTATCGGAAGAGAGTAATATTTGTTATAATAACATCACATTAGAAATAGATAATATCAAATTCAAATTTCCAGACAGCAATGATTATGTTTTAAATGCTATCAATTTGAAAATTGAGCAATCTGAAAAAGTGTATCTAGAAGGCAATAACGGTTCAGGAAAAACAACGCTTCTTCGAATATTGTCAGGCTTATTAAAACCAAATATAGGTTCTCTATTTATAAATGATGATACCTATAGGAAAATAGATTTGAATCAATATCGTTCACAAATTGGAACTATAATTAGTGGCGAAACTCCTTTTGAAGGAACAATTCATGAAAATATAACCTTCAACAATCCGTCTGTTAGTCAGGAAGATTTAAAATGGGCTATTGAAAGTGTAAAACTAGGTTCATTTATTAAATCATTACCTAAAGGATTAGACACGAAAATATTTCCTGATGGCCGTCAACTTTCATCATCAAATGCACAAAAAATACTACTGGCAAGAAGTATAATCAATCGCCCAAAAGTATTGTTTTTTGAAGATGCTACCGACAAAATGGATTCAAAAGCTGCAGAGGAAATTATTGATTTTATCACTTCAAATGAAAACAAATGGACACTAATTGTTTCCTCAAAAAATCCTTATTGGAAACAAAAATGCACAAGAAAAATTACAATGAGTGAAGGAAAAATTATTGACGATACTAAAAAAATATAACAATGCTAAATATTTCTGAAAAAAATAAAATTACTGAAAATATTGAAAAATATAGCACGATAAATGACCTGAGCAAAAGACCACATTATAAGGTTTTAAATAAAATTATTTTAGGGATTTCAATACTTGGTGTTGTCATTTTATTTTTACCGTGGACACAAAACATTTCGGGTTCAGGTGCAGTTACTACATTAAAACCGGATCAAAGACCGCAAACCATTCACACTGCAATAGCCGGTAGAATAGAGAAATGGTTTGTAAAAGAAGGTGATTTTGTAAATAAAGGCGATACAATCCTTTTCATCTCTGAAACCAAAGAAGAATATCTCGATCCAAACTTGGTTGAAACTACTAAAAACCAAGTAGAAGCAAAAAAACTATCCCAACAATCGTATGGCGGAAAAGTGAATTCGCTTTCAGCACAAATTCAGGCTATAGAAAACGAAAAAAAACTGAAGCTACAACAAGCTAAAAACAAAATCAAACAATCAATTTTAAAAGTAAAAAGTGACAGCATGGATTTAGTTGCTGTCAGAACACAAGTGAAAATTGCAACAACTCAATTCAATCGTTCGCTGGCATTGAATAAAGAAGGTTTAAAGCCATTAACTGATGTAGAAGAAAAACGACTAAAACTGCAAGAGGTTGATGCTAAAATTATTACTCAAGAGAATAAATTATTAGCCAGTGAAAACGAATTAATTAATGCTAAAGTTGAAGTAAATAGAATTTCGGCTGAATATTCAGAAAAAGACTCTAAAGCAAGAAGCGATCAGTTCACAGCATTGAGCAATCAATATGACACTAAAGCTGAGGTAAATAAATTAGAAAACCAATATGCCAATTACAAAATTAGAAATGGCATGTATTATATCAAAGCTCCCCAAAGCGGCTATATTAATCGTGCTTTACAATCGGGAATTGGCGAAACTATTAAAGAAGGTACACAAATCGTAAGTATTATGCCTTCAAAATATGATATTGCTGTTGAAACTTATGTTTCTCCAACTGATTTACCATTGGTTCACAAAGGTGAAAAAGTACGCGTTTGGTTTGATGGTTGGCCAACAATTGTTTTTTCAGGCTGGCCGAATATGAGTTACGGTACTTTTGGCGGAAAAATTGTAGCTGTAGAAACTTTTATAAGTGATAACGGAAAATTCAGAGTTTTAATTGCGCCAGATAAAGAGGAAGATCCTTGGCCGAAGCAAATCAGTGTGGGTTCTGGAGCACAAACTTTGGCACTGTTAGATAATGTACCAGTTTGGTTTGAATTATGGAGAAAACTTAATGGTTTTCCACCAAATTATTATCAACCTAAAGTTAATCAAAAAGAATCAAAATAATGAAACAGTTACTTATACTCTTTTTTCTATTCTCATTTTTGTGCTATGGACAAAATCCTCCTAACAAAGAACTTACATACAATGAGTTTTTGGGTTATGTAAAAAAATACCATCCAATGGTTAAAAGCTCATTACTGGAAATAAGTACAGCTCAAGCCAATTTAATGACAGCTCGTGGCGGTTTTGACCCAAAGATTGAAGTAGATTTTGAACAAAAAAAATTCAAGGACAATAATTATTATTCTATTTTGAACAGTAGTTTTAAAATTCCTACTTGGTACGGAATTGAATTAAAAGCCGGCTTTGATAACAACGACGGAATATATCTTAATCCTGAAAACACAGTTCCAAATCAAGGATTAACTTCTTTGGGAATCTCAATTCCACTAGGTCAAGGTTTGTTTATCAATCAAAGGATGGCTGATATAAGAAAAGCAAAACTACAAATCAACTTGAGTAAATCGGAACAAAAACTTCAAGCTATAGCGGTACTTTATAATGCATCGGTTGCCTACTTTAATTGGAAGAAAAATTACAATGAAGTCAAACTATATGAAACGTATGCTAAAAATGCACAAGTTCGTTTTAATGGCGTAAAAGCGTTAATTCGCGAAGGTGATAAACCCGCAATTGATAGTGTTGAAGCCGGAATAATTGTCAAGAACAGATTGTTGAGTTTAGAAGATTCTCAGTTAAAATTGAATAAATCAAAATTAGAATTGTCTAACTTTCTTTGGTTAGAAAACAATATTCCTTTAGAACTTGCTGACGACTTGTTTCCTGAAGAAAATTTGTCTAAAACCATTCAAGAAACATTAAAAATAAACGATTTATTAATTATTGATAGCAACTTGGAAACGAATCCAAAAATAAATGCTTTACAAAACAAACTTGAAATTTTAAAAGTAGACAAAAAACTTAAAGCCAATTTACTCTTACCAAAAGTTGATGTTGGTTATTCCTATTTATCGCAACCTAGCTATTTCGATAATTATAAATTTGAAGATTATAAAGTGGGTTTAAATTTTTACTTCCCGTTATTTTTAAGAAAAGAAAGAGGCAATTTGAAAATAGCGAAATTTAAAATTCAAGATGCCCAATTAGAATTAGATTTGGAAAAAATTCAGTTGAAAAACAAAATAAATGCACAACAAATTGAAATTCAATCTTTGCTAAAACAAAATAAAATTATTACCGATTTAGTAAAAGATTACAATACCATGCTTTCCTCTGAAGAACGTTTGTTTTCATTTGGCGAAAGCTCTATTTTCTTAATAAACTCAAGAGAAAATACTTTGGTTAGTGGTCAATTAGCTGAAATAAATATTGAAAACCGATACTTCAATTCAAATGCAGAACTATTTAAAATCATGGCAAACACTGAATAAGTATTGTTAAAATAGTTACTTTTGCAAACTGTACTGAGGCCAAATGCCGACGTATCCAAGTTAAATTGAAAAAATGATTATTCCAAAAACAGCCGAAGAAATTGAATTAATGCGCGAAAGTGCTTTATTGGTTTCTAAAACATTAGGAGAAGTTGCCAAAGTAATTAAACCTGGTGTAACGACTTTACAATTAGACAAAATTGCCGAAGAATTCATTAGAGATAACGGGGGAATTCCAGGTTTTCTAGGTTTGTATGGTTTCCCAAATTCTCTTTGTATGAGCCCGAATGCGCAGGTTGTGCACGGCATTCCAAATAACATTCCGCTAAAAGAAGGCGATGTGATTTCTGTAGATTGTGGTGTATTGAAAAATGGTTTTTATGGTGATCACGCCTACTCTTTTGAAATCGGCGAAGTCGCTCCTGATGCCAAAAAACTTTTAAAAGTTACCAAAGAATCTTTATACGTTGGAATAAGAGAATTCAGAGCCGGTAATCGTGTTGAAGATGTTGGAAATGCTATTCAGAAATATTGTGAATCTAATGGATATGGTGTAGTTCGTGAATTGGTTGGACACGGATTAGGTACCAAAATGCACGAAGATCCGGAAATGCCAAATTACGGTAAACGAGGTCGCGGAAAGTTATTCGTTGAAGGAATGGTAGTTGCCATCGAACCGATGATTAACATGGGGACAAAAAATATCAAACAACTCAAAGACGGCTGGACAATATTAACCGCTGACGGAAAACCTAGTGCCCATTTTGAACATAATGTAGCATTAGTTAACGGTAAGCCCGAATTACTTTCAACGTTTGGTTATATCTACAAAGCACTGGGAATTGTGAGTAATGAAGAAGATGAGTTTAGAAAAAATACATTAGTGCTCTAATGAAAAAGATTTTCAAGTTTATACTTAACACTATCCCGAGACCAATACTTATTCGCTTAAGCATTGTTGTTCGTCCAATACTAGCTTTTTTATTAAAAGGAAGCCGATTTACAGACCCAATTGATGGAAAAAGTTTTCGTATGTTTTTGCCATACGGCTACGGAAATCAAAGAAATAATGTACTTTCACCTAGTACGCTTTCGTTGGAAAGACACCGATTATTATGGTTATATCTTCAGAATGAAACTGATTTTTTCACTTCAAAAGAAAAGAAAAAAGTGCTACACTTTGCACCAGAACAAGAGTTTTATAAACGTTTCAAAAAGCAAACCAATATCGATTACACAACAACCGATTTGCTTTCGCCTTTAGCAGATGTGAAAGCAGACATTTGTAATTTGCCTTTTGAAGATAACACTTATGACATCATTTTTTGCAATCACGTTTTGGAACATATTCCTGATGATACCAAAGCGATGCACGAATTGTATCGTGTACTAAAATCAGGAGGTATGGGGATTTTTCAAATACCTCAAGATTTATCAAGAGCAACAACATTTTCAGATGATAGCATTGTCGATCAAAAAGAACGCGCTAAAATCTTTGGACAATACGACCATGTTAGAGTGTATGGAAGAGATTATTTTGATAAGTTAAGAAGCATTGGTTTCAAAGTAGTTGAAGAAGATTATACCAATAAAATTGCACCCGAATTAGTTGAGAAGTATTGCTTAGCAAAAGGAGAGATTATTCCGGTTTGTTGTAAATAAAAAAACCTGCTAATTTCTTAGCAGGTTTTTTTATGCAACCTATTATTATTTTACTTCAGGCATTAATATTCCTATAGTTTTATCCTTTGTCAGGTATTTTTTTGCCACGTCTTGTATTTCTTTTGCAGTAACTGCTTTTACATTTTCAGAAGCGATTAAGATATCTTCAGGATTTGAACCATTAACATACGATTTAGTGAAATTGGTCATCCAATAACGGTTTTCTTTCATTTTCTTTTTATACTCTAAAGCTTCTGCTTCTTTGTATTTATTGATGTCTTTTTCTTCCGGACCATTATCTATGATTTTTTGCAATTCATTTAACGCTGAAGCAGTTAATTTTTCTGCATTTTCAGGACCGCATGGGAAACCAATATTAAAATTATAAGAACCATAAGGAACTTTATTCATGCTTCCTCGGGCTGAAATTCCATAAACACCGCTTTCATTCTCTCTTAATTCTTCTAATAATTTAATAGTTAACACTTCTCCCAATGCAGTTAATGCAGTAGCTTCTTTTGTGGAATAAGGTGCTTCGCCATAATACATAATAGTAACATTACTTTTTGGATCAGTTCCTTTATTTACAACTTTTTTTAGATCGCCTTTTAGCATTCTATACCCTAAATCCTTGGCATCTTCTTTAGTATTGTTTGACGGTAAAGAAGCAATATATATTTTGGCATATTCTTCTATTTTTGATTCATCCACATTTCCTATGAAGAAAAATTCAAAATCACTGGCATTGGCAAAACGTTCTTTAAATTTGTAGTACGCTAATTTATAATCTGTAGCTGCCCATTTTTCTGCTGTTGGAACTATTCCGTTCCATCTTGGATTTTCTTTATTCAAATAAGTGTAAAACTCTTGTTGAAAATAAAAGTTTGGCTGGGCAATTAAATTATCATAAAAGGCACTTTGTTTTTGTTTATAACCATCAAATGCTTCTGGGTCAAAATTCAAATCTGTAAAGTAACCATAGATCATTTGCATCGCATATTCTAAATCTTTTGGTGTAGATTCGCCTCTAATTCCTTCAGTAGTATTACTAATGTAAGGCGAAATCCTAGCTATTTTACCAGACATGAATTTATCAATATCGTTTTGTTTTAATCCCGAAAAACCTGCATCGGTCAAGCCATTGTTGGCAAATTGTGTTTTTTTGATTTCTTCATTACTGTAAAGATTTGAACCTCCATAGCTTATAGCCTCAATTAAAATTTCTTCATTCTTGAAATCGGTCTTTTTATAAGTTACTTTAGCTCCGTTTGATAAAGTCAACGTTGTAGAGCCAATTTTGTCATTTTTAACTTTACTTACAATTGTGCCCGGAGTTGGAACAATTTTAAGTAACTTCTCTGCAACAGCTTTATCTTCGTATGGTTTTAAATCGGCAATATTTACCTTTAAAGTTTCCAAAACTTCTTTTTCTGTAACTTTTTTAAGCCCTTCTTTTTCTGGTGCCGTAATTACAACAACCCTATTGTCTTCTTTTATATAATCTTTAATTAAAGCATTAACTGCATTTAAATCAACAGAAGGCATAAGTGTTTTTGTTGTTTCGAAATCCCATTCAATTCCGGCCATTGGTTCATTATCAAGAAAATTTGACTGACAAGCCCAAACATAATTTTCTGACTCTTTCTTTTCTTTATCCTTAAATGAGCTTTCCAATTGGGCAAGTATATCTGTTTTTGCTCTTTTTAATTCTCCTTCAGTAAAGCCAAATTTTTTAACTCTTTCGTTCTCGGTAACCAAAACTTTTAAAGCAGAAATTTGTTTGTTCTCATCAACCATTGCAAAAGATTGGTATCCTTCTTTTAATCTGGCAAACGTACCTCCATGGTATGAAAACCCATAGGTAAAAGGTGGATTTGGTGAATTCGTTAGCTCATTCAATCTATTATTTAACATGGTTGTAAAAAGCCCTTCAACTAATTCGTCTTTGCAATCACTGATTTTAATTGGTCTTTTTGGCAATGCGTAATCTTTATACAACAATTGTATTTGCGTTTGCGATGCTTCTTTATCACTTTCAATACAAACAAAGGTTTCTTTGTGATTAGGCACTTCAAAGGTCTTTCTTGGTTTTTCATTTTCAGGATTTTTATAACCATCAAAATGTGCTAAAACTTTCTTTTCCATTTCGGCCACATCAATATCTCCAACAATAATAACAGCCATCAAATCAGGACGATACCAATCTTTGTAAAAACTGATAATTCTATCGTATTTGAAATTTTCCAATATGTCTTTTTTTCCGATTGGTAGACGATTAGCATACTGTGAATTGTACATCATTTTCGGAATATATTTATCTTCCATTCTTTTATCAGCACCTAATCCTAATCTATATTCTTCCAAAACAACACCTCTTTCTTTATCTATTTCTTCTGGTGTTAAGTTCGCATTAAACGCCCAATCTTCAATGATTTGAAATCCTTTTTCAAGTTTCTCTGGATTATCAGATGGAATTGGCAAGAAATAAACTGTTTCATCAAAACTGGTATAAGCATTCAAGTGTTGTCCAAATTTCACTCCAATACTTTGAAGGTAATCCACCAACTGATTCTTTGGGAATCGCTTAGTTCCATTAAAATTCATGTGTTCCATAAAATGCGCTAATCCTTGTTGGTCATCATTTTCGAGAATTGAACCCGCATTGACAATTAATCGTAAATCAACTTTGTTTTCAGGTTTGGCGTTTTTTCTGATGTAGTAAGTTAAACCATTTTTAAGTACTCCTTTTTTAACATTAGGGTCAAATGGAATTTTCGAATCATTTTGGATGTTTTGAGCCAATAAATAAAAAGGCAAAAAGAATAAAAGCAATAAAATCTTGTTGGTTTGTTTCATTTGTTTACTGTTTAATTATTTGTAAATGGATAACGTCAAATTTATATAAATATTGTGTTTCAATGTAAAAACTTACAATTTTTTAACTTATTATTATAATTGGTATAATTGTGGTTAGTAAATTTTGCTACCTTTACTTTCTTAAATTATAATTTATGTTTAAAAATATATTGTTTGCTTTTAGTTTTTCTCTAATTTCATTAGTTGTGTTTTCACAAGCTGAAAAAGAAATCTCTCCACCATATAATATTAAAACAATTAGTTTTGTTCAAAACAATCAAAATGCTTTACCTATATTTCGACTAGGTGATGGATTTCAAATACAATTTGATGATTTGTATGGCAATGAAGCCAATTATTATTACACCATAACACATTGCGATTATGACTGGAAACCTTCTCAACTGGCTAAAGCTGAATACCTAAACGGTTTTGACGACCAACGAATTCAAGACTATACCAATTCGTTTAATTCTCTTCAAATTTATTCACATTACCGTATTTCATTTCCAAATAGACTTACCCAATTAAGAGTGAGTGGAAATTATGTTATAAAGATTTTAAATGAAGATAAAGAAGTGGTGTTTTCAAGAAAATTTATTCTTTATGAAGAGTTAGTTTCAGTGCCAATACAAATAAAAAGAGCCCGCAAATTGGATGTTGTTGAACAAAAACACAATTTGGATTTTGCAATTAAATCGACAACTATTAATTTTCAAAGTCCGTTGAATAATGTAAAAGTAATGCTAATGCAAAACGGAAAATTTGATAATGCAATAACTAATATCAAACCTCAATACACTATTGGCAATGATTTGATTTATAAATATGATACAGAAACCCAGTTTTGGGCTGGAAATGAATTTCATTTTTTTGAAAACAAAGATATTCGAGCAGCCAATAATAGTATTGCGACTATAGATTCAAAAGGTGGTATTTATAATGCTCATCTATATTTAGAGCAATCTAGAGCAAATTTTCCTTACACCTATTTCCCAGATATTAACGGCAACTTTATAGTGAAAAATATTGGAGTTCAAAATAATGAAATTGAAGCAGATTATGCTTGGGTTTTCTTCTCTCTTTCAGCTCCAGACTTCGGGAAAAAATCAATTTACATTAATGGCATGTTTAACAATTTTGCATTGAACGATGAAAACAAGATGGAGTACAATGCTGAAAAAGGAATCTACGAAAAAGCGCTCATGATAAAACAAGGTTTCACCAATTATCAATATGTAATTGCTGATGCCAATGGTAAAATTGATGAGGAAAATGCTGTTGACGGCAATTTTTTTCAAACAGAGAATAATTATTTCGTGTTAGTATATTATAAAGAAAATAATCAACGTTATGACAGAATTATTGGAAAAGGAATTGCAAGTTCAGTAGATATAACTAACTAAAAATTAACACTCATTTATTCTACAGACCATTATTTTTTGTAATTTTGAGTTCGTTTTATAATCTTAATTATGGTTACCCAAATAACAAGAGGCATAAAGATTTCGGTTTTGACTAGTTTTGAAGGCACTTACTTCAAGAACTACAAACTTCATTTTGCTTTTAGTTATGAAATTACTATCGAAAATCACAGTAAAGATTCTGTTCAATTAAATACTCGTCATTGGGAAATTTTAGATTCTCTCAACACTATTGAAATTGTTGACGGCGAAGGTGTAATTGGTAAAAAACCTGTGTTAAAACCAGGCGAAAAACACACCTACAATTCAGGCTGTCTGCTGGCCTCGCCTTTTGGAGCGATGAGTGGTTATTTTGATATGATTAACTTCACCACTACCAAAACTTTCAAAGTTATTGTGCCAACATTTAAATTAAGTGCTCCATTTGCTTTGAATTAATGTCAATGCCTCTTATTAAAAATTCAAAATTTCCTTTGTACTTTTGTGTCGTCATTTTGATGCCTGTTATCTAATAATCTAAGATGTCTAACAATCTAATAATCTAAATATGCCAAAAGGTTTTTTTCATGTACCAAAAGCGGTTAATGAACCCGTAAAATCATACGCTCCAAATTCTCCTGAAAAAGCAGCCGTTTTAGCTGCTTACAAAAAAATGTGGAACGAAACTATTGATGTTCCAAACTATATTGGTAAAGAAGAAATTCGCACCGGAAATACACGAAACATGTCTGCTCCACATGATCATCAACATGTGGTTGGAACTTATCATTTGGCAGAAAAAAAACATATTGAAAAAGCGATTGCCTCTGCTCTTGAAGCGAGAAAAAAATGGGCAAACATGGCATGGGAACAACGTGCTGCCATCTTTTTGAAGGCTGCTGAATTAATTGCTGGTCCTTATCGCGCAAGGATTAATGCAGCAACAATGATTGCACAATCAAAAACTATTTATCAGGCTGAAATTGATGCATCTTGTGAATTGATTGACTTCCTACGTTACAATGTAGAATTCATGACACAAATTTATAACGACCAACCAAAATCAATTTCTGACGTTTGGAACCGAGTGGAATATCGTCCGTTAGAAGGATTTATTTATGCCATTACGCCATTTAATTTCACAGCTATTGCTGCAAACTTACCGGCAAGTGCCGCTTTAATGGGTAATACTGTAGTTTGGAAACCAAGTGACAGCCAGGTTTTTTCAGCAAAGATTATTATTGATGTTTTTAAAGAAGCAGGTGTTCCTGATGGCGTTATCAATGTTGTGTTTGGTGATCCTGTTATGATTACGGATACCATTTTGGCTCATCCAGATTTTGCTGGTGTTCATTATACAGGTTCTACATTTGTATTCAAGGAAATCTGGAAAAAAATCGGAACTAACATTCACAGTTATAAAACATATCCAAGAATTGTTGGAGAAACAGGCGGAAAAGATTTCGTTTTAGCGCATCCAAGCGCGAATGTAAAACAAGTCGTTACCGGTATTACGCGTGGTGCTTTTGAATTTCAAGGACAAAAATGTTCGGCTGCTTCAAGAGCTTATATTCCACTAAGTATTTGGCCTGCCGTTAAAGAGCAATTAATTAGTGATGTGAAGTCGATGAAAATGGGTTCACCTGAAGATTTTGGAAACTTTATTACAGCGGTAATTCATGAAGGTTCATTTGACAAATTGGCTAATGCAATTGATCAAGCAAAAACTGATACTGATGCCGAAATTATCGTTGGTGGTAATTACGATAAATCAAAAGGATATTTCATTGAACCAACAATAATTGTTACATCGAATCCAAAGTATGCTACTATGGAAACGGAGCTTTTTGGACCCGTAATGACAATTTATGTGTATGAAGATGCTAATTGGAAGGAAACATTAACGTTAGTTGACGGAACATCAGAATATGCTTTGACCGGAGCCATTTTTAGTCAAGATCGATATGCCATTGAAGAAGCTACTTTGGCTTTACAAAATAGTGCTGGAAACTTTTACATTAATGACAAACCAACTGGAGCCGTTGTTGGAATGCAACCCTTTGGTGGCGCAAGAGCATCAGGAACAAATGACAAAGCAGGTTCAATGCAAAACCTATTACGTTGGGTTTCCCCAAGAACTATCAAAGAAACAATGGTTACTCCAGAGGATTATCGTTATCCGTTTTTAGGAGAATAAAACCAACTTATCCTTTTGAAAAGGAAAAATTTAAAGTCCAAGTAAAAACTTGGACTTTTTTTATACATTTGAATACAAATAACTTAATGTCAATTTCTTAAAAAACGATTATGAAAATAAAATTACTTTTATCCTTACTGGTAACAGCTAATATTGGATTTGCTCAACATCAGATAAATTCTTTTTATAACAGTAATGGCTTTGTAAGCACAGCGGTTACTAATCCAAATGCACTAAGCCACGGTTCTGGTGGCATTGATCAAACATGGACATTTGCCGGTTTCCTTAGTCTCGGTACTTCAACCTATACTAATGTTGCGCCAACAAGTACAGAATCTTCAACTTATCCGGGAACTAATAATGTTATAGTAACCTCTTCAACTCAAGGTGCTACAACAACAGAAGGCAGGATGTTTACCAAAAACACTGCAGCGACTGTTTCAATTACAGGATTAAATTCAACAGGCTTAACTATTAATTTCAATGGTGGCAGTAATGGCGCAGGTAATGCAACTTTAGGAGCTTTTCCAATGGTTTATCCGTTTACTAATACTGATAATAATGTTAGTGGAAACTATGTCTACGGAACTAATTCGGGAACGTTTTCAGGTACATTGACAACGACAGTAGATGGTTATGGTGTTTTAAATTTACCTGATTACAGTTATTCAGGAAATGTAACCCGATTAAAAACAGTGCTTTCGGTTACTTTATATCTAAGTATCTTCCCGGTAGGAACAGCTTCTCAGACTACCTACGCCTATTATGAACCAACCGATCCTACGAACAATTTTAAGTTAAGAAGCCTTAACACTGTTGTTGTTGCTTCGGCGGCTGGAATCAACCAAAACGATACGACAATTGAAATAGGTACAATGCCCGTTTTGGGAAATGCTCACAATACACTTGAGTCGGTTTGGGTAAAAAACCCTGTTGAAACCACTATTGAAATAAATACATCAAGCACTATTGACAATGCTACAATTAGTGTTACCGATATGCTCGGGAAAACTATTTATCAAGCAAAAAATGAAACGATAAACGGAACATTTGAAATTCCAGTATCTTTAACCAAAGGAATTTATCTTATCACTATCGAAAGTGAAAGCAGAAGCATAAAGAAGAAAATTGTAAAAAGTTAATACTAAAAAGCCCTGTAATTCAGGGCTTTTTTATGCTTTAAATTTCAATGGCACATGTACCACTTTTTTGGTCTCAAAGAATTCATCTTTTAAAAAATCAGCAATATTATATTCGGTTGCCATAGGAAAATCTTTTAATTCCTCTGTTAAATCTCCTCCTTTTAAATAAAGGATTCCGTTTTTTAAAGCGTGTTTATTTTGCTTTTTGATTTTGTCTTTTATCCAAGAGACAAAATCGGGCATATTGGTTACAGCCCTACTCACTATAAAGTCATAATCGCCTTTAACTTCGGAAGCTCTTATTTGTTCCGCTTTTACATTTTTTAATTCCAACGCTACGGCAACAGCATTCACTACGTTGATTTTTTTCAGAATTACATCAATTAAATAAAAACGGGTTTCAGGAAATAAAATCGCCAATGGAATTCCAGGAAAACCGCCACCAGTACCAACATCTAAAATATAGGTTCCAGGTTCAAATGGTTGAATTTTGGCAATAGCCAAAGAATGTAAAACGTGTTTGGTATATAATTCATCAATATCTTTTCGCGAAATCACATTAATTTTGGCATTCCAATCATGGTATAAGGCACCCAATTTCTGAAACTGTAATATTTGATTTTCAGTAAGATTAGGAAATTGTTTGATGATTTCTTCCATAAAGTGAATTTTCAACAAAAATAATGCTTTTGGTTGATAATTATGATTTGTTTATAATCTTTAAAAAATTATAATAATTATCTTTGTCATAAATTTGAAATACACTAAATGGATACTACAACCCCAATATTTTCTAAAAACGATAATTTAAAATTTTTCCGTACCTTAAATTCGAGAGTTAATAATTATTTCAAGGAAAACAATCTTGACAGAACCGGAAACTGGAAATTGCATTTGAAAACAATCGTCATGTTCTCAATTTTCTTAACCCCTTATTTCTTTTTATTAGCAATGGACATGCCTTTTTGGGTGTATCTTCTACTTAATGTTGTTATTGGTGTTGGAATGGCCGGAGTCGGAATGAATGTAATGCACGATGGAAATCACGGAGCTTACTCTTCAAAATCTTGGGTTAATAAATTTATGGGCGGAAGCATTTATATTTTGGCCGGAAATGTCTACAACTGGCAAGTACAACACAATGTTTTGCATCATACTTATACTAATATTCTAGGGCATGATGAAGATTTAGAAGCAGGAAGAATTATGCGTTTTACCAAAGAAGCTAAATGGTATAAATTGCATAAATTTCAGCATTTATATTCTGTTTTCTTATACGGATTACTAACTTTTAACTGGGCAATTACTACGGATTTCCTTCAAATGAAACGTTATTTGAAAAGAAATCTATCTTATGGCGAATTCAAAAAACCTGCTATTCGTTGGACAACTTTAATTATCACTAAAGTAATCTATTTCTCGATTTGGATAGTGGCTCCAATGGTTATGGGAATTACATGGTGGAAAGTAGTTTTAGGCTTTTTGGTAATGCATTACACTGCAGGCGTTATCTTGAGTGTGGTTTTCCAATTGGCTCACGTAGTTGAAGAGACTGAAAATCCAATTCCGGACGAAAATGGAGAAATTGAAAATACTTGGGCAATTCATCAGTTGTTTACAACCGCTAATTTTGCTCCTAAAAATTGGTTAGTAAATTATTACACTGGCGGATTAAATCATCAAGTAGAGCATCACTTATTTCCAAATATTAGCCACGTTCATTATGGTAAAATTGCCGAAATCGTAAAACAAACTGCCAAAGAATGTGAACTTCCATACTACGAATTCAAGACAACAAGAGCAGCAATTGCCTCACATTTTAAACATCTAAGGGAACTCGGAAGACAACCACAATTAGCCTAATACCTAACAAAAGACGCCTTAACTGGCGTTTCTTTATTTAACATAATTAACGACACAATGAGTATTTTATCGGACAGAATTAATAATTTATCTACATCACAAACACTTGCAATGGCAGCATTGGCAAGAGAATTAAAATCCCAAGGAAAAGACATCATCAGTTTAAGTTTGGGGGAACCTGATTTCAACACACCCGATTTTATCAAAGAAGCAGCTAAAAAAGCGATTGACGAAAACTACAGTACTTACTCACCTGTTGATGGATACGCTGAGCTAAAAGAAGCCATTTGTAGAAAATTCAAACGCGATAATAATTTAGATTATAAACCAGCAAACATAGTGGTTTCAACTGGTGCCAAACAATCGTTGTACAATATAGCTCAAGTAATGCTGAATGATGGTGATGAAGTGATTCTACCTGCGCCATACTGGGTTTCCTATTTTGAAATTATCAAATTATCCGGTGGTGTACCTGTTGAAGTGCCAACTTCTGTAGAAACTGATTTTAAAATAACAGCAGAACAATTGGAAAAAGCCATTACACCAAAAACCAAAATGATGTGGTTTAGTTCGCCATGCAATCCTAGTGGCTCAGTATACAATCGCGAAGAGTTGACTGCTATTGGTAAAGTTTTAGAAAAGTATCCAAACATTTATATCGTTTCTGACGAAATCTACGAACACATCAATTTCTCTGGAACGTTTTGTAGTATTGGTTCTATTCCGGGATTGTTTGAAAGAACAATTACTGTGAATGGTGTTGCCAAAGCTTTTGCTATGACTGGCTGGAGAATTGGTTACATTGGAGCACCTGAATTTATTGCAAAAGCCTGTACCAAAATGCAAGGACAAGTTACTTCCGGAGCCAATTCAATTGCGCAAAGAGCCACAATTACTGCTGTTGATGCCGATCCAAAAGTATTAAACGAAATGGTTTCAGCATTTAAAAACCGTAGGGATTTAGTGGTTGGTTTAACCAAAAAAATTCCCGGATTAAAATTAAATGTTCCTGAAGGTGCATTTTATGTTTTCCCTGATGTTTCTTCATTTTTTGGAAAAACATTACGCGGAAAAGTGATTAACAATGCAGACGATTTTTCTATGTATTTATTATCTGAAGCCAATGTTGCCACTGTGACTGGTGACGCTTTCGGTAATCCGAATTGCATCCGAATTTCTTATGCAACCAGTGAAGAATTATTAACTGAAGCTTTCAATAGAATCAAGGAATCTTTATCTTAAACTATACTATTATGAAGAAAGTAATTTCAATTCTTGTACTTTTTGTTTGCATTGCTGTAAATGCACAAGAAAAACCAAAAACACAAATCGTAGAAGCTGCTTGCGGTCAATGCCAATTTGGAATGAAAGGCAAAGGCGGTTGCGATTTAGCGGTTCGTATCGACGGAAAATCCTATTTTGTTGACGGAACCGATATCAACAAACATGGAGATGCTCACGCCGCTGATGGTTTTTGTTCCGCTATTAGAAAAGCAGAAGTTGTGGGTGAAATAAAAAATGACCGGTTTGTAGCGAGTGAATTTAAATTACTCCCTACAGAAGTTCACGACGAACACGAAGGACATAAACACTAAAAAGCACAAGCGGTCTCATCATAAAAAGGGACCGCTTTTTTTATCTTTTAGTTTTATTGTACTTTTGGGAGTATGAGTTTGATAATACAAAACATTTCGAAACACATTTCTTTAACTCCCGAAGAAGCGTTGCTTTTTTTATCTAAGACAGAGACCAAACTTTACAAATCTAAAACCATAATTCTCAATGCCGGTGAAGTTTGTAAATATTCCTATTTTGTTAATTCAGGTTTGCTACGAAGTTTCAACATCAATGATAATATTGTTGAGCATGTGTTGAGTTTTGCTTGCGAAGGTTGGTGGATTGGCGATATGTATAGTTTGCTTTCTCAGAAACCCGGTAATCTCTTTATAGAAGTTTTAGAAGATGCTGAAGTGGTTTTATTATCCAAAGAAAATCAAGAGCAACTCTATCTTGAAATTCCAAAACTCGAACGCTTTTTCAGAATACTAACCGAAAATTCTCTGGTAGCTCACCAAGAACGTCTGATGGATAACCTTAGCTTATCAGCCGAAGAGCGCTTTGAAAAATTCTGTAAAAAGTATCCAACTTTAATTCAAAAAGTGCCTCAAAAACAAATTGCTTCTTATATTGGTGTCACACCGGAATTTTTTAGTAAAATGAAAAGCAGGTTGTTAAGGAAATAGCTAGTGTTGTTTTTAACTTATCAATCCAAACATAAACTGTGTTGGGTTTAAAACAACATATCGATACTTTTGGCATATACTTCGCTAAATAAAGTGTTATAAAGTAATTTATTTTATTTTTGAGATAAAGTAATACTATGTATACTAAAAACAAAATTGTCTTTCATTTAATAATTTGCGTAACATTTTTAGTTATACCTTTTTTACTAACCCCTCCACACAGAGCAGAATTTGGGTCAAAAATTGGAGATTATTTAATAGTTAGAAAAGAAGCTACTAACCTTGTTTTATTGGCCTTTTTCTATATTAATTATTATTATATCATTCCGAAATTTTATTTTAAAAAAAGATACCTTGTAGTCATAATAAGCTTACTGTTTTTTTTATTTTTAAGTTTATTACCCGATATCATCTTAAATAATTTCACAACTTCTAAACATAATTTCACCTTTTTAATTAACTCTCAAATAACCTTATTTTTATTTGTTGCTATATATTTTATTACTTATTCCATGCGAATAAATCATCGATTAAAAGAAGCTCAAATTGAAATAAAAAATTCACAACTTTCTTTTTTGAAAGGACAAATTAATCCCCATTTTTTGTTTAATACGCTGAATAGTATTTATGCCTTATCAGTAAAAAAATCGGAAGAAACGCCAAGTGCAATTGTAAAATTATCAGGTATGATGCGCTATAGTATAACCGAAATAGAAAGGGAATTTGTTTTATTAGATAAAGAAATTCTGTTCGTAACTAATTATATTGCTTTACAAAAAATCCGCTTGGGCAACACCTGTTCAATACTTTTCGAGTCTGAAAATAAGTATCCAAACGATATAATTATTCCTTTGATTTTTATCCCATTTGTAGAAAATGCTTTTAAATTTGGTATGTCATCTGATGAAAATGCTGAAATTAGAATAGAAATTAAAAACACAAATGGTAATTTATATTTTGAAAGTAACAACAAAAAATTAAACAGAAGCCCACAAGAAACTTCTACAGAAATAGGGATTACAAACACCAAAAAAAGACTTGATTTATTATATGCAAACAAACATCAATTAGATATTATCGAAACAGAGCATAATTTTACTGTTATTCTAAAAATAAATTTAAGATGATAAAAGCTATTGCATTGGATGATGAACCACTCTCATTAGAATTGATTGATGCTTTTTGTCTTCAAACTAATGAAGTAGATTTAGTTAAAAAATTCACTAATCCAAAAGAAGCTTTAAAATACCTTCGTAAATTCCCTGTTGATTTAATTTTTTTGGATATTAATATGCCAAACATATCCGGAATTGAAGTTTTAAAAGAAATTAATCAAAATACCGAAGCCATTTTTATTACAGCCCATAGCGAATATGCTGTAGAAAGCTATAATCTCAATGCCATTGACTATTTATTGAAACCATTTGAATTGGATCGTTTTCTTTTAGCTATAAAAAAAGTAAAGTCTAAAATTTCTCTTGAAAATCAAGAAGAAAAAGCAATTTTTGTTCGGTCTGATTATCGCTTAATTAAAATTTACTTGTCCGAAATTCAGCATATAGAAAGTCAAGCTGACTATTTAACTATCATTTGTAAAAATGAAAATCAAATCGTAACGCGAATGACGATGATAGAAATGCTCACTCTTTTACCAACTAACCATTTTATAAGAGTACATCGTTCCTTCATACTTCCTATTTCAGAAATAAAAATCATTAGAGATAAGAAAATTATATTAAAATCAATTGAAATTCCAATTGGAATAAGCTATGAAAAAGAGGTTAATACTATTTTTTTAAAGTAGTTACTACTATTCATCGCCGAAATTCTTTAATATGTCGCTAAAATTTGAGTGACTTATTTTTTATTATGATTTTCGTAAACTGAAAATTTTAAATAAATTATCGATGAAATTAGTATTCAACTCCATTTTGACTTTAAGTTTGGGGATTTTAATTTTTTTTGGACTTAAAAGCAGTTCATCAAACAAATTAAAAACAACTGAATTTAATGTAAATACATCTTCTTTAAATACGACAACCACAGTTACTACTCAAGAAATTATTGATTTAGCAAATGCTTTTAAAGCAACTTTAACTGCAAGTCAAATTACAACTTTACAATTAAGCTACAGCTTGACTAATGCAAGAACTTGGTCTAATTTACCTGCGTCAATGTCGGCAAGATTAGGTTTAAAAATGGGAACTTTAACTGCGCCACAACTAGCTGCAGCCAAGGCTTTGGTTCAAGCCATGACAGGAACTCCAATTGGAGAAGGCTATAATGAAGTGCAAGGATTGTGGGCAGCTGATGATTATTTGTCAGTAAATGGAGGCGGAACAAATTATGGCGCAGGTAATTTTTATATTTCATTTTTTGGAACACCTGCTATGACTGGAACATTTGAAATTCAAATGACTGGACACCATAGAACTGTTTCCAATACATATATCAACGGTAATTTAGTTGGCGCGACTCCATCGTTTGTTGCTACCGAACCTTATGCTTCATTCACAAGTGGCGGAAATACTTATCAACCTATGTTAGAAGAGAAAACAGCATTAGTAAATATGCTTTCTGGACTTACCGCTACACAATTAACAACTGCACATTTAACAACAACTTTTACGGATATAGTATGTGGCCCTCAAAAAGATTGGATGTTTCCTACTACTAAAGTAGGGTTACAAGCAAATACTTTAACTGCTTCTCAAAAACAATTGATTTTAAACGCAATTGCAACCTATGTAAACGATGTTGACGACACGAGTGCAGCTACATTTATGACACAATATACCGCCGAAATAGATAATACATATATCGTCTACTCTGGTACTGCAACTTTAAATAATCAAAATGATTATATCCGAATTGACGGTCCAAGTGTATGGATTGAATATTCTACACAAAACGGGATTATATTATCGCCAAAACATCCGCATTCTATATGGCGTGACCATGCTAAAGATTATGGTGGCACTGGAGCTCCGTTAAGTACTACTAACTTTAGTTTGGCTTCAAGAATTGCAAACTTCCCAAATCCGGTTACTGAAAATACAACTTTCAATTTTAACTTAAAAGAAAGTGCAATTGTCAAAATAAACTTATACGATTTGCATGGAAAATTAGTTGTAACTCCTTATAAAAATTCCCTTAATGCAGGAAATAATTCTTTAACTGTTGATTTAAGCGATTTGAGTTCGGGAACATATATTTACTTTATAGAAACCAATGGCGTAAGAAGTAATTCAAGTAAACTAATTAAAAAATAACAACTCTTTATAACGGTTAAAACCTTGCTATTAAAGATGGCAAGGTTTTTTTATTTATGAAAAAACAATTCCGAAAAATAATTTGTTTGATTAGTTTGCTATTGGTAAACGTTGTCTTGTCGCATCCTTTACCCAATACATCTGTATTTTTAAATGTTCAATCTAAAAGCATTACTATGAAAATTCAAATTCCACTTCAGGATTTTGAAATTGCTTTTAAGTCAAAAATCACAACAAATCAAAATTATCCTTATTCCAACTACTTTTCAAAACACATTCAGATAGAGGATAAAAATCATCTATTTTGGAAAATGGAATTAATTGATTATAAAATACAATCAACATCGGCAGCATTTGTTGGAAAATACAACGAAATTATATTTAGATTAAAATTTATTCCAAACAAAAATTCCAATTACAGAGACTTCACTATCCACTATGATGCTATAATGCACGAAATAACAAATCATCAAGCTTTAATTTATATAAATTCAGATTGGGAAAACGGAATCCACGATGACTGTCAACAAATCGGAATAATTGAACGTGATGTTCCCACAAATACTATTTATCCGTTACATATTTCATTAGAAAAAGGCAGTAATTGGAAAGGTTTTAAAAGTATGGTTAGTTTAGGAATAAAACATATTTCAGAAGGAACCGACCATTTGCTTTTCCTATTGGTATTGCTCCTTTCAGCTCCTTTAATTTCGATAAATAAAAAGTGGATTGGTTCTGGTAATATCAAATACGCTTTAATTAGAATTTTAAAAATCGCAACCGCATTTACCATTGGTCATTCTATAACATTATTCATTGGCTCATTTGGACTTATTACTCCAAATACAATATGGGTTGAAATACTCATTGCATTATCTATTTTGATTACAGCAATACACGCTATAAAACCTATTTTCCCAAATAAAGAAATATATATTGCTTCAGGTTTTGGATTAATCCACGGTTTAGCTTTTGCAACTATTCTAGCTAATTTAAATTTAGAAACTAATAAATTAATTCTAAGTTTATTAGGATTTAATGTTGGAATTGAGCTAATGCAGTTATTTGCTATTATCATGGTAATGCCTTGGCTTCTCTATTTAAGTCCTTTCAGGATTTATAAATGGATAAGAATTATTGGAGCATCATTTGCAGGCATAGCATCAGTGGCTTGGGCAATAGAAAGATATACCGAAAGATCAAATTTTATTTCAATTCATTTACAAAATACTTCAAATTATGCTATTTGGCTTATCCTAGCTTTGGCGATTTTGGCAATTTTTCATAAAATAATTTCTTAATTTAGATTAAGTATTTTCGCAAACATGACGTTGTAAATTTGTATTATAATAAATACTAAATTTATACATTATGAAAAATACAATCTTACACAAAGCAAACACACGAGGACATGCCGACCATGGTTGGTTAAACGCACACCATACTTTTAGTTTTGCCAGTTACTACGACCCGAACAGAGTTCAGTTTGGTGTATTGAGAGTTTTAAACGACGACATTGTTGCACCTGGAATGGGATTCGGAACGCATCCTCACGATAATATGGAAATTATTACCATACCATTAGAAGGTGATTTGGCTCACAAAGACAGTATGGGAAATACTGAAGTTATTAAATTTGGCGACGTTCAGGTAATGAGTGCAGGAACTGGAATTCAACATTCTGAATTTAACCCAAATCACGATAAAAGAACTAACTTGTTGCAGATATGGGTATTCCCAAAACACAGAAATGTAGCACCTCGTTACCAACAAATATCTTTAGACACTAATGACCGTCATAATAAATTAGAACAAATTCTTTCCCCAAACGCTGATGATGCCGGAGTTTGGATTCATCAAGATGCTTGGTTTCACATGGGTAATTTAGACAAAGGAGTCACTATTGATTACAATCGCAAAAAAGAAGGCAACGGTTTGTATGTTTTTGTGATTAAAGGAAGCGTAAAAGTAGACGGTCAAGAATTAGAACAACGAGATGGTTTAGGCATCACCGATTTCGATAAAGTCTCTTTTGAAGCTACTTCGGATGCAGAATTATTATTAATGGAAGTTCCAATGATTCAATAACAATAACTTTGCGACTCTGCGTCTTTGCGAGATGTATTTCACGCAAAGACACAGAGTCGCAAAGCATTAAAATCTTAAATAGTATGAGCGAAGTAAAATTAAAAATCGATGGCAATAAAGGCTTTTTTTACATTGATATTGATGGAAAGCACGAAGCCATGATGACCTTTGTTTTTGCAGGTGATAAACAAATTATAATAGACCATACGGAAGTTAATCCTGGAAATGAAGGCAAAGGTTTTGGCAAACAAATGGTTACTAAAGCTGTAGAATGGGCTCGTGAAAATAATATAAAAATCATTCCTCTTTGTCCGTTTGCGAAAAGTGTTTTCGATAAAACTCCTGAATTTAACGATGTGTTATAATTAAAATCATAATTTATGGATCCAAATAATTTGAAAAAAGAATATACTAATGGCGAAGTAACCATAGTGTGGCAATCGGGAAAATGCATTCATTCTGCCAATTGCGTAAAAAATAATCCGGATGTATTCAAACCAAAAGAAAAACCGTGGATTGTGGCTGAAAATTCGACTACAGAAAAAATTATTGACACAGTAAAAAAATGTCCATCTGGTGCTTTAACCTATTATTTGAATAACGAAAAATGAAAAAAATCATAGCCTTTGGCGGTTCATCCAGCAAGAATTCCATCAACAAACAGTTTGCTTCCTATGTAGCTAATTTGTTTCCGAATGTCATCATTGAAGTATTGGATTTAAACGATTTTGAAATGCCTGTTTTTTCGGTTGACAAAGAAAAAGAAAACGGCATTCATTCCTTAGCTCATGATTTTTATGCTAAAATAGGAAGTGCAGATTTACTGGTCATTTCTTTAGCCGAACATAATGGTGCTTATTCCTCAGCTTTTAAAAACACGTTGGATTGGGCTTCTCGAATCAACAACAAAACCTTTCAGCAAAAACCGATGTTATTATTGGCAACTTCGCCTGGAGCAAGGGGCGGAAGTACGGTTTTAGAGATTGCAACCAAAAGATTTCCATTTCAAGGAGCTGATGTAAAAGGTAGCTTTTCGTTGCCAACCTTCTATGAAAATTTTGATACTGTAAACGGAATCATTAACCCCGAATTGAAAAAGGATTTATTGAAAATTATAGATTCAATTGAATTATAAAATGAGCCACAGATGAAACGGATTTAACAGATTTTCGCAGATTCAAATTTTGCTTCAAATTTTGTTACTTTTGTTTTCAAGTTTAACCAAGAACCATAAACTTTTAAACTATAAACCATAAACTCAAAAGATGAAAGCATACGTTTTTCCTGGACAAGGAGCACAATTTACCGGAATGGGTAAAGAGTTATATGAAAACTCGGCTTTAGCCAAAGAGTTATTCGAAAAAGCCAACACCATATTAGGTTTCCGGATTACAGATATCATGTTTGAAGGAACAGCCGAAGAATTGAAACAAACCAAAGTAACACAGCCAGCGGTTTTTTTACATTCTGTTATTTTGGCTAAGACTTTAGAGAATTTTACTCCAGACATGGTAGCTGGACATTCACTTGGCGAATTTTCTGCCTTGGTTGCCAATGGTGCTTTGTCATTTGAAGACGGATTAAAATTGGTTTTCCAACGTGCTATTGCTATGCAAAAAGCTTGTGAAATCACACCTTCTACTATGGCAGCCGTTTTAGGTTTAGATGATAAAAATGTGGAAGAAGTTTGTGCTTCAATTGACGGAATTGTGGTAGCTGCCAATTATAACTGCCCCGGACAATTGGTAATTTCGGGTGAATTTTCAGCCGTTGAAAAAGCTTGTGAAGCCATGAAAACTGCGGGCGCAAAACGTGCCTTATTATTGCCTGTTGGCGGTGCATTTCACTCACCAATGATGGAACCAGCGAGAGAAGAATTAGCAGCTGCCATAGAAGCTACTACTTTCAACACACCAAGTTGTCCTGTATACCAAAATGTTACAGCGAAAGCTGTTTCTGATGCAGACGAGATCAAGAAAAACTTAATCATACAGTTGACTGCTCCTGTAAGATGGACACAATCGGTACAACAAATGATAAAAGATGGCGCGACAAGTTTCACCGAAGTTGGTCCCGGAAAAGTATTGGTTGGATTGGTCAACAAAATTGATAAAGACGTTGAAACGATTTCGGCTTAATCCTTTTTAAACTAATTAAATCCCTCATAGCGAAAGTTATGAGGGATTTTTATTTACATTTGATTGATAATTAAATACATAAACTATGAAAAATATCTCCAAAATATTCAAAATAGTAGGTTTTAATTTTTTGCTTTTGGCATCAATCCTACTTCGTGCACAAAACAATATAACTGATTTTAAAGTTGATGGCGGTGAGTTTACATTTACCCAAAATGACGCACAACATCCTTGTATTTCTTCACAAGAATATGATCTTATAGATAGAGAAGTAAGTGATAATCTCAAGAAATTACATTTAGAAAATAGTGTTAACAAAAACACTCTTAGCACTTCACTCATTTGGCCATTGAGAACAGCGGTAGGATTTATACAATGTCAATATTATTTTATTGGTGGTTATGTTGACCAAAATACAGCAGCAACTGCTATTCAAGATTTTAATTGTGAAACCAATACGTATGATGGACATCAAGGAACAGACATTGCCATTTGGCCTTATGGTTTCAATAAAATAGATGACAGTCAGATTGAAGTTATTGCTGCAGCGGCTGGTACCATAATCCAAAAAAATGATGGTAATTTTGATAGAAATTGTTCTTCTAATACATTAACAGCAAACTCAATAATTATTCAGCATGCAGACGGAAGCTATGCTTTATATTGGCACATGAAAAAAAATTCGGTTACTACCAAAACAGTTGGACAAACAGTAGTGGCTGGAGAATATCTTGGTGTTGTGGGAAGTTCGGGAAGTTCAAGTGGACCACATTTGCATTTTGAAGTTTGGACAGGAAATACCAGCGCTACATATAAAGACCCGTTTTCTGGAAGTTGTAATCTTTTGAACGCCAACTCTTGGTGGGCTTCTCAAAAACCACATACTGATCCTGCTATTATGAAAGTATCTGTTAACACCACCGATATAGCAATGGCTACTTGTCCTAATAGTGATGTGTTGACAGAAAGCGATACTTTTTTAGTTCCGTTTCAAGGCACAGGATTATCGCCAGGCTATGCTAAGTTTTACATTTTTACTAGAGAAATTCCAGCCAATACAACACTATCTATGGCAATATTAAATCCGAACGGAACACCATTTAACAGTTGGACTTATATTATGCCTACTTTTAACAAAACGCGTTATTATGGCTTTTCAAAATTACTTCCAACCGTTGATGGCACTTATACATTTCAAGCAACATACAATGGTGTAACCTGTTCTAAAATGTTTACAATTACTCATTCTTTGGGAATTTCAGCTGCTCCTGATGCTGATTACTTCAGAGTGTTTCCAAATCCAACTAATGACGATTTTTTAGTTACTGCTAACGGAATTGAGAATGAAAACTATACTTTTACAATAACAAATAGCATTGGACAAATCGTTAAAAAGGAAAAAGCAACTATTGAAAATAATAAGCTTGAAAAATCATTCGCTGTAACAAGTTTATCCAAAGGTTTATATTTTTTGATTATTGAAGGTGCTAAATCAAGAACAGTAAAAAAAATTGTAAAAAATAATTAATTAAAAAATGAAAAAACTAATTTTATCACTAGCGTTTGCAGCAGTATTAGTGTCTTGTCAAGACAAAACCAAAGAAAAATTAGACGCAGCCAAAGATGCTGTTACCGAAGAAGTAACTGCAACTGTTGATTCGGCGAAAGCTAAAGCCGAAGCTAAACTCGATACTTTAAAAGAAAAAGCCAATGCCAAAATAGACAGTGCAAAATTAAAGAGTGCTGAAGAAATGGAAAAAGCGGCAAAAAAATTAAAAGAATCGGTTAAGAAATAACAAAAACGCCTCAAAATTTGAGGCGTTTTTTTAACACTAAAAGTGGCTAACTTCTAATTTTTTGTTCCCATTTCCAGGCTGAATATAGCGCTTCTTCTAAAGAAAGTTGTGTATTCCAACCCAGAACATTATTTGCTTTATCGGTATTAGCATAAGCGGAGATAACATCGCCTTCTCTTCTGCCAACAATTTTATAAGGTAATTTTTGTCCGGACACTTTTTCAAAAGCATTGATAACTTCTATAACAGAACTTCCTGTTCCTGTTCCTAAATTGAAAGTTTCTACTTTCTCACTATTTTTCTTATTCAATAATCTCTGTAACGCGATAACATGTGCTTTCGCCAAATCAACTACATGAATATAATCTCGGATACAAGTTCCGTCTGGTGTAGGATAATCATTACCATAAACTGAAAGTTCTTTTCTTAAACCAAAAGCTGTTTGGGTAATGAATGGCACTAGGTTTTGTGGAATTCCAAGAGGTAATTCTCCTATTTCGGCACTTGAATGCGCACCAATTGGATTGAAATAACGCAATAAAACAGCATTGATATTGGTGACTTTTGCAACATCATTTATAATTTCTTCACCTATTTGTTTTGTATTCCCGTAAGGTGAATTTGCTGGCTGAACAGAAGCATCCTCAGTAATTGGCATCTTTTCGGCTTGACCGTAAACTGTACACGAAGAACTAAAAATAAAATTAGCTTGTGGTAAATTTACCATTTCCTGTAAAAGGTAAACTAACGAATTTATATTGTTTTCATAATACAGTAAAGGATTTTCAACACTTTCTCCAACCGCTTTTGAGGCAGCAAAATGAATTATGCCGACAATATCGTTATGTTTTTTAAAAAATTTCTGAACCGCCGATTTCTCTCTTAAATCAATGTTTTCGAAAATTGGTCTTTTGCCTGTGATTTTCTCAATTCCGTCAAGAACATCTATAGACGAATTGGAAAGGTTGTCAATCGCAATGACTTCAAAACCTTCATTTTGCAATTCAACAACTGTGTGTGAACCTATAAATCCTAAACCGCCAGTTACTAGTATTTTCATATGTTTTTAGATGATAGATGATAGACGAATAGATAATAGTTTTTTATCTACAATTTTGTCTTTCATCTCTTAGTCTATTATCTTTTATCTGTTTAGAAACTCTAAAACGCTATCTGTAATAAATTTTATTTGCTCGTCATCAAGCTCGGTGTGCATTGGCAACGAAATTACTTCTTTCACCAATTGATTAGTTACTGGAAAATCTTCCTCTTTATACCTTGAATCTACGTATGCTTTTTGTGAATGCAACGGAATTGGATAATAAATTGCGCATGGAATCCCTTTTGCCAATAAATGTTCCATCAAAGCATCTCTATCAGCATCAATTATTCTCAAAGTATATTGATGAAAAACATGACAATCACAAATATCACAGATATATGGTGCAATTACATTTTTATGTCCTTCAAAAGTTGCTGAATATTTTCGTGCTGCATTTTGTCGTGCTGCATTATAACTATCCAACAATGGTAATTTTGCATTCAAAACGGCTGCCTGAATGCTATCCAAACGCGAATTTACTCCAACCACATCATGATGATAACGTATGTACATTCCGTGATTTACAATTCCGCGAATGGTGTGTGCTAACGCATCGTCATTGGTGAAAATAGCTCCACCATCACCATAACAACCTAAGTTTTTAGAGGGAAAAAACGATGTTGAAGACACATGACCAATCGTTCCAGCTTTCTTCTTAGTTCCATCAGAGAATTTGCAGTTTGCGCCAATAGCCTGTGCATTATCTTCAATTACATATAAATTGTGTTCTTTAGCAATTCGCATGATAGCTTCCATATTCGCTGCTCTTCCGAACAAATGAACAGGAACAATTGCTTTTGTTTTTGGGGTGATTGCTTTCTTTATAGCATCAATAGAAATGTTCATATTTACCACATCAACATCAACTAAAACTGGAGTTAATTGCAATAAAGCAATAACTTCAACGGTTGCAGCGAACGTAAAATCGGCAGTGATAACTTCATCACCAGGTTGTAAACCCAATCCCATCATGGCAATTTGCAAAGCATCAGTTCCGTTGGCACAAGGAATTACGTGTTTTACATCCAAATATTCTTCAAGATTTTTTTGAAACTCGTGAACTTTTGGTCCGTTGATATAAGTTGTTGTGTCTAAAACCTCTTGAATAGAAGCATCGACAGTAGTTTTTATTTTTTCGTATTGACTTTTTAAGTCAACCATTTGTATTTTTTTCATACGATTGAAATTTGAGCCACAAAAGTAAGAAATTCTGAAGTAGAATATCCTATTCGGCAAAAGAAACGTATTTTAGCGCAACAAATTTTTTAGGATGCTTTTTCTATACAATTTATTGCTGCTTTTTGCTTCACAAATACTGAAATTGTTGGTGCTTTTCAGTCCCAAAATGAAGCTGTTTGTTGATGGAAGAAAGACTGTTTTTGAGACTTTAACTAGTAAAATAAATCCCGAAGACAAAACAATTTGGTTTCATGCAGCTTCATTAGGAGAATTCGAACAGGGTCTGCCTGTAATGGAAAAAATCAAAATCCAATTCCCTAATCATAAAATTGTTGTGACTTTCTTTTCGCCTTCTGGCTATGAAGTAAGAAAAAACAATACTGTTGCAAATGTTACGGTTTATTTGCCTTTAGATACTAAATCAAATGCAAAGCAATTTCTAAAACTGGTTCATCCGGATTTAGTTTTCTTTATCAAATATGAATATTGGCCAAATTATTTGAATGAATTAAAAAATTTGGATATCAAAACCTATTTAATTTCTGGAATTTTCAGAGAAAATCAGGCTTTTTTCAAATGGTATGGCGGGTTTTATAGAAACGCTCTGAAAACATTTGATTACTTTTTCGTTCAGAATGAAAAGTCGAAATTGTTGCTTCAGAAACTAGGTTTCAATAATGTAAAAATCTCGGGCGATACACGTTTTGACCGTGTAGTTTCTATTTTGGAACGAGATAATTCTTTGGATTTTATCAAACAATTCAAAAACAACACAACAACAATTGTCATAGGAAGTTCATGGCCAAAAGACGAAAGCCTTCTCGTAAATTACATCAACAAAACCAATGAAAAAGTAAAATTTATAATTGCGCCACACAATATCAAATCAGAACAAATTCAGGAATTGAAAAGTTCGATTTCTAAAAAAGTGATTTTATTTTCAGAAAAAGAGAATATCGATTTATCAGATTACGATGTTTTAATTGTTGATACCATTGGGATTCTGACCAAAATCTACAGTTATGCTGATATCGCCTATGTTGGTGGCGGGTTTGGAAATCCTGGCGTACATAATATATTGGAACCGGCCACTTTTGGTATTCCAATTATTGTTGGTCCAAATTTTTCGCATTTTGCAGAAGTTGTCGCGTTAGTTCATCAGGAAGGTTGCGTTTCTATTTCGAATCAAAATGAGCTTAACGATGCTTTTTCCAATTTGATTTCTAACGAAGACATTCGTCACGAAAAAGGGCATATTTGCAGCACTTTTGTTCAAATGAATAAAGGCGCAACCGCTGTTATTTTGAAACATATTTGTAACAAATAAAACTAACAGCAAACTCATTATTTCTATCAATAATTTACACTATGAAATTTTTAAGACTACTTATTTTATTTGTTTTAGCACAAGTTTCCGCACAACAAGGCGGCATGTGGATTCCTTCTTTGTTAAAAGGAATGAACGAAGATGAAATGAAAAGCCTTGGCATGAAAATCACAGCCGAGCAGATTTATTCAATCAATAAATCGAGTATTAAAGATGGTGTTCCTCAATTTGACAAGAAATGTACTGCCGAAGTGATCTCGGATAAAGGTTTGATTTTAACCAATCACCATTGCGGTTATGATGCTATTCAAAATCACTCAACAGTTGAGCATGATTATTTGGCAGATGGTTTTTGGGCATACAAAATGGAAGATGAGTTGCCTAACAAAGGCATGATAGTTTCCTTTGTTGTGCGCATTGAAGATATTACTACAAAAGTTTTGGATAGTGTTGCTCCTATTATTTCAGAAGCTGATAAACAGAAAAAAATCCAGGAAAACATTGCTACTCTGACCAAAACATTACCAAAAGAAACTTGGGAAGAAAACGTGATTAAAACATTTTATAACGGAAACCAATATTTGCTTTTTGTAACCGAGACATTTAAAGATATTCGACTTGTTGGTGCACCGCCAAGTTCCATTGGAAAATTTGCAGATGTTACAGATAATTGGGTTTGGCCAAGACATACAGGCGACTTTTCATTGTTCCGAATTTATGCTGATAAAAATAATCGTCCGGCCGAATATTCAGCTGATAATGTTCCTTATAAACCAAAGTATTATTTTCCAATTTCAATTAAAGGTTTGAAAGAAAATGATTTTACGATGATTTTAGGTTATCCAGGCACAACTCAGGAATACTTGCCTTCGTTTGCGGTTGAACAAATCATGAATACTTCTGATCCGGCTAAAATTGAAATTCGGGATATTACTTTAAAAGTGCAGGATGGTTTTATGCGTAATGATAAAGCTATTAAAATTCAATACGCTTCTAAAAACCAAACTATAGCAAATGCATGGAAAAAATGGCAAGGAGAAATTAAAGGTTTGAAAAGATCGAATGCTGTTGGAGCAAAACAAAAATTTGAAAAACAATTTGAAGAGAAAGTTATCCAAGAAGGAAAACAAATGGAATATGGAAATTTGATTCCTGAATTTGAAAAAAATTATGCAGAAATTAAAGATTACGCTCTAGCAAGAGATTATTTCAATGAAATTGTAGGAACAAATTCTGAAATATTAAATATTGGCTATAAATTATATCAATTAGAACAACTCTATATCACCAAAGGCGAACAAGAGTTTAACGATAGAAGAAGCGCCTTAATAAATGGTTGGGGCGAATTTTATGATGAATTCAATCCTAAAGTTAATCAGGAAGTTTTCAAACAGTTACTTACTATTTATAGCAAAAAGTATCCAAAACAATTTTTACCAAATTCATTAGAAAATAGCAATGCTGAAAATGTAGCCAATGAAGTTTTTACTAAATCGCAATTGGTAAGTTATGATAAAGTCAAAGAACTATTAACTGGTGATGTAAAAACTGTTTTAGAAAAATTAAACAATGACGAAGGATATAAAGTGGCTAAAGCAATTGTTGATACACATGTAAAAAATGTATTACCAAAATATGAAGAAATAAATTTAAGAAATACAGCTACGCAAAGAACCTATATGAAAGCCATCTTAGAATTATTTCCTAAAAACAGAAATTTTCCTGACGCAAATAGCACACTTCGTGTGACCTATGGAAAAATCAAGGGTTACAAACCAAATGATGCGGTTTTTTACGAGCCTTTCTCCTATTTAGATGGTGTTGTCGAAAAATATATCCCAGGCGATTACGAGTTTGACGCTCCAAAAAAACTAATTGATTTATATAATGCTAAAGATTATGGTATTTATGGTGTAAATGGAAGAATGCCATTAAATTTTATAGCTACAAACCACACCACTGGTGGAAATTCCGGAAGCCCCGCATTAGATGCCAAAGGAAATTTAATTGGAATAAACTTTGATAGAGTTTGGGAAGGAACAATGAGCGATATCTACTATTCTCCTGAAATATGTAGAAATATCATGGTTGATATTCGCTATGTTTTGTTCATCATAGATAAATTTGCTGAAGCTGATAATTTAATTAGAGAATTAAAAATAGTTGCTTCAAAAAATAAAAAATAATATTTTAACATTAATTTAAGTTTTGGCACGGTTATTGTTAAACAAAAAGAGAAGTAAAATATAGGTTTTTTAAAAAAAATTAAAAAATTATTTTAACCTATTAAAAAATTTATATCTTTGCCTCGAATTAATAATTAACCTTTTATATTAAGTAAGATGAAAAAAGTATTTTTAAGTTTAGCTGTTATTGCTGCATTAACTGTAGTATCTTGTAAACAAGCTGAGGCTACTGACGCTGCTGCTGCTGACACAACTGCTGTTGCTGTTGATACTGCTGCTGCTCCAGCTGCTGATACTGCTGCTGTTGCTACTGACACTGCTGCTGCTGCTACTGAAGCTGCACCTGCTGCTGCTCCAGCTGAAAAAAAATAATTAGAAACTAATTATTTTTAAAGATTTAAAGCCACGTAATACGTGGCTTTTTTATTTTATGCTTATTTAAATTTATTTGGAAAGTAACTAAACAAAAAAAGCTTCAAACAATGTTTGAAGCTTTTTTGTACTCAGAGCGGGACTTGAACCCGCACGAACATTGCTGTTCACTGGATTTTAAGTCCAGCGTGTCTACCAATTTCACCATCCGAGCAGAATGATTATCTTGATGGTTTAATTTTTTGAAAAAATTAATTAAATATACTCACCATCTGAGCGTTATAGTTTATGATGATTAATACCATAACCAAAACATTCATATCTTGAGCGAAAAACGGGGCTCGAACCCGCGACCTCGACCTTGGCAAGGTCGCGCTCTACCAACTGAGCTATTTTCGCATTCACATTATTTGTTAGAACAGCAAAACTTCTACCGTATTGCGGATGCAAATGTAATATTTAAATTGAATATTACAAACGTTTTTTTTGAAAAAAACTTTGTTAAACCTTAACCAATTGATATACACAATTCATTAGCAGCATTTATTTTTTCTGTAACATACGTTTTAATTCATTTAACTTCATCAAAGCTTCTATTGGTGTTAAAGTATTGATGTCTAAATTCATTATATCTTCTCTTATTTCTTCTAATAACGGATCGTCAAGGTTGAAGATATTCAACTGCATTTCGTCCTTAGCCGACTTTATTCCGCTTAGGGATTCGCTGGAGTGATTTTTTTCTAATTTCTTTAAAAGTTTCTGCGCTTTTTGAATTACAGTTTGTGGCATTCCCGCCATTTTTGCCACATGAATACCAAAACTGTGAGCGCTTCCGCCGGCAACCAACTTTCTGATAAAAAGAACGGTATCTTTTAACTCTTTTACTGAAACATTATAATTTTTAATTCTTGGTAATATTTCACTCATTTCATTCAATTCGTGATAATGTGTTGCAAACAATGTTTTTGGCCTGGCCGGATTTTCATGTAAAAACTCAGCAATAGCCCATGCTATGGAGATTCCATCATAAGTACTTGTCCCGCGACCAATTTCATCCAATAAAACTAGACTTCTATCCGAGATGTTATTCAAAATTGAAGCAGTTTCATTCATCTCTACCATAAAAGTAGATTCTCCCATCGAAATATTATCACTTGCGCCTACTCGAGTAAAAATTTTATCTACTATTCCCATTCTCACTTTTTCAGCTGGCACAAAACTTCCCATTTGTGCTAATAAAACAATCAATGCCGTTTGTCTCAAAATGGCTGACTTACCCGACATATTTGGTCCGGTAATCATAATAAGTTGTTGCGATTCTCTGTCCAAAAAAACATCATTAGGAACATATGGAACACCAACAGATAATTGCTTTTCAATAACCGGATGACGTCCATTAGTTATTTCTAACTCAAATGTTTCATCAAGAATTGGGCATACATAATCGTTTTCTATAGCTAATTGCGCGAATGAAATCAAGCAATCTAACTGTCCAATTAAATTGGCATTCAACTGAACTTGTTTAATATAAGTCGCAATCCAACTGACTAATTGTTCGAATAGTTGACTTTCTATTTGATGGATTTTTTCTTCGGCACCAAGAATTTTAGTTTCGTATTCTTTTAATTCTTCCGTAATATAACGTTCTGCATTTACTAAAGTCTGCTTTCTAATCCATTCCGTCGGAACTTTATCTTTATGCGTATTTCGAACTTCGATATAATAGCCAAAAACATTATTAAAAGAAATCTTCAATGAAGAAATCCCTGTTAGCTCTGACTCTCGCTTTTCAATGCCTTCTAAATATTCTTTTCCCGAAAAAGCGATACTTCGCAATTCGTCTAATTCGGCATGAACGCCACTAGCAATGGCATTTCCTTTGGCTATAGCCACTGGTGCCTCTTGATTTAATGTGGATTTTATTTTTTCTCGTAACAAATCACATGAATGCAAACTATCACCAATAACACGAACTGCTTCTTGCTTACTTTCTAATGCAATTACTTTTATTGGAATAATAGCATCTAACGATTCTTTGAGATAAATGACTTCACGCGGAGAAATTTTTCCTGTAGCCACTTTAGAAATCAAACGCTCTAAATCTGAAATTTGCTTGATTTGGTATTGCATTTTTTGAAGAATTTCTAAATTGTCTTTTAAATAAGAAACAACTTCATGGCGGCTTCTAATCTTGTGAATATCCTTCAAAGGCAAGGCCAACCAACGTTTCAATAATCTTGAACCCATTGGGGAAAGCGTTTTATCAATAACATCCAAGAGGGTAACCGCATTTTGAGAATGACTGTGATATAATTCTAAATTGCGAATAGTAAATCTATCCATCCAAACATAAGCATCTTCAGCGATTCTTTGAATATTGGTGATATGCTGAACTTTATTATGCTGTGTCTCTGACAAATAAAACAAAATTGCGCCTGAAGCTATAATGCCATCAAGCAATTCCTCAATTCCAAAACCTTTTAATGAAATGGTTTGAAAATGATTATTTAACGTTTCTAAAGCATAATCTTCTTTGTAAACCCAATCTTCGAGATAAAAAACATTGAATCTTTCACCGAATATTTCTTTGAATTGGTTTCGGTTGTTTTTTTGAATTAAAATTTCACTCGGACTAAAATTCTGAAGCAGTTTATCAATATACTCTTCATTACCTTGTGCAGTTAAAAATTCACCTGTAGAAACATCAAGAAACGAAACTCCTAATTGTTTTTTGCCAAAATAAACTGAAGCCAAAAAATTATTAGCCCTTGATTGTAAAACCTCATCGTTCATAGAAACTCCGGGTGTAATCAATTCCGTTACCCCACGTTTAACAATCGTTTTAGTCATTTTTGGATCTTCAAGTTGGTCACAAATTGCAACGCGAAGTCCAGCTTTTACCAATTTTGGCAAATAGGTGTTTAAAGAATGATGTGGAAAACCAGCCAGCGCAGTTTCGGTTTCACTTCCGGCACCACGTTTGGTTAAAACAATTCCAAGTATTTTAGAAGCTCGAATGGCATCTTCTCCAAATGTTTCATAAAAATCGCCCACTCTAAACAACAAACAAGCATCGGGATATTTTCTTTTTATCTCGTTGTATTGTTTCATTAAAGGTGTTTCTTTCGCCGAAGATTCTTTTGCTGCCAATGGTTTTAAATTAATTTTTCGTGAAAGCGAATTTAAATATTTTAGAATGATTTAACCTTCCTAAAAAAAATTAATTTAAACTTAAGACAAAAAAAAGAGGTGCATTTCAATTTTTAAATAGATTTGTTCCAGAAACTTAAATACTATAAAAATGAAAAGAATTATCTTATTAGCTGCAATTACTGTTTTTGGTGTTGCAACTAGCAATGCACAAACTGCAAAAAAAACTGCAAAAAAAGCTGACACACCAGCTAAGGTTGAAACTCCAAAAGTTGATGGCGCCGGAATGGTTTTCGAAAACGAAACTATCGATTACGGTACAATTCCACACAATGCTGATGGAAAAAGAGAATTTGTTTTTGTTAATAACGGAAACAAACCTTTAGTTATTGAAAGTACACAAGGTTCTTGTGGTTGTACAGTTCCTTCAAAACCAGAAGGAGCAATTGCTCCGGGTGCAAAAGGAGTTATTGGTGTAAAATATGCGACTGACAGAGTTGGTCCGTTTACAAAAACTGTAACTATCAAATCAAATGCTGTAGGACAGGAAACTAAAGTAGTTACCATCAAAGGAACTATTTTACCGGATGCTCCAGCTGATGCTGCTGCTCCAACAAAAAGCTAAATTCTACTTAATTATAATTCACGAAAGTCTCGATTTATCGGGACTTTTTTTTTGAATACCTTTGCCGTTCAAGACCGAAGATCAAACTGTATCAAATAAAAAAATATGCGCAAGCTTGAAAACAAAGAATTAGAGAGAAAATCAATCAAAGATTTTAAAGAAGCCGAAAAGACTCCATTAATAATTATACTAGATGATATTCGAAGCCTACATAATATTGGTTCCGTATTTCGAACTGCAGATGCTTTTTTGATTGAAAAAATATATTTATGTGGCATCACTGCAATTCCTCCGAACAAAGAAATCCATAAAACGGCACTTGGTGCTACCGAAACTGTAACTTGGGAATATCAAAAGGATGTTTTATCCGTCATAGAAAAGTTAAAAGAAGAGAATATTTCTGTTTTTGCCATAGAGCAAGTTGAAAATGCAATCTTTCTTCAGGATTTTAAAGTTGATAATGATAAAAAATATGCTTTAGTTTTTGGCAACGAAGTCTACGGGGTTGCTCAAAAAGCCATTGAACTATGCGATGGAACAATTGAAATTCCACAATTAGGCACTAAACATTCGTTAAACATTTCTGTAAGTACCGGAATTGTGGTTTGGGATTTCTTTCAGAAAATGAATTATTAATTTAAGATATTTTTTAGAGGAGTAATTTTGATTTTCTATAAATTTATAAAATGAAAAAGAAGTTTGCCAGTCTTTTAGCTTTTATCCTTTTAACCTTCACTACACCTGATGTTTTAGGTCAAAAAAACTTACCTATTAATTATATTAAAGCCTCTACAATTTCACACACTCAACTAGCCAATATTGCTCCCAACTTAAGTGCAACCGGAAACCTAACATATTGCCCCGGAGGCGCAACTAAAATTGTAACGGATATGACAATCGTCGATCCAGATGATATTGGAATTGATGCAATTTATATCCAAATTTCTTCAGGATATTCGTTTGGAGAAGATTTGTTAACACTTACTGGAATTCATCCTAACATAGTCTCTGTTTGGAATACAACCACAGGAACATTGACTTTGACAGGTATTTCTAGTCAGCCAACTTATTTTGAACTAAAAGCCGCAATAGAAGATATTGAATTTTCATCTAGCGCAACAAATCCAACTGGTATTAGAAATTTTTCTATTTCTGTTGGACAAGCCAATTATTTACCTTCAAATGGTCATTATTATCTATTTGTTCCCAACATAGGAATAACCTGGACAGCAGCTCAAGCAGCAGCTCAAGCTAGTACTTATTATGGCTTGCAAGGTTATTTAGCCACTATTACATCTGCAGAAGAAGCACAAATTGCAGGCGAACAAACTATTGGTGCTGGTTGGATTGGCGGAAGCGATCAGGAAACCGAAGGCATATGGAAATGGATGACAGGCCCTGAAGCGGGTACTGTTTTTTGGAATGGTAATTTTACTGGATTTACTACCACTTTTGCCTTTTGGAATACTGCAGAACCAAATAACTCTGGAGACGAAGATTATGCTCATGTTACAGCTCCTGGAGTTGGAATTGCAGGTTCTTGGAATGACCTCTCAAACACTGGCGGAACAAGTGGTGCATACCAACCAAAAGGATATGTAGTTGAATATGGCGGTATGCCTGGTGATCCGATTTTGCACATCTCAACTAGTACTACTATGACTATTCCAACCATTAGTGCTATTCCAACTGCGCCTAGATGTGGTCCCGGAACAGTAAATTTACAAGCTACTTCAACCAGCGGAAGTGTCAATTGGTATGAATTCCCTTCTGGTGGCATGCCTTTAGGATCTGGAAATAGTTTTACTACACCCATTATTTCAGACACAACAATTTATTACGCAGCGGCTCATTATGGTGGCTGCCTTGATATTTCGAGAATTCCGATTAACGCACTTGTAACACCAAAACCATTACTAAGTTTTAATTCTCCATATTATATGTGTGATGAAAGCTATAAAGTAATAGATGTGGAGACCTCATTAGGCGTTATGTTTTGGTATGATAGCCCTACAAATCCTAATCCGATATTTTTAGGAACTCATTTTGTTGTACCAAACATTCATGAAGATACCGTTTTTTATGCTGAAGCTAATTATAATAATTGCCTTTCCGATAGGTTACCTGTTCAAGTAAATGTGTATGGCGTTCCTGATGTAAATGATGAAACTATTGTGTTATGTGAAGGTCAAACTACTATTTTAAATGCAGGAAATCCAAATATGACATACTTATGGTCAACGGGTGAAACAACACAAACAATTATAACACACGGATTAACCAATTACTCAGTTGTAATAACTACCCTTGCACCTGAAAGCTGTTCCAAAACAAAAAATTTCACAATCGCATATCATTCTAAGCCGATAATCTCATCTATTGATATTCAAAATTTGACAGCCACAATCAATACGGTTCAAAGTGGAGATTTTGAATATTCATTAGACGGGGTGAATTTTCAAAACTCAAATGTTTTTACTGTACTTGAAGGCGGAAGTTACATTGGATATGTAAGGGAAAAAAATCAATGTGGCAAAGACCAAAAACCTTTTGCTGTTATCTCTTATCCGATTTTTTTTACCCCAAATGGTGACGGAATAAATGATAACTGGTATGTAAAAGGAGCCTCCAATTTTTCGACGGCAGAAGTAACTATTTTTGATAGATTCGGCAAACTAATAACGGTTCTGAATAAAGCCAATCCCTATTGGAATGGAACGCTAAATGGAAAACAATTACCTGCTAATGATTATTGGTTTGTAGCAAGAATTAATAATTCCTTCCCAGAAACGAAGGGACATTTTTCCTTAAAGAGATAACCTTAATTGGAAATCTTATTCTGAATCGCGTTCAAGATAAAAACATAATCTTCCTGATTGTTCTGGAAATCTCTATTAGTCACATCAATTATTAAAATATTTAAATCTTTTTGTGACTTAATATAATCCAAGTAACCATTGTTAATTTTTTCAAGATATTCTGCCGGAATTTCCTGCTCATAACTTCTGCCTCTTTCTCTGATGTTTTCTAAAAGTCGTTCCGTACTTTGATATAAATAAATATACAAATCGGGCTTTGGCATTTCCTTGTAGATAATATCAAACATTGTTTTATACAAACGAAACTCGTCTTCGGCAAGCGTAACTTTAGCAAAAATCAACGATTTAAATATATGATAATCGGCAACAATGAAATCTTTAAACAAATCAAACTGCGCTAAATCATCTGAAATTTGCTGATATCTATCGGCTAAAAAAGACATTTCCAGCGGAAAAGCATAACGGTTTTGGTCTTCGTAAAATTTTGGCAAAAAAGGATTATCCGCAAAACGCTCTAAAACTGATTTCGCATTAAAATCTTCCGCTAATTTGTTTGTCAATGTTGTCTTTCCCGCACCAATATTTCCTTCAATCGCAATGTAATTAAAATGATCTAGTTTTAATTTCGTAATTGGTATTCCCAGATTTTGAATGACTTTACAATTACTTTTATCTTCCGAAAGCACTAATAATTCATGCAAATATTTTTGTAAAATAGGATGACGCCAATCTAAATTTAAATCCTGCATCGGCAGCAACACAAACAAGCGATTTTGCATTTCAGGATGAGGCACCTGCAATTTTTCTGAAGCAATAATTTCTTCATCAAAAGTAATAACGTCAATATCAATAACTCGTGCTTGATAACCCGGAACATCTTCGCGGACTCTTCCTAATGCTTCTTCAAGTAAAAGACATTCTTCTAAAATTTGATGCGCCGACTTATGCGTATTCATAATCACAGCACAATTGTAGAATTTTTCACTTTCAAAACCCCAAGCTGGCGTTTCATAAAGCTTCGAAACTCTAATAATTGTTCCAATTTCTTTATGTAAATTATCAATGCAATGCTGAATGTTTTCGAGACGATTGCCTTGATTACTACCTAAAGATAAAATGAGTTGATGCTGCTTTTTCATGGAAGCACAAATTAACTAAAACTATTTTAGAATAACGCCAAAAAAGACCCGACTGTTAATAACAATTTCTCAACAATTGCCTTTTGATAAAATCATAAAACTTCCATAAATAGTTACCGTTTTTTATAGAAAAGAGGTTATTTTTGTTCAGTTAAAGCATAACTTAATCTATCACATCATGTTAAAGAAAATCTTAAAAATAGTTGGAATAATTTTACTACTCCTAATCATTTCAGCTTTCGCGATACCGTATTTCTTTAAAGATCAAATCAAAGCCAAAATTTTAACTTCAATTAATGAAAAAGTTGATGCTAAAGTGGCTTTCGCCGATGCTGATTTAAGTCTGTTTAGAAATTTCCCTAATGCAAGTGTTTCAATAGAAAAATTATCCATCATCAACAAAGCGCCATTTGAAGGCGATACTTTAGTTTCATTTGAAGAGTTGAACCTGAAAATGTCTATCAGAGAATTATTCAAAGGCGATAATGAGCCTATGAATATTGATGGTATTACATCTAAAAACGGTTTGATAAACATCATTTTTAACAAAGATGGAATTGGCAACTATGACATTGCGTTAAAAGATAAAAATAAAGCCGACGATGAAAAAAACAAACCGCTTTCGTTAAAGATAAAAGAGTATGCTGTCGAAAATTTCAAGTTCAAATATTATGATGAAAAGTCAAAAGTTAAAATGGTTTTAGACAGCATAAATCATGAAGGAACAGGTGATTTTGCTTCATCAAAATTGGATTTAGTAACCAAATCAACTGCAAAAATTTCACTTGATATGGACAAAGTGAACTACATGAAAAATGTTTCGATTACACTCGATGCCATACTTGGAATTGATTTGGATAAAAGCAAATATACTTTCAAAGAAAACAAAGCAAAAATCAACGAATTGCCTCTAGAATTTGATGGTTTTATCCAATTGGTCGATGCCGGACAACAGTATGATTTGAAATTTAAAACACCAACTTCTTCGTTCAAAAACTTCTTGGGATTACTTCCGGCGCAATATTCGAGCAATTTGAAAGACGTGAAAACCAGTGGCGATTTTACCGTTGCCGGATTTGCTAAAGGTTTGTATTCCGATACTTCAGTGCCAAAATTCAATGTCGAAATCGCTTCAAACAATGCCTCATTTCAATATCCGAATCTGCCGAAATCCGTTAAAAACATTATCATCGACACCAAAATCATAAACGAAACTGGTGTGATGAATGATACTTATATAAACTTGGATAAATTATCGTTTCAAATTGACCAAGATGTTTTTAATGCAAAAGCCAATATTAAAAATATTGCTGAAAATGCATTGGTTGATGCCGCTTTGAAAGGAACTATTAATTTGGCTAATCTTACGAAAGCATATCCTATAAAACTGGACAAACCGTTAACCGGAATTCTGAAAGCCGATGTAACGACAGCTTTCGACATGCAATCTGTTGAGAAAAGTGATTATGCTCGAATCCGAAACGCGGGAACCATGGACTTGACCGGTTTCAATTATACAGATGAAGATGGAAAAACCATGAAAATCAGCAGAGCTTTAGTCTCATTTGACCCAAGCCGGGTGAATTTGAAACAATTTAATGCCACTACAGGAAAAACGGATTTGGCGGTAACTGGAGTTTTGGAAAATTTTTACGGCTTTATATTTAAAAACCAGGAATTGAAAGGGAACTTTAATTTGAACTCGAATCAATTGGCGGTCAGCGATTTTATGACTTCGGAAGCCGATGCTAAAAAGCAAACTAAAGCTAACGAAGCAATGAAAATTCCGGCGTTTTTGAATTGTTCTTTGACCGCAAAAGCCAATACTGTTTTGTATGATGATTTAGTTTTGAAAAATGTTTCCGGGAAAATAATTATCAAAGACCAAAAGGCAACTTTAGAAAATGGTAAAACAGATATTTTTGGTGGTCTGATTACGTTCAACGGTGATGTTTCGACCAAAGAAAAAGTATCTAAATTCAATATGGATTTAGGGTTGAATGGCGTTGACATTGCTCAAACTTTTACACAATTGGAAATGATGAAAAAGATCGCCCCGATTGCCGGCGTTATTAATGGAAAACTAAACTCCAAAATCAAAGTTTCAGGGAATCTGAAGGACAAAGAAATGACACCCGATTTGAAAAGTCTGACCGGAGATTTACTAGGTCAATTGCTTTCGACCACAGTGAATTCAAGCAATTCGCCTTTATTAACTGCATTGGATGATAAGCTGGGTTTTGTAGATTTGAAAAAACTGAATCTGAATGATTTAAAAGCAGCTTTAACTTTTAAAGACGGGAAAGTAAACGTAAAACCATTCGACATCAAATATCAGGATATTAAAGCAACAATCGGCGGAAGTCATGGCTTCGACCAATTGATGAACTACAATGTGAAGTTGGATGTTCCTGCTAAATATTTAGGTACAGAAATCAATAATTTAATCGGGAAATTAACGCCGGCTGATGCCAAAAAATTTGAAACTGTTCCAGTAAATGCTATACTTAGTGGTAATTTTAGCAAACCACAAATCAGCACTGATGTGAAACAAGCTACAACCAATTTGGTTACGAATTTGGTAAAACAACAAAAAGACAAGTTAGTTTCTGGCACAAAAGATGCGTTGAATAACATTATTTCAAACGCAACGAAACCAAAAACAGACACCACAAAAACAAATGTGAAGACAGATGTAAAAACTCAAGCCACAGATTTAATCAACGGCTTATTCAACAAGAAGAAGAAAAAAGAAGAACCAAAACCGGCAACAACGCCAACGACCACAAAATAATAAAGAAACCCTTTCGATTGAAAGGGTTTTTATTTAAATGTTTATTTTAACGACATAACCTTCAAAAGTTCGAACGTTAAAAACTGTGCCGTCTTCAAACATTAAATATTGTCCTTTGATGCCTGTCAATTTTCCTAAGAAATTGGGTGATTTGTCTAAATTTAGGCTATTGACTTTGGTTGGAAATTGTAAGACCGGATAATGCAATTCAAATAAATCCTCCTTTTCAGGATAATAAAAAGCCTGCACTTCCTTTGGAATTAAATATTGTAGAGAAGCTTTTTCTTTAAGTAAATCAACTTTAGGCACATCATTTTTTAACATTTTTTGCCAATTGGTTTTATCTGCATAATGATTCTTCAACGCCACTTCGGTTATTCCGGCTAAATACCTATTCGGAACCTCAACAATTGGAATCGCTTGCACTGCACCTTGATCAATCCAACGGGTTGGCACCTGAGTATATCTGGTAACACCCACTTTTACTTCGCTCGACAATGCCAAATACACAATATGCGGTTGCAATTGCACTTTCCTTTCGTATTCTAAATCGCGGTCTTCAATATCTAAATGTGCTGTGCTTAATTCGGGTTTCATAATCCAATCGCCTGCAGATGCTGAGCTCATAAAACAATCATAACAAAATCCTTGGCGGAAAATTTTTTTCTTTTTACCACAATTCAAACATTGGTAACCAACGAAATTTATCTCTATCGATTTACCCAGCAACTGATTTAAACTCAAAAAACTATTCTCAAAGACCAAATAATACTGAATCGGATTTGAGAATTCGGTTTGCATTTTAGTAAGTACGCCTTCGTAAGTCATATCTTTATTTGGGATTTAGGAATAAGGATTTAGGAATTAATTGCTTATTTTAGCGTAAAGTTACAAATCCTAAATCATAATTCGCAATTCCTAAATTCGAAACATGCCAATACCATTAATAAATTCTATTGCTTCCTGGGTTCTAAAACAGCGGATTCATCAGATTGAGTTGTTTCTAAAATACCCACACGAAGTACAGGAAGAACTAATGATGAACTTAATTCGTTCTTCGGAAGAAACGGTGATTGGACAAAAGTATGATTTTCATAGTATCAAATCTTACCAAACTTTTGCAGAAAGAGTTCCGGTTTCTACCTATGAGGATTTAGAACCAATGTTTGAACTTACCCGAAAAGGTGCCCAAAATGTTTTTTGGAACACGCCTATAAAATGGTTTGCCAAATCGAGTGGAACAACCAATGCCAAAAGCAAATTTATTCCGGTAAGTAATGAAGCTTTAGAAGATTGTCATTACAAAGGCAGCAAGGATTTGCTGTGTATGTATTTGAATAATAACGAAAACTCTGAGATGTTTTTGGGTAAAAGTTTGCGTTTAGGCGGAAGTTCACAGATTTACGAAAACAACAATACTTATTTTGGTGATTTATCCGCAATTCTGATTGAAAATATGCCAATTTGGGCAGAATTTAGCAGTACACCGAGTAGTAAAATTTCTTTGATGAGCGAATGGGAAACAAAACTTGCCGCCATTATCAACGAAACCAAAAATGAAAACGTAACCAGTTTTGCCGGAGTTCCTTCGTGGATGTTGGTTTTACTCAACCGAATTATGACTGAAACTGGGAAAGACAATCTAATGGAATTGTGGCCTAATCTAGAAGTGTATTTTCACGGTGGTGTAAGTTTTGAGCCTTATCGCGAGCAATACAAAAAAATACTACCTCAAAATAATTTTAAGTATTACGAAATTTACAACGCTTCAGAAGGATTTTTTGCCATACAGGATTTGAATTATTCGAATGATTTATTGTTAATGTTGGATTATGGGATTTTCTATGAATTCATTCCAATGGATACTTTTGGCACCGAAAACCAAAAAGTAATTCGGCTTTCGGATGTGGAATTGTTCAAGAATTATGCGGTTGTGATTACTACCAATGCGGGCCTTTGGCGCTATTTAATTGGAGATACTGTTCGATTCACTTCTTTGTCACCATACAGAATACGCGTTTCGGGTAGAACCAAACATTTTATCAATGTTTTTGGAGAAGAATTAATGGTTGAAAATACCGATATGGCTTTAGCCAAAACATGTTCAGCTCTAAATTGCGAAGTGAAAGATTATACGGTTGCACCCATATTCATGAAAGGCAAGGAAAAAGGTGCACATGAATGGATTATTGAATTTATGAAAAAACCAGAAGATATTCATCTTTTCCAAAAGACATTAGATGAAAATTTACAATCGTTGAACTCAGATTATGAAGCCAAACGCTATAATAACATGACGTTAAATCAACTTAAAATTAATATCGCAAGAGAAAATTTATTTTATGATTGGCTAAAAGAAAACGACAAGTTGGGCGGGCAACACAAAATTCCGAGACTTTCGAATGAAAGACATTATTTGGAACAATTGAAAGGAATGCAGGTTAGTGTAAATAAATAAGCATGAAAAAAATTGTCTTCATACTACTTATTCTAGGTTTTCTAACTTCTTGCGGTCCGCACCGAATGAGATGTGGTCCGGGAAGACGATGCTTAGTTGATTCTCCAAAAGAAAAAATGATTATAAATAATTCTATTTCTTGAAAGCAAAACTTTATCTCGCCTTATTCTGTGTTGCCTTCTTTTGGGGAACAACTTTCTTAGCTATTCGGATTGGCGTTGAAACCATACCGCCTTTTATTTTGGCTGGTATTCGGAATCTGATATCAGGTTTTATTATATTCCTTTACTTATTGTCTCAAAAGAAATTAGAGCGCATCAATCCGAGACAGTTTTTGCGTGCTTTTATATTGTCTATATTGATGATTGTTTTGGCAAATGGTTTGACGACTTATGCTGAAAAGTTCATCACTAGCGGATTAGCATCCTTAATTTCAACATTCACCCCTTTTTGTGTCTTGATTTTGAATTTGATATTTGCTTACGAAAAGTTATCTGTTAAGACGATTGTTGGAATTCTATTTGGAATGTCAGGCATTTTCTTAATCTATCAAAGCAGTTTGTCGGATTTGCTAATTCCAGAATACAGACAAGGAATTTTTGCCTTGTTGTTGGCAATTTTAGCTTGGTCAATCGGAACGATATTTATGAAAAGGGCAAGCGAAAATTCGTTGACAATGTTGATGAATGTTTGTATTCAAATGCTTATTGCCGGTGTGGTTTTGACTTCTATTCAATTCTATGTTACGCCCGATATTTCGCCTTTAACTTGGAGCACACAAAGTATTTTCGCGATGATTTACTTGGCTTTGTTTGGTTCAGTCGTGGGCTATGTTGCGTTTAGTTATTTGATTACACAATTGCCTTCAACAAAAGTTGTAGTGTTGTCTTATGTCAACTTAGTAGTGGCGTTATTTTTAGGTTGGTTAATTCTGGATGAAATAATTACAAGTCGAATTATCATCGCAACTATACTGATTATAAGCGGTGTAGTTATTGTTAATTATAAAAAAGCAAAATAAATTTATTTGTATTGTAACAATTGATGATTGGTAAAGTCATATGAACATCCGAGGTGAAGCCGAATTGTTTGGAGCGCAGCGGAGAAAATCATCAATCATCAAAATCAATCACAAATGAAATCACTAAGCATTACCCTATGCTTACTTGCCACGAGTTTTATATTCGCGCAAGAAGCTCCGACGAAAAGTCAGGAAACCCCAAAGACCAACACTACAGAAAAAACCAATGAACTCTCCGAGGTTACGGTGTATGGCAACAAAAAACAATACATAAAAGTAGAATCGGACAAAACTACAATTAACGTCAGAGACAATGCAATGCTTAATAGCGGAAGCAGTATGGAAGCGGTAAAAAAAATTCCGGGTGTTATAACATCGCCATCAGGAAGTATTACACTCAATAGTAAAGGAGTAAGCATTTATATTGATGGAGCTCCAAGTTCTTTAAGCGGAACTGACTTGCAAAATTATTTGGCTACGCTTCCGGCAAACGCAATCGAAAAAGTAGAATTAATTTACAATCCAGGCGCATCTTATGATGCAAGTTCAAGCGGTTCAATAATTAACATCATCACAAGCACCAAAAGAAAAAAAGGAATCAATGCCAGCTTTAATATCAATTACAACTTTAACAAATACCAAAAGCCTAGCCCGCAAATTTTGTTGAACGGGAAAGTAAAAAATTTGAGTTGGCAAACCATGGTTGGATACAATTATATTGATGGAGAAATTAAAACCAAAAACGATCAAGTTTTCACTTCATTTAATCCAAATGAACATCTTATTCAAAAGAATTTGTTATTGACGACTAATAGAAATTTTTATTTCAGAACAGGTACCAATTACAAATTGAGTGAGAAGTCTAATTTACTATTCAACTACAATTTGAATTTGGGTAATGATCGATTTACCAATAATTCAAGTACAGTTGGAACCGGAATTGATTATGCAAATACTAGTTTGGCAAAAAACAAAAACAACAATCACGAGTTGAGTTTACAATACAAAACCAAACTAGACACTATCGGAAGAACTCTTGACATTACAACTTTCAGCAATTTCTTCGATAAAAAACCAATCACAAAATCTATCGGATTTGACAATGGTTCACCAAGTTATTTTAATGGAGATGTTGATTTTAAGCTTACCAATTATTATTTGAAATATGATTTTGCTATTCCTTTTAATAAAATCAATTTTTCTTTGAATACCGGAGGAAAATACAATACCATAAAAGTAACTGATAAGGGAATTTACAACTTTAATTCAGCAACAAATTCGGTTACCAATTTTGATTATACCGAAGATAACCTGGCATTTTATGTAGAAGCCAGAAAGAAAATTAAGAAATTCAATTTTACAGCTGGAATCCGTTTTGAAGATTATAAAGTTGACAGAAAGGCCATTCAAAATTCGGCAGAAACAAAAGTTAACTTTAAAAACACAAACTTTTTCCCAAATGTTAGTGCCTTATATGAATTTAATGATAATATAAATCTTTCAGCTTCCTATTCAAAGAAAATTCAACAAGCCAATTATAATACATTAGATCCAAACAATTTTGCCAACTTTGACCAGTACAATTCTTCGAATGGAAATCCGTTTCTTGACCCAACATTCTTTGATAACTTTGAGTTAAAGCTTACGGCATTCCAATTTGTCAGTATAGGCGGAAATTATTCTATTGCTAAAGACAGTAACCGTTTTATTTTTGATGCTAATCCTGGAGAGTTGGTCAGCAATCAAACTTTTAAGCAATTTGACGAAATAAATACGCTTAGTTTGTATGCTTCGTTTCCGATTCCTTTAGATTATTTTTTGAAAGGAAAAGAAGAGTTTAACAAACGAATGAATAATATGGATAAGATGAATTACATCTTCTTTAACATCAATTATATTAAATTTGACACGCAAGGCTATAACTTTTCGTTTGACACCAAACCCATTTGGAGTTATGCGGCTCAAGCGCAGTTTATTTTACCATGGGAGATAAAAAACACGATGTCTTATAACTATACTCCACCAGGCACTTGGGAAATTTATAATCTGACTAAAACTATACAGCAATTTGACATCTCGTTTAACCGGGATTTCTTAAATAAAAACCTTAAAATAGGACTACATTGTTTTGATGTTTTCAATACAAATGAGATAAACGCAACCGTTTCTTCGACCAATTTACAAAGCAAATTTTATAAAAAAGAAGACTCGAGAACTTTCAGAATTTCGTTAACTTATAACTTTGGTAACTTAAGCCTGAAAAAAGACAATACCGATATCGATGTTGATAAAACCAACTCAGGTGGAGGCTTCCTAAAATAAAAAAAGGTTATAATTAGTATTTAAAATCCCCGCTGCTTCGGGGATTTTTTTTATAATGTCAGTAAGCGTTTTTAAAATTATACTGAAACTATTTTCAATTGTTCAGTAGGAGTCTTTAAAAAGATGTACATCTTTTTAGTAAAAGATGTACATCTTTTGAATACTTAGTACGTATGAATTAAAAAACTGATGCGTATAAATTAAAAAAGGGAGTATAATGAATTACATTATACTCCCTTTATATTTATTAGTTTCTTACTTAAGATGCTATTTCCAATCGTTTTAATAAATTTTTGGTTAACGCATCTCTTGTATAATCAACATCTACATGCAATTGCTTTTCGTCCGAACTCGGTAAATCATACATAGCATCGGTTAGAATAGCTTCACATAGCGAACGCAAACCTCTTGCTCCTAATTTGTATTCCAAAGCTTTGTCAACAATATAATCTAATGCATTATTATCAATCGTGAATTTTACATCATCCATCGCAAACAATTTTTGATATTGCTTGATTAAGGCATTCTTTGGTTCGGTTAAAATAGCGCGAAGCGTTTCTCTATCCAAAGGATCCATGTGCGTTAATACCGGAAGTCGGCCAATGATTTCGGGAATCAATCCAAAATCTTTGATGTCTTTTGGGATTATGTATTGAAGCAAATTGTCTTTGTCAATATTGTCAACATTTTTAGAGGTAGTATAACCAACCGCAGTTCGATTCAATCGCTTAGAAATAATTCTTTCGATACCATCAAAAGCACCTCCAGCAATAAACAAAATATCTTTGGTATTGACTTCGATGAATTTTTGGTCCGGATGTTTTCTTCCTCCTTTTGGCGGAACATTTACCACAGTTCCTTCTAATAATTTCAATAAAGCTTGTTGTACACCTTCGCCGGAAACATCTCGGGTTATTGATGGATTGTCACTTTTACGGGCAATTTTATCAATTTCGTCAATGAAAACGATTCCTCTTTCGGCTTTCGCCAAATCATAATCGGCTGCTTGCAATAGGCGGGTTAAGATGCTTTCTACATCTTCTCCAACATAACCGGCTTCGGTTAAAACAGTAGCGTCAACAATAGCCAACGGAACTTCGAGCATTCGTGCAATTGTTTTTGCCACCAATGTTTTTCCGGTTCCGGTTTGACCCACCATAATGATGTTTGATTTTTCGATTTCAACATCTTCTTCGTGTTGCAATTGCATCAATCTTTTGTAGTGATTGTATACTGCAACCGACATTACTTTTTTGGTTTGCTCTTGTCCAATAACGTATTGGTCCAGGAACGCACGAATTTCTTTAGGCTTTTTCAAAATCAAATCGGTAGCCGCCTTTGATGCAGCTCCGCCTGATTTTAATTCTTCTAAAACTATTCCGTGAGCCTGTTCAATACATCTGTCGCAAACGTGCGCATTAATTCCGGCAATCAATAAATTGGTTTCCGGTTTTTTCCTTCCGCAAAAAGAACATTCTAAAACTTGTTTTGCCATTATTTTTTTGTTTCAAGTTTCAAGTTGAATAACCTCAAACTTTGAATTTATTTATCTTCTTAAAACTTCATCAATCATTCCGTATTCTTTGGCTTCATCTGCAATCATCCAGTAATCGCGTTCAGAATCTTTGTGTACTTTATCAAATGTTTGTCCTGAATGGTGCGCAATGATTTGGTATAACTCCTCTTTTAGTTTCAACATTTCTCTCAAGTTGATTTCCATATCGGTTGCTACTCCTGAAGCGCCGCCTGATGGTTGGTGAATCATTACTCTTGAATGCGGTAAAGCCGAACGTTTTCCTGCGGCACCGGCACAAAGTAAAACAGCACCCATTGAAGCTGCCATTCCGGTACAGATTGTTGCTACGTCTGGTTTGATGTATTGCATCGTGTCGTAAATTCCTAAACCAGCATATACACTTCCGCCTGGAGAGTTGATATAGATTTGAATGTCTTTTGAAGCATCAACACTTTCCAAAAACAACAATTGCGCTTGGATAATGTTGGCCATATAATCGTCAACTCCGGTTCCCATGAAGATGATTCTGTCCATCATCAAACGAGAGAAAACGTCTAGTTGAGACACATTCATTTGGCGTTCTTCAATAATATAAGGCGTCATGCTACCTACGATTTTATCGTAATATAAACTGTTTACGCCCTGTTTTTTGGTAGCAAATTTTTTAAATTCTTTTCCGTAGTCCATTTAGTTATGAATTATGAGTTATAAATTATGAATTGTGTTTTAGTCAAAGTTCGTGCCTTGTTATTTAAAGTGACATAGTGTCGGTAAGCCGAAACCCTAGCCCGGATAGTAGAGGAAATCCTTTTTATTGTTTAAAGAAAAGCCCTTCGACTGTACTTCGTCTACGCTCAGCATAAACTCCTCAGGGTGACAAACAATAAAAAGATTGCAACGGATAGCCGGATTAGCTCCTAAAAATAAAAAAGCGCCAAATTACTTTGACGCTCAAATATAGTAAAATATCTTATTAGTGATTTAATTCACCATACATTGCTTTGATGAATTCGTCGTAGCTTACTTCTTTTGTTTTTGCTTTTACTTTATCTTTAAATAAGTTTAGCATTTTTTCGCTCATAACCTGCTCTGACAAGCGTTTTACTTCGTCTTGGTTTGACATCACACGAGCTACGATTCCTTGTACATCTTCATCAGTTGGATTCATTTGCCCGAACTGTGCCATTTGTTTTTTGATAACATCAGTGGTGTACGTTTTTAAATCTTCGAAAGTGATTTGCAAATTGTTATCTGCCATTACTTTTCCTTCGATTAGTTGGTAACGTAAACCGTTTTCCGATTTGTTGTATTCTTCTTCCGCTTGCTCTGGAGTCATTGGGTTTTCACCCGCAGTTTGTATCCATTTTTTTAGGAAAGAAGCTGGCAAATCGAATTTAGTGGTTGCGATTAAAGACTCGGTAACATCGTTTAAGAATTTTTGATCCGCTTGTTGTTTGAACTGTTGTTCGGCGTCTTCTTTGATTTTTGCTTTTAGTTCAGCTACGGATGTGATTACTTTTGGTCCGAATAATTTATCAAATAATTCCTGATCTAAAGTTGCCAATTCATGACCAACAACTTCGTCAATTGTGAATGTTACTTCGATATCTAAACCGTGAACGTCATCATGACCAATAGCCAAAACGTCCATTAGTTTGTGATCGTCATCAAATAATCCTTTTGTTTTTAAAGTCACCACATCGCCAACTTTTTTACCGATGAAACTTTTTGCTGTTTTCTTGTCAGCGAAAGTATCTAATGATAAAGTCGTTCTGTTATTGATGTTTTTTTCTTCGTTAGTGAAAAATCCGGAAACATCATTTCCTTCTTCAACAGTATCTTTAGCGATTAGTTTTCCGTATTGTTTTTGAATACGTGCTATTTGGTCGTTCAACATTTTATCATCAGCAACGATTTTGTATTGAACTACGTCATTTTTTGCTGCTAAATCAACTTTGAATTCCGGTGCTAAACCTAATTCGAATTCGAATTTATAATCTTCTAAGTCCCAATTGAAGTCTTCGGTTACTTTTGGAAGTGGATTTCCAAGAATATCTAATTTTTCGGCAACTAAATATTTGTTCAGATTGTCTTGCAACAATTTGTTTACTTCTTCTAATAAAATAGCTTTTCCGTATTGTTTTTGGATTAAGCTCATTGGCACCGTTCCTTTTCTGAAACCTGAAATAGCCGCGTTTTTACGGTAATCAGCCAATACTTTATTTACTTTTTCAGCATAATCATTTTTTGCTACTTCTACAGTAACAACTGCATTTAATGCATCTATGTTATTTCTTGTAATATTCATTTTTATACATACTAAAATTGGGTTGCAAAATTATAACATTTATACAACCCAACCAAGTTTTTATTTTATTGATTTACACCCTATTTTTTAGCATCGCCAGTGATTTGATAAACCAGCGATTGCGAAAGTGACAAAATAATGCTGAACAACATTGCCGTCCAAAAGGAACTGACATTAAATCCGTCTACAAAATGATCACAGAGTAATATTATTGCGGCATTAATCACTAATAAAAACAATCCTAATGTGAAAATTGTTACCGGTAAAGTGAATAAGACTAAAATAGGTTTTACAAAAAAGTTAAGCAATCCTAAAACAATGGCTACGGTTAATGCTGTTGTGAATTCGTCTACAATTACGCCTTTCATTACTTTAGCTATAACCAATACTAAAATGGCGGTGATAAGTATTCTAAATAATAGTTTCATGTGCTTTTTAATTTTAAATTTTTCAGTTTCTCAAAAACCTTGCCGTTTCTTCAAAAAACAATTTTGGGTTTTCGGCATGAAGCCAATGGCCCACGTTTGAAATTGTTGCTAATTCAAAGTTAGGAAAGTGCTTTTTAATTTCGGGCAAATCAGTGTCTAAAATATATTTAGAGTTTCCGCCACGGATAAAAAGTGTTGGCTTGTCGAAATGATTTTCTGCTGGCAAGGTTTCGCCAATTGTTTCTATTTTATCATTAAAAACAGGTAAATTAAATCTAAAAGCCAATTGTCCGGGTTCAACCCAATATAAGTTCTTCATTAAAAACTGGCGTGTGCCAAAATCAGGAATAAATGGATATAGTATTTCTTCAACTGAAGTTCTGTCTGGTTTTGCAGAAAAATCTACTGCATTCAATCCGGCTAAAATATCTTGATGATGCGGTGCGTAATATTTCGGACCAATATCGGCAACAATTAATTTCTCGACCATTTCTGGATAAGTTGTAGCAAAAAGCATGGCTATTTTTCCACCCATTGAATGTCCTATAATAGAAACATTTGATAAGTTATACTGTTGGCAATATTCCAAAACATCATTTGACATCACAGTATAATTGAATTCATCAGAATGAAAACTTTTGCCGTGGTTTCTTAAATCGAGCATGTGTACTTGAAAACCTTCCGAAACATAAAGTGACCCTAAGGATTTCCAATTATCGGACATTCCGAGAAAACCATGGATGATTAAAAGTGGCTTGCCTTCGCCTTCTATTCTGGAGTGTAAAATCATTTTAATTTTTGCAAATACATATTAACGACATTGTCTAAACCAAGATATAAGGCTTCGCAAATCAAGGCATGACCAATAGAAACTTCTAATAATCCCGGGATATTATCTTTAAAGAATTTGATATTATCCAAACTCAAATCGTGCCCGGCATTGATTCCAAGTCCTAATTCATTGGCTAAAATTGCTGATTTGGTATAAGGTTCAATTGCCTTTTGATTGCCTAAACCGAATTGATGTGCGAATGCTTCGGTGTATAATTCGATTCGGTCTGTTCCGGTTTTTTTGGCGCCTTCAATCATTTCCAGAATTGGATCAACAAAAATAGAAGTCCTTATTCCATTGCGTTGAAATTCCTGAATTACTTCTGTCAAATAAGATTGATTTTTGATTGTATCCCAACCTGCAGAAGAAGTTATAGCTCCAATAGCATCTGGAACTAAAGTCACTTGCTCGGGCTTACATTCCAGAACCAAATCAATAAAATTATGCTGCGGGTTTCCTTCGATATTGAATTCGGTGTACACAATTGGCTTCAAATCTCTTGCATCTTGATATCTAATATGTCTTTCATCCGGTCTGGGATGAATGGTTATTCCTTGGGCACCAAATTTCTGAATGTCTTTGGCAACTTGCAACAAATCGGGGACATTTCCGCCGCGAGCATTTCGTAATGTCGCTATTTTATTGATGTTTACGCTTAATTTTGTCATGAGACTCTTTTGAGATAAAAATTTGATTACAAAAATACAAAGTAAAACTAAGTCATCATGTCCCAAAATTTGATTATTTTGCAGTCGCTAAAAGATACAGCCTAGATGAGACAACTTTCTGAATATATCAATAACGATTTTAAGCCTTTTTCGAGTACGGAAACTGTGGCAGAAATTCAGGATTTCTTTGCCGATAGTACCTATTCTCATTTTCCTGTTATGGATAGTGGAATTTATATAGGTTGCGTTTCAGCTGTTGATGTGGAAACTTTTGAAACCGGTAAAAGAATCATTGATTTCAGATATTCATTTGAAGGTTTTTTTGTGCGTGAATCTATGATTTGGTTGGATGTATTAGAAGTTTTCGCCAGAAACAATTCGAATATTGTTCCTATTTTAGATGAAACCAACAACTATATTGGCTATTACGAAATTACCGATGTCATTAAGTTTTTAAACGAAACACCATTCCTTAAAGAAACCGGCGGAATCATAGTGGTTGAAAAACCAACTGCAGATTATTCGATGAGCCAGATTACCCAAATTGTAGAAAGCAATAATGGCAAACTGCTTGGTGTTTTTGTTTCGGAAGCCAATGGGGATAAAATTCAGGTAACTATAAAAACGACTCTCGGTGCAATGAATGAAATTATTCAATCGTTTCGTAGGTATAATTATGAAATTGTATCTGAACATCATGAGGACAACTATTTAAATACACTGAAAGAACGTTCTGAATATTTGGATAAATATTTAAATATGTAAATCAAAGTTAGAAGTTGGAAGAACGAAGTTAGAAGTAAAAAACTTTAAAATCTGAAACCTTAAATACAACCCAACATGAAAGTTGCTATCTTCGGACAATATTATCAAAACGATACACGGCCAATCATTAAAGATATTTTTGTTTTTTTCAACAGAAACAATGTTGAATTGGTTATTGAGGAAAAGTTTCTGCAAATATTGTACAAAGAAGAAATTGTAGGTAAAAAATACAACACTTTCGCTTCTCATCATGATTTAGATAGCAGTTTCGATATTCTTATTAGTATTGGTGGTGATGGAACTATTTTAAGAGCAGCTACTTTTGTTCGTGATTCCGGAATCCCAATCCTTGGAGTCAATGCTGGTAGGCTAGGTTTTTTGGCTAAAGTTCAGAAAGAGAATATAGAATCTTTCCTTCAGATAGTTTTAGAAAAAAAATATACCATTTCAGAAAGAACTTTGTTAACAATTGACTGTTCACCTAATTGCGCTGATATTGATATTAACTTTGCTATGAATGAAGTTTCTGTAAGCAGAAAAGATACTACATCAATGATTACTATAGAAACTTATTTGAATGGTGAATATTTAAATTCTTATTGGGCAGATGGTTTAATCATTGCAACACCAACAGGCTCTACGGGCTATTCCTTGAGTTGTGGAGGACCAATTTTAACCCCCGAAGTTAATGCTTTAGTTATTACACCAATTGCACCACATAATCTTAACGCAAGACCACTTGTAATTCCGGATGAAACTGAAATCAAACTCAAGGTTTCGGGAAGAGAAGAGCAATATTTGGTTTCATTAGACTCCAGAATAACTTCAATCAGTAATAATTCTGAATTACTAATTAAGAAAACGCCATTCAAAATTAATATGGTTGAAATCCCGGAAGAAACATTTCTTAAAACACTTCGAACCAAATTACTTTGGGGTGAAGACAAGAGAAATTAGAAAAAAAACTCCTTTGTTTATACTACAATTCTAAAAAACTCGTTTTAGAATAGAAACCATTGTAAGACTAATAATAATCAGCACTTTATTTAATTTAACAGAAATATAAAATACATGTTAGATAAGTACTGAGAATTGTTATATTTGCACGCTATTTTCAATTTGATGAAAAGGATTTTAGTATTATTTTTTTGTTTGATTTTCCAGAATGTTTTGACTGCACAAATTCATGAAATTGGTGTTTTCTTAGGCGGAAGCAATTTCATTGGAGATGTAGGTAAAACTACTTATGTTTCTCCGAACAAATTGGCCTTCGGAATTTTGTACAAATGGAACAAAAGCCCGAGACATTCTTACAGATTTTCTTATACACAGTCAACTATTTCTGGAAATGATTTAGATTCAGAAGTGCACGGCAGAGTAGAAAGAGGTTATAATTTTAAGAATGAAATAAAAGAAATTTCAGCTGGATTAGAATTTAATTTTTTTGATTTTAATCTACATGAAAAGTTGAATAAAATGGTAACGCCATACGTATATTCAGGAATTACCTATTTTGCTTATGATGAATTGTTTGTGCTTAATGGTGAAACAAAAAAGGATTACAGTTCAAGTACGTTTGCCATACCAATGGTTGTTGGTATTAAAAGTAATATTTTCGAAAATATAATTTTAGGACTTGAAGTTGGCGCACGGTATACTTTCACCGATAATTTAGATGGAAGTTTACCAAAAAATAAAAATTTAGAATCATTAAAGTTTGGCAATATAAATAGCAAGGATTGGTATGTATTCAGTGGATTTACGATTACCTACACTTTTGGAGAAAAACCATGTTATTGCAAAGAATAAAAAATGAGCTTATTAGAAACCATAAATAAAGACAACTTACCAAAACATCTGGCCATAATTATGGATGGGAATGGTCGTTGGGCAAAACAACAAGGGTTACTAAGAGCATTTGGTCACGAAAAAGGAACAAAATCAGTTAGAGTTACTGTTGAAACCTGTGCAAAACTTGGAATAGAAAATCTAACATTATATGCCTTTTCTACCGAAAACTGGAACAGACCAAAGTTAGAAGTTGATACTTTAATGAAATTATTGGTCAATTCCTTAAAAAAGGAACTGGCAACTCTAGAAAAAAATAACATTCGATTAAACTGTATTGGAAACATTGATTTGCTTCCAACAAAAGCAAAAAAAGAACTTTTAGCGGTTATCGAAAAAACGAAAAACAACACAAGAATGACACTAACTTTAGCATTGAGCTATGGTTCAAGAGAGGAATTGTTAAATGTTGTTAAAATAATAAGTGAGAAAGTTAAAAATAATATAATTTCTATAGACACTATTGATGAATCAATTATAAATGAGCATCTTTACACGCGAAATTTACCTGATGTAGATTTAGTTATTAGAACCAGTGGTGAACACCGTATTAGTAATTTTTTGTTATGGCAAATAGCCTATGCTGAATTTTATTTTACCGAGGTTTTATGGCCCGATTTTAAAGAAGATGATTTATATGCAGCCATTATTAGTTATCAAAAAAGAGAAAGAAGATTTGGAAAAACAAGTGAACAAATTAAATAAAATTTCAGTGCAGATTAACCCTTCAAAAATATTCCTATTTATTTTATTATTTGGAACTATTTTTCAATTACAAGCCCAAGAAAAAATCCCTTTCGATCAAGGCAAAAAATATATTTTAGCTAATGTAAAAGTAAACGGTAAAATCAGTTACAACGAACAAACTGTTGTCACATTTGCCGGTTTAGAAAAAGGACAGCAAATTACAGTTCCCGGAGAAGAATTGAGTAATGCTATCAAAAAACTCGGAAAACTTGGCCTTTTTAGTGACATTGATTTTTATGTAAATAAAGTTGAAGCGGATAGCATTTGGCTTGATTTGGATATAGTAGAACTTCCAAAACTTAGCGAAGCAAAAATTCAAGGGATAAAAAAATCTAAAGTTGAAGCGCTTATCAAAGAGAATTCATTGACAAAAGGAAAAATTGTGAATGAAAATTTGATTACGACAACCAAAAATTACATCGAAAACAAATATAAAAAGGACGGTTATTTTAATACCAAAGTTTTTATAAAAACCATTCCTGATACAACCGAAGGAAATAATGTTAAGATGCTTGTCAATATTGACAAAGGTGATAAATTGAAAATTTCCAGAATAACTTTTGATGGCAATGAAAAATTCTCTGACGCTAAGTTGAGAAAAGCCATGAAAAACACCAAGCAAATAAATCCAATTCGCATTTTTAAAGCTTCAAAATTTATAAAAGATAAATATAAAGAAGACTTAGTCTCTATACTTGATAAGTACAAAGAAAAAGGATACAGAGATGCACGTGTTATTAGTGACTCCGTATTTTTAAATTCGAAAAAATCGAAGATTGCCATCAATGTAAAAGTTGAAGAAGGTAGAAAATATCATTTTGGAAACATTAAATTCTTAGGGAATTCTGTTTATTCTGACCAGTTGTTAGGTAGAGTTTTAGGAATTAAAAAGGGTGAAACTTATAACGGTGTTTTATTGGAAAAAAGAATTGCCGACAAGTCAAAACCTGATGGAGAAGATTTAACCAACTTGTATCAAAATAACGGTTATTTGTTTTCAAACATTAATGCTGTAGAAGTAAAAACAGCGAACGACACCATTGATTTTGAAATTAGAGTAACCGAAGGTCCAGTAGCTTATTTCAATAATATTACTGTTGTTGGAAATGATAAAACCAATGATAGAGTAATTTATAGAGAGTTAAGAACACAACCAGGTCAAAAATACAGCAAAGAAGATTTGGTAAGAACTATTAGAGAAATTGGACAATTAGGTTTCTTTGACCCAGAAGCAATTGACCCCAAATTCAAAAATGTTGATCCAGCTGCAGGGACAGTTGATATTGAGTATAATGTTGTTGAAAAAGGTTCAAGCCAAATTGAACTTCAAGGCGGTTATGGTGGTGGTGGATTTATTGGGACTTTAGGATTATCTTTCAATAATTTCTCAGCAAGAAATATGTTTAAAAAAGAAGCTTACAAACCGCTTCCAATGGGTGATGGACAAAAAGTCGCCTTACGTTTACAGGCAAGTTCGTTTTTCCAAACCTATAGTCTATCGTTTTCTGAGCCATGGCTAGGTGGGAAAAAACCAATACAATTTTCAAGTTCGTTGTCGCATAGTAAACAATTTCTTTATTCAGGAAGATCAACTAACGTAGATAAAGATAAGAGTTTTAACATCACTTCATTATCTATTGGTATTGCAAAAAGATTGACTATTCCTGATGATTTCTTTGTGTTTTCAAGTTCTGTGAGTTTTCAATATTATGATTTGAACAACTATAATACCGGATTGTTTACTTTTGGAGACGGTTCATCAAGAAACTTGGCATATACGCTTGGTTTAAGCAGAAATAATAAAGGGGTAAATCCTATTTACCCTACATCTGGTTCTGAATTTAGTGTTTCAGCAAAATTCACGTTACCTTACTCCTTATTTAATGGAATAAATTATGGCGATTTAGAAAATCAAAAAGAATATAAACTTCAATACACAGCAAATTCAACTATAACACCTGTACCAACTTCTTCTGGACAAATCGCAGCATATGGGGATTATTTACAAGAAACGACAGCTGGTTCAGGTATTTATCAAACTGTTGGTAGCGATTACACACTAGCTACAGCAGACAGAGCAAAAGTTGACCAACAAAAATTCAACTGGCTCGAATACTATAAAGTAAAATTTAAAGCAGATTGGTTTACAAGATTAGCTGGGTCACAATCAAAAGCATTAGTATTAAGAGCCTTGGGTGAATTTGGTTATTTAGGCGCATACAATAGTGGTAGAGGATTAGTTCCTTTTGAGAGATTTTTTGTTGGTGGAGACGGTCTTGCTAACTTTTCATTAGACGGAAGAGAAGTTGTTCAATTAAGAGGTTATCCAAACCAATCATTATCATCACAAGATGGCGCGACAGTATATAATAAATTCTCATTAGAATTACGCTATCCATTGACATTAAAAGCTGCCGCATCAATATATGCATTGACATTTCTTGAAGCTGGGTCATCTTTTGATACTTTCAAAGATTACAACCCATTTGTATTGCAACGTTCTGCCGGATTTGGTTTGAGAATATTCATGCCAGCCTTTGGATTATTAGGAATTGACTTTGCTCATGGCTTCGATGCTGTTCCTGGATATACAAATCCTAATGGTTGGGAAACACATTTTATAATTGGTCAACAATTTTAATTATATTTGGTACAATATTTCTAAATCAAATAAAGAATGAAAAAATATTTTTTAATAGCAATTCTGATTTTATGCACTGTTTTTCAGACAAATGCACAATCAAAAGGAGTGAAAATTGGCTATATAGACATGGAATATATTCTCCAAAACGTGCCTGATTACAGTGAGGCTAAAAGTCAATTGGAGCAAAAAGCACAAAAATGGAAACAAGATATTGAAGCTAAAAAAATTGAAATTGCAAAATTAAAAGACGCGTTAAAAACTGAAAAAGCATTATTAACAAAAGAGTTGATCGATGAACGTGAAGAAGAAATTAAGTTTCAAGAAGATGAACTTTTAGACTTTCAACAAAAGAAGTTCGGTCCAAATGGAGATTTAATTACACAAAAGGCAGTTTTAGTAAAACCAATTCAGGATCAGGTTTTTACTGCCGTTCAAGATATTGCTGAAGCGAAAAAATATGACTTTGTTTTTGACAAAGCTTCTGATTTAACCATGCTTTTTTCTGCTAAGAGATATGACATAAGTGACCAAGTTATCAGAGTTATTACCAGAGCTGAGAAAAGAGAGCAAATGACTGCCAAACAAGTTAAAGCACAAGAAGCTAAAGATGCGCTAGAAGATGCCGCCAGTGATACTAATCCAACCTTAGAAGCTCGTAAAAAAGCATTAGAAGACAAAAAGAAAGCAAGAGAACAATTAGTAGCTGATAGAAAAGCAGCCGCCGAAACTAAAAAAGCTGAACAAGCAGCAAAGAGAGCTGAATTATTAGATGCCAAAAACGCAAAAAAAACTGGCACGGTTCCTGTTAAGGAGAAAACCAACGATGATAAAACAACATCTCCGACTGAAGCTAACAAAACATCTGATTCAACAGCAGTAGATCCAAAAGCAGAAAAGGCTGCAGCAAGAGCAAAACTTTTAGAAGACAGAAAAAAAGCTTTAGAAGAAAAAAAGAAAAAAATACTAGAAGATAGAGAAGCAGCTAAAAAAGCAAAAGAAGACGCAAAGAATAAACCAAAAACAGAATAAGAATAATAAACAAATAATTAATTAATACTTTTTAAAATGAAACGATTGAAATCATTACTACTAGCTACAGTGTTGTGTTTAGGAACAAGCTATACAATTAATGCACAAGCTAAAACTGCACACGTAGATGTGAATGAACTAATTTCTAAGATGCCAGCGATGATTGATGCTCAAAAACAATTAGAAAAATTGAGCGGAACATATGATGCAGAATACAAAACAATGGCTGAAGAATATCAAAATAAAATAAAAAAATACGATCAAGAAGCTTCTACTGTTGGAGATGCTGTAAACGCGACACGTCAAACAGAAGTTCAAGACTTAGTAAAACGTATTACTGATTACAGAGACAACGCTCAAAAAGAATTACAAAAGAAAGAAGCTGACATGGTGAAACCATTGATGGACAAAATCAAAGCTTCTATTTCAAAAGTTGGTAAAGCTAAAGGATACCAATACGTATTAAACATTGCTGATTTACTTTTGGCTGATGGTCCAGATTTAACCGCTGATGTAAAAAAAGATTTAGGATTTTAATATAAATTCATAATACTATCAAAAACTGCTCAATTAGTTGAGCAGTTTTTTTTTACTTTTGTTTCTATGGAAAAGAATAATCCTATAGGACTTTTTGATTCGGGAGTTGGCGGAACATCTATTTGGAGAAAAATTAACGATTTGATGCCAAATGAAAATACCATTTACCTTGCCGATAGCAAAAATGCTCCCTATGGTCAAAAATCAAAAGAGGAAATCATTGCACTAAGTATAAAAAATACGGAGTTTCTTTTGAATCAAAATGCTAAAATAATTGTTGTAGCCTGTAATACTGCAACAACAAATGCTATTAAAGTGTTAAGAGCAAAATACGAAGTACCGTTCATAGGAATTGAGCCAGCTATAAAACCAGCTGCCTTAAATTCTCAAAGTCATACAATTGGAATTTTAGCTACTCAAGGAACATTGAACAGCGAATTATTTCTTGAAACAGCTGAAAAATTTCATGATACCAAAATCATTGAACAAATCGGACATGGATTAGTTCCGCTTATTGAAAATGGCGAAATAAATTCCAAAGAAATGAATACACTTCTTCACAAGTACTTAGAACCTATGATTGCTGCTAACATAGACTATTTGGTATTAGGTTGCAGTCATTATCCTTATTTGATTCCACAAATAAAAAAAATAGTACCAAAAGAAATTAAAATCATCGATTCCGGCGAAGCAGTTGCCCGTCAAACAAAAACTATTTTATTGGAACGAAATGGCTTAAATGATGAAACCAATAAAGCAAAAACTATTTTTTATACAAACTCGAATCCAAAAGTATTGAAAGATATTTTAAATAATAAGTATGACGTAATTACTAAAGATTTTTAGGAGCACAACTTTTGGATTTCTTTTTAACCATGTTCCTGCTGTCCGCGCTACATGGTAGCTCGCTCCCATCAGGGCTAGACTAAACCAAAGGCATCCTTTACTCTTCTTTAAACCAACCTGAATACATGACGTAATTATTCGAAATTCGTTCAATCTCTCCGGCAAAATCAGATTGATCAATATCTTTTACTTTTCTGGCTGGAATTCCAGCATAAATCGCCCCCGATTCAACTACCGTATTTTGAGTAATAACGGCACCTGCAGCAATAATAGAATTACTTTCTACAACACAATTATCCATCACAATAGCTCCCATTCCAATTAATACATTATCATGAATTTTACATCCATGTACAATCGCATTATGTCCAATAGAAACATTATTGCCAATTTCGGTTGGATGCTTTTGATACGTGCAATGTATAATTGCTCCGTCTTGAATATTAACCTTATCACCTATTTTGATATAATGAACATCGCCACGAATAACCGCATTAAACCATACGCTGCAAGATTTTCCCAACACAACGTCACCAACAATTGTAGCATTTTCAGCAACGAAACAATCTTCTGGAATTTGTGGACTTTTACCGTTTACAGTTTTTATAACCATAGTTAAAAAAATTGTCCCGATAAATCGGGACAGTTATTTGAATTAATTAATAGCAGGACAATTACAGTGATATTTCTCTGGTTTACAAAACAAATTGATTCCCAAGGTTATTTGATGAAATCCACCTGAATCAAATTTAACTGTTCCCAATATATGTGAATAAGTATATGAAAATACGTAGTTTTTAAAATTAACTCCAAGTATTGGGGTTATGTATTGCAGCTTTTGGTCAGCAACACCATTCCCTTGAACATACTGTGCGCCATCTAAACTTCTTCTATAAGATATTCCTCCCCACAGTCTTCCAAAATCTAAATCTTTGTAGGCTTTAATATTAAAATCGACTGTTTTTTCTTGAGTTAAAGTAACCAATTGAAACATAAAAGAGGGCTCCCATAGAATTTGTTCAGCATCACCAAAAGTATATCCAGCATTTAAAATAAATCTTCTCAAATTTACCGGCTCACTATCGGTATATAATTTCCTGTCGCTTGCCAATGCATTTTTAACTGTAGCATGAACATAAAAATCTAAAAAATTATAAGAAGCTCCAATATCAACATTAAAATAAGTCGATTTTTGAATTGAACCAAAAATTACAGGATCAAAGCCAGGATTATTATCATAAAACGTACTTTCATCCAAATTGCTTTGAATAAAACCAGCGCTCATACCAAATGAAAGTTGGTTTAAATCAACATTATCTCGTGAAAACATGATGTGATGAGCATAAGTCAACTTCATCCCTGTTTGTGAGTGGTACCCATTTTTATCGTTAAAAACGATAATTCCTCCACCAGATCTCTCACCCAAAGCTCCATTGAAACTTAATGTTTGTAAAGCTGGTGCATCTTTTTGACCTAGCCATTGTTGCCTTGCGGTTAGTCTTAATTTTGAGCAATTTGCAGCTCCAGCCATTGAAGGATGAAGTAAATAATAATTATCAGATAAATAATCTGAATAAACCGGTAATCCTTCTTGAGAATAAGAAAACTGTGCAGCTATTAGTAGTGCTAATAAATAAATCTTTCTAAAATTCATTTTAACTATCTTTTTAATGAGAAATGGGCTTTAAATTGTTTGACTGTGGCTCCTTCTATAAAATCAACCGTAAACCAATAATCATCTGACGGTAAGAGATGTCCGTTATATGTTCCATCCCAACCATTGCCAGTCGAACTGATTTGTTTCAATAGTTTACCATAGCGGTCAAATATATAAATTTTTGCGTTAGGTTGTCCACCCAATCCAACAATATTCCATGTATCGTGTATACCATCGCCATTTGGAGTGAAATAATGGGGGTAATCTATAATTTGAACATCATTTATGATAAGCTCTTCACAACTATAAGCCACACCGCCTTCGGTATCCCAAACATGGATAATGTGTGTGCCTAAACTAACATTCTCAAACACATTGCTCGCCTGTCTTGGTCCATCATCCAAACTGTACTCATACGTGCCATAACCGTCAATTAACACGGTAATAATTTGAGAAGCACTAAAAGCATTAGTCACCGTATATCCTATAGTACCAACCGGTATAACAGCCTGCCCTGATTGTATCACCTGAAAGCTAGCCGAGGTTGTATCACAAGCTAATAGACTGTTACTCGTCACATGAACTGTGTAATCTCTTGTGGCTCCTGCTGCCGCTGCAGTGTCTACTGTATACGTTGCTCCTGTTCCAATAACGGTAGTTGGAGCGCCTGCCTCAAACCATTCAAAGGTATAATTACCAGGTATCGCCATTCCGCTATCTAATAGCAGTGACCTTTCCACTATATTCGTATTAAAGTCTACACAAATAGTATTCACTCCATTATCCGTATTGATTACCGGATTCGGGTAACGCTCTACTTTGATGTCTATCGTGGTTATAGCATAACATAAAGGTGTAATCAAATTACTGCTGTTCTCTACCTTAACCCATATCGTATCTGCATCTGGGTCGGTTTCATACGCTTGTGCTTCTGCCAGTGTAAAGGCATTGGTTCCGGCTATGGCATCGGCCTGAGTAGTATAATAACTCAATATAAATACAGCCGGATTTTGTCCGTTTAGTATCGCGGTAGCGTATGTAGTTAAATCAATAAGTTCAACGCCGTCGTAAGGGTCAGCATAACTATCACACTGATTAAATAGTTGTGGTCCTATAGCTGTCGCATACGCCTCTACTGCCAATGGTAAGGTTCCTGTATTCACACAACCTGTGGCATTGTTAACCACTCTTATGTAGATGTTTTGTGCGTTTGGCGTTACATTGGTGTAGCTACTTGGTAGTGGAGTCTCTCCCGTATTGGTTAATGGATTAGCACCTGCTGCCGTTAAGTAATAGCTTATCGTATAATTTGCTGGTGCTTGGGTAGGGCCAAGTACAGCCTGTGCCAGTAATGGATTTGTCAAATCAAATACGGAGATACCATCAGCATTGTCATCACAGGCTCTGTAAGGAGCCAGTGGTTGCACTACGATTGGCAATGGATTTACTGTTAATGGTTGTTCTACCAGTACGTAACAGTTATTACCCAGGTAGTCTACTCTATTGTTCTCTACTCTAATCCAAACGTTAGTACCCACTAATGCTGCTGTAGGGGTGAGTATTTCATTCTGTGGTACTGCCGCATCCGCTTGTGTAAGGAAATAATGTAATGTTACATTCGGGTCTCCATTGGCAATATATGCTGCGTTGGTGGTCAAATCAAATAGCTCTAACATATCCCCCGGATTGGTATCATCACATTTAGGTGCCAAAGGTCTTGGATTAGTATTAGGTGTTGGGATTGGCAATACTCTAATATCCAAAGTGGTAATGCTTTTACAGCCTACCGTTGTGGTAACTACTACGCCTAAAGTTTGTACTGCTGGAGGAACATTAATATACGCCAAAGCGTTTGCAGCGGAGATAGCATTGGTATTATTTTGTGCATCCAATAAACTTGGATAATACGTTACCGCATAGCCTGTTCCCTGGTTGATTTGGGTGTCTCTAACTGTTAAATTAAACGCATGGTGCTGGTCATTTGGATTAGCATCATCATCACACAAACTAAGCGGTGCCGGTGTAGTGAGTAACAATGGCGTATTAATGGCTAATTGGAATGAACCGATATTGTAACAATGGGTCGTATTGTTTTCTACCCTAACCCATATTACATCTAAATTAGTACCAATATAGTTAGCGGCAGGAATAATTGGGAATGCTCCGCCTTGTGCTAATAATTGTGTGGTGTAATAGGTAACGGTATAGTTGGTTGCAGCTAACGTTTGCTGTGCTAAAACAGCGGCTGTTTGTTGGGTTAAATCTATTGCCGTACGCGCATCCTGAGGATTGCTGTCCTGATCACATACGGTGATAGTGTTCAGATTTATTGGTGCAATCGGACTTGGGTCGGCATTCAACTCTATTGGTAGGATGCTATAGCAACCTGTAGCATTATCCTGTGCCCGTACGAATAAAATTTGTACAAACGGGTCAATACTAAAGTAAGGTACTGTTGTATTAATAGGGTTGGCTCCTGAATTAGCATCGGGTAACGTCTCATGGATAGTCAGGGTATACGTGGCGATGCCGTTTAACAATCCCGGTAATAAACTCGCCAAATCAAAATTGGCATAACCATCCTGATCTTCATCACAAACAGTATAAGGCTGTGTTGGCGGAATTAGTGTTGGTAAGGGCTCTACCCGGATGTCCATTGTAGAGATAACATAACAACCTGTCAGTCGGTTTGTAACCCGAATCCCTAAAGTCTGAACATAAACCGGAACATTGGTATACTGCAAATTAATAATCACATTCGTATCATTCTGCGCATCCAATAAACTTGGATAAAACGTAACATCCATGCCTGTTTGTCCTAATAATATCGGAGCTATTTGCGAAGCTAAATCAAAAGTCTCAAATCCTGTTAGACCTTTGGTATCACACAATGAGTATTGTGGGTAGTTCGGCTGGGTAGTTTGTGGTAATGGGTTAACAATCAATTGCAACGGTACTATATCATAACAACCCGTAGCGATAATTTCTACACGAACATAAATCGTTTCGGTGTCAATAATACCATTGGTGTAACTCATAGTGTTGGTAATATTACCTGTTCCTAATTCGGCGGAAGCCTGAGAAGTGTAAAATGTTACTGAATGGGTCAACGGATTCAATGAACCTAATACCTCCTGAATTCTTGTAGTCAAATCAAAAGTCTCATAGCCTACAGCTCCAGTGTAATCACACAACTCATAAGCATCCGGCTCGGTGGCTACTGGAGTGGGATCAACGATTAATTGAAGCTGGACATAATTAGCACATCCTGTCAAGGTATAAAACACCCTTACATAAATGGTTTGCGTGTCTTTGAAAATATTAGGATAAGGACTTGGCTTTGGATTGGCGCCCAGTAGCGCATCTGTTGGGGTTTCGTGGAAGGTGACTGAAACGCCAAGCGGTAGCGGTGCCCCTGATGGTGTTCCTGTTATTTCATTACTAGTACTGTCTAAATCAAATACGCCATAGCCATCATTGTTTGGGTCACAATAGTGCAATGGTAATGGAGTTATTGCCACTGGTCCTTGGGTTACGCGCAATAGTTGTGTTGTAGTAGAATAACAGCCTGTGACGCTATTCTCTACTCGGATGTACACTACTTCGTTATCTGTCCCAATGTAAGTAGATGGGGAACCAATTGAAGGCGAACCTGCTTGTGCCGCTGACAACGTATTATAATAGGTAACGATTAACCCTGTAACTCCATTGGTAACGGTGCCTTCATTGATGGTTAAATCAAACTCAGCTGTAGGTGAAGAACCGTTGCTGCATTCGAATAATGTAGGAGCTGTAGTAACTGACGGCAATGGATTGACAACTAAATTAAAAGAACCTGTAGTATTACATCCTGTAGCATTGTCCCTGATATTTATCCAAATCTGCTGAGGATTACTAGTATTTGAATACAAATTAGGTAACGGATTCGTTTGGCTTTGGGCATTCGCTAAAGTAGCATAATAACGTACCGTCACGCCTGTTTGTCCATTGGCGATTTCAGTAGTTTTTGTTCCTAAATTAAATACTTCTACTCCATCACCAGGATTGTTGTAATCACACAGTTCATAATCAGTGATTATTGGATTGGGAAGGGGAATTGGGTTAACTACTAAATTTAATGAAGTAGTCGAATAACACGCTGAAGATCCAATGAAATGAGCTCGAACATCAAGGGTTTGAATTCCCGGAGATATAGTACAATAAGGGCTTGATTGCGAAACACCACTGGTTGTGGTTTCGTAAAAATCAACTACAACAGTGGGATCTCCTCCTGTAATTTCATTTATCTTGGTAGTTAAATCAAAACAATAAAGGCCATCTAAACTGTCGTCGCAAACAACAAAAGGAGTTGGGGTATTAATTGTTGGCCTAGAAGCTATAGTTATAGTAACTGTACCTACTTCAGGTTGTGTTGTGGTTCCTGCAGGAGTTGTAATGGTAGCACTTACTAAATTGAATGTAGTGCTACTGTTTAATGGAGGTGTAATATCAAAATTAGTCCCAAAACCATTTAAAGTAATTTGCCTTGGATTTCCATCAACAGTATAATCGACAATTGCATTTGGAGTACCTGAAAAGGTTATAGTTGCCGAATTCCCTATACAAACATAAGTCAGTGATGCAGATATCGACACTACAGGTAATGCAACAGTAACCAATTGAAAACTAGTTACCACAAAATTTGTAGGAGCGACATTTTGAGATAAAACAGCATAAATTCTTTGCGGACTTGATGTGTTTTGGAAAGAATTTGTAACCGCTATTGGATTAGTTCTGGCATTAGCATCAGCTAAAGTAGGATAATAAATAACTGTATAATCAGCAGGTGTATTTGTCCCATAAATAATTGTAGTTTGTGGAGTAAAATTAAATACAGAAACTCCTGAACCGGGTGTTGTTTCATATTGAAACAAATCTGGTGGAATTCCAGAAACTAAACATAAACTAGGGTTTGTATGTAAAACAAATTGTGTTGTGACAATACAACCTGTAACATCATCTTCAACTGCTGCATAAATTATTTCTCCATCAGTACCGTTATAGGTACTAGGGTTTAAAATTGGAGAAGCTAATCCTTGTGCTTGTATTAAAGAATGATGATATGTAATAGGATTAGTTATTCCATTTAAAATGGCTGACGAATTATCTGTTAAATTAAAAGGAGCAGTACATTGCGTTAAATCGCTTGGAGTTCCTAATGTAAGTGAAGGGATATATTCAACAACCATACTATCATTCTGTCGACATCCGCCCGGATAAGTAATTGTAATACCATAAGTACCGGCTTGAGTAATTGTATAAACATTTGTATTTGTTCCTACAGGATTACCATTCCATGTCCATTCATAGGTTGCACCCGGAATTACAACACTACCCGCTTGAACTACAATCGGTTTTGAAGAACAAACAGCAGTATTATTAGCTACAGTAAAATCAGGAATTCCATTAAATTCACCTGTTCCAACTAAGTCAGCAGTTCCAATATCAAAGCTGCCTCCTCCTAAAAAAACAGCTGAATCATATAAATCATCATTTCTATCTGCAACAACAAGCTTAATGTGATATAAATTATTAGGTATTACAGCTGATGTAGCTGTCATTAAAACCGTCTCTCCATTAAAATTTGTTGCAGCTGCTGCTCTAACAGCTGGTGTTGAGTCATTAAAATTACCAAAATAAGAAGCATTAGTTGATCCGCAATTTGTGCCAAAACCTGTAAAATTGGCGCCATCACGTATTGTCACAACAGATATTGGAGTCGGCGTACCCGGAACTAATGCTAAATTTGTGGGTGCTGAACCTGTAGTAACATTCGTTAGGAAAAAAGCAAAAGAGTCTGAATATAAGCATTGATATTCTCCATACTCTTCTGAAGCAAATAGGAAATCAAAACTCATCATTGTGGTCAAGGGTGTAAAATCAAACTCTAATACCGTTGCGTTGTTATAATCTATTAGACCTGGATCTATTCCCAATCCGTCTATATAATTAAATAAATCAGAATCACCAGGCCAATCACCAGCTTCCTGTATTGTATTGTTTGGTCCGGGAGCATCTAGGGCATCTCCTGAACTTAAAACAATTCCTGAACTTAATGGAAAATCAGGGTTTGTATTTTGAAAATAACCAATCCCATTTGTTGATCCAAAACTTGTTCCATCACTTGCATCACTTCCTGTGCTCCAAGTAATATTAGAAATAGTTCCAACACAAGATGAGCTTGTACTTCCAGAGGCAAATAAAACATCCTGAACAAGTTGTGGTACTGTATAAGTGGTGTTGTCTACTGTTATGGCTTGAGAAAAAGCACTTACTCCTGTAAGCGTAGCAATAAATAAGAATAGTATTCTCTTCATTAATATGAAATTATATCACTGATCTTAATTACTAAAATCAACCAATATGTTAATTTATTATTTAAATGTCCAAATATAGGTATTCACAGAAAATAACTTTGTTAAATTTGCAGAAAAATAAACCTTTGTCATGAAAATATCGATAAAAGAAACGCAAAATCCGACCATAATTAAATTTGAATTTCCCGATTTTATAACTCAAAACGAAAGCTTTGAATTCAAAAATATTGACGAAGCCAAAAATTCTCCTTTAGCGCAACAACTGTTTTATCTTCCTTTTGTTAAAACGGTTTATATTTCCGGAAATTTCGTTGCCATCGAACGTTACAATATTATAGAATGGACCGACGTTCAGAGTGATGTTGCTGAACAAATTGAAAATTTTATGGCTGATGGCGGCATAATAATTTTGCCAAATGCAAATCCGACCAAAAAACAACCCATATCAGTTTATGGTGAAACCACACCAAATCCGGCTTCACTAAAATTTGTCATCAATAAAGCGTTAACAAAAACAGCAGCCGAATTCAAAAATATTGACGAAGCAAAAGCATCTCCATTAGCACAGGAATTATTCAAATTTCACTATGTAAAAGAAATTTTTATTGCCGAAAATTATATTTCAGTTACCAAATACGACAGTCTTTCTTGGGATGAAATCACTTTGGAATTGCGTACATTCATCAAACAATTTATTGAAAATGGCGGCACTGTCATCGACGAAAGTCAAATTGAAAACAACGTAAAACAGGAAAAACAACAAATAAAAAACTTTGATAATCTCGATACTACATCACAACAAATTATCAATATTTTGGAGGAATATGTAAAACCGGCCGTTGCTGCCGATGGCGGAAATATTCTTTTCGATTCGTATGATGAAACCGAAAAGCGAGTAAAAGTTGTGCTTCAAGGTGCCTGCAACGGCTGTCCTTCGTCTACATTTACACTAAAAAGTGGCATCGAAAACATGCTTAAAGACATGCTCAACGATAAAGACATTATTGTCGAAGCAGTTAACGGATAATTTACTAAGCGTTTCATTTGAGACGCTTTTTTTATTTAATTTTAGGAGCTAATCCCGCTTTCCGCGCTACATGGTAGCTCGCTGCAATCTGGGCTAAAAAAACCTACCATGAACGAACTACATCTCGAAACGAGTCCCTACTTATTACAACATGCCAATAATCCAGTGCATTGGAAAGGCTGGAATGAAAATTCTTTAGCTTTAGCCAAAAGAGAAAACAAACTCATAATCATCAGTATAGGGTATTCGGCTTGCCATTGGTGCCACGTCATGGAACACGAAAGTTTCGAAGACACTGAAGTAGCATCAACAATGAATAGGCATTTTATATCTATAAAAATCGACCGCGAAGAACGACCTGATATTGATGCAGTATACATGAAAGCCGTTCAAATCATGACTGGTCAAGGCGGCTGGCCAATGAATGTAGTAGCTCTGCCAGACGGAAGACCAATTTGGGGCGGAACCTATTTCAGAAAAAACGACTGGATAAATTCGCTAGAAAGGCTTCAGGAAATTTATACCGAACAACCACAAACCATTTTAGATTATGCCGAAAAACTAAACGATGGTTTGCAATCGTTAAGTATCATTTCAAAAAACAATTCAACAGATTTCAATATTGAAATTCTTGAATCTTTAGTTTTCAAATGGCAGAAAAGTTTCGATTGGGATTTCGGAGGAATGGCTCGTGCACCCAAATTTATGATGCCAACCAATTATGAACTCTTATTGCGATTTGGTTATCAAACCAAAAATCAAACGCTTCTAGATTTTGTAAATCTAACTTTAACCAAAATGGCTCATGGCGGATTATTCGACACCATTGACGGAGGTTTTTCACGCTATTCTGTTGATATCAAATGGCATGTTCCTCACTTTGAAAAAATGCTCTACGACAATGGACAATTGGTTTCGCTCTATGCCAATGCTTATAAATTAACTAAAAACAAACTTTACAAAGACGTCATAGAAAAAACCTTGGCTTTTGTTGAAAAAGAATGGCTGACAAAAGAAGGAAGTTTTTATGCTGCGCTTGACGCTGACAGTTTGAATGCTCAAAATCATCTAGAAGAAGGCGCCTTTTATGTCTGGACCATAACAGAATTACAACAATTACTTCAAAACGATTTCGAATTATTTTCAATTGTTTTTAATATCAATGAATTCGGCTATTGGGAACATGAAAATTATGTTTTAATCCAAAATCAATCGCTTGACGAAATCGCAAAACAGCAAAACATTACTAAGGAAACATTGGAACAAAAGAAGAAAACTTGGGAACAACTTCTTTATCTGGAAAGAGAAAAACGAAGCAAACCAAGATTGGATGATAAATGCCTGACATCATGGAATGCCATTATGCTCAAAGGTTTTGTAGAAGCTTATAAAGCATTGGGCAACCAAAACTATTTAGACATCGCTTTGCAAAATGCATATTTTATAATCAATAAAATTTGGACAGCTGAAGGGAATTTGAAACACAGTTACAAAGATGGTAAAGCAACAATAAATGGGTTTCTCGAAGATTATGTTCATGTAATTCAGGCTTTTATTTCTTTATATGAAGTCACGTTTGATGAAAAATGGCTTCAAAATGCCAAGCAATTAACCGATTATGCATTTGACAATTTTTATGAAGAAAAACAACAATTTTTCTCATTTACTTCACGTCAGGATGATCCTTTAATTACTTCTCATTTTGAAGTGGAAGACAATGTGATTCCAGCTTCCAACTCAGTTATGGCGGATGCTTTATTCAAATTAAGCATTTATTTTGAGAATAGTTATTACGAGAAAATTTGCCAGCAAATGATTCAGAACATTGTTCCAACAATTGATTATCCGTCAGCTTTTTCAAATTGGATGAATGTTCAATTACACTTTTCAGAGCAAAATAAAGAATTAGCCATTTGCGGAAATCAAGCTTTAGAATATGTAAAAAAAGTAAATCAAAACTATCTGCCAAACATTGTCATTGCGGGAAGTACAGGACTTTCGAAGCTTCCGTTTTTAGAAAACCGCTTTGCCTTAAATCAAACTTTATTTTATTTGTGCCAAAATAAAAGCTGTCAAAAACCAACGGCTAAATTTGAAGAAATCAGTACAGAATTTGGACTTTAATCGTATAAAAATCGTAATATTGTTATTATTAATCTTTAAAATTCAGAGTCATGGCATTAGGAGATTTTTTTAAAAAATTATTTGGTTCGTCACCAAAAGAAGTAGCAGATAAAGCAGAAACTTTTGCTGAAGAAACATTAGAAAAAGCAAAAGTAGCGGCAGCACCATTAGTTGACAAAGTAGAAGAGCTTGTGGATACCGCAAGAGAGAAAGTAAACGAACATGTGCCAGCCGCAAAAGAAACCCTTGAAAATGCTGTTGAAACAGTAAAAGAAAAGGCTACTGAATATGCTGAAAAAGCCGAAGAAATGGCTGAAAAAGCCGTAGCAAGTGTGAAAAATGCTTTTGCCAATGATGCTTCAGAAGAGGCACAAGAAATAAAAACAAAAGCAGAAGATATTGTAAAACCAGCTGATGAAAACGCTGATTAATTTTTAAAATCACTATTTTTGCTAAAATAATTTATCCCGATTTTTCGGGATTTTTTTATCAATTTATGGAAAAGAAAGAACTGCACTATATTCATTCCTTTGCTGACTATGCTGATCAATTTACTACTATGTTGATTGACTATTCACCAAAATTAATTTCAGCTTTATTAATTCTTTTTGTTGGATTATATACCATTAGATTTGTCAATCGCTTGGTGAGAAGAATAATGGTTAAGCGCGAAATAGACCCGACTTTATCAACCTTTTTGGGCGATAGTTTGCTTTGGGCAATGCGCTTTTTGCTTTTTATAACTTTTATTTCCAAACTCGGAATTGAAACTTCTTCCTTTGTTGCTATTCTTGGTGCAATAGGTTTAGCTGTTGGTCTGTCTTTACAAGGTTCATTATCAAATTTTGCTGGTGGTGTGCTGATTATTTTATTCAAACCTTTTAAAGTTAGCGATGCTATAGAAGCACAAGGTGTTTCGGGAACAGTGAGTGAAATTCAGATTTTTGTAACCAAATTAGTTACTGGAAACAATCAAACTATTTTTGTGCCTAACGGAATTCTATCTAATGGTGTTATCACTAATTTTTCGTTGGGAAAAAACAGAAGAGCCAACTTGCTTTTCAACATTTCTTATGATACCAATATTAAAACAGCTAAAGAAATAGTAATGCATGTTTTGGAAAATAATTCCAAAGTATTGAAAAACCCTGCTCCTGCAGTGGTTGTCAATCTTTTGACAGATTCAGCCATACAATTAGCGATACAACCATGGTCAAAAAACGCCGATTTTGGTTCTATGTGTTCCGATGTTTTAGAGGAATGTAAAGAAGCTTTCGACAAAGCCGGAATTATTATTCAGCCTTATGTTAAAGAAGCTTCGAAGAAATAATTTACTTTGGTTTTGAAATCAAAAAATCCTTGAGATAAAAAGGCTCAAAATACGCCACATCTTCAAATTCATTTTTTACAAATTTTTCATAGCTTAAAGAACTCATTTCATTTGCAGAAGGGAAAATTATCTCCGAAAGAAAGTGAAAATTGGCCGCCATTAAAACCGTTTTACATTTTTCCTGACAATCACCAATGAAATATACAGGTGCAGTTATTTCAGCATAACTTTCTTCAGTCAAAATTTCGGCTTGCACATCTTTTATTTTAGTATGATTTGCATCAAAAACGGCACTATAAACTTCCATTCTTCTTGCATCTAACATTGGAATAATCAAACCTTTCCCAACAGCAACTTGCCTAGTTAAAACCTGCAAAGTATCAACAGAAATCAACGGAACACCGAGTGCATAGCACAAACCTTTTGCGGCAGAAACCCCAATGCGCAAACCCGTATAAGAACCCGGACCTTTGCTCACCGCAATGGCTTTCAAATCTTTAACGGAAACACCCGTTTCTTTTAAAATATCTTCAATAAAAACATGTAGTTTCTCTGCATGGGAAAACCCTTGTTCAGCGATTTCTTTGCACAAAACAGTTTCTCCATTTTTTGCCAAAGAAACCGAACAGTTTTTAGTTGCTGTTTCTATATTTAGAATGTAATTCAAGTTTTGAAATTAAATAATATTAATTAGTGGAAACAGTAATAGTAGTTTCCTTTTTATCTTTTTTATTAGATTCTTTTCCTGAAGTAACTTTATCTCCAGAATTAAGATCTTTCGTAACAGTTGTATATGGACCAACAATTACTTCATCGCCTTTCTTTAGACCAGAAGAAATCTCAATATTAGTATCGTCCTGAATTCCGGTTTTTACAACTCTGATTTTGGCTTTATTGCCAACTTTCACAAAAACACATTCAAATTTTTTATCCCTTTTGGCTTTTACTTTTTTGTCTTCACTGTCCTCTTTTATTTCATAACTTTTAACTGCAGCCGTATCCGATTTTATAACAACTGAGCTAATTGGCACACCAATAACTTTCTCTTTTCGTTTCGTGATAATATCAACAGTAGCAGTCATTCCGGGTCTGAATGGCGAATAGCTTACCGGTTTACCTTCTAATAATTCCTGATACGATTCCTTTAAAATTCTAACTTTAACTTTAAAATTTGTCACTTGGTCAGCTGTTATTGCTGTGCTGGCAGAATTAGAAATACTGGTCACAATTCCTTTAAATTCCTTTTTTAAATAAGCATCAACCTGAATATTGGTACTATCGCCAATGTTTATTTTGACAATGTCATTTTCATTCACATCAACTTCTACTTCCATATTATTCAAATTGGCTACTCTCAAAAGTTCTGTCCCTGTCATTTGTTGTGTTCCTAAAACACGTTCCCCTAATTCAACACCAAGTGAAGAAATAGTTCCGTCAGCCGGAGCATAAATAGTTGTTCTTCCAAGGTTGTCTTTTGCTTCTTTTACGGTTGCATTGGCACTTTGCACATTATAGTATGCAGACTTTTTGTTGGCTTCCGCGCTTTCAAATGCCGAAACTGCTTTCTCCCAATCCGATTTTGAAATAATGCCTTTATCGTATAAGGTTTTGCTTCTGTCATAACTTGCTTTTGCTTCTTTAAAAGCAGCATCTGCTTGGCTTAAACCAGCTTTGGTTCCAGATAAATTAGAAATAGTTCTGTTGTAACCTGAAGTATATAAATCAGGATTTATTTTAACCAATAAATCGCCTTTCTTTACCACTTGCCCTTCTTTTACAGGCAATGCTATAATTTCTCCAGATACTTCTGAAGATATTTTTACTTCAATTTCGGGTTGGATTTTTCCGGTTGCTGATACTGTTTCCACAATAGTTATTTCATCCACTTTGGCAGTTTCTACTTGTTTTGAATCATCATTACCGCCAATAATTCCTTTTGACTTTAAGGTAACAAGCACTATAATTAATGCGATAACAACTCCAACAAGTATATAAATTTTCTTTTTTGACATGATTTATTGTTTTTGAATGATTGGGATTCCGAAGTATAATTCTACTACTTTCATTTTAAAAATATAATCGTATTTCGCACGAATAACATCCGATTGCGAAGCTGCAAATACGGTTAGTGATTGATTAAAATCAAACGCATTCATCAAACCAACTGTATATTTTTCTTGGGCATAATTAAAAGCTTCTTGCCTTGCTTCCATAGTGGAAATTGCTGATTCATAAGTTTTTAAAGCACCTTTAGCATCGGTAATTGCTTTATAAACATTGGTTTCTAAATCCAAATTCGCTTGGTTGAAAGCATTTTTGGTTCTTTCATAATCTACTTTTGAACGTTCAACATTATTTCTAGCAGAGAAACCGTTGAATATTGGAACATTTAACTGTAGTCCAAAGTTGTGCCCTTTATTATTGCTAAATTGTTCGAAAACAGGTAAAGGACTTGCAATTATTGGTGTTCCGCTTCCATCAACTCCAACAATTCTATCTGAATAACTGGCATTTGTTCCAAAATTATAACCAAAAGTTAAACTAGGTTGCAATGCGCCTCTTGCTATTTTAATATCTCTTTGCGCAAGCTCCAAATTAGTTTGTGCAATTTTAATTTCGACTCTGACCTGCTTTGCTTTTTCAAGAATCGCTTCGGGAGTTTCAGCCATTATAGAACTTTGCTTTGCTTCTAAGTCAACATCCGCAATGTCAAAATTTTGAAACTCTTCTAATTGAAGTAATTGCGCCAGACTCAATCTTGAAATCAGTAAACTATTTTCGGCAACAACCACTTTTTGATTATCGGCAGCAATTGTAGCTTTCATATCTAACAAATCACCTCTTGGTGTGGAGCCAGAATTAACCAATTCTTGAGTACGTTTCAATTGCTTTTCATCATTTGCTAACTGACCTTGTTGCACTTTTAGATTTTCTTTATTAAAAAGTATATCCAAATATGCATTGGCAACATATAAAGAAATATCATCCTGCATTTTAGTCAATTGATATTGTTTGGCTAGTTGCACCATTTTGGCATTGCGAAGACGATTTACATTTTGTAAACCATTATAAATAGTTACGCTCGAACTCAAACCAACTTGTGTATATTGTGTAGTTTGATTTTCTCTAACATTGGTAACCGGATTAGTATTGGCACCTATACTCCAAGAATGAGAAATGCTGGTGTTTAGATTTGGTAAAAATTTTCCAATCGCTGATGATTTATCAATGTTGGCTGATTTTATATCCAATTCTGATTGCTTTATAGATATGTTGTTTTTCAAGGCGTACTCAACGCATTCTTGAATAGTCCATTTTTTTTGTTGCCCGAATGAAGTAAATCCTAAAAGGAAAATAAAAAGTAATAAAAATGCTTGTGTACTGTTTTTCATAGTAAAAACGGGTTTAAAACCCTTAGTTTTTCTGGTAAACAAAGATATAATTTTTGTCTTTTGATTAACTATTTTAAGACATACAACTTTAGACATACCTTTTTTAATAATGTTACAATGTTTTACGTTTTTTACTTTTATTTTTGCCAAAAATCAATTGCAGTCATGTCAACAATAAAAATAACTCTTTCTATCCTATTTCTTTCATTAGTCTTAAACAGTTGTTCTACCACTCAAAAAATTGAAGCGTTAAAACCACTTCCTTCGGATGATACTCCGATGGTTTACAACAACAAGACATCGTTTGTCAACATGCCGCTGGAAATCTCTTTAAAAGAAATAGAAAACCAATTAAACAAAACGTTGAATGGTGAAATTTTTAACGATTCTAATTTAGAAGATGATAAAACAGAGATGAAAATTACAAAAACGGCACCCATTCGTTTGATTGAGAAAAATGGTAAAATACAAACAATATTGCCCTTAAAAATTTGGTCACGCTTCAAATATGGAACCGACTTCATGGGTTTAAACGACACTAGGGAAATTAATTTGAATGGAACCATTACGCTGATTAGCGATGTGAAATTATCGAATTGGAAAATGTCGACAACCTCTAAAATTGATGATTTTGAATGGTCCGAAAGTCCGTCTATTCTAGTAGCAGGAAAAAATGTCCCGATTACCTACATCATTACTCCAACGCTTTCTATTTTCAAATCAAAAATTGCTAAAAAGATTGACGAAGCTATTGAAAAATCTTGTGATTTTAAACCTTACGTACTTGATGTTTTAGAAAAAATGAGCACACCATTCATAACTAGCGAACAATATCAATCTTGGTTTAAACTTATTCCGATAGAGGTTTATACCACCGATGCCGTTTTAGGAAAAAAAGAAATCAAAATGGATTTGGGATTGAAATGCAATATGCAAACCATGGTTGGTTTAAAACCAAAAAATAGCTTTGACAGAGATGCTGTTCAGTTTAAAGCAGTCACAAAAATTCCTGAAAAACTAACTGCAAATATTGCTGCGATTTCTACATATGAAAGTGCATCCAGGATTATTTCTAGTAATTTTCAAGGCAAAGAATTTACTGCTGGTAGTAGAAAAATCGTAGTTCAAAATGTGGCACTTTGGCAAAAAGACGGAAAAATTATTATTGCTCTTGATATGACAGGAAGTATCAATGGAACGATATATTTATCAGGAATTCCAAATTACAATACGGTTACCAAAGAGATATATTTTGATCAAATGGATTATGTATTAAATACCAAAGGATTATTAACCAGAACTGCCAATTGGTTACTTCAAGGTGTTATTTTGAAAAAAATTCAAGAAAATTGTCGCTATTCAATTAAAGAAAATTTAGATGAAGGCAAGAAAAGTTTACTACCATATTTGAATAACTATTCACCCATGAAAGGTGTTTTCGTCAACGGAACAATGAATGATTTTGATTTTGAAAAAGTAGAAGTAACCGACAAAGCCATCATCGCATTTATAACCGCTACCGGAAAAATGAATGTGAAAATTGACGGAATGGATTGAGTCTGATTAAGGAATTAGGATTTAGGAATTAGGATTTATGTTTTTACCTTTTTTGAAATACATCCTGTAAATCGCAAAGCCAATTACCGCTACAATTATATAGGGAACAGCCATCAGGAAAACAATACCATCGTTTACGGCTTCTACTTTGGTTTTATTGCCTTCGCTTTCTAAAGAAGCGCGACACATGGCGCATTGAGCTGTCGCAGAAAGAGAAAAGAAGCAAGAAGCAAGAAGCAAGAAAAAAATACTTTTCAAACTAAATCGTCTTGGCTCTTGTCTCTTTCTTCTTTGTTCTTTAGTTTGCATAGTATGGTGAAATCATTAAGTACACCACAACACCAGTAACAGCAACATATAACCAAAGCGGGAAAGTGATTTTTGCAATTTTCTTATGTTTGTCAAATCGTGCTGCTAAGGCTCTAACATAAGTAATCAAAACCAATGGAATGATTGCTACTGACAACGCGATATGGGTAAGCAAAATGAACAAATACACAGATCTCATTGTGCCTGCATATTCTTTTTCTTTTGCATCTAAAATTTTATTGCCATCAATATCGCCATAAACTGTTGAATCTGCCGTCATGTGATACGCGACATACATCACCAAAAAAATTACAGAACAAGCAATAGCCGTAGTCATAAATCTTTCATGCACTTTTTGATTTCCGTTTTTAATTGCCATTACTCCCATTACTAAAAATAAGGCAGTAAGTCCGTTTATGGCAGCATAAATGGGCGGTAAGAACGTAAGTGGTTCCACTTCAATTCCAAAATCTTTTAGCTTCACCGTAAACAAAACGGCTACAACTACTGGTATTAGTATCGAAACCAAAATTATTGGAAATTTAAATCTTTGTTCTAAGGTTTTATTATCTAACTTATTCATTTAAAAGTTTTTTTATGTCTTGTGTAATGGCTTTTACTCCTTTTTTATCTAATCCGTCGTAATATAAAATTGGGTTTCCAAAATCATCTCTTCTGCAACGTATGTTTCCCTTTTTGTCTATCAATGCAAATAATCCGGAATGCTCAAATCCGCCTTTGACGTTTTTATTTTCGCCGGCATACAGATTAAATCCTTTGTTGGCAATGTTAAAAATATAGTCTTTGTCGCCCGTTAACAAATGCCAATTCGAAGACTTCACGCCAAGTGTTTTGGCATGTTCTTTCAATACTTTTGATGAATCATGTTCAGGATCAATAGATATGGAAGCGATTCCAAAATTCGGATTTCCGAAAAATTCATTTTGAATACCAACCATATTTTTGTTCATGACCGGACAAATAGAAGGACAAGTGGTGAAGAAAAATTCAACGAGATACACTTTACCCAAATAGGTGTTATTGTTAACCTTCGTTTCGTTTTGATCTGTTAATTCAAACTTTGGCGCCGGACCAATTTTAACCAAACCTGTTTCGCCATCTTTATGATTGGAAATAGCATCTAATCTGTCGCCTTGCACTACTGTATCACTTTTTATTCTGCTTATAATTCTCGGAATAAAGATGATTCCGAAAACTAAAACAATAAATGATAATCCGATGTATGATTTATTTTTCATTTAATAATAAGCTAAAGTTCTTTTGTGGCATTATGATTTTTTTTAAGGGCAGCGCGGTATTCATAAATGATGATTTTCATATCGTCCATCATCTTATTATAAAGCTCAGAAACCAAAACAGTACTGTATCCTTCTTTATATTCAGGCGTTCCTTTTTGATCTTCGCCTTTTCTGCCTCTTAGGTTTCTTTTCTTGTCGATAATAAAAACATTTGGCGTTGCTAATGTAGTATCTAGTTTACCAACTAAATGAAGTTGATTATAGAAACCCGTTATTTCATTTGGCGAAGCAAAAACAAAATTCCATCCTTTGCGTGTGCCTAATTTTTTTATATCTATATTTAGTAACTCCTCAACTTGACCTTGGGTTCCATCGGGAAGCACCATCACTACTTGAAAATCTTTGAAATCTTTATACTTATTATAGATGATTTCGTAAAGGTTAAAGAAATTGCCTTTGTGTTTCATCACATCAGTTCCAATAAAGCCCAGGATGGTTATCTTATTAGTTAAAGCGACTTGTTTATTGTCCAGCGTTTTCCAGGTATTGACTTCGGGAACTTCTTTAGTAATGATGGGCAAAGAAATAAAACTATTTATACCGGAAGCAAAGAAAAGATAGGCAACAATCGGTAAAACAAACAAGATAAAAAGGACAATGTTTTTTTTCATTTGGATTGTGAAAAATGAATGTACAAAAATAAAAAAATCCCGTCTGGTTTAATAACTCGACGGGACATTTTTTGAATTAATATAGTGTTAAAAATTCCACTTGATAGTAGCATTTTTAAAAACCTCGAAAATGTAATCTGCTTCAACAAGAAGTATAAATAGTAAATATAATACAAGGAAAATAACAGTTCCAACAACTGCCCAACGTAAACTGCTTTTTTCGCCTTCCATGTGCATGAAAGCCCAAACAATATAATATGCTTTGTATAACGTTAATAAGATGAATACCCAGTTTAACAGGTTCATGCTAAGGAAATTGTTCATGAATAAAAAACCTGGTCTGGTAATTCCCAAATACACCTCAACTGTAGTTACTACAGATAAAAGTGCGAAAACCATCCAAATTCTTTTAATATTTGATCCGTCGTGTGCTTGTTCGTGTGACATAATATAAATTTTATAAAAAAATTAAACTAAGTAGAAGAATGTAAATACGAATACCCAAACTAAATCGACAAAGTGCCAATAAAGTCCGACTTTTTCTACCATTTCATAGGTTCTTCTTTTCTCATAGGTTCCTAAAACAACGTTTAAGAAAATAATGAAGTTGATAATAACTCCCGAGAATACGTGGAAACCGTGGAAACCTGTAATAAAGAAAAAGAAATCAGCGAACAATTTACTTCCGTATTCGTTGTGTTTTAAGTTAGCACCTTCAACAACTGATGCCCCATTACCTACCATTATTTCTGATTCAGCTCTGGTTAATATTTCTCGGTGCTTGTTATGATTTAAACCCGGTTGCAATTTTTTATTGGCTTTATCTTCAGCCGTATCTCTGTAAATTTTTTCAGTTCTGATTAGCAATTCCGGATGTGCTTTGAAACCGGCTTGTACTTCTGCAACAGAATACGTTGCTATCGCATCTTCATCTTTCATAAACCATTTCCCTTTATCTCTTGTCAATGGTTCTCTTTGTCCCGGTAAATGAATAGCAAATTCTTCGAGCTTAACTCTTTCGCCTTCTTTGTTTACAAATTGAATAATACTTCCACCTTTGGTTTCTACAGCACCATATTCTCCCTTAATGAAGTTTTTCCATTCCCATGCTTGTGATCCCACGAAAATTAAACCTCCAAGAATCGTTAATAGCATGTAGAACGCTACCTTTTTCTGTTTCATATGATGTCCGGCATCAACCGCCAACACCATCGTTACAGAAGAGAAAATCAAGATAAAAGTCATCAATGCCACATAATACATCGGTGCTTCTACACCATGCATAAACGGAAAGTGCGTAAACACTTCGTCGGCAATAGGCCAATTATCGATAAATTTAAATCTTGAAAAACCATACGCAGCAAGAAAACCAGAGAAGGTTAAAGCATCTGAGATGATGAAAAACCACATCATCAATTTGCCATAACTTGCTCCCATTGGCTCATTTCCGCCACCCCAAGTATTTTCAGTATTATTTCCAGTAGTAACTGTAGCTCCCATAAAAGTTATAAGTTAAAAAGTTCCCAAATTTAGATTTTTTTTCTTATTTAAAGAAATATAAAAAGAAAAACAAACAAATCCATAAGAAATCAAGAAAGTGCCAATACATCGCACCTAGCTCAATTCCAAGTGTTTGACTTGAATTGTATTTTTGTTTAAAATGATTATAAATTATGTATAAAAGCGAAATTAATCCTCCTGCAAGATGCACAAGGTGAACCGTAGCAATTACGTATAGAAAAGTTGTAGCAATATTACTCTCCGGACCGGCAAAAAAATACCCACTATCCATCAATTGTCCAAAGCCTTTAAATTGACAAAACACAAAGGAAATTCCCAAGGCTAAAGTCAGCAAAAGATAATTAGTTGTCAATAGTCTATTGTCTTTTTGAATGGCTTTTTTGGCCATATGAAACGTTAGGCTACATAAAAGAATTATCAGTGTGCTAAAGTAAAAAGCGGTTGGCAACTGGAAATCCTTCATCCAATCTTCCCTTGATTTACTTACTACAACAGCACTCACTATTCCGGCAAACATCATCGTCATGCTTCCCATAGCAAACAACAACAATAGTTTTGCTGATCTTGCTTTTCTTTCTTTTTCTTCCTGGGCAGTCATTGTCATATCCATTATCTTAAAAATTTATCTATAATATAAACCAATTGCAGCAAAGATATGTAAGAAACGCTTACCAGCATTAATGTTCGGGCTGCTTTTGTAGTTCTTTCTTGGTATAATTTTACCGCATAAATAATCATCCAAACGCCAAGCAAAAATACGATTCCCGCTGCAATAGGCGAAAGAAATAATCTTCCGGTATAACCCAAACACGGCAACATTGATGCGATTAACAACCACACGCAATACAATATCGTTTGCAAAGCGGTAGAAGTATCCCTTTTTCCCGTTGGCAGCATAAAAAACCCTGCCTTTTGATAGTCATCAAATAAAAGCCAGCCAATAGCCCAAAAATGAGGAAACTGCCAAAAAAACTGTATCAGAAAAAGCGTTCCCGCTTCAATACCAAAATTATTCGTTGCTGCAACCCAACCCAACATAAACGGAATAGCACCCGGAAAGGCGCCCACAAAAACCGAAAGCGGTGTGTATTGTTTTAACGGTGTGTAAACGCTGGTATATAAAAATATAGATATCGCGCCAAACATAGCCGACTTCGGATTGATAAGGTATAGCAGTATCAAACCAACAATAGTAAGTAAACTCGCAACAAACAAAGCATGATTAGGCGACATTCTTCCCGATGCTACCGGACGATTTTTAGTTCGGTCCATCAAAGCATCAAGGTCTTTTTCTATAACTTGGTTAAAGGCGTTCGAGGCACCAACCATACAGTAACCACCAACGGCCAACATTAATAAAGTCGTGACTTTTAAATCATGAAAGTCAAGCACACCAAGCAAATAACCCGCAATAGAAGAAAACACCACACTAACAGCTAAACCTGCTTTCGTGATTTCTTTAAAATCAATCGCAATTTGTTTGAAGGAAAATGTGTTAACGGTAGCGTTCATCAAAGTTTTAAACTGCCGCAAAGGTACTTTATAGCAAACGATTTGACAAAAAAATTAAGCATATATTTTTGGAGCTATTTATTGGTTTCAGGAGCGGCACTTTTGTCTTTATTTACACTTCTGCTCCCGCTATCCGCGCTACATGGTAGCTAGCTCCTATCGGGGCTATAAATCACTAATGTTTTATTTATCAGCCATAAAAAACCACAAAATGCTCACGTAGTTTTGATATTCTTTGCTGGCACGGATTACAAATCCGCACTATCGGGATTTTTACCGCTTATCAATAGTTTTTAAATTGATGCGCACAAACTGATTAATTCATACGCATGAACTGATTAATTCATAAGCATGAACTGATTGATTCATACGTATGAATTAAATGATTGATGCGTATGAATTATTTAAGTTATCCTAATAATCAAAATACCAATTGAAAATATCACATCTTAAACCAACAGAAAACCAAGTAGTGCTTTCTTTAATAGCTGTTGCTGTTTCGGTCGCCGGGTTAAAGTTTCTGTAGATAAAACTACCAAACAGTTTCATATTCGTCGCTGGATTTATCAAATAACCCGCTTGCAAATCGGTTATGAAAATACTGGTTTTGTTTCCTTGTCCAATGTTTACGCCTGTATCGTTTGGTCGGTTATCATTATAACTCAAGTAGATATTGCTTCCGTAATTATAATTGTCAGTAGCATTGTTAAAATCCAATCCCCTTTCACCAAAAGTAACTTTAGCATCAGCAAAGTATCTTCCTTTATGGTAACGGGCAATGGCAATAAATTCCTTGAAGTTTCCACCCCATTGGTGCCCTAAACTTTGGTTGTTGTGTCCATAGTTGGTAATGGCTTCACTATGTGAGTATACATAAGGACGCACATGGTTGTATTCGACTTGCAATAATAAATTTTTGATGTTGAACGCATTGTAATACTTGGCTCCGAGTTGGTAACCATATTTGTTTTTCCAGCTTTTATTTCCAGCTTTTATTTCCTTCAACGAAAATTCATCTAACAAAAACTGTCCGTAAAAATTGATTTGATTGTTCCATTTTACTTTCGTTGTCAAACCTAACAACGCATTTCCGCTTCGTGCCGATGAAGTAAACTCAACCGTACGGTAAAATATAATTGGGTTTACAAAACTCATATCAAAACCACGGTTGTTTGTATTGGTCCACACCACCGATTCGAAAAGTCCAATATTCCATTTGTTTGTAACATTCAAACTCAAATAATGACTGGCGGCGAACTTGGTTGCATAGGTTCTATCAACCGTCACATCCGGACGAACATCTTTTAGCCAAGTGTAGATATTGGTGTATTTTATTTTCCAGAACGTAGTGTTTAGTTTAAAATAAGGATACGGACTTGCGCCATCGCCTAACAATAAAGAACGATACCCATCGCCAATAAAATTCTTGCCGTAACCCAAATTCAAATTGATAAATTTACTTGGCGTATAAGACAAATTGGCTTCTGCCAAAGGAAAATCATAAGCATCCGATTTGAACGGTTTTGCAATTCCGATACCGGGAATAATGGCTGGGTCACCTCCTGAAGGTTTTATCGATTCGGCATAGCGATTGAAATAATCCGCAAATCGACCTTGACTTTCATAGATAGTTGTCGTAAAATTTAATTCCTTACCTAAACCGCCATTAAACTGAATTCCTCTGGTATTTACATAAGTATATGAAGCTACACTTGGGTCACTTTTTCCCATTTGAATATCAAAAATAGGATTTAGGGTAAACCAATAATCTTCGCCTTGAACCTGGACTAGACTTTCATCCCAAAGTTTTCTTCCGAACCATTCTTTTTTGCCTTTCAATAACTTCTGATTCTCTTCTTTCAGGTTATAATATTTGGAAACTTCCGCATAAGAAAAAGGTTTTGAACCGGTATGATTATTAGCGCCAACTTGATTCAATTCATCATCAAATTGCGAGTAATAACTGTGTGAAAACGGAATATTGATATGGCTTTCAAACTGTGGATTATCAAATTTTTTATACTTGATGCTGTCTAATTCTGAAAGTTGTTTGTCGTTGGGTTTAAATAATTTTGAATTTTTTTCGGCTAAAGCATCGGCATCTTTTTGCGCTTGCAACTCGGCGGCACTTTGTAAAGGGATGGCAATTTTAATAGTGTATTTAGCATACGTTGGATTTCCGTTATAGGTTGCCGGATCAATCTTTGGCATTTGAGCAAAGACTCTTTTGCTTTCTGCTACCAGCGATTCATCTATGGCATCAACATACTGTACTTTGAAATTTCCGGAATCATCCACTTCAAAAAGAACAATGACGGTTCCTTTGTAATTACTTTGTTTCAGCTTTTCGGGCACTTTGAAATTATTGTACACAAAATCCTGTACCTGATTATAAAAACAAGTTTCCAAGGCTTGAAACTGTAAATTTTCGCACGATGGAAAAACAGGAAATCTCTCGGTTGCTTTTTTAGTAACTTGAGCATTAATTGTGCTCGTTAAAAAAAGCAGCACTAAAAACGGTAGTGATTTTTTCATTTTTTTAATATATCGATTAAAGATATTATTTTTTATTCATGGGATAAAAGTAAAAAAAATCCCGTCTCGTAGGATAACGAGACGGGACAATCTTTATTATCTGGTTGTTTGTAGTTTTTTAAATAAAACAAATAGCCCTAATGCAAACAGTGCTCCTGTTAAATTTGCCAACACATCAAATATATCGGCATGTCGGGTTGTGGTTACTGTTTCCTGCAAAAACTCAATCAGTATTCCGTAACAAAGTGATATAATGACAAGCCGCACTATTTTTGATAACGCTCTTTCATTGCCCCATAAATAAAATCCCCAGAGCGTTGTGAAAACAAAATGAAAGGTAAAGTGAACGTATTTATCTGCATCAGAAACGCCAAAAGAAGGCAAGTCATTAAACTTTACAAGACACAAAATAGCAATTAAAATAGTCCAGCCTATGGCTAAACTTAGTATTGCTTTTTTAAGCACCGATGAGTTGTTTGTAAGCATCACTCGAAAGTAATTCTTCTATCTCGTCAGCGTTAGCAATTTTGACTTTGACCATCCAGCCTTTTCCATAAGGATCTGAATTGACAGCTTCCGGATTTGATTCTAATTCATCATTAAATTCAATTATTTCTCCTGATAATGGAAGGAATAAATCAGATACTGTTTTCACCGCTTCAACGGTTCCAAAAACTTCATCTTTGTCTAAAGTTTGATCTAAAGTTTCTACTTCAACATAAACAATGTCGCCCAATTCTTTTTGTGCAAAATCGGTGATGCCAACAGTGGCGGTATCGCCATCAATTAAAACCCATTCGTGGTCTTTAGTATATTTTAAATTGCTTGGTATATTCATTTGATATTATATTTTAAAGCGCAAAGATAAGATTAGATATTGTATAAAATGTTAGTTTCCGAAATTATATCTCATAGTAAAACCAGCTCGGATATTGGTTAAAGGGAATGAGGTAGAAATCACTGGTTTTGAGAAGGAATGGTCATAGAAGAAAATAGCGGTCAGGTTCTTACTTAGCGAATAATCGGCTGTTAATTTTGCTGACCAAATATTTTGTCCTCCACCTAATTGGTTGTTATCATAATCTAAATAACGTACAATAGTTTTGTTATTTCTATAGGAGAAATCTATTTTCAAATTGATATCGCTTTTGATAATTCCGGTTGGATTATCTGCCAATTGTGAAGAGAAGATAACATCTTTAAAACGATATCCAAAACCAATAATATATTCTTTTCCTTGTACTTCTGTCAATAAATTATTGTCAAAACTCATCGATAAACTTCTGTCTTTTTTAATTTCTGCCAAAATTTTGAAAGCATTTTTCATTTCAAAATCAATACGTATAAGCGGATTAAATTGCTCTACTAAGTTGATATTGGCAATAATTGTTTTGTTATAGAAATTACCATAACCACTATTGTCTTGATTGTCAACGTTAGGATTATAATCTAGATTGGAACGGAAAGAGTTTATAGTATATGAAGCTCTGTAAGCGTGTTGAATAGAGAAACGTTTGAATCTTTCTTTAAAGAATTTATAACGCATCAATCCACTATACTTGATGGTCCAGTTCGGAATTGGAATATTACGGAAAGCGCTCAAGGAAACCCCACCTGCATCACTTCCTGTATAAGCAGAAAGGAACGCTGGAATTAAAACTGCCTGATTGTTTTTCCCGAAACCAATTGGATAACCGGCATTAGAAGAATAAAAAGAATATCTCGGGTCAAGTGGATCAGTAACAATATTTGATCCTTCATTGTATCGTGGAATACTTGCACCATAATAATTAGCCGCCAATCTATCGGCAACAATTAATCTGTTGTTTCTGAAATCATCAAAAGCAGCTGATCCGTTTTCATCACTTTTACTAAATGATGTTTTAATCAATACTGTTGAAATAGAGAAGTTCCCAAAATTATAAGGAGAACGAGGGTTATACAAACCTGTAGTTTCATTCACATCATATTGTTCAGAATAGTTGTCGGCAAAAGTTCTGTTAGCTGTTAAATCAATTTTGAAATCGGGGAACAAGTCAACATTTGCGGTCATGTCAAGCGTTTTGGTAACTACCTGAGTATAATTCTGATTGAAATCTTGATAAGTTGTCAACCAACCTCTTTTGGCCGCTTCAAAACGAACATCATCCTGTGCTCCAAAGACGAAACCTAAAGATGGTTTTGTTGAACCAAAGAAACCTAGTCCGGGTAAAAATCCCGGAAGCACTGTTCCTTCATTTTGAGTATAGTTAACTTGAATATTTTTTACACTTGTCAAAACGCCTTTCAATCCATCTAAAAACACATTAGATGTTTTAGCAGGCTGCGCTTTGACAGCGGTTATTTTCTCACCAGGTTTTGGCAATGCTGCCGGTTTCTGAGCAGGTGCAGTTGGTTTTTTACCTAATCCAATATATTTATAAAAAGTTTCCATGTTTAAAGCCGTATTTAAACGATGTGAACCTGCATTTTGAATCGTGTTTCCTAAATCATATCCATCAACTGAATTCATAGCTAATGAAGCTCTTTGCCAACTATAATCTCCGGTGTATGAATAGGTAGATTTTACAAAAGCCAAGAATGGAATTTTGCTTATTGGTAATTCATAATTAACAACAAGCTGCTGGTTGTGTTGGTTAGGCGTTCCAATATTCCAGAAATCTGTCCAAATGGTGTTACTATTATCCGGCACATTGTTTTCATCCAAATAGGTACGAACGATATTGTTAGATGAAGCTGTAAAATTTACTTTTAAAGCTTTAGTTATGTTATAATTAAATCCATATTGATAATTAAACATATAATTTCTTCTATACAATGGATCTAAAGCGATTCCGGCAACATCAACTTGTCTGAACTGTTGTTTATTATATTGTCTGATAATATTACTACTGAATGAAATACTGGCTGGAAGGTAATTAAAGTTAAAATCACTCAACAGTTTCCAATACGAACTTTTCTTGAAGAATTTATTTTTCTTAAACGGTTCTATTTCTTTGTTTTTGAAAGAATAGGTATAATCAACCGTTGTATTAACTTGTTGGTCTATATAATTTTCTATTTCGTAATTGTGTTTTTCAACTTGATTGTAAGAATATGAAAGCGTTAAATTTTCAGGGTCGTAAATATGTTGCTTTTGTTCTGCTGCTCTATCTTTCTTTACCCCAATAAAGTTGATGCTCTTTCTTTTGGTGAAATCGATGGCTCTGTTTCTAATATTTTCTCTTTCAGCAGCACTGCTTGTATTATCAATCAATTGTTGCAAACGGATATCTTGATTGAATGGATCATACTCTGGAGTAATAGTTTCTTCACCCACGGCATAATTGAATGGTAAATTAATTCCCCATTTTTTTGGCAATAATTTCCCCAAACTAAGGTTAGTAACAATGTTATACTGTTGTGTTGCTTCTCTGCTTCTTTCTTGTGGCCCTTGTTCTAAGGCTCCAAAGCCAATCGTACTCATTCTTCCGGTGGCAGAAAGGGTAGCAAAATCGGCTAAATTCGTATCCATGTTTAAAACGGCTGCCATTCCGCCTTTGTTATCCAAACCGGCAAGACGCAATTCGTTGAACCAAACCTCACCTCGAACTCTATCGGTATGATTATTTTTGATACCAACCATTAGTGTTCTTACCAAACCAAAATTTGGTGTTCCTTTTATTCCTATACGAAGGTTAGGATCCCCATCGCCATCAGGAAGTGTTACATCGTCATCAGGATAATAAACGCCATCAGGCAACGTTGTAAAGTCAACACCAAGAGATCTAACTTTCATCTTGGTTAACAATGATAAATTAAGACTAATCTCATTAACTGACGGCCAAACAGTTTCTGCTACTGATTCGGTATCTCCAGTTGGAACACCTGGAGGAGTTACCTTAAGTGGGATTTCTATTTGATAATAGTTATTGGTAAAATCATTTCCAAAACGAAGAAATGCTTTCATTTGATTATCTAGCAATGGTGATGCATCTGATGGCAATGCTTCAGCATGTAAAAACATTTTTAATTTGCTGTACTGACGCATATCTACATCTATGTTTTTAAACACCGCTCTTGAATCACCAACTTCTAATCCTCCTGTTCCTGCTGGTGTACCATTTACTCTTAACGAAAGAGATTGCTCATTTTGGTTGATTACCTGATTTCCTGTGGAAAGTTTCTCTCTAACAACTCCTGGAGGTGTTACATAAGGAATCGGAACTCTTTGTGAGTTTTCTTGAATGTTAACTGCTAATACATCAAAATTGGTATTGTCATCCGTTGGATCAGTATCTGTTGTTTGGAATGAGTTATCATAACGTCTCCATTCGCCACGAACTAAATCCAATGCTCCAAAACGAACTGTAATTGGTGTTGTAAATCCGGTCATGAACATTCTCATAAAACGAATAGAACGGAAATCAGAAATACTACCTACAACATTAGTCGGTTGTGAAACTGGAATTTTAAACTGAATCCATCTTGCTTCAGTTCCACGTCCGTTTGGAATATCTGAATTTTGAAGCGTAGTTGGAACTATATCTGTAATAAAATTGGATCCAACAACCATGTCCGGTTTTATATCAATTTTATACTCATAATAGGCATTTGCTGTATTCATCGTGTTGTCACGATTAATATCTTCTACATCAGGCAATGATGTTGAACCTCTATTATTATCTGAAACTCCAACTGGTGAATTGCCGTCAACTCCATTATATTTTTTATAACGATCAAAAATAGTCGACCCTGATGCACTTAAAAAATATTGGTAATCATCCGCGGCTGGGTCAGCAAGACCAGCATAACCACCAATTCCCGAAAGGCTTTGTTCATCAGTATTACCTACACCGTCAAAACCAACATCTTGTGCGGCTCTATTGGCGCCATCAACATCAAAAGCATAAATAAGGGACTGTGAAGAAGGTACTTTACCCCAAACGGTAGGATTCGTTAATGCTTGCGAAGCACTGTTAGAAGGTAATCCGTTTTCGTATTGCTTCCGCTCATCTTTTAAAACATCTTCTGAAATTTCTCCAAGGTTAAAATAAATTTGCCCTGTGTTTAGAGGGTTGGCTACTGCCGTAGGATTTGCAGTGTCAACATAAGGGTCTAAAACCCAAAACTGAATATATTCTACATTGCTTTGTTCAAAGTTTGTAGAATTTATAGCTCGCATTATCCCACCAAAATTGTCCTTTGGTTGTGAAAATCCAGCGGGACTGAGGGCTTGAGGGTTGTAGTTATATGGACCTCTTTCTTGTGGGTAATAAGTTAAATCTAAAGTATTAATTACTGTGGATTGACCAATCTGAATGTCAGTATTAGGATATAATTCCCGGCTGAAAATTCTTCTGGTGTTGTTGGCAGAAATTCCGTCTTGACCAATATCACTTGGCGTTTGAACATACAACGTTGGATCAATACTGTACCAGTTTAATTTAGCTCTTTTATAGCCATAACTCAAGTCAACTGCACTCGAACCGAAATCATTATAATCAGCTATAGCAGGTCGTTTTGGAGTAGAAGACAAACTCCATGACTGAGCCGAACGCATATCGATTGTAGTTTGTGAGCCTTCAAAATCATCTACATAAACGGTAGATTCTCCTTGAAAAGAATCCGCTTTTGAAGCATCTGGCTTCAAGAAAGCCATTTCACCTCGCAAAGAGAAATTAGAAGGCACATCTGTATCTATATTTGGTAATTTATTAACCATTCGAGTTAAAAAAGGTACTTCTGTAGAGTAGTTTGCGTTGAAACCAAAAATAGTATTATTAACAGATTCCTGACCATAATTTGATTTACTCGTAAGTGGTCTTTCTGTCATTTTTATGAATGTAGCACCAACTAATAATTTATCTGAGAATTTGTGTTCTACATTAATTCCCATAAACCTTCTGGTCTGTTGTCCAAAAGTAGAGTTGTTTTCCACAGAAACCTGAATTGGCGTATTGGATGCTTGCAGCGAAGGGTCAAGAATTTGTACTCTCCCCGCCTGATAATTCACACTATAGTCTATTCCTTCCTGCAAAACTCTTCCTCCTGCAGTAACTACTACAGAACCTCTTGGAACATTGTAAGCACCAATCGGAATTCCGTCACCGCCAGATGATTTGTATCTTCCTTTTAATTGAAATTTATTCTTTTCAGCATCTTGCAAAGCTGCGGCTTGAGTGCTGGTATACATACTTCTGAAAACGTATTTAGCCTGATTGCCATTATAAGTACTTTCATTATAGTAATCTTCAACGCCTAATTTTAGTTTATCAAAAATCAACTTACCAAATGGCTCAACTGTAGTAAATATTAAACGACCATTTTGTTGGTCAACTGTTAATCCTGGTAAAAAGTCGAAAAAACCATCGCCACCAACTTGTGGATCATTGTTGTAATTTAATTTATCAACATTGAAAACTTTTAACAATGGCGTTTCCGAAACTTCATTCCCTGGTGGCGTTGTCGGACTTGTTGGAAAAGGTGTTCCTGCAACAGGACTAATATAATTAATTGGTGATGGATCAGAGTATAAAATATTAAATCTGAAATCTTCTTGTTGCAATTGATACGCTCCTTGAATTTGATAAATATTTTTCATCATCAAATTCCAAATAGGTTTCTGAACATTAGTTAAATTACTCTTTAACATTTTCAGAATCAAACTTTGAGATGATACTGTGGCAGCTGGAGTACCAGTATCTGAAACTACTGTAGCATCAACACCATCAGTACCAAACTCTCCAACCTGATAAACATCGTCACCAATAGTATATTGATAAGCAACTGCTAACACTTCGTCATTGGCTAAACGTTGTTGCAACGAAATATAACCTAATTGAGGATTAAGCGTATATTCGTTCGGCGCTAACTTTCTGGCATTTTCTAATTTGGAATAATCTGTTCCTTCATCAACCGGATTATTAAAACCAACACTTGAAGTAACAATATCTCTAATATTTGAGTTTAATAATCCACCACCTGTGGTGATTAATTCTGGATCATATTGATTGTTATTATTATCCGTTGGCGAATCTGTTGGAGTTGTTAGGAAGAAATTTGGATATGGTCCTGTTGGAATAGCGACAACTTGTGGGTCTGTAAGACCTGTTAATCTTGATTCTCCCAAATCCTGAAGCGCAATAATATTTCTTAAGTTATTGCTCGTCGTACTTACTCGGTTTTGTCTGTTGGTTACCCAAACTTCAACCCTTGTAATTTGAACTCTGCTTCTAATTACCGGATAATTCTTTAGGGCATCATCGTATTTATTCCTAAAATATTGGGATAAGAAAAAGTGTCTGTCGGCATCATAATCAAGGGCGAACAATTCGAAATCCTGAATGGTTCCGCCGCCTTGAGCCGTAACTGATTTGGTTTGTGATTTTTGTTCCGAGAAGATTCCGGTTACAGTAGTTTTTCCAAATTGTAGTTGCGCCTTTACTCCAAACAAACTTTGAGCGCCACGAATCAAAGAATTGGAAAGCGGCATGCTTACATTTCCAACTTCTATTTTTTGAATGATATCATCTTCGGTTGGTGCATATTCTAACTTGATAAGATTTTGGAATGAAAAAGTTGATTGTGTATCGTAATTGGCGTTCACACTTAATCGGGTTCCGACTTTCCCATTCAAACTCATACTTATCCTTTGGTCAAATTCGAATGAAGTTTGCGATCTGTTTCTTGGTGAAAAAGCTGGATTGTCTTGCTTTGTATAACGAACTCCAAGATCCATTTCGACAGAACCAGTTGGTTTAACATCAATTGTATTGGAACCAAAAATGGTTTCAAAGAAACTGGAGTTTACATAATATCTTGGTAATAAATCTTTTTTCTTTGCTTCGCTACCCTCTTTTTTACCATCAATAGCATCCGATTTCTCTTTAAAATACTCACGCATTGATTCACGAAGTACTAATTCTTCGTATTCTTTTGGCGTTAATATAATGGGGTAATTGATATTAAACCCATCCATTGTACTAGTATATATATACCTATTTGAAGCTGGGTCATAGGTATAAGCATTGACAATACTATTAGGGTTTTTTATTTCAACTTTCCCGGTTGAATACCCTGTTGGCTCCGGTTCGGTTGGTTTTGGTTCAGTTGGGGTTACTTGGGCAAAAACCGAAGTGCTTAGTAACAAAACTAATCCGATGTATAGTATTTTCAAGTTTAAAAATGTTTTTGTATGGTATATTGTTTCCAAGAATTATAAATTTTTTAACGCTTGTTTGATTATTGTTTCCACTCCGGCTTCAGGATTTTCTTTGATGATTTTATCCACCACCTTTTCGGCATTTTTTCTGATGTAACCCAAAACCTCCAAAGCAGATAACGATTCTTCTCTGCTAATATTGTGTTGCGAGATAGAAATTTCGCTTAAATCATAGATTTTTAACACTTTTTCTTTCAAATCCAAGATTACACGTTGCGCTGTTTTACTTCCAATTCCTTTTATGGATTGAATGGTGACTACATCAGCACTGGCGATAGCATGAATTATTTGTTTTGGGTCTAATGATGACAACATTGTTCTTGCAATGCTGGCTCCAATTCCGGATACTGACAATAATAATTTGAACAATTCTCTTTCTGATTTTTCTACAAAACCAAACAAAGAATGCGCATCTTCCTTAATTTGAAGAAACGTAAACAATTTAATAAAATCGGCATTGGGAAGTAAAGAGAAAGTATGCAACGAAATATTAATATGATAACCCACACCATTGCAGTCAATTACGACTTCTGTAGGCGATTTTTCAATTAATTTTCCTTGGATATGTGCAATCATTATTTACTAAATCTAATTTCAAATATAGCAAAATTCTTTAATTGAAAGAATGTCATTGCAATATCTCTACAATAATACAAAAACTATTTGGCAGACATCTTTTTTCTCTTCTCTTTTTCTTGTGCATCAACCACCGCAACGGAAACCATATTTACCATTTCTTCTACGCTTGCGCCAAGTTGGAAAATATGAACTGCTTTTTCCATTCCCAACATTATTGGTCCAACCGAATCTACTTTGTACAATTCTTTTAAAAGTTTATAGGTGATATTTGCAGCTTCTAAATTTGGAAAAATCAAAGTATTGACCTTTTTTCCTGCCAATTTTGAAAAAGGAAATTTAGCTTTCAATAGCTCAGGGTTTAAAGCAAAATCAGATTGTATTTCGCCATCGACCACTAAATCTGGATAGTACTTATGCAAATAAGCTACCGCTTCTCTCACTTTATTGGCGCTTTCATGTGATGAAGAACCAAAATTTGAAAAAGAGACCATGGCAATAACTGGTTCCATTCCGAACATTCGGGTCATTTTGGCTGTCATCAAAGCAATTTTTGCCAAATCATCTGCTGTTGGATTTGGATTAATTGCGGTGTCTGATAAAAACATCGGTCCGCGATTGGTCATCATCATATTGGCCGTTGCAATTAAAGTAATTCCGGGAGCTTTTCCAATCAACTGCATCAATGGTTTTACAGTTGAGGGATAACTTCTGGAATAGCCTGAAACCATAGCATCAGCGTCACCTTCATTGACCATCATTGCGGCAAAATAATTACGTTCGCGCATCCACTTTTGAGCATCGAGTAACGAAATTCCTCTTCGTTGTCTTGACTTCCAATAATGGTTGGCATAATTCAATCTTCGTTTGTCTTCTTCTTTAGTTTTAGGATCAAAAATTGGCACATCAGCGTCAAAACCAATTTCTTCTTTAAGTTCTAAAATCAATTCTTTATTTCCTAAAAGAATAGGATGAGCAATACCTTCTTCGTAAACAATTTGCGCTGCTTTTAAAACATCTAAATGATCTGCTTCGGCAAAAACGACTCTTTTTGGATCTGTTTTCGCTCTGTTGGTAAGTAAACGAACCATCTTATTATCAGAACCTAAACGTTCTAATAATTCCTCTTCATATTTTTCCCAATCCGTTATAGGATTTAAAGCTACTCCTGATTCCATTGCTGCTCTTGCTACCGCTAAAGGAACTCTGGCAATCAAACGGGGATCGAAAGGTTTCGGAATAATATACTCTTTACCAAAATTCAGTTTGGTTTCACCATAAGCAATATTTACTTGCTCAGGAACCGATTCTTTGGCTAATTCTGCTAAAGCAACAACGGCTGCTTTTTTCATTTCTTCATTAATCTTAGTCGCTCTAACATCAAGTGCGCCACGGAAAATATAAGGAAACCCAAGAACATTATTCACCTGATTAGGATGGTCAGAACGACCGGTTGCCATGATAATATCTCTTCTGGTTTTAATCGCCAAATCATAATTTATTTCCGGATTAGGATTTGCCATGGCAAAAACAATTGGATTTTTTGCCATCGCCAGCAGCATTTCAGGCACAACTATATCTCCAGTTGATAATCCGACAAAAACGTCAACGCCAGCCATAGCTTCAAGAAGCGAAGGGAAATTTTTATCTGTGGCATATTTTCTTTGGTCTTCAGAAATTTTTGGATCATCTATTCTAAGTGCGCCTTTGCTATTAAACATAACTATGTTTTCTTGCTTTACACCAAAGGAAACATACAAATTTGCACAAGCTATAGCTGCTGAACCTGCACCAGAAATAACCATTTTTACTTCACCCATTTTCTTTTCAGCCAATTCAACTGCATTCAGTAAAGCTGCAGCAGAAATGATAGCGGTTCCGTGTTGGTCATCATGCATCACCGGAATATTCAATTCTTCAACCAAACGTCTTTCGATTTCAAAAGATTCAGGAGCTTTGATATCTTCCAGATTGATTCCGCCAAAAGTTGGCGCAATATTTTTTACTGTTTGTATAAAAGCTTCCACATCTTTAGTATCCACTTCAATATCAAAAACATCAATATCTGCAAAGATTTTAAAGAGCAATGCTTTGCCTTCCATCACGGGTTTTGAAGCTTCGGGACCAATATCACCAAGTCCTAAAACTGCAGTTCCGTTACTGATTACAGCCACCAAATTCCCTTTGGAAGTATATTTATAAACATTGTTTACATCTTTAGCAATTTCCAAACAAGGCTCGGCAACACCCGGCGAATAAGCCAATGACAAATCTCTTTGTGTAGCATATTTTTTGGTTGGAACCACTTGTATTTTACCTGGAGTTGGTTTGGCGTGGTATAAAAGCGCTTCTCTACGTTTACTATCTTTGTGCATGGTCTTTATTTTGATACCTACAAAGGTAGAAGACTGAATGAAAAAAGGAAACTTTTAGGGAGTTCTTTTAAAAAAAGTTGAAAAGAAAAGCTGCAATCAAAGACCACAGCTTTTCAAAACTTAACTTAACTCAAAATCTTTATAAAATTTATTCTTGTATTAGTTGATTGATATTAATATTATCTGGCAAACGACCAACATTTTGAAGTTTAATGATGGCTAGTTTTTGTGCTATAGAAATACTTTGTTCTAAATTTTTATTTTTAATTTGGGCATACAAAAACCCTGTCCAAAAAGCATCTCCTGCTCCAGTTGTGTCTTTAACTTCATCTATTTTAATTGCCTTTTGAAAAAAAATCCCTTGATTAACATCAGAAACAACAACTCCTTTTTTGCCTTTAGTTAAACAAACTGTTGACGCTCCTAAACTATGGAAATACTTGAAAATATAGTCTTCCGATTTTACAGCTGCAAACAACCTGTAGCAATCATCTTCGCTTAATTTCACTAATGGGTCGTTGGCCAAGTATTCTTTTAAAACCAATTTAGCTTCTTCTCTGTCAGACCAAATTCTTTCGGAAAAATTAACATCAATGCTAAGTTTCAATCCTAGTTCTGCCGCTTTTTTGGCACGATTTAATATAGTTTGCCTTGCCGGATTTTTACTCAATGCAAAACAAGTGGTATGAAATATTTTTGCATCAGCTATAATTTCATCGGGCAATTGGCTTTCATAAATTTCACAATCTGCTTGACGATACGGAATAAAATCGGGCGTTTCTGTTGATTTTGACACAAAAATTACAGAAGTTGGTATCGCCTCTAATTTTCTGATTTGTTTTGTATTTACATTATTCGATTTTAATTTTCTAACAACATAATCGCCCAGTCCATCTTCGCCACAGGAAGCAACAAGGACAGCGTTTAAACCCAATCGGGAAGCATTTACTGCAACATTTGTTGGTGAACCACCCAAAAAACGATGGTAATCTTTTGTTCTGTTAATAGAGGTGTTGATTTCGTGTCCAATAAAATCAATCAGCACTTCGCCAATACATATGATGTCTATCGATTTCAATTAAGTATACATTTTAAAGTTAGTATGTAATGATTGGTGCACTAAAACGGTTGCAGCAGCACTCCAAGCACAAAATGCGACTCCGTTGGAAGCGCTTGTTTTAGTGTTGAAATTTTCATAAAACGAAAAAGCATTTATGCCATTCGCCGCATTAATTTTATCCAAAATAAGTGTAGCTTTTTTGGTTTGTGCTTTTGCGATTAATGCCAATCCGAAGAAACCATTAACCATTGGCCAACTTCCGCCATTATGAAATTCATATGGGTGATTTCTGAATTCGTATTTGCAATTATTCTTGAGTAGATTCCAATGTTCGTCGTTTTCAAAAATGGGTTTCCAAAAAGCAGGAAGCAACCCTAAATTTGTATTTTCCGCTAGTGTTACAGCATAATTCAATATCTTATTCTGAAATTCATCTGAACCAATATTGAGCAATAAAACCAAAGAATTGGCAAAGGCATCAAACTGCGTTTTATAACCAGAAGGGGAAAAAGAACAAGGCATATAATCTTGAAATTTTACTTCATCATAGGCACGCTCATGATATTTTTCTCCGACAGAATTGGGTGTGAAATTAATTTCTATTTGTGTGATAATATTTTGAATTTTTTCTGTTATAGCATCGCTTTTCACAAAATAATTATAGCTTTTCAATGCCCAAATACGTAATAATTGATCATACAAAACATAACCATCCGTAATATATTCGTCAGCCCAATTTCCTGAGAGTGGTACATATAACAAGTGCTTATTATTGAATTCCCACGCGTCTAAAAGATCAAGGCATTTTTCAATTTCGGAATTGTATTTGGTTACAAAAGAAGAATCAGATTCATAAATTGCATATTGGCAAACCCCAATCACAAACCAAGTTACGGCATCGACTCTTCCGGCTAATCCGCCATAACTTATATCGTTTTTGTCTTCAGATAGCAAAACATTGGATGGAATTGTTCCGACTTTATGTTGGTTATTGGCTAACGTTTCTAAAGTTTTTTTAAACGTTAAAATTAATTCTTCATCACCAGATGCTAATGCCGCTAATCCGCAGATAACTCCATCACGCGCCCAAACTCTTTTGTAGTTTGTCGTGTTTTCTGCACTAGCTAAAAATCCGTTGGCTGTAGAAACTTGGTGCAATAACTCGATGGCTTTACAATAGGTAATATTATTCACTTTTAGTTTGTTTTTTGGTTGAAATAAAAAGGGTGAAAAAAGCACTAAAAATCAAAAGTACGCCAGCAAAAGTGATGGCTAATCGAGCATCATTATGTAAAAAATGTTTCATGATAAAGCCAAAAGTTATGGTTTGAATGAACATTGGGATTACAATCATCATATTAATTATACCCATATAAACTCCGTAGCGCTCCTTTGGTATATTAGATACAACCATCAAATAAGGAATTCCCATCATACTGGCCCAGCCAATTCCGAATCCGGTGATAGCGGGAAACAATAAGTATTTGTTTTCGATGTGTGGAAAAATTAAAAAGCCGATAGCTGCCAAAGACAAACATCCAAAATGAACCAACTTTGGCGAAAATCTTCTGGCAAAATAAACTAAAGAAAAGGCACATAAAAAGGTCACTATGTTGTACCAGCCATTTACCAAACCTGTCCAGCTTACAGCTTCTCCATATAATTTAATGTCTTTTTCGGGAGTCGTATGCCAAACCGAAAGGGCTATGCTTTTTGACGAATTTTGCCAATAACAAAATAAGGCATACCATTGAAATAAATACACTAAAGCCAGTTGCCACATTACTTTAGGCATTTCTTTTACGGCTTTCGCAATATCGATAAATGGGGTAAAAATGCTGATTCTTTCTGATTGCATTTTTTGTAACTCTTCTTGCGTTGGAGGAATTTCTTTTGTGGTATAAGAACTCCACCAAACGGAAGCAATCGAACAAATAGCTCCCAAAAAGAATGATGCGAAAACCCAAGTTGGTAGTTTGCCTGTGGTTCCGATGAAAATTAACGGAAAAATAAATAACGAGACATTGGCTAATGTTTGCCCAAATCCGGTAAAAAAACTTTGCGCTTGAAAGCCTATTGGCTGTTGAGATTCATCCAGTTTATCAGCAATGAAAGCTCTGTAAGGTTCCATTGCGGTGTTGTTTCCGGCATCTAAAATCCAAAGTAAACCGGCCGCCATCCATAACGAACTACTAAACGGAAAAAGGAATAATGCTGCGCTACAAATCAAAGCACCGATGAGAAAAAAGGGTTTTCTTCTTCCGCCTAATTTGGGTGACCAAGTTTTATCACTCAATGCTCCAATTATAGGTTGAATTAATAATCCAGTTAACGGTCCAGCAAGATTAAGCAACGGAATTTGATCAGGATGCGCCCCTAAAAAATCATAGATAGGATTTACGGCACTTTGTTGTAATCCGAAACTATATTGAATTCCGAAAAAGCCAACATTCATATTGATGATTTGCCAAAAGCTCAGGTTTATTTTTTTGGTCATGATTTTATTTTAATTTCTCTAAAAACTCTTCAAAACCACCAACATTGGTAAACAACACACCGGCTTTATCCACCACTGGAATTCCAAGGTTATTGGTGCTTATTTTTGCATTTCTCAATTTGAAAAGCATTTCTTTTAGTGCTTCAGGGTTTTTATCGATATCATAAAATTTAAACTCAATATTGTTGTCTTTCAAATATTTTTGTGTGGCTATACAATGATCGCAAACATCACTTCCGTAAAGGATAAGCATTGGTTTTTCTTTTTTGATTTCAACAGCAGTAGTTGTATTTTGGGCATACACATCACATCGGAAAATTGCTGTTGAGAAAAAAAATATAAAGAGTATTTTCTTCATTTTGATCATTTTATATTTGAATACTAATTTAAAAACAATTCCCATATCAATTAAAAATTGATACAGGAATTACTCAAATTAAACATGAAATTTTACTAGAACTTATAAGACAATGACATAGAAATTGATCTTCCTGGCAAAGGTCTTGCTCTAACATAGTTTGTGGTATTATTTGTGATGCTTCCTTCTTCGGCTTCGGTAATGGCTAAAGTATTCAGTAAATTGTTTCCTGCAACATTTAGTGATAATCCTTTAGTTACTGTAAATTCTACAAATCCGTTTACAAGTACAAATCCATCCATAACAAGTTCATTGCTATCTTGTGTAAATGCTTTTGTTTGCCCGATGAAGCTCAATCCAACTGCATTCTTTTGTTTAGAAAATTTATATGTTGGAATGAAGTTATACATCATTTTTGGTTGTCTTCTTGCTTCGTTACCTTGGTTAGTACCAGAAGTGATTTCAGCTTTAGTATAAGTAAATGCACCACGTAAATTCAAATCCTCATTTACGTTGTATGATGTTTCTAATTCTAACCCTAAAGATTTGTAATTATTTTGGATGATGCTGTTAGAAGTCGCTTCATAACCACCTTGTTCATCCGTTTTTGAACTAAATAACGTAGCATATAAATATCCTTTAGAGAATTTTCTTTTGTATCCAAGTTCTGCTTGTGTTAAAAAATCTAAAGAGTTGATTTTACCACCATCTAAATAATTTAATCCAGAAAACAAAATTCTGTCTGCTTTCGCTGAGGCACCTCTACTGAATCTTGCAAAAAAGGATTGTTGTGCATTTAATAAATAATTTGCCCCAACAGAATAAGAAACATAACTATAATCATAATCTACAGCCGTTGTGTTAGCCGTATTTATAGCAGACACACTACTTTCAGGAGCTGAGATTATGTTATCGTTGTTGATGTCAAAAGTAGTTTGAGAAGAACCTGCAAACGAGCCGTTTACTTGACCTTTATCATAACGCAAACCTCCTTCGAGCGATAATTTATCAGTTGCATCAAAAGAAACGTTAGCATAAGGCGCAGAAACATTGTATTGTGTATCGTAGTTACGAGTACAACAGTTACCCCAAGCCGGAACACCATAAGCATACAATCCGTTTTGTGAAAGCAAGTTTCCACCAGCATCAGTTACATTAATTAAACGTGGATTATCATCTGACACTTCTTGAAGGTAAGAGTTCCACAACCATGACATTGAGATGTTTTGAATAGATTTGAAATAACCTGCTGTTACTCCGATTTTATCAAACTTTTTAGTGATTCTTAAATCATTCATAAAGTTATTGAAATCGTTTAATTGTGTATCAAACATGTGAATTCTGGTTACTAATCCGTTTGGATTATTGAAAGCTGTTCCAGAATCTGCATAGGTTAACGTTGAACCTGCTCCAAAAGAGTTTGCGATAGTTGCTGCCGAAGCTACTTCTGCTGGAAATGGCGCGATAAATCCACCGCTGTTAGATGAATAACGTCCGTTTTCAGTCACTTTCCATCCATCAGCTAATTCAAATGTTGCATTGGCACCAATAGATTTTGAAACCGGATGCATTCCATCGGCCACACTAGCTCTGCGCAATTGTCCGTCTGGACCTAAACCAACATTATGACTTAAAAAAACAGATTGTAAGGCTCCGTGAGTTGCATCATATCCACTAATGCTTCCCCAATTTGGACTATCATTTGTACCGGTAACTTTCATTGGCATTGGCATAAAAGCTGCTGCTCTATCGTTTAAGAATTTAGCATAAACAGTAACCGAACCTTTTTCAAATTCTTTAGTAATATTAAATTTTACTTGTCCTCCATTATTTGCAACAAAACCCGGGCTTCTCACACCTTCTCCGGCTCTGTAAAATCCGCCTGCATGAAAATATAATCCGTCTCCTATTCTTGCACCGTATTCTAAATCGGTTCTGAAATCATTGTAGTCTAATCCAAAGCTAGTGGCCATGCTTCCGCCTTCTGTTTTACCTGTTTTACTGATAAAGTTGATGATTCCACCTGGTGAATTTGAAGATAATGTAGAAGCTGAACCTCCACGAATAGCTTCAATTTTGGCTATATTTCTATCAAATCTTGTAAAAATGTCAGAAGTTGCAAAAGCGATATCTCCGAATAAAAGTACTGGTAATCCGTCTTCTTGCAATTGCAAATATTTAGAACCACCTGAAGAAATTGGTACACCACGTACTGCAATATTTGCATTACCTTCTCCGCCTGAAGACTCGGAACGAATACCTGGAATAGTTCTGAAAATTTCAGCTGTTGATCTCGGTGCAGATTGCTCTACTTGTTTAACGTCTAGAGTTGTGATAGAAACACTTGACTTAATTTTGGCTCTTGGATTAACAACTCCGGTAACCACAACTTCTTCTAATTGCTTAGAATCATCTTGTAATTGGAAATCTAAAGTTGTTGTGCCACTAATAGTTGCCGTTTGGTTTTGAGATGCAGCACCAATGTAGGAAACTGTTACTGTAACCGGACCATCTGACAAGCCCGAAATAGAGTAGATACCATCAGCATTTGTTGCAGTAGATTTACCAGCATTATTTATGACAACATTGGCTCCAGCAATAGCTTCGCCTTTTGAGTCAGTAACTTTTCCTGACAAACTACTACTTTGTGAAAAGGAAAGATTGCATAGCATTATAGCTATAAAAAACAGTAATCTTTTCATAAATAAAGTACTTTTTTTCATTTTTTGTAAATTGTTTGATTAGTATTTATAGTTAATTTATTTTCCGAAATTATATTTTTAGTTAACATAATATTATGAAATTTTTATCGAAAACGTTTTCGAAAATACCGAAAACGTTTTCGATAAATATTGACATTTTTTTATCATATTTGTTAAATGAGAGAGATAACACTTAAACAAATTGCTGAAACTTTAGGAATTTCAATCACTACGGTGTCTAAAGCACTGAAAAACTATCCTGATGTTAGTCCAAAAACCAGGAAAGCTGTTTTAGATTTGGCAAAATCGCTAAGTTATACACCAAATAGTTTTGCCGTTAATCTTAGAACAAAAGAATCTAGAACTATTGGTTTAATAATTCCTGAAGTGGTGCATCACTTTTTTTCTAATGTTATTAACGGAATCATAGATGAAGCAGAGAAAAATGGCTATTTGGTAATTATCCTTCAATCGAATGAATCTTTAGAGCTAGAAAAAAAGCAAGTAGAACTTCTCATAAATAAAAGAGTTGATGGTATTATTATGTCGTTGTCAAATGAATCTAATGATGATGAACATATCAAAGAGATTATCAAAAAAGAGCTGCCGTTTGTTATGTTTGATAAGATTTCAAAACTCATTCCGTGTTCTAAAGTTATTATTGATGACCGAAAAGCAGCATTCAATGCGGTAGAGCATCTAATACAAAAAGGTTGTAAAAAAATTGCTCATATTCGTGGTCCGGTAAATCCTCAAAATGCTATTGATCGGTTTTTAGGTTACAAAAAAGCCTTAGAGAAAAACAATATTACTTTTGATCAGAAGCTAGTTTATACTTGCAAGAATGTGACCTTTGATGAGGGAAAACAATTCGCAAAGCAAATAATTGATGAACATCCTGATGTTGATGGTGTTTTTGTTATTACCGATTTAGTTGCTGTTGGCGTTTTGGCCTATTTTAATGAAGTAAACATTAAAGTGCCTGAGCAAGTAAAAGTTATTGGATTTAGTAATTGGTTTATGTCACAAGTAATTACTCCAAAACTCAGTACCGTTGATCAACCGAGTTTTGAAATGGGTGTTCAATCATTTGGTTTATTGTTAGAAGAAATAAATGCTAAAAAAGAATTGCTCCCTTTTCATCCTAAGACTATTGAGCTTGAAACCGGAATTATTGAAAGAGAATCTACTTTAAGAATTTAATATTTCTTTGCAAGCCTTCGAGCTTTGTTCGCTTTACTGCCGAGTTTTTAAAAACTTTTTTAAAAGTGTCTTCCGTGATTTCTTCCCAGTCTTTTTTGGTAAAAGATATTAATTCCGGATTTGGATTAAAAAGAGGTTCATTATGCGATTTTGAAAAGCGATTCCACGGACAAACATCTTGGCAAACATCGCAACCAAACATCCAGTCATCCATTTTACCTTTCATTTCTAACGGAATGTTTTCCTTTAATTCGATCGTGAAATAGGAAATGCATTTACTCCCATCAACAACATAGGGCGCGACGATAGCTTCGGTCGGACAAGCATCAATACAAGCTGTACATGTCCCACAATGGTCGGTTGTAGCGTAGTCGTATTCCAAATCTAAATCCACAACCAATTCAGCAATAAAATAAAAAGAACCAACTTGCTGTGATAGTAAATTACTGTTTTTGCCTATCCAGCCCAAACCGCTTTTAGCTGCCCATGCTTTATCTAAAACTGGTGCCGAATCTACAAATGCGCGTCCGGAAACTTCTCCTATTTCGGTTTGAATCGTATGCAAAAATTCTTTTAGTTTTTCCTTGATGACAAAATGATAATCTTGTCCGTAAGCATATTTTGAAATCTTATAACTTTCTGAATTTTGTTTTTCTGATGGATAATAATTCAGCAATAAGGAAATCACGCTTTTGGCATCATCAACCAACAATGTTGGATTCAAACGCTTGTCGAAATGATTTTCCATATACTTCATTTCGCCATGCTGATTTTTATTTAACCAATTCTCTAATCGCGGTGCTTCTTCTTCCAAAAAACCAGCTTTTGAAATTCCACAAGACAAAAAACCGAGGCGCTTGGCTTCTGCTTTTATCAGTTTGGAATACTGTTCTGTTTTAGAATTGATAATCATCTTTTAGAGAAAGTTACGGAAACACCAACCGGTTTTAAAGTGATCAAAGGATTGAATTGAATACTTTGATGTTGAGATGTTATCTTGTATTTCTTTACGATATAAGAAATCGTCAAGCCCATTTCATATATGGCAAAACCAAAACCTATACACATACGTGGTCCGGCGCCAAAAGGATAAAAATAAGTCATAGATTCCTTTTTTTGATCTCCTAAAAATCTTTCCGGATTAAAAACTTCCGGTTCTTTCCAATACTTTGGATTTCGATGTAATTCATAAAAAGAAACTCCGATTAATGTTCCTTTCTTGATGTTGTATCCTAAAAGCGTGTCGTCTTCTATGTTTTCTCTGTCGGTAATCCAAGCCGGCGGATACAATCGCATGGACTCATTGATTATGGCATTAGTATACGTCAACTTTTGAAGTTGTTCAACTACATCATCTGTTTCTGAAGCTACAGCCAAAACTTCTTCAAATACTTTTTGCTGAATTTCGGGATGATTTGCTAACAGATGCATAGTAAACGTTAAGGCATTAGCAGTAGTTTCATGACCGGCAATAAAGAGGATTTTAATTTCGTCTATCAGTTGTTGAGTAGCCATTGCTTCTCCTGAATCTTCGTAACGGGTTTCGAGTAACATATTTAGCAAATCGTTGTGCTCTTGATTTGAAAGTTTTCTATTTGCTATAATTTCATTGATAATGGCATCACTTTCTATAGCCAATTGTTGGTGTTTTTTTACTTGACCGCTAAGTTTATACCAAACTGCTTTATAGGGCAACCGTATTTCTTTAATTACAAAATCCTGAACTTGTTCGATAATAAATTTTAATCTATCCAATTTCTCTTCTATAAAAGAAATGTGAAATAATGATTTTGCGACCACATTAAACGCTAAACTATTCATTATTGGAAACAGCGCAATCTCTTTTCCTTCGGGTAAATCTTTTAGATCAAAAGTTACAGCTTCTTGCATATTTTGAACCAACTGATTCATCTTTTGTTTGTGAAAAGCAGGTTGTATTAATCGTCGTTGTTTTAACCAAAAATCTCCGTTAACCGTGAGTAATCCTTTGCCCAAATATTTAGACAAGAATTGTGTTTGCAATTTTGATTTCTGATATTTTTTTTGATTTTTCTGGAGGATATATTCAGCCACCTCATTATCTCGTGATAATATTACGTGTTTTGTTTTCCCTATTTGCAGAGAGAAAGTATCGCCAAATTCATTAAAGAATTTGGTGTGAAATGGAATTGGATTTTTCCGAAAACTTTCTGCTTTTAATAAGAATCTAACTATCGAAAGCTGTTTTGGATAAGTGTATTTCTTATTTTCAGCCATAATGATAAATTAAAAAAGTCCGCCTTGAATATTAGTTTTAATTTTGCCTAAATGTTTATAGGCTTTCTCGGTAACTTCTCTTCCACGAGGTGTCCGAATTATAAATCCTTCCTGGATTAAAAACGGTTCATATACTTCTTCAATTGTTTCGCCACTTTCAGAAACGGCTGTTGCCAATGTTGACAATCCAACTGGACCGCCTTTGAATTTATCTATTATCGTAACTAGAATTTTATTATCCATTTCGTCTAAACCATGAGCATCAACATGTAAAGCTTTTAAAGCATATTTTGCAATCTCAATATCTATTTTACCGTTGCCTTTAATTTGGGCAAAATCTCGAACACGACGCAAAAGGGCATTGGCAATACGAGGTGTTCCTCGACTTCTTCCGGCTATTTCTATAGCAGCTTCCATAGTGATAGGCATTTTTAAAATGCTGGAACTACGCTGGACAATGGTGGTTAAAAGCTCGGTGTTATAATATTGTAAACGACTTTGAATTCCGAATCGAGCTCGCATTGGTGCTGTCAATAATCCGGAACGTGTGGTTGCTCCAACAAGTGTAAATGGGTTTAGGTTGATTTGAACCGTTCTGGCATTTGGCCCTGATTCAATCATGATGTCGATTTTGAAGTCTTCCATGGCAGAATATAAATACTCTTCGACAATCGGACTTAAACGATGAATTTCATCTATAAACAAAACATCCCTTTCTTCAAGATTGGTTAACAAACCGGCTAAATCTCCAGGTTTATCTAAAACAGGTCCAGAAGTGATTTTTATTCCTACGCCTAATTCGTTAGCCAAGATATTTGCCAAAGTGGTTTTCCCTAATCCGGGTGGACCATGAAACAATGTATGATCAAGTGCTTCACTTCTTTGATTGGCTGCTTCAACAAATACTTTTAGATTATCCAACACTTGTTCTTGTCCGGTAAAATCATCAAAAGATAACGGTCTTAACTTTTTTTCGAGGTCAAGTTCTTCGGGATTAAAATTATCGTTGGTTGGATTAAGATTTTCATTCATACCACAAATATAAGATAAAGTTGGTTGCAAATAAAAATGCCTTTCGAAGGAAAGGCATTTTACTATTTTGTACTAATGAATTAATGGTGTAGTTGTTCTTCACCTGGTTGCATTGGAACATTTTGAGGGACGAAATCATCATCATGTCCGGGTTTGCTATAATCATATGGCCATCTGTGTACATGAGGAATTTCACCTTCCCAGTTTCCGTGAATATGTTTGATTGGTGCTGTCCATTCTAATGTATTAGATTTCCATGGGTTTTGAACTGTTTTCTTACCATAGAAAATGCTGGTAAAGAAATTCCATAAGAAAACTAATTGGAAAGCTCCACCAACTAAAGCAAAGACTGTTATGATAACATTTACATTTTGCAAATCGTCAAACAATGGGAAGTTGGTATTGGTATAATATCTTCTTGGTAAACCTGCCATTCCGATAAAGTGCATTGGGAAGAATACTCCATATGCACAAACTGCAGTTACCCAAAAGTGAACATATCCTAAATTTTTGTTCAACATTCTTCCGAACATTTTTGGGAACCAATGGTAAATTCCGGCAAACATTCCGTAAAGAGCAGAAATACCCATTACTAAGTGGAAGTGTGCTACAACAAAATACGTATCGTGAACGTTAATATCCAATGTACTATCTCCCAAAATAATTCCTGTTAAACCTCCTGTGATAAAAGTAGAAACCAATCCGATAGAAAATAACATCGCAGGGTTTAATTGCAAGTTCCCTTTCCATAAAGTAGTGATATAATTAAATGCTTTTACAGCAGATGGAATTGCAATCAATAAAGTGGTAAAAGTAAATACCGAACCTAAGAATGGATTCATTCCTGATATAAACATGTGGTGACCCCAAACGATAGTTGACAAAAATGCAATCGCAATAATTGACATAATCATCGCTCTGTATCCAAAGATTGGTTTACGAGAATTGGTTGCAATAACTTCAGAAGTGATTCCAAGTGCAGGTAACAAAATAATATAAACCTCTGGATGTCCTAGGAACCAGAATAAATGTTCAAACAATACTGGAGAACCACCTTGATAATGTAAAACTTCACCAGCAATATAAATATCAGATAAGAAGAATGACGTTCCAAAACTTCTATCCATAATCAACATCAAAGCTGCAGAAAGTAATACTGGGAAAGATATAACTCCGATAATAGCTGTAATAAAGAATGCCCAAATTGTTAGAGGCAATCTTGTCATAGACATTCCTTTAGTTCTTAGGTTAATTACAGTTACAATATAATTTAAAGATCCTAATAAGGATGCAGCAATGAATATAGCCATAGAAACTAACCATAAAGTCATACCCGTTCCAGATCCTGAAATTGCTTGTGGCAATGCGCTTAACGGTGGATAAATAGTCCATCCAGCGTTAGCTGGTCCTGATTCTACAAAAAGAGAACTAACCATCACGACACTTGAAAGAAAGAACAACCAATAAGATATCATGTTCAAAATTCCTGATGCCATATCTCTTGCTCCAATTTGTAGTGGAATCAACAAGTTACTAAACGTACCACTCAATGCTGCCGTAAGTACAAAGAAAACCATTATGGTTCCGTGAATTGTAATTAACGAGAGGTAAGCTTCATTAGTCATCACGCCATTTGGAGCCATTTTTTCTCCTAGAAAAAAGCTAAATACTTTGAATGACTCTTCTGGCCATGCTAGTTGCATTCTAAAAAGTAAAGACATACCAACTCCAATAACTCCCATTATAATACCAGTAATTAAGTACTGCTTGGCAATCATTTTGTGATCAATACTAAAAATATATTTAGTAATGAAAGTGTCTTTATGGTGGTGTTCGTGATCGTGACTTTCGTCGTGATTGTGAGCTTCTGCTGACATAATAGGTAAACTTTAAATTTTATAAATTATTTCATTTCTGCTTGAGCAACTACTGTAGTGTCTTTGCTTGCTGCATTTGTTGAATCCTTTGTTTGTGTTGCTCCTGCTTCAGATGCTTTTGCTTCTGCTGCTGCAGTTTTAACCGCTAGTACAATAGTTTTTGGCGCATTTTCTTTTAACCAAGCTTTGTATTCTTCTGGTGTGTCAACAACAATTTTCATTTGCATATTGTAATGAGATGCACCACATATTTTATTACACAACAATAAATAATCAAAGGTATAAGGATCAAGGGCGGCTTCACCTTTTGCAACTAAATCGGCACTTTTTTTTGCTCTGATGCTATTAATGTTTGCTACTTTCTCAACCATCTCTGGTTTTTCTCTCATTTCGGCAGTAGTAACTGTTGGAATGAACGAGAAGTTGGTTACCATACCGGGAACACAGTTCATTTGTGCTCTAAAGTGAGGCATGTAAGCCGAGTGCAAAACGTCTTGAGAACGAATTTTAAAAACAACTCTTGTCCCTTTTGGAATGTGTAATTCAGAAGACATGAAATCATCTTGTGCATTTGGATCTGATAAATCAACACCTAAGTTATTTACACCTTCAATATATCTTACGTTTGCTTTTCCTAAAACATCATCTGCTCCAGAATATCTTGCAGTCCATTTAAATTGTTGCGCATAAAGTTCAATCACTACGGCGTTTTTATCATCTTTTTCAGAGACAAACATAATGTTAGTCCAAGCGTACAATCCATAAAGAATTAATACCGCCAATACGATAGCTGGTATAATACTCCAAATAAATTCTAATTTATTACTATCTGAAAAGTAAAGTGCTTTTTGACCTTCTCTTCCTCTATATTTAAAAGCAAAATAATGCAATAAAGCTTGAGTAATAGTTTGAGCAATAAAAATAATTGTCATCGAGATAATCATAAGATTATCTACTTCAGGACCATGTTGTGATGCCGAATTACTAACTAAAGGAAAGTGTCCATAGTTTAAGAAACAATAAATAGTAGTCAGGTAAATGAATCCTAAGAAAGCAAACATTAAATATCCATTTACTTTATTATCATTATCGCTTGCAACCTGTGTATCGCTAACCTTCACGCCAACTTGTGTTAAGTCGAATATCTTAGTTAACTGCCACAAGGCAACGGCCAATAAAACTACAACTATAAGTACCAAAAGAGTTGTCATTTGTAATTTACTTTAAAATATTAATAATGAAAATGTTTACTTTCTTCAATAAAAGGATTTCGTTTTGGAACTAGCGGTGCTTTTGCTAAAGCGCTGAATACTACAAAAATGAATAATCCAAAGAAAAATAATAATGCTGATATTTCAGGAATTCCTATAAACCATCTGTCACCAACTGTTGCCGGCATAATCATGTTGAAAAAGTCAACATAGTGTCCAAACAAGATTACGATTCCGCCCATAACAACAATCCAGAAAATACGTTTGAAATCGCTGTTGATTAAAAGTAAAATTGGGAATACGAAATTCATAAAGAAAGCACCAAAGAATGGCAAGTTATAAACTTCTATTCTCGTTTTGAAATAAGTAACTTCTTCAGGAATGTTAGCATACCAAATCAACATAAATTGTGAAAACCATAAGTATGTCCAGAAAACGCTGATACCAAACATGAATTTTGATAAATCATGAATATGGCTAGAATTTACATTCTCTAAATACCCTTTAGATTTTAAATAGATAGTTACCATTTGAATCACGGTAATACCACTTACAAAGAAACTGGCAAAAACATACCATCCAAAAAGTGTACTGAACCAATGTGGGTCTAAAGACATAATCCAATCCCAAGACATGATAGATTCAGAAACGATAAAGAATACTAAAAATGCTGCTGACATTTTGAAGTTCTTTTTATAGAAAACATCATCACTAGCTGCGTCTTGTGCCAAACAATTTTTTCTAGATAAGTAACGGTATAAATTCCAACCTAATAAGAATATAGCCGCTCTTGAAATCCAAAAAGCAAAATTTAGATAGCCTGATTTGCCTGCAATTATTTCGTCATAATTTGGACTTTTAGGGTCAGTAACTCCTTCATTCATCCATACAAACAAATGGTTAAGATGGAATCCTGACAACAATAGGAATACGAAGAAAATAACTGATATTACCGGTAAATAAGCCGTAATTCCCTGCATTACTCTAAACAACACCGGAGACCAACCTGCTTGTGCCACTTGTTGAATACCATAGAATGCTAAAACACCCATAGTTATTAACAAGAAGAAGATACAGGCAACATATAATGCAGCCCATGGTTTATTTTGTAATTGATGAAAAACATGTTCAACATGCTCTTCATGTTCTGCTTTAGCTTCGGCCGGAGACTTTACTTCTTCATGAGTTGCTGCTGCTTCGTGTCCACCTTCATGATGTGCTTCTTCCGCTTTCAGAATAGTCTCAACATCTTGAATTGTTTTTGGGGCCGACATAAAACCAATACCAATACCCAAAGCTCCTAAAAGCATTAAGATGAAAGAAAAAGTTTTTAATTTACTTGAAAAGGTATACATATCTATAACAATCAGTTTGTTTTACAATTATAATTTGCTTTTAAGTTCAAGAACATAAGCCGCAACCATCCAACGCTCTTGTTGACTCAATTGATTCGCGTAAGAACCCATTGAATTTAATCCGTACGTTTCAACATGGAAAATACTTCCTATAGTTACTTGTCTGTCTTTGTAATTTGGAACACCAAGAAATTTTTGTTGCTTCACTAATTTTCCCATGCCATTTCCAGCTTCTCCATGACAAATAGCACAGTAAATTCCGTATAATTCTTCAGCCTTTTTCATGTCAACAGCAGTAGAATCTAATGGTGATTTTACAATTGTCTTTGAAAAAGCATACCCTTCTGTGGTATTTGGAATTTCGTAAGGAACAAAACCTCTTTTAATTGATCCATCGACTGGCAATTGACCTTCTTTACCTTTTAAACCTGATGGCGAATTGAAAGCATTCGATTCTGAATAGGTTTCATAAGCTACCGATTCATACATATTGGGCATGTATTGGTAGTTTGGTTTCAAATTATCTTTACAAGACGAAAAGGAAACAACGATACCTAATACAAATGCTATTTTAAGTAAACTTTTCATATCTATATTAATGCTTATCAATTTCAACTACTATAACTTCTACTGCGCCTGTGCTTTTCAAAAACTTCACCAATTCATCTTCATTATCTTTAACGGATACTTCCATTAGGAAATGGTCGTCTGTTGTTCTAACATCTGGGTTTTCAGCTTGTTTGAATGGCCATAATCTACTTCTCATATAAAAAGTGATAACCATTAAATGCGCTGCAAAGAATACCGTCATCTCAAACATAATAGGCACGAAAGCCGGCATGTTTTGATAGTAAGCAAAACTTGGTTTTCCTCCAATATCTTGTGGCCAATCCTGAATCATGATATAATTCATCATGGTCGTGGCTACTGTCAAACCAATTAATCCATAGATGAAAGCACAAATAGCTAATCGTGTTGGTTCAAGTCCCATTGCTTTATCCAAACCATGAACTGGAAATGGTGTAAAAACTTCTTCAATATGGTGATGCGCTTTTCTGGTTTGCTTTACAGCATCCATTAAGATATCATCATCATTGTATATTGCGTGTATAACTTTATTACTACTCATAGCAATTATTAATGTTTATCTGAATGATTGTGATCTTCTAATTCTCTTTGTCTCTTAAAATTTTCTCCCGAGGATTTCAAGATTGTTTTAACCTCTGCTTGAGCAATCACTGGGAAAGTTCTGGCATATAAAAGGAATAATACAAAGAAGAAACCTATTGTTCCAATAAAAATTCCAATATCTACAAATGTTGGTTGGAACATCGTCCATGATGATGGAAGGTAATCTCTGTGTAATGAGGTAACGATAATTACGAAACGCTCAAACCACATACCGATGTTTACTACAATAGAGATAATGAAAGAGAACATAATACTTGTTCTTAATTTCTTGAACCACATAAACTGAGGAGAGAAAACATTACAGGTCATCATCGACCAATATGCCCACCAGTAAGGACCGGTAGCTCTGTTCAGGAATGCATATTGTTCAAATTCAACTCCTGAATACCAAGCGATAAATAGCTCAGTAATGTAAGCAACACCTACGATAGAACCTGTAATCATTATTACAATGTTCATTAATTCGATATGTTGAATTGTGATATAATCTTCAAGGTTTGACACTTTTCTCATAATGATAAGCAAGGTGTTTACCATTGCGAATCCTGAAAATACTGCTCCCGCAACAAAGTAAGGTGGGAAAATGGTAGTATGCCAACCTGGTACAATTGAAGTAGCAAAGTCCATACTTACAATCGTGTGAACCGAAAGTACAAGTGGCGTTGCTAAACCTGCAAGTACCAAAGATACTTCTTCAAAACGTTGCCAGTCTTTAGCTCTTCCGCTCCATCCAAAACTTAATATAGAATAAATCTTTTTACTGAAAGGTGTTACAGCTCTGTCTCTAAGCATTGCAAAGTCAGGTAACAATCCTGTCCACCAGAAAACCAAGGATACAGAAAGATACGTTGAGATGGCAAATACATCCCAAAGTAATGGAGAGTTAAAGTTTACCCAAAGCGATCCAAATTGATTCGGAATTGGTAATACCCAATATGCTAACCATGGACGTCCCATGTGTATAACCGGAAATATTGCCGCTTGGATTACAGAAAAAATAGTCATCGCTTCTGCAGAACGGTTAATGGCCATTCTCCATCGTTGACGGAATAATAATAACACGGCAGAGATAAGTGTTCCGGCGTGACCAATACCTACCCACCAAACAAAGTTAGTAATATCCCAAGCCCAACCAACGGTTTTATTTAAACCCCAAGTTCCAATACCTGTTGAAATGGTATAAATGATACAGCCAATTCCCCAAAGGAAAGCTATTAATGCAATACTAAATACAGTCCACCATTGTTTGTTGGCTCTTCCTTCAATTGGAGCAGCTATATCTACAGTTATATCGTGATAAGATTTCTCACCAATAACTAATGGTTTTCTAATGGGTGCTTCGTAATGAGACGACATATTCCTTTATTTCTTAATTAATATTTTTATACTACGTATTTCTAACTTTAACGTGATAAAACACATTTGGTTTTGTACCAACACTTTCTAGTAAGTGGTACATTCTTTTATCTTCGGATAGTTTTGTAACTTGATCTTCTTTATTGTTAACATCTCCAAATACCATAGCTCCTGTTGAACAAGCTGCCGAACAAGCAGTTTGGAATTCATTAACAGCTACTTCTCTTCCTTCACGTTTTGCTGTTAAAATAGTCAACTGTGTTTTTTGAATACACATAGAACATTTTTCCATAACTCCACGTGAGCGAACATTTACATCTGGATTAATAACCATACGACCTAAATCATCATTCATATGGAAATCAAATTCGTCGTTACCGTTATATAAGAACCAGTTAAAACGACGTACTTTATATGGACAGTTGTTTGCACAGTAACGAGTTCCGACACATCTGTTATAAGCCATTTGGTTTTGACCTTGACGACCATGAGAAGTTGCTGCCACAGGACAAACAGTTTCGCAAGGTGCGTGATTACAATGTTGACACATTACAGGTTGGAAAGATACTTGTGGATTATCCGCTGGACTTTCCATTTTTCTGAATCCTCCTAGCGAACCTTTAGTCTCTTCATTTCCGGCTATAAAGCCAACTAAATCAAGTCCATCAAAGTTTTCTTTTTTCTCGTTGTCTTCAGCAAAAGTATCTTCAGATGAGTAGTATCTGTCAATACGCAACCAGTGCATATCACGGCTTCTTCTGATTTCTGCTTTTCCAACAACCGGGACGTTATTTTCAGCATGACAAGCAATAACACAAGCACCACAACCGGTACAAGCGTTCAAATCTATTGATAGATTAAAATGGTGACCAACTGAACGATCAAACGAATCCCATAAATCTACAGATGTTGCTTCAACTTCTTTGTGATCCAAAGATACCATAGGAACAGTATTCCATTCTTTAGCGTCTTTAGTATTGAAAATAGTTAAGTTTGTTTCTTTGATGATATCGCCTCTTCCCATCAACGTTTTTTGTGACTGAACACAAGCAAACTCATGTTCTCCACTTGCTTTAGCGATAGAAGCTGATTGTACATTATTGAAGCCAGCGTAAAATGCATATGCATTAAGACCCACTTGCATTTCTTCTTTTAGTCCAACTTTTTTACCATAACCTAAAGCTAACCCTAAAGTTCCTTTAGCTTGTCCTGGTTGGATTATAACTGGAACATTTTCTAATTTGATTCCGTTTACCGTAAGTGTTGCATAACTTCCGTTAAGTCCACCGTTAGCAACAATTTTATTTTCAAAACCTAAAGCTTTATCTCTGGCGTCTGAAGGAGAAACTGTAACATAGTTATCCCAAGATACTCTCGTGATAGGGTCTGGTAACTCTTGCAACCATGGATTATTAGCTTGTTGCCCATCACCTAAACCTGTTTTAGTATACAATACTAATTCAAATCCGTTGACAGGTTTTGATTGTGCCAATACGTTAGCCGCAGCAGCATAATCAGCTGAACTTGCAGATGCACTAGTAGAAGCTCCAATAGCAATACCATCATGAACCGTCTGGTTCCATGAAGCACCATTTGTATATGCTGTAGCATTTGCTTTTATGTAATCATAATAAGCTGCGCTGTTTCCATTCCATGACAATAATCCTTCTTGGAATTGTTTAGAGCTGAATAATGGACGAATGGTTGGTTGTGTTAAAGAATAAGTTCCTTTGGTCAACATTAAATCGTTCCAAGACTCTAAATAGTGAGGTGCAGGAACTGCTATATTTGTGATTGAAGCTGTTTCATCTTCTCTTAAAGAAAATGCAGCTGATAATTTTACTTTTTTCAATCCGCTTACGAATTTAGCACTATCGGCTAAAGTGTAAACCGGATTCACGCCACTCATTATTAAAGTATGAACACTTCCTGCATTCATATCAGCAACTAATTGAGCTACTTTTTCGTTAGATCCTTTTCTGATTTGACGAGTTCCGATAGTTGAAAATGCTTCACTAGCCAAAGCTTGATTGATAGCTAAAACTAATAACTGAGCATTTTTATCTTGGATTCCTGAAACTAAAAGTCCTTTGCTTCCTGCAGCTTTCAATTGTTGTGCTGCTTTCGTAACGACATCCTCATTATCAACTTTTCCTGTTGATATCGCAGAACCTGTAATTACATTATATATTTTAACTAAAGCTTGTTTTTGATTTGCAATGGTCATTGGAACACGCTTATCAGCAGCAGCTCCGGACAAAGTCATGTTCGCTTCAAACTGATAGTGTTTTGACATTTTTCCGGCTTGAGGAACTCTTCCTTTTGCATAACCCGAATCAAAACTTCCTCCTTGCCAATCGCCTAAGAAGTCAGCATCAAGTGAAACTATAGTATTTGCTTTTGAAAAATCATAATCTACTAAATCTCTTTCTCCATAAACTGCTTCGAACGCATCTAATGCAGCCGATTCAGAAACAGCATCGTAAACAACGTGTTTTGCTGTTGGGTTTTTTGCAATAAATTCAGCTATTAATTTTTCAGTTGATGGACTTGCTAAAGTATTAGTCAATAAAACTATTTGTCCTCCTTTAGCTTTTGCATCGACTAAACTTGCTTTTATTTTTAAATCGGCTTCTTGCCAAGTTGCTTCTTTTTGAGACACTTTCGTTCTTTTCAAACGCATACTATCATACAATGATAATACAGAAGCATGAACTCTTGCATTGGCAGCAAACTTCGCACCAGCAATAGTGTTGTTTTCTATTTTAATTGGACGCCCTTCACGTGTTTTTACTAATAAATTGGCAAAATCAAAACCATCAAACATAGATGTTGCATAATAATCAGCAACTCCAGGAATAATTTGCTCTGGTTGTAAAACGTAAGGGATTGATTTATGTACCGGACCTTCACAAGCTGCTAATGTTGCAGCTGCAGTTGTAAATCCAACGTATTTCAAGAAATCACGACGAGTAGTTGAGGAAGAAGATAATGCATCTTTGTCAGATAAAAATTCGTCAGTTGGAATTTCTTCTACAAATTCATTATTTCTAAGCGCCTCAACAATAGAACTGTTTTCGTTTAATTCCTCAACACTTTTCCAGTATTTTTTGTTCGATGACATCGTATATAAATATTAGCTTCTTAAATTATTTTTAATAGTGGCATTTACCACATTCGATTCCTCCCATTTGCGCAGCAGTCAATTTGTCTACTCCGTAACGTTTAGAAAGTTCTTCGTGAATTTTTGTGTAATACGCATTTCCTTCCATTTTCACATCGGTCTCACGATGACATTTAATACACCAACCCATAGTTAATGGAGCAAATTGTTTCTGGATTTCATAAGTCTGAACTGGACCGTGACATTTTTGACATTCAATTCCGGCAACCGTTACGTGTTGTGAGTGATTGAAATAAGCAAAGTCTGGTAAGTTATGAATTCTAACCCATTTCACAGGAGAAGTTTTTCCGGTATATTTTGAACCATCCCAACCAACAGCTGTGTATAATTTTTTTATTTCACCGTCGTAGAATGCTTTTGAATACTCAGGTGTAGCAGTTGTGTCAGATACTTCAGCAATGTTTTTATGACAGTTCATACAAACATTTAAAGAAGGAATACCTGCATTTTTACTAACACGAGCAGCAGAGTGACAATATTTACAATTGATTCCGTTGCTTCCTGCGTGAATTCTATGAGAATAATGAATTGGCTGTACTGGTTGATAATCTTGATCAACACCTATTTGCATTAAATAACCATAAACAAAAAAACCACTAGCTAATAATAAGAATATAGAAGATACTAGAACTAAAAATTGGTTTTTAGCAAATGCTTTCCAAATTGGCATTCTTTTTTCTGCTTCAGCAACTTCAATACCATTTGCTTTAGCTACCTTGGTTAATACATTGTTTACAAAGAACAACATAACGACCAACATTAACATTACTAATGATAGTGCGCCAAGAATAATGTCATTTGAAATTCCGCTATCATCCGCTTTTCCACCTTTACCATCAGGAGTAACTCCAGGTGCAGTTGCAGCTACAGGTTTAGGTTCATCTGTATAAGCTAAAATATTATCTACATCTTGCTTAGACAATTGAGGAAACGCTGTCATTACTGCTTTGTTGTTCTCATTGAACAATTTAACCGCATCAGCATCGCCAGATTTAATCATGGCCGAGCTATTGGCAATCCATGGATAAAACCATTCTTTGGCATGACGACCCGTAACTCCTCTTAATGCCGGACCTGTCATTTTCCTATCAAGGTTGTGACAAGCTGCACAATTTGCGTTAAACAATGCTTTTCCTGCTACTGCGTCACCTCCAGCGGTTGCAGCTGGTGCTGCTGTAGCTGTGGCAGTTGCTGCTGGTGTAGCTGCTGCTGGCGGAGTTGCTTGTGAAAATGAAGTGAAGGAGATGGTTAGCATTAAAGCTAAACTGTAAATTATTTTCCTTGAAATCGAATTATGGTTACCCACTTTTTTCATATAATAAGTAATTATCGGCTAATGTTGGCATGATTTTTTCTAAAAAATTTCCCAGTAAAAATCGACGCTTTATTAAAAACTTGGACAAAAATACGACTTATGAACTATTCTCAAAACCTTAAATATATCTTAAATATCAATTTATATTAATTCTAAATAATGTTTTCTCTTTTGTTTAATTCTATAAGTTTTACATTTGTATAAAAATCAAACCCTTATGAAATTTTTAAAAGAAATAAAATTCACTTTCGTGACTCTGACTCTGGTATTTATAACGCAAAAAAGCTATAGTCAAGAGGCTAAAGTAAGTGTAAGTCAAGACCCGAAGTTTGAACAACTCTTAAACGAAAAAAGAAAAATAAACAGTTCCATTACCATAAATGACCGGTATAAAATTCAGATTTTTAATGGTGACACCGAAAATTCTAAAAAAACACTGCTTGATTTTAAGAGAGAGAACAAGAATATTGATGCCACTATTGTATTCAGCACACCCTTATATAAGGTTTGGGTTGGTAATTTCAAAACCCGAATTGAAGCTGAAAAAAACCTAAACGATTTAAAGAAGAAGTATCCGAATGCTTTTTTGATTAAACCTAATAAATAAAAAAGTCCCGATTAAATCGGGACTTTTTTATTACTATTTCATCTTTTTCTTGACCTCCACTTCCTGGAAAGCTTCGATGATATCCAGTTGTTCAATATCGTTGTAATTCTTGATTTGCATACCGCAGTCATATCCTTTCGATACATCTTTTACATCGTCTTTGAAACGTTTCAATGTTGCTAATTCACCTGTGAAAACAACAACGCCTTCACGGATAATTCTGATTTTAGAATTTCTAAAGATTTTACCATCGGTAACCATACAACCTGCGATAGTTCCCACTTTTGATACTTTGAAAATCTCTCTGATTTCTGCCGTACCTGTAATTTCTTCTTTCATTTCTGGAGAAAGCATGCCTTCCATCGCGTCTTTCAAGTCATTGATAGCATCGTAAATAATAGAATAACTTCTGATATCGATTTCTTCTTTTTGTGCTAATTGACGGGCATTTCCAGCCGGACGAACGTTAAATCCGATGATAATTGCATCAGAAGCAGAAGCCAACATTACGTCAGTTTCGGTAATCGCCCCAACACCTTTATGTATAATATTGATTTGAATTTCATCTGTAGACAATTTAGAAAACTCACTTGAAAGTGCTTCCACAGAACCATCCACGTCTCCTTTAAGGATAATGTTCAATTCTTTAAATTGACCTAAAGCAATACGACGACCGATTTCCGCCAAGGTAATATGACGTTGTGTTCTAACCGATTGCTCACGCATTAATTGTAAACGTTTAGTCGCAATTTGTTTAGCTTCTCTTTCGTCTTCAAATACGTTGAATTTATCTCCAGCCGTTGACGCACCATCCAAACCTAAAATAGATATTGGTGTTGATGGACCAGCTTCAGTCACACTATGTCCTCTTTCATCATGCATGGCTTTCACTTTTCCGTGATTCTTTCCTGCCAATACATAATCGCCTACTTTCAAAGTTCCTGATTGTACCAATATGGTTGATACGTAACCTCTTCCTTTGTCTAACTGTGCCTCGACAACAGTTCCAACAGCAGGTTTATTTGGGTTTGCTTTTAAGTCTAAAATTTCAGCTTCCAGCAATACTTTTTCTAACAATTCTTTTACGCCTGTTCCTTTTTTAGCCGAAATATCATGCGATTGGTATTTACCACCCCAGTCTTCCACTAACAAGTTCATGGCTGCTAATTTCTCCTTAATCTTTTCAGGGTTAGCGCCTTGTTTATCTATTTTATTGATTGCAAATATCATTGGAACTCCAGCCGCTTGTGCGTGGCTGATAGCTTCTTTGGTTTGTGGCATGATATCATCATCGGCAGCAACTACAATAATTGCAATATCGGTAACCTGAGCTCCACGGGCACGCATCGCGGTAAACGCTTCGTGACCTGGTGTATCTAGGAAAGTGATTTTTTGTCCACCTTCAAGAGTAACGGCATAAGCACCGATGTGCTGTGTAATTCCACCTGATTCTCCGGCAATTACATTTTCTTTACGGATATAATCCAGTAACGATGTCTTACCGTGGTCTACGTGACCCATTACGGTTACGATTGGTGCACGAGGTACTAAATCTTCAGGTTTGTCTTCAACAACTTCTATCGAATCTTCGATATCTGATGTGATAAATTCAACTTCAAAACCAAACTCATCAGCAACAATTGATAACGTTTCTGCATCCAAACGTTGGTTCATGGTTACCATGATGCCAAGTGACATACAAGTTCCGATTACTTTTGTAATAGGCACATCCATCATGGTTGCTACTTCACCTACGGTAACAAACTCGGTTACTTTGATTGTTTTGCTTCCTTCGTCTAATGCTTGTTGTTCGTCTTCTGACCGTTGACGGTGCGTATCACGCTTATCTCTTCTATATTTTGCTGCTTTAGATTTGTTTCCTTTTCCTTGTAAACGCTCTAAAGTTTCTTTAATTTGATTTTTAACTTCTTCTTCCGTTGGCTCGACTTTTTGAACTATAGCAGGACGATTCCCTTTTTGGAATCCGCCACCGCCTGGCTTAGCACCACCACCTGGTTTAGTAGGTCCAAAAGCGTTTCCTCCACCACCGCCACCAACAACAGGCTTCCCTGGTTCTGGTTTGCCCGGAATTCTTTTTCTTTTATTTTTATTGGCGTTTGCATTATTTGCTGCTACATTTGCTCCAGTAGCTGGAGTTGCAGGTTTAGCACCATCTTTTTTAAACTCCTCTTTTTTCTTTTTGGGTTTATTAAATTGTGCTAAATCTATTTTTTGCCCCGTTAATACCGGACCAGTAAGATTCTGATATTGTGTAGTATGCGTTTCATCAACTGGTTCTTCTTCAGCAACTGGCGCAACCACTTTTTCTACTTTTGGAACAACTATTGGTGCTTCTTCTTCTTTCTTAGCAACGACTTCTTTCTTTTCAATTACTGGTTTTACTTCCTGAACTGGTTTTGCTGGTTGAATCAGAGTAGCTGGTGCTTTTGGCTCTAGATCAATTTTTCCAACTTGTTTTGGAGCAGCAATTGTTGCTTTCGCTTTAATCAACTCTTGTTGTTGCTGACGTTCTTCGTCTTGCTTGCGTTTGTCTTCGATTTCTTTTTCTCTTTCAATTCGAAGTGCTTCTTTTTCTTTTCTAATTTCTTCGCTTACACCTTTTGAAGCTTCTTTATTCCCTTTGTCACCGGCAAACTGTCCGCAAAGAATAGAATATACATCATCGGAAACTTTTGTGTTTGGATTTGCCTCAATGACAATTCCCTTATCTTTTAGATAATCCACAGCTCTTTCCAAAGAAATATTTAATTCCCTTAAAACTTTATTAATTCTAATATTTCCTTCAGACATAAAATCTTATTAATGTTATCTATTTTGCGCTAAAAGACTAGTCTTGAAACTCTTCTTTTAATATTCTTATTACTTCTAAAATGGTTTCTTCCTCTAAATCGGTTCTTCTCACTAAATCGGCAACATCTTGATTCAGGATACTTCTTGCTGTATCCAATCCAATTTTTGCAAATTCGTCAATTACCCATCCATCGATTTCGTCTGAGAACTCTGTTAATTCAACATCATCTTCTTCGATAGCAATCCCTTCTCTTATGACATCTAATTCGTAGCCTGTTAAAAGTCCGGCCAATTTGATATTATGTCCTCCACGACCAATAGCTTTTGAAACCTCTTCTAATTTCAAGAAAACTTCAGCTCTCTTTTTCTCTTCGTCAATTTTAACTGAAGATACTTTTGCAGGACTTAATGCTCTTGTGATGTATAATTGCAAATTGGTTGTGTAATTTATTACGTCGATATTCTCATTTCCAAGTTCGCGAACAATTCCGTGAATTCTTGAACCTTTCATACCAACACAAGCTCCAACAGGATCAATTCTGTCATCATAAGAATCTACGGCTACTTTTGCTTTTTCACCTGGAATTCTTACTACATTTTTAATCATAATTAAACCATCGAAAACTTCCGGAATTTCTTGTTCGAATAATTTTTCCAGGAATTTATCTGCCGTTCTCGACATGATAATTTGCGGCTTATTCCCTTTCAATTCAACACTTTCAATAATTCCTCGAACGTTGTCTCCTTTACGGAAAAAGTCAGATGGAATTTGTTTTTCTTTTGGCAGAACAATTTCATTTCCTTCATCATCAATCAAAATCACAACTCTTGGACGCACATGGTGTACTTCTGCAGTGTAAATTTCGCCTATTAAATCTTTAAATTGTTTGTAAAGATTGGTGTTGTCGTGTTCGTGAATTTTAGAAATCAGGTTTTGACGCAAAGCCAAAATAGCTCTTCTTCCTAAATCAATCAATTTTACTTCTTCAGAAACTTCTTCACCAATTTCAAAATCGGCTTCAATTTTTCTTGCTTCTGTTAAAGTGATTTCTTCATTTTCCAAATCTAAATCATCGTCAGCAACGATAACTCTTCTTCTCCAAATTTCCATATCACCTTTATCAGGATTGATAATGATGTCAAAATTATCGTCTGAACCGTATTTCTTTTTCAATGCGTTTCTAAATACATCTTCCAAAATCGCCATAAGCGTTACTCTATCAATAAGCTTATCGTCTTTAAACTCTGAAAACGAATCGATTAATGCAATATTCTCCATGCCTAATTTAATTAAATATTATTGTAACAATTGCTTCTTTTATATCTGAATAAGGAATTTCACGTTTATGTGCCACTGTTTCTTTTCCTTTTCCTATTTTCTTTGGTTCTCTTGCTGTCCAAGAAAGTGCAATACTTTCTTCTGAAACCTGATCTAACACTGCTTCTATAGTTTCAGTACTTGTTTTCACTTTTAATGTTCTTCCAATATTTTTTCGATATTGTCTTACCATTTTTAAAGGTGTTGAAACTCCTGCTGAAGCTACTTCCAATGCATAATCTTGTTCTTCCCGGTCTAAATTAGTATCAACTGCACGACTTATATCGATACAATCCTGCAAATTTACACCATTATCTCCATCTAATGTTACTATGACTTTGAATGTTTCTGAAACTGTTAAATCAACAAGAAACAATGAAGGTTTTTCCTTTAATCCTTCTTCCAATAACGCTAAAATTTTATCTCTAAATGCCATAGTTGTATAAAAAGAGGGAAGCAATGCTTCCCTCATTATTTAATTTTAAATGGTAAATAACGGTGCAAATATAGTTATTTTTTTATAAACCAAAAATTGTTGTTGTATCAAAAAAAAAATAATACCTTTATTGAGTTAATTTTTACTATACAAAATCACTTTTATATTATGAAAAAAATCTTAGTCCCTACTGACTTTTCCAAACATGCCGAATACGCATTAAAAGTTGCTGCACAAATCGCTAAAAAAAATAATGGTGAAATTTTTCTTCTTCATATTCTTGAATTACCTCATCAGGCGGGAGATGCTGTTGGCAGTGGAGCAGATATTCCAGAAATTATGATTTTTAAAAATGCCGCTCTTAATAGATTGGAAGACCTTATGGATCATGAATGTTTAGAAGGAATAAAAGTTTCCGAAATTATTCAATTTGATTTAGCATTCGAAGGAATTATGAAAGTTAACCAAGTAAATGACATTGATTTAATTGTAATGGGCTCTCATGGCGCAAATGGATTTAAAGAAATGTTTATTGGTTCCAATGCAGAAAAAGTTGTTCGTAATTCAGACACGCCTGTTTTAATAATCAAAAAAGACGAAGGTGATTTTAGTGTAAACAAATTTGTTTTTGCTTCTGATTTTTCAAATGAAATAAAAAAACCTTTTGCTAAAGTTGTTGAGTTTGCCAATAGATTTGAAGCTGAATTAAATTTAGTTATGATTAATACACCCAGCACCTTCAAGCCAACTCATGTTGCCCTGGAAATCATGAAAGACTTTGTTTCTAGTTTTACTGTAAATAACTATTCCATAAATGTCTATAATGATATCAATGTTGAAAACGGAATATTGCATTTCGCAGACCATATTGATGCTGATCTAATTGGAGTTAGTACACATGGTAGAAAAGGTCTTTCCCACTTTTTTAACGGAAGTATTAGTGAAGACTTAGTAAATCATGCGCTGCGACCAGTAATTACTTTTAAAATATAAATACCATTTACAAGGTTATAAAAACAAAAAATCCTCTCAAATTGAGAGGATTTTTTGTTGGTCTACAAGGACTCGAACCTTGAAAGACTGCACCAAAAACAGTTGTGTTACCATTACACCATAGACCAGCTTTACTTCACTTAGCAATATTAACAGCGGTGTTCAGTGAAACAGCCGTTTTGCTTAACGCGAGTGCAAATTTAACACAAATTTTATTTTACACAAACAAATAACTATAAAAATTAAAAACTAAACCCAAAATCTATGCAACATCAAACTCAATAAACTTGTTATTAACCCATTATCCTATTTGAAAAATTTTGTTAATGCGCGTTTACTTGCGTTAAAAAAAATAGTTTCTTTGTAGCATTAAATAAAACCATTTCATTTCATATCTATATGATGAATTTTAACTTTAACAAATGGAACACCATCTTAGGATGGACCGTATTTGCCATTGCTTTAATTACCTTTTCTTTAACTGTTGAACCTACCATGAGCTTTTGGGATTGTGGCGAATATATCTCAACCTCAGCAAAACTAGAAGTTGGTCATCCGCCCGGAGCACCTTTATTCCAAATTCTGGGAGCTTTCTTTGCCATGTTTGCTACAAGCAAAGAAACTGTGGCCTTGATGGTAAATATGTTGTCTGTATTTTCAAGCGCCTTCACTATTTTGTTTATGTTTTGGTCATCGACTATATTGTTAAGAAAAATAATTTCTCAATATACCGAAATAGACAAAAACAAAGCAATTGTTATACTGGGAAGTTCTTTGGTTGGCTCTTTAGCGTTTACTTTTTCTGATAGTTTTTGGTCAAGTGCCGTTGAAGCCGAGGTATATGCTATGGCTTCGTTATTTATTGCTTTATTGTTTTGGCTTGGATTACGTTGGGAGCAAGATATGCATACGCCAAGAGGTAATCGTTGGTTGTTGTTAATTTCGTTACTTGTCGGGCTTTCATTTGGGGTGCACTTTATGGCGTTGCTAACCATTCCTTCTATTGGGTTTTTGTATTATTTTAAGAATTGGAAAACCATCACCATTAAAAATTTTATCATTGCCAACATTATAATCGTTGCCATTTTATTATTCATTTTCAAATTATTATTACCTTATACTTTAGCATTCTTTGGAAAAATGGAAATCTTTATGGTAAATGACTTTGGTTTACCGTTTAACTCCGGAACCATTTTTGCGCTTTTACTAATTATAGCTTTTTTCTATTTTGGATTAAAATACACTCGAGCAAAAGGACATCCTTTTTACAACACTGCTTTATTGTGTGTACTTTTTGTTCTTATCGGATTCTCTGTATGGGCGTTGCTGCCAATCCGCGCCAATGCGAATGTGGTTATCAATGAAAATAAACCATCTGATGCTGCCGAAGTTTTAGCGTATTATAACAGAGAACAATATGGTGTAAATCCATTGTTTTATGGCCCGCAATACACGGACACTTTTGCCGGTTTAGATAAAGACGAACCTTACTTAGACAAAGCGCCCAACTATGAAAGAGATTATAAAACCGGAAAATATGTTATTGTAAACAATTACAAAAATGCCGAACAAAACAGCGATAATGCTCAAAAAGCAATTCTTCCTCGTCTTTGGAGCACAGACCATGTTGAGAATTATATTCAGTTTACAGGCGTTCCAAAAATGGAACTTAATCAAAATTACCCCTATGAAGATGACTTAGCACAATATGGTGTTAACATTGATAGTTTGAGCGAAGAACAGGTTGCTATGGCAGTTGGTCAATTAAAAGATGAAATGAGTAAAACGGTTTCGCAGTTTAAAACTGCTTACGCTCAGAAAAAAATTGATAACGAAGATTATGTTTCTTTCCTAAAAAAATACAGCGATTATATTATAGTAGAAAAACCTTCAACTTGGGACAACTTAAGTTTTATGATTGAATACCAATTTGGCTATATGTATGGCCGATATCTGCTGTGGAATTTTGTTGGAAGACAAAATGACGTTCAAGGAAAATACGATAATCTTGATGGTAACTGGTTAAGCGGAATAAAATTTATTGACGAAATCCACCTAGGTAAAGGAACGCAGGAAAATCTTCCCGATGATGTTAAAAACAACAAAGGCAGAAACCTATATTACTTCCTGCCGTTCTTCATTGGACTAATCGGATTAATGTACCACGCACAAAAAGATTTGAAAAGCTTTTATGTATTGTTAGCCTTGTTTTTATTTACCAGTATTGCCTTAAAAATATTCTTAAACGAAAGACCTTTTGAACCTCGTGAAAGAGATTATGCACTAGTTGGTTCATTTTATGTTTTTGCGATTTGGCTTGGCTTTGGAGTGTATGCGATTTATGAAATAATAGCCGAAAAGGTGAAATCGAAATTCGTTGGACCAATAGTAATTGGAGCCTGTCTTTTGGCGGCACCTATTTTAATGGCATCTCAAAACTGGGATGATCACAGTCGAGCCAAAAAATATACGGCTATTGCCATGGCTAAGAATTACCTCGAATCTTGTGACCAAAACGCAATTCTTTATACTATTGGCGATAATGACACTTTCCCGCTTTGGTACGCACAGGAAATTGAAGGCATCAGAACCGATATTAAAATTGTGAATACACAATTATTTATGACCGATTGGTATATCGACCAAATGAAATTTAAAACTTACAAATCTGATGGTTTGCCAATATCGTTTAAACATAACGAGTACGTTGGGGATAAATTAGATTACGTGGCTCATATTCCAAAAACAGAAGCAAGATGGGATATCAAAGCTTGGATTGATTTTATCAAAAACCCAAAATCAACGGTTGAAATGTCTAACGGACAAACCATTCATTTTTATCCAACCAATAAAATCAGAATCCCAATTGATAAAAACAACATCATCAAGAATAAGGTTGTTAATCCAAAATATTATGATTCGATTGTTCCTTACATCGATTTAGACATTAAAGGAAGTGCTTTATATAAAAATCGATTGATGGCTTTTGATGTATTGGCAAATAACGACTGGAAACGCCCAATTTATTTTACCGGAGGAAGCTTTGGCGATGATGATTATCTTTGGATGAAAGATTATCTTCAGTTGGATGGATTGGTTTATAAATTAGTGCCTATAAAAACGCCTATCGATAAAGAAAATCCATACGACATGGGCGATATTGATAGCGATAAAATGTATGATATCGTAATGAAATGGAGTTGGGGTAATGGCGATTTAACCACTATTTATCACGATCCTGAAACCAGAAAAAACAGCATTTCCTACCGAACCAACATGGCTCGTTTGATGGAACAATTAATCAACGAAGGCAAAATGGAAAAGGCCAAAAAAATCATTGATTTAGCTTTAACTAAAATGCCAATGGATTACTATGGCTATTATACCATGGTTGAACCATTTGCCAGCGGCTATTATGAACTGGGCGAAAAAGCAAAGGCCCAAAAATTATTAGAACGTTTAATGACGAAATACAAACAAAGTCTAACGTATTATTCTTCTGTTCAGCCATCCATTCAAAATGGAATTGCCACTGATATTATTACAGATATTGAACGCTACAGAAGTTTATTACTCGTTATGAAAGATCATAAAGACATGGATTTTTACAACAAAAATAAACCTGCCTTTAACGCCTTGGTTCAAAGATTTAGTCGTTTCGGAAGAGATTTAGAGTAAATCCATTTGAAAATTTGAAGATGTGTCAATTTGAAGATTTCTTATTGACACATTTTTTTTTATATTTAGCCTATGAGTTTCTGGGTAAAAACAAATTACTTCGTCAAAAAGATTTTTCCAAATTATGTATGGGACATTCCCAATCATGAAAACAAAGTATACCTGACCTTTGATGACGGTCCGACACCCGAAATTACCGAATGGACACTCGAGCTATTAAAACAATACGATGCCAAAGCCACTTTCTTCTGCATTGGCAACAATATTGAAAAGCATCCGGAGATTTTTCAGAAAATAATTCGAGACAATCATGCTATTGGAAACCATACTTTTAATCATTTGAAAGGCTGGAAAACACAAAATGAAATTTATTTTGAAAATGTGAAAAAGTGTGCCTTGATTATGGAGAAGCAAGAAGCAAGAAGCAAGAGGCAAGAAAAAACTTTATTCAGACCGCCTTATGGGAAGATAAAACCTTCGCAATCCAGAATTTTAAGAAAACTAGGTTACAAAATAATAATGTGGGATGTGTTGAGTCGCGATTTTGACCAAACTATTACTCCTGAAGAATGCTTGGATAATGTTTTAAAAAATGTAACACCCGGAAGCATTATTGTTTTTCACGATAGTGTCAAAGCAGCGCCAAACCTCAAATATGCTTTACCAAAAACCTTAGCATTTTTGAATGAAAAAGGGTTTGTTTGTGATAAAATTGCGGAAAGCACTCCATTATAAATTTCCTATTTCTTTAGCGCTTTTACATAACATTCCTGTTGCAGCTGCAAAAGTTCCATGTCTATTAACAATAAACTCAATTCTGATTTAGCTTTCTTGAATTTTATTATTGCTACTGATTCTATTAAAGATAAAGTTTCAGGTTTTGCTGCTTTTTTGGCTTCTTCAGGTGAATTTAAAAAGGACATCAGCTGGATAGCGTTCTTACATTTATCAAATTTAGCCTGTGCTGTCTCTATTTTTCGCATAATGACTCTCAGCTGAAATTCGTTTTCCTTTATCCTTTTTTCAAGTATGTTTTTTGTTTTATCATCCTCACATTCGATTTTGTCCAAGGCTTTAAAAGTTTTGGCTTCTGGCGAGAGCATGTACAAGATCATTTCACTTAACCTTAATCCTGCGCCTGAAGGCAGATGTCTTCTGAACCCTTCGTGGTGGGACAAATGACTTCGGCTAACATTTAATATTAAAGCGATTTCCTGCTGTGTAAGCCCCAACGATTCTCTGTCAGTTTGGGCTCGATAATTCTTTCTTTTCATGGTTTCTTTTATTAAATCCTATTTAAATTCAGTGTCGCAAACTTTATTGTCTCATTTATTTTTGTGACGTTTCTTTATGTGACACTTTTTTAAACAAAAATTTTGCCAAAGTTTTTTTAACTTGATTTAAAAAATACACTGGAACAAATTGAATGGCCATTTGATGATTTTAAAAAAAGAATTACATTTGAGAATAATACACTACAAAGGGAAGCAATTTGAACAAAATGGTTGACAAATTAATAGCTGAAATAAATACTATAACGGATTTTTCTAAAGAAGACATTACGCTTTTTATTGAAGCGTTAGAAGAAAAGACAATTCCAAAAGGGGAACATTTTTTAAAAGAAGGGCAAATAAGTACTAGATTCGGATATTTAACGAGCGGTTTAATGATGTATTATAAAATTATAGAGGGTAATGAAGTCCCATCTGATTTTGCATTGGAACATGATTGGGTAGTTTCCCTGAAAAGTTACACAACAGGTTCTGCTTCAGATATGAATATAAAGGCGCTAGAAGACACCCGCTTATTTACCTTGTCAAACATAAAAATGGATGAACTTTTGGCTATTCAACCCAAATTTATGGCTTTAAGAAGTTACTATACTGAACTTTCATTTATACGCATTTCGCGACAAACCTATAATTTGACTACGCTGGATGCCAAACAACGGTATTATAAGTTTATGACTGATTATCCGGAGTTAATCAAAAGAGTGCCTCAATACCATATTGCAGCCTATTTGGGAATTAAACCTCAATCCTTAAGTCGAATACGAAAGTGAAATAGCATTTATTAACAAATGTGAATGTGTAGCACTTTTTACTGAGCGAATTTTGCATCATCATTTTAAAACAAATAAAATCATGATTACAAAAATTCAAAACTCAGTAAAATTAGCATTACTCATTATGTTGACTTTAAACATGTTTGATTTACAAGCGCAAGAATGGAAAACAGACAAAAAAATAAATGTGCTGTTTGGATTAACACAACCTCTTTTAGCTAAAGGCTTCAATATAGAAGGTAACTACATCTATAATCGATTTATTTTTGATTACTCTCATGGTGTTTCTTTAGATTATTCTGGAAATACGGTAACAACTGACCTAAAAAGACAAGGTATAGCAGTTCATATTCCTTGGACAACCGGATTTGGAATAGGCTATCGTGTAAAAGAATGGATAAACGTTAGAGTAGAACCAAAATGGCATCGCTTTGAATATTATTATGAAGGCGAATCACAAAATAATGGCAATCAAATTATCTCTTATAATACCATGAGTTTAGGTATCGGTGTATATGGCAACTATCAACCTTTTAAGAACAAATCATACTATCTAAGAGGAATTATGATTTCACCGAGCATTAGATATTGGCCTACTGTAGCTTCAACTTTAGTCGGGAATAAATTCAGTTACTTTAATAAAAATACTTTAGCTAATGAGGAAATCAAAACGCAAGACCCAGGTTTCAACGCAACACCATGGGTATTTAACGTAAGTATTGGGTATTCTTTTGCTATTAGAAAGAAAAAATAAGAAGTATCCGAATAAAACAATCTACTCTTATAAAGAAACAAATGGAATTTAATTAGAACTAATTTAAAATACACAGCAATGGCAAAAGAAATAAAAACAGAAATAGTAATAAACGCAAAGCCAGAAAAAGTGTGGGCTATTCTTACTGACTTCAAAAGTTATCCGAATTGGAATCCGTTTATAAAATCAATTATAGGTGATGTAAAAGTTGGAAATAAAATAACCGCAAGAATTGAACCTCCAAAAGCAAAAGGAATGACATTTAAACCAAAAGTTTTGACCTATGAAACTAACAAGGAGTTAAAATGGCTTGGACATTTATTGCTTGCAGGGCTTTTTGATGGAGAACATAAATTTGAACTTATTGACAACGGAAACGGAACAACAACTTTTAAGCAAAGTGAAAAATTTAAAGGTATTCTTGTTCCACTTTTCAAAAAACAACTTGACAATAACACGAAAAAAGGATTTGAAGCAATGAACAGTAAATTGAAAGAATTGGCAGAACAAAAATAAACACAGCGCCTAACAGGTATTTATATCAAGTGCATAACTTGTGATTTTTACCAATTTCTAAACGCGCTTTTTAAGTTATCTAAAAAATAAAAGGCGAGCCAAATAAATGGTTCGCCTTTTTTATAATGTTGTGTAGTGACTACAATTGCTCTTGAACCAATCCAATAATAGTATTGGCATCCAATTCTCCTGATTGTCTCCAAACCATTTGACCTTCTTTGTAAATCATCAGGGTTGGCAATCCTTTGATGCGAAGTGCATCGGCCAATTCCTGATTTTTATCTACATCAATTTTTATCACTTTTGCTCTATCGCCAAGCGCAGCTGCTACATCTCTAATAACTGGATGCATTGAGACTGAAGATTCATTCCACTCTGTGTAAAAATCAATTAACACAGGCACTTGAGCATTGATTAATTCTCCAAATTTTGACATAAAACCAAAACGTTTTTACTTACTTATTACAGTTTGAAAGTAACATTAAAGCACAAATGTAGCATTTTTAACTAATTATGCTACTTTTTCCCCTTTTTTTAGTTCGAAAACCGTTATTTCGGGCATGATTCCAACCCTGCCAGGATAAGCATGAAAACCAAATCCACGATTAACATACACATATCTTCCGAATTCTTCATACAATCCTGCCCACTGTTTGTACATATATTGCGCCAAACTCCATTTGAAAAACCCTGGAATTTCTATTCCAAACTGCATTCCGTGTGTATGCCCAGAAAGTGTTAACTGAATATTTTTCGGATGTTGCTTTACAATATATTCCCAATGACTTGGGTCATGACTCATCAGGATTTTGAAATCGGCTGCCGTTAAATTTTCAGATGCTTTGTTTATATCGCCAAATTCTCCAAAATGTTTTCCCCAGTTTTCAACACCTATCAAAGCGATTTCATCATTCCCTTTTTTGATTTTTACATGCTCATTCAACATCAATTTAAAATTAATCTGACGGTGTAAATCTTTGATGGCTGCAAAATTATCGGCTTTTGCTTTTTCCGATTTCCAATCCAAATAAGCGCCATAATCATGGTTTCCCAAAATGGAATATTTGCCATATTCGTATTTTTTTATGCCGTTGAAAATGTAAATCCACGGATGCATTTCATCTGCTTTAGCATTAACAATATCTCCAGTAAACAATAACAAATCGGCTTCCTGCTCGTTTATTAAATCAATAGCATAGCGTATTTTTTCTTCGTTATCAAAACTTCCGCTGTGAACATCTGAAATTTGCGTGATTTTAAAACCGTCAAAAGCATCGGGTAAATCAGGGAAAAATAAGGTTTGTCGAATTACTTTGAAATTGTATTTGCCAATGGTCATTCCGTAAATCAAAGAAAGAAACGGAACTGCTGCTAATCCTATTGCAACCTGACTGACAAACTTTCTTCTTTCAGGTAAAAAACTATCAGAATTGTGTCCCATAAAATGGGTAACTGTTCCCATTAAAAAACGAAAAACATCTTCCAAAAGCATTACAAATGTCAACACTATTTTTGGAAGTAAAACTAAAAGCAACAATCCCAAAGTAATCAAAGTCGTCTTAGTTTGTCCAACACTTCTATCAAACTTTAGTAATTCATAGGTGATAAATAGTATTGCTAAGAGTGAAACTATAGCATAGCTAATCAAAATCCATTTAGATTTAGTAACTGTTTTTATGGCTTGAAAAGCATACAGCTCAACTATGGCAATGATTATGAAAAGAATTAGAAAGCGAAAACCCATTTTTAATTTTTTTAACAAATTAACAAAGAAAGTTAATGCTATTGATGTTATTAAATCTTTTTTAACATTGATTTAATTTCTGTTGAAAAACAATCGATCATTTTTGAAACTTTAGCTATTTTTACAACTTGATCCAAATTTATTTTGGATTCTAATCCTATTTTAAATTATGTCACAAAAACGCCTTTTCCTTCTTGATGCTTACGCCTTAATTTTTCGTGGGTATTATGCTTTTATAAAAAATCCACGTATCAATTCAAAAGGAATGGATACTTCGGCAATTATGGGTTTCATGAACGCCTTAATGGATGTCATCAAACGTGAAAAACCGGATCATTTAGCCGTTGCTTTTGATAAAGGCGGAAGCGATTATCGTTATGAAATGTATAAGGAATACAAAGCACATCGCGATGAAACGCCGGAAGCTATCAAAATTGCCGTTCCGTATATTCAGGAATTATTAAAAGCGATGCATATTCCAATTATAGAAAAAGCAGGATTTGAAGCCGATGATTTAATTGGAACCTTAGCAAAACAAGCCGAAAAAGAAAATTTTCAGGTTTTTATGGTTACTCCAGATAAAGATTTTGCACAATTGGTTTCCGAAAATATTTTTATGTACAAACCTGCCAGAATGGGTAATGATATTGAAATTTGGGGAATCCCGGAAGTATTAGCCAAATTCGAAATTGAACATCCTGAACAGGTAATTGATTTTCTGGGAATGATGGGTGATACTGCCGATAATATTCCCGGTTTCCCTGGCGTTGGAGAAGTTACTGCCAAAAAATTGCTGAAAGAATTCGGTTCGATGGAAAATCTTTTAGAAAATACTGATAAACTAAAAGGTGCTCTGAAAGACAAAATCGAAAATAATAAAGAACTAGGACTTTTATCCAAAAAACTAGCCCGAATTATGCTGGATTGCCCAGTAACTTTTGATGCTACAGATTATGAATTGTCAAAACCCGATGTTGAAAAGACGGATGCATTATTTCACGAATTGGAATTCCGTCAAATGAAAGCACAATTCGACAAATGGTTCGGAACCGGAAAAGAATTTGATGAAATTGAAACCAATGGCAATGGCACAGAAACTTCAAATGAAACTCCGAAACCTGCCAAAAAAGCAACCACTCCAAAAAATGAAAATCAATTCGATTTATTTGGTTTTTCAGATGATGAAAGCGATGAGCCAAAACCACATTCGTATTATGCCACATTAGAAACCACCGAACATTTATACCAAGTTGTTCAAGGTGAATTAGGAACAAAATTGTTTCTGCAAAACCTGATGAATCAATCTTCGGTTTGTTTTGACACTGAAACTACCGGAATTGATGCTTTGAATGCCGAGTTAGTCGGAATGTCATTCGCCTGGGCGAAAGGAAAAGCATTTTATGTTCCGGTATCAGAAAATCAAGAAGAAGCTCAAGCTTTAGTTGATAAATTCAAACCGTTTTTCGAAAGCGAAACCATTGAAAAGATTGGACAAAACGTCAAATACGATTTGAAAGTGTTGTCGAAATACAGCATTCAAATCAAAGGAAAATTATTCGACACCATGATTGCACATTATCTGATTAATCCGGATATGCGTCACAATATGGATGTTTTGAGTGAAACGTATTTAAAATATTCGCCAAAATCAATTGAAACCTTAATTGGCAAAAAAAGTAAAAACCAATTATCAATGCGCGATGTGCCGTTAGAAGATATTAAAGAATATGCTGCTGAAGATGCTGATATTACACTTCAATTAAAAGAAGTCTTTAGTCCGATTTTGGACAAAGCCGAAACGAAAAAATTGTTTGAGGAAATCGAAATTCCGTTGATTCCGGTTTTAGCTGCAATGGAAATGGAAGGCATCAATTTGGATGAAGAATATCTAAAAAAAATGTCGGTTGACATGCAAAAAGACATTAACGAGTTTGAACAAAAAATCTATGAAACGGCTGGTGAAAAATTCAATTTAGCTTCACCAAAGCAACTCGGCGATATCTTATTCGACAAACTAAAAATTGGCGGAGCCAAACAAAAGAAAACCAAAACAGGCCAATATGCGACTGGTGAAGAAGTGTTGAGTTATTTGGCAAATGATAATCCGATTGTAAAAGATATTTTGGAATGGCGTCAAATGGTGAAATTACAAAGCACTTACATAGATGCATTGCCAAATCAGGTTGATAAAAAAACGCAAAGAGTACACACGGATTATATGCAAACGGTTGCGGCAACTGGTCGTTTGAGTTCGAATAATCCAAATTTGCAGAATATTCCAATTCGTACCGAACGAGGACGATTAATCAGAAAAGCATTCATTGCCCGTGATGAAAATTATACTTTGCTTTCTGCGGATTATTCTCAAATAGAACTTCGAATTATCGCTGCTTTATCTGGTGAAGAAAACATGATAAAAGCATTTCAAAACAAGGAAGACATTCATAAAAGTACGGCTGCAAAAGTATTCAACGTTCCGCTGGAAGAAGTTACCAAAGAGCAACGTAGCAATGCAAAAACGGTAAACTTCGGAATCATTTATGGTGTTTCCGCTTTTGGTTTGAGCAATCAGACTTCGTTATCTCGTTCAGAAAGTGCAGCTTTGATTGATGCCTACTACAAAACCTATCCAAAACTAAAATCCTATATGTCGGAGCAGGTGGATTTTGCCCGAGAAAATGGCTATGTGCAAACCGTTTTAGGAAGACGACGTTATTTGAAAGACATCAATTCAGCCAATGCAATAGTAAGAAGTGGTGCAGAAAGAAATGCTGTGAATGCACCGATTCAGGGTTCTGCTGCTGATATCATCAAAATTGCAATGATTAATATCTACAAAAAACTAAACGCTGAAAACTGGAAATCAAAAATGCTTCTGCAAGTACATGACGAATTGGTTTTTGATGTGCATAATTCGGAGTTAGAAAAAATCCAACCGATGATTAAGCACGAAATGGAGAACGCTTTTAAACTAGATGTCCCTTTAGATGTTGAAATTGGAGTTGGAAAAGATTGGTTGGAAGCGCATTGATTTTGAAACTGCTGTTACTTACAAAACGCCTTCTTTTCAATTTAATTCTTTATCAATTTTACAGCTTGTCTTCTTCTTTCATTTAGTTGAAAGAAATAAACCCCATTGGTTAACTGACTGATGTCAATTGAAGTTGTTAGATCACTCAATTTACCAGCCAAAACCACTCTTCCGGATGCGTCAGCAATATTATAGGCCGAATCGGCAACTTTATCGCTTACTTTAATTGTAATTAAATCTTTTGTTGGGTTTGGAAAAATAGAAATGTTAGTAAACAATTGATTTTCAGGAAGACCTAAAGAACCTACTATTATTCTCCCTTTCATTCCTGAAGCCGCATGATTTTCACAAATATACCAATGCGTTCCAACAGTCAATTGTGATGAAGAAACTATACCTCCTCCAAATGCGGTTTGAAAACCACCAGCCAGTGGAGTTGTCCCATTTGCATTCCATGTAGCCTGACTTATTTCTAAAGCATTGTGAGAACCTGCTAAAACAAAATTCACATTATCACCAACTGAAATGTTTAACGTCGAAGGACTAAAAGTAAATCCTGAATTTGTAATTGTAAAAGTTGTTGAAAAACCTGTTAAACTAATTGATAACAGTAATAGCGAAAGTAAAGTTCTTGTTTTCATGTATGACTTAATTTTATGTTGAATAATTTTAGCTTAACAAATATATTTTAAGCTACTGTATCAATCAAAAAATTAAGGTAGACAAAAGGTAAACATCCTGTTTTTAAAACTTTGTAAATGTTTCTACAATTTTTTAGTTGAATCGCGCTGACGTAACTCTGTTTTTATAGTAGTTGTAGTAAAAGTGACTATTTCATCTTTACTTTCTAATTTATCTATTAATAGTTGCGCAGCCACTTCACCAATTTCAGGACCGTGTTGGCTTACTGTTGACAAACTTGGTGTCAATCTTCGTGACCAAACACCATCAGCAAAACCTATAAGTGATAAATCTTGAGGTATTTTATAGCCGTTTTGGATTCCGAGTTTCATAGCCGTTACTGATGCGTGCTCATCGACTGCAAAAACGCCATCGGGTTTGTTTTTTATAAAAAATCCTCCAATTTTGGAATTGAATTCATCATTATTATTGGTCAGGATAACTAAATTATTGTCTACTTTGAGTCCATTATTTTCCATCGCTTTATAAAAGCCTTGTGCTCTTAATTTGCCAACACTTAAATTATCAATGGCTGATAATAGTGCGATTTTTTTACAACCGGTTTTGATTAAATGCTCTGTTGCATTCATGGCTGATTCAAAGTCATCAACAATTACCTTATCGCAATTTACTTCATCCGCAATTCGGTCAAACATTACAATTGGGGTTCCTTCATTAATTATAGTCGTAAAATGATTGAATTTTTGCAACATTTGTGATTCTTCGGCAATTGACAGAATAAAACCATCAATAGTTCCGTTGCTCAACATTTCGAGTGCGTTGATTTCTTTTTCTAAAGACTCATTAGAAATACAAGTAATTACTTTATATCCTTTTTCATCAGCTACTTTTTCAATGCCACTAAAAACTTTGGCGAAAAATGAATTTAGAATATTTGGAATAATAACGCCAATTGTTTTGGTTCTCCTGTTTTTTAAATTGAGTCCAATAACATTGGGTTTATAATTTTTCAACTTCGCATATTCCTGAACTCGTTGCTTTGTTGGTTCGCTTATCTCAGGGCTTCCATTCAACGCTTTTGAAACTGTCGAAACAGAAACTCCTAACTCTTTTGCAATTTGTTTTAATGTGGCTTTCGATCTCATTATTATTGTCTTAAAAATGTAAAAATAGTGAAATTTTTTCTGCAAAATATAATACAAGTAGTAAAGTTAAACACAAAATGTAGATAATTCTGAGTTGTTTTGTTCTATAAATTGTCTGCTAATCAGCTGTTAAGTCCATTCATTATTAGTATTTTATTAGAATTTTTGGGTTTTATTAAAATAATTAAATTTTGCTATTTGCTTTATTAATAAATAATTGTACTTTTGCGCTCCCTTTATTGGGAATGGAATGTTTAATTAAAATAAAATTATGGACGCATTAAGCTACAAGACACAATCTGCAACCAAAGCCACTGTTACTAAAGAGTGGATCATTGTAGATGCTGATGGTCATAACTTAGGTCGTTTTGCTTCAAAAGTTGCGATGCTTTTAAGAGGTAAATACAAGCCAAGTTATACACCTCACGTCGACTGTGGAGATAACGTAATTGTTATCAACGCAGAGAAAATCAACCTTACAGGTAACAAACTTGACGAGAAAACGTATATCCGTCACACAGGTTATCCAGGAGGGCAAAGAAGTTTGACTGCTAAAGTTTTGCAACAAAAAAATCCTGCATTACTAGTAGAAAAAGCTGTTAAAGGAATGTTACCTAAAAACAAATTAGGTGCTGAACTTTTCAGAAATTTAAATGTTGTTGTAGGAACTGAGCACAAACAAGGCGCTCAAAAACCTAAAACAGTTAACCTTAACGATCTTAAATAATGGGAGTTATTCACAAAATCGGTAGAAGAAAATGTGCAGTTGCACGTGTTTATGTTTCAGAAGGAACTGGAAAAATTACCGTAAACAAAAGAGAATTTAACAACTACTTCCCAACAGCTACTTTACAGTACAAAGTGTTGCAACCATTGTCTATGACAGAAAACGCAACTAACTTTGATGTAAAAGTAAATGTATACGGTGGTGGTTCTACAGGGCAAGCAGAAGCTGTGAGAATGGCAATTGCAAGAGCAATGTGTGAAGTGGAAGCTGAAAACAGAGCTATCCTAAAACCAGAAGGATTACTAACAAGAGATCCAAGAATGGTAGAACGTAAAAAATTCGGTCAGAAAAAAGCGAGAAAGAGATTCCAATTCTCGAAACGTTAATATTCGGTATTTACCAGAATATTTTTTCAGATTATTTTTTACAATTAAATTAGAATTTAAAACAAAGTTGTCGATATTCCTTGTAAAAAGGGAATTAGTTTAGCATCGAAATGCAGTCCAAAGTCTTAAAGCAAAAAGTCTTGAAGCGAAAAAGGTGACGCATTGCTAATCAAACGGAACGTAAACTATTACACAATGGCAAACAAAATTGAAGTTAAAGATTTATTAGAAGCAGGTGTTCATTTTGGACACATGACTCGTAAGTGGGATCCAAACATGGCTCCTTACATTTATATGGAACGTAATGGAATTCACATTATCAATCTATATAAAACCGCTGCAAAAATTGAAGAGGCTAACGAAGCCATGAAAAAAATCGCAGCATCAGGTAGAAAAATACTTTTCGTAGCTACCAAAAAACAAGCAAAAGACATCGTTGCTGAAAAAGCATTAGCTTGTAACATGCCGTACATCACTGAAAGATGGCCTGGTGGTATGTTAACCAACTTCGTTACTATCCGTAAAGCTGTTAAAAAAATGGCTACTATTGATAAAATGAAGAAAGACGGAACTTTTATGACATTGTCTAAAAAAGAACGTCTTCAAGTAGATCGTCTTCGTGCCAAATTAGAGAAGAACTTAGGTTCTATCGCTGATATGTCAAGATTACCTGCTGCATTATTTGTAGTGGATATTAAGGCAGAACACATCGCAATAAAAGAAGCACAAAAATTAAACATTCCAGTTTTTGCAATGGTTGATACTAACTCTGATCCGCGTGAAGTAGATTACGTTATTCCAGCCAATGATGATGCTTCTAAATCAATTGATAAAATTTTATCTTTAGTAACTGCTGCAGTTATTGACGGATTGGCTAACAGAACTTCTGATAAAGAAGGTGATGATACTCATGAAGTTGAAGCTGTTGAAGAAGTTACAGCTGCTGAAGTGGTAGTAGAAGCTACTGCTGAAGTGGAAACTCCTGTTGCTGAAGTAGTAGAAGAAGTTACTGTTGTTGAAGCTCCAGCTGCTGAAGTTGAAGCGACTCCGGAAGTAGAAGCTGAAGCTACTGAAACTAAGACTGAAGAGTAAAACAGTTACAAATTATGAGTTATAAATTATGAATTATGAATTAAACTCATAACTCATAATTTATAACTCATAATTCATTAAAAAAGAAATATTAATTATAAAAGAAATATTATTATGTCAACAATCACAATTACTGCTGCAGACGTAAATAAACTAAGAACAATTACCGGTGCAGGAATGATGGACTGTAAAAAAGCTTTGGTAGAAGCTGAAGGAGATTTTGATTTAGCAATTGAAAACCTTAGAAAAAAAGGTCAAAAAGTTGCTGCTAACCGTTCAGACAGAGAATCTACTGAAGGTGCAGCTATTGCTGTTGTAAATGCAGACAAAACTTCTGGTGTTGTTATTACATTAAACTGCGAAACTGACTTCGTTGGAAAAAATGAAGGTTTCGTAAAATTGGCTACAGATTTAGCTAACTTGGCTATGAACTTTGATACAAAAGAAGCTTTCTTAGCTGCAGATTTCAACGGACTTACTGTTGCTGAAAAATTAATTGAGCAAACTGGTGTTATTGGAGAAAAAATTGAAATCGCTTCTTTCGAAAGATTGTCTGGTGCTTTTGTTGGTTCATATATCCACGCTGGAAACAAAATTGCTACTTTAGTTTCATTATCTGCTAACGTTGCTGGTGCTGAAGAAGCTTCAAGAAACGTTGCAATGCAAGCTGCTGCTATGTCTCCAATCGCTTTAAATGAAGCCGGAGTTGATGCAGACGTTATCGCTAAAGAAATTGAAATCGCTAAAGATTTACTACGTCAAGAAGGAAAACCAGAAGCTATGATTGAAAATATCGCTAAGGGTAAATTGGGTCGTTTCTTTAAAGACAATACTTTGGTAAACCAAGATTATATCAAAGACAGCTCAATGAGCGTTGCTAATTACATTAAATCTGTTGATGCAGGTTTGACTGTAACTGGTTTCAGAAGAGTTGCTTTAGGATAATCAATCCAAAACAAAATAAAAAAACCCGATTCAATTGAATCGGGTTTTTTGTTTATTATTATTTCTTCTGAACTGCAAAACCTCTTGCTCGCATTAAAGCATCGGTATTCACATCTCTACCACGGAATTTTTTATAGGCGATTGCAGGATCGACAGTATTTCCTATACTGAAAACATTATCATATAATTTTTTAGCCACTTCCTTGTTATATAAACCGTCTTTAGTTTCGGTAAAAGCCTCTGTAGCATCGGCACTAATAGCATCAGCCCACAAATAACCATAATAACCAGCAGCATAAGCATCGTCTGAAAATATATGCCCAAACTGTGGAATACGGTGACGCATCACGATTTCTTTTGGCATTTTTAAGGCATCTAAAGTTTCTTTTTCAAATTGTTTTGGGTCAATATCTGGGTTTTCTAACAAATGTAATTTCATGTCTACCAAAGCACTTGCAATAGTTTCAACTGTTGAAAATGCTTCGTTAAAGGTTGCTGCTTTGTCATTTCTTTCTACCAAAGACATTGGCATTGGTTCACCTGTTTTATAATGCAACGCGAACTGATTCAATACTTGTGGCGTGGCTAACCAACGTTCCATAACTTGAGAAGGAAACTCAACATAATCTCTTGGCACATTGGTTCCCGATACACTTGGATATGTCACATTCGAATTCAAACCGTGTAAGGCATGTCCAAATTCATGGAATAATGTACTGGCATCTTCCCATGAAATCAAAATTGGTTCTCCGTCTTTACCTTTAATAAAATTGCAATTGTTAGACACAATCGTAATCACATCTCCATTCACTCTACTTTGCTCTCTAGTGGCATTCATCCAAGCACCTGAACGTTTTCCTTTGCGAGCATAAGGGTCAAAATACCAAACGCCAACTATTTTATTAGTATTCTTGTTGTAAACCTCCCAAACTCTAACATCAGGATGAAAAACAGGAACATTAGTTACTTGTCTAAATCCTAAATGAAATATTTCTCCAGCAACCCAAAACATTCCTTCGCGCAATTTTTCTAGTTGTAAATACGGTTTTAAATCATTTTGGTCTAAATCATATTTTGCCTTTCTAACTTTTTCAGAATAATATCGATAGTCCCAAGCAGCAATTTTGAAATTACCACCTTCAGCATCTACCATTTTTTGCATATCAGCAACATCCGCATGCACTTTTTCAACTGCTGGTGTCCAAACTGACATCATTAAATCTAATGTTTTTTGTGGTTTTTGCGCCATGGTATTGGACAAACTCCAATCGGCAAAAGTTTTAAAACCTAATAATTTAGCTTTCTCTGCACGCAGTTTTAAAATTTGAACTAAAGTCTTATTGTTATTATTGGCATTATCATTATCGCCACGACTGGTGAAAATCTGAAATGCTTTTTCTCTTAAATCTCTTCGGTTTGAAAACGTCAAAAACGGCTCAATAGACGAACGTGTATTGGCAATGCAACCCATTACATCCAGCTTTCTGTCTTTGGCATCAGCCATAGCAGCATTTTTTAATTCTTCAGGCAAACCATCAAAGTCAGCTTCTGTTTCTAATTCTAAATAATAATTGCTTTCATCTGCTAACTGATTTTGGCTAAACTTGGTAAACAAACCTGCCAATTCCTGATTGATTGCAGCAATTCTAAGTTTTGATTTTGCGTCTGCCTTAGCACCTTCACGCACAAAGTTGGAATAATACAACCAAACTAAACGTTGTTGTTCTTTCGTTAGTTTTTTTGTTAAAGGCGAATTGTAAACCTTTGAAATTCTGGCAAACAGTTTCGCGTTTTGATAAATTTTATTAGATACTTCAGAAAACTTAGGCGTCATTTCGGTTTCGATAGGCTCAAATTCCGGACTGTTCATATTGGAACTATAAATTCCAAATACAGCGTAAATTTGACTAAATTTTTTACCTGTTTTCTCAAGCGCTACAATAGTATTTGTAAAAGTTGCCGGTTTTGGATTGTTGGCGATTTTGGAAATTTCATTCAGTTTTTCCTGAATAGCAAATTCAATAGCAGGCTTTAAATCTTTTAGTTTATACTCTGTAAATGCAGGAACACCTCCGTAAGGTCCAGTCCAATCATTTAAAAAGGCATTTCGATTTGCTTGCGCATTTATCAGAACTGTCGGGGCAATCATAAGTAAAGTTAAAATTATTTTTTTCATTATAAATCAGTTTGTTTTTTATCAAAAGTAATGAAAAATCAATTCATCTCACCACATAATAATCATTAACCAAAATTGTATAAATTTGAGAAAAATACCATCCTATGTTTCAATCTAAAAAAGATATTGTATATGTAGTTCTTGCCGGAATATTTATTACCAATGCTGTAGTTGCAGAACTTATCGGCGGAAAACTAATAGACGTTGGCCCTGCTGTAATGAGTATTGGCATCTTGCCTTGGCCCATAGTTTTTGTTACCACCGATTTAATCAACGAATATTTTGGTGAAAAAGGTGTTCGCAAACTTTCCATAATTACGGCTTGTTTAATTGCCTATACATTTATCATATTATTTTTTGCAATGAAAATTCCATCGACGGGTATAAGCACGGTTTCAACTTCGCAGTTTAATGCCGTTTTTGGTCAAAGTCAATTGATAATTGTGGGAAGCATTACGGCCTTTTTGATTTCGCAATTGATTGACGTAAGCATTTTCCATTTTTTCAAAAGAAAAACGGGACACAAAATGATTTGGTTGCGAAGTACCGGTTCAACAGTGATATCACAATTGTTTGATAGTTTTATTGTTTTGGGAATTGCATTTTGGCTACCCGGAATTATGGACACCAAAACATTTTTACTTTCGGCAATGACTGGCTATTCGGTTAAACTTGCTATTGCTGTTTTGATGACACCAATGATTTATTTGGGACATAATTTAATTGATAAATACATTGCTAAAGATGGAAAATAAAATACGCTGCGCCTGGTGTGAAAAAGACGATTTATACCGAGATTATCACGATAATGAATGGGGAAATCCTGTTTATGACGATGACACCCTTTTTGAATTTTTGGTTTTGGAAACTTTTCAGGCAGGTTTAAGTTGGTATACGATTTTGAAAAAACGAGACAATTTCAGAAATGCTTTTGATAATTTCGATTATAAAAAAGTAGCTCAATATGATGAAGATAAAGTTCAAGAATTATTGCAAGATGCTGGAATTATTCGAAATAAATTAAAGGTTAGAGGAACCATTTCCAATGCAATAGCCTTTATGGAAGTTCAGAAAGAATTTGGAACTTTCTCCAACTACATTTGGGGTTTTACGGGCGGAAAACCTATCCATAATAATATCAAAAAAATGAGTGATGTTCAGGCGTCAACACCACTTTCAGATAACATAAGCAAAGACTTAAAAAAGCGAGGATTTAAATTTGTAGGTTCAACCGTTGTGTATGCCCACATGCAAGCAACCGGAATGGTTAATGACCATGTTTCAACTTGTTGGAAGCGAAATTAATTGCTTGAGATTCTAAAACCCTCATAAACACTTCTCTCGAAACTTCAAAAGCGCCAAGTTTTTCCAAATGGTCGTTGTGAACTTGACAATCCAAGAGTTTGTAATTGTTTTCTTTTAGATATTGAATCAAAGTCACAAACGCAATTTTGCTTGCATTCGGGACTTTAGAGAACATGCTTTCACCACAGAAAATATGTCCTAAATCGATACCGTATAATCCGCCTACCAATTCATCGTTTTGCCAAACCTCAACCGATTTTGCTATTCCCATTTGATGAAGTTTAGAATAGGAATCTATAAAATCATCAGAAAGCCAGGTTCCATCTTGACCAGGGCGTTCGATTTGCTGACAGCCGAGAATTACTTCACTAAAGTTTTGATTAAACGTAACGCTAAATTTATTTTGATTGAGTAGATTCCGGATACTTTTTGAAACTTTATAAATGGAAGGAACAACCACCATTCTCTCTGGCGGAGACCACCATAAAATTGGCTCTTCTTCATTAAACCAAGGAAAAATTCCCTTACGATAAGCAAGTATTAATCGCTCCACGGACAAATCCCCCCCAATGGCAAGAATGCCTTCTATGGAAGCTTCGTCGACTGGCGGAAAATATAAATCTTTGGATAGGAAATACATTTTGAGAGAATAGAGTAAAGAAGCAAGAGAAAAGAAGCAAGAAAATTTAATTAAAAAAACCATTCACACATTATAATTGTTGGAATGGTCTTTCTTCTTTCTTCTTTGCTCTATTTTCTAGAATGGCAAATCGTCGTGCTCTTCTTCATTGAAGTTAGTTGCTGGAGCAAAGGCTTCTGCCGGAGGCATTGGCGCCATTCCAGCTGCTGGAGCTTCTGCTTGTAGTTTTTCAACTCTCCAACCTTGAATATCGTTGAAATATTTGGTTTCTCCTTGTGGGTTAACCCATTCTCTTCCTCTCAAATTGATTGACACCTTTACGGCATCACCCACATTGTAATTATTCAATAAATCGCATTTGTCCTGCACAAAGTTGATGCTGATAAACTGTGGATACTGCTCTTCTGTTGCCACAACCAATTCTCTTTTTTTAAAGCTGGCGCTCACTTGTTGCTCAGCGTTAATCACTTTAATTTTCCCCGTAACTTCCATAATTATTGTTTTGCTAAAAGCACTTTCCAAGCCGAAAGCGCTTCATTATTATTTAAATATTCTTTTGCTTTTTGGTGGATTTTCATTGCATCATCCGAACTCAAAACACCTTTTACAGCAAAATTTTGCTTTACAAATATAGTAATTTCTTCTTGTGTTGGCAATGCTTCTACATTACCTAATTTACCTAAATCATTCCCGTCAAAAACAGGGCTTTTTTTAACAAAATCCGGAATCATATCCACTCCTATTCCCAGTGTTGTTATGGGCTTTTCAACTTCAAAAAGACCTTGATTGGAACGCGAATACCAATTCCCGCCGAGACGGGAAACCAAATCAATTTTACTTTGGTCAATCATATTCTTGTCATCCAATATGTTTTCGTGGATATGAATTTTTATGACTTCACAGATAATCAAATTTCCAGCTCCACCTTGATTTCCTAAGGCTATAATTTCGTTCACTTTGCATTCCATTTGCACCGGACTTTCGGCAACACGATACGGTTTTACCATATCCGAAGGCAACATCGTTAAACCCGATTTCAAAAACTCATTTACACCATCCGGATATTCCGTACTTGATAATGATGCTTGTTGGACAATAGCATAATTCACCACATTAATTACTACCTCTTTAGTGGCTTCACAGTTTTCCAAAGTATGTTTAATGGTATTATTTCGAACGCGTCTGGCTGGTGAAAAAACCAAAATTGGCGGATTAGAACTAAACACATTGAAGAAACTGAAAGGCGACAAATTAGGTTTCCCATTTTTGTCTATCGTACTTGCAAAAGCAATTGGTCTTGGTGCTACCGCGCTTTGTAAATAGCCTTGCAATTGCGCCGGAGAAAGTGTGTGTGGTTCGAAACTGAGCATTGTATTTAGCTATTTTTTTACAAATGTAATAAGTTTAATCTTTAATACTTTTAATTATATTTATAAAAAATTTATCAATGCAGTTTTCTGAAAAAAGAAACCTTACCCGTTGGATTATCATCATGGCTTCCTTTGTCATTGTGATTTTAATATTATGGAATACCTATTCATTTTTTCAAATCTTTAAAAACGATGAGCGTGTCAAGATGGAAGTTTGGGCAGAGAGTCTAAAAACCTTACTCAACGCCGACCCATTGGAAGACGATGTAGAACTTCCGAGACAAGTAATGAGTAATAACAAAACAATTCCAATAATATTAACCGAAAATAATGCCATTATCAACACTACAAATATTGATGAAAATATTGTAAAGGATAAAGCTAAACTAGCTGATTTTTTGGACAAATTAAAAAAACAAAACGATCCCATTGTTATAAAAATTGGGCCTGGACAAGTGCAGCATTTATACTATGGGAATTCTTCGTTACTCAATAAATTAAAATATTACCCTATTGCTTTGTTGCTAATTATTTTTCTTTTTGGCGCTTTGGTTTATAACTTTTACCGCAGTACAAAAATGGCAACCCAAAACAAACTTTGGGCCGGAATGGCGAAAGAAACGGCACATCAAATTGGCACACCATTATCTTCCTTAATTGGTTGGTTGGAAATAATGAAAGCCGATAATGTTGATGAAACAACCATTACCGAAATTGAAAAAGACATCAACCGATTGCAAACCATCACCGATAGATTTTCAAAAATTGGCTCTGAACCTATTTTGGAACGTATGAATATCATTGCAGAAACAGAACAATCTTTTGATTATCTAAAATCGAGGTTTTCAAAGCAAGTGGAATTTTCCTTTAAAGCGCCTAAAAAACCTATTATGGTTTCTCTCAATCCTGCACTTCACAGTTGGACAGTTGAAAATTTAGTCAAAAACGCTATCGATGCAATGAAGGGCAAAGGCAAAATTTCGGTGGTGATTGAAAACGAAAATAATTTGGTTAAAATCTTAGTTTCTGACACTGGAAATGGTATTCCAAAAAACCAATTTAAAAGAGTCTTTGAACCCGGCTTTACTACGAAAAAACGCGGTTGGGGTTTAGGTCTGTCTTTAACAAAACGTATCGTAGAAGAGTACCACAAAGGAAAAATAAAAGTCTTGCATTCTGAAATTGGAAAGGGAACAACAATGCAAGTTTCTTTTAAAAAGGGATGATTATTTCAAGTTAGTGAACATCATTTTTCTTCCTAATAAGCCTTTACTTAAATACTCTTTTAGGAAATCTTCGCTTTCTTTAGTTTTTTCCATTCCAGCCAAAATAGCTCTTTTCAAACTGTTCAAATTGGATGCATTTTCTGGGCTTACAGAACCAACATTGTACACATCATCCTTACATTTATTCATCTTGTCTCTTATATCCTGCATCATTCTTTTCAATGTTTCGTCAGATTGTGTCGGCTTAAATCTTTTATTTCTGAACATAATAAAGTCATTCAAATCACTGATTGCAGCATTAAAATCTGCCGTAATTGCGATCAATTTTTCTACACTTTTATTTTGGATTAAAACCGTGAACTCTTTCTTTTTTAAATTGTAATAATCCGAAATCAAGTTGTTTAAAAGGCCATTTTTTTCTATTCTTTTAGATGCTTCGAATGCTTTGTCTGCATCAGAAAGTTTTTCGTATTTTTCAATTTCTGCATTATAATCAAAATTCATTTTAGGCTTTACAGTATCCGATTTTCCGCTTATAAATTCATTATTAGTCAATGGCTCATTTAGAAGTTGCCATAAATAATCAAACGGCATGTGATTAACAATCATTCGGTCCGGACTTCTTTTAAAATAAGTGGTGTTTTGCTTTTTTGTGAATTTTTTACCGTCAATAAATCCTGCTCCCCAGGTTGCATCAAACAACAACCATTTTCCGTCAATTTGAGATACATTCCATGCGTGCGAAATACTTGCGACTTGGTCAAACTGTTTTGTATAGCCACTTATGATATAGCTTTTGACACCGACTTTATTAGCAATGTCATTAAAAACTTCAGCATAATGAATGCAAACTCCTTTTCTAGTCTTTAATGTATTGGCAATTTTTACCTGTGGAGAATCCAGATTATTTGGTTCATACATATTAGGAACATCATAACTTATATTTGATGTTATCCAATAGTAAACGGCTCTCATTTTTTCGTCCTGACTGGTGAAATTAGAATTAATGTAATCCGCTATTTGGGATGTAGTTGTAGTCAAATTTTCAGGAATAGTTGCCATTTTGTTGTCAACATAAGAATAATTTACAGAAGTCTGGCCAAACCCAAATTGGAACAACAACACCATAGTAAATACCAATATAATTCTCATAAACTTATTAAGTATTAAAAAACCTGCTAAACTATTAAAATCAGCAGGTTATTATTGTTTTTGAAATGAAATTAAGGCTACAAATTAGCACGAATGTCGGAAGCCAATTGCTCAAATTCTTCTTTAGATAACGATACTTTTCTTTGAAAACGCATGTCGTCCATATCGTGTAGCGGAATTAGATGTACGTGAGTGTGTGGCACTTCAAGTCCAACAACTGCCAAACCAATACGTTTGCATTCAACCGTTTTTTCAAGCGCTTTGGCTACTTTTCTTGAAAACTTCATTAAGCCCAAATACAAAGCTTCATCCATATCAAAAATCTTATTGATTTCTTGTTTAGGAATGCAAAGCGTGTGTCCTTTTGCATTTGGATTTACATCTAAAAAAGCCAAATAATTCTCATCCTCAGCTATTTTATAACAAGGTATTTCTCCGTTAACTATTTTGGTGAAAATGCTAGACATGGTTTTAATTTATTTAAATGGCACTTCGACTGGGCTCAGTGTGACAAATGTTAATCGCGAGAAATCTCTAAAACTTCAAAGTTTAGTTTACCATTTGGAACCGTAATTTCTGCAACCTGTCCAACTGATTTTCCTAATAATCCTTTGCCAATTGGTGAAGTAACAGAAATTTTTCCGGTTTTTAAATCGGCTTCGCTTTCGGCTACTAAAGTATATTTCAACTCCATTCCATTAGCTTGGTTTTTGATTTTCACATTTGATAAAACCAACACTTTGGAAACATCAAGATGTGTTTCGTCTATCAATCGTGCGTTTGAATGTACTTCTTCTAATTTAGCAATTCTCATTTCAAGCATTCCTTGTGCTTCTTTGGCTGCATCGTATTCTGCATTTTCAGACAAATCACCTTTGTCTCTTGCTTCTGCAATAGCTTGTGAAGCTTTTGGTCTTTCTATACTTTTTAATTGATCTAATTCTTCTCTCAATTTCTTTAATCCTTCTGCTGTGTAATATGATACTGTACTCATGGTTTCCTCTTTTATATAAATAGAAAAAATCCCATCGCAACGGGATTTCTTTTTGCAAAGATATAATTTTAATGTTATTTAAAAATTGTTGACGTTTTTATAACGCTTGTCAAAGTTAATTAATTTAAATTTGTTTCGCTATAGTATTTTAAAAAAATAATATGAAAAAGATTTTAATTCTATTGGTGTTCTTCCCTTTTATCTTTGGCTGCGATGCCGGAAGTATTAATTATAACAATCCAAATATTCCAAACTATCCTGTCAATTTACAAATTAATATGAGTTTACCTCAATACAGTAATCTTCAATTTCCAGGTTATAATGTTAAAGATTATTCACAAGGCGTTAGAGGAATTGTGATTTTCAATACCGGAAGCGGTTATAATGCTTTCGATTTAGCTTGTCCAAACCAGGCTTTTAACCTATGCTCTTTACCTTTGAGCATATCATCTTCAGGTGCTATAGAAGCAAAATGTCAATGCAATACAGCCGAAAATGGATATAGCTTGTACACAGGGCAAAGTGCCGGTCAAAACTATCCGCTGAAACCTTATCGCGTAGAAATCAGCGGTGGAAACCTTATCATTACAAATTAAAATTTCAGCGTTGCTCCTGCCAAAAAATTAATTCCTGCCTGCGGATAATATCCTACGCCTTCGATAGTTGTTATAACTCCAGGCGTTGAAAAATCATCATCATAATTGTAGAAATAGCCATTTGACTCGTATTTAAAATCGAATAGATTATTAACTAATCCTGAAAAGAGAATCGATTTTACTCCTTTATTGATAGTCCATAAATAAGTCACATTCAAATCATGAACATTGTAAGCTTTCAAAACTGAAGTTTGTGAATCAATATTCCCCATAAATTGTTTTCCAACAAATTTGTTTAACAAAGTAAGATTTAGGTTTTTTATAGGAGAATAAGTTGTACTGTTTCCAAAAACAATATCCGGAGAAAATGCAATGTTTGTATTTCCCAAATTCTGCAAAACACCATCACGCTGAAAGTAAAAATCTTTATTCTTATTCTGACTTAAAGTAATATTCGGCTGAAAAGTAAGCTTATTAATTACTTTGATTGTTGATTCTATTTCGATTCCGTAACGATAACTTTTCCCGCTATTGGTGAAAATTGGTGAACCAACATCGTTTAACGCACCTGTTAAAACCAACTGATCTTTGTACTGCATATAAAAAGCATTGGTGTTTACCGTTACCTTTTTAGCATTGTATTTCCATCCTAATTCATAATCGAACAGACGCTCTGGCTTTGTGCTTCCGTTTTCGTAATCATCGCGTCTTGGTTCTTTGTTAGCAATTCCGGCATAAACATAAATCACATTTTTGGAATTCAATTGATAATTTGCTCCGACTTTCGGATTGAAAAAACGAAACGTGTCATTTACATCAGAAAATGATTCACCGGTTGCTTTGTAAAAAACCATTCGGTATTGCAAATCGGCAAATAAGTTTATTTTTCCGAATGTTTGCGATGCTTTAGCGTAGAAATTTACATCGTCTTTATTTCCGAAATCATTATAATAAAGATTGGATGCCGGAACATAAAACTGCGTCCAAATTACTTCTCCAAAATGCTTTCCTAAGTATCGATTTGCTGCACCACCAAACAAAAAATCGGTTTTATTTTTTTTATAATTCAGCGAAAATGTTGTTCCAAAAAAGTCGTTATCCAACCATTTCTGTCTGACTAAATCAGCTGTTGCATTTCCTTGAAAATCTGGCAGATTATAATCGCCCAATGTTGCATCTTCTCTATATTGCTCGTAATAGCCTTTCCCTAAAGTATAATGAAGTGCCATGTTGGAGGTCCATTTTTCAGACCATCTTTCAAACCAATGCAACTGAAAATGATGTTGCCAATAATTATCGGTTTCATTGTCATAGAATTTGGTATTCCCATATTCATCAGTATACATTCCGACTGAATTATATGTTCTGTCATTTTCTAACAGATAAGGATCTTCCAATCCGTTCCAGGCTTGGTAGGTTTTTTCTTTTCCGCCAAAGGCAAGAAACTGTAATGAGGTCGATTTTTTTATATAATTGATATTGAAAAAATAACCGAACATCTTAGTAGAAGCCCTATCAATATAGCCATCGGAAGCTATTTGTGAAATTCTTCCATTGATTTCCAGATTATCGTGCAAACCGGTTCCGAAAGCTAAAGTGTGTTTTCTGGTGCCGAAACTTCCACCTGAATTTGAGATTTCCGCGTAAGCATTTTCTTGAAATGATTTGGTTTGCATATTTAAACTCGCCCCAAAAGCTCCGGCACCATTAGTTGAAGTTCCAACGCCACGTTGCAGTTGAATACTTTCTAATGAGCTTGCAAAATCAGGTAAATCGACAAAATAAGTTCCCTGACTTTCGCTGTCATTAAACGGAACACCGTTCAGCGTTACATTAATTCTCGAACCATCAGCGCCACGAACTCGCATGTAAGTGTAGCCAACGCCATTTCCGGCATCAGTAGTTGTGACAACCGAAGGTAAATAGTTTAATAAAATTGGAATGTCTTGCCCCAGATTTCGCGGAGCAATTTCTTCTTTGGTTACATTGGTAAACGTAACCGGATTTTTTTTGTTAGCGCGAACTGCCGACACCAAAACCTCATCAAGTTGATTAACTTTGATAGTGTCTTTGGGTCTTTCTTGTGAAAAACTTAAAAAAGTAACTAATACTGTTACGAAGAGTATTGTTTTCTCTCGCAAAGGCGAAAAGGCGCATAGGTTTTTGAATAAATTTTCCATCCGTAAATACTTTACGAATAAAAAGAGGTAATTATTCTTTGTTAAAAATTAATATGTGTTTCCTGTGACAAAAAGCATGTTCTTTTAGCTGTCACTTTTCCTTAAACAGCATTACCTGTTCTAAGTTCATTGGGTATAATCTCAGCTCGTTATTTAGAGCACCCCTTTTGAGACAGGACAAAAGTAAAAAAAGATTTTTAGATTTTTAGGTTTTTAGACTATTAGATTTTACAACTCTGGTTTTTTGCGATTTTGTTTTATTTCGGAAATAGTTGATTTATCTTTTAATCGTTTTTCAACTACTGATTTTGGAACTTTGGTTAGCTTTCGTTTTTTAGGAATAATCAAAGCTTTTTCGATTAATCCCAAAAACCGCTTTGTCACGATTGTTTTGTTTTTGAGTTGACTTCTGTCTTCATCACAATTTAAAATGAGTAGGTTTTCGGATGTTAATTTCGTAGCCAATTTTGTTGCAATTAATACTTTCTCTTCTTCATTTAATGCCTGAGAAGCATTCAAATCAAATGTCAGCACAACTTTGGAAGAAACTTTATTTACATTTTGTCCGCCAGCTCCAGAACTTCTAATGGCTTTAAAATTAAGTTCTGTTATGATTTTTTCAGTTTCCATTTTGAGGTTGATGTGCCGGTTTTAGCAAATCGTTTACTGTTTTTACCGGATTAAAAGTAACCAACGGAACTTCTACAAAAACCGTTATCCATTTTGCCATGGCACCATTCCAAAGTCCTGGCAATTCGTAACCTTTTAGGTCTTTCCCTTTGTTATTTTTATGAACAATAAAACCAGTACTTGTATCAACAAATTGGGTTAAATCAAATTTTTCACCATAATAGTTTTTGGTAGCACAGACCAAATCCACCGGATTAAAATGGGTGGCTTTTGTCAAAATTTTTGCTTGTTCAGTATTATGAGTGTCAACCTGCGAACTTTCAACAATTTGCAATGAAACATTGCCTTTATAACTTCTTACCCAAAATGGTCCGCCACCAGGTTCTCCTTCATTTTTTACCATTCCGCATACTCTAATTGGTCGGTTTAATTTGCTTTTTATGAACTCTAATTTATTCTCAACAGTATATTTGTAAAAATCTTCCAGAACATCAATATTCAATTTTTTTTCCATGAAATCAATAATATCTGGAATATGTCTTTCGTCCATTTCATTATTTTCAACAGCTTTAATAATTTTGAAAATTTGTTCTTGCAGATTGAGTAATACACCTGCTAATCCTTTTTTATACAAAGTGATTTCCTTAATATGGTTCTGAATTACATTATCAATATTTTTAATAAAAATCACATCAGCTTCAAGATTATTCAAATTATTGATTAAAGCACCATGGCCGCCAGGACGAAAAATAAGCTGCCCATTTTCATTGCGAAATGGCTCATTGTTTGGGGTAACTGCAATCGTGTCTGTGCTTTTGTCCTGATGGGAATAAGCAACGTGAAGCGTGGTTTGAGACTTCTCTTCAACTTTATGTTTAACTCTACCAATTATATTTTGAAATAAATCTTCGTGATGATGCGAAACAGTAAAATGAAGATGCGAAACCGAATTGGCACTGGCATAAAAGGCACATTCATTTAAATGTTCCTCGGCTGGAGTAGTAATTTCTGTTTCGTATTTATGAAAATCTAAAACCCCTTTTGGTTTATTCGCAAAATCAAAATAGTCTTGCGACATCATTGTTTTTATGAAATGATAACTTTTTTCATGGCTTTCTAAAGAATAGTAATTACCATGAATTTCTTTTACCTTTGATTTTATAGTTTCGAAAAATGGAAATTTTTCAATTCCAGCTAAAAATATTGGTAGATTTTTGTCTTTTTTCCGGTTGATATAAGCATTTATAGTTTCATTCTCATAGTCAAAATCATTTAAAAATTCACTTAAAAATTTAAACATCCTACTAGCTGCTCCTGAAGCCGGGACAAACTTTTTTAGTTTCAACTGATCCTTTTTAGCATCAAAAAAACTTGCATATTTTTGAAACTCTTCGACTGATAATTTTACAATTCCATCGTTTACTGTTGCAGGTTTCTCTAGTGTAATCTTTGGAATTCCTGATTTAAACAACAAAAGCTCACCTTCGATTTTATCCAATGAAATACCCAAAGCATTGATTTGTTCAAAATCTGCTTCGGTAAAACCGTATTTATTTATTAAATTATCTTTTGTTGTAAAGTTCTCTTCCATTCTAAATAACCAAAAATGGCAATTATTGTAAAAATTAAATACTGAATACTCGTAAACGAATAGCCTTTGACAAAATACATTGGAATGGATATGATATCACCAATTATCCATAAAATCCAATTCTCTATTTTTCGTCTGGCCATCAACCACATTCCAACAAAGAAAATTCCGGTGACCAATGTATCAACGTATGATGTCCAGTGGGTAAATTTATCAAAAAAAGTGTATACGGCAATGACGAAAACTATAGTTCCGATGAAAAGCACTATTGAAACTTTCTTTTCGTAAGTATTCATTCTCGAAATCGGGAATTCAACTACATTCTCTTTCTTTCGAGTCCAATGATACCAGCCATAAATGCTCATCAAAACATAGTAAAAATTAATCATCATATCACCAAGCAACGACCACTTCCAAAGCAAATACGTATAAATGGCCGTATTGATTATTCCTGTTGGGAAGACCAAAATATTATCTTTCTTCGCATACCATACACTCAACAATCCAAATAGTATTGCGGTTACTTCCAATACAATTTCGTAGGTTGGATAGTCTCTATATTGATTAAAGAGGAATTCAAACATTAGTCAAAAAAGTTTATATCGTTTTCAAACGCTGTTCCAATAACAACCAAATCTGCTCCTGCATTGTATGCTTTCTCAATTTGTTTTTTAGAACGAATACCACCTCCTACTATTAACGGAATCGAAATCCGCTCTGAAACCTTTTTTATAATTTCTAAAGGAACTGCATTTTGCGCTCCGCTGCCCGCTTCGAGATAAATTATTTTGTTCCCGATTAATTCGCCTGCCTTTGCGGTTTGAGCAATATAATCGATATTAGTTTTAGATAAAGGCTTGGTTTGACTTACCCGTTCTACGGCAGTTTCTGCACCACTTTCTATTAAAATATAACCCGTGGAAATGATTTCTAAGTTTGTCTTTTCTAGAATTGGAACCGAGTTAATTTGATGTTCAACCAAATAATCCGGATTTCTTCCCGAAAGTAACATTAAGAATAAAATTCCATCGGCTTCAGCTGAAATCTGAGATGGATTTCCTGGGAAAAGCACAATAGGTAATTCGGTCTTTTCTTTTAATCGTTGAATAATATCGTCTAGATGAAGGCCTTCAAAAGAACTTCCGCCTACAAAAATATGCGTGGCTGGTGATTGATTGATTTTTGATATTAATGCATCCATTGAACCCAAATCCAATTTATCGGGATCAAGAAGAATGGCTAAAAGTTTCTGGTTCTTTGATTTTGAATCAAGTATTTGATTGTAGATTTTTCTCATTATTTCTTCTCAAAGGCACAAACAAAAACATAGTTTTCAATGAAATCAAAAAGTATATCAAGATATTCAACGCTATTATCAACTCGCAATTCAACGGTACAATTTTTATCGCTTAAATCAAAATCGTTTTCAAAAATGTGGTCTTTAAAACTGATTCCAATTACATTTTTAACTTTAAAAACTGCTTCTTTAATTCCCCAAATCACTGTTGCTTTTATCAATTTGTCCTCTTGACTAAGATTTTCAAGATGCGAAATATCCATGTAACGTGGTGCTAGTTTTAAGGTTTTGTCTTTTAGTATTTCTAAATCGGCACCAATGTTTACATCGCTTACAACAATCACCGAATAGTCATGTGAATGTGAAATCGAGATGTGTCTGTCATCTTTTAAGTGGGGCTTTCCAAACTCATCATAGTACAAATCAAAATCGGTATAACCTGCTTCCATCAATAATCGTCTAACACTTAGAAAACCTTTTTGATGTCCTTCGGCTTTCATGTTTTCAACACGGGCTAATGAAACGTCCTTCAAGGCAACACTGCTAAACAACTCGTCAAATGTCTCGGTTATTTTCCAAACCAACAGTTGCGTGTAATCGTTTAAAGCTATGGATTTTAGTATTGGCATTTAGTATTTTACTGTTTTTCAAAACATTATACGGTTAAACAATTGATAATTTTAAAAATAAATTATTAAAATCAAAACCTATGTTGTAATTTTGCACCGAAATTAAAAAAACAAATATACATAATAGATGAGTACACAAACATTACCTTATGTAGCTTTTAAAGTGAAAGATATTTCACTTGCAGCTTGGGGAAGAAAAGAAATTGAATTGGCAGAAGCCGAAATGCCAGGATTAATGGCTCTTAGAGCTGAATACAAAAACGAACAACCTCTAAAAGGAGCTCGTATTGCTGGTTGTTTACACATGACTATTCAAACGGCTGTTTTAATTGAAACTTTGATTGCTCTTGGAGCTGAAGTTACTTGGTCATCTTGTAACATTTTCTCTACTCAGGATCAGGCTGCTGCTGCCATTGCTGCTGCCGGAATTCAGGTTTATGCTTGGAAAGGTCTTGATGAAGAATCATTTGACTGGTGTATTGAGCAAACTTTATTCTTTGGTGAAGACAGAAAACCATTGAACATGATTTTAGATGATGGTGGAGATTTGACAAACATGGTTATCGACCGTTTCCCTGAATTGGTTGCTGGCATCAAAGGATTATCTGAAGAAACTACAACAGGTGTTCACAGACTTTACGAAAGAGTTAAAGCCGGAACTTTACCAATGCCTGCCATCAATGTTAATGATTCGGTTACTAAATCGAAATTTGACAACAAATACGGTTGTAAAGAATCAGCTGTTGATGCTGTTCGTAGAGCAACTGATATTATGTTAGCCGGAAAAAGAGTAGTTGTTTGCGGATATGGTGATGTTGGAAAAGGAACTGCGGCTTCTTTCCGTGGTGCTGGTTCTATTGTAACCGTTACCGAAATTGATCCAATCTGTGCTTTGCAAGCGGCTATGGACGGTTTTGAAGTTAAAAAATTAAATACTGTAGTTGAAAATGCTGATATCATCATTACAACAACCGGAAATAAAGACATCGTTTTAGGTTCTCATTTCGAAAAAATGAAAGACAAAACTATCGTTTGTAATATTGGTCATTTTGATAACGAAATTGATATGGCTTGGTTAAACAAAAACCACGGTGCTTCTAAAGTAGAAATCAAACCACAAGTAGACAAATATACTATTGCAGGAAAAGATATCATCATCTTAGCTGAAGGTCGTTTGGTAAACTTAGGTTGTGCTACAGGTCACCCAAGTTTTGTAATGAGTAATTCATTTACAAACCAAACGTTAGCGCAAATCGAATTGTGGAAAAACAGTGCGGCTTATAACAATGACGTTTATATGTTACCAAAACATTTAGATGAAAAAGTAGCGATGTTACATCTTGCAAAATTAGGCGTTGAATTGGAAACTTTAAGAACTGACCAAGCGGAATATATTGGTGTTGAAGTTCAAGGGCCATTTAAACCGGAGTATTACAGATACTAGTATTAAAATTTTAGTATTAAGTATAAAGACAAAACCCTTGCAGAAATGTGAGGGTTTTTTGTTTACTGTTTACAGCGTTTGTTGAGTTTTTTTATATTGATTAATCGAAAATTTATTTACATTTATTGTATGTTTGTAACCTAATGAAAAATAGTAGTATTAAAAAATAATGCTAAACTGTTGATAAATATAAATTTATACTAATTACTAAAGTATTAGGAATTGTCCTAAACAATAGAATAATGTTGTGCTTTATGAAAAAAATAATCCCTCTTTTTTTATTGATGTTTGCTCTTTTTCAGTCAGTAAAGATGCAATCTCAGGACATAATGAAAAGTACCGATTTGAGTACTATTAAAGTAGATAATCTTAGTGAAAACGATATTGCTGAAATTAAGTCTCAACTTATAGCAAACAAACAAACTATAGAGCAAGTTATGCCTATGGTCTTGAGCAAAGGGATGACAGCCGCTGAGTTTATTAAACTAAAATTACGTTTAGGAGCTTCAACTGTTAAGGTCAATGAAACAACAACTGGCACTGACACTGATCGTAAACAAGAAGCCGTTGTAAACATAAAGGAGAAAGACAATCAGAACTCGTTGATTTTTGGGTCACAATTGTTTGATAACCCAACACTTAATTTTGAGCCAAATTTAAAAATTGCAAGTCCTGTAAATTATGTTTTAGGACCTGGCGATGAACTTCAAGTGAGTGTTTTTGGTGTTCAGGAATATAATGCAACTGTTGTGGTGAGTGTTGAAGGTAAGGTGAGCATTCAAAACGTGGGACAGTTTTCGGTTTCGGGCATGACCTTTGAAGCGGCAACTACAAAAATTAAAAGCGCTATTGCCAAAGTATATTCAACTGTAGCATCAGGACAATCTCAGGTTGGAATCAGTTTGAGTCGTATTAGAACCATTAAAATAACATTAATTGGTAGCAAGCAACCTGGTAATTATTCTATTTCGTCTTTGGCAACAGTTTATAACGCTCTTTTTTTAGGCGGTGGACCAGGTAATAATGAAACATATAGAAACATTGAGTTATTGCGAAATAATAAGGTCATAAAAATTGTAGATATTTATAACTTTTTGGTCAATGGAAGCCAAGAAGACAATTTGGGATTAAAAGATAATGATGTGATTCGAATTCCGGCATACAAACTGCGCGTTATTTTAGAAGGAGAGGTTAAACGTCCGGGGATTTTTGAAATGAAGGATGGAGAGACTTTTGACGATTTATTAAGATTTGCATCCGGATTTAACGATTTGGCTTACAAAGCATCTGTTAATGTAATCCAAAAAACGGACAAAGAGTTTAAAGTTAAAGATATTAAATCTTCCGAATTTAAAAATTACATTCCCAAATCTGGCGATGTGTTTAAAGTTTCTAAAATTCTGAATCGTTTTGAGAATAGAATTAGTATTGATGGTGCGGTTTTTAGACCCGATACTTACTCATTTAATGAAGGAATGCGTATTTTAGACTTGGTTTCTAAAGCCGATGGTTTAAAAGAAGATGCCTATACAAATAGAGCTGCAATTATTAGAGTTAAACCTGATTTGACTTCTGAAATTGTTAATGTCGATCTTGCAAAAGCAATTAATGGAGATGCCGAAGCTAATATCCTTTTGAAAAAAGAAGACAGAGTTACAGTTTATTCTATTTTAGAATTTAAAGAAGACTATAATGTAACTATTGATGGTGAAATTAGTAATCCAGGAGTTTATCATTATTTTGAAAATCTAACATTAAATGATTTATTGATTCAAGCAGGAGGTTTGACTGGTTCGGCATCAAAACGTGTGGAAGTGGCAAGGATGATAAAATCAGAAGAGATAGATGACACGAACCCGAAGAAGGTAGAATTAATTAACATAGAAATTTCTGCATCCAATAACGAACAAGCAAAAAACTTTGCATTGCAACCTTTTGATGTGATTAACATTCGTAAAGTTGCTGTCTATGAAAAACCCGAGATGGTTACCGTAAGCGGAGCGGTTAATTATGCTGGAAATTACGTTTTAGCAAACAAAAAAGATAAAATATATGATGTAATTCAAAGGGCAGGTGGATTAACATCATTAGCCAATATTGACGGTGTAAAAATAAGAAGACCTATAGACACCAAACAGATTGAGAAAATTAAGAATATTAATTTAAAACTAGATAAAAAAGATAGTATTCAAAATAGAGTAATTAATAAATTGGCACTTGATTTAAAATATGCCACCATTCCAGTGAACTGGAAAGAAGTAGAAAAAAATCAAGAGAGCAATACCAACGTTACTCTATTTCCAGGTGACATAATAGAAGTGAGTACTTTTAGAGAAGGTGTGAAAGTAGCTGGAAATGTGCTTTTAACTTCCGAGATTCCATATGATAAAAGTAAAGGATTTGGATATTATATCAATGCGGTAGGCGGAGTAGATAATCAAGGATGGCAGCGCAAGTCCTATATTATTTATCCTAATGGTGAAGCAGCGGTTTCAAAATCGTTTTTGTTTTTGCGATTCAATCCAAAAGTCAAACCAGACTCACAGATTATTGTTCCGCAAAAACCTGAACGCAGAAAGCTTTCTACCGTAGAATTTATAAGTATAGGAAGTATCTTAGCAAGTCTGTCGTTGATTTTTGTAACAGCTTTTAAATAATTTTTACCACAAAAAGAATATGGAAATTAATCCAAATACAGACGAAGAACTATCCATTAAAGAAATAGTAATACGAGGAAAAGGGTTTTGGGAATATATAGTTTCCAGACGTAAAACCGTTTACAAAGCTATGCTGGTTGGTGCAATTTTAGGCTTGGCCTATTCTTCAATTAAACAACCCGAATATAGCGCATCTTTATCTTTTGCTTTGGAAGACAAAAGTTCTGGTGGAATGAATTCTTTAAGCATTGACAGTCCATTCGGAATTGATTTGGTTGGAGGAGGCAATGGAGGAGCTTTTTCGAGTTCTAATTTGCCCGAGCTATTCATGTCCAGGAATATGGTTGAAAGAACATTATTAACACCCGTACTTTTTGAAAAGAAAAAAATATCGCTGGCTGAAATGTATATTCAAAATAAGGGTTGGCGCAAAATTTGGAATGAAAATCCACAATTGAAATCGATTCAATTTTTGCCAAATTCTAATCGCTCCGGCTTCACACGAGTGAATGATAGTATTTTGGGTATTATTTATGAAGATCTTTCCAAAACCGATTTAACTGTATCTCAAAAAGATAAAAAAAATGGAATTATCTATATTAATGCAAAATCTACAAATGAACTGTTTGCTAAATATTTTACGGAAGCTTTAGCAAAGCAAGTTTCTGATTTTTATATTGATTATAAAAGCAAAAAGGCTCGTGAAAATGTGAGTATTTTAATGAAGCAAACAGACTCCATTCGTGGTGAATTGAATAGTGCCATCACAGGAGTTGCAGTTTCCGTTGATAATACTTTCAATTTGAACCCTGCTTTAAATATAAAAAGGGCCTCAACTTCTAGAAGACAAGTAGATGTTCAAGCAAATACTGTTATTTTAACCGAATTAGTAAAACAAACAGAACTAGCTAAAGTGGCTCTTCGCAAAGAGACCCCTTTAATTCAAGTAATAGACAGTCCTATTTTACCATTAAAGAAAGATAAAGTGGGAATAATGTCAGGAGTAATTTTGGGAAGTCTTATCGCTTTATTTCTATCATTGCTTTTTATAGTGTTAAAAAACATTTTTAAACAAATATTAGAATAATTACATCTTCAAATTTTTCTCAGGCAATAAAAGCATTCAAGGTTTTGCAAAAAGCATAACAATTAAAGTATAATTAAGGATTAACATTATTCCTACTGAAACCAATTCCCAATACTTTGTATTGGAAAAAATGTGGAGTTTAAAGTATATGAAAAAACGTTATTTAAAATAAGAATGATAAATCTAAAATTAACTGAAAAATTTTTTTTAATTATACTTTTTTGTAGTTTGTTTACTTCTTTTTTATTTAAATCATTTATTAACAATGAATTAATATCAAACATACTCGTTGCTTTTAACTCATTACTAATTCTTTTATTTATCTTTCTAAGTATTAAAAATGATATAGCCAAATTTCTAATATTTATTTTTTTCCTTCTTAGAGTATTTTTATTATACATAGATTACTATGGAAAAGCGATAGTTAGTATTTTACATAGTGGCGGTGACACTGAAAGATTTTATATATGGGGCATGCTTATTTCAAAAGATTTGAGTTTAATGAATGAAATTACATATACAAGATATACAGATTTTCTGGGAATTTTATATTGGATTATTGGGGATCAAAGACTCTTTTCACAATTTATTAATGTAATTTTAGGTACGTGGTCAATTTTTGTTTTATACAAAATTCTTGATTTATTTAGTTTTAAAGATTCTAAAAAGTTGTTTTTTTTAGCTATTTATGGTTTATATCCTCAAAATATAATATTTTCTTCAATCTTATTGAGAGAAGGACTTATACAGTTCTTTTTTATTTACAGCATCTATTTTTTTACAAAATGGGTAATGACAAATGATAGAGTTAATATGTTTAAATCTATCATTTTTGTTTTGTTATCCTCACTGTTTCACTCAGGGATGATAATTAGCTTGCTGGTTTATGTTTATATATTTTTATTTTTAGACGTAAAGAAAAATAGATTTAATTATTCTTTAAAGAGATTAAGTTTATTTTTTTTATTGTTCGGTATGTCATTCGCAGTAATTGCTAATGATTCATCCATTTTAAATGGAAAATTTTCTATTTTACAGACCGATGAGAATAATCAAAGTTTGATTGAAAAATATCAATCTAATAGCGGTATAGAAGAAGGAGGATCTACTTATTTAAAAGGTTACAAAATGAATTCTGCGGTTGATTTCATAACTTTTGTACCATTAAAATTAATTTATTTTATCCTTTCTCCAATGCCATATGATGTAAGAGGTCTTGGTGATATCATTGCAATTTTAATAGATAGCTCTTTTTATTATTTTTTAATTTACAAAATCATAAGGAGTAGAAAAATTGTAACAACTAATTTTAGAATATTTCCCAAAATATTTCTTATTTTATTTTTAACCGTTTCATTAGGTTTCGCCTTAGGAACAGAAAATTCAGGAACCGCAATGAGGCATAGAGCAAAAATATATCCAGCTTTAATAATGGTCGTTGTTCTAATTGAAAGTATTAAACAAAATAAAAAATCTATTTGGGATGGCAGTAAAATTATTTAAAAATATTACAAGCAAATACGGAGATGGAATTTTATCACTTGCTGCTAATTTCATTCAAAAAGCGGCTTTTTTAATTGTCACTATATTATTAGCTCGTATTTTTGGTCCAAATCTATTTGGAAAATATGCATTCATAAAACAAGCATACGATGTTATAATTATTTTTATTTTATTCGGAGGCGATAAATCTTTAATTTACTTTTCAGCAATTAATAAAAATGATGGTTTAAATAAGCTTTTAAGTGTTATTAAGTTTGTTATATTAATTGTTATAGTGTTTTTTTTAGGAAGTATTTTTTTTAGAGATAAATTATTGAAAGACTATGATTTTTCTTATAACCTGTTTTTTCTCTTAATTTTTGCTTCAACACTTTTAATAAATTTAATTTTAACTTTTATTGAAAGTTATTTTATTGGAATTAAATCTTTAAAAACTTATTTTAAGTCAGTCATTATTTCAGCACTGTTTTATGTCCCACTATCCTATTTTTTTGGATTTAAATTTGGAATTATAGGTGTTTTTTTAGCTTTTTTAGTTCATTATCTTATACAGTTTTTTTACATTTATTTTAAAGAAGGTCGTTCTTTCGAAAACCGAGGAGTGAGTCACATAAAGAATGATTTAAAACAACTATATATCTTTTCTTTTCCTATAGGTATTGGCGAATTACTTGTTACTCTTACCGCTTTTTATACTTCAATAATTTTAATTAAGAATGCTAATTTTGAGGATTTAGGGTTATATAATATAGCAATGCGCATGGTTATGTTTATTGTTTTTATACCTAATTTACTAAATAACATTGTATTGTCTTACATATCAATTTCAAGTAACAAAGAAAAGTTTTTGTTAAAAACAGTTTTTTTAAATTTGATATTGTCGGGAATAGTTGGTTTCGTATTTTATGTTTTTTCGAAACCTATTTTTTCATTGTTTGGAGGTTATTTTGAAGAAAATTTGAACAAAGTTTTTATAAATTTAATTTTAGGGATTTTACCCTTCTGTTCTAGTTTGGTCTTGCTTCAATATTTAATTTCTATTCAGAAAAGATGGAGTTATCTTTTCTTTAGATTCTTAAGAGAAGGTTTAACAATAGGACTCTTTAGTTTTTATATAAAATTAAAATTTGAAGGGAATGCTTTACTGCTTTCAAAATGCTTTCTGTTTTCAAATTATATTAGTTTAATCTTATTAACATTATTCATTATTATTAATTATTTTTATGAAAGAAAAAAATCATTAGTTTAACATTTGAAAACATAAAAACATTGAACCTATTACGAAGTTTTTAAATGTTTCCAAAGTCCTTTTAAATTAATTATTTGTTGTTTTCTAAATCATTTAAGAAATCTAATTTATCCCAAATGCCCAAAAAACTTATTCGAATAACTACTGTACCCGATTCTTTAAGAGGAATATTAAGTGGACAACTTAAATTTATGAGTGATAAATATGACGTTATTGCAGTTTCGTCAGAGGGGCAAATGTTAAATGAAGTGAAAATACATGAAGGTGTGAGAGTTGTCCCTTTAAATATGGAAAGAACTATTTCTCCTTTTAAAGATTTAAAAGCTTTAATTCAATTATATTTTTTATTAAAAAAAGAAAAACCTTTAATAGTGCACACGCATACACCAAAAGCTGGGATTTTAGGTATGATAGCCGCAAAATTTGCCGGTGTGCCTCATAGATTGCATACAGTTGGGGGATTACCCTTGTTATTAGCAAATGGGAATAAAAGAAAAGTATTAAATTTAGTTGAAAAGGTTACTTACACATGTGCTACAGAAGTGTTTCCAAATTCTTTTGGTTTAAAAGAAATAATATTAGAACATAATTTTTGTAGTTCTTCAAAATTAAAAGTTCTTGCAAACGGTAGCTCAAATGGTGTTAATATTAAGCATTTTGATCCTTCATTATTTCCTGAAAATAAAAATAACGAATTGAAAAGTAATTTAGGTATTGATAAAAACGACTTGGTTTTTATTTTTATAGGAAGATTAGTTTCGGATAAAGGAATAAACGAAATGATTAAGGCCTTCAAAAGACTAAACAAAGAAGTTGATTTAATAAAGTTAGTATTAGTTGGCCCATTAGAATCCCATTTAGATCCTTTACAAAAAAAGACAATAAAAGAAATTGAAAGTAATAATAATATTATTAATCTTGGTCTTCAACAAGATGTTAGACCCTATTTTGCAATTGCTAACGTCTTAGTGTTTCCAAGTCATCGTGAAGGTTTTCCTAATGTAGTAATGGAAGCTGGCGCTATGGGATTACCAAGTATTGTAAGTAATATTAATGGATGTAACGAAATTATTAAAGAAGGTGAAAACGGTTGGATTATTCCGGTAAAAGATGAAGAAGCGATTTATAATAAAATGAAATATTGTATAGAAAATCCAAAAGAAGTTGGCAAAGCAGCAAATAATTCGCGTGTGTTAATAACTTCGAGATATGAACAAAAAATAATTTGGGAGGCTATATTAGAAGAATATCAAAAGCTAGAAAAATATTAAATTAATAAGAATTAAAAAAGAAATAAGGTAAACTATAATATAAATAACTAGAAATCTAACATTTAGTAAAGAATTTTTATAATTACAGTATTAGAATACTTTTACAAATTAAGTTAAAATAAAAAATTAATCATTATAATTATGAAAAGAAAAAAAATCTGTTTTGTGGTTCCTTACGTAGGCACAGCAAGGGTATTTCTTAAGAATCATATCGAAGAATTAAGCATTTATTTTGACGTTTACTTGGTTGCTAATGTTCTAGAGGAAGAAATGATTTATTTTAAGGATACTCCAATAAAAGAAATAAAGAATGTAAATATAATAAGAGGCATAACTTTAATAAATGATTTACGTTCTTTATTACATTTATGTTCTTATTTCAAAAAAATGAAGTTTGATGCAGTACACACTGTAACACCAAAAGCTGGTTTATTGGGCATTTTAGCCTCACGTTTGGCAGGTGTTCCTAATCGTATTCATATTTTTACAGGTCAGGTTTGGCATACAAAAAAAAGTGTTTCTAAACATTTATTAATGTTTATGGATCGTTTTATAGTTTGGAATTCAACTCATATTTTGGTAGATGGGCAATCTCAAAGACAATTTTTAATTAAAAATAAAATAGTTGAAGAATCTAATTCTTTTGTTTTAGGGAAAGGTTCTATTAGCGGGGTAGATACAAATAGGTTTGTTCCAAATGCCATTGTAAAAAAGGAAGTAAGGAATGAATTAGGCATAAAAGAAAATGAAGTGGTCTATATGTTTTTAGGGCGAATGAATTCCGAGAAGGGTATAAATGAATTAGCTGAAGCTTTTAATAGTTTACGTAAAAAATATGAAAATGTTCGTCTATTGCTAGTTGGAGGTGATGAAGAGAATATGACGCCTATCGTAAAACAAAAAGTAAAAGATATTGAGTCCGTTATATTTTATGGTGTTACTCCAACACCTGAGCGCTTAATACAAGCTTGTGATATATATTGCATGCCTAGCTATAGAGAGGGTTTTGGTTTAAGTGTAATAGAAGCTTCGTTATTGGAAAAACCAATAATATGTAGCGATACTTATGGCCTTATGGAAAGCATTATTGAAAACAAAACAGGCATAAGACATAAAGTAGCAGACGTTGATTCTCTATATCTTGCTATGGAGAAATTATTTAATGATAAAAATCTTGTTGTATCATTAGGTAAAGGAGGAAGAGAGTATGTATTGGAGAATTTTTCATCAAAAACCATCTCTGAAAAATGGTTAGAATTTTATTTAAAAATGTTTAATGTATAGAAAACTGTTTTTACAAGCCTTTTTGTATTTATTCAATATTAATTCCGTTTTAATAGAAGATTCAAAAAAACACCCCGTTTTTTATCATTAGTGCTTTATCGTTGCTTAAAAAATAAATTAATTGAGTAATTATGCAAAAAAATATCTTCTATACCTTAACATAACCTCAACAAAATTGTAAAAGTGTAATTTTTATTTTACCTCCTAAGATTATAAATTATGTCAAATTTTATTTGAAAAGCTTGTAATAATGACGGTTATAGCTACTAAAGATTAAGTGTATAGTTTTATTATCACTACAACATTAAAAATTAGATTAATTTTACTAATACTGAATTTTATAAATTAAGTGAACAATGAATAATAATTTAACTGAATATTTTAAAAATACAGTATCCGGTTTCCCGAATAAAGTAGCAATTGATGATAATCAAGCTACAATGTCGTTCTCTGAATTAAATAAAATTTCTGACCAAATTGCATTAGAAATAGTTTCAAAAACAAAAGATTCAAGACAACCAATTGCGGTTTATTTACCAAAAAACAGATGGTCTGTAGCCTCATTTATCGGGATTTTTAAAAGTGGGAATTTTTATATTCCTCTAGATATAAAGTCTCCCGGCGAACGCATTTTGAAAATTATTGAAACCCTAAATTCATCTTGGATAATAACAAATTATGAGCACAAAGAAAATTTGATTAACTTAGGTTATCAAGGAAATATTATTTGTATTGAAGACGTTGTTAGTAATCCAATATCAGAAGATGCGATTACAAAATTAGAGCAAATATCGAATTCAATTATCGATTTAGATCCAATTTATTCCATTTTTACATCAGGTTCTACAGGAGATCCAAAAGGGGTTCTAATTTCTCACAGAGGGGTTATCGATTTTATTGAATGGGGAATATCAACTTATGATATAACTGATAAAGCTATAATTGGCAATCAAGTCCCGTTATATTTCGACATGTCTGTCTTAGATATTTATTTAATGGTCTTTACCGGGGCAACACTTCACATTATTCCCGAAGAACATTTTGCGTTTCCCATCAAATTAATTGAATATGTAAACGAAAAAAATATAAATCTAATTTTCTGGGTGCCTTCTGTTTTGAATAATGTTTCAAATTTTGATGCTTTTTCTGTAATTAAACCTACATCATTAACTAAAATATTATTTGGTGGCGAAGCAATGCCCAACAAACATTTGAACTATTGGAGAAATAATTATCCGAATGCTTTATATTCCAATCTTTACGGTCCAACAGAAATTACAGTTATTGCTACCTATTATATTGTAAACAGGACTTTTAAAGACGATGAATCATTACCAATAGGTAAAGCTTGCAAAAACACACAAACGCTCATCTTTGCAGAAGATGGCAAACCAGTAAAAAAAGGAGAAATGGGTGAATTGCATGTAAGAGGCTCATTATTGGCATATGGCTATTATAATAATAGTGAAAAAACTAAAGAAGCTTTTGTTCAAAATCCGTTACATAATTTATATCCCGATATTGTATATAAAACAGGTGATTTAGTATATGAAAATGATTTGAATGAAATTATTTTTGTTGGTAGAAAAGATTCACAAATTAAGCATATGGGTTACCGAATTGAATTAGGAGAAATAGAAACGGCAATTTTAGGAATCGAAGAAGTAGGCAATTCATGCGTATTATACGATGATAATCAAAAAAGAATTGTAGCATTTTTTAAAAGCAAAAAAACGGGGGTTGAAATTAAAAAAGAACTTATGCTTGCTTTACCAAAATATATGATTCCAACAAAATGGATTAATATCGAACAATTTCCTTTGAATGCAAATGGAAAAATTAATCGATTGGAACTAAAAAATATGTTATAAATTGAAATATACACTTATGAAAGAAAAATATCTTGAGCAAATACAACAAGGTATTAAATGCACAAATTCTTATAGGTCTAGTGAAGATACTTTAAGTATACTTGAAGAAAGTAATACGCTAATCGATAAACAATCACATGCATTGCTTTTTGTTGAAAAAAGCCAGTATGATTTTTGGCGATTATATTTTTATATTCAAGATATTAGTAAAATTACTTGGGGTTTTTTTCAAGGAAAGAAGTTGGTAGCAGAAATTATCGTACGTGAATCTCAAAACGAAAAATGGGAACCAATAGTACAAACATTTCAAGAAAAAGGAGGATTCAAATTATACGATACGTTTATTAGATTATACAAGGATAAAATAGATATCGATGTTCAAGATGTTGATTTTAGTATGGTTGAAACACCATGCGCAGGGGATTTTTTAAAGATAAAAGAGTTATTAGAAGCTAATTTTGATGTTTATTGCGATAGAATTCCTTCTGTAGAAGAATTAGAATCTTTAGCCAAAACAACATTTGTAATCAAAGACAATGGACAAATAGTTGCCTTTTTTATAGCTGAAAAAAAAGGTGTTACTTTGGTATACAGATATTGGTTAGTTTTACAAAACTATAGAGGCAGAAAATATGGTGATATATTAATGAAACGAATTCTGACATCTGACCAAGAAATAGAAAGAATTACTTCATGGATAAGTCAAAAATTAGACTATTCAATACTTGCACACAAACGTCTTGGATTTAAAGAAGATGGATTAAAAAATTATATATTATACAAAGAATCATGAAAGAAAAAATTATTGAAATATTAACGGAGATACGCCCCGAATTTGAATTTAATGAATCAATAGCTAACTTCATGGAAGCCGGATATTTAGATTCTTTTGACATCATAAGTATTGTAGTTGATTTAGAAACTGCTTTTGATGTAAAAATTAGTGGTGCCTTAATTGTTCCTGAAAATTTCAAAAGCATTGAGGCTATTGCCAATTTAATTCAACTTTCAAAAGATGCATCTCAAGTTTAAAAACAAAAAAATAACTGGAATACTTTCTGTTTTGCCAAGTAATGAAATTCATTATTTGGACGAAATAGACAATTATAATTTTTCAGAAAAACAAAGCGTTAAACTTGGAAAAATTATGGGTTATGGAACCCAAAGAATTGTAGACAATAAAACTACGGTTTCTGATTTGTGTGTTTTTGGAATGAATTATTTATTTGACAATAAATTGCTTGATAAAGATGCTATAGGAGCTGTTGTTTTGTGTACTCAGTCTCCTGATTATTTTTTACCTGCAACATCCAACGTGATTTCAGGAAGACTGGCTTTGAGTCAAGATGTGATTTCAATGGATATAAATCAGGGTTGTGCCGGATTTGAAGTGGGCTTGATGCAAGCATTTATGTTATTAAATACAGGAAATATAAATAAAGTAGTGCTTCTGAATGCCGATGTTTTAAGTAAAAAAATTTCTATTAAAGACAGAAATAGTCGTCCGTTAGTTGGTGATGGTGCTACGATAACAATCATAGAAAATTCATCTGATGATGAGGAAATAGATATGTTTATTAAAATGGATGGAACGAGTGCATTAAGTTTACAGATTCCCGCCGGTGGTTTCAGGCTTCCATCTACACCGGAAACAGCTGAGTTGACTAAAGATGAATCTGGAAATTTACGCGCATTAGATCACTTGGTAATGAAAGGTGACGAAGTGTTTAACTTTGTCCAAACTAAAGTTCCGGAAATAATTCAGGAAATGTTTGACACGTTGAAAATTGACAAATCTTATTTTGATTATTATCTTTTTCATCAGCCTAATAAATTTATGCTGGAGAAATTAGCTGAAAAAATGAATATTCCTTATGAACAAATGCCTAATAATATTAGTCAAAAATATGGTAACGGCAGTAGTACTACCGTCCCACTAAATGTTTGCGAAAACATTGGCGAAAAGGCATTAACTGATTCGTATAAAGTTTGTTTTGGCGGGTTTGGAGTTGGTTTAACCTGGAGCGTTATCAAATGGAAATTAGAAAAATTGGATTTCTGTAAAATAATAAATTATTAAATCATTAAAAGAGCATACTACCGTTTTTATTGCCAGAGAGAATAATTAACAGCATGTAATCTTTAAAAATATATAGTAAACAGATGAAAGATTTGTATATCATTGGTGCAGGTGGATTCACAATGGAAGTTTTGTTTTTGATTGATAGATTTTACAAAAAAAAATGGAATAACATTTATATTATTGATGATAATTCAGAAAAAATTGGCTCTAAGATCAGAAATGTTGATGTTATTTCTAATGTTAATGATTTTATAGTTAAATGCAAAAATGAAGGTGATATAGAAAGAGATGCCTTAGTTACAATCAATAATCCACAAATAAGAAATACTATTGTTGCTCTTATTTTAAAAGAAAATATTAAAATTAATTTTCCAAATTTACTGGATGAAACATTAATATTTGACGAAGAATACAGTAAATTGGGGCAAGGAAATATAATAATGGATTTTGTAGGTATCACAGGTAATGTAACTATAGGTGACTTTAATATTATTGGGGCCAGAACAGGAATTGGTCATGACTCTTCAATAGGTAATTTTAACACCTTTTCACCTAGAGTTTCTATTTCTGGAAATGTAACTATTGGTAATGGTAATACATTCGGTTTAAATTCTGCCATTTTACAAAACAAAAGTATTGGAGATAATAATAACATTTGGTCTTATACAATGCTTCTAAGAAACATAAAAAATAACTGTACCTATTTTGGTATGCCTGCAAAAAAAATACAAATTTAAACTTAATTATCATGGAAGAATTTATTGAAAATTTTTACGAAATTTTAGAAGACACTGACACTAGCGAAATAAATCAAAATACAGAATATAAAAACCTGGATGAATGGGATTCTATGACTAGCCTTATGCTTATTGCTATGGTAGACGAAAAATACGGAAAACAGATAATTGGAAAAGATATTGAAGAAAGTTTGACTCTCGAAAATTTGTACGTTAGAATACAATCTAAATAATTATGACAGACGGTATCTTAAACATATCTAATGTACAAATATCCGGTTCTGTAAGTTGCGTTCCAAAGACCATAATATCTAATGTAAAAAATGAACTTTTTAATTCTTCTGAGGAAGCACTAAAGTTTGTTGAAATGACTGGAGTTAAAGAAAAAAGACATTTAGAGGAAGGTGTTTTGGTATCTGATTTATGTTTTGAAGCAGCTGAACTATTAATTAAAAAATTAGAATGGGAAAAAGATGAAATAGGAGTATTAATTATGGTGACACAAACACCAGATTATTTAATTCCTAATACTGCAATAATTTTACAAGATCGTTTAGGTTTATCAAAAAACACAGCTTGTTTTGACATTCCGCTAGGATGTAGTGGGTTTGTATATGGTGCATCCGTTATTTCATCAATGCTAACTTCTCAGGGATTTAAAAAAGGCATTTTATTAGTCGGTGATTCCTCTAGTCTTCTTGCTTATAAAGAAGATAAAACATCAGCACCATTATTTGGAGATGCAGGCTGTGCTATTGCTTTTGAATGTAAGGAAGGAAAAAATATAAATTTTAAACTTTGGTCTGATGGGTCTGGTTTTAAATCGATAATGATTCCAGATGGTGGTTTCCGAAATAGATTCTCAGAAGAATCACTACATGTCATAGAAGATGCCGATGGCAGTAAGAGAACTAAAATAAATCCTAAAATGGACGGAACGGATGTTTTTTCTTTTGGAATAACGCAAGTACCTCGTGAAATAAAATCATTTCTACAACAAATAAATAAGGACGTTTCTGATATTGATTATTTTCTTTTTCATCAAGCTAATATGTTTATGTTAGAAATGATAAGAAAAAAAGTGAAATTGGAAAGTAGCCAGGTTCCTTATTCAATTACAAAATATGGTAATACAAGTTCAGCAAGCATCCCTTTAACCTTATCATTACTTGGTGCAGGCGCAAGAAACAAAAAAATTGCGATGTGTGGTTTCGGTATCGGATTAAGTATTGGTTGTGGGTATTTTGAAACAGGTGACGTTTTCGTAAATGAATTAATTGAATATGAAGGATGATAATTTTTCTTTAATTGATAAAACAATTTTAGTAACTGGCGCTACGTCTGGTATAGGCTTTGAAATTTGTAAACAAATAGCTATTGCTGGAGGTAATTTTATTGGTATTGGAAGAAATATCGAGAAATTACAACAGTACATAGAGGATCAAAAATTAGAAGCTTCACAAGTAGTTAAGTTTGATCTAATAGAGATTGAAAACATTCATTTAATAGTAGCTGAGTTACCCATAAAAATAGATGGTTTTGTTCATTCAGCTGGCATTGCACATGTAAGTCCAATGCATTTTTTTAATTATGCCGATTATGAAACCGTTAGAAAAATTAATTTAGATAGTGTATTGGTTTTATTTACGGAACTGTTAAAGAAAAAAAAGATTAACAAAAATGCCTCTGTTGTTTTTATAAGTTCTATTTCTTCAATTAGAGGCGCTAAAGGAAACGGTCTATATGCTATAACTAAAGCAGCTTTAGATAGTATAAGTAAAGTGTATGCAAATGAACTATCGTCAAAACATATCAGAGTTAATACCATTCAACCAGGTATGGTAGAAACCGAAATGTCTAAGCAGGCAGAAAATATTTTGTCCAAAGAACTAATGGATATTGATCGGTCTAAATACCCTTTAGGATATGGAGAACCTATAGACATTGCATTACCTGTTGTATTTTTACTTTCCAACGCTTCAAAATGGATAACTGGTCAATCAATTGTTATTGACGGCGGTAGGACTTCTCTTTTGTAAATAAAGTAAAAGATAGACTATTTTCTATACTACATTTAAAAACCTGAATGTCCAAACAAAAAAACAGCATTGATGATAGAACCACTATTTTGTAATCTCGACGATAGGTCTATTGTATATCGATCTGTTTCCGATTTATTTGGAGTGTGTACTTATTTTTTAGTGGATCAGGAAAAAGTAATTATTGTTGATCCCGGAAGATTGAGTGAAGAAGTTTACCATTGGTTAGAACAATTTAAAGCTCATAAGAAAATCATTTATCTAACTCATGAACATTTCGATCATCATTATGATGTAAATAAATTGTTAGCATTTGAAAACACAGCAGCCTTTAGTATCTCTATCGACTTTGAACAAGCAATTAAATGCGGCAGAAAGAATCTGTCTTATTATTACAATACCCCGATAGAATCTGTTTTAAGTAAACAAACGGAATTTAATTTTTTTGAGATTATAGTAACACCCGGACATAGTAAATTTTCAGTTTGCTTTATGTATAAAAACATGCTTTTTGGAGGCGATACTGTAATTGAAAAAGAAAATTTAGTGCTGAAATTACCCGGAAGTAACAAGATAGATTATAAAGAATCCATTGATAAAATAAAAAATTTAACCTCAAAAAACACTATCGTTTTACCAGGTCATGGAAATTTGTTTTTATTTAATAACTGGTTTAAAATAAGTAATCAATAATAGCCCACAAGCTAAGGTTGCCGAAATTGAAGATTATATTTTTAGAGGGCCGTTTAAGCCTGAGTATTTATAGATATTAATCATTAATCTGTCATTCCCGCACAGACGGGAACCCAATAAAGAAACCCTCGCCTTGCTGTGAGTGTTTTTTTCAATCCCGTTAGGGATGCTATATTGGTAACCCTCGCTACCGCATGAATCCCTTTGTGTGGTCTCCACCCCTAAAAAACCACCAAAATCCCAACAACCACAATAGCTAGACCCAACTTTGTAACTACACCTCCTCACCTTGTAACATCGCCTCCTCACTTTGTAATACGACCTCCTGAACGTGTAACATCACCTCCTCACTTCATAACTTGACCTCCTCACTTTGTAATACGACCTCCTCACTTTGTAACATCGCCTCCTGAACGCGTAACATGACCTCCTGAAGTCATAATTGCCCTTCCTGATTTTATAATTTGCCCTCCTCACTTTATAACTGCCCTTCCTCACTTTATATTTCGGCTCCTCACCTCATAACTAGCTAACAGTCAATTCTTAAATTTAGCTTAAGTGTTTATTTCTTACACTTTTTGGCATGCACATTGTTTTAAGGAAAAATAGTATTAACCATTAAAAACGAGAAATTATGAACTCAAAATCCAGAGCTTCTTTCAGCTCACGTTTAACAGAAGGGGAAAAACTAATTGAGTACCTAAACACGTTCACCAACTACAACCCAGGTGAGGCAGAGCTCACAGCTGCTGCTTTTCAAACTCAAACTACCGAACTACACGCAGTGCAGGAAGAACACACTACAAAACACTTCGATTACTCTAAAGCCGCTTTAGACCGTCGCAAGTTGTTCGACAAAGACGACGAATCCATCTCAAAACTCCTGCCTCCAATACGGGCAAATGTTCGCGGTAAATTAGGAAGCGATTCACAGCAATACCATGACATTAGAACATTAGTATTAAAGATACGAGGACAAGGAAGAAGAATAAACATCACCGAAAACTCAAAAGAAACTACCATAAGTCGTTCCGAAAAATCATATGGTAGCCAATTAATCTACTTTGGAGATATAATAACACTCCTAACAAAATTCGGCGACAATTATAAGCCAATTAATGATAAAATATCCCTTTCTAAATTGCAGGATTTATTAAACAATGCAACGTTCGCTACTAACAATGTTTCACAAAAACTAGCGGTATACAAACCCCTAATTGCATCAAGACAAAAGGGCTTCATACAACTTTCAGCAACCGCCAAGAGAATAAAAGATATGATACTATCGCAATACGGTCTTGATTCAAACGAATACAAAATGGTAAAAGGATTAAACATCTAAATCTTTACTTCCAAACCTAACCGGTCTAAAAACAAAAAACCCGAATCATCACTGAATCGGGTTTTTTACTATTCTAAATAAATCTAATCCTTATGCTTCAAACGGAAGTATAGAAACATATGATTTATTATCTTTTTTCTTTTGGAACTGAACAACTCCATCTACTCTTGCGTGTAGTGTGTGATCTTTACTGATGTAAACATTTGCACCTGGATTGTGTTTAGAACCTCTTTGTCTAACAATGATGTTACCTGCAATTGCAGCTTGTCCACCATAAATCTTAACGCCTAAACGTTTTGATTCTGATTCTCTACCATTCTTAGAACTACCGACACCTTTCTTGTGAGCCATGACGTATTAGTTTTATATTGTTATTATTCTTGAGTATCTTCTTTTTTTGCTTTAGGAGCTGCCTTTTTTGGAGCTGCTTCTTCTGTTTTTTCAGCTTTAGGAGCTTTTGCTTTTTTAGGAGCTTCTACTTCTTCCGTTGCTGCTACAGCTTTTTCTGCTTTAGGCGCTGCTTTTTTACCTCCGGTTGCAGATATACCTTCAATCAAAATTTGTGTTAGGTATTGTCTGTGTCCGTTTCTTTTCTTGTACCCTTTTCTTCTTTTCTTTTTGAAAACGATAACTTTGTCTCCTTTTAAGTGTGATAACACTTTGGCTTCTACTGAAGCACCTTCTATAGCTGGGGCGCCTAAAGTAATGCTACCATTATCGTCTAATAAAAGAACTTTGTCAAAAGATACTTTTGAACCTTCTTCATTAGCCAAACGGTGAACATAAACCTTTAAGTCTTTGCTTACTTTGAATTGTTGCCCTGCTATCTCTACGATTGCATACATAACGTTACTATTTAGTTAATTTTTTTAAGTGGGCAAATATACGACTATTTTCTACACACGCAACCCTTATGTAAAAAAAATTCAGTGTTAAAAATCAAGCCATTAGGACCCGTAAATAATTTTATCACAATAAAGAAAAAAAACTACTTTTGATGTAACAAAATTTAAGGTTAGTTTACTAACGAAACAATCAACTGAAAAAATTTAATTTTTTATGAAAAATTCATTAATCGCTTTAAGTTCAATGCTTATGCTTGGAGGAGTAGCTCACGCCCAAAAGGTCGCTTTTGAGGAGTACGATTTGCCAAATGGTCTTCATGTAATTTTACACAATGACCCATCGGCACCTGTTGTAATTACCTCTGTTATGTATCATGTAGGTGCAAAAGATGAAAATCCGGAAAGAACTGGATTTGCACACTTTTTTGAACACTTATTGTTCGAAGGAACCGAAAACATCAAACGTGGTGAATGGTTTAAAATTGTAACTTCTAACGGAGGAACTAACAACGCCAACACCACAGAAGACAGAACCTATTATTTTGAAGTTTTCCCTTCAAACAACACACAGTTAGGTTTGTGGATGGAATCAGAAAGATTAATGCATCCGGTTATCAACCAAATTGGTGTTGACACCCAAAACGAAGTAGTAAAAGAAGAAAAAAGACTTCGTGTTGACAATCAACCTTACGGACAATTGATTGCCGAAGTAAAGAAAAATATGTTTAAAGTGCATCCATACCGTTGGGCAACTATCGGTTCAATGGCACATTTAGATGCTGCAAAACTAGAAGAGTTTCAAGCATTCAACAAAAAGTTTTATTCTCCAAACAATGCGGTTTTAGTAGTAGCTGGTCAAATTGATATTGCGCAAACTAAAGAGTGGATTAATAACTATTTTGGACCAATTCCAAGAGGTGTTGAATTGAAAAAAGAAACTTTCGTTGAAACACCAATCACCGAAACTATTCACGCTACTTTCGAAGATCCAAACATCCAAAAACCAATGGTGGTTGCTGCTTACAGAATTCCATCTATGAAAACGCGTGACGCCAGAGTTTTAGATATGGTTTCTACTTATTTAAGCAATGGAAAAAGCTCTAAATTGTACAAAAAAATTGTTGACGATAAGAAAATGGCTTTACAAATTGGAGCCTTCAATTACGCTCAAGAAGATTATGGACAATACATCCTTTACGGAATGCCACAAGGTGATTTCACTTCAAATGATTTAATCAAAGAAATTGATGAAGAAATCGTAAAACTTCAAACCGATTTAATTTCTGAAAAAGATTTTCAAAAATTACAAAACATCAACGAAAGCAATTATGTAGATGCTAATTCAAGCATTGAAGGTGTTGCAGAAAATTTAGCTACCTATTATTTATTGTATGGTGATGTGAACTTAATCAACACGGACATAGACATTTTACGTTCTGTAACTCGTGAAGAAATGAGAGCTGCAGCTAAAAAATACTTAAATCCAAACCAACGTTTGATTTTGGATTATGTACCTGCAAAAGACAAAGCTGAAAACAAACAATAAACCGTAAGAAAATGAAAAAATCAATTATAGTATTATCAAGCTTGTTTTTAACTCTAATTATGCAAGCACAAGACAGAACACAACCAAAACCTGGTCCGGCTCCAAAAATCAACATTAAAAAACCTGAAACTTTTTCGTTACCAAACGGATTAAAAGTATTGGTTGTTGAAAACCACAAACTTCCAAGAGTTTCTTATAGTTTAACTATTGACAATACCCCTTATGCTGAAGGCAACAAAAAAGGAGTTGACGATTTAACCAGTAGCTTAATCGGAAACGGTTCAACAAAAACAGCTAAAGATCCTTTCAACGAAGAAATCGATTTCCTTGGCGCCAGCATTAACTTCTATTCTTCTGGTGCATCAGCAAGCGGATTGTCGAAACACGCCAAAAGAATTATGGAATTAATGGCTGAAGGTGCTTTGATGCCAAACTTTACCCAAGACGAATTTGACAAAGAAAAAGACAAACTTATCGAAGGCCTAAAAACACAAGAGAAAAGTGTAACCGCTGTTGCTGGTAGAGTTGAGAAAGTATTAGCTTATGGAAGAAATCATCCTTCTGGAGAATATTTATCTGAAGAAACCATTAATAATGTTTCTCTTGCAGATGTAAAAGACAATTACAGAACCTATTTTGTTCCGGAACATGCTTATTTAGTAGTTGTTGGAGATGTGAAAACTAAAGACGTTAAGAAATTAGTCGAAAATCTTTTTGGTTCATGGACAAAAGCTACTGCACCAAGATTGACTTATTCTAATCCAAGTAATGTACAATATTCTCAAATCAACTTTGTGGATATGCCAAATGCTGTTCAATCTGAAATTACTATTTTAAATACGGTAAATCTTAAAATGACCGATGCTGATTATTTCCCGGTAATTTTGGCCAATCAAGTTTATGGTGGTGATTTTAACAGCTACTTAAATATGAATTTAAGAGAAGCTCACGGCTGGACATATGGTGCACGTTCAGGAATAGGTTTCGATAAAAATGTATATAGTGAATTCAGAGCGAATACGCAAGTAAGAAATGCAGTAACAGACAGTGCTGTTGTTCAGGCTTTGAAAGAATTAAAAAGAATCAGAACCGAAAAAGTAACTGACGAAGTTTTGAATAACGTAAAAGCAGGTTATGTTGGGAAATTTGTAATGCAAGTTGAAAAACCAGCCACTGTGGCACGTTATGCTTTAAACATTGAAACAGAAGGTTTGCCAGTAGATTTTTATGAAAACTACATCAAAAACATCAACGCAGTTACACCTGATGATGTAATGCGAGTTGCTAATAAATATTTCTTAGCTGATAATGCAAGAATATTAGTCGTAGGAAAAGGTTCAGAAGTAATTGCCGGATTAGAAAGTACAAAAATTCCAATGTTCTATTTTGATAAATTCGGAAATCCTACAGAGAAACCTGCAATGAAAAAACCAGTTCCTGCCGGAGTTACCGCAAAAACAGTAATCGATGCTTATGTGACTGCCATTGGTGGAGATAAAGCGGTGAAGGCGGTGAAATCTATAGCTTACACAGGTTCTACAACTATTCCTCAGGCTCCAATGCCTTTATCTTTTAGCTCAAAAATAGATTCAAAAGGAAGAATGGCAGTAGAACTTTCTATGGCTGGTATGGGTTCAATAATGAAACAAGTGGTAAACGGGAATACAGGATATATGATGCAACAAGGTCAGAAAAAAGTTTTAGAAGGTGAAGAACTAGCTAAAATGAAAGAAAGTGCCGTGTTGTTTAATGAAACATTATTAGCCTCAAAAGCTGGCGTTACTGTTTCAGGAATTGAACCAATGGATGGTTCTGATGCATATGCCGTTGTTGATGGAGATACTACTTACTATTTTGATGTGAAATCTGGTTTGAAAACTGCTGAAGCAACTACTGATGATAAAAGCGGACAAAAAACAACTAGAGTAACTAACTTCAAAGATTATAGAGCTGTTAAAGGAGTAAAAGTGCCTTTCAACACTATAATGAATGTTGGTTTTGAATTAGACATCAAAATGAGTGATGTTAAAATCAATGAAGGCGTTTTAGATACAGATTTTCAATAAATAATTGAAATCATTTTATAGTAAAAGCCTCGATTTATCGGGGCTTTTTTTATTTCTTGTTAGCAAGATAAACACCTATCAATATAATAAAGGCTCCGAAGAACTGTAATGGTGTGAGCATTTCATTATCGAGAATGCCCCACATAAAGGCAACAATCGGAATCAAATAGGTAACCGATGAAGCAAAAACCGGAGAAGAAATTTGAATTAATTTATAAAAAATAACATTGGCCACACCAGTTCCAACAATACCAAGAATCATCACAAAAAACATCGCGTGATGTGTGGAAGGCAAATTTATTTTGGAAGTAAAATCGGTTAAACATAAAATCACTATCGCCGGAACCAGCATCACTAAAAAGTTTCCGGTGGTTATACTCAACGGCTTAACATCAGAGAGGTATTTTTTTATCAGATTAACATTCGTGGCATAACAAATCGTTGCTATTAATACAAAAACAGCATACGAATAATCCTCAGAAACGCCTTGAGCTTTTCCATTAAATATCAAAACCGCAGTGCCAATTAATCCGATGATGATTCCGAAAATCTGATTTCTTCTGAAATTTAAACCAAACGCTATGGCGCCAAGAATTAAAGTATTCAAGGGAGTAAGTGAATTTAAAATCGAACAGATAGAACTACTGACTTTGGTTTCGGCAATGGCAAAAAGATAAGCGGGAATAAAAGTGCCAAACAACGAAGTCAAAGCAATATATTTCCATTGGTGCTGCGCAATTAATTTCAAACTGTTAAAACCAATGATTAAAAGAAAAACAGCGCAAAAAATGATTCGCAACGAACCCAACTGAAACGGATTCAATCCGTCTAATCCTTTTTTAATTAGGATAAAAGAACTTCCCCAAATCAGGGCAAGTGTTATCAGAATAACCCATTTTAACTGCTGTGCTTTCATAACTATTTTTGAATGCTTCAAATTTTGTAATTATTTTAAGAATAATCACTTTTATTTTTTACTAATTTTGTTCCTGATTAAAATAATCACAACTAATAAATTCTCAAATCATGAATTTTACTAAATCACTATTAACTATTGGTCTTGTTTCCACCTTACTGTTTAGCTGTAAAGACACAGCAGGCAAACCCGTTGCTGGAACAGATGAATCGAATACTAAAAAAGAAGTTGCTGTTGCTGCAAAACCGGAAACAGCAAGTTTTAAAATTGAAGGAATGACTTGCGCTATGGGTTGTGCCAAAACCATCGAAACAAAATTATCAAAAATGGATGGGGTTCAAAAAGCAACTGTTGATTTTGATAAAAAAGAGGCTACTGTCGAATTTGATGCAGCCGTCTTATCTACAGAAAAATTAACCAAAGCTGTAGAAACTACTGGTGATGGCGAAACTTACAAAGTTTCTGAAATGAAAACTAAAGGAAAAGTATAATCACAATATATATCGAAAAAGGAACTCAATGAGTTCCTTTTTTATTTCCACTTAATTGTTTCTAATAAACGCTGCATATCATTTTTGACGTAATCAGCCGCAGGCATAATCGAATCAAATTTGGGTTTAGCATAAAAATATACGGAACCTGTTACAAAATGTTTGATGCTATCGGTAGCATAAAATTGTGCATTGGTTGCTGCATTTCCATCAACGCGATAAAACATTCCATACACTTTTTTGTCAGCGTTTATAAAAGGTTGTTCCAAAATATCATCTGCTTTTATAACATGTTCGTAGGTTAGTTTTTGTGCATCTCGCAATAATTTATTGATATCGCCGTTTACCGTCTTATAAGTCAAATAAATTGTCGCTTTCATTTTGGGATACTCAATCGAAAAGCCACAATTTTTATCTTCTTTGATTACGGCTTCTTCATTCATTTCAAATTCAAATGGACAATGATTGCTAAACGAAGCATATTTAGCAACCGGATAATCCAATCGCAATTGACTTGCAGGTTTGGGCAAAACGTCATCTTTACAACTGATGACAAGAACCAAAAGCAATTGTGTTGCTAAAAAATAGCTGGTTTTTTTTATCATTTTTAACTTATTCGAGCGTTACTTTTAATTGTTTTATTCTTTTTTTATCGACAGCTTCAATGGTGAAATGTACATTTGAAAAATGGATTTTCTGACCCTTTTTAGGGAAATTGCCCAAATTTTCTAATATAAATCCGGCTAATGTTTCGGCTTCCCCTTTGCTGTTTTCGAACAGTTCTTCATCAACATCAACAATTCTGTAAAAATCCTTGAGGTTGATCTTGCCTTCAAAAAGAAAATTCTTGTCGTCTATTTGCGAAAAACTCAGGTTTTCATCATCAAACTCATCCGAAATATCGCCAACAATTTCTTCAATCACATCTTCTAACGAAACCAAACCCGAAGTTCCTCCGTATTCATCAACCACAATGGCTAAATGACTTTTTTTACTTTGGAATTCCTTTAATAAATCGTCGAGCTTCTTGTTTTCGGGAACAAAAAAAGGTTCCCGTATTAGTTTGTTCCAATCGAACTCTTTTTTATTAATATGTGGAATCAAATCTTTAACAAATAAAACACCTTCAATATGATCAATGCTTTCTTTGTACACTGGAATTCGGGAATAGCCTCTATCAACTATTTTATTGTAAATCTCAGCAAAAGTTTCTTCCATTTCGAGTGCAAAAATATCAATTCTTGGACTCATGACTTGCTTTGTATCTGTGTTTCCAAATGAGACAATTCCTTCTAATATTTTTTGTTCTTCCGAAGTTGTGTCTTCTGTTGAAGTTAATCCTAAAGCCTGTGATAATTGATCTACCGAAATATTTGATTTCTGTTTCCCTAATTTTTCATGCAGAAAAACACTTACTGCTCGCATTGGCAAACTAATTGGCGAGAGTAGTTTGTCTAAAAAAGTCAACGGATTTGCCACAAACTTCGAGAACTTAATATTGTTTCTGCTAGCGTAAATCTTGGGTAACACTTCTCCAAATAAAAGAATAAGAAAGGTTATCAGTAAAACTTCAACAAGAAACTTTAGAATTGGTGATGCTATTCCTGAAAATATATTGTTCCCCACAAAAGAGAAAATTATCACAACGCCTATATGACTAAAATTATTAGCTACCAAAATGGTTGCCAAAAGTTTCTTTGGTCGTTGTAGTAATTTCGAAATTAAGTTAGCTTTTGAAGTATCTTCTTCCGATAAGGTATTTAAGTCTTGCTGTGTAAGCGAAAAAAGCGCCACTTCTGCAGCAGAAACCATGGCTGAACAAAATAAAAGAAATGTAATGGCTATAATTCCAAAAAGTAAATTGGTATCTATAGTTGCGAAAATAGTAGTACTGGGCTCTGGGTCCAATGAAGTAGAGATTAGTTAAACAATATCAGAACGGTAAATCGTTTTCGGGTGCTGCCGGATTTGGCGCTTCAAAATTAGTTCCTTTTGGTTCTAAATTTTGCGTAGTTTTTAGTCCGTCAACCTCTTTTTTGGTAGTCAAAAATGTAAATTCGGTCACTTGTATTTCGGTTGTGTATTTTGTTGTCCCGTCTTCGGCTTGCCATTGGCGCGATTTTATTCTGCCTTCAACAAATATTTTATCTCCTTTTGACAAATACTTTTCACAAATTTCAGCAGCCTTATTTCTAACTACTAAATTATGCCATTCGGTAGAGGTGATTTTTTCGTTGGTTTGTTTGTTGATATACACTTCATTGGTAGCTAATGGAAAACGGCCGATACAATTTCCGCCATCAAAATAATGCATCTTTACGTCGTCACCAAGATGACCAATTAACATTACTTTATTTAAGGTACCATTCATTTTTCAACTAAATTTAGTTCTTTCAAATTTACTACATTTTTTGAAAATTAAAACCATTGGTTCGAAATAAAATTATAAATCACAATAGGAAAAGGGAATTTAGAAGCTGATTCACAATCCATTCCGTTGTCAAGCGTTCCTTCTACCTTTACTTTCCAGAATTTTATTGCTAAATGTTGGTGTGAAAGTTTGTGAACAATAGTTTCGGAATTGTATAATTGAATTTCCTGAATTGGATTATCTACAAAACTTTGATTTTGAATTAAGTCCAAAACAGCGATGTCACTTTCTGCCATTTCCGTTTCAAGTACTGGAAACTCATACAGATTGTGCCAAATGCCTTTTTGGGTTCTTTTGTTGATAATAGTTTTGTCATTCTCATCCGAAAAAACCAAATAATTAAAAAAACGATTCGTCACTTTTATCTTTTTAGATTTCACCGGAAGCTGTGCCACTTTCTTTTGCTGCAACCCCAAACAACTGTCATTAAAAACGCAAATGCCGCAATCTGGATTTTTGGGCACACATTGCAAAGCACCGAATTCCATTATGGCCTGGTTGAATAAATTAGCTTGTCCTTTTGGCAATACTTCGGCTGCTAATTGGGTGAATTCTTTTTTGGCTCCGGTCGAAGCTATATCGGTTTCCACATCAAAATACCGAGAGAGCACTCTAAAAACATTCCCATCAACAACAGGAACACTTTCATTATAAGCAAAAGAGGCGATTGCGGCCGCAGTGTATTCGCCAATTCCTTTTAGTTTTAATAATTCGCCATACGACTTTGGGAATTCCCCATTAAACTCAAAAGCAATTTGCTTGGCTGTTTTATGCAAATTTCGGGCTCTGGAATAATAGCCCAAACCCTGCCACAATTTTAACACTTCTTCCTCATCGGCTTTTGCCAAATCAAAAAACGTAGGAAAGGCGGCCGTAAAACGTAAAAAATAAGGTAATCCTTGTGCCACACGTGTTTGTTGCAGCATGATTTCCGAAAGCCAAATGGTGTATGGATTTGTGTCATTTCGCCAAGGCAAATCACGTTTGTTTTGTAAATACCATTGGATAAGTGCTTTAGAGAATTTCATAGTTAAATTATGGTTAGCAAAAATAAATCTTTATGTTATTAAATTTTAATAGATTATGCTTGAAATATTGTTTTTATTATTCATATATTTGCAACCTCAAAAAAATCACATAATTAATATTAAATACGAAAGAAAATGACGAAAGCAGATATCGTAGCAAAGATTTCAGAAAGAAAAGGACTTGAAAAAGGAGATGTTCAAGCAGTAGTTGAAGCGTTTATGGAAGAAGTAAAAACTTCTTTAGAAACTGGAGACAATGTTTATTTAAGAGGTTTTGGTAGTTTTATTATCAAAACTAGAGCTGAAAAAACTGGTAGAAACATTTCTAAAAATACAACCATTAAAATACCTGCTCACAATATACCTGCATTCAAACCTGCAAAAGTATTTGTAGAAGCAATAAAAACTAATACTGAAGTAGCAGTATAAATTTATTTATTAATCACCAAAAATCTTCACTATGCCAAGTGGTAAAAAAAGAAAGAGACATAAGGTAGCAACGCACAAACGTAAAAAACGTGCGAGAGCTAACCGACACAAAAAGAAAAAGTAGTTTTAAACTACTTTTCTTTTTTTAGAAAACGTTCATTGAAATGGAAGATTAGACCTTTTAGACGACTTAGACGACTTAGAAAATTAGAGCTTTTATCTAATAATCTAAGAATCTAATACTCTAACAATCTAACTTCACCGGGTAAACAATACCTGTTTAAAATGTTTAATCCATCCTTACAATTCAGTTATGAGTTATGAGTTATGAGTTATGAGTTGAAAAACTGTAAACTGTAAACCGTAAACTGCAAACTAATAGTTTGGATAAAAATTTACAAAGTGAATAAAGAACTAATCATTAGATCTAGTGCTGACGCTGTAGATTTTGCCTTATTAAAAGATGGAAAACTAATTGAATTACACAAAGAAGAGGAAACAAGCAACTTCCAGGTTGGCGATATTTTTATTGCCAAAATAAGGAAACCCGTTGCCGGATTGAACGCTGCTTTTGTAAATGTAGGCTACGAAAAAGATGCCTTTTTACATTATCACGATTTGGGTCCAAGTTTCGCTTCTTATCTGAAATTCATAAAACTTGTAAGCGCAGGTAAACTAAAAGATTTCTCCCTAAAAAACTTCCAGTTTGAGAAAGAAATTGACAAAGATGGTGCAGTTGCAGACATACTGAACGCCAATCAGTCAATATTAGTACAAGTAGTAAAAGAACCTATTTCTACAAAAGGTCCGAGAATAAGCTGTGAGCTTTCCTTCGCCGGACGCTTTTTAGTTTTAGTGCCTTTTTCGGATCGCGTTTCTGTTTCACAAAAAATAGAATCGAAAGAAGAAAAAGACCGTCTTAAAAAACTTGTACAATCTATCAAACAAAGGGGTTTTGGCGTTATTGTGCGAACAGTAGCCGAAGGCAAAAACATAGCCGAGTTAGAAAAAGATTTGCAGAACTTAATGAATAGATGGACTGCAATGAGTAAAAAATTACCAACTGCACATCATCCATCCAAAGTGTTGGGAGAGCTAAATAAAGCTTCTTCGATACTTAGAGATGTATTCAACGATACTTTTACCAGTATTCAAATTGATGATGAAGAGTTGTACCAAGAAACAAAGGACTATTTAGCCGAAATAGCTCCGGACAAACAAAAAATTGTTAAGTTTTATCAATCGAAAGACACGCCATTGTTTGAAAAATATCATATTGAGCGACAAATAAAGACTTCTTTTGGCCGAACTGTTTCTATGAGCAAAGGTGCCTATTTAATTATAGAACACACCGAAGCCCTACACGTTATTGACGTGAATAGCGGAAACCGTTCTAACAAAGCCAACAACCAAGAAGATACTGCTTTGGAAGTAAATATGATCGCAGCAGCAGAAATCGCAAGACAATTACGATTGCGAGATATGGGCGGAATCATCGTAGTCGATTTTATCGATATGAAAGATCCAGACAATCGCCAAGTGTTGTTCAACTTCCTTAGAGAAGAAATGAGCGATGATAAAGCCAAACACAAAATCTTACCGCCAAGTAAATTTGGATTAGTTCAAATTACACGACAACGGGTAAGACCAGAAGTAAATATTGAAACAAGGGAAGAAAATCCAAATAATTTGACAAGCGACATCGATGCGCCAATCCAGATTATTGACAAGATTGCTTTTTCTCTTGAAAAAATAATTAAAGACCATAAAAAAGTGACACTTAATGTGCATCCTTTTGTGGCAGCATACCTTACCAAAGGTTTTCCATCATTACGTTCAAAATGGTTTTTTGAACATAAAAAGTGGGTGAAAATCATACCTCGTGACGCTTACACGTATTTTGAGTACCAATTCTTCGATGGTGAAGGAAAGGAAATCAAACAATAAATAAAAACCGCCTTTCGTGAGATTGGCGGTTTTTTTGTGTTTTTTTGAAGCTATTCCGGCTTTCCACTGCAATCTTTTTAAGGATTGTATTTCCCTTGCGCTGTTCTTCAGGGCAATCCTTAAAAAGGATTTACGTTGCAATCCGGGCTAGGGCTAATCCTTTATAATCTCAATCTTCCTCCTAATATCATTCCCATATTCATCTTCCACGGTAATGTAATGAATTCCCGTTTCGGCTTCAATTTGCATTTCGTGAAAGGTTTGAGTGGTGCCTTTGTAGACATTATCAACATACCAATACAACTTCGCTTCTTTGTTGGAGTGCGCCACTTTTAAAATCACCGGCTGAATCTTGCTGTTAAAATCCTTAACTAGATAAATTTTACTGTTCGTTTTCGGATAAATAAAATCCATGGATGCCTGTTGGTTTTGCTGGCAATCGTCTCTAAAAGGAGGTAAAGGTTTGTAATCTATATGCAGACTTTTATAATACCATTCCATAACCGGCGGCAAGACAAACCACTTTTTGGAAACGATATTGTCTACACTTTCACAGCTGCTGTTTACGCGATATTGCTCTGTCTTATCTAAATGCACCAACTTATGATAAGCGCAAACCGAAGTTTTCATTCCTTTTCTGGGAACTAATTGTCTGATTTTCGTACAATCATCCTGTGCCAAATGACCACTCAACGCACAAACATCAGCATATTGCAAATCGTTTAACGGCGTTTGGAACCATTTTTTTCGCGGAAGCAAATTGAAAACATCAAACAAAATTGGAGCTGCACTTCCTACTCCGGTCAACTCGGGCCTTCCTTCTCCGTTGGCATTTCCAACCCAAACGCCAACTACATAACGGGAATTGGTACCGATTGCCCAGGCATCGCGATTCCCAAAACTTGTTCCGGTTTTCCAGGCTAGTTCTAATGAAGAGTCGTAAAACTTCCAAGCTTCATCGCCTTCTGGACGATTCACTTCTTTCATGGCATTATAGGTCAGGAAAATTGAACCTGCACCCAAGATTGTTTTCTGATAACTTTCTTCGCCATAATCCTGCTCAAATCCGCTGACATAATTGAGTTCGGTAAACTCTTTGGTTCTGTATTTTCCATCGGAAGCATTGAAGTAATTTATGGTTGACGACAAATTTGCATAGGTTCGGCACAAATCCCAAAGATTGCTTTCGGCTCCACCCAAAATCAGCGACAAACCATAATGATCAGGATGCTTATTTATATTTTTGAGTTTGAATTTTTGCAACAATTCATAAAAATTATTAACGCCATGTTCCTGCAACATCAACACCGCCGGAATATTTAACGAACGCGATAAAGCTCTTTGAGCCGGAACTGCTCCGTCAAAAGAATGGTTAAAATTCTCAGGTGTATAGCCTGAAATCTGTGTTGGAATATCTGCAACCAACGTATTGGGTAAAATCTCGCCTTCATCGAGCATCGAAGCAAACAAAAGCGGCTTTAAAATACTACCTGTACTTCTTGGCGCACCAATAACATCAACATCTTTGTCGTGATCTTTATCCGTTGGCGAATTCCCAACATAGCTGATGATATTTCGGTTTTGAATATCGATAACAATCACAGCGAGATTATGCACTTCGTTTTGTTTGTACTGATTATAATATTGAGTGGCAATTTGGTTCACGCGATTTTGTAATGAAACATCAATCGTAGTTTTGATGCGTTTGCCTTCATCGGTTTTGGCTACGCGCTGCAATAAATGAGGCGCGATCTGCGGAACTAAATAGGGTTTTTGCGGCAAAGGTTCCGTAATCGACAATTGATACGTAAGCTTATCAATGATTTTTTCATTGTATAATTTCAACAGCAATCCATTGCGTTTTCTGAGCAATTTGATTTGATTCTTTCCCGGATAAATCAAGCTCGGTGCATTGGGCAACACTGCCAAAGTCGCACTTTCTGCCCACGACAATTGATGCGATTGCACTCCGAAATAACGCCAAGAAGCCATCTCTAACCCAACCACATTTCCACCAAAAGGGGCATGCGCTGCATATAATTCGAGGATTTTTTCTTTGGAATAACGCAATTCCAATCGGGTTGCCAAAATCATTTCAATTCCTTTTTCAAAGTAAGTTCGCTTTTTATTCTTGCGCGATAACCGAATGACCTGTTGTGTTAAGGTACTTCCGCCACGAACTACTTTTCCGGCGCTTCTGTTTTGCTGAAATGCTTTGAACATCGCCACAGGATTAAAGCCGGGATGATAGTAAAAATGTTCGTCTTCAAAATAAACAATACATTTTTTGAACTTATCGGGAACGCTGTCTTTTGCAGGAAAACGCCATTGCCCATCGCGGGCTATTTTGGCAGCTAACAACTCGCCATCGCTGCTTTCGATAACGGTGGAATAGGGTTCTTCGAAAAGGGTGCGCGGTAACGAAAAGTAATATACTATCAGCAAAATGGCTACGATAGCAGACTTCTTTGGGTTGCGCTTGATATAATTGAAGAAGCGTTGGAAAAACGCTTTAAGTTTTGTTTTCACGTTTATGGAATTAAACACCTGACAGGTTTTAAAAACCTGTCAGGTGTAAATTTATTTTACCACTTCCACCCATTGCCCTTTAGTTCTTGCCAAGAAATCATTATCATACATCGCCTCACATTGTAATCCAGGTAAATAATATTTACCCAAATAAGAAGCATTCAGCAAGATTTTGAATTTTCGAGTTTCGTTGGCTTTCAAACCGAAATAATAATTGGCTCTGTCATCACGAATATCGATGTAATCAGCAATATTGCTAGTTGCATCACCAAAATCAGTATAACGTGTGTTTACAATTTCAAATCCGGAAGGCAGAATTTGTGACAAGGCAACATTTTCAACCCATTCATTTTTGCGGTTAGTCAATGTAACTTCGGCATAGAATTCAGTTCCCTGAGCGATTTTTGTAACCGAAATAGCTTTCCCTTTTCGGTCTTTGAAAACCACGCTGGCAGACAAATTATTGGATATCACTTTTTCGCTTCCAACTGGTAAGATTCCGCTGTTCAAGACACGAACAAAAAGTGTGTTATTTTTGTTGTTCTTAATTGTAATCGCATTTCCGCCATTTTTCACCACCAAATTTCTTTGGGCAACCGTTTTGTTTGTATTGATAATTACTGGTTTTCCTCCATTAGTATATTGAACCGAAACGCCTTTGCTGCCATTGGATTTAGCAAATTTTGACATCGCATACAAACCATAAGCCGTAGTTTGTGTGCTCATCCATTTGTCGCTTGACATGTTCTTGGCTAATTTAGTTGCCATGGCAAATGCTTGCTGTTTTTGTCCCAATAAAATCAAAGTTTCTAATGCCATGGCTCTATTTCTATCGGCTGAACCATAGTAATAGTAGTAATAATCATCGTTGAAATTTTGCTCATCGATAAAGGATTTACTCAACAATGCCATTCCGGCCGCATTTTGCTTTATCAATGCATAAGTCGCTGCTAATCGCAGTTTACTTTCATTAGAAATTCCAACCGTTTCTCGCAATCTGTTCATTGAAGCTAAATCAGGGAAACCTGCTAATGCTAGTGTATACAATCGGTAAGCCTGTGCCATATCGTTGTAATATTGTTTTTCGAAACGCCATTGTTTTGCCATTTTGCCTTGGTAAGAAATCCATTTAGATTTGAAACTTATAGGCAATACGTACCCTTTTTTCTCAGCTTCAATCAGGAAATGTCCAGCATAAGAACTTCCCCAATCATCGGCTTCAGTCATTCCCTGCCAATAAGAGAAACCACCATTTGGCAATTGGAAATTCCCTAATTTTTGGATGCCAATAGTAACATTTTGCTGAATATTTTGTTTGCGAACGGCATCTAAATCCATTATATCGGTAAGATACAATTGAGGGAAAACAGCCGAAGTAGTTTGCTCCACACAACCATGCGGATACTGAATTAAATAATTCAATCGTCGCCCGAAATCTACTGTTGGCACCGATGATACTTCTATGCCAGCTTTATTGCTTCCTGTTACGCCAAAGGTTTTCCATGTAATTGTTTTGGAACTGTTTGGTTCAATCACAATATCGGAATACGCATTGGTCACCGGATTCGGATTGGTCACATCAATTTCTACCGAATAGGTTGATTTTTCTTTTCCGGAAGTCGCAATAATATCTATTTTACCAATTCCTGTAATACTTCCCACTTCTAAATTGAAGTAAGCCATTTTCTCGTCAGGCTCAGTGAAAGTTACTTTTTGAGTACTACTTCCAACCACTTTAACGGCGCTATTTGATTTGATTTGAAGTGTTACATTTTTGATGTTTTTCTCTGTTGCAAACAAGGTAACCGGAATAGTCACTTTTTCGGAAGGAGAAATTTTTCTTGGTAATGAAGCCAAAACCATTAACGGACTTCTAACCTGCGTGGCTTTTTCTGCCATTCCGTAGGCACTGGTTTCTGCATCAGCAGCAACAACCATAGTTCGGACTGAGCCAATGTATTTTGGTAAGGTTATTTTAGTGATTTTGCTTTCGCCTTTATCCAATTCAAACGGACCATAATAGAGTACAACTGGTTTGAAACGATTCGCTTTTTTAGCTTTTCCGCCACCAGCTTCTGCATCACCACCAATACTGAAAACCTGATTTACTTTTCCGCCATAAGCGCCAATCACCTCATCATAAATATCCCAGGTTCGAACACCCAAAGCCTCACGGGTGTAGAAACTATCCCAGGCATTTGGGGTTTTGAAACGTGTTAAATCTAACAATCCTTCATCGACAACTGCTATAGTATAAGTCATTTTCTTGCCGTGTTTTTCGGAAACTTTTACATTCACTGTTTGCTCCGGACGAAGCACATCAGGCATCGTAAGTTGTGGTTCAAGCACTGTGTTTTTATCTACCACTTCAATCGGAACAATGCCGTACATTCTGATTGGCGAATCGTTTTTGGTTGAAGCATGTGGTTGCAATAATGAAATATTGATATAGACATTCGGAGCCATTTCACCTGTAATTGGCAGCTCAACTGTGGTTTCTCCTTTTTTGGTTTTAGCCCAAAGCGTTTTCACTACTTTAGTTCCGTTTTCGATAGAAATCAAGGCTCTGCCGCCTTCGCTTGACGGGAAGAATATTTTAGCTTTATCTCCAACGGCATAGTTAGTTTTATCGGTAGAAAACCGTAGCATTGTGGCCGATTCGCCTGTGCCGGTTCTGGCCTCTGCTGACCAATAAGGTTCGTCTATATATACTTTTGTTCCTGTAGCATGACCATCGATTGGGTCGGAAACCCGAATTAAATAATTCCCCCATTCTTCATTTCTTACCGAGAAAGAGATGTTGGTTTTTCCTGAAAAATCAGTACTGACAACGAAATTTTTATAAGCAATCGTCGAGTTTGACGTGTTATAATTCGATAAATCATCATTGGAAGCATCCCACCACCAACGCGATTGTAATTTATAAACACGGACTTCTAAATTTTTAACCGATTTTGGTTTTCCGTTTTCTCCGACAGTTACAATATCAAAACGGTTGTTCTTCCCAGTTTCGATCATGCCGTATTTGTTTGGTTCGGGCGATTTTACTCCAACATAACTTTTGTATGGAGAATAGGTAGTTGAAGCCACATCTGTGCTCACATCACCACCGCTTTCATAAACTTTTGTGATGAATGCCGCTCGCAACATTCCGGGAGCTTGGCCTTGAATATTCGGTTTTATCGGAATGGAAGCACGACCGTTTCCATCCACTTTTCCGGAGAAAATATTGACTTCTTCAGTAGAAAAACTTCTGGTCGGATCATCAAAAGTATATTTATCATAGCCTTTAAAAGTAGTTGACTGCTGGAAGAATTTAGCCTGAACTTCGGTTTTTAAATCTTTGCCGACGGCGCCATGTAGCCATAAAACCTGAATATTATTCACATTGTTTTTGCTTGCCGAAAGAATAGGTTCGTTGAAACTGTTTTTAATTTTTAAACGATTTGGTTTAATCGTTTCAATCTTGATGCTTTTATAAAAACGCGCACCACCAATACTTACAACCGCTTCCCAATTTCCTGTTGGTGCGCTATCCTGAGTTGGCACTACAAATTTGTAATGATTAAGTTCATTCAGTTTTTGAACCGATTGATACACTGTTTTCCCATGTGGGTCATTCAGTTTTAATTTTACGGGATGCGATGCTGGCAATTTATTAGCATTGTCATTCAGAATAAAAGACAAATACATCGTATCCCCCGGACGCCAAACGCCGCGTTCGCCATACAAATAGCCTTTTAATCCTTTTTGTAACGTTTCACCCGAAACATCAAAATTACTAACCGACAATGAAAGTTCGTCATCTAATTTCACATAAGTGCTTTGGTCACCTTTGGTCACAATGGCGAAATAAGCTAGTTTTTCTAATTGGAAGGAAGCCATTCCATCACCATCAGTAGAAGAAGTGGCGATTTTTTGTTGTTGGAAATTGTATAAATCAACACAAGCGCCGGAAATCGCATCTGTGGAAACGATATTGCTAACTGCAATGACAACTGATTTATCTGTTCCTCTTTTTGCAATTACTCCTAAATCTGTAGCAAGAACATTGGTTCCGATTTTGGTGTTGTAGTAATAATAATCGGTGCATGGATCTTCACTTTCTCTCCAATCATAATCTCTTTCATAATAATAGTCATCATAGTCGTTGCCGCTATAATTAACATCATCTTCGTTTTCTTCTTCGGCATCTTCGCTCTCGCTGTTATCTTCCGAAGTTGCTGTTGATGTCTCGCATTTATACAAAGAATATTTCTTTTTATAAGAGAACTCGACACGATAAATGGCTCCTGGTTCTGGTTTTATGATTTTTGAAATATCCAAAGAATAGGTATTCCATTTAGTATAATCCAGTAAATTATTCTGCTTTAGTTCGATAGTCGATTTGGCGACAGCCTGACTTACTTGTCTTAAATTTCGTGTGCCGTTAATTTCATTATCCTGCAAAAACTGCATGATATTATTTTTGTAAATCTTGTAGATTTTTACATCAACTGCATTTAGATTAGCCGCTTCAAAATTGATTTTTAAATTATTGGAACTTGGCAATATCGTCCCACTTTTTAATAATTTCACACCTGGTTTTATTTGGTCAAACATCAATTTTTCAGAATAGTTGTTTTTCATTTTATAACCATCGATGCTTTCAATTCCCTGAAAAACCTCAACCAATTTACTTCCCGTAAATGATTGTTCAATTGCAGCTGCTACTTGAGTAATTTCGGGTTCATCTGTAACTGTTGCTGTGGTGTCAACAGTAACAGCTGTAGTATCAACAACTGCCTCAACAGCTACCGATTGATTGGAAGCACCATTATCCACTTTTGACTTAACGGGATCTTTGTCGTAAAACACTTTTAAAACATTTCCCATAGTGGAAAACTTCAGATTACTTGTGTTTTCAATAGACACTAATCCTTTAAAATCCTGGTCTTTTTTTAATGGATCAGAAAAGTTAATCAACACCGATTGGTTGTTGGTATCGCCAACCTGAATAGTTAGTACCTTAAATTGGTTTTTACCGGGAATTAAAACTTCAGCTTTGCCTTTTTGGTCGATATCCACATCGTCACCATCCCATGCAATTTTTATTTTGCTATCGGTTTCAAAACGCTGAATACTGTCAATCATGAATTTAAATTCAGTATTGGTGCTGGTCGCTTTGTCAAATTTTATCTTTAAATCTTTATCGTTTTGTGTTGCCTCAATAATTTTTTGGGCTTCTTCAAAACTAAGATTATCAGCTGTTTTTAGAGTTCCATTTAAGTAATACCAATCCTTGCTGTAAGATTGCAAATCCTGTGTATTCACAATAAAATCTTGCTTGATTGTTTTTACTGAAAATTTGAAATCCTTTAATTCTTTCGGAACTTTATTGGTGATATCAGAAAGATGCAAGGTGATTTGGTACAACGTATTTTGATCCAATTTTTCTTTTGGAATAAACGCAATGGTATTACTGGAAAGCGCTACTACTTTTCCGCTTACGCTTGGCGAAATATCAAATAAATCCTCGTCTAATTCCTGATTAGGTTTCCAATCGCTTTTGTTGAAGGCCAACTGCACCCTGAAATCGGAATTGACCGAGATGAACCCTGATGAAAATCCTGTAATGTAGTCTTTGTAAAGAGCGTAATCTGAATCAAAATCGGAAGCCGATTTTTTAGTACAGGATTGCAATAAAAAAATTGCAACGAACAAGCCGAAAATCTTGTTGGTTTTCATGGTTGTAAAAGAATTATTTGTTAGAACTTATCCTTGAGTGATTTTCCTCAATTAGCTATATAACGCTAAAAGTATCAAAATATTATTCAATACAAAAAATATTATTTGGGAATATTTTTCCTGTAAAATTATTTTCTTTTGGAAGCAAAAAAGCGAAGCATTAAATCCGAGCATTCGTTGGCTAAAACACCTTTAATTACTTGAGTTTTTGGGTGAATTGAAGTCCCTAAATTTTGGTAACCTCTTTGCTCATCCGAAGCACCAAAAACGATTTTTGAAATCTGGCTCCAATACAAAGCTCCGGCACACATCTGACATGGTTCTAAAGTTACATAAAGTGTGCATCCTTTTAAGTATTTCCCGCCTATGAAATTTGCAGCTGAAGTAATAGCCTGCATTTCGGCATGAGCCGTAACATCATTCAGCATTTCGGTAAGATTGTGGGTTCTGGCAATGATTTTATTGTCGATTACAATTACGGCGCCGACTGGAATTTCCCCTTTTTCAAAAGCGAGTTCAGCTTCCTGCAAAGCTTTCTTCATAAAATAGTCATCGGTGAAAGGATTTTCCATAAAACAAAAATACTATTTTAGTACTATTATCGTTATCTGTGTAAACACAAACTTTATTCTTTATGGAAACTAACTATAAAATAACTGTTCCAAAACCGTGTCACGAAGATTGGGATAAAATGACGCCCGACCAAACAGGTAGGTTTTGCAATAGTTGTGTAAAAAGTGTTGTTGATTTCTCCGATATGAAAGCTACCGAGATTCAAGAGTATTTTATACGGAATCAGGGTCAAAAAATTTGTGGCCGATTTAAAACGGAGCAATTAGATTCGGTTATTATCCAGATTCCACGAGACGTTTTATTTTCTCAGGTTCAGTTTCATAAAATATTCATGCTGGCATTGTTAGTCAGCATGGGGACGACCTTGTTTAGTTGCCAGAACTCCAATGGGGATAAACAAAAAATTGATGGAGTTGAAGTGACCGACTCTACCTACACTACTACTGGTGTTATTCTTCCAAAAAAAGATACTATTAATGAAGAACATGTGACATTAGGTAAAATTGATATGAAAAGGTATGATTCCTTAGTTAAGGCTGGTGTAAAAATGCCGCCTCTTCCTCCACCACCGCCTGTTAAGCAGGTCAAATTTATTAAACCATCAAAAGAAAAAGTAGTTATTCAGCATTTAACTGGAGATGTCAAAGTAGTCCCTGAAACTAAAAAAAATGAAATGACATCTGGAATGGTTAGTCAGGTAAAGTTTTTAGACTCTACAAAAACAGAAAAGAAATAATTTCAGATTAATACCGTAAATTTGCTTTTTAAGACCATGAAAAGCACACTTCTTTCCCATATAGACAGCCCAACTGATTTACGAAAATTAGATCTTTCGCAATTGCCTCAACTGGCAAAAGAATTGCGTGAGTTTATTATCGATATCGTTTCGGTAAAAGAAGGTCATCTTGGTGCCTCCCTTGGTGTGGTTGAGTTAACGATTGCCTTGCATTATGTTTTTGATACGCCAAATGATTTGTTGGTTTGGGATGTTGGTCATCAGGCATACGGACATAAAATCTTAACCGAACGAAGAAAAAAGTTTAATACTAATCGACAGTTAGGCGGAATTTCAGGTTTTCCAAGACGTAGTGAAAGTGTTTACGATACTTTTGGTGTTGGACATTCTTCTACTTCAATTTCAGCTGCTTTGGGAATGGCGATTGCTTCACAGCTTAAAGGCGAAAACAAACATCATATTGCGGTGATTGGCGATGCTTCGATTGTAAGCGGAATGGCGTTTGAAGGTTTAAATCATGCTGGAGTTACGGATGCCAATTTGTTGATTATTCTAAATGACAACGCTATCGGAATTGACCCAAGTGTTGGCGCGTTGAAAAACTATTTAACCGCCGTTAAAGAAGGCAAAAATCCGAAGCAGAACAATATAATTAAATCGTTGAACATTGATTATTCCGGGCCAATTGACGGTCATGATATTGATGGTTTAATCAAGGAATTAGAGCGTTTGAAAAAAGTTAAAGGTCCAAAGTTTTTGCACATCGTAACAACGAAAGGCAAAGGCTTACAACAAGCCGAAGACGATCAGGTAAAATACCATGCGCCAGGAAAATTTGATGCGGCGACTGGTGAAATTCATAAAAAATCAGAGGAAAATTTGCCTCCGAAATTTCAGGATGTTTTTGGTTTGACTTTAGTTGAATTAGCTAAAGACAATCCGAAGATTATCGGAATTACACCAGCTATGCCAAGCGGAAGTTCGATGAAATTTATGATGGAAGCTTTCCCAAAAAGAGCCATTGATGTTGGCATTGCCGAACAACACGCTGTGACACTTTCTGCCGGAATGGCAACGCAAGGCATGGTGGTTTTCTGCAATATTTATTCGACGTTTTTACAACGTGCTTACGACCAAGTGATTCACGATGTAGCACTGCAAAACTTACCAGTGATTTTCTGTTTAGACCGCGCCGGATTGGTTGGCGAAGATGGCGCAACACATCACGGTGTTTTTGATTTGGCCTATTTACGCTGCATCCCGAATATGCTTATTTATGCACCAAAAGACGAAGCCGAATTGCAAAATATTCTATACACCGCTTCGTTAGGTTTAAAAAATCCGATAGCGATTCGGTATCCGCGTGGAAGAGGGAAAAATGTTGATTGGAAATTCCCAGCTGATTTTCAAAAGATAGAAATCGGAAAATCTAAAAAACTTAAAAAAGGTAAAAATGTTGCCATTCTATCAACCGGAACTATTGCCGATAATGTAACTCAGGCGTTAAACGGCATAGAAGACGAAGGCCATTTTGCGCATTATCATTTTGGTTTTGTAAAACCATTAGACGAAAAGAAACTGCACAAAATATGTGATAAATTCTCAACCATTATTACGGTTGAAGATGGCGTTACAACTGGTGGTTTTGGAAGTGCTGTTTTAGAATTTGCAGCAAAAAATGATTACGTTAACGAAATCTTCCTTTGCGGTGTTCCTGACTATTTTATAGAACACGGAACCGTTGACGAACTGCAGCAATTTTGCAACATCGATGTTGATGGTTTACGCTCACTTTTCTCAGGACTGCTTGAGGAAGAAGAGCAAGATGAAGATTAAGCCGTCACAATTTTGTTATACAATACCGCTTTCCCATCGGTCAGCATAGAGATGAAATGGCAAATATGAAGTAATCTTTCGTATAAAGTTTCCTTTTCCAGATGATGTTTTTCAGGCAGGATTTTCAATAATAACTTATCGTAATTTGTGGTTTTCCCTTCGTGATTATTATTGTACGCTGTGATGAATTTGTCTAATAAATTATTGATGATTTGGTAACCCGAAAGTTCTTTTTCAATGACTTCGCGGCTTTGATAAATGTTCTTTACGCTCAACTTGATGATGTCGTCCATTTGTGCTTTGTACTTGCTTTTATCGGTTAAGGCAAAATGGAATTTTCCTTGCAAAATGGCTTCTTCGTTTTCGATAAAAACTCTTACTGCGTCGTTTATTAAATTTCCTATCGCCAAAGCGCGCAAATAACTAATTCGGTCTTCCTTTGTTGTTAAGGTTTGATATTTTGCTGTATCAATTGTGTCTTTTACCAATTTGATTAAATATTCCAACGCAAAATCTTCGGAAACCAAACCGAGATTTATTCCGTCTTCAAAGTCGATAATCGTGTAGCAAATATCATCGGCAGCTTCGACTAAAAAAGCCAAAGGATGACGCTCGAAACCAATATCATTTCCGGTTTTGTTGGAAATCATTCCTAATTCTTCTGCCACTTCATTGAAGAAATCCTTATCAGATTGAAAGAAACCGTATTTTTTATCCGAGATGTTTTTGGTTGGTTTTTTGGGTAGACTTTCCTTTGGATATTTCATAAACGCACCCAAAACCGCATAGGTCAAACGCAGACTTCCTTCTATACCGGGGCGAGAACTGGAAAGCACTGAAAAACCATTGGCGTTCCCTTCAAAATCGATTAAATCCTGCCATTGCTTATCGGTTAATTGGTCTTTGTATTGCTGCCCTTTTCCGATGGAGAAATATTCGCCAATCGCTTTTTCCCCTGAATGCCCGAATGGCGGATTTCCGATATCGTGCGCTAAAGATGCTGCCGCTACTATCGCTCCAAAATCATTCATATGATAACCATGGACTTCTTTTAAATGCGGATATTTTTCAAGTATTTTTTTTCCAACTAATCTTCCTATAGAACGACCAACTACCGAAACTTCGAGACTGTGTGTCAAACGTGTATGCACAAAATCAGTTTTTGATAAAGGAATTACCTGTGTTTTATCCTGTAAACTTCGGAATGCAGACGAAAAGATGATTCGGTCATAATCAACTTCAAAGCCGAGACGTGTGTCGTCTTGCTCGATGCGTAACCGTTTGCTAGTGTCGCCTTGGCGTTTTAGTGATAAAAGTTGTTCCCAGGTCATATTGATTAAGGATTTAGGAATTTGAGAGTTAGGAATTACACTCAAATATACATTTTAAATTATTTTTTTATACAAATACTGACAACAGTTTTTTAGTCTGTTTGTCTCTTTTTAGTAAGTTGCCCTATCGCAATTACAATTATAAATACAACAACTAAAACCAAACTTGCTTTTATGTTTCCTAGATTCATTCCTTCCGGTTTTGTCAAATAATCTCCCATTGTTGCTCCAATTGGATGTGTCAAGATAATTGCAGTCCAATATAGAAATTCTCTAGATATTTTTGTCAAATACACTAACCCAACTACTAATGCAAGTAGAGCGGATAACAATAATGTTCCTCCTGAAAAACCTAATGGTGTGTCGTGTGCTAGTAAATCTCCGAACGCTGTTCCTAAAGTACTTGAAGTTAAAATAGCTATCCAATACAAAAACTCGGTTATTTTGTTTAAACCGCTTTCAACTGTGTTGGATTTGGAGTATGTTTTCCAAATAATAAACGTTAAACCTAAAGCGAAAATCAGCAAAATTGTCCCAAATAAATAACCTTGCTGCTCTGTATACCCAAAGTTATCTCTAAATAATGTCCTTGTAAAATAGTCGGAAATTGTGGTTCCGGCTGTACTTGCAAGCGTTATTACGGTCCAATATAAAAGTGATTTTTGATTTTCCGAATAAATAGAAATCAGCAAGGCAACCAGAAAAAGTACAATCAAAGCAAGGGTTCCGCCACCATAGCCTAGACTAAACGTTTGTGAGATTAAATCCCCCGCAGTTTCTCCTAAAGTATTAGCACTTATAATTAGTGCCCAATAAAAAAGATTGATTTTAGGTAAATGCTTCAATAGTTTGTTTTGTTACTTTTCATTTTATTTTTTTCTGCATACAAACACTATTTTCCACCCCTTTGTATTGCCCGAAGTTTTCAATCACTTTATATCCTAATTTTTGATACAAGCCAATAGCGTCAACCTGCATAAATCCCGTTTCAAGTATTGCTGTTGTATACTTTTCTTCTTTTGCCCAGGCTTCTAATTCGTTAAGAGTAGTTTTGGCTATTCCTTTTCCGCGATATTCAGGTAAAGTATACATGCGTTTGATTTCGGCTACTTTGGGTTCGAATTCCTTATAGGCCCCAATGCCAACTGCTTTATCATTTTCATAACAAATGACAGCATTTTTAAGCAAACTAGATTTATTGAACTGTGCATAAAAAGCATGATCTTCACCATCAAGAACTCTTAGATAGGCATCGAGTTGTATCACAAGATTGCCAAAATCTGCATTATCAGAAGTGGTTCTTTGAATTGTAATCATGGCTTATGAATTTTGCAAAGCATAAAATTGTTTCTTTTTTTCGTCTAACAAATGCTTATTGACCACATACGTTTTTGAAATACTATCGTGCCAACCTCGCGCCGGTATTGTTAAAAAAGAAAGTGATTCAAATGGTATTAAACGACAAATTGTACGCATCAAAATTCGTTCGTAATTTGGTTTTTCTCCGTTTTCGTCTACGACTATGGTTTGCGTTATAAATTTTCCAACTGTTCGCGCAAAAAAAATTTCAAAAAGATTGTAATAAACCAAAGCGATACAAGTTACAAAAGTGTATTGTGCAATATCGTTTTTTACAAAATTAGTCATGAAGTTTTTGTTGCCATTTGACTCGGCTATTGCAACCGCTATAGTAAATGCAATTATAAACAGGAACAATTGTGCAATATAATCCATCAATAAATTTAAAAATCGTTGGCTATGTGAAGCTAAAATTTCTTCCGTAACCGTGAATTGCCTTTTGTTGTTTTCTTCCATAATTATTATTCCTTTTGGTTGGCCAAAAAGAAATTTCTTGATTTTTTTGGGTATTGGTTAAAGCTTTTATCACTCGGATTGGCAATTACCGTTTTGATATTGATTTCGTCTCCGAGTTTGAAACTGGCTTCGGTATATTTATAATCCAAAAGGTATTCACCGCAAAAATAATTGCCGTCTTTGTCCTTTTCGATGATTCCTGTGTACACTCCTTTTTTTTCTTTTGACATAATGTTTATATGTTGATTTGGTTATTCGTTGATTTGATTAACCGAAATAGTTTTGGTTAATTTTATTTTCTAGCCCCGATAGTAGTGGAAATCCTTTTTGCTTTAACAAAAGCACTTCGACTGCGCTCAGGGTGACAAAGCAAAAAGATTGCAACGGATAGCGGTAAATAGCTCCTAAAAATACTAAAAAACAGCCATCAATCGATAGCTGTTTCTCTATATTCTATTTTCCTTATTCTATTCTCTTTTTACGACCCACACATTTCGCAATCATCCGGTCCAGCGTTTCTTGCTTGATCTACCATTGCTTTGAAATCTTCGGCAGTCATTTCCCCTGTTTCATTTGGCGCAACAACCTCAACAGCTACTGGTTCCGGAACTTGTGCTGTTGGTTCTGCTTTTTTATCGTTGTTTAATGTAAACTTGATAGCGTCAACTGCTGCTTTGGTTCTCAAATAGTACATTCCGGTTTTCAAGCCACTTTGCCAAGCGTAGAAATGCATTGATGTTAGTTTGGCATAATTTGCATCCTGCATAAACAAGTTCAACGATTGCGATTGGTCAATGAAGTACCCTCTGTGGCGCGACATATCAATGATGTCTTTCATTGACATTTCCCAAACGGTTTTGTACAATTCTTTTAAGTCTTGTGGAATATCCAAATCCTGAACAGAACCGTTATTGCGCATCAGTTGTTGTTTCAAATCTTCGGTCCAAAGTCCTCGTTTTACTAGGTCTTCCAATAAATGTTTGTTTACCACGATGAATTCTCCAGACAATACACGACGTGTGTAAATGTTAGAAGTGTACGGTTCGAATGCTTCGTTGTTTCCTAAAATTTGTGAAGTAGAAGCTGTTGGCATTGGTGCTACTAACAAGGAGTTTCTCACACCGTGTTTCATCACTTCTTTTCTTAACGCTGCCCAATCCCATCTTCCAGATAATTCCTCGTCTTTGATGTTCCAAAGGTTGTGTTGGAATTCTCCTTCTGAAATTGGCGAACCTTTGAAAGTAGAATAAGGTCCTTCTGTTTTGGCTTCTTCCATAGATGCCGTAACTGCAGCAAAATATAGGGTTTCGAAAATTTCCTGATTTAATTTTTTAGCTTCATCACTGGTGAAAGGCATTCTCAACAAAATGAAAGCATCGGCCAAACCTTGTACGCCAAGACCAACCGGACGGTGACGCATATTAGAGTTTTCAGCTTCTTTTACAGGATAGTAATTTCTATCGATTACTTTGTTTAAGTTTCTGGTTACACGTTTTGTTACGTTATATAGCAATTGGTGATTGAATTCGCCGTTTTCTACAAACATTGGCAACGAAATCGAGGCCAAATTACACACTGCAATTTCGTCTGCAGAAGTGTATTCCATGATTTCGGTACAAAGGTTTGACGAACGAATAACGCCCAAATTCTTTTGATTCGATTTACGGTTTGCTGCATCTTTGTACAACATATATGGTGTTCCGGTTTCGATTTGTGATTCGAGGATTTTCTCCCAAAGTTCACGAGCTTTAACCGTTTTTCTTCCTTTGTTTTGGGCTTCGTACGAAGTATATAATGCTTCGAATTCATCTCCGTAAACATCACATAATCCCGGACATTCGTTTGGACACATTAATGTCCAAGTCGTATCTTCCTGCACGCGTTTCATGAATAAATCGGATGTCCACATGGCGAAGAATAAATCTCTTGCACGCATTTCTTCTTTTCCTGTATTCTTTTTCAAATCCAAAAATTCGAAAATATCAGCATGCCAAGTTTCTAAATAAATAGCGAAACTTCCTTTACGTTTTCCGCCGCCTTGATCTACATAACGTGCCGTGTCATTGAACACTCTCAACATCGGAACAATTCCGTTTGAAGTTCCGTTAGTACCACGAATATAAGAACCTGTCGCACGAACGTTGTGGATTGATAATCCAATTCCACCTGCTGATTGCGAGATTTTAGCTGTTTGTTTTAGTGTATCGTAAATTCCATCGATGCTGTCGTCTTTCATTGTTAAAAGAAAACAAGAAGACATTTGAGGTTTTGGTGTTCCTGCGTTGAACAAGGTTGGCGTTGCATGCGTAAAGAATTTTTTTGACATCAAATCGTAGGTTTCAATTACGGATTCTAAGTCGTTTAAGTGAATTCCAACCGCTACACGCATCAACATATGCTGTGGACGCTCTACAATTTTTCCATTGATTTTAAGCAAATACGAACGCTCTAAGGTTTTGAAACCAAAGTAATCGTAGTTGAAATCACGGTTGTAGATGATATGAGAATTTAAAATTCGGCGTTTGCCTGAATCGCTTCGTGCACTTCATCAGAAAGTAATGGTGCTTTTGGTTCGTTCTTGGATTTACATAAAAGTACATTTCTTTCATGGTTTCCGAGAAGGATTTATTGGTGTTTTTATGCAAGTTAGATATCGCGATACGCGCTGCTAATTGTGCATAATCCGGATGTGCAATAGTCATGGAAGCGGCAGTTTCTGCTGCTAAGTTGTCAAGTTCTGAAGTAGTTACACCGTCATATAATCCTTCGATTACACGCATGGTTACTTTTACAGCGTCGACCAAATCGTTTAATCCGTAACATAATTTTTTAATTCTGTCCGTGATTTTGTCGAACATTACCGGCTCTTTGTGGCCGTCTCTTTTTACTACATACATAAGCTTGTCAGTTTTTAAAAACAGAAAATCCCTTCGCTGCTTTTGGTTATTTGTTAAGGTTTTGCTTTGTACTGATTTATTAAAAAGTTCAGTTTCTTTTTAAGGAGCTGTTTCCAGCTTTCCGTTTTATCTTTTTGAAACCATTAAGAAATTAAGTTTCATTAAGGCTTAATTTTCTTAATCTCTTAATGGTTCAAATTTTGAATGATTCAGAAACAAAGTAAGATTAAAAATCAGCGTCGAAACTAATCTTTCCTGATTCTGAATCGGTATTCATTACACCTGCTTTTTGGTATTCGGCAACTCGTTTTTCAAAGAAATTGGTTTTTCCTTGTAATGAAATCATGTCCATAAAATCAAACGGATTGTTGAGTTATACACTCTTTTACATCCTAATTCTACTAACAATCTATCGGCAACAAATTCTAAGTATTGGGTCATCAACGTTGCGTTCATTCCAATCAAACTTACAGGAAGTGACTCGGTAATAAACTCACGTTCAATATCTAAAGCATCGGTAATGATTTCTGTAATTCTGGATTTTGATACTTTGTTTACCAAATGGTGGTTGTGCAAATGCACCGCAAAATCGCAGTGAACGCCTTCATCGCGGGAAATTAATTCGTTTGAGAAGGTCAAGCCCGGCATTAATCCGCGTTTTTTCAACCAGTAAATTGAGCAAAATGCGCCTGAGAAAAAGATGCCTTCAACGGCTGCAAAAGCGATTAATCTTTCGGCAAACGAATCAGAACCAATCCATTTTAAAGCCCAGTCTGCTTTCTTTCTAATTGCCGGAAAAACTTCTAAAGCATTGAAAAGCTGTGCTTTTTCGGCTTCGTCTTTTACGTAAGTATCAATCAAAAGCGAGTAAGTTTCGCTGTGAATGTTTTCCATCATGATTTGGAAACCGTAGAAAAACTTAGCTTCCGGATATTGCACTTCATTCACAAAATTCTCGGCCAAGTTCTCATTTACAATTCCGTCAGAAGCAGCGAAGAAAGCCAAAATGTGTTTGACGAAATACTTTTCATCGCTGTTTAACTTATTATTCCAATCGGACAAATCTTGGTGCAAATCAATTTCTTCAGCAGTCCAAAAACTAGCTTCCATTTTTTTATACCAATCCCAAATATCATGATGTTTAATTGGGAAAATCACAAAACGATTTTTATTTTCTTGTAAAATTGGTTCGATGTTAGCCATTTTGAATTTGTCTTTTTATTTTTTTGGTGATTTTTTTTACAATCTGTATGTTACAAAGATTGTCAAATGAATCGTAAAAAGAAAGCCAAACTTATTCACAATACGCTCTAGTTTTTAACATTTACAGTGTTTTTATGTTCGTATTGTTGTTTTTGTATTTACTGATTTTCAGTAGTTTAAAAAATTCAAATCTTTGAAAAACCCCTAAAACAAAGGTAGTTAAGAATTTTCTTTCGCTAAAATTTTAACATTTTTGAACATTTCTGAAAAGTGATATTTTTCGAATAAAAAAAACGCATTTTTCTATGATTGAAAAATGCGTTTGGCTTTTTAAAGAAACTTAAAGGGTTTATTCTTCTCCGTCTCTATCAATATAGGTTTTATTGCCGTTTTTATTGATGTAATATTTACCGCCTCTTGGACCTGTAAACACTTTTTTACCTTTATACGTTCCGGTTACTTTATCCTTAACTTTCTTTTCGGCTGCTTTTGACGTAGCCGTTTCTTTCATATCTTCTTTTTCTTCAGCTGCTGTTTTTTTAACTTTTGCTGCTGTTTTGTTTGTTGTTGCTTTAGTTTTTCCTTCTACAGATTTAGCTTTGCCTGTTGCTGACGCACTAGTTGTTTTGACTTCTTTTGTTGCGTCTTTATAGCGTTTGTCTACTGTCCCGTCTTTTTTAAGTTTAGGTGCGTCTTTTGCTGCTTCTTTAAAACGCTTTATCTGGTGTTCCGTCTTTTTTTGTTTTGGATGCCGTTTTTTCTGGAGCATCTTTGGCTTTCTTTTCTGTTTAACTGCTTTGCCTTTTACTTCCTTTTTTGCTGCTGTCGCATCTTTTTGGCTTCTTTTTTAGCCTTCTCAGCTTCTTTTTTAGCTTTTGCTTCGGCTGCTTTTTCTTTTTTGGCTGCAGCCTTTTCGGTTTTAGCTTTAGCTGCTTTTTCTTTTGCAGTTTGGGCATAGAATGTATTTGAGAAAACAAATACTAGGCATAATAAAATAAGTTTCTTCATGACTTTAAAATTTTTGTTTGTTGAAATTAAAATTAATACTTTTTTTAACACAAAAAAATGATATGCTTAAAAATATGCTCTCAATTGTACATTTCCTGTATGTATTGTTTGGCTTGTTTCGGTTTTTCTGCCTTGGTAGTTAATGTTGATGTCTAAAAACTGTGTTAGATTTTTTTGCAACAACAATCGCCAGGTCATATTTTTTCCGGGTTGTAATCCTTCCAACATCTGAAATGCCACAGCTGATTGTGCATCGCCATCGAATTTATTTTGATACAAAGAAAATTCTCCGTTCATCGTGACTTTCTTTTCACTAGCATATGAAAACGAAGTTCCGAAACGGTTTTGTACTAATTTTTCGGAATTGCCTATCTGATTTTTCTTATTTTGATATTCATAAAAAATATCCCAACTCGCATTTTTATTAAAGAGATAAAGAAATCTTCGGGCCGATTTGATAGCCATTTACCTTATAATTTTGCTGCTGTAATTCTCAGAAGTCAAAGCCGATTCTGAAGTTTCAGTGCCCAAAGTAAACAACCACGGTTTTTCAACCAAATGTGCATATTGCAATTGGTGCGTGCTGTTATATTTTCCTGTGAACCTACAGAAAGTAGATTTTTTATTCGGTTATTGATGAATGTATAGGTTACAGAATGCTTCTGTTGCCTCGATTGTAAAACAAACTATTTCTGAAGCTGGTGTTCAATCCCAATAAATTATCGTTGGAAGTTGAAAACGGATTTAAATCGAAATTGTCTCCGTTCCGTTTATTTTCGCTCGATTAAAAAAGAAGTTTGGTTATAAAAATGGGACAAAACTTTTTTGAAACCAATTGAATTCTGCCATTGACTCATATTTAAAGTCAAGGCTTGAGAGAATTATTTTGATGGTTTTAACAAAAATCTGATCGGTAAAACACGCGAACGTATTTCGCCTGATCGGGAACAAGCAGCAACTTCAAAATTCTTCCAATTCTGTATTCCGTTGCCGTTGTAGTCAATCCAGGTGTATAAACACCTTGCCCTGGTTCGACTTCTAAATAAGTAAATTCCTGTTGGGCATCGTTCCCGAAGTAGTTTCATAAGCCGTGGTTACAAGCATTAATTGGTTTAAAATATTTGTCGTTATATAACAATCTGGAATTCAGAGGAAGGTTCATTTTTTCGAGCAGTATCAACATATTTTAGGTTTCTATAATTCACAAACAAAGACAAATCGCTTTTCTTAGTCTGCATTAATTTCGATTTCAAAATATATACGATTGAGAGAGGTGTTGACTTTTTGCAAAAAGCTGTTTTGCAAACTGTCATTTAAACGTTGCAGATAACCCAATTCTACAAAGACTTTAGTGCTGTCGCCTCGTCCAACAAAAGCGCCATATTCTGTGTAAATCGTTGGCTTAAAGATGATAATTGCTGTGTTGCAACTATTTTTTCTTTGTTGTTTTCCAAATCGCAGACTGCTGCCAATCAATTCTTTTGAAGTTATAACGGACTTGTGAATTGTTTTCTGATGAAGTTGAATTAGAATAAGTTTCCGTCACTTTTTAGATAACTGCTGTTTTGAAGAATATTCCAGTTGTTAAGTTTGAACAATCCATTGAGAATATGACGGTTTCCCGAGAAACTTTTGGAGAAATCCAACTTTTCAAACTGATACGTTAGCTTTCCTTTTTCGGGCAAAATGAAATCCAAACCATAATCAATAAACTCTGATTGCCTTCCAAAGTGGTCAAATTCCAATCGCGGTTAAATTCAATGTTGAAAAACGTTCGATAGTTTTGAAATTTTCCTGCACATATTGATAATTTTCAAAAGCATCAATCTGCCATTTTTTAGAAAACAAACGTTGCTTGAAATTCAGTTTCCGGCATTGAAATGGTATTTAAAATAAAAAATCCTGTCTTGTTTTTTGGAACAAGGCAGGATTTAAATAGTAGTAGATTATTTTTTATTGTACACTTTTTTAGATACAATTATACCATCAGCGGTACTAATTTTTACTATGATAACTTGATTTGAAACCAGAGTTCATATGAACTTCTGAAGAATTGATTCCGTCTTTAGAAATTAATAACCTACCACTCATATCGTAGATTTCTACTTTGGACATGATGGCAATGCCAGTATTAATAAAGATCTGCTTATTTTGTTTATAAACTACTACGTTATCTTGTGAGAAAGTGGGTAGCGGTTAAAGTTGATGCGTTTTGATAGACGATTTCAAAACGGGAATTGAATACTCCGGCTTCTGTGCTAAAAGTATAACTTCCGGTTTTTAAATCATGGATAGTATTGGTTTAGATTATCTTTTAAGAAAATAGGTTGATTTTGGTTTTCAAACAAACCATCTACGCTATTGATTGCTATCGAATAACTACCTGCAATAGCTGATTTAAATCCTAATGGAAACACTATCTGTATTTTCAAACGGCAATGCTTTTGCTTGTACAGAAAAAGATTGATTATTGATTAGTGAAGTTAATGAAGTTTGCCCATCACTTAGTACTTTTCCATCTAATGTAGCATCAACACCAGCAGTTGCGCCAGTCATATAGGCAATAAAGTTGTGAAAAGATACCAGAAGAATTAGTTAAATCTAACCAAATTCGGCTTCTATTTGAATCTGTAGTCTTAAAAAATTGATTGCTAGGATTTGATACTCTCATAGCATTGGTAAAATTTAAAGCTGTAGATGTTGCTTTGGCAATAAAACCTGACCGATTTGAATAATACCATTTGGCACTAAGGCAAGAGGATCACCTGGACTAGCACCTGTTCCTGCACCACAGCTAAGGTATAAGTTGCATAAGAAGCCGTGGTAGCATTGTTTGTTTTTCTCCAAAAATACAATGCTTCTGTTAATCCATTTGCTGTAATAAAATCGTCTGCATTAATTTTAGATGGATAAGGATTTTCCTACTGCATTATAGGTTGCATTGTCAACAGTTAAAGCAATATCACCATTATTTGGGACTCCGGTAAATGTACCTGTCCAAATGGTTGGAGTTACTGGATGTGTGTTTGGAGTCCGAATTAAATAACCTGTTGCAGTATCAAAAATTGGTTGTGGACGGTGAAGCAACGACAGTATATAAATCGGTTATTGGACTGTAAGTATAAAAACGAGTAGCTAGTGTAGCTGGAGAGAAAGCCTGTAATGTGTCCCGCAAAGGAGAGACGACCATAGTGTATAATCTAGACGCATTAAAGGATTAGTATCTCTTTCCACATTTATTGCTCCCGTATTGGTAGCGGTGTGTTTTGAAGCAAAGTGGCATGTTTTTTAAAGTAAGTGTACTTCCAGAATCTACCGCTACAATTCCGTTTAGAGTTATGGTATCTCCACTTTGAAGAATTACTATTGCACTGTTTGTTACGGTTAAATTACAAGCAGTTAAACTTC